>NZ_OY762534.1:0-3560000 GCF_963665895.2 Cohaesibacter marisflavi | reverse complement strand
GATGTGAGAGCATCGAATTGAAGCCCCGGTAAACGGCGGCCGTAACTATAACGGTCCTAAGGTAGCGAAATTCCTTGTCGGGTAAGTTCCGACCTGCACGAATGGCGTAACGACTTCCCCGCTGTCTCCAGCATAGACTCAGTGAAATTGAATTCCCCGTGAAGATGCGGGGTTCCTGCGGTCAGACGGAAAGACCCCGTGAACCTTTACTATAGCTTTGCGCTGACAGTTGTGTTGGCATGTGTAGGATAGGTGGTAGGCTTTGAAATTTGGGCGCCAGCTCAGATGGAGCCATCCTTGAAATACCACCCTTGTTGTCATGGCTGTCTAACCGCGGTCCGTTATCCGGATCCGGGACAGCGCATGGTGGGTAGTTTGACTGGGGCGGTCGCCTCCCAAAGAGTAACGGAGGCGCGCGATGGTTGGCTCAGACCGGTCGGAAATCGGTCGTTGAGTGCAATGGCATAAGCCAGCCTGACTGCGAGACTGACAAGTCGAGCAGAGACGAAAGTCGGTCATAGTGATCCGGTGGTCCCGTGTGGAAGGGCCATCGCTCAACGGATAAAAGGTACTCCGGGGATAACAGGCTGATGATGCCCAAGAGTCCATATCGACGGCATTGTTTGGCACCTCGATGTCGGCTCATCGCATCCTGGGGCTGGAGCAGGTCCCAAGGGTTTGGCTGTTCGCCAATTAAAGCGGTACGTGAGCTGGGTTCAGAACGTCGTGAGACAGTTCGGTCCCTATCTGCCGTGGGCGCAGGAGAATTGAAAGGAGCTGACCCTAGTACGAGAGGACCGGGTTGGACGCACCTCTGGTGGACCTGTTGTGGCGCCAGCCGCATTGCAGGGTAGCTATGTGCGGAAGGGATAACCGCTGAAAGCATCTAAGCGGGAAGCCCACCTTGAGACGAGTTCTCCCTGAGAGCCGTGGAAGACCACCACGTTGATAGGTCAGGTGTGGAAGCGCGGTAACGTGCGAAGCTTACTGATACTAATAGCTCGATAGGCTTGATTACTCTCATTTGTCTATATTCATTCAAAGCGGGTTGCTCTTTAGCAACACGAAAAAACTAAGCGCTAGGTGATTGGATAAAATCACCGTTAGCAACTCCAGCTTCTCTGTTTGTTATTCGCCGGCCCGGTGGTTATGGCGAGGACACCAAACCCGATCCCATCCCGAACTCGGCCGTTAATATCCTCTGCGCCAATGGTACTCCGTCTTAAGACGTGGGAGAGTAGGTCGCTGCCGGGCCTGCTAATAACAAACATTCAAAAACCCCCCGTGCTCCATAAGCCGGGGGGTTTTTGCGTATATGGACAATATATATAGGCTCAGGAATCCGTGTTGCCCCAAGCATGAGAAAAGCCCACACGAAACAATCCTGTGGGCTTTCCTTTGGTGTCAAGAGTTCTGCGGGGACTCTTCACGAAGTTGAATTGAAAATGAAGTCGGGCATCAGAGGCCCATGGCCTTAAGCTCCTGCAACGGTGGGATGGTTTCATACATGACTGGATCAAGACGATCCCAAAGAATACCGCAAGTCGGTTTGTGCGGTCCGTCTACCGTAATTGTGCGCGTTGGGGTGAAAATGGCATCAGCGACGGTGTCATAGACATCCGGTGTCAGCTCTTCTTCAAGCAATTGGCAATCATGGACGACTGCAGCCGAGGGGGTATCGGTCGAGATCCGCCCGATCTGGTAAAGCATACCCCATTCGCTATCAAAGAAGCCATGCCCCTTGCCAAAGCGGATGCCCATGGTGTTGATGGCGCCTGTGCCGGTGACCATATAGTCCACCTTCGGCATGTCTGCGAGATCCTTGAGGCTTACTGGCTGTCCAACCCGCTCCATGCCATCAAGTGTAGAAGCATAGAGATAGAGCTCGGTTGCGATTTTTGCTGGATCCAGCAGCCAGAAGCCGCGCTTGATCGAATAGGTCGTCATCAGAACTTTCTTGCCATCTTCGAGCGCTTTTAGGCGCAGGCGATCGAGGCAATTGTCCGGCGTGATGAAGATGTAATTCGAATTCTGATAGAATTCATGGTCCACGAGCCGCTGTACAGCCTCTTCACCACCCTCAAAATCGGCGATGAACTCACCAAAATCGAAATGAAATCGGCTATCGGGGACGGCAACTTTGCGCAATTCGCGCCAAACGCGTTCGCGGACTTTGATTTTGTGATCAACAATATCCACCATGTTGAAGCTCCGTGATGTCTTATTGGGCAGGTGCCATGCCGCGCTTTGAAAGTACGCGCTGTTCGATGGCGACTACGATTTGATAGAAAAGAACGGATATGAGAACTGAAACCACGGAAACCGACCAGATCATGCCATAGTCCAGATATCCGCGGGATTGGTTGAGCAGATTGCCAAGGCCTTTGCCGGTGGCAAGCCATTCGGCAATCATTACGCCCAAAAGAGCGCGGGGAACGGCCAGTCTCGTTGCAGCGAAGAGATAGGGCAGGGAGGCAGGAATCGAAACCAGCCAGAGTTGTCTGAACGGTCCGGCGCCATATGCCTTGGGCACCTCAATAGCAGCCCGCGACACCATGGACAGACCTTGTGCCATGGTAACAAAGGCCGGAAAGAAGGTCACTGACACGGTGATCCAGAGGATTAGCGAAGGGCCGCGCCCCAGAATGAGGACCAGCAATGGTGTCAGTGCGACCAAAGGCATGGTCTGGGTGACAAGCGCAACGGGCATGAAGCCGCGGATGATGGCCGGATAAAGCACTGAGCAGAGCGCCAGCGCAAAGGCGAAGGACAGGCCAACCGCCATGCCGACCATGGTCATGGGCAGCGTCTGGCCGAGCGCTGTAGCCAGCTTGCCAAGACTAACAAGACTGCTGGGCATCATGAAGAGATAGTCAAACAGACCAACCGGTGTCTTGGCGATCATGGCGGGGGTGCCCATGATGGCGAGCATAAGCCACCATAAAAGGAACGGCAGGGCAAAAGAAACGGTGCCGAGCGCTAACGTGAGTACCATACTCTTCTCCGCTTTGGGCGCCGGAGGGCTTGCAGGCACGGTAACAGCCTTCGAGGTGCCAGTCAGGCGCGTGGCGATGAGAGAGAAAAGAAAGTAGGCGAGCCCGGCAATCACTGTTGCCGAAAGACCGATACCCCACAGTCGATCGGGCTCGCCCCGGCCGAGTGATCCGATCAGATAGACTCCAAGTCCAAACCGACCACCTCCGCCGAATTCTGCAAGAATAGATCCCAGAACCGCATTCGGGGCTGCGACTCTGAGCCCGGACAGAATGGCTGGAATGGCGCTGCGCATCTGGGCATAGATAAGGGTTTTCCATTGCCGCCCACCATAAGCATGCACGACATCGACAATACGTCGGTCTGTCTGCTGGATGCCGGTAACAGTGGCGCTCATGGTTACGAAATAACAGCCGATCGCCGCCAGAATGATACGCGGTGTCATGTCAGAAAAGGTAATGACGAGGATCGGTGAAACGGCAATAGGGGGCAGCGCAAACAGCGCCACATTAACCCCGCGTGCCAGCCGCTGTGTAAGGGGGAAGGTGGCAAACAGCACACCCGCCGCTATTGCCACAGCGTTGCCGATGAGGAAACCTGCTCCTGCACCTTCCAGAGTGGCCCAGATATGTGGCGGATAGTCGGCCCAATCAACCCACATGCGGGCCAGAATTGCAGACGGTGCTGGCAATGCTCCATCAGCAACCAGCCGCAATTGTCCGATGATCTCCCAGAAGACAAGCAGCAACAGCCAGTTGCGCACGGTCGAATAGCGGGCCAGCTTCTGCCGCAAAGAGAGAACACTTTCGGTCTTGGCGGCGGGCGTCTTAGTGGCCATCCAGCGCCTCCGCGATTTCCTTTTCCAAGGCGTGGAAGGTTGGATGTGCAAATAGATCCGGCGTACGCGGACGATCAAACGGCACATCGATAATGCGGCTGATCCGACCGGGTTTGCTCTGCATGACAACCACGCGGTCTGCAAGGAAAATGGCTTCATCAATGCCGTGGGTTACCAACAGGGTGGTGGCGTTGCTTTCCATCCAGATGCGTTGCAGCTCTACATTCATCTGTCGGCGCAGGATCTGGTCAAGAGCCCCAAAGGGCTCATCAAGAAACAGGATTTCGGGGCGGGTGACGAGGGCGCGGGCAATCGCTGCGCGCTGGCGCATGCCTCCAGACAATTCACCAGGCAGGGCCTTTTCAAAGCCATCTAGCCCGACCAGCTTGACCAGCTTGGCCACTTCGTCGTGATAAGCGCTCCGTTTGCGCCCGAGGACGTCCAGAGGCAACAGGATATTGTCTTCCACGGTGCGCCAGGGCATCAGCGCGGCATCCTGAAAGGCGACGCCGGTCTTGCCGCTCTTGGCAGCGGCCTGCGGTGTCATGCCGGAAATAAGCACTTGGCCAGAATCAGGTGCGTCAAGCCCCAGAGCCAGCCGCAACAAGGTAGACTTGCCACAGCCCGACGGCCCGATCAGCGCCGTAAAGGAGCCTTCCGGACAGTCAAGGGACACATCGCACAGCGCCTGAACGAGTGTGCCGCGGCCCGTAAAGGACCGCGACACCTGATTGATTGTTATACCGTGCTCGGCATTCATTAGATTTCTTCCAGCAGAGAGGTATCGAAATACTCGCGTTTGGCCGCGATGCCCACTTCTGCCAGCGCCTTGATGTTGGCTTCGATGGCTTCTTCGCTCATGGAGAAGATGCCGCCTTCCGCTTCGATCAGAGACTTCTGAGCTTCGTTGAAGAAGAGTTCATTCTCGATGGAACGGCCCGTGCCCTTGAACCAGCTGTCCGCAAATTTCGGTGGATAGACAGTGGTGTCCTTGAGATTTTCTTCCCAGCCTTTGCGAGAGGCACGCAGGAAGGAAACCAGTTCCTTGCGCTTGCTCTTGAGGGTTTCTTCGGTGACCACGACCGTGTCGTTAAAGATGGTGAAGCCGAAATCGTAGAGCAGGAAGGAGGTCGCATCAGCACCGGCCTGCTTGATGGTGAAAGGCACGTTGGTGGTGAAATCGAGAGACGCGTCGATTTCGCCCTTGATCAGCGGTGTTGGATCATAGGCATAAGGCACGATGTTGATCTTGGAGCGATCCACACCGGAAATTTTCAGCATGGCTTCAACGGAAATCACGTTGACCGGCGGCACGGCAAGGGTTTTGCCGATGAGATCTTCAGGGCTCTTGATCGGGTTGGACGCAAGCGACACGATACCGATCGGGTTCTTTTGATACTGGGTACCGATGATCTTGAACGGTGCGCCCTGCTCGGCAATCGCCTTGATGGTGGTGTCCGGCGTCGTCAGCGTCAGATCAGCCTTGCCTGCGATGATGGTGCTTTCAGGGATGACATCCGGTCCGCCGGAAGCATAGGAAAGGTCCAGGCCTTCCTCAGCATAATAGCCTTTGTCCATGGCAACGAAATAGCCGGTGAATTCGGCATCGTTGATCCAGGAAGCCTGAAAGGCGAAAGGGCTTGCAGCGCTGGCAAAGCGGCCCATGGTTGGCAGGGCTGCGCCTGCGGCCATCAGGGAAAGAAATCGGCGTCTGTCCAGAGCAAGTCTCATGATCAGTGTCTCCATTTGTCTCGGGAAGGATAGCGGTCTTTTTAAAAAACACCCCTGATCCGAGCCAACTCGGCCAGAGGCGGAATGTCCATTATTTGCTCTTTGCTCAAGAGATCCCAGCGGATGCCGCGCGGCCGCCGCTCGTTTCTCTCAACCCGGATCAGCTTCTCCGGTGTGGCGATCATATCGATGGCGATGTCGAGATCGCTGGCGATGACGGTTTCGTCGGTCACCTGCACATCATGCACGATAGAAGCGACAGGCGTTGTTTCTTCCATCAGGCCGAGATCTGTGAACATGCCCCATTCCAGATCGAAATAGGCGTGCCCCTTGCCAAAGCGGATGCCTTTGGAAGAAACAGCAGATGCGCCGGTGGCGGCAAAATCGAAACTCCCCTTTTGCGCAATGCCTTCCAGCGAAATGGGGGTGGCGAAATGCTCCATGCCCTCAAGCCATGAAGCATAAAGCTCGGCTCCCTTGGGCACGACGCCCGGCGCGAGATAGAGAAATCCACGCCGGATATTGAAAGTGGACATGACCAGCGGTATGCCCGCTTCGATCATGCGTTGGCGCAAAAGCGTAAGGGAATTGTCAGGTGTCACGAATGCGAAGCGACAGGCCTTGAAGGCGTCATCTTGCAGAACCCGTTCGGTTGCCTGCTCAGAGCCGTCGAAATCGGGGATCACTTCGGAAAAATCGAGATGAAAGCGCGCGTCAGCCCGTGCGACATCTTTCAGTCGCTGCCATATGCCTTTGCGTATGAGACGGGATTGACTCATTCTGCCTCCTTGTTTCTCGGTTTCATAATCATGAAACTGTTGTTTCATTATTGCAAGAGGGCTGCTAATCTTTTTTTATGAGACGAACAAGAATCGGAGGGTTTCATGGCATCACGCCTCGTGCTGAGAATTCAGGAAAGATACTCAAGGCTGACTGCCGGAGAGAAAAAGCTCGCGAGCCTCATCCTGGATCGGCAAGATGACATCCTCACGCACTCGGCGACCGAAATTGCTGAAATGGCAGGGGTTTCCAAGGCCACCGCTGCGCGTTTCTTCCAGCATCTGGGCTATGCCGATTTCAACGAAGTTAAATTGCAAGCCCGTGAAGAGCGGAACCAGTCCGAGCCTTACGAATTGTCTGTAACCAATTCTGAACAAGTGGCCATGGGTCGTGCCATTGGCGCCCATCTGGAGCTTGAATTGAAGAATCTGACACGCACTTTTGAAGAATTGCGTTCTGACAAGGTGCGCGAAGCGGCCGAACTGATCGACAACGCTCCGCGCATTTGGGTGCTCGGGTTGGGTACAGAGGAAGGCATTGCTCGCTATGCGCGCCTGATCTTCTCCCGCTTGCGGCACGGCGTCATGATTCTGGGCATCAATCAGGGGTCATGGGCTGAAGATCTGGCCATGACTGGCCCCAAGGACGTGTTGTTGTTGATCACCCTGCCACCACGGTCGACGCTGCTCAAATCGATCTTGAACTATGCCAAGACCAGCAGGCTAAATGTTGTCACCATCACGGACCGGACATCCCTGTTTGAAATGCAGCGGGTTTCCAAGGTGGTGTTGCCCTGCCATGTATCAAGCTTTGCTCTTGGCGCGTCGCATACCGCTGTCAGCAGCGCGATCCGCCTTCTGGCTCTGACCTATGCAGCCCATGCCGGAAAGTCGGCGCAGCAGCGGGCCGAAATCGTCGATAGCATCAAGGAAGATCTCGGCGGGTTGTGAGGGGGGGGAGTTCAGTCGGAGCTGATGACGGCTTCGACATCGTCCCTGTGGCAAATGCGAGCGAAGGCGCTACGCTCGAACTTGCCTGCCGTGGCCAGCAGATAGCTGTGCCTTGCCACCCCGAGAGCCGCCTGCTTGATGGCGATCTTGCGCTGATCGAAATCCATGACACTGCCACTTGTCTCAATACCTGAGCAGCCGATCAGGGCGTAATCAAGCCGCACATCGCGCAAATTTAGAACCGCCTGTTCCCCTACAAGAGAGCCATCCTGACCAGCCATGACCCCGCCAAGCACATGTACCGCATGCCGTGTATGATCGAAATTGGCAGCAACCCGCATGCTGTTGGTGAGAATGGTCAGGGACGCAAGCTTGTTGAGCCGTATGGCTGCGGCCTCCATGGTTGTGCCCACATCAATATAGAGTGATGACCCCGGTGCAACGAGATCTGCAACTTTCTGCGCGATCAGGTCTTTTTCCTCGCGATTCTGATGGGCCTTGTAATTGTGACCCAGCCGCAAGGTGCTGGTGCCTTCTGCCCGGCCAGCCCCCCCATGGAAGCGCTGTAACAGACCGGCATTGTCCATGGCGATGATCTCGCGGCGAATTGTCTGGGCCGAAACGCCGAAGCTGTCGGCGAGCGCTTCAATGGTGACAAAGCCGCTTTCTCCCACAAGGGTGAGAATGTCCTGCTGTCTTTTTGAAAGGGTGTCCATGGCTTTCGCCCCGAATTTTCAAACTGTCGTCATTCTGACATCAAAGAAATTGTAAATTATCTTCCAAATTAATTATTGTGTAAGATAACCTACACAACCTATTGCGGGAAAGGCAAGCGGAATGATCAATTTGCAAATCGATGATCAGGGCACAATATGGCAGTCTGACGAAACCTGGCTTGATAGTTGGCACTGGCGTTGGATGCCTTCGGACGCGCAAGGGGTATCAGGCTCTAAGGGGGCTCGGCAGACCATCGATGGGCTTGAAGCTGTGCGACACGTCTATGCGCAGAAGAATACGAGAAAGATTCCCGTTGGCATTATCGGCCCCAACGAGCCTGACGCGGACATGTTGAAAGCTGCCGAATTGTTGGGTGCAAAACTGGCCGAACTGAATGTGCCAATTCTGTGCGGCGGGCGCGGTGGCGTCATGGAAGCGGCCAGCCGCGGCGCATTTCTGCAAGGCGGGCTGACCATGGGCTTTTTGCGTGGTGACGATTGGCGCGACGCCAACGATTACATAACCATTCCGCTTGCAACGGGGATTGGCCATGCGCGCAATGCCCTGATCGCGCAAGGCTCACAGGCGCTGGTCGCGGTTGGCGGACAATATGGCACCCACAGTGAGGCCGCCTTCGGACTGGTGTTTGGCAAGCAGGTTTTCGGGCTGTGTCATGCTCCCGACATTGACGGGGTGCAGCATAAGGAAAGTGTAGAGGCCGTTCTGGAGGCTCTTGTTCCCGTGCTTCTCCACCTGCCAGCATCAACAAAGAGCGATGCGTCATAAAACTTACATCTATCTCCGATATCTGTAAATTAATTTACATTTATCGGAGATAAACCGTGATCCAGCTCAAGTCGCTGACGCGCATATTTGATGACAAGCCGGTTCTGGATGCCATCAATCTGGAAATTCCGGAAGGGAGTTTTACCTCCCTTTTGGGGCCATCCGGATGCGGCAAATCCACCTTGTTGCGCATTCTGGCCGGTCTTGATCAACCTTCCGCTGGTACGCTGTTGTTTGATGGCGAAGATGTGCGGGAGAAAAGCGCGACCCTCCGCAATATCGCGATGGTGTTTCAGTCCTATGCGCTTTATCCTCATATGACGGTGCGGGCCAATATCGGGTTGCCGCTGGCGATGCGGTCCATGAGCCGCCTGGAACGGCTCCCGCTCGTGACGGCCCTGTTGCCTTCTGCGCGACGCAAACGGGCAGCCAACGGGCGTGAAGTGGAGCGGATTGCGGCCATGCTTGGCCTCACCGAGTTGCTTGAACGCAAGCCTTCAGAGCTTTCCGGTGGGCAGAAGCAGCGTGTTGCTGTCGGGCGTGCCTTGGTGCGAGACCCGAAGGCCTTTCTCTTTGATGAGCCTCTCTCCAATCTTGATACCAAGCTGCGCGGTCAGATGCGCGAAGAAATCAGCCTGTTGCATAAGCAGACCGGTAAGACCTTCATTTATGTCACCCACGACCAGACGGAGGCTATGAGCCTGTCCGATCAGGTAGCGGTGATGATGGAAGGACATATTTTGCAGGTCGCACCGCCGCGCATTCTCTATTCGAGACCCGCGAACACCAAGGTCGCGGCCTTCGTCGGTGAGCATCCGATCAATCTGCTGACAGTCAAACCGGTAGGCACAGCACTTCAGTCCCCCTTTGGGGCCTTTGTTCTATCTGAAGCTTGGGATGGAGACATCATTCTTGGCTTGAGGCCAGAGAATATCGCGCTCGTCGAAAACGGCCCTCTTCAGGGCCGGGTGACGCGGGTAGATTATCTGGGCGGCCACACATTGCTTGATGTGGAGCTGTCCGAAGGCATTTGCTTGCGGGTTGCTGATGAGGAGGGGCCGCTTGTGCCTGCGGTGGGCAATGTTGTGCAGTTATCCATCGCACCGCAGAAGATCCATCTGTTCAAGGCTGAAAGTGGTGAGCGGCTGCCCCTTGAGGTCAGACAAAGAGGGGAGGCCGTATGATGGCTTTGTCCCCCCGTCAGCTCTCCGCGCCGCACCTCAAGGAAGCCGCGACAACCCTGTCGCTGGCAGGGCCCGCGACCCTTGCCATGCTGGTACTCATTTTCATTCCCTCGCTTCTCGTGGCGGTCTTCTCTTTCACCGATTACCAGTTTGGCGCCCGTTCCTTTCACTGGGTTGGGCTTGATAATTACGTGACCCTCTTTACCGACCGGACGGGCCGTCGTGCGGTCACCAATACGCTTCTCTATGTTGCGGTCGTGATGCCGCTGTCCATGATTTTCTCGCTGGTTGTTGCCCTTGGGGTGCAGTCGGTTTCAACCTGGAGCCCGAGGCTGGCGACCATGTTGCGCACGGCTTATTTCATGCCTGTCGCCGCGACATTGGTCGCCATGGCGACGGTGTTCCAGATGTTGCTTCACCCCAGCCTCGGCTTGATCAATCAGTTGATCGGGCTGGTGGGCATTCCGGGCCAGTCATGGCTCTCCGATCGCGGGCTGGTGCTCTATACGTTGGCCGCCATCGGCATATGGGAGACCATCGGCTATAATATGGTGCTGTTTCTGGCCGGGCTCACGGCCATTCCCTCCCAGCTTTATGACGCCGCAGAAATCGACGGTGCCAACAATTGGTGGGATCGTTTCTGGACCGTCACATGGCCCATGTTGGGCCCCACCACCCTGTTCGTTCTGGTGGTAACGGCGACCCGTTCCTTCCGCGTCTTTGAAACCGTCGCAACGCTCACGCAGGGCGGACCGGCCTATGCCTCCGACACGCTGGTCTATGCGATGTATCGTGAGGGTTTTGTCTATTTCAAGGCGGGCTATTCCAGCGCCATCACAGTGGTCTTCTTTGTGGCCGTGCTCATCCTGACTCTGACTCAGGTAAGGATCGTTGAAAAGAAGGTGCATTACCGATGATCGCTGCCCGATACCTTTCCCGCGCCGTAAGCCTTGGTCTTTTGCTCCTGGGGGCAGCCATCATCCTGTTGCCTTTCTTCTGGATGATCTCCCTTTCCCTAAAGCCAGCCGACGAAATTTTTCAGGACAGCATCCAGCTGCTGCCCAGCCATTTTGAATGGAACAACTATGTGGTGGCCTTTACCAAGATGCCCCTCTGGCGCTTTCTCATCAATGGCATCATCGTCTGCGGCGGCATTCTCATCCTGCAAATTCTGATTGCCGTGCCGTGCGCCTATGCGCTCACCCAGCGGGACTTTCGCGGCAAGGCGATTGTCATGGGGATGGTGTTGGCCGGATTGCTGGTGCCCTATCATGTAACAGCCATTCCCCTGTTTCTGGGCCTGTCACAATTGCGCCTGCTGGATAGCTATGCAGCCCTGATTCTGCCTTTTATCGCCTCGGTGTTTGGCATTTTCCTGTTCCGGCAGTTCTTTGCCACCATCCCCAAGGATCTCATCGACGCCGCACGGGTGGATGGCTTGAGCGAAATGTCCATCGTCTGGCGCATTGCCTTTCCGCTCGCATGGCCTGCGGCCACGGCTTTTGCTGTCTTCTCAGTGGTCGCCCATTGGAATGATCTCTTTTGGCCGCTTATCGCTGTATCCAGTCCGGAATTGGCGACGCCGCCGCGCGGCATTCTGTTTTTCCGTGATGTGGAAGCGGGCTCAAGCTTCGGGCCGCTGATGGCGGCAACCGCCATTGTCACCGCGCCGCTGGTGCTCGTCTTCCTTATGGCTCAGCGCGCCTTCATTCAGGGGCTCACCATGACCGGCCTTAAAGGATAGGGCGACGGGCTCTGCACCCTTGCTTTCTTCGTGGGGCCGGTTCTTGGGCGCACGAAGGAGCCGAACAAGAAAGAAAAACGGCGTAAAGGCAAACAAACGCCAGACAAGCATGACTTGAGGGCAACCAGCTTTTTCCCTCAACCCGAAAAATTATTGCGTATCTTGGATAGGAAACGTCACTATGAAAAAACTACTCATTGCCTCTCTTGCTGCTGGCCTGTTTGCCACGGCTGCGGCAAAAGCTGAAGACATCACCCTGCGTGTGCATTATGCCAACCCGACATTGTGGACCGAAGTCCAGCAGAAGCTGGCCGATGGTTTCATGGCAAATAATCCGGACATCAAGATCCAGTATGACAGCCCGGCAGAAACCTATGCCGATGGCGTCCAGCGTCTGCTGCGCGAATCCGTTGCTGGCAACCTGCCGGACGTGGCCTTTGTGGGCCTTAATCGCTGGCGTATTCTGGAATCCCGTGAACTGGCCCAGCCACTTGATGGGTTGATTGGTGATGAAGCTGCTTTTGAGAAAGATGGCTACACCCGCGCTCTGCGTTCTCTGGGGCAATATAAGGGCAAGCAGTGGGCTCTGGCGGCCTCTGCCTCCACGCTGGTCATGTATGTGAACCCCGATCTGGTCGAAAAGGCCGGTGTGTCTCTGGATGCATTCCCGCAGGACTTTGACGGTCTGATTGATCTGGCTGGCAAGATCAATGCTTTGGGCGACACGATTGACGGTGCCTGGATTGCTGCGCATGACTGGCGCTTCCAGTCGGTGCTGGGCTCCTATGGTGGACGCCCGATGAATGAAGACGAAACCAAAATCACCTTCGACAGCGAAGCAGGCGTCAAGGCTGCTGAATTCTATGGTCGTCTCGCCAAGGAAGCCGGCATGAAAAACTATTCCGGCAACGATGCACGTCAGGCTTTCGTTGCTGGCACGCTGGGCATCTATATCGATAGCTCCTCTTACCTTACGCGCATGGTCGAAGGGGCCGGTGATCGCTTTGATGTCACGCTGTTGCCTTTCATTACGGCGGCCAAGGACAAAAGCTCCATCTACTTCCCGACCGGTGGCTCCGCAGTGGTCATGCTGACCGATGATGAAAAACGCCAGCAGGCAGCGTGGAAATATATGCGCTATGTAACGGGTCCGGATGCGGCCAAGGTCATCGTTGAAAATACCGGCTATGCACCCACCAATGCCATCGTTCTGCAGGACGACACCTATCTTGGCGACTTCTATGCAAAGAACCAGAATGCCAAACGGGCGCACGCTCAGGTGTCTGCCTTTGCGGGGCCCTGGTATTCCTATCCGGGGTCTGAAGGTGTCGCCGTGACAGATATGATCGCCGCAGGCCTTGTGGATGTGATCGACGGGGCGGATGCGGAAAAGACTATCAAGCAGGTCGCCAGTGATGTGAGTGCAAAGCTCGGTTTCAAATAGACGGTCTTTGTCCTTTTTCGATTTGGAGCGCGCTTTACAGATCTGGCGTTTTCACTCGCCCTCTCCATCGCAAAAGTGCGCTCCTTTAAAAAGAACCCCTCCCGTAAGCGGCCCTGCTTATGGGAGGGGTTTTGTCTTCTGGATAGTTGGAGAACGGAACAGAGGCTTCTTGTTCGAACATTGGATTGTCCGTGACTTTCCGTATCTATCAGAACGACATGCCTTCTTTGTTTCGACTGCGAGCCGATAGGGCAAAGCCCTCAGTAAATTTACTTTAGTTGTATGGAAAACAATATTTCATTTGCGCTTCACAGGCTTGTATGCGTAAAATTTGAGCAAGTCTAAATTTAAGGCATTTTCGCTCTTGTAGGCGAGCAAAGCACGATAAAATTCATAGAACGCTGTTGCATTTTACTCTTGCAAATTGTTCTTAGTTGAAATCTAGGCAGAGGCGCAAGCCTTCGTCAGTTGCGGGAACAACCGCTTTGATTTTAAAGCATTGTTACTGAAAGAAGAGATGGTCGAGCCTTAGCTCCTGCCTGATATATGTTTGTTTCGTCTTTGGCGGACCGGCACAGGATCATGTGAATGATCGTCAAATGTCAGGCTATAAGGTGATAACCACAAGACCACAATTGGAGAGACCAATGTCAGAAGAGACCACGACCCCCGAGATCACACTTGAGCAGCTTTCCGGCGCCTATGCCATGCGTGCCAAATTCTACATGTTCATGTTTGATGTTCTGGTTGAAAATTTTGGCAACGACAAAGCTGTCGAACTGATGAGCGATGCCACCTATCGTCTCGGAGAAGAAATGGGTGAAAAGCTGCAAGCGCATGGCCCGGCCAATATCGAAGGCCTCACTGAGCAGTTCCTGCAGGGTATTCCCTGCCGCGACCATCTGTTTGGCCCTGAGCTGCGCAAATGTGACCATGAAGGCATGGAAATCAAATTCCACAAATGCCCGCTGAAAGACAACTGGGTTGCTGCCGGCCGCAAGGGCGAAGCGCTCGAGCTGCTGTGTAAGGCCGCAGGTGCCATTGACGCAGGCATGTTCAGCAAGGCTGGCTTCACCTTCGAAGGCGAGACCTGGAAGATTGGCGACACCGGCTGCTGCCGCCTCGTCGTGAAACCTGGTTCTGAAGCAGAAGCAGTTTGAAGAAGATCTTTTTATAATACAGACAGATCCGGCAAATCGGACGTCGAAATGCATGATCCGGAATACCGGACATAAAACAGACCCGTTAAAACGGGCGTCACCTCCCTTTGCCTGATGAAAGTCAGGCGCTTAGTACACCGATTACCAACCCATTGGGGAACATCCGCTATGAAACTTTCTCGCAGAACGCTTTTGGCACTCACTGTTGCTTCGGTCATGATTCCAGCAGCTTCCCAGGCTGCCGATAGCATCAAGATCGGGTATCAGTTGCCTCTTACCGGCAACACCGCACAGTATGGCCAGGACTTCAAGGACGCCGCAGAGATCGCTCTTGCCAAATTCAATGCATCCGGCCAGATCGATGTACCGGTTGAAATCATCTATGAAGACTCCCGCTCTGACGCCAAGGAAGGCGTGACCATCGCCCGTAAATTTGTCGATGACGATGAAATCGTCGGCGTATTGGGTGACTTTACCTCAACCGTTTCCATGGCCGCCGCACAGGTCTACAAGCGCTCCGGTATGGTTCAGCTCTCCCAGACGGCCTCCCATCCGGATTTTGCAAAAATCTCCAAATGGCAGTTCCGCAACATCACCACTCAGAATCAGGAAGGCGCCGTCAACGCCCAGTGGATGATCGATCAAGGGATCACCAAGGTGGCCGTGATTGCTGAACAGACCGACTGGGGTCAGTCTGTGGTCAAGGGCTTCGTTGATCCCTTCAAGGAACTGGGTGGCGAAGTCGTCTACACCGAATTCTTCAACCGTGGTCTGGCTGACTTCCGTTCTATCATCACCAAGATCGAAGAGCAGAAGCCTGAGGCTGTTTACACCGGCTTCTTCTATGAAGATGGTGCCCAGTTCCTCAAACAGGTTGCCCAGCTTAATGCAGACATTCCGGTTTACTCCACCTCAGCTGCCTATAACGACAAGCTGATCGAGCTTGCTGGTGACGCGGCCGAAGGCCTCAAGCTGACCGCCACCTTCTTGCCAACCCGTGCGGACAAGAATGTGACCGAATTCGTCTCAGAATGGAAAAAAGGTCATGACAACGCGCCTGGTCAGTTCCCGGCACAGGCTTATGACGCGGTCAACATCATGCTTGCCGCTGTTGCCAAGGCTTATCCGGACGTAACCCGCGACAGCCTGCGTGACGCAGTCGCCGGCACCAAAGACTTCCCCGGTGTAACCGGCAACACGTCCTTTGACGAAAATGGTGAACCCCTCAAGGAACTCACCAAAGCCACCGTCAAAGACGGCGTGTTCGTAGAAGTCAAGTAATCCTATCCCCCATCCCGCCCGGAGCTGAGCCTTCGGGCGGGTGGCAATAAGAGAAAAGGGGGACCGTGTGTTCGATCCTTATTTTTTGCAGCAGCTCGCCATTGGCGTCTCGCTGGGTATGATTTATGCGTTGATGGCGATCGGTTTCACGCTTATTTTCGGCGTGCTCAATGTGGTGAACTTTGCCCATGGTGAGGTTTACACGATCGGGGCCTTTGCCGGTCTTATGGCCATTACCGCATTTGCGCCGCCGCTTCTGGTGGTGCTTTTCATTGCACTTGCTGCAGGGGCCTTTGCCGGTTTCGGTCTTGAGCGTCTTGCTTTCCGGCCATTTCGCCGATTTTCCGATGAAGCCTCGCTGAAATCCCGCGCCATGCGTGAAGCCACCCTGATGTCTTCCCTTGCCATGTCCATCATTGCTCGTGAAGCAATGGAGCTGATTTTCGGCTCGCAGTTCCAGTCTGTCGATCTGGCCTACCTGATCAACAAACCGATCGAGATCGGCCCGATCACCATCGTCAATGGTGACCTGATCATTCTGGGCATCACGCTCTTGATGCTGGCCGGATTGCAATGGCTGCTCAAGAAGAGCCCCATCGGCATGTCCATTCGCGCGGTTTCCAACAATGCGCTGGGTGCCAAATATTGCGGCATCAACACCGACCGGACGATCATTTTTACCTTTATCATCGGTTCGGGCATGGGCGCACTGGCTGGTATTCTCGTCGGGCTCTATTATGGCGCCATCTTCCCTGCCATGGGCTTCACACCGGGCATCAAGGCCTTTGTTGCCATGGTCATGGGCGGTCTTAGCTCCATTCCGGGCGCAGTTGTCTCTGCCATGGTCCTTGGACTGGCCGAAAGCATTTCCACCAGCTTCATGCCATCGGTCTGGTCTGACATGGTTGCCTATGGCTTCTTGTTGGCTACGCTGATCTTCTTCCCGCAGGGTCTCTTCGGAGCAAGGAGGGAACGTGTCTAAGTCGCTTCTCATCAAACTCCTGCTTCTGGTTATTGTCTTCGCCGTGGTGCCTTTAGCGCTCGAAGGCTTTGGCAAGGGCTATTATTACCAGATCGCCACACTGGCTTTCGTCTTCATGCTGCTGGCCGCGTCTCTGCATCTGGTTACCGGCGTTGCGGGCCTGCTGCATCTGGGCCATGCCTCCCTTTATGGTGTGGGGGCCTATGTGGCCGCGCTGCTTGGCTCCAAATATGGCATCGGCTTTACGATCGGCTTGCCTCTGGCCGGACTTGGGGCGGCATTCGTTGCCTTTCTGGTTGCGCTGCCGACCATGCGCCTGATGTCGATCTATTTTGCCGTGGCGACGCTTGGTATCGGTCAGATGCTGTTTCTGGTCTTCCAGAACTGGGTTGGACTGACCAACGGCCCCAACGGCGTGATGTTGTTTGACGGTATTGATCTGTTCGGGGTTGCCATCAACAGTGAGCTGGGGATCTATTATGTGGTCGCAGCCGTTTCTGCGGTGTCGATCCTCATTCTCAACCGCCTTAGCCATTCCTATTATGGCAATGCCCTTCGCTCGCTGCGTGAGGATGACCAGTGCACGGCGGCAATGGGTATCAATGTCACCGTGATGAAGATTCAGGCCTTCGTGATCTCTGCCTTCTTTGCAGGCATCGCCGGGGCGCTCTGGGCCTACACCACGGGTTATATCTCCCCCAACGACTTCAACTTTTCCCAGTCGATCCTGATCCTGACCATGGTTGTGGTGGGTGGCTTGGGGTCTCTGCCGGGCGTGCTGATTGGTGCCCTGCTGCTGATCCTCTTGCCCGAAGTGCTGCGCTATTTTGGCGATATCCGCAACATCATCGTTGGTCTCTTGATGTTTGGCGCGATCCTGTTCCTGCCCAAGGGCCTGTTCGGCGAAGTGAATGCGCTCAACTTTGCGCGTAGGTTGCTTGGCTCGGCATGGTCGGAAGACAATTCAGAGAAAGGGATCGGTTGGAAATGACGGCAATACTTGAACTCGATTCTCTGACCCGCGTCTTCGGTGGCCTGAAAGCCGTGGACAATGTCTCCACCAAGGTGTCTGAGGGCGAACTGTGCGGTTTGATCGGGCCGAACGGGGCGGGCAAGACCACCTTGTTCAACCTGATTTCCGGTTTTACACCACCTTCCTCGGGCGATGTCCGCTTCAAGGGCGAGAGCATCACGGGCCTGCCAGTGCACAAGATTGCGCACAAGGGCATGTCGCGAACCTTCCAGAACCTGCGCGTATTCCCCAACATGACCGTCTTTGACAATATCTCCGTCGGGGCATTGGGCATGATCGGGGTCAGCCCCTTTTCCTCCATCTGGGGCGGCAAGGCCAAGGCAAAGGAAATCTCCGAGCGCAGCTGGGAGATGCTCGAAAAGGTGGGCCTTACGGCTCATGCCGATGATCTGGCGGCGAACCTGTCTTACGGCAAGCGCAAATATCTCGAAATCGCACGCGCTTTGGCGATGAATCCGGATCTGTTGATACTGGATGAACCGGCAGCAGGCATGAACGATTCCGAAACGGCAGAACTGGCCCAGTTCATCACCGATCTCAACAAGACGGGCCTCACGATCATGCTTGTTGAGCATGACATGGGGCTGGTGATGGGCATCTGTCAGCGCTTGGTGGTGTTGGCGTCCGGCCAGAAGATCGCCGATGACGTGCCTTCCAAGGTGCGTCAGGATCCCGCCGTTCTGGAAGCCTATCTGGGAGGTGACGACTGATGAGCAATATTCTTGAAATCAACAATCTGTCGCTCAAGATCGGCGTTCAGGATATCCTGCATGACGTGACGGTCAAGGTGCCGCAAAAGGGCATTGTCTCAGTTCTGGGCGCCAACGGTGTTGGCAAAACCTCGCTGATGCGCTGCGTCTCGGGCATCTACCATGCCACAGGCGGCGAGATTCTGCTCGACGGTCAGGATATCTCAAAGCTCAAGAGCCATGATATCGTTGAGCGAGGTGTGATGCAGGCGCCCGAAGGGCGACAGATCTTCTCAACCATGACCGTGTTGGAAAATCTGTTGCTTGGTGCGGGGCCGCTTGGTCGACAGGAATTGGATCATGTTTTGACCCTGTTCCCGGTTCTCAAGGAACGCCTCAAACAGCAGGCCGGCTCCATGTCCGGTGGTGAACAGCAGATGCTCTGCATCGGGCGCGCATTGATGCATAAGCCCAAGGTTCTGCTGCTTGATGAGCCGTCCCTGGGTCTTGCTCCACGATTGGTGGGCTTCATCTGCGAGCTTGTGACCAGAATTCGCGATGAAGGCTATTCTGTTCTTCTGGTCGAGCAGAATGTGAAGGCTGCTCTGCGCATTTCCGACAAGGCATATGTCATCGAGCATGGCAAGATCGTCATCGAGGGCGATGCCCACGAGCTGATGAGTGACAAGCGTGTGGCCGATGCCTATCTGGGCGGACATGTGCACGAAGGGTCGTAAGACACATGAGTGATCATCCCGGCGTGCGCACCATGCCGGGATTTTTCTTCTTCCCGCACCTCCTTCAGAGGGGCCAAACCCTCTGATCTATTGAATTTAACAGATAAACGACGCCGTTTGGTCAGTCTAAACAATGAAAGAAAAGACATGAGCAACCCAGTCACTTTTCCTCCTTCCATCTGGGCCGTCACTGCGCCAGCCCGTACACAGGCTGCCCCCCTTACCGAGACGATTGAAACCGACACTGTGGTGATCGGTGGCGGCTTCACGGGGCTGGGCGCTGCCCTGCATCTGGCCAAGGCTGGCAGCGACGTGGTTCTGCTGGAAGGCAAAGCCATCGGCTGGGGCGCATCTGGTCGCAACAACGGGCAGGTCATCCCGACCCTTACAGCAGCCGAACCCGATATGTGGGTGCAGCGCTATGGTGAAACAGGGCGTCTGTTTGCCCAGATGATCGGTGCCTCCGCCAATGTGCTGTTTGATGCCATTCGTGAGGAGGACATCACCTCCCATGCCGATGCTGAACAGACCGGCTGGTTCCAGCCTGCTCACACGCCGGGCCGCACCAAGCTGAGTCAGAAACGCGTTGATGCATGGCAGCGTTTCGGCCTTGATGCCCGCTATCTCGACCACAAGGCTACCTCCGATCTGCTCGGCACCGAGCATTGGTATGGTGGCATGCTTGCCCCATCAGGTGGTCATATCAACCCGCTCGGCCTTTCGCGCGGATTGGCTTTGGCCGTGGAGCGGGCTGGTGGCACCATTTATGAAGCCACGCCGGTCTTGTTCTATGAGCATGACGGCACCCAATGGGTCGTCAAGACCGATCAGGGTACTGTGAAGGCACGTGCGCTGATCTTGGCGACCAACGCCTATACCGGCGAAGTGGTGCCAAAGCTCAACCGCCGTCTGGCTCATTCCATTGTGCCGGTTTCTTCCTGGCAGATGTCCACCGAACCTCTCAGCGATGAATTGCGCGCTTCGATCTTGCCGGGACGTCAGGCGGTGTCTGATACCCGCGGCGACTTGCGCTTCTTCCATTATGACCGCGACAACCGGCTGATCACTGGCGGCGCCATCATGGGCTTTGGCGATCTCGCTGCCCGCATGGCCCGCAAGGCAGCCAACAATCTGGCAGACAGCTTCCCTCAGCTTGCGCCACCCAAGATGACCCATGTCTGGGAAGGCTATCTCTCCATGAACTGGGATCGCTTCCCACGCGTGCATAGCCTTGGCCCGAATGGCTGGACCTGGATCGGCTGCAATGGTCGTGGTGTTGCGCTTGGCTATTCGCTAGGTCGCGAAATGGCTCGTGCAACCAGCGGCGAAGATCTCGCCTCGCTGGCCCTGCCGACCACCACGCCGCATGCGCTGCCGTTCCACGCCATCGGCCGCGCCATCGCCCCATACTATCTCGCCTGGTATAAATTCAAGGACCACCGAGAATATAAAAGCTAACAGGACCTGACCATGAACGATATCCCTATTCTGGAACGCCGCCGCATCGAGGCAATGATCTTGAAGCATGTTTTGGATGTGATCACCGAACGCAGCGGCCGCGAAGAAGCGGAAGCTGTGATCGGCGAAACCTGCTCGCGCTCGGCTATCGAGCAGGGCAAGGCCATGGCTGAAGGGCTCGACCACGCCCCGACCCTTTCCGATTTTGCCGACATCCTTCCCAACTGGACCAAGGAAGATGCGCTCCAGATCGAAACGCTGGTAACCGAACCCGAGCAGATGGACTTTAACGTCACCCGTTGTCGCTATGCTGAAATGTATAAAGAAATGGGCCTTGGCGACATCGGCCATCTTTTGTCATGCAACCGTGACGGCGACTTCTGCGTAGGCTATAACCCGGAAATCAAGCTGGATCGCACCCAGACCATCATGAAGGGCGCGTCTCACTGCGATTTCCGTTACAAAATGAAATGAGAAGAGGAAGAGAAGAATATGGCAGTTGATAATTGGGTTTCGCGCGAAATCGAAGATCTGACCGCTTTTCGGCGGGATTTGCACGAAAATCCCGAGCTGCTTTACGACCTTGAACGCACCTCGAAAAAAGTGGCGGAAGCGCTGCGCGCCGCTGGCGTGGACGAGGTGGTTGAAGGGCTGGGCAAAACCGGCGTCGTTGGTTTCATCCGTGGCCAGAGCAACAAGTCCGGCCGCACCATAGCTCTGCGGGCTGATATGGATGCTCTGCCCATCGTGGAAGCCACGGGCCTGCCTCACGCTTCCAAGGTTCCGGGCAAGATGCATGCCTGCGGTCATGATGGACACACCACCATGCTGCTGGGCGCTGCCAGACATTTCGTTGAAAGCCGCGCCTTTGATGGCACGGTGCTGGTTATCTTCCAGCCAGCCGAAGAGGGCGGTGCGGGCGCGCAGGCCATGATCGATGATGGCCTGTTCGAGCGCTGGCCTTGTGATGAAGTCTATGGCATGCACAATATACCCGATGTCCCGGTCGGCCATTTCGTTACCGGCAAGGGCCCGAGCATGGCAGCGGTCGACATGTTCGACATCAAGGTGACCGGTCGCGGTGGCCATGCCGCTCAGCCGCATAATGCCATCGATCCGTTCCCGGCTGTGGCTGCCATTATCCAGTCTATCAACGGCATGAGCGCACGCACGGTCAACCCGCTGGATTCCCACGTGGTTTCCCTTTGCGGCATTACCAGCAACGACACCTACAATGTGATCCCCGAAGAGATCAACATCAAGGGCACCGTGCGCACGCTGAATGAAGCCGTACGCGACCATGTTGAAGAGCGCCTTGGCAAGATCGTGTCGCAGATTGCCGAAGGCAACAATTGCGTCGGCGTGCTTGATTATCGCCGCCTCTATCCGGTGATGGTCAACCATGATGAAGCAACCGAGCATGCCGCAAAGGCCGCCCGCGCGGTTTCCGGTGACGATGCCGTCAGCATCGAAATGCCGCCAACCCTCGGTGGTGAGGACTTTGCCTTCATGCTCAACGCCGTGCCGGGTTCTATGATCCATGTGGGCAATGGCCCGTCAGCCCAGTTGCATCACCCGAAATTCGATTTCAATGATGATGTGATCAAATGGGGGTGCTCCTACTGGGCACAGTTGGTGCGTGATCGCCTACCGCTCTAGCCTCTCGGCGTGCCTCTCAATGAGGGGCGAGATCTAACAACAAAGCCGACCGGAATGGACATGCCTCCGGTCGGCTTTCCTATGTCTGCCCAAACTGAAGGCTATAGCGACTTCAAAACACCTCCAAAAGCTTCACGGCCCTACAAGCCAAACCGACTTGGATTTTTCCCCGTCATCCTGGCAAACATCTTCTTTGCTTGCGGTTTGGGAACTTGGTCGCTGTTTAAAACTCTTGCCAGATTTTTTGAAAGGGTCTTCGTTCTCATTGGAGTACGGTGCAGGCTTTCATTCGAGAAAATACCTTGATAATAGCCAAGATAGTCACGCCGATTGCGAACCGCTGCAGAGAAGGCGACCTTGTCTGGAATATTCCCTTTGAGAATATCCAGCACAAAGGGCTTTAAAACGCCGAGAGAATGCATGTGCCGTGGCATACCATGCCCAACTCCGGGAATACGATAAAACTCGCATCTGGGCGAAGCTTGAAAAAAACGATGAATATGTTTGCGATCCGGGGCAAGAAGAGGGTCTGCAACCAGAAAAACCTTGGAAACGCCGATTATGCCTTCACTCGCATCGTGGAAGGAGCCTTCCCAGCTTTCCTTTTTCGCCTTGGGATATCGCGGTTCCCATGGCGCTAACTGTTTGTTTAGCGTTGAAATCGGGTTGAGCAAAATTGCGGAATCGCAGTTAAGGCGCGACGCAAATGCACCAGCGGCGTATCCCCCCATTGATCCTCCATAGCTGATCCTCGAAGAAAATTGATTGAAATTAAAGGCTCTATCAATTTCGTCCAGAAAGTGAAAAAAGCTGGTCCTGCGATACCATGCTGTTGATCTGGTTTCGAGAAAGGAGATAACGTTGATATCCTTGGAGCGAATGAAATCAAAGCCCCAACCTACGCGGTTTTCTATCGGGCCTGCCGAATTCATATTGTCAAATGCGAAGACGATCGGGCCATGAAGATATCTGCGGCATAAAGGCCATCGTTACTTAATAAGCGCATAATAAATGTCTCAATTTAGGGCTTGTCATCAATCCGCCACTGTTATCTGACTTCTTGCTGAAAATGATTGCAATAAAATTCACCGCTCAGTTCTTGCTTCAATACACGGTAAGCCAATGATGAGACGATGAAAAGGAATCACAGTTTTGCGTTGTGTATTAACCGATAAAACGAAACAAGATGCGCCGCTATTTTCTGCTTTGTTCCCAACAGGCGCATCCCTTCTCTTATCGGATTACCGAATAGGCGGCTTTCGATGATACGTAAAATTATGACTTTTGCTCTTTGCGCGGCTTTTCTTGGCTTTTCAGCGGGGGCCAATGCTTCTGGGCGCATAAAGCCAAGATCTTCCCTGTTTCTTGAATTCAGCCCGCATGTTGATGTGGTCATGATTGGCGATAGCATCACAAAGCAGGGGCTTTGGAGCGAGTTTGTTCCCGAAATCAAAATCGCCAACCGAGGTGTCGGTGGAGACAAAGCCGATCAGATCCTGCAGCGGATGGACACCATCCTGAAAACCCAGCCAAAAGTCGCCTACCTCATGGTGGGGATCAATGATTTGACCCATGGCCGATCGGTTAAGAAGACCTTCGACAACATTGTCGCCATAACCGAGCAATTGCAGCAAAATGATATCAAGGTCGTGCTTCAGTCCACGTTGGAGTGCGCGCGGGAGAAATGCCAGCGCATATTCAACAATAAGGTCAAAAGATTGAATGCGGCTCTGGTGAAATATGCCAACAGGAACAACATCAAATTCATCGACTTGAACCCGTATCTGAGCATTGAAACGGGCTTGAACCCCAAATACACCTTTGATGGGTTGCATCTCAATGGCAAGGGATATCGCGTTTGGGTGGACCGACTCTATGCCGAGGGGATCACAGATTTTTAATATCGGTCACAGACTACAGATCTTGAGTTTGCAGAAAAAAGCCCGCTCCTTTCATCGTTGATGGGAGCGGGCTTTTGTGTGTGCGTCAAGATTCTGCGTGGCAGAAAGGTCTAGAGTGCACCCCATCCGCCTGGTGTCGGGGTCACCACCGTGATGGTGTCGCCTGCATCCAGTATGGTCTGATCGCAACCCTTCAGCTCTTGCACTGACCCATCAAGCCTTTTGACCCAAGTGTGGCCCAGCTCTCCATCCTCGCCTCCTGCAAGGCCGCGAGGCTTGACGCCTCTATGTGAGGAAAGAATGGCGCAATCCATTTTTTCAAGGAAGCGCAAGCTACGCTCAGTGCCATCGCCCGCAGACCATTTGCCCTTGCCGCCGGACCCTTTGCGGATATGGAAATCTTCCAGAAGAACAGGGAAGCGGAATTCCAGAACCTCAGGATCCGTAAGACGGGAGTTGGTCATGTGGGTATGCACCCCATCCGTGCCATGAAAGCCCGGTCCGGCTGCAGAGCCCGAGCAGATGGTTTCATAATACTGATAGATGTCATTGCCAAAGGTGAGATTGTTCATTGTGCCTTGCGAATTGGACATGGCGCCCAATGCGGCGAACACGGCGTTGGTCACATGTTGCGAGGTCTCCACATTGCCTGCCACCACCGCTGCCGGATAGCTCGGGCGCAACATGCAGCCTTCCGGAACAATGATGTTGATCGGTTTGAGACATCCGGCATTCATGGGAATGTCGCCTTCGACCATCACGCGGAAGCAATATAGGATTGCTGCCCGTGTCACGGGTTCCGGCGCATTGAAATTGTTGGCCTTGACGCCGGTTGTGCCGGTAAAGTCCACGGTTGCTTCCCGCTTTTCCTTATTGACCGTGATCCTCACATGAATGACGGAGCCCTGATCCGTATGATACTCACATTCGGAATCCTTGAGCGCCTCGATGACACGCCGCACGCTTTCCTCGGCATTGTCCTGAACATAGCCCATATAGGCTTCCACCACATCCAGCCCGAAGTTGGCGACCATCTTCCGCACTTCCTGAATGCCCTTCTCGTTGGCCGCGATCTGGGCGGAAAGGTCTGCGATATTCTGGTGCGGATTTCTGGCTGGATAGGCGTGATCTGTCAGCAAGTCCCTTAGAGCTGCCTCGCGAAAATGGCCCTGATCGACAATCTTGAAATTGTCAAACAGCACGCCTTCTTCGTCCACGGTGGTGGCAAGCGGTGTCATGGAGCCGGGAGCGGTGCCGCCGACATCGGCATGGTGACCGCGCGAAGCGGCCCAGAACAGAATGCTCTCACCCTTGTCATCAAACACCGGCGTGACGACGGTAATGTCGGGCAAATGCGTGCCGCCATTATAAGGCGCATTGAGGGCGAAGGCATCTCCGGGCTTGATGTTGCCCTCGTTGAGCTTGATGACGGTTTCCACGGACCGCCCCATAGAGCCCAGATGCACCGGCATGTGCGGCGCATTGGCAACCAGGGCGCCCTTGGCGTCAAAGATGGCGCAGGAGAAGTCGAGCCGTTCCTTGATGTTGACCGAATAAGCCGTCTTTTGGAGGGTTACACCCATCTGTTCCGCTATCGACATGAACAGATTGTTGAAGACCTCCAGCATCACCGGATCGGCTTGGGTACCGATGGCCTTGTCTCTTTGTAGAGGCACGATGCGGCTGAGCACCACATGATCCTTGGCATTGAGCTTGGCCTGCCAGCCATCTTCCACGATGATCGTTGCGTGGGATTCCACAAGGATGGCGGGGCCAGTAACGGTCATGCCGGGTTTCAGCCTGTCGCGCTTGTAGATGGAGGTGTCGTGCCATTCGCCTTCTGCGTAGATGCGTGTTGCAGCGGCAGCCTCCGGGGTCTCGCTGGAAAGCGTCAGATCCGGCTCGGTGAGGCCTGCTCCGCCACCGGTGGTTTCCACATCCAGTGTTTCGGCGACAATCTCCTTGTCGGAATAGGCAAAGCCGAATTGGGCCTTATGTGCCTGCTCGAAGGCCGCTTTCATTTCCGATACGGTTCCGAAATGAACCGGCAAGGAGGTGTCTGATCCTTCATAGCGCAGATGCACAATGGTGCGCGTCTGCCGCTTGTCTGCCGGAACAGCCTGCCGTTCCAGTTCTTCTTCGGTCTGCAGGGCGAGACCGTCTCTTAGCGCTTCAAGGTCAGGAATGAGGCTCTCCTCCAACCGCTTGACCACGGATTGCTGCCGGTCGGCGCGGATATCGGCAAGCCCCATGCCATAGGCTGAAAGGATGCCCGAGAAGGGGTGCAGCACCACGGTCTTCATGCCAAGGCTATCGGCCACGCGGCAGCCTGTCTGACCGCCCGCACCACCAAAGCAGACAAGGGCATAGGAGGTGACGTCATAGCCGCGCTGAACCGAAATTTTCTTGATGGCATTGGCCATATTCTCAACGGCGATCTTGAGAAAGCCATCCGCGACATCTTCGGGGCTGCGATTATCACCGACCTTTTGAGCCAGAGCGGCGAATTTCTCCCGCACGACGGTTTCATCAAGAGGCTGATCCTGATTGGGGCCGAAAATCTGGGGGAAGAAGTCCGTTGCCAGTTTGCCTGTCATCAGGTTGGCATCGGTAACCGTCAGCGGCCCTCCGCGTCGATAGCAGGCCGGGCCGGGATTGGCGCCTGCAGAGTCAGGGCCGACCTGAAAGCGTTCGTCCTTGTAATGAAGGATGGAGCCACCACCGGCAGCCACCGTATGGATCATCATCATTGGGGCGCGCATGCGAACACCGGCGACCTCGGTTTCAAAGGCGCGTTCATATTCGCCGTCAAAATGGCAGACATCGGTGGATGTCCCACCCATGTCAAACCCGATGATCTTTTCAAAGCCTGCCATGCGGGCGGTCTCGACCGCGCCGACAACCCCGCCAGCAGGACCGGAAAGAATAGCATCCTTGCCCTGAAACAGATTGGCTGCGGTCAATCCGCCGGAAGACTGCATGAACATCAGGCGCGGGCCTTCGCCCAGTTCTTCTTGCACCTGTTCCACATAGCGGCGCAGAATGGGCGAGAGATAGGCATCCACGACCGTGGTGTCGCCTCGGCCCACCAGTTTCATCAGCGGGGATACCTGATGGGAAACGGAGATTTGTGTAAAGCCGATCTCTTTGGCCAGTGTTTCCAGCCGCAATTCATGCTGAGGATAGGCATAGGCGTGCATAAGAACAATGGCGATGCTGCGGATGCCCGCATCCCACGCCGATTGCATGCTGGTCCGAGCGCACGCTTCGTCAAGTGGCGTCTCCACCGAGCCATCCGCCCGAATGCGCTCATCTATTTCATAGACATCGTGATACAGCAGCTCGGGTTTGATGATCTCCTTGGCAAAGATCTCCGGGCGCGCCTGATAGCCGATTTCTAGCGCATCGCGAAAGCCCTTCGTGATAAACAGGGCGGTCGGCTCGCCTTTGCGTTCAAGAAGCGCGTTGGTGGCAACTGTTGTGCCCATTTTCACCGAGTCGATCTGATCGGAAGGGATCGGATCTCCGGTTTTCACGCCCAGTAGATCGCGAATGCCCTGAATGGCGGCGTCGCGGTAGGCTTCCGGATTTTCGGACAAAAGCTTGTGCGGATGCAAAGTGCCCTCTGGCGACCGACCGACAACATCCGTGAAGGTGCCACCACGGTCGATCCAAAAATCCCACTTTCCTGACATATCAATACCTCTGGCTTATGGCAGACCACTTTTGTTAGGGTTGGAAGGCGTGGTCTGTGATTGCTTTATTTTGACATTTTGTCTATATTTTATCGATAAAATCTATATACAAAAGTTTAAGGTGGTCAAGCAGTTTGCATGATCCCAATCGCCAGATCGATGCAATGCAGGTATCTCTGGTGCAAAATGACGGGAAAATTGCAACGGGATAAGAGGGGAAAACTCATGAGCATGGATAGCACGGAGAAACAAATCGGCCCGGTCGTTGCCGCTTCGCATCTGGCATCAGGGGCCATGCCTGCGCTTTCGGAGGTGGAATTTGCGCTCACCATGATGGTCAATGCCTATCATCGCTGGATCGAGCGCTGCATGGCGGCCAGTGGCACTGAAGGCCTTGGTCCACTTGATGTCATTGTGCTGCACAGTGTAAACCATCGGGGGCGCTCCAAAACCCTGTCCGATATCTGTCTGGTGCTGAATGTGGAAGACACGCACACCGTTGCTTATGCCTTGAAAAAACTCGAAAAAGCCGGATTGGTTGCCTCGGGCAAGAGAGGCAAGGAAAAGATCGCCGAAATCACCCCCGCCGGAGAAGACGCCTGTCTGGAATATAAAAGGCTGCGCGAAGCTCTGCTGATCAAGCCAATGAAGGCGCTCGGGCTGGATGAAAAAGAATTGTCACAGGTTGCCTCCACCTTGCGCATGGTCTCGGGCAATTATGATCAGGCCGCAAGAGCCGCCGCCGCTATGTAGCGTCAACCTCCGGTAAGTGGCCTCGGATTATTCGCCAAGCGGCTGATTTTACGCCTATTAAGTCTCATACAAGCCTATCCGGATTGCTGGTAGAATGGGGCCGTGATGAGTATCCATAAGGAGGTTATCATGGCTATCAGAACGATACTGAGTATTTGCACGGCCAACACTCCGGACTCCGAGATCAAACTGGTCGCGGGCTTGTGTGCTGAAGTCGACGCCCACCTGTCTCTCATCGTAATGGGGCTGTCCACCTACCCGCCCGTGGGTGAATATGCCGACGCAGGCTTCCTGCTCTGGGCCAAGGAAAGAGACAGCGAAGCTGAAGCCCTCTCTGTGCGCGTCTCAAGTGCGCGGGATATTCTTGAGTCTCAAGGGATATCCTATAATGTCGAGCACGAATATCTACTAGAGGCGATGCTTGAAGACGAAATCGCCTTGCGTGCCCACTTTAGCGATCTGCTTGTGTTGAGCAATTCCATCATGAAAAACCGGATCGCCCTTCAGCCGGTAATCGAAGGGGCGATTTTCCGCTCGACCCGACCGGTTCTGATTGTTCCCAAAGATGGCAAAGCCACTCTCAAGCCAGAAAGGATGATGATTGCCTGGAACTCCGGCGATGAAGCATCCCGCGCCATTTATAGTGCGCTGGGCCTGATGAAAAAGGGCACCAATGTGACCATTCTGATGGTTGATCCTGTTGCGCGCGTAGAAGAAAGCGGCGAAGAACCCGGAGCGGATCTCGCCACCTATCTGGCCCGTCATGATGTCAATGTCAGCGTTGATGTGCTCTCGAGCGATGGGCAGGATCAGGACAAGCTCGTCAAGCAGCATGCGCAGGCCGTGCAGGCCGACATGATTGTTATGGGCGCTTACGGGCATTCGCGCCTGAGGGAGCGGATCTTTGGCGGTGTCACAGAAGCCTTCATGAAAGATCCGACCCTGCCAGTCTTGATGGCTCACTAGGACGAGGGCGCCTGCCATCAGGTTTTTGATGGTGTGACGGGTAAAGCATCCCGGCATCCTTGCCAAAGCAAAGCAAAGCGATGCCGGGCCGCCTTGATCCTTAATGCTCTCTTGGGCTGTCTTCTCGTCCCTCACTGATGAAGGCCCGCTCACCCCCAAGGTCCGAGAAGGCTCGGGTGCGGCAACTCAGAACAATGATCTGCTGATCCTTGGCCAACTGCGCCAGCATGTTGAACATGGTGGAAATGCGCTCATCGTCCGTATGCACCAATGCATCATCGAGAATGATGGGAACATGACTGCCACGCTTGGCAAACAGCTTGGCAAAGGCAAGTCGGGTTAGAATGGCAATCTGCTCATAGGCCCCGCCGGAAAGCACATCAACCTTGTCGGTGATGCCGTTGCGCGTGATGGTGTCGATCAGCAGCTTGTCGGCATCAATCTGGAAGTCAGCACCTGCATGCAATTGGCGCAACAGGGGCAACAATTCCTGTCGGATCGGCTCGAAATAGGTTTCCTGCGCTTGTGCCCGGGCGGCTTCGAGATGGGTGATCAACAAGTCGATGGCCTTGGCGTGGCTGGCAAACTGCGCCGCCCTCTCTAAAGCGCGGGTTAGCCTGCCGCTGACCTCTGCGAGCTTTTCTTCAACGGCTCCTTCAGATTGGGTCTGAATGGCACCATTGAGCCGCGCCAGTTCCGTCTCCTGCAGGTGAATTTCCTTCCGGTCCTGTTCGTCAGCCTGAAGCGCCCGTTGATGGGCGGCATCGGCGGCGGCAAGATCGGGCGCTTGCTGCTGAAGCTGGTTGACTTGCGCGCGCGCCGTGGCCAGTTTTGGCGCCAGATCGTTTCTGGCCCGAATGCTCTGGTCAAGCTGTGCTTCTTCATCGGCTGGGGGGGCGAGATCAGCCAGTGCCTTGCGCCTTTCTCCCAACAGAACCTCCGCTTCGGTCAAGGCATTGGCCGCATGGGTGAAACGGTCTTGAAGCTTGGGCAGAGACCCACGAAGTGCGGACAGTGCCTCGTCCAAATCACGTAGGCCATGTTCCATTGTTTCTAAGGTGCGCGGCGCGTTGGTGTTGTCATCAACCAACAAGGACGCAGCCTGTTCAATGGTGCATCCAAGCTCGGTGCATAGCTGGTCTTGCTCGCGTCTTAATGCTTCCCGCCCGTCTGGAGCACTGGCCCGGATCTGTGCCTGCGCCAGCTGTTTGGCATCCTGCGCCTTGCGATGGACGTCATGAGCAGCTCTTGCGGCTGTTACCGTTTCAAACCCGAGCGCGCCGAGCGTGGCATTGATCTCCGCTTGCAAGGCGTCTGGGTCTTCGATGGCTTGTGCCGCTCCTTCTGCCGGTCGCAACTGGATCGCGCCAAAGCCCGGCAGCGTAATATCGAGAGGGCGATCAATGAGCTGGGCTTCGCCATCGGACAGGATTGCGCCTGCGCACTTTGCTTGCTCGCCCTGCGAGGAAAGCAAAAAGCTGGAAAAATGGATCTTGCGCTTTTCTCGGGCGATGTCCCGCCGATGCTCAAGGTTGGCAAGGCGTTCCAGATCTGCTGGCGAAGCGGTGGGCATCTTGAGAATGCGCTCCGCCTCGGCCAGACGGGAGAGCGGTTCCTGAAGGCTGGCAAGCAGAGTCCCAAGCGCGATCAGGCGTCGCCGTTTCTCACGAGAGCGTTCCTGCTGGCGGGCACGGGTTAAGGCGTCACTCAAAGAGCATCTTTCGGCTTCTTTTTCGCTGATGGTTGCCTGTTGCTGCGCCATGGCCGCCTGCACTTGCGCCTTGGCCTGTTTGATTTTTGCCAGTGTGGCTTCGCGCTCGCTGATGGCTTGGCGCAAGGCTTCACGTCTGTCGCGCAGGGAGCCAATCTCCTTGATGGTGCGCTCGATATCCTGCTCCTGAGCCATCAGAAGCTTGAGACCCTGCTCGGCTTCCTTGATGCGACGGTCATGATCCCGCGCGGCGGCAAGCTCAGCCTGGCTTGCCTTGATCGCATCACCGCGCCTTGCGCGAAGGGCAGGGTCATTGAGCTCACGCAGGCGCTTGGTAAGCCGCTTCTTCATCTCCAGATCGTGGCTGAGGGCATCGACGGATTTTTGCAGTTTGGCCTGTTGCTCTCGCAGGCTTTCGGCCAGATCTTCGGCTTCCTTCCATTGGCTGCCAGCCTTTGGCTTGCCGCCCTTGGTGGCTATTGCGTCCAGTTCGCTGCGGCAGCGCTGCAATATCGTGTCCATGCGCCGCCCGCCGGTTACAGCATCGATCTGGCCACGCACGCTGGACATGACATCGCGGCGGGCATCAACCCCTTCGGCTTCAGCCTTTGCCGCATCGACACCAACGGTTCCCTGTCGAACCCAGAGCAGGCCCACCGGCCCCTTGCTGCTGCTCAGAATGGTATCGTGAATCCACTGCTCGGCATCGTCGGCCTGCTTGAGAATGGCGCCGGTTGCAAGACTGATGATCCGCGCAGACGAGCCTGCCTTCTTCAGATTGAAGAGCTTTTCGATGCGATAGGCCTCACTGCCAAGCTCGATTTCTGCCGCGATCTGAACCGCTCCGCCCGAATAGGGCTGCAAGTCCCGGATTTCTTTGCGGGCTGACCCATAGTCATGAAAAATCAGGGCATGAAGGGCATCAAAAAAGGTGCTCTTGCCGCGTTCATTTTCTTCGGTGATGGTGGTGAGCCCATCGCCAAAGGGGCCGAGAGTGACGGTCTTGTCGGCAAAGCGGCGAACATTATGCAGGATCAGTTTGCGTAATCTCATTGGTCCACCTCCTGCGCCAGATGGAACAGGTGCGACAGTGCCTGCTGAGCGATGCGCGCATCCTCCTCTGTCCGCCCGTCGGTCGAGGTTTCGGCCAAAAGGCTTTCTGCGGCTACCCTGAGGGCGCCACTTTCTGCGATAAGGTCGAGATCATCCTCATTCTGCTTGATGCCGATTTTCATCAAGTCGGCATCGAAATAGTGGAAGGCGTCCGCGATCCCGTCGCAGGCTTCCTTGAGGCGGGCCAATTCACTGAGCGTCAGGCGACCCGAACCGGTGAGCTTGATGAGGGCATGGGCGCGGTCTGTTTCAGGCAGAGCCATCATCATGCTTTCCACCGGATCACTGCCCGCAAAAAAGCTGATCTCCAGCCGATGCCACTTGTAGCGCCCCAAAGGAATGGGCTCGACGCGCGGCGCCGTTCCACGCGCATCAATGTTGACCAACAGCACACCGGCCTCACTATGCCCTTTGAAGCCGTCTGCCTCGGGTGATCCTGCATACCATGTCTTTTGCCCGATGGCCATTTGGCCATGCCAATCGCCAAGTGCCAGATAGTCAAGATCTGATTGCTCGGCCCTGTCCGGCGGAATGGTTGCCAGGCCGCCATCTTCCGAGCCGAAATCGGTGACCCCACCATGGGCAAGGCCAATCCGGATGCGGTCGTCCGTCTCAGCGCGCGCCATCCAGTCTGTGAGGTCAAAGCCGGGGCTTCTGACAGCGGGCGGCGCAGGCAAAATGGCCACATCCTGCCCGATTTCGATCACCTCGGCCTTTGTGGCGAGAATGACATTTTCCGGCCTGTCCCGTTCGATCCGCTCCCACAGATCAACCGCGGCAAGGGAATCGTGGTTGCCCGGCATCCAGATCCATGTGATGGACGAAGAGTCCGCCATGATATCAATGGCACGCCGGACCAGCCGTGAGGGCGGTGCCTCCGCATCGAAGGTGTCGCCAGCAATCAGCACCAGCTCTGCCCCCCGTTCCATCGCCAGATTGCCCGTGGCGCGCAAGGCGTCCAGGCGTGCTGTCTTCAGCGCTGCGCGGGTGTCCTCGTCGAACGTTCCGAAAGGTTTGCCGAGATGGAAGTCGGCGCAATGAATAAAGCGCATGATGAGGCTCTTGAGGTTGGCAGAACGGGTGAATGGAGTCAGACCGGCTGTCCCCAGACTATGCGAACAAATCACCCTGTTGCTCAACCATATTTAAGCGCCCACCATTGCGCAACTTTCAGATGCGCCAACTGTGTGTCATTTCTCTTCCGCGGCATGCGGGGTGGCCTCTCGTCCCAACCGCTTTGAGGCAAATCCAGAACCGATGAGCAATCTGATGCAAAACAGGCTTTCCGCCAGTATCGGGATGCCATAGGCCGGTTCGAAATTGTCGGCCAAATCGGGCACCAGAAAGCGCAGTCCGCTGCCGGTAAGATAGACGACACCGGCCACCCCCAGCCCGACAGCGAAAACCCGGCTGAAAAGGCGCGATTGCCAGATGAGCGCAGCCATCAGCAGCCCATTCACGCCAAAAAATAACAGACCCAGATCGTAGCCATAGCCATGAAGGAGGAGAAACTGCATCGCCATGGTTGCCTGAGAGCCGGAAAACCCGTTTATCAGCAGCCAGGCGGCCTGCAGATTGAGCAGGTTGACCGCGATTACCCCGGTTTGCAGCAGGCGGAACACCATAGCTGATAAAGCCAGAGCGGGCGCGGTTGCCCGAAACATGAAGAAGAACAGCAGCGCCAACCCGGCATCGCTAAGAGCCATGACGAGGTCGGCAGCAAGACCGAGACGAAACAGGCCACCATGAGCGAGGATGGCACTCACTGTCGCAGCAGTATCATCAGGCTGGATGAGCTGCGACCGGATGCCAAGTTCTGCGGATAGTCCCAGAAGGATAATTGCGACATAGAGGCATCCGGCGGCCCTCGCCATACGCCAGATCTGTGTTTGATGTGGTGGCGAACTCATGGATCCGTTCTCTCTTGCAGGATGAGAGGGCCTGACGCTTGTTCCTGCCGAGCCGAGGGCTTGTTGAAACGTTGCCCCGCCCAGACCGATGCAATCACAAGCGCAGCACCGGCAAATTGAAGGCCCGTGAGTGATTGTCCCAACCAGAGCCAACCCAAAGCAACGGCCGTGATCGGGCTCATCATGCCCAGCATGGAAACCGCGCCCGGCTCCAGCCGTGCAACGCCGCGGAACCAGAGCCAATAGGTCAAGGCCGCGCCAATCAGGCCTAGCCATGCAAGCCCTACCAGATTGGTGGCGCTCAAGGCGGGTAAGGCTGGCTCGAAGAAGAGCGCGATTGGCAGAAGGATCAAGCCACCGGCGGTCAATTGCCAAGCGGTGAAGGTAAGCGGGGAGACGTTGGCCTGCCATTTCCGACTGAGTACAGTGCCCGCCGCCATGGAGGCTGCCCCTCCAAGCCCTGCCGCGATGCCAATGGTATCAAGCTTTGCCTCGGGCCCGATCAGCAACATGGCCACACCGAGAATGCCGCAAAGAGCCGCAAGCACCGAAGCGGTGCGCAAGGGTATGCTCAGGGCAAAGCGGGCCAACAACAACACCATCAGCGGCTGTGTTGCGCCCAATGTTGCTGCCACTCCGCCGGGGAGCCGATAGGCCGACACGAAAAGCAGGCTCCAGAAGAGCGCAAAATTCAGTGTTCCGAGCAAAAAGAGGCGGCCAAGCATGGCTCTCGGTGGCAAAGCGCGGATCAGCAGCATGAGCAGCAGCCCCGCCGGCAGGGCACGCAACACCGCAAGCGTCAGCGGGTAGCCAGCGGGCAGGAATTCTGTGGTGACGAGATAGGTGCTGCCCCAGATAGCGGGAGCAAGCGCCGTTAGAAAGGTGTCATAGGAGCGGGATAGAGACTTGATCATTACAGGAGCCTTTGTGGGCCTTTTATGGCTAACGGATCAGATGAAGCGAAACGGGCAGACGCTCATGGAATGGCTCAAGGCCGATATCACGCATCAAATAGGGCGGAAGGTTACAAGCAACGCGATGCGTTTTTAAAGCGCACCGCTGTTCCTGAGACGATTTGGTCCAGCGTTTCATGAGGCAGATCCTCCGATCAAATGTCAATAGCTGGTAAAAGGGCACGCATCAGGCGACATCGCGGTTCGTTGCGCTGGCCGCAAGACGAGATGCAATCCGGGCCACATGCTGACCCTGAAAGTGAGCACCTGCGAGGTCTGTCTCGGTGGGCTGTAAAGCACCGTCCGCACCGGCGATGGTGCCAGCGCCATAGGGAGCACCGCCGATAATGCCGTCTCGCGCTGTCTGGCCAGCGAAGCTGTAAGGCAGCCCGGCGATCAACATGCCAAAATGCATCAGTGGAATCTGTGTGGAGAGCAGGGTTGCTTCATGTCCGCCATGCTGGGAGCCGGTAGAAGCAAAAACGGCCGCAACCTTGCCGACCAGCGCATTCTGCGCCCAGAGACCACCAGCCTGATCCAGAAATTGCTTCATCTGGCCAGCCATCATGCCAAAGCGGGTCGGCGTGCCGAAAATGATGCCGTCATAATGGGCCAGATCGGCTGGGGAGGCCTCAGGGGTTTCATCTTCGATAAAACCGGCATTGCGGCGGGCCTCTTCAGCCATGGTTTCAGGAATGCGGCGGAGCTCGACGATGGTGCCGGGAACGCTGCGTGCGCCTTCCGCCTCTGCCTGAGCGAGATCGCGGACATGGCCATAGCTTGAATAGTAAAGAACGAGAATGCGGGTCATGGTGAGCCTTTTCAGTTTCGATTTCAGTCTTGGTTTCGATGCTGAAAAGGTAGCTCTGGCTGCGTGGATGAATAAGCGGTTCGTTTTGAAATCATTCTTTACAGGGCGTTATGAATGCAGTCCTTCATGGCCCTTTGCAAATGATCTAGAAAGGCCGAAACCTTGGCTTGCATGCCAAAGCGGGAGGCGCTGACGGCAAAGACCTCGCGCGGTTGCAACGAGAAGGCGGGCAAAATGCGCACCAGTTTTCCTTCGCGGACCGGGGCTTGCGAAATGAAATCGGGCAATGTTCCAATGCCATGACCGGCAATCAGCAGATCGCGCAGCACAAAGCTGCTCCCCACCTTGACATGGGGCTTGAAAGAAAAGGTATGCGGCCCGCCCGGCCCTAGAAGGCTCCATTCACTGACATGATCGGCCAGCAGAAAGCCTATGACCGGATGAGCCTTGATGTCATCTGGCTGGTTGAGGGCAGGGGCCGTCTCCAGATAGTCGGGCGAAGCAAACAGACATTGCTGCACCCGGCCCAGACGGCGGGCTATCAGAGAGGAATCGGGCAGACTGGAGCGCACCCGGATTGAAAGATCGAACCCGCCTTCGATCATGTCAACCACGCGATCATCAAGCGACAAGGTGAGCCTTAGATCGGGGTGCTTTTCCAGAAAGGCAGGCAGCATCGGCGAAATCACGGCCTGACCGAAAGAATTGGGCGCGTTGATCCGTAATTGCCCTTTCACGGAGCCGGAAACCTCACGGATGCGTCCATCCAGTTTGCTAACAGCTTCGAGAATGGACAGGGCTTCCTCATAATATTGCTGGCCCGCATCCGTAACCGACATGCTGCGAGTGGTCCGGCTGAGCAGGATCGATCCGAGGCTTTCTTCCAGCAGTTTGATTTCCTTGCTGAGCAAGGCGGCAGAAACGCCGAGATCTTCAGCCGCACGGGCAAAGCTGCCGCGTTCGACAATGCGGCAATAGGCAGTCATGACGGAAAATTTATCCATTTGGCAGCACCCCGGAGTCTGATGATCTGTCGTTGCCTACCATGCCGGGATTGTGGGAGCGGTGCAACTTTTCAATAAGGGAGCAAGGACGCCGACCAGCTAGCGTGTTGGGCATACCGGCATCTTGCAGCTCTTAAACAAAACAGGACCTGTGATCTTTTAAAAGGTCACAGATCCTGCGATTCCTTGATTAGTCGCCAGTTGCGCTTGTTGCTTTGCGGCCGTTATGCCGCTGTTGCCACCTTTCGGCTCCAAAGCATAGCGGCTGCTGCGGTCAGGGCAACGCCTGCTAGCTTCACCGCCACCAGCGGCCACAGGCACAGGATGGCAGCAGCACCAAAGACGTAACGTTGCCACATGGGGATTGGCGTTTTGATAAAGCCCAGCATGGCAAAGGCCATGGCAAACAGAGCCCCGATGCCGCCAAAGACGGCGAAGCTGTTGCCTACCCAGCCAGCATTTGAGAGCAAGCCGAGATCATAACAGAAGGCAAAAGGCACCATGAAGGCCAGAATGCCAAGCTTGAGCGCCTGAATGGCGGTTTCGGTCGGTTTGGACTGGGCTAGAGAACTGGCCGCATAGGCCGCCAAGGCAACCGGCGGTGTGATGTTAGAGACAATGGCGAAATAGAATACGAACATATGAGCGGCCAGAGGATCAAAGCCCAATTGCGCCAGAGCCGGAACGCCAAGTGCCGCTCCCAGAATATAGGCGCTGGTGGTTGGCAGCCCCATGCCCAGAATGAGGGATACCAGAGCAATCAGAACCAGCGCGATAAAGGGGATGCCCTGCGCCAGAGAAAAGACCAGACCGACAAACTTGAAGCCGAAACCGGTGAGTGAAACCGAACCAACCACGATGCCAGCCGCTGCACATGCGATGCAGACAACCGGTACGTTGCGAGACCCGGCAACAATGGCGTCGAGGATCTTTCTGGGGCCCATGCGATGTTCTGGATCTGGCAGGGAGACCAGCCATGCACCCAGAATGCCCACGGCTGCAGCCAGCATGGGCGAATAGCCTGATAGCAGCATATAGACCAGCGCCACGATCGGTAGCAGCTTGTAGGATTGCAGCAGTACCTTTTTCTTGTCGGGCAGATCTTCTTCGCTCAGACCCTGAAGATTATTCTTGAGCGCGCCCAGATGCACCATCAGCAGTACGGCACCATAATAGAGAACCGCAGGAACAACGGCCGCGATAATGACGTCGCTGAAAGGCACGCCAAGGAAAGAGGCCATGATGAAGGCGCCCGCACCCATGATCGGGGGCATGATCTGCCCGCCTGTGCTGGCGACCGATTCAACCGCTGCAGCGAAGAAAGGCGGATAGCCAATGCGTTTCATCAAGGGAATGGTGAAGGTGCCGGTGCCATAGACGTTGGCAACTGCGGCACCCGAGATGGAGCCGAAGAGAGCCGAGCTGACCACGGAGATCTTGGCCGGGCCGCCCGGAGAGGTCCCGGTGAAGGCCTGCGCGAAATCCATGAAATATTGCCCCACGCCGCTCTTTTCCAGAAAACCGCCGAAAATGAGGAAGACCATCACGAAGGTCGCCGAGACACCAAGCGGAATGGAGAAGATGCCTTCATCGGTAAGGTAGATTTGCTCGATGACTTCAGGGAAGGTGAAGGGGAGGCCCTGCATGACGCCGGGCATCCAGTTGCCAAACCACATATAGCCAGCAAAGAAGGCGACAATGATTGCCAGCGGCATGCCAACCACGCGGCGGGTCGCCTCCAGAAGGAAGAAGATAAGCGCGGTGCCGAGCACCTGCTGAGCCATGGTGACGTCGTCCACCTGCACCATGCGGAAGGTGATCGACTCATAATTGAGGACGATATAAATGCCGGGCAACGTAGAGGCTATGGCCAAAATCCAGTCATACCACGGGACATTCGGACTGTCCTTGTCGGCCGCGCGCATGGGGTAGAGAATGAAGGCCATCGGAAACACCATGCTCAGATGCAAACTGCGCTGCAAATAAGCCTCAAAGCTGCCGAACACCGATGTATACAGATGGAATAACCCGACCCCCAAAATGTAGACATAGACAATTCTCTTTACGAGTGAACCTGTCGCGCGCATACCGCTGCCCTTCTTCTTTCTCGAACGAGGAATTCAATACAAAGTGATCATGGCCCGGAATTTCGGCTCCGGGCCATGATGCTGATGAATTGGAATTACTGAACCGATTTCCAGTATTTCACAGCGCCCGGATGGGCCGGAGCAAGAGCCGGAACGGCTTCCTCCGGGTTCAACTCGGCAACGGCTTTCACGCCTTTTTGCAGGGTGTCTTTATTTTCCCAAAGAGCCTTGGTCATGTTGTAGACCGTGTCTTCATCCAGATCCTTGCGGACGATGATGCTGGTGTAATCACCAATCGTCGGAACAGGGTCTGTGACCGACTTGTAGATTTCCGGAGAAATCTCGAAGCTGACCGTGCCGAGGGCTTCGGTCATCGCGTCGAGAATTTTCTTGTCTACCGGCAAAATGACCACATCCAGCTGGCTTTCGATCTTCAGAACAACAGAGGCCGCACGGCCAACGGAGAAGGCAAAGCAATCCAGATGATTATCGGCCAGCTGGTTTGAACCGTCAGAATAGGAGGCAAAGGAAACCGAGCCGCCCCAATCCTGAATGTCTTTCCAGCCAACGCCCAGTCCTTTTTCAAAAGCGGAGCGGATCACGAATTCTGAAGAGGTGCCCGGTTTCAAGGTTGCCAGACGGATAGGAAGCTTCTTGTCAACGATGTCGGCAACGGATTTGATGCCGTTTTCGTCTGCATAATCCTTGCGCATCACGAAATAGGTATATTGGCGATAAACGTTTGCCAGAACCGAGACGTTATCAAGTGGCTTTTTGAAAGGTGCTGCGCCTTTGGAAGCTGCTCCCACAAGGGCCGTTACCGAGAAGCCTAGGTCGGTTTTGCCTCTGTCTGTATTGACCACGTTGGAAACACCACCGCCGGTGCTGCTTGAGGTTGTGATGCCCTCTTTGGACCAGGTCTCTGCCAAAGCACCACCAAGTGCAAACCAGTTTCCTCCCGGAGGGCCTGCAGAAAAGCGAAGCTGATCCTGCGCACTGGCAGGAATAGCGACAAGAGTTGCACACGCCAGAGAGACTGCCAGCGCCATTTTCTTAAACATTAATCGTCCTCCATGTTAAATCCAGGGCACTTAAACATCGTAATAAATCTAATAGTTGCGACATTCTGTCGACGAACAATAGTGAGACACATAAATTGCCCCGCCCCGTCCAATAGTATTTCAGCAAGTATGGTCGAAACATACCCTCCATAAGTTGTATGAAGTTTGCATTACATAGACTATTCTGTTGAAACTACGGGAATTATTCGGATTGCGTACTTCCGAGTGAGATAACTGACTGTTGGGTAACTTTAAGGGCGCAATTATCAAAAAATATAATGAGAATTTCGGTACGATTATTATTGATGGAAGAGATGATCTTTTCTCTTTCGCTTGAATAGTTAAAAAATAGGCATAACCGCTCGATCGTAGGAGGCGCAAAAAGGGGCACATGGGAGGCTTGTAAGTTGGGCGGAATAAGTGATGCTCTTATCAACACGGTCAAAAGGCACGATTAGATAACGCTTTGTTCGGGGAGGCTTGATTAGAAGACTTCTCATTTGACGATAAATGTGCAAAATTTCTTCATGTTCATTTTCGACCCGTTTCTCTCAAGATAGGTAGCAAAGGCGCAAGCATGGCGTTCAAAACCATAATGTCCCCCGCAGTTGCTGCGCATTATCCGCTTTGTGTCAAAGAGGTTTTCGTTGCACCCGGTGAGTTGGTGAAACCGGATACGAGAGCTCTATTGGCCGAAACGGCAGAAGGGCGCCGCATTGCCATCAAATGCGGCCATGAGGGGCGGGTCATTCAAGCGCCGCTAGCCGATGCCATTCTGGACGAACGCAAAATGCTATTGGTAATCGAGACCTTTGCTGATGAGCCCGCATCTGCCCCAGAGGACGATGGTCCGGCGGGCAAAGCCGAGGCAGAGGAACAGGAACGGGCGCAACAGGAGCAGGCCCGAAAAGAGCGCGCTGCAAGGGAAGCGCAACAAGCCCATCAGGCCGCATATGCGCAAGCTTCGGGGCAAAAGGAATCCATCCGCCCAGCCCAAACGGAGCCTTCAGCAGCACAAGAAGCCGAAACAGCCACAGCAAGCGCATCGTCGGATGGGCCGCCTGATGAGCAACCGCAAGAACCGTCCGAAGGTGCGCAACCGCTCCACGGAGCCGGGGACGGCACAAAAGAGGAAGAGGCGGGTAAAGCCAGCAATGCCCCTTCAGGCAAAAAAATCGCTTTGGTGGCCGCAGGTTTTGTCGTGGTGCTCTTGGGTGGCGCTGTTGCGATGCAGTTTCTGGAAGAGAAGCCGACGTCTCCCTCGCGGACGCCTTCCGCGTCCACCGTATCGACAAAATCGGCGCCTGTTCCCGCTTCGACAAAGCCAACGGCTCCCAAACCATTGCCAACGCGTCCCTACCCCGCAGAGCAGGACAGGGATTGGAAAAAAATTCCGAATATTAACTCTCAAAACTTTGTGCGTTATGTAAGTAAAAATAGCAAAGCCCGCGATATCGAATTCTTGTCACTGGATGCGGGCAGAAGGCGGGTACAGCTTGTTGGCCGCGCCGACAAACGTTCCATCGTGACCAGCTATTCCTTCAGTGGGAATGGCCCCTTTCGAAATGTTCGCTATTTGAATACGGACCCTGAAAAGGCTTTCATCTTTGCAGACTATCCTCAGCGAGATGTATCGACCGTCCTGATTTCTCCCAAGAACAAGAAAAGCGAAGTGAGCGCCTATCACTATTTCGGCAACAGGAAACCGGATAAGAAAACGGGAGCTTTCAAGAAGGGTTACTCTTTGGAGTATGCGGTCAAAGACGGTGGTTTGATGGCCCTACTATTGCAAAACACAGAGAGTTATTCGCAAAATATGCTTGTCTCGAACGAGAAGGGCAAAACTGAGGCTTACAGGATATGGAGCGATCCCTACGACCTGTCAAATTATTCCGATTATGGATCGCATATTGCTCTTGATGTTCATTCCAAGGACGGTATCAAGCAAGGGACGGCCCTCGTTTCCGGCAGCAGGAGCACGCTTTTCGCCCCCAGCAATGGTTATTTGAATGGGATCCGGATTAAGGCCCAATCCTCCAGCGTGACACTTGAAGGCACGAAGGCGCAGATATTCAAACCGCAAGACATTCTGCCCAAAGGCGTATTCCAGAAATATACGAGTTTGGGTGGCGGCATCAGGATGACAGCCGCAGCCGTCGATACCTACCGGAAGTCCTTTGCCATGGGCGGAGTAGTCTGGGGCATGGGTAACCAGAAAAATGAGGATGGCAGTTCTCGTGTTGATGCCTATTTGGTCTGGACCGCCGATGGCAAGACGGATTTGCGGCGCATGTTTGTGCGCAATGACTCCAATTGGAAAGAAGGGTTGGTCATCCGGGATCTGGAGTTTTATGGCAATGGCCAACTCGCGGTCCTGCTGCGTGAAAACGAGGGCAAGCCTTATTCTGCCGTTGTGTTTTTCGATCGATCCGGCAACCTGAAAAATCGCTACTCCTACAGCAACGCCATCGTGAATGATATTGATAGCTACGGAGACACTCTGTATGGCGCTGGCTTCGCAACAGACAAGGGGCGGCGCTATGGTGCAATCTGGAAGTTCTGACGCGATTGTGCCGACGTCAAGAGGCGCTTGCTCCTGTTTTGAATAGCCCAATAATCATAACGTCTTAGATTGTATCTTACAGGTCTTTTAAACTAAGACCTTTGCCTCATAGGTCGCCAAGCCCGGCTTTTGCTAAACTGGTGCTCTCACAAACAAAAAGAGAGCGCCATGCTTGCCTATAACGAGAATAGCCAACTAGCTCAGTTTCGGTCTGCACTGATCGTTGATGACCATCCGTTATTTTGTGACGCCCTTTGCATGACGCTGCAGGCGGTGTCTTCGATCCGATCCGTTCATACGGTCAACAGCCTGCAAGACGCGCTGGACATTATCATCGAGCATGATAGTCCCGACCTGATCATGCTAGATCTGAACTTGCCCGATGTGCAGGGGCTTGATGGACTCTTGCGCTTGCGCAACACGACGCGTTCCCCGATCGTGGTCATCTCTTCCATGGCGGACAACAAGATCATCAGTTCAGTCATTCATACCGGCGCGTCCGGCTTCATTCCCAAGCATTCCAACCGGGCAATCTTTCAAAAGGCCATCGAGACATTGGCGCAGGGGCAAAAATTCATTCCCGCAGGCTATGAGCTGCTGGAAAACAGCCCGGCCCTCAGCGAAGACGAAACCGTCAAACGCCTGGCATCGCTGACCAACCAGCAAGGCCGCATTCTGCAATTGATCTGCGAGGGCAAATTGAACAAGCAGATCGCGTTCGAACTCTCCATCGCCGAGACCACCGTAAAAGCCCATGTCACCGCCATCATGCGCAAGTTGGGCGTGAAAAGCCGCACCCAGGCCGCCCTCGTGGCCAGAAAAACCAGCTTTGAGCATGTGTTTGATGACGGGCGCGAGCCCAGCTAGCGCGCTGGGTGCCTTCGGTGGGCAATGGGGAGGCGGGTAATGGGGAGGAGCGATGACAAGCTGTTCAGCACAGATGGGCCTTGAGGGCGGGAGAGCGGATGCAATTCTGCGCACCGGCTGCGTGGATTGTCAGGCTGTCGACGCGGTGGAGACGCTACGATTGGCGCTTCAGCCGGATGATCTGGATCTTGTTATCCTGTTCTTTTCGCCCCGCACCGACATTGCCGCCTTTGTCGCGCGCCTTGGCAAGAGTTTTGGCAAAACCAAACTGGTGGGATGCTCGACGGCAGGAGAAATAACGCGGGACGGGTATGCCGAGGGCACAATTGTGGCGCTGGGCTTTCCCGAAAGCCACTTTGCGACCCGCAATGTGCTGATTGAAGATCTCGACACACTTGACGGCCAGCAGATGGTGGCCAGTATTATCCGCAATCGTAATGCGCTCGCTGTGCAAGCCCCGTCATGGCAGTCGGAATGCTCGCTTTTGCTGGTCGATGGTCTCTCGACCTGCGAGGATCAATTGACGGCGGAAATCTCCTTCGGGCTTGGACCGGTGCCGCTATCGGGCGGCTCGGCGGGGGATGGCACCGACTTCACCCGCACCTTCGTTTTGCATGATGGCAAGGTGGCTTCCAATGCTGCGGTGCTGGTGCAGATGATCAGCCGATGTCCGATCCGGGTCTTCAAGACCGATCATTTGCTGCCCGCCCAGACGCGCATGGTCGTCACCGGAGCCGATCCTTCTCGGCGCGTGGTCTCCGAGATCAATGCCGAACCGGCAGCACGGGAATATGCCCGTATCCTTGGCAAGGATCCTGAGCAGTTGACACCATTCATCTTTGCGGCCCATCCGGTGGTGGTCCAGTTCGGTGGCCAGCACCATGTGCGGGCCATTCAGCGAGTGGCAGACAATGGCGATCTGGTGTTCTTTTCCGCCATCGATGAAGGCGTCGTGCTGACATTGGCCGAGCCTCAGAATATGGCCGATCACCTCAACAGGGAGCTGCATGCTTTGGCTGACCCGAAAGAACCGGATGCGATTATCGCGTTTGATTGCATCCTGCGGCGTCTGGAAGCCGAGCAGAAGCAGCAGCTTGGCCAACTCTCACAGATTTTGGCCAACAATCGAGTGGTGGGCTTTTCCACCTATGGCGAGCAATATAACTCCATGCATGTCAACCAGACGCTCACCGGTGTCGCCATCTATCCACCTGAAGAGGTGTGACTTTGGATCACGGTCTCATCAATCCCAATGACACGTTGGAGCGGCAGAATGAAAAGCTGCTCAAGATCGTCACGACCCTGATGCGGCGGGTGGAGAAGGGCGTCGACGCCTCCGGCGTGGCCTATGCCCAGTTCCAGCGCGCAGTCTTGCTTGAAGATGAGGTGCGGGCACGCACCCATGATCTGGAACGGGCGCTGGATCTGCTCAATGAATCCAATGCCCGCCTCGCCAAGGCCAATGCGGAAACCGAAACGGCTCGGGTCAATCTGGCCAATGCCCTCGAAACAGTGCAGGAGGGCTTTGCCCTCTTCGATGCTCACGATGTGCTGGTCATGTGCAACAGCCGGTTTGGCTTGCCCATGCTTGACATCCATCCTCACCTCAAGCCCGGGCTGCATTTCGAGGACTATGTCCGGATGGTCAGCACCAGTGCCTATTTTGATCTGCCCGAGGCGCAAACGGCGAAAATCTGGGCGGCCAACCGGATGGAACGACATAAGGACAGCCACGTTGCCTTCAATGTGCGCATGGCCGGGGATTGCTGGCTACAGGTGAGCGAACATCGCACCCCGGACGGGGGCACCGTCATTCTGCAAACCGACATCACCGACATGGTGTTGCTCGAACGGCAGGAGCGAGAGCGACTGCTCGATGGTCAGGCCCGTCTCATCCGCGCCACGCTGGAGCATCTTAATCAGGGTATCTGCATTTTTGATAATCAGAACAGGCTCATAGGCTGGAACCAGCGGGCCGGTGAACTGCTCAGCATTCCCGCAAGGCAGTTTCAGTTGGGCAATAGCTTTGCTGCACTTTACAAGCAGATCTGCACCAAGGTGAGCGTTTCCAACAAGACCGATGTTGGCCTGATCGAAAAATGGGTGCGGGATGGGGTCTGCCGCGCGCCGCTCTCCTTCGAGATTGTTATCGGCAAAGAGCGGACATTGGCGGTCTTTGCCCAGCAGATGCCCGATGAGGGCTTCGTGATCAGCTTTACCGATGTGTCCGCCGAGCGGGCAGCTGTGCGGGCCATATCAGAAGTGAATGAAACACTGGAACAACGGGTCACCGAGCGCACGCTGGAGCTGGAAGACGCGCTCTGGGAGGCTGAACGAGCCAATGCCTCCAAGTCCCGTTTCGTGGCCGCCGCCAGCCACGATCTGTTGCAACCTCTCTCCGCGGCCAAGTTGTTTGTAGCCTCCCTGGAAAGCGAAATCGAAGAGCCGGAGCTGGCCGAGCGCATTTCCAAGGCCAGCAATGCCTTAATGAGCGCGGAGAATATCCTCAATGCGCTCCTTGATATTTCAAAGCTGGATTCCGGCCGGGCGGCACTGCATGTGGGTCCGGTGTCCCTGCACCAGATTCTGGATCAGTTGCGCGATGAATTGGGGCCGCTCGCTGAAAAGAAGGGCCTGCAATTCCGCATGATCGCGCCTCCGGCCGTTGTCGATAGCGACGCGTCCTATTTGCGCCGTATCCTGCAGAACCTGATCAGCAACGCCATTCGCTATACCCGGCAGGGCAAGGTGCTGGTCGGGGTGCGCAAACGGCAGGGACGCCTGTTTGTTGAAGTGAGGGATACGGGGTCCGGCATTCCAGAACATGAGCGCGGCCGGATCTTTGATGAATTCCAGCGCCTTAATGCCAGCGTCAGCGCAGCAGACGGCATGGGGCTTGGGCTCGCCATCGTGGAGCGCGCCTGCCGCCTGCTCAAACATCCCCTGCATCTTCAGTCTCAGGTGGGCAAGGGCACTTGCTTCTCGGTTGAGCTGCCGATCTCGTCGGTGGCGCCAAAATGCGACCTGCCCGATGATCTGATCCTTCTGGGCAAGGAAAAGCGCCTGAGCCTAGAGCATCACATCGTGCTGCTGCTTGAAAATGACGATAGCCTCAGGAGCGCCATCACGATCACACTGGAAAAATGGGGTGTGGACGTGTTGCCCTGCGCCAGAGAAGAGGAAGCGGTTTCGGTCTTGCAAGAGCTCGATATCGCACCCGATGCCATCATCGCGGATTACCAGCTAGATGATGGCAAGCTGGGCACCGATGTGGTGGAGCGTTTGCGCGAGCGTTATGGCAAGGTGCCCACTTGCATCATCTCGGCCAACCGTTCGCCTTTATTGGCCGACCACTGCCGACGGATGGGGGCATCATTGCATCATAAACCATTGAACCCGTTGGAATTGAGGGAATTTCTGGAAGATGCGGTGAGCCGATAGGCTTGCTTTCAGGCCTATTGGCTCACCGTGAACAGCTGGGGGACTGTAACATCTTGATGGTCTTCGTCTTCGTTGTGGGTGTTGGCTTTTGCAAGCCCGTCCTTCCGGGAAATATCTAAACCCACGCATCCCCGGAAGGGGGGCAGGGCCGGAGCCCTGCGGGAGTATCAGAAGAAACCGAGAGCATCGGTTGAATAGCTCACCAGCATATTCTTGGTCTGGCGATAATGCTCAAGCATCATCTTGTGGTTTTCACGCCCGATGCCAGATTGCTTGTAGCCGCCAAAGGCCGCATGAGCCGGATAGGCATGGTAGCAGTTGGTCCAGACACGACCGGCCTGAATCTCACGACCGAAGCGGAAGGCACGGTTGCCGTTGCGGGTCCAGATACCTGCGCCAAGGCCATAGTCGGTATCGTTGGCGATGGCCAATGCTTCCTCGTCATCCTTGAAGGTACAAACGGACAATACTGGCCCGAAAATTTCCTCCTGGAAGATGCGCATCTTGTTGTCACCCTTGAAGACCGTCGGATTGATATAGTTGCCCCCTTCTAGGCCGGGCAGATTGGCAACCGTGCCACCCATCAGGCAGGTGGCGCCTTCCTGTTCACCGATTGTCAGATAGGACGAGATCTTTTCCTTCTGTTCTCCGGAAGCCTGTGCGCCGATCATTGTTTCCATGTCGAGCGGATTACCCTGCTTGACCTTCTTCACGCGCTCCAATGCACGGGCCATGAAGTCGTCATAGATGGATTCTTGAATCAGGGCACGAGACGGGCAGGTGCAGACCTCACCAGAGTTGAGGGCGAACATCGAGAAGCCTTCAAGACATTTGTCAAAATAGGCATCGTCTGCATCCATGATGTCTTCAAAGAAGATATTGGGCGATTTACCACCAAGCTCCAGCGTCACGGGAATGAGATTCTGCGAGGCATATTGCATGATCAGACGACCCGTGGTCGTCTCGCCCGTAAAGGCGATCTTGGCAATGCGGTTGGACGAGGCGAGCGGTTTGCCTGCTTCCAGACCGAAGCCATTGACGACGTTGAGCACGCCGGGCGGCAGCAGATGACCGACCAGATCCAGAAAGACCATGATAGAAGCCGGAGTCTGCTCGGCAGGCTTGAGCACCACGCAGTTGCCTGCAGCAAGCGCCGGAGCCATCTTCCAGACCGCCATCAGAAGCGGGAAGTTCCACGGGATGATCTGCCCAACCACGCCCAATGGCTCAGGAATGTGATAGGCATAGGTGTTGTGATCAATCTCCGAGATATGCCCCTCTTCTGCACGGATGCAGCCAGCGAAATAGCGGAAATGATCGATCGCCAGTGCCACGTCGGCCGCGATGGATTCGCGGATCGGCTTGCCATTGTCGATGGTTTCGGCCACGGCCAGCATCTGGGTGTTGGCTTCCATCAGATCCGCGATCTTGAGCAGCATGTTGGAACGCTCTGTCAGCGAGGTCTTGCCCCAGGTCGGGAAGGCCGCATGAGCTGCATCCAGCGCGGCTTCGATGTCATCGGCGTTGGAACGGGCGCATTCGCAGATGACTTCGCCGGTGATGGGCGTCACATTCTCGAAATACTGCCCGGACTTCGGTTCGACGAATGCGCCATTGATGAAGTTGCCATAGCGGGGCTTGAACGGGAATTCCACATTAAGATGCGTCGTATCAAGCGCCGCACTGCGGCTGATCGGTGTATTGATATCCATGATTTTCCTCCCAAAAATGCTGCGTGCCGCCCAGATCCTGTCGGACCTCTTGCTCGTGGGTCTGCTTATTTCTGACGGTCCGCAAGGTGTAACTATTCCAGATTAAAACCGACCCGCTCGCGCGCCTATGAGACCAAGGTGCCTATCTTAAGTATTAGTGTATTTACGTAGAAAATTGTGATGACTCACTTGTCGGGAAAACAATGACTTACCGCAGTGCGACAAGCGGGTTCGAAACGACAAATGCCGACTTTGGCACGGGGCTAATGGTCCGGTAGGCCAGCTCGTTGTTGAACAGGCCGAAGGCAAGGCTCGCTGCGTTCATTTGTCTCACTGATCATGGCTGCGCGCTGGGCTTGCAAGCAAAGCAGGTTCAGTCCGGGGATTCTGTCTTGGAATCGAGACAGATAGCCAATGGCCCCAAAATGATCCTGCAATCAGGGGTGGTCCAAGATCTTTCGTGCATGCACCGATTTGATCAAGCTGTTGGTGCAACAATAATTTTTACAGTTGATTTTTCTTTTCATTTCGACATATTTGTCGACATATGTAATACAAGTTTTTGGCATTGTTTGAGTGTGTCCCCCGCGTTGACAGAACGCACGGGAATTCATGTTTCCCCCGCTGAATTTCCCCTCAAAACATAGATCATCGCCCGCTAGCCGGCGTCCCTGTCCTAGGGAAAATGTTTTAGTTGCCTCTCCTGCCAGCGCTGCTCGGCTGAAGAATTTTGAAAGGTTGAACAGTGAAAGAGAGTTCCTCCGATGCATCCTCTCTCATCAGGGTAGAAAACCTCACCGTGGCATTCGGTGCCGAAAAGGTGGTTGAAGATCTCAGCTTCTCGGTGCGCTCCGGCCAGACCTTGGCCATCGTCGGCGAGAGCGGTTCGGGCAAGTCGGTCACGTCCCTGTCGATCCTGCGGCTCGCAGATATTTCCGGGGCGCACTATCTGGGCGGACGCATTCTGTTTGAATCGACTAAGGGAGAGCAGGATTTGCTTGCCCTGTCGCAGCAGGAAATGCGCGCCATCCGTGGCAAGGAAATTGCCATGATCTTTCAGGAACCGATGACCTCGCTCAATCCTGTCTTCACAATCGGTGACCAGATTGCCGAGGTCCTGCAGCTGCATGAGGGTATGGCACGCAAGGAGGCTTTGGCCGAAGGGGTGAAACTGCTTAAGATGGTGCGTCTGGCTGACGCAGAAAGCATCATTGGCCGCTATCCGCACCAACTGTCCGGCGGCATGCGTCAGCGCGTTATGATCGCCATGGCACTGGCCTGTCGTCCCAAGCTGTTGATTGCAGATGAGCCGACCACCGCGCTGGATGTAACCATTCAGGCCCAGATTTTGGCAATTTTGCGGGATCTGAAAGACAGCCTCGACATGGGAATCATCTTCATCACACACGACATGGGCGTTGTGGCGGAAATGGCCGACGATGTGGTCGTCATGCGCAAGGGTCACAAGGTGGAAGAGCAGCCCGTGGAGGCCATTTTCACCAATCCGCAGCATCTCTACACCCAGACGCTGCTTTCGGCTGTGCCCAAGCTGGGTGCCATGAATGGTGAGGATTTCCCGAAACGCCTGCCGGTTTCGGTCTATGATGAGGCAGGAGCTCACACAGAAGGGGAGTTGCGAGTTCAGAATACCGCCAATTATGAAGCTGCCCCGCTGGTGCGTGTGGAAGATCTTGTCGTGCGCTTCAATGTGAAGAAGAATTTTCTGGGCCGTCCAACCCATCGGGTGCATGCGGTCGAGGAAATCAGCCTTGATATCTACCCGGGAGAAACGCTGGCTCTGGTAGGCGAAAGTGGCTCGGGCAAATCGACCATCGGCCGTACCATTCAACAGCTGCAGGAAAGCCAGGCAGGCAATATCACCTTCAATGGCAAGCGGTTTGCAGATATGGGCCGGGGCGAGAAGCGCGCCCTGCGGCAGAAGATCCAGTATATTTTCCAAGACCCTTACGCCTCTCTTGATCCGCGCAAGACGGTGGGCTTCTCCATTGCGGAACCGATCCGCACCCACGGCATTCTGCATGATCAAGAGCTGATCGAAAAACGCGTCAGCGAATTGCTGGAACGTGTTGGCCTGTCGGCATCCCATGGGCGGCGTTATCCGCACGAATTCTCGGGCGGGCAACGCCAACGTATCTGCATCGCTCGCGCCCTTGCGTCCGATCCCGAATTGATCATCGCGGACGAAGCCCTTTCGGCGCTGGATGTGTCTGTACAGGCCCAGATTATCAATCTTTTCATGGATTTGCAGGAGGAGCGGGGGCTCTCCTACCTCTTTATCAGCCATGATATGGCGGTGGTGGAACAGATCAGCCATCGGGTGGCCGTGCTCTATCTGGGGCAGATTGTCGAATTTGGCAGTCGCCGTCAGGTGTTTGAAAACCCGACCCACTCCTACACGCAGAATCTGCTCGCTGCCGTGCCGATTGCCGATCCGCACCAGCGTATCATGATGGCCATCAATGAAGCCGACATCCCCAGCCCCATTCGGGCCGTGGGCAATGAACCGGCTCGCCTTTCCCATCGGGAGGTCGCACCCGGTCACCTTGTCGCCAACCAATAAATCACTTCATCAAAAAGTTCGTCAAAAGAGGGAACATCAAAATGAATAAATTTCTGAAAACGACTGCTGCCGTGGCTGTCATGGCCATTGCCAGCATGGGCATGGCAACCAGCCAGTCCATGGCAGAAGGCAAGCTTTCTGTCTCCGTCGCTCTTGATCCAGGCAGTTGGGACCCAATCGATACATTTCTTGTCGCATGGGGCGCTGTCGGCTCGAACATCTTTGACGGCCTGACCGAACGCGACACCAATGCCAAACTGCATCCGGGCCTTGCCACCAGTTGGGAAGTGCTTGATGAGGGCGTGCGCATTCGCTTCAAGCTGCGCGAAGGTGTGAAATTCCATAATGGCGAGCCATTCAACGCCGAAGCCGTCAAATTTACCTTCGATCGCCTGCTGGGTGAAATCGGGGCAAAAGGTCCGCAGCGCGCCAACTACACCTCGGTTGAAAGCGTTGAAATCATTGATGACTATACCGTTGATTTCCATCTCACCCAGCCAGATCCGGTTCTGCTGACCAAGCTGGCAGGGTATGGCGCCATGATCGTGCCGCCTAAATATATCACGGAAAAAGGCGAAGACTATTTCAATACCCATCCGGTCGGCACCGGCCCTTTCAGCTTCGTTTCCTACGAGCCGAAGGTTGATCTGGAACTGAAGGCAAATCCGGACTATTGGGGCGATGTCGCCAAGGTATCCGAACTGGAATATCGCTTTATTTCCGAGCTGACCACAGCTGTCGCCGAGCTGCAGGCCGGGCGCCTCGACATTGTCGAAGATCTGCCGATTTCAATGCTTTCTGTCGTCAAGGACGATGCCAAGCTCGATGTTGTTTCTACCGCTGGTCCAACCGTTTATGGTTTGCGCTTCAACACCCGCGACGGCATCACTGCCAATAAGGATGTGCGCAAGGCCATTGTCATGGCCGTTGACCGCTCCACCATCATCAAATCTCTCTTGGCAGGTGAAGCCGAAGAAATCGCAAGCTTCCAGAGCTCGCTCTCCTTTGGCTATGATCCCGAGCTGAAGCCGCTGCCTTACAATCCTGAAGAAGCCAAGAAGCTGCTGAAAGCGGCTGGCGTTGCTCCGGGCACGGAAATCCAGATCGATATCCGCGCAGGCAAGCCGACCTTCAACGAAGTGGTGCAGGCTGTTGGTGCCTATTTGCAGACCGTCGGGTTGAAAGCTGTCATCAAGCCATACGAGAACAGCGTGTTCCTGAACGATATCGTGCCGCAAGGCAAGACCGGTGCCCTGTTCCAGCAGAGCTGGGGTGGCTGGACCCTCGACTATGATAACACCGCCTATCTGCTCTATCATACGGGCCAGAAATGGAACCCATATGGCACCGATGCCAAACTCGACGCCATGCTTGAAGAACAGCGTCCTATGACCGATGTGGCAAAGCGTGAAGAGCTGCTCAAGAACATCGCCGCCTATGTCGCTGATGAAGCTCTGGAAATGCCGCTCTATGGCCTCAAAGCCATCTATGGCGTCAACAAGCGCCTTGAAGGCTTCGTGCCGGCTCCGGATAACCGCGTCAAGCTGAACACGGTCAGCATCAAGCAGTAACGAAGTCCTTATGGACTATGGCTCGGGGCGGCGGTCGCTGCCGCCCTCTCCCCTTCCTTGCCCCGGGCAAGGCTCTTGAAGAAGAAACGGAGATCGGATTGATGGCCGGATTTATCGTCAAACGCATGCTTCAGGCGATTTTCGCAACGCTTATCGTCACATTGCTGGTGTCATATGCCATTCGCCTGACCGGCGATCCGGCCCTGATGCTGACGCAAGGGGCAGGCAGTATCACGGAAGCCGATCTGGCCCGCATCCGCGAGGCCCTCGGGGTTAACCGGCCGTTCCTGGTGCAATATTTCGAATTTCTACGAGGCATGGTGACCTTCGATTTCGGCAAAAGCTTTCTGGGCGGAACCTCGGTTGGCCTGCTGATCAAGGGGGCGTTGCCCTCCACGCTGGTGCTGGCTTTCTGGTCCATGCTGGTCTCCATCATGATTTCCATTCCGCTGGGCATCACCGCAGCGGTGCATCGCAACAAGATGGTGGATCAGGTCATTCGCGTGTTCTCGCTGGTTGGCCTTTCCTTCCCGAACTTCTGGCTGGCGATCATGCTGGTTCTGGTCTTTTCCATCACATGGAACCTGTTGCCGCCAAGCGGCATGGTCGGATCCCTGTCTTACATCATGCCTAGCGTAACCATGGGCATCATCCTGACTGCGACGAATGTGCGGCTGGTGCGCACCACCATGCTGGAAACGCTCAATGCGCAATATATTATGGTCGCTCGCGCCAAGGGGCTTTCCGAACGCAAAGTGCTTTATAAGCATGCCCTGCGCAACTGCGCCATTCCGCTCATCACCTATCTAGGCCTTCAGTTTGGCGGCCTGCTGGGCGGCATCGTGGTCATCGAGCGTGTCTTCAACTGGCCCGGCATGGGCACGTTGGCATTTGATGCGGTCGGCGCTCGTGACTATCCGGTATTGCAGGCCACCATCATGGTCCTGTCCCTGATGATCATTCTCGTCAATCTGGCCGTCGACATCATTTACGGACTTGTCGACCCACGCATTCGGACGGAGTAGAAGAGATGGCTGAAAGCATGAAAAAGAAACGATCCTTCGATCTCAGCATGGAACTCATCGTGGGGGCTACGCTGCTGATTGTCATTCTGCTGTCGGCTCTCTTTGCCCATCAGCTGTTTCCCGATGGCGTGGACAAGATCGATTTGCTCTCCCGCCTGACCCCGCCCTTTGCCAAGCCCGAGCATCCGCTAGGATCTGATCCGCTGGGGCGTGATGTGTTGGCTCGCGTGGTTGCCGGTGGGCGCATATCGCTTTTGATTGGTGTAACGTCCGTCATCGGCGCAGTAACGCTCGGGGTGACCATCGGCCTGATTGCCGGCTTTTATCGCGGCATCACTGACATGCTGATGATGCGCTTTGTCGATATCCAGCTGGCCTTGCCCTTCATTTTGCTCGCCATCACCTTCATCGCCATTCTAGGCGGCAGCCTCATAAACACGATCATACTGCTGATCGTGTCCCAGTGGGTGCAATATGCCCGTCTTGTGCGCGGACAGGTTCTGGCTCTGCGCGACCGGGAGTTCATCCTTGCGGCGCGCGCTATCGGGGTCAAGGATTGGCGCATCATCGTGCAGCATCTTCTGCCCAATCTCACCGGCCCGGTCATTGTCTTGATGACCCTTAACGTGGCCAACAATATCCTGCTGGAAAGCAGCCTGACCTTCCTGGGCATGGGTGTCGATCCGACGATCCCGACCTGGGGTGGCATGCTTGCTGAAGGCCGCTCTTATCTGCAAACTGCCTGGTGGGTTAGCGTGTTCCCCGGTCTGGCCATCATGCTGACCGTGCTCGGCCTCAACCTTCTGGGCGACTGGATGCGTGATCAGCTCGATCCCACCGGAAAGACATCTCTATGACACTTCTGTTCGAATCCTCCTTCCCCCGCAGCACCGATCTTGTTGCGGAGCTTTTGGCCTCCCGCAAGAGCAAACAGGCCGATATCTGGCTGTTTGATGATACGGCCACCCGCCGTGCGCTGGAAACAACGCTCAAGGCGCAAGGGATCGCCGCGCGGGTGCATAGCGCCTACAAGCCGCTTGTCCATTATTTCCGCGAAGATGTGGCCTGTGAAGGACTGGCGCTGGTGGAGATCAGCTATCCGGTTCATGCTGCCGCGCCTGAAAACCGCTTCCTGCTGGAAGCCTATCCTCTAGCGGCCCTGCTTGCTCCGGCTGACGTGCGTTTCTCTCCCGCGCCTTTAGGGGATGACCTGAAATATGGCATCCATATGAAGTGGCAGGACGGACGCGAGGAAACCGTGCAGCTGTTTGCGCCGAACCGGGTGCATGATGATTCCATCGGGGAGAAAGCGCTGTCCCCGACCGGCTGGATTCGCACCGGTGACGGCCTGGATGAAGCTTTCAAGACCGACTATGAGCTGCTGTTTGAAGCGGCGATGCAAAGCATGATTGATCATGACTGGGGCCCGGATGAACCCTATTTTGGCGAACTGAACATCACGGTCACCCATCCGGCGGAAGATGAATGGCTGCCCATGGCGCCGGTTGATGCCCTGATCAGCCTCAGGGAAGCTCTGCATGAAGAGTTCTACTTCTCCCTGCTTGAGTTGTTTCAGAAGAAATCTGGTCGTCCCGTTGGCGACCGCGGCCTGATGCCCGGGCAGATTGTGCCCGAAATCCTCAAAGGGGAAGTCGGGAAAGCCCTGACGGTCAAGGTTTCGCTGCGTCCGCTCACCGATGACGAGACAGAAGTGAAGCAAGCTGAAACTGTTGAGAAGCTCACCACGCCTTTCACCGCGGCCCGTATTCGCAAAGAGCTGGCAAGCATCAAGGGGGCGCCCTTTTCAGCCCGCTCCCGTGCCGGACGATTGGTTTCCGCATGCTATCATGAAGGACCGGAGCGCCCGATCATCATCAGCGGAGGTCAGCATGCCAATGAAGTGACCGGCGCTGCTGGTGCCATGCGTTCGGGCCTTGAATTAGCCAAGCGACCGGATGCGCATTTCGTCGTGTCTCCTCTGGAGAATCCGGATGGCTACCAGATGGGGTGGCGTCTGAGAGCGGATAACCCCCACCATATGCATCATGCGGCACGCTACACTGCCTTTGGCTGCGATCTGGAATATCGTTCTTCTGACGATCCTTATGAAACGGCGATCCGCTTTGAAGCCGAGCGACTGACGGGCGCGAAGCTGCATGTCAATCTGCATGGTTATCCAGCCCATGAATGGACCCGCCCCTTGACCGGGTATGTGCCACGTGGCTTTGAGATGTGGACTCTACCCAAGGGCTTTTTCCTGATTGTCCGCTATCATGAGAACTGGAAGCAACAAGCCTACTCGCTGATCGAACAGGTGACCGAACGGCTTGCTGCCAATAAGGTGCTCGTGGATTACAACGCCCAGGAGATTGACCTTTACACTACCCATGCAGGCAAGCCTGAATGGCCTGTTGTGAATGGCTTTCCTGTCATGCTGTCGGTTGATGATCGCCACCGGGTTCCGATCACGCTCATCACCGAATATCCCGACGAGTCTATCTATGGCGATGACTTCATTCAGGGGCACACCGCGCAGATGAATACCGCAGTTGCCGCCTATGATGTTTGGCAGTCCATGGTCTTCCCGAACGCGGATGAATAAGGGGAAGGTGGCGTGTTTTTGCTTGGATTGAACAGGGCTTTTTGCCGTCTGTAAAAGGCTTCCGGCCCATATCGTGGTGCAAGGCTGATGCTGCAAAAAAGCAAGCCTGCGCCGATAGGAAGATATCCAGATTTTGTTCACTAGAAATCGGCCCACGATAGCAAAAAATTGATCGCGACATTTTGTCTTCGTAATAGTCGTTATGCAAAATTGGGAGGGCTAAAATATGAGTTTTAAAGGAAAATTCGGTTTGAAGCCTCCTTCTTCTGTCATCAGGAGCTGCACATTTTTGTCCAGTGAGGCGACATTCTTGCGCTTTCTCCAGCTATAAACAAAATAACCTGATGATTTTTCTGGCTTCTTTCCTCTGGAGAGAAGCCCTTGATTGGCAAATCAATACGCCAATCTTGCCCCTGCCAGCTCGATGGTCACCTGTCTTATCCGGAAAATCTGTACCGCAATGCGATGCTGATATGAGATCTCGAAACGGGAAAAAAATGCCTGTGCTTTCCATGGCTTGTCTCAAAAGCCGAACGGGGGTGCGGGTGACGCCAAATCGGGCGCTTTGGGCCGGGACAAGGCACTTGACGCGTGTGACGTCTTAGCCTATCGCCTTAGTCCGTACGAACAATTTTTTGACTCTCGCTATGCCTTCGTCGTGACCCGTTGGCACCGGTGAGATCTTAGTCAACGTGCATGCCAATGGAATAATGCGATGATGCCCGCTTACCGGCATCAAGCATGATGCCGGATTAAGACGAGCCCGTCTCAGGGACGGTCTGGCGTCATCTTAAAATTCATAACCGCCGAGGATCGGCAGCTCTCATCATTCCTCCAGATGCTGAGCGCTGGCCCCAGAGTGACATTGCGTTCATCGCTTTTGATGATGGCAAGGCCACCACCAACAAAAGGACAGTAGCCTTCATGACCGCTCCTGCTAAACCCCGCACGCTCTTTTTGACGCCGACGACGGATGCGTTCCGTCTCGCCACGCCGGCGCTTGGCCTTGTTCGCGCTCTGCAGCGCGCAGGCCACACGGTGGCTTTTGCCAAGCCTGTTGCCGATTCCACCTTTGAGGATGGCGAAGAGGATATCTCGGTTCATTTCGCACGCTCCCTGTGTAACCTGACCGTTCCAGAGCCGATCTCTCTGGCCCATGCGGAAGACCAGATCCGCTCCGGTAATATCAGCACCTTGCTCGAAGATATCGTGGCGCTGGTTGAAGAAGCCCGCGGGGATGCCGAAATCGTTGTCGTTGAAGGGGTCGTTCCTGCCGAGGATCACAACCTGATCAGCGATCTGGACGTGGCCATGGGGCGCAGCCTTGCTGCAGAAGTCATTGCGGTTCTCTCCGGTAAATCCGGCGATGTTGATGCCATCGTGGATGCGGCGCGCGACGTTGCTCTGCGTGTCAACACAGCCGTTCGTCCGCTGGCTGGTGTTATGATCGGTCGCCTGCCGGATGTTTCGCTCGCCAGCGACATCAAAGTGGCGCTCGAACAAGCCAATCTCAACTTCCCGGTGATTGCTGCCTATCCGGTAACCCAGACTCTCAACGCACCGCGTCTAAAGGATGTCGTGGCTGAAATGGGCTGCAACATCCGCTACAAGGGTGGTCTTGATGCGGCACGCATGGAAGATGTGGTTGTTGCTGCACGCCCACCAGAGCATCTGGTCAAGCTCTTCAAACCGGGCACCCTCGTTGTCACGCCGGGCGACCGCTCCGACGTCATCATGACAACCGCTCTGGCTCAAAGCTCCGGCATGCCGATTGCCGGCCTGATGCTGACCTGCGGCGTTCCGCTTTCGCCTTCCCTTGATGAGTTCCTCAGCGCTCGCTTTTCCGATCTCACCATTCTGGAAATCGAAGAACAGACTTTTGATGCGGCAACCCGTTTGGCTGCCATGGACCGTCGTGTCCGTCTGGGCGATGACCCACGCATGGAAGTACTGATGGATCACACCGCCGACCACACGGATCTGGCGGCTCTGCGCCTGGATGACAGTGGAGATGCGACCGTTCACATGCCTCCTCCAATGTTCCGCCATCGCCTGATCAAGGATGCAAGCCGCGCTGGCGCAACCATTGTTCTGCCGGAAGGCGACGAGCCACGCACACTGCGTGCTGCGGCCATCTGCGTTGAAAAGAATATCGCCCGGTGCCAGCTGTTGGCCAAACCTGCCGATGTGGAAGCTGTTGCCAAAAGCCATGGCATTACCCTGCCTGCCGGACTTGAAATTGTCGATCCTGACGAAATCCGCGGCAAATATATCGAACCGATGTGCGAGCTGCGCAAAAAGAAAGGCCTGACCCCCGATCAGGCTGAAGCACAGTTGGAAGACAATGTGGTTCTGGGCACCATGATGCTGGCAACCGGCGACGTTGAAGGTCTGGTTTCCGGCGCTGTTCACACCACGGCTTCCACCGTGCGTCCTGCTCTGCAGCTGATCAAGACCGCTCCGGGCAACTCCATCGTGTCTTCGGTCTTCTTCATGCTGATGCCGGATCAGGTTCTGGTTTATGGCGACTGCGCCATCAACCCGGACCCGGATGCAGCCCAGCTGGCTGAAGTGGCCATGCAGTCTGCCGATTCCGCCAAGGCCTTCGGTATCCTGCCGAAAGTTGCCATGATTTCCTATTCCACCGGCACCTCCGGTGTTGGCGCTGATGTTGACAAGGTGCGCGAGGCAACGGCCATCGTGAAGGAAAAACGCCCTGACATCATCATCGACGGCCCTATCCAGTATGATGCGGCTTCCGTTGAGAGCGTCAACCGCCAGAAAGCGCCGGGCAGCCCGCTCGATGGTCATGCCAACGTGTTCATCTTCCCGGATCTGAACACCGGTAACACCACCTACAAGGCTGTTCAGCGGTCTGCTGATGTCGTCTCCGTCGGCCCGATGCTTCAGGGTCTGCGCAAGCCAGTGAACGACCTGTCTCGCGGTGCTCTGGTTGACGATATCGTCTATACCATCGCTCTGACGGCCATTCAGGCTGGTGCTGAAAAGGCCTAAGCTAACCGCAGCGAGGCCTATGAATTGAAAAGAGGCTCCCGGACAAAACGTCCGGGAGCCTCTTTTTGTATCTTTTTTCTGGCGACAGACGATGCTCTGGCATGCCTGCACATCAAGGTCCTAAGCTTTAGTCCGTCAAGCCAATATGAGAGGCCACTTCCTGATCCAGCCGATGGCTGGCCGCGCCCGGTTCTCCGCCCAAGGGGGCAATCCAGCGATAGAGAACAGGAATAAGGAAAAGGGTGAACAGGGTGGCAAAGCCCAAACCGCCCACCACGACCCAGCCGACCGCGATGCGTGCCTCTGCTCCGGCGCCCGAGGTCAGGATCAGAGGCAAGCCGCCAAAGACGGTGGACACCATGGTCATCATCACCGGACGAATACGCAGGCTGACGGCATCGCGGATGGCGCTGTCGATATCCTGTCCCCGCTCGCGCAGCTGGTTTGCAAATTCCACGATCAGAATGCCGTTTTTGGCCATCACACCGATCAACATCACAAGGCCGATCTGGCTGTAATAGTTGAGCGTTCCGCCCGTGATCAGGATCGCCAGCATGGCGGCCGCAAGGCCAAACGGCACTGTGATCATGATGATCAGCGCCGAGACGAAGCTTTCAAACTGGGCGGCAAGAACAAGGAACACGATGATCGCGGCAATGCCGAAGATCAGCAGGGTTCCGGCCCGTCCCGAATCCAGCTCGGCGGCTTCGCCAAGCAGGGTTACGCTGGTGCCTTGGGGCAGGACATCTTGCGCGATGGCACGCATGCGCTCAACCGCCTGTCCCAGATCTACCCCTTGGGGCAGATTGGCGTTGATGGAAATCGCCAATGAGCCGCCTTCTCGCGCATAAGATGCCTGACTGAGCACCTGCTGGAAGGTGGCAACCGAGGAAAGCGGAATGATGTTACCCTCGCTGGTACGGGCAAACATGCGCTCCAGATCGCTGGCATCATTGACCGGCCAGCCCCCATCGGGATTGACAGTGAGATCAACCTCTTCCCCGTCGATGAAAACCGAGGTCGGGGTCAATCCCTGCGTTACCGCCGAAATGGTGTCGGCGACTGTGTCCGGTGTGATGCCCAGCTCAAGCGCCCGGTCTCTGTCAATGTCTACGCTGATCTGTAGGGAGGTATCATTGGAGCGCAGTTGCGGGTTGGTGAAGGTGGGATCTTGTTCCATGGCGGCAATCAGCGTGTCCGCGCCTTCTACCAACCTTGGATAATCGTTCCCTGTAACCGCGAAACTGAGCCCAGAGCCACCGCCGCGAATGCCGAGCGAGTTGCCCGAGCGGGCGATGACGCGAATGCCTGGAATCTGGGTGAATTTGCGGTTCAATTCAGCCAGAATCGCCTGCTGGTCGCGTTCTCGATCCGCCCAGTTGGCCAGACGGACAATTACGAAGGCGCGGGTACCGCCGCCGCGGCCAATCAGGCTCAATACGGATGTGATCTCGCCGCTGTCGCGATAGGGAGCGAGAATCTCTTCCACCTGTTCTGTCTGCTCGTTCATATAGTCATTGGCCCCACCAACCGGTCCGGAGACAATCATGAAGAACATGCCCCGGTCTTCGGATGGCGTCAGGGTGCTGGTGAGATTCTGCGCAGCCCCGATGGCAAAGACTGCAAAGGCAATGGCGATACCGATGGTCAGCAGCGGGAAGCGTATGGCCTTGTCGATGACCTTCAGGAACAGCTTCTTGGGCAGGCTGTCCTCGAAATAGTCGTCCTTTTCGCTGGCTGCCAGCATCTTTCGGGATGGCTTGCCCGGATCGAGAATGGACGCCAGCATTGGCGCCATGGTGAGGGCCACAAGAGAAGACAGGGTGACGCAGAAGGCGAGCACGAAGCCGAACTCGGAAAACACGCCGCCCGCCTGTCCGGGCAGGAAGGAAATGGGAATGAACACGGCGGCCAGCGTTGCCGTGGTGGAGATCACCGCGAAAAACACCTCGTTGGTGCCCGTTACGGCAGCAAAACGCGCGCCTTCGCCCTCATGGCGGCGACGTACGATATTCTCCACCACCACAATGGCATCATCCACCACCATGCCGGTGGCAAGCACGAGAGCCAACAGGCTGATGGTGTTGACCGAAAATCCGACGATCCAGATGGCCGCAAGCGTCCCGATCAGGGCAACCGGAATGGCAATGGCCGGAATGATGGTGGCCCGCCAGGAGCGCAAGAACAGGAAGATCACGACAATCACGATGGCCACGGCCAGCAGGATGGATTTGGTTACCTCCTGAATGGAGCCCTCGATGAAGATACCGTCATCGGTGGTGGTTGTCAGGGCAACGCCTTCAGGCAACTGCCCCTGTAGTTCTTCGACTGCCTGCCGCACATCCTGCGAGATTGTCAGCGTGTTGCCGACAGACTGGCGCACGATATCGAGGCCGATAGATGGGCGGCCATTGACACGGGCGGCTTGCGTAGTGTCTTCGCCTGTCAACTGCACATTGGCGATGTCGGACACATAAGTGGTTGCGTTGATGCGCAGTTTGCCGATCATTTCAGCCGTGACGTCCGGATTGACAGAACGGAGCGTCGTCGTGCTTGTGTCGCTATCAACCGAGCCCAGCGAATAGTCATTGCGCAGGGTTCTGAGTGTGGTGCTGATGTCATTGAGCGTCAATCCACGGGCCAGCAGCGCGGGCATGGAGACATTGATGCGGAACTCATTGGCCTTGGCACCGGTCACCGTGATTTCAGCAATGCCTTCCACCAGATTAAGCCTGTCGGTGATCTGGCCCTCAGCGAGGGTCGTCAGCTCGGCAAGGCTCTTATTGCCCGATAACGCAAGGCGAATGATCGGATCGGCATCTGCATTGCTCTTGCGCACGGTCGGATCTTCCACATCATCAGGCAACTGGCGCATGGTCTGGGAGACGATCTCGCGCGCTTCGTTGGCGGCAATATCCACGTCGCTATCGCTGTTCAGGTCCAGCGTGATGCGGCTGCGGCCATAGCTAGAGGTGGAAGAAATACCCTTGACGCCATCCAGCGCCCCGAAGGCATCTTCCAGCACCGATGTGATTTCCCTGTCGACCACTTCGGCCGAAGCGCCGTCATAATTGGTGCGAATGGACAAAGACGGTTTGTCAACGTCAGGCATTTCGCGCACTTCGACACCCGAGAGCGCCGCAATACCGGCAATGATGATCAACAGGTTGAGTACGAAGGCCAGAATGGGACGGGCAACAAAGATGCGCGTCATGCCTTCAACATGCTTGTTCGACATCTAGGTTACTCCGCAGATGGGGATGGGGCGTCGGAGGAAGGGGGCGAGGTCTCTTCAGCCACAATGGACGCGCCCGGGCGCAGCTTCTGCACGCCTTCCACGACCACTTTCGTGCCTTGCTTGAGGTCATCGCTCTCGATCCAGATGGTATCATCCTGCCGATAGCGGAAAATGACGGGAACAGCCCGCACCTTGCCTTCTTCAGCCAGCCAGACCTGCGTGCCATCACGCGTCCATGTCAGCGCCATGGCGGGCACGGCTGCCAGCGGTTCGGTTGCTTGGCGCAGCATCACTTCAAAGGTCATGCCGGGCCAGAGGCGCCCTTCATGATTGTCGATTTCTGCCTTGACTGTGATCGTACGGGTGGTTTCGTCGATGGTGCTGTCAAAGGCGATGATCTTGCCGTTAAATATCTTGCCATTGATGGCCGGTGTCGTTGCGAATACGTCTTTGTCCAACTCCAACAAATTCATGGCGCGCTCTGGCAGTTCGAACGTGACGAGAATGGTTTCCGTATTGTTGATGTCGACAATTTCAGCCCCATTGGAGAGAAAATCACCAACCTCCCATTCCACCAGCCCGAGGCGACCATCAATCGGGCTCTTGATCGTGCGGTCTTCAAGCTCTTTCTGGGCGAGAGCCAAATTGCCGCGCGCAACGGCCACTGCCGATTCGGACTCCTTCATGCTCGTGGCTGTCACGATGCCGCTATTGCGCGATTGCAGCAGATTATAGCGCTCTAGGGTGTCTTCTGCCTGAGACAGGTTCGCCTGGGCGATTTCAACATTGATGCGTTGGCTGGTATTTTCCAGCTGCAACAGAACATCACCGGCGGACACTTGCGGGGTGCCTTCAAACATGACCTGTTTGATTTGGCCGGACACTTCAGAGACCAGCGTGACACTCTGCTTGGCGACACCCGTGCCGATGGAGCTGAATGTATCTTCATAGGGCCGGAAAGCCACGTCAGCCAGCGTAACATAGGTGGCGCTGGAGCCTCTGGCGCGTCGGCCACTATTGGCTTGTGGCGCTCCGCCCTGTTGCCCGGACGCGGTCTGGTCGGTTTTATCTGAAAAGAGGGCAGAGATGCCCGCGGGCATTCCAAATTGATAAATATAGGCAGCAAATATGAGAATCGCCGCAGCGATCAGGCTTAAAATATGTTTCATCTGGTTTGTCCGTATGGGGCAAATATGTACAAAGTTATACTTTTATCTTATCGGTTTGTGGCCGTTTCAAGTAACATTTAGCCCATTATTGTAACCGATTGTATCCGCTTTCTTCTGGGCGGACATACGAATTCCGGTATCATCTGCCGTTTGCGGAAAGCAAAAAGCCCCGCCAGATGGCAGGGCTTCATAGCAGTTTCCTTTTAGGCTGTATCTAGCTCACCAGCTGTTTAGCCTCTCTGCGGCGGGAGTGCAGCAGCGGCTCGGTATAGCCGCTCGGTTGCTCTCTGCCCTTGAAGACCAGATCGCATGCCGCCTGAAAGGCAACAGAGCCATCGAAATTGCCACCCATCGGGGTGTAGGCAGGATCCCCTGCATTCTGCCCGTCCACAATCAACGCCATGCGCTTCATGGTTTCCAGAACCTGATCGGCGTCGACCAACTCATGATAGAGCCAGTTGGCGACATGCTGGCTGGAAATGCGCAAGGTGGCGCGGTCTTCCATCAGGCCCACATTGTTGATGTCTGGAACTTTGGAGCAGCCAATGCCCTGATCAATCCAGCGTACCACATAGCCCAGAATACCCTGCAGGTTGTTATCCAGCTCTTTCTGGATGGTCTCGGCATCCAGCTCGCGCAGGCCCAGCAGAGGCACTGTGAGAATCTTGTCCAGATCCGCGCGTTGACGGGAATTGAGACTGTCCTGAACCGAAGCCACATTGACCTGATGATAATGGGTAGCGTGCAATGTGGCTGCTGTGGGCGAAGGCACCCAGGCGCAGCTTGCACCGGCTTTCGGATGGCCAATCTTGCTGTCCATCATGTCCGCCATTTCGTCGGGCTTGGCCCACATACCCTTGCCGATCTGCGCCTTGCCCTTGAGGCCGGTTTCCAGACCAATATCGACGTTCCAGTCCTCATAGGCCGCGATCCATGGCTGGGCCTTGATTTCGTCCTTGGGAAGGAAGGGACCCAACTCCATCGAAGTGTGGATTTCATCGCCGGTGCGATCCAGAAAACCGGTATTGATGAAGACGATGCGATCCTTCACAGCGCGGATGCATTCCTTGAGGTTGATCGTCGTGCGGCGTTCTTCATCCATGACGCCGATCTTGAGTGTGTTGCGCGGCAGCGAGAAGGCATCTTCCACCTGACAGAAGAGATCCTCTGCAAAGGCAACCTCTTCAGGACCGTGCATCTTGGGTTTGACGATATAAATGCTGCCGGTGCGGCTGTTGCCCTTGCGCTTGAGATCATGCAGCGCACAGGCGGTCGTGATGAAGGCATCCATGATGCCTTCGAAGATAGCCTTGCCCGAGCAGTCCAGAATGGCGTCATTGGTCATCAGATGGCCGACATTGCGCACCAACAACAGGCTGCGACCATGCAGGGTCAGTGGTTTGCCATCAGGGGCAACATAGGTGCGGTCCGGATTGAGGGTTCGGGTCATCATGTGCCCGTTCTTCTCGAAACTGTCCTTGAGGTCACCTTTCATCAGGCCAAGCCAGTTGCGGTAGGCCAGACATTTATCCTCGGCATCAACCGCAGCAACGGAATCCTCACAATCCTGAATGGTACTGATTGCGGATTCGATAATGATGTCTTTCACGCCAGCAGAGGAGAGCTTGCCGATCGGGTGCCCCTTGTCGATATGCAATTCGATATGCAGGCCATTGTTTTTCAGCAGAAACAATCTATCGTCAACATGGCCGGCATATTGGGATGCATCGCCAAGAGTTGTAACGTTGCCATGGGCAAAACTGGCAGACAGAGTGCTTTTATCTGCGCTAAGGGCATAGACGACTACATCGGCATGCGACCCCGTTGCCAGAGGTACGGCTTCGTCCAGAAAGGTACAAGCCTTTGCAATGACGGCGCGTCCGCGGGCTTCATTGAGGCTTTTTCCCGGCGCGAGATCGCCTGATTGATCAAGGGCGTTGGTGCCATAAAGGGCATCATACAGGCTACCCCAACGGGCGTTGGCAGCATTGAGTGCAAAGCGGGCATTCATCACTGGCACAACCAATTGCGGCCCGGCCAGCGTGGCGATCTCTTCATCCACATTAGCTGTTGTGATTTCAAAATCCTCGCCTTCAGGGAGCAAATAGCCGATATCTTCAAGAAAATCGCGATAGAAGCCCTGATTGAAGGCATGTCCGCTGTTGCCCTTGCACCAGGTGTCAATCTGTTGCTGCATCGCATCGCGCTTGGCCAGAAGCTCGATATTTCTCGGCGTCAGCAAACGGACCGTATCGGAAAGACTTTTCCAGAAGATGCCGGAATCCACACCGGTGCCGGGTAGAATTTCCTTTTCCACCAGAGCGCAAAGCGCCGGGTCTACCCGTAATCCAAATTTATCCAATCTACTGGTCATTTTCTTGGTCCTGCTGCAATCGAGAGTATGAGTTGGCGTGACGCGAACCGCCCGGTTCTGCGGTGCGCGATTATGAACGGAACTGTTCTCTTCTGAAAAGGCGAAAATTTCATTTATTTTATCAAATTTCAAGAAGATGCTTCTTTCCAAAGCAGCGATCATCGTGGTTGGCAAAAAGAGGTTGAGACTGTTTGATGAAGGCAGCTTTGAACCGCGATCTATGATGGCCTATTCGGGCATAGATGTGAAGGAAGGGACCGCATGTCCTTGCAAAAATACCACATTCCAAAGGGTGGATTGCCACCTCAGTCACAGCTTTTAACCGACAAGGCTGTCTTTACCCCAAGCTATGCGGTTATCCCGCATGGGACCATGCGGGATATCGTCTGCAGCCAACTGCCCTTCTGGCGCGGTATGCGCATGTGGGTGTTGGCCCGCCCCATGTCCGGTTTTGCCGAGAGCTTTTCCCATTATATTGTCGAGCTGGAAGAAGGGGGCGGTTCAGACCGACCCGAAACCGATGCCAGCGCCGAAGCGGCACTGTTTGTGGTTGGTGGCGCCATTGTTCTGAATGTTGCAGGAGAAGAGCAGACGCTAGAAGAGGGCGGCTTTGGTTTTATCCCCGCAGGCACAGACTGGACGATCAGGAATGCGGGCAAGGCACCCGCCGTCTTTCACTGGTTCCGCAAGGCCTATGTGGCGGTAGACGGGCTATCAGCGCCAGACCCCATTTTCGCCAACGAGAAAGACATTGCCCCTATCCCCATGCCCAAGACCGAGGGCAAATGGGCGACAACCCGTTTCATGGATCCTGAGGATATGAGCCATGACATGCATATCACCATCGTGACCTTCGAGCCCGGCGCGGTCATTCCTTTCATGGAGACCCATGTCATGGAACATGGCCTTTATGTGCTGGAGGGCAAGGCGGTCTACAAACTCAATCAGGATTGGGTGGAAGTCGAGGCCGGGGACTATATGTGGCTGAGAGCTTTCTGCCCGCAGGCCTGCTATGCGGGGGGGCCGGGCAAGTTCCGCTATCTGCTTTATAAGGATGTAAACCGGCACATGCCTTTTAAATGATGCCAATAAGGCATCAGTTGCATGGTGTTTGTTCCATATTTTTTGTAAAATCCTGAAACTGTCGTAGCTTTTTCGGCATTCACGAAAGAATGTCGGTAGACTAGAGTTGTTATTGCCCAATTGCTGATCATTAGATTGTTTTGCGTAGATTCTGGGCATTCCATCTTGTCTGGAGGTTCAGGTTATGCCGTCAATTCGCAAAGACATCCGCTTCTGGCTCAATGATGAGCTGATCACCCTTGATCAGTGCTCGCCAACGGAGACATTGCTCGATTATTTGCGGCTTGAAAGACGTCTGATCGGAGCCAAGGAAGGATGCGCAGAAGGCGATTGCGGCGCATGCACCATTCTTGTGGGGCGGCTTTTTCAAGGCACTCTCATGTATGAGGCCGTCAATGCCTGCATTCGCTTTCTGCCCAGCCTTGATGGATGCCATGTGGTAACCGTTGAAGCACTGAAGGATGAAGACGGTGGACTGCATCCCGTGCAGCAGGCCATGGTGGATCATCACGGCAGCCAGTGTGGCTTCTGCACGCCGGGCATCGTGATGTCCCTTTATGCACTCTGGATGACCAACCCCGAACCGGGGCGATGCCAGATCGAAGAGGCGCTGCAGGGCAATCTCTGCCGCTGCACCGGCTACGCCCCCATTATCAGGGCTGCCGTTGCTATCAGCGATTACGGCTCTCCGCTCTCCGATTGGCTGGAGCGGGAAAGAAAGACCAATTTCAAACGGCTCATCGATTTGCATGACGGCGCCCGCGTGGTGTTGGAGGCAGAAGGAAAACGCGCCATCCTGCCCGCCAATCTGGATGATTTCTCCCATGTGCGTCTTGAAGAACCTCATGCCACAATCGTGGCAGGCAGCACGGATGTCGGCCTATGGGTGACCAAAGAGATACGGGATCTGCATACGCTGATCTTCATTGCCCATCTGGAAGATATGAAGGCGGTCATCTGCTCGCAATCGCACATCACCATCGGAGCGGGAGTGACTTATAGCGAGGCAAAGCAGGCCATGAGCGGATATTTCCCGCATCTGGATGCCTTCTGGACCCGGATCGCCGGTCCGCAGATCCGCAATATGGGCACGATCGGTGGCAACATCGCCAATGGCTCGCCCATAGGAGACATGCCGCCTGTGCTGATTGCGCTCGGGGCAGATCTTGTTCTGCGCAAAAGCTGGGAGCAACGCATCATCCGGCTCGAGGACTTCTTTATCGATTATGGTAAACAGGATCGCTGGGAGGGGGATTTTGTTGAAGCCATTCGTATTCCCATCCCCGCACCAGATAGCCTGCACGGGGTCTACAAGGTTTCCAAGCGGCGCGATGAGGACATTTCCTCGTTGTGTGCGGCCTTTTATCTTGGCATTACGGATGGCCTGATCACCAAGGCCCGTATCGCCTTTGGCGGCATGGCTGCAACACCCAAACGGGCAGCCGAAGCGGAACGCACCCTCAAGGGCAAGCCCTTCACGCGCGAAACCATGTTGGCAGCCGCTGACTGCCTGCCTCTGGATTTCCAGCCCATCAGCGATATGAGGGCGAGCGCGGACTATCGCATGCGCGTTGCCAAGAATCTGTTCGAACAATTCTGGCATGACAAACAGGGGACGATGCCTCTGGAGGCCGCTGAATGAAACAGGATATCAAGACCGAAGACGCAATCCGCGGACAAGTGCATAAGAATCTCCCCCATGAATCGGCGCAAAAGCATGTCAGCGGACAGGCCGACTATACCGATGACACCCGTGAACCCATTGGCACATTGCATGCCTATCTGGGCTTGAGCGATGTAGCGCACGCCAAGCTTGTCGATATCGATTTGAACGCCTGTCTAGCCATGGAAGGTGTGGTTGGAGTAATCACCGCCAAGGATATCATTGCTCCGGGCTATAATGACATCAGCGCCAACCATCTGGATGATGAACCGGTGTTCCCCACCGATGAGATCGAGTTTCTCGGTCAGCCCCTGTTTGCCGTGGTCGCCCGCTCACGAGCTGAAGCACGCAGGGCTGCGAGGGAAGCCAAGATAACCTGTGAGCCCCTACCTGCACAGATAGACGCGCTTGAGGCCAAAGAAGCCGGATATCCCTATGTTGCCAAGCCGCTCAAGCTGGAGCGGGGCGATGTGATCAAGGGGTTTGCCGGAGCTACCAACCGGATCAAGGGCCAGATGCGGATCGGTGGGCAGGATCATATGTATCTGGAAGGCCAGATTGCCTTTGCCCTTCCCGGGGAAGATGAGGATATGCTCATCCGCACCTCTACCCAGCATCCAAGCGAAGCCCAGCATATGGTTGCGCAGGTGCTCGGTATCCCGTCCCATTCCGTGACGGTTGAGGTGCGACGCCTTGGCGGTGGCTTTGGCGGCAAAGAATCGCAGATGAATATCTTCTGTGTTGTCGCTGCCCTTGCCGCACGCAAATTTGGCCAACCGGTCAAGATCCGCCCGGATCGGGATGATGACATGACGGCCACCGGCAAGCGCCATGATTTTGTCGTCGACTATGATGTTGCCTTTGATGAGGACGGAGTGATTGCTGCCGTGGAGGGCGATTTTATGGCGCGCTGTGGATATGCCGCCGACCTGTCCGGTCCGGTGACGGATCGTGCGCTGTTCCACGCCGACAACGCCTATTTCTACCCCAATGTGCTGCTGCGCTCTCATCCGATGAAAACCAACACCGTGTCCAACACCGCCTTTCGTGGCTTTGGGGGGCCGCAAGGGGTGGTCGTTGCCGAGCGGATGATCGAGGAAATCGCCTTCGCACTGGGCAAGGATCCGCTGGAAGTGCGCAAGGCCAATTTCTATGGCGATGCCGGTCGGGATCTGACGCCCTACCATCAGCAGGTGGAAGACAATATCCTGCCGCGCCTCATCGAGGAGATGGAGGCCAAGTCCGACTATCAGGCCCGCCGCGTCGATATTCTGACCTATAACGCCAAGGCCAACGCCAGCCACGGGCTTTGTCGCAAGGGGCTGGCGCTGACACCGGTCAAATTCGGCATTTCTTTTACCGCCACCCACTTCAATCAGGCCGGCAGCCTCATTCACGTCTATTCCGACGGCTCGATCCAGCTCAACCATGGCGGCACGGAGATGGGGCAGGGGCTCAACACCAAGGTGGCACAGGTGGTGGCCGATGCCTTTCAGGTTGACATCGAGCGGATCAAGATCACCAGCACGACCACCGAAAAGGTGCCCAACACATCCGCCACGGCGGCCTCGTCCGGCTCAGATCTCAATGGTATGGCCGCGCTTGATGCGGTCAATCAGATCAAGGGGCGGCTGGTGGCCTTTCTCTGCGAGAAATGGGATGTGGCAGAGGATGAGATTGCCTTTCTGCCCAACCGGGTGAAGATCGGTGAAAAGCTTCTCTCGTTTGATGAAGTCATCAAGCAGGCCTATCTGGCGCGCGTGCATCTTTCCGCCGCCGGTTTTTACAAGACTCCCAAGATCCATTGGGATCGGGACAAGGGGCAGGGACGGCCTTTCTTCTATTTCGCCTATGGTGCAGCGGTTTCGGAAGTGACCGTCAATCGCCTGACGGGGGAATATGTCATTGATCGCACCGATATCATCCATGATGTGGGCAAGTCGCTTAACCCGATACTGGATCAGGGACAGGTGGAAGGCGCCTTCGTGCAAGGCATGGGCTGGCTGACCACCGAGGAGCTTTGGTGGGACAAGGACGGGCGGCTCAGAACCCATGCGCCCAGCACCTACAAGATCCCGTTGGCCAGCGATATTCCTCGTATTTTCAATGTTGAACTGGCCGAGTGGTCCCAGAATGCCGAACGCACAATCAAACGCTCCAAGGCGGTAGGCGAACCGCCCTTCATGTTAGCGATTTCCGTGCTGGAAGCTCTTTCCATGGCTGTGGCCAGCGTGGCCGATTATAAAATCTGTCCAAGGCTGGATACGCCCGCAACGCCGGAGCGTGTTTTGTTGGCCATCGACAAGCTGATGGAAAAGGGGCGCTGCGATGGCTAAGGGGCTGGCGCATTTCCTTGAGGCTGCGAGAGTGGTGAAAGTTTCCCTTGGCGCGATCAAGGGCTCCACGCCGCGCGAAGCCGGTGCATCGCTTTATGTGTCTGCGGGTGGTTTGCATGGCACCATCGGTGGCGGTCAGCTGGAATATATCGCCATTGATGAAGCCCGGCGTATGCTGACCCGTAGTGAAGCGAACAAACAGATGGATGTGCCGCTTGGCCCCGAAATCGGTCAATGCTGCGGAGGGGCGGTCTCGCTCCATTTCACCCAGATGGATGAGGCGCTGAAAGCGGACGAAATCGCTTCCGAACAACGGCAACATGAGGCTCAGCCCCATGTCTATATCTTTGGCGCCGGGCATGTGGGGCGCGCGCTTGCAAGGGCGCTGCATCTTCTCCCCGTAAAGCCAATCCTCATCGATAGCCGCGCCGAGGAATTGGCGTTGGTGGATTTGCCCGTAGAGCAACGCCTCGCGGCCCTGCCAGAAGCAGAGATTCGCACGGCTCCGCCAGCGAGCGCCTATCTGATCCTGACCCATGATCACGCCCTTGATTTCCTGTTGGCTCGTGAAGCGCTTGGCCGACTGGACGCGGCCTATGTCGGCATGATCGGGTCCAAGAGCAAATGGGCCACCTTCAGCCATTGGCTGAAACGCGAAGAGCCAACTCTTGCAGCAAACCGGCTTGCCGCACTGATCTGCCCCATCGGGGCGCATGAGATGGTCCGCGACAAGAGGCCAGAGGTGATTGCGGCCATGGTCGCTGCCGAACTGCTCACCGTTCTGTTGCCCGCAAAGCTGAGTGAAGAGTCTCAGTCCGAGCAGCCCTGAAATTCCCACGGCATCATCAAGGCAATAAAAAAGCCCACCGAGATCTCGGCGGGCTTTTGATTTTCAATATTCAAATGTTGCGATCACTCGCCGGGCTGAACTTCCGGATTGTGACCGGCCATGCCACCGGAGACCTCTTCGGTGGATTCCGCAGCCAGCTCTTCTGGCAGGATCAGATTGAGCACGACAGCAATCAGAGCCGCAGGCAACAGACCAGAGGTCAGCAGCACCTTCAGGGTGCCTGGAACATATTGCAAGGCGCTTGGCTCCAACTGCAGACCCAGACCAACAGACAAGGCAATGGCGAAGATCACCATGTTGCGGCGGTTCCAGTTGACGTCAGCCAGCATGGAAATACCGGACGCCACGACCATGCCGAACATCACGACAACGCCGCCGCCGAGCACTTCAATCGGAATGGTGCGGATGAGGCTGCCCACTTTCGGGACGAGGCCGCAGATGATCAGGAAGATCGCACCGAAGGTGACCACATGGCGGCTCATGACGCCGGTGATGGCAACCAGACCCACATTCTGTGAGAAGGAGGTGTTTGGCAGTCCACCGAAGATACCGGCCACAGCTGTGCCCAGACCGTCGGCATAAGTTGCACCGGCGATTTCCTTGTCGGTTGCTTCACGGCCAGCACCACCCTTGGTAATGCCGGAGACATCGCCCACGGTTTCAATGGCGGAAACAACAGCCATCAGGCAGAAGCCGATGACGGCAGCGAAGGACATTTCAAAGCCATATTTGAACGGCATAGGCAGAGCGAAGGCGGAAGCATTGTTCCAGGAGCCGGCAATGGCGGCTGGAGACAGTTTGCCAATGCCGATGGCAAAGACATAACCGGCAATGAGGCCGAGAAGAACGGCCGAAATGGCCCACATGCCACGCGCATAGAATTTAAGGCTGAGCGTGACGAGGATCACAACCGCAGCACAGGCCCAGCTGGTGAGCGTGCCGAATTCAGGCTTGCCAACCATATGGGCGCCACCTGCTGAATATTGGATACCGACCTTGATCAGTGCCAGACCGATCATCATGACCACAAGGCCCGTGACCAATGGCGGCAGGGCAAAGCGGATCTTGCCGATGAACAGGCCAAGGAAGGCATGAAACAGGCCGCCGACGAAAATGCCCGTATAGAGCGCCGCCATGCCATCAATGCCCTTGCCAGCAACCAGTGGAATCATCACGGGCAGGAAGGCAAAGCTGGTGCCCTGAACTACAGGCAGCGCCGCGCCCACAGGGCCAAGCGTGATGGTCTGCAACAGGGTTGCCAGGCCAGCAATCAGCATGGACATCTGGATCATGTAAAGCAACTCCGGAAAGTCCGGGCTGTTTGAGCCAAAGCCAAAGCCGGCAGCACCGGCGACGATGATCGCGGGCGTCACGTTGGCGATGAACATCGCCAGAACATGCTGGATGCCCAACGGAATGGCCTTGAGCAATGGTGGTGTGTAATTCGGATCCCGGAGCTGTTCCGGAGTGCCGATCGAATTGTTCTTCATCATGTTACCCCTCAACGGATGTTGTTTTTCCTCCGGTGACTTCTTGTCTTATTATTTTGATTGCTTTTGTTTTTGTGTCTTTGGGCTCGCGGCCACCCAATAGGGTGCCTCGAACCAGTATTCTTCAAGATTGTCCGCGTTACCAATCCGGTCGACCACGGCAAAGAGCCCCGGTGCCTTGAGCGGCGTCAGCACGCCATGCCAGACATTGCGGTGAAAATTAATGCCCTGTCCGGGGGTTGTTTCAAAGGCCTGTGGCCTGCCGGGCTTGCCCCCATCATCAGGCGCCACGATCACCAGAAAGGCATTCATGCTCATGGGCAGGAAGGCCTGTGAGCCGAGCGGATGGCGCTCAACCATATCGAGGCAATAGGGAAGGGACCGCGGCTGGGCATCAAACAGCGAAATACCAGCGCGACCGTCCTCATCTCCGCTGGCAACAAAATCCAGCGCGGCCAGATCATGATAGCGCCCGCAAAAACCCTGATTGATGATCTTCGTGGGGGCGCCGTTCGCCTCCAGAATATCACCAAAGGGTGCGAAGGCTTCCGCGCTCAGCGGAGCAATCATGATGGCCTCATCGCTCATCGCGCGCCTCCTGTAAGGCTATCGCTCACGCGATAGAAGGCGATGCGCTCGACCTGTTTGCAAGCGGTGGCAAATTCGGTGTCGCTGTCATTCTCGATGCGCTGGGTAAAGGCCTCAAGGATGCTGGCCTTGTCATGGTCGCGCACGGCGATGATGAAAGGAAAGCCATGTTTGTCCATATAGGTCTTGTTCATGGCCATGAACTGGGCACGCTCTTCGTCGGAAAGCACATCAAGCCCGGCGCTGGCCTGTTCAGAGGTGGAGTCTGCTGTCAATTGCTTGGCTGCGGCCAGTTTGCCTGCCAGATCCGGATGAGCCTTGAGAACCGACAGCTTTTCTTCTTTCGAAGACGCGCGGAAGGCGCGGCAGAGCGCGCTGTGCAGGCCGACGGCCGTATCATGACTAGGGCCAAGCTCAAGGGCAAAGGCGCGCTCGGCGATCCATGGGCTATGCTCAAAGATGCCGCCGTAAAGAGAGACAAAGCGGGTTTCGTCCATCTGGCTGGGGCGTTCGAAGCGAACGGGTGGATGGGCCTCTTGCCAATGGCGGGCAATATCGATGCGGCGGGCAAACCAGACATCGCCTTTCGACTGCGCATACTCCATGAAACGCTTGAGCGCCATGACCCGTCCTGGCCGCCCCACGAGGCGACAATGCAGGCCGATATTCATCATCTTGGGTGTTCCGGCCTCGCCTTCCTCATAAAGGCAATCGAACGTGTCCTTGAGATAGGCAAAATACTGGTCGCCGGAGTTGAAGCCTTGCGCCGTTGCAAAGCGCATGTCGTTGCAGTCGAGCGTATAGGGGATCAAAAGCTGGTCCCGCTCTCCCGCCTCAATCCAGTAAGGCAGATCATCGTCATAGATATCGGAGATATAATCGAAGATGCCAATCTCGCTGGCGAGCGTCACGGTGTTGTCCGAGCAACGGCCCGTATACCAACCGAGAGGTTTGGCGCCCGTGACCTCCTCATGCAGACGAATGGCCTCCAGCATGTCGGCTTTTTCGTTTTCCGGGTCGGCGTCTTTATACTCGATCCATTTCAGGCCGTGGCTGGCAATTTCCCAGTCGGCTTCCTGCATGGCTGCGACTTGCTCGGGGCTGCGTGCCAAAGCTGAAGCCACACCATAAACTGTGGCTGGAATGCCCATGGAGGTGAACAGGCGATGAAGGCGCCAGAAGCCAGCGCGCGCGCCATATTCATAGATGGATTCCATGTTCCAATGACGCTGGCCGGGCCATTGGGCTGCACCCACGATTTCAGATAGGAATGCTTCGGAAGCTGCATCGCCATGAAGAATGCAGTTTTCACCGCCTTCTTCATAGTTGATCACAAATTGCACGGCAATCTTTGCGCCGCTGGGCCAGCGGGCTGCGGGTGGGGTTGGTCCGTAGCCGGACATATTGCGCAAATATCGTGTCGACGTCTTATTCATTTTGGTTCCTTGCGGCTCCTTAATTCCATTTCCTTCTATAGCATTAAAATATGATCACATTTTCTTGAAATTCCGATAGGTATTTATGCATAATGAAGGAGTGTATTCAAAATGGATGCTATTATGATGCAATTCCATATGCTTGCGCGCAATGCGTGAGGGGCGCAAACCGGCGCTCGTGTAAACGAAAAGATGAAGCAAGGATGGTGATAAATGGCGGGATATCTAACAACCCACATATTGGATACGGCGCTCGGGTGCCCTGCAGTGGGCATGGCCATTGAGCTTTATCGGCTTGAGGGAGAGACTCGCACGTTGCTGGCAACCAAAATCACCAATGAAGATGGTCGTACAGATGGGGCCATCCTGCCGAGAGAAGAGTTCTCACCCGGCATCTATGAGCTTGTTTTCTATGCAGGAGCCTATCTTGATGAGGCAGAGGGGATGCAGAAGGAGCCGCGCTTTCTGGACACTATTCCCATCCGCTTCGGTATGAGCGAAGAAAGCCACTATCATGTGCCGCTGCTGCTTTCCCCCTATGGCTATTCCACCTATCGGGGCAGTTAGCCAGTACGGAATGCGCAGGCAGAAGGCGTCTCACGCTAGTCGGTCTGTTGTTCTTTTTCCTGCTCGGCCAGCACTGTGCGAATATGGCCTGCGATGAAGTCGATAAACAGGCGAATCTTGGGGTCCTGCCGCCGACGATGAGAATAAAGGCAGGCCATCTGGATCGGGATTGGCGGCGTCTGGGTCAGGATCGGCACCAGCTGACCGGTGCGTAAATAGTGCAAAACTTCAAATTCCGGCTTCAGAATGATGCCATGACCATGCAGCGCCCAGTCTGTCAGCACGTCACCATCGTCTGATTCGAACGGGCCGGATACGGCAAAGCGCTTTACGCCATCTTCGGTCTGCAAGGGCCACTGGAACTCCGGCGCACCGGGATAGCGCAGATTGAGGCAGGCATGATCCGGTCCGGCCAGCGCTTCACCATTCTCTGGTTCACCATGGGTTTCGATATAGGAGGGAGAGGCACAGAGCACACGGCGGCAATCGGCGATCTTGCGAATCCGCAGGTTGGAATCCTCAGGCACACCAAGGAAGAAGGCCACGTCCAGTCCCTCGGCAGCCACATCCAGCTTGCGATCTGAAAGGCGCATGCGCACATCGATGAGCGGGAATTGTTTCTTGAAGTCCGGCACGGCAGGGGCCACCAGCCGTCGCCCGATGCCAAGGGGAGCCGCCACATGAATGGAGCCGCGCGGTTTGAGCGTAACACTGGAAACGAGCGCTTCGGCTTCCTCGATGGTTTCAAGGATGCGGCAGGCGCCAGGATAGAACAGTTTGCCCTGCTCTGTCGGGGTCAGCATACGGGTTGTGCGCTGGAAAAGGCGCACATTGAGATGGTCTTCCAGCTGTGAAATGCGAGCCGAAGCCACGGCGGGCGAAATCCGCTGGTCGCGGGCGGCAGCCGACATGGAGCCAAGTTCAAAAACACGAACGAAGGTTTTAATATTATCAAAATAGGACATGGCGTATGGCCATCGCTTTTTCTTGTTTTTTTTGAATCTGATCAGTCTTTTTCTTCATACCAGAAAATACGTCGCTGCAATAGAGTGACAAAAAGGCCTTATAGAGGTCGCCAGAGGGGGAGCAAAAGATTGAATTTGGAGTTTTGGGATGCTTGATTTTGACTTGTTGCAACCGCTCATCTGGTCCTGGCTGGAATTTGCCGTCCGCTGGACCCATGTGATCACCGCGATCGCCTGGATTGGATCGAGCTTTTATTTCATCGCGCTGGATCTGGGCTTGCGCAAGGCCCCCAATCTGCCGGTCGGCGCCCATGGCGAAGAATGGCAGGTGCATGGCGGCGGCTTCTACCATATCCGCAAGTTCCTCGTTGCGCCCGAGCATATGCCCGAGCATCTGACTTGGTTCAAATGGGAGAGCTATTCCACCTGGCTGTCCGGTGCGGCGCTGCTCATGGTGACCTATTGGGCCGGAGCCAATCTGTTTCTGATCGACCAGTCCAAAATGGAGCTGGAGGTCTGGCAGGCCGTTCTCATTTCCGCCGGTTCCCTGACCATCGGCTGGCTGGTTTATGATTTCCTCTGCAAATCAAGCCTTGATGCAAAGCCGACGCTTTTGATGGTTTTGCTGTTTGTGCTGCTGGTGGCCATGGGCTGGGGCTATAATCATGTCTTCACCGGACGCGCCGTGCTGCTGCATCTGGGGGCCTTCACCGCGACCATCATGACGGCGAATGTGTTCTTCATCATCATTCCCAATCAGAAGATCGTGGTGGCCGACCTCAAGGCAGGCCGCACGCCGGACCCCAAATATGGCAAGATCGCCAAGCTGCGCTCGACCCATAACAACTATCTCACCCTGCCGGTGATCTTCCTGATGCTATCCAATCACTATCCGCTGGCCTTTGCCTCGCCCTATAACTGGGTGATCGCGGCGCTGGTGTTCCTGATGGGTGTCACCATCCGGCATTGGTTCAACACCCGCCATGCCCGCAAGGGCAACCCTTACTGGACCATACCGGCAACCATTGTTCTGTTCCTTGCGATTGTCTGGATTTCGCTCATTCCGACCATCTATGAAAGCGATGAGGACTATATGGATGAGGAGCAAGAACTCAGCCAAACGCTCTCTGATTATGAAATGAAATATGCCAATGCGGCAGGCTTTGAAGAGGTGACCGATATCGTCATTAGCCGCTGCTCCATGTGCCATGCAGACGAAGTGGCGTGGGAAGGCATCGGCACTGCGCCCCGTGGCATTCATCTCGACAATGAGGCCCGCATTATTCGAGCGGCGCGGGAAATCTATATCAACGCGGGCGCCACCAACGCCATGCCGCCCGCCAATGTGACCTTCATGGAGCCGGAAGAGCGCCGGACGATCATCAACTGGTACAAAGCCGCGCAAAAAGGCTAAGCCTAAGATCAGATGATATGACCAAGCATCGCTCCAAATGGAAAAGGCCCGCATCCTGTGCGAGCCTTTTTTCATGCCTGTTGTGCTGGTCGGCCTATTCCAGCTCTAATCCGGATTTCTTGCAAAGGAACGCAACCACCTCGTCCACGCCGACCCCGCGCGAGAGATCGGTAAAGAGATGAGCCTTGCCCCCTCTTACGGTCTTTGCGTCTTCCTTCATGCGGTCAAGATCCACTCCGACATAGGGGGCCAGATCGGACTTGTTGATCAGAAGCAGGTCCGAGCGTGAAATGGCTGGTCCGCCCTTGCGCGGGATGTCGTCGCCCTGCGCGACCGAAATGAGATACACCGTCAGGTCGGCAAGGTCGGGTGAGAAGGTCGCCGCCAGATTGTCGCCACCCGATTCGATGAAGATGAAATCGAGATCCTTATGCCGGGCGCAGAGTTCATCGACGGCCGCCAGATTGATCGAGGCATCTTCGCGAATGGCCGTATGGGGGCAGCCGCCGGTCTCGATGCCTATGATGCGATCCTCTGACAGGGCCTGTTTGCGCACCAGCGCTTCGGCATCTTCCTTGGTGTAGATGTCATTGGTGACAACCCCAATGGAAAAGCGGTCACGCATGGCAAGGCAAAGCTTTTCGGTGAGCGTCGTCTTGCCCGAGCCGACCGGACCGCCGATGCCAATACGCATCGGTCCTGCGTAGCTGTCTGGGGTGCTGTGTGAAGTCATGACCGGAAAATCCTTGTATAAAGCGTCTCGTGCCGCATGGCGGCAATATCGGAATGAAAGCAGCTCGACCCCAGATCCTCAAGGCCAGCTGCAGCAGCGTCGTCGGCGCTGGCAAGGATTGCCGCTTCCAGACGCGCCTGCAATTTCAGCCCGTCGGACTGCCCAAGCGGAACCAGCCGCATGGCAACGGAAATAAGATTCGAGGCAAAGGCATGCAGGCTCGCAGGCAGAATGGTGCCAAGATCAATGCCATGTTCTTTGGCTGTGGCGCCCATGATGACGGGGAGAGCGATGGCGTCCGGCCTAGTCTGCTTGATCTGTTCTTGCAATCTGGTCGGCCATGCCGCGCTGGCCTTGAAAAAGGCTATGCCCTGCTGACTGGTCTCCACATAGCGCTCCTTGCTGGCCGATAAGGCCAAAGTCAGATCATTCAGCTCAATCAGGGCATTCATGTCGCTCGACCCAATGCGCCAGGCATGAGCCAGCAATATGGCGTCGCTCTTTGCACTGCCCATGGTGACGAGATGTTCAATCCAGTCGCCAACGCTGCCCATGTCATGGCAAATCCCCTCGCTGATCGCGGTTTCCAGCCCATGGCTGTAGCTGAAGGTGCCAAGGGGAAAGGCAGGGGAGAGCCAAGTCAACAGGCGCAACAGGACCGTTCCCTGCTGATGGGCAGAGTTGGCAAGCACGCAAGGCTCAGCGATGGTCTCGGGATCAATGCTCATGGGGCTCCTGATCATGGGAGTGATCATGAGAATGACCATAGGAATGCGCAGTGTCGTGGCTGTGCCCATGGTCATGTCCATGCCCATGCCCATGTCCATGATGATGACTGTGAGCTCCCGCTGATTTGCTGACATAGGCACCGCTCATGGGCGAGAAGGGAGCCGTCACGGCACCCAGATTGCCACCCAGACCTTCCAGCATGTCAGCGATTACGGCATCCTTGCGAATACGCAAGTGGTCTTCATAAATCTCCACCGGCTGATGACGGTTGCCTAGATGCCATGCCAGTTGCAACAGCGCCAGCGGGCTTTCCGCGCGCACCTCATATAGCTCTTCAGGTCTTGCCAACACCTTGATGACACGCCCGTCTTCCAGCAGCAGGCCATCACCATGGTCCATGCGCGTGGCTTTGGCCAGCGATAGCATGAAATCAAGGCCATTGTCGCTGGTCAGCTGAATGCGGCGACGGTAGCGGTCTTCTTCATCCAGCGTGATGGTGTCAAAGGCGTCCTGAGAGTAGCTACCCTTTGGCAGAATGCTGCCCGCTTTTAATATCGGCATGTCCTATCCTTTCAAGACATATCCCTGCATGGGCTGGCCCGGGCAGGGATATGATGGCGTATGTGTCTGTCGGGCAAGAGCCGGATCAGAACAGGAAGTAGCGCTGGGCCATAGGCAATTCGCTGGCTGGCTCGCAGGTGAGAATCTCACCATCGGCGCGTACTTCATAAGTTTCCGGATCGACAGAGATTTCCGGCGTGGCATCATTGAGCTTCATGGACGCCTTGGAAATGCCGCTGCGGGTATTCTCGACCGCAACCATCTGCTTGGCTGTGCCCAGCTTGTCCGGAAGCCCATTATCCAGCGCAGCCTGTGATACGAAGGTCACCGAGCTGTTGGTCAGGGCCTTGCCGAAGGCACCGAACATCGGGCGGTAATGCACCGGCTGTGGTGTCGGGATGGAGGCATTCGGATCACCCATCGGCGCGGCAGCAATCGAACCGCCGATCAGCACCATATTTGGCTTGGCGCCGAAGAAGGCCGGATCCCACATCACGAGGTCGGCGCGTTTGCCCACTTCGATGGAGCCGATATGCTTGCTCATGCCCTGCGCGATGGCCGGGTTGATGGTGTATTTGGCGATGTAGCGCTTGACGCGCTCATTGTCATTGTCACCGGTCTCGACATTCAGCTTGCCGCGCTGCTTCTTCATCTTGTCCGCTGTCTGCCAGGTGCGGATGATTACTTCGCCAACACGGCCCATGGCCTGACTGTCCGATGAGATGATCGAGAAGGCGCCCATATCGTGCAGGATGTCTTCCGCCGCGATGGTTTCCTTGCGGATACGGCTTTCAGCAAAGGCAACGTCTTCCGGGATGTTGGCATCCAGATGGTGGCAGACCATCAGCATGTCGAGATGCTCGGCAATGGTGTTGGCCGTGTAGGGACGGGTCGGGTTGGTGGACGATGGCAGCACATTGTCCATGCCGCATATCTTGATGATGTCCGGAGCATGGCCGCCGCCCGCGCCTTCGGTATGGAAGGCATGGATGGTGCGGCCCTTGAAGGCATCAACTGTACTTTCCACAAAACCCGATTCATTGAGCGTATCGGTGTGGATCATCACCTGCACGTCAAATGCATCGGCCGCAGACAGGCAGGTGTCGATGGCCGAAGGCGTGGTCCCCCAGTCTTCATGCAGTTTCAGGGCCGCTGCGCCACCCAGCAGCATTTCTTCCAGCGCCTTGGTCTTGGAGGCATTACCCTTGCCCGCATAGGCAAGGTTCATCGGGAAGGCGTCAGAGGCTTCGATCATGCGGGCAATGTGCCATGGCCCCGGCGTGCAGGTGGTGGCCAGCGTGCCATGGGCCGGACCGGTGCCGCCGCCAAGCATGGTGGTGATGCCGGACATCAGCGCTTCTTCGATCTGCTGAGGGCAAATGAAGTGGATATGGGCATCCATGCCGCCTGCAGTGATGATCTTGCCTTCGCCTGCAATGGCTTCGGTGCCCGGGCCAATGATAATGTCCACGCCGGACTGGGTGTCCGGGTTGCCCGCCTTGCCGATGCCACAGATGACGCCGTCCTTGAGGCCGATATCAGCTTTATAGATGCCGGTATAATCAACGATCAGGGCGTTGGTGATGACTGTATCCACGGCGCCGTCAGCACGGGCGACCTGAGACTGGCCCATGCCATCACGGATAACCTTACCGCCGCCGAATTTCACTTCAGAGCCGTAGGTCGTGAAGTCTTTCTCGACTTCAATGAAAAGCTCGGTGTCGGCCAGACGCACCTTGTCGCCGGTGGTGGGGCCGAACATGTCTGCATAGGCAGCGCGGGAAATTGTATATGCCATTAGAGTGCCCCTCCGATTTCTGCGCGGAAGCCATGGACCTCGCGATTGCCCTCAAGCGGGATCAGCTTGACCTTGCGGGTCTGGCCCGGCTCAAAGCGAACCGCTGTGCCCGAAGCGATGTCGAGGCGCTTGCCACGCGCGGCGTCGCGATCAAAGGACAGGGATGGGTTGGTTTCATAGAAATGATAGTGGGAGCCAACCTGCACCGGACGGTCGCCCGTGTTGGAGACGTCCAGTTCGGTGACCTCCAGACCGGCATTGAGTTCAATGTCGCCTGCAGCTGTGATGATTTCACCCGGAATCATGGTGTCCTCCTTAGCGGATCGGTTCGTGGACGGTAACCAGCTTCACCCCGTCGGGGAAAGTGGCTTCCACCTGAATGTCATGGATCATTTCGGCAATGCCTTCCATCACCTCAGCCCGGCTGATTATGTGGGCTCCCGCTTCCATCAGGTCGGCAACGGTGCGCCCGTCGCGCGCGCCTTCCACGATAAAGTCGGTGATGAGCGCTACCGCTTCGGGATGGTTGAGCTTAACGCCCCTTTCAAGGCGTCGGCGGGCCACCATTGCAGCCATGGCGATGAGAAGTTTGTCCTTCTCTCTCGGGGTCAAATTCATGACGCTTCCTCTCCTGTTCAGGTCGTCCAGACACGCGGGAGAGGTTCCCCGGTCCGGAAATGTGAAATCAATGGGATGAGCGCTGCGCGCAGCGCCATGCCGTTTATTGCCGTAAGGCGTGCAAGAATTTTGCCGTTAAAGCTCGAAAGCCCAACGGAACAGCCCTCAAAGGGCGCCATAAGGGTGCGGCCACTTTCCATCAGCGCGGTCATCGCATCGCTCTCCTCGGGCCCGATATAACAAAGGGTGGCGAGCGCCAGATGACCAGACAAGACAGCATCCGCTGCACCGATATGCGCCACGTCGCCTTCAAGGCGCTGGGCTTCAGCGTGGATCAGTTTACCGTCCCTGTGAATGCGCCAATTGTCGCTGAAGGCAAGGCTGTGAAGGGCTTCTCCCATGGCGATGCGCCCCAGCAGCAGGCTTTCCACGGCCAGAAACCGGGCGCTGCCTTCCAGATGCACATCAAGGGAGCGCGCAAGGCCTGCGCGGTCATAAAGAATGGTTTCCTGTGGCAGCCAGTCGAGGCGGGCGCCATCGGCCACGCTCAGATGGTTGCCAACGCGAGCGACATCGCTGTCGGCCTTGTAGATTTTCTCGCAGGCCTGTGTGGTCAGCACCGCATAGGTATCGCTTGCAGCGGTGGCATGCCAGTTGACCACATCGCCGCCGGTAAGCCCCCCAGCGCTGTTGATCAGAACGGCCTCGGCTGCCTTGCCACCATAAACCTTGGGCAAACGAATCTTGGCGCACCCCTGCTGGTAGAGGCGATCCAGTTTGGTCTGCCCCTCGTCATTGGCTTTGAAACTGACACGACCGGTGCCGCTCGTCCTTTGCGCAGACACTGCGCCAGAATTAGCCTCAGAAGGAGCATTAGACGGTGAGATGGTTGCGTACATGTTCCTTGTCCAAATCTTCGGCAGGACCTGAATGCACGATCTCGCCCCGGTCCATGATATGGACAACATCCGCCAGCTCACGACAGAAATCAAGATATTGTTCGACCAATAGAATTGCGATTCCCTTTTCCTCTTTGAGGTAGGTGATGGCGCGACCGATATCCTTGATGATGGAGGGCTGGATGCCCTCGGTCGGTTCATCCAATACGAGAATATTCGGGCGGGTGACCAAGGCTCTGCCAATGGCCAATTGCTGCTGTTGTCCGCCCGAAAGATCGCCACCCCGACGCGAAAGCATGTCTTTGAGAATCGGGAAGAGATCGAAAATCTCTTCGTCGACAAACCTTTGCTTGCGGGGCAGACGGGCATAGCCAACCTCGAGATTTTCCCTTACCGTCAGCTGGGGAAAAATTTCACGTCCTTGTGGCACATAGGCGATGCCACGACCTGCGCGGGCATAAGGCGGGGCCTTGGTGACATCATGCCCGCCCAGAATGATTTTGCCCTTGCTCACCGGATGTTGTCCGACAATGGCCCGCAGCATGGAGGTCTTACCAACCCCGTTGCGTCCCAGAACGCAGGTAATTCTCGCAGTTTCCACCTCCAGAGAAATGTTTCTGAGAGCCTGTGCCGCGCCATAATGCAAGTCGATCCCGTCGATGGAAAGGGCGACGGGATTGCCCGTAGCCGTATCCGGGGATGTCTGTTCCATTGCTTCACTCATGATTATCGCCCCAGATAGCTTTCAATAACGTCCGGATGGGCGCTGACATGATCCAGCGACCCTTCCGCCAAAACCGATCCTTCGGCCAGAACCGTGACCTTGACATCAAGATCACGGATAAAGCCCATGTCATGCTCGACGACGATGACCGAATGGGTTTTGGAAATTTCGCGCAACAGCTTGGCTGTTTCCACCGTTTCGGCATCCGTCATGCCTGCGACCGGCTCATCAACCAGAAGGAGTTTGGGGTCCTGCGCCAGCAGCATGCCGATTTCGAGCCATTGCTTCTGTCCGTGCGAAAGATCCGAGGCCAACTCGTGAGCGCGTTGTTGAAGGCGCACCGTTTGCAGGATCTCCTCGATGCGGGCGGCATCCGCTTCACTTTCCCGATAGAAGAGCGAAGCCCAGACGCCACGGCTGCCACTAAGCGCCAGCTCGAGATTCTCACGCACGGTCTGGCTTTCGAATACGGTTGGCTTCTGGAATTTCCGGCCAATACCAGCCTGAGCGATCTCGGTCTCGTCATGCTGCGTGAGGTCCATCTGGCCTTCAAACAGCACATCTCCGGTATCAGGGCGGGTTTTGCCGGTGATGATGTCCATCATGGTGGTTTTGCCTGCGCCGTTAGGGCCGATAATGGCCCGCATTTCGCCCGGTTCGATCGCGAGGGACAGGCCATTGATCGCCTTGAAGCCATCAAAGGAAACTGACACATCATCCAGATAGAGGAGAGTGGAGGTGACCTGAGTGTTGGAGTCTATCATGATGCTTCCCCTTCCTTGCGCATTTCGCCTGCTTCAGTCTGAGAAGGTTTGGGGGCGGGTTTGAGAGATTTCACCTTGTCTGAAAAGCTAGACAGGGTGCCAAGAATGCCCTTCGGCATGAAGAGCGTCACGGCGACAAATAGCCCCCCCAGCACAAACAACCAATATTCCGGGAACTGGGCCGTGAACCAGCTTTTGCCCAGATTGACCGTTATGGCGCCAATGATCGGGCCGATCAGGGTACCGCGTCCGCCGACAGCGGCCCAGATAACCACTTCGATGGAGTTGGCCGGGGCAAATTCACCCGGATTGATGATGCCAACGAGCGGCACATAAAGAGCTCCGGCGATGCCGGCCATCATGGCCGACAGAGTGAATACAAATAGCTTCACATGCTCGACGCGATAGCCAAGAAAGCGGGCGCGGCTTTCCGCATCGCGGGTCGCGAGCAGCACCTTGCCGAATTTCGATCGCACGATGGCTGAACTGATGACCAAAGCAACAGAGAGCGCAAAAGCCGCAGCAGCAAACAGCCCGGCGCGAGTCGCCGGATTCTGAAGTGTGTAGCCCAGAATATCCTTGAAGTCGGTAAGGCCATTGTTGCCACCAAAGCCCATATCGTTGCGGAAGAAGGCCAGCAACAGAGCATAGGTCATGGCCTGTGTGATAATGGAGAGATAAACGCCGGTAACCCGCGAACGGAAGGCAAACCAGCCAAACACAAAGGCCAAAAGGCCCGGGATGGCGAGCACCATGATGGCCGCAAACCAGAATTGATCAAAGCCATACCAGTACCATGGCAGTTCCTTCCAGTTGAGGAAGACCATGAAGTCCGGCAGGATCGGGTCGCCATAGACGCCACGGGAACCGATCTGGCGCATCAGATACATGCCCATGGCATAGCCACCAAGGGCAAAGAAGGCGCCGTGGCCCAACGAAAGAATACCGCAATAGCCCCACACCAGATCCAGCGCCATTGCCAGCAGGGCATAGGTGAGATATTTGCCGAACAGCGACACGATATAATCAGGCACATAAAGAGCATGATCGGATGGCAGCATCAAATTGCTGAGGGGCACGAGAATGCCAAGCAGTGCGATGAAGGCTGCGACCCACGCAATGCGCCCCGCAAGGCCACGAAACAGAAACGCTGAAATCATTATTCCACGGCCCTTCCTTTAAGAGCGAACAGACCGCGTGGCCTTTTCTGGATGAAGAGAATGATGAAGACCAGCACAAGGATCTTGCCCAGAACCGCACCGGCAAAGGGTTCAAGGAACTTGTTGGCAACACCCAGTGTCAGGGCGCCGATCAGCGTGCCCCAAAGGTTGCCCACCCCGCCAAACACCACGACCATGAAGCTGTCGATAATGTAGCTCTGGCCGAGATTGGGCGACACGTTGCCGATCTGGCTGAGCGCCACCCCGGCGATGCCTGCAATGCCGGAACCAAGCGCAAAGGTAAAGGCATCCACCCACGGGGTTTTGACCCCGAGCGAAGAGGCCATGTTGCGGTTTTGTGTGACCGCACGCATCTGCAAGCCCATCGGTGTGCGTTTGAGCAGTGCAAACAGCAGCCCGAACATGGCAAGGGCAAAGAAGAAGATCCAGATGCGGTTCCATGTCAAAGACAGGCCAGCCAGTTCGACGGCGCCGGACATCCAGCCCGGATTGCTGACCTCCTGATTGGTTGGGCCAAAGATGGTGCGCACGGCTTGCTGCAGAATGAGCGAAACACCCCATGTCGCCAGCAGGGTTTCCAACGGGCGGCCATAGAGAAAGCGAATGATGCCGCGCTCAAGCACGAAACCGACGGCACCAGCGACCAGAAAGGCGGCGGGGATGGCAAAAAGGAGCGAATAGTCGATCAGGCCTGGCGCCGCCGTCTGGACCGCCTGCTGTACGGCAAACGTCGTGTAAGCACCGAGCATCACCATTTCCCCGTGGGCCATGTTGATGACGCCCATCACGCCAAAGGTGATGGCAAGGCCGATGGATGCCAGCAGCAGAACGGAGCCCAGAGAGAGTCCATACCAGATATTCTGCACCCCGTTCCAGATGGCCAACATCCGCTCAATGGCAACAATGGCGCGGGATGCGGCATCCTTGACGGCCCCTTCGCTTGTCTCTGCCGCTTCATTGAGAATGGAAAGCGCTTGTCGTCCGCCTTTGTCTCTGAGGATTTCGATGGCCGAAAGCTTGGCCTCTTCTGGCGCATCCGAGGTCAGCGTCAATCCGGCGCGGGCTTCCTGCAGAAAGGCGATGACCTGTGCGTCCTGTTCCTTGGCAAGGCGCGCTTCAATGGCGGGCAGGGCGCTTGCATCCTGCGCCTTGTAGATGGTCTCTGCCGCAGCAAGGCGTTTGGCCGGGTCGCGGCTGTTGAGCGCAAAGAGGCTCAGGCCGTCCCGGATCTGGCGCCGTAAATTGTTGTTGACGCGCACCTTCTTGATATCTCTTTTGGAAATATCAGGGATCACATCGCCGCTGATCGGATCCGTCAGGCTAAAGGTCCGACCGGTTTTATCGGCCAGAAACACCTGTTTATCGGATTTGCGGAAATAGAGGTCTCCCTCCGCCAGATAGGTGAGCACTGGTACGACCGTGTCGTCTCCGGTCTCCAACAGGGCGTCTACCTTGGCTTCTCTATCCTTGAGGCTTCCTTCGGCCAGCGCATTGATCGCATCTTTGAGATCATCGGCCATGGCAGCAGGTATGGTGGAATAGGAAGCCAGGAGAGTGACAAGACAAACAAGCAGGGCACGCAGGACTGTCATAAAAATCTCTCTTGCTAAACATGTCTTCCCCGGCAGACGGACAAACCGCCACCGGGGACATGTCGGGTGTTAGAGTGCGTCGGAAGCGCTATTCAGCGCCCTTGCCGCCGCATTCATTGGTCTCGGTGTTGAAGTTGCCGCAAGAGAGAGGCGCGCGCCAATCGGAGATTAGCTTCGCAGAATCGGGCAAATAGTCCGACCATGCATCACCCGGCACCAGACCCGGAGTTTCGTATACGATGTCAAACTGGCCATCATCTTGAATTTCGCCGATAAGCACCGGCTTGGTGATGTGATGGTTCGGCATCATGGCGCTGTAGCCGCCAGAAAGGTTGGGCACGGAAATACCCGGCAGCGCATCGATGACGGCATCCGGATCTGTGCTTCCTGCTTTTTCAACCGCTTTGACCCACATGTTAAAGCCGATATAGTGGGCTTCCATCGGGTCATTGGTGACGCGGTTTTCGTCTTTAGTGAAGGCGTGCCAGGCGTCGATAAATTCATAGTTGGCATCGGAATCGACTGACTGGAAATAGTTCCATGCGGCCAGATGGCCTACAAGCGGCTCGGTGTCCAGACCAGCGAGTTCTTCCTCACCCACAGAGAAGGCGACCACGGGAATGTCTTCCGCCTTGATGCCCTGGTTGGCCAGCTCTTTATAGAATGGCACATTGGCATCGCCATTGACGGTAGAGACAACGGCGGTCTTCTTTCCAGCTTCGCCAAAGGCCTTGATGTCGGAAACGATGGTCTGCCAATCGGAATGCCCGAATGGGGTATAGTTGATCATGATGTCTTCGGCGGCGACACCCTTTGCCTTGAGATAGGCTTCAAGGATCTTGTTGGTTGTGCGCGGATAGACATAGTCGGTGCCAGCCAGAACCCAGCGTTCCACCCCTTCCTGTTCCATCAGATAGTCAACCGCAGGAATGGCCTGCTGGTTCGGGGCGGCACCGGTGTAGAACACATTGCGCTGGGATTCCTCGCCCTCATACTGCACCGGGTAAAACAGGATCGAGTTCAATTCTTCGAAAACGGGCAGGACAGACTTGCGGGAAACCGAGGTCCAGCAGCCAAACACGGCGGAGACGTCGTTGACGTCGATCAGCTCGCGGGCCTTTTCAGCAAAGAGCGGCCAGTCGGATGCGGGATCGACAACAACCGGCTCTAGCTTCTTGCCCAAAAGGCCGCCTTTTTCATTCTGCTCTTCAATGAGCATCAGCATGGCGTCTTTAAGGGTGGTTTCGGAAATGGCCATGGTGCCGGAAAGAGAATGCAGGACACCGACCTTGATGGTCTCTTCTGCAAAGGCTGCAGAAGCAGAGATCAAGGATGTGGTCAGAGCAAGGGCAGCAGCAAAATGTGAAATTCTGGAAGACACTTTTTATAACTCCATCTGGTGGTGATGGAAGGTGTTTTGCAATGGTTGTGCCAAAATGTACCTATCGTTCCATTTTGTTTTAATAATTTGGTAAGACTTTGAAAAAATGTCGTTTAAAATCGAAACATGGAAGCTGTCGCTGCCAGTCCGTTGGGTAAGTGTCTGAATATAAGTAAAAACAACTAGTAAAAGCCCGATATGGCGGCTATGGCCGCAAGCATATGCACAAAAATTGGGCATTTCTTGGATTTGGCGATTGCATCAAGAACCAACTTATTCCGCAAGTGGTAGAGGCCGTCATCTTTTTGGCTTTTGCTGGCTTCCTTCCTTCCTTCCTTCCATTGCGCGCATGGATCGCAGCAGGTTAGACAGTTTGACGAGGCCACCCAATTGGATGAACGGTGATCGAATTAAATTTTGAAAAAAAAATATTAGCGGGCGACAAAGTATTTGAATTTACAATAATTGCAAGAAAAAGAAATAATATTACGTATGGAAGGCATATTCTCAATTATGCCGGTGGATACCATACGAATTCCCTTGAATTAATTTAAGATATAAAAATAATAAGAGGCGCTCACTCGCAGGAGGACTTGAGTGGGCAATATGGACAGGCAGCTTTCTGGGGTTGGGGAATTCTGGAAAAAAATGTCGTCTGTAAAGTCATATACAAGTTTTTCTGGCAAGGGAGGTATCTATGCTGGGACTTAGTAAGCTGATCAAATCAGCGACTGTTGGCGCCATGGCCTTGGCGCTCGGTCTTTCTTTTTCTTCTTCATTGACACAAGCAGCAAGCAAGGGATCCGTCGGAATCGCCATGCCGACCAAGTCGCTGGCGCGCTGGGTTGATGATGGCGACAACATGGTCAAACAGTTCGAAGCTGCTGGCTATGACGCCGAACTGCAATATGCAAGCGATGATGTCGCCACGCAGCTGCGTCAGATCGAAACCATGATCCTCAAGGGTGTGGATGTGCTGGTTATCGCATCGATCGATGGCACAGCACTTTCAAGTGCTCTGGATCTGGCTGCGGAATCCGGTATCAAGGTCATTTCTTACGACCGTTTGATCCGTGAGTCCCCCAATGTTGACTATTATGCCACCTTCGACAACTATCAGGTTGGTGTCATTCAGGCTGAATCCCTGCTCAAGGGTCTCGACATCGAAAACGCAGAAGGCCCTCTGAATATTGAAGTCTTCGGTGGTTCCCCAGACGATAACAATGCCTATTTCTTCTATAATGGCGCCATGTCTGTTCTGCAGCCATATCTGGATAGCGGCAAACTCGTAGTGGTTTCCGGCCAGATGGGTATGGACAAGGTTGGCACGCTCTTCTGGGATGGAGCAACCGCTCAGGCCCGCATGGACAACCTGCTGTCTGCCTTCTACACCGACAAGAAAATCGACGGTGTTCTTTCTCCGAACGATAGCCTTGCAATCGGCGTGATCTCCTCGCTGAAGGGCGTTGGCTATGGCACCAAAGACATGCCAATGCCGATCATTACCGGTCAGGACGCCGAAGTTGCCAACATCAAGGCAATGCTCAAGGGCGAACAATACTCAACCGTCTTCAAGGATACGCGTGCTTTGGCCGGTGTAACCGTAGGCATGGTTGATGCGATCTTGAATGGTGGAGAGCCAGAAATCAACGACACCAAAACCTACGACAACGGCGAAAAGATCGTCCCATCCTATCTTCTCAAGCCAGTCGCAGTGACCAAAGACAACTGGAAAGAAATCCTGATCGACAGCGGATATTATTCCGAAGATCAGTTTCAGGAGTAAAACCTGGTAGATATTATCCAGCTTCGGGGCGGCGGTGTTTCATCTGCCGCCCTTTCTGTATCTGGATGGATGGCGCATATTCACGCAAAATGACCAATTTCCCTTTCACAACGCAAGGAAACACGATAAGTAGGGCCTAGTTACAAACATGTTCGATGACATTGGCTTCCTGTGCTGTTTGGTGAAATACCACTGGAAGAATGAAGGAATGGCATGATAGCCGAAACCATCCGGACCCTTAGGGATCGCCTCTTCTCAGATCAAAGCAATTCCCGGTATCTCATTTACCGGCTCCTGTCTGAAAATTTTCATATCTATTACAAGCGCTATATCCTCGCCTTTATTCTGATGGCGGTGGTTGCCGGAACGACGGCATTGAGCGCATGGATCATGAAGGACATTGTCAACGGCATCTTTGTCTCCAAGGATTTCAATCAGGTCTGGCTGATCTCTGGCGCGGTCATCGTGATCTTCGTCGCCAAGGGGCTGGCAACCTATTGGCAGACGACCATTCTGGCCCATATCGGCAACGCGATCGTGGCGGATCAGCAGCGCAAGATGTATCGCCATTTCCTTTCGCAAGGGGCTGATTTCTTCCATGATTTCCCTTCAAGCGAACTGATCACCCGCATCTCCCACAACGCGACCGCAGCGCGTGCGGTGATGGATGTTCTCATCACCAGCATCGGGCGCGACGCTCTTTCGTTGATTGGCCTTGTCTGCGTGATGGTGTTTCAGGATCCACTGCTTTCGCTCATCGCCCTTGTTGTGGCACCGCCTGCCGTCATCATGATTTCCATGCTGGTGCGCCGTGTGAAGCGCATTGCCAAGGAGCAGTTCATCTCGCTGACCCAGACCACCCAGACCATGCAGGAAAGTGCGCTGGGCTTCCGCATTATCCGTACCTTCGGGATGGAAGGCATCATGACTGCCAAAATGGATGATGCCATCGAAGGGGTTGAAAAGCGGGCCAACAAGATTGCGACGCTGACTGCCCGCACCAACCCGATGACCGAGACGCTGGGTGGCTTTGCCATCGCACTGGTGATCCTCTATAGCGGCTGGCGCACCATCATTGGTGGTCAGAGCCCCGGGGAATTCATCTCTTTCCTCACCGCTCTGCTTCTGGCAGCAGACCCGGCGCGTCGCCTCAGTCGCCTCAAGGTGAATATGGAAAGTGGGCTTGTTGGCGTGCGCCTGATGTTTGAAATCTTGGACAGGCCAACTCGCCTTATCGAGCGTGCCGGTGCCGGAGAACTCAATGTCACCAACGGCGATATTGCATTTGAAGCCGTTTCCTTCTCCTATGGGGACGATGAACCGGTCCTAAAGGACCTCTCCCTTGTCATTCCAGGCGGCAAGACAACCGCGCTTGTGGGGCCTTCAGGTGGCGGCAAATCCACGATCATGGGGCTCGTGCAGCGCTTTAATGACGTGAGCGAAGGGCGCATCGTGATCGACGGTGTCGATATCCGCGATTGCACCATCGCTTCTCTGAACCAGCATATCGCGCTGGTCACGCAGGATACGGTTCTTTTCTCCGGCTCGATCCGTGAGAATATCCGCTTCGGGCGTATGGATGCGACGGATGATGAGGTGGAAGCGGCGGCCAAGAACGCCTTTGCGCATGACTTCATCATGGCGCAACCTCAGGGTTATGACACTCAGATCGGCGAAAACGGCACCTCCCTGTCCGGAGGGCAGAAGCAGCGTGTGGCCATTGCGCGCGCCATGCTCAAGAATGCCCCCATCGTGTTGCTGGACGAGGCGACATCGGCGCTGGATAGTCAATCGGAAGCCAAGGTGCAGGCCGCGTTTGAGCGCCTGAGCGAAAACCGCACCTCCTTGGTGATTGCCCATCGCCTGTCGACCATCCGCAATGCGGACAAGATCTGCGTTATCGAAGATGGTCAACTGATCGAAGAAGGCAGCCATGACGAGCTTTTGGGCAAAGACGGCTTCTACGCCAGCCTCGTCAATCTGCAATATAAGAAATAGGCGTTTCGCGGCGCAAAGGACGCGCATTGCTGGGCAGCCGGGTTCCGGCTGCTACCAGCGCTATAGGGAGATGATGCTCTTTTGAGAAAACTGCTTTCGACCGGACGCCGTGCGCGCTTGCCCGAAACGGTCTATCTGCATCATGAAGGCCGCAAGATAGAGGTGCGCCTGAAGCCCAACGCGCGCGCCAAGCGCTTGATCTTGCGTCTTGATAGCAAGACGGGCGAGCCGGTGGCGACCTGTCCGCCGGGCCTTGGCGAAAGCAAGATCCTCCATTTTCTGCAGAAGAACGTCAATTGGTTGGTCGACAGACAACAGGCCCGAGCACCCAATGTGCCCTTCGAGCATGGGGCGGTCATCCCTGTGCGCGGTTTGTCCCACACCCTTGAGCATAATGATGTCGCCCGCGGCACCGTGCGTCTTCTCGAGCTGGAAGAGGGCCGCATCCTGCTGGTCTCGGGCAATGAATCCCACATGGCCCGCCGCGTGACGGACTGGCTGAAGAAGCAGGCACGCAAGGATCTGGAAGAAGCGGTTGCCCGTCATGCGGCCGCACTGGATGTCAAACCCGCATCGATCCGTATCAAGGATACCACCAGCCGTTGGGGCTCGTGCAGCGCCAACCGTACCCTGTCTTTTTCCTGGCGGGTGATTATGGCGCCATCCTTCGTTCTGAACTATCTGGCAGCCCATGAGGTGGCCCATCTGCGCGAGATGAACCATTCCGATCGTTTCTGGCGCCACGTCGAGACCATTTGCCCCAATTATGAAGACGGGCAGGCATGGTTGCGCGATCAGGGGCGCAGGTTGCATTCCTATGGGGTCGAGGCTGACGACTGACCTCTCATGCTCCGCATTGTGCGAAGGAGAGGCCAGCCTTCTCATCTTTCACTTAATCAGATAACCGATCCCGCTAGTTGCCGAACAGGCGTTCCAGAAGGCCCTTGCGCTCTTTGGGCAGAGGCATGGAATTCTGTCCTTCAGGCAGAAGATCTGGGTTGATCCATGGATTTTTCTCGCCACCAGCTCTGCGACGGGTTTCTGCGATCTGCTCCATGCTGACCCCCGGTAAACCGGCGACCGCCATGCCATTATGCGCGCCAACCATATATTTCTTCCAGGTTTCTGCAGGCAGGTTCCCACCTGATGCGCGTTTGGTCGGGGAGCCATCATCATTGCCAAACCATAGCCCGGTTACAAGATTGGCGGTGTAGCCCACGAACCAGGCATCGCGATAATTCTGGCTGGTGCCGGTCTTGCCGCCTGCCGGACGGCCCGAAAGCATGGCCTTTTTACCCGTGCCGGTAATCAGGGTCTCCTGCATCATCTGGTTCATCATGGAAAGGATTTCAGGTTTGATAACCTGCGGTCCCGGAATATTGGGGTTGATATAGAGCACCTTGCCTTCTTTGGTGACAACCCGCTGGATGACATAAGGAGTGGCGCGTGAGCCGCCATTGGCAAAAGGAATATAAGCCCCGACCAGTTCCAAAGGCGTCACTTCGCTTGTGCCCAGCGCAATCGAAAGGTTGTTCGCCAGTTTCGACTGAATGCCCATCTTGTGGGCTGTTTCCACCACTTGCGCAGGTCCGACCTCAAAGGTCAGCTGTGCGGAAATGGTGTTGATCGAAAGCGCCAGCGCTTTGCGCAGGGAAATCTGGCCCATATATTTCTTGGAATAGTTTTGCGGCGTCCAGCCATCATAGGAAACCGGACCATCCACGCGCATGCTGTCGGGCCGGTTGCCCAATTCAAGAGATGTCAGATAGACAAAGGGCTTAAAAGCACTGCCCGGTTGACGTTTGGCATTGACCGCACGGTTAAACTGGCTCTCGCGATAGGACTTGCCGCCAACCAGCGCCCGAACGGCCCCTTGCGGCGTGGCACTGACAAGGGCGCCCTGTTCTACGCCATATTTCTTGCCCTTTTCATCAAGGGCATCGACAATGGCATTCTCGGCCAGCGTTTGCATGCGCAAGTCGATGGTCGTCTCGACAATCACATCCTCGTTGACCTCTCCGATCAGATCGGGCAGCTGCTCCATCACCCAGTCGCCAATATAGTTGAGCGAACTGGAGCGGTGGCGTGCAACCGTATCAATGCTTTGGGTGAGGGCCAGTTTGCGCTCTTCCGGCGTGATGAAACCTTCCCGCTCCATGGCCGCCAAAACAAGCTTGGCGCGCGCCCGGGCTGCCTTCGGGTGTTTGTTGGGCGCAAGGCGAGACGGCGCCTTGAGCAGGCCCGCAATGGTGGCTGCTTCAGACAGAGTCAGCATGGAAGCTGGTTTGTTGTAATAGGTCCGTGCAGCCGCATCCACGCCAATGGCTCCCGAGCCCAGATAGACCCGGTTGAGATACATTTCCAGTATCTCCTGCTTGGAATATTTGGTTTCCAGCCAGATGGCCAGAATAAGCTCCTGCACTTTTCGCTCGATGGTGCGCTTATGCTCGAGGAACAGGTTCTTGGCCAGCTGCTGGGTCAGCGTCGAGCCCCCTTGCGACACGCGACCGCGAATGATGTTTGTCACCATCGCGCGCGTAAAGCCAATGGGGTCAAAGCCGAAATGATGGAAAAAGCGGTGATCCTCAATCGCCACCACGGCATCAACCAGATAGGGCGGCATCGTTGAAATGCTCACCTTTTGCCCTCCGGTCTTGCCCCGGTTGGCAATCAGGCCGCCATCCAGCGAGACAATCTGCACATTGGGCGGACGATCCGGAATCTTCCAGTCGGTCGATTGCGGTAGCTTGGCGCCATAATAGAGAATGATGCCACCGGCAACGATCGAGCCCCAGATGCCGGCAATCACCAGCCAATAGGCGACGCGTCGACCAAAGCGAAACAGTTTGCCCAGCAGCGACGAGCGTCGCGCCGACCGACTACCGGAGGATTTTTTGCCTGAAGGCTTGCGGCCACCTCCTGATGGGCGACGTCCTCCGCCAGCCCCACCGCCGGAACCGCCTCCAGAGTTTCCTCCACCTGATCCGCCGCCTCTGCCCGCAGCTCCTCGTGCTCCTTGCGCCTTGGCTTTGCGCGGTCCGGGCTTTCCGTCGGTGCGCTTTTTTCGTCTCGCTGCTCGTTTTGAAGAAGAGCCGGGGTGGCTTTTGTCTTCATCGCTCAGGCGAATGTCACTCAGGGAGCCCGGATGGGAAGAACTGCGTTGCGACGTCATGATGTTCGGCAAAGTCTCTATTCATAGTCCTCGCAAGACTGGCTTGCGACAGACGTTTCTTGTTGGATCGATCAGCTCAGAAGAGCCTATGAAAGTCAGCATGGGACTATGGTCACATATTGAGGCAAATTCATGAATGGGGCGGCCCACAGGCATGGATTTTGTGCCTCGCGTGTACCATCCTAGCGCGGCGATCCCAAAGGTCTTGTTAACAATAATTCTGTCTTGGCGTCATTCACAAGCACTTTAGACAAGCAAGAGTAGGCGACCAGACAAGGGCCCTGTCTCAAAAATTGTAAAAACTATGGTTAATGAAATATTAATGCAATTGGATCAAATAGTTGTGAACCGAAAATTATCTATATGTTTCAGTCGTTTATTAAATTTGTTAAGGTTAAGGTAATAATTAGGGAGATTTTTAAGTAAAAACCCGTCATTTATTTAAAATAATTTTCAAAGAATTGAACATTAGAGCCATTTCATTAAGTGGCGCATGAGGCTAGTTTTGACAAACCGGGATCTAAACACAAAGCAACATGTAGACTGGGTTGATTTGACCAAAGGGTTGACGATCCTCCTTGTTGTCGTCATGCATTCCATCAATGGCGTTGAGAAATATCTGGGCAGCGAAGGCTGGATGCATCCGATATTGACCTATGCCACTCCATTTCGGATGCCGGTCTTTTTTGCCGTTGCCGGGCTTTTTGCGGCTCGCGCCATCGTCAAGGAATGGCCAGTCTTTCTGGACAAGAAATTCTTCCATTTCGGCTATTTCTATTTCCTCTGGATGAGCATTGAGTTCATTTTCAAGGCGCCTTTCTTCGTGCAGGAGTTTGGCGCGCATGAAACGGGCCTCTATTATCTACTGTCTTTCGTGCAGCCGTTTGGTCCGCTGTGGTTCATCTATCTGCTGCCTTTCTATTTCCTTGCCCTGCGGCTGATGCGTCCACTGCCGATGCTGCTGCAGTTTGCCATTGCGATTGCCTGCAAATTCATGCTGACGGCGACCGGCATCGAACTGATTGATTTCTTCTCGAAATATTATGTCTTCTTCCTTGCGGGCCATTTCGGGCGAGACATCTGGTTCGCGCTTGCGCATTCGGCGCGTGAACAGAAGCTTGCTTCCGTGCTCGGGCTCGTCGTCTGGGCCGTGGCAAATGGGCTTGTTGTCTGGTTCGGCTATGGCGAGATCGTTCCGGTCGCCATCATCATGGGCGTGCTTGGCTTCATGGCGGTTGTCGACTTCATGGGCATCATCACCGAATTTGCCCCCGGTCGTGCGTTGGCAAAGGTCTTCCGCTATCTGGGTAGCCACTCGCTGCCCATCTATCTGGGCTTCTTCCTGCCTATGGGTGTGACGCGCATACTCGTGATGAAATTCGGCAATGGCGATCCTGGATTGTCCGCGCTGATCGTCTCCATGGCCGCCGTGATCGGCGCGATCCTGATGTATGAAGTGGTCATGCGCGTGAAAATCGGCACCTTCCTCTATGTGCGTCCTCAATGGGCAAAGCTGACAAAAGAGAAGAAACAGATCACCGTTCCCGCTGAATAGGCAAAGAACCGCGCAGCAAATCTTCTTAACAAAAGCTCCCGGACAGATGATCTGTTCGGGAGCTTTTTCTTTTGCCCTTTTCATTGCCCTCATGCATGCGCTAAGGTCTCATGACATTATGATCATGGTTTGTTCGCACAGCGCGTGGCATCCAGCAGAGGCAATAAAGGGAAATTCCAATGTCCGAAAAACCACATCTCTTTTTGATTGACGGATCTTCCTATATTTTTCGAGCCTATCACGCCCTGCCGCCATTAACGCGCAAGAGCGATGGGCTGCCCGTGGGCGCGGTTTCCGGCTTCTGTAACATGCTTTGGAAGCTGATTGCCGATGGAGACAAGGGCATTGTTGGCGTGATGCCCACCCATGTCGCCGTGATTTTCGATGCCAAGGGCGATACCTTCCGCAACGCGATCTATGATCAATACAAGGCCCAGCGTCCTCCGGCGCCGGAAGATCTCGTCCCCCAGTTTGGTCTTATTCGCGACGCCGTGCGGGCTTTCAACATCGCCTGCATCGAGTTGGAAGGCTATGAAGCGGATGACATCATCGCCACTTATTCCGAACAGGCGCTGGCCGAAGGGGCCGATGTAACCATCATCGGCTCTGACAAGGATCTGATGCAGCTTGTCCGCCCCGGTGTCATGATGGTCGACACCATGAAGAACAAGCGTATCGGCGAAGAAGAGGTCGCCGAGAAGTTTGGCGTTTCTCCCGACAAGGTGGTCGAGGTGCAGGCGCTGGCGGGCGATTCTGTCGACAACGTGCCCGGCGTACCCGGTATCGGTATAAAGACAGCCGCCCAACTCATCAACGAATATGGCGATCTGGAAACTCTGCTGGAGAAGGCGGACGGCATCAAGCAGAAGAAACGCCGCGAGAATCTCATCGAATTTGCCGAGCAGGCCCGTATTTCCAAAGAGCTGGTCTATCTCAAGCGCGATGTGCCGTTGCCGCTCGGCCTTGATGCGCTGGCCTGCTGCGATCTGGAAGGGCCCAAGCTGGTCTCGTTCCTCAAGGCGCTTGAATTCACCACGCTCACACGCCGCGTTGCCGAAGCGACAGAAACCGAAGCTGCAGAAGTGGAAGCGACAAGCCTTGAGGTGGCAGGATGGGAGGCCGCAGATCCGGCTGCGGCTAGCGAAAGTGCAGACGCTGTTGATGGCGACAAGACCCCCGGGCCGCTGGATCTTGCAGCCAAGATGGCCGCCGATATCGGCGCGCTGCCGATTGACAATCAGAGCTACCAGACCGTGCGCTCCATGGAAGAATTGCAAGTCTGGCTCGATGAAGCCAAACGCATCGGCTATGTCGCGGTAGACACCGAAACCGACAGCCTTGATGCCATGCAGGCCAATCTGGTCGGCGTGTCGCTGGCAACCGAACCGGGCAAGGCCTGCTATATCCCACTCGCTCATGTTTCGGGCGATGGAGACATGTTTGGCGGTGGACTGGTGGAAGGTCAGATCCCACTTACCGAAGCCGTCACCGCTCTCAAGGGCATGCTGGAAGACCCTTCCATCCTCAAGATCGGCCAGAATCTCAAATATGACACGCTGCTACTCTCGCGCTATGACATCGAGATCGCGCCGTTTGATGACACGCTGCTGCTCTCCTATGTGCTTGATGCTGGCAAGCATGGCCATGGCATGGACGAACTTTCCGAGCTGTGGCTCGGCCATAAGCCTATTCCTTTCAAGGAAGTGGCTGGCAGTGGCAAAAGCCAGATCACCTTCGACAAGGTGGAGCTGGAAAAAGCCACCCCTTATGCCGCTGAAGACGCCGACGTGACCCTGCGCCTCTGGATGATCCTCAAGCCTCGCCTTGCGGCCGATGGCATGACTTCGGTCTATGAGAGGCTGGAGCGCCCGCTGCTGCCAGTGTTGCGCCGCATGGAAAAGCGCGGCGTCTCCGTTGATCGTCAGATCCTGTCTCAGCTATCGGGCACTTTCGCCCAAGGCATGGCCGGATTGGAAGAGGAAATCCACGGCTTGGCTGGTTCGCCCTTCAATATCGGCAGCCCCAAGCAGCTGGGCGATATTCTGTTTGGCGAAATGGGCCTGCCCGGTGGCAAGAAGACCAAGACCGGAGCCTGGTCCACCTCGGCCAGTGTGCTTGAGGATCTTGCAGCCGAAGGCCATGAATTGCCTAAAAAGGTGGTGGAATGGCGCCAGCTCTCCAAGCTCAAGAGCACCTATACCGACGCGCTGCCCCATTTTATCAACCCCGAGACCAAGCGCGTCCATACCTCTTATTCACTCGCCGCGACCAGCACGGGCCGTTTGGCCTCGTCTGATCCAAACCTTCAGAATATTCCGGTGCGCACCGAAGCGGGCCGCAAGATCCGCACCGCTTTCGTGGCCGAAAATGGCAACAAGCTGATCTCGGCTGACTATAGCCAGATCGAGCTGCGCGTGCTCGCGCATATGGCCGACATTCCGCAGCTGAAGAAAGCCTTCGAGGATGGCCTCGATATTCACGCCATGACGGCGTCTGAAATGTTCCATGTGCCGCTCGATGAGATGGACGCCGCCACCCGTCGCCGCGCCAAGGCCATCAATTTCGGCATCATCTATGGCATTTCCGCCTTCGGGCTGGCCAACCAGCTCGGCATTTCCCGAAGCGAAGCCAAGACCTATATCGACACCTATTTCGAGCGCTTCCCCGGCATCCGCGACTATATGGAAGCCACCAAGAAGGCCGCTCGCGAGCAGGGCTATGTGGAGACCATCTTCGGCCGCAAGATCCATTATCCGGAGATCAATTCCAAGAATCCCAATATGCGCAATTTTCAGGAACGCGCCGCCATCAACGCCCCCATTCAGGGCTCGGCCGCCGACATCCTGCGCCGTGCCATGGTCCGCATGGAAGACGCTCTGAGTGATGCTTCGCTCTCGGCCCGCATGCTGCTGCAAGTCCATGACGAATTGATCTTCGAAGTGCCGGAAGGCCAGGTCGACGACACCATCAAGGTCGTTCGCACGATCATGGAAAACGCCCCCATGCCCGCTCTGCAACTAAGCGTGCCTCTGAAGGTAGACGCTGAAGCGGCCGACAACTGGGACGAAGCGCATTGATGAGAAAAGAGATCGCAGTTATTCGTATGGCTCAGATCGCTGATCTTGTTGCTGTGATTGCCTTTCATGTCCGCCTCTGGCGTGACACCTACAGCGCGATGGCGCCCAAAGAAGCCATTGATGCACTGGATGAGGCCCGCCGCCGCCCGACATGGCAGGCGGTTCTCTCCCAGCCCAAGCCGGGACAGCAGACTTGGGTTGCCGAGCAACAGGGAGAGATTGTCGGTCTGCTTGCTTTTGGCCCTCCAAGCCATGAGGCGTTCAATGGAGCCGGAGAGATTAAACATCTCTATGTTGCGCCAGAGGCCAGAGCAACAGGCCTTGGCCGAAAACTGCTGGATCTAGCTTTTTCAGAACTCGCCAAAGCGGGCTTTACACGCGCCGCTCTCGCTGTTGTTCGAGATAATTCTCCTGCTATTCGCTTTTATGATGTCATGGGGGGAAAGAATATCGGATCGTTCACTGATTCAGGTCCCATGTGGAAGTCTGACAATCTGGTGCTGGAATGGATGATCGGAGAATAGCCACTCAAGAGTGGCGAACATGCAGAACATGATGCATCAAGGGGACAAAACTCTTTCTTGCCCTGCTGGATAACAAAATGAATGACCTGATGGAATTGGCACGGAAAAACGAGCGTGAAGCCTGGAGTATCGTGCAGGAGCTTGGCATAGAGCAAGCGTGGCAAGATGTTGGGGGCAAGGCGAATCTCGTCGGGTCCCTCAAATGCGGCCTGTTGATGAAGCATCTCGATATCGACTTCCATGTCTATACAGATGGACTGGATGTCGCCAAGAGCTTTCAGGCTGTGGCGAAAATTGCGGCACACCCAAACGTTACTCGCCTGACCTATTCCAACCTGATGGATACCGACGAGCATTGTCTGGAGTGGCATCTTTGGTATCGGGTATCCGAAGAGCGGGAATGGCAGATCGATATGATCCATATTCTCAAGGGATCAGAGTTTGATGGCGTGTTTGAAGATGTCGCAGAGCGCATCTTTGCCGCTTTGACGCCGGAAACACGACAAACCATCCTTCGCTTGAAATATGAGACACCTGACGACGAGAAGATTATGGGGATCGCCTATTATATGGCTGTGCTGCGTGACGGGGTGCGGAGCTATGAAGCATTTACCAAGTGGCGCGAAGAGACCCACTTGGATGGTATTATTCTCTGGAAGCCCTGAAGGAAACCGTCATTCCGTCAGGAAGCAATGGCCCTCACCCCAGCACCAGAATCAAAACGCCACACACGATCAGCCCGCAGCCCATCAGCTCCAGTCGGTTGATCTTTTCCTTGAAGATGAAAACCGAAGAAGCGAAGGTGAAGAGCATTTCCACCTGAGCCAGCGCCTTGACGAGGGCGGCCTGTTGCAGAGTCATGGCCATGAACCAGCCAAAGCTGGCCGATGCGCCGACAAAGCCGGTGGCAAGGGATGGTTTCCACGCCCGCGCCACACATCCCCATTGCTCTCGCTCACGAAAGGTGATCCAGATGCCCATCAATATGGTCTGGATAAGGATGGCGGTTGCTAAGGTGAAGCTGGCCTGCAGGATGTAATCAGGAGCGACCATGGTTGGCTCAAGCGATAAAGAGGCCTTGCGATAGCTGGCCGCAGTGACACCGAAGAGAAAACCCGAAGCAAGGCCGATGAGTGCCGTGCGGGAAAAGGTGGAGGTAATCAGGGTGCGAATGGACAAGGTCGTGCGCGCAACCGAAATCAGCATGACCCCGAGCACAGCGACCCCGATGGCAACCAATGCGGATATCTTCAGCGTTTCGGAAAAGAACAGAAAGGCGAACAGCGCCGCCTGCGCCGGTTCGGTGCGGCTATAGGCCGTGCCTACCGTGAAATTGCGGAAGGAAAACAGATGCACCAGCAGAAACTGCGCCCCGATTTGTCCCACCGCTGCCATCATGACCCAGAAGAGGAACGGCCCGTTGAACACCGGCAAGTCTTTGCCCGATAGCCACACATAGCCAAACAGATAGAGAAGGGCGAAGGGCACTCCGAAGGCAAAACGCACGAAGGTCGCCCCGGTCGTGCTCAGCGCACCCTTGAGGTGCTTTTGCAGGACAGAGCGGATATTTTGCAGAAAGGCTGCAGAGATGGTGATCAGAATCCAGGTTGGCATGCTGAGCCTTTAGCATGAAGGGGAGGGCGGACCAACTAAAAAGCCTGCGTGAGCCAACAGGGTCTGACGAAAAGAAAAGAGGAAACCTGTTCGGTAGGCTTCCTCAGCTGTAAAAAGGAAGCGCTTATCAAGACTTGCGAGTGATGGACGCGTTATTCTCAGGTTGTAAAAATAAGGAAAAGTGCGAGTTCACAAGTCTAAAAAAACAATGAATTGTAAAGGTAAACAAAATTTTAACCACTAGCCTTGATGCTCTAGCGGTATCGACCGGAACTGACAAACTTTGACCTCATTTAAGAGGCACACCAGCAGGCGTAGCCTTGGTGTTTCGAATGGTTGGCAAAAGCCAGCTAACCCATTCAACTATCAGTCGATATAAGCCGGGGCGCTCCCGTCAAGATGATAAGAACCAAAAAGGTCAAGGGCATGATATCCCACACCGGTAAACTCTCGCTTGTCTTGCTTCTGGCAATGGCAGGTGCCTACCCGCAAGCAGCCTTAGCAATGAGCAACAAGATGCGCGCCTGGCTCAAGGATATGGTCCCCCAAGAGCGCATGCTTCAGGTTTGCAACATGGAAGCCATGGGCAAGCTCGATGCGGACCGGTTGGTTGATTACACCTTCTCTAGCCCGAAGATCGGCGACCAGACGGTCAAGGCCGGCGGCGCTGCTTATCGCCGCAATGGGCATTGGTACAAGGTGAGCTATTCATGCGACACCAGCAAAGACCAGATGCAGGTGCTCAAGCTCACTTACAAAAAGGGCGATGAAATCCCCAAGGATAAATGGACCCAGTTCAATCTCTTCAATTGATTGCGCTGCAAAAATGAATGTCAGGCTGTTAGCTGCCTGATCGTCAATGTAGCGGCATTTCCGTTTGCACCATATCGCCATTTTCCTTGAAGCAAACGGCATGATCCTGCGGCACTTCGATCCAGCACTCCGATTGCCGGTCGATCGGCTCGGACACCAGCACCACATCGCCATTCTCATAGCGACGATAATAGAGAGAAGGGGCATGATGGTCGCTCGAGCAGCGGAAACCGCACAGGCGCTTGCCATCCGACAGGCAGGAAGTGAAGCGCAAAGGCGTGCGGATGCCCTTGTCAATCATGGCTTCACGCACCCTGTGCAGCACATTGCGCATGGCTGTGACCGGGCACTTTTGTAGATTTTCCTGAACCGCAAGCAAGAACAGCAGCTCTGAATCGGTGCTACCGAACCGGTGCTCATAATAATCATCGCTCAATTGCAATTCCAGTCCGCGCCGCACCCGGTGATAGTCTCCGATTTGGCCATTATGCATGAACAGCCATTTGTCATAGGCAAAGGGGTGACAGTTGCAGCGATTGGTTGCCGTGCCGGTGGAGGCCCTTACATGGGCAAAGAAGAGGGAAGACTGGATCTGGGACGCCAGACTTTTGAGGTTGGTGTCATTCCAGGCGGGCAGGATCTCCCTGTAAAGGCCCGGATTGTCTCTAGCCCCATACCAGCCGATGCCGAAGCCATCCCCGTTGGTGACGGTTTTACCCTTCTCCGCATGCAGGCTCTGATGAATCAGAGAGTGGTCGGCTGTTGTTACATAATGTTCAAGGAAAACAGGCTGTCCCTTGTAAGCGACCCAGCGGCACATTTCAGTCTCCAAAGATGAATTTGATCGACTCCTTTTTATATCCGGATGACGCCGAGTAAAAGCGACCTTTTCCCTAATTCTTGTTTGGCGAACAATAAGATGAACGCGGTGAGCAAAGAGAGGCCTCCGGCACCCAAAAATGCGTTTGGGAAGGCAGTCACGCGCCTGTCATCTGCCTTCGCTAAAGCAGCAGAAGATTTTATGCGCTATCCAAGAGGGTCTCATGTTTAAATCCATTTCCAAGGCTTTGCTTCTGGCGAGCTGTCTTGCCGCACCATTCGGGTCTCAGGCCTATGCACTCACACTTGAGCCGATTGCTAAGCACTCCGCCAATGTGTTTGATGAAGGGGCTGCCGAGATCGTCTCTTATGATAAGGCTGGCAAGAAACTCTTTGTCGTCGACGGCCATGACAAGGCCATCGATATTTTCGATATTTCAAACCCGTCCACCATCAAGGAAGCGGGCACGCTGAATGTCACAGATTTTGGCAAAGGTGCCAACTCCGTGGACGTGCATGGCGACTATGTGGCCATCGCCGTTGAGAACAAGGACAAGCAGGCCAATGGCAAGCTGGTTCTTTACAAGACCGACGGCACGCTGGTGGGGGATGTGGAACTTGGCGCGCTGCCCGATTGCGTGGTCTTTGCGCCCAATGGCAAATTCGTGATGGTCGCCAACGAGGGCGAGCCGTCCGACGATTTCAAGACCGATCCTGTGGGCACGGTATCCATCGTCTCCATTCCCTCCCTTGAGGTCAAAACTGTCGGCTTTGGCGATCTCAAGGCGGAAGATTTTGGCGATGACTTCCACACCGCAGCGCCAGAAGGCATCTCCTTCGAGCAGCAGATTGAACCGGAATATATTGCCATCACCCCGGATAGCAAAACGGCTTTTGTCTCCCTTCAGGAAAGCAACGCTATCGCCGTTATCGATACGGAAACAGCCAAGCTGAAAACCACCTTCGCGCTGGGCTTTCAGGATTACTCCAAGGTCAAGGCCGACCTTTCCGACAAGGATGGCAAGATCAACCGTCAGAACTGGCCGGTGCTTTCCTTCCGCATGCCGGATACCGTGAAGGCCTTCGCCAAGGATGGCGTCAATTATGTGGTCATGGCCAATGAAGGTGACAGCCGCGACTATGATGGCTATTCCGAAGAAGAACGTCTGGGTAAGGTCAAGCTCGACCCGATCGCTTTCCCGAATGCTAAAGAGCTGCAGAAGAAGGAAAATCTCGGCCGCTTGAAGATCACCACCGCACAGGGGGATACCGATGGCGACGGCGATTTCGACGTGATCTATGGCTATGGTGGCCGTTCTTTCTCCATCTTCAATGAAACCGGCGAAATGGTGTTCGATTCCGCTGATGAAATTGAAGCCAAGCTGGCCGAGCTGGTGCCTAGCGCCTTTAACAGTCAGGGCGCGAATGAAAGCTTTGACAATCGCTCCGACGACAAAGGCGCAGAGCCCGAAGCACTCGAACTGGCCGAGATTGGCAGCAAACTCTATGCCTTTATCGGATTGGAACGCATGAGCGGTATTGTGGTCTATGACATCACGGACCCGGCCAAGGCGACCTTTGTGACGTATGCAAGCAACACCAAGCTTGATGGCGAGTCTGAAAAATTGACCGCTGGCGACATTGCACCGGAAGGGATCAAGTTCATCGCTGGCAAGGATAGCCCGAACGGCGAGCCGATGATTGCGGTTGCCAATGAGGTTTCCGGCACGGTGACCCTATGGGCCGTCAAATAGCCACGCGGTTCGCTTTCTGAACAAGAAAAGCTCGCCTTTCATGCAGAGGCGGGCTTTTTTGTTGGCGGGTTGACGCATTGGTTTCTGGTCCGAACCGGTGGTTTGCCTATGGGCCTTTGGGGCTAAACAGAAGGCTTGCAGTCACTAAAGCAAATGCGCTACTGATGGCGGCAGTTCCAATCCGCACTTCAGATAGGCATCCATCCATGATCGTAAAAACCGAAGAACAGCTTCAGGGCCTCAAGGCCTGTGGCAAAGCCGTGGCGCGTGCCATTCGTGAAATGGGTGCTGCGTTGGAACCGGGCATGACCTCACAGGAGCTGGATGATCTTGGACGGCGCATTCTGGAAGAAGAGGGTGCAGAATCAGCCCCTGAATCGGTCTATGACTTTCCCGGAGCTACTTGTATTTCCATCGAACCCGTGATTGCCCATGGGTGGGCCGACAGCCAGACGGTGAAGCCGGGCGATATGGTCAATATCGACGTATCAGCCAGCAAGGATGGCTTTTTCACGGATTCCGGAGCGACCTTTATTGTGCCGCCCGTGACGCCGGAAAAGCGGATATTGGTGGAGGCCGCAAAACGGGCCCGAGACAATGCGATTGCTCAGGCCCGTGCAGGGCAACCAATGCAGGTCATCCCGAAAGCCTTCGACAAGGAAGCCAAGGCCGGTGGTTACACCATCATCCAGAATCTGCTCGGATGTCATGGGGTTGGTACAACCTTGCACGACAGGCCGGAAATTCTCGCTGTGCCGGACCGCCGGGATCGTCGCAAACTGCAGGAAGGCATGGTGATCGCCGTTGAGCCATTTCTCTCGACCGGTGCGACCTATGCCAGCGACGGGGCACGAGAGTGGGAGCTGTTCACTCCCGGATGTCTCACCGCCCAGTTCGAGCATACGATTGTGATCGGGAAAAAAGGTCCGATCATCGTAACACTCTGATTACGCTGACATTTCTTTAAATGCCTGTTCGAAGGCATCGGCGTGGGTCAATGTGCCCTTCGGGGCTGGGCCCTGAAAAGTCATGTACTGAATCAGGGAAGCATCCAGTCCGCCGTAGCGCAATTGGCCATTACACTTGAAACCGAGCCGGTCATAATAGGCCGGGTTTCCGATAAGGATGCAGCCATTGGCACCGAGAGCCCGCAGGCGCCTCATGCCTTCACCAACCAACGCTTTGCCAATGCCCTGGCTTTGCTTGTCCGGCGTGACCGATATCGGGCCGAGACAATACCATTTGTCCCATTTGCCATCGATCTTGATTTTTGAAAATGCCACATGGCCGGCAATCGAGCCGTCGTCATCCATCACCAGTGACAGCACAAGATCGCCATCGCGGCGCAATTGATCGATGATCGGGCCCTCGTTGCCAGAACTGTAAGGCATGGGCGCAAAGGCTTTTTGTGTCAAAATATGAATGGCATCCGCGTCAGCGGACGTTTCCTCGCGAATATACATGGTAAATCCTCCCCCGCAGGCACGCGACGAATATGTGCGCCCTCATGATGGGGTCTTTAGAAGGGTGTGGCGGGACAATACTACCATATGGGGTCCGGGAAAATACGACACAGGGCGTATGCAATTCTGACCCCTGAGATGTCAATGATGCAATTATGCTGGGCGTTTGAAACGCAAAAGGCCCGCCAAGAGGCGGGCCTTTCTTAATTATTCAATACTGATCTATCAGCTTAGGCTTTTGGGCCAGCAGCTTTCACAGCGTCGTCGACGTGTGGCAGATAGTATTCGAAGTTTTTGACGAACATGCCTGCCAGTTTAGCTGCCATTGCGTCGAATGCAGCTTTGTCTGCCCAGGTGTCACGTGGCGTCAGCAGGGTGGTGTCAACGCCAGGTACTGCTACAGGAACTTCAACACCGAAGACTTCGTCGGTGCGGAATTCTGCAGATGCCAGAGAACCGTTGAGAGCTGCGGTCAGCAGAGCGCGGGTTGCTTTAATTGGCATACGGGAACCGACGCCATAAACACCACCGGTCCAACCGGTGTTAACCAGCCAGCATTTAACCTGATGTTTTTCCATCATTTCACGCAGCAGGTTGCCATATTCGGAAGGATGGCGAGGCATGAAAGGAGCGCCGAAGCAGGTAGAGAAGGTTGCTTCTGGCTCGGTAACGCCTTTTTCCGTACCAGCCACTTTAGCGGTGTAACCAGACAGGAAGTGATACATTGCCTGTTCCGGGGTCAGCTTAGCGATTGGAGGCAGAACACCGAATGCGTCAGCCGTCAGCATGATGATGTTTTTAGGCTGAGGAGCGCGACCGGTAGCCGATGCGTTCGGGATGAAGTAGGTCGGATAGGAAACACGGGTGTTTTCCGTTTTGGACCCATCAGCGAAGTCTGGTTTATCGGTGATTGGATCGATAACCATGTTTTCGACGATTGCACCAAAGGTGTGCGTGGTCGCATAAATTTCCGGCTCAGCTTCAGCGGACAGGTTGATGGTTTTAGCGTAGCAGCCGCCTTCGAAGTTGAAGACGCCGTTTTCGCCCCAGCCATGCTCGTCATCGCCGATAAGGGTACGGCTTGGATCAGCAGACAGGGTGGTTTTACCGGTGCCGGACAGGCCGAAGAAGATAGCCGTGTCGTCATCATCGCCAACGTTTGCAGAGCAGTGCATCGGCATGATGTTCTTTTCAGGCAGCAGGTAGTTAAGCGTGGTGAAGACAGATTTCTTGATTTCACCAGCGTAGGAAGAACCAGCTACCAGAATGATCTTTTTGGTCAGGTTAAGAGCGATGCAGGTTTCAGAGCGAACGCCATATTTTTCTGGGTCGCAGAGGAAGCCTGGGAAGTCGATCACAGTCAGTTCCTGAACGAAATCTGCCAGTTCGGCATGTTCCGGACGGATCAGCATGTTGCGGATGAAGTGAGACTGCCAGCAAAGCTCGGTAACAACGCGGGTTGGCAGGCGGTGGTCAATGTCAGCGCCGCCGTACAGGTCCTGTACAAACAGTTCTTTGCCTTCTGCATAAGCCATCATGTCTTCATAGAGAAGATCGAAAGCTTCTGGCGTCATGGCCTTGTTGTTGTCCCACCAGATGGTGTTTTCGGTGGTAGCGTCGCGAACGGTATGTTTATCCTTTGGGGAACGGCCGGTATGTTTGCCGGTATCCACTGCAAAAGCACCGCCTTCGATCAGACGACCTTCCTTGCGAGCCAGCGCTTCTTCTACCAGCTTAGGAAAACGATAGTTGTAATGTACGCTATCGAGGTTGCGAAGACCGAGTTTGTCAACGCCATTGGATTCGTTCCACGTGCCGAATTGTTTCACTTTTCAAGCCCCTTGAGACACACTTAGGTTGTGGGAAACTGACAGGATCTGTCAGTCCGGCCAACGCCTGAATGGCTTTGACCGGGGGTTCGTTTCAAGTCCTGCGGAAGTCGATATAACCTGTCGGATTACTCCGCTCTTCTGTTTGACCTAACCTCCTGAGGAGCTGCTTTGCCTTGTCCTCTACTCCCGGCAGCAGCCCTGCAACAGTCCTTTCGTCGAACTCGCGCATTTCATAACGATCCTACAAAAGAGTGTCGTTGATATTTCGCAAAGTCCGAGCGGAACCCAGTCCCGTGACAATTTTCTCATAAAGCACCACCCACTCATTTGATAGCTGGTCTTTTGTGGGGTTGCGCCCCTTTTTGCGCATCGAAAATTCTTGCCTGCTTTCTACCACTAAAGTCGGAAACGGCAGAAAACGGCGCTTTATTCAGAAATGTTAAATTTGCTCCTCAATCTGTGAACAAAATTGCGCTGCCACAATTTCGCAGCTTTCAGAAACTAGGTCTGCATTAAATAGTAGGAATGCGTTTTTTGCATGCCAGATAGGGCGAAATTGCAAGGAAGGAATCGGACTCTTTTTGGACAATTCAGGGCGAATATCCTGTGAGTTTTGCCAAAATGTGAATGGGATTTCGCAGAAAACCCGGCCTTGGCGAACGCAACAAGCATTCCTAAATAAGAGAATAGTGCAGCGGATGCCGCTGATAAGGAGGGGCTGTGGTTCTGGTTCGCCGAAGCGTGTACACTCCCTTCGTTGTCTTTTCAGATACCATCTTGGATGGCGTCGTAGCTGCGGAGCAAAAGCTCTGAAATATAAAAGAGTGTTTTCGCCAGCCTGAGAAGAGAGCTCGCGGGGATGGAGAGAAGGAAGGGAAAGACATGGCAACGATTGCCCTTGTCGATGACGATCGCAATATTCTGACCTCGGTTTCAATCGCATTGGAAGCTGAAGGCTATAAAGTGGATACCTACACGGATGGAGCATCCGGGCTTGATGGTTTGCTCCACGCCTTGCCTGATCTTGCTATCCTCGATATCAAGATGCCACGCATGGATGGCATGGAGCTGCTGCGACGCCTGCGCCAGAAGACCGATCTGCCGGTGATCTTTCTGACGTCCAAGGACGATGAGATTGATGAATTGTTCGGCCTGAAAATGGGGGCGGATGATTTCATTCACAAACCATTTTCCCAGCGTTTGCTGGTCGAACGCGTCAAGGCCGTGCTGCGCCGGGCGCAGGCACGCGAAACGGCAGTCAAAACGGGTGGCACTGTTGCCAAGAGCGATCTGCTTGAGCGTGGGCTTCTTTCCATGGATCGCGAACGCCACACCTGCAACTGGGATGGAAAGCCGGTGACCCTGACGGTAACCGAGTTCCTCATTCTCTATTCTCTGGCCCAGCGTCCCGGAGTAGTTAAAAGCCGCAATGCGTTGATGGATGCCGCCTATGAAGATCAGGTCTATGTGGATGATCGCACCATCGACAGCCACATCAAGCGCCTGCGCAAGAAATTCAAGGCAGTGGACGACAGCTTTGATATGATTGAGACCCTTTATGGTGTCGGATATCGTTTTCGCGAAGAATAGGGCGTGTTGGTCCTTCACGGATGGCTGGCAAGAATTGCTATTGAATGCGTGCTCTATAGAGTGTGATAAATCGTGATATATAAAGAGCGCGGCCGAAAGGGGCAGCGTTTCGGGTAGACCGGACGGAGTGGCTATCGCGAGATCGTGGCCGCTCCGATTTGTTGAAAGACAAATAGTGTTGCAGCGAATGCAAAAAGAAAAGCGCACAAAGCAGGATGGTCAGAAGGGGCGGCGCAAGTCAGTCTCTCTGAGACGCTTGCGTGTTTTTCTGGGGCGTCTTTCCAATACGGTCGCCTTTTCGTCTCTGACACGCCGCATTGTCTTTCTCAACGTTGCCGCACTGGCGGTTCTGGTGCTGGGCATTCTCTATCTCAACCAGTTCCGCGAAGGGCTGATTGACGCGCGCGTCTCTTCGATGCTGACACAGGGCAAAATCATTGCCGGCGCAGTGGCCGCGTCGGCAGCTTCCGACACCGACGCCATTACCATCAATCCTGAGCGGCTTCTGGAACTACAGGCTGGGGAGAGCTTTTCTCCTGCAGATGACACCTTCAGCTATTTCGAGTTTCCCATCGATCCGGAAAAAGCCGCCCCGATTCTGCGGGCGGCCATTTCGCCAACAGACACGCGCGCCCGCATCTATGATCTGGCGGGCAATATGGTTGTCGATTCCAACCAGCTGCATTCGGATGGTGTGCTCCGGTTTAATCTGCCGGAGCCGGAAATGGAGACGTCCGACAGCTGGGCCGATCGCTGGGATCGCTTTGTCAGCTGGCTTCGTCAGGCTGATCTGCCCCTCTATAAGGAAATGGCCAACACCGACGGCCGCAACTATCCAGAGGTTGCCAAGGCGCTGGACGGGTCTGAGGCCTCCATTGTGCGCGTGAATACGAAGGGACGGTTGATTGTCTCCGTGGCGGTGCCAATCCAGCGTTCGCGAATCATCACCGGCGCGCTACTTTTGTCCACCCGCGATGGCGATATCGACAAGATTGTGGAGGCGGAACGCTGGGGTATCCTGCGCGTCTTCCTGATTGCGGCGCTGGTGACCGGTTCCATGTCCATTCTTCTGGCCGGAACCATTGCTGGACCGGTGCGCAAATTGTCCGAAGCGGCCGAACGGGTTCGGCGTGGGGTCAAGGCGCGTGAGGAAATTCCCGATTTTTCCGAGCGAAAAGATGAAATCGGCCAGCTCAGCCAGTCTCTGAGGGACATGACCAACACGCTCTACAAGCGCATGGATGCTATTGAGGCCTTCGCGGCAGATGTGGCGCACGAGCTGAAGAACCCGCTCACCTCCCTGCGATCGGCGGTGGAAACGCTGCCTTTGGCCAAAAAGCCAGAAGCACGCGAGAGGCTTGTCAGCATCATCTTGCATGATGTGCGCCGACTGGATCGGCTGATCTCGGATATTTCCGATGCGTCACGGCTTGATGCAGAATTGGCGCGTCAGGAATCTGACGAGATCAATCTGCGGGCGCTGTTGGAAACCATCGTGTCCATTCAGGATGAAATCGGCTCCAAATCCAACATTCGCGTCATTATGGAAGAAGACGAGAACGCCGCTGACAAGGACAAGGCCTTCTGTGTCCGGGGCAACGACAGCCGTCTTGGTCAGGTGTTCGTCAATCTGGTGGACAATGCGCGCTCCTTCACGCCGGAGGGAGGCGAGGTGCGTGTCTGCCTCAAGCATGATGGGCCTTGGGTTGAGATTACGGTGGATGACGACGGTCCGGGTATTCAGGCTGAAGATGTATCCCGTGTGTTTGAACGCTTTTACACAGACCGGCCGCAAGGGGAAGCCTTCGGTCAGAATTCCGGACTTGGCCTGTCGATCTCCAAGCAGATCGTTGAAGCCTATAATGGGGAAATCGCAGCTTCCAACCGGCTTGATCCGGCCTCTGATGAGGATGCTCCGACAATATTGGGCGCCCGTTTCTCCGTGCGTTTCCCCGCCATCGCCCATAGTGCGACGAAAAAGCCCGAGCCAAAAGCGGATCCGACTGGCTAGACTGGTCGGCGACTGCAGTCGAGCGAGAGGATTGGAGACATATGTCCCTGTATTTTGATCCAGACCACGATCAGGCAAATGATGGACCGATTTTCGACGTGCCAGACGCCATTGCATCAAGCTGCCCCAGCGAGATCATGCATGCCGCTGCCATTGTCATTGGCCCTTATGGGGTGTTGCTAAGGGGAGGGAGCGGGTCTGGAAAATCCCTTCTGCAACGCACGATACGCCGCGAAGCTGCTGCGCTTTCCATGCCCTCAGCCCTTGTCAGTGATGACTATGTCAAGCTTGTGCGCCTGCCAGAGCCCCAGCCCCAGCCCCAGCCCCAGCCCCAGGCAGTGCCGCAGTCCGGAACATCAGAACAACCCGAACTGAGGGCCTATGGCCCGGTCGCCACCCGCGGATTGCAGGAAGTCCGCGGTCTTGGGATTATCTCAGTCGGGGAGAACAATTTCGCTTTTGATGCGCCGATGCATTTGCTGGTTGATTTATGCCCTGCGGATGACATACACCGGATGCCTTCAAGTGAAGAAACGGTCCGTACCTGTCTGGGCTCTCCTATTGCTCATTTGTCAGTGCCGGAGCGGTCAGTCGTTGAAGCGTGCGACCTGATATTTGCCCTTCTATCCACATGGAAGGAGGGGCTTTAGCGTCCGGTGCTCGACTTTTGGGCTTGCGTTCGGCAATCGAGTGGTCATGATAGACGATACTTCAGGCTCCGGATGGAAGTGACCGTCTCGATAAGCCGGAGCTGAGAGTAAGAGGAGCCAGAGGGCTCCAAAAAGAAGGAGAGCAGAGACATCATGATTGGTCTTGTCCTTGTAACACATGGTCATCTGGCCGAAGAGTTCCGTGCCGCGCTTGAGCATGTGGTCGGGCCTCAAAAGCAGATCGAGACCATTTGTATTGGCCCCGATGACGACATGGAACAGCGCCGTCAGGATATTCTGGATGCGGTTGAGGCCGTGGATAAGGATAAGGGTGTGGTTCTTCTGACCGACATGTTCGGGGGAACGCCTTCCAATATGGCGATTTCGGTCATGGATGAAAACAAGATCGAAGTGCTGGCCGGAGTCAATCTGCCCATGCTGATCAAGCTGGCGAGTGTCAGGGCAGACAGAAGCCTGTCAGACGCCGTGAGCGAAGCCTGTGAAGCCGGGCGCAAATATATCAACATTGCAAGCAAGCTGCTTTCCGGCGAATGATGCCGCAAGCAGACTGAGCCATGCACTCGGGTGAATGCATGAGCAGAAGCAGATAGAAAGAACGCACTTTCCGTGACCAATATTTCAGTTTCAGACCGACTGATCATCCAGAATAAACGTGGTTTGCATGCACGTGCTTCGGCAAAATTCGTGCAATTGGTGGAACGATTTGATGCTCTGGTCAGGGTCTCCAAGGATGGGCAGACCGTCTGCGGCAATTCCATCATGGGGTTGATGATGCTGGCTGCCGCTCCGGGCTGCGCAATAGACGTCGTTGCCGAAGGCAATGAAGCTGAGGCCGTGATGGACGCGCTGAACAAATTGATTTCAGATCGCTTCGGCGAAGGCGAATAGCGTCTTTCAATATCCCGTTTTTCAAAATATGTGAAGGCATGGCCGCCCAAATGTGGCGGAAATGTGTTTTGGCGCGTCACCTTCCTGCCGCATTGCGCACCCTATCCCCATTCCGAACCAAGAAATTACCAATCCATTCCAAAGGCAGGGCCCTGTCCGGGGACTGTTGGACGGGTTAGTAAAGTCTGTTTGAAGTCTTGAAAATGGCGCCGCCAATCTTCCGAAAATTGTTAATTACACAAGATCCTTACGCGAGGATTTTATAAAAATTACAATATTCTTGATCACATTGAAAGAATAGATATAATAAAAAAAGTTAACACGGAGATGTGAGGGGATGGGGTAAAAATATTAAAAAAGAAAATTGTCATTCCTCGGATTGTCGAAGGTTCAAACTACCATTTTCCTAGGAGCTATTCATTGACGCCATCCTGTGAGACTTGTTAGATTTCAGTGTGTTAAAAAATCTCGACCATCTGTCGGGTTGTTTAGACTGATGGGTGGGTGTGCGAGATAAATTTTATTCTTTTTTGCATCGCGTGTTTGACCGCATGCGATGTTTGGATGGTGGTTGGCCAAAGCGAAGGATCCGCCACCAAAATTTGTTGTTTGGAGATGGTCCGCTTTGCGCGTTCTTTCTCCCTACCAGACACATTGATCGACTACTCCCGGAGGTAGAATATGAAACGCCTATTGATCGCTGCCCTGATGATATCTGGCTCGGCCCTATCCGCTCAGGCAGCTGATGACTGCGGCAAAGTCACCATCGCTGACATGAACTGGAACTCGGCCACGCTGATTGGCAACATTGATCGCTTCGTTCTGGAATATGGCTTTGGCTGCGATGCCGAGATGGTTCCTGGCGATACCATGCCAACCGGCGCATCCATGACCGAAAAGGGCGAACCTGACATCGCCCCGGAATTCTGGGCCAACTCCATGCGAGAGGCCGTTGACAAGGGTGTCGAAGAGGGACGTCTGGCCATTGCCGGCAAGTCCCTGTCCGATGGTGGTGAAGAAGGCTTCTGGGTTCCTGACTATATGGTCGAGAAAGACTCAAGCCTTGCAACCATTGAAGGCATCAAGGCAAATGCGGAGCTGTTCGAGCATCCTGAAGATCCCGAGAAGAGCGCCTTTTATGGCTGTCCGGCTGGCTGGAACTGCCAGATCACATCCGGCAACCTCTTCCGTGCCCTGAAACTGGAAGATGCCGGTTTTGAAATCGTGGATCCGGGTTCAGGCGCAGGCCTTGCCAGCTCCATTGCCAAGGCTTATGAGCGCGGCGAACCATGGTTCGGCTATTATTGGGCACCAACCGCCATTCTCGGCAAATACAAGATGACCAAGGTTGACTTCGGTTCCGGCGTTGATGAAGAGCATTACAAGGCCTGTACCTCTCAGGCAGATTGCCTTGAGCCGAAAGTGACCATGTATCCGCCGTCTCCTGTGCGTGCTGTTACCACGGGCGAATTTGCCAAGGCTCATCCTGACATCATGGATTTCCTCGGCAAGCTCTCTTTCAAGAACAGCGAAATGAACGAACTGCTCGCCTGGATGGAAGACAATCAGGCTGATGGTGAGTTCGCCGCTATCTACTTCCTGCAAAATTATGAAGACATGTGGAGCAAGTGGCTGCCAGAAGACGTGGCTGCCAAGGTGAAAGAAGCCGTCGCAGGCATGTAACTGACATCACCTGAAAAGGTGCGATTCCCCCGGGCGATGTATGTCGTCCGGGTTTCTTCGTGGGAGGTCTGCTTTTCTGCCCTCAGCTGGTTGCCAATGGTGAACCAGAGCTGGCCGCAGACAAGGAGATTGGTGAATTGATTGAGGCGGCATCGATTTGAAAATCGAGACAAGACGAGGACCAACTGCCGCTTTATGGTAACAATTGGAGAGTCTATATGGCGGATGCGTCATGGTTAACCTCATTCCCCCAGCTGAGCCGAATGGAGCTGCTGACTATCCGTAAGACGCTTGATGGCGCTTACAAGGCATTCTCTCGAGAATATGGCGATGCGATTGAAAGCATCTTTCATCCCATTCTGGCTTTTCTCGTATGGTTTGAAAAACTGCTGATCAATACACCCTGGCCCATCATCATCCTGGTGATTGGGGCGATCGTCTATTTCGCCAGCAGATCCTGGAAGCTTTTGACAGGTGTCGTGATTGCCCTTCTGCTGGTCGGCTTTTTCGGCATGTGGGAAGACACCATGTCGACCCTCTCGATGATCACGGTTTGCACGCTGATTTCCATTGTTCTGGGTATTCCCATCGGCATCGGCATGGCTAGGTCTGACCGATTCCAGAAGGTCATGATGCCGATCCTCGATGTCATGCAGACAATGCCGGCCTTTGTCTATCTCATTCCGGTGGTCATGCTGTTGGGCATCGGCAAGATTCCGGGGCTGATTTCGGTTGTCATCTACGCCATTCCGCCGGTGATCCGTCTGACCAATCTGGGCATCAGGCTGGTGGATTCCGAAGTGCTGGAAGCGGCCACCGCCTTTGGTGCCAATGGGCGACAGCGTCTGTTCAACGTACAGATCCCGCTTGCCATGCCCAACATCATGGCGGGTATCAACCAGACCATCATGATGGCACTGGCCATGGTTGTCGTGGCGTCGATGATCGGCGTGAAGGGCCTCGGTCAGCCGGTGTTGAAATCCATTCAGAACCAGTATTTCACGCTTGGTCTGTTTAACGGTCTGGCCATTGTAGCATTGGCCATCATTTTTGACCGCGTGTCTCAGGCATACGCCAAGCGAAGCCAGAAGCACATGAAAGGAGCCCATTCATGAGCAACACTCTTATTGAAGTTAAAGGGCTCTATAAACTGTTCGGTTCAAACCCCAAGGCGCATATGCCGCTGGTGCATCAGGGATTGGGCAAAGACGAGATTCTGGCCAAGACAGGCCACACGCTGGGCCTCAAGGACATCAACCTGTCCATCAAGGAAGGCGATATCTCCGTTATCATGGGCCTGTCCGGTTCGGGCAAGTCCACACTCATTCGCCATTTCAACCGGCTGATCGAACCCACCGAGGGGCAGATATTGGTGGGTGGAACCGATGTGATGAGCCTGGCGGAGAAAGATCTCGAGCAATTCCGCCGCCACAGAATGTCCATGGTGTTCCAGCGCTTCGGCCTGTTGCCGCATCGCACGGTGCTCGACAATGTGTCCTTCGGCCTGACCATTCAGGGCATCAAGAAAAAGGAAGCCAACGAGCGTGCGATTGAGTGGCTCGAAACGGTTGGGCTGGGAGGCTATGAGAACCAGTATCCGGCACAGCTATCCGGTGGTCAGCAGCAGCGCGTCGGGCTGGCCCGTGCTCTAGCGACAAATGCCGATATCCTGCTCATGGATGAAGCCTTTTCCGCGCTTGACCCGCTGATCCGCTCCGAAATGCAGGACCAGCTGGTGGAACTGCAGGAAAAATTGCAGAAAACCATTATCTTCATCACCCACGATCTGGATGAAGCACTGCGTCTTGGCAACAATATTGCCATTCTGAAAGATGGCGAACTGGTGCAGGACGACAAGCCTGAGGAAATTCTCCTCAATCCGGCGACGGACTATGTGGAAGCCTTTGTGCGTGACGTAAACCGGGCGCGCGCCCTGACTGTTGAAACCGTGATGCAGCCGCAGGAATTCCGCATCACCGCAACGACCATCGAAGAGGCTCTCAAGCAGATGCGTGCGCACAAGGATGATTACGCCTATCACGTCACCGATGATGGTTATCAGGGGATGCTGTCGCAGGAAAGCCTCGAGGAATATTATCAGGAAGACAAGACGGCCAAGCTGACCGAGGAGCATTATGAAGATCTTGAGCCAATTGCTCCGGATGCTGCGCTAGAAGAAATCCTGCCCGAAACTCTGGCGTCGGACTATCCCGTTCCGGTCGTGGATGAAGAAGGCGAATTCATGGGCAGTCTGTCTCGGGATGCTCTGGCCGAAGTGCTCAGCCCCGAAGCCTCATCTGAAGAGGCAAATACTGACAAGAGCGCTCCTTCTGAAGAGGGCAGCGAGACGCCTGCTGAAAAAGACGAGAGCAAGGTCAAGCAGCCGACAACCTCAGCCTGAGGCAAAAGAGCGCACTTGCCAAGCTTATGACATGAAAAAGGGTGACCATTCGCTGGCCACCCTTTTTATATGCAGTCAAAGAAGATGCATACAAAAGCGATTGGCGATAATCAGCCCGCTTTCGTTGTGCCCATATTCTTGCGCATGGAAACAAACCGCATGGCGCGCTGAGCTGATGAGACATCAAGATCTTTATAGAAGGCGACTGTCCGTCCGGTTTCTGCGAGGCTCTTGTTGAGCTTGTCTGCCTTCAGGCCCATTAGTTTGCCAAATGCCCCACTGGTGATGCCAATGGATTTGCACAACAGACTGATCGGCTCGTCGTTGGTCTGATAGAGGGCGTTGGATACGATCGGCTCATCCAGATCAGCCATGGCCGCCAGGAACATCACGATATCCGGCCCGCGGTTGGTCTCAACCAGCATGCAAAGAGCATCGGATTTATCCAGTTTGCCATCCCTGACATCCGCAATTACGATCTTGGCTTCGAGCCGCTTCTGACGGCCAACGATCTTTTGATCTGCAGCCGCTTTTTTGGCCCGGTCCACCAGAGCGTTCGCAGCCTTCTCATCGTCCTGGAACAATTGGGCGAGTTGCGCCTTTCCTTCCGGCGGAAGCAATGGCAGCAGACGCTTGGCCGCATCTTCCGTAATGTCCGGTCGCGAGCAGAGGTTGGCTTGCAATACTGCGTCGCCATCAGCCTTGTTTACCAGGGTGTTAAAGCCCTTGGATGTGATCTCCGCACTCTTGTTCTGTGTGACCTTGTGCCAGACAGCGCGCGTTCCATTCTCGATGAGAGCATCAGTCACGGTGCCACTGAGATGTTCGCGCTGGGCGATGCTTTCCAGATGGGTTTCCGGCAGGGTCTGGCTCAGTTGCACAAAGTCATCGTCGGTAAGAACGGGACTATGCTGGAGCATCGGTCCTGCGACGGACACATCATCCTGAGCCATCTTGAGAGCGACCTCATTGGGCAGCCTTTGTTCCGTGGCTACCCGATCCGCAAACTCGGCTCGTCCTTCGACGCTGACGTCATTGAGCATCTTCAGAACGATATCTCTAAAGATCAGCGTTCCCTGCTCGGTGTGGTTTTCGGCACCATCGAAGAACAGATCCGCCACTCGACCGAGCAGTTCACGTCTTTTGTCGCTCGATTTCTCTCTGGCGAGGTCTGTAATATTATCCAACATGGTTGCCTCTTTGCTTTGCATTTTTAAAAGACTATATCTCTTCGTTTCTAAGATTGAGTTAATCGATTGTGGACACGAATGATCAAATAACCCTTTAAAATTGCAGGGTTATTTGATTTAAACCGAAGGTCATTTACCAGGACACATTGTCGATATTTTCTAGCTCGATCTGGCTGCCGTCGCTGAAGTCTATGGTGCCGGTCGCGTCATCGGACAATAGCATCTGGTCGCTGCCATCAACCATTGTCACGGTGCCGGTATTAAGCGAGATCGTCCAGTCGGTGCCATAGGTTGTCGAGTCGGTGCCATCGGCGCCAAGGATCTCCAGAGAGTCCGTCCAGTCTCCAACCGAGCCCCCATCGATGATGTCATTGCCATCTCCCACCATATAGATGAAAGTGTCATCCCCTTCGCCACCCGAGAGATAGTCGTTGCCATCTCCGCCGATGATGGTGTCATTGCCTGCTCCGCCATACAGGGAATCATCTCCAGAGCCCGAAATATCCGTAAAGGTGGTATAGCTGTTGCCTTCCAGATACTGGATCGTGCCATGAATATCACCGGAGACAACATCCTGAACGCCATCGCCATTGATATCGGCAAAGACTGGAGCGGTTTCGGAATCGCTATTGACAAGGCCGGTCGAGGACGCATCGACTGCCGTAGCGAAGGACGGATTGTTGGCATCCCCCACATTCTCCTGAATATAGAAGGTGCCATCGTCTGTGCCCAACAGCGCGTCCATATCGCCATCACCATCCAGATCGGAGAAGGTGACCGATGTATCTAGATCATCAACTCCTAGCCCATAAGGATCCGAGACGACAGCTGAGTAGTTCGGATTATAGGCGTTGCCGGTATTTTCGAAATAGATGAAGGTACCGTCATGTGAACCACTGAACATATCCAGATCGCCATCATTGTCGATGTCGACAAAGGTGGGTGTCATATCCGACCCGTAGTCACCAAGGTTATAGGCCCCGGACCAGTTGGCGTTATAGGCAGTGCCGTTATTCTGATAATACAGAAAATCTCCACTTCCGTTGCCAACCATCATGTCCATGTCGCCATCGCCATCCAGATCCGCAAATGTCGGGGCGGCATCAGTGCCCACGTCAATGCCTGCATAGTTGGATGTTACGAGATTGTAGACGGGGTTGGTCGCCGAGCCGGTATTCTGATAATAGGCGAGGTGCCCGTCATTCTGGCCCACAAACAGGTCAAGATCTCCATCATTGTCGATATCGACGAGCGTTGGTCTTGCATAGGAGCCGGTATCAATTCCGTTGAAGGGATTGGTAGAGCCGGTTTGATCTGTGAAGGTGGTAACTGTCGAGACCGACCCTTCACCACCGAAGAGAATATCGTCGCCTGTGCCGCCATAAGCCGTATCGTTGCCTGCCCCGCCATAAAGCGCATCGTTGCCCGCTTCGCCGTGAAGTGCATCAGCCCCGGCGTTGCCGTAAAGCACGTCCGACCCGTCTTCACCATTGATGAAGTCGTTGCCGTCTCCACCGGAGATCGTGTCTGAATCGGCTCCGCCATAAATGTCATCATTGCCGGTGCCACCATCGATAGTATCCTGGCCAACATCGCCATAGATAACATCTTCGCCGCCGTATCCGGCAATCACGTCATTGCCGCTATAGGCGGTGATCATGTCATCGCCACTTGTGCCGTTGAGCGTATCGTTGTAGCTGCTGCCGTGAATCGGATTTAGGCTACTCAGGTCGTCCACATCACCGACAACAACTGTGAGGGTCTGGCTGGTTGAAAGATCGCCGCTGTCGGTCGCCGTGACAGTTACATCGACGGAGCTTTCGGTTTCATAGTCCAACGAAACGCCATCCTTGAGTTTCAGTATGACCGCGCCATCCTGAGTAACCACCTCGAAGCGATTGTCATCAACGCTGTAGGAAACGCTGTCGCCATCATCGACGTCACTCACGCTGAGTGTCGCGATTTCAGCCCCAGCTTCATTTTCCAGCACGCCGAAACCATCGGAATCGTTGATCCGGAAATTATCAAGCAGTGTGCCGTAGGAGTTTTCCGACCCCATCTCAATGAAGGTGATTGTGTTGGACCCATCGCCCGACCCTGCGGTCAGGTCTAGCGTGTATGTGTTCCAGCCGAGGCCTTCATTGGCCGGATCGATGGTCGCGATAATCTCACCGTTCCAAACCACCTGAACCACACTCTGGCCCAGTGCTTGTTCGGCGGTACCCGTTACGCCATCTCCATAGATCCCGCGGGATTTCAGATCCATGGAAAGGCTGTAGGTCTCGCCATCTTCGAGGCCTTCCAGCTCACGCGTCAGCGTGCCGTTGGATTGGGCCGCCAGGTCGACATGGTAGTCGCCATCGGTGGCGCCCAGTCCCATATGTCCTGCCTCATGCACATCGATGCTGCTCTGCGTCCAGCCGTCGATATAAGCATCTTCGAACCAGCCGGTTCCATCGCCGCCACCATGAACGCCGCCGTTGAACACTTCGAAGCTTCCGTTATACAGGAAGTTATAAGAGCCGGACGCTGTAAGGGTCGGAGCTTCGTTGACATCACCTACCGTTACCTGAACCGGCAGATCAAAAGTGCCTCCATGGCCATCATCAGAGGTGACCGTGAAGGAAACAGTGCCGTTGGTTTCCGCTTCATGATCAAGGGAGACGCCTTCCTTGAGCTTGAGGACATAGGCGCCATCCTGCTCGACAACCTCGAAGCGGCTGTCATCGACGCTGTAGCTATGGGTATCGGACGCATCCACATCGGTGGTGGACAGGGTGCCGATGACCGCACCGGAGGCATTCTCGTCCACGGAGCTGGCTGACAGATCCACCGCGGTTGGCGCATCATTGGTGCCGGTGACTTCAATGGTGACGGTGCCCTGATCGGTGGAGCCATTGCCATCATCAGCGGTATAGGTGAAGGAGACCTCACGGCTCTCCCCCACTGCCAGATCATCAAAGGCCGTGCCCGGATCAAAGCTGTAGGAGCCGTCATCATTGAGAGTAACGATGCCCTCGGATGGCTGGCCATCAAGGCTATAGCTTATCGTATCCCCATCCAGATCGGTCGCGGTGACAGAACTGGAAAGAACACTATTCTCGCCTGTGGTCTCTGAGGCATCACTGGCAGTGACGGCCTCGTTGAGATCGCCCACATCAATGGTGAAGTCTTCACTGAAGCTGCCGCCATTATTGTCGTCGGTGGTCACCGTGAGGGTGACGGTCGGCTCGGTCTCATGATCAAGGGAGACGCCTTCCTTGAGCTTGAGGACATAGGCGCCATCCTGCTCGACAACCTCGAAGCGGCTGTCATCGACGCTGTAGCTATGGGTATCAGACGCATCCACATCGGTGGTGGACAGGGTGCCGATGACCGCACCGGAGGCATTCTCGTCCACGGAGCTGGCTGACAGATCCACCGCGGTTGGCGCATCATTGGTGCCGGTGACTTCAATGGTGACGGTGCCCTGATCGGTGGAGCCATTGCCATCATCAGCGGTATAGGTGAAGGAGACCTCGCGGCTCTCCCCCACTGCCAGATCATCAAAGGCGGTGCCCGGATCAAAGCTGTAGGAACCATCATCATTGAGGGTAACGATGCCCTCGGATGGCTGGCCATCAAGGCTATAGCTTATCGTATCCCCATCCAGATCGGTCGCGGTGACAGAACTGGAAAGAACACTATTCTCGCCTGTGGTCTCTGAGGCATCACTGGCAGTGACGGCCTCGTTGAGATCGCCCACATCAATGGTGAAGTCTTCACTGAAGCTGCCGCCATTATTGTCGTCGGTGGTCACCGTGAGGGTGACGGTCGGCTCGGTCTCATGATCAAGGGAGACGCCTTCCTTGAGCTTGAGGACATAGGCGCCATCCTGCTCGACAACCTCGAAGCGGGCATCATCAACGCTGTAGCTATGGGTATCGGACGCATCCACATCGGTGGTGGACAGGGTGCCGATGACCGCACCGGAGGCATTCTCGTCCACGGAGCTGGCTGACAGATCCACCGCGGTTGGCGCATCATTGGTGCCGGTGACTTCAATGGTGACGGTGCCCTGATCGGTGGAGCCATTGCCATCATCAGCGGTGTAGGTAAAGGAGACCTCACGGCTCTCCCCCACTGCCAGATCATCAAAGGCGGTGCCCGGATCAAAGCTGTAGGAACCATCATCATTGAGGGTAACGATGCCCTCGGATGGCTGGCCATCAAGGCTATAGCTTATCGTATCCCCATCCAGATCGGTCGCGGTGACAGAACTGGAAAGAACACTATTCTCGCCTGTGGTCTCTGAGGCATCACTGGCAGTGACGGCCTCGTTGAGATCGCCCACATCAATGGTGAAGTCTTCACTGAAGCTGCCGCCATTATTGTCGTCGGTGGTCACCGTGAGGGTGACGGTCGGCTCGGTCTCATGATCAAGGGAGACGCCTTCCTTGAGCTTGAGGACATAGGCGCCATCCTGCTCGACAACCTCGAAGCGGGCATCATCGACGCTGTAGCTATGGGTATCGGACGCATCCACATCGGTGGTGGACAGGGTGCCGATAACCGCACCGGAGGCATTCTCGTCCACGGAGCTGGCTGACAGATCCACCGCGGTTGGCGCATCATTGGTGCCGGTGACTTCAATGGTGACGGTGCCCTGATCGGTGGAGCCATTGCCATCATCAGCGGTATAGGTAAAGGAGACCTCACGGCTCTCCCCCACTGCCAGATCATCAAAGGCGGTGCCCGGATCAAAGCTGTAGGAACCATCATCATTGAGGGTAACGATACCCTCGGATGGCTGGCCATCAAGGCTATAGCTGATCGTGTCCCCATCCAGATCGGTCGCGGTGACAGAACTGGAAAGAACACTATTCTCGCCTGTGGTCTCTGAGGCATCACTGGCAGTGACGGCCTCGTTGAGATCGCCCACATCAATGGTGAAGTCTTCACTGAAGCTGCCGCCATTATTGTCGTCGGTGGTCACCGTGAGGGTGACGGTCGGCTCGGTCTCATGATCAAGGGAGACGCCTTCCTTGAGCTTGAGGACATAGGCGCCATCCTGCTCGACAACCTCGAAGCGGGCATCATCAACGCTGTAGCTATGGGTATCGGACGCATCCACATCGGTGGTGGACAGGGTGCCGATAACCGCACCGGAGGCATTCTCGTCCACGGAGCTGGCTGACAGATCCACCGCGGTTGGCGCATCATTGGTGCCGGTGACTTCAATGGTGACGGTGCCCTGATCGGTGGAGCCATTGCCATCATCAGCGGTATAGGTGAAGGAGACCTCACGGCTCTCCCCCACTGCCAGATCATCAAAGGCCGTGCCCGGATCAAAGCTGTAGGAGCCGTCATCATTGAGAGTAACGATGCCCTCGGATGGCTGGCCATCAAGGCTATAGCTTATCGTATCCCCATCCAGATCGGTCGCGGTGACAGAACTGGAAAGAACACTATTCTCGCCTGTGGTCTCTGAGGCATCACTGGCAGTGACGGCCTCGTTGAGATCGCCCACATCAATGGTGAAGTCTTCACTGAAGCTGCCGCCATTATTGTCGTCGGTGGTCACCGTGAGGGTGACGGTCGGCTCGGTCTCATGATCAAGGGAGACGCCTTCCTTGAGCTTGAGGACATAGGCGCCATCCTGCTCGACAACCTCGAAGCGGGCATCATCGACGCTGTAGCTATGGGTATCGGACGCATCCACATCGGTGGTGGACAGGGTGCCGATAACCGCACCGGAGGCATTCTCGTCCACGGAGCTGGCTGACAGATCCACCGCGGTTGGCGCATCATTGGTGCCGGTGACTTCAATGGTGACGGTGCCCTGATCGGTGGAGCCATTGCCATCATCAGCGGTATAGGTAAAGGAGACCTCACGGCTCTCCCCCACTGCCAGATCATCAAAGGCCGTGCCCGGATCAAAGCTGTAGGAGCCGTCATCATTGAGAGTAACGATGCCCTCGGATGGCTGGCCATCAAGGCTATAGCTTATCGTATCCCCATCCAGATCGGTCGCGGTGACAGAACTGGAAAGAACACTATTCTCGCCCGTGGTCTCTGCGATGTCGTCTGCTTCAACAGGTGTGTTTTCCTCTGGTGTGCCGCCTCCATTTGCAGGAGGCAGCGTGCCTCCCGAGGGCGACGCCGTGTTGATCGGGCTGCTCTGTGCCGTCGGAAGAACAGAGGCCTCATCGTCGCTAAGCGGAGCTTCGCTGCGCGTCAAGTCTGCCGAGCCATTGTTGATGGAGAGGATAGGGCTTTCCTGACCTGCGTTGGCAATATCTTCCGGGGCTGACAATCCGGAAGAGGAAACAGGAGAGACAAAATCATCACCAGCCGGGGCAGATGCAAGCGAAGAGGGCTGTGTCGACAGAGAGCCAGAGCCAACATCGGCAGCGCTGCCATCTGCTTCACCGGGTGACTGCGTCGGAAGCAGCGTTTCGTCCTCATTGGCGAGGCCATAATGAAGGTTCGGGTTCAGGATATCCTGACGCAGTGCAATATGGTCGCCGGTGTCGTAGTCACTGGCTTTTTCCATTTCTGCTTTTTGCAGGGTCTGCTGGGCGCGGTTGGATTCAAATTTGGATGCAGCCGCTTCGGATTTTACATCTGGGGTATTGGTGTCAGCCATTGCCAGGTTCCTTAACTCGATTACGCCTTCTGCGATCAGGCATTTGGCCCTGACGCTATAATATGCGTGCTTAATCGGGCCTTTCGGAAACTGGTTATGAATGGGTTAAGAGCGGCTTTTTCGGTTTAATTGAATTGGAATTGTCCAAAAATTACAAAGGTGGTTAAGAAAAGATCAAGAGAGTTGGCGCCATATTGGGGAAGTCTGGAAATTTCCGTTAACTCAATTGTCCTCCCGGTCACCACTGCGGCAGGGTAATGACACATGAGCGCAATGAATGATGACAGGTCGCAAGCCTGAAAAACCAAACGGCATGATCGCTGCCTTTCGAGCTGGCGTAGCGCGGTTCCACGCGGTTTTTCAACCTCCTAGCTCCATGCAGACAACATGGTTCGCAGAACAGGTGCGTGTTCCCAAGCGGATCATGGCGGCGTCTTTTGTCATCAATATGCTCGGACTGGGTATGCCCTTGGTCATCTTGCAGATTTATGACCGCATCATACCCAACCAGTCTTATGCGACGCTGTTCTATTTGATTGCTGGTCTCGTCACCGTGCTGATCCTTGATACCCTTCTGAAAGTGGTTCGCTCGCATATCTCCGGCTGGTCTTCATCCTACATTGATTATGTATCGGGCGTGGAGGCGATCCAACGGATCTTGCGAGCGCCGCCCGAGGCTTTGGAAAAGAGCGCGGCCAGTACGCATATTGATCGCATGAATGCGCTCTCGACCACTGCGCGTATGTTTGCCGGTCCAGCCCGGATGGGGCTGGTTGATTTGCCCTTTATCTTCATTTTTCTGGGCGTGATGGCCATCGTCAGCCCGACCATCGCCGGATTGCTGGTTGCTGTCTTTTCCATTTTCGCCTGGCGGCTGCTCAAGCGCGCCAAGGATATCCAGAGCCTGCAGGATGAACGGCAACAGTTGGATCGGCGTAAATATGACTTCGTGATTGAAGCTTTGTCGGGCATTGAATCGATCAAGACCATGTCTTGTGAGCCCCAGATGATGCGCCGTTATGAGCGGCTGCAGGAAGCCATTGCCGTTGCCTTTCATCGTTCGGTCAAACTGGACGGGGCAACGCAGTCCCTGAGTGCTTCCTTTGCTTCCATCACCATGATCACGATTGTTTCCAGCGGGGCCTTGCTTGTCATTGAGGGCACCCAGTCCATTGGGTCGCTGGCTTGTTGTCTGCTGCTGGGGGGCCGGGCGGTCGAGGTTCTGGTGCGTTCTGTTCGCTCGTGGAGTGAATTGAGTAATTTCGATCTGGTCAAGCAGAATGTTGACGAACTCCTGTCGGTCAATCCAGAGCCGGACAAGGTGATGGCTCCTGCCGAACTGGCGTCCGGAGAGGTCATCCTGGATGAAGCTGTTATGGCGTCCCGAATGGGCGATGGCCATGGCGCTTACCGGATCTCTATGATCATTCCCCATGGGGCCACCATCGGGATCAAGGGCAATCTGACGAGCGATGATCATGATTTCCTCAGAATTCTGCGCACCAAGATCGCTCCGGACGGGGGCAATATCCTCTTGGGTGGGCGTTCGATCCACGATCTGGTGAACTCTGATGTTTCTGCTTCCATTGCCTATGTTTCCAACAGTCCGGCTATTTTCAGCGGATCGATTCTGGACAATCTCACGCTGTTCAACCCTCGTGAGGGGTTGCAGAATGCGCGTGAAGCCGCCCAATTGATCGGGCTGGAAAGTGACATCCAACAACTGCCTCATGGCTATGACATGATGCTTGGTTCGGGTGGCAACGAAACGCTGCCGCCGAGCTTTCGCCAGCGTATCTGCATTGCAAGAGCCATTGCCAGTAAGCCCAAAATTCTCATTCTGGAAGAAGCCAACGCCATGCTGGATCAGCGCTCTGACACCCTTTTACGCAAAGGGATAGAGGCCTTGCGTGGCTCCATGACCATTATCTTCTTGTCAAACCGTCCCTCCTTTCTCTCCCTTGCCGATCAGCAGGTCATTCTCAAAGATGGTGCGCTCATGCCGTTTGAGGGCGCCCAAGCGCGTCAACAGGCTGCATCGCGACCAGACGCCAAATCAGCCGTTGGAGGCGTGGAATGATAGACGATACAAGAAGGAGAAACGGCCAGTCTTCCAATAAGGAAAAGGCCGGGCCAGAAGAGCAAAGAGCGCAAGGGGTTGGCAAGCTTCAGATCAAGCCGATTGCACCAGCCAAGCGTAGCGGCAGGGGCAAGGCGCGGGGCAAACCGATGTTGCTCAAGCGGGCCGACGACAATCCGCTTGAAGGCGCAACCCTATCCGAAGCGGCCCGTCATGCCAGCGAAGAGGATGTGAGTCTTGCGGAGCTGGCAGATTATTCGGCTGATCAACATTTTGCGGCAGATGTAGGCAAGCCAAAGCCTGAAGAGCGGAAGGATCGCAACGCTGAGGAAGCGTATCGGCCAGCTTGTAGTAGCGAAAGCTTGTCTGGGCAGGAGATGCCCTTCTCTGATTTTGAACAGCGTCTTGGTATCAAAGAACGCTGGTCGGGGATTGATTATACCAGTTCGGCAGGCCGGTGCGTTCAGGTTTTGCTGGCGCTTATCGGCTGGGCGGGGAGCGGACGTCATCTGGCGCAGGTGCTGCCCCATTTCAATACCGTTCATGACATGACGGGGCTGAGAGCCGTTCTGACACGGCTCAATTATGTAGCCATTTCGGATGAAGCCAAGCTTGCCACCCTGTCGGAAGAAAAGCTGCCCTGCCTGTATCAGGATGAAGCGGACGACACTGTCCGTATCGTTCTTTCCGTCGACTTTGGTGCCGATCGGATAACCTGCTTTAATGGTCGGACCGGCGAGGAGGAGATCATTGCCTGCCCCGGGCAGCCGGTGATCATCCACCATATCAAGCCGTTGGACGTGGTCAGCCGCACCCGTTTTGTCCAATCCTTCGGCTGGGTGACCCACGCTGCGGCATCCTTTCGCAAGCTGTTCTTCTCGCTGTTTGTCATCAATTTCGGCATCAATCTGGCCGCCATGGCCGTGCCCATCTTCATCATGACTGTCTATGGTTACGCGATCCCGTCCAAAGCGCCGGGTAGTCTGATGATGTTTGTCCTCGGCGTGGGCATGATCGTTGCGGCGGACTATGCGCTGCGGTCCCTGCGTACGCGCATTCTGGCCTATGTCGGCGCTCGCTTCGATACCGCTCTGTCGGTTGAGGTCTTCCAGCGCCTTCTCTATCTGCCCTATAGCATGGTGCAGAATGCCTCCATCGGTGCGCAGCTGGCGCGATTGCGGCAATTTGAAAAATTGCGTGAAATCTTTCTGGGTTCCTTCGGCACCGCCGTTCTGGACCTGCCCTTCGTGCTCGTCTTTATCACGGCCATTGCGCTGATCGGCGGCTGGATCGCGGCCATTCCTGCTACGCTGGTGGGGCTCTATGCGATATTGGCCATGGTCACCATTCCGATCGCCAAGCGCCAGACCATGCAATCGGGCGATGCCAAATCCAAGAAACAGAACATCATGATGGAGCTGTTTCTGATGCATCGCGAAATCAAAAATGTCGGTGGGGAAGCCATCTGGCAGAAACGCTATGAGGACGCAGCCGCCAGCTTTGCTGCTCTTGATTTCCGTGCGCAGCATTTCTCCCGCCAAGTGCAGACCATCTCGCAAGCCCTGTCCATGGGGGCTGGCATCACCACCTTGGGAGCAGGTACGATCATGGTGATGGAAGGGGATCTGGGCGTTGGCGGATTGATTGCGATCATGGCCCTCATCTGGCGGGTTCTGGCGCCCCTGCAGAATGCCTTTCTCAGCCTTTCCCGTGTGGGCAAGCTGATTGAAGCCATCCGCATGGTGAATAATCTGATGCGCACCCAGCCAGAGCGCATGCCCGGTATCGTGCCGAGCATTTCGCGTAAATTTCAGGGGCACATATCAACCAAGAATCTATCCTTCCGTTATCCGCAGGCTGCAGACGCCGCGATCAAGAATGCCAATGTGACCATCAATCCAGGCGAAATCGTCGCCATTACCGGACCAAGCGGCGGCGGTAAATCCACTTTCCTTAAATTGCTGGCCGGTCTTTATCGTCCTGTCGCTGGTGCGGTGGGTTTTGACCATCTGGATATCCGGCAGATCGATTTGGGCGAATTGCGCTTCGAGATCAGCTACCAGCCAGACAATGCCACTTTTTTCTACGGAACGGTTGCGCAGAATTTTCATCTCAATGACCCTGAGGCCGATTGTGCCAAGATGGCGGGGCTCATGCAGACCTTCGATATTGAGGCAGACCATCCGGATTTGCCTGAGGGGATGGAAACACGCCTGAAGGCGGAAACCGTGCATCAGATGTCGGATGCGCTCAAACAGAAGCTTTTGCTATGCCGCAGCTTCAGCAAATCCGCGACCTACTATTTTCTTGACGAGCCCGCCAACTATCTGGACTTCGAAACCGATCACAAATTCATGGATCACCTGCAAGCCATGCGGGGCGAGGCTACCATTCTTTTTACCACGCAGCGGCCTAGCCACATGAAAATGGCAGACCGCATACTGGTGCTGCATGAAGGGCAGGTCATCATGAATGGGCCGCCTGAAAAGATCTTGCCGCAATTGGACAGCTTCAACAAATCGGTTGCCTAAGACAGATCTCTCAAACAGACGCCTTTTGGGCAAGGATGTATTAACCCTAAGCGCGCTATTGTTGACTTGGTGTTGTGGCATAGGCTGCTCGCGAACATGTGGGATCATATTCCAGAAGGGAAAGCTGGTCGGTTTTCCGGTCTCGAGTATGAGCATAACGGGTACGGGTCTTGCGCTTTTCCTAGGAAAATGCGAGGGCATTCCGGGGTGAATTCAGTGAAGTTGTTTGCTTCAAAAAGCACAGGTCTTGACTCCAAGACCCTGACATTGCCGCTGGCGCTGGAGGCTGAACAGCCGCCCCAGCTCTTTGCCTATGTGGTGACGGGGTGCTTTATTTTTCTGGGAGCCTTCATCATCTGGGCCTTTGTCACCTCTGTGCTGGAGGTTACCCATGCTGGCGGTCAGATACAGCCGGTTGGCTCTGTCCAGACCATCCAGCATCTTGAGGGTGGCTATATCGACCAGATTCTGGTGTCCGAGGGCGACAGGGTCAAGGCTGGCCAGCCGCTGGTGCGTTTGCGCCCGACGGCAACCGAAAGCGAGCGCGACCAACTGGCCATCAGGGCTGCGTCCCTTCGTATGGCGATCTCCACCACTGATGCTCTCATGCAGCAGCAGGAAAGCGTTTCCTTTGGCGAGGAAGGTCGCCTTTATAGCAACATTGCGCAGTCGCAAATGAGTGTCTTTTCCTCCGAGAAAGACCGTATCAATCGCGAGCTGGCCAAATATGCATCCCAGTTGGCCCGTCGCGAGGCGGAATATCGGGCGACGATTGCAGAGCAGAAAAGCGCCGTAAAGCGTATGGAGATTGCCAAGGAGCAGTTTACGATGCTCGATGGCCTGCTCAAGCAGCAATATGCATCCCGCCGCTCGGTGCTGGAAGCTGAAGCCGCGCTGGAAGAAGCGCGCTCCCGCCTTTATTCTCTTGATGGCCGGCTCTCGACAACGCGCGAGCAGGTCAAGGAAGCCCAGATACAGCTGGAAGAAGCTCGAGCCAAGATCTTTAGCGATCTGGCCAAGGAAAAGTCCAAGAATGCCAGCGAACTGGCCGAGGTGGATCGCCTTTTGACCAAGCAGCAGGATCGTGTCACCAGCCTTGATCTGACTGCGCCGACGGATGGCATTGTGCAGGAACTGCCGGTCAATTCGGTGGGGGCGGTGGTTCGCTCCGGCGAAGTGGTGGCGCGGATCGTGCCCGATGACCGCAAGATCATCGCCGAGGTGCGCGTCAAACCGAAAGATATCGGCCATATCCATCTCAATGCCGACGCCAAGGTAACCGTTTCAACATTCGACCCCTATGTTTTCGGCTCGCTGGAAGGCAACGTGAAGACCATTTCGGCAACCTCCTTTGAGGATGAAAATGGCCAGCCTTATTTCAGGGTTCAGATCGCGCTTGATCACAACGAGTTCAATCGCAAGGGCATGGCCTATCCGGTATTACCGGGCATGGTCGTGACCGCTGATATCGTGACTGGCTCCAAGTCGCTTGCGCGCTATCTGCTTAAGCCGGTCTATCGATCCATGGATGTGGCTTTCTCCGAGCGCTGACACTCCATGAAAGTCCTTGAGATGAATGGGTCGGATCCCGGGCCGCTTTTCTCAACATATCCTTGATTTAATTGCTCATATGGGCCGACAACTGGTTTGCATGTCTGCATATTTCCGCTTTATTAACCATAATTCCATAAGACTGGAGGGAGGTGACGCGTAAGCGGCGAGCTCCAACCATGTCCTCGCAGTGGAAGATCAGCATGAATGGCAAAGAGAGAACAGGTATGGCAATTGCCACGACGGGCAAGGCCGAAGGGGGCTCCCGTCGGGTCGGGCTTGGCGCCCGCTTTGCCTCTTTGCTGCTGAGCGCTTCCCTGTGTCTTTTGGTGCGCCCCGCGCTGGCGGACAATCTGGCACAGATGCTCTATGACGTTTACGACAACAATCCCGAGATCCACGCATCGGAAGCCGGCCTTGCCATCAGGCAGGCCGAAACAAAAAAGGCCAATGCGGCCTTCATGCCGCAGGTCAGCGCTTATGCCTCCCAGTCGATGGTGGAGGAACGGCTCAAGTCGGGCCGCACCGAGCGTACGCGCACCAGCCAGTATGGCATCAAGGCCAGCCAGCGCCTGTTTAATGGTTTTCAGGGCAGGAACAATCTAATCAAGGCCAAATATGAAGAAAAGTCTGGCTTTTATCAGCTGAAAAACCGAGAGCGAGAAGTCCTGCTCGAAGCGGTCAAGGCTTATATGGATGTTTATGCCGCGCGCAGGATGATTGCCTTGCGGCGCGATCATGTGGCCAATCTGGAAAAGCAACATAGAGCAACCAGAGCCCGCATTCGTGCCGGAGAGTTGACCAGAACCGATCTGGCCAAGACCGAAGCGTTGCTCTATCGGGCCCGAGCTGCACTGGAGGGGGCGCACGCCGATCTGGGCGGAGCGTCCGGTCGCTATGAAGCGCTGGTGGGCTATCGTCCCGGCGAGTTGATTTATCCGCAGATGCCTGTGCGCTATTTGCCTGCCGATGAAACCGAGGCGGTGAAAAAGGCCCTGCGCATGCACCCCGACCTGAGGGCTTCACGCGCCAATGACAAGGCGGCAGACTATGCGGTCAAATCTGCACAAGGGGCTTTTCTACCCACGATCGATCTGAATGGGGATATCTCGGAGAATTTGGCTTCAAGCGCGGCGCAAACCAACAAGTCCGAGCGCAGCCTTTCCTTGCGCCTCAGTCTGCCTCTGTTTGATGGCGGTGCACGCTCCGCCGAAGTACAGAAGGCACGGGCTGCGCACAGCCAGCAGGTTCATCAGACCAATGCTTTGCGGGCACGGATCAAGGCCAACGCGCGTGAGCAATTTCTCAGATATCAGGCCGCAGTCGCATCCATGCGACAGGCGAGCGCAGAAGTAAAGGCAGCCAGCAACCTGCTGCGCGGCATCAAGATGGAAGAGAAGGCCGGGCAACGCTCCTACCTTGATATTCTGGATGCAGAAGTTTCACTGCTTGATGCCCGTGAGCTGGAAATCTATTCACAGGCAGACAGCGTCATCGCGATCTACAGCTATCTCGCAGCCACCGGTCAGTTGACTGTTTCTGGTGCTCGCAAGGAATATGTCAGCAATGATCCACAAGCCGCCGCTGCTGTTGCCAGAGCCCGGCAAATGGCAGAGCTGAAAGCAAGGCCTGCCAAGAAGGCTGGACCTCGTCTGTCCGATGACCCCTGGAATGGTCTGCGCTGATTAGAACTCTCCCTGCATTCTGCTTTCGATCCAAAGTCCATTTTGGGTTACATGTGTTCATAAATACAATATTTACGATAGTCATACCTTTTGGACATCGGAAGCCAACTTTGCTCATTTTTGACCTGTGTCATTAACGTCTTTGTCCTACAGTGTCTCGAAATTCGTCGAAGCCGTTCGCTCTTGGGGAAGAGCGGAAAACGCACAGGGGACACGCGGGGCTCAAAATGGCACTTATCTTGATCGTTGATGATCAAAACACAAACAGACAAATTTATGCTCAGATCGCACGGCGTATTGAAGCCGAAATCGAAGTTGTTACCTGCTCGGGGCCAATCGAAGCCCTTTCATGGTTGGCACAAAACAGCCCCGATCTGATCCTGACTGACTTCAGTATGCCGGGCATGCAGGGGGATGACTTTGTCGGTCAAATCCGCTCTGACAGACGTCTGGCAGACGTACCAGTCATTGTCATCACCGTATTCGAGGATCGGCGCCTGCGGCTTCGGGCTCTGGATGCAGGTGCGACGGATCTACTCATCAGTCCGGTCGACCACCGGGAGTTCATCGCCCGGGCGCGTAACCTTCTCAAAATGCATCGCCAGAGTAAGGTCCTCTCTAACCGGGCCAACTCGCTGCTTGAGTCCCTGAAAAAAAGCGAAAGCATCCTTGCCTGGACACAGCGCGAAAGTGAATCGCGCCTTGTGAATGTGATCAACACGCTCCCAGTCATGGTCAGCGCAACCGATCTGGATGGTTGCTATCTGTTCATGAATGTCAATCAGGCCAACTATCTTGGCCTCAAGGTCGAGCAGGTTGTCGGGCGCCACAGAGCCGAAATCTTCGGCTCGCAGGTTGCAGAGCGCTATGATTCCATCGACCAACTGGTCATTGCATCCAATCACGGCATCCGTTCCTTTGAAGAAGAAATCGTTGGTGCAGACGGCAACAAACGCATCTTCCTGACCAACAAATCGCCCCTCGTGGAAGGGGAAAATGTCATCGGTGTTGTAACCTCGTCGCAGGATATTACCGACCGCAAGGCGGCAGAAACCCATTTGCATCATCTGGCCCATCACGACACGCTCACCGGTCTGGCCAACAGGGCGTTGCTGAGAGATCGGGTCGAACGCGAAATCGGGCGCTGTCGCCGCGGTGATGGACGCTTTGCCCTGCATTTGATCGACCTAGATGGCTTCAAGCAGGTTAATGACGTGCATGGCCATGCGACGGGCGATGAATTGTTGGCCCGCGTGGCCGAAGGTCTGCGTATTGTCGCGGGCAAGGAAGACCTTGTGGCCCGTCTTGGGGGCGACGAGTTCGCCATTCTGCAATCCAACATCACCTCCGAATCGCAGGTGGAGGATATGTGCAAGGCGGCGATGGAAATCATGCCCGGCGCGATTGCCGGTGTGCAGCTATCGACGCCTGTTACAGCCTCGGTCGGTATTTCGGTGCACCCGGAAGACGGCAACAGCTACGAGCATCTCATGCGCAATGCCGACCTTGCCATGTATCGCACCAAGGCCGCGAGCGGCAATGGCTTCAGCTTCTTTGTCTCGAACATGGATGCGCGCGCCCGTGAAGAGCGGCGATTGGATGCCACCTTGCGCGAAGCACTGGAGAGCAACCGGTTCGAACTGCTCTATCAGCGTCAGGTCGACATCAAGACAGGCGCAATCGTTGGCTGCGAGGCATTGCTCAGAATGCGCGAAGCCGATGGCACCCTCGTCGCACCAAGTGAATTTCTGGCCCGGGCTGAACGCAATGGCATGATCATGCCAATCAACGAATGGGTCATTCGGGAAGCCTGCAGGCAAGGGGCCCGATGGCGCGAAATGGGGCTGCCGGAATTTTCCGTCGGGGTCAATCTGTCGCCGGTGCAGTTCCAGCGACAATCGGTGCCGTTGCTGGTCGCGCGCATTCTTTCCGAAACGGGGCTGCCTGCGCACTTGCTGGATCTGGAACTGACCGAAAGCATCGTTCTGCATGATCGCAAACAGGTTGCTCTACAGCTTCAGCAACTACGCGATCTGGGGGTTAAAATCTCTATTGATGATTTCGGAACCGGCTGTTCTTCCCTCTCATATGTGAAGCATTTCCCGGTGGATCGTCTAAAAATCGACCAGTCCTTTGTGCATGATCTTCTTGAAAATCCATCGGACGCCGCCATCGTTCGGGCGACTATCAATCTGGGGCATTCTCTCGGTTTCGAGGTGATCGCCGAGGGGGTCGAGACAGAAGAGGTTCTCCGCCATCTGGAGCTGGAGCATTGTGACAAGGCGCAGGGCTACTATTTCGGAAAGCCGCAATCGGCAGAAAAACTGCAACTGGCCATTCAGGCTCAGATGCCTACCAAACTGGTATCTCTGGGGTGAACAGCGAAAGATTGACTTTTCATGGCCTTGCGGACTTCTTTTCTTGAAACTGTTATCGATCCGGTTATGCGGCTTGTTGGCATTCTGTCTCATAGGCCAGACACGGAGCATGTGGCAATTATCCTGCGTTTTGGCATGATAGTGGCGCTTTGGGCCTTCGTCGCCTTTGACTATCTCTTCCTGCAGAAAATACCTGCAGGTGGGTATGAGCAAATTTTCATGGCAACAAGCCTATATGGGCTTGCTCTGGCTCTGGAATCGACGCATCTGGCTTTTTCTCCCAATGCCTCCAGTGGTCGACGCTTGATGGCGATTTGGGCCGATCAGGTGCTTTTGACCTATTTTGCATTCATTCTCGGGCCAACAGGTACGGTGCTATATCCCTTCTATTTGTGGAATATGCTGGCTGCAGGCTTTCGCTATGGCACGGTTTATCTTTTGATTTCCGCCATTTCTATCGTCGCCGTTCTGTCCGTTCACTATCATATATTCGAACTTTGGCAGACGAGCTATCTTGTCTGTCTGCTGCAAATCAGCTTTGTCATCATTCTGGCCTTTTCGATGACATCTTTCCTCAACACGATCCGGCAGGCCATTGCGACAGCAGAGGCTGCCAGCAGTGCAAAGTCGGCGTTTCTTGCCGGCATCAGCCACGAAGTGCGGACACCGCTGCAAGCCATCAAGGGGCTGAGTGATCTGCTCGACGATACCAGACTGGATACGGATCAGCGGCGCATGGTTGGCACCATCTCTCAGGCTGGTGATACGCTTCTGGGTCTTATCAATTATTTGCTCGATTATGCCAGAGCCGAAAATGGCACCATGCCGGTCAATGATGACGATTTTGACCTGTCCAGGCTCCTGGGCCGCCTTCATCGGCTTTTCTCTGAACAGATGCGGCAGAAACATCTGGATCTTAATATCAATTTTGATTCCTCGCTGCGCCGTCTTTATCGTGGCAATGAGCGCTTTCTGGAAGACATTCTGACCAACCTCATGGGCAATGCGGTCAAATTCACCCATCAGGGACAAATCACCTTGCGCGCACGGCTGGTGGAAGAAAATAGCCAGATGCACCGCATCTGCTTTGAGGTGATCGACACCGGCATCGGCATTGCACCGGAAGCCCAGCAGCGGATTTTCGATCGATTTACCCAGTCCGATGATGATGTGATGGCGCAATTTGGTGGCTCTGGTCTGGGGCTTGCCCTGTGCCGCCAATATGCAGAACTCATGGGGGGACATATTCAGGTCGCCTCTAAACAGGGAGAGGGCAGCACTTTTGCCTTCACCGCTCCCTTCGGCCTCGCATTAAAACACAGTCAGACAGCAACAGCAGAAGATGAAAGCGAAGAGACACCCAAACGGTCGATCATGATGATCACCAGAAACCAGCAGCTGGTTACCATGTTGCCGCCTGCCGTGCCCTATTGTGATGTCCATCACGATCTGCGCACGGCCCTGACGGCGCTTACCAGCTTTTGCGAAGACCAGATGCCGTCCGTGGTGGTGATTGATCGTCAGGGGCTGGAGTGTGATATTGCGCTCACCCAGATGCAGATCGCATCCTGTAGCCGAAGCGGATTGCCTTTTGTGCTCTGGATCTGTCGCGCTGATGAACAGGCGTCCAATCTGGCTCTTGTTCACCCTCAGCATGGGCTGGCTTTTCTCAATCGCACCGACTGGCACTATCGCATGAGCAAATTGCTGCGCCTTGCCGAGCAATTGCATGGACATGGCAGCGTCCGAAGCGCCAGTCGTGACACAGAGATAAGCAAGCCGGCGGAAAGTTTGCAGATTCTCGTTGCCGAGGATAATCGAACCAACCAGATGGTTCTTGAAAGAATGCTGGCCAGCCTGGGGCATCAGGTGACTCTGGCCGAAAATGGCAAACAGGCCATCGCCGCAATTCGCAATCGCAAATTTGATCTGGCCTTTCTTGATATCCGGATGCCGGTTCTGGATGGGCTGGAAACAGCGCGTCGCATAGAGGCTCTGGCGGGTGCCGGGGACTTACAGCACCCACCGCACCTCTATGCCCTTACCGCCGATCCCGGTATGGAGATCAAGGACAGGTGTCTGCAGGCGGGCATGAAAGCTTGCTTGCTCAAACCGGTGGATCGTTACCGGCTCAAGGAATTGCTCGATATATTTATCGAGCAGAAACAGCAAATTGCTGACAATAGAAAAACAATCACTATTTCTGACAATTGGGGGTTAGAAGAAATGTACACCACTCAGATTATTGAAGATTTGAGAGATCTTGGGGGCGACCAGTTTGTCGTCGATCTCGCTCATCAATTCAGTGAAGACGGCATTGCCGCCTTGCATCGCCTGCATGATGCTGTGAATCATCGCGATGATGCCGAGTTCCGTGACGGGGCTCACGCCTTGCGCTCGGCGGCGGCCAATATCGGTGCGCGCTCGGTATTCGATCTCTGCCTCTCATGGCGAGACATGACTGCGGCCGAACTCGATCAGGAAGGCTCGGGTCACATGGTGCAACTGGCCGCCAATCTGTCCGAGGCCATCACGGATCTTGAGCATATCCTGTCGGTTTCGCTGCCAAAGCCGGAGGCTGCGCGGCAATCATCCTATCAGAAAGAGTTGATCGTCAATCACTGACAGGATCGCGCCCTTGCGCTTATTCCTTGACCTTGCGAGACGTCTCCCCTATTGCCTGAGAGCCAAAATGGCCTTCGCGAGCAATAGGGGCGCTTTTCGTCATGCCTGAAGACAAGACCAATACTCTCAGCTTTGAGACCAATCCGTCTCATAATCCGACGGGCAAACCATCTGGCAAGCTCTGGGATGCCATCATTCTGGGGGCCGGTGCTGCGGGGCTCATGGCCGGGATTACGGCATCAGGCCGTGGCAAACGCGTGCTTGTGCTTGATCATGCGCGCAAGGCTGGCGAAAAGATCCGCATTTCAGGCGGAGGGCGGTGCAATTTCACCAATCTTGACGCCAGCGCCAAAAATTACATCTCGAACAATCCGCGTTTCTGCATTTCAGCCTTGAAGGCCTATACGCCAAAGGATTTCGTCAAGCTCATTGATCAGCACGCCATTGCCTGGCACGAAAAGGCCGCCGGGCAGCTTTTCTGCGATGAAAGCGCAAAAGACGTCGTGGCCATGCTGCTTGATGAACTGGAGGCCGCCGGAGGGCGTTTGCTCCTTGGCACGGAGATCAAGGTTGTCGAGCAGCGCGACGGGCTGTTCCATGTCGCCACAAGCCGGGGCAGCGAGCAGGCACGCGCCTTGGTCGTGGCAACTGGTGGTAAGTCGATCCCGAAGATGGGCGCCACAGGTCTTGGCTATGACATTGCGAAACAATTCGGCCTTGATGTTTTGCCCACGAGAGCTGCCCTTGTGCCGCTCACCTTCTCGGATAGCCAGAAGACATTTGCTGCCGGGCTCGCCGGCCTGTCTGTGGATGCGGAAGTGCGGTTTGGCAAGGTCCGGTTCCGCGAGGGACTGCTTTTCACTCATCGCGGCTTATCCGGCCCGTCCATCCTGCAAATATCGGCCTATTGGCAGGAAGGCAGACCGGTTACTATCGATCTGGCTCCGGATGGCAATTGCCTTGAGACCCTGATCGCTGCGCGCAAGAGCAACCCCAAGCAGGATATTGCCACCAGTCTGTCTACGTTGCTTCCTAAACGGCTGGCCAAGGCCATTGCCGAACGGGAAGGCATCAAGGGCCATATTGCCGAGCAAGGCGACAAGATGCTGCGCAAACTCGATGAAGTCGTGCATCGCTGGCAGGTGGTGCCGGTTGGCACCGAAGGCTACCGTACCGCAGAAGTGACGCTCGGGGGCGTTGATACCAAAGGGCTTTCTTCCAAGACCATGCAGGCCAATGCGATGCCTGGCCTTTATTTCATTGGCGAGGTGGTGGACGTGACCGGTCAGCTTGGCGGTTACAATTTCCAATGGGCCTGGGCGTCCGGCGTGGCGGCAGGTCGTGCGCTCTAGCCTTCACAGTCCTGTAGAGCTACGCCATCCATCATATAACCGCCTTGGCAGAAAAGGCTTGCAGGGCGTAGCGAATTGATCTCAAATCGGCCTGTCTGCGTACCAACGCCAGACGGGCTGCACTGCTCGACAGGCAGTCTTTCTGGCATTCAGGCAAAAAGACAACCTCGAACCGATCCAAGACCGACCATGAGCAAGATGATCAAACCGGACCTTTCCGCTCCCGTGGATGGGCGACAGTCTGAGCGTGCGCTAGAAATTCAGCGCGGCACAGGGCGTCTTTTACGCCGCCACGGCTTTGTCTCCCTGCCAGAGGTGACACTCAAGTCAGGCCGTCGGGCCGATCTGTTGGCCATCAACACCAAGGGCGAAATCTGGATCGTCGAGATCAAGTCCTCGCTGGCCGATTTCCGTGCCGACAAAAAGTGGCCTGATTATTGGGATTTTTGCGATCGCTTATTCTTCGCGACCAATCAGGAAACACCTGAAGAGATCTTTCCCGAGGAAGCCGGCCTGATCATTGCTGATGCCCATAGCGCCGAAATCATAAGGGATGTGGAACAGCGCAAGCTGGCAGCAGCACGCCGCAAGGCCCTGACGCTGCGATTCGCTCAAATCGCTGCCTCGCGTCTGCATGCGATCCATGATCCGGGCGTGCCGACGCATATCGAGCCAGCCAAATTGTAGTAAAACAACGTCCCAAGCCGCATCGAAAGATGCGACCAGACCATGGTTAGGAAATGCGTTTGCTGAAAGCGGCAGAAGTACCAGAAGCAGCCAGACGGGCCGGGCTTTAGCGCGGAGCGCGCTTGGCCAGAATACGCTGCAATGTACGGCGATGCATGTTGAGCCGGCGGGCGGTTTCAGACACGTTGCGATCACACAGCTCATAGACCCGCTGTATATGCTCCCAGCGCACGCGGTCCGCCGACATCGGATTTTCCGGCGGCTCGATCTTGACTTCACCATCATTCAGCAGAGCGGCAAAAATATCGTCCGCATCGGCTGGCTTGGCCAAATAGTCGACAGCGCCGAGTTTGACGGCCGTTACCGCTGTGGTGATATTGCCATAGCCGGTGAGCATGATTGTGCGCGCATCAGGATTGGAATCGCGAATGGCCTCGATGACGTCCAGACCATTGCCGTCGCCCAATCGCATGTCGACAACAGCATAACGGGGCGGCTCTTCTTTCACCGTGGATAGGGCTTCGGCAACATTATCTGCAGATTTTACCGTGAATCCCCGGCTTTCCATTGCGCGCGACAGGCGAATGAGAAAAGGCCGATCATCATCTACCAACAAGAGATAGCCCGGCTGGGTGCTTATTCCTTGTTCAGTTACTGTCATTTCTGCTAGTCCTGTCATGATTGCGCGTCTTCCATGTCTTTAAAATACGATATCCAAAGGGGTGTGGCAATCGGTCTCGCTTTTAATCTAGCATCGAATTTGCCGCTTTTATTGATCTGCCTCAAGCAAAAGGCGGGGCCAAGTGATTTCGATTACTGCTCCACTGATTTCGTTTATCTTTTTTGACACTATTTCCTTTTGAACTGTTCCACTCCTTCGAATGGTTACTTTGGCGCCGCTGCGCTCAAGCAAGGTCTTGGCAATGAAATAGCCCAAACCCAACCCGCCACCATTGAGCCCCGACTTCTGCCTTCGTGCCAAATCTGGCCCGGAGGTTGCATCGCGATCCACTTGGCCTTTATCCATGCGGCTTGTCACAAAGGGATCGCCAAGGCGCGTCATGATTGCCTCGGAAAAGCCCGGACCATCATCGCCGATCACCAGCGTTATGGTGCTATCGGTCCATTGCGATTCAAGAACGACCCGACTGCGTGCAAAGTCGACGGCATTCTCCACCAGATTGCCCAGTCCGAAGAGCAGACCGGGATTGCGCATGAGAATGGGTTGATCGCTTTTATTCTCTGGGAATATACGTTCGATCGTGACATCCGGATTTTCAAAAGGTTCGACAATTTCCGAAATGAGCGCCTCGAACTGCATCTTGGTGAAATTGCTGTGATCATCGCCAGAAAGAGAGCGCAATTTGCCGAGAATGTCGCGACAGCGCTCGGCTTGAGAGCGGATAAGCGACACATCTTCAAAGATCGGATCATCTTCCAAGAGCTCATGTTCAAGCTCTTTGGCCACTAGCTGGATCGTGGCCAGCGGCGTTCCCAGCTCGTGGGCGGCAGCCGTTGCCAAACCGTCAATGCTCGTTAAATGCTGTTCGTTGGCAAGAATAAGCTCGGTGGCTGAGAGGGCGTTGGCCAGTTGATGGCCCTCGCGCGCAATGCGTGAAGTATAGACACTCAGGAACAGCATGGTCACGATGAGCGCAATCCAGATGCCATAGACATAAAGCTTGGGCAGATCGGGCGGCGTGGCCTCGGCCCATGGCAGGGGATGATGGAAAAAGATAAGCGCGGTGGCGATCAGCGTGATGAGGGTGGAAAGAAAAGCGGTAAAACGCGCCGGTTGCATGGTGGCTGAAACCACTGCGGGCACCAGAAGAAGCAACGCAAACGGATTTTGCAGGCCCCCCGTCAGATAAAGAAGCCCGCCCAACTGGGCTGCGTCATAGCTCAAAAGTCCAGTCGCCGGCGGGGGCGACAGACGCACGCTCTTGCGAAAGCGCATCTGCAAGAACAGATTGAGCAGAGCCGAAAGCCCGATCAGATAGAGGCAATAATGGGCAGGATATCGATAGCCAAATCCTTCCGAAACAGCGAGAACAGCGACTCCCTGGCCACCAATGGCCAACCAGCGCAGCCGCACAAGCGTGTCGAGCTTTATTTGTCTGTCTGCAAATATCGGATCGGATGAAGAAGCAAAAAGCATCGTTTCCCGTAGGCTCTTCTGGTCTCAGAAATCATCATGGCAGTCGAAATCTGGCTGAAAACAGCAGGCGTGATGACCCTTGACCCCTTCTGACAAGGTTTTGTTTCTATAAAAGCTGCAAATACTTGATTGTTTCTATCGCAAATTCCGCTCCACAGGAATGCCTTTGAGATGACACTTTGGTGAAAAAGAACCTGTCGGTGTAAAACGACGGAATTCAGCGGCCAACCAAGGTCGAATCTTGACGTGCGAATGGTAGGTTTTGCGCCGTTTCAAGACCTGAAGGCAAAAATATATTTAACAAAAAATATCTTGAACTTCGGTTTTTACTTACCCACCTCTTGTTGTGTGAGAGAGCGTTGAACAGTTTAGAGATATTCATGAGGGAATACTTCAAGTTCAATGCATAAATGAGACGTAAACCATTCGAAAGGAAGACAATGTCACACAGTGCAACAGCCAAATCATCTTGGAAGGGTTCTCATGTAGCTCTGATGATACTTGGCTTTATTCTCTTCTGGCCGCTTGGTCTTGCAATGTTGGCCTATATTATCTGGGGTGATGAAATGCGTGAAATGTTCAAGGACTTCAAGACGAGAATAGACCGCGAATTCAAAGGCTCAGGCTGTGGCCATCGTCATCGTCACCGTTCCCATGGGTTTGAAAGAACCGGCAACGTGGCTTTTGATGAATACCGCAAGGCAGAGCTGGAGCGACTGGAAGAACAGCGCCGCAAACTGGAAGCGCAGAAAGAAGAATTCGAAGAGTTTCTGGCCGAACTGCATCGTGCCAAAGACAAGGAAGAATTCGATCGCTTCATGGCAGCGCGCCACAATGCCAACCAATATGGCCCGGCAGGCGGGTCCGGTTCGGACAATCCGTATCAAGGCTGATAGCTTCAAGACCGGAAGCAACGAAGCGGGACAATGGTCCCGCTTTTTTGTTGATGCATCGATTTTGTTCATCAGACCTATCTATAAATCCCTACTTGCAATTTTCGCGGATTTCCCCCATTTTAGCGCAGCTCAGCCCAGGTGTCCTGAGGTGAGCCTTGTTCTCGGGGCGGGGTGAAAGTCCCCACCGGCGGTGAAAGAGGGGTGTTAACGCAGTGCGACAACCCGCTCTTGCAGCCCGCGAGCGCGTTTGGAAGGTGGCTCATGGTCTCTTTCGAACGGTCAGCAGATCTGGTGCCATTCCAGAGCCGACGGTAACAGTCCGGATGAAAGAGAACGTGACAAAAGCATGTTTCATCAGGAGGCTCTCCCGGTGAGATAAGGCTTAGCTGTCCGTGCGTCCTGATTCTTTTGGCTTTGGTTCACTCATCCGCAATGGATGAGGGATCTGTTTTAGGTATGCGAAATGAATCAGATTTCCCAATCTACCAACGCGGCGACCGTGCCACTGATGCGCTCAGGCGCGGTGTGGGGCGCCATCTATATGGTTCTGGCTGGTCTTGCCTTTGCCCTCGTCAATCTCTCAACGCAATATCTGACGATGAAGCTGGGCGTCAGCTCGCTGATCGTCGCTTTCGGGCAATATTTCATTGCCTTTTTCTTCAGTTTGCCATGGTTGCTCAAAGTTGGTCTCAAAGCGGCTCGTACCAATCAGGTGGGCAAGCATGTAGTGCGCGTGGTGTTCGCCGTGCTGGGCACCCAAGCCTGGACAGCGGGGTTGGCTTATGTGCCCATCTGGCAGGCCATCGCCCTGATCATGACATCGCCGTTCTTTGTTACTCTCGGGGCCTATATCTTCCTGCATGAAAAGGTCGGACCTCATCGATTGGCCGCGACCATCGTGGGCTTTGTTGGTGGCATGATCATTCTGGCACCGTGGTCCGATGCCTTCTCCCTGCACGCGCTTTGGCCGGTTGTGGCGGCTGCCTTCTGGGCTGCGACCTCTGTCATGACCAAGACGCTCACCGATGACGAGGCGCCCGAAACTGTGACCATCTATCTGCTCTTGCTTATGAGCCCGGTCAATGCCTTCATGTTGCTGGGTAGTGATCTGGTGATGCCTTCCATGCTGGCTTTGGGCGTCATCGTGCTTTCCGGCCTGCTGGTTTATCTGGCTCAGCTCTTGTGCGCTCGGGCCTATGCGATCGCGGATGCGGCTTATGTGCAGCCATTTGACCATGTCAAACTGGCCTTCAACGTGCTGTTTGGCTGGGTGGTCTTCGGCTTTGCGCCGGTTGGCCAGTTCTGGCTGGGGGCTTTACTCATTCTGGCGGCCTCCTTCTATATCCTCAGGCGCGAAGCGCGAGACTATTAAGCCGACAGAGCCCCAAACAGGCCCAGACAGGTTTTGGCTTGCAAGCAAAGACGAGTGATACAAGATGCAACGAAGGGGCCTGTGTGGCCCCTTTTTTCTTTTCATGGACATGATTCTTCAATAAAAACAGGAGCAGTAGATAGCATCAAAGGAGGTGCGACATGGCCCGTAGCGACCAGAAAAATACAGACCTGCTTCTGCGTAGCAAATGGATTGATGACAACAGCAAAACCGGACAGATGGTGCTGAGCCTGCTCGCCCCGCCGGATGCGGCCTTTCCGGCCACTGTGCGTCTGGCCTATACGGCAATCACTCGCATCCCGCCTGAAACCGAGCTGATCGGCGCTCACTATATTGCACGCACGGCCAACTATCATGAGCTGCAGCCTCTTGCGCCCCTCAAGGCAGGCCCAGATGGGTTGTTGTGGCAGATCACGATCCCTGTGCTTTCTCACAAGCCGAACCACTGCACCGACGGGCCGTCCTCGGCCTTCCTGATTCTGCCGGATAACAGCACCATCGATATCGATTGCGACCCCTTGCGCCCCGAGAATGAGACTGCTGAGGGCAGTGATGAACAAGCGGATGTCGCGACAAAGGCAGAACCCTCCTCACAGACCGCTCCAACCGCACCCATGTTGGCCATGCTGCCAATGCCCAATCAAAGCTCGGTAGCTGCATGGCGCGAGGCTGCACCCTCAGCTTTTGCGCTGGATGAGTCTCTGAAAGATGTCGGCGACAGAGTGAACGCGCTTTACATCAGGCTCTTTGGCGAAAAGCCCCCCTTTGGTGAAGCGTCCTCCAGCATCACGCTGCGCCTTGCCACTGATGGCGGGCAGAGGGCAAAAGATGACGCGCGGGCAGGGGCCTACAGGCTGACTTTCTCGGACAAGGAGATTGTCATCAACGCCGATGACAAGGGGATCTTCTATGCTCTCATAGCCCTCGCCCAAATCTGGCGCGGGGCGCAAAAGGAGCCAGCGCTGTTCGCGTTCCCCGCCAACGGCACGATTGAAGATTGGCCAATCCATGATTGGCGGGGCATGCATCTGGATGTCTCACGCCAATTTTATAGCGCAGAAACCGTAACGGCCTTTCTGGATTGTCTTGCGTGGCATCGGCTGAACCATTTCCATTGGCATTTGACCGATGACGAGGGCTGGCGGTTGGAAAGCAAAATCTATCCGCACCTGACCGAGATTGGCGCTTGGCGCGGCCACGGGCTGGCGCTTTTGCCCCAGCATGGGGCTGGGGCTGCGCGCTATGGCGGCTTTTATACGCAAGAGCAGGTGCGAGATATTCTGGCCCATGCAGCAAGCCTGCAGATCGACGTCATGCCTGAGGTGGATGTACCTGGCCATTGTCACGCGGCCATGATGGCTCTGCCCGAACTGATTGACCCCAGCGCCATGCAGGGCAATGCCTCGGTGCAGGGCTATGTCAACAATGCACTCAATCCCGGCCTTGGAGCGACATGGCTGTTTCTGGAATCCATCTTCGGCGAGTTGGCGGATCTCTTCCCTGGTGCCTGCGTCCATATCGGCGGCGATGAAGTTCCCCATGGTGCGTGGGTTGGCTCGCGTGGCGCCAACAGTTGGGCAAAGGCCAAGGGGCTGCTGGATACCGATGGCAAGCCGGACAGCATGAAGATGCAGGCCGCTATTTTGCGTTTTGTGGTCAACCGTCTGGAGGACGCAGGCAAGGTGCCGTTCGCGTGGCAGGAAGCGGCCAAGGGCGGAGGCGTCGACCCAGAAAAGGTCACCCTGATGGCCTGGATGAATGCTCAGAGCGCTCGCGATCTGACCGATCAGGGCTATCGGGTCGTCATGTGCCCGGGCGAGGTTTACTATCTCGATATGGCCCAATCGACCAATTGGCAGGAGCCGGGCTTGAGCTGGGCTGGCACGTCGAGTCCGGCCGATACCTATCAGTTTGATGCGCAGGCATCTTTGGGCAAGAACAAAGATTTGCTTGTCGGCATTCAGGGCGGGATCTGGAGCGAAAATCTGATCAGCCGAGCCCGCTTCAATCATATGGTCTTCCCGCGCCTCTCAGCCATTGCTGAAAGCGCATGGACACTGCCAGAGCATAAGCAATGGTCAAGCTTTGAAGCGCGTCAGCGCCTCATGCCAACCCTGCCTGAAACAATCAAGGCATAGGGCATGTCATAGATCGGGCAGCCAATAGCCTTTGCAAGCTTACGCCCTGCGGTTGGCTTCATATTGCCCGCCGGGCCGATAGGACCAGAGATAAGAGGGGATAACGGCCTCAATGGCCAGTGGCGTGATGCCGATCCCCTCAAAGGTCCGGTGTTCCAGACTGGCCTGCTCGGAAACCACATTGTCGCTCTTGAGCAATGTCACCTGATCCCGCGTCAAAGCCGGCTTCATGGGCAATTTCTCGAAAAACCATCCCATGGTCGAAGCCATCCAGAAAGGCAATGGCAGCAACGGCCGTTTACGGTGAATTTCATCCAGTGTCATGGCGAGAAGCTGTTTGAAGCTTTTGATTTCCGGCCCACCCAGCTCATAGGTCGCACCCGCGTCAAGATCTCCCTTGACTCCCAGCGCAATCACCTGAGCCACATCGCCCACGAAGGCGGGCTGGAACTGGGTGTCTCCACCACCCACAAGAGGCAGGAAGGGCGACAGCTTCGCCATGGAAGCGAACTTGTTGAAGAAGTCATCTTCCGGGCCGAACAACAGCGATGGGCGAACGATAATGGCGTCTGGCAGGGCGCTGAGTACTGCTTGCTCGCCCTTTGCCTTGCTACTGGCATAGGCGGAGGGCGAATTGATATCAGCCCCGATCGCAGAAATCTGCACCATGCGATCGATGCCTGCCTTTGCGGTCTCCTCGGCAATCACCTTGGCACCAAGATGGTGCTGCCCGTCAAAGGTGGCCTTGCCCGTTTCATAAAGAATCCCGACCAGATTGACGACAGCATCACTGCCCTCAATCGCGTGCGCCACAGAAGCCGGGTCGCGCAAATTGGCCTGTATCGGCATGATTTGTCCCACGGTGCCCAGCGGCTGGAGAAAGCCTGCGAGGTCTGGGCGACGGACCGCGACCCGAATGCGATACCCCTCATTGGCCAGCGCCCGCACCACATGGCGCCCCAAAAACCCTGAGCCACCAAAAACTGTAACAATTTTTCCTGCCTGACCGGTCATGGTGCTTTCTCCTGATTTGGGCTTTATACGCAAGCGATTGTGGCCCGTATCCACCCATCGCAAGGAACTTGCTGCAACCTACTGTGTTTCTATACGAAAATCCACGCACATACATCTGGGCATAAGTCGACATCTGTGATTTTTCCCCGCGCGAGTAGGGGCAAGATCATCATCTGATCGGACTTTTTCACCGTTCCAAACGAAAATAAACAGGAATGATGTGAATTGTGCATTTTTTCAAAATCTATGCGTTGACAATAGCATGCAGGAGCCGTAAATACCCCCTCACACCTTAAGTGCCCAGGTGGCGGAACTGGTAGACGCGCTAGCTTCAGGTGCTAGTTTCTGTATGGAAGTGGAGGTTCGAGTCCTCTCCTGGGCACCATTCATCCTCAAAATTGAATGGTCACAAAGAGTTAAGCTCTTTCAATGGCTTGGTTGTCACCCGGTGGTACAAACGGGTGGTACAATGGTCCTCTCAATGACCCAACCTTTCAAGCATCCCAAGACCGGCATTTACTACTACCGCAAGGTCGTCCCAGAGCCTCTCAGAGCTGCAATTGGGAAACGGGAAGAGAAGCGTTCTCTCAAAACAAAAGATCCCCAGATCGCTAAGCAGAGGCATATTGAAGTGTCTCTGGAGATTGAGCGCCATTGGGCCGCTCTCTCAGAACCTGCGACCAATCTCTCCAATAAACAGATCGTTGCCTTAAGCGGCATTCTCTACCGGGATGCGACTGAACGCTTTGCTGAAGAGCCGGGAAGCCCTGAGACATGGGAACATCTGAAGCGTGTCGATAAACAGGCAAGGGAAAAGGGGAAACTTGACCAATGGTACGGCCAAACGGTTGACGAGCTTTTGGCCAAAGAAGGGTTGAATGTCGATGGTCCTAGTCGTGAGCAATTGCTCCGAGCAGCTAGTGACGCCATCCTTCAGGCCATTGGGCAGCTTCAACGCAATGCTGGTGGGGATTATCGACCAGATCCAGATGCTGAGCGGTTCCCAGAATGGAAAGCTGAGGACAGCAACCAAGGGGCAGCCTTATCAAAGCGAAAGCAATCGAGGGAGAAAGTCACCATTGAAGAACTGCTGGAGCGGTGGTGGAAAGAGGCTCAGGCTGCTGGACTGTCTCCCAAAACCTATCAGTCCTATAGCAGCGTTATCATTCGGCTAGTCAAGTTCCTGAAGCACAATGATCCTCGTCGTGTGACGCCCGAAGATATCGTGGCTTACAAGGATGCACGATTGTCCGAGGTCAATTCGCGAACGGGCAAGGCAATCTCAGCCAAAACAGTCAAGGACTCAGACTTGGCTGGCCTGAAGACAATCTTTGGTTGGGCCAAGGTAAACCTATTGGTGCCTTCCAATCCAGCTGAGGGGATTACCCTGAAGGTCGGCAAGCGTGTTTCCGTTCGTCCCAAAGGTTTTACGGACGAAGAGGCTAAGCGCCTCCTGACGGCGTGTGATCATGTTCAACGTGGCACCATGGGCGAGAAGATGTATCTGGCAAAGCGCTGGATACCGTGGATTTGTGCCTATACGGGTAGCCGAGTTGGTGAAGTCGCCCAATTGCGCAAGCAGGATGTTCGCAAGATCGGTGAGACTTGGGTGATCAACCTTACTCCAGAAGCCGGAACCATTAAGACCAAGACTGCAAGGCAGGTGGTAGTTCATGAGCATCTTCTGGAACGAGGATTTGCAGAGCTGATCGACAATGCCGCAGATGGCTATCTGTTCGTGAGCGTCAAAGGAAAGAGGGTCAATCAGGATAACCCGCTCGGATCTATAAAGGCTGTCACGAACAGAGTGCGCGATTTCGCCCGAGAAGTCGTTCCAGATCCCCAAGTGCAGCCCAATCACGGCTGGAGACACCGCTTCAAGACTATCTGGATGGATCAGGGCCTTAACCCACGTATCTGTGACGCCATACAGGGGCATTCATCAGGCCGTGTGTCTGATGATTATGGCGATGTCACCATCAAAGCTCAGAAAAGGGCGATGGACAAGATCCCGAGACAGGTTTGACGGCAATGGCATCTGCAACGGATTTGAGAATCTGTTGTTTTTATCATGCCCTCGACTGCGACTGTATAGACGCTGCGGATCTTTGCTGTGACTCTCATTGGCTTTCCACCATCCTAGTCTTGTGCCGCCTCCAGCTTCCCCGCTCTATCTATGCGTGTTAAGCTTAAACAAAACATCCCTAATCTGGATCAATTAGCATGTCTGAAGAAGAGAAAGGATCGGAAGATCCATTCTGGAAAATTATCAATGAGCACCAGAAGGGCATTAGTAAGCTCTCTGAAGCAGGCAGTTGGCCTCCTGAAATTGCCGCTGCGAAAATTCAAGCTGAAGAGAGCCTAAGAAACTTCTTCCTAGAACGACTGTTGTCGGAGCGGAACTTCATATATCGCCGAATTCAAGAAGGCGAGTTGCACTCTTTCGACGCCACTATTCAGCATGGATTGAGTGCTCTGCGAACTGTAACAATCGTCAATGCTGCGGCCATAGCCGGACTCTTAGGGGTGTTGCCAAATCTGAGGAGTCCAACTGGAGACGCAATAACGTTTCAAGAGATCCGCTGGACTGTGGTTCTTTACTTCCTCGGTTTTCTATTTGGAGCCTTCGCTACCGGCTTCGCATATTTTGCCCAACAATTTTACACCTACGCAACGGCGGCATATCAAATAACGTGGGCTTGGCCTTATGCCACTGAGCACAAGGGGCGTGGGCGAGCGGCTCTCTGGGGGCACATAATAACGGGCATTTCGATTGTGCTGGTCGTGTCTTCCTATGTGTTTCTGACCTGGGGCTCTCTTAAACTTTACTGGGTTTTGACATGGTGACTCCGGGCTCTATCAATTGGTAGGCAAATTGATAAAGAGAAAGCTATTTGATCAGGGGGGGCGCTGCGGCTAGAGCTGTCGGCATTGACACTAATAGTTACATCTATCCGTTGTGCTTAAAAAGCTTCTGCCTGCCATTCTGTGCCTCTGTGGCCATCTCTATCATTTTTCTGCCTCCCCTGTGTGGAGCATATAGTTTGGGCCGTGAGCTAACCACAGTTGGACGGAGTACTTAGTCGGTCGATTTTGCAATCAGCAAAGAAGGTTGTGAACTCAAATTCGCATCAGATAAAGGGGAATTCACGTGATGGCGGCAGATCTGACGAGGGGACCTGACAGTTAGTTTGCATTGGATAAAGGGGAATTCTTTGAGGGTGGTATCTGGTACAGGTCAGAGGATTCGCTCCTCGACGGCTTTGGGCAAGATACAAGACGAAAAAGGTTGCGTCCTCGCCAACACAGGCACGTTCGATGGACGCCCTTCGAAGTGCTATGCCAAAATTCGAAAAAGGAGATCTTCAACCATGCCTCGTAATTCGACCGAGATCACTACTGTCGCAGAAAGCAATGACCGATCCGACGTTACCTTGTTTGCGCCTGCCAAGTCCGGCCCTCACATGCAGACGATTACATTTCAAACCAAAGAAGGAGCTTGCCTTACCGTCCGAATGCTGGAGATTGAGGGTGAGCCTTGGTTCGTTGCTGCTGATGTCCTTAAAACATTTGGCATGTACATGAAGGCTGACGGTTCAGTTAATACGGGCAATGCAATTCGATGCCTCGATGAAGATGAGCATACCCTACATCAGATAAAGGGGAATTCTCGTGGTGGCGGGACACGCAGGTTTAAGGCGCTCGTTATTTCAGAATCCGGTCTTTACAAGCTGGTGATGCGCTCTGACAAGCCCGAAGCAAAGAAGTTCCAAGATTGGGTTACTCGTGATGTTCTGCCGACAATCCGCAAGACAGGCCAGTATAACGCTTCTGCTGCTGCGGCGGTCAAGGGAGAGATGAGCCTTGAGGAGATGACCCAAAACGTCCTTGAAGGACTGAAGGCGCAGGTCGAGCTGGAGAGTGAAAAGAATGAGCGCCTCGCACAGCGGAATGTGAGCCTAACCTAGGTTGACCTAAGCCTGACCCCGGTTACCGTGTGGGAGCTCTTGGAATTCTGCCTCAATATCAAAGCCGCTCCCATACTGACATTTAGCAGGGAGTGGCAGCCACCTAGCTCAGAGAGCAGATGGACATAAGGAACCGCACGGGTACAATGAGTGGGTCAATAAGGGACAAGTGATCAAGAGAAACCATCTTAGTGATGACTATGCTCTGTATGTGCTTCATGGAGTCACTGAGCAGCATTCTCAGATCACAGCAAACAGACACCTGAAGGACCAAGAAAGACCTCCAGCGGCTCCTCTGAGTCATACAGAGACAAGCCTGATGTCGGAGACCATGTTGGAGGATGTTGGAGGAGGATGGCACCCTTGGGCACCGTCAGGCTGAACCTTTTATCACCTCATAAAGACAAGCAATAACAATGGTTTGGAGATGGGAAAATAAGGTTGCGTCCTCGACAGGGTGGCCGAAGGCACTTAGGGTTCACCTTAAGGTGTAACTATAGTCTACCTAATGATTACCTTAAGGTACCTATAGGTGCTCCATTGGTTTCCCAAGGGTGTAACCACCAACACCATCCCTTCAAGAATGACCTGATTGAGATCCCTGCTGTGCTGTCCCACTTTTCTGCACCAAGCAGGTTGATCTCTCAGGTTCCCTTCCTGTCTTCCCCAAAAGCTGCCCCTTTGGTTGCTCCTTGGCTGTACGTTCCTTTCCAGCCTTGAAGAGTGACCAGTCTGCAGCAACCGCTATCCGTTCTCCCTCTTGTCTGCTGTCTCAAGGTCTTCCGCTGGTGTTCTTTCAGCGATCGTCTTCAGTTGGGCTTGAGGGATGACCTGAAGGAGATCAAGGCTGCTCTCTGGTGATGCCCAAGGATGACTCCAGGAATTTCAGACATAATTTTCTGAGCCACCAATCGGATTAACAGCTCAGGCGACTACCCCCGTACCGGTCCCCGAACTGACTCAGACCGGCAAGAAACATCACCGAGGCAGCCCCTTTGCTCCCCGAAGAGCGGTCTCTGCTTTTTCGAGAGGTGACATGAAGGTGAGGTCAAAGGCTGTCTCGTACATATGAGGGGGGCTGCCCTGCTACATGCCCCACAAGGCCAGTGACCTCTCACAGGTCTCCGGGGTATCCTTGATGCGATAGATGGTCTGCCTCGTCAGGCCGGTCTCCTTGGCGATGTTGGAGATAGTGGCGGAGCTGGCCAGCATGTCTTGCACCTGCATGAATTGCTTCCTGCTGTATGTTGGCTTCCTGCCCCTGTACTTGTCCTCCTTCTGCTTGGCAGCCTCGATACCAGCTCTTTGGGCAGCCTTGCGGGTCTCTGTCTCGGCTTGTGCCATCGCAGCCATAAAGCCAATCAGGGCATCCCTTACAGCCACCGTCATGGGATCATCCTTGGAGCCGTCAAAGGTCATCCCGTTGATAACCGTCTTGATGGTTACACCACGTCTGAGCAGATCCCGCATGGTGTCGGTCACGTCATCGTAATTGCGGCCAAGACGGTCAACCCAACGGACAACAAGGGTGTCTCCAGATCGGAGGAGATCGAATAGTCGCTTGCCTTCTCTCCGCTCACAGAGCCGAGTTGAGACACCAGACACGCCGTGGTCAGACACCATATCATCAATCTTGAACCCGGCCTCTTTGGCTTGGGTGATCTGATGGTCTAGGGTCTGGTCTGCGGTGGAGACACGAGCATAGAAGATGGTGGTCATGGCGTCCTTTTGTTTTGTCCATATGGATTATGACCACATAAATGCATGTCCAGAACCTAAAATCAACCCTAGAGGACGCACTTTAGGAGACGCATTGGTATGTACGCACAGGTATGGGCTAGGAGACGAGTGAGGGCGCTGATGTGGAAACGGGAGAAGGGAAGCACGGAACCATTGCAGTTGCTAACCATGCTGCAGCCGATGGCCTTTGAGCGCTAGACCTATGGGGGACGGGGTAACTCTGCTCATACGGCTATACGAATACTGGCTCAGAAATTTTTTCAAAACCAAAGGCACTTTTTTAGGCCGGGGCTGTTCCCTTTATTGATTTGTTGAAGACCAATCTAATTGCAATTGGGATTCTAGTAGATATTCGTACACAGGCTGAACCCGTGATGGAGTCTAGAGTACATCGAACTTAAGATAAGCCTACATAGATGATGTATGAATTGGAAGTCGATTTACAGCCATGCAAGTTTGTGAGCGCTGCATAAAGTTGCATTGATTTGACGGTTCAACTTGAATCTCCCTGCGGGTCAATTATGATCATTGATACACAAATTTCCCATTTTGAGGCGTGTCATCATGCGAAACTCATACTCGTTGTTCTCGGATCCCAATCAAGCAATCAGTATTGATCATCGGCTCGTCAATTCGTTCCGATCTCATTTGGTTTATTTGTTGTGCACGAATCACAAACTATCCTTTACTGACAATCAAATCCTGACATCCCGCAATTTGCGTTGGCTTTTGCGAAATGATCCGACATTCATTGAGTTTGTGGAGGCGGGAGACTTCGTATTCTTGATGCGTTCGTTCAAAGGAAATCTTCTCAGCATTGATGAAGTTTATCAGCAGTTTGTTAACAGCAACAAGTTTGATGAGGCAGTATTGCCTGCCTCTTCATTTCATAGCAGAAGCCAAGAACTGATTTTGGTACAAGAGAGAGGGATTAAAGAGGCTTGGCACTATGAAAATGTGGCCAATTTCTACTCCAAAACAGTGCGCAGTGTGCTCTTAGGAGAGGCTTCTGCCTCGTTATTTTCCGCTACGGAGCGGACGGTTCTTCAAGAGCTTCTTGAGGCAGAGATTCTACGCAACAAAGCGATTGATGGTGAAGACGTTGAGCAAATTGGTCGCATCTACTTAAACAAAAATCTTGCAAATGATTTGGCAAGTGAAGTTGGCGAAATTTCGGAAGCCCAGCGGATGTTCATTGATCGCGTTGCAGATGCGGCTTATGTGTCTAACCTGCCAAGAGCATATTCTCTTTCACCGGTTTATGCACCAAGTCAGGCTGAGTATTTCGATCTTGTTCGTGATGTGTCGATTGGGGAGACTGAAGAAGAGACAATCCAACGTGAGGAAGTGTGCTTGACTGCTGAATATATTGCAGGTGCGTTAGCTCGTTTTCAGTATGATGACATCGCTGCAATCAGATCTTCGGTTGCGTTTAAAGTTTTTAATGAATTGTCGGAGTTTGCCTCCGAGCCAGTGAGACAGCGCGATGAAATTGAACTTGCATTTATCGAACTCCGTAGAACGATAGAGAACCGCATTATTAAGAAGTTTGGGAAACCTGCTAATGCGCAAAAAGCTGATATTACTACGATTAAAAAGCGGTGGTCTTTGGCTGATGATGCAACATCGGAGATGCTTAGTTTTTCTGTTTCTTCAGCTTTAAGTGCGCTTGGAGTCGCGCTGGCAGGTCCAATGGGGATAGCTGCTGGAGCATTTGGGACATTTACGGTTTCTAAATTGCGCAAGCGAGTCAACCAAGATGAGTTTAGGCTAAATGAGATTAGCGAAGCGCAACGGGAAATCCAGCTCCGTAAAATTGGTGAGAAAGTTACGTTTCCTGAGTTCCCCAAACTGGTCAAGGTTACAGAGAAAATTGCCGGAAACCGAAATCGTAATGAAGTCGTAGTTAATCCAAATCAAGCTCCGACCTGACTAGCATTAGGCTAGCAACTGTTAGCGGATCGAAAATGCCGTTTAAACTGGCTGTATTTGCATCGAAATTTCTTAGGTCGATCCAGAAGGCCTTTCCGAGCACTTCTGAGGCTTCAGGATTTGATGGGCTAGTGAGTTTTGAATGAGCAATAGCGTGGAACACATGCGTCTTTTTTGCTTGTCCGAATGAGATTAGTGAACGGATTGAAACGAGATTGGTTCCTGTTATCCCAGTTTCTTCTGACAATTCACGCAAGGCCCCTGACAATGGCGTTTCATTTACTTCACCAAAGCCCTGAGGAATTTCCACGGAGGCATTTTGCTCTTTGTAGCGATGGTTTTCAAGTAATAGAGCCTCAGATCCTTTTGTTATAACGATGGCCACACCGTATGGGGCAGTCCACTCTTTAAATATGTATGTTCCGGTTGATCCGTCGGGAAACTGGACCTCGTCATTATATAAACGTAACCATTTGTTTTCAAATACGAGGTTTTCGCGGATAGTACGAATTTGTCGTTTAGTGCTCATAGAATTTTCTCAGTTAATTGGCCCGAATTCGCTAAACCTTTCCCTTATGCATAAATCCTTTGCGAATGGCAAATTGGGTCTTATTCCAACATGCTGTACACAGTAAGAGGTCTCTCGTAGCGTGGTACGAAGCAATTATTGCAAATTATCTAATATAGTATATATTTCAATACTTTATGATGGTGTCTAGGGTGGGGTACCCATCGCGCCGGGATCATTCTTCATGGGAGCCTGTCTTTTCGCCTTCCTGCCTATATCAGTGTCTTTTCGACATTGTGCACAGAAGCTCATCACGGGGTGCAGCTGATCGCTACGATGCTGCTTTTCAACGACGATACGAGCTCAGCGGTCTCATTGAATTTCTCTGCCCCCGTGCTCTCATAATCAGACTGTGAGAGGCCTGCGATAAGCAGATGCCCTGCGAGTAGCTGGCTTTTAACTGCGAAGTTGACATTCTGAGGCACGTCACCGGTCAAGATCATCATTCTTAAGGCGTTGAGCTTGGCGCTGACAATTCCGACGACTTCTCCGCTTCTATTGACAAGCGGACCACCCGAGTTTCCCGGCTGCACAGGGGCAGAAATGGTCAGGTAGCGCCTATCTCCCTGAAGTCCTGCCAATGTGCTCACAACACCGGTGGTCACGCTCAGATCACTGCTGTTTTCCGAAAGGAGGCCTCTCAGTGGATATCCAAGAGCCAAGATGTCCTCTCCCAATTTGGCACCGGAGATGTTCAGTTTGAGGGAGTGGAACTGGCGATCTCCCTTTTTCACTTGCAGCACAGCCAGATCGTTTGTTTCATCAACCTCGATGATCTGCGGAGTTCCCCAGCCTTCGACATCGAGCCTTGAGCAGCCTTTAACGACATGAGCGTTTGTCGCTATATACCCATCATCACTGACAAAAAAGCCTGTTCCGGAGGAGGGCCCTTCTTTTTCTTGACTTGGCACTGCTTGTGATGGGGATTGCCTGCGATCTTCCAAGGCTCTGGCTTGTTTTGGTGCGGACCTGACGTTGTCGTTACGACTTGAATATGGGCTAAACGCATTGGACATGAGGATGACAACTGGAGACATAATCTGATCGAGCTGGTGCTCATATGCCACCGAGAAGCCCCGTTGATCCAAACCGTTCGTGTAGAAGCGCGAATAGAATTTTCGTGATTGTTCAACGCCAGTCACAACGAACCAATTGCCATGAAAAGTTGAGTATGTAACTTGCCTTCCCGAGAGAGATACCATCCTGTCGTAGACCTGCTTTAAGCTACGTTTGGGGCGATCAATACGTATGGTTTCGACTTCTAAATCGTGCAGAAGACTGTAGAAACGTGTCCCTCTTCTAGTGTCTTGATACTCGTCTAAATAAGCTAAAGGCAAAAACAGACCAAAGCCCGCACGGGCATCGTAATGGTTCTGAATGTTCAGTCTGTCAAATACCGTGTTGGCATCATACTTCAATTGAACCAATTGTTTATCCGTCAGCATTCCTGTGGGGTTTGCCCCCAAGGCTTTCTGATAGCGCAGTATCGATCGGATGGATCTGTTGCCAATGTCGCCGTCAATCACGCCATCATAATCGCTGGTCAAGATAAGATGAATCTGCAGATGCATCCGTTCTTCTTGCGTCATTGATTGGAAATACCAAGAACGGATTGTTCGGCTGGAAGCTGCAGTGGTCGGGCTAGGCAATGCGATGGTCGCGAAGGCCAATAAGTTTACCAACACAAGAAGACGCAAGAGAATACGGTAGACTGACATAGCGAACTCAACCAAAGACTGCATAGCAATAATCGTGCAAATCCATTTGCCCTGCAAGGCTCAATTCGAAGTATTTTATCTCAACGTTGAATATGGCGATGGTGTGAATTCAAAAGGTTAGTCAGACAGGCAAAATGCGATAATGGTGCTAGCTGGCAGCTCGACAGAAGTCCAAAACGGTGGTACAAAGCAGCTCTGATGAAAAGAATTTAAATATTTGAAAATAAACAATATATCGGGTTAACTAAGCCAATCCTCTCCTGGGCACCATTCATCCTTAAAATTGAATGGTAGAAAAGAGCAAAGCTCTTTCAATGGCTTGGTTGTCACCCGGTGGTACAAACGGGTGGTACAATGGTCCTCTCAATACCCACCCTTTCAAGCATCCCAAGACCGGCATTTACGACTATCGCAAGGTCGTTCCAGAGCCTCTCGGTGCGTTGTCAGGAAACGGGAAGAGAAACGATCCCTCAAGACAAAAGATCCCCAGATACTCAAGCAGAGGCATATTGAAGTGTCTCTGGAGATCGAGCACCATTGGGCCGCGGGGGCTTCAAATCCGCAGATGACAAGAAAAGCCCGCAAGAGGGTATCTCACGGGCTTTGATCGAAACACTATCCGAAACACCGTTAGCTAATCAGATGCGACGTTCGCCTGCTTCAATGCGCACGGGGAAAAGATTCTCGCGCGGCGGCAGCGGGCAGACGGCATGGTGGGTGAAGGCACAAGGCGGATTGATCGCCCGGTTAAAGTCAATCACGACGCTATCTTCAGTCACCTCTTCGCCGAAGATGAAACGGGACTTTTCATAGGTGTCATCCATGGACGTCAGGTCGCGGATTACAAATTGCGGTCGATCAGCGGTGCCATAGGTGGAGAGCAGCGCCATCTGATGTCCGGCGAATTCAAACTTCGCCACATGCGTGACCGGCACCTTGACCGGCAACCCGATGATGGTGTCCAGCGTCAGGTCCATCGGCTCGGGCAGCTTTTCCCAGCGCGCGGTGATTCTGAGGGCAGGATCCAGCGGGAAAAACTCAATACCAACGGGCTGCTGGCGTTTTTCTGACTCCTTGTCGCGAATACGAAGGGCACGCAGCTCGTTGCTGACAGTGATCTCGAGAAGGAAGCGATCACACTCCCACGAGAAGGTTCCTGCGGCCCGATCAAGCGCGATGGCTTCGCCAGCTGTTGGCTCGAACAGCCCGGTATCATCGCCATTGAAGGTCAGCGTACCAAGGCTTTCTGGGCCAACGGGCAGCTGAATATCATTGGTCAGGCCTTTGCCTATGGTCAGCTTGCCCGGCGTCAGCCACCAACGGCCAACCAGATTGAGCCAGCCATTTTCGGCTGTGAGCTTGTCCATGCGGGTTTTGAACCATGCCTCATGGGCGGCTTTGAAGTCTGATGAAACTGTCATCGTCGTTCCTTTCTTATCATTCTTGTTATCAGGAGCCAGCTGGCATGCGGGGGATGCTGGCAAGCAGACTTTGCGTGTAGGGATGCTTTGGAGCGCGCAGGATATCGTTGGTCAACCCCGCTTCGACGATGCGGCCCTTATCAAGCACGACGATCTGATCGCAAAGCGCTGCGACAACGCCCATGTCATGGGAAACGAAGACCATCGTCATTGCTTCGGAGATTTCCTCGAACAGATCTACCACGCGGATGCGGGTGGAGAGATCGAGCGCGCTCACGGCCTCGTCAGCCAAAACCAGATCTGGGCGCGCAACGATGGCCCGTGCAATGGCGATACGCTGGCGCTGGCCCCCGGAAAACTGGTGCGGATAGCGTTCAAGGCTGTCTGGTGCCAGGCCGACGGCCGTGATGGCTTTTGTTGCCATCTGTCGATGATCGCCGGGAATCTTGAGCGCGCGAAGAGGCTCCGTGATGATGCGCAGAATGCGATGGGAAGGATCAAGCGAAGAGTAGGGGTCTTGAAACACCGCCTGCACCCGTTTGCGATAGCTACGCATGTAGCCTGAACTGCGAGCCTCCAACGGCGCACCATCAAATAGAATGCGGCCCTTCTGCGGGCTATCAAGGCCAAGCAGAAGGCGCAACAGGGTTGATTTGCCCGATCCGCTTTCTCCCACCAGTCCAACATTGGCCCCGCGCGGGACTGTGAAGGATATGTCCTCCAGCACTGGTTTTCCGGAGCGGTAGGAAAAGCCTACATTTTCAACACTGAGCAACGTCATGAACGACCCTCCAGAGCGGCATCGAAGCGGTGGGCCGCATCGACCAGAGTTTGGGTGTAGGAGTCCTTGGGTGTCGTCAGAACATCAGCCGCCAGGCCGCTTTCTACGCATGCGCCATTGCGCATGACCATGACACGCTCTACCATCTGCCCAACGACGGCAAGATCGTGGCTGATGAACATCAGGGCAATGCCCAACTCGTCGACCAGAGAGGTCAACAGCTTGATGATCTGGTCCTGCGTGGTCACATCGAGGGCTGTGGTCGGCTCATCGGCGATCAGCAGCTTGGGGCGGCAGGCAAGAGCCATGGCAATCGCCACACGCTGGCGCTGGCCACCGGAGACTTCATGCGGATAGGCTCGCACAAGCCGCTCCGGATCGGGAAGGCGCACCTGATCGATCAGATCTCGCATATGCCTGTTGACCTCGGCGCGTCCGCTGGGTTTGCCTTCACGACGCAAACGACGGCGCAAGGGCAGGGCAATCTGCTTGCCTAATGGCATCAGCGGATCAAGGGCCGTCAGTGGCTCCTGAAAAACGGTTGCGACGGCATCGCCGCGCAGGCTGTCGAGCTGTTTGCCTGGCGCGCCGACAATCTCTTGCCCGTCCAGAATAATCCGCCCGCTGGGTTTGATGGATGGTGGCAAAAGTCCGGATACTGCCAGCGACGTCAGCGATTTGCCCGACCCGCTTTCGCCAATCAGGCCAAACCGTTCGCCGGGGGCGATGGTAAAGGACAAGTTCTTGACCAGCCCCTTGTCGGCGGTTGAAAGGGAAAGATTTTGTACTGAGAGAAGATCTTGCGTCATACCTGCCTCCGGGATGCATCGAGACGATCACGCAGACCGTCGGTCAGGAGATTGACACCAATCACAAGCGCAAAGATGGCAAGGCCGGGCAGGATTGCTCCCCAAGGCGCAGTATAGACCGTGCCTTGCGCTTCTTGCAGCATGCGACCCCAGGAGGCGTTGGGCGGTGGTGCCCCGAGCCCCAGATAGGAGAGCGACGCTTCCGCCATGACGGCAAGGCCGAATTGCAGCGCCAGATTGACCCCAAGGAAGGGCAGGATATTGGGCAAAATGTGCCAGAAGACGATCGACGGCCAAGATGAGCCGGAAACACGGGCTGCCGTGATATAATCCTGAGACAGCACCTGCTTGGTTAGAAGGCGCGTAATCCGTCCGACAATAGGCGACAGGCCGATACCAAGCGCCAGAATGGCTGTTCCAAGCGAGGCTTCATCGCTTGCCGCCACCACCAGCATGGCGGTCAGAAGTGTCGGGAAAGCGATCAGGATATCGAAAAAGGCAGCAAGGGCGTCGTCGAGAAACCGCGTAGCAAAAGCGGCAAGAATGCCCGTGGTAACACCAATCGCAGCGCCAATGGCAACGGCGCTACAGCCGACAATCAAGGCGATCTGTGCACCGATCATCAATTGGGTGAACAGATCGCGGCCAAGACGATCAGAGCCAGCCCAATGCTGCCAGCTCGGCGCCTCCAGCCGACCCGCTACCATGTCGGATAGGTCATAAGGGGTCCAGACAAGGGCAAGAAGGCCGGTGAGGGTGATGGTGCCCACGAGAAGAAGCCCCAGCCAGAAGGTGGCGTTGGTGCCCGAGAAGCGGGTGAGAATTGACTTGGAAGCAGACATCAGCGGGCCTCCTGACGCAAACGCGGGTCAAGCAGGCGCTGCAGGATGTCAGCCAAAAATCCGGTGAGCAGAACCAGCAAGGTCGAGACAATCAGCACACCCTGAATATTGGGGTAATCGCGTTGCTGGATACCCAGCAGCAACATGGATCCCATGCCCGGAAGGGAGAAAACCTGCTCGACCACCACGGCACCAAGGAAGGTGGTAGAAAGCTCGATACCGAGGACCGAAACAACCGGCACGGCCGCATTGCGTAGCCCATGGCGAATAAAGGCCTCAGGGAAGCTTTCGCCGAGCGCTCGCGCCGTGCGCAGGAAGTCCGACCCAAGCACCTTCAGTGTCGTGGCGCGGACATAGCGCATCAGGGACGCGGACATAATGAGCGCAATGGTCAATACCGGTAGCACCATGGATTCGATGGCGCGACCCGGGTCAGCGTAGCCGCGCAAGGGAAAACCGCCCGAAGGCAACCAGCGCAGATTGAGGGCGAAGGCATAGACCATCAGAATACCGAGCCAGAAAACCGGCACAGCAATGCCGATCTGCGAAATGATCGAGAGAACGAGCCCATACCAGCGGTTGGCCTTGACCGCCGCAAAGACACCCAATGGAACGGCGATCAGCAGAGCAAGAAAGAAGGCAGACAGCGCCAGCGGCAGGGTGACGCTGAGGCGGCGCGTAATTTCATCCAAGACGGAAGAGCGCGACACGAAGGAGGTTCCGAGATCAAAATGGATGAGATCTCCCAGATAGGTGAGGAACTGCATGCCCAGCGGCTGGTCCGACCCGATTTGCGCTTGTGCGGCAGCAATCTGCTCAGGCGTCGCCCCGACTCCGAGCAGGGCGTTGGCGGGATCCCCCGGCAACAGCCTTAACAGAATAAACAGAACGACCGAGGCGACGAACAGGGACAGAAGCAGGATCACCAGCCGCCGAATGAGATATTTTAGCATGATCGGATGCGTATCCTCGCAAGGAAGAGAGAGTTTACAGAATGAGTCGGGCACGCCCCGAGACCCGGAGATGATATCCCGTGGTCGCAGGGCGTGCCCTTTGTGTATAGCCAGTCCTTGACAGAGAGGCGAGCCCGTTTTGGAACACACGCCCCTCGCCAAGTTTTTATTGCAATGGCCTTCGCCAGGGGTTGTCGCGATTAGTCGACTTTCTTGATGTCGGCCGCAAAGAACTGGGAGTTCAACCCGTTGAGCGGATAGCCGCTGACATTGGACGTGGAAACCACGATCTGCGGATAAAGATAGAGCCACATGCTGGCTGCGTCTTCTGCGATGATCCGGTTGGCTTCAGTCAGCATCTTTGTCTGTTCGTCGATGCTTTTGGCGCTCTCGGAGCCAGAGATCAGTTTGGTCACTTCCGGATTGTTATAGCCCCAATAAAAATCAGGGTTGCCATAGAAGACGATGTCGCGATGGTTGACATGCTCCTGCAGAGTCGCCTCAAAATCGTGGGACTTGTAGATCTTGGTGTACCATTCGTTGGCGGTGATGATGTTGATCTTCACATCCACATTGATCTTGGCCAGTTCATTCTGAAGGAATTGGGCGACCACGGGATGCGGGTCATAGTCTGGTGTATCCAGCGTGAAGGAGAAGCCATCGGCATAGCCTGCTTCAGCCAGCAGCGCTTTGGCGCTTTCCGGATCATAGGCATTCACGTCGTTGAGATCGACATACCATGGATCGGTTGGCGGCACGAAAGAGCCAATCAAAGTGCCATAATCGCCCCAGATTGCTTGAAGCAATTTTTCCTTGTTGACGGCACGCGACAGCGCCGAACGCACTTTCGCATCGTTGAACGGCTCGATGCGATCATTGTAGGCCAGAAGTTCCTTCGTGGTGGAAGCGCCTTCCGACACGGTGAAATCAGGATTGTCGACAAACAACGACAGGGCATCAGGGCTCTGGATGGAGGTGATGATATCAACCGCACCGGTCAGCAGGGCGTTATTCTGTGCCGTTGCATCGGTGAAATACTGGAACATTACGCCGCCATTGGTTGGCTTGTCGCCCCAATAGCCATCAAACGGAACCAGAGCCAGAGCGGAGCCGCGACGCCATTCCTGAAGCTGGTAAGGACCAGTGCCGTCTTCGGAATTGCTGATGTCGGTCGCCGCATCATTGACGATCCAGACATAGGACAGATTGTAGGGCAGCGAGATGGAGGGCTTCTCAAGCGTGATCACGACCGTCTTGTCATCTGGCGTTTCGATGCTGGCGATGTTGCTCAGGCTCTTCTTGCGCGAGCTGGAGGAGGTCTCCGCCGTGACGCGCTCGATCGAGTTTTTGACGTCGGCTGCCGTCAAAGGATCGCCCGAATGGAAGGTGACGCCATCCTTCAGGGTGAAGCTATAGGAAAGACCGTCATCACTGATCTCATAGCTCTCTACCAGCTTGGGCTTAACGTCCCCGCCATCGGTAAGCACGAAAAGGCCTTCATAGACATTGCCGTTGAAGGCTTCGTTGATGCCCTGTCCGGCGCCTCCGGTATTGTCCAGATTTTGCGGCTCATACAGGGAGCCGATATTGACGACTGCATCGGGAGTATAATCCTGAGCCAGACCGGCGGCAGGTGTCAGTGTCAGCGCAGAGGCCGTCAGCAGGGCTGCAAATGCAGCACGCCCGGATAGGTGCAATGCGCTGGAAAGTTTCGGCAAAGAGAACATGAAAGAACTCCCCCTTGTTTTGATTAATTCGCACTCTTATCGCAACCGGTGCTGGTGCGTGTGTTTAAGTTGGAGGCGCATTGAAGCAAAATGTCGTCAGGATTTCAATGCCAGTGCAGTCTAAGGGGCACGCGCTCATTCGGGCGATGGAAACCTGATTTTGACGAGGAGAGAATGGCTCAGATGTCGATGCTAACGAATCGGGATCTGGGGCAACAAATTTTTACAATCAGCCCCGAAATTGGATTTGAAATTTCGGTAGATGAAATGCCAATCAGGATCGTCGTCCCCTTTTCATTTTGGCATGGTCAGCAAAGAACGGTGCTTACCTGTACCGAAGCTCTGAAAAGAAGCGCGCTTCCGCTTTCATCTTGCAAGGTCTATGCGTTGGCCGTAAATCCACGAGAGTGCGGCGTTTCGAGCAGTTTGAGGGTTTCTTCACTGCTGGCTGGTGTACCCAGATAATATCCCTGACCGCGACTACAGCCAAGCTCTATCAGGGCTGCGAGCTGATTGCTGGTCTCGACACCCTCGGCGGTGGTCTCCATGCCAAGGGAAGAGCCGAGCGCCAGCATGCTCTTGACGATTGTCATGCGCTTTTCATCGGTCTGGAAACTGTCGATGAAGCTGCGGTCGATCTTGATTTTGTTGAAATCGAGATGGGAGAGCTGAGACAGGTTGGAATAACCGGTTCCGAAATCATCCAGAGAGATGCGGATGCCCAATTGGTGCATCTGATAAATGATCTCGGTGGCCGTATCGAGCTCGTTGATCAGGGCCGTTTCGGTGATCTCCAGCTCAAGGCGATGGGGTGGAAAGTCCACCTCATTGAGTAGCTTGAGGATGCGCAGCCCAAGATGCGGATCGGAGAGCTGCAGCGGAGAAATATTGAAAGACAGCGAAATGGTATCGGGCCACTTTTGGGCATCAAGGCATGCCACCCGCAGCAAGTGATCCGAGAGTTCGGTGATAACGCCGATTTCTTCGGCAATCCGGATGAATTCTGTCGGAGGGACAAAGCCATGCCCCTTGCGATTCCAGCGGGCCAGCGCTTCAAAGCCGGAGATTTCGCCTGTCTCAAGGTCAACCAGAGGCTGGTAGAAGGGCTTGATTTCATTGTTGGCGATCGCGTTGAGTAGATCTTTTTCCAGCTGCGCCCGTTCCATATTGGTAATAAGCATCTCCGGCTCGAAGCGGGCAACGCGCTTGGTCCGGGACCGTTTGGCTGAATACATGGCCAGATCGGCAAAATGGATGGCATCGGAAAGTGTGTCTGCATCTTCTCCAAGAATGCTCAACCCAACGCTGACGCCGACAATCTGGGTCGTCCCGTCGACTTCGATAGGGCGCACCAGTTGCCGTGCAATCTCGTCGGCAAAGACTACAGGGTCAGTGTTTGATGGAATATTTGTGAAGGCCAGAAACTCGTCACCACCAAGGCGGAACGCAAGTTCAACGCCTTTGGCGTTCATGATGCGTTCGGAGATTTCCTTAAGAACAGTATCTCCAGCCTTATGCCCCAAAAGATCGTTTGCTTTCTTGAAATCATTCAAATCCAGCGACAAAAGACCGAAGCGTTTGAACTTGGCCGTATAAGCCTCGCAGCAATTGTCATCCATCAACTTCTGCAAATAGCGCCTGTTGGGCAACCGAGTGAGACTGTCATGCTTGGAGAGCCACTCCAGTTCATCTTCTGCACGGATCCTGCGTTTGATTTCCTTGTTTTTCTGCAATTGGTATCGCAGCATGTAGAACAGGCCTGCATTGCCGAAACAGAGAATGGCCCAGACAAGCTCATCTACCTCATAGGATTCATGGGATCTTGAATAGGAATTAAACACTTCAAACACATCATATGAGGCCCCGACCAGCCAGAGCATCGCGGCAATTGACATAACGATGCCTAGCTCTAGATATTTTTTCCCGAAGGCCACGACTGACATGTGGGCTCATGCTCCTGAGGCAGAATTGCTTTTTATTTCTTCTAAAATCGCACAAGACCGTAGAGAATTTCTTAATCGCACTTGTTATTTTTTACGATTGATGCCGTCAGGTGTTCCGGGTTTTCTAAAGTTTAGCGATGCAAAACAGATAGTTGTGGGATCCCCTAGGTCTTAAGAAGGGGGGCGAGAGCTGGGAGCAATAGAGGACGAAGCGCGAGCTTGAGAGTCATTATGCAATATCACGGGAAGCCTCAGGTTGCATATCATGCTATTCGTATGCAAAATGCGGGGCTGTCATGACATGACAAACGCGCAAGTGGTTCCTTCCCGAAAGATCCCTCACATATGCGACGCGATAGCCATTGGGCCATGATTTAGGACACTGACAGGTGCCTCAGGAGAGACATGCTCACATTTATCAGACAAAATAGTCGGTGGCTCAGCGCAGGCCTCTTGCTCACTTTCGCTTCCTCTTTCGGCCAGACCTGGTTTATTTCGCTTTTCGCTACGGAAATAAAACTGGAATTTGGCTTGAGCGATGGCGCGTGGGGCTCTCTTTATACCGCTGCGACCCTCAGTTCTGCTTTGCTGATGTTCTGGCTGGGCTCTCTGGCCGACAAGATCGCTCTGTCTCGTCTAGCGCCTGCCATCACGCTCATTTTTGCCATTGCTGCTCTGGGCTTCAGCTTTTCCAGCTCGGTGGTCATGCTCGGAATCTTTCTCTTTTTATTGCGCTTTTGCGGGCAGGGGATGTTTGGCCACCTTGCCATGACAGCCATGGGGCGCTGGTTTGATGCTTCGCGCGGACGAGCCGTTTCGATCGCCATGCTGGGGCACCCCTTGGGAGAAGTGATTGTTCCGCTGGTAGCCGTGTTTGCCATCGCAACCATTGGCTGGAACCTGACTTGGGTTACCGTATCAATGATCCTCATTTTGATTGTGGCTCCTGCCGTATGGTTCCTTTCTCTTGATGATCGCTCTCCGGTTGGCCAAAAGGCAGAGCAGACCCTGACCAAGGGCCTTGGCGGACGCCACTGGACGCGAAGCGATGCGGCGCGGCACTGGCTTTTGCCCGCTCTGATTCCGATGTTGCTGACACCTGGTTTCATCGCAACCGTGATGTTCTTCCACCAGACCCATATTGCCAACGTCAAGGGATGGTCGCTGATGGAGATGGCGCCGGGTTATTCCTTCTTTGCCTCGGCTACCGTTGCCTCCACCTTTCTCATGGGCTGGGCGTCTGATCGCTTCGGTGCGGAGCGCCTGCTCCCGGTCATTCTGATTCCCATGGGGTTTGGAGTGCTACTGATAACCGTCGGCGAGCCGGTATGGAGTTGGTACGCCGTTTTGGCACTGTGCGGTGTTACTCAGGGGCTGTCGGGTGCTTTCTGGGGTGTGTTCCTGCCGGTGGCTTACGGGACGCGCTATCTTGGTGCCATTCGCGCCTTGACGACCACTGTCATGGTCTTCTCGACCGCAATCGGGCCGGGCATTACCGGTCTCTTCATCGATGCTGGTGTTTTCTTTCCCACGCAGAGCATTTTTATGAGCATCTGGTGCTTTATCTTCTCGCTGATCAGTTTCATCATCGCGCGGCGTTTGAAGCGGGAAAACTGATGTCTGGCTAATGCCTGACTGGTGTCTGGCGCTGTAAAGAGCGAGAGACGCGCCCGGATTGCGTCACTGTGACCGCAAGAGCGTGTTCTGGTCGATCATGTGGTTCTGATTGATCAAGGTCGCCGCGCCGCCCAGAATGCGGGCCTTTCGCCCCACATGCCCGGCATCAATTTCCGGCATCGTAACGCCCTGCAAATCGATGATGTCCATCTGGTGCCGAAATTCATCGACCAGACGCTGGCGGATGTCTGCCGGAAAGGCGCCGTCAATCACCACGCCCTCAAAGTCGATCACGGCAAGGGCCGAGACGGTTGCATGCGCCAGATTGCGAGCGGCACGGTGTATCCAGTTCGAGACATAGGGCTCCAGTGTGCTCCAGTCTGTGGCTTCGTCATAGATATCCAGCGGTTCGCGATTGTCTGCCTTCAGCCAATGTTCTAGCACCACCAGAGAGGCGTGGTCGACCAACCGGTCACCCTCCTTTCCCGGTACGCGCATGGGACCAAAGCCGCCTGCATTGCCCTTGCGGCCGGCAAAGACGCTGCCATTGAGTACGACGCCGCCACCCACGAAGGTGCCGATGAAAAAATAGATCCAGTCCTGCAATGTGCTGCGTGAGCCGAAGACGAGTTCTGCGCGACAGGCCGCTGTTGCATCATTTTCAAATACGATGGTCCATGGCACGAGCTCTTGCAGTGCTTCGACAAGAGAGAAATCACGCCAGGCACTCATCACCTCGGAAGGGGCGTCAAACTCACCCGTCCAGCTCCAGAGCTCGAATGGCATGGCGAGGCCCATCCCTGCAATAGAGCCGCGGGTCTGCTTGGCCGCCCGGAGCAGAGGGGTCAGGTTGTCTTTGAAAAATGTCAGCGCTCCTTCCGGCGTTGGATAAGGGATGATAAGGCGCTTGGACGCTTTGACCTGACCGAGGAAATCGATGACGGCAAGTTCCATACTCCGGCGCCCGACGGCAAAGGCCACATAGTGGCGGACCTCCGGATCAAGACGCATCGGCGTTGATGGCTGACCGATCCGACCCCGGATTGGTTCATCGCGTAATAGGAACCCGTCCTCTTCCAACGTACGGAAAATCGTAGAAATGGCATTGGGGGAAAGGCCGGTCGCACGGGTGGCATCGGCCTTGGTGACAGCACCCTGTTCCCGGATCAATTGCAGCACCAGACGCTCATTATAGCTTCTGATCGCGACCTGATTGGAGCCTTTCTGAAAGCTGCGCTGGAGCGTGTCGGGATTGTTCTTGTTCATATTATCGACTTTCAAACGAGCGCTTCTGATCAGGCCGGATGCCATGATTGCTGTTCCGCCATACTAGAAATCCCCCCTATTGTCTGCAAGCGCAAATGCGCGTCAATGCGCCCATTGTCTTATTAATTCATTAGGAAGTATTTATTGACAAGCCTTTCGGAACAGGGGTACGAAAGAGCATGACGGCGGTTTGGCCGTCGGGAGGAAGCTTCGAGACGACATTTCAAAATATGAGCCGATTGTGCCCATTCGAGGCTTTTTGCCCATGGAGGAGACTTCTGCTGGCCGGGTTGGGGGACCTTGCCCGAGAGAGCAGAAGATTGAGGCAATAGAACCTGGAGTTCACTTATGAAATATCTCACTACACTGGCAACTGCCGCGCTCATGACAGCTGGCATGTCCGTCGCTGCGTCTGCTGCAGACACCTCTGTCTGTCTGATCACCAAGGACGCAACCAATCCATTCTTTGTGAAAATGAAAGAAGGCGCCCAGGCCAAAGCTGACGAACTTGGTGTCGAGCTGCGCAGCTTTGCGGGCAAGTATGACGGGGACCACGAAACGCAGGTATCTGCCATTGAAACATGCATTGCAGCAGGCGCTGGGGGCATCTTGCTGGTGGCAACCGATTCCAAGGCCATCACCGGTCAGGTGAAAAAGGCCCGCGATGCTGGTCTGGTGGTGATTGCTCTGGACACACCGCTTGATCCGATGGACGCTGCCGACATGACCTTCGCCACGGATAACTTCCTGGCTGGTGAACTGATCGGTAAATGGGCCGCAAAAACCGTGGACGATCCTGCCAACGCTAAAATCGGCCTCATCAACATCAACGTAACGCAGCCATCCGTTGGCGTATTGCGCAATCAGGGCTTCCTCACCGGCTTCGGTATCGATATCGGCGACAAGAGCAAATGGGGTGACGAAACCGACAGCCGCATCGTCGGTCAGGAAATCGGCAACGGCAACGCAGAAGGTGGCCGCAAGGGCATGGAAAACCTGCTCGCTATCAACCCTGATATCAATGTGGTCTACACCATCAACGAACCAACCGCAGCCGGTGCCTATGAAGCTCTGAAAGCCTTTGGTAAACAGGATGACGCCGTGATCGTATCCGTCGATGGCGGCTGCCCGGGTGTGGCCAATGTGGAAGCAGGTGTGATTGGAGCAACCGCTCAGCAATATCCGCTTGATATGGCAGGCAAAGGGGTTGAAGCCATCGTTAAAGCCGTGGAAACCGGCGAAATGCCAGCCGCAACCGAAGGCAAGGACTTCTTTGATACGGGCGTTGGCCTTGTAACCGATAAACCGGTTGAAGGGCTCGAACAGCTGACCGTTGAAGAAGGCAAGAATCTTTGCTGGGGCTAATGCCTCTTTGAAAGATCTAATCGCGGGGCGCCCGGTTGCGTCCCGCTCCCGTGCACTCATTAGGAATGCGATCTCATGACTGATGCACCTGGATCTGCTGAAGAACGCTTGCCAGAGCAAGAGACCGTCGCAGAATTCAACAGCTCCCACAAATCAAACTTCCATCGCTTGCTGGGCTTTCTTCAGACGACGCCCTCTGCCATTCCGCTTTTCGTGCTTGTCACGGCAGTGATTATATTTGGCATCCTCAACGGCAATCGCTTTTTCTCGCCCTTCGCGCTGACATTGATCCTGCAGCAAGTGGCGATCGTGGGCATCGTGGCCGTGGCGCAATCCCTTGTTATTCTCACCGCAGGCATTGACCTTTCCGTTGGCGCGATAGCAGTCATATCCTCGGTTATCATGGGCAAATTCACCTTTGATCTCGGTATCCCGGGCGAGCTTGCCGTTTTGTGTGGGCTGGCAACCGGCCTGTTTTTTGGCACGGCCAACGGCCTTCTGGTCGCCTTCGTCAAGCTGCCCCCCTTCATCGTGACGCTGGGCATGTGGCAGATCGTTCTGGCTGCCAACTTCCTCTATTCGGGCAGTGTGGTCATCCGCAGCGAAGAGATCGCGCAGGTTGCTCCGATCCTGCAATTTTTCGGACGGACCATAACGGTGGGTGGCGCGGTCTTTACCTATGGCGTTATCCTGCTGCTCTTTTTGGTGCTTCTCATGTCCTACATTCTCAGCCAGACAGCCTGGGGACGCCATGTCTATGCGGTGGGCGATGACCCGGACGCTGCCGAGCTTTCCGGCGTCAAGGTGAAAGCCACTCTGGTGTCCGTATACGCCATCGGCGGTTTGATCTGCGGCTTTGCCGGCTGGGCATTGATCGGTCGTTTGGGCTCGGTGTCGCCACAAGCCGGACAGTTGGCCAATATCGAGAGTATCACCGCTGTGGTGATCGGTGGCATCTCGCTGTTTGGCGGGCGCGGTTCGGTGGCTGGCACCCTGTTTGGTGCTCTGATTGTTGGCGTCTTCACCCTCGGTCTGCGCCTGCTTGGAGCTGATGTGCAGTGGACCTATCTGCTGATTGGTGCCCTGATTATTTTCGCAGTAACCGTCGACCAAACCATTCGGAAAGTGAGCCTGTGATGACCAGCCCTATTCTGACCGCACGCAAACTGAACAAGCGATATGGGCGCGTTATCGCCATGGAAGACTGTGATTTCGATCTGATGCCCGGAGAAATCCTCGCTGTCATTGGCGACAATGGCGCAGGCAAATCAACTCTCATCAAGGCCTTGTCTGGCGCTCTGAGGCCGGACAGTGGCGAAATCCGCCTTGAGGGCAAGCCGGTGCATTTCTCTTCGCCCATACAGGCCCGTGAACATGGCATTGAAACCGTCTATCAGACGCTGGCCCTCTCGCCCGCGCTGACGATCGCTGACAATATGTTCATGGGACGCGAGATCCTCAAGCCGGGCATCATGGGTAGCGTGTTCCGGCAACTGGACAAGAAGAAGATGCAGAATTTTGCCCGTGACAAGCTCACTGAGCTCGGGCTGATGACAATCCAGAATATTGCCCAGACCGTGGAGACTCTTTCTGGTGGTCAAAGGCAGGGGGTGGCCGTGGCGCGCGCTGCAGCGTTCGGTACCAATGTTGTTATTCTCGATGAGCCGACTGCGGCCCTTGGCGTGAAGGAAAGTCGCAAGGTTCTCGATCTTATCAAGACGGTGAAGAGCAAGGGCATTCCGATCATCCTGATCTCCCATAACATGCCCCATGTCTTTGAAGTTGCAGATCGAATTCATGTGCATAGGTTGGGTAAACGGCTCTGCGTTGTTGATCCCAAGCAATATTCCATGTCAGATGCGGTTGCTTTGATGACAGGGGCAATGGCCCCTCCGGATCAAGAGGCGGTTGCATGAAAAAAGAAAGCCTGAAACAGAAGACGGCAGAGGTCTGCGCGCTTGTCGAGCGGCATAAAAGACCGGATGGGCGAACGATTCTCGCCATCGCCGGAGCGCCTGCGTCAGGCAAGTCTACGCTCGCCGAGAGCGTGGTCAAGGCGCTCAATGCGGGTCATGAAGGTGAAGTGCCCAAGGCGGCACTTCTGCCGATGGATGGCTACCATCTGGATAACCGGATTCTAAAGGCGCACGGTCTGTTTCCTCGCAAAGGGGCTCCGGAAACATTTGACGCCGTGGGATTTTGTGAGGCCGTCAAAAGCCTCTCGAAATCTGATGGGCTCACCTACTTTCCCACCTTTGATCGCAGCCGCGATATTGCTATTGCCGGTGCTATTGAAATTGCGCCAACAACGCCGATCATCGTGGTGGAGGGCAACTATTTGTTGCTCCGCACTGCGCCATGGAATGCGCTGGCCGATGCCTTCTCCGCCAGTGTTTTTGTCAATCCCGGTATTGACGAGTTGACCCGACGCCTTAACAAGCGCTGGCTGCGCTATGGCCTTGATCCGGAAGCCGCTGCCAAGCGCACGGAAATGAATGATCTGGTCAATGCTCGCCTTGTTCTCAAGCAGAGCATCAAGGCTGATATGGTGCTGGATTAAATCGCGCTGACAAGTGCAGGAAGGCAACCCACCCCAAAGCGTGTATGACGCTCCGGGGTGGCTGGAATCTTGTTTTAAAAAAAGCGGGTCTTCTAGCGAATGCGCCGCTCATTCTGGTCGAACAGGCAGATGTGATCTGCATCAGCCATCAGATTGAGCACGGAGCCACGCTCGGAGATCGCCTCGCGCTCTACATTCACCGTGCAGCTCTTCTCCCCGATTGTGCCATAGAGATAGCTGGCGCCTCCCAGAAATTCTGAAAAGCCCACCTTGAAGGGGACCGCCGTCTTTCCCTCTTCTGCCAGTCGCCAATGCTCAGGCCGAATGCCCACATGCACTGGCGTTCCATCCGCAGGGCGGTTGGTGATCGGCCGGGTTTGCAGAATAACTCCGGCGACCTCAACGCCGTTCTGGCGCATGACCCCGTCCATGAAATTCATTTTCGGACTACCGATGAAGCCGCCGACAAACATGTTGTCCGGATCATCATAAAGGGTTGAAGGCGAACCAACCTGCTCGATGCGTCCAGCGCGCAGAACCACGATCTTGTCCGCCAGTGTCATGGCCTCGGTCTGGTCGTGGGTCACATAGATCATCGTATTACCGAGCTTCTGGTGCAGGCGGGCAATTTCGATCCGCATATCCACGCGCAGTTCGGCATCAAGATTTGAGAGCGGTTCATCGAACAGGAAGACATCGGGATCACGCACAATCGCCCGTCCGATGGCCACCCGCTGCCTCTGCCCACCCGAGAGCTGCCCTGGGCGTCGATCGAGATAGTCGTTAAGCTGCAGAACATCGGCTGCCTGTCCCACCTTCTCTTCGACCTCGGTTTTGGACCGTCCGGCCACCTTGAGTCCAAAGCCCATATTCTGTGCCACTGTCATATGCGGATAAAGGGCATAGGTCTGGAACACCATGGCGATGCCCCGGTCGGAAGGGTCTTCCTCGGTGACATTCTTGCCTGCAATCAGCACATCGCCGCTGGTAACCTCTTCCAGTCCGGCAATGAGCCGCAACAGCGTTGACTTGCCGCAGCCGGATGGCCCGACAAAGACGACGAATTCGCCGCCCTCGATATCAAGATCAACATCGCGGATGACCTCGACCGAGCCGAAAGACTTGCTAACACGCCGTAAACACAGGCCCGCCTGTCGTTGAATGCGTTGTAGATTGACTTGCTCGTTCATCGTCATGCCTCCCTGCGTAACCAGACGAGCATTTCGCCCGGCTCGCGATTATCCCAAAGATAGTAAGGAATAGCCTTGAGTGTTGCAGGCTTGCGCAAGGGGGGCTCTGTATTGTAGAGGGCGTCGTCCTTGCGATATTCCACCAGAGCCTCGACTTCCAGCGCCACCGTATCAGGCCAGGCCTCAATGGTTGATGGTGTAATAGGAACCGCATCCTTGACCAGATAGGTATTCAGAGGTGCATCGTGATCCACCCCTTCGATGCAATAGACAATGGGACCACGCAGAATGGCGGTGCGGCCCTGATCATGGGCGACCTGCGTGTTGGCGTAGAGCTTGTGCGGCTGCATATCGAGATCAAGGGTCAACTGGTCGCCAGCTTGCCATGTGCGGGCAAGGCGAATATAGCCCTTCTCCGGCTTGGCATCGACCGTTTCTCCATTCAGCTTCAGGCTGTAACCATCGGCCCAATCGGGAATGCGCAGCGAAAGCGTGAAGGGACATGCTTCCTCAGGATCGATCTGGAATGCGATCCTACCGTCAGCCGGATAGTTGGTGGTCTGGCCAAGGCTCAGCTTGCGCCCGGCAACTCTCAGATCCGCCTTGTTGGAGCAGTAAAGATGCACAGCAACCTCGTCCTCGGACACACCATAGAAATAGGTTCCGATGGATGCGAGCAACCGCGAAACGTTCGGCGGGCAACAAGGGCAACGATGCCAGCGCCAGCGATGATGATAGCCGTGGCTTTCTAGCGGATTGTCATAGAAGAAGTGGCTGCCATCATCAGACAGGCCCGAAAGCACATTGTTATAGATGGCCCGTTCCATGACATCCCCATAGCGTGCGTCAGGCTCACGCCCGAGCATCCGGCTCGCCCAGAAGACCAGAGCCACCGCAGCGCAGGTTTCCGCATAGGCGGAATCGTTGGGCAGATCATAATCGAAGGTCAGACCTTCATTGTCCTTGGACGGCCCGAAACCACCCGTAACATAAAGGTTGCGTTCGGTCAGGTGAGACCAAAGCGCGTTGAGAGCCGGGTCGAGGCTGGTATCGGAGAACTCGGTCGCCACATCCGCCATTCCTGCGTAGAGATAGGCGGCACGCACGGCATGCCCCACCACTTCTCTCTGCTCGCGTACGGGTTTGTGCGCCTGACAATATTCCAGCGTTGAGAAATGGAAGTCCTCCGGCTTCTCCCCGCGCGCATTGGCTTCCTCATCGAAATAGCTGGGCGCCTCGCCGCGCACATCGACAAAGAATTTCGCCAGATCGAGATAGCGCTGCTCACCGGTAACCCGGCCAAGCTTGATAAGCGCCAGCTCCAGCTCCGGATGGCCCGGATAGCCGCGTTTCTTGCCTGCTTCCGGCCCGAATGTGGCGTCAATGCAATCGGCATAGCGACTGAGAATGTCGAGGAATTTGCGTTTGCCGGTTGCATGATAGTAGGCAATGGCGCCTTCTATCAGATGCCCTGCATTGTAGAGCTCATGCCGGTCTCTCAAGTTTGTCCAGCGTTTGCCGGGCTCGATGCGCAGATACCAGCTGTTGAGATATCCATCCTCGGTCTGCAGGCGGCCATAGGCGTCGATCACCGCGTCAACGCGGGCTTCAAGTTCGGCGTCGCGCTGCCGGTTAAGGGCGTAGGCTGCCGTCTCGATGCTCTTGCCGAAATCGGAATCCCAGAACATTTGTGTGGTGACGGTATTGTTATGCTGAAAAGGGATCACAATCCCCGGGTTGGGCAGGTCAGGGTCGACCTGTTCCAGCATCCGTGCCTCTATGCAGCGATCAAACAGGATTTTCGCCGTAGTGGTGGCAATGACATCCAGCTTGGGCCCGAAGAAGCCGCTCACCTCTATCTGGTTGACGGCAAGCGGCCGGAATTTTGCTTTTGGCTGCAGGGCCTCGCCGGCTTTGGTAGAAGAAAGTGTATTCATTGTTATATCCTTTCGCGGGAGGGCTGCCTATTTCACAGCACCGGCCGTGAGGCCTCGGATGTAGGAGCGTTGAAGAATGAGGAAGAGGATCATGCAAGGGATCATCATCAGCGTGACGCCAGCCTGCACGGCCCCCCAGTCCACCGAGCCATACCGGCCGTGCTGGACGGCAGTCATCAGAACCGGAAGCGTAAACTTGCTTTGATCCGTGAGCAGCACGAGAGCTGCGAGAAATTCGTTCCAGGCGTTGAGGAAGGCAAATAGCCCCACTGTTACCACGCCGGGCAAAACCAGCGGTCCCATTACCTGAACCAACATGCGCCAGCCCTTGACGCCATCCATCCGGGCGGCTTCCTCGATTTCTTTTGGCACGGCGTCAAACGCGTTGCGCATCATGAAAACCGAGAAGGGCAATTGCAGTGTTGTATAGATGAAGACCAGCCCAATGAGCGTATTCTGTAACCCCATCTTGGCCAACAGCAGAAATAGTGGCGTCAGGATCGACTGGAACGGGATCATCATGGTGGACAGGATGAGCACGAAGGCGAGCCCCTTGAGCGGAAAGCGATAGCGCGAGAAGCCATAGCCTGCCAGAAGCGAAACCACGATGGTCAGCATCGAGGTACCCACAGCCACAAACAGGGAGTTGCCCGAGTAATGAAGCACCGACTGGCCGAAATTTTCCAGCCTGTCATAGCTTGAGATACTGAAGCCATCCATCGGCCAGGGCGGAATGGGAGGCTGGGTGGATTCAGCCGGTGAGCGGAAGCTTGAGAGCACCACCCATACCAGCGGCGCCAGAAACAGCAGGGCAACCAGAACCGACGTGGCATGAAAGATCAGCGTGTGATAGCGCAGCCGTCCCTTACGCTGGGTGGGGGCAGACGAAGCTGCCATGGCTTGATCGGAGAAGGTCACGGCATTCATTTTTTCGGTCCCTTGTCGCTCAGGAATGTAAGCTGAATGACACTCAGCACCAGAAGGATGACCAGCAGCACCATGGAGAGCGCAGCGCCATAGCCCAGGCGGAACGAGATGAAGCTTTCATTGAAGATCTTGTAAACGGCAGTAACCGTCTGGTTGCGCGGGCCACCGCTGAGAATGATGTAGAACTGGTCAAAGGCCAGCATCGAACCCGAGATGCACAGGATGAGCGCCAGCGCGAAAGGCTTGCGGATGAGTGGCATGATGATGAAGCGGAACCGCTGGCTCCATTTGGCACCATCAATGCGCGCCGCTTCGATATAGTCGGTCGGAATGGATTGCAGGCCACTCATCAGGATGACCATGTAGAAACCGGCCATCTTCCAGATGACCATGAAGATGACTGACCAGAAGGCTGGCGTGAAGTTGGCCAGAATATTCACACGCCCTTCTGTAAGGCCGATATCCTGCGCCAGGGGTGAGAACAGGCCCGTATCCACATTTGACAACCACACCCACAACAGGGCGGCAGAGGCAAAGCCGGTGACAACTGGCAGGAAATAAATGGTTCTATAGGCTGAAATCGCCTTGCCTTGTCCCTGAACGATCAGGGCCAACGCCATGGCGACGCCCAGAAGGCCGATCGTGATAACGACAGTATATTCGATCGTGAACCAGAGAGAGGACCAGAAGCTCTTGTCGGTCAGAAGGCGTTCGTAGTTGTCGAACCCGACCCAGCGGGGCACGCCCATCAGCGGCCATTTATGCAGCGACATCCACGCCGCCATGCCCAACGGCACGATAAAGAAGATGGTAACCAGAAGAAGCGAAGGTAGAACGAACAGCAATCCGTTCCATTGGGAATGCCTGCGTCGCCTGCGGCGCGTAGGCATAGGAGTCTCCGGAACTGCCATGAGACCGTCAGTCATGGTGTAATCCTTTGAAGCAGGAATGCGAGGGACACCGCCGACTGAAAATGGGTCAGTCGGCGGCTCTTGCTAGGCAGATTTTGGAGGATCTACCGGGAAGAATCGATTATGGACTGCATCTCTTCCTGTGCTTCATCCATCGCCTCATCAACCTCTTCGGCGCTATCGGCAAAGAAGGCCTTGTTTAGCATGTTGACCCATGGGCCATTCAGCGAATTGATGAGATCATTAAATACCGGAGTGTAAGGCGTCCGGCCCTTGTCCATCGCCTTGGCGGCAATCAGATAGCGGCTATCAAGTCCTTTGAGGGCTTCTTCGGCGACATCGGCGCGCACAGGCAGCGAGCCGTTCTTGGCCAGAATGGTCTGTCCTTCAGAGGAATAGGCGAACTTGATGAAAGCCTCGATCGCAGGCATCTTGTCTTCATCGGTCTTGGCCGAAACCACGATATTGTCTCCCCCGGCAAAGGAAGACCAGTCGCCATCCCTACCCGGCAGGTAGGTAACCCCGTAGTCCAGATCCGGATACTGGTTGTTGAGCGCGCCAATGGCAAAGGAACCAGATGGCGTGAGGCCGATATTGCCGCCTGCAAAGGCTGCAAAGAAGTTGGAGCCAGAGTCCGTCTGTGAACCGGCAGGCACCAGGTCGTCCTTGGCCATGCCACGATAGAATTCCAGCGCATCTTTCATCTGTGGTGTCTTGACGGTGGCCTTGGCGCCTTTATCTTCAAACAGATTGCCGCCTGAAGCCCAAATCAAAGGCGTGAAGGTGAAGATATTGCAGCCACCGCAATTGCCCGAGAAATAGAAGCCGTAAGTATCATCACCCAGCGCGCCAATGGCTTCGGCGGCCTTGCGGATGTCGTTCCAGTTAGCGGGAGCCTTGTCAGGATCAAGGCCAGCCTTCTTATAAAGGTTCTTGTTCCAGACCAGCACGGATGCGTCAGCCGAGAATGGCATGCCGTAGATCTTGCCATCATAGGTGCCCACGCTCAGATGGGCCTGAGACAGGCTGTCATAATAGGGCAGAGACTTGGCAAAGTCCGTCATATCCTTGAGCTGCCCGGCCTGGGCGAAAGAGGGTGTAAAAATGAGATCCAGCGAAAGAGCATCGGGCTGAGATCCCCCGGCAGCGGCGATGGCATATTTTTGTACCAGCTCATTGACCGGCACGATCTGCAACTCGGCCTTGTCTTCCCCCTTGGCGTTGAAGGCGTCCACCAGCTTGGGCATGAATTCCGATCCGTCCGAGCGAACCCAGAGCGAAAATGTTTCTGCCTGAGCCAGTCCGGGCAATGCAATTGCAGCCATGGCAACACCGCCAAGCAATGCTTTGATAGTCACGATAAATCCTCCTCTATGGTTGTCCCAGGCAGTCCTTGCACTACTGAGACAACGTTTGCGCAAAATGTGCGTCTTAAGCCCTTCCAAAATGGTTCCGTCACAAAAAGGGCTGCTCGTCCTCCTATTCGGACGCTTCTCCTCCACAGGATTGCCGTACAACGAGACGACAGGGCAACTGCCGCAAGCCTGCTTCAATCGGCTTGCCTTCGATCATGTCCAGCAGTGCCAATCCTGCACTTTTCCCAAGACAGGTAAGCCCCATATCCACTGTGGTCAGAGGAGGGCGGGTTGCCTTGGCAAATACTTCCCAATTGTCGAAACCGACAATGGCAACATCGTCGGGAACCTTGATCCCTAACTGCGCAAAGGCGTCCACGACGCCTCTGGCGATCTGGTCGTTGCCGCAGAAAATGGCATCGGGCCTGTCTGCAGCAGCATCAAAAAGCTGGAAGGCGGCCGCATAGCCATGGGCCTCGGTCCAGTTGTCAAACAGCGCCTCGCCAAATGGCGCAAGACCATGCTCCTCAAGCGCGGCGTGCCAACCGGCTTTGCGCAAGTGGGCGGCCTTGAATGTGGACATGCCCGTGATATGCGCGATTTTGCGGCGCCCCAGCTTGATCAGATGCTCGGTTGCCATTTTGGCCGCGTTGAAATCATCGGGCACAAAGCCGATACCCCCATCGGGACATTCGGAATAAACATAAACAACGGGCATACCCAGACTGGATACATCCACCGGCAGGCAACGATCGATGCGTTTGCCGGTAATCACCAGCCCGTCGACCCGTTTTTCCTCCATGGCGCGCAGATTGAGCTGCATGCGCTTGGGTTCCTTTTCGCCGGCACTGAGAAAAACCGACACGCCACGATCTGTCATGGCCGAGGAGAGACCTGCCGCGACGGGCAGGGTAAAACGTCCATAAGTATCGTCTGTCAAAAGACCAAGCGTGAAAGAACGTTGCTGAACCAGCCCACGCGCCATGCTGTTTGGCCGATAGTCCAGATCCTTGGCCACCTGCTGCACACGCAATCGTGTCTCTTCAGACATTCTGCCCGTGCCGTTGAGGGCGCGAGATGCAGTCGTTACACTTACGCCAGCTCTGGCGGCAACATCGCGGATTGTCGCGCGCTGAATAGCGCCTGCAGGTCTGGTGCTTGTCTCTGTAACCACGGCTTCCTCCTCTTCCGCAAAGGGAAAATTTCGGTGAGATAACGTTTGCTCACCGTTGGTTTACCGTTTGCGCAAGCTCAGAATTGCACTGGCACCCAAATATTGTCAAGGCGATATTTTTGCACTTCAAAGCACTGCAACCGGTTGCAGTCTCTTCAAAACAGGCTGTGCAAACCACCTACGGGATAGCCCCGGCCATGCTGGCGGCTCTGCGCAAATTTCTGCGCAACAGGGCAGCGCCTTGAATTCAGGAAAAGAATTGAAAATGAGAAAATCCTGTACCGGTTTTGGGCCGATACAGGATTCAGAAAGAGGTGATAGACAGGAATTTTTATAAAAAGGCAGTTGAAAACCTGCCTTCGGCAGCCCCTTAGGTTGGAAAATGCTGGCGGGTGCGATTGGCAAAGGCGACCAGAGACAACATCACGGGCACTTCCACCAGAACGCCGACAACCGTCGCCAGAGCCGCACCGGAATTCAGTCCGAACAAACCGATGGCAACAGCAACTGCCAGCTCGAAGAAATTCGATGTACCGATCAGGGCACATGGAGCAGCAATCCGGAAGGGCACCTTCATGACCCACGCTGCCGCATAGGCTACTGCAAAAATGCCATAGGACTGAAGCAGCAAAGGCGCAGCGATGAGCGCGATCAGCAGAGGCTGAGACAGAATGACCCCGCCCTGAAAACCGAACAGCAATACCACCGTAGCCAGAAGGCCGATGACGGAAAGGGGCTTCAGCTTTGCTGTGAAATCAGCCACGGCTTCGTCTGTCTTGGTACTGGAAACCAGCGCCTTGCGGGTGAAATAGCCCGCGACCAAAGGCACGACTACATAGAGCAGAACCGACAGCAGAAGCGTATCCCACGGTACAGGAATGTCGGTAACGCCCAGCAACAGCGCAACAATTGGCGCATAGGCGAAAACCATGATGAGGTCGTTCACGCTAACCTGCACAAGCGTGTAGTTGGCGTCGCCGCGGGTAAGCTGAGACCAGACAAAGACCATCGCCGTGCAGGGGGCAGCGCCCAGCAGAATGAGGCCCGCAATATACGAATCGGCATCCGCTGTGCTGATCACGCCGGCAAAGAGATATTTGAAGAAGACCACGCCCAGAACGGCCATGGTAAAGGGCTTGATCAGCCAGTTGACCGCCAGCGTGATGATTAGGCCCTTGGGCTCGTCGGCCACATGGCTGATGCTGGAGAAGTCGACCGATACCATCATCGGATAGACCATCGCCCAGATGAGGATGGCGACCACCAGATTCACATGGGCATATTCAAATCCGGCCAATAGACCAAACAGAGCGGGATACAGCTCGCCCAGCACCAGACCGGTAACGATCGAAAGGGCGACCCATACGGAGAGCCATTTTTCGAAGAATCCGATGCCCCCGCTCTGGGAGGCGTCGGGCAGGGTATTTGCGTCGACGGACATTATTCTGCTTTCGCTTGGTTTTTGCCGATTGCATCAAGCCTGTTCTGGAGAGACAGTCGATCAATGCTGGCTATGGGAAGGGAGGAAAAGATGGAAATTCTGGAATTGAGCATGCGATAGGCGTCTGAGAAGGCAAGGGCGATCTCGCTTTCCGAGCCGGTTACGGCCGCAGGGTCGGGCACGCCCCAATGCGCAGTCATCGGCTGGCCCGGCCATATGGGGCAGGTTTCACCGGCAGCATTGTCACAAACCGTAAAGACAAAATCGAGCTTGGGGGCACCTGGCTTCGCGAACATATCCCAGCTTTTGGATGCGGCAAAATCGGTGTCGTAATTCATGCGTTTGAGCAATGCGATGGCATGGGGATTAACGGTGCCCGTCGGATGTGACCCCGCAGAAAAGGCCTTGAAACGGCCCCCTCCCGTCCGATTGAGGATCGCTTCGGCCAGAATGGATCTGGCGGAATTGCCCGTGCATAGAAACAAGACATTGTAGGTGATTTGGGTCATGCTCGACCTCCTGCATTATCATGTTGTCCGGCCCGATTTGCTGGTTTGGGCTCAGATCATTTTATTATATCGAGAAATCTTGAATAATTGATTTATTCCTCTGTGTCAATGCGTCGCAAATGCATTTTAGCGAATATGCGTTGATTTGCATATTCGATTGGGTGTATATAAAGAGCTATGGAAAATCTCACAAATATCTTCAGCGCCCTGTCAGACCCGATCCGCTTGCGGATATTGGCGCTCATCGCCAAAGAGACCGAGCTTTGCGTGTGCGAGCTGGTCGGTGCGCTGCAATTGCCCCAGCCCAAAATTTCACGCCACTGCAAGGTGCTGAGCGAGGCCAATCTCTTGGTGAGCCGCCGTGAAGCGCAATGGGTGCTCTATTCGCTGGCTAAGGACATGCCAAGCTGGAGCAGGCAAGCTCTGGAAGCCGCAGTCGAAGGCATCAAGCAAGATGCCCAATATGCCGAGGATTGTGCGCGCCTCTCAAAGGTTGAGAGGCCACCCGTACGCTGTGACGGAATGGAGAAACAAGCATGTTAGACAATGGCTCAACCATGGGAGAAAGCAAACCATGGATGAAGGGCTCCGGCAAACCGGGGCCTGTGATGCTCATTATCGGCACGCTGATTGGCGTGGCACTCTGGTGGACGGTCTATAGCCAGCTCATTCCCTTTTCCGAAGCTGTGACGGCATTATTCCCCGTTGAGCGCCATAGTCACACCGGCGAGGCCATCGCCTTCTTCTTTTATGATGTGCCCAAAGTCCTGATGCTGCTGACGCTTATCGTCTTTGCCATGGGTGTTGTGCGCTCATGGTTCAGCCCCGAGAAGACCCGCGCCTTGCTTTCGGGTAAGCGCGAAGGGGTGGGCAATGTCATGTCGGCATGCCTCGGCATCCTGACGCCTTTCTGCTCCTGCTCTGCAGTACCGCTCTTTATTGGTTTTGTCTCTGCGGGGGTGCCGCTTGGCGTCACCTTCTCTTTCCTGATTGCCGCACCGATGGTCAATGAGGTGGCCCTCATTTTGCTAGTCGGCCTTGTCGGCTGGAATGTGGCGCTGACCTATCTGTTTTTCGGGCTTGGCGTGGCTATTCTGGCTGGCTGGGTGATTGGTAAGCTGAAGCTTGAAGGCTGGTTGCAGGACTGGGTGCAGGAGATCCATTCCGGTGCCAATGCACCAAGTGCCGTCGAAGCTGAAAAACTGACCCTTTATGATCGCTACAAGCTTGGCTTTGAGGCGGTGCGCGACATCCTCTCCAAGGTCTGGATCTGGATCATCATTGGTATCGCTCTGGGAGCCCTCATTCATGGCTATGTGCCCGAGGATATGATGGTCGACATCATGGGCGCCGATGCCTGGTGGTCAGTTCCGGCAGCCGTTGTTATGGGCGTGCCGCTCTATACCAACGCAGCGGGCGTGATCCCTATCGTCGAAGCCCTGTTGGGCAAAGGTGCAGCGCTGGGCACCGTGTTGGCCTTCATGATGAGCGTCATCGCGCTCTCTTTGCCCGAAATGCTGATTTTGCGACAGGTGCTGACCTTGCGTCTGATCGCCGTATTCATCGCAGTGGTAAGCAGCGGCATTCTTGCCGTCGGCTTCCTGTTCAATGCGATTTTCTAAATATCAAGGAAGGAAGAGACTGATATGAAACAGGTTAAGGTTTATGGCCCCGGCTGCAAACGCTGCGAGACGACCGCCCAGATGATGCGAGACGCCGCCAGCAAACTAGGCATCGAAGCCAACGTTGAGAAGGTGACCGACCCCAAGGAAATCGCCATGGCGGGCGTCATGTCCACGCCGGGCATCGCCGTGGATGGCAAATTGGTGCATACCGGTGGTCTGCCTGATGAAGCCAAACTGGCGGGGTGGCTGAAAGATTGAATCCAGAGTGGGTCTGGTGAGCAAGAGAGAAAGAGGCGGCTTTGTCTGCCTCTTTCTTTTTGGGTTGAGGTCAAGGCTTTGACCTTTTGGGCCTAGTTGGGGTGGCGAGTCCAACTCTCGGCGCGTAACTTACGGGGCGAGAGGCCATAAACTTCCTTGATCTGGCGTGAAAAGTGATTGGGTGTCTTGAACCCCACCTCATAGGCAATCTGGCTGATCTGCTTGCCGGTGTGGCTGAGCAGATAGGCACCGCGCCGCACACGCAACCGCCACAGACAGTCGAGCGGATTTTCGTCAAAGGCGGCCTGATACAGTCGGTTGAGATGTTGCGGCGAGAGCCCTGAAAGCTCTGCCAGTTGTTTCATTGTGATGGGCGAACCCAGATGGTCCTCGATATAGCGGCGCACGAGTTGTACTTGCGGCGGGATCTTGTCGACAGATTCGAGGGCCAGTCGACGCACCATCAGATTTTCCATCACGGCGATGCCCAGCGCTGAGCATAAATCTTCCATTCCGGCGTGAAATTCGGTAGGCAGGTCTGCCCCGATCTTTAAAAGGGAGACGGAGGCAGGCGACACATCCATCGGCCCGGCCCCGCGGGCGAGATAGGAAAAGGTGCGGCTATCGAGCCTTTCAGAAAGATACTGGCACCAGACAACATTGCTGAGGTTCGCTGGCCCATAGCGATATTCCAGCCGCTTTTGCGATGCTATTAGAGCCACTTGTGGCGCCGTCATGGAAAAGACCTCATCATCGCAATGCACTTCCACCTGCCCAACCCGCAGATAGATCGCTTCAAGCTGGTAGCCTTTCAAGGGGCCGAAAATCTCACCTGCCTGATAGGCCGTTTCTCCAAAGGCGAAACGGGCGTCGCTACCAACTAGACTTGCAACAGATGGCTTAGACACGGGTGTGTTCATTTTGGGCATGTTGCTATTTACCATGTTACGCCTAAATGCTGAAAGTTTGATATTTTGCCCGAAAAATAAGCAACTAATCAATCATACGGATGATGATACAAAATAACAATATTCATTTCAGATATTTTTTCAAAGCTTCAGACACGTAATTCCTATTGAGCTCCTCCTGCTGTTGCCAATATCTAAAAGGCAAACAGGAGTGCAGGTAAGTGAACCTTAGAGAATTGATCCGAGCCGGTAACGGCGATATCAAGGCCGATCTGGTGATCACCAACGGCAAACTGATCAACGTAGCCACCGCTGAAATTTACCCCGCAGAAGTCGCAATAAAAAAGGACCACATCGTCGCTATCGGCGATGTGGACCATTGCAAGGGGCCGCAGACGCGCATTCATGATGCACAAGGCCGCTATCTGGCGCCTGGCATGATCGACGGGCACCTTCATGTGGAATGCTCCAAGCTGTCGGTTTCCAGCTTTGCCGATCTGGTTGTACCCTTTGGCACCACGTCGGTTGTCTCGGGGCTGGATCAGATTCTCGTGGTCGCAGGGCTTGAAGGCGTACGGCATTTTCTCGATGAGGCGAACGCCAGCCCGCTGACAATCCATTGGGGTGCGCCTTGCAAAACGCCTTACACCATGCCGCGCTCAACGGTGAACCACTATTTCGGCCCCGATGATCATCGCGCTACCCACGAATGGCCCGAATGCATCGGCATCTGGGAAACCGTGCGTGAATTCATTCAGGAAGAAGATGACGATGTCATCGAGGCGCTGGAGATTGCACGCCAGCACAAGCTGCCGGTCTTTGGGTGCTCTCCCATGTGCAAAGGCTCCAAGCTCGCCAGCTATGCCAGCGCCGGCATTCGTCTAGACCATGAAAGCTATGAGGTGACTGAAGCGCTCGAGAAGATGCGCAACGGCATGTTCATGCTGATCCGTGAAAGTTCCATCAGTCATTTTCTCGAAGAGAATATCCAGCTAGCCACCAAATATGTGCCGCAGGCCGACCACCGCATCAGCTTTTGCACCGACGATGTGGTGGCGACCGACGTGCTCAAGCGCGGCCATGTTGACAATATGGTGCGCATGGCCATTGCCGCAGGTGTTCCACCGATGGCGGCGATCCAGATGGCGACCATCAACAGCGCAGTTGCCTGTCAGATCGATCATAAGGTTGGCCTGATCGCGCCAGGCCGTCAGGCTGATATTCTGCTCATCGACAGCCCGGAAAGCTTTACCGTCGAGCAGGTCATTGCCAAGGGCCGTTTCGTGGCTGAAGGCAACCACATGATCGAGCCGGTCAAACGGCCTGAGCGCCCGACACTGTTGACCGACACCATGCATGTTGCTCCCGTCAAGGCAGAGGATCTCAAGAAGCGGTCCGAGGCCCAAAAGGTCAAGGTCCTGTCCATGAACATGTCGCTGGATGTGCCCTTCGTGCGCAATCGCCGCGATGTGGTGCTGGACGTGGTTGATGGCGAGATCAAGCCGGACACCGAGCAGGATGTGCTCTATGTCTGCGTTGTCGAACGTTATGGCAAGACCGAGAACAAGCCGGTTGCCTTCGTCTCCGGCTTCGGTCTCAAATATGGCGCCATGGCAACCTCCACGGCGCCGGACGACAACAACATTGTCTGCATCGGTACCAACGCCGAGGATATGGCTGCGGCCATCAACTGGGTCATCGCCAAGGGCGGTGGTCAGGTCTTCATGCGTGATGGTGAGCCGGTGGTCGGTCTCGAGCTGCCGATTGGTGGCATCGTGTCGGATATCGCTCCTGAAGAAATGGCTGCCAAGGAAGAAGCCCTTGATGAGGCCGCCCGCGAGGCCGGATGCGCTCTGGCATGGCCCTTCATGAACATGTTCGTGCTCTCCATCACCGCCATTCCCGATTATGCCATCACCGATCTTGGCGCCGTCGATTGCGTTGGGCTGAATATTTTCGACCCGGTTCTGGAAAGCATTGCCGATTGATCGGCCCCGCAAGTGAGCCTGCCGCATGACCATGGGGCAGGCGCGAAACTGTCAAATTCTGAAGGAAAGGGCGTGCAAAAGCCGCCAACCAACGATAAGACCTTAGCCAACCTGGAGAACAGTATGAACATCTTTAAGAAGCTGGGCAGCGCTGCCGCGATGATGTTGCTTGCCACGCAAGTCTTCGCCGCAGAGCCGACGAAACTGGGTATCGGCCTCATTCTGGCCACCGGCCCGGAAGCGGCATGGGACGCAACCCTGATGCGCGATGTCGAGAGTGTCGCTGAGGCTGCACCGCATGGCCTTGATATCTCCTACAAGAATGTAAACGGCGTCTGGGGCGAAGAAGCCGGTGATGCCATGGAGCTGATGGCCCGCTCTGGCAAGTACCAGATCATCTGGGCACATAGCAGCTACTCCGATCAGGTGAAGGCGCTGCAGGAGAAATATCCTGACGTGCTGTTCGTGGTTGTCGGTTCCGGCAACGAGGGCCTTGGGGGCAATGCCTATTGGGTTTACAAACGCGCCCATGAGCCATCCTACCTGCTGGGTGTTCTGGCTGGCCGCCTGACCGAAAGCGATGTTGTCGGTGTTGTCGGTCAGTTTCCTTCCGAGGATGTGAACGACCAGATCAACAGCTTCTTTGCCGGTGCCCGCTCCGTTAATTCGGACGTGAAACGCAAGGTCGCCTTCATCGAAAGCTGGTATGATCCGGCCAAGGCCGAACAATTCACCAAGGCACAGATCGCCGCTGGCGCTGATTTGACGTTCCAGCTGGTTGAAAGCTTTGAAACCTGCGAGAAAGAAAAGATCCTGTGCTTTGGCAACTATGTTGACCATGGGGCTTCCGCACCCAAATCTGTCGTTGCCAGCGCTCTCATCTCCTGGACGCCAGATCTCAACTGGATCATCGACGAATGGTACGACCACGCAGCCAATGGCGCGCCTTACGAAGGCAACACCAAGGAACATTGGTTCTCCATGGCTGAAGGGGGCTCGTCCCTGTCTGGCTACCACGACTACGAGACCAAGCTGCCAGATCAGCTCAAGGAAGAGATTGCAGATCTCTCCAAGCAGATCGAAACCGGTGCGCTGGACATTCCGGTAGACCTGTCTCTGCCAACGTCTGACTGACAAGACCGTGCCTCTGCTTCTGGCAGGGGCGCCCAACTGGTGAAATGCGTTTATGACAAGTCCAACGCTTGAGGTTACTGCTCTGTGCAAGAGCTTTGGTTCCGTCAGGGCCAACCATGATGTGACCTTCTCGGTCGATGCCGGAGAACTGCTCTGTCTCTTTGGCGAAAACGGAGCGGGGAAATCCACACTCTCGGCCTGCCTGACCGGCCTCTATCGCCCCGATAGCGGCGAGATCGCGTTGGAGGGAACTCCTTTGCGCCTTTCCTCGGCTGCTGATGCCATCCGGCATGGCATCGGGCTTGTGCATCAGCATTTCGTTCTTGTGCCCGATTTCACGGTGCTGGAGAATATCGTTGTGGGCTCGGAAACTGGCCTCTTCGTTGATTTTGCTGGCGCCGAAGCCAAACTGCGGCAAATCTGCGAAAGCTACGGCATTGACATCGACCCCAATGCGCGGGTGGAAGATCTCTCGGTTGGAGAGCAGCAATGGGCGGAGCTTCTCAAGGCCCTATATTTCGATGCCAAGCTGCTCATTCTGGATGAGCCCACCGCGACGCTGGATGTGGAAGGCTCCAAAAAGCTGTTCCGCATCATCGACAAACTCAAGGCCGACGGCGTTGCGATCATCCTCATCACCCATTTCCTTGAAGAGGTGATGCAGGCTGACAGGGTTGCCGTGTTGCGGCAGGGCGCCGTGGTTGGCATCAAGAAAACCGCGGAGACCTCGCCAGAAGAACTGACACGCATGATGGTCGGGCGCGATCTAAAGCGCCAGACCCGCCAGTCGACGCCGATGGGGACAGCGCGCCTGGCCCTCGAATCCGTAACCGTTGAAGGGCTCGGAGAGCGCCCCGATCTGGACGACATCTCATTTTGTGTGCATGAGGGTGAGATCTTCGGCATCGCCGGAGTGGCTGGCAATGGCCAGCGCCCCCTGATGGAGGTCATCGCCGGAGTGCGCAAGCCAAAGTCTGGAATCATCTCACTGGATGATACCGTGATCTCCAGCAAGGGCGTTCATGCCATCAAGTCTATGGGATTGGGCCATATCCCAGAGGACCGTTTCGCCGAGGGCCTTGTGCGTGATTTCTCGATTGAGGAGAATCTCATTCTGGGTGAGCATCGCGGCACTTTCGCCAAAGGTGGCCTGCTCGATTTTCGCAAGATGGCCCAGAATGCCAAAAGGTTGATCGCTGAATTCAGCATCGCGGCACCATCGGGTGAGACGCTCGTGGGCAATCTTTCCGGCGGCAACGCACAGAGGGTGATTCTGGCCCGTGAGATGCAGCTTGCCAGCAAGGTGCTTCTGGCCAACCAGCCCACCCGAGGGCTTGATGTGGGCGTTATCGACTATATCCATCAATGCCTGTTCAACAAGAAAGCCGAAGGCGTGGCCGTGGTGATTGCTTCTTCCGAGCTTGAGGACCTCATTGCCCTGTGCGACCGCATCGGCGTGCTGTTTCAGGGCCGCCTGATGGGCATTGTCGACGCGCGCAAGACCAATCTGGAAGAAATCGGTCTGCTGATGGCCGGACACGCACTGGAGACCGCAGCATGATCGAGATTACCCGACGCCAAACGGTCGGCTACAGGGCGCGGATTGTTGCCTATCTGCTTGCGCTCGTGATGGGCTTTGCCTGCACATCCCTGTTGATTTGGCTGAGCGGTGCCAGTGTCATGGAAGGCTTTTCAGCCCTGTTTGAAGGGGCCTTTGGCTCTGAGGAAGCCATGCTGCAAAGCCTTGTGGCGGCAACCCCGCTGATCTTCACCGGCCTTGCCACCGTCATCGCCTATCGTGCTGAAATCTGGAGCATCGGGCAGGAGGGGCAGATGTTTGCCGGGGCCATGAGCGGCTATTTTGCCTCACTCTATCTGGGTGGTGCGCCGATGGCAGTTGCCGTGCCGGTGATCATTCTGGCAGCCATGGTTGGCGGCGCTCTGCTGGGCATGCTTTGCGGCTGGCTCAAAAGTCGCTTTGCCGTCAACGAGATCATCTCCACCGTGATGCTCAACTATGTGATTGTCTATTTCCTCTCCTATCTGCTGGCTGGAGGCCCATGGACGGCGGAGGGTTCAACCTCTTATCACCAGACAGCCTTGCTGGCAGATAATTTCCGCCTGCCGCTGATCGTCTCAGACGTCAAACTGCATATCGGTTTCCTGCTGGCCATTCTGGCCACCGTCCTGTGTTGGGGTATCCTCAAATTCACGCCCTTTGGCTTTGAGATTCGCGCGCTCGGGGCCAACCCGACGGCGCTGCGTTTCAAGGGCGTCAATGTTGCTCGCACCATCCTGATTGTCATGGCGGTGAGCGGAGCCCTGTCGGCGCTTGCTGGCGTATCCGAGATTTTCGGCGTCAACTATCGCCTCAAGGGGGATGTGCTGACGGGCCTTGGCTTTACCGGCATTATCGTGGGCATGATCGGCGGGCTGAACCCGTTTGGCGCCCTTATCGCGGCGCTGCTATTCGGGGCGCTGGAAAATGGTTCCCTCTATATGAGCGTCCTCTCCGACATCCCGCCCGCGCTTGTGCCTGCCATGCAGGGCATTTTGCTGCTTTTCTTTCTCAGTGCCTCGGTGATTGTCCGCTATCGTGTTCGCATCCGGAGGGCCTCCTATGTCTGAGTTGCTGTCTCCTGAAATTCTCATGTCCATCATGGTTGCCGCCATGGGCGGAGCGACGGTCATCCTGTTCGCAGCTTTGGGCGAACTGGTCACCGAGCGCGCAGGCATCTGGAATATGGGCGTGGAAGGCACCATGCTGGTCGGCTGTCTCGTCGCCTATTTGGTGATGGCTGGCACCGGCTCGCCTATCCTTGCTTCTATCGCGGCCATCGGGGCGGGCATGGTTGCAGGGCTCATTATCGGCTTCATGACAGTGACCTTGCGGGTTGATCATTTCGTGACCGGCCTTGGCTTTAATCTTTTGGCCAGCGGCCTGACGCTCTTCTGGTTCCGCAGCTATGTTGGCGGCGGCAAACCACCCAGCTATTCCACCATCGATACGGTGCCCATTCCGGGCCTTGCAGACATCCCCATACTCGGCCAGATCCTCTTTAATCAGCATCTGCTGACCTATATCGCGCTTCTCAGTGTGCCAGTAATCGCAGTCTTCCTGCGCCGGACCACCTTCGGGCTGGAAACGCGCGCTGCAGGTGAAAATCCACAATTTCTGGAGGCCAAGGGGCTTTCGGTCGCCACCCGTCAATATGCTGCTCTGTTGTTTGGTTCGGCGCTCACCGGCCTTGGCGGGGCCTTCCTGATGCTCGCCTTCGCCGATCAGTTCCGCCCGGACATTTCTGGCGGGCGTGGTTGGCTCGCCATCGTTGCCGTTATTGCGGGCAACTGGAAGCCTCTGCGCACCATGGCGGCGGTGCTGATTTTCGCCATTCTTGACAGCCTTGCGGTTCATGCCCAAGGTGTCGGGGTCGATGTGCCCTATCAATTCTTTCTCATGTTGCCCTATGTGGCGTCCATCGGCCTGTTGATTTTGATCCGCAGTCGGTCCGGCCAGCCAGCTAAACTGGGCGTTCCTTATCTGCGACACTAAATTCGGAGGTCTTTATGCCTATCCCATCCTGGAGTGAACTAGCCCCACAATTGGTTGATGTGGCCATGGGTCGGCGCATGGCCGACAGCGTTATTCGCAAGGGCAAATGGGTCAATGTCCATACCGGTGAAATCATTCCCGATATGGATGTGGCTATTTCTGGCGGCCGCATTGCCTATGTTGGCGCAGATGCCAGCCATGCCATTGGCGACGACACCAAGGTCATAGAGGCCAACGGGCGCTATATGGTGCCTGGCCTGTGCGATGCGCATATGCATGTGGAAAGCGGCATGATCACTGTCAGCGAATTTGCGCGCGCCGTCATTCCCCACGGCACCACATCCATGTTCATCGATCCGCACGAGATTGCCAACGTGTTGGGCCTGAAGGGCGTCAAGGTGATGCATGACGATGCCGCCAACATGCCGATCAACATTCAGGTGCAGGTGCCATCCTGCGTGCCATCAGCTCCGGGCTTGGAAAATGCCGGAGCGGAAATCACCGTCGATGACGTCAAGGAAGCTCTCTCATGGCCGCAGATCTGCGGTCTGGGCGAAATGATGAACTTCCCCGGTGTGGCCATGGGCGACACCAAAATGCTAGGCGAAATCGCGGCCACGCAGGACGCCGGCAAGACCGTGGGCGGCCATTTCCCGACGCCAGAGCTTGACCTGATGTTCCATGGCTATGTGGCAGGTGGCCCGGCTGATGACCATGAAGGCACCCGCAAGGAAGATGCCATTGCCCGCGCCCGTCAGGGCATGCGCCCGATGATGCGTCTTGGCTCGGCATGGTATGACGTGGCCGAACAGGTAAAAGCCATCACCGAAGATGGCCTTGATCCGCGCAGCTTCATCCTTTGCACCGATGACAGCCATTCGGGTACCATCGTCAATGATGGCCACATGAACCGCGTCGTACGGCACGCCATCGCACAAGGGCTCAAACCCATCACCGCCATTCAGATGGCCACGCTCAACACCGCCCAGCATTTCGGTATGGACCGAGACATCGGTTCCATCACGCCGGGGCGCCGCGCCGACATTATCCTGACCTCGGATCTGCCGAGCCTGCCGATCGAGCTGGTCATGGCGCAGGGAGAGGTCTTGGCGGAAGACCAGAAACTGCTCGTGGACATTCCCGAAGCCAGCTATCCCGATTTCTGCCGCAACACCGTCAATATGGGCAAGAAACTGGCTGCCGATGATTTTGACATCTTTGCTCCGAGCGGTGCCAATCAGGTGCGTGCCCGTGTCATCGGCGTCATCGAAAATCAGGCCCCGACCAAGGCGCTGGAACGCACCTTGCCGGTCGAGCGTGGTCTGGTGCAGATGGATGGCGAGGGCGATGTTTGTCAGATTGCGCTTGTCGAGCGCCATCGCGGCACCGGCGGCGTGGTCAATGGCTTCGTATCCGGCTTTGGCTACAACAAGCCTTGCGCGGTGGCCTCCACCGTTGCCCATGACAGTCATCACATGATCGTGGTCGGCACCTCCAAGGAAGATATGGCAGCAGCAGCCAATCATCTGGGCAAGGTCGGGGGCGGCATAACCGTCTTCTCGGAAGGCAAGGAACTGGCGACCGTCGAATTGGCCATCGCCGGACTGATGTCTGAAGAGCGCGCCGAGATCGTGGCTGAAAAGGCGACAAAGATGGTCGAGGCCATGGCCGCCTGTGGTTGCACGCTCAACAACGCCAACATGCAGCATTCTCTGCTGGGGCTGGTGGTGATCCCTGAAATCCGCATCTCCGATGTCGGGTTGGTGGACGTAACCAAATTCGAGACGGTGGATCTATTCCTGTAAATTCCGTTGCGAATGAACGAGAAAAAGAAAAGGGCCGCGTCGACGGCCCTTTTTGCGTTCTCGATTTTATACGCCTGAAATGGGAGCGCCCCAAAGAAGCCCTCTCCAGATGAGGCCTCAAATGAGGGTGCCGGATATTCCTTATCTGACGCGGCGACCGGCGGACAAGCCTTCGACCTTCTCGATGATGGAGGCGGCATCGATGCCATGATGGCGATAGAGATCGCCGATCGTGCCGGTCTGGCCGAAATGCTCGATGCCAAGCGAGATGGTGCGATGCCCTGCGACCCCGCCAAGCCAGGCCAATGTGGCCGGATGGCCGTCTATGACGGTCACGATCTTGCAATGCTCGGGCAGATCATCCAACAGATGCTCCACATGGGAAATAGCCTTTTCGTTGCCCCTTGAACGCGCCCGCTGGGCCGCTGTCCAGCCCGCATTCAGGCGGTCTGCCGAGGTGACCGCCAACACGCCGATATCGCGACGGGCTTCTGCAATCGCACCCGCAGCCTTGATTGCTTCGGAGGCCACAGCCCCTTGATAGGCGATGACAATCTCGCAATTGGGTCCCGGTTTGCGCAGCCAATAGCCACCATCGATAGCGCCTTGCACAAAGGCGTCATCCGCCCGCTTGCCCGGTTGCTCAATCGGGTTCGTCGTCAGGCGCAGATAGACTGAACCGCCGGTTTCATCGCGCAGCCATGTGCGCTCGTCCGGATCGCCTTCGCCATCGCGCTGCATATAGTCGAAGGCCCATTCCATGATAACAGCCAATTCATCAGCAAAGGCTGGCTCGAAAGCGGCCAGACCATCTTGGCTCATGCCGATGAGCGGCGTGCCGACAGACTGGTGCGCGCCCCCTTCAGGAGCCAGGGTGACGCCGGAGGGCGTGCCAACAATCATGAAGCGGGAATCCTGATAGCAGGCATAGTTGAGGGCATCGAGGCCACGGCAGACAAAGGGGTCATAAACCGTGCCGATGGGGATCAGCCGCTTGCCAAACAGCGAGTGGGACAGCCCCGCCGCGCCGAGCAGCAGAAACAGGTTCATTTCTGCAATGCCAAGCTCGATATGTTGCCCTTCCGGATCGAAAACCCATTTGGCCGTTGAGGGGATGCGGTGCTCGATGAAAGCATCCTTTTGAGCCGTGCGGGCAAACAGCTTGCGCCGGTTGACCCATGGGCCGAGATTGGTCGTGCCTGTCACATCCGGAGAGGTGGTCACGATCCGTGCTGCCAATTCGCTGTCGCCCTTGGAAAGCGTATCGAGGATTTTGCCAAATGCTGCCTGCGTGGAAAGGGTGCGGGCGCTGTCCATCTCGATGGCCGGAACGGACAGTTTGTGGTCATGATAGCGGCGCGTGCCCTTGGCAAAAAAGGGCACCTCCTTCAGAAACGCCTTGAGAGCGTTGGTGTCTTCCACGGTGGCGAAAGGCTCCCATTCCTCTCCCTTGGCAACGCCCATATGCGCCTGCCATGCATCCATCTGTGTCGGGTTCATCAGGCCGCCGTGGTTGTCCTTGTGTCCGGCAATTGGCGTGCCCCACCCCTTGACTGTATAGGCAAGGAAGCAGGTCGGGCGATCATGGTCGATGGAGGCAAAAACGTCGGCCATGGTGGTCACGCAGTTGCCGCCGAGATTTTCCATGAGCGCTGCCAGTTCATCGTCACTGCGTCGCTCGATGAGCGCCGTGACATCGCCCTGATCGCCGAGATCATCCATCAGGCGCTTGCGCCATACCGCGCCACCCATGAAGGTGAGGGCCGAATAGTCCTGATTGGGGCAGGCATCAATCCATGCTTTGAGCTTGTCGCCTCCGGCCTCCTCAAAGGCCTCCCGCTGCAATTTGCCATATTTGACCCGAACGACATCCCAGCCGAAGGCATCGAAGATTTTCTCGACCCGCTCGAAGAGCCCCTCGCGCACGATCCCGTCCAGAGACTGACGGTTATAGTCGATAATCCACCAGCAGTTCCGCAGGTCGTTCTTCCAACCTTCCTGCAGGCATTCATAGATATTGCCCTCATCCAGCTCGGCGTCACCAACCAGAGCCACCATGCGACCGAGGGCTTGTTCCTGTCCCCAGCTTTTGGCCTTGATATAATCCTGAATAAGCGAGGCAAAGGAGGTGATGGCAACGCCTAGCCCGACCGAGCCGGTGGAGAAATCCACATCATCAATATCCTTGGTGCGGGACGGGTAGGATTGCACCCCGCCAAAGCCGCGGAAATTCTCCATCTTTTCCCGTGTCTGGTTGCCCATCAGATATTGCATCGCATGGAAAATGGGCGAGGCATGGGGCTTGACGGCGATGCGGTCTTCCGGACGCAGAGCGGAGAAATAGAGCGCGGTCATGATCGAGACCATGGACGCCGAGCTGGCTTGATGCCCACCCACCTTGATGCCATCCGCCTTGGGGCGGATATGGTTGGCATTGTGAATCATCCAGTGAGACAGCCACAAAAGGCGCTGCTCGATTGTCTTTAAATGGGTGCTCTGCATGTCTTGCCTCGCGTCAAGGGATAGATCTGGCATGCATCTTAATGGATCCAATCAAGATGATCCTCGCTTTTTCAGTCTGGCACAGTTATAAATTTGGAGGATATAACTACGAATAGAAAAGAAAATGAAGAAATCCACTTCACTTGATGCCTTCGATATCCAGATCCTGCGTGCCTTGGGGCAGGACGGCCGCATGCCTCTGCAGGCGCTGGCGGATACCATCAAATTGAGCGCAACGCCGACGGCAAGGCGCCTCAAGCGGCTCGAAGAAAGCGGCATTATCACAGGATACAGCGCCCTGATCGATGAGGCTGCTCTTGGCTTTGATGTGACGGTTTTCGTCTCCGTGCAGCTGGATAGGCAGGTGGATGACGCTCTGGCCCAATTCGAGGCGGCGGTCAATACCTTCGACGAAGTGGTCGATTGTTGGCTGATGACCGGCAATCGCGACTATATGATGCGCGTGGTCACTCGCAACCTCAAGGAATTCGAGACCTTCCTTGTCGGGCGTCTGACCAAGGTGCCCGGCGTTGCCAATATCGAGAGCTCGATCCCACTGCGGCGGGTAAAGGAAGGGGTGGCGCGTACGCCCTGATCCGGTTTTTTGGGGCCGAAGTCTTTCCTGCTGCCAACAACAGGCACACGAATAGACACAAAAAGCCGCCACGACTTTCCAATCGTGACGGCTTGTCTTATGAACATTCAAGATCGGGCGCGAGGCGCCAAATCTGTCAGGTCACTTATTTTGCAGCTGCGCGTGCATCGTCGAGCCATTTGTTGACTTCGTCCTGATGCTTTTCAATCCATGCAGCAGCCTGTGCTTTCACGTCATCGTCGCCTTCGTTCATGGCAGCGTTCTGTGCGTAGATGTCCTGAACCGGAATGCGGACTTCATCAAGAAGAGTCTTGATTGCAGGGTTCTTTTCGATGAAGGCATCGTTGGCAACCGGCAGGATATCAGCTGCAGCAAAGCCCATGGAGCAAGGATCGGATACGCAGGTCTCAAGACCTTTCACGGCCGGAGCGGTGTCAACACCATCGCGTTCCGGTACGGTGATCCACATGACATCTTCACCCGGCTTCAGCTGGTTCACAGTCCAGTTCGGGGTCCAGGTGTAGAACAGGATATGTTCGCCAGCTTCATAGGAAGCAACGGCGTCAGCCATGGAGGCAGAATAGCCAGCCTTGATCGTGTTGATATCGTCGCCCAGATCGTAGGCTTCCATATGTTCGGAGATCTTGACTTCGCAGCCCCAGCCCGGAGGGCAGGCAACCAGATCGGCTTTGCCATCGGCATTGCGATCAAACGCTTCCTTGACTTCTGGGCGTTTGAAATCGTCCAGAGACTTGATGCCGAATTCATCAACGGCAGCCTTGTCGACGAGATAACCCTGAAGGGCGCCCTTCTCGGCGACAGCGCCAACGATGGAAGCGGTATCTTCAAAAGCAGGCTTGTAGGTGTCATGCAGCGGGAACCAGCCGTTGACCCAAAGATCCAGATCGCCAAAAGCGACGGACTGATAGAAAGCCGGTACGTCAAGCGTGGTCGGACCATCAACAGAGTAACCAAGCTTCTGGAACAGCTGGCTGTAGATTTCGGAGTGGAACCAACCGGTATCCCAAGTGGCCTGACCCATTTTGATGGTAACGCCTTCACCTGGCATGTCAGCTGCGATGGAAGGTGCAGCATAAGCGAATACAGCGCCGGACAGAGCGGCGGCGGCAGCAAATTTACGGATAGCATTTGCCATAATAAACTCTCCTCTAGTAATTTAGTGGTTAAAAATAGCAAAAGCCAGACAGACAGAGTCCATCCGGCTTTCGCAGTTGTTTCATCAAGCTTTTTGTTTGTCGGAAGCCGTTGCGGACTGCCCCTTGAAAATGGATGCAATGAAGCCCAGCAGAGACGTGTTGCTTGTGCTTGGTTCAGCGAAGCCCTGCGTGATGCGGTCAAGAATGATCGCCAGAATGACGATACCGACACCGCCGGCAGTTGCTCCGCCAACGTCAAGGCGACCAAGACCGGTGTTTACCACCAGCCCAAGACCACCAGCACCAATGAGAGCGGCAATAACGACCATGGACAAGGCCAGCATCAGGGTCTGGTTTAGACCAGCCATGATGGTTCGCAGAGCCAGAGGAATCTGGACTTCCCACAGAATCTGGAAATAGGTCGCCCCGAATGACTCCGACGCCTCGATCAGATCCTTGCGCACGTTGCGAATGCCAAGGTTGGTCATGCGAATGATCGGCGGCAAGGCAAAGATAATGGTTGCAATGATACCCGGAGCCATACCGACACCGAACAACATGACAATCGGCACAAGATAAACAAAGCTTGGAACCGTCTGCATTATATCCAGAATGGGGCGGACGATTTTCCAGGCCGTATCGCTGCTTGCGGCGAGGATGCCGACGGGAATACCGATCACGGCGCAGAAGAGCACCGATGTAATAATCATCGACAGGGTTGTCATGGTTTCCGGCCAAAGGCCGATCATATCAATGAAGAAGAAACCGATAATGGTCGCGATGGCCATGGTGCGGTTGACAACGCGCCAGGCGACCAAAGCAAAAACGAGTGTGATAATGAGCATCGGCATCCAGGCAAAGAAGCCATCAAGTGCCTGAAGAACCTCGTTCACCGGCACCTGCATCGCCCTGAAAAACGGGCGAAAGTTAGGAACCAGAAACCCGCGAACGAAGCTGTTGACCACGTCATCAAACGGAATGGTTAAAAAGTCTGAAGGGCTGATCAAGTCAGTCTCCTAATTATATTGCTGCGCTTGTGATGCTGTCCGGGCCGGTCTCTTCTTCATCTGAAGCCAGATGCTCGAAGATATTCTCGGCGGAAACAACACCAACCAGCTTGCCGTCATCATCGGTTACGGCCAAAGGCATACCGGTTTGCGCTTCTGAATAGATTTCATTGAGATAAGCGTCTTGTGGCACGGTCGGCGGGTGGGCATGCATGATGTCCATGACGCGTGCCGATGTTTTTGCTGATTCCACGTCGCTACGGGTCAGAAGCCCGGCCGGAACGCCATCCTTGACCACATGAATGATCTCGGTTTCGGTCCGGTCCATTGCTGCAATGGCATCGGAAACCCGCGCGGTGAGTGGAACGCGAGAGGCATCCTCGGCAATGTCGGAAGCGGTGTAAACGCGGCTGCGGTCGATATCGGCGACAAACGCTTTCACATAGGCGTCTGCCGGATCGGAAACAATGTCCTGCGCCGTCCCCACCTGAACGAAGGCGCCATCTTTCATGATCGCAATGCGATCACCCAGAAGCAGGGCTTCGTTGAGATCGTGGGTAATGAAGATGATGGTTTTCTTCAGCTCACGCTGGAGAACGACCAGTTCATCCTGCATCTCGCGGCGGATCAACGGGTCAAGCGCGCCGAACGGTTCGTCCATCAAAAGGATTTCCGGATCGTTGGCCAGACCGCGTGCCAGACCGACACGCTGCTGCATGCCGCCCGAAAGCTCGCCGGGATAGCTGTCTGCATGCGCATCCAGCCCCACTTTATCAAGGGATTCAAGCGCTCTCTTGTAGCGTTCCTCTTTGGGAACACCGTTGACCTTCAAACCGAAGGCCACATTATCCAAGACAGTCTTGTGCGGGAAAAGCGCGAAATGCTGGAATACCATGCAGCATTTCTCACGCCGAACCTTTCGAAGCTCTTCCTTTGAGCAGGAGGCCACGTCGACGTCGTCGACCCAGATCTCCCCCGCTGACGAAGGGATAAGGCCGTTCAAAGTGCGCACCAGTGTGGACTTGCCGGATCCGGAGAGACCCATGATAACGAAGATCTCGCCTTCGTTCACGTCAAAGCTGACATTGTTGATCCCGACGGTGACGCCGGTCTCGCGAAAAATCTGCTCTTTGCTTTGTCCTTGCTGAACGCGCTTCCAGCCTTCACCACTCTCATCATTAAAGAGCTTGGAAACGTTCCTAACTTTCATTTTAATAGTCATGGAGTAGGCCTTTAGCATACTCGTGCTGAAAATGAAACCGTGATCAAAATTTTCATCAAAATTTCAAATTGAATGCCTAAATTAAATTCAAGATGAACTTCTTGAATTTCGTATTTTTCAGCCACGAAAACCAATGAAATACGCTGCATTTGGGCGTGTCGATTGCGAATGACTGAAGGGCTATATAGTTTTACACAAAACAGCTTTTAACATGAGGTGTAAATATTTAAAAACTTCGTTTGTCAATAAAACATAATCTTATACAGTATTTTTATTTTTATTATTGGTAATTCTATTTCATGGAAGTGTGAAGGTTCAGTAAATCTGGAAAGAAGTGAGCTTAAAAGAATTTACATGTGAGATAATTTGTAAATTATCCGAAAAATATGCGTATAGTCATCTATTTATTCTGTATATATGATAAGAGAAAATTTTATAGAGCGAAAAATTTAGTATTTGTCGTCTTTATGAGCATCAGGGTAAGAATTTTATATTTTTTATAACAAAAATAGGATTTGAATTTTGCTTCAATCTCATACCTAGGTGGAAGCATCTCTACCTGATTGCGGACAGGTTGTGTGTCGTGAAAATGCGCGCCGAAGAGAAAGATTAAATGAGTACAAACACTTAAGTAGAATGCGGCAAGTTGACTTGTGTAAATCTGTTTCATAAAAAGATTGTGCGTAATAACGCACAATCTGGGGCGCTATGACGCAACAACGCGGAATAGCGCGTAGCGTCGTTTCGCGCGCATGATGACGCAAGCGGAGCAAGCTGATGCTTAAAACGATGACGCCTGTTTCTGACCGCATCGAACGGCTGCGGCAGAATTATGTCAATACCAAACCCTCTATCTGTTATGAGCGCGCCAAGATCTATACGGAGTCGCACAAGAAGACCGAAGGCAAGCCGACCATTCTGCGTCGCGCTCAGGCTTTTTATGATTTCTGCGCGCAATTCCAGGTTCGCATCTTCGAAGACGAACTGATTGTCGGAACGGCTGGCAAGTTCCGCCGGACGGGGATCCTGACGCCGGAATATTCCTGGAAGTGGGTCGACAAGGAAATGGACACCTTCCCCACACGTCCGCAAGACCCCTATCAGATTACGCCGGACCAGTGTGATGTCGTGCGCGCAGAGATTTTCCCCTATTGGCATGGCAAGTCGCTGGAGGAGCATTTTCTGGCAGCGTTGCCTGAAGAAACTGCCAGAATCGCTGTGGATACGGGCATCATCGACAATGATTCCAAATGGCGACAGGCCGTGGGTGAAATCACGCCGGACTATGAAGGTCACCTGTTCGTCAAGGGCTATGGCGGCATTCTCAAGGATGCAGAAGAAAAGCTCGCTACGCTTGATTATCTCAACGCCGAAGATATCGATCGGATCCACTATTATCAGGCGACCATCCTTAGCGCCAAGGCTATTATCCTGCTGGCCAATCGCTATGCCGATTTGGCAGAAAACATGGCGGAAGAGGAAGCTGACGCTGACCGTAAGGCCGAGCTGTTGGAGATTGCCCGCGTGTGTCGTCGCGTGCCGGAATATCCGCCGCAAAGCTTCCATGAAGCCACACAATTCATCTGGTTTGTTCAGCTGGGCGGCATCATCACCGAGAATCCGCTGGCGCTCAATCCGGGCCGCTATGACCAGTTCATGTATCCCTACTATGCGGCAGACATGGACAAGGGGCTTCTGGACAAGGCCGGCGCCAAGGAACTGATCCACGCTCTGTGGCTAAAATATTCCGAATGGGTCTGGACCATCTCGGAAAACACCACAGGCTATTTCGCTGGCTATAACCAGTTTCAGAATCTGACCGTTGGCGGCAAGAAGCGCGATGGCAGCGATGCGACCAACGAGCTGACCTATCTCTGCCTTGAGGCAACCGATGAAGTGCGCACTCACCAGCCGGGTCTCAGCGTGCGTGTGCAATCGGATTGCCCGCCAGAATTTCTCTATGCCGTGTCCGATCTGGTTAGTAAAGGGACTGGCTTTCCGGCAATCCATAACGATCAGGCCGGAACACAGATGCTGTTGCAGGCCGGTTATGAACCCGAAGATGCTCGCGACTGGAACAATTGCGGCTGTGTTGTGCCTCACTTCCGCCAGACAGGGCAATGGACCAGCGCGGTCAATGTCAACTTCGCCGCAGCGATGGAATATGCCCTTAATGAGGGCAAGAGCCGCCTGACGGGCGAGAAAATGGGGCTTAAAGCCAAGCCTCTGGCAGACTATGCCAGCTATCAGGAAATCGAGGATGCCACCTTCGAGCAGGTGGGCAATCTCATTCATCATTCGGTGGTCTCCACCGTCATCGCCCAGAAACTCCACGCGGAAATGGTGCCGCGTCCATTCCTGTCCACCTGCATCGGTCATTGTCTGGAAGAGGGCAAGGATCTTTCTCGCGGGGGCGCGAAATACAATGTTGGTCCGGTTCTGACCGGTATCGGCCTTGCGGTTGTCGCCAACTCGCTGGCTGTCATCAAGAAGCTTGTGTTCGAAGACAAGGTGACCACGCTCGCCGAACTGGATGCCGCGATGAGCGCCGACTGGGAGGGCTATGACGCCCTGCGTACCAAGGCGCTTGCTGTGGTCAAATATGGCAATGATGATGACTATGTCGATGCCATCGCGCGCGATCTGGCTAACTATTATTATCGCAAAACCCGGGCCTATAAAGACAATTTTGGTTCGCCCTTCAACTCCGCTTTCATGGGTATCTCCAACTATATCCCCACGGGGCGGATTGTCGGGGCCACCCCTTGCGGACGCAAGGCGACCAAGCCGATTACGGAAGGGGTTTCTCCCTTTGCCGGCAGCGATGTGAAAAGTCCGCTCGCGGCCATGCGCTCCAGCGCCAAGATGAACCATGATGTGCATACCGGCGGCACATTGCTCAACTTGCGTCTCAGTGAAGATCTGGTCAGCACGCCAAAGGGCAAGCGCGATCTGGGCGGCATCATCCGCGCCTATTTCTCGCTCGGGGCTTTTCATGTGCAGTTCAACACGCTGTCCACCGAAACCCTGCGCAAGGCCCAGAAAAACCCTGAAGATTATAAGGATCTTCTGGTGCGGGTGGCTGGATACAGCACTCAGTTCGTCAATCTTTCGCCTGAAATGCAGGAGGCGATCATCGCACGGTCGGCGCATGGCAGCTATTGATCGCGGTGAATTAGGCAAGAGCGGTGTGATCCTGCAAATGCAGGATTACTCCATCCATGATGGAGAAGGTGTTCGTACGACCGTCTTTTTGGCCGGATGCGGCCTCAGGTGCCAGTGGTGCGCCAATCCGGAGAGCTGGACACAGCATAAAAAACTCGCCTATCACGCCCATAAATGCCAAGGCTGCCACACATGCCGGACAGTCTGTCCGGAAGGGCTCGACCCGGCGTCGGAAGGTTTCGACCTTGCCCGCTGCACTTTCTGCGGAGACTGCGTGGACGCGTGCCCGGAAAAGGCACTTCAGCTCGCCTGTGAAGCGATGGATGCCGATGCTGTTCTGGACCAGATCCGCCGCGACGAGATTTTCTTCCGCCATTCCGGTGGTGGCGTGACATTTTCTGGCGGAGAGCCTTTTGTGCAGCACCAGTTTCTGCGCTGTCTGATGGCCGGTTGCGAAAAGCTCGGTGTTTCGGTCTGGGTGGAAAGCTGCGGCTTTTTCAAATGGGACCAATGCAGCGACCTGATGGCGGGCATTGACCATATCTTCTTTGATATCAAGCATATGGATAGTGAAACTCACCGGAAGTTTACCGGCTTGGGCAACGAAACCATTCTTGAAAACGCCAAGAGGATCTGCGCTGCAGGCGTTCCGATGACGGTTCGTATTCCCCTGATCACGGAAGTGAATCTGGACGGCAGGAACCTCACCGCAACGGCGCGCTTCATGCAGGAGCATCTGCCGGGCAGCCTGATCGAGCTGTTGCCCTATCATGAGCTTGGAAAGGCCAAATACAGCGCCTTTCGCATGCAGGATGACTTTCATGCCTTTACTACGCCGACCGCAGCGCAAATCGAGGCTGCCTACAGCATCTTCGAGCATCACAGCATTGGGCGCTATCAGTAGCTGACAATATTCTGGAAGACGACCATTTGGCTCGCCGCGCGATATCCATGGGGCTGATCGGCGTAGAAGCGGAAGGATCCGCCCTCTCTTACCGTCTGCCAGTGACCATCGGCAAAGATCTCCAGAGTTCCCTTCACAACAATCACGCTCTCCACCACGCCATGGGCATGAGGATCGGACATCTGGCAATGATGATTGGTCAGGGTGATTTCATGGATCTCGAAATTCACCGCTTCGCTATAGGGAAAGATCGACACCATTTTCATGTCGGGATCGTTTGGAAAGCTCGGACTTTCTTCCGGATCGGTCGATTGGCTGAGAAAGGCGGAGAAGGAGGTTTCCAGCCCGGTCGCGATTTGCCAGAGCTTGGCAATGGTGGGGCTTGATTCTTCCCGTTCGATCTGTCCGAGCATCGCCTTGGAGACACCTGTCAGTTTGGCGACATCATCAAGGCTGAGTTTGCGCTGGCTGCGTATCGTCTTCAGGTGGGCTGCGACAGAGTGTTTGAACCGGTTTTCCGACACGATCGAATCTCGTTCTTCATGGTCTTTGCTGGACTATTCATACCAGCAAGACCACATCTCTGGCTATGCCCAAAACCAAAGGCTATAGCTGTTCCCCCAGTGCAAGATGCAGGGAATTGTTGATGTGGCGCTCAAGAGCCTCTTCGGCTTCGGCAATGTCGGACGAAAGCATGGGGCGCAAAATGGCCAGATGTTCACCTGTGATGCGCTCTGCGTTGAATGGAGTGACTTGAAGGCGAGATTGTACGACCATGTGAATCTTGACCGAATTGACGCGGTAGACATTAGCGATCAGCGCATTTTGCATGCTGCCAATCAAGGCTGCATGGATATCCCAGTCGAGCTTCTGCATAGCATCGGCGTCATCCTGATCGGATTTAGCCTGTATGTTTGCCAGATAGGTTTCATGCTGCTTGATCCACTCTGCAATCGTCTCCTTGGGAATGCGCTTGACCGCAGAGCTGATCGCACTCAATTCCAGAATACGACGCAGCTCATAAGCATCACGCACAAAGGAAACATCAAGAGAGGGCACCATCAGGCCGCGCTTGGGGATGGTTTCAAGAAGGCCGTCAGCTTCTAGGCGCGGAATGGCTTCCCGGATGGAGCCAAGCGTCGAACCGGTCATTTCCATCAGTTCGCGTTGCGACACCAGCGTACCCGGTTTCAGGGCACCCTGATCGAGTAGTTCCACGATACGTTCATAGGCCGCGCGCTTTAGCATTCTCAAGTCCTGTCTCATGCATTGGGCTGCCGGATTGCCGTATCCGGCTTGTTCCCTCAATACGCGCCCCGGTTCGTCAGTGCAACCATGTTGCTCACATCCAACCTATGCGCCAAGAGGGCCCATTCTATTCACAAATTTTCGTAACAGGTCAAAGTTGTGATTGCTAACATGTTACATACATGTTAATACACCAAGTCAGCATCAGGCGCAAGGAGGCGCCGTTGCTTCGGAGGAATTAGGAGGACTTATGAAACGTTCAGTTAAATTGCTGGCCGGTGTCGCCGCAGTAGCCCTTTCAGCCATGGTTTCCATGTCAGCACAGGCCGAAACCCTGCGTTTTGCCACAACCCTGCCAGAAGCAGATAACCCAGAAACCCACGCCATGAAGGCGTTTGAGCAATATGTCGAGTTCCACACCAATGGCGACATTGATGTGCAGCTGCTTCATGGTGGTGTCGGTGGCGACCGTGAAATTCTGGAAAGCGTTCGCAACGGCATCTTCCAGATGACCGCAACAACCGATGGGGCTCTTGCCTCTTTCTATCCGGGTGTGCAGGTCTTCTCGATGCCATATCTGTTCCGCTCGACCCGCCATGCTGTGGAATTCATGAATAACGCACCTGTCATGGATGACTTTGTGGCTGACGTGGAAAAAGAAGCCGGTCTTCGCATTGTTGGCTTTGCGGCTGATGGCTTCCGTAATTTTGTGAACAACAAGCACCCGATCAAGACCCCTGCAGATGTGGAAGGCCTCAAGCTGCGTTCCATGGAAAGCCCCGTCATGATCGCGCTGATGAAAAGCCTCGGCGCTGCGCCAACGCCAATTCCGTTCCCGGAAAGCGCCATGGCGATCCGCCAAGGTGTTGTTGACGGCGGCGAAAACCCACCATCCACCGTTATCAATGGCGGCTGGGCCGAAGTTATCAAATATATGTCTCTGGATGAGCACATCTTCTCTGCCGTGTTTGCCTATGCCAATCCGGCTTTCCTTGATGGCTTGAGCGAGCAGAATCGCGCAGCGGTTCTGGATGGCGTGAATCTTTACACCACCATCATGCTGGCTGGTAAAGGGCAGGGCTACCTCTCCGACACCCAGAAGATCAGCGATATGGGCGTTGAGGTTTATGTGAACTCGCCTGACGAGAAAAAAGCATTCGGTGAAAAGGCCCAGAAGCCGGTACGCGAGTTCCTGTCTGAAGAACTCGGTGCTGTCTATGTGGATGGTTTCCTGGCCGCTGTGTCGGATACTGAAGCCAAACTCTACGGCGAATAAGTCTTTTTCGCTGTAACCAATGCGCCTGCCGGCTCCGAGCCTCCCTTTCACATCCCTCTATGGGAGCCGGCAGGCCTTATCCGAATGGAATTTTCTTATGGCATCTTCTCTGACACAGAGTTATCTGCGTTGGACAGCCAAGCTGTCGAACGCTACGGAATATCTGGCGGTGGCGATATTTGCCGGGATTGTATTGGTCAACTTCATGGCTGTGGGGGCGCGCTATGTGCTCGCCGATCCCATTGGCTGGAGTGAAGAAGCCCTGCGCTATGCCATTGTCTGGGCTGTGTATCTGGTGGCTGGTGCCACCTTTCGTCATGGCGAACAGATGATGATCGACCTCATCGTCATCATTCCGTCCGACATGATCAAGCGCATCGCGGCCCTTCTTTCCCTTCTGACCACATTGGTACTGGCTGCAATTGTTGTCGCGCTCGGCATTCCATTTCTTATGGACACGGGGCAGGTTTCCCCCTCCATGCGCCTGCCTATGTGGATCCCCTACGCGTCAGTTGTCATCGGCTACCTGATGATCGCGATCCAAGCGATTGCCGGTTACATCGAGCAGCCTGTGCTTGGCAACAAGGAGCCTGCAAAATGAGCCCGGCAGCAATCTTTTCAACCTTCTTCTTTCTGGTATTGATCGGCTCTCCCATCGCCGTGGCGCTGGGTTTGACGGGTGCTTCTGCCGCCTGGTTTGCGCATCTTCCGATGGTCATCATCCCGACGCGCTTTTTCAGCTCTCTGGACAATTTCTCACTCCTCGCCGCGCCGTTCTATATTTTTGCCGGTGAAGTGATGAACCGGGGTGGCATTACCGAAACGCTGATTACCTTCGCGGCAAAGATCACCCGCTTTGTGTCCGGTGGTGCTGCCTATGCCAATATTCTGGCCTCTGTGCTATTTGCCGGCATCTCGGGCACAGCGATTGCCGATACGGCAGCTCTTGGCAAGATATTTATCAACGGCATGCCCAAGCAGGGCTATACCAAGGAATTCTCTGCCGCTGTTACCGTTGCCAGTTCCATGATCGGACCGATCATTCCCCCTTCGGTGATCATGATCGTCTATGCGTCGGTGGCTCAGGTTTCCATCATCAAGTTGTTTGTCGCTGGCATCGTTCCGGGGTTGATCCTCGGGGGCGCATGCGCCGCCATTGTGCTGATCACCGCTCTGACCAAAGGGTTGCCAAAGGGCGAGATCAAGGCGGTCGACAAATCGGATAAACAGCTGGTGTTCGAAACCGCGCTGGTCTTCTCCATTCCGCTGTTCATCGTTTTCGGTACGCTTTCGGGTGTCTTTACGGCAACCGAGGCAGGCGGCATTGCCTGTGTCTATGCGATGGTTCTGGGGCGGTTTGTTCTCAAGACCCTGTCGGGACGCAACATCCTCGCCTGCATGCGGGCCTCCATGCGGACAACAGCAAGCCTTTATCTGGTGATCGCAGGGGCATCGGTGCTGTCCTACATTCTCACCGTAACCGGCGCCATTTCTTCGGTTCGATCTTTGACTGCGATCTTCTCGGGCGATCCGACAATCTTTCTGTTCTTTGTGCTGGGCATTCTGATTGTTGCAGGCTTCTTCCTTGAGCCGGGCGTTCAGGTACTGCTGCTGGCGCCGATCTTCTTGCCGATCTCCCGCAGCCTGGGCATCGACGAAATGCAATTCGCCATGGTCTTCCTGCTTTCGGGCACCCTGAGCCTGATGACCCCTCCTGTCGGCATCTGCCTCTTCGTGGCCGCGCAAATAGGCGAGATAAGCATCGGGCGCATGTTCAAGGCGATCATGCCCTTCCTGATCGCCCAGATCATCGCAATCTCTCTTCTCATCATTTGGCCGGATCTTGTCACGTTCCTGCCCAACATGGTCAACTAGCAATGACAAAGCAAAAAATCCTCGTTCTGACGGAACAGTTCACCAATGAATGCCCTCTGTTCGATCCTCTGCGTGATGCGGGATATGACGTGGTCGTGAACGAAACTGGACGTCTCCCCGACGAACCGACCCTTAAGGAAATGCTCTCCAGCGGTGTGGTGGCCACCATTGCCGGAGGCGAACCCTATACCCCTGACGTGATCGCTTCAGCCAAGGATCTCAAGATGATTGCGCGTTGGGGCGTCGGATATGACAAGGTCAATGTCCCCGCAGCGACCGAGCATGGCATCCCCCTTGCCATGGCTTTTGGTCAGAACCACGAGAGCGTGGCCGAATATGCGCATGCAATGGCTCTGTCTCTTGCCTGCGGTATCGGGCGCCGCGATGCCATGGTGCATGGCGGTACATGGATGTTTGATGGTTTCCATCCCGGTCTTTGGGAGCGCACCGCTGGTCTCATTGGCCTTGGCCGCATTGGTGGAGCCATGGCACGACGCCTCAATGGGCAATCCATGCGGGTTCTGGTCTATGATCCATATGTGACCGAAGAACAGGCCGAAGCTGCTGGTGTCGAGAAATGTGATCTCGATACGCTTCTGGCCGAGAGTGATCTCATTTCGGTCCATGCTCCCTCAACCCCAGAGACGCGCCACACGCTGAATGCTGAAACCTTCGCCAAGATGAAGGATGGCGTCATTGTCATCAACACCTCGCGCGGGCCGCTGATTGACGAGGCCGCTCTGGTCGATGCGATCAAATCCGGCAAGGTCTATGGTGCTGGTCTGGACGTGTTCGAGACCGAGCCTCTGCCGGCCGATAGCCCGTTGCGCAGCTGTGACAATGTCATTCTCAGCCCGCATGTGTCCGGTATGGACAAGATGGCCGAGAAGCGAGTGACCCTGCGCTGCGTCTATAACATTCTGGCTTGGCTCAACGGCGATCCCAAAGAGCTTCTGCCCTATGTGGTCAATCCCGAAACGCTGAAAATCTGAACGGCAAATCCCGAAAGTCTAATAAGAGGAATATAACAATGACCAAAGAAATCTCGGGCATCATCCCCGTTGTATTGACGCCGTTCACCGACGACAACAAAATCGACTGGGCTGGCTATGAGCGCCTGATCGAGTGGTATCTGGAAAATGGCGCAACAGCGCTGTTTGCGGTCTGCCAGTCGTCCGAAATGCTGTTCCTGAGCGTTGAAGAACGCGCCGAGTTGGCTCGCTTCACGGTCAAAAAGGTGGCCGGGCGTGTGCCTGTCATGGCATCGGGTCATATTTCCGATTCTCTGGAAGATCAGAAAACCGAGCTAGGCGCCATGGTTGATACCGGTGTTGACGCCATTGTTCTGGTGACCAACCGCCTTGATCCGGACCAGAAAGGTGCAGATGCCTTCCGCACCAATCTTGATGCGCTTCTTGACTTCCTGCCGGACGATCTGCCTTTGGGCCTTTATGAATGTCCCGCTCCCTATCGCCGCCTGATGAGCGACGATGAAGTGACCTATTGCGCCAAATCGGGCCGCTTTGTCATCGTCAAGGATGTCTCTTGCGATCTGGAAACGGTCAAGCGCCGCGTGGAACTGGTCAAGGGCACGCCGATGAAAATCTGCAACGCCAACGCCGCCATCGCGACGCCAGCCATGCAGGCGGGCTCGGCAGGCTTCTGCGGCGTCTTTACCAACATCCATCCCGATCTCTATCGCTGGGTGATGGACCATGGCGCAGAGCATCCTGAGCTGTGCGAAGAACTCTCCGTCTTCCTCGTTCTCGCAGCCACGGTTGAGCCGATGGGCTATCCGAAAATGGCCAAGCTCTATCATCAGCGTATGGGCACATTCTCCAGCATTCACAGTCGCGTGGTTCCCTTCGATATCGAAGAGAAATTCTGGGCTCTGGGGGCTATCATCGACCGCATCGAGCAGGGCACGGATCTGTATCGCAAGAAAATCGCGGCTCTGGGAGAATAGCATCCATGTCGATCACGGTATTCGGATCTGTCAATCTGGATCTGACGGTATCTGTTGAGCAGATGCCGGAACCGGGCGTAACCAGCCATGCCACCGGCTTCCTCAAGGGGCTCGGTGGCAAAGGGGCCAACCAGGCGGTTGCAGCCACCAGACTGGCCAAGGGGCCGGTGCGCTTTGTGGCCGCCATCGGTGCCGATGCTTTTGGCGATAGTCTGAAGGCCAGCCTGGACGGACTTGGTGTTGATACCAGAGATCTGGTCACGATGCCGGAGCATGATTCCGGTATCGCCCTTATCCATGTCGATGCCTCATCTCAAAATACGATCACGGTCGTTGGCGGGGCCAATATGGCATGGCCAGCTGAGGGACCTGATGCGTGCTGCTTTGATAAGTGCAAGGTAGCCTTGTTCCAATTGGAAACGCCGCAGGACACCACCATTGCAGCCATGCGCAAGGCACGCGCAGCCGGAGCGACGGTCATTCTGGATCCCGCACCGATCGCCACTTCCGGCATGGATGCCCTGTTGGCCGAGGCGGATATCATTACCCCAAATGAAACCGAAGCGGCCGGCCTTTCGGGCACCAAGCCAACCAATCTGGAAGAAGCGCGGGAGGTTGCCCGCAGTCTTTGCGCACGCGGTCCTCGAACCGTTGTCGTCAAGCTCGGCGCCAAAGGGCTGGCCTATGCCAGTAGTGACGGGCAGGGCGGCATAATGGAGCCCTTTAAGGTCAAGGCGATAGATACCGTGGCGGCGGGAGACAGCTTTAACGGTGCCTTGGCTGTAGCCCTTTCAGAAGGCATGCCCCTTGAGGCTGCTCTGCGCTTTGCCTCAGCAGCAGGGGCGCTGGCGACTACGAAAAAGGGAGCCAGCGAAGCGGTTCCCGATCGCGCCGCAGTGGATGGCTTGATTTCGAACGCTTGAAATGAACTCTACAAGAGAAAAGACAGCTAAAGGGCTGGGCTTGCAGATGCAGGCTCTGCCCTTTGCGCATTCAGGACTCGCCGCCGGTCCCTTCGGCTCGCTATCACGACAATGTGAATGGGCCGGTGCAAAATTTGGCTCATATGCGCGCAAATGAGGTTAATAGGGAACCATTACCGTCGTGGCGCGTTCCCTTCAAACTGGAAAAAAGCCGGGTTTTGTGGTAAAATGTTCCCTCATAATAACGGGTTGAATTTGGCTGATCCCGGTGCGCTGTACCACAAATCCGCTTTTCAAAGGTGGCCTGTGGGAAGCCTGATTGTCTCGAGACTATGAGACAGTTTCATTCGTTAATCGCCTCGGTGTCGGGCATGGCAAACCAACAAAGCAAGCGGGGACAAGGATATGAAATTACGTAGAACAATCGTGGCTTCGGCTATTGCACTGTGTATGGGAATTACCGGTTTGCCTCTGGGCAATGTCAACGCATCACTGGGCGTGGTTGGTGTTTCCGAAGCGCAAGCCCAACCGGCTCCGAGATGGCGGAAAAAACCAATTCGTCGCAGACCGCCAGTTCGACGTAGAAGCAACAGCAACAATGTGGGCGCTGGAGTCGCAGGGGCGATCATCGGACTGGCCGTCGGTGCCATTGCAGCAGATGCTGCACGCAAGAATTCCAATCGCTACCGTGCGCCGGAATGGTGCAACGTGCGTGCCTGCTCAAGCCGCTACAGAAGCTTCCGGGCCTATGACTGCACCTTCCAGCCTTATAACGGCCCACGCAGATATTGCCGCATGTAGGGCATTGGACGCATGAAGGGACGATGCGAACGCGCCTCTTGATGGTCATTGTTACGAGCCGATCATCCGGGATACCGGGTGGTCGGCTTTTGTGTGCAACTGCTAGCAATTTCTTGTGACCAAACCATGCTAGCGCAGCAATTTTCTGGCTTGGAGAGGATCAAAAGGTGTTTCTTGTGGTAAGACAAAATTCGGTTTATAGGGTTGGTCCCGTCAACTATTTGATACTTTAAGTAGTTGTACCTATTGGGAAATCTTTGAAACTATTTTCGATCCATGTGACGATACGCTATCAGCACATATCTGCCATGCAATTAAATTCATCATTGCGAATCCAGCGATTTAAAGGAACTATTAGAGCTGTTCTAATTTTGATTGCACTGCACAAAAATGATAATCTGTGTATCTGATCTGCGTTTGAGGAATAGGTCGTCATCTGGACGTGCATTCCACGCAAGTGATATACCAATGTCTAGTTCTAGAATGAAGTGATGTAGAGAGTTCATGACCGTCCCTCCCTCCGCACTCCAGCAACCGATCACAAAGCTCACGTCTCTGACTTTCGATGAGCTTATGATTGGTCAGTGTGCCAGCGTAACCCGAAGCCTGACACAAACAGATATGAATCTGTTTGCGACGGTCTCTGGCAACGTGGATCCTCTTCATTTTCCTGAAGGGGCGGATAATGCTGTCTTCTCGCAGCCGGTTGGTCATGGCATGTGGGCTGGCGCTATTTTTTCCGGCTTGCTCGGCTCGCATCTGCCCGGACCGGGCACCATCTATCGCAAGCAGAATTTGAAATTCCGCGCCCCCATTCCTCTGGGGGCCTGCGTTACGGCTTCGGTTTCCGTGGTCTCCAAAAGAACCACGCCCAAGGGCCACAAGCTGGTAAACTTTGATTGCCGGATGACGGATCAAGAGGGCACAGTGCTGGTGGAAGGCACAGCAGAAGTCATTCCGCCACGCACCCATTCCGATCAACCCGGGCACAGTTTGCCGGATTTTCAATTTATCACGCATGACCAGTTGACACCCCTGTCAGACCAGTGCGCGAATTATGACCCTCTGCCTACTGCAATTATCTACCCCTGCGATGCCCTGTCCCTGCAAAGTGCGTGTGACAGTGCAAAAATGGGGTTGATTGATCCGGTTCTGGTCGGGCCGCAGTCTGTCATTGAGGCGCTTTCCCGTGATCTGGAGCTTGATATATCAGCCTTCCGCCTTGTGGATGCGCGCCATGAAAAGGACGCTGCGCTCAAGGGTGTTGCTCTGGCAAAAGCCGGTGAAGTGGGCGCCGTGATGAAGGGCTCCCTGCATACGGATGAACTGATGGCAGCCGTCGTGCGTCGCGATAGTGGTCTGCGTACCTATCACCGCATTAGCCATGTGTTCGTCATGAACGTGCCGACCTATCACAAGCCCTTGCTGATCACCGACGGTGTCGTCAATATTTCTCCCAACGCCGATGACAAGGCGCATATCATTCAAAACGCAGTTGCGCTGGCCCATGTGCTTGGGGTGGAAACACCCAAGGTGGCCATTCTCTCTGCGTTGGAAACCGTAAATCCGAAAATCATTTCCACCGTTGATGCTGCGGTTCTGTGCAAGATGGCAGACCGAGGACAGATCAAGGGTGCCATTCTTGACGGTCCCTTGGCCTTCGACAATGCCATTTCGAAGGACGCAGCAATGACCAAGGGCATCAAATCAGAGGTTGCTGGTGATCCGGACATTCTTCTGGCTCCGGATCTTGCATCCGCAAATATGCTGGTCAAGCAGCTTTCATTTCTGGCCCATGCCAATGCCGCCGGTATTGTTTTGGGGGCTGCTGTTCCGGTTATCCTGACCAGTCGTGCTGACAGTTTGTCGGCGCGCCTTGCTTCATGTGCTCTGGCTGTTCTGTTGTCAAACAGATAGTCGGGCCTCCTAGTTTGAATAGAAAGAAAAGAACCAATGACAGATATTAAAAAAGGCGCTTTGCTGGTCCTGAATAGTGGATCATCAAGCGTAAAATTCACGGTATTTCAGGTTGGTGACGCTGACCAGAAAATTGCGCTTTATTTCGGTGGTCAGCTCGATGGCATCGGCTCTTCGGCTCACCTCAAGGTGAAAACTGCTGCCAAGGAACTTCTGGCAGACGACTCCTGGGAGCATCTGGATCAGGGCACGGTTCCTGCGATTCTGCCACATCTGTTGGAATGGATCGAAAGCAAGTTGCCTGCAGATCTGCCGCTGATCGGCGCAGGCCATCGCGTGGTTCACGGTGGTGAAACCTTCGACAAGCCAATGCTCATCACAGATGAAATCATCGAAAAGCTGACCAGCCTTGCTCCGCTTGCCCCTCTGCATCAGCCGCAGAATGTTGCTGCCATCAAGGCCTTGGCCGCCAGCCGTCCTGATCTGCCACAGGTTGCCTGCTACGACACCGCTTTCCACCGCACCATTCCGGCCATCAACGGCACCTTCGCCATTCCCAAGGAATATACCGACGCCGGTGTGACCCGCTATGGCTTCCATGGTCTGTCCTACGAATACATCGCCTACAATCTGCGCCAGAACAAACCGGACCTTGCCAAAGGCAAAGTCGTGGTAGCTCACCTTGGCAGCGGCGCGAGCCTTGCAGCCCTGCAGGATGGTGTCAGCATCGACACCTCCATGGGCTTCTCCGCGCTTGATGGCATCCCGATGGGCACCCGTCCGGGCAGCATGGATCCGGGCGTACTCATCTATCTGATGCGTGAGCACAACATGGATGTCGATGATCTGGAGAAGATGCTCTATTACAAATGCGGTATTCTGGGCATTTCCGATATCTCCAACGACATGCGTGACATTGAAGAAAATCAGGAACCGGGAGCCGTTCTGGCTCTGGACATCTTCTGCCAGCGCACAGCCAAGCAGATTGCTTCTCTGGCTGTCTCCCTTGGTGGCATCGACGCTCTGGTCTTCACCGCAGGCATCGGCGAAAACGGCCCGATCATCCGCGACAAAGTCTGTGCCGATCTGGCCTTCATGGGCATCAAGCTCGACGCTGAGAAAAATGACACGCGCGGTGTGGAACTGATTTCTACAGAAGAATCTGTTCCAGTCATGGTTATTCCGACCGACGAGGAATTCATGATCGCGCAGCATGCCGTGAACATCCTGTCTGCGTAAACCAGACAAACAGACATAAGATGCAAACCGGCTTCAGGAAACTGGAGCCGGTTTCTTTTTGGCCGATATGTGCCTTTGTGGCAGGCTCTTTTGTCGAGGATGCGGATAAAGAGTTGCAAGCCAGCTGGCCGATACGCTAAGCACAAAGCCTCAACATCAGGTGGTTGCGCCCAGCCGGGGCCAAGCGCTGAGCCGCCGCAGGAAGAAAGAAAAAGTCTTGAAACGCGTCTTCATTACGGGCACCGCCGGCTTCATCGGTTTTCATCTCGCCAATTTGCTCCTTGCCGAGGGGTTTGCTGTGCATGGCTATGATGCCATGACCGACTATTACGACGTGAGACTGAAAGAGCGTCGCCACGCCATGTTGCAGCAGAATGAGCATTTTCAGGCAACCATCGGCATGCTGGAAGATGCTGACCTGCTCAATCGGGTTATGGAGGATTTCCGGCCCGATGTGATCGTGCATCTGGCCGGTCAGGCTGGCGTGCGCTACAGCATGGAAAATCCACGCTCCTATCTGGAATCCAATATTGTCGGTAGCTTCAATATTCTTGAAGCCGCCAACCAGCTCAAGGTCGAGCATCTGCTGATGGCTTCCACCTCGTCGGTCTATGGCGCCAACGAGGTTCAGCCTTTCCGCGAAACAGACAAGGTGGATCTTCAGGTTTCCTTCTATGCGGCTACAAAGAAGTCCTGCGAGAGCATGGCCCATTCCTATGCCCATCTGTGGGGGCTGCCGGTGACCATGTTCCGTTTCTTCACGGTCTATGGTCCGTGGGGACGGCCAGACATGGCGCTGTTCAAATTCACCGATGCCATTCTCGATGGTCGCCCGATTGACATCTATAACAATGGCGAAATGTATCGCGACTTCACCTATATCGACGATCTGGTGCGCGCCATTCACCTACTGATTGAGGCGGTGCCTGAGCGCCCTGAAGACGGACAGGTGGACGAAGGGGACAGTCTGTCTCCTGTTGCCCCTTATCGCGTGGTCAATATCGGCAACTCCAATAAAGTACGCCTGCTTGATTTTGTCGATGCCATCGAAGCGGAATTGGGCATCAAGGCCGAGCGTAACTATCTACCCATGCAGAAGGGCGATGTCTATGAGACTTACGCCAACTGCGATCTGCTTAAATCATTGACCGATTATGCGCCAAAAACCGATATTCGCGCTGGCGTTGGCAAATTCATACACTGGTTCCGCGATTATTACGACAAGTGATGGCCCGTGAGAGCATAGCGCGGCTGTGTAATTGGCAAAGCTTGGCATCGGCTCTTGAGCAAAATCGGGAGTATGAAGCCATTTCTGCTGCCTTTTTGCAGCCTGCGTCATGATGACTGCTGCAAAAAGATAACTTGTTCCCGCCCTTTACGGTTCCTATTTTTTGCTTGAAATTCAAAAAAATGTCATCTTTAGCGGTGACATTTTGCCTTCAAGATCAAAGAGACCAAAGGGGTTTACACTATGGCAGCCAAGAGTTTTCTCAGTGACATGCTTCAACGCATTGCAAACGCAGGCCCCTTCCTGTCGTCCAAGGCGGCTATGACACCGGATCATCTGATCCCGCTTTGCAAGGAACTGGTCGGCGACAAGGGCGAAGCCTCGGGGCTGAAAAATGCTCTCAAGATTCTTGAGATCTATGAAGCAGCCTCTGAAGAAGAGCGCCACAGTTTCTTCGTCAAGGTCGCAGAAGAATTCGGCGTTGATCATGATGCGCTGGCAAAGGCCGTCTCTCAATGGGAACCGGGAGATCACGCAGCCGCTCGTGAGCTCTATTTTGCTGCCGAGCCCAAAAGTCAGGAACTTATCCGCCGCCTCAATCGCGTGCCCGGCTCAACGGCACGTCTTGTGAATATGCGCGCTGATTTGTTGAGTTATGTAAAGGCCGAGCCAGAACTCAAGAGCCTGGATCATGATTTTCAGCATCTGTTTTCCGCATGGTTCAACCGTGGTTTCCTCGAAATCGAGCGGATCGACTGGTCCACGTCAGCTGAAATTCTGGAAAAGATCATCGCCTATGAAGCGGTACACCGTATTCATGGCTGGGATGACCTGCGCCAGCGTGTGGCCGATCCGGACCGCCGTCTGTTTGCCTTCTTTCATCCGGCGATGCCAACAGATCCGCTGATCTTTGTGGAAGTGGCTCTGACGCGTGAAATTCCCAAATCCATCGCCTCCATTTTGGAGCAGGAAAGGGAGCATATTGAACCGGGTGCAGCCAATGCCGCGATTTTCTATTCTATCTCCAACTGTCAGGTTGGCTTGCGCGGCATTTCTTTTGGCAACTTCCTGATCAAGCAGGTTGTCGCCGAGCTGCAGAAGGAATTCCCGGCTCTGCACACCTTTGTCACCCTGTCTCCGGTGCCCGGCTTCCGCCGTTGGGTCAAGAGTGCCATTGAAAATGAGGATCCGCTTCTCAAGCCTGAGGAACGCGCGGTTCTGGAACAGCTTGGCGATGATGAGCTGCCAGCGGATGATTTCGTCCAGCGTCTGGCTGCACGGTATCTGGTCAATGCCCGCAGCAAGAAGGGCACGGCCTATGATCCTGTTGCCAACTTCCATCTGGGCAATGGTGCGCTGCTGCATAAGGTTCATGCCAATGCCGACCATTCCGAGCGCGGCAGAAGCATCAGCTGGGGCGTGATGGTCAACTATCTCTATGACGAGAATAAAATTGAAGAGCACCATCAGGCCTATGCAACGGACGGAACGGTTGCTGCGTCCTCCGAAGTCAAGTCTCTGGCCAATGCCAAAGTCAAGTTGGCCCCGGTCGCTGCAGCCAAGGCTGCCACGCCTCCTAAAGCAGAAACCGCTTGAGTCTGCTGAGGCTTATTCATCAAATAAGACACCCGGCAAGCTTTCGCGTGCCGGGTTTTTATTTTTTCTGAATGCAACCAGAACAATACTGATATTGTATCATTATTTTCTTGCATCAGAAAGTCGATTGAAGACTTTAGGTGAATGCTCTTATTCTATTGCAGTAATGTATTGTAAATTAGCATACATATTTCTTTTTCTTCTTAACCAACTGTCCACTATATCTGCCTACCCTATCAAAAAAAAGGCCCTGCACTTATGGATCTAAGGCGCTCGCCTTTTCGTCCCAACAGGCTCAGGGCTTTGATTGCATCGCATGATAAGAGCTGATGCCATTCTGTTGAGGTTGAGTGTTGCTGGTGCAACAGAAGGGGAGACATGATGCGTTTTACCATTGCTAAACGGCTGTATTTGCTAGTGGGCCTGTTTTTTGTCGGCCTTTCTGTGCTGACTATCACGATGGACTTCAGCTTCCGCGGCGAGCTTTCAGAACAGAAAGCGGCAGAACTAGAGAGCCTTGTTGATGCCGCGGTCAATGTGGCCGAGTCGAAATATGAGTCCTTCAAGGCAGGAGACCTCAGCGAAGCAGAAGCTCAGGCTGCAGCTGCCAAGGCAATTGAGGCGATGCGTTACCGTGGCAAGGAGTATTTCTGGATCAATGACATGAAGAACGTCATTGTGATGCATGCGGCCAAGCCGGAACTGGTCGGTAAGGATCTCTCAAGCCTCAAGGATGCCAATGACGTCGCCATCTTCCCCACATTCGTGAAAACCGTACAAGCTGAGGGCGCTGGTTTTGTAGGCTATATGTGGCCCAAGGCTGGCTCTGATACGGCTGTCGACAAGCTTTCCTACGTGAAGGGCTTTGCACCTTGGGGCTGGGTCATCGGCACTGGCGTCTATATGGATGACCTGCAGGCGATCCTCTGGACCAATACAAAGATCATGTTCGGCCTTGGGGGGCTCGTGCTGTTGATCTGCTTTCTGGCCGCGTGGTTTACTCTTCGCTCCATCATAACGCCAATGGAGTCGTTGAAAAGGGCCATGTTGTCGCTGGCTTCAAACCAAACGGTTACCGAGATTCCGGCAGAAGGGCGAAGCGATGAGTTGGGCGAAATGGCCGAAGCGGTCAAGACATTCCGCGATATGGGGGCCGAACGCAGACAGCTGGCCATGCAGCAGGAGAAGGATCAGGCGGCACAGGCCGAGCGTCAGGCCCGCATTGACCAGTTGATTGCGTCCTTCCGTCAGGAAGCCAGCCAGGAGCTGCATGTGGTGTCCGAGCAGATGCAACGCCTTCAGGCGACGGCCAACAATCTGGCAGATCTGTCGCAATCCTCAGCCACCCGCTCCCATCAGGCACAGGATGCAGCAACCCTGGCTTCCTCGAATGTGCAGACCGTGGCTGCGGCCAGTGAGGAATTTTCTGCTTCCATCGGTGAAATTGCCCGACAGGTTGATCAGGCGACCAGCGCTGTCAACACGGCGATGATCACGACTGGAGCTGCCAATGATCGCGTTGGCAGTCTGGCAGAGGCCGCCCAGCAGATTGGAGATGTTGTCAGCCTCATTCGCGATATTGCCGAACAAACCAACCTGCTGGCGCTGAATGCCACCATCGAGGCGGCCCGTGCTGGGGAAATGGGTAAGGGCTTTGCCGTCGTGGCAGCCGAAGTGAAAGAACTGGCCAATCAGACCAGCAAGGCAACCGAGCAGATCTCTGCCCAGATCAACGCCATTCAGGGCGAAACGCAGGAAGCGGTGCAGTCCATCGAGGAAATCGGCACGACGATCGAGCAGGTCAACAGCTTCACCGCGTCGATCTCCGAAGCCGTCCAGCAGCAGAATCTGGCGACCAACGAAATCGCCAACTCTATTCAGGAAGCTGCCAGAGGCACAACGGCTCTCAGTCAGGATATCAGCGTTGTGTCAGGCGCGGTGGGCCAGACAAACAGTGCGGTGGATGAAGTCAATACCGTGTCCAGAGATGTGAATGCCTGTGCAGACGGGCTGGCCAACACGGTGGACCAGTTCCTGCTCAAGGTATCAAAAGCATAGAGGCTTGGGGCGGCTGCGTTGGCTTTGGTACGCGCTGTACTGGTACTATGTGCATAGAAAAGCAAAGGGCGGGGTTTCCGCCCTTTTTCTTGCGTGTCTCCCTGCCAGTCGCTATAGAAGAGCCCCAGATACGGTGTTTGATCCGGTACTCCAGACAGATAACGCTCAAGGATGATTATGGCACAGCGGCGCGGCGGACAGTCTTCCAGACAGGGAAACCCCAAAGGCGGGGCAAAAGCAGGCTCAGGCGGCAAACGCGGCGCTACGGGTGCTCCGCGCGGCAAGGACGAGCGCGGCGGACGCAGCAACTTTTCAGGCCGCAAACCCGAGTTCAAACCGGGCCGTATTGTCAAACATGGCGACCAGGACAAATCCCAGTCGAAAACTGCTTCCAAGTCTCAGAGCCAAACACAGGCGAAAACGCAGCATGAAGCGCGTGAACCCTTTGTGCTGCCGCCACGCCCTCAGGGCCCTCAGCCACGCAGGGCACCCTTCGCGCTGATGGTGACCAAGCCTTGGCAAGACTATGCACTGCTGGATATGGGCCACGGTCGCAAGTTGGAACGCTATGGCCCTTACACCATCGTGCGCCCCGAGCCGCAGGCCATGGGCAGTCCACGCCTGAGGGCGGATATTTGGGAAGCTGCCGATGCATTTTTCACCGGCGATCTGGAAGAAGAAGGTCCGGGCCGCTGGCGCTATCCTTCTCCGCTGGGAGAAACCTGGGAAACCAGCTGGGACGATATCCGCTTTTACGGACGCTTCACGGCCTTTCGCCATGTGGGCTTCTTCCCTGAGCAGGCCGCTCATTGGGCCTGGATGGACAAGCAGATTCGCTCCGCCTATCTGGGACGTGCACCGCGAGTGCTCAACCTGTTTGGCTATTCCGGCGTTGCCTCGCTGGTTGCGGCCCGTGCTGGCGCCGAAGTGACCCATGTGGATGCCTCAAAGAAGGCCGTGGGCTACGGCAAGGAAAACCAGATGCTTGCCGGTCTTGATGACAAGCCCATCCGCTGGATTGTCGATGACGCCATGAAATTCGTTCAGCGCGAGATCCGTCGCGGCAATGTCTATGACGGCATTCTGCTCGATCCGCCCAAATTCGGGCGCGGGCCCAAGGGCGAGGTCTGGCAATTGTTTGAAATGCTGCCCGAGATGCTGGATGCCTGCCGTCAGATCCTTTCGAAAGAAGCGCTCTTCTATACGCTCACTTGCTACGCCATGCGCGCTTCCTACGCGGCCTTTGACGAGTTGATGATCGAAGTGATGACCGGGCAGGGTGGGATCGTTGAATCCGGCGAGTTGATGATTGCCGAGGAGGGCGGAGCCCGCACGCTCAACACCTCACTTTATACCCGCTGGCGACCACTCACCAAAGAAGAGGAGGCGGACCAATGACAGAATTGGAAAGCCGCGCGACCAAAAAAGGTCTGATCAAGGAAATCACAGCCGTTTCCAACCAGCATATCAAGGATATTCGCGCCCTTGAGCGGCGCAAGGTGCGCAATCAGACCGGCCAGTTCATGGCCGAAGGGTTGCAGCTGGTGGCCTTCGCGCTGGAAGCGGGCTGGGATGCGGACATTCTGGTCTATGCCAAGAATATCAAGAGCCATGAGCTGGTCCAGCAGGTTGCCGCCAAGGTCTATGCCAGGGGCGGGCTCATTTTGGAAGTCTCCGAGCAGGTGCTCTCCAAGCTCACCCATCGTGATAACCCCCAGCATGTAATCGGCGTCTTTCGCCAACGTTATGGCAAACTCACCGATCTGGCTTCTGACCTTGAAGCTGCCGGAGGCGATATGGTCGTGGCCATGGAAGGGGTGAAAGATCCGGGCAATCTGGGCACCTCCATCCGTACTTCCGATGCTGTGGGCGCCAGCGCCTTGCTTCTGATTGGAGAGACCACGGACCCCTTTAGTCTTGAAGCCGTGCGGGCCACCATGGGCTCCATTTTCCATGTGCCGCTCTATCGTGCGACACGAGAGGAATTTCTCAGTTGGCGCAAGAGCTGGCCCGGCGACATTGTCGGCACCCATCTGAAAGGTGCGGTAGACTATCGGTCCGTCAAGCCGAAGGATCCCCTGATGGTGATGATGGGCAACGAACAATCGGGCCTGCCTGATGAGTTTGCAGAAAGCTGCGATCATCTGGTCAAGATCCCCATGGATGGAAGGGCCGAGAGCCTCAATCTGGCCGTTTCCACCGGCATCACGCTCTTCCGTTTGCGCGAAGGCAAGCTGGGGCTTTAATTACGTCACAAGGGTTCCTATATGGGCTGGACTGTTGCTCACAAAGGAATCCTCATGACCAAAGCTGTTCATATCGATATTGTCTCGGATGTTGTCTGCCCGTGGTGCGCCATCGGTTACCATCAGTTGCGCACCGCGCTTGATGAACTGGGAATGGACGCCGAAATCCACTGGCAGCCCTTTCAGCTCAATCCGGATATGGGCCCCGAGGGGCAGAATCTGGGCGAACATCTGGGCGAGAAATACGGCATCACACCTGCGCAGAGCCGTCAGAACCGTGATCATATCACCGCAGTCGGTGCCGAGCTTGGTTTTACCTTCCGCTTCACAGATGAGATGCGCATGGTCAACACCCACGATGCGCACCAGCTCATTCACTGGGCGGCCCTTGAGGGGCGCGACACCGAGGTCAAGCAAGCCTTCCAGAAAGCCTATTTCACTGATGGGCTTGATGTGAGCGATCGGGACGTGCTGGTCAAACTGGTCTCCGATCTTGGCTTTGATGCCGATGAGGCACGCGCGATCCTTGAAGATCAGCGCTATGATGGTGCGGTGCTTGAGCAAATGGATTTCTGGCGCCAGCAGGGTATCAACAGCGTGCCCGCTATCATCTTCGAACGTAAATATCTGGTACCCGGTGCGGCAGGTGTAGAGCAGTTCCGTCAGGTGCTCTCCGAAGTCGCCCAGCAACAGGCCTAGAGCAGAACAGCGTGGTGCAGACAATAAAAAGCCCTGCTCAGAGGCAGGGCTTTTTTGATTGATTGCCAATCCGGATGGGGCATTGGCTCAGGCGGCGCGGACCGTTTCCAGAAACTGGCTCATCTGCTCCTGAAGGGTGCGGGCCTGATTGGTCAGGTTCTGCGAGGCCGCCAATACCTGCGTTGCACCACTGCCCGTGCTTGTAGCCGTCTGGGCAACTTCCTGAATGCTGTTGGACACATGGGTTGTACCTGATGAGGCATTGACCACAGCCTGCGCAATTTCGCCCGTTGCATGGCCCTGCTCTTCCACTGCAGACGCGATGGCTCCTGAGGAGCTGCTGATCTCCCCGATAATTTCAGAGATGCTGCCGATGGCATCCACCGCCTGATCCGTGGTGAGCTGGATATGGTTGATTTGCTGGCTGATCTCCTCGGTGGCCTTGGAGGTTTGGTTGGCCAGCTCCTTCACCTCGGCAGCAACGACAGAGAAGCCCTTGCCTGCTTCGCCTGCACGCGCAGCCTCGATGGTGGCGTTGAGCGCCAGGAGGTTGGTCTGTTCGGCAATGCCGGAAATCAGATTGACAATATCACCAATATGGATGGCTGCCTGTTGCAGTTCGCCGACAATGACGCGGGTGTCCTCCGCTTTGCCGGAGCCTTCATTGCTCTGGGATGCGGAATTGTCCACGAGGCGTTTGATGTCGCGGATAGAGGCTTCCAGCTCTTCGGCGGCACTGGCCACATAGGAAACATTGGCCCCGGCCTCTTCTGCCGATGAGGCAACAGACCCTGCCTGCTGGGACGTCTGGTCCGCAGAGCGTTCCAGTTCAGAGGCTGTCTGGTGCAACTGGCTGGCCGAGCTCGACACTTCGCTGACAATGCCGCCCACGGAATGCTCGAACTGGTCGGCAAGCTGCGCCATCATGGCCTTGCGCTCATTCAGTGCATTGTCTTCACGCTCGCGGGCGTCTGCTTCTAGCGTCCGACGCCTGAGCAGGGCCGCGCGCAACAACTCCGAAGAGCGCGCCATTTGCCCGATTGCGTCATTGCGGCTGGTATAGGGGATGCTGATTTCGAGCTTGTCTTTGGCCAGTTCTGCCAGAACCGTCTCGCTGTCACCGATCAGCCTTTGAAGGGCGCGCAGGCCAAAGAAGCTGACGCCAATGGCCGCGAGTAGAATAACAAATGTCCCGATCATGTAGATCAGCAGATTGCTGTGGGCATTGGAAAGCTTGTTGGCTGCTAGCGCGCTGCTGGCTTCGAATGCATCGTGGGTCAATTGCAGGGTGATTTTGTCATGCGCTTGCGCTGCTTCAGTCCAGAGCCCCTTGATTCCCTCGGGCAACTGTTCGTGATGGGCGATGATCTGATTGAAGAAACGCGAGATGTTTTCGCCATCAGGCCCGTTTCGGTAGGCCTTGTAGGCAGCGACGGATGCCGCAGGACCATTATCCTCGAAAATCGGCGCAAAATAGCCTTCCTGCAACTGGCCGCGCAAGATAATCGAAATCTGAGGGACGTTGGCCGCATTGGCTGCGAAAACCGGAGGAACAACACTGCTGATCATATTGTGACTGTCCCGGATCTGCTGGCTTGCAAAATAGGCGAGCAGGGTGTTCGACAGGTCAGCATCGGGAATAAGAGAGGCACCGCGCCGCATCAGCTTGTTGGCCAGAGCTGAAATGGGTTGGAGATATTTGACACCCAGAACGGGCGAATCGTTGCCATTGTCTATCTCTGCACGGAAGGCGGTCACGTTGGAGCGTATGGCGTTCAGCTCACGCTGGATTTCGATGAGGCCCGGATCGGACGAGCCGACCGCATCAAACTGCCCCAGAACTTTGTCATACAAGCTGTCGGTCTCCTGACGCTTCTGGCTGCGCTCGCTCGGAGAAGCGAAGACTTCTCTGGGCAGCCCCTCTGACAGCTGGCCACCCGCATTACCCAAGGCAACCAGATCGGTGGCATATTTCATTTGATGGTAAGTCTCGTAGGATTGATAGGAGAGAAATCCTCCAAGACCGAGGATAGCCAGAACCGGGATAGACACGATCGCGGCAAGCAACCGGTTGAGTAAAAGATGCCTCATCAAACGTTCCTCAAAGTAAATCGAGCGCCTCCTTCATAGAGGACACTTATGGATTTCAAGACCTTTGGATTACACGCTGTGAGCAATCTGTTAATTTGTTATAAATGGCCCAAAACCCTCAAAACCGCAGATTTTGGGCATAAATCGAGAGAGGATGAGGCCTTTTGGGGTGCACTTTTCGATAGGTATTTATGACAGGGTGGAAAGAATGCTCTGACCTAAATGTATGAAAAGCCGAGGAAAATCGGAAGGTAATTTTCCAGATTAAACTTGGGTGAAGGTGCGTGGAATATTTACCCATCTGGAAAAGCTAAGTAGATTTCCCTTTAAAAGTATCGCATGGTGATACGAAAATCGGCTCCTTTGTGTAAAAGCCCGCCAAAATACCCTTCAATTCTGTAGCTGAAGTAAGTCTTTACAAGGTGAAGAGGGGGAGGGAAGGTAAAACGGCATTTTATGAAGTGCTGTTTGTAGACCTCTTTGTGTTTGCTCACAATGCCAAAAGACCATAGCTTGCTCCACCATGCAGTGAGTTGGTGCTGTTAGCCGACCATATAAAGTCCGATAAATCCCGCAACCCCCACGACAATACGCCAGATGGCAAAGGGCATGAAGCCATGGCGGGAGACGAAGTCGAGCAACTGCCGCACGACAAAGACTGCAGCGATGAAAGCGGCGATAAAGCCCACTGTAATCACGCCAGCCTGATCCAGACTGATAATGTCCCGGTTCTTGTAGAGATCATAGGCAAAGGCGCCTGCCATGGTCGGCATGGCCAGAAAGAAAGAAAATTCCGCAGCAGAGCGTTTGTCTGTCCCCATCAATAGCGCGCCGGCAATCGTCGAGCCCGATCGGGACATGCCCGGTACCAGCGCCAGACATTGGAACAGGCCGATCTTGAAGCAGAGCGAGAGGGGGTAATCCATGATGTCGGTATAACGTGGCTTGAGATCGAGCCGATCAATCCAGGCCAGTACAACGCCGCCAACAATCAATGTGGTGCATATGAGACGCGGGCTTTCAAACAGGACCTGCTTGATGAAGCCATGCAAGCTTGCCCCCAGCACGGCCGCTGGCAGAAAGGCCAGCAGGATACCCGCCACAAACAGACGTGCTTTCTTGCTGGTGGGCAGATCAACAGCAATCTTGATGAGTCGCTGCGAATAAACCGTCAGAATAGCCAGGATCGCGCCAAGCTGGATCAGGACTTCGAATGTCTTGCCGTCATTCTGAAATCCCAGAAAATGTCCCGCCAGTAGAATATGCCCGGTAGAGGAAACAGGAAGGAACTCGGTAAAGCCCTCAATAAGGCCAAGGATGACAGCTTCGAAATATGTGGCAAGATCCATTTTTATCTCATTCTCTCACTGGCAGAAAAAAGTTTCTGCCACTATGGTCCCCTTCATCCTCAAATCGGGTGAAAGTGTGGCACCTAATGGACGCTTTTAAATCACGTCTGTTAAATTGCTGATAATCATTTCATACTTGAATGGATGAGCGTCCACACTTTTGCCAGTTTTCTGCTCGAAGAAGCGTTAGGCACGAAAGGAATCGCACGGGCAATGCTACTGCTCTACCACACCATGATGTCAGTCCCATCTCGCTTTACACGGCTGATTTTGGCCGAGTGCAAGGCGAATGCAGAATTGACCGAAGTTCTTCCCTGGGAGCGGACAGAAGAGTTTCTGCTGGTCAATCCGGCGGGCACTGTTCCTGTGCTCAGAGAGAATGACGGGCCACCGGTATGTGGAGCGATGACCATCGCCGAATATTTGGACGAAACCCGTGGCTATGCGCTCGGCAGCCGTCGCCTTTTGCCAGACCATCCCAACCATCGCGCTGAAGTGCGCAGGCTCGTGCACTGGTTTCTCAACAAGGCCGTGGATGAAAGCGCCCGCTTTTTCGTTGACGAAAAAATCTACAAGCGCATGCGCCGCCCGAGCGAAGGGGGCGGGTCTCCCGACTCAACCCTTCTGCGCGCAGCCAGAGGCAATCTGAAGATCCATCTCAACTATATCGCCTATCTGGCCGAGCGCCGGAAATGGCTCGCTGGTGAGAATTTCTCCTATGCCGACCTCGCAGCAGGGGCCATGCTTTCGACCATCGATTATCTGGGCGAAGTGCCATGGGAGAAGGAACCGATCGTCAAGGATTGGTATCAGCGCATCAAATCACGTCCGGCGTTCCGCCCCATTCTGGCCGATAGCCTCAAGGGGATACCACCTTCGAGCCAGTATATGGATCTGGACTTCTAGTCTCACCTCCTACAATGATGGTGCATGACCGTGCCAAACCCGGATAAACAGGCAAAATTGCGCGCCTTCATTGACAAAGAGGCTCAGGCGCTGGGCTTTGCCCAATTGCGGGTCTGTCGCGCCAGTGATGCCAAGAGCCGCGAAGCAGTTTTGCGGCACTTTGTCGAGAAGGGCTATCACGGCTCCATGGACTGGATGGAGGAGACGCTGGACCGCCGCGCCCACCCGACCAATCTGTGGGATGATGTGCAATCCATCCTCATGCTTGGTTTTAACTACGGTCCAGACGAAGATCCTCGAGATCTTCTGGCGCATCCCGACAAGGCCAATATTTCGGTTTATGCCCGCCATCGCGATTATCACGACCTGATCAAGGGGCGATTAAAGCAGCTTTCAGCCAAGCTGCTCTCGCGCGTGCGCGACAGCCAGCCGGATGGTGCCATCAAGGTGTTTGTCGACACTGCCCCCGTGATGGAAAAACCGCTGGCAGAGCTTGCCGGACTGGGCTGGCAGGGAAAGCACACCAATCTGGTTAGTCGTGAGTTTGGCTCATGGCTGTTTCTGGGCGCAATCTTCACCAATCTGGACCTTGTCCCCGATGAAGCCGAGATGGACCGCTGTGGCTCCTGTGTGGCCTGTCAGGAGGCCTGCCCGACGGGCGCCTTTCCCAAGCCTTATCAGATCGACGCCAGCCGCTGTATTTCCTATCTGACCATCGAGAATAAGGGCCCGATCCCGCATGCTTTGCGCGGGGCCATCGGCAATCGCATCTATGGCTGTGATGATTGCCTGGCCGCTTGTCCATGGAACAAGTTTGCGCAACAGGCCAGCGAAGCCAAGCTCAAGGCGCGCGCCGACCTCAAGGCACCGGCGCTTGTTGATTTTCTGGCGCTGGATGACGCGGCCTTCCGCCAGCATTTCTCCGGCTCTCCCATCAAGCGCATTGGTCGCAATCGCTTCATGCGCAATGTGCTGATTGCTGCAGGCAACGCGGGCAGGGGAGACGCTACGGAAATATCCGGGCTGATCGGGGCGGTCACACCGCATCTTGGCGATGGTGATCCTCTGGTCAGGGGGGCAGCTATCTGGGCGCTTGGGCGCCTGATGCCCGCACAGGAATTTGTTCAAATGGCAAAAGACCGCATTGACGGGGAAACAGCCCTGGATGTGAATGAAGAATGGCACTTGGCGCTGGAAGGAAAGACCCAATGAAACTGTTTATCTTCGGATATGGCTATAGCGCTCGAGCCATTGCGCAGGAACTGGCTCCAGACTGCGATTGGATCGCGGCAACCACACGCTCGGAGAAAAAAGCCGCGGCGATGACTGCCGCCGGGCTGCGTGCCTTTCAATTTGATGGCGAAAGCCCTTCTACAGCCCTTAAGGAAGCGCTGACAGAGGCAACACACCTGCTCATTTCAATCGCGCCGGGGGCCGAGGGTGATCCTGTTCTCAATTGCCTGCGCGAAGATCTAAAACAGCTTCCCGCGCTTTGCTGGATCGGTTATCTCTCAACCGTTGGCGTCTATGGCAATCATGATGGCGCATGGGTGGATGAAGACACCGAATGTCGCCCTGTCTCGCGTCGATCGGTGCAGCGGATCGCGGCTGAAAAAGACTGGCAAGCACTGGCATCAGAGCTGGACATGCCACTTGGCATCTATCGGCTGGCCGGCATCTATGGCCCCGGGCGCAACCAGATGATCAAACTGGATGCAGGCACCTGCCGGGCCATCAACAAACCCGGTCAGGTCTTCAATCGCATTCATGTAGCAGATATCGGTCTAGCTGTGGCGAAAGCTGCCAAGCAGCGCCACAGCGGCATTCTTAACGTGGTGGATGATGAACCCGCCGCGCCGCAAGAGGTCATTTATTACTGTGCAGACTTGATGGGGGTGCCGCGTCCCAAGGAGCAGTCATTCGAAGACGCTGACATAAGCCCCATGGCGCGCAGCTTCTATGGCGAGAACAAGCGTTGCAGCAATATTCGTCTGCATGAGTTGATCGGTGGCATCTTGCACTATCCGACTTATCGGGAAGCATTTGCCCATATGTGGCAAACGGATAGCTGGCGCAAGAAAGACTAGATCGATCCACAGGGCGTTTGTGCACCGCTTTCAAACGCCCTGACAACGGCTCTTTCGCGGCTTTCCGCCATCTCTTTTCACAGGCTTGCTCAACGCTGTTAAAAAAATGAAATAAAAACCAAAACGCCCTTGCCAACTCGGCCAATAGGGATTAGACAACAGCCTCACTTGCCGAGCTCAAAACGAGCATGGCACACAGGTTGCGCTGGTAGCTCAGTTGGATAGAGCACCAGACTACGAATCTGGGGGTCGGGGGTTCGAATCCTCCCCAGCGCGCCATTCTCCCCTTTACATCAGTATCTTATCGCTTAGGCAGCATGCTGCATATGTGTGTTCGTATGGTCTTTTGGCTGTGCCTGCAGTATACCCCCTCATGCATTGGCAAAATGCTTTGCCAAAAAAAAGGCCCCGTTTCCGGGGCCAAGAGGGGCACTGGCAGAGGATTGCCAGCGCATGTGTTTTAGGGCTTATTTGAAGAGATACGGCAACGTGGTGGAAATCGGTTCAATCATCGTGATCATCAGCAAGGCGACGATCAGCGCGCCTAGATAGGGAGCGGTCGATTTCATGACCTTTTCCAACGGGACCTTGGTGATGGCACTGGCCACGAACAGATCCAGCCCTACCGGAGGCGTGATACAGCCGATGGCAAGGTTGACGACCATGATTACGCCGAAATGGATCGGGTCAATGCCCATGTTGAGGGCGACCGGCAGGAAGATCGGAGTCAGGATGACCACCGCCGCCGACGCATTCACAAGGGTTCCCAACACCAGAAGCAGCACGTTCATGATCAGCAGGAAGACGATGCCAGAACTGGTGAACTGGATAATGGCTTCACCGATCATGTGCGGGATCTGCAGGTTGGTCATCAGCCAGCCGAAGACCTTGGCAGCGCCCACAAGGAACATGATGAGCGTTGTGCCGATCACTGCCTTGAAGACGATTTCAGGGAAATCCCGAATGGCCAGCTCTTTATAGATGAACAGACCGACCAGGATGCCATAGACCGCAGCAACTGCGGCCGCTTCTGTTGGCGTGAAAATACCCGAATAGATGCCGCCGATAATGATGACCGGGGTCATCAGAGCCCAGAAGGCGTCCTTGAGGGCCAGAGCGAGGCGCTTGCAGGAGAAAGACCCGTCGGGGGGGATCTGGCCTTTCTTGGCAAGATACCAGCCCATGCCGCACATGGCGCCGCCCATCAGCAGGCCCGGAACAACACCGGCCATGAACAGATCGCCGATCGAGACGTTGGCAATAACCCCATACACCACGAAGGTGATGGAAGGCGGAATGACGATGCCGACTGTACCGGCCGCAGCCACGATGCCGGTTGCCATTTCGCGTTTATAGCCCTTCTGCTCCATTTCGTTGACCATGGTTGAGCCGATGGCTGCCGTGGTCGCAGCGGAAGACCCCGAGATGGCAGCAAAGAACATGCCGGCCACAGCCACGGCCTGAGCCAGACCTCCGGTAAAGGAACCGACCATCGCTTGCGCCACATTGACCAGACGCGAGGTCACCCCGCCTGCGGACATGAAGGCACCGGCAAGCATGAAGAAGGGCACCGCCATGAAGGAGAAGGAATCGATGCCGGAGAAGAGGTTGTTGGTGATGAGAACCTGTGGCAGGTCCATGTAGAACGCCAGAACGAAGGAGACCGAAAGAGCCAAGGCATAAGCCACCGGCACACCGATCAGCGCCATCGCGACGAAGGAAAGAATAAGTGCGACTTCCATGATATCAGGCTCCCGCTAGTCCGTTACAACCGATGTGTCATCGGCATTGTCGTCTTCAGCTTTGCCAGCGAGCGAGCGGAAGATGCTTATGGTGTCCTTGATGTGATACATCAGCATGAGAACACCCGAGACGGGCATGATGATATAGACATAGCTCATCGACAGGCCGAGACCGGGAGAGGTCTGGAAGGTCATGGTCTGCGTCATTTTCCAGCCCTGTATGATTAGCAGCAGGATGAAAACATAGCCGCAGGCATTGATGAACAGATTGAGCACGAAGCCGGGCTTTGTGCCATTGAGAAGGCGCGGGACCAGCTCAACAGCCAAATGGCCGTCTTCGCCCATTATAAGCGCGGAGCCAAGGAATACGACCCAGACAAACAGGAAGCGGGCCAGCTCTTCGGACCACTCGAACGAGAAGCCGAACAGATAGCGGGTGATCACCTGTATGAAGATGATTGTCAGCATGACAAGCATGGCAACGACGGAAATCCCATACAGCAACTTGCGCAGGATTTTGAATATGGCGTCCATGAATTGAGACCTTTTATGAGGCCGGAGAAGCCTTCGGAAACGCTCCGGGCCAAGCCTTGTTGTTGATTGGATCATGAATTCGGGTGATGAGGCCCGAGGAGCCTTGCGCTGCGGACTGGCCGAATTGGCCAGAATGGATGTGCGCAGTGGGCTGACCCGGGGTCTTGCGACCGGGCCAGCCCCTGCCCAAGCTCGGCACGAGCCCTGATATGTGTTTGTTGTGGGCTCTCTTGGGGCTGGCTTTTGTTATTCGGCCAGAGCGTTGATCTTGTCGATATTGTCCTGACCAACGGTATCGGCGAACATTTCGATCACAGGAGCCGTAGCGGCCTTGAATTTGGAGCGATCAACGTCGATGACTTCCATTTTGCCAGTCGCGATGATCTGATCCCAATATTCATTGTCCTGCTCTTCAGAGATCTTGCGCTGCCATGCAATCGCTTCCTTGGCTGCGTCCTGAATGATGGCTTTCTGCTCATCATTGAGTTTTGCCCAGCTGATCATGGAAATGATCATCGGTTCCGGAGAATAGGCGTGTGCAGTCTTGGAGGCATATTTCTGGACTTCATAGAAGCGTTTGGTGAAGATATGCGCGGAAGGGTTTTCCTGACCGTCAACCGTGCCCTGCTGCATGGCAGAATAGAGTTCGCTGAAGGCCATAGGGGTTGGAGATGCACCCAGAGATTTCATCATTTCAACAAAGATCTTGTTGGTCATGACGCGGATCTTCAGGCCTTCCATGTCGGCCGGTTCCTTGATGGGGCGGACATTGTTGGTAACGTGGCGGATGCCGTTTTCCATATAGCCCAGCAGCTTGATGCCGCGGCCTTCCAATTCCTTGCCAAGCTCCATGCCGACGCTGTCCAGAGACTTGTAGGCATGCGGCCGGTCGTTGAAGATGAAGGGAAGGTCGAAGATGGAAATCTGTGGCTGGAACTGGCCCAGAACAGCGGTGCCGACCAGAGCCATGTCAACAGCACCGAAAACCATGCCTTCGATCAGGTCTTTCTGACCACCCAGCTGGGAGCTTGGAAAAACCTTGACTTCGATGGAGCCGTTGCTCTTTTCGTTGACGAGTTTGGCGAAATAGTCAGCGCCCTTGCCATACGGATGGTCTGGCACGGCAATATGGCCGAGCTTGAGGGTGACGTCGGCAGCGAAAGTCGGGGCTGCGAGCGACAGGGCCATAAGGCCAGCGCCGAGAATACTTGCGAGACGGATCATTAGGTTTCCTCCCTATCCTGTCTTCAAAAAAAGCCTGTTATTCGAATGTAGCTTCGACACCGCGAGGGTGTCTGATCTGTGAGTCGAACCGCCCTCATAGCAATAGAAGCCGGATCAACCTGATTTCTTTTGGATCCTGCGATCCGGGTTTCATTTCATGATGGGGCGAGGCCTCACCTCGCTCCCTGTATGCTCCTCCTTCATAGGATCGGTTGATCCTGAGCACGCCAGTCCCCGGTTCGATTGTGGAGTTCCACCCAACGAGCTTGCGTGCCGCTTGTACAAACATCAGCAAGCCCCGTGCCAAATAGTAGCCGAAGGCGCACAAAAACGGTGTGCCGGAAGGCACAAGCGGAGCTTGCAGCCTGATCGCTCAATCATTAACCATTTGTAACATAGATGCTTTTTCACCAGTGAGCAGGAGAAAGACTCTCATGGTGATGCGGACAAATTTTTTCAAGAAGGGCTCAAAGAAAATTGGAAGAGGTTAGGAGGCTTGATCCTTAGTCTAACGAAAATGCGCGGGTTTGTGCGGATTTCCAGACACCCTCAGGAGCAAGTGTCACGATATCCGCACATAGTTGCGTAGAGTGCGGGGACAAGATGCCGCATGGACCTGTTAAAACCGGCAAAAAGTCAGTTTTGGTCTCTTCCTCCTATCGAGCGCCTCGACGCTTGCTTCGTTATGTGTATAAAGTTGAAGGGTTGGAGGAGGGCAAGAAGAGCGGTTCGCGGGTGGTATGGTCCGAAATAAGGGACAGCCCGATGAACTGCCCGCCGTGGTGAGGACCTTGCGGGTTGCCCTGTCAGAGAGGACCAAGGCGTGGATCAAATCGATATTTCGATACTTTACATCGAAGACGATAAAAGCGTGCAATTTGCGTATCAGCAATCCATGGAAATGGCTGGCTTTACTGTTTCTACAGCAGACAATGCGGAAGACGGGTTGAAGCTGGTGCGAAAGCATCCGGCCTCGGTCGTTCTGACCGACATTCGACTGCCGGGCATGTCTGGCGTCAAGTTGATGGAAAAGGTACTCGCCATTGATCCGGCCATTCCCGTGGTGCTGATCACGGGCCATGGCGATGTGGAAATGGCGGTCAATGCCATGAAGCAGGGCGCCCATGATTTTATCGAAAAACCATGCAGCAACAAGCGCCTGACGGAAATCCTGCAGCGGGCGGTCGACAAGCGTCGGCTGGAGCTGGAGAATGTCCAGTCACGCTTGCAGCAAAAGGCGGCCAATGGCCCCGTGATGATTGGCTCGAGCAAGGCGATGAACCGTATTCGGGAGATGATCCTGAACATCTCGGATACAGATGCCGACGTGCTGGTGCAGGGTGAAACGGGCACAGGCAAGGAAGTGGTGGCCAATGCCATCCATATGTGGAGCGATCGGCGCAATGCCAATTTCGTGCCGCTCAACTGTGCTGCCTTCCCCGATAGCCTGTTTGAAAGCGAAATGTTCGGTCATGAGGCAGGCACCTTCACCGGCGCCACCAAAAAGCGGATCGGCAAAGTGGAATATGCGCATAAGGGTACGCTGTTTCTCGATGAGATCGAAAGCATGCCGCTGGATATTCAGGCCAAATTTCTGCGCGTGTTGCAAGAGCGCACCGTCGAGCGATTGGGCAACAATGTGCTCGTGCCGGTCGATTGCCGTGTGGTGGCAGCCACGAAGGAAGATCTTCAGGAGCTGAGCGAAAAGAAGGCCTTTCGCTCAGACCTCTATTATCGGCTGAATGTCGTTACCATTCATCTGCCACCCCTGCGCGAGCGGCGTGAAGACATTCCCGAGCTGTTTTATCATTTTGCCTTTCAGGCCGCCCAGCAATATCGGCGCCCGATGCCGGACATTAAGCCCGAGCTTATTATCTGGCTACAAACCCAGAAATGGCCGGGCAATGTGCGCGAGCTGAAACATTTCGCCGACCGCTATATTCTCGGTTTTGTGCCCCCTGAGACGGACGGCTTCTCCATTTCGGATGAAAACCGCATGAGCCTCACGGAATGTCTGGATTCCTTTGAGAAGCAACTGATTGAGGATGCCCTGCGTCAGACCGGAGGACATGTCGGCTCGGCTGCCAAGCAATTGTTGCTGCCGCGCAAGACCCTTTATGACAAGCTCAATCGCCACGACATCAAGCCCGATGCCTTTCGCTCGAACAACCTGGCGGATTAGGCCGGCTGTCGGTTGTGCGCTTACAAGGCTTGATGCCTAGATGGTGTCTTCTGATGGAACTTGCGTCGCGTCGACCCATTCGCGCCATTTGATAATGAACTCGGCCCCGCCTGCGGCATGATGCTGCGCCTTGATGGAGCCACCGGAATTCTCGACAATCCCCTTGATGATCGCCAGCCCGAGACCGGTGCCCCGCTGCTTGGTGGAGAAGTAGGACTCAAAGATCCGTGTCGGATCGGAAATGCCGCAGCCATTGTCGCGCACCCGCACCTGCACCTTACCCTCTTCCTTGCTGATCAGTATGAGCAATCTCTTCTTTTCACGATTGCTCATGGCGTCAAGCGCATTGGTGATCAAGTTACTGAAAATCTGCTCCAGACCAATGTCATTGCAGGGCACCTGTATGACATTGTGACTGGCCTGGAATTCGAGTTGCACATTGCTCTTCTTCAGTGTGGCCTGAAACAGCTTGATGGAAGAATTCGCTACCAACACGATGTTGGCATTGCCGCTGGAGATGCGATGCCGGCTGGCAAAGGATTTGAGTTCCGATATCTGTTGCGTCATGCGCTCGATATGAGAGGCCACCAGCGCCAGATTTTCGTCCACCTGCGGATAGAGCTTGCGTTCAAGCAACAGTCGGGAGGTATCAAGCAGCATATAGATGGCCGAAAGCGGCTGATTGAATTCATGCGCCAGTTCCGTCGCCATCTGGCCAATCGAGGCCAGCTTGCTGTTTTCAACCAGCTGGTTCTGCAGTTTCTGGATGCTGCGTTTGTATTTGTTGCGGAAGTTCCGATAGGCAAACAGGATGATGCCATAGATCAGCAAAGCTAGAAGGACAGCAAGTACGGCGAGCGCATAATAATAGTGTGTGCTTTGCAGCGACAGAATAGTCCAGCCATAGTCGAGAATGTCCTCTTGGATAGAAAAGATACCCGGAAGCGCGCAGCCGAACTTGGAATTGCTGTAGAAGGTCATTTCGCCCACGCTATAACAGCGCGACAGGGCAATAGGGCTCAGCAGATGCCGGACGAACTGCTTCTCCGAATCCACCTTGTCGATGGCCCGCGCGCTGATATCGCCAAGGGTCTTGTTCTTCCAGGCCTTGTTGGAACTCAGGAAAATGATGTTATGGACATCCGAGACGATGATTTCATCGGGACCGGACGCCCAGACGTCCTCCAGATCGGAGAGATTGATCTCGATTGTAATGGTACCGATGATCTCTCCGCCCGACTTCAACCCGTAGGAAATGAAGTAGCCCGGGGTGAGAGATGTGATGCCAACCCCGTAAAACTGGCCAAGTCGTCCCGCCATGGCGGCCTTGAAATAGGGTCTGAAACCGTAATTTTTGCCGATATAGCTATCGGGCCTGTCCCAGTTGCTTGAGGCGATGGTCTTGCCGGATTTATCCTGCACAAAGACGGTGGCAACGTTGGTGGCATATTTGATGCGCTGCAGGAAATAGCCGCTTTCAACCGAATCCAGATCGCCTGTGGTGATGTCGACGATCTTCTGGTTTTGCGAGAGGATGAAAGGAAGAAATTTATATTGGTAAATCGAGGATTCCAGGCTCGATTTATACATGTTGATGATCAGCTTGCTGGCATTGATCCGGTTCTTCATTTCCTCATAGAAGGGAAAGGAAATGATCAATATAAGCAGAGTGATGATGAGCAGGTGAAAGGACTTGATCCTTATAAAGGGTATCAGCTTTTCAACCATTTGCTCTGCTCGCCGTAAAGGACTGAAAGAAGCCGCAAAGCGCACATGCGCTCTAGGCCGTTGCAACACGTCATTATAGGCGTGTTTGTGCCCATCGTGCCAGCCCGCTTGCGCTCCGACCAAAGAAGAGCATCAAACACAATGGTGAAAAGGTTAGGATTTCCTTTGGAGGGAAAGGCAAAGCCGTGCGGGGTGCAGACATGCGAAAGGCCGCGAACCGCGGCCTTTGAAATAGACGAACCTGTATGAGCAAATGTGGGCTCATTATGCTCATTTGACAGCAGGGCCCTTACAAAAAACAATGCCTGCTTATGGTTCTGATCGAGAACCCAAGGCTAAAAAAGCAATGCTCCAGTAACAAGGCCGAATGTGAAGCATACAGAGAGTATGCTCAAACCGACATAAAACATCTCTTTCCTCCTTAGACTTGCTGATCATCCCGTCAAGTCACGCTTTTATTAGACCGCAACAGGATGAAAAAGTCTCTTCACTCTTACAATTATAATGTAATGTCGTTAACAAATAATACAACATTCAGAGATGCTTAAAGTTCCATATAGCCTTTTCGGCTGGCCGCTGGATGGGCATTTGGCTGGACATGAAAAAGGGGCCCCGATGAGCCCCTTTCCCTTTAATTTTCGCTGCGACAAGAGAAGGCTTCCCCATGAGGGAAGCCGGCCTCTCCTTAGATATCAACCCAGCCGTCGCTGAGGTCCGCTGCATACAGTGCGTCAATAGCAGCCTGATTGGCGCGTGAGCTTTCCAGCGTGAAGATCGTGGCCTCCTCACCGGCGATCTTGTCGCCGAAGGCCTCGACCTGAAGCTGGTACTGATAGGCACCCTGGAAGGACCATTTCTTCATTTCGCTGCGATTGTTGTTGTAAAGGCAAACATTCACTGCATCGTAGTTCAAGGCATTGAACGGTGCGCTTACTTCAATCAACCCTTTGTCGCCATGGAATGACATGCTTTGCCGCAAGGCAAGCTGGGTGGAGCAGTAGAAGGTCATGTCAAAGCTGCCAAAATCATATTGGCAGTTGGCATAGATATCCGTCCCGAAATCTGGATCGCGCTCAATGGAAGCTCTGGCCCTAACCGGGTCTTTACCGGTGGCAAAACGGGCTGTCACCGTCGGATATACGCCGATATCAGGCAGTCCTCCACCGCCCAGCTCGACCTTGTTACGCATGTTGTCTGGATCAACATTGTAATAGCTGAAGGCGCCCTGAATGTGACGCAAGGTGCCGATTTCACCATTGGCGATCAAGTCACGCACCAGCTGCCATTGCGGATGGTAAGTGACCATGAAGGCTTCGCTGGCGACAAGGCCGCTTTTGTCCCGAGCTTCAATCAGAGTATCAATTTCCTTGGCATGCAGGGAAATCGGCTTTTCGCAAAGGACATGTTTACCTGCTTCCAGACAGCGCTTGGTCCACTCCACATGCTGGGATGTTGGCAGCGGAATATAGATTGCGTCCACCTCCGGGCTGCTAAGCAAGTCTTCGTAACTACCATAGGCCAGAGGCATGCCAAATCTCTCGGCAAAGGCGTCAGCGCTCGCCTGACTGCGGCTGGCAACAGCCTGCAGGGTTCCGTTTCGCGATGCTTGAATGGCTGGTACCAATTGCTCTCTGGCAATTTTGGCGGTTCCTAGAATGCCCCAACGGATCATTTTGCTCTCCCATGTTTCTTATACAACTCTAACAGTTGATATGTGTCACTAACAAACGTCAAAGCCACAATTTTGCTCGGATTTTGACACATTTACCATTAAATCAGACACTCCGATATATATGACATGGAGTGTGGTGGTGCCCAAGTACAATTTATTTTTTCACTCAAAACAATTGCCTGAGACCTTCGAAGAAGGCGAAAAGGATCTTGCTGCCTTGAAGGCTTGGAGCAAGTCGTTCGAGAAGTTCGTCGTCAATCCAGGCAGTGTTTTGAAACAGTCTCTTATTGTCACGTCTGAAAATGTTGAAACCGTGACGCCGGGTGAAACCTTGTCAGCCTATGCCGAGATTGAAGCTCGGAACAAGGATGAAGCCGTTAAGATAGCCAAAAGCTGGCCGATTCTCGATAGCGGGTTTGTCTTGATTTCCGAGGTCGTGGATATGGAACTTGACTAGGGCAACGTCTCTCTTTTGAGAACTTTACCTCCTTCAAAGCTGGGTTGAGTTACGTTTACCTGCTTCTTATTGGGTGTGTGACGCATATGGGACATATATGAAATGTGTTGCAATTTTTTGCATTGTGTTGCATATTTTTGCGGAATAATGCAAAACTATGCACGACGCATGGTCCATCATGACAGACCTTACACTCAACAATCCTTCCGTCAGACAGACCTTGCTGCGATCCCGACTGGAGAGCGGTGAGCAGCTCGTCGCTGTCGACTTAGCCAATGAATTCGGTATTTCCCTCGATACCATCCGCCGTGATCTACTCGCGTTGGAAGACGGAGGGCTGGCGCGACGGGTCAGAGGTGGAGCCATCCCGGTTCGTTCTGCAGCCACGCCTTATACCGAACGAAGAGCCGAGCCAGCGGCCAACCATGACACGCTTGCAAAGGCCACCTTGCCACTGATCAAAAGCGGCATGACGATTATTCTGGGAGGCGGAACGACACTTGTCCGTCTGGCGGCCTATCTCGAGCCACTTGACGATCTGTTTGTCATCACTCCCGCGCCTGCCATTGCCTCGATTACGCTTGAAAAGTCGATCCAGACTTATCTCGTTGGAGGGCGGCTGAGTCCATGGGGCGCGTGTGCTGTTGGGTGTGAAGCGGAAGCCGCACTGGGCAACCTCGCCGCAGACCTTGCCTTTCCCGGTATCTGTGGTCTGGACCAGGCATTCGGGTTCAGCATGGATTATACCGATGAGGCTGGTATGACCCGCGCGATGATCAAGGCGGCCAATGAAGTCATTCTCGTCTGCGCGAAAGAAAAGGTCGGCCAGCGGGCGCGGCATCGTATTTTGCCGGTTAAAGACATCACCACTATTGTTACAGACGCCGACGCACCCACGATGCAGCCGTTCGGGGATGCCGGTGCGGAGATCATTCATGCATAACCCTTCGACATTCGCCAATGCGCCATTGCCATGGAATGGCCTCCGCACGCCGAGGAAGGCCGTTTCGGCCATGTTTATGCTCAATGGGGCCTTTTTCGGCATGTGGGCTTCGCGCGTACCGGCCATTGCGCAAATGCATCAACTCAGTGAGACCATGCTTGGCATTTTGCTACTGAGCATGTGCGCCGGGGCTATTGTCTCCTTCCCCACAACCGGCAGTCTGGTGGAACGCTATGGCAGCGCGTCTGTCACGAAAGTTGTCGCCCTTGTCTATAGTGCGGCGCTTGCCGGTCTAGCCTTCGCTCCCAGCGCCCTGCTGCTTGGAGCTGCCCTGTTTGCCTTTGGGGCGGCACACGGGGCCATGGATGTGTCCATGAATGCATGGGCCGGAGAAGTGGAGAAAGCGCGCGGTAAGCCTATCATGTCTTCCTTTCACGCCATGTGGAGCCTCGGGTCGGGGCTTGGGGCAGCAACAGGATTTCTGGCAGTGCATCTAGCGCTCAGCCCGATGGTGCATTTCTTGATTGGAGGTGTAGTCTGCCTGCTGCTGGCGCTTCCTTTTGGCTATGTAGCCTGGTCGTCGCCACGCATCGAGCGCAAGCCGGGCGCCAAGCGAGCTTTGTTCGTCTTACCCAAGGGGGCCTTGGCGCTCGTGGGCATCATGGGGCTTTGTGCCGGGCTGGGCGAAGGGGCCATGGGCGATTGGGGTGCCATTTTCCTCGTACAGGTCGCCCAGACCAACGAGGGCACGGCCGCTCTTGGCTATACCTGCTTTTCTGTCGCGATGGTGGTTATGCGTCTTGCAGGCGATTTCATTATCAGTCGGTTGGGAGCGGTGAGGGCTGCGCGTATGAGTGGCCTTCTCGCCGCAAGCGGGTCGTTGCTGGCTATTTCCTTTGCAAGTCTTCCTGCCATTTTTGTCGGCTTTGCCATGATGGGACTTGGCTATGCCTTCATAGTGCCTTTGGCCTTCTCGCGTGCTGGCAACGATGATACCATGTCGCCCGGTCCGGCCATCGCGGCCGTGGCGACCTTCGGCTATGGTGGGGGACTATTTGGGCCGGTAGCCATCGGCTTGCTCGCGGATACCTTTTCCATCCGCTGGGCGTTCCTGCTGCTTTCCTCTCTGGCTCTGCTTATCATTCTGTTGGCCCCTAATCTTGCTCCACCCCAAAAGAGCGCGGCGCGTTAACGGCGCTGATTGCAACTTCTGTCTGTTTTCTTGCGTATAACTCCGCAGGCCGTGTCGATAATGTGCCTTCAAGGCATGAAAATTTGTCAAAAGTTACGTTTGTTTCCCGCCTTTTCCTTGCAGCCTTGGGAAATTTGGCTAGTGTGGGGACCAACAAAACCAAAGCTTTCCAAAATCGGAGGAAATACAATGCTCAAATGGGGTGGAACTCTCCTCGCAGCCGCCGCTGTTGTGGCAACAGCTGGGCTGGCTCATGCCGAAACACGCGTGACCTATAAATCTGCGAAAACCTCTTCATCCTACTACCAGATGGGTGTTCAGATCGCCGAAGCCATCAAGGCCGGTACCGACGGTGATATCATCGTCACGGTCGAAGAAAGCCAGGGCTCTGTGCAGAATGTCATGGAAGTGCGCGGCCGTGGCGCCGACTATGTCTTTACCACGCCGCCAGCACTGGTCGGCCTTGCGCAGGCTGGCAAAGGCGCCTTTGAAGGCAAGACAAGCCCGAAATTCGCTGACATCCGGGCGCTCTTTCCGATCCCGAGTCTGACAATGCATTTTGTTGTTTCCAAAAACAGCGGCATCACGGATTTCGCTGGCATGGAAGGCAAATCCATCCTGCTCGGCAAGGGCTCTTTTGGTGCACGCGAAGGGGAAAAATATCTCAAGCTGTTTGGCCTTGAAGGCAAGATCGATCTGGCCGAGGTAGAACTGTCCAACGCAGTGCCGGCTCTTAAGAATGGCCAGATTGACGGCTTTGTCACCTCCGGTTCCTATCCGGCACCGAACGTTGTGGAAGCTGCCGCATCCACTGATGTAACAATCCTGTCCCTTTCCGAAGAGCAGATCGCCAAGACCAAACGCGCCAAGCTGGTTATTCCTGCCGGAACCTATGCCGGGCAGGACACGGACGTTGAAACCACCTCGCTGCCGGTTGTTGCCTACGCAACCGCAGCCATGGATGAAGCCACCGCTTATGAACTCACCAAGACCTTCTGGGAACAGAAAGCCAAGATGAGTGAAACCGCACCATGGTGGAAGGGTGTCAACAAGGCACTGATGAGCAACATCACCACCAAGCTGCATCCTGGCGCTGTAAAATATTATAAGGAAGCCGGTTTCGAGCTTTCCGAAAGCCAGATGTAAGCCAGCATCTGATCAAGACAAAATGAAGCCGTGGCCCTTTCGGTCACGGCCTTGTTATACCTGCCCTTTAAGGCTCTTGGACCTCCGTAAACCCAAGCGCCATTCAACGATAAGAAACTGATAGAAAAAGAGCCGTCCCATGATGCAAGCCCCTGAAGTCAAGAGCCTGCCGATCCGTCTGATTGTAACCTTTTTGGCAATCGTGCTCGTGGTCTTTCATCTTGGACTGATCTTTTCGGGCTTGACGCCCAATCTGGTCTCGCGCCCCATTCATATGGCGCTGGCTCTGCCATGGATTCTCATCATCGGCACGCGCGCTGGAGAGGGCAATCAGCTCTATCGCTATTCTGGCTGGCTGCTCGCTGCTGCCGGTATTGCGGCCTGTCTTTACATCGCGATCAATCAATCCGATCTCATCGATCAATATGGGTTTCTTGAGGGCAACGGCCAGATCCTCATGGCGAGTGTACTGATTGTAGTCGTGCTGGAAGCCGCAAGACGCGCCATCGGCTGGCCTCTGCCCATCGTTGCCTTCCTTGCGCTGATGTATGGCTTGTTCGGTCAATATATTCCCGGCGAGTTCGGTCATTCGCCCATGCCGTTGGGTTCTTTTCTTGGGACTCTGACGATTGCTGAGGGTGGTCTTTGGGGCAGCCTGACAGGTGTTTCCGTATCAGTGGTTGCCATCTTCGTTATTTTCGGCGCGGTGCTTAATGCCGGGGAAGCCGGGCAGGGCTTCATGAATGTGGCCGCTGCGGCCGCCGGGCGCCTCACGGGTGGCGGTGCCAAAGTGTCTGTGGTTTCTTCTGCGCTGTTTGGTTCCATTTCCGGTTCGGCCAGCGCCAATGTGGCTTCCACCGGTGCGATCACGCTGCCCGCCATGACGCGTCTTGGCTATCCCAAGAAATTGGCAGGAGCCGTGGAGGCGGTGGCGTCTTCGGGAGGGCAGATCATGCCGCCATTGATGGGGGCAGGCGCCTTCGTGATGGTCGAGCTGACCGGAACTCCCTACACGTCGATCATTATGGCGGCGCTGCTACCTGCTGTCCTCTATTTCTTTGCCGTATGGATCGGCATCAACGCTTATGCAACAAAATTCGAGCTCTCCGGCATCGCCGAGGAAGACCGTCCGCCTTTGCGGGATGTGCTGATCACGTCGGCATTCTTTCTGGTGCCCTTCTTCGTGCTCTTGTGGGGTATGTTCGTGGCCGAATACACGCCACAATATGCGGCGAGCCTGTCCATTTTGGCCGGCGCTCTCATGCTCTTCATCAACCGCAGTCTGAAGGCCGTGCCCAGCCAGATCATCCGGCGCTTCGAGATTGCCTTCAACACGGCAGCCAGACAGGTTGCCATGATCGCCTCGATCATCCTGTGTGCAAGTATTATCATCGGGGTGCTGTCGGTTACGGGGCTGGGGGTCAAGATCACCTCTCTGATCCTGTCCGGCTCATCGGGCCTGCTCTGGCCATCTCTGCTGCTGACGGCGCTTGCCTGCCTTGTGCTGGGGATGGAGGTGCCAACCACGGCTGCTTACGTCATTTGCATATCCGTCGCAGGTCCGGCATTGGTGGAATCGGGTCTTGAGCCTCTTCAGGCCCATCTGTTTGTCTTCTGGTTTGCGCTTCTCTCCACGATTACGCCACCGGTCTGCGGCGCCGTGTTCATTGCGGCAGGCATGATAGGGGAAGACTGGCTCAAGGTAGCGCTTGCGGCAATGTCCCTTGGCATTGGTCTCTATATCATCCCCCTTGGCATGATCGCCAACCCCGAGCTGATCCAACTGGGGCAGCATCCAATTGAAGCCTTGCTGGTGGCCTGTCAGGTCGGGGCTGGTCTTGCTGCCATTTCCTACGGGCTGATCGCCAATTACCGGTTGCCCCTGCGCATTGGGCTGATCCTTGGCGGGCTATTGATCGTCTTCGTGCGTGCGATGTTCTGAGAGAAACATGATGCTTTTTTGACACCTGTCTGTCTAAAAATCAGAACATTTTGAAGGATTTGTTAATATTTTTGCCGAAGAACATGCCGAATACTCTTCTTTTTGAGCCAAATTAGACTTTTTATTGATTCTTTGATCGACTTTTGAGCAGCGATTGCGCAAAAAGTGTGCGCTGTTAGTCAAGTCTTAACAATTGGGACAAGTCTGTCCAATTGTGGTCGATGGCTGTTCGATGTGCCGCGCAGGGATTTCTCTAAGTCAGAGTCCTGTCCGGTTGAGCAGCTTGGTGGAGCGGCCAGTCCCTGAGGGCTTTCAGGAGTGCCTGAGGGGGCGGACCAGTACGAGCAGTTTGGAGCTGGTGGTCACTATCCCATGAGGGAACAACCATCCGATAAAAATGCTTTGGGAAGAAATCAACAATGAGTGCCAAACGCGAACACTGGGGCTCCCGCCTCGGTTTCATCATGGCGACAGCGGGATCAGCTGTCGGCCTTGGAAATATCTGGAAGTTCCCTTATATGGCTGGCGACAACGGGGGAGCGGCCTTCATCATCATCTATCTGGCTCTGGTCTTTACCATTGGCCTGTCTGTCCTTCTTGCCGAAATCATGATCGGTCGGGCGAGTCAGTCTGATGCGGTGAACGCCTTCAAGAAGCTGGGGCCGGGCTTCTTTTCTATCGTCGGTTATATGGGCATCGCCGCCGCTTTCATGATCCTGTCTTTCTATTGCGTTGTCGCAGGCTGGACCATTGATTATGTGATCAAGTTTGCCAGCGGTGCCTTCTCTGGCATGGATGCAGACGCATTGGGGCAGGCCTTTGGCGGTTTTATCTCTGACCCGGTGCAGCCAATCATCTATCAGGCTATCTTTGTTGCCCTGACGGTCATGGTCGTGCTTGGCGGCGTTGCCAATGGCATCGAACGGGCAGGCAAGATCTTGATGCCGATCCTGTTCCTCATCCTGATTGCCTTGGTCATCCGTTCGGTCACGCTGCCGGGCGCAGGAAAAGGGCTGGCCTTTTTCCTTGCTCCTGATTTTTCCAAGATCACCGGCGAAACCATCATGGCGGCGCTCGGGCAGGCCTTTTTCTCCCTGTCACTGGGCATGGGCGCCATCCTGACCTACGGCTCCTATCTGGATAGGGAAGCCAATCTGGGCAAATCCGCCTGGCAGGTGACGTTCCTTGACACATCTGTTGCCATTCTGGCCGGTCTTGCCATTTTGCCTGCCGTCTTTGCTTTTGGCATGGACCCGGGCGCAGGGCCAGGCCTGACCTTTGTCACGCTGCCTGCCGTCTTCATGTCGATGCCCGGTGGCATCTTTTTTGGCACGCTCTTCTTCCTGCTGCTGACGATTGCGGCGCTGACCAGCTCCATTTCGCTGCTAGAGCCGCTCGTCGCCTTCTTCTCGTCCAAAGGCTACACCCGCAAGCAGATCACGGTTACCTCTGGTTTCCTGTCCTTCCTTCTGGGCATTCCCTGCTCTCTGGCGATGGGTATCTGGGGAGATTTTACCATCTTCGGGAAGAATTTCTTCGATCTGATGGACTTCCTGACCTCGAACCTCATTCTGCCAATCGGCGGCTTCCTGATTGCCATCTTTGTTGGCTGGGTCGTTACCCCGCGTGCTCTCAAGGAAGTGTGTGGTGAAGATGCGCCTGGCCTGTTGGCCAAGACTTGGATCTTCATTCTGCGCTTCATCGCGCCTGTTGCGATTCTGCTGATTCTGCTGTCTGGTCTCGGGCTTCTGGATGATTTGCAAGCCGCTCTGGGGCTATGATCTTATGAAGGCGGGCTTAATTGATAAGTCCGCCTTTTTTTGCTGCTGGCCTCTGTCACCCAAATTTGCGTTTGAGTCTGTGACTATGCATGAATAGGCGCGATCTTGAGGCATATTGACAAAATGTCTTCGCAAAACTGTCACATGGTCGAGATATGAAAATGCTCGCGCCTCTATAGGGAGGCGGTCTGGACCGGAGTTTCATGCATGTCCTCTCGCAGACATGTCGCGCGTGACATAACCTATGCCTATTCTGCGGAAACCAGACGGGGCCGCGCCATTATCAAGCTGCTGGAAAACACAACCGGACGCTTGCAGCTGATCAAACGTGCCGATGGCTATGAGCGTGAAGTCGCTGCTGGTCGGGATTTCTGGGAAGTGATGGTCGAGCGCTACGGGCTTTCGCTGGATGTGATCGGCGGACACCTGAGCAACATTCCGCGCAGCGGTCCACTTATTCTCATTGCCAATCATCCCTATGGCATTCTGGATGGACTGATGATGGGGCATATCCTGTCTGAATTGCGCGGTGATTTCCGCATTCTGGCCCATAAGGTCTTCCGCAAGGCCGATGACATCAACCGCATCATTCTGCCCATTTCCTTTGAAGAGACCAAGGATGCCGTGCGGCAGAATATAGAGACCCGCAAAACCGCATTGCACTATCTCGGTGATGGCGGTGCTATTGGTATTTTTCCCGGCGGCACGGTGAGCACGGCCGCCAAGCCGTTCTCCCGTCCCATGGACCCCAACTGGCGCGGCTTTACCGCCCGCATGATCGGCAAGTCCGACGCCACTGTGGTGCCGATCTTCTTTGATGGGCACACCTCGCGCCTGTTCCAGATCGCCAGCCACATGCATTACACCTTGCGCATGGGGCTGTTGCTCAAGGAATTCAGGAAAAGGGTCGACACACCGGTCAAGGTTGTGGTTGGCGAACCGATCGGGCGCGACGTGCTTGATCCCCTGTCCAAGGACAGTAAGGCACTGATGCGCTATTTGCGCGAAGCCACCTATTCTCTTTCCCCCAACCCGCTGGAAGCCTGCGAGGTGGGGTTCGAATTCGAAGAAAAATACAGGCTCCACGCCTGAATACAGACTTTTGCGGCTCTCTGAGGTAAGCCAAGAGCGCTCATGCAGGTCTCAGGTGCAGCTCATCTCGCCGTATAGACAAGCGGGAATTGTCGGGCACTGGTCTCAACGCCATCGCATGTTGGCTTCTCGCGATATTCCAACAGGAAGAATTCCAGAGCCTCCCCTTCCACCGAACGCAGCTGATAGGCTTCAAAGCTGCCGCAGCTGCCATCTCCATCATAATATTCCGAGGTGACAGTACCGTTTGCGACATTCATCTGCGGATTGCGGATCTCGTGGTTTTCTTTTCGAGAGCCTATGCCGGGAAGAGCAGGGAAGGGCAGTACGGTGGCATAATCCGCATTGTCATTCATGCTGACCACATAGGTAGAGCTTCCCGCATGAGCATAGAGGTTGCAGGGCACTTCCCACAGGGTGACGGCATCGCTGATGGCATAATGGGCGCCAAAGCCGGCTGTCTGCTCCATGTCACATTCCGGTGCGTCTCGACGGATGGCATTGCGCACGCCGCGGGGCACAGCATCGAGTCGGTCAAAGGACACCGCGTCTCCCAGTGGCACCGGATCACCGAAGGGCGGATCGACCTGAATGGTGCTGTTGCTTGCGGTCTGGTTGGGCTGGGGTTGCTGGCTTGCCTGACTTTGCTCTGGCTGTTGCGGACAGAAAATGCCTCCCTTGACGGAGATAATGAAAGGATAATGCTTGTTACGCGTAATGGTCAGCTTGGCGCGGTCCACAACGATTGAGTCACCAGATACATGCTGATCCTGCACCTCCACAAGTGTTGTATAGGTGCCCTTGGAGGTGCGATAGAGCCGCAGGGGCTCCAACGTCTGCCCACCACTTGTGCCTTTATCCTGCCGTTGGAACTCATAGACCGTCTTGCCCACTTTCATCCATGCTGGCAACTCTTCCCCATCATTGAAAGGCGCATAGAAAACATAGGCATATTTGTCGGACTGAGGATTTTTGTTGGCCTGCCAGAAGGCCAGATGGCACCCGTTATAGCCTTCAATGACATTCTGCCCGAACAGCCGCAAATCAATATCGGAGTCTGCATCCGCCGCTTGAGCGTTCCCGCCGGACAGCGCGAGCAGAACTGCAACACATAGACCGAGCCAATGTCTTTTATGAGTGTTCTGTAAGGATTGGATCAAGGAAACGAACTGTCGCAAGGCCATGGTGTTCTCCGGCGAAGAATAAAGAAAAGTATATGGTCGCGATGCTAGGTGAAAAGCCCAATGGGGTCCAGCAGCCTTTTGGGATCATCCGGTGGGTAGACCGTAGCGGAAGACATAAGAAAAGGCCGGAGAAATGTCTTCCGGCCTTCACATGCTTTGTCTGCTTAGATGAGCAAAGATCAAACGGCGGTGCGCCACTGCCTGCCCAGATTGGCAGCATTGCGGGCGCGACGCCCGATTTCATGCCAGTCTTTGGCGCGCACCAGATCAACAGGGGCAATCCAGCTACCACCGATGGCAAAGACATTGTCTTCGATGAGATAGTCATCGGCTGTATCAGGGGTGATGCCGCCTGTCGGGCAGAAGGAAACATCGCTCACAGGGCCGGAGATTGCACGCAACATGGGAACGCCGCCAACGATGTTGGCCGGAAACAGCTTTTGCTCCATGAAACCGGCATCTCTGAGAATCATGATCTCGGAGAGGGTAGAGGCACCGGGCAAAAAGGGCCAATCATTGAGCTTGAGGGCCTGCAAAAGCCGCTCGGATACGCCCGGCGAAACGCCGAACCAACCACCAGCCGATTGGGCCGCGTTGAGTTGCATTTCCGTAAGAATGGATCCGACGCCAATCACGGCGCCTTCCACCTGATTGGCGATAATTTCGATGGCTCTGAGTGCTTCATGGCTGCGTAGAGTTACTTCCAGCACAGGCAGGCCGTTATCGACAAGGCATTGCGCCAGAGGCTGGGCATCATCGGCATTCTCGATCACAAGAACCGGAATAACCTTTGTTCCCGAAAGAAGCGGGGAGACTTTTGGATGCATGGTATATCCCTTATGGTTTTCGTTAGAAGGATTTACAATCGAAGCATCATGACAGATGAACTTGATGTTAGATCATCTTCTACCTGCGTAGAAAGATCGAAGTCTGTTCCTTTGTTTGGCTCTATCTTTGCGATTTTTGCTGTGTGCGTTTCCTCATTATTTGAATTTATATCACAATTGAAGCAACTCTGCTGCATTTCCAGAAAATGGCGTTAATGATTTATCGCATCTTTTTGTTCCGGATATGCAAAAGTCCGGCGGATATCAATCCGTCGGACTATTTGATTTTGTTGTCGTGATGCTATCAACGCCAAGTCTTATTTCTGTGGCAGGAACCAGTTTGCTGCATTCTGATAGCAAACATCGCGCACAAGCTTGTCGAGCATTTCGGTATCATTGGGCACATGGCCATTTTCTACCCAGCGACCGACCATCTGGCAAACCAGGCGGCGGAAATATTCATGGCGCGGGAAGGACAGGAAGGACCGGCTATCCGTCAGCATGCCGATGAAGTGGGAGAAGAGGCCCATCTGCGAAAGCTGGGTCATCTGGCGTTCCATGCCGTCGAGCTGATCGTTGAACCACCAGCCTGAGCCAGCCTGTACCTTGCCTGCAATTTCGCCATCCTGGAAGTTGCCCGCCGTGGAGACGATGACTTCGTTGAAGGATGGATTGAGGTGGTAGAGAACTGTTTTCGGCAGGTGACCATCGCGATCCATTTCACCCATCAGGCCGTTCAGTTCGATAGCGATCGGACGGTCATTGATGGAATCGCCGCCCACATCCGGGCCAAGTGATTTATAGAGGCGATGGTTGCAGTTGCGCACTGCGCCGATATGCAGCTGCATGACCAGATCGCGTTCGTAATAAGCCTTGGACAGGTCAACGAACATGTTGGTCTGGAACTGGGCGATTTCCAGCTCGCTCAGCGCTTCGCCGGAAAGGCGTTTGGCGATGATTGCATCAAGGCTGGCTTCGTCTACCGGTTTGGCATAGCGCAGAACATCGATGCCGTGGTCGGTTGCCTTGCAGCCATGGGCCACAAAGTGATCAAGGCGTTCGATCAGTGCTTTCATCAAAGGCGCATAGCTGTCGACAGAATAGCCAACGACCTTTGCCAGATCGGCAATGAAACCGTCAAAGCCAGGCAGATCGATCTTGTAGGCTGCGTCCGGACGGAAGCTTGGGGCAACAACCATGTCGCTCAGGCTTGCATCTTCTGCCATCTGTTTGTGGAAGGCCAGATCATCGCAAGGGGCGTCGGTGGTGCCAACAAACTCAACCTTGAACTGGCGCAGAAGACCGCGTGCCGAGTGGCTGTCTTCAGCCAGCATGCCGTTTGCCTTTTCCCAGATCATGTCAGCGGTTTCTGGCGAAAGCAGTTCATCGATGCCGAAATAGCGCTGCAGTTCCAGATGGGTCCAGTGATAGAGAGGGTTGCCGAAGCATTTCGGCACAACGCTCGCGAAGGCGTCGAATTTTTCGCGGAATGTTGCAGCTCCAGAGCATTTTTCTTCCGGAATGCCCGCCCAGCGCATGGCGCGCCATTTGTAGTGGTCCCCAGCCAGCCAGACTTCGCCGATGGTGTCCCATTTCTTGTCATTCGCGATTTGCTCAGGAATGAGATGGTTATGATAGTCAACAATCGGCAGACCAACTGCAACGTCATGATAAAGGTGACGCGCTGCTGCGGTGTCCAGCAGGAAATCAGGGCCTAGAAATGTTTGCATGGTGTTTTCTCCTGTCATGAGCGACGGACTGCATGAAAATGAAGCCCTCAGATCGGTGACCTGAAGGCTTCGTGAAATGCGCAGCTCTTGATGGTCTTAAGAGAGCGCGGCAGCCACAGTCGCCTTCGCTCCCGTCTGGACTAAAGTCGCATAAGTTGCTTTGATTCTCGTCACAAAATTGGAATCTTGCGACAGTTTTGCAGGGAAAATCGCATCCATTTCCAGAACGCCGTTAATGTAAGCTTCCCAGTTTGGCAACTGCAGGGCCTTTTGCGCGATCTGATCTGCGAGCGGATCATTGATCGGTGTTGGCTGGCCATTTTCATCTTCACCGGTCATGAAGCGGAGCCATCCGGCAACGCCCAGAGCGAGCAAAGACCAGTCAGAGCCGTTGTCCATATGCCATGCAATGGAAGCAAGCATGCGCTGGGGCAGTTTCTGGCTACCGTCAGAGGCAATCTGCGCGGTCTTGTGTTTGAGCTGGCTGTTGGAGAAGCGCTTGATCAGCGCATCCGCATAGGCATCCAGATCCACATCACCGGGCACAGACAGGGTTGGCTGCTGTTCCTTGACCATCAGCGTGTGGGCAGCCTTCTTGTAATTCTCGTCACCCATGCAGGCGTCGATGGTCTCGTAGCCACCCAGATAGCCGAGATAGGCGAGGAAGGAATGAGCGCCGTTCAGGGTACGCAGCTTCATTTCCTCGAAAGGCTCGACGTCTGGTACAAACTGTGCGCCGACTTCTTCCCAAGCCGGACGACCCTTGACGAAATTGTCTTCGATAACCCACTGACGGAACGGCTCACAAACGATCCCATTCGGATCTTCCATGCCACCAAGGGTTTCCTTGATCAGCGCACGGCTTTCGTCGGTGAGAGCCGGAACGATGCGGTCCACCATGGAGCAAGGGAAGGTCACATTCGCCTTGATCCATTTGGCAAGTTCGGCATCCAGCTTTTCCACGAAGCTCGTTACCGCCAGCTGGCACAGCTTGCCGTTGGAGGGCAGGTTATCGAGGCTAAGAATGGTGAAGCCGTCAAGACCGGCGTCGCGACGACGACGCAGCGCTTCTACCAGTGCTCCGATGGCCGACTTCGGCGTATGCGGATTTTCAAGGTCATGCTTGATGGCCGGGTTGCTCTCATCCAGCTTGCCGCCTGCCAGACAATAGCCCTTTTCGGTGACCGTCATGGAAACGATGGCAACATCCGGTTCAAGGAAGGGCGCGAAGAAAGCATCCATGCCGCCGCGTTCTGGATGCGCGGTTTTGACGATGGAGCCGATGATGCGCAGGTTGGAACCGGCATCGCCATGTTCCAGAACACTGTAAAGATGGTCATTCTCTTCCAGCTGGGCAAAACGGTCCGCCCCGAACAGGATGTCGCTGACCACCACGCCCCAGTCACTGGCCGGATGCTTCAGCAGGAAGTCCTGATGGTAGCTCATCCAGTGTGCGCGGGCGAAGGCGCCAAAGCCCAGATGGATAAGGCGCGGACGCAGACCCTTGCGGTCATAATCGGGCAATTGCGGGTTGCCCGGCGCGTTGAGCAAATCGGAAATGGTCATGAAAAATCTCCAGATCAGAATGGCAGCAGAGTGCCGGTTTTATAAGGGGCGCCTGAGACAGACAGCAGGCGGGAATCGCGGGTGGCAACGCTGACCTTGCAGCCTTCAAGGGCCGGATCGAACTGGCCGTCATGCTGCCAGTCAAGGTCGAGGGTTGTTGCCGTTTGAGTGACCTTGAAGGTCGTCAGGCGGTGGTTGCCCGAAAGCGCATCGACATTGTCCACGTCATCTTCATAAGCCTGAGCCTCGAATGTGCAGCTGGCTTCTCCATGCAGCGGATAGATGACGATCTGACGCAACTGCCCTTCAACAGAGCCAGAGCGTTTAACGCCTGGAGACAGGGTCAGCACGGTGCCAGCTTTGACGAACAGGGGAATGGACCCAAGAGCAACCGGAACGGTGACTTCCTGACCACCGTGGTAATACTCCCCGGACCAGAAGTCATAATAGCCGACCCCGTTATCCGGCAGATAGAGTGTGCGGGTCTTGGCGCCTTCTTCCACCACGTTGGCCACCAGCATGTCACGGCCGAGGAAGAAATCATCGGTCGGCGCATAGCAGCGCTCGTCATGCTCATGATCAAGGAAGGTCGGACGGATCATCGGTTCATCATCCACCACGGCTTTGTAAAGCAGCGTGTAGAGATAAGGCAGCAGGGTATAACGCAGATTGATCGCGTTACGGATATGGGCTGTTACCTCAGGATACATCCATGGCTCGTTGACAGTCTGGTCATCGTTCCAGCTGTGAATGGTGAAACGAGGATGGAAGATGCCGTTCTGGACCCAACGCACGAACAGTTCCGGATCCGGACGATCACCCGAGAAGCCGCCAACGTCATGGCCGACATTGTAAAGGCCCGAGAGACTCATGCCTAGGCCCATGCGGATGTTGTATTTGAGGCTGTTCCAGTTGGTGCGGTTGTCACCAGACCAGGTCTGCGCATAGCGCTGGATACCCGGGCAGCCGGAACGTGAAATGAGATAGGCGCGCTTTTCAGGAGCAAACGCAACCTGAGCATCGTTGGATGCGCGGGTCATGAGAAGAGGCTGAACCGGGCGGATCAAATTGATGTCGATTGGATCGCCAAAACCATCACACTGGGCCTGACGGTCCCAGATCTCATATTCGTTATTGTCGTTCCAGGTGGAATTGATGCCATAGTCCAGAAGAGCGGTTTTGACATTGTCACGCCACCATGTCTGGGTTTCCGGATTGGTAAAGTCCAGATGGCTGCCTTCGTCATCCCAGAAGACAGAGCGTTCGGCAGAGCCGGTGTCACTATCCTTGATGAAAAGACCCAGATTGTCCACCTCACCATAACGTGGATGATCCTGCAGCAGGCAAGGCTTGATGTTGGCAATCAATTCAAGGCCCGCATCGGCAAAGACCTTGGCCATGCCTTTGGCATCAGGCACCTTGTCCGTGTTCCAGTTGAACACATAGCGCTTGGGGCCGATAGAGGTGTAACCGGAAGAAAGCTGGAAGCTGTCGCACGGAATGTCATGTTCCTTGATCAGACGCACAAAGCCATGCAGCTGTTCCTGCGCATTGGGAGCATCCGTGTAGGACATGGTCGAGCCCGAATAGCCCAGAGACCAGCGCGGTAGGAAGGCGGTGCCGCCTGTCAGCTGCGTGTGGGTCTTGGTCAGCTCAAGAACAGAATCGCCAAGGGCGAAATAGTAATCAAGGTCGCCATCTTCGGCGCGATAGGAGCGGAACGGCTGATGATAGTTGTCCAGCTCGTTGCCCAGATCAAACCAGCAAGGCGCCAGATTGTCATAGAAGAGCGAATAGGACAGGCCACTTTCAAGGCGGGTGATCGTGAAAGGCACATGCTTGTAAAGCGGGTCGGTGGAGCTTGCATTATAGCCCATCGCATCCAGATTGCGCATTTCAAAGCGACGGCCGGAGCGTTCCAGCTCACCGGTTTTCTCACCAAGGCCGTAGAAGCGGTCCGTCTTGGCACGGCGCAGGAAGTGGCTGTGTGCATGATCCTTGCGGCCCAGCATATAGGCACCGGTCGGGCGGTCTTCCGCAATCTGTTGCCATTCATCGCTGGCGCTGCAGCGGCCGAACCAGACAAGGCCCAGCGGCTGGCGAACCACCACCTTCAGGCAGCCCGTTGCAAGGGTCACGGTGTCGTCTGCGGTTTCGCAAGTGAAGGCAGGGCATGAGAATCCGTCGAGCGAGGCGCGATTGCGGCCTTCGAGGGGAGCGTCCCCCTTGGGGGCGACGGTCCAGCTGCGGTCAAGACGATAGCTGCCATCCTTGAGCAGTTGCACACGGGCCATGCGCTCCTCAAGAATATCGATCTGCAGGCTGTGCCGTCCTTCGACTTCGAGCACGATGCCCGTGGAGGTCTGGCTTTGTAGCGTCCATTTTTTCAGCTGATACATGAAGGTCTCCCTGAGGTTCTCTGCCGATAGCGGCTTTTGACCGGATATTGGCTAAGAGCCGAATTTATAGGATTTGCAGCATCTCCGGTTTGCAGGAAATGCTGATTCATATCGGGGAGGCGGTACGCGACCTTTCTTCAGGTCTGCCGAACTCTCACCCGCTGGTGTCTGACCTGGTGCGTCAGGTCGTGTCGTGCGATGGCGGCGCGCCTTGCAAGGGGCCGCCATCGCGTTTGTCAGGCTGTATGATTAGCCGCCATAGCCAAGGAAGAAGCGCGGCAGGATCAGGGACAGCTCAGGAATGTAGGTGACCGCCAGGAGAAGGCCGACCAGCACTGCATAGAATGGCAGCATTGGTTTCAGAACCTTGGAAATGGCGACCTTGCCGACCGAGCAACCGATGAACAGAGCGGAGCCAACCGGCGGCGTGCAGATGCCGATGCAGAGGTTGAAGGTCATCATGACACCGAAGTGAACCGGATCCATGCCCAGATCCTGAACTACTGGCAGGAAGATCGGGGTGAAGATCAGAAGGGCTGGCGTCATGTCCATGAAGGTACCGATGATCAGCAGGGCAAGGTTCATGACCAGCAGAATGACGATCGGGTTATCGGAAACCGCCAGCAGGGCATCGGAGATGTAGAAAGGAATATCCGAGAAGGCCATGGCCTTGGACATGCCGATCGAACAGCCAACCATCAGAAGAACGATGGAGGTGGTGACAGCCGATTCCAGAATGATCTTCGGTAGATCACGAACCGAGATTTCGCGATACCAGATCAGGGCGAGGAACAGGGTGTAGACCACGGCAACAGCAGAGGCTTCCGTTGCGGTAAAGATACCGCCGATGATACCGCCCATGATGATGATGATCAGACCCAACGGCAGGATGGCTGCCTTGGTTTTCTCGCACATCTCCTGTCGGGTGGGTTTTTCTGCCACGGCATAGCCGCGCTTCTTGGCAATGATGCCGGCCACGGTCATCAGACCCAGCCCCATCAGAATGCCCGGCAGATAGCCTGCAAGGAACAGGGCTGCAATGGACGTACCACCAGTGATCAGCGAATAGACGATGAAGGTGGTTGATGGCGGGATGAGCAGGCCGGTCGGGCAGGAGGCAATGTTGACAGCTGCCGAATAGGCCGGATCATAGCCTTCCTTCTTCTGCAGTGGCGACATTACGCCACCCACAGCAGCAGCTGAAGCAACAGCCGAGCCGGAAATTGCGCCGAACATCATGTTGGCCAGCACGTTGCAGTGGGCCAGCGAGCCGGGCAGGCGGCCGCCGAGGATCTTGGCGAATTCAATCAGGCGCATGGCGATACCGCCACGGTTCATGATGTTGCCCGCCAGAATGAAGAAGGGGATCGCCAGCAGGGTGAAGCTATCAAGGCCGGAGGCCATTTGCTGGGCGACGATGAAAATCGATTGGTCGAACGACATGTCGATCACCATGAAGGTGAACATGGTCGCGATACCGATTGCGAAGGAAATAGGAACGCTGAATGCCATCAGGACGATGAAGATCGAAAACAGCGTGATAGTTGCTTGCCATTCCATGGTTGGTTACTCTCTCTTCGATCCGTTTAGTCTTGTTTGGCAGGGGTTGGCTCGGAGCTCTCGTTGCTCTCTTCCCCGCTTTCAGGTGAAAACAGTTCAACGATCAACGCCGCGCAGTAAAACAGCATCATGGCACCGGAGAATGGGATTGCACCGTAGACATAGCCCATCGGCAGGCGAAGAGCCGGGGTCATCTGGCCGGATTCAAGAGTCTTGAACATCAGTTCAAGGCCGCCATAGACCATCACCACGCCAGCAAAGGCGGCGACAATCAACAAAACGGCAACACGGATATAGCGAACGGCAGGGCCATCAATAATCAGTGTGACGATATCAATTGCCAGATGGCGCTTCAGGCCGAGTGTGTAAGCGGCGCCCACAAAAGCGACCCACATAAAGAGGAAGCGTGCGATTTCGTCGGTGGTGGTGCTTGGCGTTCCAAGGATAAAACGCGAGACGACCTGCCAGACAACGCAGACGACAAGGATGGTAAAGACCAGGACGGTCAGGGTTCCAAGAACCGCATTTACCAGGCGAACAGCTTGTTTCATGGCTGCACTCCAATAGCTGTTTGTTCTCAGCTCGAACCAATCGAGCGCGAAATGACTGCCCCTTGGAAGAGAATTGGTCGGCCAATTTATCAACAGCCGGTTCCCAGGTTGACAGCAAGTGGTTCAACCAGAAATTGGAGAACAACTTTTCTCCAGTCGGCTTTGCCACTCGAAATCGAGGGATGCAGATCAGCAGCAAATCGGCCTGCATTCGTAAAGCTCAGAAGAAAGTTGCTATAAATCAGTGATATAGCTGGTTTCTAAAAGCGTTTCCTACAAAATGTCCGCAGACTTGGTGTGCCATTCGGCATCTCTGTTGGCTATACACATCGCTCAAAAAACAAAATTGGTCAACCAAAATAAAAATTGATTGACAAAAATTTCAAAATGGAGAATTGTTTGGTCAACCAAAACGAAATATTGGTTAGACCGGTCGAGGCGTCTGTGGTCAGCAACTTGAACTGATTGCAAATGTGCTTGGTTGGATGAATGGCTCCCCGCTTTCCTTGGCAGGGGGGCAAGGCAAACAAACCGACTGAGATTTCATTCGGGAGGGAAAAATGACTCGTAAGCTTTCCATTATTAGTGCTGTCGCTGGTGCAGCTTTCGCTCTGTCTGCAACTGCAGCAAGCGCTGTTACCCTGAAGATCAGCCACAATAACCCAGAAGATCATCCTCTTCACAAATCCATGTCCTTCTTTGCGGATCGCGTAAAAGAGCTGACCAATGGCGACGTCAAGGTTCGCATCTACGCAAACGCCCAGCTCGGCACGCAGCGTGAATCCATGGAGCTGGTGCAGAATGGCACGCTGGCGATGGCCAAGTCCAACGCTTCCGAGCTTGAAGCATTTGAAGAATCTTACAGCGCCCTGAACCTGCCATATCTCTTCACCTCCGAAGATCACTTCTTTAACGCACTTGGTGGTGAAATTGGTGACGACATCCTGATGTCTTCCAAAGACAAGGGTTTCATCGGTCTGACTTACTACTATGAAGGTGCTCGCTCCTTCTATGCCAACAAGGCCATCAATACACCGGCTGACCTGGATGGCATGAAAATCCGTGTGCAGCCATCACCATCCGCGATCCGTATGGTGGAGCTGCTTGGTGGTAACCCGACCCCGATTGCTTGGGGTGAACTCTATTCTGCGCTGAAACAGGGTGTTGTTGACGGCGCTGAAAACAACCCGACCGCAATGACCACTGCCCGTCATGGTGAAGTTTCCAAGGTCTTCTCCAAAGACGAACACACCATGATTCCTTCCGTGCTGGTGATGTCCACCAGGAAGTGGGACCGTCTGAGCGAAGACCAGCAGAAAGCGGTTCGTCAGGCTGCGCATGAATCCATGGACTTCCATCGCAAGCTTTGGGGTGAAATCGTTTCAAAGGAAATCGAGAAGGCCAAGGCCGATCTGGGTGTGGAATTTGTTGAAGTCGACAAAGAACCATTCATCCAGGCAGTTATGCCAATGCATGAAGAGCTGGCTGCCAAATCCGAACGTCTGGCAGACCTGATCGAACGCATCAAGGCTGTAAAATAAGAACTGGCTTTGAAGTCAGTCTTCCGATCCGGCAAAAGGGCCTGCTCCTTGCCGATCCAAACTCTCGAACATGGCGGACATCTAACCGCCATGTTTTTCCCGACCCTGCCCGGCACCTCAAGAATAGGCAGGCCATCTCAATAACAGGAAGTTCCCAATGGTTCTCGAGCGATCTGAATTGGCGGAAAATGCCCTCCAGTGCCTTCATGATGAAGCCTATGATGCCCCATACAATTGGCAGAATCTTAATCATGAAACCCTGATTTTTACCGGCGGCCGCGACGGTGAAAGTCTCGATGGAGCCTGGAACTTCTGTGTCGATCTACTGGATACCGGTCTTCGCCAAAAGTGGTTCGAAATGGCCCAGATGGATCCTGAAGAGCGTATCGAGCCCTATGATTACGATCCCTATATGGGCGAGCAGGTGGTGGTGCCTTCCAACTGGCAGATGCTGAAAGAGAAATGGTATTTCTTTGAAGGCAGCGCCTGGTATAGCCGCTCCTTCAATGCCGCATCCCTTGGTGCGGATGAACGCAAATTTCTGCGCATTGGCGCAGCGCAGTATGACTGCAAGATATTCCTCAACGGCGAGTTTCTGGGCAACCACTATGGCGGCTCTACCCCTTTCTGCGTCGAGCTGACCGAAAAGCTCCGCGAGGGAGAAAACTGGCTGATGCTGTGTGTCAACAACACCCGCACGCTGGATCGTGTGCCGATGCGCAACACGGACTGGTTCAACTATGGCGGTGTCTATCGTGAGGTCGAACTCTACACCACGCCAAAAACCTTCATTCGTGACCTCTTTGTCAGTCTTGTACCTGACGGGACCTATAGCCGCATTGTCGTTGAGGCCGTGCTCGATGGTCCTGATGCCAAGGGTGCACAGATCGAAATTCAGCTCCCAGATCTCGGTATCAACACAGTCATCGCATCCTCCCAAGATGGCCTGGCAAAAGCCGAGATCGAAGCCAGCCCGGAACTATGGTCCCCCTCCACCCCGCGCCTTTATGACGTTATCGCTCGCCTCGGCGAGGATGAAGTGCGCGACCGGGTTGGCTTTCGCCAGATTGAACAGGTCGGAGCCGGCCTGCAGCTGAACGGAAAGCCGCTCTTCCTGCGCGGCATTTCGGTGCATGAAGATGACAAGGTCAAGGGCAAGGTAACAAGCAAGGAAGATCTGGAGCGTCGCTTCGCGCACGCTAAGGATCTCAACTGCAATTTCCTGCGCCTGGCCCACTATCCGCACCATGAAATGGCTGCCAAAATGGCCGATGAACTGGGCTTCCTTCTTTGGGAAGAAATTCCGGTCTATTGGGCGATCGATTTCGAAAATCCAGCCACCTTCAAGGATGCGCAGAACCAGTTGATCGAACTCATCAAGCGCGACCGTAACCGTGCCAGTGTCATCATCTGGTCCGTTGGCAATGAAAATCCGGATACCGATGCCCGCCTCGATTTCATGCGCCGTTTGTCAGAAACAGCAAAGCAGGTTGACCCGACCCGGTTGACGTCTGCGGCCTGTTTGATCAACCACGCCAAGAAAAAGATCGAAGATCGTCTGTCGAATTACATCGACGTGATCGGGATCAATGAATATTACGGCTGGTATGAGGAAAACTTTGAAGATCTCGTTGAAATTGGCGTGAACTCTTCTCCTGACAAACCGGTTGTCATTTCGGAGACCGGAGCTGATGCCGATATCAGCGCGTCGGGTCCCAAAAAAGGACTCTTTAGCGAAGCCTATCAGACCGAGGTCTACGAAAAGCAGATCGCAACCCTGCGGGAACTCGATTACGTCAAGGGCATCTCGCCCTGGATTCTTTATGACTTCCGCGTGGAGCGCCGCCAGAATGTCTTCCAGCGCGGAGGCAACAAGAAGGGGCTGATCGACGCTGACAAGGCAACCAAGAAAGAGGCCTTCCACAAGCTTGCGGCTTTTTATGCCGAGAAGCGACTGGAAGGTGAACAATAACAACAAGAAGCCCGAACCGGGACCGGCAAGGCGCTGTATGAAGCGGGTGCCGCCGGTCAGGATCGGCAAGACGCAAGGCGCAGGCGCGGCACAATTTTCATGTGCCTCCTGTTGTGGCTAGCGAGGGCCAAAGATGATCACGGATACAGGTAAGAGACGCTATCAGGAAGTTGCCGAGGCGCTGAAAAAGGAAATGATTGATCAGTCTCTTTCCGTGGGGACGCGTTTGCGGACGGAAAGACAGATTGCCGAGGATTTCGATGTGTCGCGTTCGGTTGTCCGTGAAGCAATCATCATGCTGGAAATCGAGGGCCTCGTGTCGGTACGCAAGGGGTCTGGCATCTATATCGAGCGGTTGCCCAATCAATCCGAAAAGAATGCCATCGCACGCTCGGATATCGGACCGTTTGAATTGTTGCAGGCACGTCAGCTGCTGGAAAGCAATATCGCCGCATTTGCCGCAACCATGGTAACCAAGAATGACATTCAGCGCATGCAGGAAGCGCTGGATATGGAAATTCAGGCCATCGATTCTGGCAAGGCCGATTATGATGGCGACGAGTGGTTCCACCGATTGATTGCGGAATCTACCCAGAATGGCGTCCTGATCGATATGGTCAATGACATGTGGCGCCTCAGAAAGGGCAACCAGATCTGGGATGGTCTGCATGCCCGCATTTTTGACGAGAGCTATCGCCAGCAATGGCTGGATGATCATCAACAGATCCTGACGGCCCTCAATCGCAAGGACCCGGGCAAGGCCCGCGACGCCATGTGGAACCATCTCGAGAATGTGCGCAATACGCTTCTGGTTCTCTCCGATGTTGAGGATCCGAAGTTCGATGGAGATCTGTTCAAGACGCCCAAGGTCGTCAAACTGAACAAATAACAGGTCGGCTGCGTCAAGTTGGTGTGACGAGGCCGACAATAAACCCTGCTCCCGATTGCAGATGACCCGCAGTTCGGAGCACCCAAACTGGAAATAAGAGGCAAAAAATGAAACAGACCTGGCGCTGGTACGGGCCTAATGATCCGGTCACCCTTGACGACATCCGTCAGGCTGGGGCCACCGGCATTGTCACCGCTCTGCATGAAGTTCCAAACGGCACCGTTTGGAGCCGCGAAGCGATTGCCGAACGCAAAAAGATCATCGAAGACAAAGGACTTGTCTGGTCTGTTGTTGAATCCATCCCGCTGCATGAAGACATCAAGCTTCAGCGCGGAGACTACAAGACCCTGATTGCAAACTGGGGTGAATCCCTGCGCAATCTGGCCTTGGAAGGGGTCAACAACATTTGCTACAACTTCATGCCTGTTCTGGACTGGACCCGGACCGATCTGGCTTGGGAATTGCCTACCGGTGCTCGTTGCCTGCGCTTTGACGCAGACCGCTTTGCAGCCTTCGATCTGTATATTCTCGAACGTGCAGAAGCACAGGGCGAATATACGGACGAGGAAAAAGCCTCTGCAAAAGCCTGCTTTGATGCGATGACAGAAGATGACAAGAATCTTCTGGTGCGCAACATGATCGCTGGCCTGCCCGGCTCTGAAGAAAGCTACACCATTGAGCAGTTCCGTGCCCAGCTCAACCTCTATAAAGAGATTGATGCGGACAAGCTGCGCGAGCATCTGGCCGAGTTCCTGAATACGGTTCTGCCGATTGCCGATGAAGTGGGCGCAGTGATGGCCATCCATCCTGACGATCCACCCCGTCCGCTGTTTGGCCTGCCGCGCATCGTTTCTACCGTAGAAGACATGCGTGCCCTGAGGGCCATCAACGAGAGCCCTGCCAATGGCTTTACCCTGTGCACTGGTTCCTACGGTGTGCGCGGTGACAATGACCTTACGGCAATGATCGACGAATTCGCCGACTTCATTCACTTCTTCCATCTGCGTTCCACACAGCGTGATGGCAAGAGTTTCTATGAAGCCAACCATCTTGAAGGCGATGGCAATCTGGTCGAAGTCATCAAGCACTTCAAGAGCGTGGAAGACAAGGTGGGCAAATCGATCCCGTTCCGCCCTGACCACGGCCATCAGATTCTTGACGATCTGACCCGCCGTTCTAACCCCGGCTATCCGGCGATTGGGCGTTTGAGAGGCCTTGCCGAATTACGTGGTGCCATGGCTGCTCTGGGCGGTAATCTCGACTAAAAATCAAGGTGAGGCGCGCAGTCCCCGGTTAGCAAACCAGCCCGGAGACTGCGCGCCTTTTTCTTTGCCTGGTTTTCAGGCACATGCACATATGCTTGCTCTTTGTTTCCCCAAACTTTTTTTGAATCACAGCGTTTGGATGCGTCTTAAGACCTCTCTGCTAGCATGTGAATGGACGCTGAAGCGCTTGCTCTTTGGGCTAATTTTTACTATGCAGGCAAGGTCAGTTCCTAAGAAACATAAGCTGATAAACTGTTCGCTTTCTCCATGATTCATGTAAAATTGCTTCATTTTACTTGCGGATTCGGGACCAAACGAATTAGCGTTTGACCAATAAATGGAATAAGCCTTTTGGGAACAACAGGGAGATATTGTCTATGATGAAAAATTCTATTGCAGCCCTCCTGCTGGCTGGAGTGTGCGCACTTCCGCTGGTTGCGACGTCTGCTTCTGCAGAGGTTGTCTATAACCGTGGTAACTCTGCTGATCCGGAAACCCTCGATCAGCATAAGACCCAAACGGTCTATGAATCCCACATCCTGCGCGATCTCTATGAAGGCCTTCTGGCCTACAGCGCAGACGGCAAATGCGTTGCCGGTGTGGCCAAATCCTGGGATGTCTCCGAAGACGGTCTGGTCTATACCTTCCATTTCCGTGATGATGCAAAATGGTCCAATGGCGATCCTGTGGTTGCTGGCGATTTCGTCTATTCCCTGCGCCGTATTGAAGATCCGGAAACGGCTGCTCAATATTCCACCATCATGTATCCGATCATGAACGCCGAAAAAGTCAACAAGGGCGAATTGCCCAAGGAAGACCTTGGCGTAAAAGCGATAGACGATGCCACTCTGGAAATCACTCTGAATGCGCCGACCCCGTATTTCCTGGGTCAGCTCTGCCATCAGTCCGCATTGCCGGTTCATCCTGCAAGTGTTGAAAAATATGGCGAGGACTTCTCCAAGCCGGGCAACATGGTTTCCAACGGTGCCTTCACGCTGGCCGAGTTCGTTCCGAACAGCCATGTGAAAGCTGTCAAGAACCCAATGTTCCATGACGCTGCAGACGTGAAAATCGATGCCGTCATGTATTACCCAACCGAAGATCGCGGGGCTGCTCTGCGCCGCTTCCAGGCTGGCGAACTGGATTCCAACAACGATGCTCCGGTCGAACAGGTCGACTTCATGCGTGAAAATCTGGGTGACCAGTTCCGCGTAGCCCCATATCTGGGCACCTACTATTACGCAGTGAACACCACCGAAGACAAGCTGGCCGACCCGAAAATCCGTCGCGCCCTGTCCATGGCGATTGATCGTGAATTCATCGCCGACGACATCTGGGGTGGCACCATGCTGCCGGGCTATTCGCTCGTTCCTCCCGGAATTGGCAACTATGGCGAACCTGCCTATGCCGACTTCAAGGATATGGACCAGTTCGACCGTGAAGACGCTGCAAAAGCCATTCTGGAAGAAGCCGGTTACAGCGAAGACAAGCCGCTTGAAGTGGAAATCCGCTACAATACGTCGGAAAACCACAAGAATACGGCTGTTGCCATTGCTGACATGTGGAAACAGATCGGTGTGAAAACCACGCTGCTCAACACCGATACCAAGACCCACTATGCGAACCTGCGTGAACATGCTCCGTTCGACTTTGCACGCGCTGGCTGGATCGGTGACTATTCTGACCCGCAGAACTTCCTGATGCTCGTAGAATCCGATTCCGGCTTCAACTATGCCCAGTGGAAGAATGCGGACTATGATGCACTGATGGACAAAGCTGCCATGACTGTGGATCTGGATAAACGCGCTGAAATTCTCTTCAACGCTGAAAAGATCTTCATGGAAAATCAGCCTTATCTGCCGCTGCTTTACTACAGCTCCCTCAGCCTTGTCTCCGACAAGCTGCATGGCTGGGAAGATAACCTCCTGAACGTCCATCCTTCTCGTTGGATGTCCAAGGACTAAGTCGGTACAAACCGCGAAGGGCTGCCTATTGGGCAGCCCTTTTGTGTACAATTGTGGCTTTGAAGTTCGCTTTTCGCGGACAGATTGCTAGAATTGTCAAGCAAGAAGCGATAAAGCTTCGATAAGAAAAATAAGAAGTGAACCTGGGACGCGCTTTCGCAAGTTATGCGACCGTCAGGATGTCTTCGATTTCAAAAACATCATTGATGTCGACGAAAAGTCAGGTCCGGGTATCCGACGAAACTGCCCCTGTGCCCCGGTTCGGGGAAGGGCTGCAGAAAACTTCATTCAGAAGGACGCATTATGCTGCGATATGTGTTCAAGCGACTGCTAACCGCGATTCCGACATTGTTCATCATTGTCACGCTTTCCTTTTTCCTCATCCGCGTGGCCCCCGGCGGGCCGTTTGATCTGGAGCGTCCGCTCGATCCAAAGGTGATGGAAAATCTCAACAAGATCTACAATCTCGATAAGTCCCTGCTGGAGCAATATTTCATTTACATGAATAACGTGTTGCACGGAAATCTGGGCCCGAGCTTCTTCTTCCGTGATTTCACGGTCGCCGAAATGTTTGGCAACGGGCTGCCGATTTCCGTTGAAATTGGCGGATATGCGCTGCTGATGGCGATTATTGTTGGCGGAGCACTCGGTGTCTGGGCTGCTCTTAAACAGAATCAGTTGCCCGACTATTCCGTCATGACGGTTGCGACCATGGGCATCACCATTCCCAACTTTGTTGTCGCGCCAATCCTGACGCTGATCTTCGGGGTCATGCTGGGATGGCTGCCCGTTGGTGGCTGGAACAATGGCGCCTGGGAGAACAAGATCCTGCCGATTATCACGCTCGGTCTACCGCAGGTCGCCGTCGTGGCGCGCCTGACACGCGGTGCCATGATCGAAGCGCTACGCTCGCATCATATCCGAACCGCCCGTGCCAACGGCCTACCCGGCTGGATGGTTGTTGTTGTCCATGCCCTGCGTGGCGCCTTGTTGCCGGTGGTTTCTTATGCCGGTCCGGCCGCAGCTGCTTTGCTGACCGGCTCGGTGGTGATTGAAACCGTCTTCGGTATTCCCGGCGTTGGCCGCTATTTCGTACAGGGCGCGCTCAACCGCGACTATCCTCTGGTCATGGGCACCGTGATTGTCATTGCGGTCTTCATCATGGTCTTCAACCTGATCGTCGACTTGCTTTATGCCTGGCTCGATCCACGCGTACGCTACGATTGAGGAAACAATGAATAAGAAAACTCCAAAAACCAAAGCCGGACAGGCAGCCGAAAAGCTGGTTGAAGCGCAGGTCGGGCGTTCCCTCTGGGATGATGCATGGGCGCGTCTGAAAGCAAACCGCGCGGCAATGACGTCCTTTGTCGTGCTGTTTTTCATCGCCTTGGCCTGCTTCTTTGGCCCCTTCTTTACCGGCCACCAGTATGACACGGTCTACCGAAACTATGTGAAGGTGCCCGCCTCTCTGGCTGCTTATCCAAGGGATGACGAGATCGCGCCTGCCTTGGAAAAAGTACTCAAGCGCGCGCGGCTCACCGCAGAGGACATCAAGATCGCTGACAAGGAGGTGATCGTACAGGCCACCTCCAAGCGTGCCATCAATGAAAAGGCCGTCCGCTATTTCGATCGCTCGGACCTGTTCAAGAATGCTGCTTTTTCCGGTTTTTCCGATGATAAGAAGAGTGTGACCATTACGGCCAAGATTGACCGTATACATTTCTATTTCGGCACCGACGCCAACGGGCGTGACTTGCTGACTCGAACGCTGATCGCCGGTCGGATCTCGCTGATCATCGGTTTGCTGGCTTCCGGCGTGGCTCTGCTCATCGGTGTGACCTATGGGTCGCTGTCGGGTTATTTCGGCGGCAGGGTCGACCTCATCATGATGCGTGTCGTCGATGTGCTCTATTCGCTGCCCTTCATTTTCTTCGTGATTCTGCTGGTGGTCTTCTTCGGGCGAAACTTCATATTGATGTTCATTGCCGTGGGTGCGGTGGAATGGCTTGATATGGCCCGTATCGTGCGTGGGCAGACCCTGTCGATCAAGCGGCAGGAATATGTGCTGGCCGCCGAGGCTATGGGCGTCGGGGCTGGGGGTATCCTGCGCCGGCATATCATTCCCAACACTTTGGGGCCTGTGGTTATCTTCGTAACTCTGCTTGTGCCCAAAGTTATTCTGCTTGAGAGCTTCCTGTCCTTCCTTGGCCTCGGCGTTCAGGAGCCCATGACTTCATGGGGCGTGCTGATTTCTGAAGGCGCGCGCAACTTGCAAGGGGCCAGCTGGATGTTGATCTTCCCATCCATCTTCCTCACTGCAACGCTGTTTGCGCTCAATTTCATTGGTGACGGTCTGCGCGATGCGCTGGACCCCAAAGATCGATAGGAGCACGGGACAATGACAGATACCAAAACACCTCTGCTCGATATCAATGATCTGCATGTGCATTTTGAAACCAACAGCGACAAGGATGTGCATGCTGTGCGCGGCATTCACATGCATATCGAAAAGGGCGAAACGGTCGCCGTTGTTGGAGAATCCGGCTCTGGCAAAAGCCAGGTCATGATGTCGGCCATGGGGCTTCTGGCCGATAATGGTTGGGTGGAAGGCTCGGTGAAATATAATGGCACCGAAATCCTGGGGCTCTCCAAACGCAAGCTGAACAGCTATCGCGGCTCCAAGATGACCATGATCTTTCAGGAACCCATGACCTCGCTTGATCCGCTCTATACCATCGGTCGGCAGATTTGCGAGCCTTTGCGGGTCCACCAGAAAATGGACAAGAAGCGTGCGATGGCGCGTGCGCTTGAGTTGTTGGAACTGGTGGGGATTCCCGAGCCGAAAAAGCGGCTCAAATCCTATCCTCATGAGATGTCCGGCGGCCAGCGTCAACGCGTCATGATTGCCATGGCGCTTGCCAATGATCCTGATCTGCTGATTGCAGATGAACCGACCACGGCGCTGGATGTGACCATTCAGGCCCAGATCCTGCAGCTGCTGGCTGATCTTCAGAAAAAATTGGGCATGGCCATCCTCTTCATCACTCATGACCTGAACATCGTGCGTCGCTTTGCTGACCGGGTTTATGTGATGAAGACTGGGGAAGTGGTGGAAGAAGGCAACACGGCGGAAATCTTCGACAATCCCAGCCACGATTATACCAGAATGCTGCTTTCGGCCGAACCGGAAGGCACCAAGGAAGCTCCTGACACGGGGGCTCCGATTTTGTTGGAAGGCAAGGGCGTCAATGTGACCTTCAACATCACATCTGGCCTGTTTGGTTCACAAACCCATACCCTGCGCGCTGTCAACAATGTCGATATTCGTCTGCATCAAGGGCAGACTATTGGTATCGTCGGGGAATCTGGCTCGGGGAAATCCACCCTCGGGAGGGCGCTCTTGCGGCTGACAGATATCAGCGGCGAGGTTTTGCTTGATGGGGTCGATATGAGCGAGATTGCAGGGGACGCCATGCGCGAGCAGCGCAAGCGCCTGCAGTTGGTCTTTCAGGATCCCTTTGGCTCCCTGTCTCCGCGTATGATGGTTGGACAGATCATCACCGAGGGCCTTCTGGTGCATCATCCTGAATTGTCGGCCAAGGAGCGTGACTTGCGAGCGATTGAAGCTCTGGAAGAAGTGCAGCTTGATCCGTCCATGCGCAACCGCTATCCGCACGAGTTCTCAGGTGGTCAGCGTCAGCGCATTGCGATCGCACGGGCCATGGTACTCAAACCAAGGATTGTGGTGCTTGATGAGCCGACATCCGCACTGGACCGGTCGGTGCAAAAGCAGATTGTCGATTTGCTGAGGGACCTTCAGGAGAAGAACAATCTTTCCTATCTCTTCATCTCGCACGATCTAACAGTTGTCAGAGCCATGTCTGATTATGTGATGGTCATGAAGCAGGGCGTGATCGTTGAAGAGGGGCTGACGGAGCAGATTTTTGATGCGCCAACAGAGCTCTATACCAAGCAGTTGATGGCAGCAGCTTTTGATTTGGAACCCATCTCTGCGTGACCAGTGATCCCTGCTATCAAATATTAGGCGCCGGCGACGGCGCCTTTTTTGTGCTCGACAGGCTTTGTTCCGGGTATAATGGCAAGGAAAGAAGCACCAGGTCGCCCTGATTGCAGATTGTATAGCAGGAATCAACATGTGATTCAGAGACATTCCAACAAGACATATCTGGGTATCACGAATGATTGAGCCCACAAATGTTCTCCAACTGTGGATAAAACAGAGGAAAATGCACGCAAACCATCAGGTGCGGCAAATTTACACTATTACACACAATGAAAATTTGTAGGTGGGCTTTTCAAGGGTAATTTCTGCTGATATAAATTTCGTCACGGAGCAAGCACTACCCGTCAGGTGTCGCAAGCAGTAAAGCTTAGACAGGTAACCCAACTCGCCCCGTGACGACAGTGTCCACCATGTGTCGCAAGCAGTTCGGCGGACAGACTGTAACCATTCTAGCTGTTGACGCAGCATCAAATGGTATCTCTATGTTGCGGCATGTTCGGAATTTTTAAGTTCCAGCATGCCGCACATTGAATCTCTTCTCCAAAACTAAACTAAGCAACGTTTGCATCTAGATGATGCAGCGTTTTTGTTCGTTTTCAGAGCACCTGTCAGATCTGAGCTTTTGCCTATAAACCATGAGCCAATGACAGACTGGCAACTGTGTTTAATTTGACCAAAGCATCATTACGAAATGACATTTTGTGTAATCAAAAGATAGACAAATAGACAATGGTTGTCAATCTTTAAGGGGAAAAAAATTTACAGAAATCAGGATTTCGTATATTGTTTCTAGTAGAAAAAATAATTTCAATCGCTAAAGCCAATATACTGTGGTGACAGGCGAGATTGCAGTCCAGATTTTGAAAAAAGGGAAGCACATTCGTGTCGCAAGGAATGTGTCGCAAGCAAAATGACGAGCACCAAAGATAAAGTTATTCAGGCCGCGCAAGAGTTGATTTCGCGCTATGGCTACAACCGCACTTCCATGACAGACGTCGCCAAGCAGGCTGGCCTTTCACGACAAACGGTTTATGCGGTCTTTGCCAATAAGGAAGACCTGTTTGCAGAAACTTCCTATCATGTTTTTCATGAGCATCTGAACAAGACGCGGGAAGGAATAACGCATTGCACATCGCTGGGTGACCAGCTGAATATCTATTTTGAAAATATGGTCGTGCGGCCCTTCATCTTTCTGCAAAATCATCCCGAGGCGATAACGCTATGGAACGATGCCGACATGAATAACCATCCGGCTATTGCAAAACTCAAGAATGAGCATCGCCAGTTTCTCGCAGAGCTTTTGGTGCCTTACACCAAATATATTGGTGCTTCGGGACAATGTCCTGCCCATATGGCTGATTTTATTATCATGACATGTCGGGAAATGAAGTGTGGCAAGGCTAGTTCCATTGAGGAATTGCGCCGCCTGCTGGATACGCTATCTGCCTCAATCCTGGCTCTGACATCCCAAGGGGGCGCAGAAGCGGCCTGAAAGGATAAGCAGGAATAGATCCTGAGTTGCACGTTCCAGAAAGTTTTATCGCCGGGCCCAGAGGGGCTCGGCTTTTTTGTAAGCAGAGTTAGCCGGGCAAATCTTTCAGATAAAAAAATCCCGGAAGCAATGGCTCCCGGGATCCAATTCTCAGAAACAGTGTTAACTGTTCTTAGAAGTTACGCTGCAGACGCAGTTTGCCTTCCCAAGTGTCGTAGTCAGCAGTGCTTGCTGCTGCTTCGAAGTCACGGTCGGTATACTGGATACCAGCAACAACCTTCAGGTTTTTAACTGGTTTGTAGCCGAGTTCTGCAGAAGCGGTCCACTGATCGAAGTCTTCAGAAGCGCCCTGGTCGTCATATTCGCCATAACCACCAGCGACAATAGCCCACAGGTTATCAGCAAAAGCATATTTCAAGCTTGCAGATACACCATACAGTTCGTTGAGTTCGAACTCACCGGTAGATGCATCATAGGTAGCGTCAGACATAACGGAAGCATCGTTGATGCCGTTCCAAGCCATTGCACCTTTGGTGTAGAAGCCGTTCAGAGCGAATTCGGAACCAGCGGACAGCATGTCGAGGTTGAAGATGCCACCAGCAGATACGGAATAAGCTACATCGTTATCAAACTGAGCCCAACCATAACGAGCCTGGCTAACAATACCACCAACAGCTACAGAACCCCAAGCCTGGTCAACTTTCAAACGAGCAACCAGAGTAGGCAGGGACTGACCAGCATAGTCAACAGCTGCAAGACCAACAGACTTGTCACCGATCAGGTGTTTGTTGTTAGCGATACCCAGAGTAGCGGTTACGCCGTTACCGAAGGCCATGTTGTAGCCCATCTGAGGAACGTCGGTGTCGCCCAAGTCATAGTCGCCGCCATAAACGTCGCCTACATAGTCAACGATACCTGCGGAGGAGAGGAAGCCAGCGTAGAAGCCGCCCAGAGACAACCATGCTTTAGCAATGGAGATGTCGCCGTCATCTTCGCCTTCGATACGAACGCGAGAAGAAAGAGTACCCAGTTCGGTTTCTTCCTTAGCGTCGAAGTTTACCTGGCCACGTGCCCAGATGTCGAATTTTTCGTCAGCGCGGGATTCAGCTTCGCTGAAACGGGCTTCAGTACGGACATAGCCGCTGATTTTCAGGCAGGTGTCGGTGCCTGGGAGGAAGAAGTAGCCAGCGCCATAAGCGTCGCATACTTTAACATAATCTACAGGCTCTGCTACTGGCAGATCTGCTGCCTGGGCTGCGCCGCCAGCTACCAATGCTGCTGCAGAACCGAGGATGAGGCTCTTGATGTTCATAATTCTGACCCTAGTATTTTTGATAAGCTTGCGACAGGGAGACAATAACCGTTTAATTGTAAATCGCAAACATACTTTAAGAGTCCAAATGTCAATTCAAAAGTGATGTTGCAAAAAAAACACAAACCACCCCGAACAGCGCAGATTTCTGAGCAAAATCTGTGCTGATCAACCTGCGTAACCAGCGACGTCGGTGTGTGAAGAAGAAGATAGCCCCCTTTTTAAAGAGGCTGTGTCGGCAGCTGTTGCATAAAATGCCAGCCGCTATGGGAGCCTGCGAAGGCATTGTTGAGGTATGACAGTGCGCTGTTGATTTGGCGCTATTCGCCTGAGGGCCCTCGTGATGTGATGGCCACGAAAAAGGGGCCGATAAAGGCCCCTCCCGTCCGCTTCATGAGTCTGGCAGAAAAAAAGGTTCCGCCACCAATCCTAATGCCCTGCATGACCATGGGTGTGATTATGATCGTGGTCGTGGTTGCAGTCACAAAGTTGCGGCAGATTCTGACCGTTCATCATGAATTCCTTGACCGCTTCCAGCGGATCGGTCTTCTCAGTAATGCTGGCAATCAGACCACGGGCATGCATACGCCGGGCAAAGCCCGCTCCAAAGGAGGCCGATAGAATGACATCGGCGGCATCAAGAGGATGGGGCCCGCTTTTGTCCGCAAATTCATGCATGCTCATGTCTTTGGGTAAATCTAGGCGATCGGTTTCGACCGGCTGCAGGTCGTTGCCCACCGTATAGATAATGAAGCGCCGGGCTTTGCCCGCGTGGTTTGTTACGGTGCGGAAATTTTGAGAGGATACAGCAATTTTCATGTCACGCTCCAAATCGTGAGTCTGGGTCATCTGGCAGGCGAGACGCCATGGCCAGGCTGATAATGAAAAGGCAAGTGCGGCCAGCCCATAGTGGCTGGGCGGCAGGCAAGTGCCCGAGCTGTTCTTGTTCCCCGGTCCGGAAAAAGACACACCAGTTGGGTGTGGTACAACGCTAAACTAGGATTAGGGGCAGTTGGCCCAAGTTGCAAGTGGGCGTCGCGATTTGAGGGCGCGTTATGCGCAGTCTGCTTTGGCAAAAGATGGCTTCGCCGGATCCTCTGGCATCAGCTACGGGAGCCTTCCGCTGTATTGGGCTCCTCGGCAAAAGTCAGGTGCGTCAGTTCTTCTGCATAGTCTTGCAGAGCGGCCTCTGCCTTGGGCGTAATCTGATAGATCCCCAGCGAAACCCGCTCGAACCAGCCATAATGGTCATCAGACAGAATACGGCGGGCCGTCTCCACGCCGGTTATGCGCGCCACGATCGCGGCTTTGGTCGGTCCGTTTTCCGTCAGATATTTAAGGCATTTGAGCGCATCCTGCCGGTAGGCTGTCACCAACGCCTTTTTGCGTGCTGAGCCGCCAGCATTCGGGTCGCCCACTCTGCGTGCGAATTCGCGCAAAAGACGCGCCTTGCGCGGTTTCATCTGTCGCGGCTTATAGGGGGCCGGATCCAGATGGGGCGTCACGAAACCATCCTTCAGCCGGACCGTGATCAAACCAAGCCCAAGACGGCGACAAAGCGCGATATTATTCTTGAGGGATTTCTGGAATTGTCGGCTGCCGCTATGGGGCACAGCAATATAGACCGCGTCTGTAACGCCCTGTCGGCTGATGGCCTGGTGGAACAGCGTAAGGGAAAAGCCGAGTTTCAACTCGACAATCAACGGATCATCCTCACCGCGGTTGGCCACGATATCAGCCGCGCCCACTTCCCCTTTTACCTCATAGCCCTGCTGTTTCAGATAGAGTTTGACGGGGGCATACAGGTCGGTTTCGCGTATGGCGGCAGGGGCCATGAATTCTATCCTTCACGATGAGGCTCGCTCGAATCAGGGGCTTGATTGTCCCGAAGCTAGCGGATTCGCAAAGGGAAGGAAAAATGAAAAAGGAAAGGCCACTCTCTTGTGTCGTCTTGAACCTTGGGGGGGACTGAAGAGAGTGGCCCCGGGACGGGGCTGGCACCAGATCCTTAGCCGTCCTTATAATAGTAGCTGTAGCCGTTGAGCGCCGGTGCGCCGCCCAGATGGGCATACAGAACCTTGGAGCCTTCAGGGAAGAAGCCTTTCTTGGTCAGGTCGATCATGCCCTGCATACTTTTGCCCTCATACACCGGGTCGGTCATCATGGCCTCTGTGCGGGCCGCAAGACGGATCGCCTCGTTGGTCTCCTCAGAAGGAACCCCATAGGCTGGATAAGCATAGTCAGGGTTGATGACGATTTCATCGTCTCGCACGGTGCGGCCAAGGCCAACGAGCTCTGCGGTGTTGTCCACGATGGAGCGCACCTGAGCTCGGGTCTGGTCAACGGTGGCCGAAGCGTCAATGCCAATCACCCGGTCTGCACGATCCTGCGCCGCGAAGCCGACAATCATGCCGCCCTGGGTGGAGCCGGTCACGACACAAACGACGATATAGTCGAATTTGAAGCCCAGCTCTTCTTCCTGCTGTGCCACTTCCTCGGCGAAGCCGATGTAGCCCAGAGCACCATATTTATGCACCGAAGCGCCAGCCGGAATGGCATAGGGCACGCCGCCAGCATCCTTGACGGACTGGATGGCATTTTCCCAGCTCTGGCGAATGCCGATATCAAAGCCATCCTCAACCAAACGGCTGTCAGCGCCCATCAGGCGGGTCATCAGGATGTTGCCAACGCGATCATAAACCGCATCATAATGGGGAACCCATTTTTCCTGCACCACGACGCATTTCATGCCGATCTTGGCTGCCGCCGCCGCGACCATGCGGGTATGGTTGGATTGCACACCGCCGATGGACACCAGCGTGTCGGCGCCAGAAGCGATGGCATCGGGAATAATATATTCCAGCTTGCGCAGCTTGTTGCCGCCCATGGCAAGACCGGAGTTGCAGTCTTCGCGCTTGGCGTAAATCTCGACCTTGCCGCCGAGCGCTTCGGACAGGCGGGGAAGTTTTTCAATCGGCGTCGGGCCGAAAGTCAGGGGGTAGCGTTCAAATTGTTCGAGCACGGGTCTGCCTCTTTGGATCTGGTGACTGTTTGTTATGAGTCCAGAGTAGCGAAAAAGAGACGAAAGGTGCTTCGAAATATATCTGAATATTTATGGATGTTAGCTAATGACTGCGCTACATAAGAGAGAATATAAAGATAATATTGTAATCAATGAAAGATTCTTTCATATGGAAAAATCTGAACTGGACCGTATAGACAGGAACATATTGCGGCATTTGCAGAAAAACGGACGCCTTTCCAATGCGGAGCTTGCCGAAAAGGTCAATGTCAGCCCGGCAACCTGTCACAGACGCACGCAGCGCCTGTTTGAAGAGGGCTATATTCTGGGGGTGCACGCCCAGATCAACCCGAAACCGGTTGGGCTTGGTGCATTGGTTATGGTGGGGGTGGTGCTGGATCACTCCACACCGGAAAGCTTCAAGGCCTTTGAAGACGCAATTGCATCCATGCCCGTGGTGCTTGATTGCAATCTGGTGGCAGGGGATTTTGATTATCTGATCACCGTGCGCGTGCGCGACATGAGCGACTTCAACACATTGCACGGTGAGCAACTGATCGCGCTGCCCGGTGTAAGGCAGACACGGACCTTCTTTGTCATGAAGGAAGTCAAGAACAACGAGCCGCTGCCTTTTTGAAGGAAGCGGCCCATCTGTTCAGCACCGTAACGGTCTCAAGAGCCCCAAGGGCCGGTTGGGTGCTGTGGTGTCAAGATTTGATCAGCTGGCCAGAAACGGTACCGGAATGCCGAAGGTGTCTGCCAGCAGCACGAAGTTGAGCACCAACACCGCCGTAGCACCGACTGCTGCGAGCGTGCGCATGACTTTCCCGGTAGCATAAGCCCCCATGATATCGCGACGAGAGGTGAAAATGATCAGGGCGATCATCGGCACTGGCAGAGAGATGCTCAGAATCACCTGGCTGACCACGAGTGCCTGCGTGGCATTAACCCCCATGGCGACCACTGCAAAGGCCGGAATCATCGTGATTAGGCGTCTCAGCCAGACAGGAATTCTGAAATGCAGAAAGCCCTGCATGATCATCTGTCCGGCCATGGTGCCAACCACCGAGCTGGAAATGCCCGATGCAATGAGGGACACCAGAAAGGCGCCAGCTGCAAACACACCAAGCAATGGGGTGAGCGTGTGATAAGCGGTTTCGATCTCTGCGACCTCGTTATGCCCATTGTGAAAGGCGCTAGCGGCCATCATGACCATCGCCATATTGACCATACCGGCGACTGCCAGAGCGATAACCACTTCCCAGTTGGAATATTTCACCACCCGTTTGCGTTCACTTTCGGTGCGGATAACAGCGCGAGACTGGGTAAGGCCCGAATGCAGATAGATGGCGTGAGGCATAACGGTTGCCCCAATGATGCCCACGGCAATGGTCAAGGCTGCGGCATCGGCCAGTTCCGGGGTGACAAGACCCGTTGCGGTATCGCCCCAAGCGATGGGGGCAACAAAGATCTCTGCCAAATAGCAAAGCCCGATGACGCCGACCATTGCGCCGATGATCAGTTCCATGGGGCGGAAGCCCTTGCCCTCGAACAGCAGGATGCCATAGGTGACAATGGCGGTGACGCCCATGCCTGCCATCAAAGGCATATCAAACAGAAGCGCCAGACCAATCGCGCCACCAAGAAACTCGGCCAGATCAGTCGCCATGGCAGCGATTTCGCTGACAGCCCACATGATCCAGACAACAGGCGAGGAGAAATTATCGCGGCAAAGCTCTGCCAGATTCTTACCTGTTACGATGCCAAGCCGGGCGGAGAGGGCCTGAAACAGCATGGCGATCAGATTGGCGAGAAGCACGACCCATAGCAATCCATAGCCATAACCGGCTCCGGCTTGAATGTTCGTGGCATAGTTACCCGGGTCCATATAAGCGACAGAGGCTATGATCGCGGGTCCGGCAAACAGCAGCTTGCCGCTCCACCCTCGTCTTTCTCCTGATAGAACTGCGCTCATTTTAAGGCGCGTTTGGTCTGTTGCGAACATGGTCTGGTCTCTTTTACGGGCTTCGTGTATAATTTAATCCTCTATCTCTTAAGTTTAGCCTTGGCTAAATAAATTTCAAGATGTAGCCTAGGCTATATTTTAAATAATGAACAAGAAATCTATGTTAGGATGTGCGCCTTATTTGCCAATTGCAAATTACCTGCGCATTCTTTACCCAAGGCACCAAGAGAGTCCCGGTCTTCAGGATCGGTCGAAAGCCAACGCAAGCAAAGAAGAAGACAATGCCAGAGAATCCAAGTCGCCCATCCAAACAAAGCCTGCGTTTTGTGCGCGCGCGTGAGGCTCAGGCCTGTGCGGTTATGGAAGACTATGTGGAGATGATCGGCGATTTGATTGCGGAGTTGGGCGAAGCGCGCACGGCAGACATTGCTGAGCGCATGGGCGTTGCGCACCCCACAGCAACCAAGGCCATTGCGCGGCTCAAGCGCGAAGGGCTTGCTGTTTCAAGACCCTATCGCGGTGTATTTCTGACCGAAGAGGGCGAAGCCATGGCCCACCGTGTGCGCGCCCGGCATCGTTCCGTGGTCGAGCTGTTGGTTGCCGTGGGGGTTCCCAGAGAGACCGCCGAAATTGACGCCGAGGGCATCGAACATCACGTTTCCCAGCAGACGCTCGCTGCTTTCGATAAATATCTGGCGGGCAAAGAATAGGGCGCTCGCCGAAGCTGCGCCCTTTTTCGCTATCAGGCCCAAGACGTGCCGACGCTACCCATAGTTGGGGCTGTGGCATAAGGCGCATGGATCAGCGGATCTGCTCAGTGGCGCGTCGCCAAGCCCAAAGGGCACCTAGGCGAGAAGATCGTCAAGCGTTTTGATAATCAGGTCCGAGCCAGCCTCTGTGAGCGCTTTGCCGTGCATGGCGCGCAACTCGTCATCGTTCAGATGGCTGCCGCCGACCAGACCGACAATGCGCCCAACGCCAGCGGCCTTGGCGCCAACGGTGCCTGCAATGCCATCTTCAACAACCATGCAGTCTTTCGGGTCTACATTGAGCGCCTTGGCTGCATGTAGGAAGATATCCGGTGCGGGCTTGCCATTGGGCACCATTTCGGTGCTGAAGCTCCGGCCTTCAAAACGCTTTTCCTGGCCAATCTTGGAAAGGGCCAGCTGTAGTCGGTCCGGGCTGCTGCCCGACGCGATACAATAGGGGATCCCGTCTGCATCCAGCTTGTCTAGCAGGGCCTCAGCGCCGCTGATCATCGTCAATCCCTGTTCCATGCGAGCCATAACGCGATTGTGCCACCCCTCAGGGAAGACACCTGCAGGATCGCGTCCGGTCTTTTCATGCATGAAGGTGGTGATGTCGCGGGGCGCTGTGCCAAGGAAGCCCTTGACCAATGCACTCCATTCCATCTCGATGCCATGTTCTTCAAAACTGTTTTTCAGTTCGCCAAGGGAGATTGGTTCACTGTCGACAAGAACGCCATCAAAATCAAAGATAACGGCCTTGGTGCCGGAGAGGGGGTGAGAATTCAAATGTGAGTCCTGTTCGATAATGAAGCCTGCCCAAAAGAGACTTCAGGTAGGTGGGGTGGGGCGAAGCTGATGCAATATGCGCCAGCTAAGGGGTTTTAAACTCGTCTGTTGTTGGCTCCAACTTCTGCATCATCGGAGCCTGAGGCTGCTCAATGGCCTGAATGGCAGCCTTGGCCAGAAAATCTCCCGCTTCGGTAAGATCCTGATAGACGGACAGAACCTCGCCACGGATGAATTTCAGATAAGGGCTGGCTTCCTTGGCAAACACGTCAATATCGACACCGATGGTCCTGCCGCTTTGCTCGATGGCTGCAAGGGAGAGCACAGCCGTGGCCGTGGAAGGGGCGATAATGGCGTCGACGCTTTTATCGCTGTCCAGCCGGGTCCGCAGCGCTTGCAGCAGATTTTCGCTCGTGTCGTGGCTCGTTGCGTCTTTGAGCACCTCCAGCGTGAAGGGCTGCGTCTGGTTGGCCCGCTCCAACCCTTTGATCAAATGCTGGCTGTAGCTAAGATCATCAGGCGGGCAGACCACCAGAAAATGGCTGCGGCCCTTTGCTGCAAGGCGCTGAGCGGCCATTTCCCCAAAGGCTTCGGTGTCAAAATCGAAATAACGATGTTTCTCTTGCCAGTCGGTGCGCCCATAGGCAGCAAAGGGAAAATTGCGCTCCATGAGATAGGCGACGCGTTCATCCTCCGGTTTGGTCTGGTTGAGAATGATCGCGTCTGCGGCGCGGGTTTCTACCACATGCTTGACGACATTCAACCTGTCTTCAGGCGAGGAGAAAGTGACAATATTCATATGATAGACCGTGCCGGTCAGGCTGTGGGCGATCGCCGATATCAGGCGTCCGGTATGATCGTCTATGACATCGTGATCGGCTGAGAGCACCAACGAGATGACATTGGTTCTGCCCGTAACAAGACCAAGCCCGGAGCGGTTGCGCACATAACCGATCTCCCGGGCAATCTTCTTGACCTTTTCCTTGGTGTCCGCCCCGATCTCCGGGCCATCATTGAGCGCCCTTGACACGGTGGTCACGGCAAAGCCGCTCAATTCGGAAATGGTCTTCAAAGTGGGTCTTTTATGGGGCATGCGCAACACCTTGGTTCTGGGCGTTGTTATACAGCCAATTTTTGCTGATTAGCAACAACAACAGCTGCATCACCACGTCCTTTAGGCCGACAGGATCTCGCAATAGAGTTCCGGATCGACATTGGCTCCGGAAATGACAATCGCGAGGGCTCCATCGTGATCGGGAATCTTGCCTGCAAGAGCTGCCGCAAGCCCGGCTGAACCACCCGGCTCCGCCACAAGTTTGAGCTTCTCGAAGGCGAAGCGAACTGCTGCCCGCACTTCATCATCACTGACCGCCAATCCTCCTGCGAGCTTCTGCTTGTTGATCGGAAGGGTCATCGTGCCCGGATAGGGCGATTGCAATGCATCGCAAATGGAACGGGCTTTAGGATCATTGCCTGCTGGCGTGTCGCTTGCGAGCGACCGGCCCGTGCTGTCAAAACCTTCCGGTTCTGCGGAATAGACCCTTGCTTCTGGGCATTTTTCCTTGATGGCCGTTGCAGTGCCCGAAATCAGGCCGCCGCCGCCGCAAGGCGCAATAACAGCGCCGATGGTGGCGCCCACCTCTTCCGCCTGCTGGGCAATTTCCAGCCCAACCGTGCCCTGTCCTGCAATGATGAAGGGGTCATCATAAGAAGGCACCAGAATAGCGCCTCGTTCCTTGACGAGCGCCATGGCGATCTCTTCGCGGGATTCGGTGTAGCGATCATAAAAGATGATGTCGGCGCCAAGGGCACGGGTATTGTTGACCTTGATCTTGGGTGCGTCGCTGGGCATGACGATAGTGGCAGGAATGCCATTCATGCTGGCTGCAGCCGCGATGCCCTGCGCATGGTTGCCTGAAGACCAAGCGACCACACCGGCTGACTTTGCAGACGGGTCGATGGTCGAGATCCGGTTGAAAGCACCACGGAACTTGAACGAACCGGTATGCTGAGCCCCTTCAAACTTGATCAACACCCGTTTGCCAAGCCTTTCATTGAGTGGGGCAAATTCGAGCAAGGGAGTGCGCACGGCGTGGCCTTCAAGGCGTTTGGCGGCGCTCAGAATATCATCAAATGAAATGGCTAAATTGTCTGACATCAGGGAAATCTCTGGATAGGAAGAACGAAGAAAGGAAAGGGAAGGCAAAGAGACAAGGCGTTTCAGCTATCTCTTCGCAAGGTATTGCGGCCGTTATGGGACGGTACGACGAAATATGCTTGAGGCGCTTACGATGCCTCATCCTCGCTTGGTCCAGACGGAGGTGGATCTTTTGGGGGCTCATATTCGAGCAGCAGGTGGTAAACGCAAATTACCCCGACAACACCAAAGATTGCAGCCCAAGTGGTGCTGGCCATAAGAAATTCAAACAGCCCCCAACCCAGAGTCACGCCGCAAATCAGCAGTCGAACCCAGAGCGGCTTGAGCATGGGATGTGAAGTGTCGAACAAACTTGCCTCCATCGCAAAATGCGCCCGTTGCGCGTCAGTCTATCTTCTCTAGCGCTTTTTGTCTCAGATGACCAGACACCATCGCACCGTTGGCCATGGCGACGCTCAGCCGACCACGGCCCCGACGACGAAAGCAACGATGGCGCAGGCTCCGCCAACCAGAACCGTCTCTCCCACGCAGCGTAGTATCTTCTCGCGAGTAGACCACCAGCGCAGCAGACCAAGCCCGACGAGCGCCATGAAGGTTGTGAAAACCGAAAGGAAAAAGGTGCTCTGGGTAGGGGGCATCAGAAGATAGGGCACCAGCGGAATGATGCCGAAAGCGACAAAGGATAAAAAGGTCACCAACCCGTCCAGAGCCGGCGACACCTGACGCATGTCATGCATCTCCAGCTCGTAATTCATCATCAGATCAGCGACCAGCTCCGGGCTCTTCATGATTTCGTCTGCAATCTTTTTCGCCGACTCCAGGGGCAGCCCGCGCTCGGTCATCATCTGCACCAGTTCTGCATATTCTTGCTGCGGATGATGCTCCAACTCTTCAAAAACGAATTTGCGCTGTTTGTGATAAAGATCCTTTTGGGATCGGGTGGAGAGAAATTCTCCCAACCCCATGGACACCGCATCGGCAAACAGGTTGGCAAGCCCGAACACCAGAACCGCGATGGCGCCGATCTGGGCCACGCCCTCGGCTTGTGCGCCAGCAAATCCGGCCACAATGGCAAAGGTGGTCACGATACCATCATTGCCGCCATAGACGAGTTGTTTGAGAAAGTCCTGAACCTCTCCCAGGTTGTGGACTTCTCGTCTGTGGTGATCCCAGTCGATCGTCATGGGTATGCTCTCCCCCGCATCGTCATGAATAGAAGACCTTTGTTCTGCATAGCATAATTCGCTCAAGCACGCTTTGGCCTTCTGGAGGGCAGGGGGAAAACTCGCCTAGGAGGCGCGAATTTTTCTGGCCCTCTCAACAGGTTTTTATTATGAACATAATAATCAACTTTACAAAGATGAATTTTTAATTCAAGTTTCGAGCCTTGAGAAGGAGAGAAGGCGCGCTGAAACGATCGGTATAAAAATGATCGATTGGCGGTCTTTACGAGCTCCAATGAGCCCGGCGTTTTGGTGCTGGCTCATCTGGAACCCATTGGGACACGAAAGAATTGGGGAAACAATCCGATGAAAACTAATCGATTGCTTGGATATTCTGTTGCCTGCCTGCTCGGTCTTGGCGCAGCTGCAACCGCCGCAGAGCCGGTAAGCAAAGAAGCCGTCCTGGAAACCTATGCCAATATCGCTGAAGCCAAATATGCCGACAGCCTGATTGCAGCCCAGAAGCTGCAAAGCGCTGTTGATGCCCTGATCGCCAATCCATCGGCCGATAGCTTGACGGCAGCGCGCGCCGCATGGCTTGCTTCCCGCGTGCCTTATCAGCAGACCGAAGTCTATCGCTTTGGCAACGCCATCGTTGATGACTGGGAAGGCAAGGTCAATGCCTGGCCACTGGATGAAGGCCTGATCGACTATGTCGACGCCTCCTATGGTGGCCCGACCGACGAAAACGAATATGCGGCGCTGAATGTCATCGCCAATCCGTCCTTTACCCTTTCGGGCAAAGAGATCGATGCCAGCGCCATCACGCCGGAGCTGCTGGCCGAGACCCTGCATGAAGCAGACGGCATCGAAGCCAACGTGGCCACCGGCTACCACGCCATCGAGTTTCTGCTTTGGGGGCAAGATCTGCATGGCACCGAGCATGGCGCCGGTGAACGCGCCTGGACAGATTATGCCAAGGGCGATGCCTGCACCAACGACAATTGCGATCGTCGTGCAGCCTACCTCAAGGCCGCAACCGATCTGTTGGTCTCCGACCTCGACTGGATGGCCAAGCAGTGGCAAATGGGCGGCGAAGCCCGCGCCACGCTCATGTCTGACGAAAATGCTGGCATCGTGACGATTGTCACCGGTATGGGCTCCCTTTCCTATGGGGAACAGGCCGGTGAACGTATGCGCCTTGGTTTGATGCTGAATGATCCGGAAGAAGAGCATGATTGCTTTTCCGACAACACCCATAACAGCCACTATTATGATGGTCTTGGCATCCGCAATGCCTATGTCGGCGAATATGTGCGCGTCGATGGCTCCCGTGTTTCCGGCCCGTCCCTGTCCGATCTGGTTGCAGCATCCGACAAGGCTCTTGATGATGAGCTGACCGGCAAACTCAACACCACCATGATCAAACTGGGTGCCATCAAGTCAGCCGCTGAAGCGGGCTTCAGCTACGACCAGATGCTGGCCCGTGGCAACGAAGGCGGCGAAGCCCTCGTCATGGGCGGTGTCAACGCGCTGGTTGATCAGACCAAATCCATTGAACGCGTTGTTTCCTCCCTCAAGCTCAACGATATCGAGTTTGAAGGGTCCGACAGCCTCGATAATCCGAATGCGGTTTTCCAATAAGCCCCTTTGAATGAAGACAAGGAGCGCGGCCTTTCCAGGCTGCGCTTTTTGCGTATCCGCTCCCTTGCAAGAAATGACGCGCATGCTCCGTCTCGGCCTTAAAACTTTGCCCTTGTTTGTCGCACTGCCTGCTGTTGCCGGTCCGCTGGACGAGCCACATCTATCCATCATTCCGCGGACTGCCTCGGAAGTGGAGCGCATTGCACGTGTAACGGCACCGCCGCAGGGCTTTGATGCTCCCCAGCGCTTTGAGGCTCTCTCGGCAGGGGCCGCGACTGTCCGGGTGCGCAAGGATGCCGATGCTTTTTCCGAGCCATCGGCGAGCATGAGCTTTGAAAGCGAGCTGGAGTTTGAGCTGGGCAAGGCGATGTTTGAAAAACTATGGGTGTCGTCTCCCTCGTCAACCAAGGCCTCGGACGGCCTCGGCCCGCTTTACAATGCCCGCTCCTGTATGCGCTGCCACATCAATGATGGGCGTGGGCATCCCCCTGAAAGTCATGACGACAGCGCGGTCTCCATGTTCCTGCGCGTCGCGGTGCCCGATGAGGCCGACCCAATGGTCGAGCGCATTGAGGGCTACCACGGCACCATGCCCGACCCGACCTATGGCGGGCAGCTTCAGGATTTTGCTCTGGCCGGATATCCTGCAGAATATCGTCTGCAGATTGACTATCAAGAGATGAGCATACCCCTTGCTGGCGGGGATAAGGCCAGTTTACGCAAGCCAACTTACAAGGCTGCCGATCTAGCCTATGGGCCACTGCATCCCGATGCCACGCTCAGCCCCCGCATAGCGCCGCAGATGATTGGCCTTGGGTTGCTCGAAGCTATTCCGGCAGCGGATATTCTTGCCAAGGCCGACCCGGAAGACACTGATGGCGATGGGATTTCCGGCAAGCCCAATATTGTCTGGTCAGAGCGTTACCAGATGCCCATGCTGGGGCGCTTCGGCCTCAAGGCCGGTCGCCCGACGGTTGAGGAGCAATCAGCAGCAGCTTTCTTCCGCGATATAGGCATCTCCAATCCGCTCTTCCCTGATGCGTGGGGTGATTGCTCCTTGAACCAGAGCGACTGCCGCTCGGCGCCTCATGGCGACAAGGATGTGCGCGGGACGGAACTGGATGAGACTGGGCTTGATCTCGTCACCTTCTATAGTCGTCATCTCGGCGTTCCTGCGCGGCGCGATGTGGAGGACAAGGCGGTTTTGCGCGGCAAAAAGCTGTTTCATGAGGTCGGCTGCGCCAGCTGTCATACCCCGTCCTACGTGACCCATCGTCTCAAGGAAGAACCGGAATTGGGCTTCCAGCTGATATGGCCTTATACTGATCTTCTGTTGCATGATATGGGCGAAGGGCTCGCAGATGGCCAGCCCGAAGCCCGTGCTAACGGGCAGGAATGGCGCACGCCACCCCTCTGGGGCATTGGCCTCACCGAGCAGGTCTCCGGCCATCGCTTTTTCCTGCATGATGGCCGTGCCCGCTCTCATCTGGAAGCCGTGCTCTGGCATGGCGGAGAAGCCGAGCCTCAGAGAGACGCCGTTATCGCCATGCAGCCGGACGACCGCGCAGCCTTGATTTCATTTCTGGAAAGTTTGTAACCATGTGGAAATATTGCCTTATTCTTTACAGCTTGCTTCTCGCCCCGGCCTATGCGCAAGAGGTCGATATGCCAAAGCTCGTCACCAACGTGGTGAACGAGCATATTCTGCCCGGTTACGAACGTCTTGCGACCAGCTCGGCGGCTCTTTCCAAAGCGGTCGAGACCAGTTGCCCGGATAATCTGGATGCGGTGAAGCTGGCCTATAATGAGGCTTTTGATGCCTGGATGGGCGTCAGTCATCTGCGCTTCGGGCCTTCTGAAGAAAATAACCGCGCCTTTGCGCTGGCCTTCTGGCCCGACACAAGAGGCTTTACGCCCAAGACCCTTGCGAGCCTGCTCACAGACAATGATCCGGCCATTCATGATGCGGAAAAATTCAAGACGGTGTCCATTGCCGCGCGGGGCTTCTACCCGATGGAATTCCTGCTCTATGATACCCAGTTTACTGAGCAGCCCGCTCCGCAGCGCTGCGATCTGATGGCGGTCATGGCAAAGGATATCGCGAATAATTCTGCGGCCATCTTGAGGGATTGGCAGGCAGGCTACGGCGAGATGATGATCAAGGCTGACAATGATATCTACCGTGCGCCCGAAGAAGCGGTACGTCAGCTCTATACAGCGCTTACGACCGGCTTGCAGTTCACCGCTCAAACGCGCCTTGGTCGCCCGATGGGCAGCTTTGAAAAGCCACGCCCCAACCGCGCCGAAGCCCGACGCTCCGAGCGCTCACAACGCCATGTTCTGCTCTCGCTTCAGGCAAACCGTCAGTTGGCGTTGCTTCTGTCGGAAAATGATGAGGATATCGATAGGGGCTTCGAGCGCGCTATCCGTATTGTTGAAGATTTGGACGACCCTGCCTTTGCTGGCGTCGGATCAATACAAGGGCGCATTCGCGTGGAGGCGTTGCAGGGCGCCATCACATTCACAAATGATCTCGTGGCAGAGTATCTTGGGCCGAAACTGGGAATCTCTGCTGGCTTTAACGCACTGGATGGAGACTGATATGCCCGATCGTCGCTCATTTATCACTGGCCTGTTCGCTCTTGGCCTGTGCCCGTCTGTCACCTGGGCCGACGCAGGCAGTCCGGCTTTCTTGTCTGCCGCCCGAAAGCCCGATGGATCATATGCCCTGTTCGGCATTTCAGAGCAGGGGCGTACAATTTTCGAAATTGCCCTCCCCGGGCGCGGTCATGCCGCCGCCGCTCATCCCAGGCGGCCAGAAGCAGTGGCTTTCGCCCGCCGTCCGGGCAACTTCGCCATGGCGCTTGATTGCCGAAATGGTGAAACCAAGGCCGTGCTCCATTGCCCGAAGGGACGTCATTTTCAGGGGCACGGAGCTTTCTCGGAAGATGGCAGCCTGCTCTATACGGCCGAGAATGATTATGATCATGCGCGGGGCGTCATCGGCATCTGGAATGCTGATCAGGGCTACAAGCGCGTGGGCGAATTCGCTTCCCATGGCGTCGGCCCGCATGATTTAAAGCTGATGCCCGACAAGAAGCATCTGGTGATCGCCAATGGCGGCATCGAAACCCACCCCGATAGCGGGCGCGAGAAGCTCAATATTCCCACCATGAAACCCAATCTTGCCTATGTCACGCTTGATGGAGCACTGGTGGAGATGGTGGAGTTGCCGCAGGCAATGCACAAAAGCTCGATCCGTCATCTCAGCCTTGGAGCCGATGGCACCGTGGCCTTTGCCATGCAGTGGCAGGGCGACATCAACAATGCGCCGGCCATGCTGGGCCTGCACAAGCGCGGCGAAGAAGCCCGCCTGCTTGAAGCGCCAGACAATGAGCAGCGCGTGCTGCAGGGCTATGTGGGCAGCGTCGCTCTGGATATGGAGCAGAAGCTGCTGGCCGCCTCGTCCCCGCGTGGCGGTGTGGTGCATCAGTTTGATACTGACACCGGCGAATTCTTGGGTGCGATTCATGAAGAGGATGTTTGCGGTCTAGCCATTCGCGATCACAAACTCGTCCGCACCAGCGGCATGGGCATCGTCTGTCTCTCTGAAGATATGGCGGGCACCCAGATGGACAAGATGCGCGTCACCCATCGCTATCAATGGGACAATCATCTAATCCCCATTGGCTAGACGAGGAGAGCAAGGCACATAAAAAGGCGACCGGATCTGGTCGCCTTTTTTGTTTCAGTCTGAAGGCAGCGTCAAATGCGCTATGCACGCTCGCTTAGCACCAGCTGCTTGTCCATGCGCTCAAGGGCTGCACTGTTGTGCGTGATAAGCAAGATGGTGCGGTCTGTTTCATCGTCCAGAATCCGGTTGAGAATTTCCCGCTCCATCTGCGGATCAAGCCCTTCACCCGGTTCATCCAGAACCAGAATAGGCGCTGGGGAAAGCAGGGCGCGGGCAATGGACAGCCGCCGGATCTGTCCGCCGGAAAGCGTGCTGCCTGCTTCGCCGACAAAGCTATCAAGCCCCTCTTCCTGCGCAGCCACATAATCGGATAGCTGCACCTGATCGAGTACCTTATTGAGCATGGTGTCGCTCGCGTCCGGATTGGCTACCAGCAGGTTGCCCTTGAGGGTGGAGTTGAACAGATGTGGCTTTTGTGGCGCCACGGCAAAATGCGCTCGCAAGCTTTCGGCACTGAAGCGGCTATATGGCTGCCCGTCGATGAGAATATCCCCGCCGGAGAGTGGCCAGAAGCCAACCAGTGCGTTGATGATGCTCGACTTGCCAATGCCTGAAGGGCCGACGATGGCAACCCGTTCACCCGGCGCAACTGAAAGGCTTAGCTGGTCAAAAGCACTTGGGGCTCCTTCTTCATAGGCAAGGCTTACGGCCTTGAGTTCCAGTGAAGGGGGTGCGGTCGGTTTGATGTCGATGGCCTCTTCGCTCCATGCGGGAATCCCTTTGGGCTCTTGATCCGTCAGGCCAAACAGGCGCTTGGCTGCAACCTGCGTTTCGATGAAAGCGCGGATGGCAACGGGCAGGGGCACGATGACCTCGAAGCTTGCCATGGCAAACAGCATCAGCATCGGCAGGATCGGGCCTTCAAAGCTGCCGTCGCTGACTTTGGGAATGATGAACCAGAGAGCCGCGAACATGGCAAGGCTGGCCGCAAGGGTCAGCGCGCTTTGCGACGCGGCCTGAAGCTTGGCAAGCCGCAACTGGCTGGCGCATAGGCCACTCGATTGCGCTTCAACCGTCTGGCGGTAATCATCATCGCGGCCATAGACCAACATTTCGCGCAGGGCCTGTTGCCCTTCCACCAACGTCGAACGCATCTGGGCAGATTCCAGCACCTGATCGCTGGCAGCCTTGCGCCCGAAATGGTGAATGAGCCATGGGGTCAGGATGCCGCCGAGGAAATAGAGCACGATCAGCGATAGGGCCAAGCCAGAGGAGAAATAGCCAGCAAAGAAGCAGAAAATGGGAACCGCAATGAGAGCAACCAGCGAAGGCACCAGAACGCGCAGATAGAAATTCTCCAGCGTGGTGATATCCGCCCCGATCCGCGAGAAGACATCGCCGCTTTTCATGCCCTGCAATCCGGCGGGAGCCAGTGGCTCCATACGGTCATAAAACCAGCGCCGCATCTCGGCCACCAGCCGGAGGGTTGCCTCATGGGTAACGAGCCGCTCGGCATAGCGCCCGACCGTGCGGGTGATCGCCATGGCGCGGATGATGGCCGCCGGAGTGAAATAGTTCATGGTCACGCCAGCCAATCCGGCCAGTGCCATGGCGGCAATGAACCAGCCGGAAATGGACATCAGGATCACATTGGCCAACGCCGTGATCAGCGAGAGGAAAACCCCAAGGATGATCCAGCCGGTCCAGGGACGCATCAGCCCGAGCAGTTTTTTGAACTCAGCCATGCTGCACCTCCGTGGATTTGCTCTCGAAGCTGGAACGCACCAGCCCCGCATAGGCGCCATCTTTCTCTATCAACGCGTTGTGGGGGCCCATTTCGGCGATTTTGCCCTGCTCCAAGACGAGAATGACATCTGCCTGCTCGATCGTGTGCAAGCGGTGGGCGATGGTTATCGTCGTTGCGCTTTGCTCCAGAGCGTGAAGCGCATTCTGGATTCTGGCTTCATTCTCGCGGTCAAGATGCGCCGAGGGCTCATCAAGCAGCACCAGCGGTGCGTTGCGCAAGAGGGCCCGTGCAATGGCGATTCTTTGAATTTGCCCGCCGGAAAGCCCTGCGCCTTTTTCGTTGAGCTGATGGTTATAGCCATCGCTCAGCCCCGTGATGAAGTCATGAGCCTGTGCCAATTTGGCCGCGGCCTCAACGGCTTCTATCCCCGCATCTGGCTGTCCATAACGGATGGCATCCAGAATGCTGCCTGAGAAGAGCGTCGGCTTTTGTGGCACATAGGCCAACTGCGCACGCCACTCCGCGATCGGAAGGGTGGAAAGATCAAGGCCATTGACCAATATCTGGCCTTCACTCGGTTGGGCGAGCCCCAGAATCAGATCGATGATCGTGCTCTTGCCAGCGCCGGACGGGCCAACAAGGGCAAGGCTTTGGCCTGCAGCAAGCGTAAATGAAACATCCTCAAGCGCACGAGATCCATCGGGATAGACAAAACCAACAGAACGGAATTCAAGCGAAATTCCCTGCTTGAGATCTGGCAGTGCATCAAGGGAGCCCTCTTTCTTTTCCGAGCCATCGTCCATTTCCATGACGGAGACCATCGTTTCGGCTGCCCCGACTGCTTCCATGCGGGCATGATAATGGGTGCCCATGTTGCGCAGAGGCAAATAGAAATCCGGTGCCAGCAGCAGAACATAAAAGCCGTCAAAGAAGGTCATGTTGCCATAAAGCAGCCGAAAGCCGATGAACACGGCGATAATGGCGATCGAAACGGTCGCAAAAAATTCCAGAACCAGCGAGGAGAGAAAGGCCACGCGCAACACACTCATCGTGGTGCGGCGATAGCTCTCGGCCATGCGTGATACGGTTTCCGCTTCCCTGCGCGAGGCATTGAAAAGCTTGAGCGTCGTCAGACCCTGAATCATGTCAAGGAAGTGGGCGGAAAGCCGCGCCAACTTGCGCCATTGCTTCTGGTTGAGCCGCTCGGTTCCCTTGCCGATGAGGATCATGAAAACAGGAATGAGCGGCGCGGTAACCACCATCACCACCGCCGACAGCCAGTCCCGTGTGAGGGTTACCGCCAGAATGGCGAAAGGCAGCAGCACCGTCATCACCATCGCGGGCATATAGCGGGCAAAGTAGCCTTCCAGCGCTTCGATGCCTTCGGTCAATGTGGTGACCTGATCTCCAACAGCATTTTCGCTGCCGCGCTCAAGGATAGGGCCCTTGGCGATGAGGCGCGTAAGCAGATCCTTGCGCAATGTATGCTTGAGATCAATGGCGGCTTTGAGAGCCAGACGCTCGGAAAAATAGGAAAGAACCGCCCTGAGAACAAACAGGATAAGCAGTGGAGGCAAAAGAAACAGCAGATCTGTGAGCGTTGCCTGATGGGTTAGGACTGAATCGACACAGAAGGCAATCACTCCCATTTGCACGATCAAAACGATGCCGGCAGCAAAGGAAAGGACAATGGAAAGATTGAGAGGCCGCCGGGCTCTGCGCGACTGGGCTTTGAGAAAGGCTGAAATGTGTTTCGTGGACATTGAGGTCCCTGATTGTTCGGCCTTTATTGGCCCACATACGACATGACCGGGCGGACCCGGTCATGAAAAGGTTTATAATGGTTGAAAGGTGCTAATCAAGTATCCTTTTCGCCATAGTTATCTTGGGCTTCATACCACATCACATTGATCACGCCGACGGAAAGGGCGGCAGTCAATCCAAGGATCCATGCAAAATACCACATTATTAGATTTCCTTTCCGGTTATCAGTAAGCCGAATGGCTGCGTGCTTCGATTTCGTCCATCGTGACCCGACCCCACATGCGCCAGTAGCACCAGAGGGTGTACATCAGCACGATCGGCACGAAGATAACTGCCGTCCAGAACATGACCGTCAGGGTCAGGTGGCTGGAGGTCGCATCCCAAACCGTCAGTGAGGAGCGCGGATCAGTGGTGGATGGCATGATGAACGGGAACATGGACAGCCCCGCAGTGGAGATGATGCCTGTCATGCCCAGCGCGCTGAACAGGAAGGCAAAGCCACCTTTGCCAGCCTTGCTCATCAGAGCCATCAGAAGCGGGCAGAGAATGCCAAGGGCCGGAGCCAGAATGGCGATAGGATAGTTGCTGTAGATATTGAACAGTGCACCGGCTTCGCGAGCCACTTCCTTGGCAAGCGGGTTCGGCATGGCATCATAGGCTGGCTGGCTGACGATAACGAACCAGTTGAAGTTGCCTGCCCAAATCCACAGACCGGCAAGAGCAAACAGCACAGCCGTTGCAACACCGGCATAGAAGCCATATTGACGTGCCCGCGCAGCAACCACTTCATCGGCCCGCATCTGCAACCATGTGCTACCGTGTCCGGTAAGCATGGCAACCGAGACCAGCCCGGCCAGAATGGCGAACGGGTTAAGCAGCGGCAACAGGGCCCACAGGAATTTGGCGTCATAGGTCACACGCAAGAACTCGTCCAGATGGAACGGAACACCCTGCAGCAGGTTGCCGAAAGCAACACCGAAGATCAGGGACGGGATGAAGCCACCGGCAAACAGTCCCCAATCCCATGCGTAGCGCCAACCCTGATTCTCGATCTTGGAGCGATAGTCAAAGCCGACAGGGCGGAAGAACAGAGCAAACAGCACCAGCAACATGGCCAGATAGAAGCCTGAGAATGCAGCTGCATAAACAGCAGGCCACGCCGCGAAGATGGCGCCACCGGCGGTGATGAACCACACCTGGTTGCCGTCCCAGTGCGGGCCGACAGTGTTGATGATGATGCGGCGTTCGGGGTCATTCTTGCCGAGGAATGGCAACAAGGTGCCAACCCCCATATCCATGCCATCAGTGATGGCGAAGCCGATAAGCAGCACGCCTACGAGCGCCCACCAGGCAAATTTCAGGATTTCATAATCGATAATCATCGCTTTTTCCTATCAGTGGGTCTTACTCAGCCGGAGCCAAAGACGACGGCTTGGATTGTTCATGGTGATAGCGACCGGTGTGGAGCGAGCTCGGGCCCAGTCGTGCAAACTTGAACATCAGCCACACTTCGATGACCAACAGGAAGGTGTAGAAGGCGAGGAAGCCGGTGAGCGAGAAGATCAGATCCGCAATCGTCAGGCTGGATGCAGCCAGGAAGGTCGGCAGAACTTCACCGATAGCCCAAGGCTGACGGCCATATTCGGCCACGAACCATCCAAGCTCGACAGACAGCCACGGCAACGGAATGCAGATGACCAAAAGTTTGAGCAGCCAGCGCTTTTCCTCGATCTGCTTTTTGGCAGTGTAGTAGAAGGAGAGGGCGAACAGGCCGAGCATGGTAAAGCCGAAGGCCACCATGATACGGAAGCTCCAGAACAGATATGGCACGGACGGAATGGAATCTTCCACCGCTGCCGTAATCATCTCGTCAGTCGCATCCATCGGATTGTCGATATAGCGCTTGAGAAGCAAACCATAGCCCAGATCTTTCTTATGCAGGTTGAAGACAGCCTTGGTTTCTTCAGACTTGTCACCGGCACGCAGCATGGTGAGCTTGTCATAGGCGATCATGCCTGAGCGGATGCGGGCTTCATGCTGGTCTTTTAGATCGGAAATACCGATAACTTGCTTATCCAGCGAGCGCGTGGCGATGAGGCCCATGACCCATGGAATCTCGATGCCATAATCGACGCGCATTTCTTCATCATTCGGCCAGCCGATCAGGTTGAAGGCAGCAGGTGCTTCTTCGGTGTGATACTCCGCTTCAATTGCGGCCAGTTTCACCTTCTGCACATCGCCCAACTCGTAACCGGATTCGTCACCCAGCACGATAACTGAAAGGGACGCAGCAAGGCCGAAGCCGGCGGCCACAGCAAAGGAGCGCTTGGCAAAGGCCAGATCGCGGCCCTTGAGAATATACCATGCAGAGATGCCGATTACGAACATGGAAGCTGTGACATAGCCAGCGGCAACCGTATGTACGAATTTCACCTGTGCGACCGGGTTGAGGACCACTTCAGCGAAGTTGGTCATTTCCATGCGCATGGTTTCGGCAGAGAATTCAGAGCCGACAGGGTTTTGCATCCAACCGTTGGCAACCAGAATCCACAAGGCCGAGAGGTTCGATCCCAAAGCGGTAAAGAAGGTCACCGCCAGATGCTGGCGCTTGGAAAGCTTGTCCCAGCCAAGGAAGAACAGACCCACGAAGGTGGATTCAAGGAAGAAGGCCATCAGGCCTTCGATGGCAAGCGGCGCACCGAAGACATCCCCCACATAGTGGGAATAGTAAGACCAGTTCGTCCCGAACTGGAATTCCATCGTCAGACCGGTGGTCACACCCAGGGCAAAGTTGATACCGAACAACTTGCCCCAGAATTTGGTCATGTCTTTATAGACTTCCTTGCCGGTCATCACATAGACCGATTCCATGATCACGAGCATCCATGTGATGCCCAGCGTCAGGGGTACGAAAAGAAAGTGGTAAAGCGCGGTGGCGGCAAATTGCCAACGCGACAGATTGACGAATAGATCGCCATAAATAGGTTCCATGACAGCTCTCTTTGATGCTGTATCAACCCATTTGCAGGGGGTTTGGTCCCGTAGCAGTCAGGATCCTGCAGTTTGGTCGATTGGTCAGTTATTAAGTGAACAGAATGTTGGGCGTTTAAAGAAGTGGAGGCGCGCGGCTGGTGCCAACGCGGGGAGAAAGAGACAGCGTCCCGTCAGAAGGGGCGGTTGGCCAGAAAACTGTTCTAATCGAATGGACTGGCCGTTCGCAAGGCTGTGTATGATTATTGAAGCCAAGATCGTGCAGCGCTGTGAGAGCACAGATTGCGCAGTCCTTTTCGAGGGTGGCCGGGGTCTCTTCTCCATCGAAAGAAACTGCAGCCAAGCCGTTGGCTGTACAGATGATTCCGAAATACATATCGTCACCCGACGTGCCAGCTGCGGCTTCCGCGCTGGTGGACAGGTGAATACCGAAGGCCAGAACCTGCAGCCACATAGCGCACAAAGCGAGCAAGGTAATGGCTCGTTGGCTGTGCAGGCGTCTAAACAGGGTGGGGTTCTGGTTCATCGATCGTCGTTCGATTTCGTTTGAATTCGGAATGGTCTTGCATGCACAGTGCGTTTGTGCGCAAAAGTGCATTTTGTATTCATATTTGAAAATCAAGAGCTTTTACATGGGGCATCTCGCCACACCCTGAACCGTGTCCCCAGTCTATCCCTAGTCCTGCTCTGCGAAAACACTGCGACTTATGGGATTTTGGTAGCATCGCCTTACCTCTTAAGTGGATAACGCTGCACAAAACGATTGCTTTGGCCTTTCTTGCGCCTCGTCCCTTAAAAAAATCTGCGTCCTTCAGACTCATGCAACAGCCTGACACAAGTTTGCACGGTCATTTTGGATATCAATTGCGAACCCGATGCGACGAGCGCGCCAAAGCGAGGATTAAATGAGCAACTCAGACGGCTTGATGGGAAAATATTTTTCTCTGCACTCCTCTTTGGGAACGAGCCTGCTGCAGATAATTGGTTTGGTGCTTGCAGTGTCTATGGCCAATTCTGCTGACGCCAAGGCCCCTGCAAACAGTAAAACGGTTGAAGCGGGAATAAGTTCCAACGAAAAAGCAAAAACCGTTGACCAGATCGACGCCAACAGTTTTTGCGAAAATATCTCCGATCTGGCGTCAGAACAGAGATACGCCTGGCAGCTACAAAATCTCATTGCGCTGCAAAGCGACATAGACGGGCGCATTGAAAAGCTCGAAGCACTTCGCGCCGACGTCAAGGGCTGGATCGCCAAACGCGACAAGGTGCTCAGCGACGTCAAGGAACACATCATCACGGTTTACGAACGCATGCGCCCGGAAGCGGCCGCTGAACGGCTCGCCGCTGTTGATGATCAGGTTGCCATCGCGCTTCTTGCCAAGATGAAGCCGCGTGTCGTGAGCGCCATTCTCAACGAAATGGATGCCGCCAAGGCATCTGACCTGACGCAGGAAATGGCGTCGCTGGTCGAAATCAAGTCTGGAGAACGGGATCAATGACCACTCTTCTCACCAAAGCTCTGGTTCCCCTGTTCGGGATTCTGCTGCTTGCCGGATGTGCCAACAATCAGGAGAAGATCGGGGCCACCCCGGAATTGTCTCCCATGGGCAATGGCTTGCGTCAGCCGATGATCAATCCGACGCTTGTCGGCTATCAGCCAACCCAGCGAAGAAGCTTTCATGCCATCTGGACCGAAGACCGCAATCAGTTCTTCCTTGAACCTCGCGCCAAGCGGGTTGGGGATGTCTTGACGGTTCTCATCAATATTGAAGATGAAGCCAGCCTCGACAATGCCTCCGATCGCAGCCGCGACAGCTCTGAGAAGCAGTCTCTGGGCTTCGGGTTCAGCCTCTTCGGCTTCGGCGAAGACGGCGAAGCGGATCTGGATGCGGATTCAAAAAGTTCCACCAAAGGCAAGGGGGCCATCAACCGCAAGGAAGAGATTGATTTGCAGATTGCTGCTGTCGTGACCCAGGTTCTGCCCAACCATAATCTTGTGATTTCCGGCAGTCAGGAAGTCCGCGTTAACGCAGAGGTCCGGGTTCTCAATGTCGAAGGCATCGTGCGCCCGCGTGATATCGCTGCAGACAATGTCATCACCTACGACAAGATCGCCGAGGCACGCATTTCCTATGGTGGCCGCGGACGCATTACCGAGATGCAACAGCCCGCATGGGGCCAGCAGGTTTATGATCGGTTTGTGCCCTTCTAGGAAGCATCACCGCAACCCGTTTGAGGATGTGAGGGCCAGCCTCTCGCATCCGCTTCCGCACTCCCAATCCAATCGAGCAAGTTTGAGAAGGATAAACCGCCAAGATGTCGAATATTATGGTTTTGCCAGATGGTGAAGTGAAGGCCAAGTCGAGCAAGTCTGACATGGGCCTGTTTGTCACGATCCTCATCATGACGCTTCTGGCCGCCGGAATTGGCGCTTTTGTTGGCATGCAACTGGTCAACCAGACCCGCCACATCGTTCTGGAAGAAAAGAGGGAGAGAGAAAATCCTCCCGTTCATGCACTTTACGATAGCCCCAGCGAAATCGTCGGGATCAAACCGATCATCGTGAATTTGGCCGGGGTCGAAAAAGCATTCGTACGTGTTCAGGGCTCCATTGTTTTCAACGAAAGCGCAATGGAACAGTCCAAAATTCTGGTCAGTCAGGTGGAAAGCGACATCGCAGCCTATCTCAGAACCCTCAAGGTCTCTGATCTGGAAGGGGCAACCGGATTGCAGAATTTGCGGGAAGACCTCAACCAGAGGGCTAAAATCAGGGCGGATGGCAGTATTCGTGAATTCATTCTCGAGACGATGGTGATCCAGTGAAAAGACTAGCTTACGGCCTCTCCCTCTTTCTGCTGCTTGCCAGCCCGGCATGGGCCCAGTCGATCGATCTGAACAGCATTCTGCCAAGTGGAGAAGCCTCCGCATCAGGCCGGATGATCCAGCTGATTGCCCTTATCACGGTTCTGTCCCTGGCGCCGGGACTCCTGATCATGGTGACAAGCTTCATACGCTTCTCGATCGCCTTTTCCTTTTTGCGTTCGGGTATGGGGCTGCAATCAACGCCCTCCAACATGGTGATGATCTCTCTGGCGCTCTTCATGACCTTCTATGTCATGGGACCAACTTTTGATCAGGCCTGGAAAAATGGCGTGCAGCCACTGCTCGATAACCAGATCACCGAAGCGCAGGCTTATGAGCGCGTGGCTTCGCCCTTCCGTTCTTTCATGCTTCAGCATGTGCGGGATGAAGATATCGGCATGTTTTCCGATCTGGCCATCGCCAATCTCAATGCCACGGAGGCAACCTCACCGGACGAAGTGGAGATGCGGGTGCTGATCCCTTCCTTCATGATTTCCGAGCTTAGGCGCGGTTTTGAAATGGGCTTCCTGATCGCCTTGCCCTTTCTGGTGATCGACCTGATCGTTGCGACCATTACCATGTCCATGGGCATGATGATGTTGCCTCCCACGGCCATTTCGCTTCCCTTCAAGGCGCTCTTTTTCGTGCTGATCGACGGCTGGAACATTCTCGTCGGCAGTCTCATACGATCTTTCTTCTAAAGGGGAGAGTCTCTCTCCCTTTATCCCAAGGCAGCAAAGCCCTCTTGCCAGGCACTGTTTCAGTGTCTGGCTTTTTTTGTTCCGACAGGCCTTTAGTCACTCTGCTTGGCTTTATCGAAAAGGCGAGAAAACTTCGCTGAAAATTTGAATTAAAACATAAAATAATAAAATAAAATCAATGAGATAGGTGATATTCCGACAGCTTCAGGCAAGCTTGGTGGCTTAAGACTGGATTATCGGAATTTGATGGAGAATCCAAATGGAACCTGTCTATTTGATGAAGCTGGCAAATGCGCATCAGAATTGGCTCTCGGTTCGCGAGAACACGATCGCCCAGAATGTCGCCAATGCCAACACACCAGGCTATCGGGCAAAGGACGTGGAAAGCTTCACCGCGCTCTTTGACAAAGCCCATGTTCGCATGGCCAGCACCCAACCTGGACACATGACCGCCATGAATGCTGCAACGCGGAGTGTCGATGTTGAGAAGAAGGATAGCTGGGACGTCACATATTCCGGAAACTCGGTCTCACTGGAACAGGAAATGATGAAAGCCGGTGAAGTCGCCCGAGATCATACTCTGACAACGAATTTGATCAAATCCATCCACAGTATGATGTTGATGGCAGCGAAGGCACAGTGATGATTGATCCTCTTTCCGCGACATTTCGCATCTCCTCTACCGGATTGTCCGCGCAGGCAGAGCGCATGCGCGTCATTTCCGAAAACCTGGCAAACGCCCAGTCGACCGGAGCGACCCCCGGCTCCGATCCCTATCAGCGCAAAACAATTGTCTTTTCCGAAGAGATGGATCGGGCAGCCGGTGCGTCACTCGTGAAGGTCAAGAATGTCGGTATCGATAACGCGCCCTTCTCGGTTGAATATGATCCGACCAATCCGGCCGCTGACGAGAACGGGCAGGTGAAAATGCCGAACGTCAACACCATGATCGAACTGGCCGACATGCGCGAGACCAATCGCAGCTATGAAGCCAACCTCAAGGTCATGACCCAGACACGCAGCATGGTTCTGCGCACCATCGATCTGCTCAGGAGCTAGTGATGATAGACAGTTTGAATTCAGTATCCAGCCTGACGACCCGGGGCAGTGACTTCAACGGCGTTTCGGAAACACGCTTCATCAGCAATAGCGGCCAAACGGCTGCGATTGATGTGACCGGCGAGGTCGATGAATCGGGCAACACATTCGCTGATTATTTCTCCGGCGTAACCACAGACGCGATCAACACGGTCAAGATGGGTGAAACTGCTGCCATTGAAGGCATAGAGGGCAAGGAGTCCGTGCAGAATGTGGTGGACGCCGTGATGAATGCCGAACTGGCGCTGCAAAGCGCAATCGCCATTCGAGACAAGGTTGTCGCCGCCTACCAGGAAGTCAGCCGTATGACCATCTAGCGGCCCGGGGAGACAGCGGACAGGCTCCGCGGGTCTCCTTTGTCATGGATGTCACGTTATATTTCAGATCGAGGGAAAAACAATGAAAGCTCTTGCCATTGCTGCGACCGGAATGAGCGCGCAGCAGCTCAATGTTGAAGTGATTGCCAACAACATATCCAATATGAACACAACCGGCTTCAAGCGGGCGCGTGCCGAATTCACCGATCTCCTTTATCAGGCCGTGCGCGTGCAGGGGGTTCCCAACCGCACCGGTGAAGCGCCGATTCCGGAAGGAGCCCAGCTTGGTCTTGGTGTGCGGGCTGCCGCGATCCGCAATCTGCACAGCCAGGGCACCTTGAACAACACATCAGGCACCTACGATCTGGCCATCGATGGCAAGGGCTGGTTCACGGTCAGCAATGCCGATGGCGACACTTTTTATACCCGTGCCGGATCTTTCAATACCAATGGCGAGGGCCGTCTCGTAACCTCGGATGGTTATCCGATCGAACCGGCCATCTCAGTTCCTGATGGGACGACTGACATCGAGATCAACGAGACCGGTCAGGTCTACGCCAAAATTGACGGGCAGGATGCGCCTCAGTTGCTGGGGCAGTTGCAGCTGGCTGTCTTTGCCAATGATTCCGGTCTGGAAGCCAAGGGCGCCAACCTGTTTGCCGAAACCGAAGCCTCAGGGGAAGCGGTTGAAGGCAATGCCGGTGACGAGGGATTCGGCATCATCCGTCAAGGCTATCTGGAAGATTCCAACGTCGATCCGGTCAAGGAAATCACCGCTCTTATCGCAGCCCAGCGTGGTTATGAAATGAACTCCAAAGTCATTCAGGCCGTTGATGACATGGCTGGTGTTGTAACGCAGGGAATACGCTAATGAGCGCGGCGCTACAAAGGCGGGCTCCGACCATGGCTGAACAGCAGCTCCGGCTGCTGTCTGTGCTGGGGGCAACAGTCATTCTTATTTGCTTATGGGCACAGCAGGCATTGGCAGCCACCCCGGTGGTCACATTACCTGTGCCACGCGCCACAATCGCGCAGGGGCAGGTCATCACATTGTCAGCCCTGGAAAAACGGCGTTTCAGAGCCAACAGGATCGACCGCTTTTCGGTGGTACCCAACATCAATGACCTTCTGGGCAAGGAAGCTGTGCGCCAACTACCGGTCGGTGAGCCCATTCCCAAGTCGGCCTTGCGGCGGCGTGAAGCCGTCAAACGCGGTGAGCCCGCTCAACTGGTGTTTCAGGATCGCGGTCTGGAAATCGTTGCCCATGTCGAGCCTCTTGAGGACGGCATCGTGGGGGAGATTATCCGGGTGCGGAATGTAGATACCGGGCTGATCATCGTCGGGCGTGTTGAAGAAAATGGAACGATTTCGATAGGGCCATAACATGAAGACTTTCAGCAGATGCCTTGCGGCAGCCCTTTGCACCCTGTTGCTGGCAACAAGTGTCAATGCGGCCGTGCGTATCAAGGATGTGACCTCTCTGGAGGGCATGCGCGATAACCAGATCATCGGCTATGGACTTGTTGTCGGGCTGAAGGGCTCGGGCGATACGATGCGCAACTCGCCCTTTACCGAGCAATCGCTACAATCCATGCTCGATAGCATGGGGGTCAATGTGCGCAACGCCAACCTGAGAACCCGCAACGTTGCCGCTGTTGTGGTGACAGCCAATTTCCCTGCCTTCGTCAAAAAGGGCACAAAAATCGATATCAATGTGGCCTCACTGGGAGATGCATCATCTCTCTCAGGTGGCACGCTGATTGCCACCCCGATGATGGGATCCGACGGCAAGGTTTATGCCGTTGCGCAAGGCGGGCTTGCGGTAGCCGGATTTTCCGAACAGGGGGCTGCTCAATCCTTGCAGGAAGGCATTGCAACATCGGGCATGATCCCCAATGGCGCCATCGTCGAGCGAGAACTTGCAGACGAATTCATCAATCTGCGTTCCTTTGTGTTGCAACTGACCAACCCAGATTTCAACACGTCCGTGCGCATAGCCGATGCTATCAATGCTTTCACGCGTGAACGCTATGGCGTGAGGCTGGCAAAGGAGAGGGATTTTCGCTCGGTTGTTCTGCGCAAGCCGGGAAAGGTCAGCGCCACACGCTTTATTGCCCAGATCGAAGGCTTGGTCATTCAGCCCGATACGCCGGCCAAGGTTGTCGTGGATGAACGAACGGGAACCGTCGTCATCGGCAATCATGTGCAGATCTCCACAGTCGCAGTCACCTATGGCAGCATGGTGGTGCGCATAACCGAAAGACCGATGGCCAGCCAGCCTGAGCCATTCTCGGAAAATGGGCAGACCGTGGTCTTGCCGGACACGAGCATTGATGTAAACCAGGATGGTGGCTCTCTCTCCATCATCGGAGGGACGGACTTGCAGACCATTGTCAGTGGTCTCAACCGGATTGGGCTCAGACCATCAGGGGTAATCTCCATCCTGCAGACCATGAAAACGGTCGGGGCATTGCAAGCAGAACTTGTAATCCAGTAGGAGAGGGGCCAAGGCCCCGCAAACCGGCCCATGCGAGCCAGAGACGACCGTTGAGAGCCTCTGGCTTGTGTCTGCAAGCAAGCATACCATCACTGTAGGTTAATGAGAAAGGGCCGTTTAAGGCCCTTTTTTATTGGGCGTTCGTGTCGATTATGCCCGCTGCGTGCGGCTGGAGAAGGGCGGATTAAATCGTCTGTTGGATATATTGGGAAACAGTTTGGTACTAAAAGAGGGCATAAGCAAATTTAACAATGTCAGTTTATATGTACTAAGTAATACCACGAAGAAAGCTTATCCAAAGCATAAAATTTGAAAAGTTATTGTTTCAATGGTGTTATTGGATTGTGTGTAATATAATTGTAAACAGTCATTAACTATTTCCAGATCCGTGCCTTGATTGTGTCAAAGTCGAGGCATAAATATTGAGTAAATCGAGTGCATTAGGGTACTTGAATAAAATCCTTCCGAAAAATTGCGCCACTTTTAGACATAATTCTACTAAAAGGACGCCCTTCTCATTTATATTTCTTTTTCCGCGCCTTCTGAAAGCTGTTTTGAAGCGTGTGTTTTCTAGTGACGGCAGCGCCTCATTGCAATACCTCTATATCTACCAAGAATGGAGTATTTCGATGATCGTACTAATTGAAAAGCGAGAGTTGGTGTCTGACGGCTATACCGCCGGATTTCAGCGTGAAGGGGTGCCATCCATCGGTATTGTTCCGCAGGAGTTTGGCAGCTGGGTCACCAGTCTCTCAGATACAGATATCAATGCGGTTGAAGCTTTCCTTTTGGGGGATTGTGAGGAGAGGAGCAGTTATCCTGGCCTCATTCGCTCCCGTTGCCGCAAAACCCCTCTCATCGCACTGAATGATAAAACCTCTCTGGAACAGACCCTGGATCTGTTTGCAGCCGGTTTTGATGACGTGGTTAGCAAACCCATCCATGTAAAAGAAATCCTCGTCAGGGCTGCTGTGATCAGCCGTCGAGCAGGAGTAGAAGCTGAAATGCAGCATGAAGAAGGTGATGTCCGTGTTTATTTCGACGGACGGTCTCCGGAGATTTGCGGTGAAGCACTTGAGCTTCCGCGTCGTGAACGTCGCATTCTGGAATATCTCGTCAAGAACAGGGATCGCCGTGTCAGCCGCGCCCAGATCTACAATGCGGTTTACGGACTGCTGAACGAAGATGTCGAGGAAACCGTTGTAGAAAGCCATATCAGCAAGCTGCGCAAGAAACTGAAGCTGCGCCTTGGATATGACCCGATCGATTCAAAACGGTATCTTGGCTATATGTTCAACGCTCTCTCTGAGCAAGGCTAAGCATAAAATCCGACCCAAGGCCTTTGACCCCGGCTTATACTGGACCGGAGCAAGAGCCCAAAGGAGACCAAGACAATCACGGCAATTGGCCGTAAACAGATTAAACGAAGTTATTTGAAGAATTGCACTTATATTGGTGTTTCGGCATGAAGGCCGAAATGGAAAGATCTTCTCCCGAAAGGCAACCCGCCTTGAGGGTTTTCAAAAAGAAAAACGGTACATTGAGAAGCAGCATGAAGCGTGCTCTCAAATACCCCGTCGTTGCTCTTCACGCTTGATGTGAAGGGCTGATGGACCATGGCTCATACCGCCTCGAAACGAGCCGTGGCTGGCTTCTTGTGCCTGAATGCAAGGATAAGTCCGCAGGAGCGAATAGCATGAGCCCCATCTGGGGCATGTCGCGGCGTCACGCGGGACTATAGCCACCATATAGCCAACGGCAGGATTGCGTTCTGGAACAACCTGAGCTGGCGCCTGTCCGACACTTGCCCTTACTGCCGGACCAAATGCTCCACTCTCTCACTAAATACATGAAATGCCGGTCTAACAGCCTGAAGCAGACCGAAGAAGCTCAGCAGGACGCTTGGATATATCAGCCTGCCCAACCCAGCCTGCCCAACCCAGTCTGTCTGACAGGCGATCCCAGCGATTTTCAGACAAGGTTGGGGTGGACACAGCCCAGAGCGCACGCATAACCTCATACAGCCCTCAGACGCCACTGGCAGAGGCGGGGGCATCGTTGGGTTGCTTCGGGCTAATGAGGTCTTGCGGGAATTGGAGACGAAGAAAAGGCGTGTAGCGGTCGGGCATCGGGGAGAGGCGACCGGAGACAGGCAAGCAGCATGGGGCCGGAAGGCTAGCCGGGAGGTCTGGTTCCATTGAGACTTGATTCCATAGAGGACCAAAACCTTAAAGGCCCAGAACCTTAAAGGCCCAAGTCTATGTCTGGCAGCTGCAACCTATTTGAAACGGCATGGAGAAACACTCCACCCATGGTAAAGGCGGGGTGTTTAAAAGCCACTTTCGATGTGGTCGTACACGATTTGGGTAAAGCTGGTAATCTGGGTGCCGATGAAAGTGCCGCTTGCGATGAGCATCAGGAAAATGACAAGGATCTTGGGAATGAAGGTCAACGTCATTTCCTGCACCTGCGTCAAGGCCTGAAACAGGGCGATAGCCAGACCGATGACCATTGCAGCCCCCACAGCGGGGCTGGCTGCAACAATCACGGTCCAAAAGGCTTCTCGAACAAGATCGAGTGCATCAACTTCATTCATCAGGAAATCGTCACCCCTGGGCCGACAAGCACATTCGTGCCATCGTCGAGGCTCGCGACAACGCCGTCTGTCGCTATGGTGACAGAGGCAATCGTGCCTGAAATCTCCGAGCCATTACGCGTGGCCGAGAGGGTCTTGCCAACAAGCGATGTCGACTGGTTCACATAGAGCTGGGAGAGCACATTGTCGAGCTTGTTGTTGGTCTGGATATTCTGTTCGACATTGGAGAAGGACGCCAGCTGCCCCATCTGCTCGGACATGTCGGTCGGGTTGGTCGGATCCTGATACTGCATCTGGGTGACCATCATCTGCAGGAATGCGTCATAGTCAAGGGTCATGGCGCTGGAGACGCTGGAGGAAGACTGGGTAGAGGCTGCAGATGTGCTTGATGTAACGGGTGAAACGGACATTCTGTTTAATCCTTCTTGCCGCAGGGTGAAAGACCTGCCTGAGCTGTCAGATTGATTGACATGGTGATCGGGTTAGAAACGGGCTTCTGGCGATGGTGACTGGTCGAAGCGCATATCCTTGTTTTCATGGACATCCACGACATCGCTCAAGAGGCTTTCTTCCAGCGCATAGAGAGCCCGAATGCGTTTCATGGCCTCGTAATAGTTGCCGGCATTGACCACATCCACAATTTCCTGAATGCCTGCACAGAGTCGATAATGATCGACCGTGTCGGTCAGACTGCGAGCGAATTTCAGGAATGTCTTGTGTGCCTCTTCGATGTTGGTCGGAGAGGTGAACATCATCTGGGCAATGAAATAGAGCTGCCGCAGTGGCGTGGTTGTTTCATCGGCCTGAATGATGTGGTTTTCGAGCAGGAATTCCGCTTCATTCAATAGTTCGATGGTTGTCTTCTTGGGAAAACGGATCACTGCACCATTGATGTAAAAGCGTTCTCCGGATTTGAAAGTAAGCCGCATCGGTTTCATTGTGCTAGTCCAGTGCTGATCATGGTGTTGAGGTCGATGAGAGCGTCAAGATTATCGCTCTCGTTTTGGCGAATACGACCGACTTCCTTGAGAATGAAGAGACCGATGGACACAAGATCGGCCTTGAGCTGATCGGGCAGTGTGTTTTCCGGCTTGGCCAGATCTTCCAGCAAAAAGCACCAGACCAGATTGGTCTGATAAAGTGCATTGATGCCCACGACAGACTGAACCCCCTGGACTTTCGCCTCCTTCAAGCACTCAACCAGATGATTGATGGCTTGGACTTCGTTGCTTTTCTGGCATGATCCAGACAGTTGAGAGCTTTCCGCATAGTAAGAAGTGTACATTCTCTTCCTCGCCCTGATGATCTTTCTGTAAAGGGTGCTGGCAGACCAGGCATCCATCGCCTCATTGTCAGTCCCTCCGGTATGCTGGTTTGCGGGTGGCAACTGGCAGAGCCGTGCCTTGCCGCCCCTATTGTCGTGTCTTGAGTGTGAAACCTAGAGATAGTTCAGCAAGCTCAAATTCTGCATCCGGCTCGTGATCGTGTAGGTCAGTTCCAGTTGCGTAACTGCGCTGGACAGTTTCACCGAAGCCTCTGTCTTGTCGACATTTTCCAGATCGACGATGCGCTCGTTCAGAGTGTCGGTCTGGATGGCAAGGCGATCGGACGCGTCAGAAACCCGGGCCTGTGCGTTGCCGGCCTTGCCGATGACATTGTTAAGACTCTGAATCGCCGAACCGATAACCTCGGTTGCCTTGTTGGCAACGGCATCGAACGTTTTCTGTGACATCTTCCCGGCGCCGAGCGAAGAGATCATCGTGTAGGCCATGGCCAACTTGCGTAGGGGTTCTTCGTTGGCGCTGACCGATGTGTCGATCACCTCGGTGGCGGAAATTCTGCTGGAGGTAACCTCATCGGTGGCTGAGGACCAGTTGGCGGCCCAGTTGGCTGAGTCGAACTCGGCGGCAAATCCGTTATCAAGATAGTCTTCGATATCAGCCACGGTGATGTTGGCCACCTGCGGGTCGTCCGGCCCGAAGCCGAATTTGGCATTAAAAGAGGCGTCGATGGCGGTCTTGCTTGTTGACCCGGTTTCATAGGTCTCGATCGGTGTTTCTTCGGTGTTGATGCCAGCGAAGATGAAAGAGCCGTTGAAAGAGGTGTTGAGGGTGGAAATCAATGAATCCAGATTGTCCTTGGAACTGGAAACGATCACGCTCCGCGCCGTGGCGCTGCCGATGGATGTCAGCAGAGTGGACTGAAAGTCGGATGCCAATGTGGAGACATTCTCCAGCGCTTGCACCCCCACATCCAGACTGCTGGAAATCAGCGCATTGGTGTCGACAATGGCATTGAGCGTGTGGAACTGCGCCCGGATGGAAACAGCCTCGCCCGTGGAGCTGCCCAAATGCAGACCAACATCATAGTGCCGGCCCGAGGAGACTTCCTTCTGCAGCTTAACAAGGTTGCTTGTTTGCGAGGCAATGGACTTGTTTGTCGCCGTGGAAAACGAAAGGGAAGAGATGTAGTTCGTCATGATTTAACCCGCAATCTGTAGAAGTTGATCCAACATTTCATCGATCGTGCTGATCAATTTCGCGGTCGCGGAATAGCTACGCTCAATTTCCAGCATGCTTTGCATTTCTTCATCAATATTGACGCCGGTCGCGTTGGAGAAGGATTCCGTCACCCGATTAAGGGTGATGGACTGGTTTTCGGAAACGGTGTTGGCACTTTGACGTGTCGATTCCAGCCAGCTGACAGAAGAGGATGCAAAATCCTTAAGCGTGCCGGTCGTATCAACGCCCGTATCGCCGTTGAACACCATGGAGGTGTCAAGGTTGCTCAGCAGCTGCTGAATGCGATCCCCATAGCTGGCATGGTCAGACGGGTTATAGTCCGTGGTGATGCCATCCCGGATCAAGTCCAGATGGTCTGAATCAAGGGCGCTGTTGACCTGGATATCGGAGGCCAATCCCTGAACCAACGTGCCTGCAGCCGGGACCGATGGTGTCCCTGTATGGGTAAAGATGCCTGCCGTGCCGCTTTCCTGAAAGGCGGAGATCAGCCCGTGAGCAATTTCATCAAGCTGGTTCTGATAGGTCACGGCCGCTTCATCGCGCACGGCGACAAGGCCTGCGATGCGGCCGTTGCTGATTTCCATTCTGGCATCAGGGCCTGCCACGGGAACCCCGTCAACGCGCACCGAATTGCCAACGGTTGAGGCCGAGAAAGTGTCTGTCTGTTCAAAAGTGACGCTGCGCGCAGTGGTTTCAAACATCATCACACCGCTTTCGGTGGTGATGACCAGATCGTTATTTTCGCGCGTCTGAGTCTTGATGCCAATCTGGGCGGACAGTTCTAGCACCGCCTGATCGCGAGCATCCAGGGCGTCGGTCACATCCGACCCAAGCTCGGTGCCGCGCACGATTTCCTTGTTGAGAGTTTCGATGCGTGCCAGCTGGTCGTTGATGATCGCCACGGATTGGGCGATCTTTTCATCCGCGTTTTCCCGCTCGGCCTGCACGGTAGCCGAAGCGTTATTCAGCGTCGATGCCATATTCTGGGCAGCAGAAAGCACCTGCCCAGCAAGGACTGAATCAGAAGGCATTGCCCCATAGGCCTGCAATGCCGTTTCCAACTCACCCAGAACAGCGGCTGGAGAAATACTCTGGTTGGTGTCGCCCAGCGTGTTGGCCAAGTGGGTCAACCCGTCCAGATAGGCATCACTTTTCTCACCGATCGAGGTGGAGGAAATGAGACTACGGAACAGCGCCTGATCGGTCGCTCTGGAAATGGCACTGATATAGACGCCACCGCCCGAACCGTCGCTTGCTTGCAGCGTTGAGACCAATGCTGTCTTGCGCGTATAGCCTTCCTGACTGGCGTTGGTAATATTGCGCGAAAGGACTGCGGTTTCTTTTTGTCGCGTGCTCAGGGCAGATTGTGCGACTTGCAGAGCAACTGATAGACTCATGACACTTACCTTAAAAAATGCACGAGACTACACCCGAAGGGAGGAACTCCATGGGGGACGTGTGTAGTCTCGTGAAGCCGGACTTAGCGAGCGAGGTTCACAACCTCACTGAGCAGATCTGACCCGGTTTGGAATACCTTGGAATCAGCGGAGAATGACCTCTGGGCAACAATCAGGTTGGTCAGTTCTTCGGCCAGATCCACGTTGGAGCCTTCGATGGCGCTGGAAATCAGGGTGCCCATGCCATTGTCTCCGGGGAAGCCGACCTGCACGTCGCCACTTTCGTTGGTGGTGGTAAAGACCTCGCCGCCCATGGGGGCAAGATTGTCTTCACTGGCCACATCCGCGATCGGAATGCGATAGGCCGGTTGGCGTGAGCCATCCTCGTAAACCATGTAGAGCGTGCCATCAGGGTTGATTTCAACGCTCTCGACATTCTGCGGCGCGTTGCCGTTCACTGTGGGATCATCGACACCAAAATCGGCAGCCAATTGTGTCATGCCAGCAATGGAAATGGTGGCATCTTCAGTGGCGGGTTGATGGTCTGGGATATGGAAGCTGAATTCGGTTGGCGAGGTGGCCGCAAAGGTGCCATCTGCGTTGAAATTCAGTGTCGTGGTCGACATGGGGTTGGCGTAGGTATTGCCGTGTGCGGTCGTGACCGATGCGGTATAGGGGAAGCCACCATCGGTGGAATCTGCGTTGTTGAAGACAGCCACTTCCCAGGTGTCAGTACCAGTCTTGGTAAAATAGACATCCATCTGGACTTCGTTGCCTACATCGTCATAGGAAACCAGAGATGTTTTGGCGGTATAATTGATGTTGGAAATGGTGCCATCGTTGGCGGATGGAAGCGGCGCGGCCTCAATGGCAGCATTCGAGGGCAGGTTGCCGCTCATCGACCCTTCCGTAGTGGCGTTGGCCTCCAACTGGGACTGGTTGATATTCACCTTTTCAAGACCGGTAAGCGCGTTGGCAACAACCGAAGGCGAACCATTGGTGAGGTCGAAGCCCTGCAGATAATATCCTGCCGTGTTGACCAAATTGCCATCTGAGTCAGGTACGAAGTGCCCTGCCCGGGTAAGGAATGGCGTGCCATCAGAATCAGACACCACGAAGAAGCCACTGCCATCAATCGCCAGGTCGGTTACGCTGGTGGTATAATCGATGTTGCCGGCTGTGGAGATGTCGTAAGAGGTGAGAGCTTCCACGCCACCTGAATTATAGGAGGTGGTGTTCTGGGTGGTCACAACGGACTTGAATTCGGTTTCGGCCTTCTTGTAGCCGGTCGTGTTCGCATTGATGATATTATCAGATACAGTGCCAAGCTTGCTCGACTGGGAGTTCATGCCTGAAACACTAGAACGCATTACGCCGTAAAGGCCCATGGTGCTCTCCTGTTTAAAGTAACCGCTATCTCGCATCCGGAGCAGTGGCGCAGGTTGCCCTGATAGGGACTATGAGGTTTCTATGCTGAGAGGATAGGGCAGAAGGCTTGCGCGAAACTGGCCTCCAATCTGTTGTAAATATTTGAATTAATTAAATTTTTATATTCAATCGAAGTGTTTCTGTGCGCTTTGGACAGAATGGGGCAAAACGGGAGGGGGCGGCTGAATTTTTGTCCACTCCATATAAAAACACCTGCCAATTTGTGAAGTTGGCAGGTGCAAAAGCTCGAAAAATATGATGGGCGGGAGAGAGTAGGTGGGCCTACCGGTCGCAAAAGGCACGGGATTTAGCCGTCCACTGGCCAAACTTGCTGGCCACAAGATTGCGGATAACAGCACAGACATAGCGCTTTTGAGCGGGATTGTTGTCAGGACCTGCATGATAACGCGCCACTGCCATCGTCCAGCTTCCCTGGCGGGCACGCAACTGCCTTAGAAATTTGGCCGCATAGCGTACATTGGCGTGGGGATCGATCATTTCATCCAGGGATGCAAACTGGTCAGAATGATAATGGTGATTGATCTGCATGCAACCGATATCGATCAGCTTCTTGCCATTCTTCCTGGCCTCGCGCACAGCGTCGAGCGCGGCGTTTTTGGAAGATGTCATCACCGTCTTTCCCTCGATATTGAGGGCGAAGGGGTGCAGCTTCAGGCCGCGCCCCGTTTCTGTCAGTCCAACCGCATAGAGAATGCCAAGTGGCACCCCTTCGCTGGCGGCTGCGGCGCGCATTTCCCGCTCGCATACCGCATCAACGGTCGCTGTTTCAGCCCGTGCTGTTGCCGCAAAAGCAGAGCCGGCCACACTGGCGCTAAAGAGTAAGCCCGCGATAAGGCTGACTTTCGCTTGTCGCTTCATGATGCACTCCGTCGGAATTATCATCAAAGGACTCCATCGAGAACAGGCCGCCTTCGTCTCTTGCGCCCGATTGCTGTTTTTGCCCGCCTTGATCGCCCGAGCCGTTGTTGGCGCCGGAGGAGCCGGACCGGTCCTGACCATTCTGCTGGTTCAGACTGTCACTGGAAGAGGGAGGCAGTATCTGTGAAGGGCCCTTTTCATCCATCGCGACAACCGTAATGCGGTCAGCCTGATAGCCAGCCTTTTGCAGCAATTTATTCAACTCATGCTGGTTGGTCTCAAGCATCTTCGCCGTTTCGGCCTTGGATGCTTCGATGCGCACTTCGATATTGTTGTCATTCAGGCGCACGGAAAGACGCACCTTGCCCAAATCGGCGGGATGCAGCTGGATATCAAGAACGCGCAATACATCGCCACTGCGATGCAGCTTCAATCCACTTGAGAATTGCGCATCAAGAGCGCTGTCGGGATTGGCCGAGCCCTGCCCATTGAGGCTGCCGCTCAAGGCGTCGCCAATCTGGCGGAGAACGGAATTGGCCGTGGTAAGACCCGTCTGAGGCGAAACCACTCCATTCGTCTCCAACATATCCATCGGCGCAAAATGGGTTTCCTGTTTGAGCACACTGAAGCCGTCGCGCTGGGCCTTCTGGGTAGGCGTCAACATGGCATCCCTGACAATCGGCATGACCGTATCAAAAGCCGATGTCGCGCGGGTATCCAGAGAATAGGCTTTAAGGTTGGTCGGATCGACCGGGTTTGACTGCGCGCTCTTTGCCAACTGCTCCATAGAGCCAAGGGATACCTTCTCCTGTGTCTGGGAAAGACCTTGGAAGAGGGTCTTGGCATCTTTTGCAGTGCTGGCCTCGGCTGCTGCCTTGCCTATTTTGCCCATGGAGCCTTCTGCCCCGTTTTGCTGCTTGGCCGCATCGCTCAGGGCCTGTTCGGCCAACCGGTCTTTGCCGGCCTGCAAAAGCGGATCGGTTCTTGTGCCAGCGAGCGCACCGCTGCCCGTTTTATCGGGTGCTTGTCCAAAGCCTGCTTGCGCCAACAATTGCTGGATAGATTTGAAATCGGCTTTTTCAGCACTCTGCTCCTTGGAGGCCTCCGCCGCCATTGCCGTGGCGGCCTTTTTATTGGCATCCGGAGAAACAAGATCAAACAGCTTTTCAAAGGAAGAGGGCCCTGTATCACCATTGGCCTTGTCTGCGTGCTTCTTGTGTGATTTGCTTTCCAGCTCCGCCGCTTCATTGGCGGCCTGTTCGGCTTCGTCTCCATAAGAGGCACTGTTATCATGGGCCTGTCGCTTGTGCTGACTGTCTCCGTGAACAGAGTGTTTTCCGGAATACAGGGCCTTTGTGTTGACGTTGGCACCAGCGGCGGGAATGGTCTGACTAGGCATGCTTATTCACCTAAGAGAGGATTGTTTGGAAGAGGACAGAAAGAGATCGGTCTGACGAATGGCCTGTCTGCCCTCGGTCAAGGTTTCCAACTGCCAGCCCGGTTTACCCTTGTCGCCAGTGAGAGGTCTGATGGTGAAGGCCAACGCGGGATCGCGGGTCTCGGGCCAGGCGCGGATATTGTTGATCACCTGCGATATCTTTTCTGCCAGAATCTGGTCCCGGCTGGTGAGGTTGCTGCGCTGCACCTTCCACAGATGCTGGAGCGACAGCTTGATGCTGTCTGCATCAATCATGGAGCCTGCCAGATAAAGATGGGAGCGTGACTGGTCTTGAGAACCATCCAGTGTCAGTGGCAGGGCCGCCTTTGCCGCCTGTTGGGCAAGGGGGACATTGCCTGCAATCAGGCTTGAATAGGAGAGCAGTAGATAGAGGCTACGCCGCGCATCCATGTCAAACTCGGAGATAACCGTGTCGAGTTCAGCAAAATTGCTGCCCTCTTTGCTCTCGCCAAACCGGCGCATGGCAATGGCAAAGCGACGCCTGAAATCCGAATTATAGATCGAGTTGTTGAACCGCCGCATATATTGCAGGGAATAGGCTTGAAACAGTCTGGTGTCATTCTCTGCTGCCGCGACCGAAACACCCCGACGCAAGGCAGCCTCCTCCACAAGGGAGCCGGGCAGCAAAAGGCGTGCCTTGTCGATGGCAACCTGAGCGTCCTCAAGATTGTCGGGTAGAGCGAGAATGGCTTGAACCAGAGCAATCTGCCCCCCCAGTGTTGGCGAAAGAGATAGAGGGTCTATGGTTGAGAAAACACGATAGGCCTCGTTTTTCCGGCCTTCGATATAGGCCAAGGCCCCCTTCAGAAGAGCCGGGTCAACCGCAGGCGGCGGATCGAGTGACAATAGCCGGTGGCCCACCGCGGGATGACCACCCGAGAGCAGATGAATAACGGCTGCGCGCGCATTTTGCTCATTCTGCCAAACCTTGGCAGGCAATTCGAGAAAATGCCGGTTGAGATTGATGATCAGCTTGCGTTGGGCCTTGAGGGCCTGTGTGGATCCCTTGGCGGTTTGGGCCTGAAGATTCTGAACCACACGAACCTGCAGATAGGGCTGCATGTCATCCACCGACGCATCGACCGCATGGGGAATTATCGTGCCATTTGCCGACTGACCAGCGGTCGTGGCCGCCTGCTGACCGGAAGATGAGGCAGATCCCGTTTCTGGTGCGCGTGCGTCGTCGGCTCTGGCTGGCACCATGGAGACCCCTTCGATGACTCGGATCGCTTTGTGCTGATCGGCTGATTTGCCTGTTGTCTGGCCTGCCGTCTGGTCTGTTGTCTGGGCCATCGCGCCGGACAGGCTTGCGGCAGAGCATAGGCAGGCCAGCAGAGCGGTGGTCATCAGGCGGGTGCGAAGACTGCAGCTGTGCGCTGAAGGAGTTTGCTTGATCATTGCGGTGCCTCCTTGCTCGGCTGCACGAGAATTTCAATGCGGCGGTTGTCATCGGCTTCCGGATCATCGGGATGCTTGAGAGCGCGATCAGCATAACCTTCCACTCGGAGCAGGCGGTTTTCATCCAGCCCGCCACGGATCAACATGAAGCGAGCCATGTGGGCACGGGCTGTCGAGAGGCGCCAATTGTCCGATTTGCCATTGCGGAATGGACGCGCATCGGTATGCCCCCGAATGATGATGTTGCCCTTGACCTTTTTGAGGCTCTTGGCGATGCGTTCAAGCAGCGTAATGGATTGCGCTGTCGGCTCGGAAGACCCGATGGCGAACATGCCATAGTCAGCGCTGTCCGAGACGTTGATGAGCATGTCATCGCCGCTTGTGGTCACGGTGAGTTCATTGCCGATTGTCGGTCGCGGTTCCTCATTGAGAGCGGCATTCAGGATTGTTCTGAATTCATCCACCTGTCGGTCAAGAGCACTGGTGCCTCTTGATCTGCCCATGGCGTCATTAACATCCGGGCCAAGGCCGGTTGATTGGTGGGGGCTTGCAGCAGCCTGCTCGGCCTGGGCCTCCCGCGCATTGCCCTTGCTTTGAGGGGCATTGGCCTGAGCCTCTTTGCCGTCCGGTCCGGCACCCTGTTCTTCCATTGGGCTCTGGGCAGAGCCGACAGAAGCGGCAGAAGCCATGGCAAAGTCGGTTTGCGAGGAGCCCGCATCTGGATTTCCGGCGTCAGGGGCCGGTTCTCCAGCTGAAAGGCTTTCGCCCTCTGTGGACCGGGTCGGTGATTGATCGGAGTCCTGCCCTGCTATGGAGAAATTGGAAGAGGTGGCTTCCTCTGTCATATCCATTTCTTCGAGCGAGAGGGGATTGAGACGCCAGGAAAGAGGGGCAAATGGATCGCGCATGGCTTCGCCGCCGGACCCTTCGATCTGGCTATCATTCTGGGCAAGGCTCTGCGTGGAATCGGTATCGTCCTGAGACTGGCTTGCCGCGACTTTTCCGTTCATTACGATGCGGTCAAGAACCCCGTAAGGATCTGAAAAGATTTCAGCTTCGGTAAAGGTTGGCAGCGGTCTGCTATCTTCCTTACCGCGTGAACGGGCCGCGTTCGCCTGTCTACTCTGCCCATCGGCCTCAGCCGGTGCTGCCGACTGGGAGAGCGCCCGCCCGTCATCTGCGTCGTCCTGCTGGGACGAGGCTTTGGGCGGTGTGGCTTCTGGGCCGACTTTCATATCCTTCGGGTCCGGGTCTTCCAGACCCTTGGGAAAGGACGTCATGGCAGAGAGCTTTACGGGGTTGAAATAGCGTGCGATATGCTTCTTGGCTGCATCATCGGTACTGGAAATCAGCCACATGACCATGAAAAAGGCCATCATCGCTGTCATGAAGTCGGCGTGGGCGATCTTCCATACGCCGCTATGGGGTTTTTCGATATTGATATCATGGCGGCGGCGAATGATGATCAATTCCTTGTCGTGTGTCTGTTCCAGATCAGTCATCTTGCACCGCCTCTTCCAGTTGGGTCAGATAATCGGAAATACGCGTTTCGAAAACGCAAGAATCCACTTTTAGGGAAAGCTCGGTGGGTTCGTCCTGCAGATTTTGCGGGGTAACGTCGCCCACAAGCGCCGAGAGCTTTTCGCAATCCACTGCCGAGCTTAGCTGTTCGAGCAGATTTTCCGGGCCGCGCAAGATAGGGCTGTCTGCAACACAATCATGCAAGGCCTGCTCGGCGACGTCTGAAAAGATCTCGATAATGCGGCGATGTGCCTGTTCAGCAAGAAAAGGCTGGAGCATTTCGGCCACCTGATCGGCGAGCTCGTTTTTGATCTCCACCATCTGTTCGGCGACATGTCCATGAAGCTGGCGATGCAGCTCGGCGGCTAGCACCTGTTTCATGGCGTCGAATTCCTCGCGCAGTTTCAGCCGCTGCAGGGATAACTGCTCCTGCCAGAGGAGCTCTGCGTCCTTCAATCCATTGGCCCAGGCTTCTGTGCAATCGCTTTGGGTTTCCGCGCACGTTTGCGGCGCCTCGGGTTGTTTTGCAATTGGCAGCAGGAGATCCAGTCCACCGAAGACAATCTCGGTTGGCTCTGTTTTACCAAGTGGCTTCACTTCTTTGCCCAGCGGCTTGACTTCGGCAGGCTCCAGCGGCGCGTCCTTGACAGATGGGATCAGATCTTTGAGAGGGATCGTCATCAAGCCGTCTCCGATTCATAGAACCACTGCTTGAGGATCGCGGCGGACTGCTCTTCATTCATCTCGACCACCCGTTCCAGCTTACGCACAGGAGAGGCATCCAGCTTCTTGGACAATTCCTCGATCAGGCCAGCATGGGTACTCGGATCGGAGGCCATGTAGCCCAGCTGATCATCAAGGCCAACCTCAAGCTCGGATTCTTCGGGTGTGTTGTCATTCGCCACCGGTTTTGGAACCAGCGCACTGATTGCAGGGCGCAGACCGAACCAGATCAGCAAGGTGGAAACCACCAGAATGCTTACGGCATTGACCACGTTACCCGACTGCTGCAATAGCACCTGGGTCACGGTCAGCGGCGGCAGTGGTTCAAGCTCCCCGGTGCCGGCCTGGAAATCGACAACAGCAACCTTGATCTGGTCTCCCCGCGTGGCATTCAGGCCTGCTGCAGAAGAAGCCAACTGGCTGATTTCTTCGATATGCTTGTTGATGGCATTGTTGATTGTTTCTTCATCGGCGCCATCGCCCAGCGTTTCCAGAAGGTGGGCCCGGTTGACCAGAACGGCGATGGAGAGACGCTCCACATCATAGCCCTCGCGGGTCTGCTCGACCTTCTTGGTTGAAATCTCGTAGTTGATCGTTTCCTCGCGGCGTTGATTTTCTTCCACCGACTGTTCGCTGCCGCTGTTGTCGACCTGTTCATCAGGGAGATTCTGTTCCACCGTGGTCGGTGGCTGAGAGCTGGCATTCTGCGCGCTTTCGCTTGAACGAACGGTCTGGATACTGCGCTCGATGCGGCTGTCTGGGTCAAAAATCGTCTGCGCTACACGTTCCTTGTCCGTGTTGAGCGTGGCGGCAACGGAAACCTGAAAGTTGGGAAGGCCAAGATAGGGAGTTAGGGTCTTGCGGATATTTTCCTGAATGCGATCAGAGACGAGCGTTTCAAGCCCGGCCATTTCACCAGCGGAAGAGGCATCCTTGCCCTGTCCGGAGGCGAGCAGCTCGCCTGAGGAATCCAACACCGTCACTTCGGCCGGTTTCATGCCCGGAACAGCGGCCGCCACCAGATATCGGATGGCCTGGGCTGTCTGGAATTCCCCGGTGCCCGATCCCCGGATGACAACGGAAGCCGAAGGCATCTGGTCCTTCTTGCGGAAGGATCCCTTTTCCGGCAACACGATATGCACGCGTGCCGACTGCACATCCTTCATCGACTGGATCGTTCGGCCCAATTCGCCTTCCAGCGCACGAACGCGCGTAATCTCCTGCATGAAAGACGTAAGGCCCAGCGAACCGAGATTGTCAAAAAGCTCATATCCTGCGCTATCGCCACGGGGCAATCCCCTTTCGGCCAGCAACATGCGGGCGCGCGACGCTGAGGAATGGTTGACGAGAACCGCCGAACTTTCCGTATTCACATCAAACCGGATACCGGAATCCTGCAAGGCAGACCCGATCCGCGTGATGTCTTCCCGGTCCAGCCCGGAATAAAGCACGGTCATCTGTGGTTTGGAGAGAAAATACGCCCCACCCCCGACCAACATAAGGGTCATGAGCCCGATAAGGCCAAGAGCCATGAGCCTTCTTGGACCGAGCTCTTTGAGATTTGCCAATATTTTTTCGGCTTGTTCACTTCCAGGCATCGAAATTCAACCCTCTTTCAAGCAAAAGGAAACGTCTTTTGTGACTATGGGCCGGAAAGCTTGCGTGAAGCCTGTGCGGCGCGTCTGAATTGAAGATAGCCGTCCAAAATTAAAGTCAAAGAGGACAAAGGCCACAGCCAGAAGAAAGAGAAGAAAGAGAAAGAAGACAGAAATCGGTAAGGCAGAATGAAGAAAAGGCGCATCCGGAAGGATGCGCCTTTTACAGCTGTCAAAATCAAGAGCCCACTTATAGAACAGCTTACTGGAACAGAGACAGAATGCTCTGAGAACCAGAGTTGGCAATCGAGAGAGCCTGAATGCCGAGCTGCTGCTGTACCTGAAGAGCTTTCAGGCGTGTGGATTCTTCGTTCATGTCCGCATCTACCAGCTGGCCGATACCACGATCAATTGCGTCAGTCAGAGCAGAGATGAAGTCATTCTGCAGATCAACGCGGGTTTTGATCGAACCAAGAGTGGTTGCAGCATCAGTGATTTTGCCCATTGCGGTTTCAACGTCGTCGATCAGGGTATCAAGACCCGTGAGATCGTCATCGGCAACAGCAGAGATGTCGAAGTCAGACAGATCTGCACCACCAACGTTGGTACCCATAGTCAAGGCAGTATCGAAGATACCTGCACCACCGCCAGTGGAGTCGAACAGCTGAATGTCGGACAGAGTGACATCAATCGTTTCAATCTGAACGGCACCAGAGCTGTCACGGCTGAAGGAGCTGACGATACTTTTGGTAGGTGTGGTACCCGTGTCACTGACGAGCCAGTTTTCGGAGTTGAACACAGCTGAGTTCGCGACGGATTTCAACTGGTTCTGAAGCTGAGAGATGTCAGACTGGATTTTGGCACGATCAAGACCAGGTTCCTTCGCAGCAACCAGTTTGTTCTTGATCTCTTTCATCACATCAACGGTAGAGTTCATGGCCGTATACATGGTGTCGACGGTAGCGGCACCAAGACCGAGCGCATCCTGCACAGCAGAAAGAGCGCCATTATCGGAACGCATGGTTGTTGCGATGGACCAGTAGGCAGCGTTGTCTTCTGCTCCGGCAACGCGCATACCAGTGGAAATGCGCTGCTGAGTAGCGTCCAGATTTTTGTTCGTGGCGTTCAGGGTCTGCAAAGCAGTCATTGCAGAGGTGTTGGTCAGAATACTGTTAGACATGATTATGTCCCTTTCAAAAGTAGAAGATAGAGGGGACATTCCGGGCTTTTATCCGGGACAACAGGGCGGCCTCATGCCTTTGAGCATTTGCTTTAGGTTATGCTCAACCTGTCGTGCTTCTCACCATAGTGAGCTGACCTTGCCTCAGGCTGACCAGTCTGTCGAGGCACGACATTTTTTATTCAGCGCTTGCTGGCAGAAGCATGAACAAAAAGAAAAGCCCCTTCGTTGAAGAGGCTTTTCAAGGAAAATATGCAGAGAAGAAAACAATAACAGAGGCTCTTCTTCAAGGGTGATCCGCGCGCGGATTGGTAACCATTTCAAGGATTTCCAGGTTATCAGACTTTTCCTGCTCCTTGCGTTCCTTGTCTTCCACCATGGTTAAAAAGCGTCGCACCGATTCCATGGTCGTGCCATGTTTGCGCAGCTGTTGTTGCAGCACTTCGAGCGCTTGATCCAGCTCGGCCCGCTCCTTGGCCACCTTTTTGAGCTGCTTGGCATGGGATGCCATCAGGGCATTGACCAGAATGGGGTCGCCTTCGGCCATCATTTTGACCAGGGATGCTTCCTTTTCCCGCAAATGCGTTTTCTGTTGAACGGTCTGCTCAACCGCTCGTTGGGTACTTTGGTGCATTTGTTCCTGGGCGTGGAGAAGTCTGCGAAGTCGTTCTGTTCTTTTTGACATGGTCTCTCTTCTTTATCGGCTAAGGGCGAGCGAAAGCGCATCGATAAAAATTCCCACCATTTCGCTGACAACAAACATGGTCAGCAGCAGGCCACCCATGAGAATGAATGGCATGGATACGAAATAGACCGGGATCTGCGGTGTAAATTTGTTCAGCAGACCAAGGGAGAGGTTGGCGAGCACGGCATAAAGCACAAAAGGGCTCGAGACGCGCAAAGCCACCAGAAAAGCCTCGGTCAATGTGTCCACAAACTGGATGAGTGAGCCCTGCACATCAAAGGTCAGTCCCGGAGGAATGACCGAGAAGGAGGACACGAGTCCGGAGATCAGCTGCCAATGCAACCCTGACACAAAGATCATGACGATGGCCGTCATCGAGATAATATTGACCATCGGGGGCAGGGCATCGTTGGATTCCAGCGGACTGCCACCCATGGCGGCAAGGTTCATGAACATGGCTGCATAACTGCCCATGGTTTCCAGAGCGGTCATGAAAATCCGGCCGATAAAACCGATGGTGATACCGGTCATCAGTTCAGTGGTGATCAGCAGAAACACGCGGTCCAGATTGGTGTCTGGCAGGCTTTTCATGACAGGGGCGAGCAACAGGGGTGCAAGGCCGATGGAGACGGCGATTGAAATGAACAGTCGCACATTCATGGGAATGCGCGAGCTGCCAAAGCCGGGCATGACCATCAGGCAACCGCCAATGCGGCACTGGATCAGGAAAACGGCAAGCAATGTTGTGGGTTGTATCCAGGCCATGGCAGATCAGGACACGCTTCCGATTGTGATCAGCTCGACGCCGCGGGATACTTCCAGATGCGAGAGCACCGGCAGGGTCGGGAACAGCCGTTCGACGATCATGCGCACATAGCTGCGGGCTTCAGGCGTGGTCAGCAGGGCATAGCTCTGTTGGTTGGCTGCCTGCTCATGCACGACCTTGGTCAATTGCTGGCCAAACTGTTCAACCAGTTGCGGTTCCAGATCGATTTCGATGATATCGCCCTTGGCATCGCGCTTGAGCGCCTCGTGGAAGGCCAGATCCCAGCGGTTGCCCAGCCGGATGACACAGAGTTTGCCACCCTTGGCCAGATCGCCACAGATCTGTTGTCCCATGCGCACGCGCACATGTTCGACAACCTCTTCGGAGCGGCGCACATGGGGTGCGATTTCCGCGATGGCTTCCAGAATGAGATGCAGGTTGCGGATGGAAACCCGCTCGGCCAGCAGCAGTTTGAGCACGGCCTGCAGGCCGGAGAAGCTGATATGGGCCGGGCAGATATCGTCGATCAGCTTTTTATATTCCGGATCGAGACGATTGATCAGATGGCGCATATCCTTGTAGGAGAGCAACTGCGGCAGGTTGTTGCGGATCACTTCGCTCAAGTGCGTCAGAACGATCGTGGTGCTGTCCACCGAGTTGAGACCAATCCGGTCAACCTCGCCCTGATAGGCGCTGGGAACCCAGATGCCGGGCATGCCGAAGGCTGGTTCGCGGGTCGGTTCGCCGGGCAGGCTCGCGGTCTTGTCCGGACCGGCCAGAACCAATAGCTCGCCCACGCGCAGCTCATGGCTGGCGATGATCGTGCCGTGAATCTTGATTTCATAGCTTTTGGGTGGCAGTGCTAGGCTGTCCGTCAGATGGATGTCGGGAACGACAAAGCCATAATCCTCTGCGAATTTGCGGCGCATCTTGGCCACGCGGTTGGCCAGATCATCGCGAGATGTCAGCATCTGCGCGGTCAGCTGCTTGCCAAGGCAAAGCTCGATTTCTGCTGTCTTGAGGCTTGGCTTGGCCGACAGGCGATCCTGATCTTCCTTCTTCTTGGTTGCGATCATGGCCCGGCGTGCCTTCTCGGCTTCTTCCTCGGCCAGACGCTTGGGAATGGAATAGCCGGTGAAGATCATCACACCTGCAAGCGCAGCAAAAGGAAGTACGGGCAGGCCGGGCATGATGGCCAGGATGATCATCAGGCTGGCCGCCACAAACAGGGCGCGAGGATATTTGCCAAGCTGCCCCATGACAGCCTTTTCCGCCGAACCGCGCGTGCCGCCCTTGGAGACGAGCAGACCGGCAGCCAGAGACACGATCAGTGCAGGAATCTGCGAGACGAGCCCGTCACCCACGGACAGTTTTGTAAAGACGTCGGATGCTTCGGCCATCGTCATGCCGTGGCGTGTGGCCCCGATGACAATACCGCCGAAAATATTCACGGCCGTAATGATGAGACCGGCAATGGCATCCCCGCGGACGAATTTGGATGCACCATCCATGGCGCCGAAAAAGGAGCTTTCCTCTTCCAGCTCACTGCGGCGGGCCTGCGCGGCCTTGTCGTCGATGAGACCGGCATTGAGGTCGGCGTCAATGGCCATCTGCTTGCCGGGAATGGCATCAAGCGTAAAGCGGGCGCCAACTTCAGCAATACGGGTCGCGCCTTTGGTGATCACCAGAAAGTTCACAATCACCAGGATTGTGAAGACGATCAGGCCAATAACGAAATCGCCGCTCATCACAAACTGTGAAAAGCCGTTGATGATATTGCCCGCAGCATCTAGCCCCTTGTGTCCCTGCGACAGGATCATGCGCGTCGTTGCGATATTGAGCGACAGGCGCAGCATGGTGGCGATCAGCAGAATGGTCGGAAATGAGGAGAATTCCAACGGTTTCTGAATCCACAGGGCGACCATCAGGATCAGGATGGACAAGGCAATCGACAGGGACAGGCCAATATCGATAAGGATCGGTGGAATGGGCAGAAACAGGATCGTCAGAATGATAACGATACCGAACGCAAAGCCGACATCCCGACCTTTTTTCTCAGAATTCATTCCAATTGGTGCGACGACTTGGCTGTCGGACATGTCGCTCTCCGTTGTTCGTTGCGTGCGTTCTAAGATGCATAGGCAAGCTTGCGTCGGGCTTGTTCCCCAGCCTGCTGTGTCTCACCCATTGCGCCAATGCCGCAGAAAACGGCGCAAAAGCGGGCATGCACTGGCTTGAGAGCCGGCACATGATGTGTGCAGCCGCTGCCAGTGAGCCGTTTATGCGTGAGATGTGTGAGAGAGTATGTGTCTGAGCCGGAAGTGCCGGGCTCAGCTTTTGTTGATGGAGGAGTCCGGGAAGAAGCTGAACTCCTCGACCAGTATGTCATGCACCAGCTTGGCTTGCATGCGCTGGTTGACGCTGTCCTTGATATGGGTGGTCAGCTTGTCGATGTCATAGGCCTTGAGGTCGTCAAAATCGATGGATGTGTCATTGAAAATGGTGCGGAAGGCCTCATCGACAATGAAGGGGTTGGGCGGAATCGCCAGCTCCCTCAGGGTCGTGGAATCGATGGTGTAGACAAATTGCGCCACGATATAGCCCCGTACCTTGCCATCCGTGATCATGGGCACGCTGATCGCACGCGTTTTTTCAAAATCCATGCCTTCCTGTAGCGGAATGCCGGACAGTTCGGCAAAACTCTTGTTGTTCATCCAATGGCCGGAAACATAGGCCGACAGGGTGGATACAGCACCGATCCAGATGGCGAGCAGGGCGTAGCGCATTGCTTTCAATCACTCCGTAGGTTGAGCACCATAGGTGCCATCAGATTCCGCTGCCAACATGGCCTTCGACAGGACTTCGGTGATTTCGCGTACCGCTTCGAGATGCTTCTGCAAAACCTTCTGGTTTTCGTCCAGCAATTTGCGCAGGACCAGCAACTCGGAGGTGACCGAAGAGGAAAGTGTCTTCACATCCACCATTTCGGTCAGTCGGCTCAATTCGAGCAAAATGCGTGATTTCTCATCGCTATGCGCCCGCAGATCGACATTTTTCTCTTCGCGTAACGCCTTGGTTTCCCTGGAGACGGCCCGGATGGCGCGTTGGACGCATTCCAGAATGCGTTCCTCGCTCTCGGACAACGACATCAGTGGAGTTTGGACACCGTCGGTGGCACCTTCGGGAACGACTGCCAGATCAACACTCTGACCGGTGTTTTCTTGTATGGATGTTTGCATGTCAGACTCTGTTTCATTCATGAATAGGGGGAAGATCAAGCTTGCTCTGGCAGATCGAAATAGGATGCCAGATCAAGTTTATCGCTTTTGGCCATTTGGTTGCTGACCTGTTCGGACAGCATCGAGCGCCACATGTCGCCAGAAAGGCCTTCGCCATAGATGCCCTCGGTGTCACGGGGCAACATGGTCTCCAGCATTTCGTGCAGCATCAGCGCCACGAATTTCTCACTGACTGGATCCTTTTCCTTTGCAATGCCCTTGCTATAGCGCGAGATGCCTGCATCAGAGAGCACTGCAGGTTTGGCAACGCTCGCATACTGCTTTTCAAAGCTGGCTGGCTCGGTGCCGCTCCCTAGGTCGGGAACGGCACCGGTGGCACTGGCCACCTGCATCGCGGAGCGTGAGGCCGAGCCCAGGCGTTGTGCTGCCATCTGTCGCTCGACCGGATCTGCCGCGTTGACGACGTCCAGCACCAGATCTGAAGGGATTGAAATAGCCATCGGTTATCCTCGGATCAGTCCTCATTGATTAAAGACAGGGTCAGCCTAGGCCGTCGGGCTTGCTTGAAGCTTGCCACTCTTTTGCAAGGCACTAGTATCGAATGCCCTATCCCTTCTTTTTCTCCTGCGCCATCAGTGCATCGGAAAGCGCGCGGAACGGGTCCGTGCGTGTATCTCCCAACTCAAAGGGCGTCTGGCAAAGAATGTCATAGATGCGCGGCACCAGCTCCATGGCGTGATCCAGCTCGGGGTCGCTGCCCTTTGTATAGCCACCAAGCAGCCGCAGATCCCGGGTTTCTTCATAACGGGCAATCATGCCCTTGAGCTTCATGATCAGCGAGGTTTCGTTGGGGGCCCACGCCTTGTTGGCCATACGCGAAACCGAGGTCAACAGATTGATCGCCGGATAGCGTCCCTGATCAGCGATGGAGCGATCCAGCACGATATGTCCGTCCAGAATGCCACGTATGGAATCAGAGACCGGATCATTGTGATCATCGCCATCGACCAGAACCGCAAATATACCGGTGATCGCGCCGCAGGGTTGATCCTTGTCCTTGGGGGCAGGGCCGGGGCCAGCGCGTTCCAGCAGGTGGGGCAGATCGGAAAAAACGCTCGGGGCAAAGCCGCGGGCCACCGCAGGCTCCCCTGAGGCCATGGCAACATCGCGCGAAGCCAGTGCAAAACGGGTGGCCGAGTCCATGATCATCAGGACCGATTTGCCCTTGTCGCGGAAATATTCAGCCAGTGCCATCGCTGTTTTCGGAGCCTGACGGCGCATCATGGCGCTTTCATCACCCGTGGCGACCACCACGATGGAATGCTCCAGACTGTCGCCCAGTGTCTCGGAGATGAATTCGCGTACTTCGCGTCCGCGTTCCCCGACTAGGGCAACAATCACGATGTCAAATTCCAATGCACGGGCCAGCATGGCCAACAGAGTGGATTTGCCCACGCCAGAGCCTGCAAAAACGCCGATGCGCTGCCCCACGCACAGAGGCGTAAACAAGTCGATAGCGCGCACGCCGGTGCGGACGGGTTTGCTGATAAGGCCGCGTTCCATGGCGGAAGGCGGGTCGTTTTCCAGTAGCACGCTTTGCCGACCGGGCGTCAGCATGCCCTTGCCATCAATCGGGCGACCCAGAGCATCGATAACGCGTCCCTTCCAGCTGTCATCAGGACAGAACTGGATCGGCCCCATGCGATAAACGCGGGTGCCTATGCCGACATCAAGATGACGGCTGAAGGGCTTGGCATAGACCTTGCCCTGATCGATCCGGATGACCTCGGCGCGCGCTGGCCCGCGCCCAAAAGGGCGCAACACATCCAGTTCGACGCAGTCTCCGATATGGGCATGTTTTTCCAGCCCACTGATTCCATAATAGCCCGGTGTGATTTGTGTCACTGAGCCGCATATTCTGAGAGTCTGATGCTCTTCCTGCAAGAGCCGGACAACGCCTTGAAGACGATCCAGTTTATTGGCCTGGTCTCGGCGCTGAGCGGTTGCTTTTTTTCCTTGCGACATAGTCTTTGACACCTTGTCAGTCCTGTTCGGACGTCATCTGTAGATAACGCGTTTGCATTTGAGCAAGCGTATCCAGGGGTATTTTGTTGGCAGGATGTGCCGCCAGCCCTGTAATCTGGGGCAATATTGTCGGATCTGATTGCGCTGCGCTTTCTTCAGTAGCGCTGCTCTGACCCGTTCTTTCGCTGTCTCCGACCAGATCTATCGGTCCTGCGGGATCAACATCCAGATTGGCAAGATAGCGGCTAAGATCGAGCGGCCCATCCGTTTGCTGCCCTGGGGTATTCTGCACTGGCACATCCTGCGCAGAGGCAAGCTGTGTCTGCATGTTCGATGCATGCAATGGCGGTCTGGCAAGCGCATCTGAAAGCTGTACGTTCGCTTGTCTTGCTTGGGAAGGCGCGCTTTCAAATGACGAAAAGAGCGACGAGATGACCGAGAAGAAATCCCCCACGAGAGGAATGGATTCAAGTGAGAAGCCCTCGTGTACCAGCCCTGCAGTCTCGGACTGGCCAACGCCATCAGGGGCCCTCGATGAGGAAATGGTAAAGATGGCACTCTGACGTTGAGGCAAAGCCCTGGTTGACAGATCGTTCGGCCTGAGGGCGTCGAGCGCTGCGCTTGATAGATCCGGTGTGGTCATGAGGTTTCCCCAAGATCACGCACGGCCTGCCGCTGGGAATCTTCCGCCGTTTCCATAACCTTTTCCGCGCTTTCAAAGGCGCGGCTGATCATGATCAGTTTCGTCATTTCCGTCATTGGATTGACGTTTGATCCCTCGACATAGCCCTGCATGACCCGTGCCTTGGACGAATCCTGAAGCGGGAAGGCGACACCTTCAGGCACAACCGCCGAGCCACCATAGCGTTTCAGCGTATCCTCCTCGTTGATTTCATAGAGACCGATGCTGTCGATGGTCTGGCCATTCTGGACGATCTCTCCATCAGCCTGCACCACGATGCGCCCGCCCTGCGGGTCAATCTGGATGGTTGAGCCACTGGATGAAAGCACAGGCTCTCCATTGACGGTCGTGAGGCGTCCCGATGAATCCATCTGCAGGCGTCCATCGCGCGTATAGGCCACTTCGGTGCCGCGCTGGAATGAAAACCATGCGTCGCCGTCTATTGCCAGATCAAGAGGGTTTCCTGTCTGGGAAATGGCCCCCTTGGCGCGCGAAATATGGGTGTTGCCCATGGAAACAAAACTGACCGACTCGCTCCCGGAATTGGCCAGAACCTCGGAGAAATTGATCGACTCGCCGCGATAGCCCGCCGTGTTGATATTGGCGACATTGCGCGCCACAGATTCCATTCTGTTGCTGAGTGCAATCTGCGAGGAGAGAGAAACATAGTTGGATGTTGGCATCAGATGCCTCCCAGTTGAAGGCCCTGAAGGGACATGAGAAGATCTTCGTCCATTCCGACGATCGAGTTGCCACTTGAAATGAGAACATTCGGGGCTGCTGTCGATGTGGTGTCATGGTTCAGATCGTAGAGAATGGAAAAACGCTGCACCAGTTCTTCGACATAGTCGGGATCGGACATCTTGTCGATATCGATCCGGTCCGAGATTGTCTCCGAGAGCCAGTCGATATCAGCGCCTGCGGCTTCCTCAGGAATGCCTGCGATTGTGCGCGCGACTTCCGCTAGAGCCTTGTCGCCGAGAAACTCCATGGGGGAGGTGATGGTTGCGGCTTTCTTCTGGAAATAGAGAGCCAGCTGAACACCGGTATTTTCCTGCCCTTCCCGGGTTTCCAGGGTCTGTTCGAGATATTTGTCAACGACCCCTTGCTGTGTCTTTTCAAAGGAGGTTGTCGAATCCCCGTGGCTGGCGAAATTGAAAACTGTCGCGAATTCCTTGAAACGCTGGTCTGTCAGCTGATTGGCAAAGGACTTGCTGCTGCTGATGCCTTCTTCCAGTACCTTGCGCATGTAGGCCTTGGCGTAGATCATGTCCTCCAGCCCGAAGGCCTTCATGGCGTAGCTGTAGATTTCGTAATCGCCAAGAAAGTCATCGACGGATTTGATATCGCGGATTTTCTCAAGATAATTTTCGGTTTCCCGGCTTACCTGTCCATCCTTGCTGAGCGTATCGATGGTCTTCTCGTAATCCCGGTTGAGCATGGATACGCGCATATAGGTATCAGTCATGGCTATAACTCCGTTTCAGATAAGCGGATCATGATGCTCCCAACTTGCCCCAAGCTGACGTCATCACACTTTTCATCGGCAAACGGATGTCTGTTTGGTAGCGCATAGCCCGTTCGTCTCTGATGGATACATATAGTGCCTGATCGGCCAAGAAGAGCTGGTCGGGCATCTATCTTGTGTCAGTCCATGGTGCTGTTTTTGCGGATAACCGGTTGGAAACAGCGTGAAAAGCGCAGCCAAATCAGCCCGGCAACGCCTTTTCCTTGCGTCAGGTCAGGTTCGCGCAAGACAGCAAATCTAGGTTGGTCCCAACGAAAAGTCTAAATCGGGAGAGCCGATCTTGAGTGTATTTTTAGGATTAGCCATAGCGATGGCATCTTTGCTTGGTGGCTTCGCCGCAATGGGCGGGCATGTAGCGGTTTTGTTGCAGCCCTGGGAATTTGTAATCGTATTCGGCATTGCGTTCGGAACATTCGTCGTCGCCAACCCGCTTAAGGTGGTGTTCGATACCGGGCGGGCCATTCTGGAGGCGATAACCAACTCCACGCCGAAGAGGAAGGAATATCTCGATGTTCTGGGCCTTCTTTATACGATCATGCGTGAGTTTCGCGCCAAGGGCCGCAACGAGGTTGAACCTCATATCGAAAACCCCGAAGACTCTGTCATTTTCCAGCAATATAAGTCGGTTGCTAACAACCCGGCACTGCGTGACTTCATTTGCGACTATTTCAGAATTCTGATTGTTTCCAATGCCAGACCTCATGAAATCGAAAGTCTGATGGATGAGGAACTGATGACCCGCATGCGCGATCAGATGAAGCCCTATCTTGCGCTTTCGCTGCAGGCCGAGAGCCTTCCTGCCATCGGTATTGTCGCCGCCGTACTTGGTGTCGTCAAAGCCATGGGGGCCATTGATCAGAGCCCAGCCATTCTGGGCGGACTGATTGGCGCTGCATTGGTGGGCACGTTCGCCGGTATCTTCAGCTCCTACGCCATCGTCGGTCCAATGGCCAACAAGGTGAAATCGGTGCGTGAGAAAAAGGGCCGTCTTTATGTGATCGTCAAACAGACCCTTCTGGCCTTCATGAACGGAGCAGCCCCCCAGATCGCTCTTGAACATGGCCGCAAGACTATTTCTGAAATCGATCGTCCAAGCATCGATGAAGTGGAAAGCCAGACCATGGTTGGCCCTGTGGGCGGAGCAGCTGAAGGCACGGTGCACGAGATGCCCCAGAAGGGAGCGGCATAATCCATGGCACAGGCACATAACCTCTCACCAATTACAGATCGACTGCTGGATGCAGCAGGAAACTCCATTGAACGTCTGCCGATGCTCCCGATCATCTTTGATCGAATGGCCCGGGTATTTGCAGACACAATGCGTCAGCGGGCGGCGTCTCCGGTTTTTGTCTCCGTGAGCTATATCGGCAATGATCGGATCGGAGATATTCTGGACGAAAATGAGGCCAATGCACTGGCCGCCGTCGTCTATACACCGGAATGGGACACTCGCCTGCTGATCGGCTTTGACCGCGATTTCATCTTCTCTATGATGGAAGTTCTATTCGGAGCTGATGGGACCGAACCCCCGATTGATGACGAACGCCCCTTCTCGAATATCGAAACCCGGGTGGCGCGCTCTCTGTTCATGGATTCCATCAAGGCGCTTGAAGATGCATTGAAATCGGTCGCCGACATCACCCTGAAGTTCGAACGTATCGAAACGCGAATGGATTTTGCCGTTATTGGTCGTCGCAACAATTCAGCTGTCGTTGGTCGTCTGCTTCTGCAGGCCATCGGGCGGGGCGGGGAGATGTTTGTTGTCGTGCCTCATTCCGCACTCACCCCTCTGAGGCAGAATCTGGCTCAGGTCGTCAGTGGCGAGGGCAACAATCGCGACAAGGAATGGACACAGCAGTTCCAGGCGGAAATCCAGCGGACCCATGTCGAGCTGAATGCCGTGCTCGAAGAGCAGCAGATGAGCCTCGACAAGCTCGCCGATCTCAAGGTTGGCGACATCATCCAGCTTCAGGCAACGCCACGCTCCAAAGTTACATTGCAGAGCAACAACCAGCCACTCTTCACCTGCTCGATGGGTCAGTCGGATGGATCCTACTGCCTGCAGGTCGAAGATCAGATCCACCAGAAAGAGGACATTCTAGATGATATCTTATCTCGCTGACGGCATTTTGATGATTGCCCTTATCATTACCTCGGTCTGGGTGATGAAAATGAACTCCCGCCTGCAGAAGCTGCGTGACAATCATTATGAGTTTCGCCGCATCATGGAGCAAACCAATCTGGCTCTGGAAGGGATCGAAGTCTCCATCGACGAGATCAATGTGCGCGGCCAGCAAGTGCTCAATGCGCTGGGTAAACGCATTGATGAAGCACGAGACATTGTGACCGATATCGACAAGATGACCCGGGAAGTACGCGGCCAACAAAAGGAATTGCGTCTCGAAATGGTCGCCTTCCAGGAGCAGATCGCCAAGGAATGTACCAAACAGATCGACATTCTCAAAAAGATCAGTGAAGCGGCCAATGAAGCGGCGAAAAGGGAAGAGCAGACCAATCCCCTACTGAATGGTGGCGACGTGGCAGCCAAGCCCGGACATCCTCCCTTCTACCGCATTGAAGATCAACTGCCCTCGATGCTGCGCAGGGTAAACCTGAAATCATGACGCCTCTTGCAAACGTCAGAAATGAACCATTCGGAAAACGAAGAGGAACAGCCCCATGAATCCTGATGATATTGAGTTCGCAAAAATCGAATTGGATGAACCGGTTACCCCACCACAGGCAGCCAAGGAAAAAGAAGAATCTGGCCCAACTCTGGCTGACTTTTCCAAGGTAGCCGAAGGCGAAGCCACCCTTGGCGGTGTGATTGATACAGATCGGAACCTGGACAACATCCTGAGCATTCCGGTTGACATTCAGGTGGTGCTGGGGTCGGCCTCGATGTTGGTTTCCAACCTGCTCAAGCTCGGGCGCGGGGCGGTCATTCCGCTGGACCATCGTGTTGGTGAGCCGGTTGAGGTGGTTGTCAACGGACGGGTTGTTGCCCGCGGTGAAGTGGTCGTGGTTGAAGACGACAACTCGCGTTTTGGCGTCTCCCTTACGGAAATTGTCGGCTCGGCGAACGTTGCCAAACCAGAGGCCATCAATTAAGGCCTCTCTCCTCGCCCTTGCTGCCGGGGAGAGACCTACGCATTTTTTAAAGATGCTGCATTCGGGGCGCTGTTTTGCTCCATGGATTGCATGAGAAGAGTAACAAATTCGATAGAGGTGTGTCATGGCGGCTGTGCCTGCTGTTTCCAACGAAATTCAACCCCCCGAACCGATGGTTCGCAAATTCAGAGGCGTTGAAAAAGTTGCAGCTTTGATTTTGGGGATGGGGCAAACCAACGCGGCGCGTGTGCTTTCCCATTTCGATAGCGACGAAATCCGCATGATCACCCGCATTGCGGCCCAGTTGGGCAGCGTGAATGCCAGGGAGATGGAAGCCATCATCGAGGAATTCGTGCAGCAATTCGGCGATGGTGCCAGCCTTTATGGCTCGGTCAACGAGGTTCAGAAACTGCTGACGGGCGTTCTGCCCGAAGATGAAGTCTCTGATATCATCGCCGATGTGGCAGGCTCTTCCAACTGGTCCATCTGGGACAGGATCGCCAATATTTCCGAAACGGCGATTGCCAACTATATCAAGAAGGAGCACCCCCAGACAGCTGCCTTCATTCTTTCGCGTAGCAAGCCGGCCGCCGCTGCCAAGATCATGAATCAACTGCCGCCAGAATTGCGCAACCAGTTGATGCGACGGATGTTGACGATCAAGCCCATTGTGCCCGAAGCTGCCAGAGACATCGAGAAAGTGCTGCATGAAGACTTCCTGCTCAACTTCTCGGGCAACATGCAGGCTGATACCTTCTCGCGCATGGCGGACATTCTCAACAAGATGGAGCGCGACCAGATGGAAGCGGCCCTCAATTCGCTCGAAGAGCGTCAACCAAAGGCGGCAGAAGCCCTCAAAGGCCTGTTGTTCACTTTCGACGATATCATCAATCTTACGCCGCGTGCCCGTATGGCCATCTTTGACCAGATTAACACCGAGGCCATTGTCATGGCACTCAAGGGCACGGATCAGGGCCTGCGGCAGTCCATTCTCTCCACGCTGGCAAGCCGGACCCGACGCATTATCGAGCACGAGTTGGCCAGTGGTCAGCCTGCTGCCGAACGGGACGTCTTTGCGGCAAGACGAGAAATCACCGACCTGGCGCTTGAAATGGCCGGACGGGGAGAAATCGACCTCAACCCGAAACAGGAGGGCGGAGCCTTTCTGCAGTAGGTGCTGATAGGTGCCCGGTCAATTCTGGGCTCCGGCAGGCGCGGGGATAATGTGAGACACCCATGTCAGACGAGAGTAAGGACAGCAAGACAGAAGAGCCGACAGAGAAAAAGATAAGAGACGCGATTGAAAAGGGGAATCTGCCTCTCTCAAAAGAGGTGAATGCCTTCGCTACCTTTCTCGGAATTCTGCTCATTCTGGCATTTGCACTGGAAACACAAGTCGCATCGCTATCGACAACCATGTCGCGTATACTTGATGGAACAGGAGAAATTCGTCTTGGAAACGAAGCACAATTTGCTCAGCTGGGTTCGGCTGTCGGAATGGAAGTGGCCAAATTTCTGGTCGTGCCCATTTCCATCTTGTTCCTTCTCGGGCTTGCTGCAACCTGGTTTCAGCATCCTCCGCAAATGTCGTTTGAGCGATTGCGTCCGGACCTTTCCAAATTGTCCCCCGGCAAGGGATTTTCGCGCATGTTTGGCGCGCAAGGCTGGGTCGAATTCCTCAAGGCGCTCGCTAAGCTTACCATGCTTGCCGTCGTACTCGGCATTCTCATATCAAGTCACAGACAGGTTCTGGTGAATACCATGTTTACAGATCCTACCCTGCTGCCAGAGGAACTCCTCAGTATTACCATCCGACTTGTCTCGGGTATTTGTGTCGCAACAATTTCGCTGGTTCTGCTCGATGTCCTTTGGGTCAGGGGTAAATGGCGTCGGGATCTGCGCATGAGTCCGAAAGAAGTGAAAGATGAAATCAAGCAATCCGAAGGCGACCCGATGGTCAAGGGGCGCATGCGCTCGTTGGCCAGAGACCGGGCACGTAACCGTATGATTGCTTCTGTGCCACAGGCCAATGTTGTCATTGCCAACCCGACGCACTTTTCCGTTGCCTTGCGCTATGAGCATAGCGTAGACAAGGCGCCGGTTGTTGTTGCAAAGGGACAGGACCTTATCGCGCTGAAAATCCGTCAAATCGCAGAAGAAAATGACATTCCGGTGATCGAGAATGTGCCCTTGGCGCGGGCATTGTTCGCCGAGAGTGAAGTCGATTTACCTATACCACCACAGTTTTTCCGAGTAGTTGCAGAAATTCTATACTATGTGTATTCTGCCGATAGCTCGAAATACAAAACAGCTTCGGGCTAAGAATGAACAAAGCTTCCCGGAAATCGACCATGATTAGTCGAAAGCCTCTTGCAACAGTTGATTGCAAAGACGTTTATGAGCATGCCATGCTTTGGGCGATGAAAGATGTTATCGCCGAGCTTAGACTTGTCGATGCAGCGCATCTGATTTCGTATGTCTTTACGGATTCCCATGCCAATATCAGCGATATTGTGGCATCGTCATCGGAATTATTCCTCAAGGCCAATACCCTTTTCTATCGCGGCGAATCCACGGCGCAATTGGACTGGTCCACGCCGCCTACTGTGCGCTTCGAGATGGCTTTCAGACATCTTGATCTTGATGCGCGCTTTGCGCTGAATCTGATTGGCGATGTGTCCACCATCGCGATGCAATCTGTCCGCTATGAAGATGGATCCGACGGCAGCGAGTGCGATATCGAGCGGTTTGTCAATGTGTTGACAGATGCGCATATTCGCCGGCCTTCCAAGGATTGGGCCGACAAAGGCCTGCTCATGTAGGCCCCCGACCGGCGCTCTTCTGTTCTCTGCCTGAAGAGGATGTGACCGTGATGGCCCATGATAAAAGGGCATCAGTCGGGGATGGCTCCCCGACCGACACGCACATGCTTGTTAGAGAAACGGTTTGGCCCGTTCCATCAGATCGTCCAGATCCGGTTCTGCCGGATTGCGCGGCTTGCCCGGGTGGATGATGCTGACCTGACAGCCTTCCGCAGCTTCCACCAATTGGCGATAGGTGCCAGCGTCGGGGTCGGCGATGAAGGCCTGCATATTTTCGTTATAGCCAAATAACTGGTCATTGATCTGGCGGCACTCGTTGCAGGTTGTGCAGCGGGACGTTTCGATCCATGGCATGTCATCCATCACTTCTGCTGCAACGCTGTCCTCTTCTTCAGAGGCGGCCTGAGGCTCAGCTGTTGGCTGCGCCGCCTCGGCGACCGGCTGGGCCGGCTCGACAGCAGCGGGGCTTGCTGCGTCAGTGGAAAGCTCGGCAAGCAGGGCCTCCCGTTTGCGCCGTTCCTCGGCCAGTTGGGCCAGCACGTAGGAATTGTTGATGCCAGCCAGTTCCTGCAAACGGTTCCATGCATCCTTGCACCGACGGGCTGCGGCAACAATCTTGTCATCAACCACGACACGCATCAGTGCGTCTTGTCGATCCACACCCTGCACATAGGCCCGCTTGATGGCATCGCTGCCCCCTGATGTTTCGAGCCATTCCTCGAATGGCACCATATCGCCGCTCCAGCTCTTGCGCTCGATCGCTTCGCAGAAACGGTGATAGCGGGTATCAGCCAGAGTAAAATCCCCGTAGGTGAAGCTCACGACCTCTTCCTTGCGCACCCCTGTCGGGTCTTCATAGCGAAGAGTGTGCTCGGGCCAGTCCTTCTCCATTTGCGGGTTGGCCGACAGGTCAAACCGGCTGGCCAGATCAGGCCCAGCAGACGGATCGTAGGAGAAATTCGGGAAGAGGCGTGCTTCGGTTGCTGCCGCAGCCAGAATATAGGCAGGCACGCCCGGAACAGTTTTCGTGGCGCCCGAATAGATGCTGAACATGGCCGAACCACCATAATGCATGGCACGGACCATAGCATCCTGCATACGAGTCATATGAGCGCTGGATCCCTGAACCACGAAGGCATTGTTGATGCCCATGGCCATGGAGGCAAGCCGTGCCGTGCCCGCACCAAAGGAATTGCGAGGCGGTTCCGGTGAGGTCGGCCCGAGAATGTCATCCACCTGGATCATCACCTTGATAGGCAAGCCGCAGGCAAGCGCTTCATAGGCGCGGGAAATCTCGGAGGAGTCCGTAACCCCGTCGCGCAAGAAGATCATGGCCGGTGGCAGGAAGGCCATCTGTTCTTCGGTCAGATCGCTTTCATCGAAATTGGCAAAGACCCCATCATGCAGGTCGGGAACATATTTGTTCTCAACTTCCATTTCGGCAATCGCCAAAGCCTTGGAGAATTCGATGACGCTGGGCAGACGATCCCGATAGGCATCCAGCGCTTCGGTGCAGCTCTGGAACACATAGCTGTAGCACACCGCCTTGTCCGGATAGCTATAGGTTGCCCGACCCGGCCCGAAGAAGGCCTGTGTCTGGAGCACCTGCAACACATGCTTGATACGCGCTACCCTGTCGGCGGGCAGACGGTCTTCAGGGCGCACACGATGCAGGATATTGGACAAAACGCCGAAGTCGATGGAATTGTCTCCATCCAGCCCCATGGACTTGGCCAGAGCTTCAGGGCTATGGGCCTCATCGGACTTGATATGGTCCGACTTCAGGATGTCATTGAGCCGAAGCACCAGCCGGTCAACCTTGTAGCGGAACTTGCGAGCCCGGGCCAAATGCATGGACTGCCAGACATGGGCCAGAACCTTGCCTGGCGTTGCTTCTGTGCAGCCGATGACGCGGCCATCAAGAGTGATGGTTTGGCGCGCCCGATCCAGGTTTTGATCAAGCGGGCCAAAGGCCGATTGGCCGCTTTCGGTCACCAGCTCGGATACGCTGATTCGCCACAACTCGGAGAGCTTTTCTTCCGCGCCCGCAGCCACCTTTTCGCGCATGCGCTGTTCAAGACGCAAAACCTGCTGGCGCAGCTCCTCTCCGTCCGGTCCTTGTGGGGCCACAAGCCGTAAGGCTTCGTCCACGATGTGGCATAGGGGCATGAGCGGTTTTTCCACCTCTTCCCCTTCTATGAGGACAAGAGGATAGTCATAGCGCAAACTGTCGAGCGCATTATAGCGGGCAAAGAGCGCTGGACGGAGAGCCGTCAATGCGGCTTCTTCCATGAAAACGTCACTGCCCTGACCCTGAGGGTCCGTTGATATTTGAGCCACCTGCATAATCGGTCACTCCCCGTTTGAGGTCGCTTGCTGGCCTTCGGGCCAGATGCCGACCTTGTCGAATTCTTCGTTGAGAACAGTTTCCACCAACTGTGGCGTGCTCGGCCGTTTGCCTTTGCGTAATTCGTCATAGCAGGGCACGTGCGGATTGGAATAAAGCACGCCCACCGGGATCTCCTCATCCAGCATGGCAAGAGCCTGCGCCCGATTGAGGTCAAGCGGATCGTGGGTCTCCTGATTCTTGTAGATGCGGGAAAGTTCCGGCTTCAGCCTCAGACCATCGGCATGGGTCAACATCCGCACGCGCAGAGGATCCTGAACGGCGGCGTCGAAATGATGGTTCATGAAGTTCGGGCAGCGCTGCAGGATGCGGATAAAGGAAAAGCCCTTGTGGTGATAAGCTTTGGAGAGCACATCATAGAGCAGTTCGGGTATCCAGTCCGGCACCTGCGCCACGAAGGACACGTTGGAGATGCCCAGCGTAACACTCAAGGGGTTGAGCGGATTGAGCGTGGCCCCGAACGGGGTGGTGTTGCTCTTCAGGCCCTTGGGAGATGTCGGCGAGGCCTGCTTCTTGGTCAGGCCATAGACATTGTTGTCATGCAGCAGCATGGTCATGTTCATGTTGTAGCGCACCGCATGGATCCAGTGCGCCGCCCCGATGGAGCAGCAGTCGCCGTCGCCGGTGGTGACGAAGACGCTGAGATCCGGCCGTCGGATCTTGATACCTTCGGCAATAGGCAAGGCACGTCCATGAATGCCATGGAAGCCGTAGGCATTCATATAATGCGGCAGGCGTGAGGCGCAGCCGATGCCTGAGACACACACGGTCTTTTCTGGCGGTAGCTGCTCATCCCGACACAAACGCTGCATGGCGGTGAGAATGGCGTTATCGCCGCAGCCGGTACACCAGCGTGGGGTGATATCGCTTTGATAGTCTGCAATCTGATAGTCGGTTTGCACCATTTGCATCAGACATTGGCTCATGGAAGCGGTCATCTCATTGCCCTCCCGCCGTTGGCTTTTTGTCGTCGAGCTTGGCCATTGCGGCCTCTATGATTTCCGCAGGCTTGAGCGGTTGACCGCGGGCGTTGCCCCAGCAATCCACATCCACCAGCCAGCGCGAACGCAGAAGCATGGCCAGATGGGAATAACGCCGGTTTGACGGATCGATCAGCGGATCACTCTCTGGGTCATTCCAGTTATTCTCGATGGTCATGACCTTGCCGAAACGCTTCATGACAGCGTCGATGCCTGCGGCCATCGGCTGGATGAATTTCAGATGCAGCGAGGAGACCTTGTGGCCCTTGGCCCGCATGATCTTCACTGCCTCCTCGATGGCGCCGCGGGTGCTGCCCCAACCGATGAGCAGCAGATCGCCTTCCTCATCGCCATAGACGGGCGCCAGACGCAAAGTCTTCTGCAAAGCAGCTAGTTTGCGGCTGCGGTTCAAAAGGCCCTCCTCATTGATCTGAGGGTCATAGGCCACGTGGCTGTCCCGATCATGGGCAAGGCCCGTAAGGCAATGCATGCCGTTTGGCTGGCCGGGAATGAAGCGGGTCGCAATGCCTGTGCGTTCGTCCCAGTCATAGGGATGGGCATCTTCCGGCACCGCTGATTGGTTGACCGGAGGGGCCAGCCAGTCGGGGTTGAATTCGGGCCTGTCAAAGGGCTGCTGTGCCGTTGAGAGAGCCGCGTCCGAGAGGATGACCACGACCATGTTGAAGGTCTCGGCGATCTTGCGTGCGGTTATAACCGAATAGAAGCAGTCCTCGATGGAATCCACCGCCATGACCACCTTGGGCGCATCCCCATGGCTGCCGAACATGGCGGACATCATGTCGCCCTGCTCGACCTTGGTTGGCAGGCCGGTGGAAGGTCCTCCACGCTGAACATCAATGACAACCAGCGGAATTTCGGTCATAACGGCAAGGCCGATGGCTTCCTGCTTGAGCGAGAGGCCCGGGCCGGAGGTGATGGTCACTGCGCATTTGCCAGCATAGGAAGCCCCGATGGCGAAGGTCGCCGCCGAGATTTCGTCCTCTGCCTGATGCACCACGCAGCCGACCTTCTCGAAGATGGTCGAGAGATAGTGCGAAGCCGAGGTGGCTGGCGTGATCGGATACATCGAGCAGACTTCCATGCCCGAGGCCACAACCCCGAGCGCCAGCGCCGCGTTGCCGTTGGTCACGATTTGTGGCTTCACGACCGGTGCTGCAGGGATCATGTAGCGCACGGAAAGATTCTCCGCCGCCCAAGCCTGTCCGGCCGCCAATAGTTCGAGGTTGGCATCGACAATCTTCTGGTCCTTTTTGGCAAAGGTCAGCCGCAACTGTGCTTCGGCCAGTGCCGTATCCAGACTGTAGATCGTGCAGAGAATGCCCAGCACGAACATATTCTTGCCTTTGGTCGGATCAGGCACATATTTGTGACATTCCGTCTGCATCGGAATCTCGAACAGATTGTAACCTTTTGCGCGCACCTCGGCGGTCACCTTTTCATAATTCTCGGCAACGGCAGGGTCCTTGTCGCATTTCCACATTTCTTCGATGAGAATGGTGGCTCCGGGCTTGATCTCGTTGGCGTTCAGGCGGCTTAAAAGCACCTGCTCGTTAAAGGCGATCACGAGATCGGCCTTGTCACCCACATTGGTGACCTTGTGCGCGGCCATGCGCACTCTGTTGCCGCTGGCACCCGCGATGGAGCGGTGAGGGGGCTGGATCTCGGCGGGGATGATCTCCACTGTCCAGATTCCGTGCCCGGATCGGGCGGCGATCGACGCAAGGGACTGGCCGCATCTTTGCGCGCCTTCCCCTGAGTCACTTACGATTTCAACAATATGTTCCTGAATGACTTCGGCAGGTCCACTTGCTGGGGACTTCCTCAATGCAGTCCTTTCCTCGTTGGGAGGAGCATCGTGAGAAGAAGTCTGCATGCCATATTCCGTCATGGTTTTGGCTCCGGCAGCTAAATTTGTCTTATTCTGGTAAAGCAATGTTCAGCAAGGTCGATGCCGAACAGGCTATTCTCGAAGTCGGATGTCTCCGGCTCGTAAATGACGTTGGTGTCTCTGAGGCCCAGATAGCGGCGAATGCTGTCAGCCGCCTTGCGCCCTGCGCCCATTGCCTTGATCACGGTCGCCGCTCCGGTGACGATGTCTCCCCCGGCATAGACACCGGCAAGAGAGGTTGAAAGATCGTCGTCGGTGTCGATATAGCCCCATTTGTTGAGGCCGATCGATGAGGTCTGACCAAGGATCGGGTTGGGCGAGGTGCCGATGGCATAGACCACCGTATCCGCTTCGAAGTCGAATTCGCTGCCTTCAACCGCTACCGGACGCCTGCGCCCGGAGTTATCGGGTTCACCCAACTCCATCTGCACGCAACGGATGCCGCGCACATTGTTGTTGGCGTCGCCAAGGATCTCGACCGGGTTGGTCAGCCAGTGGAACTCGATGCCTTCTTCCTGTGCGTGATGCAGCTCTTCTTTGCGGGCAGGGCACTCGATCTCGCTACGCCGGTAGATGCAATGCACCTGCTCGGCACCAAGCCGAAGGGAAACACGCATCGCGTCCATGGCCGTATTGCCCGAGCCGATCACGGCCACGCGCTTGCCAAGGCCCAGCGGGGTGTCGAATTTGGGGAAGTCCCCCGCATGCATCAGATTGCAGCGGGTCAGCAACTCGTTGGCAGAAAGGACACCGTTGAGATTTTCGCCCGGAATATCCATGAAGTGGGGGGTACCGGCACCAACGCCGATAAAGACTGCATCATAGCCCATGTCATCGAGCATCTGATCGATGGTGAACAGGCGGCCCACCAGTGTGTTACACTGGATATCGACGCCCAACGCCTTCAGATTGGCAATCTCGGCGTCCACCACGCTCTTGGGCAGGCGGAATTCAGGGATACCGTAGCGCAAGACGCCACCGGGCACATGAAAGGCCTCATAAATGGTAACGGCGCATCCGGCCTTGGCCAGATCCGCCGCACAAGCCATTCCGGCTGGTCCAGATCCTACGATGGCAACCCGGAAGCGGTTGGGCTCAATCTGTGCTGATTTCTGCCACCCCTCCTTGATAGCCATGTCACCTAGGAAGCGTTCAAGCCTGCCGATGGCGACCGGTTCAAGGCCGGTACCTGCGCCCACAGCGCAAACCCCTTCGCATTGATCCTCCTGTGGGCAAACCCGGCCGCACACGGCGGGAAGCTGGGTCGCATCGGTCATATGCTCATAGGCGCCACGGAAATCCTTTTCCAGCATCTTGGAAATGAATCCGGGAATGTCGATCTTGACCGGGCATCCTTCGATGCAGGCCGGTTGCGGACACATCAGGCAGCGTTCACATTCCAGAAGGGCATTTTCAAGATCAAAGCCCAGCGCCACTTCATCAAAGTTTCTGGCGCGGATCTCCGGCTCCTGAACCGGCATGTCTGCCCGTTGTTGCGGAATGGATCGAATTGTCTTGCGAGCCATTTACTTGCCTCCCTCAATGGGTGCTGCATCCGGCGCAAGGGCCAGGCGGCGGCAACTATCGGAATAGCGCTTCATCGCTGCGGCCTCTTCGGGGCGGTAGCGTTGCAGTCGGGTGAAGAGATCGTCAAAGTCGACCTGATGGCCATCAAAATCGGGCCCGTCCACGCAGGCGAACTTGATCGCGTCTCCTACTTTCACGCGGCAGCCACCACACATGCCAGTGCCGTCAACCATGATCGGATTGAGGCTCACCATCGTCTTGATGCCATAGGGGCGCGTGGTTTCCGTGCAGGCGCGCATCATGACCGGAGGACCAATAGCGACCACTTCGTCGACGTCTGGATTCTCTCTGATTGCCGCCTCGATGCCTTGGGTCACAAGGCCGTGAATGCCAGCTGAGCCATCGTCCGTGCAGATAATAAAGTCATCACAGATGGCGCGAAACTTCTCTTCCCAAAACATCAGGTTGCTGGAGCGGAAGCCCAGAACCCCGATCACATGGGCGCCGGCTTCCTTGAAGGCTCGTGCCTGAGGGTAGATGGGCGCGATGCCCAGCCCGCCGCCCACACAAATGACCTTTTTGGTTTTCGATGAAATGTCACTGGGAATACCAAGAGGGCCGAGCATGGCGTAGATCTCACGACCGGGTCTGCAGAGCAGCTGCATTTCCCTTGTGGATTTGCCCACGGCCTGCACGACAAGCGTGATGGTTCCCTTTTCCCTGTCGAAATCGGCAATGGTCAGCGGGATGCGCTCGCCCAGATCATGTAACATCACGATGACAAACTGGCCGGGTTTGGCGGCCTTTGCCATGACTGGATGCTCGATTTCGATAAGGAATGTTGACTTTGAAAAATCGGTGCGCGTCAGGATTGGAAAGGATGCCGTGACACCTTTTCCGGATCCGTTCTGTCGGTTTGCGACAGACAAATCCTCCCCGCGACCGCTGGCGACCCCGCGATCGGACATGAATTTCCTCCCCTTGCTGCGGAATTTGCCAACTAGATTGCACAGGGTGCAATAATCGGAACAAATACAACAGCTTCGACGCTACGCCCATGAAGGGGGGAAACATTGACACCAATCAAAACGGCGGGGATCAGCCTCTGGCTACGACTAAGGTTTTATTGGACTGGTGAAAAGATGACGCAAAAAAAAGAAGCGCAGGCCATAAGCCTACGCTTCCTTAATTTTAGATTCAGTTTGACTGAATGTCAGAGTGAGAACCAGGCTAGGAAGAAGCCTGCCACCACTGCTGTACCAATCACACCGGCAACGTTCGGACCCATGGCATGCATGAGAAGGAAGTTGCTTGGATCTGCTCTCTGACCTTCCACCTGACTAACGCGGGCAGCCATTGGCACGGCCGACACGCCAGCAGAACCGATCAGAGGGTTGATCTTGTTCTTCGAGAACACGTTCATCAATTTGGCCATCAGGATGCCGCAACCAGTAGCGATACTGAAGGCGACGATACCCAGGGCCAGAATCTTCATGGTGTCGAAGTTCAGGAACCGTTCTGCCGTCATTGTGATGCCGACAGACGTACCCAGGAAGATTGTGATGACGTTGACCACCTCGTTCTGAGCAGCCTTGGTGATGCGTTCTGCTTCAAGGCTTTCCCGAAGGAAGTTACCCAGCATCAGCATGCCAATCAGGGCAGCTGCTGCAGGAACCAGCAAGATCACAAGGATGGTAACCATGGCAGCAAAGATGAGCTTTTCAAGGCGACCCACTTTACGCAGGGATTTCATCTTGATCTTGCGTTCCGCTTCAGTTGTAAGCGCACGCATGATCGGAGGCTGGATCAACGGCACAAGCGCCATGTAGCTATAAGCTGCAACTGCGATTGGAGCGAGTAGATCCGGAGCCAACTTGCTGGCAAGGAAGATCGAGGTCGGGCCGTCAGCACCACCGATAATACCAATGGCAGCAGCCTCGTGTGACTGGAAGCCAATCAAGGTTGCACCAAGGAAGGTAGCGAACACACCAAACTGGGCAGCTGCACCGAGGAGCAGCGTACGCGGGTTGGCGATCAACGGGCCGAAGTCAGTCAAAGCCCCAACGCCCATGAAGATGAGCGGTGGGAAGATTTCCAGCTCAACGCCTTTGGAAATGTAGTAGTAGAGACCGCCGGCATGTTCGCCTTGGGGCAAGTTGACCAGACCTTCGGTAGGAAGGTTAGCCAAGAGAGCACCGAAAGCGATCGGAATCAGCAGAAGCGGTTCAAATTTTTTGTAGATCGCAAGATAGAACAGCAGAGCAATGATCGCCCACATGACCATCATTTGCCAGGTCACATCGCCAAAAGCGGTCAAATGCCAAATCTGTTCAAGCTTGGAGGCCTGAGTTGCTGTGCCTTCCATGAGAAGGATCTCCCTCCTTATGAAAGGGTTACAAGAACTTGACCCTCGGTCACGGTAGCACCGGCTGCCACATTGACCGCGGTAACTGTACCATCAGATGGAGCACTGATGTTCGTGTTCATCTTCATGGCTTCAAGGACAAGCAGAGTGTCGCCAGCTGATACTTTCTGACCAACAGAAACGTCTACGCTGATGACAGTCCCGGCAAGTGGGCTAGGCACTGCGCCATCACCAGCTGGGGCAGCAGGAGCTGCAGCAGGAGCCGGAGCGGCTGGGGCCGGAGCGGCAGGAGCAGGAGCTGCTGCTGCAGGGGCTGGAGCTGCTGGTTTCGCAGCCGGAGCCGGGGCAGCATTGTCCATATCTTCGTCTTCCACCGTTACATCGTAGGTGATGCCCTGTACGGTGATCCGCAAGCGTTTCATTACTTTAGTCCTCTCAGAGAATTGGGGGTCTGGCTACTGCCCAAGGGCATCATGGAAGTCCAGCCGTTACGGGTGTTATGTCCCGAAAAAGAGGCAATGCGACCTTCCAGTGGCCATTCGCTTACTTTGTGGGGGGGAGCTGCGACGCGAGTCACCTTGTATCCTGCCCCCATTGTCGCGGCTACGGCTGCTGCAATGGCAGCCAGATGATGTGGTGGTACGCCAGCCCGGGAGGCTACCGCCGCGCGCGGCGGTACCTTTGGAGCATGGTCCGAACCGCCTGTGCCTGAGCCGTTCTTTTCCTGGCGGATAAAGAAAGATCCAATAAGTGCACAGGCTGCCCAGAGAATGGCAAGAGCCATCATTACCACGACAAAGCCCGTTAAGATGATTTCCAGGTTTTCGAGCATCAAGATAATCCTTTGCTCAGAGTGGAATGTTGCCGTGTTTCTTCGGCGGACGGGTTTCCCGTTTGGACATCAGGCCACGAAGCGAGAGAGCGATTGCACTCTTGGTTTCGCGAGGCTGGATGATGTCATGGATAGCCAGTCTGCCAGCAGACAAGTAAGGCGTAGCAAATTCCTTGCGATATTCATCCGCAAGTTCTTTTGCCTTGGCCGGCTTGTCTTCAGCTTCTTTCAATTCCTTACGATAAAGGATATTGACAGCGCCTTCAGCACCCATCACAGCAATTTCGGCCGTTGGCCATGCCATAACGCGGTCCGCACCCATATCTTCCGAGCACATTGCCAGATACGCGCCGCCATAGGCTTTACGCATGATGACCGTGATCTTCGGAACAGTAGCAGAGGCATATGCGAAGAGCATTTTTGCGCCGTGACGAATAATACCGCGACGTTCTTCAGCGACACCCGGCAGGAAGCCAGGAACGTCGACGAGGGTAACGATCGGGATATTGTAAACGTTGCAGAAGCGAACAAAGCGTGCAGCCTTGTCACTGGCATCGATATCCAGCGTGCCCGCTTTAACGGTTGGCTGGTTGGAAACGAACCCAACGACCATGCCGCCAATGCGACCGAAGCCGATTACGATGTTGGCTGCAAAATGTTCCATGACTTCAAGGAAATCACCGTCATCAGCAAGGCTTTTGATAACCTCACGGCAGTCAAACGGGGTCTTGGAATCAGCTGGAACCAGCTCATCCAATGCCGGGTCATCAACAATTTTCAGGTCCGGCTCGATATGATGCGGCGGATCCATCATGTTGTTGGATGGCAGGAATGAGAGCAGCTTGTGGACAATCTGCACAGCATGCTGATCATTTTCAGCAATGAAGTGAATGTTACCGGATACGGAAGCGTGTGCTTGAGCCGACCCGATTTCTTCCATCGTTGTTACCTGACCGGTAACGGCGCGAATAACTTCTGGTCCACAGATGAACATCTGTGCGTTTTCGCGGGTCATGATAAGGAAGTCAGTCAGGGCAGGGCTGTAGGCTGCACCACCGGCGCAAGGACCTGCAATGACAGAGATCTGAGGCACAACGCCAGAGAGCTGAACGTTGCGATAGAATACCTGACCATAACCGGAAAGGGCACCAACACCCTCCTGAATACGTGCTCCGCCTGAATCGTTGAAGCCAACAACAGGTACGCCTGCTTTCACAGCATGATCGAGGGCTGCACAAATTTTCTTGGCGTGAATTTCACCCAAGGAGCCACCAACCACGCCGAAATCCTGGGAAAAGGCTGCTACTGGACGACCGTCGACAAAGCCTGTGCCGCAAATAACACCGTCCGTCGGAATGGATTTGTCTGCCATGCCGAAGTAACGGGTATTGTGCTGCGCATGCAAGCCGAATTCCTGGAACGTACCTTCGGAGAAAAGACCCCCAAGACGTTCACGGGCAGTCATGCGACCTTTGGCATGTCTGTCTTCAGCTTTCTTTGCGCCGCCACCGTCCAGTGCGATTTTGCGCCGTTTCTCCAACTCATCAGAAAGAGTTTTGGAAATCGCCATTTTATTACCGCTATGCTAGGCAGCGCCCGGATTGAGCGCTGCGTTAAGGTTGAGGTTGAACGGGTAAAAACCCGCCGGAAATTATGGATCGGACACCCGATGACAAAATCCTCAATGACGGAAGTATTACTCATTTATTCTAATGAGATAAAGGGTTGGAAGCGGCAAAAGGTTTGGACCAAAGGCTAGTTGATGCCTGAATCGGCGGCTTACTGGCGAGAATCGCGCATTAGACCAAAGTGGATAGAGGTAGTTTGCATAGCGAAAAAAATTGCTATGCAAAGTTGTGCGGTCTGTGAATATTAACTGCTGAGACCATTGTGTTAATCATCTCTGGTTGTAGAGCGCTCCGATTGAGCCAAAAACTGAAGTCTTCCATCTACTTATTCATTATAAATATGGTCGATGGTGAGGAAAACACCCTTCTGTGGCCTATAGGTGAGTCGGGGTGCCTATCGCTGATAGCATGAGTCTTGCTGCGCATCGCACGCTGTTGCGTTATGGAGCGTCGCTATTTATTTGCTCTCGCTCGGGAAAGATCTTGTGCCGGTTTCCTGCTCTTGCAAGGTCCAATCGCGCGAGGAAGAATGCCGGTAAATGAAGGCGCGACTCTGGGCTGCCTTCACATCCGGATCGGGATGAAGCGGCAGTCGAGAGGGGCTGCGATGCGAATGCAGGCGCGGTAGCGCCTGTTTCGGAGTGCCGGTTTCGTACTTTCGTCTTATTAGCAAATATGTCGAGAAAAAAGCCTCCCCACCTAATCCTAAGGTGTATCCATGCCTCATTGCCTCCTCTGGGTGACTTCGGAAAACCACTTTAAAAACAGGTCTCAAGACTGCCTTTTTGAACGGCTCTAACTGCGTCAGAAATTGTATCGTGATGCGGTGGTGCTTCTGGGTCGAGCAACCGTGTTGATGCAAATCAACGCCGAAAGCCCTTGGATAGACTAACGATTATAACACTAAAGTATCGGGAGTTATGACCGTATAGTGATGCACTTCCGGGACTTTTGTGTGGCTCACATGACCATTTTGACCACGCGACTGCTTCTGACAGCTGAAGGTATCTGAGGACCTGGGGTGACCGCCTTTGCCACTGGGCTTTGGTTGCAGGCAATTCTTTGAGCACTTTATTTCATTTCGACAGGCTGACACTACCAACAACCGGTCTGTTGTAATTGGGTGGAGAATATGAACGAAAAACTTCCAAAAACGCCGGCGTATCCCGGAAATTCAACGGTAATTAACGGTAACGGCGCCGTAGCCCAGGTAATGGGACAGGTGTGCGGTGGAGTCATCGGATATCCGATTACGCCTTCTACCGAGATTGCCGAAATCTATGAAGCTTTCAGAGCTGGCGGCGGACTCAATGTCTGGGGTCGTCATCCCTTCTTCTTCGAACCTGAAGGCGAACATTCGGCTCAGTCAGGCGCTCTTGGCGCTGCGCTTACGGGCGGACAATATGTGTCCAACGCTTCGTCCTCCCAGGGCGTGCTTTATGGCCTTGAATCGCATTATGTCACCGTCGGCAAGAAAGTCGGCGGTTTTGTCATGCAAGTTGCGGCTCGCTCCGTTTCCCGCCACTCACTGAACGTGATGGCCGGCCATGACGACATCTACGCCTTGTTACCATCCGGTTACACCATCCTGTTTGGGTCCAACCCGCAGGAAGCTGCCGACCTTGCCGCGATCTCCTACAAGGTCAGCGCGATGTCGATGATTCCGGTTGCCAACGGCATGGATGGCTTCGTGACATCTCACATGATGAGCGAAGTCATGATGCCGGAAGAAGACCTGCTGCGCGAATTCGTTGGTGATCCATCTGAGCGTATCATGTGCCCGACCGTCGCACAGGAAATGCTCTATGGTGCCAAAGGGCGCGTCTTCCAGCTCAAACGCTATCTGGGCCGTCACAGTTCTGATATGGAACAAGACGCCTACGCCAAGCTCGTTGCCTTCCTTGATGACAATGCTGATGCTGTTGAAGCCGACAATGCGGGCGAGATGGTTGCCAAAACTCTGGACATGCTGCCGGCAGAGCTGCACAAGCAGTGGAGTCGCCAGTGGACCAATGCCTTCCAGAAAGGCACTCGCCAGCGCGTTCCTGCTCAGGTTGATATCAACAATCCGGGCCTTACGGGTGGTGTTCAGAACCAGCCGGACTTCCAGGCCGGTGCTGTTGACCATCGCACCCACTTTGTGCGTGACGTTGCTCGCTTCGTACGCGAAGCCATGGATGAATATTCCGAACTGACCGGTCGCAGCTATGCTCCGGTTAAATGCTTCGAATGCGAAGATGCCGAAACCGTTCTGGTTGGCCTTGGGTCTGTCACCGACGATGCCGAAGCGGTTGCTGCTTACCTGCGCCGTCAGGGCAAGAAGGTCGGCGTGGTTTCCATCAAGATGCTGCAGCCATTCCCGGATGCGGAATTCGTGGAAGCCGTCAAAGGCAAAAAAGCAGTCACCATTCTTGAGCGTTCCGACAACACCGCTCTGACTGCCTTCGTCAAGGAAGCCTTGATGAAAGCCATGGAAAATGGTGCTGGCGAACGCTATCCGGGCGTCCCTGCCCTTAAGGAACTGCCAAAACTGACGACCGCCATCTTCGGCCTGGGTGCCCATGACCTGCAGCCTCGCCATCTGGTCGCAGCCTATGAAAACATGGACGGTGCTTGCCAGCCATTTGTTTATCTGGGCAGCCAGTTCTTCTCCAAGGATGCAAGCCCGATCATGAACGAGCTTCAGGCCAAGCTGAAAGACGCTTATCCTGAAACCGAACTGATGGCACTGGAAACCAAGCCGAACCCGAGCCTCCTGCCAGAAGGTGCCCTGCGCATCCGTTTCCATTCAGTTGGCGGGTACGGCACGATTGCCACCGGCAAGCTGCTCACGGACATTCTGGCCAACGCCCTGCATCTCTATTCCAAATCCGCACCGAAATACGGTTCGGAAAAATCGGGCGCTCCGACCAACTACTATATCACGCTCTCTCCAGAGCCGGTGCTGATCACCAACGCCGATCTGGAAGATGTGGAAGTGGTTGTTTCGCCAGACCACAAGGTCTTCGCTCACAGCAATCCGCTGCGTGGCCTTGTTGAAGGCGGCACCTTCATTCTGCAGTCCAATCTTTCCGCGCTTGAAGTCTGGAAAGAACTGCCTGCAGCCATGCGCAAGACCATCCGCGACCGGAAGATCAAATTCCTGGTGGTTGACGGCTTTGCCATTGCCAAGAAACATGCTCCAGTTGCCGCTCTTCAGACTCGCATGATGGGCATCGCCTTCATCGGCGCCGTCTGTGGCCATGTGGAACGCGTGACCGAAGGGGCTGATCGTGAAGCTGTGATCGAGAAGATCCGCAGCCAGATCAACTACAAATTCGGCACCAAGGGCGAAGCTGTTGTTGAAGGCAACATGGCGGTCATCCGCGATGGCGTCGAGGAAACGGCTGTTGTCGATTATTCGGCTCCTGAATTTGTCGAAGTGGACGCCGCAGGCGACCCGGTTCCTGAATTCAGCCCATCCATTTCTTCCAACATGTGCCGTATTGCTTCGGAATCTTCTCCGGAAGGTCTGTTTGATACTGCCTATTATGAAGAAACGGTCGCAGCACCATTCCGCGCAGGTGCCATCGGTGAAGCGCCGGTCCTGCCGGGCTCAGGCATGTTCATGCCTGCCGGGTCTGCCGCTGCCAAGGACAAGGGCCTCTTCCGGCGTGAAGTGCCGGTCTTCGATCCTGAAAAATGTACAGGCTGCCTGGATTGTTCCATGGTCTGCCCGGATGCTGCCATTCCGCCAAGCGTCTTCGATATCGACGCTCTGCTGATGGCTGCCGCCAAAGACATCGACATGCCGGAAAAACAGCGCGAAGTCATTCGTGAATATGTCCGCACTGTTGGTGAGACGGTTCGCCGTAAATATAATGCGCTGGATGACGCTCCGAGCTTTGCCAAACTGGTGGCCGAAGCGGTCAACGAGCTTTATGTTGAAAGCGCTGTCGTCAAGGGCAATCTGGAACGCATCGTGGAAGCAGTGTCGGTTCTGCCTGTTGCCAAGACCCGTCCATTCTTCGACTCCATGGAAGCCGAACACACCGGTCAGGGTGGTCTGTTTGCCGTGGCAGTCGACCCTTGGAAATGCACAGGTTGTCTGGAATGCGTGGACATCTGTGGTCCGGGTGCTCTGGTGGCCGCCGATCAGGACGCTGGCTTGCTGCATGATCTGCAGTCCAAGTTCAACTTCCTTTCCAAAACACCGAACACGCCAGCCCGCTTTGTTGAACCGGCCTTTGAGGACGACAACGAGATCAAGCGCATGATGCTGGATCGCGCCAACTACTATTCCACCACCGGTGGTCACGGTGCTTGTCGCGGCTGTGGCGAGGTTACGGCCATTCGTCAGGTTGTTTCCGCAACCCATGCGATCCATGACCGTCGTCAGAAAGCTCATGTGCGTGAGTTGGAAGAACTGGTCAACGGCCTGACCCTTAAGCTTGAAGAAGTCAAAGGCGATAGCGAACGCGAAGCCCGTATTTCCGGCGCCCTCAAGGTGCTCGAAAAACGCCTCTTCATGCTAGAAGGTGGCCCGACCGGTAATGGTCAGTCTCCGTTGGTTGTTGCCAACGCGACCGGCTGTAGCTCGGTTTATGCTTCGACCTTCCCGTTCAACCCTTACAATGACCCATGGGTCAACAGCCTGTTCCATGATGGACCGGCCGTCATCAAGGGTATCTTTGAAGGCACCACTGCCAATGCGGCAGTTGACTTCAAGGCCATGCGTCTTGCTAAACTCGAATTGGCCAATGCCTACGATCCGGTAACGGATGAAGCATTCTTCAACAATTTCGAATGGCACAATTTCTCCGACGCTGAACGCGACCTGCTGCCAACCTTCATGAACATCTCCGGTGATGGTGCTGCTTATGATATCGGCTTCGGTGCCCTGTCCCGCTTGCTGGCAAGTAACACGCCGGTCAAGGTGATGGTGCTCAACTCGGGCGTTTACTCCAACACCGGTGGTCAGGCTTCCACGGCCTCCCTGTCCGGTCAGGACAGTGACTTGGCCCGCTTCGGCAAGGCCAACCCTGGTAAGCTCGAAGACCGCAAGGAACTGGGTCTGATTGCAAGCTTCCACCCGAATGTTTTCGTGGTGCAGAGTGCAACCTCCTTCCCGGGTCACTTCCTCAAGAATGTGATGGCCTATCTGAAGCATTCCTCTTCACCAGCACTGCTTGACGTTTACACGCCATGTCAGGGTGAACACGGGATCGCTGATGACGCGGCCAACCGCCGCTCGAAACTGGCTGTTGAAGCCCGTGTCAGCCCGCTCTTCGTGCATGATCCCAAAGCAGGGAAAACCCTTGCTGAACGGTTCGACATCGAAGGCAACCCGGCAAAGGATCAGGATTGGGCCATGCAGACCATCTCCTATATGGAAGATGGCCAGCTCAAGTTGATGGATCTGCCACTTACTCCGGCTGACTATGCTTACGATGAAGTCCGCTTCAAGAAGCAGTTCCGCCCGATCAAGGGTGAAGTGGATGCTGTGCCGCTGCATGAATTCATCGACATGCCAGCTGTAGAGCGTGGCCGCAAGGTTCCATACATCCTCAAGGCCAATGCCAAACAGGAACTGGTCAAACTGGAAGTTGGTGCCATGATCGTGCATCTGGTTGAAGAACGTCGTCAGAACTGGCGCACACTTCAGCATCTTGCAGGTCAAACCGCTGCTCAACTCGATGCTGCTCACAGCAAAGAGCTGGCTGCAATGGAAGCCAAATACAAGGAAGCTCTGGAATCCCGTGAGCTTTCCATGGACAGCATCGCAGCCGGCATGGCTGAAATGGCTTCCATGTCTGCTTCCCCGGCAGTTCTGGGCCTTGGTGGTTCAGCTTCCGCCGCAGCGGCCAATGGAGCATCCGATGCAGCACCTGCTGCAGGAGGAGCCAGCCTGCCGCATATTCATGAAGAGGACGTATCGCTCTGCACCAACTGCAAAGCCTGCTATCAGGATGTTCCTGAGCTCTTCGAACTGACCAAGGTTGTCGAGAATGGGTCTGTCATGGAAGTGGCACACACCATCCCCGGTGCTCTGGAACAGGTCGAAGTCACTCCGGACCTGAAGTCCCGCATCATGAAAGTGGCGGCAAAATGCAACGCGGAGATCGTAAGATGACCGTTGATACTGCAGTAACGCAGGACGCTCTGTTTGATCATCAAATGGATGTTCTGAAAAAGCATCTCGCAGCGGACCCCCGGTCCCTGCGGAATGTCTTCATCGCGGACGGAGCCCAGGCCATGGCCTGGGAATTCCAGAAGGACGAGTTGGGCGAGCCCTTCATCAAGACTCTCTGGGGCCTTCTGCTCAAGAATGATGACATGAGCACCCTGATCCAGCGTTTCATCTGGAGCTTGCCGCTCCGGTTCAAACGCAAGTTCATCAAGGCGCTTGATGCCTACATGTCCGATCGCTATCCCATGTTCAAGGGCCTTTCCGAAGGCTGGCCTGAAGACAGCTACATTCCGCCCTATATCCGCACGCCGGAAGCGCGGTCTGCTGACTTCGAGCTGGTGAACCAGGGCTATCTGGGCTATCAGTCCCTCGGCTATTCCTTGCGGGAAGTCGAAATGATCGTTTGGCTGGAAGTGCTTCGCGACAAACAGTGCGAAGACAAGCCTTGCGAACTGGGCCAGATCATCCAGCGTACCAAGGACGAAGAAGCCACCAAGGTTGGTGGCTGCCCGGTCAAGATCCATATTCCGGAAATGATCGATCTGCTCGCCAAGGGCAAGATTCGTCAGGCGCTGGAATTGATCGAAAGCTGCAACCCGCTGCCAAACGTCACTGGCCGCGTCTGTCCGCAGGAGCATCAATGTCAGGGTGTCTGTAAGCATACCAACCGTCCGATCGAGATCGGTCAGTTGGAATGGTTCCTGCCCGAGCATGAAAAAGCTGCCAATCCGGATCAGCTCGCGCGCTTCGCTGGCATTGTCAGCCCTTGGCAGAAAGCCGAAAAGCCACCAATCGCGGTGGTGGGGTCCGGTCCGTCTGGCCTCATCAACGCCTATTTGCTGGCTGTTGAAGGCTTCCCGGTAACGGTCTTTGAAGCTTTCCACGAACTGGGCGGCGTGTTGCGCTACGGTATTCCCGAATTCCGTCTGCCAAACTCGCTGATCGATGATGTGGTTGCCAAGATCGACGCTCTGGGCGGTCGCTTCGTCAAAAACTTCGTGGTCGGCAAGTCCGCAACCCTTGAAGACCTGAAAGCCGCAGGCTTCTGGAAAATCTTCGTCGGGTCCGGTGCTGGCCTGCCAACCTTCATGAATGTTCCGGGTGAAGAATTGCTCGGCGTCATGTCGGCCAACGAGTTCCTGACCCGCGTCAACCTGATGCGTGGTCGTGATCCGGCTTATGAAACGCCGCTTCCGGACGTCAAGGACAAGAATATCCTCGTGATTGGTGGTGGCAACACCGCGATGGACGCAGCCCGCACGGCAAAACGCCTTGGCGGCAACGTGACCATCGTTTATCGCCGTACCCAGTCTGAGATGCCTGCCCGTGTTGAAGAACTCGAGCATGCACTCGAAGAGGGCATCGAATTGGCTGAACTGCGCGGACCGAAAGAGTTCGTTGGCGATCATCACACCCATTTCGTCACCCATGCTGTTGTGGATGTGAACGAGTTGGGTGAACCGGATGCCTCCGGTCGTCGTCGTCCGCGTCCAACCGGGGAAGTCATCGAAATGCCGGCGGATCTGGTCATCATGGCCCTTGGCAACAAGTCCAACCCGATCATTCCGTCGTCTGAACCCAAGCTTCAAGTCAGCAAATGGGGCACAATCAATGTTGGCAAAGACAGCCAGCAGACATCGATTGATGACATCTATACCGGTGGTGACGCTGCTCGTGGCGGGTCCACGGCGATCCTTGCTGCCGGTGATGGTCAGGCTGCTGCCCGTCAGATCCTCGGTGCCATTGATCTGGTGTCTGACGAGATTGCCGACCGGGTCAAGAGAGCGGACCACTTCACCAGCCTTGGTCTGGCTGAACATACCGTTCTCAAGCACACGGATCTGGCTGCCGGCATTGTCGAGATGACAATCCGCGCACCGGTGATTGCCCAGTCCGCTCGGGCTGGCCAGTTTGTCCGCGTGTTGGCAACCGATGATGGCGAACTCATTCCGCTGACCCTTGCTGACTGGAACAAGGAAAACGGCACCATCGATCTGGTCATTCAGGGCATGGGTACCTCGACCAAGATGATGAACAAGATGAGCGAAGGCGATTTCTTCGCCGGTATCGCAGGCCCGCTTGGGGAACCAAGCGACGTCAATAAGTTCGATCCGGAAAAAGAAACCGTTGTCTTCACTGCCGGTGGCGTGGGCCTGCCAGCCATCTATCCGATCGCCAAGGCGCACCTGGAAACCGGCAATCATGTCACTATGATCATCGGCTTCCGTTCAGCAGACCATCTGTTCTGGACGGGCGACGACGAGCGCATGGGGCTGTTGAAGGCCAAATATGGCGACATGCTTGATGTCATCTATTGTTCCAACGATGGCACCTTCGGCATCAAGGGCTTTGTCACCAATCCGCTTGAAGACATGCTAAAGGACGACAAGACCTCCAAGGGCCGCAAGATTGCGGAAGTCGTCTCTGTCGGTCCTCCGATGATGATGCGTGCCGTCAGCGATCTGACCAAGCCATATGAAGTGCCGACTGTTGTCAGCCTCAACTCCATCATGGTGGATGCTACCGGCATGTGCGGCGCCTGCATGGTGCCCGTGCTCAAAGATGGCAAGACAATGCGTCAGCATGCTTGCATCGACGGGCCGGAATTCGACGCTCACACCGTCGAATGGGACAAGTTCCTGCCACGCTTTGGCCAGTTCAAGGTGCAGGAAGTTCGCAGCATGGAAAAACACAAGCTCAACTGATATCAATCAGCCCTATGAGCTTTGCATAAAAGAGCCCCCGGAAGAATGTCTTCCGGGGGCTTCTTCTTTTGGGATTGATGACAAATGGTGCGAATATGTCCCAATAGACAGCTAGCTACAGTCGGTTACACGATATCTGTGGGCAAATATGCGTAGATTTTTCGCATATTCGGTCTGAATTTAGCGCCCTTGTTGGTTGATTTCCCGCTCGGCGGTTTGAATAATTCGCTTGAGATCATCGGCAAATGCAGTGCATGCCTCCGGGCTCTCAAACCCGTTCTGCAACAGCGTCTCAGCGTTGGCGGCAATCTGAGGCATGATCTCGCTTAGCTTTGCACGCCCCTTGTCCGTTAATAGAACCAGCTTTTGTCTGGCATCTTTTTGTGAATAACTGCGGGTAATGAAACCTTTTGATTTCAATGACTTGAGAACTTTGGTCAGACCTCCTGAGGAAATCAGGAGAGCGTCATAAAGCTCGGTCGGTGTCATCGTCGCGCCGGGTTTCTGCGAGCGCAGGGCCGCCAAAGCATCAAATTCCATATAGGTCAGATCATGGAACTTAAGCAGCCGCTTCGTCGTTTCTTGCAATAGGGATGAAAGACGCTGAATGAGAGCTGCACTCTGCATGTAAGGCGTAACTGCCTCCGGCCAGTTCTCGCACACCTGTTTGCTTCGCTCTTCCACATTCATGACAGAAACCTTATTTATCTTGCTAGAAAGATAAAATGCATCGTCAGCCGCGCTTTGGCAATGCTGAAATCTGAAATCAGACGGTCAGTTGAAAACCAATAAGAGACAAATAATCATGACAGCCTCAGAAACACGCATGCCTTTCAGACCCATGCTTCCACCAACTCTGGCCTTGCTTGTCGGCCTTCTGGTTCCCTCTCTTGTCTGGGCGCAGCCTGCACCAGGCGCTGCCATGGGCGGGTCGGACCAGGGGCCCTTGCCTGTCGGTGTCATCACGCTAGAACAGGCTGATGTCCCATACGAGGTGACTCTTCCCGGACGGGCTGTGGCCTATGAGCAGGTTTCCATTCGTCCTCGGGTGAATGGGGTTATCGCCCAAATCGCCTATCAACCAGGCCGACCGGTCAAGGTTGGCGACCTGCTGTTTCGTATCGACAATGAGACCTACGAAGCCTCTGTCCAGTCGGCTGAAGCTGAGGTGGCCAGCGCAAAGGCCTCTCTGGAAGGCGCACAAATCACGCTTGAGCGCTACAAGAAGATTGAAGGCACGGGCATCTCCTCTGCCGATGTGAAGGATGCCGAGGTTAGTCTGCATCAAGCAGAAGCCTCCGTGAAAACAGCTGAGGCAGCGCTGCGCACTGCCAAACTCAATCTTGAATGGACGGAAATCCGCAGCCCCATTTCGGGCATTCCCGAAGTTGCAGATGTCTCTGTCGGTTCAATCGTGACGTCCAACCAGACGACTGCCTTGACGACAGTCACGCGCCTCAACCCGATTTATGTTGATGTGCAGGAATCGAGTGTACGAATGCTGTCCATTCGCAATCTTGTCGAGAATGGCTTCATCAAGCGCGCCGACAAACTGAGCCTCAAGCTACAGCTGGAAACCGGCGAAACGCTGGATGGCGAAGGCACGCTCCGTTCGCCCGGTACATCCGTGTCTACCACGACCGGCACCGTGGCCCTGCGGATGGAGTTCGACAATCCCAAACGCATGGTCATCCCGGGGCAGTTTCTGCGCGTGGACGCCACTTTGGGCACCTCTGAAGCCATTCTGGTGCCTCAGGGCGCCACCCAGCGCGCCAGCGATGGCAGCCTGACGGTTTATGTGGCCCGCGAGGGCAAGGTCGCGGTCGCAACACTTGATGAGATCGGCTCCTATCAGAATAACTGGATTGTCACCGGCGGAGTGGAAACGGGAGACCAGATTATCGTCGACAATATCCGCAACCTTCGCGAAGGCATCGAGATCAAGACCATTCCCGTTGAATATGTCGATGGCGTCATCAAGGAAGTGACAGATGGTGATGCGGCCAAGGTGCCCAATAGCAATGCATCAGGCGAGGCCCAGCCTGCCGACGTGGCAGAAAAGGAGTAGGCCGACATGGGATCTTTCTTTATTGATCGCCCGGTTTTTGCCTGGGTGCTTGCCATTGTCACGATGCTGGCCGGGGCTTGGTCCATCACCAGTCTGCCGGTGGCCCAGTATCCGGATATTGCACCGACGACCATTCGTGTATCGGCAAGTTACAAGGGCGCTACCGCCGAGGCCGTGGAAAACTCCGTGACCAAGGTCATTGAAGACAGCCTCACCGATGTGGACGGCGTGCTCTACACCATTTCAAGCTCAAGTGCGGGGCGCGCTTCCCTTGAACTGGTTTTTGATGGTGCTGTTGATCCGGTGACGGCGCAGAATGATGTGCAGACCAAGATCGGCCAGATCGAAAGCCAGTTGCCAGATGCCGTTCAGGATGCCGGCATCAATCTCAGGCGGTCCAATGACTCCATTCTTTTGGTTGGCGCTCTTGTCTCAACAGACGGGAAACATTCCACCCTTGAGTTGGGCAACCTGCTTGAGGAAGTGGTGGAAGGCCCGATCCAGCGTACAGACGGGGTCGGCGGCATCAATTCTTTCGGATCTGGCTATGCCATGCGCATCTGGCTCGATCCGATGTCTCTTAATCGCTATCAGCTGACGCCAAGCGATGTGGTCAGTGCCGTTCAGGCTCAAAATACCACTGTTTCCGTCGGTTCTCTAGGCACGCAGCCAACACCGGAAGGACAGCAATTCACCGCAACCCTGACAGCGCAAAGCCAGCTGACCACCGTCGACCAGTTCAAGCAGATATTGCTGAAAACCAATGACGATGGTGGCTCTGTCTATCTGGGCGATGTGGCAAAGGTGGAAATCGGACAGGAAGATTACGGCTCCAACTCCATTTTCAAGGGGTTGAATGCTGCCGGGTTCGGCATCAATCTGGCCACGGGCGCCAATGCGGTGGATACGTCAGCTGCTGTCCGTGCCACCATGGACAAGCTGAAAGGCTCGCTCCCTGATGGTGTCGAAGTGCGCTATGCCTATGACACGTCACCCTTTGTGGAACTGTCGATCAGCAAGGTTTATCACACGCTGGGCGAAGCAGTTGTGCTGGTGGTGCTTGTCCTGTTGGTTTTCCTGCAGTCTTTCCGCGCCACTTTTGTTCCATTAATCGCAGTGCCGGTCGTGTTGCTTGGAACACTGGCTGTTCTGGCCGCAACGGGCTTCACCATCAATACGCTCACGATGTTTGCTATGGTGCTGGCCATCGGCCTGCTGGTGGATGATGCCATTGTGGTTGTCGAAAATGTGGATCGGCTCATGCATGACGAAGATGTCGGACCGCTGGAAGCGACGCGCCGCAGTATGGGGCAGATCACCAGCGCCCTGATCGGCATCGTGGTGGTGCTCTCGGCGGTGTTTCTGCCCATGGCCTTCTTCGGAGGATCGACCGGCGTGATCTATCGCCAGTTTTCCGTGACAATGATTGCCGCCATGGTGCTGTCTCTCTTCGTGGCTATCACGCTATCTCCGGCCCTTTGCGCGCGCTTCTTGCGCAAGAAGAAAGCTGGCAAGGAAATCGCTCCAGCGCGCTGGTTCAACGACGGATTTGATAAGCTGTCCCGCTTATATGGGGCTTCAGTGCGCTTCATTCTGAAGGCGCCCTTCACCATGTTGCTTGTCTTGGTGCTGGTAACAGGCGGGGCATGGCTGGTGTATGAGAGAATGAACTCCTCCTTCCTGCCGACGGAAGATCAGGGCATGTTGATGAGTCAGATCAAGCTGCCGGAGGGCTCCACCTACAAGCAGACCAAAGAAGTCGTCTCCAAGGTGGAATCCTACCTGCTTAATGAAGAAGGTGATTCAATTGATGCAACCTTCGCAGCCCTTGGCTTCAGTTTCGGTGGGGCTGGTTCCAACCAGGCCATGATGTTCATCAAGCTCAAGGACTTTGATCAGCGCGAGGACACGTCGCTGGATGCGGCTTCTGTTGCCCTGCGTATCAATCAGCATTTTGCGGCCAATCGTCAGGCCGAGATTTTCGTGATGCAGCCTCCCGCCATCATGGGGTTGGGCAATTCAGGCGGTTTCTCGATGTATCTGGTTGCCCGCAACGGCGGGTCTCACGCTGACCTGTCCGATGCCGCTGATCAACTCGTCGCTCTGGCAAAAGCGGATTCTCGCGTGCAGAATATCCGGTCTTCCGAAAATGAAGACGAGAGTGCCCTGCGGATTCTGATTGATCAGCCCAAGGCCGAGAGCTTCGGGGTGTCACTGAGCAGCATCAACGCCATGCTGTCGGTGATTTTCTCGGGCACAGATGTCAATGATTTCGATCTCAACGGCAATTTGCGCCCTGTCATTGTTCAAGGGGCGGCTGAATACCGCATGCAGCCGGAAGATATCGGCAAGTGGTATGTCAGCAACAGCTCAGGAGATATGGTGCCATTCAGTGCTTTCGTTACCACCAAATGGGAGCCGGTTGCCCCCAGCCTTGCGCGTTATGATGGATCGTCAGCGATAAAAATCGACGGATCTGCCGGGCCAAACACCAGTTCCGGTCAGGCTATGGAGACAATGGAAGCGCTCGCAGAGCAGCTGCCAACAGGCTATGGCGTGGAATGGACCGGTTTGAGCTATCAGGAACGGCAATCTGGTGAACAAGCGCCAATGCTCTATGCCCTGTCGTTCCTGATTGTCTTTCTGGCGCTTGCGGCCCTCTATGAGAGCTGGTCAATTCCAATCTCTGTGATGCTTGTCGTTCCCATCGGCATTTTTGGTGCCTTGCTGGCCGCATGGCTGTTTGGCCAGTCCAACGATGTCTATTTCAAGGTTGGAATTCTGACCACGATCGGGCTTGCAGCCAGAAACGCGATTCTGATCGTTGAATTTGCCGAGACGCTGTATAAGCAGGGATATTCTTTGGTGGATGCGGCGGTTGAGGCTTCCTTGCAACGGCTGCGCCCCATCATGATGACGGCGCTAACCTTCATTCTTGGTGTGCTACCGTTGGCTGTGGCCACAGGGGCGGGGGCCAATGCTCAAAATGCGATTGGTATCGGCGTTATCGGTGGCATGGTCGCGTCCACCTTTATCGGCGTGCTCATGGTGCCGGTGCTCTATGTCATTGTTCGTCGTCTCTTTGGTGAGAGACACGACGAGGAAACCATAACCGAGGCGTAAAGCCGCGATGGTCTGATTTTGGCGAACCAGGATCTTGAGAAGAAAGTGAATTGGCGTGCTGACTTGTGCGCCAATTTTCTTTTCATGCGACAGGCACGAAAATCGCTAAATACCGCCAGCTTAAAAGCACTCGGTTTTCCATCTCAGAGCTCTATTTGACTGAGGAGTGACGTGGAAAGGGAGCGATCAAGCCAGATGAATTCACCCGAGGGAATGACGTGAAAATATGATTCGATAGGAGGTTCAATCGACTCATTTCGGTGAGCAGAGCTGGATTTAAACGGCCCGTTGTCAGTCAAATGAACTGCTTCTGCTGTTTTTTCTGTGCAGAAACAGGGGGCTTTCAGGGGTGGGAAAGATTCTATTTTGTGTAGGTACATATAAAAATATTTCTACAATTGTCCATCTCTGTCTAAATATAAATTCTCGTAAAAATTGAATGTTTTAACACTTTAGTAATGTATATTAACAAGCTCCTAATCGAATTAGGGAGAGGAAGATATTTAGATAATGATCTGGTATATTTAGAAGGTAAACATAAAATAGTATTACAACTTTTTCTCAGAAATAGTGATATTTATTGAAAATCTTGTGTATCAAAAAAAATCTATGTAAAAATCCTATTTGTCGAAACTTATATATCATCAATATGTGTATTGAGTATTTTGAATATGTTTGTATATAAAAATTAAGAGCAATAATTTCTAAATTATTGCTGAATTAATTTTTTTAATCTATTTAAAAAAATTTTTATAAAGTTAAAATTATTATAATTATGGTAAAATATGCGATATTGTAATTTTATTTCGTGTATATACTGCAGAATAGATATTATCACTTTTTACTAGGCAAAAGATTCCGGGCAAAATGCAGATTTTTCCTAGAAAAGATCAGAAATAAGCTGAAAAAAAACTTATAGTTACACGCCTGAAAGAGTTCGGTACAACGTTTTATTAGTAGGAAGAAATTTGTGAGGTGACTTCTTAGCCTGAAACGTTGATGGACTGAACAATGAAGAACGCAACCATGCAATCTGTTTCACAATCGGACATACCTGAAACGGTTACGACAAAGTCGCAACTGCTGCAGGCGCGTGACCTGGTTGCTCTGAGTGATGACGAATTGCTTGGTTTGATCGCTTTGGGACAGGAAGAAGCCTTTCAGGCGCTCGTTGAACGCCATGTCGACCGTGGCTATGCGGTTGCCTATCGTATCCTGCAAGATGGCCCTGAGGCCGAAGATGTGCTGCAGGATGCGTTCCTTCAGGTTTGGACCCGTAGGGGTAACTGGAAAGCGGGGCGCGCTAAATTCTCGACCTGGCTTTTCAAGGTCGTGACCAACCGCTGCATTGATCTTCTGCGCAAAAACAGAACGTCCGCCATGGACGAATTGCCCGATCTTAAAGATGACAGCTCGAACCAGTCTGCCATTCTTGAGATGCAGGAAGCAATCGATCTGCTTGAAGGGGCTGTTGCTCAGTTGCCGGATCAGCAACGTATCGCCATCGTCTTCTCCTATAACGAGAGTATGAGCAACAGCGAAATCGCGGAAATTATGGAAACAAGTGTGTCCGCCGTGGAATCTCTGCTCAAGCGCGGACGTCAAAAACTGCGTCAGATACTCAAGGCACATAGCTCCGATATTCTCTCGCTATTTACGCAACCTTAAGCACCTTTCGCTGCAATCTGATTTAATTTCGCCCGGTTTAGCTATTGCCTCCCGTTAGAGACAGTAGGCGCACAGCATTTTCATATGAGCAAGCGCCAACTGCCCGTAACGAGGAGTTTGAGCATGCCCGTAATTTCCACGAATATTGCCGCCAACATTGCTGTGCGATATTTGAACCAGAATTCAACCCGGCTCAGTGACTCCATCTCCAAACTTTCAAGCGGATCGCGCATCGTCAAAGCCTCTGATGATCCGGCAGGGTTGGCGATAGCGACGGGCATGTCTTCTGATCTTGCCAATTTGGAGCAGGCGTCCGTGAATGCCTCCAACAGTCTGGCTCTGTTGCAAACGGCAGACGGCGGTGCAGCATCGATATCCGAAATTCTGGAGCGCATGAAAAGCCTTGCATCGCAGGCAGCTTCCGGAACGGTGACGGACGATGAGCGCAGCAATATTCAAACCGAATTTGCAGCCCTGATGGAAGAGATCGACAGCGTCAGTGCTGGCACCCGCTATAATGGCGTCAGCCTGCTGGACGGCTCAAGCAACTATTCCGATGACACCGTGGAGACCGCAGCGGTCTTTCATAGCGGCGTGTCTGCCGGCTATGGTGCTGCCGCATCTGCAAATGATGCGAGCGCCAGTTTCTCGATCAATGGCACGGTGGTGACGGTGACCAGTCACAGTGATGGAGCCAACACAGAGGCTTTGTCGTCGCAGGATCTGGCGGATGCGATCAATCACTCTCTGCAAGAACAGGGTGACTATACCGTATCGGCATCAGTGGATGCGAGCGGAGCCCTTATCTTCGCAAGCGAAGAAACTGGCGCCAACGCAACGCTCGATATTTCGGATGTGACGGGTGACAGTGGGCTGCTTGCATCCATGGGGCTCTCGGAAGGGGACAACGTGAAGGAGCGGGGCGCATCAATCGAGGCGGTGACCACCGGAGCGAATGTGGTGGTTGGTGTTTCTGGCAACGATACGATCAATCTCTCCATTCAGGCCCTGACGACAGAAGCACTCGGGCTGTCCGGATTGGATCTGTCTTCCAGAGAAGGTGCTACAAAGGCTTTCTCTTTGCTCGATCTAGCGATTGGGTCTGTTGCTGATGCGCGCGCCGAGATGGGGGCGACCATGTCCCGCTTTGAATTTCGCTCGCAGCAGATCGACACAAGCCTTGAAAATCTCGAAGCGGCCAAATCCGCGATTATGGATGTCGATATCGCCAAGGAAATGGCGAAGATGTCTTCCGAGACCGTGCGCGTAAAAGCGGCTGCCGCCGCTGTGGCGCAAGCCAACAGAGTGCCGCAATATCTGCTCAAGCTCCTTCAGTAGGCCTTTTGCTACCGCAGATTTTCTTTTGGTGGATATAGTCGGCTTGTTGCTTTTTGCGAAGCTTCCCGCATTTTATGAAAATTAATTTACCAAGTAATTTTCCAAATTTAATCTTTCATTAACTATAATAAAACCCGATATTGAGCGAAAAAATGGCTGAAATCAGCTAATTTATGCTTAAAATCAAAGAAGGGCCGATAAAACCTTATAGTTAACAAAGGTTTAAAGGGTTAAAAAATAAAGTAAAATAAATCTCGCCCGGTTTGCCAACCCTGACCCGTTACAAATACAACGCGTGAAATAACGCACTTAACGGCACTGTAAAGTGGAGCCATTTTTTTCGAGTCAGGATATCTACCATGCCAGTAATCTCTACCAACACAGCTGCAAACACTGCAGTGCGTTTTTTGAACAGAAACTCCGATGATCAGTCCAACTCTCTGGCAAAGCTGGCCAGTGGGTCCAACATCAACAAAGCCTCTGATGATGCTGCCGGTCTGGCTATCGCGACCAAGATTTCGACCGACGTGGCTGCGCTGGAACAGGCTTCCACCAACGCTTCCCACGCTGTTTCGGTTTTGAACACCGCAGATGGTGGTGCTTCCAACATTGCTGATATCGTCGAGCGAATGAAAACGCTGGCCTCCCAGTCCGCTTCCGGTACGGTAACCGATGTAGAACGCGCCTACATTCAGGCTGAATTCTCGCAGCTGCAGGACGAAATCGACGGCATCACCGAATCCACCCGTTACAACGGTCAGGGCCTGTTGGATGGTTCCAGCGACTTCTCCGTGGATGATACGGAAACGGCAGCTGCTTATACGTCTGATGTTACGGGTACCGCCAGTACCTCCGCTATGATCGGTGCCGATGGCGTCTATATCGCAGACACTGCCAATGAGGTCGTTTCTATTAAGATCGGTGATGGTACCAACACCGTCGATGCGGACTTTACCCTCACCAATATCGGTGACAAGCTGACCGCACAGCAAATTGCGGATGGCATTAACACAGCTGTGGCTGGGGATGCCAACTTGGCTGGAAAAATTACCGCTTCCGTGGATGACGCTGGCAATCTTTCCCTGACCGGCGTTGATGGTACTACGGTTGAAATCGCTGACGGTACAGCTCTTGCCAATACGACACTGGCAGACGTTGGTCTGGACAACGCCACCAGCGTAACAGCTGCTAAAGGCTATGCAAATGCGAGCGCAACTGCCGAAGAAACAATCCAAATTGAAGTTGGTGGTTCCAAGCTCGACATCACAGCTGCCTTCACTGAAGGTTCCGGTACTGCATTGAGCAATGAAGACCTTGCTGCACAGATCGAAACAGGCTTGCATGATGATGGCAACTATCAATATGAAGTTGCTTATGATAGCGCCTCTGAAGCCATCACGATCACCAGTCTTGCAACGGGGGACAGCGCTGACGTAACGATCGCTGGCACAGATAGTGACGGTGGTTTGAATCTTGCTGCCCTTGGACTGGAAGCTGGAACTACCAGCGGCGAGACGACGGAAGTCGCAACAACGGGCGCTGAAATCGTTGTTGGTTCCACTTCTGCCGATACCATCAATCTTTCAATTGACTCGTTGACGACCGAAGCACTTGGAATTAGTGATCTGGACGTTTCCACCGGTGAAGGGGCTGCTGAAGCGCTTTCCGTACTGGATATGGCAATTGATACTATTTCGGATGCCCGCGCCAAGCTTGGTGCAAAAATGAGCCGGTTCGAGTTCCGCTCTTCCCAGATCGATACCAGCGTTGAAAACCTTGATGCTGCCAAGTCTGCCATCGCCGACGTTGACATCGCCAAGGAACAGGCCTCCCTGTCTTCTTCCAGCGTGAAGGTTCAGGCCGCTGTTGCAGCCGCTTCTCAAGCCAACGACATGCCGCAGAACCTGCTTAGCTTGATCCAGTAATACAAGCTATAGAGATAGCTCGAAATCTTAAAGCGGTCGGACGCGTCAAGTACGCATCCGACCGCTTTTTATGCAATAGACAGGTGCTTTTGAACCGCTGATTGACCGTTCGAAGGGTCTGGATAGCAAGAGGCTACCCGGGCCTTTCCTTTACAAATGCTTACTGAATTCAGGTGGTTTACTTGTGTCCATTACGTGGGGCGGGGAATATTAACTTGCCGTTAATCATAAGATTTGGTCGTTTGAAGTTTATTTTTTGAAAAGTCACCCAAAATAACGGAGTTGTTGTTAATCTTTTTCTCTGTAAATGCTTGGAAATGCGTGGGTAAAACCTAACAAGGTGAAAATTCTGGATCGAACTCTTTATTCAACGTTAATTTTGAGGCGTGTTGGCCAAAAATATTTAGCGCCCGATTTGCTCTGCTTGGCCCGTTGAATAGTCAAGACGCAAGGAAAAGCGTCATCCGCTTAGTAACAGTAGCGCGGCTATCGTTTAGTTCAGGAGTTCGACTATGCCCGTAATTTCTACCAATACCGCAGCAAACACTGCAGTTCGTTTTTTGAACAGAAACTCAAGTGATCAGACCAACTCGCTTGCCAAACTGGCCAGTGGGTCCAACATCAACAAGGCGTCTGATGATGCTGCCGGTCTGGCTATCTCCACTAAAATCGGTACCGACGTTGCCGCGCTGGAACAGGCTTCCACCAACGCTTCCCATGGTATTTCCGTTTTGCAGACCGCAGACGGTGGCGCATCCAACATTGCTGACATCGTTGAACGAATGAAAACGCTGGCCTCCCAGTCTGCTTCTGGTACAGTTACCAATACGGAACGTGCTTATGTGCAGGCTGAATTTGAACAGCTGCAGGACGAAATCGATGGCATCACCGAATCCACCCGCTACAACGGCCAGAGCCTGTTGGATGGCTCCAGTGACTTTTCCGTGGATGATACGGAAACGGCCGCTGCTTATACGTCTGATGTTACGGGTACCGCCAGTACCTCCGCTATGATCGGTGCCGATGGCGTCTATATCGCAGACACTGCCAATGAGGTCGTTTCTATTAAGATCGGTGATGGTACCAACACCGTCGATGCGGACTTTACCCTCACCAATATCGGTGACAAGCTGACCGCACAGCAAATTGCGGATGGCATTAACACAGCTGTGGCTGGGGATGCCAACTTGGCTGGAAAAATTACCGCTTCCGTGGATGACGCTGGCAATCTTTCCCTGACCGGCGTTGATGGTACTACGGTTGAAATCGCTGACGGTACAGCTCTTGCCAATACGACACTGGCAGACGTTGGTCTGGACAACGCCACCAGCGTAACAGCTGCTAAAGGCTATGCAAATGCGAGCGCAACTGCCGAAGAAACAATCCAAATTGAAGTTGGTGGTTCCAAGCTCGACATCACAGCTGCCTTCACTGAAGGTTCCGGTACTGCATTGAGCAATGAAGACCTTGCTGCACAGATCGAAACAGGCTTGCATGATGATGGCAACTATCAATATGAAGTTGCTTATGATAGCGCCTCTGAAGCCATCACGATCACCAGTCTTGCAACGGGGGACAGCGCTGACGTAACGATCGCTGGCACAGATAGTGACGGTGGTTTGAATCTTGCTGCCCTTGGACTGGAAGCTGGAACCACCAGCGGCGAGACGACGGAAGTCGCAACAACGGGCGCTGAAATCGTTGTTGGTTCCACTTCTGCCGATACCATCAATCTGTCCATTGCTTCTCTCGATACAAAGTCTCTGGGTATCGCTGATCTGGACGTGTCTACGGAAGAGGGTGCAGCTCAGGCATTGTCCGTGCTCGATATGGCGATTGATAGCATTTCTGATGCGCGTGCTGAAATCGGTGCGACCATGTCCCGGTTCGAGTTCCGCTCTTCCCAGATCGACACCAGCGTTGAAAACCTGGAAGCAGCACAGTCTGCCATCGCTGACGTGGACATCGCCAAGGAACAGGCCTCTCTGTCTTCCTCCAGCGTGAAGGTTCAGGCCGCTGTTGCAGCTGCCTCTCAGGCCAACCAGATGCCACAGAACCTGCTCAGTCTTATTCGGTAAAATTAATATTCAGATGGGGCCGCCTGATCGGGTGGCCCTGTCCGTATAACTAATACAGGAGTTTGGCAAATGACGAGTGTTAGTTCTACCGATACAGGCGCGGCGACGACCACGACAACGAACACTACCACTACGTCTTCATCCAGCTCCAGCTCCGCTCATACTGCCAATGTGTCGTCCGACTCGGATATCGATTGGGATGCCCTAATCGAGGCGGCAGTGCTGCAAAAGCAGCTCCCAGCGGATCGTATCAGCAATAAAATCACGGAAAATGAAGCCAAAATTGAATCCTACAACACCATGCAGGACCTGCTTGGTGACATGCTGGATTCTGTCGAGACCATCACAGGCGTCTCTGAATCCCTGACAGAACAGGATGACATTTTTTCCTCGCGCGAAGCCTATCTGACAGGTATCGGTGGCGCGGATGCTGAAAATTCACTGGTGGTGACCGCTGAGGCGGGTGTCGCCATCCAGACCTACGAGCTCACCATCGATCAGCTCGCAACCTCCCAAAAAGTGGCCAGCGCTTCGCAGAGCAGCGGTTATGATGAACTCGGGTATACGGGTACGATCTCACTCTCCATGGAAGGAGCGGCCATTCCTGTCAATAAAGACGGGGACGAAGATCCGACCTTGCTGCAAGTTGAAGTCGACGACACCATGAGCCTCGTCGAGATCGCAGATGAGATCAATACCCGAACCGATTATACGGGCGTAACTGCCACGGTGGTCGCCGTCAATGAGAACGACTTTCGTCTCGTGCTGACGGGGGAGACCGGCGCGGATATCGTCATGACCTCGGTTGAGGGGGATGACATCGGCCAGTCGCTCGGGCTGACCGACGGCAGCGGTGCCTATGTTGACGAGTTACAATCTTCGCAAATCGCCAAATTTAACGTCGATGGCGTCGAGATCTCCCGAAAAAGTAATACTGTTGATGATGTGATTGATGGCGTCACATTCTCTCTTTACCAAACCACCGACGTTGGCGAATCCATCGCGGTCGAGATTGGCCAGTCCCTGTCTTCCATCAAGGATGCCGTGGTTTCGCTGGCCGATAGCTACAATGCCTATCGTGAATGGGCCATCACCCAACAGGCGATCGACGCAAGCGGATCCGTCTCCGATGACGCGACCCTGTTTGGCGACAATATGCTGCGCAATATCAACACAGAGATCGCGCGCGGTTTGTCTAAGGTGATTGATAGCGAAGGCATGGCGCTGCTCGGGCTTTCCTACGATGAGAATAACTATCTGGAGCTGGATGAAAGCGAGCTGAACGACGCGCTGTTGAACGACATCGATCAGATCGAGGATGTGCTCAACTTCCAGTATGAAACCAGCAATTCCGATCTGGCCGTTCTGCGGCGTAACGCCAACATGCCCTCGGAGCTGACGCTTGACTTTACCGTTGATGAGGAAGGCGCTCTTGTCGGTGTTCTTGCAGACGGAGAGGCGGGGCTGTTCGAGGTGGATGGCACCCGTATCGTTGGTGTTGAGGGAACGGACTATGAGGGGATCACCTTTGTCTATACAGGCGATGAAAATGCCACGATCTCCTTCAGCAGTTCTGCTGGCATGGCGGAACAGCTTTTCCAGTCACTGAACAAATATACAGATGAGGATGATGGTCTTTTGACTGAGAAGATCGCATCCCTCGAAGAACAAAACGAAGATTATGAAGCCGAATATGACGACTATATGAGCATCGTTGATGCTTATGAAATGCGTCTGACGGAGCTTTACTCATCTTACCAGGCAGCGATCGAAGAGGCCCAAAGTTCGCTGGACTATCTGGAAGCCATTCTCAATTCGGGAGACTAATATGAATTATGCGCAAAACCGCGCGGTGAACGCCTATAGGACTGCCAATACGGCTGTGCCGCCCGTCAAAGCTGTCGCTATGCTGCTCGATGAAGCGCTGAATGCGATCGTGTTGACAGCCTACTATATCAAGCGCAAGGAATTCGAGAGCGCTTTCGGGCGTGTTGTTCATGCCTCCAAGATTCTGAGTGGACTGCGGCAGAATGTGAATCTGGATGTGGACCCGCAAATGGGTCAGCAGTTCATCGACATGTATACCAGCAACATTTTTGCTTTACACAATGCTTATGGACGTGATGACGCGATCCAAAGATATGCTACGCTGGCTAGCGGTATTCTGGAATTCCGCAATGCATGGGCAGAACTCGCAAGAATGCAGCAACGAAGCATTGACACCGTCATGGGCGGGATTTTAGATCAAAAAGAAGAAGTGGTTGCCGCTGAAGCGGTATAACGCCTGGACGATCGAGACGACGGCTTAATTGTCCAGCCAATGATAGGACAATTATGGCCAAGTCCGAAGGTGATATGACGATTGAGCAGTTCGAGGAACTGTTGGATCAACACGGTCCGGATTTGAGAAATTGGCCAGAAGAGCAAGTGGCGCCAGCCCTTGCTCTTTTAAGTATTTCCCAAGATGCACAAGATAGCTTGCGACTTGCAGCAAGCATTCCCAAGCTGGCGAAGGCCTCGCCAGCCCCGAAGGCTCCGGCCTCTCTTGTCAATCGCATCATGACGAAAGTCAAAAAATAACATCATGATGTGCTGCTGCTTTGAAAGCGCGGGCTCCGTCTGAGTATCTGCGCGTGGTGTGGCACCCAATTACAAAAGCTTTTTCGCAAGCAGTAGCGGTTCTCATATTTAATCATTTGTTTCATCGCGTCCTTTGGGTAGGCGAAATCTAGATATACGAGGATTTATTAAAGTAAATATTGTAATTATAGGAATTTATTACAATTAAATACTCGTAAATTGCGCGTATTTATTTAGGTAGGCAATTAATTCCTAGAGGAAATAAGTATAGGGCAATATTTTCCTAAATAAAAAATGAAAAAATACCGCCTGATTTAGCTTTTTGTCCCGTTTCAGAAATATGAGGGATGAAGGCATGAGGCGAAATCCGTGTCTTGATCTCGTGTTTTCTCAAAACGCGCGAGCTAAAGCCATGACTGTATCTGCACTGGCCTCTTCTACAGCAAGTACGACGACCACTACGACTTCAAGTCAGGGGCTGGGGTTGGATACATCGCAGTTCTTGCAGCTCATGGTCGAGCAGTTGCAGAACCAGAACCCGACCGATCCCACCGATACGACCGAATTTCTCAACCAGATGGTTCAGCTGTCGACCTACGATCAGCAAGTCGAGAATGCGAACCGCCTCGAAACAGTCGTCTCATCTCTGGATACAATGATCGCTGCGAATGGCCTCGGCTATATCGGGCAATCTGTTTCTGTCCTTGGCGATACCACGACGCTTCAGGATGGTTCCGCCCAGTGGAACTACGCGCTCGAAAGCGATGCCACAGATGTCAAAATCGAGATCTTCGATGAAGACGGCAATTCGGTCTACACAGCCGATGGTGAGACCGAAGCGGATGGGTCCCATGAATTTAAATGGGATGGCGTGACCGATGAAGGCAAGCAGCTGGACGATGGCAGCACCTACAGAATTGAGATCACCGCGACCGATCAAGAAGGCAATGACATTGAAACCAGCACCTCGGTAACGGGAAAGGTCACTGGTGTCGATGCTTCTTCTGGCCAGACATATCTGACAATGGGCGATGTCTTCTTCACGCTCGACCAAATCATCTCAGTTAGTTCTGATAGTTAATAAATTCAACAGGTTAGCGCAGCTTCCTGAACAATAAGTCAATCCTGCCACTCAAGCAATAAACATCGAACGTGGCGCATATGTAGGAGAGTAACATGAGTTTGATGGGTGCAACAAACGCCGCGATCACGGGCTTGGCCGCCCAGTCGCAGGCGCTTTCGAATGTTTCAAACAACTTGGCAAACTCGGATACGACCGCATACAAGGCGTCCAAAACGAGCTTTTCAAGCCTCGTTGCTGGGTCTGGTAACAACAAGAGTGGGGGTGTGCACGCCAGCAACACGACCAATAATACAGCTCAGGGTCTTGTGACCGACTCGGCCATCTCCACGCATCTTGCCATTCAGGGCAACGGTTACTTCGTGGTCTCCGAGGAGGGGGATACATCCTCTCGCTACTACACCCGTAATGGTGAATTCGCGGTCGACAATGACGGTTACCTGATGAATGGCGACTACTATCTGCTCGGTTGGGCAACCGATGCGGATGGCAATGTGGCCGGCGGCGCCAGCAGCGTCAATCTGGACAAGATCGATTTGAGTTCCATCCAGAGTTCGGCTCAGGCAACCTCCGAGGCTTCCATTCAGGCGACGCTGCCCGGGGATGCTGTGCTGAACTCGACCTTTGAATCCAGCTTCGAGGTCTATGACTCGCTGGGAACGGCAAGCACGATTACCGCAACCTATGAAAAAACGGCTCAAAACACTTGGACGATTACCTATTCTGATCCGGTTTCTGCGGACACATCCACGACAACAGGCTCTGTGACCAGCTCGCCAATTACCGTCCAGTTCAATAATGATGGCTCTCTGGCCAGCGTTTCTGGCACCGACCTCGATATCACTTGGAATACCGGTGCGGCGGCTTCCTCAATCAAGCTTGATTTGGGGACGGTCGGTGGCTCTGACGGCCTGACGCAATATTCTTCCAACGATGTCGAGAATGCGGATATCGATGTCAAATCCATCATCGTTGATGGCCGGGCTTACGGCACGGTGGATGATATCGAAATCGAGACCGACGGGTCTGTGGTGGCTACCTTCTCCAACGGCGAAACGCGCAATATCTACAAGATCCCGGTCGCCACATTCATCAACTCCGATGGACTGACTGAAGACAGTGATGGCATCTACGCGATTTCAACTTACTCGGGCAACGCGACCCTGCATACAGCAGGCACGGGCTCGGCAGGCAGCCTGAAGAGCAGCTCGCTGGAATCCAGCACCGTGGACACCAGCACCGAATTTGCCAGCATGTTGTCCGCCCAGCAGGCCTATTCCTCTGCGTCCCAGATCATTTCAACTGCCGGCGACATGTTTGACAGTCTCCTGCAAGCCGTGCGGTGATTTTCATGTCGGATGATCTGGCCCATTGCAAGGCTGAGCTCAGGCGCCTCAAGGCTGAAATCCGCCGCTATGAGAGAGAGCCGGACCGTGCGTCCGGCAAACTCCTGCTGTTGGTTGCCCAAAATGCTCTGAAGGACTTGATAAAGCATATGCGGGGCCAGCAGGCGAACATCAAGAATAAGCGCTCTCGCTCAACAAAAGCCAACCAGGTGGCAAACGCCTATTCTCAGTTGAACCAGTTTCGAAAAACGAACAAAGGCTAAGGGTGAACCATGCACGACGAACTCAATACCAAGATGGTCCATTCCGAGCGTGATATCGAACGCATCGAAAGCGCCATTGATGAAGCGATCACGGTGGCTGATGAACTGATCCGCATTGCCGGAGAAGAAAATCAGCGTCTCGAAAGCGGCCGCCCCACTTCATTGGACGATCTGCTTGTCAGAAAGCACAAGCTGGCTGGCGAGTTTGATGCTTTCTTCAAGCGCTTCAAGGCTGAACGCGAGGTCTTTCTCTATGCCTCGGATGAGAAGTTCAACAGTTTGCAGGATCGTATTCAGATCCTTGCCCAGTCCTTTATGGAAAATGCCAACCAGTTGAACCGAGCGATGTCGGCCAATGAAAGGCGCATCAGTGCCATCATGCGGGCCATTCGCGACAATCAGGATGCTAGCGCCTTGCCATCCTACGGGGCTGCTGGGCAAAGCGCTTCCAGCACGCCACATGCTGCGTCCCTCAAGGGAGGGCGCAAGGTTTGAGGATTGCGCCTCTCTGGCTTCGGTTTCCGATGATGCAAGAGAGGCCTGGACACCAATATGGCTTTTGCGCCTTCCAGCGCAGGAGGAACAAAAGCCAATAGAGGGAATAGCCAATGACATCGCTGAATGTTGCCCGATATATCGCCTCCAGTTCGCTGGGCGCGACACAGGTTCAGGTATCCGTGACGGCAAACAATATTGCCAACGCAGACACCGAAGGCTATACGGTGAAATCTGCTTCAGCCAGTTCTCGCGCCTACGAGGGCGTTGGCGGGGGCGTGTCAGTTGATGGCGTTTCCTCTTCTGTCAGCAAATATCTCCTGACCGATCTGCTTGAGGCCACCTCGGGAGCGGCTTCGGCCACAAAGACCGCTGAATATCTGAGTGAGCTGCAGTCCTCACTTGGAACGTTGGAAGATCAAACTGGCGCGGGCACATCGCTTGGCTCGACGATTGCAGATTTCGAAGAAGCCTTGACCCAACTGGCCACAACACCCGAAAGCACGGCGCTGGCCAATAATGCGGTGACCGCTCTGGAAGACCTCACCAGCCAGATCAGGGATACGGCGTCCGATCTTCAGGGCATGGTGGACAAGGCAGATCAGGAGATTGCCGCAAGTGTGGATGATGTCAATGAAGCGCTTGAGACGATCGATGAACTCAATGATTTGATCCGCACTGAAAAGGCAGCAGGCAACAGCACAGCCAATCTGGAAGATCAGCTCAACTCGGCCCTGACGGATTTGTCGGGCACGTTGGACATCAAGACCTTTCCATCGGCAGATGGCACCACGAAGGTCTATACCACCACCGGACAAATACTCGTAGGGTCGACGGCGCATCTTCTCTCAACCGGCCTCGATGCCGAGGGGCAGACGACGATATCCGTCAATGGATCGGACATAACCAGCCGTCTTAATGGTGGCAACAGTAAGATTGGTGCCCTGCTGGAACTCAGGGACGAGACCCTGCCGGAGTATCAGGCTGCTCTTGATGAGATGGCGACGACCATGATCACGACCCTGAATGGGGTGGCGGGGCTGAGTGGTGATATTCTGACAGGCACCAGCGCCAGCGACATAGCGGTTGAAACCACGGTGAAGGATGATCCGACCACTCTGTTGGGAACCGGCAACGGCGCCACGACGGCGAACAATCTGCTTGATGCTCTTCAGGGAGATACGAGCTTTTCTGCTACTGGCAAGCTCTCTGCGGGAGACCGGACATTCTCCGAATATGCGACGGAAATTCTATCCGCTGCGGTGTCTGATGCCCAGAGCGCCTCTACCTCCCTCAATGCAGCCGAGGCAGACATGACTGCCGCGACGGATGCAATTTCATCAGCGTATGGCGTGAATGTCGACGAAGAGACGGCGCGCTTGTCAGAGCTTGAGCAGCTTTACTCAATCGCTTCTACCATTTTGAGTACCTTGCAGGAGATGTTTGATGACCTGCAAGCGGCAGTTTCATAGGTGACGATATGGCAATGCGCGTAGCTACATTCCAGACAACCTCTGCCCTGATGCAAAAGACGATGACCACGCAGGCCAGATTAGCTGAAGTGCAAGCGCAGCAGGCCAATGGTCTGAAAAGCTCGGACTATGGCGGCTTGGGGTCAAGTGCGGGCAGGGTGGTTGATCTCAGCATTTCCGTCACCCGCGCCGAAGCGAATATTTCTGCGGCAAATACCGTCGTCTCGCGCAATGATATGGCCTCGTCGGTTCTTCAGGACATCACGGACATTCTGACCAATGCGCGCAGTGCGGTCTCGGCCACCCGGTCCGATGATGAACTGCAAAGCCTGCAAAATAATGCGGCCGAGTATCTCGAAGACCTCAAGACCATGCTCAATACGCAATATCAGGGGCGCTATCTTTTTTCCGGCAGCACCACCGATACTGCGCCCGTCGATTTCACCGCCTATGCGGTTGCGGATCTGACGACCGTCAATACGGACTATTACCAGGGTGATGGCTATACCCAGACGATCCGGTTGAACAATGGCCAGCAGATGGATTACGGCATCACCGCAACTGTGAGCGGCTTTGAAGAGGCCCTGCGGGCGCTTTCCTATGTGGCCGACGGCAACCTGACCGATACCAGTGAGCTGCAGGATGTGGATGCGCTACTGGTCAGTGCACAGGATAGCGTGATTGCTGCCACTTCCAAGGCCGGGAATACGTCAAGCCGTTTGGGAAGCTACATCGAGAATGAAGAGGATTTCATCGCCGAGGCAGAAAATCTGGCTGCCGGAGAGACCTCTATCGATGCTGCCGAGGCCACGGTACTGGCGACGTCATACGAAACCCAGCTGGAAGCCAGCTATTCCGCTCTGAGTAAAATTCTCAACCTGAATCTGTCTGACTATCTGCGTTGAGTCTGGCGCCTGAGTGCCCGGTGGCTGTTTTTCCTTCTTGGCTGTGGTAGCTTGCCATGGTCATCTCCCTGTCATGATTGAGCGCCTAAAAGGGCTGCAAGCCTGTTGGCGCATCCTTCTGCGAACAGGTGCGCGTAAAAAAGCCAATCAAAACAAAAGGAGTGCGCTTGTGAAACTCGACCCATCCAGACAGCAGGCATTGATCAATCTTGTCCGGCAAGCGGCAGAAAGCGAAATCATGCCGCGCTTTCGCCATCTCTCGCCCGAGTCCGTGCGGATCAAGACACGGCATGACGATCTGGTGACTGACGCCGATGTGGCCTCTGAAGCCAAGATCAGCAAGGGCGCACTTGAGATCCTCCCAGAGGCCCTGATCATTGGCGAAGAAGCGGTTGCCGCCGATCCTTCCATTCTGGACAAGATGAGCGATGCCGATTGGGCCGTCATCATCGATCCGGTGGATGGCACATGGAATTTCGCCAACGGCCTGACGCAGTTCGGCGTCATTCTCGCGGTAACCTACAAGGGCGAAACCTGCTTCGGTCTTCTCTATGATCCGGTAATGGATGACTGGATCATGGCCAGCCGCGGCGAGGGGGCATGGTTCTGCCGCCCCGATGGGAAGCCCATCCGCCTGGAAACCTCCGCGCCAAAGTCTTACGGCGAGTTGGAAGGAATGCTGCCGCTGTTCATTTTCCCTCAGAACCAGCGGGAACGTTTGGCAGCCCAGATGGCTGCCCAGTTTGGTCGCCTTGATTGCCTCAAATGCTCTTGCCACGAATATCGCATGCTGGCGCAGGGGCGGGCGGATTTCATCCTGAGCCCCAAGAAGAATCCATGGGACCATGCTGCTGGCGTCTTGATCACGCAGGAAGCGGGCGGCGATGCGGTTTGTCTGGATGGCCGCCCTTACAAGCCGACCGATCATACAGGGTCGTTCATTGTGGCGCATAACAAGCAAAGCCTCGAGGCCCTGCGCAAGGAGCTCGCCTGGCTGGATGCCGAGTAAGCGGCAGTCTTGCCCATCCCATAAGAAAGCCCCGCAGCAGCGACGCTGGCGGGGCTTTTGCTTTTGAGTGACGGGCAAAGCTCCGTCTAGAAGAAGCGGCGGGATGAGAAGCCGTCAACGCTGAGGCATGGCTCCTGACCGGTGACAAGGTCGGCCGTCATCTTGCCCGTGATCGGCCCAACGGCAAAGCCCATATGCCCATGGCCAAAGTTGAAATAGAGGCCCTCATGCTGGCGCGATTCTTCGATCAGCGGCAGGTTGTCCGGGAAGCAGGGGCGGAAGCCCATCCACGGTTCATCTTCAACCGGCTTGCCGATCGGATAGAGTTTCTTGGCCCATTTGGTGGCCTTTTTAATCTGAACCGGCGTCTTGCGTGTATCCCGTGCGGCAAATTCAATGCCGCTCGTCAGCCGGATGCCATCTTCCATCGGGGTTAGAAGAAAGCCGATATCTTCATCCACGACAGGACGGATCATGCTGGCGCCATTGTCACTGGCAAAATGCTGATGATATCCGCGTTTGACTTCAAGCGGGAATTTATAGCCGAAGGGTTTGAGCAGATCCATGCTCCATGCGCCAAGGGCGATGACTACCTTGGGGGCGGTGACCGGACCATCTTGAGAAGACACTATCCAACCGCCATTTTCCTGCTTCAGGCTGCGCGCGTCGCCAAGCAGCAAGGCTCCGCCACGCCCCTTGAACAGTTCGGCATAGGCCTGCGTCACGCCGCCGGGAGAGGAAACAGAAACGCAGCCTTTCCAGTGAATGGCTCTGTCCTGCTCGGTGAAATGGAAGGAGGGCTCAAGCGCCTCCAGCTCTTTCTTGCCTACAATGTCATATTCAACGCCAAACTCGTCGGCATAGCCGAGAGTGCGGGCAGTGGATTCAAAGCTTTTCGGGCTGTGATAGAGATTGATCCAGCCGGTTTCGCGGAACTTGTCCATGATGCCGGCGTCGCGCGCGAAATGGAAATGCTCTGTTGCCGAAACCTGACGTAAGGGCGTAACGCGCCGTGCATAGGAGGAAATGCCAAAGGGCGTGGAAAGCCTCCACATGGCAAACAACCAAGGCGCAAGGCGTGGCATCATCGTGGGGTGATAATGCATCGAAACCTGGGTGTTGCTGCCATATTTCATCAGCGGCACGATCTCACTGGGAATGACCAGCGGCACATGGCCGTCTTTCTCGATGATTCCGGCATTGCCGTAAGAGGCTTCAAGGCCCGGTTCCTGACGATCCAGAATGGCAACTTTCAGGCCGCGCTCCTGCAGATGCAGGGCAGTACTTACGCCAACAATGCCGGCACCCAGGACGATAACATCATATGACACAGCAATACTCCTAAAGCATTTCCCAAAAGAAAGCGGCCTCTTGTTGGGCCTCTCGTTCGGCTTCTTGGGAACAGACAAAAAATGATTGAAACAAAGAAGGGGCCGGGTCGTCCAAACCCAGCCCCCTTGACTTACATATCCTTGGCGTCCTGAGGCAGAACGTCAAGCGGAATGTCCTGATAGCAGACTGGCCGCAGGAAACGACGGATGGACATGGTGCCAACCGACGTCGCACCAAAGTTGGTGGAAGCCGGGAACGGTCCGCCATGCACCATGGAGTCGCAAACCTCAACCCCTGTCGGGAAGGCGTTGGCCAGAATGCGGCCCGCCTTGCGCTCAAGGATCGGCAACAACTTGCTGGCAAGCGGTTTGTCTGCGTCGTCCATCAGCATCGTGGCGGTCAGCTGCCCTTCAAAGCTCTTGGCGATGGTGAGCATTTCCTCTTCGTCCTTTGCCGTGACGATGATGCCCATCGGGCCGAAAACCTCTTCCTTCAACGTCTGATTGGAGAGCCAGTCCGCGCCGGAAACCATGAACAGGTTCGGCGTTGCATTGCGCATGTCGCACATGGAAGTGAGCAACTCGCGGACGCTGGTTTCAGAAGCAACTGCGGCAACGCCCTTACGGTAGGTGTCGGCCATGCTTGATGTCAGCATGACTTGCTCTCCCACTTCCTTCAGGCCTGCAACTGTTGCCTGACCAAAGGCTTCTGCCTGTTCTTTCAGAATGATGGCAAGGCCCGGGTTGGTGCAGAACTGCCCGGCTCCGATGGAAAGGGACCCAGCCCAGCCCTTGCCCAGCTCTTCGCCTTTGGCCTTGACGGCTTCGGGCAGCACGAACATCGGATTGACCGAGCCAAGCTCGCCAAAGAATGGAATGGGTTCAGGCCGCGCAACACAGAGATCATAAAGCGCCTTGCCGCCCCAGAAGGAACCGGTAAAGCCGACGGCCTTGATTAGTGGATGCTGCACAAGAGTGGTGCCCACATCGCGACCACCGCCCTGAACAAGGCTGAAGACGCCCGGATGGATGCCACATTTTTTAACGGCAGCAGCAATTGCATCCCCGACGATTTCACCCGTGCCCGGATGGGCGCTATGGCCCTTGACAACCACAGGGCAACCAGCCGCCAGAGCAGCCGCGGTGTCGCCACCGGCAACAGAAAAGGCCAACGGAAAGTTGGAGGCGCCAAACACGGCCACCGGTCCGATTGGGCGCTGCATAAGGCGCAAGTCAGGGCGCGGTGCTGGCTGACGATCTGGCAGGGCTTCCGTGAGACGACGGTCGAGATACTCACCATTGCGGATGTGATTGGCAAACATGCGCAGCTGGCCGGTCGTGCGGCCCCGCTCGCCCTCAAGACGTCCTGTCGGCAGGCCGGTTTCCAGATTGCCTGTCTCGGTAATCTCGGCAGCACGCGCCTCGATTTCATCGGCGATGCATTCAAGGAAAGCCGCGCGCTCTTCGCGGGAGGAATAGCCATAGGACCAGAAAGCCTCTTCCGCAGCCTCACATGCCTTTGCTACAAGGTCAGGTGTGCCTTTTGAAAAATCATGTGCTGGTCCGGAGACGGGCGCTGAGGAGAAAATCTCTTCGCTTTTGACCTTCTCACCCGCGATCAGATGGCTGCCGTGGGGGGTATAGCTCATGGATATATCCTTTTGCTGCAAGAAAGACTTGATGTTCTGACGACACAGATAATACAATTTGTATGCATTTGGCAACCGGAGGATTTCCCGTTAGGGTCGGGAACCACAATTTGTCGCAAATTTAGCTACAGTTTAGAGAACGAAATACGCTTTTTGAACGATAAGAGGACGATATGTCACAAAAAGAAACGGTCACCATCGAAGCGCTGGAAGCGCGTGTTTCCCAAATCTTTGAGAAGATAGGCGCGCTTCGGGATGTGGCGGATTGCCTTGCCCACGTCATCGTGGCTGGCGAACGCGACCATTGTGCGGCGCATGGGCTTTACCGTATCGAGGGATGTCTGCGCACCATCAAGGCTGGACAGGTAAAACCGGATGTCGAGCCTGCTCTGATGTCGAGCGACGGTGCGATCGTCAAGGTGGATGCAAAAATGGGCTTCTCCAATCCGGCTTTCGCTTTTGGGTTGTCGCTGCTGGTGGAAAAGGCCAGAGAATTCGGCCTTGCCGCAATGGTGATACAGGACTGCACACACTTCTCCGCGCTCTGGCATGAAACCGAGGCCATCGCCGCCCATGGGCTTGCTGGCCTTGCCATGTGCCCAAGCTATGCCACTGTAGCGCCATTTGGCGGCAACGCACCCTTGCTTGGCACCAACCCGCTGGCCTTCGGCTGGCCGCGCCCTAACAAAGATCCTTATGTTTTTGACTTTGCCACCAGCATGGCAGCTCGTGGGGAAATAGAGCTTTACAATCGGGCGGGCAAACCGCTGCCGCAAGGGTGGGGCATCGACAAGGATGGCAAGGAAACCACCGATCCGGCTGCCGTTCTGGAAGGCTCCATGTTGCCATTTGGCACCCACAAGGGATCGGCCATTTCCACCATGATCGAATTGCTCGCAGGTGCCATGATCGGCGATCTGACGAGCCCCGAAGCATTGGAAGCGCTGGGCACCACAACGCTGGCCCCTCATCATGGCGAACTGATCTTGGCGCTCGACCCGATCAAATTCTCTGCCGGGCGCACGGACAACCCGTTTGAGCGCGCCGAAATGATGCTTGATGCCATCGCCGGACAGGGCGCGCGCCTGCCGTCTCAGCGTCGCTTTGCCGCCCGCAAGCAAACGCTGGCTGAAGGCATCACGCTGGATGAAAGTCAGCTGGCGCTGCTGGCGAAGTTTGAGGAAAAGGGGCTGGACGGGGTTAGCCTCTGACCACTCTAGGCCATGCCAAGGCGAAAAAAACGGAGCCCTTTTGCAATAGCAGAAGGGCTCCGCAGGGGGACTGGGTAATAGAGAAAGTGTGTCTTACCCAAGATATGGAGCGAGTGAAGGCTGCTTGCTCCAATTTGCGTACCAGTCATCAAACAGCTTGAGCTGTTTGGCGATATAGCCCTTCTGGCTTTCGCTCAAGACATCCGTCTCATTGAAGTTGAGCGTATATTCGGCCTTGCCGCGCAGAACCATCATATATTTGAAGCTGAGAACCAGATCTGGCATCTCATCAAACTTGGACAGAACTGCCAGCGACGCTTCCAGCTCAAGGGCCAGACGACGGGCTTCTGTGTTGCCTTTCACGGCATCTTGGCAAAGTGCGATCATCAACAGCACTTCTTTTGGCAGGATGTTACCGATACCGGTGATGGCCCCTTGTGCACCGCAATTGACATAGCCATGGAAAACGGCCGTATCCACACCAACCATCAAGAGCGCATCGTCACTATCGCTGCTGGTCATGTTTTCTGCTGCATAGGAGAGCGCGGCTACGCCACCAAATTCCTTGAAGCCGACCAGATTCGGATGGGTCTTGCGCAGCTCGAAGAAGAGATCCGCTTTGGTGGCAAAGCCATAATAAGGGCTGTTATAGATCACGCCGGGCAGATCAGGTGCCGCAGAAAGAACGGCTTCGAAATGGGCCTTCTGGGCGGCAGCAACAGAGGTGCGGGAAAGCTGGCGCGGGATGATCATCAGGCCCTTGGCGCCGACTTTCTGCGCATGAGCAGCGTGGGCGGCAGCCATTTTGGTATTCATGGCGCCCAGACCGGCAACGACGGGAAGGCCTGCTTCGACCAGAAGCTCAACGCCTTTCATGCGCTCCGCATCCGTCAGCAGAGGCCAGTCGCCCATGGAGCCGCAATAGACAACGGCGCCCATTCCGGCGTCGATCATTTCCTTGCCTTGTTTGACAAGAGCGTCATAGTCGGGGGTGCGGTCTTCTTTGCATGGCGTCATCAGAGCAGGCATGCAGCATGTGAAAATAGTGGAGTCCATGTGATTGTCCCAAGAATTATCCGAAAACCCGACCGGTCCCGCCTTTTCGGGGTGGATAGAAAGATCTATGTTTATGCAGAGACAATACCAGTTGTATTTTAATTGTCGACATGAAATGTTACAAAAGGCACGGCTTTTTTGCTTTCTGTTGATAGGACGTATGAAATGGAGCAGATCCTTATGAATGATTCCAAGAAAATTCTGTTTGAGAATCGCCTCTCGCGGCTCAGAGCGCGCATGGCGGAGATAGGGACGGATCTGGTCGCTGTGGGGCCGACTTCGAACATGGCCTGGTTGGCAGGCGTATCTGCGCATGGGGATGAGCGGCCGGTGATGGTGCTGGTCACCCAGAAGGATGCCGCCTTCCTGATGCCGGCGCTCAATCAGGATAGCGTACGCCAGCATACGGATCTGCCTTTCTACTGCTGGACCGATGCCGATGGCGCTACAGGCGCCTTGAACAAGATGCTGGCCGACTTCGGCCTTGCGAGGCAAGGTGTGTCGGTGGCTGTAGATGAAGCGATGCGCGCCGATTTTGCTCTGCTGCTGCTGGATGCGCTGCCGGATAACAAACGTCAGTTCCTTGGTGATACGCTGGGGTATCTGCGCTGTCGCAAGGATGAAACGGAATATGCCCAGCTCAAGGAAAATGCCGTGCTGACCGATGCCTGTGTCACCGCAGCCTTTGACCATCTGCAGGTGGGCATGACGGAGCTGGATGTCATCAAATTCATCGATGACTATTTTGCAAGCCACGGCGCAACCACGGAATTTGCCAGCGTCTGCTTTGGCGGCAATGGGGCATTTCCTCATCACGACAGCGGCGAGACAAAGCTTCAAGAGGGCATGCCTCTGATGATCGATCTGGGGTGCCGCAAGGGGGGCTATCCAAGTGACATGACTCGTTCGGGCTATTTCGGGGCCAAACCGGAAGGCTATGAAGAGATCGCAGTCGTCGTGGAGGCGGCGGTCAAGGCCGCTCTTGCTGCGGCCAAGCCCGGCGTGAAAGCCAGCGCCATTGATGATGCCGCCCGCTCGACCATTGCCAAGGCTGGCTATGGTGAAAAGTTCCTGCACCGCACTGGTCATGGACTGGGTATCGACGTGCATGAGCATCCCTACATGTCGGCCAGTTCAGAGACAATCCTTGAAGAAGGCATGGTCTTTTCCATCGAACCGGGCATCTATCTGGCAGGCCAGTTCGGCGTGCGTCTGGAAGATATCGTCATCATGCGCAAGGATGGGCCGGAAATCCTGTCCGACAAAACGCGTGACCTGATTGCAGCCAAGTGATGGCTTGTCCTGAACTCTGCTCTTTAAGGAGAGTGCAATGACTTATGTGACATTTCCCGGTGTCGCCTATCGCGATATCACGCTGCCGGTTCCCCTGGATTGGGCCAAACCGCAGGGAGAAGGCCTGACGCTGTTTGCCCGTGAGGTGGTGGACCCTGTGCGCAAGGAGGAAGATCTGCCGTTGCTCGTCTTCCTTCAAGGTGGCCCCGGTGGCAAGGGCCCGCGCCCACAAGGGGGCGGCCCGGCATGGCTTAAAACCGCACTCAAGACACACCGCGTCGTGCTGCTCGATCAGCGCGGCACGGGGCGGTCCTCACCGGTGGAAGGGCGCCATATGCAGCGCTTTGCCTCCGGCGAAGAGGGAGCCCGTTTCCTTGCCTGCTTCAGGGCAGACAGCATCATTCGCGATTGCGAGCATCTGCGCAAAGAGGTCTATGGTGGCCGCAAATGGTCGAGCCTTGGCCAGAGCTATGGCGGTTTTCTGACCCTGTGCTACCTCTCCCTTGCCCCAGAGGCGCTGGAAGCCTGCTATGTAACGGGCGGATTGGCCGGGATTGAGGCCCGTGCGGAAGATGTCTATGAGCGCACCTTCCTGCGGGTGGCTGAAAAGAACCGGCATTATTATGCCCGCTATGAGGCCGATAGGGATGTGGTTGCCCGCATCGCCGATCGTCTGGCAAGTGACGACATTCGCCTGCCCGACGGAGACCGGTTGACTGTGCGCCGGTTGCAAACCCTCGGTATGGCCTTCGGCATGAAGCCGGGTTACGAGATGGTGCATTGGTTGATCGATGAAGCGCTCGATGGCGATGGCACCCTGACCGACAGCTTCCTTTCTTCCATTATGGTGGAAACAGGTTATGCCACCAACCCGCTTTTCTGTGTGCTGCAAGAGGCCATCTATGGCCAGCATGGCAACGCTTCCAACTGGGCGGCGCAACGGGAGCGGGAAAAGCATGCCGCTTTCGCAGAGAGCCATCGGCCCTTGCTTTTTACCGGCGAAATGATGTTCCCGTGGATGTTTGAGGAGATCAGGGCGCTCAAACCATTCCAGGCGGCAACAGAGGCACTGCATGCCATGCCGCTGGAAGAACAGCTCTATGACAAGGCGCGTCTGGCCGCCAACGAGGTGCCTGTTGCGGCTGCCGTCTATTTTGATGACATGTATGTGGATGCAGGCCTGTCACTGGAAACAGCCGGTCGGGTTGGCAATCTCAAGGCGTGGGTGACCAACGAATATGAGCATGACGGCTTGCGTCAGGACCCGCGTGTTTTGGCGCGTCTGATGGATATGGTCGCAGGCAACGAATAGCCGAGGCTTGTGCGAGATAAAAATAAAGCGCGGAGCAAGGCCCCGCGCCAGTTTGCCTTCAAGCTGTTTAGTCTGCTTTAAAGCACCGTAAAACCGTGGGCATAAGGGTCGCGATCATCAATGAAGATGGTGTTGAACCCGGTCTGGCGTGCCCAGCCGCCGATAGATGGAATGATGGCATCCTTGTCGCCGACCTTGGCGGCGGCTTCTACCCGTCCCTTGAACAGGCTGCCAATGATGCTCTCGTGAATGAAGGCATCGCCGACACCCAGCCGCCCCTTGGCGACCCAATGGGCCATGCGGGCAGAAGTGCCTGTACCGCAAGGGGAGCGATCAATGGCCTTCTCGCCATAAAAGACTGCGTTGCGGGCTGTGGCTTCCGGCGCCAGCGGCTTGCCGGTCCACAGAATATGGCTTAGGCCGTTGATGGCCGGATTCTCCGGATGCACAAAGTCGTATTTTTCATTGAGCGCCGCACGTAGCTTGGGTGAGAAGCCTACCAGCTCACCGGCTGAGAAGTCGGCCATATCCTTGTAGCAATCCTGAGGCTCGACTATGGCGTAGAAATTGCCGCCATAGGCCACATCCACATGCACTTCTCCAAGCCCGTCAATCTCGGCAGTCATGTCTTCAGCATAAAGGAAGGCGGGCACGTTGGTCAGCCGGACCTCTTCCACATAGCGGCCTTCCTGCCGATACTCCACGGTGACCAGACCGGCGGGCGTATCCAGCCGCAGCTTGCCCGGTTCCTTTGGGGTCACCAGACCGTTCTCGATGGCCATGGTCACAGTGCCAATGGTGCCGTGGCCACACATGGGCAGACAGCCTGAGGTTTCAATGAACAGGACGGCGATATCGCAATCATCCCGCGTTGGCGGATAGAGAATCGATCCGGACATCATGTCATGACCGCGCGGTTCAAACATCAGCCCTGTGCGAATCCAGTCAAATTCGGCCAGAAAATGTGCCCGTTTCTCTATCATGGTGCTGCCTTCCAGCAGCGGGGCGCCGCCCGCAACTAGCCGCACCGGATTGCCACATGTATGGCCATCAATGCATTGAAATGTATGGTTTTTCATCGGATACTCTGCTCAGGTGATGCGCTTTGTGCTCTGTGCGTTTCTTTTCTCGCATTGACACGTTAATATGTCGACAATTAAAATACAAACATTTGCTTCAGGACTTTCAAGATATTCGCTAGAAATATTCATCGCAACATCGTTGGGCAGCAAGGGCATGACCGAAACAAAAGAGAAAAAATCGACCAAGGGACCCTATAAGAGAGGCGCAGGCGTTGGCCATGTCTATCAGACCCTGCATCGTGAAATCATAGAATTGAAGATTGCGCCAGGCAGCCCGATTGATGAGCTGCAGCTGGCGGCGCGTTTTTCCATGTCGCGCACTCCCATCCGCGAAGCGCTGGTTCGTCTGGCTGCGGAAGGCCTGATCACAACGCTGCCCAACAGGGCGACCATCGTTTCCAATATCGATTTTCTCAATCTCTCGCAGTTCTTCGATGCACTGACCCTGATGTATCGCGTCACGACGCGACAGGCCGCCGCCAACTATGAAGAAGGCGATCTGGCCGATATCAATCACTGGAAGGATCTCTACGCCAAAGCGGTGGAAACGCGCGATGTCTTCGAGATGATCGCTACCAACCGCGAATTCCATCTGGCCATCGCAAAGGCAGGGCGCAACCGCTATTATGTCGAGCTATTCACCCGTCTTCTTGATGAGGGACGGCGTATCCTGCGTCTCTATTACCAGTCCTACAATGATGATATCCCACATCTTTATGTCGATGAACATGAGAAGATGATCAAGGCCATCATGGGGCGCGATCTGGCGTTGGCAGACAAGCTGGCAGCAGAACATGCCGACCAGATCGTACGCCAGATCCAGTCCTATATTGCAGCTGATACGCGGGTGAATGGCTCCCTTGCGCTTTAGCTTTACGCTGGAAAGACCGGGCTCTCAGAGCCCGGTTGCCTATTTGCTTTGCGCATATTCCCAGGCAGGGAAGGGGTCAGGCAGATGCTCATAGAGGGAAGGGTGGAATGGCCCTTCACCAACAGGAGCCGCCAGAGCCCTATCCAGCATCGAGCAGATGCGATCCTTGTTCATTTCACCCAGCATGCCGATAAAGACGATCTGCTGGCGCCGGTCTCCATAGTGAGGGTCAAGCACCGCCTTGAGCTGTTTGCGCGTCGCACGATCCTTGGGCCAGCGATCCTGAGGCACGGACGCCCACCAATAGCCCAGCGGACCTGTTCGGGCCATATTGCCTGCAAGGCTATATTCGCCGACAATGCGGTGGCGTGTGGCCAGCCAGAAATGCCCTTTGGCGCGGATCACGCCGGGCAGTGGCGTCTGGGTGAATTCGTGAAATTTCTCCGGAAGCAAGGGGCGGCGGGCCGTCCAGACAAAGCTGGTGATGCCGAATTCGGAATCCTCTGGCATGTGGTCAGCAAAGCCGTAAAGTTCCTTGTACCATTGAGGATGCTCATGGGCGCGTTGGAAATCAAACAGACCCGTATTGAAAATGGCGTCAGGCTCGACCGCTCCAAAGTCCGTTTCGATCAAGCGGGCTCCGGGGTTGAGACCATGAATGATGGAGCGGGCCGCGTCCAATTGTTCGCGGGTGGCGTCTGACACCTTGTTGAGAATGATGATATCGGCAAATTCGATCTGATCCACGAGCAGGTCAGCCAATGTCCGCTCATCATGGTCGGAAAGATCCGCCTTGAGCACTTCCCTGTCAGCCAGGAAATCCTTCGAGTCGAAATCCTTGAGCAGATGAACTGCGTCGATCACAGTTGCCATTGTGTCCAGACGGGCAACATCATTGAGGCTGCGCCCCTCTTCATCGCGAAATTCAAAGGTTGTCGCAACGGGCAACGGCTCGGATACGCCAGTACTTTCCACCAGCAGATAGTCAAAGCGCCCTTCTTCAGCCAATTGCCGCACCTTGACCAGAAGGTCATCGCGCAAGGTGCAGCAAATGCAGCCATTGCTCATTTCCACCAGCTTCTCTTCTGATTGGTTGAGCGTGGATTCTTCGCGTACCAGATCTGCGTCAATATTCACTTCGCTCATATCGTTGACGATGACGGCAACCCGCCGGCCATCCCGATTGTTGAGCACATGGTTGAGGAGGGTTGTTTTTCCGGCGCCAAGAAATCCTGAAAGCACGGTAACAGGCAGCCGCTTGTCGATTTTACGTCGTCTGAACATCTATTTACCATATGAAATGTTATAACATGGCAAATATCAGTCTCCAGAGTGGCCCGTCAAGCGTTCAAAAGGGGGTGGCCGGAATGATGAGGCATAACTGCCTGTGGCAAATTGTCCTTTGAAACCAAAGACAAGGCCGTAGGCTACCCATAGACCAGACAGCCGGACAGACAAACAGCCGCCAGCCAGACAAACTGAGATAAAAAAACGGTGCGCCCCTGTCGGAGAACACCGTTTCAAGTGAGAGAGCCTTATTCTTGGTTTTATGCTCTACGTAAGATTTTGTTGCTTGCTTGGTTCCTGATAGCGGGCTTACTGAGCCCAGGCCAGCTTCTGGTTGACTACTGGCAGACGCAGAGCGAATGCACCGCTGCCCAGAAGGGCTATGGAGAGGTTGGTGATGGCCCAGAATAGCGGGAATTCCCAGCCGCCACCTTCGCTGGAGAAGACCCAGCCATTGCCCGAATGAACAAACAGGGCACCAATGATCGGTGGCAGGGTCAGGATGGCAACCGCACGGGTGGCGACACCGAGGATCAGGGCAGCGCCGCCAACCACTTCAGCGAAAATGGTCAGGTAGGCAAAGAGGCCAGGGAAGCCGAGGCTTTCAAAAAAGCCGACCGTACCTGGGATGGTGAAGATGAAGATCTTCATCAGGCCGTGGGCCAGAAGCAGGGCGCCAGAGATGACGCGGAGAAGAAAGGCTGCATAAGGAGCTGTTTGATTGTCGATCATTATAGTGTTCCAACTGTGGTTGCGTGCAGTCTTTGCACTGATTTCACTGGTTCATTCGGTTTTATGAAAGGGCTCGTTCTTATTCTCGTTTTTTGCCCTGCATTTGCTGTACGCCCTATATGGACTTGTTTTTTAATCAATGAAATGAAGATTGTGTAGAATGACTATCCACAATTTATTCTTAATGAAGATGAGGCCTCCCCAAGCCGCAGATGGCGGACGCAAAAGAGCAGAAGCAGGCGTGTTCACCTGCACAACTGTCTTCATAGCAATGGAAATGTGGTGATGTCGGCTGCTTAAGGTTTTACATAGCGCAGGATCGTCTCAACGATCATGTCCCGCTGGGCGGGCACTTCAGCCTCGTCCCACAGGTCGATGTCAAACACGGCTCGCCAGGAATAGCGGTTGGAAACGCGCATGAAGCAGAAAGAGGAGATAAGAAAATGCAGGTGCCACGGATTGATATCCTTGCGGAAAACACCTGCTTTGGCACCACGCTCCAGAAGATCGCTGACGGTCTGGATGGCAATGGCGTTGCGCTCTACAAGGCTCTGCCGACCAGTGATATGGCGTCCCATCTCGATATTCTCGACAGACACCAGCCGGACATATTCGGGATGTTCAGCATGGTGGTCAAAGGTCACTTCCACGAGGCGGCGCATGGCCTCTTCAGGGGGGAGAGCATCCAGATGCAAGCCCTGCTCCTTGCTGCGCACCCCACCATAGGCTTCTTCCATTACGGCTGCATAGAGCTTTTCCTTGCTGCCAAAATGATAATAGATCATCGGCTTGGTGGTGCGGGTTCTGGCGGCGATCGCATCCACCCGGGCGCCGCTGAGCCCCTTTGCCGCGAATTCTTCCATGGCGGCATCAAGGATGTCCCGCCGGGTTATCTCCGCTTCTCTGCGTCGGGGAGCGGGGCGGCGCTCATCTTTGGAGGCATCCTCTTCGAGCTCCCTGACACCTGCGATCTCTTTATTGTCTTGAAGCTGCGGCGACGGTCGCTCTTCCTGAGGAGCAATTGAACCCAGGGGTGTCTCATGATCAATGACTGGAAGCTCCGAGCGCGCCGAGGCAAATTCCTGCTCAAGATCCTCCAGCATGGCGCGAGCGATCTTAACCCCTTCCGTCACATTGATGGCTCCGGTAGAACGCTCGATGACCTTGGAGCGATCTTTATATTGCGGATGCTCCCAAAGGTCTCTGGGTACCTTCTTGAGAATACCAACGCGACCATTTCGTCCGATACGCACATTCTTGGGGAGCTTTGTCATCTTCGCCTCAGGTCTTTGGAAAGTATGGAACTCCTTCCAAAGTATGGATTTTTCACTTTGTGGGTATGGATGATAGGCACTTCACGGCGCTTGTCAATATCCGTGATCTGGATCTGAACTGTTAGAAAAAGACCTTCGGTATTTGGTAAAAATACGGGTTAACCACCTAATATGTAGCGATATTCTGCAAAAACGAACTCTATCATGGGCAATATCATTCACAACAGTATGCGACGCGTTGTCGCAATAGTGGCAAATACAATACTTGTTTATTGACAAAATCTACCAGTAAGTAGTGTTGTGGGGATGTGCTGTTGTCGCGGTATGGATGATTGGGAGACCATTCATGCCTCACGCTCGTTCAGGCCGGAGCGCATTCCGGCTGTGTGAAAGACGCAAATGAACCCTTGGGAGGGGACAGAGCAAACAGCAGCATGCAGCCCGGCCACAACGGTTCGGGACGACTTGCTGGCGCTCAGGCTGACCAATCGAGCTTCGCGGCTCCATCAGATGATGCGCTCAAATAGGCTCTAGCGAGGAGAAGGAGGCGGTGAGGAATGCACCGCTTCGCCGCTCATAAAGGCGGTTACCAAAAGGGAGGCATTCAATGAACAAGGCATTTGCGAAACTCGCAATCATGGCCGTGGGGATCGGGCTAGCATTTCCGGTCATGGCCGCAGACTTTAATTTCAAATTCGCGCATTCTCAGCCAGACAGCTCCGTCCGGCATAAATCCATGCTCTTCTTCAAGGAAGCGCTGGAGAAGGAAAGCGAAGGGCGTATTTCCGTTGAGATCTTTTCGGGCAGCCAGCTGGGCAGCGAACCGGAAGTGATGGATATGGTCAAGATGGGCACCGTGCAGGGCACCCGTGGTGGCGCTTTCACCAAGGCCAACAAGAAATTCCTGATTTACACCCTGCCATTCCTTTATGACAGCACAGACGCCGTGCTCAAGGCCATGCGCAGCGATTTCGGCACCCATATCGCCGATGCAGCCAAAGCCAATGGCTATTATATTCCGGCAACCGGTGTGGCTGGCGGCTTCCGTGTGGTGACCAACAATAAGCACCCCATCAACACGCCAGCTGATGTAGAAGGCCTCAAGATCCGCACGCCGGGTATTGAAACCATCATCAAGACCTTCGAAGCCCTTGGCGCCAGCCCGACCTCCATTCCTTATGGCGAGGTCTATATGGCTCTGAAGATGGGTGTCGCAGACGGCCAGGAAAATCCTCCGAGCAATATCTCGGTGATGAAATTTTATGAAGCCCAGACCTATCTCTCCCTACTTAACTACCAGATCCATCCAGATCCCCTCTTTGTGAATCTGAAATGGTATGAAGGCCTGCCGGACGATCTCAAAACTGTTTTTGACAAGGTCTCCAAGGAAGCCATAGCATGGAGCGACGAGCATTGGCTCGCCTCCGAAGCTGACTATCTTAAATTCCTCAGCGACAAGCTGAAAGTGAATGAGATTTCGGCTGAAAACCGCGCCAAATTTGTCGAAAAGGTTCGCCCAGTCTGGGATTTCTACATCCAGAACGGCACTTTCTCCGAAGAGGAAGTCAATCAGGCCATCGAAGCTGGCAAGTGACAACCAATCTGAATAGAGCAGGCGCCGGAAGCGGGAAATCGCTCCGGCACCTGCCAGAGACCACTCAAACCATCTGAAAGCTTTGACATGTCCGGTCCGGCTCCTGCCTATCAGGTGCATCCGGTGCTTCGCGCCGAAAAACTGCTGATGCACTTATTGACGTGGCTTTTGACAGCGCTCTTTGGCCTCATCTTCGTTCTGGTCGTCATTCTGGTGATCATGCGCTATGGCTTCAACACAACGATCATCGGCGGCAGCGAAGCAACCGTGATGCTGTTTATCTATACAACAGCGCTCGGTGCGGCGGTGGATATCGCCCGTGGCAAGCATATCCGCATCGACGCGCTGATCGACAGTTTGCCCTTGCGGATAAAAAGCTGGCTGGAGGGGATCAACCTGATCCTGATCGGCATTTTGCACGCCATGCTGCTCTATTACAGCACGCAATGGATCTCGGTGGTGGGCAACAGCGAAGACCCTGTCCTGCATATTGCCGAAGGGCTCATCGAGGTGGCCATCCCCATTGGCTGTGCCTTTGCCATTCTCTTCTGCATCACGCGGCTGATTGCTCTGATCATGACGCCCTTTCCCAAACCCACAAACTAGCGGTGTGACAAACCATGCTCTTGCTCATTGGCAGTCTTGTCCTGTTCATGCTTATCGGTGTTCCCATCGCTTATTCGATGGGCCTGTCGGGGCTACTCTATTTTCTCGTCTATCAACCCGATCTCATCGCGGTGCTGCCCGCACGCGTCTATGCCGGCATGAACAGTTCGGTGATGTTGTCGCTGCCCCTCTTTATCGTCATGGGGCACCTGATGAACCATGGCGGCCTTACCGGTCGGCTGATTGACTTCTGCATGCTTTTCGTTGGTCGCCTCAGAGGGGGGCTCGGCTTGGTCTCTGTCCTAACGGCGATGGTCTTTGGCGGCATCTCGGGCTCGTCGGTGTCTGATGCCGCCTCCATCGGTCAGGTGATGATCCCGGCCATGAAGAAAAAAGGCTATCCGGTGCGCACGGCTACCGGCCTCATTGCTGCGTCTTCCACCATGGGCATGATTATTCCGCCCTCCATCCCAATGGTCATCTATGCCTTTGCCGCGTCGGAATCGGTCGGTCGGCTGTTTCTGGGCAGCCTGATCGCAGGCGTCATGGTGGGCGTCTTCATGCTGGGCATTGTGCTGATCATTGCCCACAAGAACCAGTTCCCCTGCGAAGAGGTGGATCTCGCCCCCGCAAAGGTTTTGCGCGGTACGATGGAAGGCCTGCCCGCCCTCCTGATGCCGCTCATCGTGGTTGGTTCTGTGGTGACGGGCATCGCAACGGCAACGGAATCGGCTGCTGTTGGGGCGCTCTATGCCTTGCTGGTCGGCCTGTTCGTCTATCGAGGCCTTACATTCAAAGATTTGCCCAAGCTGTTTGGCGAAGCCATTCTCAGTTCGGCCAACGTGATGATCATCATTGCCTTTTCTGGCGTCTTTACCTGGATCCTGGCCCTTGAGCATGTCACGCAGATGATCGGCATGCTATTTGTGCAGCTTCAGCTCGGCCCGACAACAGCGATGCTGGCTGTGGCGGTGGTCATTCTGCTGATCGGCTTCTTTGTCGATGTCAGTCCGGCCATTCTGCTGTTAACGCCGGTCTTTTTGCCGGCGCTCAAGATGCTGGGTGTGTCGCCGATCCAGTTTGGTGCAGTGTTGATTTCCGGTCTCGCCGTGGGCTTGGTGACGCCGCCGGTCGGCATGTGCCTCAATGTCTGCGCCAGCGTTTCGGGGGAGGGAATTCTGTCGGTCTTTCGTGGAGCGCTGCCCTTCCTTCTGGCAAACTTTCTTGTGGTGCTGCTGCTCTGCCTCTTCCCGGTTCTGAGCACATGGCTCCCGTCCCTTCTGATGGGCTAGTGGGGCACTATAAGCTTGAAGAAGAGAAGAAACCCCGTAAGCCACGCTTGCGGGGTTTCTTGTGTGACAACGGGCGGTGCTAGTTAAGCCCTGCCACCTGACCCTTGGAGAGCCAGCGGAGCAGACCGATCAATCCTAGTGGAATGAGCGTGGTGATCATGATGGCACAAAAGGCCATGGCCATGCCCAGCCCAGCAGAGCCTTGGTCGAACTGGGTCCAGATATAGACGGCGATGGTCTGGAAACCGATGGGGGCGACCAGAAGAGATGCGACCAGCTCGCGCGAGGCCACTGCAAAGACAAGGATCATCGATGTGACCATGCTGGGCAGGATCAGCGGGAAGATGATCCGGATGAACGCCTTGAGCGGACCTGATCCGCTTACCCTTGCCGCCGATTCAAGATTGTCGCCCAGTTGGTGCAGAGAGGCGGTGGCATAGCGCACCGGTTGGGGCAGCAGGATGCAGATATAGGCCAACAGCAGAATGAAAGGCGTGTTATAGGGTGTAATCGGCAGCCAAGGCTGGTTCCACGCCAGAATGATGCCGACCGCGACCACAACGCCGGGCAGAGAATTCGGCGTGATGGACAGGGCATCCAGCACGAGACGGAAACGTCCGCGTCCCTTGACCACGGAATAGGCGGTGATTGCGCCGAGCAGGCCAGCCAACAGCGCCGTGGAAACGCCAAGCGCCAGAGAGTTGCCCAAGGCGACAAGCCCCTCGCTGCCCTTGCCGAGCAGCTCATTGAAATTGTCCATGCCCATATTCTCTGCCGTCAGACCACCGGAGATGGTGCGCGACAAGGCCGTTGCCAGAATGGCCAGAATGGGCAGGCCCGTGGCCAGAAAAGTAATGAAGCCGAAATAGAGCGAAACCGGCACAGCCCAGAGGCCGAGCGCGCGTTTGTCCGAAGCCTGCGGTTTGCCACTGACGATGCGATAATCGCGCCGCGTCAGCAGCCAGCGCTGGATCATGAAGGCCACCAGAGCCATGCCCACGAGCACCAGAGACAGGGTCGCGGAACCGGGCAGGTCGATGGGCCATTCGGAAATCCGGTTCTCGATACCGGTCACCAGCACGTCAAAGCCGATCCTGCGGCCCAGCGCTGCGGGGGTGCCATATTCCTCGATGGACATGGCAAAAACCAGCAAAAGGCTAGCGGCAAGTCCGGGCATGGCAAGCGGAAAGGTAATGCGCCAGAAGGAGCGCCACTGACCCGCACCAAACACACGGCCCACATCGCTATAGCGCGCGCCGATGGTTTCGAAGGTGCGCGAGAGAACGAAATAGACCACCGAAAAGGTGTTGAGCCCCATGATGATCATGATGCCAGGCACCGAGAAAATCAGTCCGGCCAGATTGATGCCCGTCACCTGTTCCATATAGCCATGAGGCTGCAGCGTCATGATCCAGCCAAGGGCTGCGATATAGGGCGGGATCATGAAAGGGATCAGCAACAGCGCATCCCAAATGATCGCGCCGGGCACCTTGAAGAGGGCGCGCAAAGCGGCAAGAGGAACAGCGAAGAGAGCGGCGAAAAAGACCGTGCCAACACCCAGAAGAAGGGTGTTTCCGGCCAGCCCGAACAGATCCGGATCAGACAGAGTCTTGAAAAAGAGTGAGAAGGGAGCGGCCAGAGAGCCGCTCCCGATGTCTGGAAAGATTGCCTGAATGATGATGAACAGGCAGGGAACTGCAACGACGAGCAGCAGCCCGTAGGTGGCGATCCATTTTAAGAGCGCGCTTCCTTCTGCGCCTGTCGTCGTTGCCTTTGCCATCAGTTGAAGATCTTCTTGAAGCCAGCCAGAACCTCTTCGCGAGACGGCGCGCCTTCGGTGGAAAGCAGCTTCAGATCGCCGATCAGCGGACGGTCGACCTTGATGTCGGTGCGGGACGGCATCAGGTGAACCTTGGCCACTTCATTCTGGCCTTCAGGAGAAAGCACATAATCGACGAATTTCTTCGCATCATCCTGATTTTGGGAGGATTTGAGGATCATGATCGGGCGTGGCGCAACCACGGTGCCGCTTTCAGGGAAGATGGCTTCAACGCTTTCGCCCTTGGCCGCAGCGCCCATGGTGATGTAGTCAACGCCTGCAAAAACGGCGGCCTTTGCGCCCTGCAGAACAGGGTTGAGCGCTGCCTTGTTGGCACCGGCAACGATCGCGCCATTGTCTTTGAGGCCTTCCAGAACATCAGTCATGCCATTGGCTGTAAAGGCTTCAACCAGCGTGTAGGTGCCACCAGAAGCGGCTGGATCAGGCAGGGTGACCAGATCTTTATACTCGGGCTTGGTGAGGTCGGACCAATCGGTTGGCTTCGGGGTGCCGGATTTGGTGTTCCAGCCAATAACCAGACCGGCAACGCCCTGAGCGACAGCGGTATCGGTCTTCAGGAAGTCAGGAACCGTTTCGGCATTCGGGCTGGTGTAAGGCAGGAGCAGGCCTTTTTCGGCAAAGCTGGTTGCGGTGCCCCAGCTGGCAGAGACGACGACATCGGCAACAGGGTTGGCGCTTTCCGCTTCAAGGCGGGCCATCACCTTGCCGGTGGTTGCCTGAAACACATTGGCCTTGATGCCGGTTTTGGCGGTAAAGCCCTTGACGAGATTCTTAATCAGAGCGCCCGGACCGGCAGAATAAACGGTCACGTCTGCATGGGCAGCAGTGGATGCCATGAGGCCAAGGGCCAAAGCAAGAGTAAGACGACGCATGAAAATGCTCCAATAGTTTGGTCATGTCTACGCAGGGAACCAGCGCAGCTCTTCAGGTGAATAGGAAATATCGATTAAATCTCCGATCCTTGCGCGCTGGGCGCTGACAAGGCGGATGAGGTGGTCAGTCCCTTCGATACCCAAAGTAAGGGCATGTCCGGTGCTTCTTGTCTGGGCGCGCAGCACACGCGCCTTGAATTGTGCCGGGCCTTCGCTCCCCAGCCTCATGGCCCGCTCGGGCAGCAGCAAAGTGCTCTTGGCAGAGGCTACCGGACCATCGGGCAACCGCACCGATGTGCCTTCCACCTGCCAGCCATCGCCATTGCGATCCGCAGGCAGCAGGCAGCCCAGCCGCAGGAAGTCAGCCACGGCCACTGTGGCAGGATTGCTGACCAGCTCATCAGGGCAGGCCAGCTGTTCTATCTTGCCGCCGCGCATGACAGCCACATGGTCGGCTAGCGTCAGCGCTTCGCCATGGTCATGGGTCACATAAACCGCGCTGAGATTAAGGTCGGCAACGAGATCGCTGAGCTCTTCGACCATGCTTTCGCGCAATTCGCGGTCAAGGTTGGAAAGGGGCTCGTCAAACAGCACGAGCGGCGGTTCGGCAACGATGGCCCGGGCAATAGCTACGCGCTGTTGCTGGCCGCCGGAGAGGTCGGATGGGCGCCGCTCTGCCATGGCGCCAAGCCCGACCCGGTCGAGCGCCTTTGCGACACGGTCCCTGCATTCAGCGCCGGAGCGCCGCTGCATTTCCAGCGGGAAGGCGACATTTTTGGCAACGGACATGTGAGGCCACAGGGCGTAATCCTGAAACACCATGCCAAGGCCGCGCTGCTCGGGCGGAAGGGCGATACCTTTGGCTGGCGCGGCAACCGCGCGCCCCGCTATTTCGATTATGCCCTCATCGGGCAAAAGCAGGCCTGAGACGAGACGCAACAGGGTTGTCTTGCCACAGCCAGAAGGGCCCAAAAGTCCAAGGACCTTGCCAGCTTCAAGGGAGACGTCAATCCCGTCGAGAACTTTGTTCGCTCCATAACTCATTGATATTGAATGGATGGAAAGAGCCGTCTGCGAGGAATTGGTCATAAAGGGAGCTTTGTAGAAATATGGGCGCACGGGACTAAACACGGGACTGAAAATGGTGTGGTGTGTGGGGCGGTCTATAGGAGCTGTATATGACAGTCGTGTGAAGCTTTGATGTCAGCCGTCACATTGGGCCTGCCAAACGGGGCTTTTGTCCGTTCTTGCCAAAAGCCTTTACGCTGACAGTCTCAGAAGGCATAGTCAGGCCAACGCAACGCAGTTTCTCGCCTTTGATACGGCGGCGCCACACGGATCGGTTCGAAAGGAAAGGACACCCATTGCCCATGGCCGCATCGATACTCTCCAAAGCCCAAGACATCATGACAGACCCGCTTGCCCGGCCCCGGCTGGTGCTGGATGAGCAACCAAGAGATGTTTATGCGATCGGTGATATTCACGGCCGGCTTGATCTGCTCAAGCTGCTTGAGGGCATGATCTTCGCGGAAGCCAAAAGCCGGGCAACGCCGAGCCTCATTGTCTCGGTCGGCGATTTGGTGGACCGAGGGCCCGATTCCAAAGGCGTGATCGAGCATTGCCTCTCATCTCCATTGCCGAACAATGTTGAGCGGCTGGTGCTGTGCGGCAACCATGATCTGACCTTCTGCGAATTTCTCATGCAGCCCACCCTCTCTAGCCCGTGGATCGGATGGGGCGGCGTGGCAACACTTGCTTCCTACGGCATTGATTTGGATGATTTTGTTAAAACCGGCATGCCCGAGGGCGCGCTTTCGGGTTGGTTAGCCGAGCGGATACCGGCCACGCATCGCGCCTTTCTAGCCCAATTGCCAGCCGCGCTCACCATGCCCAATGCCCATATCGTGCATGCCGGTATGCGCCATCATGTGCCCATGCAAGAGCAGACCGTGCGGGATCTGCTTTGGATACGTGAGCCGTTCCTAGTGGAAGAACCGGCGTCAGATCGCCGGATCATACATGGCCACACGCCTTTTGACGTCCCGGAAGTCGGGCTTGGCCGGATTGGCATCGACACCGGCGCCGTCTATGGCAACGCCCTTACCGCCGTGCATCTGCAAGGGGAACGCTATCGCTTCCTAAGCGTGCCTGCCTGACAGGCAGACAAGGCCAAAAGGGGCCTTGTTCTTCCAGAGAGATGAGCTGCACGAAAGCAAAGAGACGCGGACTATTGCTTCTCCGCTTCGGTTTCCTCGTCAGCACGGTCAGGGGTGCTTTCCAAAGGGTCACTTGCCAGACTTTCGCCCTCATAGTCATCTGACAATTCTTCTTCAGCGATTTCGCCATCAGCCAAAAGAATGGTTTGCGGCGTACGGGTACGCATTGGAGAAATGGGAACAAACTGTCCCTTGTCCTCGTCATCAACCGCGACACGCTGGGTCATCCGCCAGATGGTGAAGAGCAGGATGCCGATATGGGCCATCGTTGTTGAGACAAACAGACCATTGGGGCCTTGTACGGACATCAGCACACCACCCAGCAAGGGCCCGATCATCGTTCCGCACCCCATCAGCAGCAGTAGGCCGCCACTGGTTTGCAGGCCCTCGGAAGGATCCGCATGGTCGTTCGCATGCGCCACCAGCACTGGATAGAAGGAATAGACAGCAGCGCCGAAAATGGCTGAATAGATGACGGCGATCGTTGTTGTGGTCGGGGCATGGGTAACAAACATGCTGTCCGAAGCGATGGCAACCAGTGCAATTACAATCACGACCAGACGACGATCAATCATGTCTGACAGAAAGCCGATGGGGATTTGGGCGGCCGCACCCGCAAGAATGGACGCACTGACGAACAGCGCCACACCTGAGACCGACAGGCCGATATTGTGACCATACACGGCAACCAGAGTACCGAAGCTGCCGTTCGAGATGCCGGTCAGCAACACTGCGATCACAGCGACGGGCGAGTTCTTCCATAGGCGGGGTACGTTGAGTTTGGCCCGTGCCAACGGCACTGGCGCCTGGGATTTGGTGAGAGCTGTTGGCAAAAGCGCAATAACATAGAAGATGCAGGCGACGGTAAACAGCTGGAAAGTTTCCGGTGACCCAATGGCGATGACCATCTGTCCTGCGGTGCTCGCAAACAGGTTGACCATGGTATAAGTGCCAAAGATCATGCCTCGGCTTTCAGGCTCCGAGCGTTCCACCAGCCAGCCTTCAACGATCATGGCTGCACCTGCAAAGGCAAAGCCCGCCAGCGCGCGCAGAATGATCCAGGCGTAAGGCAAGACCAGCAGGGACGACATCAAGACTGAAATACAGGCCATGGCAGCCATCACGCTGAAAGCGCGAATATGGCCTACTCTCGTTACAAGTTGAGGAACCAGCAGGCAACCAGACACATAGCCCACGGCCCAGCCCGTACCCAGAAGACCGAGGTTAAAGCTCGAAAAACCCTCGATGCCGCCTCGAACAGGCAAGAGCATACCGGTTAGTCCACCAGCAAAAAACAGGAAGGCAGAACCGAGCAGAAGCGAAGCGATGGAGAACAGGCTACGGGACACAGAAAAATCCTTTTTAAAAAAGCACTGGTTACTCAAACTGATAAAAGAAAACCACAGCTGATTCCTGCAATCAACATAACAATCATGAGGGTGCGATCAGACGTGGCGATATGTCCCTGATCCTCAGCATGAAAAAGGGGCATCACTCGGATAATGAGCGACGCCCCTCTTTGTTCCAAACAAATCGGCTTTATTGAGCCTTATGAAGCTGTCGCGGTATCATCCTTCTTTTTGCCTTTGAACAGGTTGGCAATGCCAACCACAAAGACGAAGAAGGCAGGCACGAACAAGAGGCCAAGGAATGTGGCCGTGATCATGCCGCCGAACACACCGGTGCCGATCGCATGCTGGGTTTCAGCACTGGCGCCACTGGAAAGCATCAGAGGCACTACACCAAGCGTGAAGGCAAGCGAGGTCATCAGGATCGGTCGCATACGCAGGCGGGCGGCCTCCGTCACCGCATCCAACAGACTGTTCCCTTCGTCGTAAAGTGCGCGGGCGAACTCGACGATCAGAATGGCGTTCTTGGCTGAGAGCCCGATGATGGTGATCAGACCGACTTTGAAGAACACGTCATTCTCAAGACCGCGCAGATACACCGACACGACGGCACCGATTACACCAAGCGGAATGACAAGCAACACCGAGAAGGGAATAGACCAGCTTTCGTAAAGAGCCGCCAGCACGAGGAAGACAACGAGCATGGACAAGGCCAGCAGCATTGGCGTCTGCGCGTTGGTATTCTTCTCCTGCAGAGACTGTCCGGTCCATTCGATGCCAAAGCCTTCAGGCAGCTGGCTGGCCAGACGTTCCATTTCCAGCATTGCCTCACCGGCAGAAACGCCTGGTGCGGCGCTGCCGCTGATACGCTCGGCAGGCAGGCCGTTGTAGCGAACAAGCTGCAACGGGCTCTGCTCCCAAACCGGCTTCACGACTTCTGAGAGTTCAACCATGGCTCCGGTGGAGCTTGGCAGGTTGAGCTTCAGCACGTCCTCGATCTGCATGCGGAATGGAGCATCAGCCTGTACGGTGACGCGGCGCAACTGGCCCTGATAACTATAGTCGTTGACATAGTTGGAGCCCATGGCCGAAGACAGTGTCGACGCGATGGAAGCAAACGGCACGCCAAGAAATTCGGCTTTCTGCCTGTCAATTTCAAGCCGGATGCTGGCCCCCTGTGGCAAGCCGTCCGGACGGACACCTGTCAGCAGATCACTTTGCGCGGCCATGCCGAGCAACTGGTTTCGTGCGTTGACCAATGCTTCGTTGCCAAGACCTGCACGATCCTGAAGACGCATGGCAAAGCCCGAAGAAGTGCCAAGCGATGGAATGGATGGCGGCAGGATACTGTAGATCTGCCCTTCCGGAGCTGCAAACATGGTGCGGTTGGCGACATTGGCCTCATCGGCCGCCGACGAGTCACGTTCTGCCCAGTCATCCAGCGTGGTAAAGGACAATGCGGTGTTGGCACCCATGCCGCTGAAGCTGAAGCCCACGACGGCGAACACATCCTTGGTCGCTTCACGTGTATGAGCATGTTTCTCATACATGGCAACGATTTCCTTGGTCCGCTCCTGGGTTGCCTCTGATGGCAAGCTGTAAAGGGTAATGAAAGACCCCTGGTCTTCCACCGGCAAGAACGAGGTTGGCAGTTTGATGAAGCTGTAACCAAGCCCGGAGACAATGGCCAGATAGAGCACTGCCATGATCGCAATCTTGCGGGCAAACACCGCCACGATGCGGACATAGACATTGGTGATGCCGTCCAGCCCGCGGTTGAACCAGCCAAAGAAACCGCCCTTTGATGCATGGTGATCCGGGTCGATCGGTTTGAGCAGGGTCGCACACAGCGCCGGCGTCATCGATAGGGCAAGGAAGGCGGAGAACAGGATCGACACAGCCATGGACATGGTGAACTGTCGATAGATCTCACCCACGGCGCCAGACGACATGCCCATTGGGATGAACACTGCCGTCAGAACCAGCGTGATGCCGATAACGGCGCTGGTAATCTGCTTCATGGCCTTTCGGGTCGCCTCCTTTGGAGGCAGCCCTTCGGTCGCCATGATACGCTCCACATTCTCCACCACAACGATGGCGTCATCCACGATGATACCGATGGCGAGTACCATGCCGAACATGGTGAGCACGTTGATCGAGAAGCCCGAAGCATACATGACGACAAGTGTGCCCGCCAATGCAATGGGGGCAACGATCGCCGGAATGAGCGTGTAGCGGATCTTCTGCAGGAACAGCAACATCACCAGGAACACAAGGACCATGGCTTCGATCAGCGTATGGACCACCTTCTCGATGGAAATCGCAACGAATGGTGAGGTGTCATAGGGCACTGACCATTCCATTCCGTCCGGCATTGCGGTGGCCAGATCGGCCATGCGGTCCTGCACTGCCTGAGACACGCGCATGGCGTTTGCCCCAGGAGCCAGCTGGATGGCCATGGCCGCTGATGGCGAGCCATTGATCCGTGAGACAAAGGCATAGGTTTGTGCGCCGACTTCGACGCGCGCTACATCACCCAATGTCAACTTAGAACCATCCTGATTGGACTGCAGAACGATATTGTTGAATTCTTCCGGCGTACTAAGCTGTCCTTCCACTGTGAGCGGAACACCAATTCTCTGCCCTTCCACCGTTGGTTCTGCACCAACACGGCCCGGCGAGATCTGCACGTTCTGAGCCGCAATCGCGCTTGTCACGTCGGAAACAGACAGCGAGTAGGAGAGTAGCTTGTGTGGATCGATCCACACACGCATTGCCTTTTTGGAAACAAAGGACTGCACGCGCCCGACGCCAGCCACACGGTTTAGGGGCTGAACGAGATTTCGCTCCATATAGTCGCCCAGATCGAGGGCGGTCAGGGTGCCGTCAGGAGAGGTCAACGCAACGACCATCAGGAAGCCTGAAGAGGAGGATTCAATGGTCAGACCGGTTCGCTGCACCGCTTCGGGCAGGCGAGGCTCGATCGACTTGATCTTGTTCTGAACATCGACCTGCGCCAACTCGGGATCAGTGCCGGATTCAAAGGTTGCGGTAATGGTTGCCATGCCCGAAGAGTTGGCGGTAGATTCAAAATAAAGCAGATGCTTTACACCGGACAATTCGGGCTCGATGATGCTGACGACACTGTCGTTGACCACTTCGGGAGACGCGCCGGGATAGGTCGCACGAATGGATACGCTGGGAGGCGCAATATCCGGATAACGCGTGACCGGCAGCAATGACAGGGTCAACAGCCCGCCAAGCACGATAAATATCGCTATGACCCATGCAAAGACGGGTCTATCGATGAAAAAACTAGGCATCAGAAATTCCCGTTACTGTTTGGGCTGTTCTGCGGGGGTCGCATTCACTTGTGCGCCGTCCTGAGTAACCCGTGTCTGGCCGCGAATGATGACAGTCTCATTCGGTTCAAGACCTTCGGTGACGATGTAGCTTCTCTTGACCAGCTCGCCCAGAACCACATTCTTGAAATGCGCCTTGCCTTCGTCGTCAACCACAACGACGCGCGCATCTCCTGTCACTCCGCGAATAATGGCCTGCTGAGGAAGCAGCAAGGCATTCTCTACGATCTGACGGGGTACCAGAGCACGAACGAACATGCCGGGCAGCAGATCCTGATTGGGATTTTCCACCAGCACGCGCATGGTCACATCGCCAGTGGCTTCATCCACCGTGACGTCGGTAAAGATTGGCTGGCCTTTTTGCTCATAGGCCGTGCCGTCGACACCCAGAATTTCGATGGAGGAGGAATCCGGCGCCAGATTGGCCATCTTCTGCATCTTGAGCAGATCAAGGGCCGACCTGCGCAAGTCGACATACACCTTGTCAACCTGCTGCACCGTCGCCAGTGCCTGAGACTGGTTGGCCGAGACAAGAGCGCCTTCGCTCACCAGAGCCGCTCCGATGCGGCCATTGATAGGGGAGCGAACCGTGGTGTGATCAAGGTTGATCTGCTGGGCTTTCAAGGTGGCCTTGGCAGCTGCTACGCTCGCCTCGGCGCTTTTGGCTTCGGCCTGTGCGCTATCATAGGTCTGCTGACTGGCAGATTTTTTCTCGAACAGCTGTCTGGCACGATCCAGCTGGATATTGGCCAAATCGAGAGACGCTTCAGCGCTGGTCAATGCGGCGCGGGCATTGTCGACCTGCGCTTCATAGGTTTCCGAAGCGATCTTGAAAAGAGGTTGGTTTTCCTTGACGTCGGCCCCCTGTTCAAACAGGCGCTCTTCGAGAATGCCACCAACCTGCGGGCGAATAGCCGCCGTGCGAAAGGCCGAGACGCGCCCGGGCAATTCTTCGCTGATGGTTACCGTCTCGGGCTTGATCTGCATGGTGGTGACCATCGCAGGCGGGCGTCCCGCGCCCTGAGCCGAGCTGGAGGTTGGTGCAAAGGCGAGACCAATCGCAAGGCCCATCGCAACGGTTAGAATATGTTTTCTGGAAGAATGGGTCATATTGCCTTCCACTACTTTCAAAAAAGAGATCATCATCTTGCAAGAAATGCTCCTGCAAGACAAAAGACTGTTGGTGACACACGTAAAGTGGTCATAAGAGGTGGACAGTTTAGCACTTGTACATATGTCCAAATTGCACTGATGTCCAGTTTGATTTTATTTTTAAGGCGATTTATTTAACAAATGCCTTGATTCTCAAATGTGACAGGATCAGGCACGTGTCGCTTTGGAAAATAAAATGTCATATCTACCTAAAGAGCAAAGGCGCTCCGAGATTATCGAAGCGGCCATTGATGTTATTCAGCATCAGGGGCTGGCTGCTGCAACCGTGAGGAATGTCGCGAAAGCCACAGCTTCTTCGCCCGGCCAAATTCATCACCATTTTGACTCTGCCGATGCATTGCGTGCAGAAGCGCTGCTGTGCCTGTGGCAACGTATGAAGATCGAGTTTCTTAGTCAAATCAAAACTACGTCACCGCTCGAAACGCTGATCGCCAATCTTGGCGGCTGCGCCCAGAAAGAAGTCAAGGAAACCTTTGCTCAGCTTTACAAGGACTTGCTGGAAGCTTCGCGTATGAGTGAGACCATGCATGCTGTTCTCATGCAGATCATGAATAATAGTAAGGTTAAATATAGCGAGTTGCTCAAAGCCGCCCAGGAAGAAGGCGAGCTTCACCAAGACGCCGATATCGAAAAGCTTGCACTGTCCATCCTGGCTCTCGCTTTCGGTTTTGGCTTCATGAAAGACATCGCCTTCACGAACTACGAGGTACATGACGTCGTGCGCTTCCAGATTGATCTGGTCAACCGGGCCTGTGGTGGCAGCGCCTGATCTGACGGCCCCGAGTGGCCCTTTGGGCTGCGATAATATGCCAGCCTGAAAAGGGTTTCCCGCACCTGGCTCAGGCTGGACAAGCCTTGCAACGGGCGTTAAATCAGAGCCCGTCACCGCAAAAAAAGTGAAAAGACAATAAGGGTTGCCGTACCTCTTTCCGTCCTTATCGCCCGGCAACCAAGAGCCAACCGAAAGCGATTTCCCATGACACTCCCCTCTTTGCCCCAACGTACCTTCTGCATGATCCGCCATGGCCAGACGACGGCCAACCGGGATGCCATCGTCGCCGGTGCGACCGATGTGCCCCTGTCTGATCTTGGCCGGGAACAGGCCAGCAAGCTTTCCAGCCTCCACTGGCTGCAAGAAACCAGCCTGTTTGTCAGCCCCAAGACTAGAGCAAAGGATACCTGCCAGCTGGCCTTTCCGGATCGCACTTTCGAGATCCATGAGGATCTGCGCGAGAGAGATTGGGGTGAGTTTGAGGGCAAACTGGTAAGCGACCTGCCCTCGCGCCATGCCGAGCCCAAGGGGGGCGATACATGGGATGAGCTGCTCGCGCGCGTGCTCAAGGCGATTTCGGAATGCTGTGCCAAGGCTGAAGACAGCTTGCCGGTCTTCGTGTGCCATGCTGGGGTCATCCGCGCAGCAATGGTTCTGGCAAGCATTGGCAATGATGTTCCCACGGCCCCTAATGCGAAGCCACTTTTTTTCCGCTGGACCGGTGAGGGGCATGAAATGACGGATCAGCTTGCAGGTGTTCTTCAGCTCTGACTTGTCTTCTGTTGGAGAGGTCTCTGCTCTCTGCAAAGAAAATGGCCCGTCAAAGCAACGGGCCATTATTGTATGGAGTGATGTTGATCGCCTTCAGTCAGTCATTCTGGCCAGCGGTCAGGCGAGCGCAGAAACCGCGTCTTTGATGCCTTTCTCCTTGATAGCTCTATAGGCCTCTTCCAGTGAAATCTTGAGCGCGGCGCTCAGCGCCAGCTCTGCAGGGAAGACGCCTGATTGCTGCATGAGGTTGGAAACGATGATTTCTATGCTGTCCCCTTGTGCCAGCTCTTTGAGCTTTTCGGAGAGCGGATCGCGCACATCAATCGGCTGTCCTTCCAGATCCACCCCGCTCACATAGATCATCCAGCCAGCCACCAGTAGGGCAAGCCGAGGGTAGGGCGTGCCAGCCTTGAGGTGATGGGCAATGGATTCCAGCGCGCGTTGGGGGAGCTTCTGGCTGCCATCCATGGCGATTTGCCATGTGCGGTGACGAATATTCGGATTGCAATAGCGCCCGATCAAGGCATCGGCATAGGCACCAAGGTCGACCCCTTGCGGCGCTTCCAGCGTCGGGGCCTGCTCCTTGATCATCAAGGCATGGGCCGCCGCCTTGTAGGCTTCATCGCCCATGGTATCGGCGATGGTCTCATACCCGCCCAGATAGCCAAGATAGGCAAGGAAAGAGTGGGAGCCGTTCAGCATCCGCAGTTTCATATTTTCATAAGGCAACACATTGCGGGTGAAGGTGGCTCCGGCCTGATCCCAGTCTGGACGCCCCGAGACGAAGTCATCCTCGATCACCCACTGACGGAAGGGCTCGCACAGGAAACCGGCCGGATCAGTATAGCCGATGTAATCGGCCAGGATCTGATGGCTTTCTTCGGTCATGGCCGGCACGATGCGGTCGACCATGGTGGAGGGGAAGCGCGCTTCGGTTTCGATCCATGCTGCCAGATCTGCATCCACCGCGCGGGCAAAGTCCAGCACGGCGCGTTTGGTCATATGACCGTTGGAAGGTAGGTTGTCGCATGAGAGAATGGTGAAAGGCGGCTTGCCCGCCTCGCGACGCTTGGCAAGACCGGCAACCAGCGTGCCGACCACCGTCTTGGGTGCATGGGGGCTTTCCAGATCGGCCTTCACCATCGGATTGTCAAAATCCAGCCCGCCATTGGCCGTCAACGTGTAGCCTTTTTCCGTTACGGTGATGGAAACCAGTTCGATGCCGTCCTCGGAAATCGCGTCAACAATGCTTTCCGGCCCCACCTGCGCCATGTGGCGATGGTCAATCACGGAGCCGACGATGCGGGCGTCCTGCTCTTCGGCGCCATTTTCAACCACGGTGTAGAGATAGCCGCGCTCGGCCAGACCATCAAGCAGGTCTGTCGGTCCCATAAGTTCGATTTCGCGATAGGCCCAATCCGTTCCGCCTGCGCCGATCAATTGATCGGTATAGACGGCCTGATGGGCCCGGTGAAACGCGCCAAAGCCAATATGGCACATGCGTACCTTGAGGGCATCGCGATCATAGGCGGGGCGCCTTACGGTTTCTTTTGCTGCGTCGAAAATGTCGGAAGTCATATCAAAAACTCTTGCGTTGAGTGGCCCGGAGTAGAATGACACGGGTCAGCATAAGTGGAATTATACGGGCAAAGAGGCGAGAGCCGCGGGCAATGGCGCGGCGGCTCTCTGGCTTCTCTTTGCAGGAGCGGAAAAAGGCAATATCCGCTAACCAAATGCCCAGTTGGGCAAGAAGAGCACCAGCTCTGGTACAAACAGGAGTAACAGAACAAGGCACAGGATGGCCAGCATGAAAGGCAGACTTTCTTTCACATACTCCTCGATTGGCGTGTCCAGAAGGCTACAGACGGTGAACATGGCCACTCCGACCGGCGGCGTCATGGAACCGAAGGTCACGATCGTCATCATTAGGATGCCGAAATGCACAGGGTCTACCCCGGCGCTCTTGATGACCGGCACAAAGATCGGCGTGAGCAGCAACACCAGAATGGTGCTCTCGAAGAATAGCCCCGAGATCAGAAGAAAGATCAGGATAACCCCGACGATCAAATGCGGCTCACTGAGAGAATTGAGCAGGAAGCCCGCCACGCTCTGGGGCACCTGCATAAAGATGATGGCAAAACCGATCATGCCACTCATCAGGATGATCAGCATGATCATGCCGATATCGGAAAGCGCATGGCCGAAAGCGCGCTTGATGGAATCGAATGTCATCACCCGATGGGCAAAGCTGCCGATCAGAATGGCATAGACCACGGCGAAAGCACCCACTTCCGATGGGGTGAAGATTCCGCCGCGGATGGAGATGATCAGCAACACAGGGAACAGTAGAGCCCATTTGGCGTCCCATGCCGCCCGGCCCACTTCGCCAAGGGTCGGCTTCTCGGCCGCTTCAATCACATAATTGCGCCGCTTGGCGATGACGAAAGCGGCAACCATCAGGAACAGCATCATCAAAAGGCCCGGAACCACCCCGGCCAGAAACAACCGGCCAATGGAAACCTGCCCCACATAGCCATAGAGAATGAGCCCAATGGAGGGCGGGATGGTTGCCGTGATCAGAGAGGAAAGCGCGATGACTGACGCCGTGTAGCCCTTGGAATAGCGATTGGCCAGCATCTGCGGTCCAAGCACCCGCGCTTCCATGGCTGCATCTGCCACAGCCGAGCCGGAAACGCCCCCCATCAGTGTCGACAGGAAGATGGACACAAGAGCCAAGCCTCCGGACATCCAGCCGAGCGTTGCCTTGGAGAAGCGGAACAGGCGATCGGTAATGTCGCTTTCATTCATCAGGTGTCCGGCCAGCACGAAGAAGGGAACGGCCAGAAGCGGAAAGCTCTGAGACACCGTGGCAATCTTTTGCACGCCGATGGAGACCGGCATGATGTCTGAAGTGAGGAAGAAGACGAAGCCCGAGATCCCGATGGCAAAGGCCACCGGAGCGCCCAGAATCATGAGAATTGCAAAGATAAGTGCGATCAGTCCCATGGTTAGCCCTCCACAGCATCTTGTTGGTTGGCCAGCTCGTCGGTGCTCTTGGGACGGGTGAAGACAAGCCGTTTTGTTTCTTCTCCCGAACGCCACGAAAGGACCGTGTTTGAAAGAATGGAGATGGTGAGCAGGATCGAACCAGCTGGCACCGAAATGGTGACCCACGCATAGGAGAGACCGGAATCGCCGAATACGCGTTGCCAGTTGAGCATCGTCAGCTTGTAGCCTTCATAGGCCAGCACCAGAAGAAAGGCGATGAAAAGGAAAGCCAGCGCTGTTTCAATCAGGCGGCGCGCTGCGAAGGGAAACAGGCGGACCAGAAAGTCTACGCCCAGATGCACGCGCTCGCGCATGGCCCGGGTTGCCCCAACAAAGCACAGCCAGATGAACAGCAGCTGAGCCAGATCCACCGACCAGATCAGCGGATGGCCAAAGAAGCGCATCACTGCCGCGATAAAGACCAGAAATGTGATCACGGCCAGCAGCACCGCGCCAACAAAAAATTCGATTTTTCCAAGAAACCCCGGCATGACAGCCTCGCTTTTTGTTCATTCCTTCAAGACGGGGGACGAAAGAATGATGCGGTTTATCGTTGAAGTGCGCAAGCCTTGGTGACCATCTCGCAGGTGAAAGTGTGCGCTTGAGATTGGGCCGCGTTGGGCGAACTGCCGCAAGGGGGCTTGCGACAGTCCTGATGCATGCTATTGATTATTCGGCGGCCATGGCGCGCAGTTTGTCGCGCAGGTCGCCATAGCCCAGATCGTCATAGACCTTGGCGGTGGCTTCCTTGAAAGGCGTGACATCGACTTCGCGCACTTCGACGCCTTTTTCCTTCAGCTCTTTTTCGATGCCTTCGAAGGATTTGAGCGTGCCATAAGAGGCAATGTCACCTGCTTTGAGGGCTTCTTCGCGAAGAACGGTCTGAAGATCTGCAGGCAGGCTGTCGAACCACATGGCAGAAGTGACCATGCCGGTGATCAGGTTGATATGACCGGTCTTAGTGACATACTTGATGACCTCATCCAGCTTTGCGCCAACAATGGCTGGCAACTGGGCTTCGGCGGCATCAATCACGTTGGACGACAGAGCCGAATAGACTTCACCCCATGGCATCGGGGTTGGCGTTGCGCCCATGGCGGCAATGGTGCCGGTCCAGACAGGGGCGCCCGGCGTCCGCATGCGGATGCCGTTGAGGTCTGCGGGAACGTTGATTTCCTTGTTGGTCAGCAGATGGCGCTCGCCCTGCCACCAGTTGAAAGAAAGGATCTGATGACCGGAAGCGTCATGCAGTTTCTTGACCCATTCTTCAAACAGATCAGAGGTGACAACCTTGCGGATGCCTTCATAGCCAGACGCCAGGAAAGGAGCGCCAAGCACCCCCAGCTCTTTCTGGAAAACGGCGAGACGACCGCCGTCGACAATCACGGCCACCGGCGCACCGGCGCGGGCCTGTTCCAGCACGTCTTCATCAGGGCCGAGCTGGGAATTGGGGAACAGTTTGACTTCGATGCGGCCATCGGATGCGTCCAGAACACTGGCCTGAAAAGATTCAAGCCCCTTGTAAAGCGGATCGGATGTGGCCAGAGCAGTGTTGATGCTCAGGGTATAGTCGGCCGCCATGGCGGCGGAGCCGAGAAGGCTGGCAACCGCGCCAGCCAGAATGGTTTTGCTAATAGCCGAAAATGACATTTGTTCCTCCCAGTCATTGTCGATGGGGATCAACCGTCCCCGGGTTCAAATAGTTCAGGTTTTTCTTGAGCGATCTGCGGCAGATCCTTCAGGATGCGCCGCAAGTGGGACCGCATGGCGGCCTCTGCCGCTGTAGCGTCGTGGACAGCAATCGCCGCAACGATGGCATTGTGCTGTTCCAGCAATTTCGCGGTATTATGCTCAACCAACGAGAGATAGCGGACACGGTCCATCTGCGCCTTCTGGCTTTGAACAACGGCCCAAGCGCCCATTTTGTGGGCCACCTCGGCCAAGGTCTGATGGAACAATTCATCCAGCGCGATGAAGGCATCCGGATCATCCGTCTCCACGGCCCGTTTTTGATGTTCGATCTGGTTTGCCAGCTCGCGGTCTACTGCCGCGTCATGGGTTTCCGCCACGAGACGCACAATGTCTGCTTCGATTGCCTCGCGCACAAAGCGGGCATCCATGACGGCGTTGGGGGAGATCTTTTTCACAAAGCTGCCCCGGTTGGGCAGGATATCGAGCAGACCGTCATTGGCCAGCTTGATAAAGGCCTCCCTTACTGGCTGGCGCGAAACAGCAAAGGCAGTGGCCCATTCGGCCTCTGACATTCGGCTTCCCGGCGTCAGTTGGTTGCGGATGATTTGTTGGCGCAAAATCCCGTGAATCTGCGGTGCCACCGGCAAACGCAAATCAATTTCCTGTTGCTCCAACCCATCAAGCAGCGACATAAGCTATCCTCCAATTGCTAACCACCATACCGGCATACCACCATACTTGTCAACCGGCTTTGGCTGTGATAAAGATTGATATAACGCGGCAACAGAGCGCAGAGGCATTGGACCATATGCGCATTGCGGCCGGATAAATTGCACCGGAGGAACCGGTCATGCACCCCTTGTCCTTGCGAATTCGGGCAGTCGGGCGCCAAGAACAACATACGGGAGACGGCAAATGCGTCAGACGTGGCGGTGGTTCGGTCCTCAGGATCGAGTTGGGATTGAGGACATGCTTCAGGCCGGTGTGGAAGGGGTCGTCAGCGCCCTGCATCACATTCCAACCGGCGATATCTGGAGCCCCGAAGAAATTGCAGCGCGCCAACAGCTCATCGCTTGCAAGAAGGATGGCACACCTTCCGGTCTGGCATGGGAAGTTGTCGAAAGCCTGCCTGTTTCTGAAGACATCAAGCAGCAGATGGGCAACTGGCGCACCCATATCGAGAATTACAAGCAAAGCATGCAGCATCTGGCCGACGCCGGGATCAAGATCATTTGCTATAATTTCATGCCGGTGCTGGATTGGACGCGAACGGATCTGACCTATCGTCTGCCGAGCGGCGCCACCTGCATGCGGTTCGATCTGATCGACTTCGCAGCCTTTGATCTGTTCATTCTGGAACGGGCCGGAGCGCACGAAGATTTCCCCGACGATGTGATCGAAGAAGCCAAAGGTCGCTTCGAGCGCCTTGATGATGCCGGGCGCGAGCTGTTGGTCGGATCAATCATTTATGGCCTACCCGGAGATGCCGAGGCACCTTCCATGGCAAATGTGCGGGCCAACCTTGCCCAGTATGACAATATCTCCCAGGAGCAACTACGCAGCCATTTTGTTGCCTTTCTGGAAGAAGTGGCTCCAGTGGCCCAAACCCTTGGCATGCGCCTTTGCTGCCACCCGGATGATCCTCCGTTCGGACTTCTGGGCCTGCCACGCATCATGTCCACTGAGGCGGACTACAAATATATGATGGATGCGGTCGATATTCCTGCCAATGGCATCACGCTTTGCTCCGGCTCACTGGGGGCGCGCCCGGATAATGATCTGCCCGGCATGATGAAACGCCTTGGTGATCGGGTTCATTTCCTGCATTTGCGCAACGTGGCTCTGGAAAGTGACGCGATCAAGGGCTCCTTTTATGAATCGGAACATCTGGGCGGACATGTGAACATGGTTGCCCTCATGCAAGCGGCGCTGGATGAAGAGGCAAGGCGCAAGGTGGAAGGCCGAGATGACTGGTCGATCCCCATGCGGCCTGACCATGGTCTCGATATTCTCGACGACCAGAAGCGCAAGGCCCAGCCGGGCTATCCTGCCATTGGCCGCTTGAAGGGGCTGGCCGAACTGCGCGGGATCATGGCAGCCCTTTTGTCTCTTTGACGGCAAAACAGACAAATTTATCAACACGATAAAATTGGAAAGCAAACTGGGTCGGCAAACTGCCGGCCCTTCTTTTTTTCCCTGCTACAAGCAAGACCGCCGACGGCAAGGCGATATCCGTACTAGCCCTGTTGACACCGGCTTGTCACCTGAGGTCTGTTATTTATCATATTAATAAGCAAGGCAGCCAGCCAGAAGGAACAGTGTGGTGACACCCGTCGAAAATATTGAGCATCTCGAGATCGAGCATCTAGAGGTCGGATTTGATATTCCAGCCCGACCAGGCATGAAGGAAGCCGATATTCAAACCCCGTGTCTTGTTCTTGATCTTGATGCATTGGAACGGAATATTGCCAAGATGGGGGCCTATATCAAGGCCCATGGCATGCGCCACCGCTTGCATGGCAAGATGCATAAATCAGTCGATATTGCATTGCTGCAAATGGAAATGGGCGGCGCTTGTGGCGTCTGTTGCCAGAAGGTTTCCGAGGCGGAAGTCTTTGCCCGTGGCGGTATTTCCGATGTTCTCATCTCCAATCAGGTGCGCGATCCACACAAGATAGACCGCCTTGCCAGCTTGCCCAAACTGGGGGCGCGCACGATTGTGTGTGTTGATGCTCTGGAAAATATTGACGAGCTTTCCGAAGCCGCCCGCGCCCATGAAACAGAAATCGAATGTCTGGTCGAGGTCGATTGCGGGGCAGGGCGCTGCGGTGTCTCAACTCCTCAGGAAGTCCTGATCTTGGCCAAGGCCATTAACAAGGCTTATGGACTTAAATTCTCCGGTCTGCAAGCCTATCAGGGATCCATGCAGCATCTGCCTGCTTATGCCGACCGCAAGGCCAAGATCGATGCTGCCGTTCTTCTGGTCAAGGACTGTCTGGCGCTGCTGGACGAAGAAGGGCTGGGCTGTGATATTGTCGGTGGCGGCGGAACTGGCTCCTACTATTTCGAATCCACTTCCGGTGTCTACAACGAATTGCAATGCGGCTCCTATGCCTTCATGGATGCGGACTACGGGCGCATTCTTGATGAAGATGGCAAGCGCATCGATGAGGACGAATGGGAGAATGCCCTGTTCCTGCTGACATCCGTGATGAGCCATGTGAAGGCAGACCGTGCCATCGTGGACGCGGGCCTTAAGGTACAGTCTGTCGATAGCGGCCTACCGGTCGTTTATGGGCGGGATGATGTGACCTATCTGGAATGCTCTGATGAACATGGAACCATCGCCGACCCTGACGGTGTTCTAAAAATCAACGAAAAGCTGCGCCTTGTGCCGGGTCACTGCGATCCGACCTGCAATATTCATGACTATTATGTGGGCGTGCGCAAAGGGGTGGTCGAATGCCTCTGGCCGGTGTCTGCCCGCGGAAAGGCCTATTAGGCAAGACGAGTCGGGCCACAAAATAGCAAATGGGCGAGCGGCCCCATGCCTAATGGGGCACGATGCCTTGTGGTTTGCTGTCCTTGCCAAGCCAGCGCTTGACGGTGTTGCGGTCTATCGAGAGACGCTGCGCCGTCTTGCTGATATTGCAATTCTCCTGCTTGAAAATCTGGTTCACCTTCGCGGCAATCATCTCGTCAAGGGTCGAGCCCTCCAACAGACTTTCGGATGCCGTGCCATCGCTCGATATCCGCCCCATATGATGGGTTTCCGAAGAGAGGAGCGGCGTGTCGAAATCATGCAGGCTTTGCAGCGTGGCAAACTTCTCGGCGCAATTCTCAAGCTCGCGTACATTGCCCGGCCAGCTATGGTGTCGCAATTCCTTTAGCAATTTGCCAGACAGCGGCGGCACCGGAATAGATTGCAAATGGCAGGCCTTTTCCAGAAAACGGGTGAAGAGCAGCTCCGGATCTCCCTTCCGGTCGCGTAGAGGGGGAATTTTAAGATCCAGCACATTGAGGCGATAGAACAAATCGGCCCGCAACCGCCCCGCCTTGATGGCTTCAAGCGGGTTCTTGTTGGTTGCGGCAATGATGCGCACCTTGATCGGGATGACCTTATTGTCGCCGATTCGCATGATTTCGCCCGTTTGCAAAGCGCGCAACAGCTTGGCCTGCAGAAAGACATCCATTTCGGTCAATTCATCAAGGAACAATGTGCCTTCATGGGCCAGCTCGAACAGGCCGATTTTGCCGGCACGGGACGCTCCGGTGAAGGCCCCCGGCGCATAACCGAACAACTCGCTTTCCAGCAGGTTGCCGGGCAAGGCGGCGCAGTTTACGGCAACAAAGGGGCCGTTTGAAAGCGCCCCCGCATTATGGATCGACTGGGCAAACAGCTCCTTGCCGGTCCCCGTTTCACCCACAATCATGATGTTGCTGGCTGTGCGGCTATAAAGCTGGGCCATCTCCACCAAACGCTTCATCTCCTGACAATGATAGATGATATGCTCGAAGGTATATTTGGCGTAAAAGCCGCTTTCGCTCAGTTTCTTGCGGATCAGGTTGCCTGCATCCTGAATTTTCTGCACCGGCTGGAAGAGAATGACCGAGGCATTGTCGGAAAGCTTCTCCGATGAGACGGGGATATGGTCCAAAGCCAGCTTGTCGTCATGACAGGTTACGATCATGTTTCGGGCATGGGCTTTCTTGCGGAAGGCCTTGCTGAGTTCGGGCGTATTGAAGAAACCGGCAATATTGGATCCAAGCAGATCATCGCGCTCCTGTCCCAATATCGTGCAGCCCTGTCTGTTGATCTCGTCGATCTGGCCTTCACTATTGACAAGAACAGCGCCATCCCGCGTGCAGTCGAGCACGGCCTCGAGCTTCTTCTCAGCCAGAAAATAGCGGTTCAGATTTTTATAGACGAGCATGGCGCGCTCAAAGGCATCGACGATGGTTTCCATGCTGGATTCGATCAGATAGGCGTTGAGCCCCTTGGATTTGGCCCACTGGAAGGCAACGGCGTCGCCGATCACCACATCCGGATTCCAATGCACCAGCGTATCCATCCGCTCCTGAAAGCTCTCCTTCTCGCGCAATTCGAACGAGCGATAATTGCGCGATAGAATGGTGCAAATGGGGGAAACAAGATTGATGAGGGGGGCAAAGCCAACAATTCCCACCCGGCTCGTCTCTGTTGTTTCCTTATAGACAAAGGCAAGCGTGCGCTGCACCGAGGCCTCCACCTCGATCACCTCGACATCAAGCGAACGGCGAATGAGGCGCGCGGTGCCCCCGCGGCTGATGATGATCTTGGCTCCGTCATCAAGCGCGCGCTTGGCTGCTTTCACGCCCTGATGCAAATCGCCCAGATAGGCCTTGGCCGGGTAATTGGATGTATCGATGATGCTCTGCGCCTTGATGCGGATCTGCTCAAAAGGCGCGATAAACGCAATAACCATGACCTGATCTCCCCCTCTGGTCGCAAGCAAGTATGCGGGGGGAGGGGCGAAATTGCAACGAACTGCTGATGCGATATGCATCAACAATTAGTGCAAACCACCACAGCTGCGCATTAGGCTATCTTCTTACTTTCAGAAAAAAGAAATTTATTTTCAATCGGTTAGGCGAGTGGCACGCGAATTGCAAAAATTTCGTTAAGGCGCACCAAGAACGTCATTGCTTTTACGAAGTTGAAATGAGAGGAGACAACTACATGAAAAAGGATCTTTTCAAAGTCCTTTTGCTCGGGCTTACAGTGCTCGGGCTGACACCGCTGCAAAGCGGCCAGGCATCGGCCGAAGATGGTCAGGTGCTCAATATTGCCCACCCCGTTTTACAGCAGAACTGGTCGCCCCTTCAGGGAGGAGGACACGCGGCACGCTGGCAATCTCTTAGCTGGGCTGCCCCAATGTATTTCGACAAGGACGGCAAGCTGACCCCTTACGTTCTTTCAAGTGTTGAGTCCGATGACAGCTATGTCAATTGGACCCTGCATGTCAATCCCGATGCAGTCTGGTCTGACGGCTCCAAGATCACGGCCGAAGATGTGGTCGGCACATGGAATCTGTCCGCCCGTCCGGCAACCAAGCACGCCCGCGTTAACCTGTTCCTTGGTGGCGTTGAAGGCTTCAACGACGTGGTCGTCGGCAAAGCAAAAGACATGACGGGATTGTCCGTCACCGATGACGCAACGGTGAGCGTCAAGCTCGCAAGCGCCGACCCGATCTTTGACCAGAAAATCGCAACGGCGCTGATCGCACCGGTGAAGATTTCTCAGGCTGAAGACGAGAATGGCAATGAAAAGTCCGATTGGTGGATGCCTCAGAATGGCGTCGTTGTCTCCGGTCCTTTCATGCCGGAAACCATGGACCTTGACCAGGGTGTTCTGACACTCGTACCGAACCCGAACTTTTTTGGTCCGAAACCAAAGCTTGAAAAAATCGTCCTGACCACTGTGGCTGATGCCAGCACAGCAACCCTGATGCTCAAACGCGGTACCATGGATGCTCATACCGAGCTCATCACGCCGACGATCATTCAGGACCTTGGACCTGACTTCCTTGGTGGCCCTGCGCTTGCCAAAGGCCAGCAGTTCTGGATCAATATCAAAAAGCCACCAATGGACGATATTAACGTCCGAAAAGCTCTGATCATGTCCATCAATCCTGATGAACTCGCTCTTGCAGCTTTCCCCGATGGCCCCTTCACCGCTGCATCCCAGATCCTTAACAAGGTTCCCGGTGTGGATCCGGACTTCAAGAAATATCCATATGATCCCGAAGCTGCCAAGGCTGCCCTTGCTGCCTCAAAATACAAAGATGCCAACCGCCTGCCAAAAATCATGTTTGTCGGTATTTCTACCCCGACCCATGAAGCCGCTGCCCAGTATATCGCTGAACAATGGCGCAAAACACTTGGCATTCAGGGCATTGAAATGAAACCTGCCATCGAAACCTATTCCGGCCCTGACCAGAAGAGCGTTCAGATCTTCCGTGACGATGTCGGCACGCGGGTTCCTGATGCGGTTTCCTACCTGATGGGCTCGATCTATTCGAAGTCCGGTAACGCCCGCAACAAGCTGGGTAGTTACAAAAACGACAAGATTGATGCCCTACTCGAAGAAGCATCCGTCAAGGGTGTGAAAGACCCGGACCGCATCAAACTTGCACAGGAAGCACAGCGTCTCTTCCGTGAAGACTGGACCTACATTCCTTACTACTACGACGTGATGTCGAAATGGGCCATGCCATGGGTCATGAATTTCGACAAGAACGATGACTGGCAGGTCATCGAGCCTTGGAATGTAACCATCGACGAAGCAAAACGTCCGTAAGGACGGCGAACCTGGACGGGTCGTGGTGGTCTCACTTCCCGTCCTTTTTTTCCCGAATTCGCAAGGATGACTTGATATGGGACGCTACATCTTATTCCGACTTCTGAAGTGGATTCCCTCGGTTTTTATTCTTCTTCTGTTAATCTACGCTCTCGTGTTCTTCGGAGCAGGCGACCCGATCAAGCTTATCTTCCTGCAGGCTCCGGGGGATGTGGCGTATGATCCGGACAGAGTTGAAGCCATAAGGGATGCCGCTGGCCTGAACCGGCCGTTTCTGGTTCAGTTCATGGACTATCTGGGCAATATCGCGAACGGCAACTTTGGCAACTCGCTGGTTTCCGGTCGCTCGGTCAACTCGATGATCAGTGCAGCGCTTCCGGTGACCCTCAAAATCGGACTCACCGCGATTTTCCTGCTCTCCATCGTTGGCATCATTCTGGGCGTGATCGCCGCGCTCAATCAGAACAAGCTTCTTGATAACCTGATCGTGGGCTTTGCCCTCATCGTTTGGGGCATTCCGGTTTTCGTTGCCGGTCCGCTGATCATCGTCTTTCTCGTGCTGGTTATGGATATGGACGTGCCCTATGGCTGGAGTGGCCTGCTCAGTTTCAAGGTGATTGTCCCCCTTCTGGTTCTGGGGCTCAACCCCATGGCGCTGATCATTCGACAGGCGCGCGCCGGTGTGCTTGAGGTGCTCAGTGAAGACTATGTCCGCACAGCCCGCGCCAAGGGCATTCCGAATTATCAGGTCGTGGTCAAGCATATCATGCGCCCCGTGCTGACGCCTGTTGTCAGTCAGATCGGCCTTCTGGTGATTGCCACGCTCAACAACTCTATTCTCATCGAAAAGGTTTTCGGGCTGCCCGGCCTTGGGCGCCTCACCGAAACCGCAATCAAAACCTCGGACTATCCGGTCATTCTCGCGATCGTGTTGATCTTCTCGACGGTGGTCATGGCCTCCAACCTGCTGGTTGATATTTCCTATCCGCTGCTTGACCCCCGCGCGGCAGCCAAAAAGACAGGAGACGAATAATGACGGACAATACGCTTGAGCTGCAACAGGAAGAGAAGCAGTTCAGTCTGGCCAAGGATGCCTTTGACCGGCTGATAGCCAACAAGCTCGCCGTGATCGGCATGCTGCTGGTGGTGTTCCTGTTCTTCATCGCCATTTTCGGCCCCTATATTACGCCTTACGACTTCCTGTCGCAGGATCTGCAGGCCCGCAATCAGGCGCCAAGCTGGGCTCATTGGTTTGGCACCGACGATCTGGGGCGCGACATCATGAGCCGTGTGATCTATGGCGCAAGAACTGCCGTTATCGTGGCCTTCTCAACCACCTTTCTCAGCCTGATCATCGGTATTTTCATGGGCTCGCTGGGTGGCTATTTTGGCGGCAAGGTGGATGCTTTCATCGTCTGGCTTATCGACATCACTATGTCGGTGCCCTCTCTGCTGCTGGTCATCGTCATCAACGTTTCGATGAAGCCACGGCTGGTCAACTGGATGGATGAGCAATTCCTGCTCACGGGCAACTCTTTCTATCGCAATACCATTCTGGTGGACTTCGTGCTGGTGTTCGGCTCTCTGGCCCTCATCAAATGGCCAAAGGCGGCCCGCATCATTCGCGGCCAGATCATGTCGGTGCGCAACAAGAACTATGTGCTCGCCGCCGAGGCCATCGGGGTGCCGACGCCAAAGATCGTCTGGAAATATGTCATTCCAAATTCTATCGGTCCGATCATCGTCTATATCAGTGCCGCCCTTGGGGAGGCCATGGTGTTTGAATCGTCCTTCTCCTTCCTGGGTGTTGGCGTGCGTCCTCCAATCCCCAGCTGGGGCAACATGATCTCGGATGGATTGCGCGTCTGGCAGCTCTATCCGCACATTCTCGCAGCGCCTGCCGCAGTGCTTGCGTTGGTCACCATCGCCTTCAGTTTCCTTGGCGACGGCCTCAACGATGCGCTCAACCCGCGGCAATGGAAATAGAGACACAACGAACAGCTAAAGGGAGGGCGCTTTGACCAAACTTTTGGAAGTGAACAATCTGCATACGCGCTTCAAGGTGCGCAATGGCTATCTTTACGCGGTAAACGGTGTTTCCTTCACGCTCGACAAGGGGGAAATGCTCGGTGTGGTTGGCGAATCCGGATGCGGCAAGAGCGTATCCATGATGAGCCTGATCAGACTGTTGCCACCAGCGGCCCAGATCACCCAGGGCGAAGTCTTGCTGGAAGGAAAGGATCTGGCCAAAGCCAGTGCCAGCGAGATCAACATGGTGCGCGGCTCCAAGGTTGGCATGATCTTTCAGGATCCGATGACCTCGCTCAATCCGTTTATGAAGATCGGTGCGCAGCTGTGCGAAGGCATCATCTATCACAAGAAGATGAGCCGGGCCGATGCCATGAAGCAGGCAGCCAAATATCTCGATCTGGTGGGTATTTCCAACAGCGAGCATCGCTTACATGAATATCCCCATCAGCTCTCGGGCGGCATGCGTCAGCGTGTGATGATCGCCATGGCGTTGCTGGGCGAGCCCGAGCTGGTGATTGCCGACGAGCCGACCACGGCCCTTGACGTGACCATTCAGGCCCAGATCGTGGAACTGGTCAAGGAACTGCGTGAAAAGCTCAACATGTCGATCATCTGGATCACCCATGACCTTAGCCTCTTGGCTGGCATGGTGGATCGCATCATGGTCATGTATGGCGGCAGTGTGGTGGAAGAAGCGCCTCTGGATGAAATCTACAAGAGCCCGCGTCACCCCTACACCATCGGTCTGCTCAAATCGATCCCGAGCATCAAGACCGAGGCTGGCAGTCGGCTTCCTTCCATTGCGGGGGCACCGCCTAACCTGTTTGTGGAGCCGCAAAGTTGCCCCTTTGCCGCGCGCTGCGCCTATCGCAAGGAGCGTTGCACCAAGGAGATACCGCCATTGGAGCCGGTTTCCGGCGCTGGCGCCAATCCGCACCACCGCATCGCTTGCTGGGTGGATGTAACCAAAGAGCCTGCTGAGCCCAAAGAGGGGGGGATGCTATGACGCGTGCAGCCAAGCAGCCACTGGTCAAGGTGAAAAACCTTGTCAAATATTTCCCCATCAAGATCGGCGCTTTCGGAAGTGAGAAAGCGGTCGTGCATGCCATCGATGACGTCAGTTTCGATATATTCAAGGGCGAGACCCTGGGGCTCGTAGGCGAGTCAGGATGCGGCAAATCGACGACTGGTTTCACGATCCTGCAGATCTATCGCTCCACGTCCGGAAGCGTCGAATTTGAAGGGGTTGATCTGGCCTCCCTGTCCAAACAGGAGCTGCGCGCTATGCGCAAGCGGGCCCAGATTGTCTTTCAGGATCCCTATTCAACGCTCAATCCGCGCATGACCATCGGTGAAGCGCTGGCTGAGCCGATGAAGGTCCATAAAATCTGCCCTGACAATGAGATTCAAGGCCGAATTGCCCAGCTTATTCGCGATGTCGGGCTCAATCCCAATGTCGCCAATCGCTATCCGCATGAATTCTCCGGCGGCCAGCGTCAGAGGATCTGCATTGCCCGTGCTCTTGCGTGCAATCCGGAATTCATCGTCTGTGACGAACCTATTTCCGCGCTTGATGTGTCCATTCAGGCCCAGATCATCAACCTCTTGATGGATATTCAGGAGAAATACAATCTCACCTATCTCTTCATCGCCCATGATTTGGCCGTTGTACGCCATATCAGCGACAGGATTGCAGTGATGTATCTGGGCAAGATCATGGAGATTGCCGAAAAGAAGGATTTGTTCAAGAGGCCATTGCATCCCTACACCAAGGCGCTGCTGTCGGCCGTGCCGGAAGCTGATCCGGATATCGAACGCCAACGCCAACGGATTATCCTCAAGGGGGATGTTTCCAATGCCATTGATCCGCCAAGCGGCTGTCGGTTCCACCCGCGTTGTGCCTACGCAACAGATGCCTGTGCGCAATCCGTACCGGAACTGGAGGATTATGGCGATGGACATCAGGTCGCCTGCCTGCGTCTGGACGAGATTGCCATGGAAGAAAAACTGGAAACTGAAGACGCCTGACCTTGGCTCTTGAGCAATCCCGATGGCCCCATTTCGCTGGACCACACTGACAACTCGGGCGGCAGACCAACCGCTTTCGCCCGTGCGTACTACCCGTTTATGTCTATTCGCCACCTATTATGCCGAGAATCTTGCCGGGCATCGCGTGTGGCGCCGATCATAAAGCAAAGCCAGGTAACGCCATGAAAATAATTGAAAGCAGAGCCATTCCGACCCCATGCCTGAGCAACCATGCATCCAATCTTCTGAAGCTGGAGAGTGGCGATCTTCTGTGCACCTGGTTCGGTGGCAGCATGGAGGGCTCGTCCGATATCTCCATCTACTTGTCCCGTTTTGATCATACTGAAAAGACATGGAGCGATGCGGTCAAGATGAGCGATGATGCCAACCGCTCCGAGCAAAATCCGGCCCTTTTCCGCCATCCTTCCGGACAGATCTGGCTGCTCTATACGGCTCAACTCAAGACAGATCAGGGAACCGCCATTGTGCGCTTGCGCCGCTCGGATGATGAGGGGCAGAGCTGGGCCCCGATTGAAACATTGTTTGCGCGGGAAGGCACCTTCATTCGCCATCCGCCAGTGGTCAACCCCGATGGCAAGCTTCTGCTGCCGATCTGGTTTTCCAGCATGAAAAACGCCTTTGGAGATGACCGTTCACTGGTGCAGATTTCCGATGATGGCGGTATGAGTTGGCGCCTTGAAGGCGTGCCCAGAAGCGAGGGCTGCGTGCATATGAATATCCAGCCCAGTTGCAAGGTGGCTTTCTATCGCAGCCGCCGGGCGGACAATATCTTCCGGTCTGTTTCAGATGATGGCGGCCTGACATGGTCTGCGCCGGAACCAACGCCATTGCCCAACAACAATTCGTCCATTCAGGCTGCCGAGCTGTCCGATGGCCGGTTGCTTATCATCTACAACCATATCAGCGCTGCTGGTCGCGATTGCGAAAGTGCGGTGCCGCCCTGGGTGCAGGATAAGGAAGCCTTTCTGGCTGAATGCGACGTAACCGAAAACAGTGCCATCTGGGGCGTGCCGCGCAATCCGCTCATCATTGCCAGCTCGACCGATCTGGGAAAAAGCTGGAAAGAGGAGCTAGTCGTCGAAGAAGACGCTCACCTTCTGTCGGCTCATGACAAGAAGGGCGCCTTCCGGGGGGATTATTCCTATCCCTCGATCATCGAGACATCCGATGGGCGCCTCCATATCAGCTATTCCTACCTGCGCGACTATATCAAACACGTCACGCTGAGCATGTGAGTTTGGCTGGAAAAGGGGAATGGCAACGTAGTTGAAGAAGGCCTGAAGAAGAGTTGAAGAAGACAAGAACGGGCTTGGAACATTGTGGGGGGAAAGGGTGAAACAGGATCAGAAACTGGCGATCATCGCAGATGATTTCACCGGCGCAGGGGATTCCGGGGTGCATTTCTCGCGGCTTGGCAAGCAGATCAAGTTGCTCCTTCATTTCCCGTCCCTGCATGACGAAGGACTGCTCGAAGGGAACGTCTCCATCAATTCCGAAACCCGATTTCTGGCTCCGGATGCGGCAGCGGCCACGGTGGCCCATGTGATCGGCATTTGCCGCCAGAAGGGATATGAGCGCTTTTACAAGAAGATCGATTCCACCATGCGCGGCAATCCCGGCGCCGAAATCGAGGCTGCCCTTGAGGCAACCGGTAAAGCCGCCGCGCTCATTTGCACCGCCATGCCCGAAACCGGACGCACCTGCCGCGAGGGAACCATCTTTTTGTCCGGCGTGCCTCTGCATGAGACAGATATTGGCAAAGACCCTTTCCACCCGATCTCGACCTCGAACATCGCCTGCATGCTCGGCGAACAGTCACGCCTTGTCACCGCTGGACTGACGATTGCCGATTGCGAAGCCGGAGAGGAGGCGCTGGTCTCCTCCATCAAGGCGCATATCATAGCCGGAGCCCGGCTGATCATTGCCGATGCGGTCAATGAAACCCATTTGGCAACGCTGGCCAGAGCTGCATTGCAGGCCGACTGTCTTCCCGTGGGAGCAGGGGGCTTTGCCAGAGCGCTGGCGAATTCCGAGGCAACACCAAAAAGCAAATCCACCAAACGGCAGGGCGCTATTCTGGATGGGCCGTTGCTGGCCATCGTCGGCAGCCTTGCCAAGCCATCGCTGCGACAGGCGGACGCCGCTGAAAAGCTGGGAGACTACCAATCCATTATAGTCCCTCCCGATGCCAAGCCACAGGACGTGGCCGGTCTCTGCCGCGCACAGCTTGAGACGAACGGGGGCAGATCTGGCGACATCCTTCTGCGCATGGATAACAGCAGCGTCGCCGCACGGGTGAGCAAAGAAGAAGGCGCTCGCATCGCCGCTCTGGTCGGGCAGGCTGCGCTTGCTCTTTGCCAGAGCCAACATTGCAAAACCGTATTCAGCACGGGCGGCGAAACAGCGATTGCCGTTGCCTCCGCGCTCGGCATTGAGGCCATTGATCTTGCCGACGAGCTACTGCCGGGCGTTGTGCTCGGGGCCTGCCGGTCCGACAAGGTGGATGTGAAATGGTTCATCTCCAAGGCCGGTGGCTTTGGCGATGATGCCGTACTGCTCGATATTCAGGCTCAAACGCGCAACCCCATCAGAAAAGCTCAATGAGATGGAAGACCTTCGCATAGCAAAGCAGGACATGCCGCATGTGGCACCAGAGACAACCGGACAGCCCGCGAGGGCCGAGGCTTACGTTGCCATTATCACCTGTTTCAATCGCGATGACACGATCAACTACTCTGCGGTGAGAAATCAGGTCCGGCGGCAGATCAGCTTCGGCAACAATATTCTCGTGGGGGACACGCAAGGGGATTTTACCTGCCTGACCCATGCGGAGAAAGTGCGCCTTTGCGCCGAAATCGTTGAAGAAGCAGACGGGCGCGTCAAGGTCTTGGCCAATATCGGGATGCCCTCCACCTACCAGTCCATTCTGGTGGGCAAGGATATCTCCGGACTCGGAGTGGATGGTGCAACCGTGCTCGCCCCCTATTTTGCCGATTGCCCGGATGAGGATGTGTTCCTGCATTACAGCAAGGTTGCCGACAGCTTGCAGATGCCGATTTATCTTTACAATGCGCCTGCCATCACCATGCGGCCTCTTTCGGCAGAGGTGGTTGGGCAACTGGCGTCCCACAGCAACATCAAGGGCATCAAGGACAATAGCACCGATGGAGCCCGAATGCGGGCCTATCTGGATATCGCAGCGGACAATGCGGATTTTGTGCATTATGTGGGCACGGATTCCCTCATCTGTGAGGCGCTTTCCCATGGGGCAGCAGGATGTATGTCTGATCTGGGGAATATCCTGCCCCGAACGCTCAATAATCTCTGCCTTACCTTTGCCAATGGCAGCAGCAAGGAGGCACTGAAATGGCAATCCCTGCTGTCTGAACTGCGCGCCGATCTGCTGGCATTGGGGCCCATGGCTCTCTGGGTCAAACAACTTCTCTATTTGATGGATAACAGCGTCGGTCTCGGGCGCCAGCCCTTTCCGCGCCCCAACAGCGCACAGGAAGAAGCCCTGTGCGCCATCGTCGAGAAATATCAGATCGTGTGATGGATGCCTTGATGCCTCTCCACTGGGGCTTCTTAAACGCGTCCCCGGCCGATGCGGCTGACCAGCACGGCCATCAAGCGCTGATAGAGATCCGCCCCCAGCACATCATCCTCAATGCCATAATCAACGGACGGGTTGTCGTTGATCTCGATGATGCACGGCCCTTTCGGTGTTTCCTTGATGTCCACCCCGTAAAAGCCGTTGCCGATCAACCGGGTACCGCGAATGGCCGTTTCAACCACGTCAACAGGCACAGCTGAGATGGGCATCGTCTCCGAGTCGCCAGACTGGATTGTGCCGTCCTTTTCATATTCGTAGATCTTCCAGTTGCCGCTCACCATGTAATATTTGCAGGCATAGAGCGCTTCCCCGTCCAGCACCCCGATCCGCCAGTCAAAATCCGTCGGCATGAATTCCTGAATCATCAGAAGATCCGTTTTGCGGAACAGTGATTTGCTGAGATCGTTCAGCTCATCGCGGCTCGACACCTTGTGTACGCCCTTGGAGAAACAGCCATCGGGAATTTTTAGAATGCCGGGAAATTCGAACGCGTCGACGAGCGCCTTTAGACGCGGGCGGTCAAAGATCGTTGTCTTGGGCGTCAGGATCCTGTTCGACTTCAAAAGTTCCGCCAGATAGATCTTGTTCGTGCAACACAGGATCGAATGTGGATCATCGATAACCGGCATCCCCTCACGCTGCGCCCGCTTGGCAAAGCGATAGGTGTGATGGTTGAGAGCCGTTGTCTCACGAATGAATAGGGCATCAAATTCAAGCAGGCGTCCGAAATCCTTCGCGGTGATGAATTCAGCGCGTGCGTCCACGGTTTCAGCGGCAGCTGCGAATGCCTCCAGCGCCTTGGCATCGCTCGGAGGGCTCTCTTCTTCTGGATTGGCAAGAATGGCCACGACGGCGGAAGGCAGCTTGCGGATTGACGGTTTGGGCAGACTGCCTTTGAGAAAGGCGCTAAGGGCCGACAGGAAGCGCGGCTTTTCCTCTTCGCCCAGCTTGTGAATGGCAACCGCTTCGATTTCCTTGATCCTGAATTTCGCGTCTTCTTGCAAGGTGATGCGAATGGCAGGGCAGCGGAACAGGTCGAAAGCCGTTTTGCCAATGTCGCGAAAGCGCCGTTCGGAGGTGCGGCCGAAATAGATGTCTATGGAAGCGGGGAAGCTCTTGTCCTGCATGCTGCCAAGCATTTGATCCAGGCGCAGGAGGGCCTGTCGATGGATGCGCTTCCAGTTGATGTCGAGCAGTGCATCGGCTTCTGGCAGGCAGCGTTCCTTGCGGGCTTCGGCCAGCAGACTGCAATAATAGCCAAGGGATAATGGTTCATAGGAGCGCGACAGGTTGATGATGCGTCGCCCCGGAACCCCATGTTCGAGCGCCAGATATTGGCGCACAGTCATGACCAGCGAGCCGCTAGGCGGTGTTTCCAGATCCTTGAGCTGATCCACCAGAATGATCGGCAGGCGGGTGCGGTTGGCCGGTTTGGAGCCATGGGGCAGATGCTCAAGCACGCGCAAAAGGCGAAGCCCGTCTGCGCCATCCTCATAATAGCCCGGCAAGGCCTCTTCCGGCACGAAGCCATAGCGCTGGTAAAGACTGATCGCCTTGCTGTTATCGGCGCGAACCTCCAGCGACAGTCGGTCGCATTCCAGCTCTTTGGCAATAGCCTCGGCACCCCCCAGAAGCTGGGAGCCAATGCCAAGCCCGCGAGCCTCCGGCTCCACGGCAATCGAATAGAGACGCGCGACAGATGTGCCCTGTCGGGTGAGGATCAAGGCATAGCCGAACAGCCTGTCCTGCTCGCCAATTGCCACAAGAAGGCGGGCTGTGTCTGTCTTCATGAAAGAAGAAAAGGAACGGCGACTGATCTGGTCGCTATCAAAACAGCGGTCTTCTAGCGTCACAAGAGCGGAAAGGTCGGCCATATTGGCCGGACGAATGAGGACTTGGGAAAGAGGATGCGATGGCATGGGATGCACTCACGATCACGGTTGAGACAGGCTCCCATTTCCGCAAGAGTCCCAGATAGAGAGCGATGGTCCTATATACTGTTGCTTGAGGTTTGAATATCGAAAAATGCAAGTTTTAGGACGAAAATGTAAGAGGATATGTGCGAGGATATATTGGTCATTTCTGTCGAAATTGTTTCTGCCAATTACGAATGGCAAAACGGATGTGTATGTCGCTACGGTGACGTAATCGGCGCTGTCTGACTATGTTCGCGCCGCAAGAGTAACCCTACTGTTTTTCTTTAAAACACAAGGGTTTTGGTTACGGGTTTATAACCGCTTTAAGAATTTCGATTGGCCTGAGTCGTACCTTAATTCCGGCTACACGGGTGCTATGCAGAAATTGCAAGCTCTTCTGCATTGACTCAAGGGAAATCCACAACATATATGCGCTTATTATAAGTACACATATGATTTGGTCTCTTGAGGTTTGCATGGATATGAAGGAAGCCGAACAGCATGTGGGCTACCTTCTGTTCGAAGTGTCCCGCCTGTTTCGTCGCCGCTATGAAGAGCGGTCCAAGTCCTGTGGGCTGACGTTACAGCAGGCCCGTGTCATCGGGCATCTGTCACATCATCCTGACGGTTTGTCGCAGGCAACACTGGCGCAGGCCATCGATAGCGATCCGATGACCATCAGCGGCATATTGGACCGGCTGGAGAAACGCGCACTGGTTAAACGCGTTCAGGATCCTGCCGATAGCCGTGCCAAGCTGGTAACCATTACGCCGGAAGGCCGCGAGCTTTTCATCCATGCGCGTAGCATCAGCCGCGAACTCTTTGACCAGATACTCGGTAACCTGGAGGATGGGCACAGGGAAATCCTGATGGAAAGCCTGAAAAGCATCCGTAACCAGCTAATTGATATGTCTCCCGAAAACAAGGAATCACAGAAATGAGTGCTCGCACCACAACGGTTGCAGACAATGTGACCGAATTGGAAATTGAAGGCGATGCGTCCACTCCCGAGAGTGAAAACCGCATTCCCGCTTCTGCACCGATGCCTCAATCTGAAGACGATACTGTAGCCACGAGCAAAAGAAGGCCCGGTCGGCTTCTCCTCATGGTGTCCGTGCCATTGCTCATCGTGCTGGGCGGCCTTTGGGTCTGGTTGACCGGAGGACGGTTTGAAGAAACCGATAATGCCTATGCGCATCAGACAAAGGTTGCCATCTCGGCGGATATTTCGGGCCGGATCGCCTCTGTTGGTGTGAAGGACAACCAGCATGTTTCTGTTGGCGACGTCTTGTTCACGCTCGACCCTGAGCCTTTCCAGATCGCCGTGGATGAGGAAAAGGCTGCGCTCGCCAAGGCACGTCTGGATGTAGAGCAGCTGAAAGTGAGCTTCCACACCGCAGAGGCCTCTCTGGCGTCGGCCCGGGATACCCTTGCCGTTCAACAGGAACTCTATGATCGCCGCGCCATTCTGGCTGAAAAGGGCATTGCTTCGAGCTCCACACTGGATGAACTCAAGCTTTCCCTTCTGGCAGCGAAGAATGCCGTTACCACAGCGGAAAAGCAGGTGGATAGCGCTAGGGCTGCGCTGGGCGGAAATCCCTCCATCCAAACAGACGAGCATCCAACGGTTCGCACCGAGCTTGCCAAGCTGGAACTGGCCGAGCGCAATCTGAGGAAGACCACTATCAAGGCTCCAAGCTCTGGCGTTATTGCGCAAGTGGATGACATGAATGTTGGCCAATTTGTTACCGCTGGCAGTGCAATGGCCAGTCTGTTTGAAGCAGATGACACTTGGGTGGAAGCCAATTTCAAGGAAACCCAACTGGAAGGCATTCAGGTAGGCATGCCGGTGGAAATAACCTTTGATGCTTATCCGAGCACCCATTTCGATGGCAAGGTTAGCAGCATCAGCGCTGGAACAGGGGCAGAATTCGCCCTGATCCCTGCCCAGAATGCAACCGGCAACTGGGTGAAGGTCGTGCAACGTGTACCGGTGCGCATCGAACTGGAACAGGCGCCCGAAACGTCGAACTTGCGCTCGGGCATGAGTGCAGTGGTTAGCGTCGACAAAGGCCAGTCCACTCTGGATAAACTCAAGGGCATTTAAGGACATCATGCATCGGGCATCCGCATGGGTGCCCGGTCTGCAGGGGAAACAGGCATGTCTCACTCCGTATCCGATTCACAACCTGCTGTGGTGGTCGCCAATAGAGCGCTGCTGACTTTCGGGCTGATGCTGGCCACGATCATGCAGGTGCTCGATACGACGATCGCAAACGTAGCCCTGCCGCATATGTCTGCATCGCTTGGTGCCGCTCAGCATGAGATCAACTGGGTTCTGACTTCTTATATCGTGGCGGCAGCCATCGCCACCCCCATTACGGGCTGGCTCAGCGACAGGATCGGGCAAAAGCCATTGTTCCTCTTTGCCGTGACGGGCTTTACGGTGGCCTCGGCCCTGTGTGGCATCGCCACCAGCCTTGGCGAGATGGTTGCCTTCCGCATCCTTCAGGGGCTGTGTGGCGCCATGATTGCGCCGCTGGCGCAGACCGTGATCATGAATATCAACCCCAAGGAACGTCTGGCGCAAGCCATGGCGATCTACGGCATGGGGATCATGGTGGCCCCGATCATCGGGCCAACCCTTGGTGGTTGGCTGACCGAGAGTGTCAACTGGCGCTGGGTGTTTCTGGTGAATGTGCCTGTTGGTATCCTCTGTATCGTCATGTTGCTTATCTATATGCCGAACTCTGATGTTCGGAAGCGGAATTTCGACTTTTTCGGCTTCGCCATGCTTGCGCTCGGTGTCGGCTCGCTGCAGTTGATGCTCGATCGTGGCTCCGACAACAACTGGTTTGAAAGCATTGAAACCTGGATCGAACTCGGGCTCGTGGTCTCCGGTCTTTGGGTCTATGTGGTCCACTCGGTGACCGCAAAAAACCCCTTTGTTGATCTGCGGATCTTCAAGGACGCGAACTTTGCCCTGGCCTCTGTTGTCATGTTTCTGATCGGGCTGTCCCTGTTTTCCGGTCTGGCGCTTCTGCCGCCGCTGCTGCAGAATTTCCTCGGTTATTCCGTGCTTTCCTCCGGCGAGCTCATGGCGCCACGAGGGGTCGCCTCCATGGTTGCCATGATGATTGTCGGGCGCGTGAGCCATAGGGTTGATTTACGCCTGATGATGGTTTTCGGAGCCTTGGTGATGACGGTTTCGCTATGGATGATGACCGGCTTTAACCTGCAGATGGGGTCCTGGCCGATCATTTTGACCGGTGCCCTGCAGGGCTTCGGTATGGGCTTCATCTTTGTTCCGCTCTCCACGATGGCCTTCATGACCCTTTCGCCAAAGCTACGCGGGGACGGAACTGCCATGTATGCTCTGGTGCGCAATATGGGGCAGGGGATAGGCGTGTCTGTGGTTTCGGCTGTGCTCACCCACATGATGCAGGTGAACCATGCCGAATTGGCCAGCCGTATCACAATCACGTCTGACGCGGTGCACCAACATGCTCCAGGCCTTCTTTCCGGGGTGCTAACATCCATATACCAGGTCAATGCGCTGGTAACCCAGCAATCGGCGATGCTGAGCTATATCGATGACTTCTGGCTGATGGCGGTTCTGAGTCTGGTTTCCATTCCGCTTCTGGTTCTGCTACGCAAACCCAAGAAGCAACCCGTCAAGGAATCCTGAGGAGGAGCTGGTGCGGATCGTCAATCGCGCTGGACACCATATTCGCCGCAAAGCTCGGCGAGCAATGCGTGCAATCGCTCGATCACCTCTCCACGAGGGGCATTGATTCGCTCGACGATGCCGATGCGGCGCGTGATATGCGGATTGCCAAAGGGCAGTTTTATAACCCTGTCTGCATCAGGGGACTGAACCGCAGAATGTGGCACCACCGAGATGCCCAGCCCTTGCCGTACGCAGGTGACAATCGCGCCGATCGTATCGATTTCTGCCACATCCAGTGTAACGACTCCCAATCTGGAAATTTCGGTATCGATCAGATTCGACAAGGGAACATTGGTGGCAAATCTGACAAAGGGATAGCTGCCCAGCAGATGAATCGGATCTCGTTCCGTGACTGTTTCGGGTGCGATTATCCAAAGGGGCTCGTGCAAAAAGGGACTCCACCTTAGTTGGGGGGGCAAACTGACATGCTCCGCAACGACTGCGGCATCGAGACGCCCAGAAGCGACATCCGAGATCATTGAAGAGGAAAATCCGACCCTCAAATTGATTTTCAAGGCCGGATATTTGTCATGCATTGCAACTACAGCTTGAGGTAGCAAGTTGAGGGCACTGGTCCGGACCGTGCCAAGCCGGATGGTCCCCGACATCTTCCTGCCTCTCAGTCCGGCAATCGTATTTTCTTCAAGGTGCAAAATTTCTTTTGCTAATTCAAGAACTTGCCTTCCTTCTGTGGTCAAACTTGGCGGGCGGGATGCGCGCTCGAATATCTTCACATTGAGCTCGGATTCCAGTGCCTGGATCTGCTGGCTGACAGCTGAAGGTGTAAGCCCCACTATTTCGGCTGCCTTGCTGAAAGTACGGTAAGTTGTAATTGCGACTAAAGTTTTAAGCTGCCGGGTGTCCATTACTTCATCCAGTTTTTCTTAATCTAACAACCAGAATTTTTCGCTTCCATAAAGATATTTATTCTTACAACATTTTTAACCGGAGGGAACTGCTCTTTTGTTTGAAGTCAAAGGGCAGGGCCAAAAAGGGAGGGACTCCGTGCAAGCTGTTTGGAGGCAGCGCGCGGTATCCAGCAAAAATTAAGATTATGTCGCTTTCCGCCAGGCGGGAAGACGGGAGGAATGTATCATGTCAAAGACGATCCTCGTCACGGGGCCGGATCTGGCTCCGGCTGCGCAGGAGCTTGTGCAAACGCATGGCTTCGAGACGGTTCACACACCGGCTTATGCAGCCAGCGAGGTTATTGCCGATTTTCTCGTAAAGACAGACGCCGTTGCCGTCGTGTCCCGCATGGGGCGGATCGATGCCAACGTGATTGCGAGTGCTCCGTCCCTGAAAGTGATTTCCAAGCATGGAGTTGGCGTCGACAACATCGATCTGGCAGCTGCAGCGCAAAAGGGTATTCCGGTGCTCAAGGCGACCGGAGCCAACGCAATATCCGTTGCCGAGCATGCCATCACGCTGATGCTGACCACAGTCAAGCGCATTCTGCCGCTGGACTCTGGCCTACGTGCCGGCAAGTGGGAAAAACCGGGTTTCAAGGGTGTTGAACTGGCTGGCTCGACCCTTGCTCTGATGGGCTTGGGCGCGATTGCTCAGGAAACCGGCAAGATCGCCAAGGGCCTTGGGCTCAAACTTGTCGGCTACGACCCCTTCGCCAGTCAGGACTGTTTTGATGAGCTGGGCGTCGAACGCGTCGACAGCCTGACGGCCCTGCTTGCACAGGCAGACATTCTAAGCCTGCACTGTCCTCTCAACGATCAGACACGCCAGATGATCAACGAGGAGAGCATCCGCTTGATGCCGGAGGGAAGTTACATCGTTAACACCGCCCGTGGTGGTCTGATCGACGAAGACGCGCTTCTGGCGGCGGTCCAGTCAGGTCACTTGGCAGGTGCCGGTCTGGACACCTTCGCCACGGAACCTCCGGCTGCAGATCATCCCTTCTGGCAAGAACCTCGAATTGTTTCAACGCCCCATATCGGCGGCGTGACCCATCAGGCCAATGCCCGTGTGGGCTGCGAGGCGGTGCGGGGCATTTTCCAGATTTTGGACGGTGAAGCCGTCGCCAAGGACCGTTATGCCAACTGGGCTTTGTTGGTTGAAGCCGGGCATCGTTAAACAAAGTTGGAGTTAGAACCATGGATATCGGATTTCGGATTTGCAAACGTGAGCGCGTTGCGCCGAAGGAGCTCATAGAGGCTTACAAACAGGTGCCGGTGGCCAATGTCTCGGACAGCATGTTCCGCATGACAGCCGCAGGCTCCAAGCTGCGTCCCATGCATGCCAGCGGCAGCATGGCTGGCTCGGCACTGACCGTCAAGGCGCGCCCCGGCGACAATCTCATGTTCCAGAAAGCAATCGACCTGGCCGAGCCGGGCGACATCATCGTAGTCGATGCTGGCGGCGATGTCACCAATGCCCTGATGGGCGAGCTGATGCTGGCCTGGGCGATCCAGCGCGGTGTGGCAGGCTTTGTCATCAACGGCGCAATCCGCGATGTGGACGCCTTTGTTGAAACCAACCTGCCTACTTTTGCCGCAGGCATATCTCACCGTGGACCATACAAGGATGGACCGGGCGAGATTAACGTTCCCATCAGCATCAACGGCATGGTGATCCAGCCTGGCGATATCGTTATCGGCGATTCCGATGGCGTATTGGCTGTTCCTCTGGACGCCGCTGAAGAGATTCTCAAAAAGGCGCAAGCAAAGCACAGCGCAGAAACCCGCCAACTTCAGAATATCTCTGAAGGCAAGAATGATCGCAGCTGGGTGGATGCTGCCTTGAAGGCGCGGGGCTGCACTTTACCATAAGACAATCGCAAAGCATGAGGGAGGAGAAACATGCAGAAGATCTTTAAAACAATCGCATTGGCGAGCGCGTTCCTGACAATGGCAGGAACAGCTTTTGCTCAATATCCGGAAAAGCCGATCAAGGTAATCGTGGGCTATTCCGCAGGTGGTGGCACCGACGTCATGGCTCGCACGGTCGCCCCATTTCTTGAAAAATATCTTGGCGACGGAGCAAGTATCGTCGTCAAGAATATGCCGGGCGCCAGCGGGCAGATTGGTGTGACCGAAGTCGCAAATGCCGACAAGGATGGTTACACGCTGGGCACCTACAACCTGCCGGGCATGATGGCACGCACATTGGATCGCAAGGCCGATTACGATGCCTCCAGCTTCTCCTATCTGGCCAACGTCGTAAATGACCCCAATGTGATCGTTACCTCCAAGAGTAGCGGTCTGGATACGGTCGAAAAACTGCTAGCAGAAGCGAAGGCCAACCCGGGAGCCATCACTGTAGGCATGTCCAGCCTTGGTGGCGATGACCACTTCCTGCTGCGCAAACTTCAGCAGATGACGGAAACGGAATTCACCATTGTGCCGTTCCGCGGCTCCGCTCCTGCCCGTACCGCCCTTATGGGTGGACATGTCGCCATGGGCATTCTCAACATTTCCGAAGTGTCTGCCTTCAAGGACGAAATCAATGTTCTTGGCGTTGCCCTGGAAGATCGCTCTGAGTTCGCACCAAATGTGCCGACCTTCAAGGAGCAGGGCGTTGACCTGATCAACGGCTCCATGCGTGGCTTTGTTGCGCCTGCCGACCTTCCCGATGATGTGCGCGACACCTTGCTTGCCGCATTTGAAAAACTGAAAACCGACAAGGAATTTGCCGCCGCCATGAAAGCAACGGCAAACCCGGTTCAGGTCGTCACCGGCGATGCGTTTGAGAAGCTGAATGCCGATTTGCTCGACTTTGCCAAATCCGTTTGGGAAGAGAGCCCTTGGCGCTGATCTGAGTGGTGCGGGGCTCCCCCCGCACCCTTCCCGTTGTCCCCATTGGAGCCTCTCAAATGCATAACAAACCAACCCATCGGTTTCTACGTGCAGAATCAATCACCGCCTTTTGCATTATCGTGGTCGCGGCTGCCTTTCTGATTCCGACAACTGACCTGGCCCCGCTGTCTGCGCTTCTGCCAGCCGCTATGCTCGTTGGCCTTATTCTGCTGGCACTCGTGATGCTGATTACCGATCAACGCAAAGCAGCCGCCGGAGAAGAAGCCGAAGCGGTAGTGAAATCTCCAAAACGTGTCTTTGGCGCGTTCGGGCTCATTATCCTTTACGCCATCTGCGTCGACCTGATCGGCTTTTATATCAGCACTGCTCTGTCGCTGCCGCTGGTCGCCTTTATTTTCGGTTATCGCAGTCCTGTTGGTCTTGCCATTGCCACAGCCATCGTTCTTTTAGCCATCTATCTGATCTTTGGTGTCTCAATGTCTCAGGAATTCCCAACCGGTCTTCTGTGGGCGAAGTGAGGTATCATGTATTCTGATCTTATCCAGTCCCTGCCAAACGTTATCGCCTGGGCCAATATCGCCGCACTGGTTATCGGCGTTCTTGCCGGTATCGTCGTCGGCGCTATGCCGGGCCTCAGCGCCACCATGGCAATCTCCGTTCTTGTCCCCTTCACATTCGGTCTTGAGCCGCTGGTCGCGCTCGGTCTGATGGCTGGCATCTATAACGGCGCCATGTATGGCGGAGCCATCCCCGCAGTTTTGCTGCGCATCCCCGGAACGCCGGCAGCCGTCGCCACGACCTTTGATGGCTACCCCATGGCACAACAGGGAAAGGGCGGCTACGCCCTGCAGGTTGCTGTCGTCTCGTCCGCTTTTGGCGGCATGGCAAGTGCCATCGCCCTGATGCTGCTCGCTCCGCCTCTTTCGCGCGTCACCCTGCTTTTCGGCCCTGCTGAAGTCTTCTGGGTTGCGGTCTTTGGCCTCTGCAGCATCATCTTCCTGCTTGGGGGCAATGTGACCAAGGGGCTCATCAGCGCCTGCTTCGGCGTGTTCGTTTCCGTTGTCGGCTCCGACCCGATATTTGGCAACGACCGCTACACCTTCGGCCAGCTTGAACTGCTGGACGGCATTCACATCGTTATTCTGCTGGTTGGCCTCTATGCCCTGCCGCCGGTTATCGATCTGCTTGAAAGCCCGCTGAAGACCGAGAATTCCGCCGGAGATCGCCTTGGCACAGAGCCAATCTGGCGGACATTCCCGCAAATGCTCCGCTTCTGGAAAACATGGATCCGATCAGCCCTGATCGGCATCTGGATCGGTATCCTGCCCGGAGCCGGTGGCTCCATGGCAGCCTTCATGTCCTATAACGAAGCACGCCGCTCCAGCAAGACACCGGAAACCTGGGGGAATGGGGAACCCGAAGGCGTGGCTGCCTCGGAAACGGCCAACAATGCCGATACCGCCGCAGCGCTCATTCCAGCCCTGACGCTTGGTATTCCGGGCACGGCTGTTGCTGCCATCATGCTTGGTGGCCTCCTGATCCATGGTCTGCAACCCGGTCCGATGCTCTTCCGCAACAATCCGGACATCGTGTTCGGCTTCATGTGGCAGTTCCTGTTCGGGGCTATCCTGTTGGTTTTCCTAGGAGGGTCTCTGGCGACCAACAGCTTTGCCAAGTTGCTCAAGCTGCCGCGTCCGCTATTGGGCTCGGTGATCATTATTCTGATGCTTATCGGTGTCTATTCGATCCACGGGCGCATGTTTGATGTCTATCTGATGCTCGGATTTGGTGCGATTGGCTATGTCATGGACAAGCTGAGATTCCCGCTTCCGCCGGTTGTTCTCGGTCTAATCCTTGGTGGCTTTGCTGAAGAAAATCTGCGCCTTGCCTTACGCATTGGTCGTGGGAACTGGATGGTGCTGTTCCAGAATGTCACCAGCCTCATTCTGGTTGCCCTGACCGTTGCCGTGGTTGTCGGCCCCATGGTGAAGCATCGCCTCATCGACAAGAAAAAGGCCGAAAGCAAAGGATAGGTGATGAAAGCAGCAAGTCCACATTTCAAGGTTCGCGATGCGTGGCTAAAGCTTGTCCACGAAGAGGTGATCGATGCTGAGCAACCGATTTTCGATTGCCATCATCACCTCTGGGACAGGCCCGAAGGCCTCTATGGCGCCAACGAACTGGCCGCAGATGTTGGGGATGGGCACGATGTACGTGCCAGCCTCTACGTCCAGTGCCGGACAGGCTACGCAGCGCACGGACCTGAAGAAATGCGTCCTGTTGGAGAGGTGGAGACGATCCTTGACTGGAGCAAGGATCAGCCTCATTTGCCGGTGGGGCTTGTTGCCTTTGCAGATCTGCAACTGGGCGCAGCAGTGCGCCCGGTGCTCAAAGCGCTTAAGGCTGCCGGTAAAGGGCGGGTTCTTGGTGTTCGCAATACGACTGCATGGCATGCAGACCCGGCAGTCCGCTCCAATCCAAAACCTTCCCCCGATGGCCTTTTGCGCACAGAGGCATTCCTTTCTGGTGCCCGCGAAGTGGCCAAAGAAGGCTTGTGCCTTGACATCTGGGCCTATCAAAGCCAGTTGGCCGAAGTGGCTCATCTAGCGCGGGCCTTGCCCGAATTGACCATCATTTTAGACCATTGCGGCGGTCCGCTTGGCGTGGGGCCTTACCGAATTGATGATAAGAAGAGCTTTGAGGCATGGCGCTCGGCTCTGGCAGAGGTTGCCGCGTTGCCCAACACCCGCATCAAGATCGGAGGCTTCGGGCTAACTGTCATCGGATATCGCTATGCCGATGAAGAGCTCCCTCCGCAGTCTGAAAGGCTGGCGGCTGATTGGCGTCCGCATGTTGAGGCCTGCCTGGCGCTGTTTGGCTCAGAGCGCGCCATGTTCGAAAGCAATTTTCCAGTCGACAAGGGGCAATTTGGCTATCGTACGCTCTGGAACGCTTTCAAGCGGCTTTCTGAAAATCTCGACAGCACAGCGAGGGACGATTTGTTCTGGCGCACCGCTGCCCGATGCTATGGCATCGACGAACGCATTTTCACGACACATACTGGGAGGAACTTGTCATGAAAAAAACCTTTATCGCCGCGCTCGTCGCAGCATCCACCTTGACCGTGCCCGCGTTGGCTGAATATCCGGACAAGCCGATCCGCATCGTCGTTGGCTATTCCGCAGGAGGGGGCACCGATGTGATGGCACGCGCCGTTGCACAATTTTTTGAAAAGGCCCTTGGCAATGGTGCGTCGGTCGTGGTGAAAAACATGCCTGGCGCTGGTGGTCAGATCGGCTTTACCGAGGTTGCCAGTGCCGACCCCGATGGTTATACGCTGGGAACCTTCAACCTGCCCGCAGCCCTCGCGCTCACCTATGATCGCAAAGCCGATTATGATGCTTCCAGCTTCACCTATCTGGCCAATTTCGTCAAAGACCCCAATACGGTGGTTGTCAGCAAGGAGTCCGGATTCGAGACTCTGGAGCAGCTGGTCGAAGCGGCCAAAGCCCAACCTGGCTCCGTTACCATGGGGCTTTCCGCGCTGGGGGGTAACGATCATTTCTCGGCGAACATGATCGCGGATGCCACGGGCGCTGAATTCACCCTTGTGCCCTTCAAGGGCGCATCCATGGCCCGCACGGCATTGATGGGTCAGCATGTGGCCGCTGGCACCATGACCCTCAGCCAGACGGTGTCTTTCCAGGATGAACTGCGCGTTCTGGCCGTACTCTCGGACGAGCGCTCGACCTTCCGCCCCGATGTGCCGACGGCCAAGGAACTTGGCTATGACGTTCAGATGTCATCCTTGCGGGGCATTGTTGCACCCGCTGGTCTTCCTGCCGAAATCGAAGAAAAGCTGCGCAAGGCCCTGATCGAGGTGAACGCCATGGAGGATTTCCAGTCCATGATGGCCAAGCAGGGCAACCCGATTTCTTTTATCGCGGGAGAGGAGTTTGAAGCAACGGCCAAGCAGCAGGATGGCGTTGCTCGGAGCATTTGGGAAAAAACCCCTTGGAAATAAAAAGCTTTTGGCGCACTGCTCATCCGGTGCGCCTTTCGCCATTGTCGGAGGAGGAGAACTTCGGCGTCACTAGGAGGAGAAAAACATGCTAAAGAAAACAATCAGTGCAGCCGCGATATTGCTGGCCACAACCAGCCTTGGCCAAGCGCGCGAACTGACCGGATATACCTATTCAGCCGTATCAACAACCGCAGCCGTCAAGGGCATGACCCGTATCAGCGAACGGATCGCGGAAGAAACCGGCGGCGATCTGACAATCAAGGTGCATCTGGGCAAGACCCTGCAGATTGCGTCCTCTGACATCACGCAAGCCGTGGGCGACGGCATTGTGGATTTTGCTGCGGACTATTTCTTCTCGGGCAACGTGCCCATTGCGCGCGTGCTCAACCTGCCAATGCTGATCGAAAATGACGAGGAATGGAACAAGGCCTACGCGGCGATGGAACCCATTCTTCAGGAATCCTTTGCGCAGCAGGGCGTCAAGCTGCTCGGAGGCTATCGCTACCCACAGCAAATCATTTTCGCAACATTCGAGATCAACAGTCTGGCCGACCTGAGTGGCCACAAAATCCGCGTAACATCGCCTGAGCAGGGCAAGTTCATCGAAGAATTCGACGGTGCTGCGATCACGTTATCCGGCAGCGAGGTGCCGACATCTCTGGAGCGTGGTGTTATTGAAGGTGTGCTCACGGCCAGCGCTGGCGGCGCCAAGAAATGGCACGAATTCCTGCCATACAACTATCGCTTCCCGGTGAATTACGGCAACTCCATGATCATCGCCAACAGTGATATCTTTGCTGATCTTGAGGAAGACCAGCAGAAGGCACTGGCGGCAATCGTCATGGAAGAAGGCAAGAAGATCACCGCTGAATTCCTGGAGGACGAGGAAAAGCAGAAAGCCTCCCAACAGGAAGCTGGCATGACCATTGTGGCTGCCAAGGATAGCGACGCTGCGATGGCGCGCGAAAAGTTGGCTCCCTTCTGGGCCGAATGGGCAGAACAGAATGGCCCTGACTATGTAGAGGCTCTGAAGCTCGTTCGCGAAGCAATCGGTAAATAGCCATGGCAGGAAACAATTCCACAGGGCCGGCCTCGGCTGGCCCTGTTTTCGACTTCATCGCCAGCCTGACAAAATGGGCAACTGGACTCGTCCTGTGCGCTCTGGTTCTGCTTGTTTTTAGTGAAACCGTTTTGCGCGGATTGGCCAATTATTCTTTGGGCTTCGTGGAAGAGGTGACCGGCTACTTTGTCGTGACGCTCACCTTTCTGGGGGCCGCTCTGGCTTTGCGGGCCGAGGCGCTGTTTCAGGTGCATTTCCTGTTTGATGCAGTCCCCGACCATGTGCAGGTCTGGCTGAAGCGCCTGTTCGTTGTCGCCTCCCTAATCGTTTGCGTCATTCTGGCGCTCAGGACCCATGATCTGGTTCTCAGCTCTTTTGGCCGTGGCAAGTTTGCGCCGACTGTTTTGCGTACGCCGCTCTGGATCCCTCAGATGATCATGCCGATCGGTTTTTCGCTGATCGGGATCTTCCTGCTTGAGAAACTGCTCCTGAGCGGACGCAAGAAAGAGGAGCAGAGCTGATGGAAGCCATTCTCGCATTCGGTTTGTTGATCGGTCTCATTCTCGGTGGCATGTGGGTACAGTTTGCCGTTGCCGGTGCCGGTCTTTTCTATATTTGGCTCCTAAAGGGTTTCTGGGGCTGGAAGGCCCTCGGCATCGTCAGTTGGGGAGCCGCAAACAGTTTCACCCTTGCGGCGATTCCCCTCTTTGTCCTTATGGCGGAAATTTTGCTTTGCTCTGGGCTCAGCACACGCCTGTATAATGGGGTAGCCCCTTTCATGCGGCGTTTGCCCGGTGGGCTGTTGCATACCAATATCGCGGGAAGCGGTATCTTTGCGGCCATCTCGGGTGGCAGTGCACCAACGGCTGCTGCCATGTCTACGGTTGCTCTGCCCGAGCTGTCGGCAAGAGGCTATGACAAGCGACTGGTTGCCGGTTCGCTGGCCGCAGGCGGAACACTGGGGATTCTGATCCCGCCGTCGATCACGATGATCATCTATTCGACCTTTACCGACACGTCGATTGCGCGCCTGTTTGCTGCGGGGCTGGTACCCGGCATTGTGCTTGCGGTGCTCTATATGAGCTTCATCATCGCGCGCGTTCTGATCAATCCCAAGCTCGCCCCCAAGGTAACCGAAAAAGCGTCTACGGCTGAGATTTTCCGCTCACTTCTTGATATTTTCCCATTCCTGCTGCTCATCTTCATCGTGCTTGGCAGTATTTATGGCGGACTGGCCACGCCAACAGAAGCCGGGGCCGTCGGGGTCATCGGGGCGACATTGATTGCGGCAATCTATGGCAAACTCAGCCGTGCTTTGCTGGCCACAGCAATCAAGCGCACGGTGACGATGAGCGGAAACATCCTGTTCATTGTCTTCTGCTCCATGATTTTTGCCTATGCCACGGCGCTGTCCGGCATTGGCGAGAATCTCGTAGCCGTTCTGGAAGATGCCAACGTATCCCGCTTCGCCTTCTTGTTGATCATCATGGTTCTGTTTGCGGTTCTTGGCTGCTTTATGGAAGGCCTTGGCATGATCGCAATCATCGTGCCGGTCATCTATCCCGCGCTTCAGGCTCTGGGCATCGATCCGATCTGGTTTGGTGTGTTCGTGGTTATACTCGTTGAGCTTGGCCAGATAACGCCGCCTCTGGGGGTTATTCTGTTTGTGGTGGCCAGTTCGTCCAAGAATGTAAAGGTTGAAGATGTGATCCTTGGAACGATCCCCTTCTTCAGCATCATTCTGGCGTTTCTCATCTTGCTGATCGCCTTCCCGCAGATCGTGCTCTATCTTCCTTCTCTGACATTGGGATGAGTGAAATGAAGTCTATTTTCCCCGAACCGGTGGTCGTTGAGGCCGAGATTTTTACAGAACTCCCCGCAGATCTCCGTCGCCCCGGCGTTCCCTCCTACTGGGCGTCCCGCAACAAGCGGGGCGCCACGGTGGATAGCTTTATCGAAGGTCCGTCATTTGATCGCGATGGTAATCTCTGGTTCGTCGATATTCCGTTCGGGAGGATTTTCCGAGCCGATCCTTCAGGGGTGGTCACACAGATGGCTGAATTTGACGGCCAACCCAACGGCTTGAAGATCCACAAGGATGGCCGGATTTTTATCGCCGACTATCAGAATGGCATCCTCAATCTTGATCCCGCAACGGGCGCAGTGACGTCTGCTTTGAAAGATTGTGATACCGAGGGCTTCAAAGGGTGCAATGATTTGCATTTTGGCCGTGATGGCGCCCTCTATTTCACAGATCAGGGACAGACCGGCCTGCAAGATCCGACGGGCAAGGTCTATCGCTGGATGCCTGATACCGACTTCCTGACCTGCCTTATTGACAAAGTCCCCAGCCCCAACGGTTTGGTGCTCGATCAGAATGAGCACACGCTCTATCTGGCGGTAACCCGCGCCAATGCCGTCTGGCGATTGCCACTTTCTCCTAGCGGCCGCGTCAATAAGGCAGGACTTTTCCTTCAGTTTTCTGGTGGGCGTGCCGGGCCTGACGGTTTGGCTTTGACAGCGCAGAATGGTGTCGTTGTCTGTCAAACGGGGCTCGGCCTTGTCTGGGTGCATGATGCGCTCGGGCGCCCGATTGCCGTGGTGCGATCACCACGCGGTCTGGGCACCACCAATTGCGCCTTCGGGGGAGAAGGAAACCGGACGCTCTATATGACGGAATCCGATTCCGGAACTATCCTCAAGGCCGACTTCCCTGCAGAACTGGGCATCTCCGGCGAACCTATGTTCGCTCATGCCGCGCTCTGAATTAGTCTCAAACACCTGCGCAAGGCACCTTTCGGGGGCCTTGCTTTGCTATGCTTTACCAATATGGGCGCGAAATGCGGACCTTCTCATAAACAGGAAAAATTGCCCGATCCTGCAGCTTTATCCTTGCCAGCTGGTTGCGCTGCATAGGCTTGAAACTGTTCTGGAATTCTTTCGGCAATGCATCGGACAACGGCAAGATGGAATCAATCACTCCGGCCACATTCGTGCGCCCGTTTGATACATCCACTGCCATGCCCGGCTCAATGGAAAACAGATAACGGCGCGGCAAATACATCAGAATATAGGCCTCACCAGCATAGATCGATAGCATCGGGTCCCCCGTGCGATAGACGGCGCCGGGGGAGGGCACTTCCGTGCCGATTGTGCCTGATACGGACGCCGTGATCTTGCCATCGGAATAATGGGCCTTTAGCTTTTCGAGCGCCACGGCCGCATCCTCACGGGCCGCTTCCAACGACCCGATCTGCCCGGAGAGCATATCCAGATCCACGGTGAGTTGGACCAGATGGGAGCTTGCGTCAAAACTGGATTTGAGAATTTCCTCGTATCGGGATGTCGTCAGGTTTCCTGTGCGTTGCAGGTCATCGACCACGCCGAGCAGCTTTGTGGTCTGGGCTTCCCTTTGCTTGGCAAGCGGCAACAGACGATTGGCGATCTGCATGCGCAACTTGAACTCCGCCGCCCGCTGCGTCAGGTCGGCCTGCTGGGTGGAAAGATCCGCAAGGCGCTCGAGCTGCTCGGAGCTTTCGATATGCATCAGCACATCACCCTTGCTAACCGTCTGACCTTCCTCAACGAATATTTCCTCTATCCGCGAGGTGTAGCTGGCTGCGAGAATTGCCTTGTCCCGCAATACAAGACCATCGCCCCGTAACATAATCAGGTCGCCCCACATGTAGTTTGCCAGGCTGGCTGCCAGGACGATGAGAATAGACAGATAGATATAGCGGCCATAGGAGGTTGAATGGCTTCTTTTCTGATTGGCCAGATTGTCTGATCGGGGGCGCTTTCTAAGGCTGCGCATGGGGGAAGCCTCCCTTCTTGGAATTTGTGCCCTTGTGCTGGGGTGTCATACAATGATGCGGGGTCATCATTCCCTCACCTTGTGCACCTTATCGGGCACGTAATTGTCTTGATAGGAGCTGCGAAAGACCCACTCTTGGCCATAGGCCAGAAGCCGGACAAAGCGCAGGAAGTTGTTAAAGAACAGACTGTATCCCAACAGATAGGGAATCAGTGGCAAAGCCTGAGCCTTGGGGGTGGCCCAGGCCGCCAACAGGAACAAAACAAAGTCGAACAGCATCAGGCCGCACTGCGCGCCCAGTAGAATGGGGATCGATAGATCGCCATAGGTGGCAAACATCCAGAAGAAATAGAAGGGCAGTGCGAGGGCTGCGACCACGTTGAGCAGCAGAAATTCCAATTCGTGGAACAATTCCAGTGGCTTGAAACTGCGTGAGAAGGGGTTCATCAATGCCCCGTGCTTGCGATAGCGCAGGCGAATGGCGTCGCGCTCCCAGCGGAAGCGTTGCTTGACGAGAGCCCGTGCCGAATTGGGCGGGTCCGTGTAGCAAATGGCCTCATGGGCAAAGCCGATGGCCCATTCAGCCTTGCGCAAGCGCAGGGTCACATCCAGATCTTCCCCGCCGCCGGCATCCAACCCGCCCACTGACCCGATGGCGCTTTTGCGAAAGGCGCTGAAGGCACCAGACGCGCAGGAAACCAGCCCAACCATATCCTGGGCGCGTTTACCCAATGAAATGCTGACCAGATATTCGATGGCCTGAAAGCTCGTCCACAAGCTGCGCTCCTGATGGCGAATGAGGATATTCCCCGCTACGGCGCCTACATCGGGGGAAGAGAAGGGGGATACAATTTCCTTGAGGGCGTGGCGATCAAAGGAGCAATCACAATCAACATTGACCACGACATCGCCAGAGCTGAGCTGCTCAGCCAGATTGACCGCCGCTGCCTTGCCAGCACGCAAGTCGGTGCTATGCACCTTCTGCACCAGCCCTTCCCGCTGCAAAGTGCGTAAAACCCTTACCATGCCATCGGTTGATCCGTCGCTGACAACAACGATTTCATCGGGTTTTCTGCTCTGCTCCCAAAGGCTGCGGACGCAGCGTTCAATCGCTTTCTCTTCATTGTGCCCCGCGATGATAACGGAGAGGCGTCCCTTCCATGTAAGGGGGCCACTGGAGCGGGTGCGGCCGCGAATGAAGAGAGCTGCCACCAGAAAGGCGACCCCGTAGCGGGGTATTTCAAACAGCAGGACAAACCAGTAGAGCGTGATCATCCCCGCCGGTGACTGTGCCACAAGGAAATCAAAGCCCTCAACCAGATGACCGATCATGTAAACAGGTCTCCCGGACCGAACACCGTGATCTGGATACCCGGGTCAAGCCGTAAGGGCTGTCTTGCCTGTTCGATGATGCCGCCAAGCGCGGATTGGATCTCCTCGGGAGCCGTCTTTTTCAGAATGGCAAAGTCTGAACTGTGCCCCTTGACGATCCTGTGCCCCTCGGGGCCGAGAACGGAGGAGAAAATGCCGCGCAGCGTTTCAATAAACAGCTCTCTGGTTTGTATGAACTGACGTGGTCCTGCGTCCCGCTCCAGCTCTTGCGCCTTTTGATAACGTATTTCCAGAAGGGCAAAGGACTCGCCAAACTCATTGAAGCGCTTCGCCTGTTCGTTGAGCGAGACGATAATATCGAGCGGTAGATCGGAAAAGCTCAGAATATTCTGTGTTAAGCCCATATAGCTCGGACCGATGCGCAAATAGTCACGCGCCTTTTCCTGCAGATCATAGTGATATACATCCCGTGTCTCAACGGCGTCTCCGCTGAAGCGGCTGTGACAGTCAAGGCACACAAAGCCGACATCGGGCTCTGAGGTTGTGTGCCCACAGCTTTGGCAGCTCACTACAATACCTGGCTTGTCATAGTCGCTGCCGAAATGCAGAAGGCGCTGTCGGCATTTGGGGCAGATCAGTTCGTCCCCTTGAATAAAGTCGGCTTCAGGCGCTTGGTGAGCGCACTTGAAGTGATGGATATAGGCGCTCTCTGTTAGATTGGAGGAATGACAGGACGGGCATTCCTCTCGGATATTGAAATGGGCGCTGCCACAGTTATTGCAGACATGAAAGCGATCAAAGAAACGGACATGCAAAAACCCGCTCTGCTGCAGTTTGCTGGCTTCATGGAAAATGGTCTCGCTGTCCAGCGGAATGTTGAATGCAACACCGCTGCGAGATTGGCTTGCATAGTGAGGCTGGAGTGATCGGTCAGCGATAAAGAGACGGGTCAATAATTTGTCAGACAGAATATCGCTGTTCAGGATCGCGCGGTGGACCAGAGCTCGCCGCGTATGGAAGCCATCGATTATGCGCGTCAAGCTACCATCCGCCTGTGCAGACAACGAGGCGGCGTTGATGTCGGCCATGGCGCCAAGCGTACCTGTCGTGTCAATCAAGGGAAGCAGATGCAGCCCCCGCATCTGCCACAAGAACAGCAGGGCACGGCTCTCAATGGTCTGGCTTATGATGATCGCGTCAAAGGGTGTGTTATCAGCGAGAAGCTTGAGGGTTCGTTGCCTGTCTTCATCCTGAGCGAAATCGTCCGGCCACCGTAGGCAGCGAAAGCCTTCGGTGAAGGGTACACCAGACTGAGGGGGAGCTGAAGGAGATGCTGCTTTTGGGAAAGGGGCTGTTTCTTGATGCTTCGGTGGCTGGCTTTGCCTCTCAGCCAACACATCATCAATGATCGACAGGATTTCCTGTATATTGAGAGGTTTGGGCACAATGGCGTCAAACCGTTCGCACTTTTTCTCATGAGCCATCAACCCTTCTATGTCGGCTGTCACAGCAACAAAATGTGGTCGCGGGTGGTCTGGCGTAGCCTCGTCATAGTGAGCGAGCACTTCGATACCGGTCATTCCGGGCATGTGGAAGTCCAGCAAGACAAGATCGAATGGATCGGCCAAAAGAGAAGACAGGGCATCCTTGCCATTGTCTGCAATCTCGATGGCGTGGCCCCGCTGCTGCAGGACAAGCTTCAGCAAGTCCTGGGTAATGGAGCTGTCTTCAGCGACAAGAATTTTCAGAGACGCTGCAACCTCTGAAGAGCCGGCTTGTTCTGAGGCAGCATCAACATGGGTGCGGATCATGACTTTACCAAATATGGGTTTGAATGTGTATTTATTACTAATATAGGTTAAATAAAATAGTTTTAAAAATTCATTACTTAAATACAAATTGATGTTTACTGAAATTTGGACGGTCATTTAAAGTCTAGATGTGTTTGTATTGTCTATACTAAATTATTAGCTTGGGATTAATTGTCTGTTATGTACACAAAGATATAAGTATAGTTACTATTGGCCAGAATTGACGAGCAAACCGATGAAATTTTTCAGGTCTGAAAATTCAAAGAAAACACGCAGTATATCTGCGTCCTTTCTGGTCATTGCCGTTGGTCTGGTGCTCGCGACCTCTGTGACCGTCGGCTTCTGGCAGATATGGCAAAATGAGAAATCCAACATCAAATATGAAGACGAACGCCTGACTTTTGCGGTGCAGCGCGTGGTCAAGGATCTCAGGGCCGTTGTCGAGGATGCATCGCGCAACGTGGCCATGCTGGGAGGAACGCCCCCCATCCAGGGCATCCTGAGCTCGCGAAAAAGCGGCGCAATCCCTGAAATAGCCATGGTGCAGGAAACCATCTGGAAGGACCGGCTCGCCCAGATTTTCCTGTCGCTGGCGGAAAGCGACCAGAACCTTATGCAGGTGCGCCTCATTGGCAATGACGGCAAGGAAATGATCCGCGTCAACAGCTCCGCCGGTCGTGCCACGCGGGTCAAGCAAAAGGATCTGCAGGACAAGAGCGATCGACCCTACGTGCTTGAAACGCTCAGTTCCAATAGGGACAAGATCAATTATTTCGGCATCGATTACAACCGGGAACGTGGCGTGATCGAAGAGCCGCGCATTCTGGTCATGCGCGTGGCCACCAGAGTCTGGGGCAAGGACGATGAGCCCCTTGGCATGATCATTGTCAACATCAACATGAGCAAGGTGATCGCGAATTTGGCCTTTGTGATAAGGGAGCCGCAGCAGTTTATCCTGTTCAACGAACAAGGCTCCTACCTGAGCAAGCCCCCCCAAATCGAGGCAGCATCTGTTCGTGCGCGCAGCGGGCAGACCAGACTGGTTGACAAGCCGCGCTCGCTTCAGACGGACTTTCCGCGTCTGGCTGGCAATATGGTGGCAGACTGGGTTGGGGGGCCATCCCAAACTCTGGGGCTTGTCACTGAAGATTATGTCGCCCGGGTGAGCCGGATCCGCTTTGACTGGTCCGACAGCGAGCACTATCTACTCGCGGCGGTGATGACGCCCATGGCACAGTTGCTGGCGCAGAACCGCGAAATGAAGCAGCAGATCATCCTCTTTACTGCGCTTTTGGCTCTGATCGGTGCGCTGATTGCGTTTGTCCTGACGCATCAATTTGTCAAACCAATCCGCCAATTGTCCAATGCCGCTCGCCAGCTGTCCCTTGGGGCCCCAGTGGATAGTCTCAAGCTGGATGGCGAGCATCGCAATGATGAAATCGGTGTTCTGCTACGCTCTGTCCACCATATGGCATCCAATCTTGAAGAGAAGCAGAAACGCATAGGCGCCATATTGGCAACTGCCAAAAACCCCATCCTCATGATCAATCGGCGCGGGATCATTCGCGAAGTGAATGAAGCGACGATTGACCTGTTCGGCTTTTCCCGGCATGAACTGATAGGCAAGAATGTGTCCATGCTCATGAATGAGCATGACAAGATGCATCACGATTCTTATTTGCGTCATCACGGCACGGGGACGCCCTCCAAGATTTTTGAAGGTGGCCGCGAAGTCAGCGCTATCCGCAAAGATGGAAGCCCGGTGCAAGTGCATCTGGCTGTCAGCCGTTTGCTGATAAAGGGAGAAGTCTTCTTTACCGGCATCATGACCGATCTCACCGAGCTCAAGAAGGTTGATAAGCTCAAGAGTGAATTCGTCTCCACCGTGAGTCATGAATTGCGCACGCCGCTCACCTCCATCAAGGGAGCTTTGGGCCTGTTGCGCAGCACGTCAACAGATGCTTTGCCCGAGCATGCAGGCAAGATGCTCGATATCGCCTATAGCAATTGCGACCGACTGTCTTTGCTCATCAATGATATTCTCGATATGGAGAAAATCGAGGCAGGCAAGCTTTCCTATGAGTTTCAATCCTTCGATACCGTCGCATTTCTTGAAGATGTGGTGGAAACCAACCGCGCTTACGGAAAACAGCATGGCGTGTCCTTCGAACTGGACTGTCCGGACGAGCCGATCCTGATCTTTGCCGATCACTGTCGTCTTGAGCAGGTGATAACCAACCTGCTTTCCAACGCCGCCAAATATGCTTCTGAAGGAGAGAAGGTAATCGTTTCAGCTGAGCCGGACAGAGAGAGCGGGCGCCTGCGTATCGCCGTTACGGATTTTGGTAGCGGCATACCTGAGGATTTCCGGGACAAGGTCTTTGATAAATTCGCCCAAGCTGATGCATCCGACACCCGCGCCAAAGGCGGCACCGGCCTCGGGCTCGCCATTTCCCGGGAAATCATCATGGCCCACAGCGGTGTTCTGGATTTTGAAACGGAAGCCGGAGTCGGAACGACCTTTTACATAATTCTCGATATTCTACCTGAAGAAAAGGCAAGCACAGAACCGGAAGCTGCATAAACCGATGGAACCGCACCATCCGACTGAAGAGTGAGTGGATAGGAGTTGATCATGACAAAGCCTCTGCAACGGATTACCTATGTTGAAGATGATCACGATATTCGCGCCATCGCCGAATTGGCCCTCGGCACGTTGGCTGGCTATACGCTTGATCTATGTGAAAATGGCAAGGAAGCGATGGAGACGATCCCCTCTTTTCAGCCAGATCTTGTCCTGCTTGATGTGATGATGCCTATTATGGATGGCGTGGAAACGCTCAACCGGCTCAAGAGTACGCCTGAGCTGGCGGACATTCCAGTTATCTTTATGACGGCCAAAGCGCAGCGCCATGAAGTGCAGGCCTACAAGGACCGCGGCGCCCTCGACGTCATTACAAAGCCTTTTGATCCGACAGAACTCCCCGCGCATGTCCAGAAAATCTGGAACCGCCAAATGAGCCAGAATGATCCGGCAGGGAGAACCGTGCCATGATTGATCAACTCAGAAAGCTCATCGCAAGACACTGCGAAACATTGCAACGTGAAGTGAGGGGAATCGAACAGAATGTCGCCGCGATCCTTGAAGCGGACGAACCTTCGTCCGACTTGGTGCAGCAAACCATTGCGAAGGCGCATAAGCTCAAGGGGGGCTCTGGCACAATCGGGTTTCAAGACATCAGCGAAACCGCAGCCGGTCTTGAGCGCGCCTTGAAAATGGTGGCCCAACTGAGTGGCCCTTTGCCGGTTGAGGTGAAGGATGAGATTGCAAGGCTGTTCGCGATGCTTGCTGACCTCATTCGAACCGTTCAGCCGGAACAATCCGATCTTTTCAATGTCCAGTTGCCTACGGATGTGCAAACCCCAGTTCAAGTCGAAGAGGCCCCAGTCCCCCGTGGCCCTGACCAGATGAGGAGCGTGTCATAATGCAAAGCCTGACGACTCAATCTTCCAATGATCATATGAATGCAATGTCCCCGCGGGAGCGCCCCAAGGTCTTGATTGTTGATGACGATCGCGATTTGTTGGACATGATCGGTCTATTCGTCGAAATCGAGGGGTATGAAACAGAGCTGGTTGCGGATGGAGAGGCCGCTCTGGAAGCGATCAAGAAGGATCCACCGGATCTGATGGTTCTCGATCTTGTCATGCCGGGTTTGGGTGGGTTTGAAGTGCTCGCACGGCTTCGGGTGCTTGATCCGGATTTGCATCTGCCTGTGATCATGGTCACTGCTCAGGAAGAGCGCGCGCTGCATGTGCAGGCTTTGCAAAGTGGCGTTGTCGACTATATCCAGAAGCCGGTTGATTTTGCCGTTTTGAGCGCGCGTATCCGAGCCGCTCTGTTGGAACGCCGTATTCAAAACAAGCTGGTGGAAGCCAATGCACGGCTGGAGGCTATTGTCGCTACGCGCACGCGGCAGCTGGAAGTAAAGAACGAGTATCTGACTGCTGTTCTGGATAATGCCAAAGACGGGATCATCGGCTGTGATGAAAACGGTTTGCCGGCGATCTTCAACAGGAAAGCCAGCGAGATGCTCGGCATCGAAAATTCCCTCAGCATGTTGATGCCTTATCTGACAACCAATGAAATGTTTCAGTCCGATGGGTCAACCCCACTGGGGCCGGAGTCAAACCCGCTGCGTGAGGCCTTCGAGAATGAAACACTTGAGGAATCCGATATCATTCTGGAACGCTACGGCTCTAATCCGCGTATGGTCAATGCGACGGGCAGTGCCGTGCATGACAAATCGGGTCTGAAAATCGGGGCAGTCATTTCCCTGCGCGATGTAACCGAGCATAAAAAGCTGGAAAAGCAGGTCACTCAAATCCGCCAGCGCTATGAGAAAATGCTCGATAGTGTGCCAATGCCACTGCATATAACCGACAAGAATGGCATGATCCTTGAAGCCAACGATCTTTGGCTGGAAGCGTTCGGCTATGATCGCAAGCAGGTGCGAGGGTCCTATCTTGGTGATTATCTGACGACGCAGTTCAAGCATCTGGCCTCTGAGCCGGTGCGTGCCGCCATGATCAATATGGGCCACACCCAGGATGTCAAATGTCAGATCAGACACGCGGACGGGCGGGAAATCGATGCCTCTCTCGTCAGTCAGGCGGTCTATGACGAAAAAGGAGATCTCAATCAGATCGTGGAATATATCACGAAGATTGATCCCTAGCTGAATCTGGGGCTGCGTCTGGGTTCGATGGAAAAAGCCCTGACTAGGATTGGTTGAAGAGCATGTTCTGGTCCAGCAGATAGCGAATGAAGAGCGGTAGGCTGGCGCCCCCCAGCGCCCTTGCCGGGCTCCCTAATGTGCCCTCAAGTACCACCGGCAAGGCAATGCCCTTCCAGCCCTGTTCGGTAATCGCGTCGCGGACCTTTTCAACCAGACTTTCGCGCACGGCGGCTGGCATGGTGCCATCCAGAATGGCCACCTCAAAATCGATGATGGCTGTCGCCGACGCGATGGCAAGGGCGATATAGTGAGCGGCCTTGTCCAGCCATTCCTCGAGCACATCCCCCAGATCCGACCAATCGTAGGAATTTTGTTGCAGGAGTGAGGGGTCTATGCCCTTCTCCTTGAGCATCTCTTCAAGAAAGAACAGCGATGCGAAGTCGATCAGCTGCTTCTTTTCGCCGTCAGGGCCGGGCATGGGCATCGAGGCCAGAGCGCCTGCATTCTGGGTGCGTCCGGCATAGATGGAATTGTTAAGGGCAACGCCGCCGCCCACAAAGGTGCCCACGAAGATATAGAGGGAATCGCTAAAAGCCATGCCACGCCCGAAGGCAACCTCTGCACAGCAGGCCGCAGTGCAATCATTCTGTGTAAAGGCATTGAGACCCGTTGCCTCTTCCAGCTCATGAGCCACATCGAACTGTTTCCAGACGTCCATGGTGCCGGGGGAAACGCCCACCTTGTCTTCCCAGTCCCATAGATGGAAGGGCAGGGCTATGCCGATACCGGCAATCTTGTCTTGCTGACCCGCATCGATCTTCTGGCTCATTTCGCGAATGCCCTGTGTGGCAAAGGCCATCACCAGATCGGGCATGGGATAAGAATAGGTGATGCGGTTTGTTGCCCGCGTCTGTCCGGCAAAATCGATCAGGATAAGGTCGGCGCTGCGGCGGCCTATTTTCAGGCCGAAAGAAAAAACACCGTCAGGATTGAGCCGCATGGGGATAGAGGGCTGGCCGACGCGCCCGCGAATGGGTTCGCCGCGCAACAGCAGCCCGTCTTTCTCCAATTCTCCGATAATGACGGAAACCGCCTGTGCAGACAGGCCGGAACGGCGTGTGATTTCTGATTTGGCCAATGCACCATGACGTTGGATCAACGACAGGACAAGCCGCTCGTTATAGGCGCGGACTTTCTTCTGATTGAACCCAAAAGAGCCATCGCTGCCAGATCCTGAGCGTGTCCCTTTTTTGGCCATTCTTCCGCGTCCTTCGCTTGAGTTTGATCTCTTCTCGCTGACAAAAGAAGACCGGCGCACCATGCGCATGCATATGGATCAAGTCATCTGATTAAGCTCGACCCTATAGCGCGTGGACCTGTGATAGCCATGAACCAGATCAAAAAATAACTTTGATGGAATTAATCAACTTGAAGAGACAAAAATCAACAGATTTGTGACGTCTTCCAGTGTTCAGTTCCGCTCAAAATGCCATTTTCACAACAGTTATGTGAAAAAATGCTGCAATTTCGGTCATTTAATTAATACATCAAATAGAAGTAATAATTACAAATATTGCCGTGTTGTGACGAAGAAGCGCATAAAAGAGCCCTTTTATATCCGCAGATTTACCGAAATTCGACCATAGTCTTGATGTGAATCAATTATTTTCCTTTAATAATTCACTTAAATAGATTTATTATCTCACAGAACGTTGGCCATGCGTGGTCGGACCCTGACAATAGGCAAAAGCAATTGCGGTCTTCTGGCGTTCAGGTTGGAGTATTCGGAGGAAATGATGCAGTTCAAGGAATCGGCTATCCGTGTCGGAGAGCAGGCGCTCGACAAGAGTGACGCTATCGCGAAAGTAGGCGAACTGTTGGTCAAATCCGGCAATATCGAACCGGGTTACATCAAGAGCATGCTCGCCCGCGAAGAAGTCGCCAATACCTATCTGGGTAATGGTATTGCAATCCCTCATGGCATCCCCAAAGATCGCGAATTGATCAAGGAAACAGGCGTTGCCGTTTTGCAACTGCCTGAAGGTGTGATCTGGAATAATGATGAGCGGGTGCATCTGGTGGTCGGCATTGCAGCCAAATCCGACGAACATCTGACCATCCTTTCCAATCTTACTGATGTGCTGGACGATGCGGAAGAAGCCAAACGTCTGGCCGTTACGAAAGATGCGGGCGATATCGCGCGCCGCCTGTCCGGTGGGCAGGATGCGGCGCCGGCTGCACAGGCAGAAGACGCTCCTGAAGAACACGAGCTGGGCTTTGAGCATGTGGTCACGAGCCCCCACGGGCTGCATGCTCGCCCGGCGACTGCTCTTGTTGATCTGTCCAAGACCTTCCAGTCTAGTATTCTGGTGCGCAACGGCAACAAGGTCGGCGACGCCAAAAGCTTGATTGGTCTGCTCAAGCTGGGTATCGACAATGGTGCTACGATCCGCATCAGTGCGGACGGGCCGGATGCGGAACAAGCTCTTGAGGCCATCTTCAATGCCTTCGCCGAAGGGCTGGAAGATGAAGAAGAAGCTGCTGCCGAAGCTGCTGCGGATCACTCTGGTTCTACAGAGGTTTCCACCTATGAAGGCGCGGCCATTGTCGGCATTTCCGCTTCTCCGGGCATCGCTCTGGGGCCGGTCTGCCAGTTGAAACGCGGACGCATCGTGGTTTCTGAAAAAGCCGAAGGGTCTAGCGACGAAGAAAGCGCACGTCTCGATCAGGCGCTCGCTACCGCCAAGGCCGAATTGACGGCGCTGCATGATGACATGCTGGCCAAACAGGGAGCCGCAAAAGCCGCCATCTTTAAGGCACAAGGCGAATTTCTGGAAGATCCTGAACTGCTGGGCAAAGCCCGCGAAGGAATTGCAGCTGGCGCCAGCGCCGGATGGGCATGGAAACAGAGCTTTGAAGACCATGCCTCAGCACTTGCAGCCATGCAGGATGAAATTCTTGCAGCGCGCGCTCTCGATCTGCGCGATGTCGGACGGCGGTTGCTCAAATTGCTGGCCGACAAGGTGGAAGATGACCCCGATCTGCCAGATAGCCCGATCATCCTTGTGGCTGATGATCTGACACCATCTGACACTGCCGGGCTTGATCCCGAGCAGGTGCTGGGACTTTGCACCGCCTCTGGTGGTCCAACCTCGCACACGGCCATAATCGCCCGCAGTCTGGACATTCCCGCTGTGGTTGGCGCTGGAGAGACATGTCTTGCGCTTAAGGATGGGGCTGCCGTCATTCTGGATGGCACATCGGGTGTTCTGGTTTCCGAGCCGACAGACAAAGACACCGACCAGGCCAAGGCCGCTCAGGAAGTTTACGCGCGTCAGGCAATCGCTGAGCAGAATGCCTGCTATCAGCCAGCCATCATGAGCGATGGCCACCGCATCGAGGTGGTCGCCAATATTGGCAATGTAGAAGAAGCGAATGCCGCCGTGGTGGCTGGTGGGGAAGGTGTCGGGTTGCTTCGAACAGAATTCCAGTTCTTGCAGCGCGACACCGAGCCCAGCGAAGATGAGCAATATGAAGCCATCGCCGCCATGATAAAGGCCATGAACGGCCTGCCGATGATCATCCGCACGCTGGATATCGGTGGCGACAAGGATGTTCCTTATCTTGCTACGCCGGAAGAGATGAACCCGTTCCTCGGTGTGCGCGGCATCCGCCTGTGCCTGCTGCGTGACGATATCTTCCGTACGCAACTTCGGGCCATTTTCCGGGCATCCGCCCATGGACCGATCCGCATCATGTATCCGATGATTTCATCCATGGATGAATTGCGGGTTGCCAAGACCATCACCGAAGAAGTGCGTCAGGAAGTGGGCGCTGATCCGGTAGAAATCGGCATGATGATCGAGATTCCGTCTGCCGTGATGATGGCCGAAGACTTCGCCCGTGAGGTGGATTTCTTCTCCATCGGCACCAACGATCTAACGCAATATGCGCTTGCTATGGACCGGATGCATCCGCAATTGGCCAAAATGGCTGATGGGCTGAACCCGGCGGTTCTGCGCCTGATCCGCAAGACGGTGGAAGCCGCAGATGCTGCAGGTATCTGGGTTGGTGCCTGTGGCGGCATCGCTGGCGATCCTCTTGGAGCGCAGATCCTGTCAGGTCTCGGCGTGCATGAGCTCAGCGTCAGCATTCCGGCCATCGCATCGGTCAAGGCCAAGATACGCCGCCTTTCCATGGCTGAGGCCAAGGCATTTGCCCAGAGGGCGCTGGCTTGCACAGAGGCATCAGAGGTTCGCGCGCTGAAATAGCCCGACCCGTTGCAAAGAGAATATCCCGCCAGTGTCAGTCACCGGCGGGTCCTTATCCCGAACCGAACAGACTAGCATTGTCAGCCGATATTCGGCCGACATCCGTCAGGGGAAAGACGTCATGAGTGCAGGGGCAAAAATCGCTACGGTGACCCTCAATCCGGCGATTGACCAAACCATCCAGATCCCGAACTTCGCCATGGGCGAGGTGAACCGCGTTGCCAGCGAGCAGTCCGATGCTGGCGGCAAAGGGGTCAACGTGGCCAGCTTTCTTGCCCAGTTCGGGCACAAGATTGCGGTTACCGGATTTCTGGGCAAGGACAACGCCCATCCCTTCGAGCAGCTGTTTGGTCGCTTGAATATTGATGACCGCTTTGTTCGGCTGGCAGGGGCGACCCGAGTCAACATCAAGATCGTTGATCCGGACAAACAGGAAATCACCGATATCAACGCCCCCGGCCTCACGAATTGCGCTGAAGGTCTTGCGGCTTTGGAAGAAGCGATTGATCAGTTGGCGGCCAATGGCACTGAGCAGTTTGTGCTTGCAGGCAGCCTGCCTGCCGGTTTGCCCCAGACCATCTATCGCGATCTGACCAACCACCTCAAGGGGCTTGGCAAGGAAGTCATTCTGGACGCGAGCGGACCTTCTTTTGCCGCTGCTCTGGATGCCGGACCGGACATCATCAAGCCCAATGTGGACGAACTGTCCGAGCTGGTTGGTCGCAACCTGAAGAGCCACGAAGAGATCATCACTGCCGCGCGCGCTGTAACCGGTGGCCGGGTGGGGGTGATTGTTGTCTCCATGGGCGCTGACGGGGCCCTGTTTATCACTGAAGAAGACGTGCTGCATGCCATGCCGAAAGGCGCTGTGGTCAAGAGCACGGTTGGCGCAGGCGACGCGATGGTCGCCGGCATTTTACACAGCCGGTCGGAAGGGCTGCCGCTTGCGGATCTTGCCCGTCTGGCAACCGGCTTTTCTCTGGGGGCTCTGGGAGAGATCGGGCCTCATTTGCCCGCGCAGGAAGTCATCAAGGCCTTCGCTGCCGATGTGGTCATAGAGAAATTGTGAGGTCCGAGAGGAGAAAGGAAGAGCAATGGCAACAATTGTAGCTGTGTCCGCCAGTGCGGAAAGCCGGGCACATACCCTGATGGCGGCCGAAGCCTTGCGCAAGGTTGCCAGTGATCAAGGACATGACGTTCTGGTGGAATGTCGCGCTCCTGATGAAATTACCTCGCCTCTGAAGGAAGAGGAAATCGCCAAGGCGGATCTGGTGATCCTGGCGATTGACGAAGAAATCGATCAGACCCCCTTCACGGGTCTGACCATTTACAAGACAACCACGAGCCTGGCCATTCGGGATACAGCTGGAGTATTGGCCAAGGCTTTCAACGCTGCGGGGCTACCCGAGCAAACAAGTTGTGACCAGCATAAGGAGGAAGCCGTGTCCACATCTGATGAGTCCAAGAAGCGCATTGTCGCTGTCACGTCCTGCCCAACGGGCATCGCTCACACCTTCATGGCCGCCGATGCCCTGAAGAAAAAGGCGACCGCCGCAGGTCACGAAATCAAGGTTGAAACCCAAGGGTCTGTCGGGGCCAAGGATCAGCTGACCCCTGAAGATATTGCTGCAGCCGATGTGGTGATCATCTCCGCTGACACCCATGTGGATGAGAGCCGCTTTGCTGGCAAGCCGATCTATCGCTCATCCGTTGGCGCTGCCGTGAAAGACGCCGCTGGCGTGATCGCCTCTGCATTCAGCGAAGCCGAAACAGCCGCTCCGGCAGCCGGTGCAGGCGCTCAGGGTGGCGAGAAAATGCAGTCACTTGAAGAGGCCAAGGCTGCCCTTAAGGCCAGCCGGTCCGGCCCATACAAGCATCTGCTGACAGGCGTATCCTATATGTTGCCGGTGGTTGTGGCCGGTGGTCTGTTGATCGCCCTGTCCTTCGTCTTCGGCATTGAGGCCTTCAAGGAAGAAGGCACATTGGCTGCGGCCCTGATGACCATTGGTGGCGGCGCTGCTTTCAAACTGATGGTTCCGGTTCTTGCCGGTTTCATGGCCTATTCCATTGCCGACCGCCCCGGCCTTACGCCAGGCCTCATCGGTGGCCTTTTGGCCGTCAATCTTGGTGCCGGTTTCCTTGGCGGCATTCTGGCCGGTTTCCTTGCCGGTTATGTAGCCCTGTGGCTACGTGACAATATCAAGCTGCCCCAGTCCCTTGAGGGTTTGATGCCGGTGCTTGTGTTGCCGTTGCTGTCGACTGCGATTGTCGGTCTCTTGATGGTCTATGTGATCGGTGAACCGGTTCGCTACATCAACGAAAGCCTGACGGCCATGCTACAGAGCATGAACCAGACCAACGCCGTTATCCTTGGTCTCGTGCTGGGTGCCATGATGGCCTTTGACATGGGTGGTCCTGTCAACAAGGCGGCTTATGCCTTCTCCGTTGGCCTTCTGACCAGCGATACCTTCGGCCCGATGGCTGCGGTTATGGCTGCTGGCATGACGCCTCCGCTTGGTCTGTCCATCGCAACCTTCATCGCCAAAAACCGCTTCACGAAAGAAGAGCATGAGGCCGGTAAGGCAGCCTTCGTTCTGGGCCTGTCCTTCATCACCGAAGGCGCGATCCCTTACGCAGCCAAAGACCCTCTGCGTGTGATCCCGTCCATCATGGTTGGGTCCGCTCTGACCGGTGCTCTGTCCATGTATTTCGGTTGCGGTTTGCGCGCGCCTCATGGTGGTGCCTTCGTGCTGGCCATTCCGAATGCAGTTAGCAACCTGCCTATGTATATCCTGTCCATCCTCATCGGCACCGCCGTTACCACAGCGCTTCTGGTTATCCTCAAGCGCCCGGTGAATGAGGTGCCTCAGACAGTGGCTGCCGAATAAGAAAAGAGATGCCGGATCCTCACAAAAGTCCCCCTCTACTGATCCGGCATCAATAGTATCAGACTGGCACGCCCGTATCTCGGGCGTGCTTTTTGTTTGTCCCGCGTGGTTCCTGAAAAATGGCAAGCTTGTCTCATCCCCACAGGGCGCCTTATAGTCAGTCTGCCGGGACATGGTTCCCTCTCGCACCGGATATTGAGAAAGGCATTTTTGATGACATCGACGCAAAAACCCCTAATTGGTCCCAAAACCCGCCTGTGCATGTCGCTGTCTGCCCGACCCAGCCCGTTCGGCACGCGCTTTCATAACAAGATGTATGAAGAACTAGGACTTGATTTCGTCTACAAAGCCTTCTCGACAACAGACCTGCCAGCTGCCATCGGTGGCGTGCGTGCGCTCGGCATCCGGGGCTGCGCCATCTCCATGCCCTTCAAGGAAGACGTGATCCCTCTGCTTGATGCATTGGAGGATTCCGCCAGTGCTATTGATAGCGTCAATACCATCGTCAATGATGATGGGCACTTGACCGGCTACAACACCGATTATATCGCCATCTATGATCTTCTCGCCGCAGCAAAGATTGATCCGTCAACGCCGTTTCTTCTGCGCGGGTCAGGTGGAATGGCAAAGGCGGTGGCAGCAGCCCTTAAGAATAGTGGCCATGAGAAAGGCACCATCGTTGCGCGCAACGAAAAGACCGGCCCTGCGCTTGCCGATCTTTATGGCTTTGACTGGGCTCCGACGACAGACGGCCTGACAGCGCCGCTCATCATCAATGTGACCCCCATGGGCATGCAGGGGCCAGAAGCTGAAATGCTGGCCTTTGACGAAGAGATCATCAAGGCATCCGACTATGTATTTGACGTGGTGGCTATGCCCGCTGAAACACCCCTGATGCAGACCGCAGAAAAGCATGGCAAGACATGCATATCCGGTGCAGAGGTCATCGTGTTGCAGGCCGTTGAACAGTTCGAACTTTATACCGGCATCCGCCCGGAACGTGCCCTGATTGAAAAAGCCTCGGCATTTTCCCATGCGGTTGCCAGAGAAGAGCGACTTCAAAGCCTCAAATAGGTCGCTTTGCTCCATTGTCATGCACCAGAGAGCTGGGCTAGCTTCTTAGCCAGCAGTAACACGGCTTGGCTTGGCGTAGCTTTCGGTGAAAGTGATACAATTATATGATGCTAATGTGAGCACATCCATGCGCATTTTTCGCATCACTGCGAAGGGGTGCTGAAAAATCCGCGATGGCACCCGGAAACGCAAGTGGTGAGAAATTTACCAGTTTATGCTATTTGAAACTGGCAGAAACAAGCCATATAAGAGTGGCCTTTGCGATCATGCGCATGAATGGAAGTAAAGGGCAGGGGCATGATTGGTTGCGTCATGCCCTTCTCAAGACCCGAGGCTAAGGAGATGAGAGAAATCCTGGCAGAACTATTTGAGATCTTGTCGGTAAAACCATAGCTTGCATCTGGCTGGTGTGTGGTATACTTGATACCAACGATAGAATCGGAATTCTCAATTTAGAAAAACTCTTGAAACTGAGTGGAACACAATTGGAAGAAATCGAAAGGCCGCCGTCCCTATCCGATATTGCGACGGAAAAACTAAGAGCCGCTATCAGTGAGGGCGAGTTCGCTCTCGGTGAAGCCTTGTCGGAGCAAAAGCTTGCTGATCGGTTGAATATCAGCAAAACACCTATCCGCCATGCCTTGGCTCAGATGAAAGTGGAAGGTCTGGTCGATGTGATCCCTCAAAAGGGCACTTTTGTTTTCACCTTGAGTGGAACCGATCTGGAGCGCTTTTCCGAATATCGCTACATTTTGGAAACAGCTGCCTTGCGTTTGGCTTTTGAACGCAACCGTGATGGCCTCGTTGCCGAATTGGCCAGCATCTGGGAGAAGATGGAAGAAGCCAAGAGAATAGACAAGCGCTCTCACTATCTCGATCTTGATGTGCAGTTCCACAGAGCCATGTTCGAGCTTTGTGACAATCAGTATCTCTCGGATAGCTATCGCCTGATTGAAGCCAAGGTTTCAGCAATCCGCACCTATCTGGGGCGAGACCGCATCCAGACCACCAAAAGTTTTGAAGAACACGGCGAAATGATCGAAGTTCTGCGCGAAGGCAAGATCGAAGCAGCTATCAGCATTCTTGATTTCCATATCGGACGCTATCACCGCACTTTCAGTCGAGATGTTTCCGATATCACTCAATCAAAGGCTGTTTGAGCGCTTGGTGTTTTGTCGAGATTTCCAGATAAAGAAAAGGCCGTTCCCAACCCTTGAGAACGGCCTTTCTTTTTGATCGCGTTGGTCAATATGTCATGCATATCACCCAACGCTATGGTGGGCCATCAAGGCGCGCTTATGCAGCGTCGTAACCGGTTTTGAAGGCCAGCTCGACCTTGCCATCATAATAGATCTTGATGTCGGCATTTTCTTCAAGCGGTTTGCAAGGAATGATACCGCCGGTAGAAATCCACTGACCGGCTTTTGGACGGAAGCCGTATTTCACGGCAACAACGATGAAATCACGGGCAACTTCATCGGCAGGGCCAACCAGATCAGACGTGGTTCCCTCTGCGATGACGGTACCGTTTTGTTCGGTTTTCATGACTTCGCCATTCCATTTGGTGTCAGCTGTATAAGCATGTTCAGGGCCAAGCACCAAGCAGCCGGAGCCACAACGGTCGGAGACGATAGCCGGAACACCAAAGTCGCCGCCATTGGTGAGGGCTCCCGATGGCATTTCGGAGCTGACGCACCAGACATCAAACAGATCGGCAAGAGGAGCCGCAGCCACTGCATCCATGCCTTTTTCAAGATAGCTTTCTGCTTTGGCTGAAATGCGCAGGGCAATTTCACCTTCGGAAGTGATGCTCAGGGTCTTGAAGCCCGGTACCAGTTTATCAGCCGCTACGATTTCCTTTTCATGCATGGGCGCAAAGAAAATTTCGTCGATGCCAAGGGCCTTCTGGGCCGGAGGGGTAGAGCCACCCACTTTCCAGGCTGCGCCATAGCCAGCGTCTTTTTCAACGACAGATTTAACACGGGCATAAGCTTCCGGCAGGGAAGCTGGCATCATTTCGGCCGTAAGAGTTACGGTTTCAAGCGGAGTGATTACAGTGCGAACGTAAGCGGACATGGTTTTATCCTGTTGTGAGATAGAATATGAGCCGCATATCCTGCTTTGGATTCTGCGGTGTTCAGCGTACGGACTGGTCCGGCGCAGGGCCGAACCAGAAGGATTGTGTCAGTATTCGCCTTCTTGAACCGGGCTCCAGACAGCTTTGTCGATAGCGCCACCCGGATGCATGATGACCTTGGCTGCAATGGCGTGGGCCATGCGGGCTGCTTCATCAACGCTTTTGTCTTGAATGCGCATGCCGATATAGCCGGCAGCAAAGGAATCGCCTGCTCCCGTGGTATCGACCGGCTTCAGTTTGGCCGGAGGGGCAACTTCCATGCGGCCTTCGTCATTGACGATGATGCAGCTGTTGTCGCCGCCCTTGATGATGGCTTCGCCAGCACCCCAGCCGCGCCATGCGTCGGCAATCTTGTCAGCGTCGCTTTCTTCCCAGAGAGCGGCGTGGTCTTCGCAGCCCACCAGAGCATAGTCGGTAACGCCAGCAGCCTTGCTGAAGACTGCGCGGCATTTATCTCTGTCTGGCCACAGGGCAGGGCGGAAGTTGGGGTCAAACGCTACCTTCACTTTGCCTTTGAGAGAAGCCAGAGCTGCGAGCAGATTGTCGCGCTGGGTGTCGTCCAGAATAGCCAGCGTGATGCCAGAGAAATAGACCATATTGAAGTCGCCAAGCAGCTCGGCAATCTTCTCGACAGACCAGCCGCCAAACATCAGCTTGGCAGCGGCATCATTGCGCCAGTAATGGAAGAAACGTTCGCCGGTTTCATCATTCTCGATCATATAAAGACCGGGATTCTTGCCTTCAACGAGGGTGATATGATCCACCTTGATGCCTTCGCTGGCAAATTTCTCACGCATGCTCTGGCTTTGCATGTCCGAACCAAGGCCGGTAATATAAGAGACCTCTGCCTTGGGAGAAAATTGCCGCACCAGATAGGTGGCAGTATTAAAGGTGTCGCCGGCGAAAGCCTGACGGAAGACCTTTGTGCCTTCGGCAAATCCCTCGACGCCCTTTGCCGGCGACAGTTCGATCATGCACTCGCCAATGGAGGCAATCTTAAGCTGCTCTGTCATGCGTTTACTCCTTGCTCTGCTCGCCTGGCCTCAGGGAAGCCAGAAAGCATATTTGATTGGTGCCTGTTTGTTTCTTGTGACATGCGCCCTGAGGGCGAATAGGGATGCGTAAATGAGGGAGCAAGCTCTCTCGGTGTGGCGGTGTGTCCGCTCTCGCAGAGCGATGTTTTGAGAGCTACGCCATCCTGTTGATTGGATCCGGGATAGACGGGCATAAAGTTAGTGGAAAATAACTTAATGCCGTATTGAATTGGACCAACAGTCTGCTCTGGTAGGCCGAGGCGCCTGCCTGTCCTCTTGGCTGCGTTGAAATCTCGCGCACTGTTGGCAAATAATTGGGTAAAATGAGACGCTGTAGGAGCGTGAGAGGCAAGAAAAATATGCGCCAATTTGTCGCGATATTCTTCAGACCCATTGCGGCCGACGCATGTATTCAAGGGTGTGATTGGCCGCGTAAACATTCATTCGCCTCAATGTTTTCTGCTTTTATTGTAATGGCTTATCTGGGCCTGGCTGCGAGTCTCATGATGGGTAGACTAAGGGGCTGACCGTGCGTGCGGAATGCGAAGATTTCGTGGTCGACATGAGCCGTCGGTCGAAGACAAAATGCGTGCGCGCATCGCTCTGAGAGCCTCCCTCGGTGCATCGTTATGATTAGATTGAGATCTCGAAAAGTACAATATTGTTGAGGATGCGACATTTGGTCATTCGGTCTGATGCGTATCCGATCTCATCATCTCTTGCAAGACCGCGTCACCAATCACCAAGCGTCAACCCGCCTTTGTTCAAAGCCGGCTCTGCCCCTCGTCATTGGCCAAAAGTGTAGGTGTTTTTTTGTCCTTCAAGGGCTTTTGGTTGGCAAATCTCAATCGCCAGAGACCGGTGTTGGAGTCATTTTCCACCGAAAACATGCCTCTTTTGACTAGGTTTTTGCCCAAAAATACGGGAAAACATCTAGCATTTTTACAAACTGGTGTACCAGATACTGAATGTTAGATTTAATATTTGACGAAACAAAAATCTCTTCATAGGATCGGCCCAGGAGGAAAATATGGCTCATTTGGGAGGACCAGCCGATTATGGCGAGTTCGGGAAACGGACTCTTATGGCTGGGACGCAAACATTGCTGAGAGGACTGTCCATTCTGGAGCTGGTTGGCGACGGAGTGACGAGCGTCAAAGGTCTGTCAGACAGATTGCAGGTTCCGCGTAGCACGATTACGCGCATGATCCACAATCTGGTGACCGAGGGCTACCTCTACCACATTCCCGAAAAAGGCTATTTTCTTGGTGCGCGCCTGGTCGATCTTGGTGATCGTGCTCGTGAGCAGCGCCCGCTGGCGGGTATCGCCCGTCCGTTTCTGGAAGCCTTGTCCGCACAGGTGCTTGATACCATTCACCTTGCCGTGCCAACCAATGATGGTGCTATCATCTACCTGGACAAGATCAACGGCAGCCGCGGTTTCCAGATGCGGTCACGTGTCGGGCTGACCATGCCCATGGCATTTACCGGCCTTGGCAAGGCCATCCTGATGACAATGGACGAGGAGGAGTGGAAGGAATTCTACGACTTCACGTCAAGCCAGACACATCTGAAGGAGGGATGGCCCGAGCTTAAAGGCTATTCTGAGTTCTTTTCCGATCTATCGCTCTCCAGGGAGCGGGGCTATACGTTTGATGATGAAGAGAACGAAATCGGCATTCGCTGCGTAGCAGCGCCCGTCTTTGCCGATGGCAACAGGGCTGTTGCTTCCATTTCCATTTCCAGCACGCTCAATTTCATGCCTCGGGAGCGGATCAATCTGCTCGGGCCGGTGATTGTGAGATGTGCTCAGAAGATTTCTCGGGAACTCGGTTGGAGTAATGAAAAATGAGTCTCTTGATCGCACTTGATTGGGGCACGTCCAGTTTGCGTGCCTATTTGATGGAAGACGGCAAAGTTCTGGACCAGCGGCACAGCCCGTATGGCATTCAGCATCTTCCAGAGCCTGGTGGTGTAAAGGGATATGAGGTCGCGTTTGAGAGCATTTGTGGCGATTGGCGCAAGCAATATCCGGATGTTTCGGTGGTGACCGGTGGTATGGTTGGATCTGCTCAGGGTTGGTCCGAGGCGCCTTATGTGCGGTGCCCTGCCGATCTGAGCGATCTGGCCAAGAAGGCCGGTCAGGCGACCTTGCCCGATGGTGGCACGCTTCATATCGTTCCGGGCGTTCTGCTTGATGATCCGGATCTTGCTCCGGACGTGATCCGCGGCGAAGAAATCCAGATCGCCGGCGCGCTGATTGATCATGATGACTGGTGGCAGGCTTCCCGCATTCTGTTGCCAGGCACCCACTCCAAATGGGTTACGATGAATGGCGGCAAGCTGGAAAGCTTCTCTACCTATATGACGGGTGAAATTTTCGCCGTCCTGTGTGATCACTCCATTCTGGGGCGCCTTATGCCGGAAGAGAAGGCATCCAAGGAAGAAGCCGACAAGGCGTTCGATCTTGGCCTTTCTGTCGCCAAGCATGGCGGGGCAGGGGATCTGACGCATCAGCTTTTTGCCACGCGCACTATGGGCCTGACCGAACGCATGCCCAAGGAAGCGCTCAGCAACTATATGTCCGGTCTGTTGATCGGTAATGAATTGACCTCGGCCACCCGTGAATTGCAGGACGATGCCTCTTTGCCACTGATCATGATCGGTGATGGTGCCCTGTGTGATCTCTACAAACGGGCTCTGGCCAGCTTCGGCCTTGAATGCACCGCGCAGTTCGACAACACGGCGCATATCGGGCTTTGGAATTTCGCAGAAACAAGTGGCCTGATTTAAAGCGGACGACTGGTATCAGCGGTTTAACAAACTGATCTGCTATAGCAGATCTGACATGTAAATATTGAAGGGCAAGAAGATGAAAGCACTTGTATATGCCGGCCCCAATAAAGTTGAGGTCAGGGACGTTCCTGAACCACAGGCGCGTGAAGGCGCTGTAAAAGTGAAGATGCTCTACTGCGGTCTTTGCGGCAGTGACATCGGCATTTATTCCGGCAAGCATCCAAGAGCGAAAGCGCCGCTTATTCTCGGGCATGAGTTTGTCGGCATCGTCGAAACTGCGCCTGGAGGCAGCAAATTTGCTGTTGGCGATCATGTAACGGCTTATCCGCTGATCTCTTGCGGCGAATGCTACCCTTGCAAAAACGGCACGCCTCATGTTTGTCAGACCCTGCATCTGCTGGGCATCGACACCGATGGCGCCATGGCTGACCATTGCTGGGTTGACGAAGACGTTCTGGTCAAGGTGCCAGAAGGGATCTCCGATAAGCTAGCAGCCCTGGCTGAGCCTCTGGCTGTTGTTGTGCGCACGCTGCATCAAGCCAACTTCAAGACCCTTGATCGCTGCGTTGTGATGGGCGCTGGCCCGATCGGTATTCTCACCGCCATTCTGCTGAAGCATTCCGGTGCAGCCCAGATCATCATCTCCGATATTGATGAAGGCCGCTTGGCTCTCTGCAAGGAATTCGGCTTCGATGCAGTCAACGTTCGCGATACCAACTTGATCGACCATGTCAACAAGGCAACCGACAATGTTGGCGTGGATATCGTCTTTGAATGTTCCGGTGTTGAAAGCGCCGCACTTGAAGTGACCAAGCTGACGCGCGTTGGTGGCACCATCTGCATGACCGGCGTTCACAAGGCTCCGCATGCCGTTGATCTCATGGATCTGAACTTCAAGGAACAGACCATGGTTGGCAGCCGCGTTTACACCATGCGCGAATTCGCTGACTCCGTTCCACTTCTGGCCAACATGGCCGAGGATTTGGAAAAAGTCATCTCACAGGTCATTCCGCTGAGCGAAAGCGACAAGATTTTCGACATGGTCGCAGATCCTTCTCTGCGCACCGTCAAGATCCTTGTTGACTGCCAAGCCTGAGCCTGAGGAAAGCAATATGTACAAGCTGGATCTATCCGGAAAAAAAGCCATTGTAACCGGTGGCACCCGTGGCCTCGGGCTCGGCATGGCCGAAGGCCTGCTGGAAGCGGGCGCCGAAGTCCTGATTGTTGGGTCAAGTGAAAAGGCTGCCGAAGTGGCAGCCACCCTCAACAAGGACGGCGCCAAATGCCATGGCCTCGCCATCGACCTTGCCGATGCGGCCTCCCGCGCGGAAGGCTTTGACAAGGCCGTCAGCATGCTGGGCGGAGAGCTGGACATTCTGGTTAACTGCGCCGGCGTTCAGAGCCGTCATGCTTCCGAGGAATTCCCTCTGGAAGACTGGCAGTGGGTTCTTGAGGTCAACCTCAACGCCGTGTTCGACTTCTGCCAGCGCGCAGCCAATGTCATGCTGTCAAAAGGCAAGGGCAAGATCATCAATATTGCCTCTCTGCTTTCCTTCTTTGGTGGCTTCACGGTTCCTGCCTATGCCGCATCCAAAGGTGGCGTGATGCAGTTGACCAAAGCCCTGTCCAACGAATGGGCAAGCAAGGGCATCAATGTCAACGCATTGGCTCCGGGTTATATGGCCACGGACATGAATACCGCTCTTCTGGCCGATGAAGGCCGAAACGCAGAAATCACCGCACGTATTCCGGCTAAACGCTGGGGCAATGGAGAGGACATGAAAGGTCCCCTCGTGTTCCTGGCCTCCCCCGCATCGGACTACGTGCACGGTGTCACATTACCGGTAGACGGCGGCTATCTGGGCCGCTAACCGAAGGAGTTCTCAAATGAAAATCGTCATTACCGATCTTGATCATGCTGATCAGAATATGGAGCGGGATGTTTTTGCCAAGGCAGGTATGGAATTCGACCTGCTGGAATGCAAAACCGAAGATGACCTGATCAACCAGATCAAGGGCTATAACATCGCTCTGAACCAGTATGCACCATTCACCAAACGCGTTTTTGACGCCCTGCCCGATCTCAAGCAGATCATCCGTTACGGTGTTGGCGTGAACAATGTGGATCTGGCTGCAGCGAAGGAAGCTGGCGTGCAGGTTTGTAACGTGCCTGACTATGGCATGCATGAGGTCTCCGACCATGCAATCGCTCTGAGCCTTTCGGTCATCCGCAAAGTGCCGAAGATGGACAAGGCTGTGCATGCAGGCGTCTGGGACTTCACGGTTGCCTCTCCGATCCGCCGTTTCTCCGAAACCACCGTTGGTGTTGTTGGTCTTGGCCGTATTGGTCGCCTCTATGCCAAGAAGATGCATGACCTTGGCTTCAACATCGTTGGATATGACAAATTCTACACGCCAAACGCAGCCGATGGTTCAGATTTCATCAAGGCTGGAACCCTTGATGATGTGATTACACAGGCAGACATTTTTGCTCTCTTCTGCCCGGTCACCGATGAAAACTATCATATGATCGATGAAGCAGCCATCAGCCGCATGAAAGATGGCGTCTATATGGTCAACACCGCACGCGGTGGTCTGATCGATGAAGACGCTCTGGCTGTTGCGCTTAAATCCGGCAAGGTTGCCGGTGCTGCCCTCGACACCACAGAAATCGAACCGTTGCCGGAAAGTAGCCCTCTGCGCGCATTGGAAAACTGTCAGTTGACCCCGCACATGGCTTGGTATTCGGAAGATGCTGCCCTGGAATTGAAACGTAAAGTTGCAGAAGAAGCTGTTCGTTTCGCCAAAGGGGAAAGTATTAATTGGGGTTTGGTCCAACTTTGAACCGGACGTCAATTTGTATAATTTCGCGATAAACTTCGAGACATTTACCACAGGAGGAAGAAATGTCCATTAAAACACTTACGCTTGCAGCAGTATTGGCTGTCGGCACAATCGTTTCACCAGCTGTTGCTGAAACCCTTCGTTTCTCCAACGTAACATCCGTATCGGGTAAAGACGCTGGCGTTGAGTTCAAACGCATCGTTGAAGAAAAAACCAACGGGTCTCTGGAAGTGAAACACTTCCCGGACAACCAGCTGGGCAACGACCGCGTCATCACCGAAAGCACCATCTTTGGTGATATCGATATCGGTGTAAGCTCCACGTCTCCGCTGGCTACCCTGTTCCCGGATCTGTATGCATTCGACGCTCCGTTCCTTTTCCTGAGCCCTGAAGATGCATATGCAAAGCTGGACGGTGAAACCGGTCAGGCCATCCTGAAAACCCTTGAGAAAAAAGGCCTCAAAGGTCTTGCTTTCTGGGAAAACGGCTTCCGTAACTTCACCAACAGCAAACAGGCTGTTGCTGAACCTTCCGATCTGGACGGCATGAAAATCCGCACCATGGAAAATGACGTGCATCTGGCTGCATGGCGCGCTCTTGGTGCCAACCCGACCCCGATGGCTTTCTCCGAACTGTTCACCGCTCTGCAGCAGGGCACTGTTGACGGTCAGGAAAACCCACTGGGTATCATCGACGGCAACCGCTTCCAGGAAGTTCAGAGCAACGTGTCTCTGACCCAGCATGTTTATACCCCGTACATCGTTTTCATGAACTTGGATAAATTCAACTCTCTGAGCAAAGAAGAGCAGGACGCCATCACGTCTGCTGCGAAAGAGACCACCACGTTCCAGCGTAACCGCTCCCAGGAACTGGAAAAAGAAATCCTCGTCAGAATCAAGAACGACGGTGTGACTGTTACCGAGCTGACCCCTGATCAGAAAGCAATGTGGCAGAAAAAGATTATTGATGCCAACATCTATGATCTCGTCAAATCCAAAATGGATCATCCTGAATACATGGATGCTTTGCTGAAGAAATAAGCCTCATCAGCCGCTAATTGCGAGGACTGGCCATGCCAGTCCTCGTCCATATGTTGCCATCAATGCCGGTCCCGAAGCGGGAAAGACCTTCCATGCAACATGTGTTTTGCGGCCACTGAATTCGGTACTCGAAAGGGACCAAGTAGATGACCATTCTACGCTTTTTGGACAAGTATTTCGAAATTTCAATCAGCGTCTTTCTCCTGCTCTTCATGACCGCCCTTATCGCGGTGCAGGTTTTCATGCGGTATGTGATGGGGGAATCTCTGTCCTGGTCCGAAGAACTGGCGCGATATGTCTTTATCTGGTTGATCTATTTGATGATCAGCTACAGCGCGCGTGAAATGAAGCATATCAAGATCGACGCAGCGCTGGGACTCTTCCCCCAATCCTGGCAGCGGTGGGTTGTCATTCTGGGTGACCTTCTGTTTCTGGCTTTCGCCCTGTTCATCGTCAAGACCACCTACGAACTGGTGCTCAAGCAGATGATGCTTGACCAGCGTTCAACCGCTCTGGCGATCCCCTTGTGGATGATCTATGCCGCGCCCGGCGTCGGATTCTTCCTGACAGCCATTCGGCAGGTCCAGACCATTATCTGGCGCCTTCGCAATCCTGATAAATCCAACATCGAGGAGTTCTAAGGCATGGTTGCTACAGTTCTCTTTACAAGCCTAGTCCTGTTCCTCATCCTCAATGTCCCTGTCGGCATTGCCATCGGTCTGGCCTCGGCCGCAGCTGCGCTTGCTGCAGAAGCTCTTTCGCCCAACTATATTTCCCAGCAGTTGATTGCCGGTACGGATAGCTTTCCGATCATGGCGATCCCGCTGTTTATTCTAGCCGGTGACCTGATGGGCGCAGGTGGTGTTTCCCGCCGCATCCTTGACGTTGCCAACGTGTTCTTCGGTCGTGTGACCGGTGGTCTTGCCATCGTCACTGTCGCTGTCTGCATGTTCTTTGCAGCCGTTTCCGGTTCGGGCCCGGCCACTGTGGCCGCTGTTGGCTCCATGGTCATTCCGACCATGCTGGAAAAAGGCTATTCAAAATCCTTCACTCTGGCTCTCGTCGCAACTGCCGGATCGATCGGGGTTATCATCCCTCCCTCCATCCCGATGGTTATCTTCGGCGTTGCGACGGGGACGTCCATTTCCAACATGTTCATGGCTGGTATCGTTCCGGGCTTTCTGATCGGCTTTGCGCTGATGGGCTGGAGCTACATCTATGCCAAGAAAGCCGGAATTGCAGGCATTGAGGGCAATTTTGATTGTCGTGTCGCTGCAAAACTGATGTGGGAAGCCAAATGGGCTCTCTTGAACCCGGTCATCATTCTTGGCGGCATCTATGCGGGCATCTTCACCCCGACGGAAGCGGCTGCAGTTGCTGCGGTTTATGCCTTGCTCTGCGGTCTGGTCTTCTATCGTGAAATCAGCTTCTCGCAGTTGCTCAAGACCGTTGCGCGCTCCTGTTCCACAACGGGTACGACGATGGTTATTCTGGGCTGTGCAACCGCCTTTGCCAAGATCCTGACCATCGAGCAGATCCCGGTTCAGGTGGCAGACCTGATGACGACGATTTCGGACAACCCGATCATCATTCTCATGATCATCAACGTGCTTCTGCTGTTCGTTGGCTGTGTCATGGATACCACGCCAGCCATTCTGGTGCTGTCTCCGATCCTGTTCCCTGTGGCAACCTCCATGGGTGTTGATCCGATCCACTTCGGCATCATCATGGTGGTCAACCTGGCAATCGGGTTCATCACTCCACCTTTGGGTATCAACCTGTTCGTGGCGGCAAGGGTCGGCAACGCCCAGCTCGGCACCGTGGTACGAGGTATCATACCTTTCGTTGCGATCATGATCGTTCTCCTCTTGATCATATCCTACATACCACCCGTCTCGATTGGCATCTTCAGCCTACTGGGTCGATAACCATCCGGACCTCGCTCTCTCCTGGAGCGAGGTCTACTCTTCCCCAATTCTCTGTGAAAGTGTGATCCATGAACTTTGAACAGTTTGTCGGGCAATGCCCTCTTGTTGCCATTTTGCGCGGTCTGGCTCCCGAAGAAGCCCTTGGTATGGGTCAGACACTGGTCGATGCCGGCTTTAGCATCATTGAGGTTCCACTCAATTCGCCGCGCCCCTTTGAAAGCATTTCGATCCTGCAGGAAAGCCTTGGCCGCCGCGCATTGATTGGCGCCGGTACGGTTTTGAGCACCGATGCGGTCGATAGTGTAGCTGCTGCGGGGGGCAAGCTGATTGTCATGCCTCACTGCAACACCAAAGTAATTTCTTATGCCAAGTCTCTTGGTCTTTATTGCGTCCCCGGCATTGCAACACCAACTGAAGCTTTTGCTGCGCTTGATGCTGGTGCGGACGCCCTCAAACTCTTCCCCGCAGAAAGTGCGGCTCCTGCAGTGGTCAAGGCCATGCTGGCCGTTCTGCCCAAATCCACGCGCATCCTGCCGGTGGGCGGCATCGCGCCTGACACGATGGCAGACTATTGGGCTGCAGGAGCCGCAGGTTTCGGCCTGGGCAGCGCACTCTACAAGGCGGGTATGCCCGTCGATCAGGTTGGTTCCAATGCTGCCGCCTTCATCGAGGCGATCAATGCTTTGAAACGGAGCTGACAGCCTGCCGCTTCATTTCCCTCCAGACCCCACACAGGAGAAATTATAAATGGTAAAGATTACTGATGTCGTCGTAAAAGACATCCGCTTTCCAACGTCCAGAAATCTGGACGGTTCTGATGCGATGAATGAAGCGCCGGACTATTCGGCAACCTATGTGATCCTCAAGACGGACAAGGGCGAGGCTCTTTCCGGTCATGGCCTGACCTTCACCAACGGTCGAGGCAACAATCTGGTTGTGGCTGCAGCCGAAACCCTTGCCAAATCTTTTGTCATCGGCAAGGAACTGGGCGATATCACAAAGGATTTCGGCACTTTCTGGCATGAGCTGGTCGCCGGGGATTCCCAATTGCGCTGGCTTGGCCCTGAAAAGGGACTTGTTCATCTGGCAACGGCTGCTCTGGTCAATGCCCTATGGGACATGTGGGCCAAATCCGAAGGAAAACCGGTCTGGAAGCTGTTGGCTGACATGACGCCTGAAGAGCTGGTGCGTTGCGTGGACTTCACTTACATCGAAGATGCCATCACTCCGCATGAAGCCCTTGCCATGCTCAAACGCAAGGAAGCAGGTAAAGCTGCCCGCGAAGCCGAAATGCACGAGAAGGGCTTCCCGGCCTATTCAACTGCGGCTGGCTGGCTTGGCTATTCTGAAGAAAAGATGCGCCGTCTGGCTCGTGAAGCTGTTGAAGGGGGCTGGACCCACCTCAAACAGAAGGTTGGTGCGGACATCGAACAGGATGTCGAGCGCGCCCGCATTCTGCGCGAAGAACTGGGCTGGGATCGTCATCTGATGATGGATGCCAACCAGATCTGGGGCGTTGAAGAAGCGATTGCCAATATGCGTCGTCTTGCCGAGTTCGATCCGCTCTGGATCGAAGAGCCGACAAGCCCGGATGATATCCTCGGCCACAAGGCAATCAGGGACAGCATCGGCAATATTGGCGTGGCAACCGGTGAACATGCGCATAACCGTGTCATGTTCAAGCAGTTCTTCCAGGCCGAAGCCTTCGACTTCTGCCAGCTCGATCCGGCGCGTCTTGGTGGCGTTAACGAAGTGCTGGCCGTGTTGCTGATGGCGGCCAAATATGACGTACCGGTTTGCCCGCATGGTGGCGGCGTTGGCCTGTGCCAATATTCGCTGAATATCGTGCTGTTCGATTATATCGCAGTGAGCGGAAGTCTCGAAAACCGCGTTCTGGAATATGTCGATCATTTGCACGAGAATTTCGAAGAGCCGCTGACCGTCAAGAATGGTCGCTACTTCCCGGGCAGCATGCCCGGCTATGGCGCAACACTCAAGGCAGATTCCCAAGAGCGGTTTGCCTTCCCCGATGGCGTGGAATGGGCCGAGACGGTTTGATCTCCCCCACTGAACCGATTGAATAAATCCATTCCTGCCTAAAGCAGAACCGCAAAGCGCCTGTCACTTTGCGGTTCTGTAATTTTGGGCCTCAGAGCACTGATTAGGCACTCCGGCGACGTCCTTGCGTGGGGCAGAGAGAGCCTAGAAAGACCAGCCCAGCTTCATGCTGACGGCATGGCCGCGCCCCTCATCGCTAAAACGTCCTTCATACTCAACCTTGGCTTCAAGGGTGTCCCCGATAAAGGCCTGAAAACCGGCGCCCAACGTTGCCTGCATGTCATCGCGATCAACCGTCAATTTCTGCGCTGCATTGCTGATCGCCGATGAAGTGAAACTCTGGGTGAGCGTATCATCATTGAGCCCGAAGCGCACACCGGCATCCATATAGGGCCGGATGGTGGCGTTTGCCCCTTCGCTCTTGAACGCGGTGCCAAAACGAATATGGGGATGGAGGTCGAACAGGAAGTGGTTGTCCTCCTCCACCTTGATATTGAAGGCACCGCCGTCCGTTTCCTCATAGCCGAAATCGTGAATCCACGACATGTCCAGATCCACCAGCGGCATGAAGAAGAGTGGCCCCAGCTCCAGCTCACGTCCTGCACGCAGACGCGCCGACAGACCAAAGCTCTTCTGGTCTGACAGGGCACGCGCCCCGGTTGGTACGATGCGGCTGCTCGAAGCGGTGCTGTAGGAGGCGGAAAGCCCTGCTGTTGCCAGCCATGGCCCCTCGGTGTATTTCACCACGCCGCCTGCATGATAGGAGGTGCCGCTGCTGCTCAGGGTCGTACTGCTCATGTCATTGAAATTGACATTTGCCCCAATGCCAAGCCGCCACACATCGCCAAAGGCAACCTGACGCCCCAATGACAGACCCGTCATATTGGCCTTGCGATCGTCTGAAAAGCTGAGGCTGGTGTTGTGATTGATCTTGAACCAGTTGCATTCGGCTTCGCTGATGGCTGCATAAGAGCCTTCGCTTGTGCCGCAACTGTGCAAGTTGCTCAGATGGGCGACGCCATTGTCATGCTGGCCGATGGTCTGACCGAAATGCTTGGTGGCATCCAGTGAATTGGCCAACATGTCGCTTACCGCTTCGGTGGAGGTCTGTTTTGCCGTGAAGAGCAAGAAGTCATAAAGGCTCTGATCATCGATGGTCCCGCCTTGCATCCAGTCCTGCACCTTGGCATCCATGGTCTGTGCAATTGTCAGACTGTTGCCGCTCAATCCCGCATCAAGGAAGCTGGCCTTGACCCCGGTCAGAACGACCTCGCGTCCGCTATCGGACAACTGCTTGGAGAAGGTGAGCACCGGTGTATCCACCACATGATCAAGCAGAGATCCCGAGGGGGCCTTTGCCAGATCAACAATGGTTACATCGCCGGAAAACGAACTGAAGCTGCTCAAATAAGGATTGAAGGTGCCCTCAAGCACATTGATGTGGTCGGCCTCGATCATCGCACCAGTCGCGGCGCCCGGATCGATTTCAAGGAAATGGCGTGAGCCGGAATAGCTGTCATAGACGGCAAGCTTGCTGGCCGCGCCATCAATATCACCCTTGTTGTGAAGGACCAGCCGTCCTGCTTCTTCAGCTGCGATCATGCCGCGCACCAACCCGCCATACTCAACAGTAATGGTGCCATAGCCAGAGGTCTTGATGGCATGCTGCTTGGCATCATAGGTCTGGGCCGAACTTCCATCCGCCTCGACAGCTCCCACTGTGCCTGCAATATCAATGGTGAAACGACCATGATCATCAATTGCCTCGATGGCGCTCGTGGCGGTGCTGCTGTCCAGAGCAAGAATGGTCGCGTCGGATTGAATATCAAGACTGGTTGTCGTGTGGGCACCGTTACCGCCGCTCCCGGAGGTGTTGTCCCTTGGAACGTTGCGCAAGCGGATCGCGGCCCCTCCTTCACCGCTGGCTGATATGGCCCCATTGCTGGTGACTTTGATGCTGTCATCCGTGTTCCAGTTGTTGGCAAGGGTATATAGGCCCACAGACCCTTCGCCACTCACCACAATGGAGCCGGATTGTTCAATCGAGACCGCGCCTGAATTGGCCAGGCCGTGGTTGCCATAAATCGCCAGTCCATCGCTGCTCTGCGACAGAATCGTCGAGCCTGCTGTACTGGCGGCAAAAATGCCGTGGGCATAGGCGCCGGTGGTTGCGATGGTGCCGTCTGCATAAATCTCCACTGTGCCGCCGTGGCCGCTATCATCATTTTTGTCATAGCCTGAAGACGTCTGTGCGGTGTAATCTGTGATGGTCGTATCGCCAAGCAAATTGAGCAAACCGCCACTTGTCGATGATTGGGCGAAGATGCCATGCGAGCCATCGCCGTGGGTCGTGATGCTTGCGCCATCGACCAAATTCACATAAGCGGTTCCAGCAGATTGATCAGACACATAGCTGTGCAAATGCACGCTGTCGCCAGCGTCCAGACTGACAAGGCCCCCACCCCCACCGATGGATTGAGCCAGAATGCCGTAAGATTGTTGCCCGGTAGTGGTGATGTCGCCCCAGTTGGTAATGCTGGCCGTTTCTCCATTGGCACTTGAAGGGCTCTTGGAGCTGCCATAGAAAATATAAGGTGTTGCAACCGCCGCACTGGCCAGATTGGTCACTGAAACCATGCCGCCCCCGCCGCCAATTGACTGGGCCACCAGGGCGTGAGAGCCATCTCCCGAGCTGGAGATGGTTGCATGATTGGCAATGCGCGCTTCGCTGCTGAACCCGCCAACCGCATTATTCTTGCCAAGACGGGCGGTCAGACTGGTTGTTGCGCTGTCCACTTGCCCCAGCTGAGCCAGGGCCTGACCGCCGCCACCGCCGATGGATTGGGCAACAACGCCAGAGGAGAAGGTGCCCGCCGTCGTGATCGTGCCGTCATTGAGGGTGGCCTCGGCCTTTGCGCCATAATTTTCGTCTTTGTCCAGCTTCACCTCAGAGCCAAGAATGAATTCCAGACTCTGGGAAGAGAAGGAGACCGTATCTCCGATGACAGAGGACACGAGTCCACCACCCCCGCCAATGGACTGGACAAGGGCCCCGTGACTGAGATCACCGTTGGTTGTAATGTGCGAGGTGGCATCGCTGACAACCAAATCGGAAATTGCGCCATGGCCCGCGCTATCCGTGGCTGCCGTGCCTAGGGAATAGGTTGCTGTATATTCGGAACCCGCGCCCGCCAGATAGCTGCTGAAAATGCCCGAGGAATAGGTACCGCCACCATTGCCGATGGCCTGCGTGACAACGCCGGGGGAGGCGGTGCCATGGGTGATCACGATCGCACCATCCTCGACATAGGCTTTGGCATCGCCGCGCACACGCCCGCCGGGAATGATATCGACAAAGAACAAGAAGGATTCGCTTGTGCCCAGCCGGGAGGTCAGATCATAGTGGCTTGTCAGGGCTGCCCATGTATCCGGGAGGTCGTCCTCGTTGAGCGTTGCGTCCGCAGCCTCAATGAAACCGCCATCGCCACCGCCGCCGCCGATGGTCTGGGCGAGCATGCCGATGGAGAGATCTCCGGTTGTTTGCGTGATGCTGCCTGCTTTGGCTGCAATGGTGGCAAAGCCGCCTGATCCGTTTGCGCCCGCATGGGCCCCATGCGTTTGGCTGAGTTTAATCGTGCGGAAAGCGCCAGCAACGCGATCATCCGCATAAGAGCTTGGATCTTGGGTAAGATCAGCAGAAAAGGACGTGACCGTGCCTGCGGTGCCGCCACCGCCGCCGATGGATTGAGCGACCATGCCGTGGGCATTGTAGCCCGAGGTTGAAATTCCGTTTTCGTTGGAGATGATGACAGTCATGCCATCGCCTCCAGCTCCGCCGCTTCCGCCCAAAAGCGTGGTGCCCGTAAGACCGGCAGCTTCCAGAACCTGCCCCTTGAGGCTGTCCATGACGGGATCTGATTCAGAGCCCTCTTCTTCTCCACCTTCGCCCTCTTCTGAGCCTTCTTCATCGTCTCCGCTGGGGACGGTCAGATCAAAAGAGGTTACGTGGCCGCCATTGCCGCCACCACCACCGATGGATTGGGCTACGATGCCAGATGAACGGTTACCGGTTGTGATGATGGTGCCATAATTGGTGACGCTGTTGGTCTTGCCGTCGACCCCGCCGTCACCGCCAATGGCTCCGCTGCCGCCTATGGTTTGATCGGCATTGATGTCGCCCTTTTCTGTTGAAATGGCCATGGAGGTGGAATTGCCACCATTTCCGCCGCCACCGCCGACGGACTGGACCAACATGCCAAAGGCTGCATCGCCCGTGGTTAGAATGGAGCCTGCATTCTCGATGGATATGGTTCCGGCGCGTCCGCCCGCTCCCCCTTTGCCACCCACTGTGCTGGAAAGCTGATAGGAGCCGCCGCCCTCCGTAAAGGCACCAGCAACGGACAGGCTGTCCCCGCCATTTCCGCCACCCCCGCCGATGGATTGCGCCAGAATGCCGTGGGCATTGCCGCCCGCTGTCTGGATATCGATCTGTTCGGGGCCAAAATTGTTGCTGGTCATGACGATATCATCCCCATGCCCCCCGTCGCCCCCTTTGCCACCCACTGTCTGGTGGCGCGAGATTGTCGCGTCTGCCGCTGCTGAAATCGCCAGATTGGTCGCATCGCCCCCATTGCCGCCGCCGCCGCCGATGGATTGGAGAATGAGGCCGGATGCATTTTCGCCTGAGGTCGTGATGGTGGCATTGCTGCCGCCGCTTTCGTAAGCCTTGACGGTGATCTGTCCGCCATCCCCGCCACTGCCGCCCGAACCGCCAACAATGTGGGTATCCGAGAGGCTGGTGCCTGCCGAGCCGGTCAGGGTGATGGCGCCTGCCGACCCTCCGTTGCCACCGCCACCGCCAATGGATTGCAGAATTGCACCCGCCGCATTGTCGCCTGCCGTTGCGATGCTGCCAGACATGGCGAGCTCAACGGTGTCGCTGTGTCCGCCATCACCACCAGAGCCGCCAACCGTTTTGGTGCGAGTGATGGAAGCATCTTCAGAAATGGAGGCATTGAGCGACTTCGCATCGCCTCCATTGCCGCCGCCGCCGCCGATGGACTGCGCCAGAATACCTGAGGCGTTGGCCCCGTAAGTCTGGATGGCGCCGTCATTGGCCACGGTGACCGAGCCCCCGCGCCCACCGGAGCCACCCGCGCCACCAACGGCTACCGAGTTTGAAAAACTGGGTGTGCCGACGCCAACAGACAGGCTCACCGAAGCTGCCGACCCGCCATTGCCTCCGCCTCCGCCGATGGATTGGGCGATGATGCCGACCGAATTGGTGCCAGCAAGCGCATCATCCGCGAGGCCCGTAACAATGCTGTTGCCGCTGCCGTTGACAATATAGATGTGGTCACCGTCACCGCCCGAGCCACCCTTACCACCAATCGCTGTGGCAGAGGAAAGACCAAAGCCTGTCGCGCTGGCAAAAGCCTGACCGCCAGCGCCGCCACCTCCGCCAATGGATTGAGCCAGAACCGCTGTCGAATTGTTGCCTTGGGTCAGGATGGTGCTGTCATGCATTTCCACCTGAATGGTGCCACCATCACCTCCGTTGCCGCCTTGCCCACCCACTGCGGTGGAGTCGAGCAGAGAACTGGCGCTGGCGCTGCCTGCCATGCCGCCCCCGCCGCCGATGGATTGCAAGATGAGGCCGTCCGACCAGTTGCCGGTGGTCTTGATGATGGCGCTGTCACTCAACTCTGCACCCAGATGCCCCGCATTGCCTCCCGGTCCGCCATCACCGCCCACAGCAACTGCTGAGAAAAAACCGCTCGCCTCGGCATCGCCGCCGCGTCCACCATTGCCCCCGATGGACTGCATATGAACCCCGGCGGAGAGATCGCCAGTGGTCAGGATATTGAAGGTCTGGCTGTCAAGCACGGTGCCTGATGCTGGGCCTGATGCGTTGAATGTGACGTCGCCGCCATGGCCGGCCGAGCCACCATCACCGCCATGAGCGCTGCTGCTGCCGACCTTGTCGCTACCACCGTCTTCGCCATTGCCGCCGATACTGGTGGCAAAAACGCCACTTGAGAAAATTCCGGATGTTTCAATGGTATTGTTGACAGTGATATCGATGCTCCCGGCATCACCACCGTCGCCGCCTTCTCCGCTGCGTACGCCGCCATTCCCGCCAATGCCCGGATTGGAAATGGCAACGATGCCATCCGCAGCGGTGCCGTTGGTCTGGATGGTGCCGGAGTTTGTGACCGAAATTTCTCCCTTGGAGCCGCCGGTGCTGCCTCCATCGCCCCCATCACCACCATGATGACCGGAGCCGCCATCGCCAGCTGTTCCCCCTTCGCTGATCGCCTTGATGCCAAAGCCGCCAGTGCCGGAGGTGTTGATGCTGCCGGAGTTGGTGACCGAGACATTGCCCGCATGGCCGCCATTTCCGCCATCGCCCGCATAGCTTTTGCCTTCACCATGGCCACCGTCGCCCCCATTGCCTCCCAGACTTTGCGCGAAAATACCGTAGGCGTCGTCTCCCGAGACGATCAACGCCCCCTGGTTTTCGACAGAAACTTCGCCGCCATCACCGCCATTTCGGCCATCTGACGCGGGGTGGCCTTCGCCGCCATCATTGCCGCTATAGCCCATGCTGCGGGCAAAAATCGCAGCACCGTCATCACCTGTAATCGATATTGTTGCGCTGTTGGTGACAGATACTGTCCCTGCCGATCCGCCAGTACCGCCATAGCCACCCACATGACCGGTTCCGCCTGTGCCAGCCTCGCCCCCTGTTGAAAGAGCATCAATGCCACGCGGCTTGTCTCCGCTCGAAGATATATCACCGCTGTTAACGACGGTGACGGAGCCACCGTTTCCTCCATCTCCGCCATAGCCGCCATAGTGATATTCCCCGGCTTCATTATGGCCGTCATTGCCATCGCCCCCAAAGGAAAAGGCGCGAATACCCGCGCCACTATGGCCGGTAATGGTCATTGTGCCAGAATTGGTAACGGATACGTTGCCGCCGTCGCCTCCATTGCCACCGCTTCCGCCATTGTGATCGCCCGAAATATATCCCGGTTGGCCCCCATCGCCGCCCTGGCTTAAGGCGCGGATGCCTGTCGCAAGGTGACCGTCAGCCGTCATGGAGGCCGTCGAGGTGATGGTGATCGTTCCACCAACACCACCATCGCCACCGGACCCCCAATGCTTGTAAAACATCTTCTTTTCTGTGCCACCAAAGCCGGTGCCGCCATCGCCCCCTTGCGAAAGGGCATAAACGACATTCACATCGTCTCCGCTGGCCAATAATGTTCCAGCGACGCTGCTGGTGATGTCTCCGCCGCGCCCGCCCGCGCCGCCGTTGCGCCCATAGGAATAGGTGCGCCCCGTGCCGCCTGTGCCCCCTTTACCGGCCGTGGAAACAAGGCTGAAGAGTGAGTCCCCAGAGGGCAGGTCAAGACCATTGGCATAGATGGTATCAGTGGCAGAAAAGGGTAGGGAAATATCGCCCCCGTTGCCGCCTGTCTGGCCATAAGTGCCAAAATGGTTGGCGTCAGAGTGGTCCTCGCCCTTATATCCCGTGCCGCCCGTGCTTTGCAGGATATAGGGGGTGTTCACAATCGTCCAAAGAATAAATACGTCGCAGGAAATGTCTGATGCGCTGTGACCATATGAGCCTGTGGTGGTCACAGACTGATAGCTGGAGGTCAACGTACATGCCCCAGTAACGAGCGTTGATGCCCCCATCATCAAGCTTGCAAGAGCCGTCTTGATGATGAACCTTTTAGCAGAAACGCAGCGTCGATTGCTGGAATACATACGTAAACCTTTTGTTAATATATTGAAAGAATTACGCAAAATACTTTTATAGTAAAAACGATTCCAGACTAGATGTCTACTTGGAATAATTCAGAAAAATACATACCAATTTTAGCAAAAAGGAGGCTCTACACATTCTGGACTGGTCAATTTTGCTGCTTATTACGCCAAAGGACAGTCAAAACAATTCTGAGTGCGCTAAAGGGCGCGCTGATTGTAAAGGAAAGGTCGGGAGGAGAAGAGGGGGACATAACACCGCAAAAAGAAAAAGGGCGACCGAGCGGTAAAGCGGTCACCCCTTTTATTCAATCATGTCGGCACGAGGCCCGACACGCGCTCGATTTCAATCATGCAGAAACGGTGTGTGATTTAACCGGTGTGTGACGTTTGGAAGAGCGCTGTGCTGGAGATGTCTCGTGTGTTCTAAACAAACGGGACAGCAGGGAGTGGAATTGTTTTGAGCGCTCAAAATGGCCGCGTACAAGGGCGTGGTTGATTTCGTTGTGGCTCAAATATCTCATTTTCTGTTCCTATCTTGGCAGGAGTTAAGAAATGTGCATTCCTTTATTGAGTGTTATATTAGCATATATATTCCTGCTCATGAAGCATTTCCAGAGCCAGTCCCCCTCCTCGAACGCAGGAAAGAAGAAATGATGCACCAAAGCTTCGTATTTTCCCTCTGTTGGAGAGAAATATCCATTTTTTGAAAAATGAAGGAACATGTTGTTCGATAATTTTAAGAACGGTTGTGGATTGTTCTCAATTGCGCGGAATTTTCGGAAAATATATGAAAAGCAAATGCCTGCACCTTTGTAAAATAATTACAAAGGTGCATTGACACAAACGACGCAGGATATGCCCAATTTGTCTGGCTTAGCTACCCTGAGCTTTGGCACCCACCGTTATGGTTTGATCGGGCTCCGCTTGAGACAGCGTCTGCTCTTTGTTCAGTTGTTTGGAGATCTCGGACATGACGAGTTTGGCCCCGGTAAGGCTCACATGGTCATCATCAACATAAAGCGAATGGCCATTCTGTTCCTGAATACAAACGCCAGCGTCATTTCGACAAAAGACGTTCCGCACATCGACAATCGAGATATTCGGGCTCTCCTTGCGTGCCATGCGCAGCAATTCAAGCGCATTTTTTTCCCTGTCATCATACCAGGAGACGGGATAATTCAGCACGGATCGGTCGAGTAATAGCGCTCTTGGCACATCAACCCCGACTTCCGGCACAGGGCCAAACAGGGTCACGGGCCGGTAGTTGGCCACTTTGGCGAGGAATTTCGCTGAATAGGTCAGCAGGTCAGGTTGTGATGTGAGATCTGTTTTGGATGCTCCGGCAATGCGGGTATGGGAGAAGGGATGATCATCCATCAGACCGTCGGGCCGCTTGAACGCGCCCCCCTCAATGTGAGAAGCCCATCGCGCGGCCACATAGACCCCCTCAACATGCGGATCATGCGTGGCGAAGTCATAGGCGCTATCAAGAAAGGCCATACGGCTTTCACTATCCGGCATGCCTTCCCGATAGGTGCCCGCAATCGGGTAGAGAGTGTTTTTTGTAAAGGCAATCAGGCCATATCCCTCTTGCGCGAGGGTCTTTTTGAGTTCCACAAAGAAGGCCATGGCGTGGCTGTCGCCAACCAGCACATAGTATTTGTTGAAGTCCAAAGACGCCCGGCAATAGTCCATGCTTAGATTGGTCGCCTGATGGTGAAAGTGGCAGGCGTCATAAATACTGGCTGATGCGATCGTTGTGTCATTGTTCGCGTTGACTCCGTCATTGCGAATGTTCCAGACGCCCGAGACGATGAGCATGGCGGTCGTGGCCGCGCCCAGCGGAAAGACGGCTCTGCGAACAACAACCTTGCGGTTTCGAAATGGCTGCTCGATATAGCGCCAGCTAAGATAGGCCCAGATAAAGGTCGAGACGCACAGAAAAACAGACACCGTGCTGCTCAGCTCATGCAGACTGCGATAGCGGGCAAAAGCCAGTAGAGGCTGGTGAAACAGATAGGCGCTGTAGCTGATCAGGCCAATGCCGACCAGTATCCGGATGCGCAAAAGGCGATTGACCAGTGTTCCTCTGGTTGCAAAGAGAATGAGAAGAGCGGTACCAACCGTCGGCACCAGAGCTGGGAAACTCGGAATGGCTGTTTGTGGATCAAAAAACAGGATGGAGCCGACAACAGCCGCGAGCCCGATACCGCTCAACAGATTGCGCATCAGAAGGGGCTGAGTAATCTGCCTTTTCTCCATATGCAGCGCCATAAAGGCGGCAAAGACGCCAACCAACAGTTCCCAGGCGCGCGTCGGCATCAGGTAGAAGGCGGCGACAGGCTTGTTCATGACGCCCCAGTGAGCGATGCAGAGGCTGGCGACAAAGGCCAGAGCCAGCAATAACAAAGTGGCCTTTTTGCCAAAGCGCCATGCGATCATCAGGAAGAGCGGGAAGAAAATGTAGAATTGCTCTTCAACCGCGAGGCTCCATGTATGCAGCAGGGGGCGAAGTTCGGCTGCCGTATCGAAGTAGCCGGATTCCTGCCAAAACAGGATGTTGGAACAAAATGTTGCCACTGCAACGAGGCTGCGGGAAAAGCCTTCCATATGGATCGGGCTCATCAAATACCACGCAGCCATAAAGCTGAGTGCAAGCGTGACAAACAGGGCAGGCAGAATGCGCCGGATGCGCCTCTCATAAAAGGTGATGATGCTGAAATTGCCGCTCTCCAGATCACTGATCAGGATTCGCGTGATGAGGAAGCCACTGATGACAAAAAAGAGATCGACGCCCAGAAAGCCCCCTTTCAGAAACCCTAGGCCTGAATGGAAGACGACAACGGACAGAACAGCTATGGCCCGGATGCCGTCGATTTCTGGTCGATATTGCATCTTGCTCATGGGACGGCCTTTAAAAAATACAGACTGAAATATGACTGGGACTTTCAAATTATAAGTATATTTACCCTTTTTCCGAGGCTCCTACAAACTGAATTGAATTTTATGATTAATTTACCAAGCTTCTGCTGAGCCTGCTTTTGCACCATTTCAGGCGAAGAGGCAGCCATTTTTCGTTCTTGCCGCGCAATCGAGTCCTCACCTTTTCCGATCACAGCAGGATAGGGAGTCTGCTTGACGCCTTCATCTCTCGCAAAGACAGGTTGGAGCGTATGCTCGCTACACCGGGTAGCTTGCGCAAGACGCTGTCGACAAAGGCGCTATAGTCGTCCAGATCCCTGGCAACAATAACCAGCAGAAAATCGTCATCTCCCGTTGTGTTGTGGCAGGAGAGGATATTCGGGCTATCCTCGATGATGCGCTGGAACTCGCGTGTTGCGTCTTGACTGTGATCCGAACAGCGCAGTTGGACAAAGGCCATGACACCAAGCCCGATTTTCCGGCGATTGAGATTGGCCTGATAACTCTCTATCACACCGCTCTCTTCCAGCTTTTTAAGGCGCCGCCAGCAGGGTGTTTCGCTCATGTGCAGATGCTCTGCGAGTTTGGCGTTGGATAGACGCCCGTCGCTCTGAAGCTGTTCGAGAATTTCTACATTCACCTTGTCCATATCGATCATGAGCAGACTCTTTTACTAATGTTGGTTTTTGTGGAGGATTCTGCTCTGATATTCGCGGGAGAAAACAAGAATGGCAAGGCTCTTGCGCAAAAAATGCGTAAAGTGACAGAAAGATACTTTACTGCAGAGGATGTTCGGCGATGAAAGCTGTGCTGTATGAGCAATTTTGTGAAACCCCGAAAATCGTGACCCTGACCGACCCGACCCCGGAGCCTCATGGCATTGTCACCAAGGTGGAAGCAACCGGCGTCTGCCGCAGCGATTGGCATGGCTGGATGGGGCATGATCCGGATATCGAGCTGCCCCATGTGCCCGGACATGAATTGGCTGGCGTTGTCGCCGCCGTTGGCAAGGATGTGCGCAACTGGAAGATTGGTGATCGGGTGACGGTGCCCTTCATTTGCGGTTGTGGTGCCTGTCCGGACTGTCACTCCGGCAACCAGCAGGTCTGCAGCCATCAGGAGCAGCCCGGCTTTACCCATTGGGGCTCCTTTGCCGAATATGTCGCCATTCATCAGGCCGACCTCAATGTCATCGCTCTGCCCGAAGACATGAGCTTTGCCACTGCAGCCAGCCTTGGCTGCCGCTTTGCCACATCCTTCCGCGCAGTCGTGGATCAGGGCAAAACATCGGCAGGCCAGTGGCTCGCCGTGCATGGTTGCGGCGGGGTGGGCCTGTCTGCCGTAATGATCGCCAACGCCGTAGGCGCCAATGTCATTGCGGTCGATATCGATGACAAAAAGCTGGCTTTGGCAAAAGAGATGGGAGCCGTTGCCGCCATCAACAGCACTTCGGTGGCTGATGTCACCGAGGCGGTCATGGATATTTCAAAGGGGGGTGTTCATGTCTCCCTTGATGCGCTGGGAAATCCGGTGACATGCTTCAACTCGATCCAGAATTTGCGGCGGCGCGGCAAGCATGTGCAAGTTGGCCTGATGCTGGCAGATCATGCCACCCCTTCGGTTCCTATGGCCAAGATCATTGGTCAGGAGCTGGAGATTCTGGGCTCTCACGGCATGCAGGCCCATCGCTATGATGCGATGCTGGCCATGGTTCAATCAGGCAAGCTCGATCCGGCTCGTCTGGTCGGAAAGGAGATCAGCCTTGCCGAAGCACCCGAGGCGCTCACAACCATGGACAGCTTCCAATCAATCGGAGCTACGGTGGTTACCCGCTTCTGAGTGGGATAGGGAGGGTGGCCTTTTAAAAGGGGCCACCCTGTAAACCATCTGTGCCTGACGACCGGCCAAGGGGCCACAAGAGCCTAATGGGCATCCTCAAGCTCTGCAAACCATGTGTGCAGATAGATGCGCTCAAGCCCCATCAAGAGGACCGCACTGCCAATGCCTGTGGCCACAATGATCGGATCTGACTGAAGTTTCATCGCGATAAATGCAATCAGAACCACCGCGTCCGCCACCAGAGCAGATATCAGGATTGCTGGATTGGCGCCTGTCTCCTCACGGCGATAGCGGAACACGCCCCAGTGGATGATCATTTCCATGATGAGATAGAAATACACGCCCAGCGAAGCGATCCGGCTCAGATCGAAAAAGACAGCCAATATGGCAGCGATGACCACAGTATAGACGAGGGTATGCTTCTGGATCGGGCTGGGCATTCCGAAATGGCCATGCGGGATCAGTTTCATTTCGGTGAGCATCGCAAGCATACGGGACACTGCAAAGACACTGCAAAGACACTGGCAAGAACGGCTGACGCGGTGGCAACGACGGCGAGGACGACTGTCAGCATGAAGCCGATCTGACCAAGCGCCGGTTGGGCCGCCTTGGCGAGAGAATAGTCTCGGGCTCTGATGATTTCGTCAATTGAAAGGCTTGATCCGACACCGAAGGCAACAAGCAGATAAATCGCTACACAAAGCATGATGGCAATGGCGATGGCCCGGCCGACATTGCGATGCGGCTTTGTGATTTCTGCGCCGCTATTGGTGATGGTTGTAAAGCCCTTGAAGGACAAAATCGCGAGCGCCACAGAGGCAATCAGGCCTGTATAGCCGAAATCCTTGTTTCCCTGCAGCGCTTCTGAAAAGGAAAATCCGCTCGACCAAAGAGCTGCGATACCAAACAGGGCGATGCCGCCAATTTTCAAAACCGCCATGGCAATGGAGAACATGCCGATCGAGCGGTTGCCAGCTATATTGACGAGAAATGCAAACAGGATGCCCCCAACCGCCAGAACAGGCACGAGTGGGCCGCTCGTAATATCAGATGGTTGAAGCAGATAAGTCGCGACGGTTCGGGTAACGAGGCTCTCGGCAATAACCATACTGAGCGCCATCAGCAGGGCAGCCCCACCCGTGATGGCTCCCGGTCCATAGCATTTGCTCAGGATCATCGCGATGCCGCCCGAGGAGGGCCAAGTGTTGGACATCTTTACATAGGAGTGCGCACTTAATCCCGTAATGATGGCCCCTGCAATGAAAGCCAAGGGGAAGAGGGGTCCGGCCAGTTCTGCGATCTGACCGGTGAGGGCGAAAATACCTGCGCCGATCATGACGCCGGTTCCCATGGCAACTGCCCCGCTGAGCGATATGGATGCCTCTTCGTAGGTGCTGTCCCGTTCGTTTCCCCTTATCGATCATTCCCTTTTTTGAACATGGCTTTAATATTTCTATGGCGGGGCGGATGAAAGGTTCCAACTATGCTGTCAAGGAATGGTTTGAGCGTGTGGGATCAATGCCCCGATTTGCTCTGGTCGGATGTTTGTGTCTTGGCGTGGTCGCAGTGATCGCCCATGAAGCGGTGCATGACAAAATGCATCACGAGGCACCCGATAATGGGCAACAAGGTAAGCAGGCGATTGCTTGAGGATGGATCATGACCGGATTCCATGAATATCGATGCCGCCGAGGCGACCATCAGCGTGCAGCAGATGGCCATCATCCATCCATGGCCCGTTTTGGGCATCAGGCGTGTCAGAAGAGATCGGGATACTGTGTTACGGGCATTCGCAGTCATTACATTCACCTGTCGCGGGCGGCTCTAGGGTCGGCCAGCCTGCAAAATCGTGGATTCAAAGAAAGGGAGATCACAAAGGCAGCACTCACGCCAGCCATTGCAAACAAGAGGCCGCATAGTCACAGCGACCTCTCTTTTTCCTATGGAAGCTAAGGCTTAATTCGATGCCTGCGCTTCTTCTGTCAGAATGAGAGCCCAGCCATCGCTGAACTTGGAAACGGTCACCCTGTCATCCGGGCTGAGGCATGGATTGACACTCATGCGGTGATTATCGATTCCGGTCAGGATACTGCCGTTAGACAGCTGGATTTCGTTGCGGCAATGGTTGATGCCCTCTTCATCAGGAGCACAATCGCTGTCGCTTAGCACAGTGCCGACGACTGATTTCCCGGCTTGAGGCATGGCACCTTTCTGCACTTGCAGCAGATACCGTCCACCAGCGCCATTTTCCACCCAGGAAGAAATGCCCGCACCAGCAGGGATCTCGGGTTGTGCACTCATGGCAACCGGAGCGCTTACAAGAAAGGCAGCAACGCCAAGCCCGGCAATCGTTGAGAGCGATGCTTTACCGTTCAGTTTCAACATGATGTTCGTTCCTTCTCTCTTGCCTTTCAGTTGGCATCGCTAGACATGGGCATTCCATCACCATGATGGTTTGCCAATTCCGAGGCTTCGAGTTTGCCGTCCTTGTTCTTGTCCATATAGGTAAACATGCGTTCATGCATGCTCTGGAACTCTTCCAGAGACAGAGATCCGTCTCCGTCTGTGTCAAGCATGACGATCATCATGTCGGGATGCATCATCATGCCTCTTCCCATCATTCCGCCAGACGTCATGGCACCAGACATCATGCCCTCTGACATCATGGAGCCTTGGGCTGGTGCTGGATCACCCGTGTGATGGGCAGGGTTGGCAAAGGCCATGCTCGTGCTGACGGTAAGAGCGGCAGCAGCCGCAGAAGCGAACAGAAAATTACGCATGGATCATCTCCGTTAAATGCGTTGTCTTGAACTAGCCGGCTGGAATGCGTCTGTTTTGGGCAGAAGACAGCAACCGGTTTCTATCGGTCGCCATAAGGAGCAACCGCTATTTGAGAAGAAGTGCCTGCACGGAGCCTTTCGGTGAACGCACCTGTAGCGTCAGCCAAAGCTCGGCAAGGCGGTATCAATACAAGACAATCGGAGGAGGAGTATCTGGCGGTGTGCGCGAACCGTAAAGCCCAGAGAACGCAACCGGATAGGGGATTATGGGCGCAACGGGGTCCAGAACGCTGATTGCATTTTTTAAAAGCAGGAAGGAACAGACACCATCTGAAGCGCATGATTGATGCAGCATACCCTTTCCACATCCGGGAATCTGGGCCACCACGGCGCCAAGCTCAACGGCGGCTTCACTGCAGGAAACCGGCTGCAAATGCTCAAACGCAGCTGTTTGTCCTGCTCCGGCAAAAAGCCCGACCAGCAAGAGCACAGCAGCAAGGATGCTTTGCATTTGGCGATACATATCAAGAGGTTCGCTTCAGTGTTAAATTCGCGGTCCGGGCAAATCCCGGTCTGTTCACTTTCCTTATAAAGTTTCCCCTAGGGGGAAGGTCAAGGCAAAAATCACCATGTGATTTCAAGACAGGTGATATCCCAGACTTCAGGCGCGTGCAGCCATGACGAGGGCGCGCGCAGCCCGGCCAGCTTCCTCGATATAGGCCGGATCTTTGTGGATCAGCATGATGGAAAAGGCCCCTTCGAGCAAAAGGACAATCTGACGTGCGATCGCTGCTGGCGCAGGCGTCTGTGCGTCAGCAAGTTGGCCGGCCAGCCAGACTTCGAACTTTTTCTTGTGGGCCGCTCCCACCTTCATAGCCGGATGACCGGGAAGATTTGCCAACTCGGCTGCCGTGCGCAGGAAACCGCATCCCCTCCATTTCGGATGTCGGGCTGATTGGGCAAGCTGGAGGAAAATCGCCTCCACCTTGTCGCCGGCTTCTCCGCTTGCTGCCTTGTACCACGCCTCGTAAAGCGCAAGATTGGGCTGATCACGCGACGTGAGATAGGCCGTGATCAGGTCATCCTTGCTCTTGAAATGGTAGTAGAGTGTTTTCTTGGTGGTGCCAGCCTTTTCCGCGACAGCATCAACGCTGACGGCACGAATACCTTCCTGATAGAAAAGACGGTTTGCAGCATCGATTATGCGTTCACGGGCAGGTTTTGCAGGGGAAGGCATCCGGTCGACCTCTCTCTGGAAATACGCATGTATACTGACTAGTGAGTTTGCCTGAAGAATGTCCTCCGTTAGCCTGTCTGTCAACATCGAGAGGAGAGACATCATGCAAGCCGAACCCACCATACTCTTTGAGCAAAGAGACGCCGTTGCCCTGCTTACGCTCAATCGCCCTGAAAAACTGAATGCGCTTAATTATGCGACAAATGACCGTCTGATGGTTCTTCTGGATCAAATAGAAGCGGATAGCTCTATCGGTGCGGTTATCCTGACCGGAGCTGGTGAGCGGGCCTTTTCCGCTGGAGGGGATATCCATGAATTCACCCAAAGCATCCGGTCCGGTGTCGAGGAAGCGGTACGCGAATTTTGCCGCCGAGGTCAGGCCATGACGGCCCGTCTGGAGGCCTTTCCAAAACCTGTGATCGTGGCGGTCAATGGCATTGCCTTTGGTGGGGGCTGCGAAATCACGGAAGCGGCTCATCTTGCAGTCGCATCCGCACAGGCGCTTTTTGCCAAGCCTGAAATCAACATCGGCATCCCTCCCACGTTCGGGGGCACGCAGCGTTTGCCCCGTCTCGCCGGACGCAAACGGGCGCTTGAACTGTTGCTGACTGGCGACGCTTTCACCCCTGATCAGGCCTTGGCGTTAGGGCTCGTGAACAAGGTTGTTTCGCATGAAGCGCTTCTCCCTACCGCGTTTGATCTTGCAAACCGGATCTTGCGTCATTCTCCGCTCGCCGCATCACGCATCATTGCAGCGGTTACCAGAGGGCTAAACGCAGCGATTGATGAAGGGCTGCAGATAGAACGGGAGCAATTTGCGCGAATGTGCACCACAAAGGATGTGCTGGAAGGACTGGATGCGTGGATTGAGCGGCGCACTCCACACTATGCAGGAGAATAGGGAGCGATTTGATTGAAGCCCACTGGCGCTGTGAGCTCATGCCCGTAGTGCAACCACAGGAAAAAGGAGAGCAAGGGAGGACTAGAGCTGAAGCGCATCCTTTAGAGACAGGGAAGATTGCGGGCGCAGGTCGAGATCTGCCTCGATATGGTTGATATGGTGCAACATCATCTTGGTTGCCTGATCGAGATTGCCAGCTTCCAGCGCTTCCAGAATGCCGAAATGATCATCGCTGCCACAGCTGGATGTACCGGTCTTGCCATAAAGCGCGATGACGAGGGAGGAGCGTCCGATTAGCTCTTCCATGAATTTCTTGAGAATGGCATTGCCCGCTACTTCGGCAAGCATCAGGTGGAAATCGCCCGACACCTTGATTTCCTCGCGTCGGGCTTTGGCTCCGTGATCTTCCTTCAGGAGCGCCTCTTTCTTCAACTGTTCGCGAAAGGCGGCAAAATCCTCCGCAGACATATTCTCGGCGGCCGATTGCAGAATGCCGGTCTCGATCAGACGGCGCGATGTGAAGATCTGGCGCGCTTCCTCCGGGGAAGGGTTGGACACAAAGGCCCCCTTGTTGCGTTCGCTGGTTACAAGCCCCTCGAATGCGAGCATCTGAAGGGCTGAGCGGGCAATCGTTCGGCTCACACTATAAAGGGAGCCCACTTCTGCTTCGGAAAGCTTGGCCCCGGGAGAAAGCCGTCTGTCGACGATGGCATCGCGCAACGTGTCCCGAATGGCTTTGGCGCGGTCCTCATGGCTGGCATCGCTGTCTGTCTGTCTGGGCGTCTTCATGATCTCGTTCAATTCTGAAAAGTCTGCTGGTGCCTTTAAAGGCATGGCCGTGGCGGGTTAAAAGGCCTGACATGGCGATACCATCTCTTTGCCAAATAGCCAACCAATAACATTGTATACAATAACACATTTGATTGAATACAATAGCCTGTTATTTGTGCATTCAAATGAGTAATATTTATGCATGCGTTATATGCATAGGCAGTCAAAAATGCAGGCAGAAAATCGGCCATGAGGAAAAAGCCTTATGATTCCGACTTGTTAGCCAGAAAAGGCAGTTTGGCACGGCATTTGCTCTTCCTTGTTGTGTGCTTAACGAGGAGTGACCATGACAAGTGCTGCTGAAATCGAACTGGCGTCTGTGACAAAATATTATGGCACGACCGCTGCAGTGGACCGGATCAGTCTCAAGATTGCGGCGGGATCCTATTCTTGTCTGCTGGGCCCCTCCGGCTGTGGCAAGTCGACCACCTTGCGCATGATCGCAGGGCATGAAGCCATCAGCGATGGCGACGTAGTGTTCGCCAACAAGGTCGTAAACGACCTGCCTCCGGCAAAGCGCGGCACGGCGATGATGTTCCAGTCCTATGCGCTGTTTCCCCATCTCGATCTGGTTGACAACGTCGCCTTTAGCCTCAAGATGAAGGGCGTCGAGAAGGAAAAACGCCGGGCCGAAGCCCGCGAGATGCTCGAACGCATGCAGCTGGAAGCCTATGCAGATCGCAGACCGGCGCAGCTATCCGGTGGCCAGCAACAGCGCGTCGCGCTTGCCCGTGCCCTGATAACGAAGCCTCAGGCCCTGTTGCTTGATGAGCCTCTTTCCGCGCTTGACCCCTTCCTCAAGATCCAGATGCGCGCCGAGTTGAAAAGCCTGCAGGCCTCCCTTGGCATGACCTTCGTTCATGTGACCCATTCCCAGGAAGAAGCAATGGCGCTGGCGGACCTGATTGTGGTGATGAATGACGGGCGGATCGAACAGGCGGCTTCGCCTCGTGAGATTTTTGAGAAACCGGCCACGCCCTTCGTGGCGCGCTTCATGGGCAATCACAATGTGATCACCGGTCGTCTCATCAACCGTGACGGCGATCGCATCACCATCGAAACCGCAGGCGGAAGTCATTTCATCGGTCTCGGCGCGCAGGACGCATCCCAGGAAACAGCATCCATCGCCATCCGGACCGACCATGTTCGATTGGCGGATGAAGAAACACCCGGCTTCGGATTTTCCGGCTTTGTGACCAATGTCGAAGACCTTGGCGCAATGGTCAAACTTTCGGTGCAAGGCGCCGGAATCGAGACCTTCACCATCGTCCTCAGGGACGCAGACTATTTCGCAAAACCGGTCAAGACCGGCGATGCGGTTCATCTTTCGTGGGCGGAAACAGAGACAGTCGTCCTCGGCGAAGTCAAAGCATCTAAATAATCACCATAGCAATCACGAAAACAATCACCTCACAGGGATCTATACGGGAGAACATCATGTCTGAGAAAAGCAAAAAACCATCCGGCATCAGCCGTCGAAGCCTTCTTAAAACCGGAGCCGCGGCTGCTGGTGCTGCCATCGGTTCGGGTGCCATCACCGGCTTCCCAACCATCTGGGCGCAAAATCCGATCACCCTGCGCCAGATCGGCACCGGCGTGTCCAACATCAACGCCATCGCCCAGAAATGTAAGGAAGATCTCGGTATTACGCTGGAAATGACGGCTCTGGATTCCGATTCTGCCGCCCAACGAGCAGTGACCCAGCCCAATTCCTATGATATCGCCGATATCGAATACTGGATTTTGAAGAAAGTCTTCCCGGCGGGTGTGATCCAGCCGATGGATACCAACAAGCTTACCTACTATGATCAGATCGTACCGCTTTTCAAAACCGGTAAATTGACCCCGGACAGCGAAATCGCACAGGGCACCGCGCCTCACACGGTCGGCTTCGTGGAAGGCCCCGATTCCAAGACTTTCGCAAGCGGCGAGACCGAATGGTTCACGATGGTTCCCACCATCTATAACGCCGACACGCTGGGCATTCGCCCGGATCTGGTCGGTCGCGACATCACCACCTGGGCCGACATTCTCGATCCGGCCTTCAAGGGTAAGACCTCTATTCTGAATATTCCATCCATCGGCATCATGGATGCTGCCATGATCATGGAAGCAGCCGGCGAAATCACCTATGCCGACAAGGGCAACATGACCAAGGAAGAAATCGACAAGACTATCGATTTCATGATCAAGGTGAAGCAGGATGGTCAGTTCCGCGCCTTCTGGAAGTCCTTCGATGAATCCGTCAACCTGATGGCGTCCGGCGAAGTGGTCATCCAGTCCATGTGGTCACCAGCGGTTGCCGCTGTTCGGTCCAAGGGCATTCCGTGCGTCTATCAACCACTCAAGGAAGGGTACCGCTCATGGGGTGGTGGTCTGGGGCTTGCCGCACACCTCTCCGGTGCCGAGCTTGATGCTGCCTATGAATATATCAACTGGTACACATCCGGCTGGGTCGGCGGCTATCTCAACCGTCAGGGCTATTATTCCGCCTGTATGGAGACGGCCAAGAAATTCATGTCTGATGACGAATGGGGCTACTGGATTGAAGGCAAGCCAGCCCAGAAAGACATCCTCTCGCCAGAGGGCAAGATCATGGAAAAAGCCGGTGCTGTGCGCGATGGCGGTTCATTCGAAGAACGCATGGGCAGTGTTGCCTGCTGGAACTCCGTGATGGATGAAGATCGCTACATGGTGCGTCGCTGGAATGAGTTTATCGCATCCTGATAAGCGGAATTGCCGGCCGAAAATCCCTCAACGGCCCAATAGGCCTCTTCCCGGTTTCGCACCGGGGGGAGGTTGAATAGATATCTTGAAGCAGCAACAGGAAGCAGGCAAAGATGAGTGACGCTGAAGCCAACGCACCAAAAGCCATTTCTCCGGTTCGATCGTTTTCGATCGCATCACTGTCTGCCTATCTGCAGGCGCTTCCCCTGGCGCTCATTCTGGGCGCCTTTCTCCTGTTACCGATCATCATGATCGCGGTGGTGAGCTTCTGGGATTATGACTTTGCTCGCATGTATCCCGATTTTGTCACCTTCAACTATGGCGAAACGCTTGGCTCCTGGGTGACCTGGAAGACATATCTCAACACCCTCAGATATGCCGCGATGGTCTGGGCAGTCACTCTGGTCATTGGTTTCTGGGTGGCCTATTTTCTGGCTTTCCATGTAAAGACAGCTACGATACAGACCGTGTTGTTTCTGATCTGCACGGTGCCATTTCTCACGTCCAACATCATACGCATGATTTCATGGATACCGGTTCTGGGACGCAATGGGCTGATTAACACGGCACTCGTTGATCTCGGCCTGAGACCGGCCCCCATCGAGTGGCTGCTTTATTCCGATTTCGCGGTTGTTCTGGCCATGGTTCACCTCTACAGCCTGTTCATGGTGGTTCCGATCTTCAATACCATGATGCGCATTGATCGCTCCTTGGTAGAAGCGGCCCGAGACGCTGGCGCGTCGGGCTGGCAAATTCTGACCAATGTCATCATTCCGTTGGCAAAACCCGGCATGGCCATCGGTACGATTTTTGTCGTTACCCTTGTCATGGCCGATTTCATCACGGTGCAGGTGATGTCCGGTGGCCAGAGCGCCTCGGTAGCCTTGATGATGAAAAACGAGATGTCCCTGCTGCAATATCCCGCCGCCGCCGCCAATGCCGTCATTCTCTTGACGCTGGTGCTGATCATGGTCGCAGGTATCCTGCGCATCGTCGACATTCGCAAGGAGCTCTGAGATGGTTAGCGAAAAACGCGGTCGTGAATTCTATATCCTTCTGGCATTCTTCTGTCTGTTCGTCTTGTTCCTCTATGGTCCCCTGTCGGCAGTGTTCATCCTGTCTTTTCAGGGGCCGAATGGCGGCCTGACCTTTCCGCTTAACGGTGTGTCGCTGCACTGGTTCTTCAATCTGTTCGAAACACAGGCTGTGGGGGATTTCGGTGGCTCCTTTGCGCGTTCCTTCACGCTCGGGCTGATGGTGATGGTGGTTACCGTTGTCGTCTCCCTGTTGGCGGGGCTTGCCTTCCGGCGCAAGTTCCGCGGTGCGACGGCGCTATTCTATCTGGCCATTGCCAGTCTGGTGGTTCCTTCCATCATCATCTCGCTCGGTATCGGGGTGTTGTTCCAGCAGTTCGGTTTCCAGCCTGCCTGGTATAGCTCGGGGTTTGGTGCGCATCTTACATGGACGTTGCCCTTCGGTGTGTTGATCATGTTTGCCGTTTTCAACCGCTTCTCTCCCGAATATGAAGAAGCCGCGCGGGATCTTGGTGCCACACCATGGCAAAGTTTCGTCCATGTGCTGCTGCCGATGATCGCGCCCAGCCTGATCGGCGTCGGCCTGTTCGGCTTCACGCTCTCCTATGACGAATTCGCTCGCACCTTGATGACGTCGGGCACCTACAACACGCTTCCCCTGGAAATTTTTGGCATGACCACAAACGTGACCACGCCGGTGCTTTATGCCCTTGGAACTGTGACAACCCTATTCTCGCTGCTGATCATCGCCTCGACGCTCGGCTTCATTTTCTACATGAACCGTCGCTCCAGACGGAAATGACGGAGGCCATATGAAACTGAGCGTTATCAACCCCAACACAACCCGCTCCATGACCGAAACAATAGCGTCAGCCGCCCGCGGTGTGGCAGCGGTTGGCACTGAAATTACGCCACAGACATCTGAAATGGGGCCGGTTTCGATCGAGGGTTATTATGATGAAGCGCTTGCCGTGCCGGGGCTGTTGCAGCAACTGTCCAGAGCCGAAGGGCAGGGGGCCGAGGCGGCCATTATCGCCTGTTTTGACGATACCGGTCTGGATGCCGCGCGGGCCATGGCGGGCATACCTGTTCTGGGTATCTGTCAGTCTGCTCTTGCGCTCGCCTCCTTCATTGCCCAACGCTATTCCATCATCACGACCATGGAACGCTCCCGCATTCCCATTGAGGATCTTGTGCGCCGTTACGGTCATGCAGAGCGCTGCAAGGTGCGCGCCGCAGACATTCCCGTACTCTCGCTGGAAGACCCCAATTCAAATGCCCGAGACAGATTGCGCAGCGAGATTGCCACCTCGATCCTTGAGGATCGGGCCGAAGCGATCATTCTGGGATGCGCAGGCATGGCCGAACTGGCCGCAAGCCTTCAGGCCGAGTTTGGGTTGCCAGTCATCGATGGGGTTGCTGCCGCCGTCAAGCAGGCCGAAGCTCTGACGACCCTTGGGCTTGCAACGTCAAAAGGCGGTGTCTATGCCCCGCCTGTAGCAAAACCCTATCACGGCTTGCTGGAGCCTTTTGCCCCCGAACAGATCCAAAATGCCTGATTGGTGAACCCAATTGGGCAGGATCGTCAGGCCATATTGCTTCTGGCTGACAAGGATCTTGCCAGCACCGGCGCCGCAAAGGCAACCACCAGATAACGGCTGGTTTGCATTGCCAATACAAATGGCACATTGACATCGGTGGACGTGGCAATGATCGCGATGGCGTCAAGCCCTCCCGGACTTGTAGCCAACAGGGCGGTGAGCAGGTCTATCCCGGTTGCGACCGTAAGAATGGCGCCAACACCCGCACAAATGAAGATCAGCAGGATCACCGAGCCAAGCACTCTGGGAAAAGCCCGCGCGGCATGCTGTAGGGTTTCCGTTGAAAAGCGAAAACCGATACCCCATCCGATGATTGAGTAGCTAAGGGCAAGCACGGGCAAAGGGAGCGTAAGAGAGATCGGCAGGAAGAATTTGATGATGATCCCCACGACCATGGGCAGCAGAATGCCGCCTCCGGGAAAGTTGAACCTGACCCCGAGAGCCGAAGCGACATAGGCAACAATGATTGCAGGGACGGCGGTCATCCAGCTTGCCAGCTCGGGAAACTCGAAGGCGGAGTGCATCGACGATGGCACACCCAGATACATCGCAACAAGGGAGGCCGAGGCGACACAGCCCAGCACGCGCATATATTGCATGAAGGCGACCAGCCGCATGTCAGCGCCATAGGATTCGCACATCAATGTCATCAGCGTGGCCCCACCCGGTGAAGAGCCCCAAATCGCAGTGGTTCCCGGCAGAAGACCCGAGCGAGCCAGAGACCAGCCCAGCAGGGAGGAGGCAATGAAGGTCGCCATGGTGCCGAACAGAAAAGCCGACCAGTCCATATAGATTTCGCTAAAGACGGTGAGCGGCAGATTGCTGGCGATCATGACACCAACGATCCCCTGAGCAAAAATAAAGAGCGGACGTGAGCTTTTGAGCGCATGCCCGTTCACCGCGAAAAGTATGGCAATGATCATTGGCCCCAAAAGAAGCCCGGCGGGCAGCCCGAGCCACTCTAGGCTGGCAGCGAGCCCGAAGGAAAGGATGACCAAAAGGGTCCATTTTGCAATCAGTTTCAATGAAATAGGCCTTTAACTTGTCCGCTTTGATCAAAAGGAATGCGATGCGGCAGCATTCACGCAATTGGAGGCTGGGGAGGGCGTGTACGCCGATTGAGAGGGCAAAACAACAGCCAGTAGCCTCTTTTAGCCCTTTTCGCATGCCTTTTAAAAAGGCTCGGCCAAACGGGCGACTGGTTCCTGCAATCTGCTTGAATATAATGAGACTTATTTCAAAAAGGCAAGAGCGGAACAGCTTTGAGGTGCGGACAAACAGATACAGCCCCAGCACAGTCAAGCACTGGGGCCGTATGATCGACGCGCCTTGAGGGGAACGCGAAAGGGACGGTCAAAGACCGGTTCAGGCGGTCAGAGCCAATGCTCCGCTTCCCAGAAGAACCTGAACAAACAGCGCGATGGTCCAGAAGGCAGGATATTCCCAACCGCCATTTTCATTCGTAAACCAAAAGCCGTTTTTGGCATGCGCCAGAATGGTGGCCCCCAAAAGGGTCGGAATGAGCAGAAGTGCGACAAGGCTCGTCTGGAAGCCCACGATCAGGGCAATGCCGCCAAGGGTTTCGGCTGCGATGGTCAAATAGGCAAACCAACCCGGCACACCAAGGGAAGCAAAGAACCCGGCGGCACCTTTGGGCGTGAAGATGAAGTATTTCAGATAGGCGTGAGCCAGGAAGAGGCCACCCAGGGAGACACGCAGCAGCAGGGCTGCAAGGGCGATCGCGGTTACAGAGCCAGCGCCAGCAAAGCTCAGGATATTGGAAGAAAGGTCGATCATAATTTTGTCCTCATCAATCAGGGCCGCAAGGTGCGGCGTTTCGTTAAGGCAAAGATAGATCAATTTGATTGAGTTATAAATGTTGAAAATAATGAATTACTATCAACAAAACTTTCCTAATAATATGTCGTCAAAAAAGCCCGTCGAACACATCTACCGCAGCTTTAAAATGAGAAGTGCGCTGATATCGATCTGGTCGTAACGGACAGGGAAGGGACCTTTGATCGAAAGTTGAAAGGATTTCCACCGCCGAATAGCAAAATTCCGGCCAAAAATAGGCAAAAATACATAAAGTGATGCGGCTTTTTGTCAATGCGGTGCGACAAAATAGCACATGTTGTTTAAGCTGAGTTTTCAGCTCAACAATATCACGTTACCGTGAAGTTAAGAATGATACTCATTTGCGTTACCAATTTTGTCTTGTCCGGCTTCTCCCTTTGAGCCCTTCAGATTGCCCCCATCTGATTTCGCAAACGAGTACCCAATCCAGGTAATCGGAACTGATAAAAATGCGAAATGCCCTCAAAGCCGCCGCTATTCTTTTTGTTGCATGGGCCATGCTGCTGCCTGCATGGGCTGATGAAGGCCCTGACTATCAAAGCCTTATGCAGCGCATTGAAACCGTACTGAGGCAGGCCGAAAGCGAATATCAGCAGGGACAGGCGGATCTTGCCAAAACAACGGTGCAAAAGGCCTATTTCGAGTTGTTTGAAAATCTTGAAGGTCCCATCCGTATCAACATTTCCGCAGCGAGAAGCAACGAACTGGAAGCGGAATTCGGCGATATCCGCAAGCTGATCATGAATGGAGAGGCGGTCGCAACAGTGAGCAGCCGGATTGATCAGCAGATCGCGGCCATCTGGAAGACGTTACCTGCGCTGGAAGATGGCGTTGTCATCAGGGCCGAAGTATCCGATGCGGTCAAGGCCGCAGAGGCCTCCGCGCAAGGGAAACCAGAAGAAGTGTCTGACCCGTTCTGGGTAGATGTCAATGACACCATCCTTTCTATCCTGCAACAGGCCTCTGACACCTATCAGAGCGGGGATGAACAGGCCGCAGAAGAGCTGATCCGCAAGGCGCATTGGGAAGGCTACAAGAACAGTCTGCTGGAAACGGTGGTGCGGCGCTATGTCAGTCAATCACAGGATATCGCCTTCAACGCCGAGTTCACCCGCATCATGGAACTGGTCAAGGATGGTAAACCTGCGCGCATGGTGCGCGCCTCGGCTGCGGTGCTGCATGATGATATCGCTGATGTCTTGCCCGGCCTGCCTGTCGTCAATGGCAGCAAGATGGTGGAAGATCCGGCCGCCGCACCTGAGCAGATAGAAGGTGACTGGGCATCTGTTGCCGATCAGGTGATCGCCGCAGTGAACAAGGCCGCCTCGCTTTATGAGGCCGGAGATCAAGCCACTGCGACTGCGACTATACAGAACAGCTATTTCGATATTTTTGAAGACTCCGGCATGGAGACGATTGTCGGCGCTCGCGATGCTGGCCTCAAGACCACTTTGGAAGGCCATTTCAGCAAACTGACAGCCCTGATCAAAGCGGGGGCTTCCAAATCAGAGCTGACAGCCGAAATCGAAGCAATGAGAACCGATCTGGACACGGCAGTCGGGCTCTTCTCGACCGACAGCGACAGCCCGTGGGCGCTGTTCATCTACTCGTTGATCATCATTCTGCGTGAAGGCTTCGAGGCCATGCTGGTGGTCACGGCTATTGCGACCTACCTCATCAAGACGGGCAATCGTGACAAGCTTGGCGTCATCGTCAACAGCGTTGCCGTGGCCCTGGGGCTCAGCGTTGTGACTGCTATCCTGTTCAAACTGGTTTTCCATGTCACTGCCGACAAGCAGGAACTGCTTGAAGGGGCAACCATGCTGCTGGCCGCCCTTGTGCTCTTCTTCATGAGCTACTGGCTCCTTTCCAAAGCAGAGGCCGAACGCTGGATGCAGTATATCAAGGGCACTGTTGATCGCTCCATCGAGAGTGGCTCGATGAAAGCTCTCTGGTTTGCCAGCTTCCTTGCGGTCTATCGCGAGGGCGCAGAAACCGTGCTCTTCTATCAGGCGCTGGCGCTTGATGCGAGTGACGCGGTTGGCATTCCTGCCATCATCGCCGGCTTCGTGCTTGGCTGCCTGCTGCTTGGCGTTCTGTATTTCGCCTTCCGCTTTGGTGCTCAGCGTCTGGCGATCAAACCCTTCTTTGTCTTCACCGGAGCCTTGCTCTACTACATGGCCTTCGTCTTCACGGGCAAGGGCATCATGGAGCTGGTCGAAGGCAAGATCATCGAGCCGACCCTCGTGTCCTGGCTTCCCGAATTTTCTCTCATGGGCATCTACCCCTATTGGCAGACAGCCCTACCGCAAGCCGTCCTGTTGGTGGCTGCCATCATCGGCCTATGGGTCGTGATGACGCGCAAACCGCCAAAGGATCTAACCGCTTAGGGAGAAAACCAAGAAACCCGATCCAGCTTTGCGGCCTGACCAGTCGCACAGCTGGCCAAACTGTAACCAATCAACCCGCGCTGCTCGTTGGAATTTTCCTTCGGCACGGACCAGAGCGCAAAGACCGTCCCCTCGGGGCGTCTGTCTGTTCTGACTTTGAACCAACCGAACCCAACGAAGAACCCAAAGGAAAGATTATGAAAAAGACATCTCTTCTCGCTTCTGCAGCCGTGATTACCATGCTTGCAGCCCTTCCGGCCAAAGCTGAATTCAAGGAATTTCCGATTGGCGAAGCAGTTGAAGTCAACACGCTTGAAGTCGCCGCTGTTTATCTCAATCCGATCGACATGGAACCGCGCGGCATTGATCTGCCGGCCTCTCAGGCTGACGTTCATCTTGAAGCCGACATCCACGCTGCCAAAGGCAATGAGAACGGCTTCGGTGCCGGCGAATGGGTGCCTTACCTCACGGTTTCCTACCGCCTTGAGAATGAAGACACCGGCAAGGTATTGACCGGTAACCTGATGCCGATGGTCGCCATCGATGGTCCGCACTATGGTTCCAACGTCAAGATGGCCGGTGCAGGCAACTACAAGCTGACCTTCCATATCGACGCGCCATCCCGTCAGGGCTTTGGTCGTCACACCGATGAAGACAGCGGCGTTGGCAAATGGTTCCAGCCATTTGATGCGGATTACGAGTTCAATTTCGTTCCTCTCAAATAGGCGTCTGATCCCTCAAGATCGTTGACCCTTCAATGAAGCGGTCATCACCCAACAATCAAGAAGAGGAACACCCGGTGTTTCTCTTCTCAATTGCCAACGGATTGGCAAACGGATCAATCCAAAAGGTCCAAAGGCACGACGCATTATGTCCCTCTATTTCGTCAGCATCATTCAGGCCTTCCTGCCGCTTGCGGTATTCGCAGCGCTGATTTTCTCGCTGCTGGAGCCAACTTCGCGTAAGCGGGAGCAATTGGGCAGCCTTTGGGTTGCTGCCCTGCTTATTGTGGCCGGTTATCTGATTTATGGCCTCGCCGCTTCCATTGGGATCGAGCCACGCGTGCGCACCCTTTTAAGGCTTTTGAGCGTAAGCGCCTTGCTGGTGAGCGGCCTGCTATTGCTTATGCCCTCGGCCAAGGGGGCAAACAAGCGGCCAGATAAGAGCACAGATACTGGCCCGACCTTGCTCGTCCGGCTCGGTATCCGCTATGTGATCGCAATGCTTGCCCTGCAAGGCGCATTTGACGTGCGCGTTCTGCTTGCAGATCAGAGCTTTACGGCAACGTCTGTGCTCAACACGGAACTCTTTCTTAACAGCGCTGCGGTTGTTGTTGCCTCAGCCCTGATGATTTTCTTGCCCATCGTCATCGCGCATATCGGCAGCCGTTCAAGACGGCTTGTCTTTATGGTTCTTTGTGTTTCCATCCTTGCGTTTGCTATCATCTGGCTGTGCGAGGCGTTGCTTGGGGCCATGCAGATGGGTCTTCTGGGCGTCACATCGGCGCGCGTCTCCGTTGTCGCCAAGGTGACCAATTACGCGCAGTTCAAATCCTATCTGCTGCTTGCCCTGCTTTTCATTCTGTCTGTCGGCTTTTTGCTATCCGGCACCAAAAGGCCCCAGACCTCGACCGCTACAACAAAAGCCGATCTGACAAGGGCAGATTGTCGCAAATACAGGGCTGCGCGGTTGAATGCGCTGCGGTGGCTGGCAGGTAGCCTTGCCCTTATCGTGTTTAGCTTCGTCAGTCTGATCTATCAGGATCTCTACGCCTCGCGCCCGCCCACTCTATCCGCCGCAGCGGATGCCGTGCCCGATGAACAGGGCGAAATCCACATAGCCATTGACGCGGTCAAAGACGGCAACCTTCATCGCTATGCCTATATTGCCGAGGATGGCCACCGGGTGCGCTTCTTCCTGATCAACCGTTATGACGAGCAGCATGTAAAGATCGGTGTGGTCTATGACGCCTGCATGATCTGCGGTGATGCGGGTTATATCCAGAAGGGCAATGACGTCATTTGCGTCGCCTGCAATGTGCGCATCTTCATCCCATCCATCGGCAAGGCCGGAGGCTGCAATCCGATCCCGCTTCAACATCGCGAAGACCAGGGCGACATCGTCATCGCCGCATCCGAGCTGGAACACGGGGCGCGCTATTTCTCCGAAGTGGTCGCCATCGAGGTCATCGACCCCGTCACCAAGGAAAAGCTCATCAATCTTGAAGCGCCTTACCAGTATGATTTCAAGGGCAAGACATTCTTCTTCGGCTCCAAGGAGTCCTACGAGACATTTCGCGAAGCCCCCGAAAGCTATGCCGCATCCCTTAAAGCCCAAGTTCGACCCGCTCAGGGTCGCGTGACGCTGTGAGGACACCACCATGTTTTTCAGAATGATCCGTCGATCTTTTCTCGAAGCGCGCAGACGCAAGGTCATAGCGATCATGACCGTTGCGCTTGCGGCCAGCCTGATTACCACCCTTTTGGATCTGTCCGTCGATGTCGGCGACAAGATGGCAAAGGAATTGAAGGCTTACGGCTCCAATATTTCCATCGTGCCCAAGAGTGAATCCATTCCGCTCAAGATTGGCGGCATTGATTTCAATCCGCTCAAGGGCCGCGACTATTTGCGGGAGAAGAACCTAGCCAATATCAAGGATATTTTCTGGAGCAACAATATCGTCGGCTTCACGCCCTTTTTGCAAGTGCCGGTAGAACTTAAAGGCCAAGACACACGCCTGCCATTGATCGGCACCTATTTCGACAAGTCTTTTCCGCTACCCAGTGACGAGCTCTATCGCACCGGAGCGACCCTGACCCACCCTTATTGGGACGTGAGCGGTGCATGGCCTGACGACGAGTCGGCAAACGAGGTTCTGGTCGGCAAGTCTCTGGCGAGAAGACTGGATCTTGCGGTCGGTAATGAACTGCCTCTGGTCGCAGCTGAGAGGGATGAAGAATCCGCAGGTCCACTGACCGTGACGGTGACAGGCATCCTGTCAACCGGCGAGACAGAGGATGACGCCATCCTTGCTCCACTATCGGTGGTTCAAGGCTTTGCCGGTCTTGAGGGCAAGGTGCAGAGGGTGAGTGTCAGCGCTTTGACCATTCCGGAGAATAATCTCTCGCGCAAAGCACAACGTGATCCGGATTCCCTGTCTAGCTCTGAATATGACGTGTGGTACTGCAGCGCCTTTGTCAGTTCCATTGCCCACCAGCTCAACGAGGCGTTGCCTGATGCATCGGCCAATCCGGTCTGGCAGGTGGCCAATGCCGAAGGGGCAATCATTGGCAAACTGCAGGTGCTGATGCTTGTGGTCACGCTGGCAGCCTTCGTCTCCTCGGCGATGGGCGTCTCCTCGCTCATCAACACCTCTGTCATGGAACGCGCCGCAGAGATTGGGCTGTTGAAGGCACTGGGAGCCGCGAAATGGCAAATCCTCCTCCTGTTCCAATCCGAGGCGATGCTTATCGGGCTCATCGGGGGGCTGCTCGGTCTCATGCTCGGGTCTGGCTTGTCGCAGATCGTCGGCTGGACGGTCTTCGGCTCGGCCCTCGCGTTCCATCCGATCATCATTCCCGTGGTGCTGCTGGTGTCAATTGCCATTGCCTTTGTCGGCTCTATCGTGCCGTCTCGTTCCATTGCCCGGCTGATGCCGGTGGAGGTGCTTTATGGCCGCAAATAAAAAGACGAAGCTGGGATTTGGCCTGCTGATGCTGCTCAAATCGCTGGCTGTGAGCAAGGGCAGGGTGCTGGTTGCCATTGCCTCTATCATGGTTGGCGCTACGGTAGTGACCGCCCTCACGAGCCTCTATTTCGATGTCTCCGAAAAGATGAGCCATGAATTGCGCGCCTATGGGGCCAATTTCTTTCTCGGTCCCAGCGATCAAGCCAACCCGCCTCACATCGCGGAAGCTGACTATCAGGCCGTCTTGTCTTCCATCGATGCGGATAGACTGACCGGCGCCAGCCCGTTTCTTTATGGCATTGTCAAACTGAAGCTTGGTGATGCGGTGCTGGCGGGTGTCAATTTCAAGGGATTGCAAAAGATCTATCCCAACTGGCAACTCGAAGGCAGCTGGATCAATGTGGACTTTGACGATCGCAACGCCATGATAGGACGCACGTTGGCCGACACCATGGAACTTGACGTAGGCAGCAGTTTCGATCTGATCGGTCGGGACAGCGGCAAGCAGATTACACTGCGCGTCAAGGGTATTATAGAAACAGGGGAAGCGCAGGACAATCAGATACTGGTCAATTTGCCAGTGGCACGCGCCCTTCTGGATCGCCCTGACACCATTGATCTGGCGATGCTCAGCATCGTGACAACAGGGAAGGGCGCCGAAGATCTGGCAACAAAGATCAATCAGGCACATCCACAACTGGAAGCCAAGCCGATCCGCAAGATCGCTCAGTCCGATGGTAAAATTCTGGACAAGATTCAAGGCTTCATGGCACTGGTCGCCGGGATCATTCTGATCATCACCAGCCTGTGCGTCAATGCCATCTTGTCGGCGATGGTGGTCGAACGCAATCGCGAGATCGGCCTGCAGAAGGCTCTTGGCGCTGATGATGGCGCCATTATCAAACAGTTCGTTACCGAAACTCTGCTCATCGCGCTAATCGGTGTGATGCTGGGGCTGGTGCTCGGCTTTGGCGTTGCCCAGATTCTCGGGCAGACCGTTTTCAACGCTTGGGTTTCCGTCCGCTTTATCGTGATTCCACTGACTTTAGGGGTCTCACTAATAGCCGCCATGATCGCGGCGATTATTCCGATCAGGCGCGCGGTGCGCATTCTACCGGCGCTGGTTCTCAAAGGAGAGTAATATGGATCAGATGTCAGACACGACCCCTGCCACGGCCTCCGCGGGGCACTTTGCTGTCCAGGAGGATCACGTCATCAAGACCGAGGGGCTCAGCAAGCATTTCAACACCGTGAAGGCGCTCGATCAGATCGATATCTCCATCTCCAAGGGCGAATTCGTTTCCATCATGGGGCCGTCCGGTTCGGGCAAAACGACGCTGCTCAATATTCTTTCCTGCCTCGATGTTCCCACCGCAGGGCGTTATCTGCTGGATGGTACCAATGTCTCGGACATGTCCGAGGCAGACCGCGCCGTGGTACGACGCGAGAAAATCGGCCTTGTCTTCCAGCAATTCCATCTGATCCCCTATCTCAGCGCACTAGAGAATGTCATGCTGGCACAGCATTATCACAGCATCGCCGATGCGGGGGAGGCACAGGCAATTTTGGAATCCGTGGGCTTGGGCGGCCGCGCCAGTCATCTGCCCTCGCAACTTTCCGGCGGCGAGCAGCAAAGGGTCTGTGTGGCGCGCGCTCTGGTCAACGAGCCCGCCATCATTTTTGCTGATGAGCCGACGGGGAACCTTGATGAAGAAAACGAAGCGTTGATTATCGATCTTTTCAAACGTCTCAACAAGGATGGCCGAACCATTGCGCTGGTCACCCATAACCCTGAAATAGGAGCCATGGCCGACAGGACTATCCGTCTGCGCCATGGGCATCTGGAGAGCTGAGATCACCATGACACGCATCATTTCCGCATTATTGTTGAGTTTGCTGGTTTTGGCGGGATGTCAGGATAACGAGCCTGTGCGCGTGGGCGCGCCCGCACCCGCTATTTCAGCCATGACACCAGATGGAGAGCCGGTGGCTCTGGCCTCTCTGGAAGGCAAGGTGGTTTTCGTGAATTTCTGGTGGGCAGGCTGTGGCCCCTGTCTGGCCGAGATGCCCGCTATTGATGAAGCCTACCACGCAATCGGGGATCAGGATTTCTCTGTCTTTGCTGTCAATTTCGGGCAGAGCCCTGAGGTGATCAGAAATATCAACCGAAGACTCAAGGTCAGCTATCCGCTGCTGTCCGATCAGCTAAAGATTGCCTCTACCCGATATGGTGTGCAGGCCGCACCGACATCCTTTTTGATTGATCGAAAGGGTGTTCTGCAAGAAGTCATTTATGGTCCGCTGACCAGAGAACAGCTGGAGCAGAAAGTCCAAAGGCTCTTATAAGCCTCAAAACGAGGGAGCCTTAGGGCTCCCTTTGAGTCGCATATGCAGCCAGCGCTTCGATCTGCTCACCTGTCAGTCCAGACTTCATCCGCTCCTTCATAGTCTTGGCAGGTAAGCCCAACTGATAGGGCTGCAAAGTCTCTTCTATCTGGGCGGCTGTCATATCGGTTAACTTGCGGCTCCGGCCCAGAGCCTTTTTCTCTCCTCGTTCTCCATGACAATTGGCGCACCGGTCTGCATAGAGCTGTGCACCCTGATCAAGTGCGCCGGACTGCGCACCCGTTACGAAGGATGCCAAAAGAACAAGCACAAGGCTACCGGATTTGACCAGAGGTAAGCAGTACATAAAAGTCCATTTTCCATTGATTTTACATAAGATTAGCAGATCAATGGTGCCATGTTGTCAGCTCCTTTTCAAAGGCTTCATTGCGTTTTGCACTCGTTCTTTCAAAAAAACGGGAGACGTGCCGACCACGTCTCCCGCTTTGTTTGATTATGCAATATCTGACCGATCAGAGCATGTCTTTGGCAGTGCCTGCGATCTTCACCTTGATGCCTTGCGTCAGGGCTTGGGCGACAAAGGCCTTCAGAACATAGGCCAGTTTGTCTTCCGGCACATAGGCAATCGTGATGTGGTTGGACTGGTGCCCAGCCATCAGATCATCCCGGCCCAAGCCGTCAAGAGTGGCGTTCATCAGCGGCCATTCGGCGTTGGTTGCCTGACTGCGGCGGGTCCATTCGGCTTCTGGTAGTTCATGGGCCATGCCGGTGCCGATATGCATGAAGACATCGGTGCCTTCATAATGGGCGCGCGCCCAAACGAAGGTGCCTGCCTTGCCTTGACCGGCGATGGTTGAACCGCCCTTGGGGAAGAACATGGCTGGCTGGCGATAGCCTTTGGAGCCAGCGATGCCGCCCTTGATATGCTCGAACGGAACAGCGCCGGAAATTTCGAAGTCCCAGTAGAAAGTGCCTTCATATTCGCTGCCCCAGCGGACATCATGCAGGGTCGTTTCGGATGGCAGCCCCATGGCATCGAGCAGACGGAACAGCATGGCCTGTGGAATGGCGGTGCCCATATCCACTTCGTTGATGCACGGGATCGGTTTACCTTCGCAGATGATAGAGCCGTCTTCGTCCGGGATCGGGAAGCGTTCGGTGGAGCCGATGGCGCCTTCGGCAAAGTCAGAAGCTGCACAGCAATCCTTGAGACCCTGCTGATATTGGACACCAACCGCAGTGAGACCGAAGCGGGTGACGATGCGTGCCATGGCGATCATCATGGCGCACTGTTCGAGCACCTGTTCTCGGGTCAGCTCGGTTGCGCTGTCGCTGCCCCACTGGAACTGCATGCCGCGATCTTCATAGAATTTGAGGCAGGCTTCGCGCAGCTCGGCGGGAACCTTTTCCATTTCGACCAGGAGGGCCGACTGGGAGAGGGATTCAAGCGGCATGCCGATGTCGGAGAGGGCCTTCACAGGGAAGAAGCCGTTCATCATGCCCATGCAGAAGGTGTCATGCAGGCCAAGAATGGCCTTGTGCTTGAGGATATATTCACCAACCTTGATGCCATCCTGTCCGGCTTCGCTCTTCATCAGCGGATGATCGGCTGTCACGTCGCTGAGATAGCTGGTGTCTTGATCAAGCTTGCCGTCCTTTAGCCATCTGGCCAGACCCTGCTTGAAGAAGTCATCTTCGCATTTTTCCGACCACAGACGGGAATAGGAAACTCCAAGAGAGGTCAGCGTGCCAGCCATGCAGAGCATGCCAACAAGACCCGGCCAGGTGCCATCGAAGTTCGCCATCAACAGGATCGGACCGCGATGCTTGGAAAGCGACGGTGCGATGTGATGGGAATATTGCCAAGCGGTCAGCAGAACGATCAGCGGTGCGTCCGGATCGATGCGGGAGAACAGCTCGGAGCCTTCCTTCTGGGAAGAAATGAAGCCGTGTTTGCGGTCTTCATGATAAGGGTGAGCGCGCTTCATTTTGTAGCCCTGCGCATTCAGCTCCTTTTCCAGCGCTTCGGAGAAGCTCTGGTAAACAGGCCAGCAAGGCACGTTGGCGCTTTCGCGCAGGTCGGCGTTGGTGACGACGAGGATTTCCTTGTCGCCAGCTGTGATCAGCTCGGCCGGTTCAGGCAATTTCAACATGGTTCAACTCCCGAATATTGCAAATCAAAGGACCGGAGCCATCAGCGCATTGTGATGTTCGCGGTTTTCATAGAGATTGAGATAGACTTGATATTTTGCCGCATGGAAAGCGGCAGTAGATGGATCGGCCTTGACGCTGTCGCCCGGCTGGACGAGGGCTGCGCTTGCGGTCGGAATAGTTTCAAAGTCGCCTGATGCCACAGCACCTAGGATTGCGGCGCCGAGGGTGACAACATCCTCTTCACTGGCCATCTGGATTTCACGGCCGGTGATGTTGGCATATTCTCTCAGCCAGAGTGGGTTTTTGGTCGCCCCGCCACAAACATAAAGCGTCGTGATGGTATGCCCGGCCTTGCTCATTTCCTCGATGATGTGACGCGTGCCATAGGCAACAGCCTGCAAGGTGGCCAGATAGAGCCGGGCCAACTGGTCACGGCCGGTTTCCAGCGTCAGGCCGGAGACGACACCGCGTGCATGCGGGTTGGCGCGTGGAGAGCGGTTGCCATGATGGTCACCAAGAACATGAAGGGCAGCGGTCGGATTGGCTTCGCGGGCTTCAAGATCGGCGACCCACTCGTTGAGCAAAGCAATCGGATGCTTGTCAGCCGCTTTGGCTTCTTCCTGTAGCTGAGGCCATGCCTCGCACTGGTGGATGGTCCATTCAACCAAAGAACCGGCCGCGCTCTGTCCCCCTTCGCCAAGCCAGAAGCCTGGCAGCATGGCGCCAAAATAGGGGCCCCAGACGCCGGGTACCATGACTGGATTCTGGTTGACGATCATGTGGCAGTTGGACGTACCGGAAATAAGGGCCAGACCGCCTTCGGGCTTGGCGCCAATGAGAGCCAGACCGCCAGCATGGGCATCGATGATGCCAGCTGCTATGGTAATGCCTTGAGGCAAGCCCAGTTGCTCTGCGGCAGCTTTGCACAAAGTACCAGCGGCATCGCCCAGCGGCAGAACATCTGTCGGGACTTTGCCTGTCAGATCGCCAAGGCCCACAGCGTCAAGCATATCGGTGGGGAAACGCCCTTCGTGCGCCAGATAATTCCATTTGCAGGTCAATGTGCATGTGCTGGCTGCATCCACTTCAGTGCAGCGCCAGACCAGATAATCTGCCAGATCATAAAAACGCCAGACGGCATCATAGCGATCCGGGAAATTGGTCTTCAGCCACAAGATCTTGGGCAGCTCCATTTCGATGGAAACCTCGCCGCCGACATATTTGAGCGCGTCGTGGCCGGTTGCATTGATTGCAGCGGTTTCCACATCAGAGCGGTGGTCCATCCACATGATGATGTCTTGCTCGGCTTCTCCACTTTCGGAGACCGAAATGGAGGAGCCGTTTTTGTCAAGCGCAACCAGTGAGCAGGTCGCATCAAAGCCGATTGAGCGTACTTTCGTGGCGTCAATTCCTGCCTTCTCAACGGCTTCCTTGGTGGCTTCACAAATCATCGACCAAATATTGTCCGATGATTGCTCGACAAAATTGGCCTTGGGGTGAAACTGTTTGATAGCACGGGTCGCAAAGGCAAGACGGGTGCCCGTTGCGTCATACACTCCGGTTCGCGCGCTCGCAGAACCGACATCAATACCGATATAATACATAGATTGTCCTCCCAGACCCTTTCTTTGCCCCCAAGGCCTAGAAAGGTATCTATAGTGCTGATTTCAATTTATAGCGGGTAAGCCCGTATGACATGATGACCTGGTTCCAGCGTGAACTCGGAACCGAGATCGGACGTCATGTCCCCGGGAAGTGTCACCTTGGCGCTAACGCTTGGTGGCAGGGCAACCTCCCAGTGAATTTCATTCTCCTCAAAATGCCAGTTGCTCGTGATACGGCCGGTATGGGCATCGTGCGTTGCTTCAACAAATCCGATGCGTTTATCGAAAATTGGCCGCATGACGACAGAGCGGTAGCCGGGCGCGCTTTTATTCCAGTCAATGCCGGCAAGGCGCGACCAGATCCATTCGCCAACCGAGCCGTAAGCATAGTGGTTGAAGCTGTTCATGGCCTTGCTCTGGAAGCCTTTTTCCTCAGTCCAGCCGTCCCAGCGTTCCCAAATGGATGTGGCGCCGTGCTTGATGGAAAAGCCCCAGCTTGGATATGTGTCTTTCAGCAGAAGCGAAACGGCCAGTTCCTCTGCGCCATTGTCGCTGAGCACAGGGCAAAGATGCCGCACGCCCAGAAAGCCGGTTTGCAGATGTCCGCCAGCCTGCTCGATCAGCTCTACCAGGCGCTGCGCTGCGCGTTCTTTGGCTTCTTCAGGTAAGATGTCGAAATCAAGGGCGAGAAGGTAGGCGGTCTGCGTGTCGCCCTTCAATCGGCCATCTTCTGCCAGAAAGGCTTTTGTAAAGGCTGCCCGCAAGCGCGTGCCAAGTGCGATCCATGGCACGGCCTCTCGCTCCAGTGCCGCCGCGATATCAACCATCAGGTCTGCGATATAGATCCAATAGGCTGTGTTGACCAACTCACGATCTGTCGCCGGTCCAACGCTGAGCCAGTCACCATAGTTGTTGTGAACCTGATTGCGGCGGATGCCATCGGGGTTGCATCGCTCGATATAGTCCATCCAGCTGACGAAAGGCTGCCAGCAGCGATTCAGCAAGTCCTTGTCGCCATAGCGCTGGTAATGCATCCAACCCATGATGATCGGAGCATCCCCCCAAGCGGGTGCGCCCGGCTGCGGCGTCAGCCGATAAGGATTGAGCGGTTTGGTTGGCGCGACGTCGGGGAAGACACCCTCATCCGACTGGCCGTCGATCAGATCTTCCATCCACTTGGTCAGAAAGGCCGAGATATCCATGAAATAGCCGGCCGTACGCCAGAAAACCTGCGCATCCGCCGCCCAGCCATAGCGCTCGTCGCGCTGGGGGCAATCTGTGGGAACAGAGAGAAAATTGTCTCTCTGGCTCCAGAAGATGTTGGACAAAAGCTGATTGACCATCGGGTGGCCGGTTTTCATTTGGCCAACAACCGGCGTGTCCGTCTGGATGGCGATTGCGGTCAGCTCGGGTTGAGCATAGGTTTCTCCTTCGACGGTGAGTTCCACATACTGGAAACCGTGGAAGGTGAATTTGGGGTGGAAAATCTCGTTGCCCTTGCCGCTGGCAATATAAATGTCCTCAGATACGGCATAGCGCAGATTCTCAGTATAGAGCCTGCCTTCTGCATCGAGCATCTCGCCATGGCGCAACAGGAAGCGGGTGCCTTCGGGGGCTTCCACATGCATTTCGACATAGCCTGTCAGATTCTGGCCAAAGTCAAAGATGGTCGTCTGCGTGCCTTGAACAAACAGGGATTTGGGCTCTAACCGTGCGACTTCTCGGGCTGGTTGGCAGCGCGCCGCATCGATTTGTGGCAGACCCGGTTCGGGAATGATTTCTTCCACCGGTTGCCAATAGGTCGTGTCGATGCCGCACTGACACCAGTCATCCAGCTCCAATCGGGCGTCAACCATTTCTCCGGCCAGAAAATCGGAATAGCAAATCGGCCCCTGACGGGTCATCCAGTGTTCGTCGGAAATGATCGTCTCGACGCGTCCGTCTGCATATTCCAGTTGAAGCTGGCACAGAAAAGCAGGGCGTCCGCCATAATGGTTGCCCGCGCGGCGCTGATTATGTCCGATTCGGCCCGAATACCAGCCTTCACCGATAATGGCGCCAAGGCAGTTTTCGCCGGCGTTGAGCTGATCGGTCACATTGTGGGTCTGGTATTCGACACGGGTGTGATAGTCCGTCCAGCCGGGGGCCATGACATCTTCGCCGATGCGTACGCCATTGATATAGAATTCATAAAGGCCGAGCGCGGAAAGATAGGCAGTTGCCCGCACGGGGCGGTCCGATAGGGCAATCTCGCGGCGCAAATAGTCGGCGGGACGCGCCTGAAAGCGATTGTCGTACAGATTGTCTTGCGGCACATCCCGTCCGGCAGGCAACACGAAATAGCGCCCGATCCAGTGAGCCTGCCACTGATCCTCCGCTAGACCTGTGAATAGCTCTGCCGGTTCGGCCAAAGCACCGGGTTTGTCGTCTTGATCCCAAACCTGAACGCTCCACCAAAGATGGGCGTCTGGCGGGAAAATCAGTGTCTCATCGGCATAAACGAAATTGTCTTCCCCGACGCATTTGCCCGAATCCCAGAAGAGGTCGCCACCTTCGCGCACGCTCTTTTCAGATTGGCCGATAACAAGTCGCCATGCTGTCTGGTGCGAAGGGCTCTGAGCCGAATGTGCACACTCAAGCGCCCAGCCGAAGAATGGCGGGCGGCTGTTCAACCCTGACACGCGCGCGAGATGCTGGCATCGCAGGTTTGTGGCAAGCAGCGATCCGTCTTGCCCGATAATTGGTAAAGTCACCTAAAGCTCCGTCGCCCTCTGTCGAGCATGAGAGATGTGAATATCCATCGCCTCAATGGCAGCCGCTGTGTCGCGCTTGGCGATGGCGTCAATAATAGCCAGGTGGTCGGTGAAGGTGTGAGGCAACAGCAGTTCGGTCAAGCTGATTCGATCGTGGCGGATCAACCTGATGCGGATTGCGTTGATATTGTAGGCCTGAATGAGAATCTCATTGTTGGTCAGGCGGATCAATATATTGTGGAAATCAGTGTCGATCTGCTGCCCACGTTTCAAAACGGCCTCGGAAAGCCCGGTCTCCACAGCTTTTACAATGTTGAGATGGGCTTGGCGCTGCTCTTCCAGAACGCTATCCGGCATCTTCTTGACCGCATGCATGACCGCTTCGCGCTCTAGAGCCGCGCGCATCTGGAATGCATCGCGTATCATCGGGAGATCAATGGCCGTGATCTGGATTCCTCGCTGGGGAACGACGGTTATAAGACCTTCCGATTCCAGACGTGGTAGCAGTTCGCGCAATGCGCCAATCGACAAATTCATTAGCTTGACCAGATCCTTCTGGCTAACAAGCTGACCGGATTTCAACTTGCCATCAAAGAGGGCAGCCTGAAAGAGTTCATAGGCTGTTTCCTTGACACTGCGAGAAGTATCGGCGTGTTCTGTCATCGCGCGACCTGCTATCACTTCAATTTCCTTTCACCACGGCGTTTCTATAGAGCCTTTTCAGCCTCCGCCAATGCAGCTTCAATGGCTGCCAACTTGTCGGAAGACAGGGGCTCCATAGGGGGCATGGTGCGAGCGAAAGCAGGGTTGCCATAAACCTTGGCCATCAAAGCTTTCAGCACATTCAGACCACCATTTCCGTCCACTGTCTCAATACGCATTGTGGCGCGTTTCACGAAGCCTTCCGAAACGCCACCAAGATACAGCTGCACGCAGTCCTTTGCAAACGGGTTTGTCATGCCGCCGATCATGCCTGCGCCACCGGCCTCCACCATGTCGCGCAGAATTGCGTCGCTGCCGGTGAAAATGGAAAGCTCAGGGAATGCCTTGATCAGTTCAAGACCACCGGGCAGATCTCCCGTGGAGTCCTTAATGCCAACCACAAGAGACCCGATGCGTTTCTGAACGGCCTTGACCTGCTCAACGCTGAACGGAATGCCGCTGAAATGCGGGAAATTGTAAAGAACGATGTCGAGGCCGGGGTTGCCCGCTTTCTTGACAAGGGCTTCATAATAATCCACAACGCCTTCTACTCCGGCACTGCGGTAGTAGAATGGTGGAATAATGAGGGCCGCCCGACATCCCAGCTTGTGGGCTTCCACATACATGGAAACAGCGTCATCAAGTGATGATGTCATAACGCCAGGGATCTGGCGTGACATATCCGCGCCCATGTCGGCGAGTTTGCGCAGCGCTTCAAGCTTTTGGCGCACCGACAACGAGGGCCCTTCCCCTGTTGTTCCAAAAACGGACGTATAGGCACACCCAGCTTCAAGCAGGGCATCGCAATGCCGTTTCAGTTGTTCGATATCTACTTCATAATCCTCGGTGAACGGCGTAATCGCCGCGCCGACGACACCCTTAAGGTCGGAATTTTCCAACATCAGGTGCAGCCTCCCATAAAAATTTCAGTCGAATGTAGTATACTCGATTTGATAACTGATACAATAAGTGTTAATATCAGCTAGTCAAACAAATTTCTTCACGCTACAGTTTCTCGTGGAGCTATTCCTATACACCGGGGCTGGAGGGTTCTGGTGTGTGACCATTCTATGTTCGGGAGGACACAAACATGATTTCACGTGGTATCGCGGCTGCTCTCCTCTGCTGCACTTTCATTGCTGCACCTGCTGTGGCTCAAGACAAGCTCACCATCAAATACACCACGGCTTCGGTTCCTTCGGACCTGCATACCAAAGCAATGCATGTCTTCAAGGAAGAGTTGGAAAAGAAAGTGCCTGGTCGCTTTGACGTTCAGCTCTATGATTCCGGTACCCTTTTCGCTCAAGGTGCTGATCTTGACGCTCTGCAGCGTGGCAATGCAGAAATGACCTATTTGTCATTCCAGTTGATCGCTGACAATATGCCTCAATATAGCGTGCTGACGGCGGGCTATCTGTTCCAGAATGCGAAGCATTATCGCACCTTCCTGAATTCGGATCTGGGTACCGAACTGAAAGAAGCCGTATCCAACGATATGGACGTACAGCTTCTTGATACATGCTATCTTGGTACGCGCGAGCTGAACTTGCGTGCCGAAAAAGACGTTCAGACCCCTGATGATCTCAAAGGCGTCAAGCTGCGCATGCCTGGCTCTGATGCATGGTTGTTCCTTGGCCAGGCTCTTGGTGCAAGCCCCACTCCGCTGCCATTCGGCGAAGTCTATCTCGGCCTGCAGACCGGCACTATCGATGCTCAGGACAACCCGCTGCCAACGGTTGAAGCTGCTAAATTCTACGAAGTTACAAAGCAGATCACTCTGACCGACCACCTTGTTGATGGTCTCAACATTGCCGTGAACAACCAAACCTGGGAACAGCTGAGCGAAAGCGAAAAAGCTGCCATGGTCGAAGCTGCTCAGGCATCTTGTGACTGGAACAACGAACAGCGCTACAGGGAAGAAGCCCGTTTGATCGACTTCTTCAAGGAAGAAGGTCTGAAAGTCACAACGCCGGATGTTGATGCATTCCGCAAACATGTGCAGGACTTCTACTTCAGCTCGGATCGTTCCAAAAACTGGCCGGAAGGCTGGGTCGAAAAGATCAACGCAATGGCCGAATAAGGAGCATTTGCTGCTATGGCTAATATCCTTTCAAAGGATATGCTGCTCGCAACCGGCCGCCTTTTAAAAAAGGCGGCCGACGCGATCGGCGTCCTGCTCTTCCTGTTCGCCTTTGGCGGGTTCATTGTACAGATCTTCTATCGCTATGTGATGAACGCGCCTCTTCTGTGGACGGAAGAAATCACGATGATCGCATTCATTTGGACCGTGTTCTGGGCGGCTGCATTCATGACGCCGGTTCAGTCTCATGTGTCTTTCGATGTGGTTTACGACGTCGTAAATCCCAGAACGCGCAGGATGTTCAGCATCATTTCCATGTTGGCACTGTTCATCTCTTTCGTGCTGTTGGTTCCGGCCACATGGGATTATCTCCAATTCCTCACCCGCAAAAAAAGCTCTGTTCTGCGTTTGCCCATGTATTGGATCTACGGCTGCTACATGCTGTTTATCCTGGGTTTTATCGTTCAGGCCGCCTATCGGCTGTACGGTTTGCTGAGCCAGAAGTGGGAAAAATATATTTAAAAGGGTTGAGTTAGAATGACCTTCTTCGCAGATCACGCTCTAAGCCTGATGCTGATCATCATGATTGGTATCACGATTGCCGGGCTGCCTATGGGTATCTCGATGATCGTTGCCAGTATCTTCTATCTCTTTTTCTCCGGACAAGATGTCGGTCTGGCTGCCGAGAATGTTCTGAACGGTGTGTTCGGTAACTTCGTGGCGCTTGCGGTTCCTCTCTTCATTTTTGCTGCCAACATCATGAATGCCGGTAAGGTGTCAGACCGAATATTGACCTTTGCCTTGGCGTTGGTCGGGCGCGTGCCCGGCGGTTTGGCGCAGGTGAATATCATGACGTCGCTTATCTTCTCGGGCATGAGCGGCTCGGCCATCTCCGATGTGGCCGGTGTCGGTAAAGTCCTGACGGACATGATGATCAAGGAAGATCGCTATCCGCGTGGTTTTGCTGGAGCAATCACGGCGGTTTCTGCCGTTGTCGGTCCGATCTTCCCTCCGTCTATCCCTGTGATTTTCTACGCACTGATCTCCTCCACATCCGTTGGCGTATTGTTCCTTGGCGGTGTTGTTCCGGCCTTTCTGGTTTGCACCACGCTTGGCATCGCGGTGATGATCATGGCCAAGCTGCGCGGATTCCCGGTTGAAGAAGCCATCCCCCTCAAGGCATTCCCGATCATTCTGATCCGGGCGCTGCCGGCGCTTCTGATGCCGATCATTCTGCTTGGTGGCATCTATTCGGGCGCTTTCACTCCGACCGAGGCAGCAGCTGTTTCAGCCTTCTACGCTCTGCTTTTGGCTGCCTTTGCCTACCGTGTGCTTGGCTTCTGGTCCTTCATCTCGGTGGTGCGGGAAACGGTCAAGACGACGGCAGTGGTCACCATCGTTCTGTGTGGTGCCTATATCTTCAACTATATCGTCACTGTGGAGCAGGTTCCCCAGCAGGTCTTCGCATTCTTTGATGCAATGGATCTCAACCGGGTTCAGTTCCTGCTGATCCTGAATGCTCTGTTTCTGGTGCTCGGCTGCGTGCTTGACTGCTCGACAATCATGCTGGTTGTCACGCCTTTGTTCATCCCTACGGCGTTGGCATTGGGTATCGATTTGCACCATCTGGGCATCGTGCTGGTGTTCAACATGATGATTGGCCTGGTGACGCCTCCATATGGCATCCTGCTGTTCATCATCAAGGCTTTGAACGGGATTCCGCTTGGCGAGATGATCCGCGAATGCTGGCTCTTCCTTGCCCTGTTGATCATGCTGCTGCTGCTGCTGACCTTCTTCCCGCAGTTGGTGCTGTGGCTACCTCACTATGCAGGAATGCTCTAAGCGTCCTACCAAAATCGGCTTTGATGCACGTCACCAAAGCCTACAGACTGAGAACGGGTGGCCCCAAGCGACGGAGCCACCCGTTTTTGTTTCGTGCGAGGGAAGCAGGAAGTGAACCTTTGTCGCAGGTGAGGAGTTTCGAATGCAAATCGGATAAGCGGGCAGGATAGCTTTGTTGTTAAAGGGCATTTTGTCGCAGCCTGTGGATGTAAAACGTATTTTATTTTTGTCTATCTAACATTGCATCCAGACCGCATTTCTTTTCAGACAGCCTCCTTGGAAGCGGTTTCTAAGGTCTGCTTACACAGAGATGCATCCGCGTACGATCGACGTTCTGGTTTTTTCCATCACCTATCAGAGTATTTTCAAGGTGCGAAACGTCGAAAGATGGATGATGCCAATGCAAGAAGAGTTCGTCAGTTGCCTGAGCGATTTTGGAATGGCGCCGGCAAAAGCTTATCAGCAGATTTCTCTAGAGCTCGAAGGTGACGGTGATCCATATATGGATCTGGGTAGCTTTACAGCTGTGCGCATGGAGCCAGAAGCTGATCGCCTTATCTGCGATCATCTGGGCAAGAATCTTGCCAATCAAAATGAATATGGTGAAACCACGCACATTCATAAGAGGCTGGTCCAAACCATCGCCGATCTTTTGGGGGCACCGAATGTAGAACATGCAGCAGGGTGCTCCACGTCTGGGTCGTCTGAAGCCTGTGCCATTGCGATGCTGATGCATAAACTAATTTGGCAAGCCAGCGCATCACGCATCCAGTTGCAACGCGCTCCCAATATCGTTCTTGGCAGAAACGCACATTTGGTCTGGCGGAAATTTGCGCTTTATCTGGGCGTTGAAGTGCGGGAAGCGAGCTTCAAGAGGATCAATCGCTACCCACTGCAAAATGTCGTTGATCTGGTGGATGAAAATACTATTTGTGTGGTCGCCGTCATGGGCTCGACCTTTTCTGGCTTTTGCGATCCGATAGAGAAGATAAACGATGCGCTTATGAAGCTGAACGCGCGCAACGGCTGGAATGTGGGCATTCATGTCGATGGTGCCATAGGAGGCTTCATTCTGCCGTTTCTTGAAGATCCCGCAAAACCGGTATGGGATTTCGCTTTGCCTCTTGTCCGCTCAATCAATCTTTCCGGGCATAAATTCGGACTGGTTTATCCCGGTCTTGGTTGGCTCATTTTGCGAGACCAATCCATTATTCCTGATGCAATGAACATGACGGCGAGCTATCTCACCGGTAACACCCAGTCCTACGCGATTTCTTTTTCTCGTTCCTCATCTCTTGTTGTGGCGCAATATTTCAATTTCCTTCATTTCGGCCGCGCCGGATATGGAGCGATTATCGAGCGCTGTATGAAAAATGCCCGCTATGTTGCGGCAAGCCTGGAAGCAATGGGTTGCTTCGATATTATCAGCACCCTTTCATTGCCGGTTATTACTTTCAGCCTTAAGTCGGGCAGCGCTTTGACCGAGGAAGCGCTGTGCCGGGATCTTGGAGAAAGAGGCTGGATGCTCCCTCATTTTGCAATGCCGCAAAATATAGGCTGCAACGCAATGCGGATTGTCATTCGAGAGGACATGACCCGCAACAGACTGGATGCCCTGCTTGATGACGTGGCTGACATTCTGAGTAAGCAGGTAAGATGCATTCCCCCATTGAAGCACGCAATTTGAGATAATCGACAAGGAAAACAGAAGCATGACGCAGAGGGCGATGACTTGTAGAAGGCTGATTGCCGGCACGTTGTTTATCATGTTTTCGTGGATGATTGCCGCCCCTGGCTATTCTGCTCAGCCGCCGTCTTCAAACCGCGAGCAACTTGGAACAAAGGCAAGCGTTGCTCTCAACATCAACAAAATCTACGAACTTAATGAGTTGAACGAGACCTATGTGATCGACGGCTATCTTGTGACATCCTGGCAGGACGACGGGCTGGTGGAGCGCATAGAAAGCGGTGCAGTCGCCCCGGATGTCTATGAGAACAGCGCCATTGATAATTTGATAGCCGGTGGTCTACGTATTCCAGCAATTGAATTTATCAATGTGGTTGGGAACCGGTCCGTTGCCAACCGACAGGTGGTGATAGGTGAAGACGGCAAGGTTCTTTACAATGAGCGTTTTCAGGCCACCTTCTCAACCCCGATGGACTTTCGCAAATTTCCTTTCGACAACCAAATACTGACCGTTCAGCTGGAATCCTTTTCCTACGACAAAACCCGTTTTGAATTTGTCGACCCGAAAGTGTATCCCGAGTTGGTCAATATGGACATGTTGGCTGAATGGAATATCGTCGACAAACAGGTTTTCATCAGTGATCAGGACTATTCGCACCTGAGCGAAGACGGCAGCAAAACCGAATTCTCACGCTACAATCTGAATTTCACGCTTGAACGGAAATGCGACTATTACGTCTGGAACTTCATGCTGCCTCTGATCCTGATCATCACCTCGTCGTGGTGTGTCTTCTGGGTCGATGACTTTCTCACCAATATCTCGATTGCCTTTACACTCATGTTGACGGTTGTAGCCTTCACCTTTCAGGCAACGAGCCTTTTGCCGCGGTTACCCTACACGACCTTCATGGGGATGCTCACGATACTGGGCTATCTGAGCATCTTTGCCAGTATGGTTGTGATTGTGGCGGCCGAGCTCTTCGAGAGGAAATCGGAGGATTTTGACAAGGCTAAGCTTATGCGTAGTGCGCGGGTTTTCTATCCGATCTGCATTATCTGCATCATCCTGTTTCAAATTCGTATTTTTGATCTGTAGAACGCCAAGAGTGAGGCCCCATGGACATCATCAAGACAAGACCGAAAATGGAGGCTGCCATTCTTTCTGGTCTCGTGGTTTCCCTCATCTGCTTTCTGGCTTTTCTAATCTACAGCAAGTCTGTTGATGTGCTGGAAAAGGAGATCAAGATCGGTCTGCTTTCCAATGTGTCTGCCGCTGCGACAACCATTGACGGCGACCTGCACAAGACATTTGATAAGTCCACTGCGCGCGACGATCCGGACTATCTGGCAGCTATCAGACCGCTGGAGAAAATCCGTCAGGCATCAGCCAATATTCGGTATATCTACACCAATATTCTCAAGGGCGATGATGTCTTCTTCATCCTTAACCCCAGTCCTCAGAATGACAATGATGGTGATGGGCAACCGGATGTGCCTCCGGCCTTGATGGAACGCTATGATGACGCAGCCCCGGAGTTGATCGAAGCGCTGAAGTCTCAAAAGAAGGTCGTATCCGATCCTTACACCGATAAATGGGGCACCTTCATCAGCGCTTATGCGCCCTTCTATGATGCGCAGGGCGCCTTTGTTGGTGTGCTCGGAATGGATCTTCAGTTGAATGATTTCTACAGCCGTATCTATCCCATCCGGCTGGCTTTTGAGAAAACCGCCTTCATTGTGGTCTTTATCGGCCTGATCATCGGGCTGCTGACATGGATCTCGCGAAAATATGCTGCCTTTCTGGGCCAACAGAATGCCTTTTTGCAGTCACGACAAGCACAGAGAGGTGACCATCTTGCTTTGGTCAAACAAAACTTCATTGATCTGCTTGAGGTCTTTGCAAAAACGCCTCAGAAAGACGGCCTGACGCCTTTGATCAAGGTTTGGCTAGAGTATCTAAAAAGCACAGAGGCGCTCGTTCAAGATAAGGAAAATTTCCGAATTGATGCATTGATGGATGATGTTAAGGCCCGGATGCTCCCTTCCACATCCCTGACTATCTCGACTGATGAGGCTATTCCACCTGTTCTGCTGGCGGATAAGAACGTCCTTCAAGAGCTGCTCGTTATCTGTTGCACGCATATTGGAACAATGGCTGGGGCTAATACTGTAACGCTCGATATAAAGCGGCTCGATGAAGCTGTCGACAGCCTGACGTTTGCAATGGTGTTCAAGGCCCAAGGCCATCACCCAAGCGAGGGAATGTCTGATCGGAACTTAGAACCAGAGTACTCGAAAGCCGAACTCTACAGCGTGCAGGATCTCGAATTCTTCAAGGCAGTTGCCGCCGTAAAGGCAATGGGCGGCCATGTCAGTTGGCAGGAAGACACAGAAAACAATGAGAATTTAAGTCTCTCATTGGAGCTTCCAATAAGCAAATATGAAGAAGACAATGCGCGAGAGGCTGCCGAATGAAACAGATTACCCCCTTCATTCTGGTGCTTGCCGCCTTTGGCATCCAACTGTCATCAGGGATCAACTATATCACTTTTCCGCTCGTGCTCCAGTCGCAGGGAGCAACCAATGCGTTGATCGGCTTTATCATGTCCTGCGATATTCTTGCACTGATTGTCTTTTCGAGCAGGATTTCACTGCTTGTCAAAAAGCTCGGTGTGATCAACACCATCATCATCTGTTCTCTGGTGCGCTGTGCGGTCGTCTATTTCCTGTCTAACAATGACATGATTGTCGGCTGGATCGCAGGCATGTTCATCTATGGCCTCACGACCAATGCTCTTCTTGTCGTGGTGCAGACCTGGCTGAACATGGTTTCAGTTGGCAAACTCAAGGGCCTGATCATGGGGCTCTTTTCCTCGGCCCTATCGTTGGGTATCGCACTGGCCCCCATTATTTTACGCTTTACCGATATGCATAGCCGCTTGCCTTTTATTATCAGCAGTATGATTTCGCTTCTGGTTCTGGCAACCATGTTGACGGTTGTCAAAAGTCGCCCGTCTTTTCATTCTGACAAAAGGGCACGCATTGGCTTCGTTTTCAAACATGCCAAACTCATTCTTCTGTCTGCTGTCGTGGGTGGTTTTTGCTTTTTCGGGCTACCGTCATTTCTCACGATTTACGGCATCAAGAATGGCCTGAAGGCAGAAGATGCCGCTTTGTTGCTAACGATGTTTATGCTGGGAAGCGTTACTCTGGGCATGATTGTGAGCACGCTCTCTGCTTTTTACAGTCACTATCGTCTCGTTTTCATCTGTGTCTGTGTCTCGGTCTTCTGTGCTTCTTTCCTGTCACTTGCAATCTACTCTCATCTGTTTGTCGCTCTGGGCCTGCTTTATCTGTGGGGTGGCTGTATGGGGGGGATCTATGCGCTGGGGCTGAACATTATCGGTGAACAATTCCGCCAGGAGGACCAGATGTCAGCCAACATGTCTTATACGCTTATGGATGCGCTTGGTGGCATGATTGGCCTTTGTATCATCGGCACCAGTATGGATATTGTCGGTGCCGAGGGCTTGTCCTATACCATCGTGGTGGCCGCGATGTGCTATCTGGTCTATTTCTTCAGATCGATAGCATCCCGCTTTTCTGTTGTCCGCAATCTAGCCGACCCCGCAACATAAATTTTTCACTTCTTGCGAGCGTTGCACCCTGTTTAAACGGCAGCAATAGAGAGATTGCTTCGCCGCATAGTCTGGACACCCAAGGTCAGCGAATGGGTTGCGCGGGCAGTGGATGCCATTTTGCTTCGAATGCCCCTCAGAACCGCTCCTGTGAAAAGCAATGAGGCTTACAACCAGTAGGCAGAATCGGGGCGGGTGGCGTCTTTTACCAAGGTGTCGATCAGCGCTCGCTGTGCCGGTTTCAGGTAGCGCGATCGGGGCCATACCGCGTGAATGGGCATCTCGGCTCCTGCAAAGGATTCAAGAACAGGCACCAGTGCTCCGGTCGCGAGAGCACCTGTCACCAGCCATGTCGGCAATTGCGAGAGACCTGCGCCAGCCAGCGTGGCTTCCAGCATGGCATCACCGTCACTGAATTCGTGCCGCACCCTGATGAGGTGCGGCGTGGAGGTGCCATCTGGCTGGCGAAGCAACCAGGCTGCGGGGCTGTCTTCACGACGGCTGCCGATGATGCCATCGTGTTCAATGAGGTCCGCAGGCGTTTCAGGCTCACCGAACTGTGTGATATAATCCGGACTAGCGCAAATCACCAGTCGTTGGCGTCCCAGCCGCCGAGCCACAAGGTCCGCATCATCTGCCAGAGATCCGATCCGCACGACGAGATCTACTCCGTCGTTGATAAGGTTCACGCGTCGCTCCGTGAAGTTGACCGAAAGATCGAGCGACCGGTGCTCGCCCGCCAGTCGGGTCAGGACGGGCAGCACATGCCTGCGCCCGAATGCCGCTGGCAGGTGAATATTCAACCGTCCCGAAATGCGCCCGCTCTGTGCGACGACCGAGTCTTCAAGGCTGCGCACATCAGACAGAATCTCCGCCCAGCCATCGAAATAGCGCTGGCCTTCCGGGGTGAGCGACAGGCGACGGGTGGTGCGATGCAGGAGCTTTGTCCCGAGCCTTGCTTCAAGGCGACTGACGCTCTTGCCCACGGCCGAGCCGGTTAGTCCCAGCTGCATACCAGCCCCTGTGAAGGAACCGCTACGTACAGCTTCCACAAATTCACGCACGCCAGCAAAGGGATCAGTTGTGTTTATCATTCTGGAATCTCAGGACGGAATGAAGGGAATTTGAAGTATATTATAATTTTGAGAATGATCAATAGATTGAGTGGCAATGGCATGCCGATCTACGCAAACGACATGCAACCAAATTCTCTTTATCGGATCTATTGAAAGGACAGCTCTCATGTCCCTGCTCTTCTCACCTTTTGATCTTACCGGTCTTCAACTGCCCAATCGGGTGGTTATGGCCCCCATGACGCGTTCGCGCGCCGAGACCGGTGTACCGGATGATCAAACCGCTATCTACTACGCGCAACGCGCCAGTGCCGGCTTGATCATCACCGAAGGAGCGCCGGTCAGTCAGCAAGGCAACGGCTATCTCTATACGCCCGGCATTTACACCGATGAGCAGGGGGCCGGGTGGGCGAAGGTCACACAGGCCGTGCACAAGCGAGGCGGACGTATCTTCGTTCAGCTGTGGCATGTTGGTCGGGTTTCCCATACCTCGCTGCAGCCGGATGGTGCTGCCCCGGTGTCGGCGAGTGCATTGCGGGCGGAGGGAGCCCTTTCCTATGCCATCGGTCCGGATGGTCAACCCGGTCAGCAGCCGGCCAGCATTCCGCGCGCGCTGGCAACAGACGAAATAGCTGGCATTACGGCCGATTTCGTTGCCGCCGCCAAGCGCGCCATGCTTGCGGGTTTTGACGGGGTCGAGATCCACGGGGCCAACAGCTATCTCTTTGAGCAGTTTCTCAATGCCAATTCCAACCAGCGTACGGATCGCTATGGCGGCAGCGTTGAGAACCGGCTGCGTTTCCTCATGGAAACCATCGATGCAGTGGCTGCGGAGATTGGAATGAACCGGACCGGTGTTCGCATCTCTCCCTTCGGGCGGCTTTCTGGCATGACCGGATATGACGGAGAAGCCGATACATGGCTTGCCGTGGCCGAAGCTTTGGAGGCGCGCCAGCCAGCCTATGTCCATCTCAGTGACCAACTGACCATTGGCGGCGAAGCGATGCCTGCGGGTTTCCCTTCCCAGTTTTGCAAGACGTTTACAGGCACGTTGATTGCAGCAGGCGGCTTTACGAAGGAAACAGGAGAACAGGCGCTCGAGGACGGCGCACTCGACCTCATAGCTTTTGGCAAGCCTTTCATTGGAAATCCGGATCTTGTGGAGCGGATGCGGAATGACTGGCCGATCAACGAGGCACCGCGTGAGGCCTTCTATGGCGGCACAGGTTCTGCCGGTTACACGGATTTTCCCACCTGGCGCGAACAAGCGGACACTCAACAGACAAATGCCGCGCAGAAGGACAAGTAACATGACAACACAGACCGATCGCATCAACGCCTTGCTGGATCGCGAAGAGATCCGGGCATTGCGCCTTCATTATAGTGCGCTCCTTGATGGCGGAAAGGCCGACCGGATGGGTGAGGTGTTCACCACGGACGCCGAAGTCAAAGTGACTGTTGGCTCGATGAGTGGTCTTGAGGAAATCAAGGCTAGCCTCAAGGAGGCCTATCACAGCTTTGATACCCTCAACCGCGGCCACTATCCGTTTGTCCATGCGGTTGCGAACCACGAAATCACTCTGACCGGCCCGGATGCGGCAACCGGCAGCTGCTACCTGTTGGACTTTGTCACGGATCGCCAGAGCACCCTGCATCCCTTCCTGCTGCTTGGTCGGTATGAGGACAGCTACGTTCGTGTGAACGGCGAATGGCGCATTGCGCGCTCTGTACTTGATGTTGTCTGGCCCAATGATGAAGAGTGAGACGGTCGCCATGAATGATATTACAACGCCCCCGCGGAGCTTTTCCCGGGTCTTCTCTGAAAACCGCCTGACGGTTGGGCTGATCACCCCGATTGAATCCTATCCCGATAGCCCGTTTCCAACCCTTGATGATCATCAACAGGTTGCTGAACTGGCCGAAGAGGCGGGTTTTGCCAGCATCTGGGTGCGGGACGTTCCCTTTTATGACCCCAATTTTGGCGACGCAGCACAGATGCTCGATCCATTCGTCTATCTGGGTTTCCTGTCTGCGGTGACGAAAGACATCACGCTTGGTACCACCGGCATTGTTCTGCCTCTGCGCGAGCCGATCTCGGTCACCAAACAGGCGCTTTCGATGGACCGGTTGTCAGATGGGCGCTTCATTCTGGGCTTGTCGACGGGCGACCGGCCCGTGGAATATCCCGCCTTCAATGTCGATTTCGAGGATCGCGGTGCTCGCTATCGCGAGCAGGTGGAGTTGATCTGCGCCCTGTCTGAAAACCGTTTCCCACGGATCAAGACACAGCGCTTTGGCACCTTTGCAGGCAATCTCGATATGCACCCCAAGCCATTGAATGGGCGGCTTCCGTTGATGGCCGTTGGGCGCTCTCGACAATCCATCGAGTGGCTTGCGCAGACCATCGATGCATGGATCTGGGCGGTGGATGATGACGAGGCAATCCGCGAGATTATCTCGTCTCTAAAGGCTGCGGCAGGGGACAGAACGCCACCTGGCTACGGATACTCCACGTTCTTTGATCTGGATCCGAACCCGGATGCACCTTACCAGCGGTTTTACAATGTGGTGCGGATAGGGCGGTATGCATTGATAGACCGGCTTTTGCGCCACCGTGATCTTGGTGTCCAGCATATTGCACTCAACCTCAAGCCCTCGCACCGCCCGGCGCAGTCGGTCATCGAGGAAATGGGGACATATGTCCTGCCAGCCCTTACAGATGCATGATGGAAAACGAATGCCAGATGCTTGGCCCTTGTGCTGATCATCTGGCGTTTGAAAACCATCGGAAGACGGCTTGAAGAGAAAGCGGGGTCCGGAATGACGCCGAGCTTACAAGATGCTCGATGAGGCCTTGGTGATCGCAATTATGGAAGGAGTATCTATTTCCTCTTTTGATGAGGTTGTTTGATGCGCGTGGCAAGGGAGATTCTTTAAAGTTGAGTACCAGTATTGTATATCAACACAGCAAACCAACCGCTTGAAATCAAACGTTATGTATAGATATCAAATAGATGGGAAGAAATGGTGGAGCTAAGCGGGGAGTCCTTGCGGTAGTTTTTTGTTGAATGAAAACAGCAATGTATTGAAATTTCAATCTGTTGGGGGTAGCGCTCTGGGTACGAAGTTGGGTACGCAGGAGGTTGTTTTGGGGCGGTCAGCAGGAAATGATAAGCGCTATCTTGAGCAGCACGGCAATAAGTGGCGTGTCGTCGTCTCAGTCCCCCGAGAACTGCAGGACATTCTTGGGACAAAGCTCAAGAAGTCCCTAGGCACAGACTCTCTCTCGGTTGCCAATCGGATGAAATGGGGAGCCGTTGCTGAGCTCAAACAGAAGATCGCAGAAGCCCAAGATAAGACAACCTCCGCACCACATATCGAGATTGCTCTTGAGATGGCCAAGCTTCTCAAGGATGCCAGTACTCCGGAGCGTCAACATGAAATCGAAGAAGGGATCGACATAACGGGAGATATGCTCCGAGGTAGCGAAGTTGGGGAAGAACCAGACCCGGAAACTGGTGAGCCACAGCCTCGTTATAATCCTGAAAGTGAACGTAGGGCTGGTGAGTTCATACGCATTGCGAAGGGATTGGCTACGCCTATCGACCTCAGCCACAACAAATACCTCGATCAATTGACGGTCAAGCCCAGAACCAAAGCCGATGATATTCGCTCGATGAAACTGCTGAAAGGTTGGATGCAGGACAACGGTGTGGGGCCATTTCTGGAAACCATTGACAGCAAAACGGCTGTTCGCTTCATGGATGCACTTCCTGAGCTGACAAACGGCCTATCGCCAGTCACGCTTAACAAGTACATTCGACGCCTCTCTAGGTATTGGCAGTGGCTTCAGAAGAGAAGTGAAGTCGACCAGGACATTTGGAAGGGGCTTTCGCTATCGGTGCCTGTTACCCCGTATGATGAGGTGGAACGAGCTTTCACCGATGACGAGGTCATCACTCTTCTCAATGGAGACACAAGTCAGGCAATGCACGATCTCATGCGGATTGGGGCACTGACTGGTTGTCGTATCGATCCCATTGTTTGTCTGAAGGTGAAGGACTGCCAAGACGGCGTGTTCATCTTCAAGCCGCAGAAGAAAGAGAAGCGAGAACGCTCCTGCCCGATCCATTCTGACCTTGAACAGATCATTAAGCGACGTTGCGAGGGGAAGAAATTGGAAGATGATGTGTTTCCAGAATGGCCGTTGCCCAAAAAGAACTCCCAACGGGAGCGTTCATTCAAGGCATCGCAACAGTTCACTGACTATCGCAGAAAACTCGGGGTCGACGAAGTGATCCCCGGTAAGCGGCGGTCACTTGTCAATTTCCATTCATTTCGTCGGTGGTTCATTACGCAAGCAGAGAGAGCCGATCAACCTGAACATATCATTGCGGCAGTTGTGGGCCACAAGAGACCTGGCATGACATTAGGTCGTTATTCGGCAGGTCCGAAGCTTGAACAAGCGAGACGGTGCGTTGAAGCAGTGCATCTACCGGAAACTCTGATCACGTCAGTTGATTGTGCTATTTAGTGTCTTTGAGCACCACCAATTGATCGTAAATGTGCTCAACCTCTTCTGTACTTGTTCGGAACCACTCCGTACCCGGAGCGTTTGGCACTTTTCTGTTTGCAAACTCTAGGCTACGATGAATAGCTGCTTCTAGATTAGCGGAACTATCGGTTTTGAAGACTAGCGGAACAATCGGAATTTCGGAATGACCAGTTCCGAGTTGCTCCGTAATTCGCGATAAACCTACGCTGGTTCGACCGATCTTGATCGACCAAACCGCTTCACCTTTCAATTCTGCAAGCTCTTTGGCTGTTGGATAATAATAGAGATAAACCAGCTCATTGCCCTCTCCCAAGGTTTTTTCGGCTTGTATCTGCGCAGAAGCAGGACACTCAACCAAATTTTGGGTATTGCTTGCATCTTGGGGTAGCTCATTCGTGGTGGCCACGCTGGCATTGGTTTCATCGACGAGAAATTTATATCGACCATAGCCAATTTTTTCTGCTGCTCCTTGTTGTACCAAGGTCCTTAGCGCTTTCTTCCTCGTTGCGTTTGCATTCAACGCAATGGAAGGAAGACCACCCTTGTTCAGGTGAAATTGCTCTACCGCAGGCATGATATCTTTGCTGTCGATTGCTTGGCCGCTGAATATGATGAGTGCGATTTCACTTACGACTTTCGGTGTCAATCGGACATTCTCAAACCGATAGGCTTCTTTGGTATTCTCGTTATTCATCTTGATTATCTGAGCTCTTCTACTTCAGGCTGTTAGGTAAACTTAGCTACTTGCTTTTGGTATTGCATCACCGAAAAAACACTGATAGACGCTCAGACGCCTGAAGATATAGACGCTCAGACGCCTGAAGATCCTGGGCGGCTGGTTACCTTGTGAATGAGGCCCTTGGAGACGCCCATATGGTCAGCGATGCGTTGTAGAGCCCAGCCATCCTTGCGAAGTTGCCTGGCCTCGTTCTCCTGCTCACCGGTCATTACTGGCTTGCGCCCGAACTTGACACCCTTCTCTCGGGCTTTGGCGATGCCGTCCATCTGCCGTTCTTTGCGGATGTCATTCTCGAACTGAGCGAAGACGGCCAACATGCCGAGGAATGCTTTCCCCGCAGCATCACCAGTGTCGATGCTCTGATCCAGAACCTTGAGCGTGACACCCTTCTCTTCTAACTCTCTGGACAATTGAAGCAGGTGCTCTGCAGACCGTGCGAGGCGGTCAATCCGGGAGATTACCAGAGTGTCACCTTTGCGGATGTAGCGCATGCACTCCTTGAGCTGGGGGCGCTCGGTGTCGACCCCACTCCGCTTCTCTCGGAAGATCTCCTCACACCCTGCCACCTGAAGCTTCGCCTCCTGGACATCCAGGGACTGACCGATAGAAGACACTCTCGCATAACCGACCAATGACATTGTTCATTACCTCTGAGACTTAAATGACCAAAAATTTATGAACGGAAAATGACCGCATTGTCAAGCTGCCCTGTGGACGGTCACGAGAGTATACAATTGTGACCGTTGGGGCCTGGGGTGGGCAGGGCATCTTGTGACGCCCATGCCATTGTTGCGCAGGATCAGAGCCTGGTTCTTCGCTTGGTCTGCTTCTGCCGCTCTCTGCCTTGGTTGGCGAGGAGATCGGCTTTCTCGTTCATCTCGTTACCAGCATGGCCTCTCACCCATTGCCATTCGATGTCATGACGACTTGCTGCAGCATCGAGTGCCTGCCACAGGTCGACATTCTTGACATTCTTCCAATGTCGGGCCTTCCAGCTCTTGAGCCATTCGGAGGCACCCTTGATGACATACTGGCTGTCAGAGAAGATTTTCAGGCGAAGGGGGCGCTTCAGGGTGTTGAGGGCTTCGATCACTGCTCGGAGCTCCATACGATTGTTGGTGGTCCCAGGCTCTCCACCTGAGATCTCAAGCTGCCGCCTTGGGTTGCGGATGATAGCGGCATAGCCCCCAGGGCCAGGGTTGCCAGAGCATGAGCCATCGGTATGGATCGTGATGATGTAGTCGGGGTAGGTCATGGTTGGACCGGCCTCCATGTTTGAGAAATGTTGAAGTTGTTTGGGTAGGCTTGAGGCCCCCACAGGGGGGATAGGCGTGAGCCGTTAATCTGATTGGTCGCTCGGATTTTTGCTCCCAACATCCCGAATGAGCGCCAGCCTGTACAAAATGTACAGCCTAAGGAATAAACAGGAGGGTCGCTCCGGTTCGCAATGGGGACCCCAGCGGCAACACCGAGGTCTGCTCTTGATGCCCTCAGAATGGGAGCAGTTCTTCTTCTTGCTCGAGCATGTCTCTGCCGTACTCAAGCGCCTTGTCTGAGGCAAGCATGCTCTGGTGAATGATCCATTCGGTAATTTCTTCAGGGAGGTGGAACTCAATCCTGCCGTCCTCAAGAAGCGGCGAGAGGTGCCAGACTTCAGCGACGCGATAGGTATCCTTCCGGTTCGACATAATGAACTCATGAACGCCTACTTCCCGTTCGCACTGCTCAACGAAGTTCCAGGCATTCTCAGCTCGAACAAAGCAAGAGGCGATGCGCCGAAGCTCGTGGGTGGCATAGAACAGCTGCATTTTGCCGTTTTCTTCAAACCGGATGAAAAAGTTGAGTGGCATGTTGTCGAGGTAAGCGGTATAGATGTCGGTGATAAATCTCATGGTGTTTCCTTTGATTGTTTGATAGTGGCGAAGGGATTGCACCCCACCGGATATGAAAAAGGCCCCGCATGCATGAGCGGAGCCTTGGTGAAATTCAGGAGGTCAGTGAGCGCTGATCAGAAGTCAGTATCTTCGTCGTCCACCTCATCTGCAGGATCGAGGTCGAGGATCATTCCTAGCTCATCGTAAAGGCTCTTAGCGTTGCGACCGCAATAATCGACCAGGACAAGAGCGAGGAGAGATGGGTTGCTAGACAGCTTGGTACCGTGTGCTTTCGACATGCGATCAACATAAATGGCGACTTGTTCGCGAAGCCAAGCATCCTGGTCGAAGTCTTCATCTTGTTCCCGCAGCTTTCCCGCTGCTGCCTGCTGGGCTTTCCACCAGCTGTCAAAGGTATTTGCGTCATCGTTCAATGCTTTCATTACTTTCCTCATGTTGCTGATTTGGCCGTAGGAGACGGCAGCGGCTTCGACAAGCTGGGCCTTCGAGTATCGTTTTGTGAGTACCAGACGCCAAGCGAGGTTCTGCCGTTGCTGGTTGTTGAGTGGGAGGACTGCCTTGGAGTTGATCCGGGCGGCTTCAAGGACAGCCTTCTCAATGCTGCCTTCGAAATACCGGACGGGGATGTCCATTCGCTCTTCATCGCGGCGATAGGCTTCTAGGCGGTGATGCCCATCGATGAGCACGAAGCTGTCACCGCACGGCAGGATCAACGCCGGATCGAGATCAGCCATGCGCTCGAGTGCTCGCTTCAGTTCGGTTAGGTGATGTTCGGCTGGATCTTCGCCTCGGACGTTGAAGGCTTCCGGGCATTCGATGATGTCAGCTATGGGCAATCGATCAGGGCGATCCTCTCGGGTGCCTTTGGCGGCTTCCTCTGTCAGCTTGGCGATGGCCTCCGAGAGTTCATCGTTAGCCTCGGGTGGTTCTGTGGGGGTGTTTGGCATGATGCTCCTTGCGTTGAATGAGCGGTCGAAACCGCGTTTGGTATGTCACTAAACGCAACTAAAATCTGTAGTAGAAAATGATGGGTCACTGCTCGATAACAGTGTGCTTGAGAAAGGAGCCGTTGGTTGTGCTTTTTGAGCCTACCTGTCTGTGAAAGTTCGCCCTTCGGCCTCTTCCCTCCAGCCGTGCAACAGCCTAGTCTGTCCCGCATGAAGTGCTTCGCGGAGCACACGAGGAACAAGACAAGGAAGAAGCATGGCGGATCGTCTCGTCACCCAGGATCAGATCAACAAGGCCGCCTGGGCGGTGTGTGACACCTTTCGGGGTGTCGTGGATGCAGCGGATTACAAGAACTATGTCCTCACCATGCTGTTCCTCAAATACATCTCCGACGTCTGGAGCGATCACTATCAGGGCTACAAGGCGCAGTATGGCGACGCCCCCGAGCTGATCGAGGCGATGATGGCGAAGGAGAATTTCGTCCTGCCGCCTCAGTCGAGCTTCGGCTTTCTTTATGAACACCGGCATGAGCCCAAGAATGGCGAGCGCATCGACAAGGCGCTTCACGCCATCGAAGACGCCAACGGCACCAAGTTGCGCGATGTGTTCCAGGATATCAGCTTCAACTCCAACAAACTTGGCGACGAGGACCAGAAGAACGATACCCTGCGCTTCCTGCTCGAAGACTTCGCCAGGGATGAGCTCGATCTGCGCCCGAGCCGTGTGGGAGCGCTGGATGTCATCGGTGGGGCCTATGAATATCTCATCTCGCGCTTCGCCTCAGAAGCTGGCAAGTCGGCAGGGGAGTTCTACACCCCGGCAGAAGTGTCCACGCTCATGTCCCATCTGGTCGAGCCGAAGGAGGGCGATCAGATCTGCGACCCGACCTGCGGCTCCGGCTCGCTTCTGATGAAATGCGGTCGGCGCATTCTGGAAGAAACCGGCAAACGCACCTATGAGCTCTATGGGCAGGAGGCCATCGGGTCGACCTGGGCGTTGGCCAAGATGAACATGTTCCTGCATGGCGAGACCAACCACAAGATCGAATGGGGCGACACCATCCGCAACCCCAAGCTCCAAGATGGCAATGGCAACCTGTTGCATTTCGACGTGGTGGTGGCCAATCCGCCCTTCAGCCTCGATAAGTGGGGCATTGGCAGCGCCGAAAAGGACCCGCACAAGCGGTTCTGGCGTGGTCTGCCACCCAAAACCAAGGGTGACTATGCTTTCATCTCCCACATGGTCGAGACCCTGAAGCCAGACACGGGGCGCATGGCCGTGGTCGTGCCTCATGGTGTGCTGTTCCGTGGCTCATCAGAAGGCAAGATCCGTCAGGCGCTGATCGAGGGGAACCTGCTGGATGCTGTCATTGGTCTGCCCGAAAAGCTGTTCTTCGGCACGGGCATCCCGGCGGCGATCCTCATTTTCAAACACAATAAGCCAGACAGTTCGGTGCTGTTCATCGATGCCAGCCGGGAGTATGTTGACGGCAAGAATCAGAACAAGCTGGGCGAGGCGCAGATCACCAAAATCATCGAGACCTATCGCGCCCGTGGGACGCTCGATAAATATGCCTATCGCGCTAGCGTCGAGGAGATCGCCGAGAACGACTTCAACCTCAACATTCCGCGCTATGTCGACACCTTCGAGGAGGAAGAGGAGATCGACCTCGTTGCCGTGCGTAAGGAGCGCAAGGCTCTGAACGCGGAAATGGCCGAGCTGGAAGCACAGATGGACGCCTATCTCAAGGAGCTTGGTTATGGTGCCTGAGGGGTGGCGACGAAAAAGGGTCGATCAGCTGTTTCATGTTCAGCTTGGTAAGATGTTGAACAAACAAGCTAAAGTGGGCGGAGATCAACATGTCTATTTGACAAACAAAAATGTGCGTTGGGGAAGTTTTGCTCTAGCGGAGCTCAACTCGATGAGCTTTTCTGACTGCGAAAGAGAGAAATTTTCTCTTTGGGATGGGGATTTGCTCGTTTGCGAAGGAGGGGAAATTGGCAGATGTGCGATTTGGAGAGGAGCAGTTGCTAACTGTTATTATCAGAAGGCGCTTCATCGGCTGAGGCGTCGTAGTGATGAAGTTGATGTGGAGTTTGTCTTCAATGTTTTCTTGTTTGGGAGCACCAACAAACTTTTTTCCGGCCTTGGAACCCAAACATCTATCGCACACCTGACAAAAGAGAGACTTTCGGAGATATCGATCCTCCTCCCCCCGCTCCCCGAACAGAAGAAGATCGCCGAGATCCTGTCGACGTGGGACCGGGCGATTGAGGTGGCGGAGCGGCAGCTGGAGAATGCGCGGCGCCAGAAAAAGGCCCTGATGCAACAGCTCCTAACCGGCACCCGCCGCCTCCCCGGATTTGATGGCGAGTGGAAGACCGTGAAGCTGGGGGATGTGTGTGAGTTAGTGAACGGGAGGGGCTTTAAGCCACACGAGTGGAGTGATGAAGGCTACCCAATCATCCGCATTCAAAACCTAAACGGAAGCGATGAGTTCAACTACTACAACGGGTCATTCAATCCCAAGCTTTTGGTGGTTCCTGGTGATCTGCTGTTTGCTTGGTCCGGCAGTCGTGGCACCTCATTTGGGCCACATATTTGGAACGGTCCAAAGGCAGTACTCAATTATCACACATGGAATGTGAAACCACGAAGGGACCTCGATAAGGTATTTTTCTACTGGCTATTGCAGCAAATCACAGCAGAAATTGAGAACTCGGCGCATGGAGCTGCCGCTCTGGTCCATACTCAGAAGAGAGAAATGGAGAAGCGTCTGATTTCTGTTCCTCAAATTGAAGAGCAAAAGCAATTAGCTGAAACCATGGGCCTTTTTCTTCAAGATGAGGAACTTTGCTACAGAAAACTAGTCGGCCTCCGCTCCGAGAAACGCGCCCTTATGCAGCAGTTGCTGACGGGCAAGAAGCGGGTGACGGTTTGATGACCGACGTGAACGCCCCATGGAGTGCCTACCAGCAGGTCGTTGTCGAGACCTACGCGGCGACAAAGAGCGGCAAGAGCTCGAAGGTCCATGTGCGCCCCGTCGAGGGCGAGGTCTATCCCGCCACCATGGACGTTGAGTGCTCCCGCTCTATGCGCAAGAGCCATCCCGTTGGCACTTGCTTCCGCATCTATGCCAAGGAGACGAGCCGAGAGGGAGGCAAGCCCTTCCTCTATTCCCATTTCAATTGGCCCTATGAGGTGGTGAGTGGCTGACCTTTTCGGTGGCAAAAGCGCTTTTTGTTCAACCTCACCTTGCTCTTGGCTGCTCTGATGTGCTGACATGGCGACAACTTAAGGTCGATCAGCCGACCCGTGCCTAATAGTCAGATCATTGCCCGAGGTCGCCATGCTCGATCAGCCCACGCCCATCACCACCGAAGAAGCTGCCTCGAAGATTCCTGCGCTGGCGCTGCTGATCAATATGGGCTGGGCCTATGTCTCCGCCGAAGACTGCTTTGCCCGGCGCGGCTCCAACCGAGCGGTGCTGCTGGAGGACAGCTTTCACGCTTGGCTCGATGCCTACCGCTTCGACTATCGCGGCAAGCTCTACCCTCTGTCCGATGATGGCAAGGCGCAGGTGATGAAGGGAGTCACCAATCTCGGGCTTGCACAAGGCTTGGCCAAGGCCAACGAAGCGCTGCACACCATCCTCACCCTCGGCATCACCGTTTCCGAGTTCATGCCCGACGGTCACAAGCAGTCCGTTACCGTGTCTTTGGTGGATTGGCAGGACATCAGCGCCAACCGGTTCGAGGTGACTGAAGAGATGAGTGTCGAACGGCAGGGCCAGACGACAACCTATCGCCCGGACATTGTCGGCTTCGTCAACGGGTTGCCGCTGTTGATCATCGAAGCCAAGAAGGCCGTGACCGCTAGTAAAGACAAGATGGTGGAAGAGGCGATCTCTCAACACCTGCGTAATCAGATGCCCAATGGCATCCAGAGCCTTTATGCCTACGGTCAGGTCTTGATGGCACTCGCCGAAAGCCAGGCTCGATATGGCACCTCTGAGACCCCGCTGAAATTCTGGGCCGCCTGGCATGAGGAAGAAATCTCTGAGGCCGATATGCTGGCGATCAAGAACCTACCACTTGATGCGGCGCAGAAGTCGGCATTGTTGGCAGGGCTCCCGGCGAAGGTGAAGGCCCACCTTACAGCGCTATGGTCTGCCGATATGGCAATCACCGAACAGGATCGGCTGTTGATCGGCATCGCTAGGCCGGACCGACTGCTGGAGTTCGTTCGCTACTTCCTGCTGTTTGACAGTAAAGTGGGCAAGATCGCGGCTCGGTATCAGCAGTTTTTCGGCGTTCGCGCCATGCTGGCCCAGGTACAGCAGCGCGACGAGAAAAGTGCCTCAGGCAAGAAACGCAAGGGCGGCATCATCTGGCACACCACCGGCTCGGGCAAGAGCTACACCATGGTGTTCCTCTGCCGCGCCCTGTTGCATAACCCAGACCTTGCCAAATGCCGATTGCTCATCGTGCTCGACCGCACAGACCTTGAGAAGCAGCTGGCGGCCACCTTCCGGTCTGGTGGTGCTTTCGGTTCGGCTATTGCGACCAAGAAGGAAGGCGAGAAGGCCAGGGCCGAAAGCGGACAGGATCTTGCAAAGCGGATCGGGGCAGGAACCGACCGGATCATCTTCACCCTGCTGCAGAAGTTCAACTCGGCCACCAAATACCCCGAGTGCAAGAATGACAGCGAGGACATGATCGTGCTGGTGGATGAAGGCCACCGCAGCCAGGGCGGCGAGAACCACGAGCGGATGCAACTTGCTCTGCCCAATGCCGCGTTCATCGCCTTCACTGGGACGCCGCTGCTCAAAGAGCGCAAGACCGAGAACAAATTCGGCAAGATCCTTCACGCCTACACCATGCGCGAGGCTGTGGATGATGGCACCGTGACACCTCTTCTCTATGAAGAGCGCCAGCCACAGCTCGATATCAATGACAGAGCCATCGATAGCTGGTTCGATAAATATACCGAAACTCTGACCGACGAGCAGAAAGCCGATCTCAAACGCAAATTCTCCTCCAAAGGCCAGGTCTATGGCGCAGAACAACGCATCCAGTTGATCGCCTATGACATCGCCACGCACTTCTGCGACAGCTTCAAGGACATCGGCCTCAAGGGGCAGTTGGCGACGGACAGCAAGCTCTCGGCCATCCGCTACAAGAAGGCACTGGATGAAACGGGTCTTGTGACGTCTGCGGTGATCATCTCGACACCTGACACCCGCGAAGGCCATGAAGACACGAACGCCGCCAATGCGCCCGAAGTGCAGACCTGGTGGGCGGACAATGTCGGCAATGACGCAGATGCCTATGAAGAAGCGGTGATCTCAGGCTTCTCGTTGGTTGGACCGCCGAACATCCTGATTGTGGTCGACAAGCTGCTCACCGGTTTCGATGAACCGCGCAACGCTGTGCTCTACATCGACAAAGACCTCAAGCAGCATAACCTGCTTCAGGCCGTCGCCCGTGTGAACCGACTGCACGAGGACAAGAAATTCGGCTATCTGGTTGACTATCGTGGCATCCTTAAGGAACTCGACACCTCACTGCACGACTATCAGATGTTGGCAAACGAGACCCGAGACGGGTATGACCCCGAAGATCTCGAAGGCATCTATGCCAATGTCAGCACCGAATATCTCGAGCTGCCGAAACTGCACCGGGAGCTTTGGGCTTTGTTCGCGGACGTGGAGAACAAGGCAGACAAGGAGCAATTCCGCCGCCTCCTTGTGCCGAAGATGGTGACAGAAGACGGGATGAGCTTTGACGCCAATCTCAAGTTCCGAGAAGACTTCTATGCGGCACTGACCAACTTCGGCATGTGCCTGAAGCTGGCCACCTCGACCCGCGCTTTCTTCGAGGACCCAGGGTTTGATGAGGTGAAGCTGAACCGCTACAAGGAAGACCTAAAATTCTTCATGGGGATCCGGCAACAGGCCCGAGCGGATGCCATGGAGACCGTGGATTTCTCGAAATATGAGAAGCAGATCCGCAATCTTCTTGATCGCCAAGTCACTGGAGTGAGCATCAAGGACCCCGAGGGCCTCATTCAGGTCGGCGGGAATCCGGGCGACAACTCCCCAGATCCTGAAGACTGGAGCGATGAGAAGAAGAAGAACGAGGCCGATCTCATCCGTACCCGTGTCACCCAAAGCATCGAGGTGGATCTTGCTGATGATCCCTATGCCCAGGCAGTCTTCTCGGAGCTATTGCGGGAAGCCATTGCAGAAGCCGAAGCCATGTTCGATTTCCCTGGCAAGCAATATGATTTGTTCAAGGATCTTGAAGAGCAGGTGAAGGGCGGCGCTACGGCTGACATCCCTGAGGCAATCAAGGGAAATCGTCACGTTCGGGCTTACTTTGGTATTTTCAAACAGCAGGTTGATCCGGTTCGCTTCGAGGAACTTGGGGAAGAGCATTTCATTGCCGAGGCCCAACTGGTCGATGGTGTGGTGATGAATGCCATTGCCGCCAATTCACTGAGCCAGGAAGACATCATGAATGACATTTATAAGGCTCTTGTGCCGAAATTCTTCGAGACCTATGGTGATCTTGCCATTGCTAATACGTTGATCTCCGCGATCCAGGATAAGGTGAGAGCAGGGGCCACCAATGGCAGCTTCTGAAGAAGCCGAACCAGAGCGCCATCTGCTTGTCTATGGTGACACGAGGCTGCCTTACGTTGTTCTCCGCGAAGATCGCCCTTCAGGCAAGATCGCCATCAATGTTGAGCCCGATGGAACCGTTCAAGTACTAGCCAGTGCTGGGGCATCCCTTGCGGCTATCCAGAAGGCGGTTCAGTCCAAGGCCCGTTGGATCTCCGATAATGTGGTTCAAGCGCAGGAACGGCGCAGCAATGTTCTCAAACGTGAATATGTGAGCGGAGAGGAGATCTTCTATCTTGGCCGACGCTATCAGCTCAAACTGATTGATACCCCAAAGGCAGAGCGGAGAACGCGCCTCTATCGTGGCAGTCTGGAGATTTTTACTGAGACCAGAGATACCGACACCATTCGGGTAAGGATACGAGCCTGGCACAAGTTCCGAGCCCAGCAGATATTCTCCAACGGCATCAAAGAGATTTCCGAGAAGCTGCCCTGGATCGACACCCCACCCAAGTTCGAACTTCTTGAGATGCAGAAACGATGGGGAAGCTGCGCAACAGACGGCATCCTTCGACTGCATCCATTTCTGGTTCGAGCGCCCCGCGATTGCATCGATCATGTCCTCCTGCACGAGCTTTGCCATCTCAAGGAGCACAATCACAGCAAGGCTTTTTACGATCTGCTAGACCGTTACCAACCCGGCTGGCAACCCATCAAGGCCAAGCTTGATGATTGGGCCGAGGTGTTGCTCAACGAGTAGTGGTCATTGAGCCTGTCGTGGGGCCTTCTGAGCGGTCTTACATATGTGGTTGAATTTGCGGATGAACGCATCTTGACGGTCTTTCGAAGTCTTGATCTCTTCAACATACTTGTCGATGTATGTCTCGATGATCCTATGGAACGAGTCGCGGTTAAGAGTTTTCGTATCATGATCAACGGGGAGTAAGCCGACATTCCGAATGCGCCAGCCACCCTTAGATTGTGCTTCATGTAGAAGGCCACACCTTATCGAGCTATAAAACTCCTCTGCTTGTTTCCTGCTGAAAGATTCTGAGAATGGTGGAGTATTTCGAAGAAAGTCGACAAACAGTTTGCGGCTATCGTTGTACTCGTGTTTTGCGTTGTCAGGCTCGTGGAACTCATAGATTGCTCCCTTTCTCAGTGCCGCTAGGAACTCAATGAGCGCACATTGGATCGTGACAATCGCGAAGCCCTCTCCCTCTCCATCGCCATTCTGAAGGTTGCCAATGGGATTGAGATACCGCTTTCGAACTCGCTCCTTAAAGAAGTCATTCACCGCCTTCTGCCAATCATCAGCGGAGGCAGCATTTCCTTTCAGAAGCTCTTCTCTCGTAAACCAGTCTTCGGTGGTCAAGTCACCCGCTATACGCGGTGCACCATCAGAACAACCCATGTGCTTTACTCCTGATTGCGATTCCAAAATGTCATTGCTGGGAGCTTAGGCTCTGCAATGTCAAAGTGACAACGCTGAATTGATGCGATCCTAGAAATGCATCTAGAGGGTTCTGGCAATAAGTTAGGGGAGTGCTCTGGAAGTGGCGATGCGGTTTCCACAGGTGGGTACGCAATCTGGGTACGAACATGGGTACGCAGCCAAAATTCACATCCATCTAAAGGATTGATAATGCTGGGAAAATTCAAATAAGGGAAGAAATGGTGGAGCTAAGCGGGATCGAACCGCTGACCTCGTGAATGCCATTCACGCGCTCTCCCAACTGAGCTATAGCCCCACATCAAAGCGTCATATTCGCTTCGTGGTGAAGCGGAACATATTGAAGCGTTTAGGTGAAATCAATCCCCATTCTCATGAAAATGTGGATTCTTTCCCCAGATAGATGATGTCTTTCTCAAAGGCTGGTCCCAAAGGCCAATTGGCGGTGCCTGAAAGGCAATGAGAGGGGCATTATATGGGCTGACAAACATTTGGCTTCGGCGGTTGGCGAGGGGACAGGAGCAAAATTCCAACAAGGATCTATAAGGGCCGATGGCCTCCGCCCAAGACGGGATAAAGAAAAAGCGCAGCGGTTTCCGGCTGCGCTTTGTATTTGATATAAGAAGATTGCCGCCGCGAAGGATCGGACAATACGCATGCTCTTCACAAAGGGCCATAAGCCACCTGAAAAGAGCGCGTATTGATTACTCGTCGTCTTCGTTTGGCACTGCCACGTCGAGGCCGATCGCATCGAGGGCTTCTTCGTCTTCTTCGTCGTCAAGGAAGACATCAGCGTCATCGCTGTTATCGTCGTCGTCGAGATCCGGCACATCGATATCAGAAGCCTGTTCAGCGTCAGCATCTTCAAGGGAGATGACTTCCGCATCACCATCGTCGTCCGAAGCCGCGGTGGTTGCTACAACTTCTTCTTCTTTTTCATCGACCTCAGCCACTTCAGCAGCCAATGGTTTGGCCAATTCGTAAATCGTCCCGCATTTGGGACAAACGATCGGGTCGCGGTTAAGGTCGTAATATTTAGCGCCGCAATCTGCACAGACGCGTTTGGTTCCAAGTTCTGGTCGTGCCACAGCTTTGCCTCTTCACCTAGCAAGGTTTTCGATTCTAAGATTTGACCAACTCCATTAGCTAACCTTATGCGGCCTGTCAAAAGCTAAAAGTCGAAAACAGAGTCAATTTACTCTTTTCTTCCGAAGTTGGCGTGACGTAGTGGGCAATATGGTGTAAGTCGGGTTCCGTTTCAACGAAGAAATGGCCTTGCAGGATTGCTTTATTATGCGCAATTCTGCCAAAAGGCCCAGTATAGAAATCAAGCAAGGGGTGAGAATGGCTCACGACAGCACCAACTTGTCTCCGCTTGCCGCGCGCAAGTGTTCAGGCCTTCGCGGTCATTTGCGTGTACCGGGTGACAAATCCATATCGCACAGGGCTCTGATCTTTGGCGCTCTGGCCCGCGGAGAAACGCAAATTCACGGCTTGCTTGAATCCGAGGATGTGCTCAATACGGCCAAGGCCATGGCAGCCTTCGGCGCCACTGTGCGCAAAGATGATGAAGATGTCTGGTATGTCGAGGGGCTCGGCACGGGCTCTTTGGTAGAGCCGACCGGTGTGCTTGATTTCGGCAATTCCGGTACAGGTGCGCGCCTCGTTATGGGGATTGCCGGCGCCCATGCCTTTGCGACGACTTTTATGGGGGATGCATCCCTCTCCAGCCGCCCGATGGGGCGTGTGCTCAATCCTTTGCGCGAGATGGGTGTCGAGGTTCTGAGCCGCTCTGGTGATCGCCTGCCACTGACACTGAAAGGGGCCGATCCGGCCCAGCCCATTACCTATCGCGTGCCCATGGCATCAGCGCAGGTGAAAAGCTGCGTCTTGCTGGCCGGTCTCAATATGGCTGGCACCACAAGGGTGATCGAACCGGTCAAGACCCGTGATCATACCGAGAAGATGCTGCGCGGCTTTGGCGCAACGCTCGGCGAAGAGATGAATGACGCGGGCGAGACTGTTCTGACGATTGAAGGTCTGCAAGAGCTGACCGCACAGGACGTCACCGTACCGGGTGATCCGTCTTCGGCTGCCTTTCCGATTGTGGCTGCCCTGATAACGCCGGGCTCGGAGCTGGTCATTGAAGACATTCTGCTCAACGAGACCCGCACTGGCCTCATTACCACATTGCTGGAAATGGGCGCGGATATCACCATCGAGAATGAACGCAACAGTGGTGGCGAGCGCATTGGCGATATTCGCGTGCGCAGCTCTGCGCTGAAAGGTGTAACGGTGCCTGCAGCACGCGCGCCTTCCATGATTGATGAATATCCGGTGCTGAGTGTGGCGGCTGCCTATGCCGAAGGGGAAACCCGCATGGAAGGCCTGGAAGAATTACGCGTCAAGGAAAGCGACCGGCTGGCAGCCGTTGCCGCAGGGCTTGAAGCCAATGGCGTGCCTTTCGAAGAAGGCAAGGATTATCTTGTCGTGAGGGGTGGGGGCACCATTGCGGGTGGAGGCCGGGTGATCACTCACTTGGATCACCGCATCGCCATGAGCTTCCTTGTCCTCGGGCTGGGGGCAGAAAAACCGGTGACCGTTGATGACGCTGCCATCATCAATACATCTTTCCCCGGCTTTGCCGATCTCATGGAAGCGCTTGGCGCAGAGTTTGAATAGAGCCGATGCTTGCGACACCAAAGCGCGTGATCTCTCTTGTCCCCAGCTGGACGGAAACCCTGCTGGCAGCCGGTATCATGCTGGTCGGACGCACGCGCTTCTGTATACACCCTCAGAAGACGGTCGCCGACATTCCCGTCGTCGGGGGCACCAAGGACTGGAACTGGGATAAGCTTTTGGCCACAAAGCCGGATCTGATCCTGCTGGACAGGGAAGAGAATGCCCGCTTCATGGGCGAGCAGACGGACATTCCCTGTCATGTCACCCATGTCACGTCGCTGGAAGACATGGCGGCGACCTTCGCCGATCTGGCAAGCCTGCTGGCCAATGATAAATTGCAGCAGATGGCCGAACGGTGCCACACACTATTGAGTCTTCAGAAGAAGCCATGGCAACCGGAAACCCCTTTGCCTGCATTGATGGAATGGGGGCGGCAGCCCGTGCGACCACCGGAAAAAATTCTCTATCTCATTTGGCGCAAACCATGGATGGCTGTCAGCCGGGAGTGTTTCATCGGTGATAGCCTTTCACGCCTTGGCGTCGAGATTACGCATTTTGATGAAAGATATCCCGTGATCGATCTCGATGCTTTCGATCCGGAAACGACTCTCCTATTGTGCGCCTCAGAACCCTATCCGTTTCATGCCAAGAAGCAGCTCTTGGCTGAGTTGCCCTTTGCCCACGCCTTCGTCGATGGCGAGTGGCTCAGTTGGTATGGCATCCGGAGCCTTGAGTTTCTGGAACGCGAATTGGGTCGCTAAGGAAGAATTCGGCGCGACATCCCGCACCGCCGGATCAAAGAGAAAAGACGTGAGACAAGACTGTTAAGGAGTGGACTGTCCAATGATCATCGCAATTGATGGCCCCGCAGCCTCTGGCAAAGGCACCATGGCGCGCAGATTGGCGGAGCATTTCAAGTTGCCGCATCTGGATACGGGGCTGACATTCCGGGCTGTGGCGCATGCGCTTGTTGTTGCGGATAAACCGCTTGATGACGAAGATGTGGCTGAAGCGGCCGCGCGCGGGCTGGATCTTGGGGCGTTGGATCGCTCGGTGCTCTCGGCCCATGCCATTGGCGAGGCAGCCTCCAAGGTAGCTGTGATGCCGCGCGTGCGTCAGGCGCTTCTGGAAGCCCAGCGCAGCTTTGCGAGCCGACCGGGAGGGGCCATTCTGGACGGGCGCGATATCGGCACTGTCGTTTGCCCTGATGCGGACGTGAAGCTGTTTGTCACCGCCAGCGCAGAAGAACGCGCCCAGCGCCGCACCGATGAGATTCTGGCCAAGGGCGAGCAGGCGGACTATGCGCAGATCCTTGCTGATGTGAAAAAACGGGATGAACGCGACCAGAACAGAGCTGTGGCTCCCCTTGTGCCTGCGGCAGATGCCCACTTGCTTGATACAACAAAATTGGATATAGAAGGCGCATTCCAGCAAGCTGTTAGGATTGTTGAGGAAAGCCAGATAAAATAAAAGAGTGGCAATCAATCTTTGATTGTTGCCCTTTTTGCTATGCGCTCACTTGCATAATTCCGGTTATTTCTTATGTCTTTCAGTCTGTTACGTTGGGGGATGTTACAGGCGGATTGTGCTTTTTCAGTTTTCTCTGTTTTCAGACCTTGACGGGCATCCTTGCGGAATGCCTTTAAAATTGCGCTCCCTACCGACCGCATACGCGCCGGACCACTCCTTTATCACAAAGGGTGGACTTGTCCTTAAGTTGGACATGGTCGGGAAAAGAGCATGGTGAAACACGAACCAATTGGCGCGAAGAGCCCCGAAAAATGGGGTTATTTAGGAGTTTTTATGAGCGATCTTAATCCGTCCATGGAAGATTTTGCCGCCCTTCTCGATGAGTCCTTCAGCGAAACCTCACCTCATGAAGGTGCGGTTATCAAAGGGACCGTCGTCGGCATCGAAAAAGACATGGCTATCATCGATGTTGGCTTGAAAGTTGAAGGCCGCGTAGCACTGAAGGAGTTTGGTGCTCAGGCAAAAGACGGTGGTCTTGAGATTGGCTCCGAGGTTGAAGTCTACCTCGAGCGTATCGAAAATGCGATGGGCGAAGCTGTTCTGTCTCGCGACAAAGCCCGCCGCGAAGAAAGCTGGGGCAAGCTGGAAAAAGCGTTCGAAGCAGAAGAAAAAGTTACTGGTACCATCTTCAACCAGGTCAAAGGCGGCTTCACCGTCGATCTGGATGGCGCCGTTGCCTTCCTGCCTCGCTCTCAGGTGGATATCCGTCCGGTTCGCGACGTGACCCCTCTGATGCACACGCCACAGCCTTTCCAGATCCTGAAAATGGACAAACGTCGCGGCAACATCGTTGTTTCCCGTCGTGTTATTCTGGAAGAAACACGCGCAGAACTGCGCACCGAACTGGTTCAGAACCTCAAAGAGGGTCAGACCGTCGAGGGTGTTGTCAAAAACATCACCGATTATGGTGCATTCGTGGATCTGGGCGGCATCGACGGCCTGCTGCATGTCACCGACATTGCATGGCGTCGTATCAACCATCCGAGCGAAGTTCTGTCTATTGGCCAGACGGTCAAGGTTCAGATCGTTCGCGTCAACCAGGAAACACATCGTATTTCTCTGGGCATGAAGCAGCTTGAAGTTGACCCATGGTCTGAAATCGAGCAGCGTTACCCAGTGGGCGAGAAATTCACCGGCCGTGTGACCAACATCACCGACTATGGTGCATTCCTCGAACTGGAACCAGGCATCGAAGGCCTGATCCACGTTTCCGAAATGTCCTGGACCAAGAAAAACGTTCATCCGGGCAAAATCGTTTCTACCTCTCAGGAAGTAGAAGTGATGATCCTGGAAGTCGATCCTGTAAAACGCCGCGTGTCTCTGGGCCTGAAACAGACCCTCGACAACCCATGGGCTGTTTTTGCAGAAAACAATCCAGCTGGCACCGTCGTCGAAGGCGAAGTGAAGAACAAGACCGAATTCGGTCTCTTCATCGGTCTGGAAGGCGAAGTCGACGGCATGGTTCATCTGTCCGATCTGGACTGGAACCGTCCTGGCGAGCAGGTTCTGGAAGAATTCAACAAGGGCGACGTTGTCAAAGCCGTCATCCTCGATGTGGATGTCGACAAAGAACGTATTTCCCTGGGTATCAAGCAGCTTGAATCCGATCCGTTCGAAGACGCTTCTGGTGAAATGAAACGCGGTGCAATTGTCTCCTGCGAAATCACCGAAGTGAAAGAAAACGGTCTGGAAGTCAAGGTTGTCGGTTCCGACATGACTGCCTTCATCCGTCGTGCCGATCTGGCCCGTGACCGCGCTGACCAGCGCACCGACCGCTTCCAGGTTGGTGAAACGGTTGACGCTCGCATCACCCAGTTCGACAAGAAAAACCGTAAACTCGGTGTTTCCATCAAGGCGCTTGAAGTTGCTGAAGAGAAAGAAGCCATTGCACAGTTCGGGTCTTCCGACGCTGGCGCTTCCCTCGGTGATATTCTGGGTGCAGCCCTTAAAGCACGCGGCGACGACGAATAAGTCGCTCTGCCTTAAAGGCCCTTGTCAATAAAACGGATGCCGCAGGTGATCTCGCCTGCGGCATTTTTTATTTGTTATTTCTTTTCAAACTCTTTTTCGATACGCAGGCTATATTGGCGTTGCAAAATATGTTTGCGCGGGTGATAAACCAAACAGGAACAGCTTGAGGAAATTACAACCATGGCTTTCGATATGGATCATTTGGTCGAGCGACGCAAGCTACGGCGCAAATTGTCGGTCTGGCGCATAGTGGCCGTGCTGGCGCTGATCATTCTGGTTGCTGCCGCATCGCTGAACTTTGTCGTTGATGAAGATAGCCTCTCCCACAAGAAAAGCCATATCGCCAAGATCGTTTTTTCCGGCACAATCATTGGTCAGGAACGCAAGCTCAAGCTGATCCGGCAGCTTGAAAAAAACGACAGCGTCAAGGGCGTCATCGTTTCCATCAATAGCCCCGGCGGGGCAACCTCGGGCGGTGAAGCGATCTACAACGCCCTCAAGCAGCTGGGCGAGAAAAAGCCAGTTGTTGCCAGTATGGATGCTTTGGCTGCATCCGCCGGTTACATCATCGCGTTGCCCGCTGAGCGCATTTTTGCAAGGCGCACCTCAATCACCGGCTCCATCGGTGTGCTGTTTCAATATACCGATCTTACCGGCCTGATGGATACCGTGGGCGTGAAGATGCGCAGCATCAAAAGCGCCCCGCTGAAGGCAGAGCCAAACCCGTTTTCCGGACAGAATCCCGAAGCCGAAGCGATGATCGCCAAAATGATTGATGATTCTTTCCAATGGTTTGTTGACCTTGTTGCGGAAAATCGTCCTTTTGACAGGCAAAGGGCACTGGAATTGGCCGATGGCCGAATTGTCACAGGTGGGCAAGCCGTTGATCTGCAGTTGGTGGATGAGCTAGGCGGTCCTGAAGAAGCGAAGAACTGGTTGATTCAAAACCATAATCTGGATAGTAATTTGCAATTGATCGAGTGGAAACCGGAACCGATCACCGAGAGTTTTCCATTTGGCTTTGCCAGCAAGATCGCTGCCAGCCTGCTTCCTCAACCAATTATTGACCTATTTGACCAACGAAATACCGCAGTGCAACTTGACGGACTGGTTTCAGTTTGGCAGGCTCAAAAAAACGAACAATAAGAGCATTTTACGCTTTTTATTACGTTGGGATCTGCTCGATAACGAATTCAAATCTGTAAGCGTAGCAATGAAGGGGAGCGGACGATGATCAAGTCCGAATTGGTACAACATATCGCAGAACAAAACCCGCATCTCTATCAGAGAGATGTCGAACATATTGTGAATGCCATTCTCGATGAGATTTCCGACGCTCTTGCGCGCGGTGATCGGGTCGAGCTGCGTGGCTTCGGCGCCTTCTCGGTCAAGAACCGGCCGGCGCGCATCGGCCGCAATCCGAGAACCGGTGAGAAGGTTCCGGTGGCTGAAAAATATGTTCCTTTCTTCAAAACGGGCAAGGAAATGCGCGAGCGTCTCAATGATGGGGACGGGAGCGAATAAGCCTGCCGATCAAGACTGGATATCTTTCGATTATGAAAATAATCAAACGCTTTTTGCAGCTCATTATTCTTGTGCCATTCGCCATTATCGCCATTTCTCTGGCGGTGGCAAACCGCCACACTGTGCAGCTGGCTTTAGACCCGTTTTCTCCTGAACAGCCTGTTCTGGATTTTACGGTGCCGCTCTATGTGGTGATCTTTGGTGCGTTGCTGATTGGAATTTTCATCGGCGGGTTCATGGCATGGCTCAAACAGGGTCGCCACCGTAAAGCTGCGCGCGAGAAACGCTATGAGGCGCAAAAGTGGCGCAACGAAGCAGATCGCCAGCAAAAGCGCCTTGAAAAGATTGCCGCCGATCCAAAGAGCGACGTTCCGGCTTTGCCAGCAGCAGGGTCGACCGCCGTTACCAAAGTCGCGATGTAATCCGGACAGGTGTGCTGGTCGGTTCCTTTCTGGTTTGACCGGATGACCCGAGCCAGACTGATAGACGCAAAGCGATCTGACGAGAATTGATGCCAGCCTCAAGGGCTGGCATTTCTGTTTGGCCTCGACCCAAGAAGGGCTTTGATTTCCATAAGCTCCCGAACTGGTGATGACAAAGCCATTGCAACAAGAGGGTTCCCAATGTATGTAAAGATCTGTGGGCTATCGACGCCAGAGGCGATCGCAACAGGCCTGCAATGTGGTGCCAACTGGATTGGATTTGTTTTCTTTCCGAAAAGCCCGAGGCATGTGGATTATGGGAAAGCGAAGGAACTGGTGGGTTCGGTACGCGGCAAAGCGTCCATAGTAGCCCTCACTGTCAATGCGAGTGACGATGAGCTTGAGGCCATCGACCGGTCGATCGATCCTGATATCTGGCAATTGCACGGCTCCGAGACACCCGAGCGTGTCTTGGAGATCAAGGCACGGTTCAAACGCCCTGTCATGAAAGCCCTGCCCATTCGGGACGAAGCAGATCTTGCGCCCATTCCTGCCTATGAGGCTGTGTGCGATATCCTGCTGTTTGACGCCAAGCCACCCAAGGACATGAAGACAGATCTGCCCGGAGGCAACGGCATCACCTTTGACTGGCGCCTGATACAGAATCTCAAGCTCAAGAAACCATTCGTCCTGTCAGGGGGCCTTAATCCGGACAATGTCGCCGAGGCCATTCGCCTGACCCGCCCGCAAGGAGTTGATGTCTCCTCGGGCATTGAAAGCGCGCCGGGCGTTAAAGACCGGCAGAAAATCATGGATTTCGTCCATGCCGCCAAGGCCGCCGCTCAAGAGCTCTAGGGAATGCGGTCAGGCGTGGACAGCTTTTGAACAAGGAAGCACTAATGACTGACCCGACCACTCTGCCCAACAGCGTCAGCCAGGGCCCCGATGATCGCGGCTTTTTTGGCATTTACGGGGGACGCTTCGTCTCAGAAACCCTGATGCCGCTCATTCTGGATCTGGACAAGGCCTATAACGAAGCCAAGGAAGACCCCGAATTCCACAAGGAACTGGCCAAGCTGCATAAGGATTATGTCGGCCGCCAGAGCCCGCTCTATTTCGCAGAGCGCCTGACTGAGCATCTGGGTGGTGCGAAAATCTACCTCAAGCGCGAAGAGCTGAACCATACCGGCAGCCACAAGATCAACAATTGCCTTGGCCAGATTCTGCTGGCCAAACGCATGGGCAAGACCCGTATCATCGCCGAAACCGGCGCTGGCCAGCATGGTGTGGCAACGGCTACCGTCTGTGCCCGCTTCGGCTTCCCTTGCGAGGTCTATATGGGCGCGACCGATGTGGAGCGTCAGGCGCCGAACGTCTTCCGCATGAATCTGCTTGGCGGCGTGGTCCATCCCGTCACCGCAGGCGCGGGCACCCTCAAGGATGCCATGAACGAAGCCCTGCGCGACTGGGTCACCAACGTGGCCGACACCTATTACATCATTGGCACGGCGGCTGGCCCGCATCCATATCCCGCCATGGTGCGCGACTTCCAGTCGATCATCGGGCAGGAAACAAAAGAGCAGATGTTGGCTGCTGAAGGGCGCTTGCCGGATATGCTTTGTGCCTGCCTTGGTGGCGGCTCCAATGCCATCGGCCTCTTCCATCCGTTCCTCGATGACAAAGACGTGCAGATTGTCGGCGTCGAGGCGGCTGGTTACGGTCTTGATACCGATGAACATTGCGCCTCTCTTAATGCGGGCAAGCCCGGCGTTCTGCATGGCAACCGTACTTACCTACTGCAGGATGACGATGGCCAGATTCTGGAAGGGCATTCCATTTCCGCCGGTCTGGACTATCCGGGCATCGGGCCGGAGCATTCTTTCCTCAGGGATAGCGGCCGGGTCGAGTATGTCTCGGCTACCGACACTGAGGCCCTTGAGGCCTTCCAGCTGCTCTGCCAGACCGAGGGGATCATTCCTGCTCTTGAGAGCTCTCACGCCATTGCCGAAGTCATCAAACGGGCTCCGACCATGGACAAAGACCAGATTATCGTGGTGAACCTGTCCGGTCGTGGCGACAAGGATGTCAATACCGTGAGCAAGTTTCTCGGCAAGGGGTCCCTTGCGGAATAGGATGCAGGAGTAAGAGCAATGGAAAAAACACGCATTGATACCCGCTTTGCTGCCTGCAAGGCCGAAAATCGCGCAGCCCTCGTTGGCTTCATCACCGCAGGTGACCCGGATCTGGACACCTCGCTGGAAATCTTCAAGGCTCTGCCCAAGGCAGGCGTTGATGTGATCGAACTGGGCATGCCCTTTTCCGATCCGATGGCCGAAGGGGTTCCCATCCAACTGGCCACACAGCGGGCGCTGGCCGGTGGTCACACCATGGCCAAGACCTTCGACATGGTGCGCGCATTCCGTAAGGAAGACAATGAAACCCCGATCATCCTGATGGGCTATTACAACCCCATTTATGTGCGTGACCCGAAAGCCTTCGTAAAAGATGCCAAGGAAGCGGGCGTGGATGGCATGATCGTGGTCGATGTGCCGCCCGAGCATGACGATGAATTGTGCATTCCGGCTAGAGAGGCCGGGGTAAACTTCATCCGACTGGCAACCCCGACTACCGACGAAAAGCGCCTGCCCAAGGTGCTCGAAAACACCTCTGGCTTCGTTTATTACGTCTCGGTCACCGGCATTACGGGCACGGGCGCACTGGATGCCGACAAGGTGGCCATCGCCGTCAAGAGCATCAAGGATCATACCGATCTGCCGGTCGCTGTTGGCTTTGGCGTGAAAACCCCCGAGCAGGCCGAAGCCATTGGACGCAATGCCGATGGTGTGGTTGTTGGATCCGTACTGGTCAATGCCATCAAGGATAGCCTTGATGCTGACGGCAAGGCGACAGACAAGACTGTTTCTGCCGTGACCGATATCGTCAAGGGATTGGCAGACGGTTGCAAACGCGCCAAGGCTTAAGGTCTGGCACAATCAGAAGTAAGATGAAGCCCCGGCTCTGTCCGGGGCTTTTTCATGCGGCGCCATCAGTCCGTGTCATCGCCACAACCTTGTTAAGGGTGAGACAAAAAAAAGCTGTGCGTGACAAAATAGGGCGTGCCCTGACCACAATTGAGTGTTACTGCTGAGACCCCGATGCTTCCGGCCCGGACAAGATCACGAAAAGCATGGATTTTTGTTTCCGGGCGCAAGGGGCAGCGGCTCGTGTGGCAAGGCCTATACTAATATCGGGCCTTGAAACCATCAGATTGCATCCCCAGCTGCAATACGGTAAGACAGGGGAGCAAATATGGGGTTTGCCCCGTCAAGACTGTTTTAAGGCTCAAGTCAGGAATTGGTTCGTGAACTGGATTAACACTGTCGTTCGACCGAAAATTCGTTCGTTTTTGAATCGCCGGGATGTCCCGGAAAACCTTTGGATTAAAGATCCGGTCACCGGTGAAATGGTGTTCCATCGGGATCTCGAAAACAACCAGTATGTTGTTCCCAATTCCAACTTCCATATGCGGCTCAACGCTTCCCAGCGCTTCCAGTATTTGTTCGACAATGCGGACTATAGCCTTCTGGAAGCCCCTGAAGTTGTCGACGATCCGCTGAAATTCCGCGACATCAAACGCTATTCGGATCGCCTGAAGGAAGCCCGTTCCAAAACCGGCTACAAAGATGCTGTGCAAGTGGCGCAGGGCGATGTGGAAGGCCTGTTGCTGACAGCCGCCGTGCAGGACCCCAATTTCATGATTGGTACTCTGGGCATGGCTGCTGGCGAAGCGCTGATCAAGGGCATGATGAAGGCCGTGGAAGACAAAACGCCTTTCGTCCTCTTTTCCGCTTCCGGCGGCGCGCGCATGCAAGAGAGCATTCTGTCTCTGATGCAGATGCCGCGCGTAACCATTGCCGTTCAGGCGCTGCGCGAAGCTGGTCTGCCCTACATTGTCGTGTTGACCGACCCGACCACGGGCGGGGTAACCGCATCCTATGCCATGTTGGGTGATATCCATATTGCCGAGCCGGGGGCTCTTATCGGCTTTGCCGGTCAGCGTGTCATTGAGCAGACCATCCGCGAAAAGCTGCCAGAAGGGTTCCAGCGCGCCGAATATCTCAAGGATCATGGCATGGTGGACATGGTTGTCCATCGTCACGACCTCAAGAAGGTTATAGCGCGACTCTGCCGTTTCTTCACCAATACCGATGTGCCAGAAGATCTTGGCGAAGAGCTGACATCCGAACAGGTCGCCATCGAAAAGGCCATGGCTGACCTTCCGAATGCCAATCCGGAAGGAAGCGCCGAAGCATCCCCTGAAGCCGCATCTGAAAAGGCACCAGAAGACGGTGCCAGCGATGGGGAGAAGAAAGAAAAGTCAAAAGACACCGACAAGAAGGCTGATTGATCCTTCTGATCCTTGCTTGGCGTGGCGGGGTGAGCGGGGCCGGAGGGCGTTCGCAAGAGACCTGCCGACATATTATACCGGAGCATCCTGTTGTTGGAAAACGCGGGATGTTCTTGATTCGGGGCCACCGCTGCGTGGCCTGCTGTTTTTGAGGAATGACAGCATGAATGAGCTGTTGGCGCCAACGCCCGGTTCTCTTGCGGCTTCCCCGATCTGGATAGCGACATAAGACAATGACCGAACAGACAGAAGCCATTCTGGAACGCCTCGTTGGCCTCCATCCCAAAAGCATTGATCTGGAGGTGGGGCGCATCGAGCGGCTGTTGGCCGAGTTGGGTAATCCGCATCTTTCCTTGCCGCCAACCATCCATATCGCCGGAACCAATGGCAAAGGCTCGACCTCGGCTTTCCTGCGCGCGATGGCAGAAGCTGCGGGTAAGAAAGTGCATGTCTATACCTCACCGCATTTGGTGCATTTTCGCGAACGCATCCGGCTGGCGGGCACGCTGGTTTCCGACGAAATTCTGATCGATGCTCTGCGCCGCTGCGAAAAAGCCAACGATGGCGAGCCGATCACCTTTTTCGAGATTACGACCACTGCCGCTTTTCTTCTATTCTCTGAGCAACCTGCCGATCTGTTGATCCTGGAAGTGGGCCTTGGTGGCCGCTTTGATGCGACCAACGTTATCAAGGATGCGCTAGCGACCGTGATTACGCCGATCGCTCATGACCATGAAGGCTTTTTCGGTACCGAGATTTCCCGCATCGCTTGGGAAAAAGCAGGGATCATGAAAAAGGGCGTTCCGTCTATCTGGGCGCAGCAGGAAGAAGAGGTGCGTGCCGTTCTGGAAACCGAGGCAGCCAAGGTTGGGGCTCAGCCGCTCTCCATTGGCGGACAGGACTGGATGAGCTTTGAAGAGCATGGCAGTCTGATTTTTCAGGGGGAGAGTGGTTTGCTGGATCTGCCTATGCCGCGCCTGGGTGGGCGCCACCAGCTCTTCAATGCCGGAACGGCGATTGCTACGGTCCGTCAGGTTCTGCCGGGCATTACCGATGAGCAGATTGCCAAGGGCTTAACCTCGGTTGACTGGCCAGCACGTATGCAGCGGTTGACTTCGGGACATCTGTTCGATCAATTGCCTAAAGGGTCCGAGCTTTGGCTTGATGGTGGCCACAATCCCCACGCCGGTCTGGCTGTGGCTTCGGCCTTTGCAGATCTGGAAGAAAAGGCCCCGCGTTCTTTGCATATGGTCGTCGGTATGCTCAACACCAAAGATCCTGCGGGCTATTTCGCTCCTTTCAAGGGCCTGGCCAAAGATATCATTACCGTGCCCATCGAGGGCAATGATGCGGCGCTAGATCCGGTTGATCTGGCCCAGATCGCTCAGCAGGCGGGGATTCCCGCTTCGGCGGCAGGATCGGTTGAAGAGGCCTTCAAGCGCCTGACTCTGATGAACATGAAGCCAGCTCCGCGAATTCTGGTCTCCGGTTCGCTCTATCTGGCTGGCAATATTCTCAAGACCAACGGCACCCTGCCACAATAACAGTGACAATTTGCTCTGCCGTTTTGCTACGGCAGGGGGCAATTTGGGGCGCCCGGGGTTTTCCGGGCCTACCTGTTGTCTTTTGGTGTGCTTTCGCCATGCCATTGGTGCCAAAATTTCTGAAACTCTCCGCAAAGTGGCTAGCGATCAGCTCGAAGAGCTGTGTATTTAAATCGATATAAATTGATTTTGGAGGGCTGGCTGGGGGCAAATAAGTGCCCTTTTGCCTATCGTAAAGGGATATTTTGCACCGACAACACCGATTTCTCCCTCCAACAAGCCTTGCATTCTATGCAATGGAATCGAGCAGTGGAAACTACATAATCCCTTAGTAGTAAAAAGAGGAGTTTATAACGCATTGAAATATATAGATATTTTTTCTACAAATATTTAGACCGGTCAAAAATGCATAGCTATATTTTTAGATGATCTTGAATTGCATGATTGTCAAGACAGCTATGCAATCTTGTGGGGTGAAAATTTCGAAGCCATGTTCTATATACATAATCAAGAAAGCGATGAGGAACTTTAAAACGAGTTACAAATCAGACGCTTTCGGAAAAAAGCAGTTGAACACCTAATGCCACATAGCAACAAAGGATGACGACAATGATGAATACTGTTGTGAAGAACTACCGTCAGTGGCGCAACTACCGTGACACTGTTGAAGAACTGAACCGTTTGAGCACCCGCGATCTTAACGACTTGGGCATCTCCCGTTCAGACATCAGCGACATTGCACGCGAAGCTGCTACTGCAAAATAAAAAAGTCTTTCGCTGACGATCAAAAGTCCAAGCGAAAGCCACGAGTTTCTTAAGAATTCAGGCTTTACCTCCTCCCAAAGCCTGATCCGATCCAAAACTTCCTCCTCCCGGTTTTGGATCCTCCAACGAAGCCCACCGGACCTCCTCCCCCGGTGGGCTTTCGTTTGTCTGGCTTCCTGTTTTCCGATCTATTTAGTGCCAACCAGCGCCAATGTGCGTGGATCGCCATTTTTGCTCTCGGGCAAAAGTTGGCAAAAGGCAAAAAGAAAACCCGGCCAGAGCTGCTGACCGGGTTTTGCTATGTCTTGATTGTGCCGAAGTGATCAGGCGCCGGTTTCGATCCACTTGACCAGATCGGTTTTCGGTGCTGCGCCCACTTTCATGGCAACGGCTTCACCGCCCTTGAAGAGCAGGAGCGTTGGAATGGAGCGCACGCCATACTGGGCGGCCGTATTCGGGTTTTCGTCAACATTGACCTTGACGATTTTGACGTTGTCGGCTTTTTCCTTGGAGATTTCGTCCAGAATAGGCGCAATCATCTTGCACGGACCACACCATTCTGCCCAGAAATCAACAACAACAGGAACATCACCCTGAACATCCTGAGCGAAGGTTGCGTCGGTAGCATTTACGATAGCCATAGCTTGCCTCTTTTCAATGCGCCCCTTCCGAGCTCCACAAGCGAACGGATTCGGGCTAGTTTCTATCAATATTCATTGATAAGTGAATATTGTTCTGTTGCCCTGAAGGTAGGTATTCCCCTTTCTCTCGTCAAGGAGCAATAGGTCGATTGACGCCAATCTCGTCGAGCGCGGATTGCCGCAGAGCCTCTGGAATCGCCATTATGCTAGGCTCCGCGGTCCACAGCAATAGAGTTTCAACAGTCTTGCCCGGATAAAGGGGTGCCAATAGGTGGGCATAAAGGGCCATCTGTGTCCGGTAGGCGAGGGGGGCTTCCTCTGGAGAGTTAGGCACAAGACGATTCGTCTTGTAATCCACGATGGTGACAGTCTGTTCGCCCACCAATAGTCGGTCGATCTGGCCGGACACGGTATGGTCCTCGCCATTAACGCCGACCATGCCTGCAATAGAGACCTCGGCCAGGCCCTGCGGGCTGAACAGATCTACCAGCTCGGGGCGTGACAACAGCTGCAAAACCTCTTCCAGAATTACCTTGCGGCTCTGCAAGGGCATATCCTTGGCGACATGAGAAAGATAAGCAAGCCCTGCCTTTTGTCTTTCTGATTCAGAGACTTGCGGCAGATGCTCGATCAACGCATGGATGACGGTGCCCCGCCTGCGAGGCTCCCAGTCATGCACCAGACTGCGGCTTGGACCACTGGCTACAAGCTGCATGGCCCCCTGATCTCCTTCGATTTTCTCTGCGGCCTTCGAGGGCTGCAAGAAGGCCATCGGACTGGGCGGTTTGCTCGCTGGCTGCTTGATCCATACGGGCAGATCAGGCGCTTCCTTGCCGCCGGAGAGAGGCTTGGGATTGTCTGCTGGCCGCTCCTGAAACCGTCCTTCCAGATGCCAGCGATGGATGGAATCGCCGGTCACCGGATGGGGCACTTCTTCGAGATGATCAGAGAGAGCCCGTCGCGCCACTTCATACCAGCAATTCTCCGCTGGCCCGCGCACGCCTGCAAAACCGCAAAGATAAAGCCGATCCTCCGCGCGGGTCATGCCCACATAAAGCAGGCGCAAATATTCTTCCTCGGATTCCGCATCGAGCTTGCCAAGGCTAGAGGCAACAGGGGAAGGCTGGTTGGCTGCTGGCGCCTTCCACGCCATCATGGCAGGGCCTCCGTCAGCCGCTTCCAGCTCCACCAGATGCGGATGATGGCTGGCGCTGGCGGGCTTGCCGGTACCATCCACCAAAAAGACGATGGGTGCTTCAAGCCCCTTGGACCCATGCACCGTCATCACGCGGATCTGGCCTTCTGCGGCGCCCATATCGCGTTTGATTTCCGCACCGCCTTGCCGCATGGAGGCAAGGAAAGCTTGAAGGTTCGGAGTCTGCTTTTTCTCAAAATCCAGAGCGCGAGACAACAGCTCGTCAATCACCTCGTCAGCCTCTGGCCCAAGGCGTTCGATAAAGGCGCGGCGCTTGCCCTCCGGTCCCAGAATCTGGGCGAAGAAATCAAACGGAGGCTGGAAATCCACCTGCCCTTGCCAGCGGCTGAGATGGGCGAAAATCTCGACGAAATCCGCGTCTTGCGATGTCGTGCTATCAGCGCGTTTTCGCAAACAATCCCAGAGGCTTGTGTGGCGTCCCTCCGGTTCGTAAGCAAGGTCGAACAAGCGCTCGTCCGATAAGCCGAAAAGAGGGCTGCGCAACACGGCGGCAAGGGAAAGATCATCTTCGGGCAACAGCATCACGTCGCCCAGCGCCAGCAGATCCTGCACCGCGATATGATCGAGCAGAGCAAGGCGGTCTGCCCCTGCCACGGGCAAGCCGGCCTCCTTGAGTGCCCTGTTGACGGCAGTGACAAAAGCCCCGCGCTTGCGCACCAGAATAAGCACGTCTCCGGCCGAAATTTTCCGTCCGTTGCCTTCCAGATGTTGCCCGCTCTCCAGCCAATGGCGAATGGTCTTGGCGATGTCCTGCGCCAGCCTCACCTGTGGGTCGGCTTCGCCCTGCGCGTCTAGCGGCTTGGCCCAGTCCTCGTCCATTTCCTGCTCTATCGGCTCATGCAGTGGCCAGATTTCAACAAGACCGGGATCACGTCCGCGGATCGGCTCATGGTCGGTTCGTTCCTTGTCAGAAGAGAGTGCCTCGTAGGTGGCTGCGCTGGAAAAGACCTGATCGACCGATTTGAGCACATGGGGGGTCGAGCGGAAGGAGAGCCGCAATTTGATATCATGGAAAGGCTTGTCCGCCGCCTTTGCTCTTGTGCGGAAGAAATCGCGCATATAGGCGAACCATTTCGGTTCGGCTCCCTGAAAGGAATAGATGGATTGCTTTTCATCGCCTACCGCAAAGACGGTCCGGTTGACCTCGCGGGCGCTGTCTCCTGAGAAGAATTCTTCCCCCAACCGCTGGATGATTTCCCACTGATAAGGGTTGGTGTCCTGTGCCTCGTCCACCAGAATATGGTCAATGCCCTGATCAAGCTTATAATGCACCCATGCAGCCGCACGCACCGGACGGAGCATTTGCGCAGCCTTCATGATTAGATCTTCAAAATCCATCAGCCCGCGCGCCGCCTTGGCGCGCTGATAATAGCCGATCACCCCTTCGGCAAGTGTGAAAAGCGCCCGACTAACCTCCAGCGTGATGAGGGCATTGCGTTTGTCAAACAAGGCGTCCAACCGCATCTGCTCGCGCTCGATGGCGTCGACAAGGCCGAGATCGCCTTCCAGCATCTTTTTCGACGCGGTGTAGGAGAGGGACTTGGCCGCGCCATCCTTCTTGCGAAACAGCTCAAGCCAGAGCCGTGTCTGCTCACTGAGCGGTGGGTGGGCAAGAAGTCCCCGCATAAGGGACGCCTGCGCCTTGTCCCGTTTGCCACCGGTCTCGAACAGGGGAGCCAACTCTCCAAGATAATAGGCAGGGAAAAACGGACCGAACGGGATATCCGCTTCCAGCGCATCGATGCTGTCCGTTCCGGACAGCCCCAACGTCTGGGCGAGATTGGCAACCGCTGCGTCAAGCCCGGTTGAGCCTGCACCCGCTTCGGAGCTTTCGCCCCCTTCCATGAAGCGGCCAAACCCTTCCCGGTCATAGACCAGAGAAATGAGCGCATTCTGGATGTCCATATCGCCCATATGGTCCACCAGCAGCGTCAGGGCTGCACTCCATTGCGGGCGTGTTTGCAGCCGTGCGGCCCGCATGACATGAGCCAGTGCCGCCGCCTGAAGGTCGGCTGCCAGCTGGTCATCAAGAATCTCGAAATGCGCCGGAACATTGGCTTCCAGCGGAAACTGATGCAGCAGCCGTTCTGCGAAGGCATGGATGGTCTGGATTTTCAACCCGCCCGGCGTTTCCAATGCGCGAGCAAACAGGCGCCGTGCCCGCTGCAACTGGGCATCTGTGGGGCGCTTGCCATCCAGTTCGACGAGTTCAGCGCGCAGTTCGTCGTCGCTCAGCTCGGTCCAGCCGGCCAGCAGCTTGAACACGCGGTTCGACATTTCCGCCGCCGCCGCCTTGGTGAAGGTGAGGCATAGGATCTTGGAAGGTTCGGTGCCCGCCAGCAACAGCCGGATAACACGGCGGGCGAGCACGAAGGTCTTGCCCGAGCCCGCATTGGCGCTTACCCAGGCGGAATTTTCCGGGTCTGAGGCGCGGGCCTGAGCGTCTTTGGTTTCCTGCGGGATTTGCATTGCCATCTCTATTCCTCCCCGCCTTGCTGCGACCATTCCTTGACGCGTGCCAGATGATCATAGGGGCTTTCGAACCGCTCGAACATGGGCCGCGCCCGTGAAGGATAGCTCTTGGCTGGATCATCATAGGCGGTGATCAGGGCGAGCAGGCGCTTGCCGATCAGCTCGACAATGTCCTCGGCTGCGTAATCCTTCTCCACCCCCGGCTTGCGTTCGCCTGCCTTGCGACCGCCGGAAAGGCGTATCCAGACCATATCGCCCACTTCTATGCCGCGCGGAATGGTCTCAAAGCCGCCAAGCTTGGCCATATAGCCTTCCAGTGCCAACTGCGGCGCAAAGCCGGGCAACACCTGCTTGGCAGAAGGGGGCTGTCCGGTCTTGAAGTCGATCACCTCAAGCCGGTCATCCTTGGTAATGTCCAGTCGGTCGGCACGGCCTCGCAGCACAAAATCTCCCCCGCGCACCGGCAGGGTGATGCGGCCTGATATCTCGGCATGGCGGCCAGCAACGGTGTTCTCGCGCTCGGCCTCCCATTCCAAAATGAACCAGCGGGCGATGCGCTCAAAGCGGGGCCACCAGAAGGCCAACAGATCAGGGAAATTTTCCCATTGGGCAAAGGCTTCCCGCCCCATATCCAGAAGGCACTCAACCGCCGTTTCATCAAAGGGGCCCGTCCAATCCTGCGTGAAGCGGCCAAGTATGTCGTGAATGATCGATCCTTTTTCCGCGCCGCCCGGTGCCGAGCCGATGGGGTCGAGATCTCTCAGACCCAGCACATGCTTGGCATAGAGGGCATAAGGGTCGCGCACCCATGTCTCGATTTCTGTGACCGAAAGCGAGCGCGGCCTTGCTTCCAGAGGTGGACAGGGGGCTGGGCGTTTAAGAGTAATCTGTGCGCGCGCGGCATCGAGTTGTTCAGCCCATCGTTTCAGCTCGGCGCCCTTCTCATGCATGGCATGGCGGGCATCGGAACCGGCAACCGCCTCAAGGCGTTGCAGCCAACGGCTGGGCACGGTGGGCTCACCGCCGGTCTTGAGGGCACGGATCAGTACGACTTCGCAGCGTCCCATGGCTTGTGCAAAGTCATGGGCGGCGAGCCCGATCCGGCGTTCGGGCGGCTCGAGCTTCATTTGCGCGCGCATCGGGCGCGATAGCCACGCGTCTGTTTTTGTCTCCGCTGGCCATGATCCTTCATTGAGGCCACCAATAACCACCCGATCCACATCTAGCAGTCGCGCTTCCAACGTGCCGAGCAACTGAATGCGCGGATCGCCCTCGCCATGGGAGAGCACCGTTTCACCAGACATCATGGCCACCAGAAATGGCTCCAGATCCTGTGGTGAAAGGTCGGACGAAATGCTTGCCGCCAGCGAAGCGCGATCGAAGAAGTCCTGAATGGAGCGACCGGCAGCTTCGTCATAAAGACGGTCAGGCAGACCATCCTTGTCCATGGCAACAGCCTCAACGGCGGAGATGACACCGGCCAGCCACTCACCAAAGGAAGGCTCCTCTTCTGCATCCATCAATGAGATCAGCGGTGCGATTGCCTCTGAAAAACGCTTGAGGAGTTGTGCCGCAATCTGCCAGACCTCCGGCAGAGCAATATCGGCTCCGAGTTTTTCCTGCTCTTTGTCGTGCTTGCGGGCAAATTCATCAAGCAGCGGCTTCAACCCGTCGCCAAGACGCGGACCACGCAAAACGCGCAACTCCAGAAAACGGGCCGCACGGCGTACATCTGCCCGTGGCATGCCAAAAGAGGCCAGCGGGTGCTTCATCAACGAGAGCAGCTTGACCGGATCAAAGCCGCTGACCACACAGTCAATCATCAGGCGCATAAGCAAAGCTGGCGGCGTCTCGGCAAGGGGCATCCCGGCGGTGTCTTCCACATTGATGCCCCAGCGCTTGAGCTCAAGCAGTACACGCCGGGCCAGTGCGCGATCAGGTGTTACCAACGCGGTGCGGGCGTCGGGGCGCTCGAGAACTTCGCGCAAAGCCAACGCGGCGATGCGGGCTTCTTCCTGCTCGTTGTTTGCCTCGGCCATCGTCACGCCAGCAAGCGCGGCGGCGCGGTCTGCAAGAGATAGGGTTTCAAGGCTTGAGCGCCAATGCTCGGTGGTCTCCGCAGGCCGCAGGGCTTCGCTGACCAGCTTTTCCCTTAAGGCCAGTGGGGTGGATACGGCGCCCAAGCTGATCACATCCGTGCGCTTGAGGGCCATGCGGTCGAGCATTTGCTTAAGGTTGAACTGGGGATGACCGGCGGCAGGTTCGGCTTGCCCTAACTCGGGATGTAGATGGCCGATGGCCTGCCAGCTTTCCTCGTCGAGATCCTTGTCGAGACCAGGCAGGATGAGCGCGCCTTTGGGGTGGCGTGCCACTGCTTCCAGCAGGTCGGCAGTGGCGGGAATGGAGCCGGTAGAGCCTGCCGCGATGACAGGCCCGTCATATTGCTCAATGGCCATGATCTCGGCAGCAAGCACAGCGTTGCGCCGCTCCACCGGATCAACAAGCTCAAGTCCCTTGAGATGCTCAGGCCATGTGGCCGTGGCGATCTTGAGAAATTCAAGGCTCATCTGCCAGAAGGCGCCGTAATCCTCAGGCACCAGATTGTCCAGATAAGCCCAGTCGGAGCGTTCGCGATGCACAGCGTCAATGAGCGCCAGAAGGTCAATCGCCAGATAGGCGGCATCTGTGGGGCGCCCGGACACATGCAACGGCTGATCCGGCCCAAGCGCCAGAACCTGACGGGCCACCGTCTCGGCCCAGTGATGCACAAGCCGCGTCATCGTCAGGCGGCGCTCTACGCTGTCCATCGCGGTTGGCAAATGCCGAAAATCCTCGCCGCCACTGGCTGCCACCTTGAAGGGCAGAAGATCCTCTTCTACATCCCCGATCACATGGATCTTGGGAAGAATGGCGCTTTGCCATCCACGCTCTCGCAAATGGGGCAGAAAGGCTTCCTTGAGCGCATCGGCGGTACGCCGTGTGGGCACATAGATAATGGCGCGTCCCAGATCGGAAGGATTCTCGGCGCAGAAGCCCTCAACCAGATGGCCATCAATCAGCGCATCGATCAGAGTGGATAGAAAAGTGCAGGAAGGAGAGATGGTAAAAACTTTTGCTGCGCCGTACATCTGACACTCCCCATGCGGTTTCTTCGCTCATTTCAGGCTCACGACCGGCCAGCTCGGCCTAAAGCGAGCCACAAAAGCCAATTGGCCGATAGGTATCGGCCAACTGATTCATGTTTGGGGTATTTGAAGCCAGATCGCCTCAAGACGCAAGGCGACAGATGCCGAAATCAGAGCTGGCGTCCACCGGTTGCGCTTTCGGCCAAAGCCCGCTCGGCGCTGCGGATATCGCGCGGTGTGCCCACATGCATCCATGTGCCATCCATGATCAGGCCGTAGAGGCGGCCATTTTCAATGGCTTTGTCAAATTCTGCATTGAGGGAGTGCGAGCCGGCTGGTGCATCCTTGAACAGGCGTGGATGCATGATGGCAGCGCCGCTGTAAACATAAGGGGAGACTTCGTGGGCCTTGCGGCGACGCAAACGGCCATGCGGGTCGAGCAGAAAATCACCGCGCCCCTTGTAGCCGACTGCCGTTACGGTTGGCGCCAGCAGCAGCAGGGCGTCCATGGTTTCGTCGATCCAGTAATGGGCCAGAAGATCAAGATTGGGAACAGACCCTTCCATCCAGAAGCTGTCGGAATTGAGCAGATAGAAAGGTTCTTTGCCCAGATGGGGCAGCGCCTTGGTCACGCCACCGCCAGTTTCCAGCAGGCCATCACGCTCATCTGAAATGACAATGTCGAATTTGTCATATTGCTTGACATGCACCTCGATCAAGTCTGCCAGATAATGCACGTTGATAACAGTGCGATCCACTCCGGCCCGTTCTAGTGCAGTGAGCGGGCGGTCGATGATCGCCTTGCCACCTACGGTAATCAGGGGCTTGGGGGTAATTGCAGAAAGGGGTCGCATGCGTTTGCCCATTCCGGCTGCGAGGATCATTCCGGTTTTGGGGCGTTTGAGCGTGGTCATGGTTTCGTCCGTGCTTTAGTCTTTATTTTCCCCGGTGGTGCAACAGGAAGCACCGGGGCTTGGCTGTGGTTATCATTCTATGCGGTCTCTGTCTGCAAAATCCGGAGACAAGGTTAAATGCTTCGCAAAAAAGCGTCAGACAGAAGAAGGCGGCATCAGCTGTTCGGCCTGATACCAGCTATGTAGAGTCTCCAAAAGAGGGTGGTCCATGCTGCGCGCCAGATAGGCAAGGCTGCGCGGGATGTGGGATAGGTAAGTGGTGCGCCCGGCCTCATTGGCCGCGCGGGCGAAGGCCCCGAGATTTTTCGAAATGCGCTGGGCAGCAGCAAGATGGTAGGCTTCGTCAAAAGCCGCGCTTTGGGCGTCGTCTAACGCACGGCTGGTCTTGTAATGCGCGAGCATCTTGTCGGCAAGCGAAACGGGAATGGTAACACGGGCATCCATGCAAAGAGCCGCAAGGTCGTAGGCGTTCGGACCGATGAGGCAATCCTGAAAGTCGATGAAGCCGATGCGCTCCTCACCTTGTTCCCCTGCCTCTCCCAGCCAGAAACAGTTGGGATCCTGCACATCGCGCAAAACGAGCACCGGCTCCGCTTCCACGAGCCGGTCAAGCAGTGGCGACCAGAGAGCCTTGAAGGCTGTCCGCTTGGCTTGAGGGCAGGGGGCGCTGTGGATATGAGGCCAGTAATGATCGAGAAAAACATCCAGCTCGACTTCGAAAGCAGCTTTGTCATAGCGGGACAGGTTATGTTGTCCACCAAAGCCACCAAATGCGTCGGGTAAAGGCTTTTGATGTAGAGCAGCCAGCGCGGTGACCGTTGCCAGATAGCGCGCCTCCACCGGCGCTTCCGGTCCTTCGGCGAGGGTCATGGCGCCAAAGTCTTCCCACAACATCAAACCTTCTTCGAGCGCGACGCCATAGCGTTTGGGAACCCTCAGTCCCATGGCTTCCAACCCCTCGCTGATAGAGAGCATCGGGGCGAGGCGGGTTACGCGATGGGCGACCAGATCATAAAGGCGGCCATCATCAAGCTTGGGGCCCGGCTGGCGTTCGGGCATATCCATCAGGATGGCAGCTTGAGAACTATCGTGTTCTCTCGGAGCGCCCTGAGTTGACGGCTCGGTTTCATTGCTCTCTCCCGTCAGATCTTCAGCATGCCGGACACGATCATAAGTGCGCGGGGACAGATCCGAAGCGATCGGCTTGCGCAAGGCATCGCCCCAACCGGCATCAATCAGCAGCTGACGCTTGGCACAAAGGCGCTTGAGGCGTTCACCCCAGCGGGCATCGCCTGAAAGGGTGAGCCGGCGTGCATCATCGCTTTGAGAGGGAACAAAGGACACCCAAAGGGTCGAGGCGGGCATCAGATCATCCGCCCGGTCGGGCCATTCCACAAGGGCGGCGCCGGTCTCCCAGGCTTCCTCGAAGCCGATCTCATAGAGTTCTTCACTGTCGCTGATTCGGTATAGATCGAAATGAAACAGCTCCAGCTCTTGGTCTCCGGAGGCAATGTCATATCCCTGCACCAGCGTGAAGGTCGGGCTAGGCACTTCCATGAACGGGTCATCCGCCCGTGCGCGGAGCAGGGCGCGGGCAAAAAAGCTCTTGCCCATGCCCAAATCCCCCTCCAGCGCAAGCACATCGCCACATGTGAGCAGCGGTGCAATGTCCGCAGCCAGAGCTGCGCTTGCGGCCTCAGATAACTGGTCAAAGGTAAAAGACCAATCAGAGCTGTTATGGAAAGAAGAGGATGTTTGGTCAGCCATCAGGCACCCTGCTATCAGCGCGATGAAAATGCAAAGCCATGTTCTGGGCACTGGATATAGCAGGAATGGGGAGCTTGTCGACTCTTATGGTGAAAAACTACAAGCCGCTTGCGGCATGTGAGCCATGAGCAAGACGCTCATCGTCTTGTTGCGCCTTGAGCGGTGGGTCTAACCGCCCGAGGCAAAGGGCCGCCGGAGCTTGTTATTCCGCAGCAGCAGTCGTGGATTGGGCGTCTATTTGAGGGTCAATGGGAAAGCTACAGAGTACGCTCGTACCCTTTCCCTCATTGCTGGAGATCGTCACTTTACCCCCATGCAGTTCCACAAAACTCTTCACAATCGATAGTCCGAGGCCCGCTCCGCCGCGATTCGTCTCTGTCGTGCGGCTCTCGAAGCGATCAAAGGCCGAACCGAGATATTCCTCAGGCATGCCGCAGCCGTGATCGGCCACGGTGAAAATGATGTCGCTCGGTGTGCGCTCGGCCACGATGGAAATCGATGACTCCGGATCGGAGAAGGAAATTGCATTCGAGATCAGGTTAAAGAGCACCTGCCGCACCCGCTTGGGATCGCCTTTGAACTGCCCCATGCTTTCGGCAACCGAGATATCGAGATGGATATTCTTTTCCGCCAGCCTGTCCTGAAGTCCTTCTGCGGCGGCGCGAATGGAATCCACCGGATCCACCTCTGCCAGCTCCAGCACGACGATGCCTGCATCAATGGTTGCCAAATCGAGAATATCGTTGACGATAGCCAACAGCGACGAACTGGACGTCATGATATGATCGGTATATTCGCGCTGACGTTCATTGAGCGAGCCGAAGGACTCGCTGGTGAGCAGTTCGGTGAAGCCGATAATGTTGGTCAGTGGCGAGCGCAGCTCGTAGGAAACATGCTGGATGAAGGTGTTCTTGAGTTGATCGGCGGCCAGCAGCGCTTCGTTGCGTTCCTGCAGGCTTCTCTCGACAGTGACATTGCCCGTTACATCGACAAAGGTCATCATGGTCGCGCCATCGGGCAACGGAATCGAGGCATAGTCAAGGAAGCGTCCGTCGATGCAGTCCATACGACCCATGACGCCCTCGCGCTTGTCTTCCAGCCCGACGACGCTGCCGATCAAGGTTGCCCACACCTTGGTGGAATCATATTTGCGGCGGCACAGCTCCAGAACGGCGGCAACATGCGGCTCGCCTTCCAGCTGGTCTTCCTGAAAGTCCCAAAGGCGGCTGAAGGCCGGGTTGGACATGCGCAGGCGACCATCCGAGCCGAACACCACAACCCCGTCATTGAGATGGTCCAGCGTTTCGCTCTGCATACGGATAAGGGCATTGTAGCGCTTTTCCAGATCCAGCCGTTCGGTGACATTCTCAAAGATATAGATGACACCCGCATCCGGATTGGGCGCAGCAATGACGCGCAGGGACTGGCCATCTGGCAGATGCCACCAATGCTCATGGGCTTCCACATCGCGATAGGACGAGAGGAATTTCTTCTTCCATTCATGGAAATTGGCCTGCTCGGGCAGGCTGCGATTGATGCGCAGTTTTTCCAGAATGGCATTCTCGTCGGGATTGCTGTCAAGGAATGCCGGGTCCAGATTGAACTGGCTGCTGTAAGCGGCGTTGTAGAATTGCAATTGCTGGGATGAATCAAAAATGGCCACCGGGGTGGTCAGTTGATCCAACGTATTGGCATAGAACAGATGCATGCGATCAAGCGCCTTTTCGGCAGATTCCAGATCGGATACATCCGTTGCGATGCCAACAGAGCCCGGATGCAAGTAAATATCGGTTACATCGAAGATCTTGCGCTTGCCTTCAGCGATAATTGGCAGGCGTTTGATGGCCAGATCTTTGTCGCCACCAGCCTCGCTGCGGCGTTCGTGGATCTGCAAAACAGCTTCCCGTCCGCGCTGGTCGAGCAGTTCTGACTGGTCTTCCAGAACGGCTTCGAGATCACCGCCATCAACCGCCTTTACATAGGCATCATTGGCCCAGGTCAACTGACCGTCTTCATCGCGAGACCAGACAGGCATCGGCATGGAGTTGAGCAGGGTGCTCATTCGGCCCAGTTCCTTGCGATGGCGAGACACTTCATGTTCAAGCCGAACGCGGTCATGTTCATCGCCTTCCAGAACGCGCAGTTGCACCAGCGCCCGTCCACCAGAGGTGCGACCTCGGAATTCGACAAGGTTGCCATTCAGCGTCTGGGCCGACTGGACAAAGCGCTGCCCCGTTGCACGCAGCTTGGCAATGGACGTCTCAATGTCCTGTACACTGTCGATCTGTAGCCAATTGCCAAAGGCGAGAATGGCATTGCCCACGGGCAGCAGATGATCATTGCTGACCAGATTGCCGATGACTACAGGCTGCTCGTGATTGCCATTCCAGATGATCATTAACTGATCGGTGGCATCCAGAAGGCTTTCCGAACGGTCCAGCTTGGTCTGCAAAGTCTGGATCGCTTCCATGGCATTGATCAGGCGTTCGCGACTGCGCCGCCGTTCGCGCATGACCGCCCATCCGGCTATCAGCACAAAGATTGTGAGGGCGCAGATAAGTGCAAGGCCGAGCATTTCCCATTGCAGTGGGTTGCCGCCAAAGGATTCCGTGAGCGAAGAGGTGGGGCGTTCAACAAGGGCAGGGATGGACGGCAACAACTCTCCGGCCACCAGCTTCTGTTGGGCAGCATCAGACAGAGGGGCGGCTGCCTCCTCGGCCTGCGCCAAAGCTGCGGCAGGGAAAAGGCTGGAAATAGCCACCAGGGTTAGAAAAAAGCGGAACGAAGGGGAAGAGGATGCGTCCCGCGATGAAAGGCCCTTGGATGAATAAGGACTGGCCTTGGATCTACCGAGACGATGGGTTTTTATTATTTCTCCGAACAGGCCGTTTTTCGGCATCTTGCTCGTCCTTTCCGCCGCTTCGAAAGACCGCTCAACGGTCATTCATTTTTTAAAATTTCCGAACAGACCCTTCTTTTCGAGAGTCCATATCCGGGACCGGCCAAAAGCCAGTCTATCTGCCCAATTGGTCATTTGCGGTGCCCAACACACCATGACCGGTTCTTTATTCTCAGCCTAACGTGTTTGGCTGTCTTTTTCTCGCCAGCTACGGACAGAATCCGTAAAAGACTCAGACTCCTCCATTGGCCCCTGAATGGTGCAAACAGGGGAGAAGCCTCAGGCCCAACGCATTGGATACTGCTAAGATACACGCCACTAAGAGATTTGGTTCGGGGCCTCCTCCGTTCCAAATCGAATCACTTTACATTAACCTTTCCGCGACTCGGGCAGAAGAGTCCTCGTGTAAAAATGGCCAAAAAAAAGCACCCTCTTCACATTGGGAAAAGGGTGCCTGATGGCTCGTTAACCGAGCAGATGGGTTAACCTGTTGGTTTTCCGCCATTCCTTAACAAAAGATTAAGGAAACTCTTAATAGCGGTAATGGTCCGGTTTGAACGGTCCTTCCACAGGTACGCCAATATAGTCTGCCTGCTCCTTGTTGAGCTTGGTCAGTTTGACGCCCAGTTTCTCCAAATGCAGCATGGCGACCTTCTCATCGAGGGCCTTTGGAAGCACGTAAACATCCTTGCCATAGCTGTCATGGTTCGTGAACAATTCGATCTGGGCAAGGGTCTGGTTGGTGAAGCTGGCGCTCATCACGAACGATGGATGGCCGGTGGCGCAACCAAGGTTCACGAGGCGGCCTTCCGCCAGCACGATGATACGCTTGCCATCGGGGAACTCCACTTCATCGACCTGCGGCTTCACATTGTGCCATTTATAGTTCCGCAGCGCTCCGATCTGGATCTCGCTGTCGAAATGGCCAATGTTGGAAACGATCGCACGATCTTTCATTGCCCGCATGTGATCATGGGTGATGACATCTTTGTTGCCGGTCGTGGTCACGAAGATATCGCCCTTGGGGGCGGCTTCTTCCATGGTGACCACTTCATAGCCCTGCATGGAAGCCTGAAGGGCACAAATCGGGTCGATTTCTGTAACGAGAACGCGCGCACCCTGAGAGCGCAGAGATTCGGCAGAGCCCTTGCCAACATCGCCGAAGCCGGCAACCACGGCAACCTTGCCCGAGATCATCACGTCGGTTGCACGCTTGATACCATCAACAAGAGATTCACGGCAGCCATAGAGGTTGTCGAATTTGGATTTGGTGACCGAGTCATTGACGTTGATTGCCGGGAAAGGCAGATCACCCGCTTTTGCCAGATGATAAAGACGATGCACGCCTGTGGTGGTTTCTTCGGAAACCCCGAGGATGCCGTCGCGGATTTTGGTGAACCAGCCCGGTGTTTCTTTAGCGCGTTTCAGGATCTGGGCCTTGACCACTTCCTCTTCTTCATTTTCAGGATTTGGAATGATCTCTTCGCCTGCATCAACCTTGGCACCCAGCAGCACATACATGGTGGCGTCGCCACCATCGTCCAGAATGAGGTTCGGACCTTCGCCATCGGGCCAATCGAAAATACGGTCGACATAGGCCCAGTATTCTTCAAGGCTCTCACCTTTGATAGCGTAAACAGGAACGCCGGTCGCTGCAATGGCCGCAGCGGCATGATCCTGGGTCGAAAAGATATTGCAGGTTGCCCAGCGCACTTCGGCGCCCAGAGCCGTCAGCGTTTCAATCAGAACAGCCGTCTGAATGGTCATATGCAGGGAACCGGTGATGCGAGCGCCCTTGAGCGGCTGGGAGGGGCCATATTCGGCGCGGGTCTGCATCAGGCCGGGCATTTCGGTTTCGGCAATGGTTATTTCCTTGCGTCCCCAATCAGCCAGGGACAGATCTTTGACGACATAATCAGCCATAGTGGTTCCTCAAACTCCGGAGCCGGGTCATGATGCCTGCTCCCTATTCAATCGTGTCATTTCTTACGGCGAAAAATCAGAATTGGTTTCATGATCCGCTCGATGTTGCCACAGCTATACCCTGCATGGCGCGGCAAAGCAATAATGATATAAAGAATTCTTTATATGATCTATAATGTCTGAATCGTACAATATATGTTGAAGATACCACCCTTTGCTGCTGCCTTCCTGCCGGAAAGGCACCGAATATGTGGTCTCTGTCATATTACCTCCTTTTTGTGTAACCATTGAAAGAGGAGCAGGGGATTACCCTTGGGACTATCCTTCTGCCGGAAAGGGTGTGCGGGCCATGTGGGCTGGCAAGCAAGTATCAGGAGACGAATGAATGAAGCATTGCATCATAACCGGAGCCAACCGCGGTGTTGGTCTTGCTTTGGTGACGGCCTATCTGGAAAAGGGCGATTGGCACGTCCATGCCTGCTGTCGCCAGCCGGAGAAGGCAGATGCCCTGCGCGAACTTGTAACAAGCCATCTGGGACGCATCACGCTTCATACGCTTGACGTGGTGGATCAGGCTTCGGTTGATGCGCTGGCTGAAGATCTCAAGGATCTGCCTATCGATTTGCTGATCAACAATGCTGGCATCAAGGGGTCCAAGCACCAATCGCGCAGCGATATGGATTATGATGCATGGGCCGAAACTTTTGCTGTCAATGCCATGGCCCCCTTGAGGGTCACCGAAGCATTTTTGCCCCATCTCAACGCCGCTGAAGGCGCCAAGATTGCCACCATCTCCAGCCAGATGGGAGCCATTTGCCATAAGGGAACCGGACAATATGCCTACCGCTCCTCCAAGGCTGCGGTCAACAAGGTCATGTCTATTCTGGCGCAGGAAGTGGCAGCCGACGGCCTCATTTGTATTCTGCTGCATCCGGGTTGGGTGCAAACCGACATGGGGGGAGCGCATGCCGACATCTCGCCCAAAGAGAGCGCCAGAGGCATTGCCGAAACCATCGATAAGGCAACGCTCAAGGATAATGGCAGCTTCTTTAAATGGAATGGTGAACCTCATGGATGGTAAGCGGTGATGGGTACGGTCTTCTTTGTCCTTTCCAAGATTGTCGGGTTGCTGTTGCTGGTCGAGAGCTGGCTTTTGCTTGGGCTGCTTTTCAGTCTGGCCATGCTGTTTGCGGGCGCGGTGGTGCCTGCCAAATGTGGGCTGACGATAACCTTGCTCATTCTCGTCCTTGTGCTGTCCCCGTTAACGGACATGGCGCTGGCCAAGTTGGAGACCACTTATCCAACAAACCCCGATCTGACCAAGGGCAAGCCGATCGATGGCATCCTCGTGCTGGGTGGCAGCATCGTGACCGGCCATTCCGAAAAATGGAAGCAGCCTGAACTCAACCATGCCGGGGAACGGATCACCGAAGCTGCCCGTCTCGCCCGCTTGCTGCCCGATATTCCGATCTTCATATCAGGGGGCAACGCGTCGCCTCTTGATGTCGTGCTTGGTAACAGGGGTGCCAGTGAAGCGGAAATGACCCGCGATCTGCTGGTCGGGATGGGCGTTGAAGCCAGCCGCATTCAGATAGAGACCAAATCGCGCAATACCGCTGAAAATGCCACATTCTCCGCCCGTCTGGTTGGCGATGATATATCAAAGCATTGGCTACTGATAACCAGCGCCTTCCATATGGCCCGTTCCATGCGCAGTTTTGAACGTGCGGGTTGGACAGACCTGATGCCCTATCCGGTGGATCATCGCACCAACCTCTCCAGTAAGCCCTTCAGCTGGTATCCCGGCGGCAAGATCGAGCGAGCGGACTTGTTGATCAAGGAGCTGGTCGGGCTGGTCGTCTATGGCTGGACCGGCCGCTAGCCCCCTGTCAGCACGGTAAGCAGGGTCTTAAGCGAAAAGTGAGAGTTGCCGGATTAATCATTCATTAATCATGTGTCGTAACCGAATATTTTTGAAGATCCTCTAGTTTTGGTTGTCTAGGACGGGTGGGGTCAACGGTATCGAGCAGGCGATGTGCATTGGTGCGTCGATCATCTTTGGCTGTCTGGGAAGCATACAGGTAAGCAATATATGACAGAAGCGACACAAGTGGCCTCGACAGGGGCCATGGCCAAGATACGGCGGTTGATCGGTAGTGGAGATGCGCGGGGTCTGTTTGGAACGATGGTGCTCAAAGCTGGCAGCGCTGTCATCTCCTTTGCGCTCTTCTCGCTGGCGGCGCACGCTGCCGGAGCCGTTGAATTCGGGCGCTTTTCCATTCTCTTTTCGGTTCTGTCCATTTTGGCCATCGTGGCGGCATCCGGACAGGAAATGCAGGTCGTCCGTTCCTGGAATGAGTATCTGGCATCCGATCGCCCCGGATTGGCCTTGGGTGCCGTGCGTTATGGCTGGATGGTCAGCTCGGCCGGCGTTCTGATCGTCTGTCTGGGCTTCTGGATCGTCTATTCCATGGATCTGCCTTTCTTCCGTGAAACCATCCAGGGCAGCAACTGGACAGCCATCTTCTCCATGGCCTTTCTGGCGGGCAACTGCTTTGCGCTTTATAGCTCCCATGTGACGCGAGCTGTCGTCAGCATCAAACTGGCCGACGGACATTATGAATTCACATGGCGGGCCTTTGCCGTCCTTTTCCTGAGCATCAGCCTCTTTGTCGGCCATTCGGTCACCAGCACGGAAATTCTGGCTGTTTTTGCTCTCGGGCTGGCCTTTGTTATCGCCACGCAGGCCTATGTGGTTGCTGTGCGTATCAAAAAGCAGATCGGCGAGGTAACCCCCGGCTATGATGTACGCCAATGGACGCCGCGATCGGTGCGTCTTTGGCTTGCTTCCATCATGGAAGCCTCGAACCAGCATCTGGACGTGTTCCTGATCGGCCTGCTGCTCGATCCGGTTTCTGCCGGTGCCTATTTCGTCGCCGCCCGTCTCGCCAATGCGTTCGGCTTGGCGACCAGTGGCCTCAATACCTTCGGCACCCGTCGCGTACCGGGTCTCTATTTTGCGCGCCAGACCGCCGAGTTGAAGCATGCGCTCAATATGATGGCGGGCATGAGTTTGATGATTGTCGTGGTTGGGCTGACCGCTGTGGTCATCGGTGGCGACTATATGCTGATGATTTTTGGACGCACTTACGCTGATTATTACTGGGTGTTCCTGCTGCTTGCCACTGGCACAGGTTTGACGGCCGCCAATGGAGCGGCCCCCGCATTTCTCATGTTGACCGGCCATGAAGGGCGCTATGTGACCATCGTCACATCATCGCTTGCCCTGCGTGTGATCGGATTTTTTGTCATTATCCCGCATTTCGGCATTCTTGGTGCCGCAGCCGTGTCCGGCGCCGTCATGATCGGCATGGCACTGCTGACAAACTATTTCTGCCGTCGCCTCACCGGTATGGATCCTTCGATCCTGCGGTTTGTGGCTGAAAGCACCGATGAAGCACCATCGGGGGCGGCAAAAGCACAACCAACTGATTGATTATCATTGAGGTGATCTCTTGAGCAATCTGGACCAAGCTGAGCCTGACATTTCAGAAGCATCAATTGCCGATGCCGCACAAGATGTTGCGGAGGCAGAGCGCCCCTTGCGTCTGCTTTTCATTCAGACACAGGCCGAGAATGCCGGTGCGCAGGAAATATCGCGCCTGCTTGGTGAGGGGCTGGCCCCCAAGGGCTATGATATTCAGCATCTGTTTTTCTATCGCAAGACCGATGCCTTCGACCATGCGCCCCATACCAGCTTCACCGTTGAAAAGCGTCCGCGCAGCCCCTTTGCGATCCTGCTCTTCTTCATCAAGCTGATTTTCCAGATCCGGGCGCTCAAACCGGACGTGGTGTTGACCTTTCAGCATTATGGCAACCTGTTTGGCGCTCCGGCTGCGCGTCTTGCCGGTGTGCGTCATGTGATCGCCAATCAGGTCTCTGCGCAGGCAACGATGAACGACACGATCCGGCGCATCGACAAGATCTGGGGCAAAATCGGACTCTATGATGTGGTGACGGTCAACTCGGTGGATACGGCAGGTGAATATGCGGACTTTCCGCCCGCCTATACGCGTCGCATCACTCATGTGCCCCATGGTTTCAAGGACAAGAGCTCAAGGCTCGGCAAGGCAGAGGCCCGTGCCCGCTTTGGTCTGCCCGATGACGTCATCCTGTTGGGGTCCATCGCGCGCCTTAACAAGCTCAAACGGCTGGAGGTGGCCATCGAGGCGCTCACCTTCAATGAATGCTGGCATCTTGTGCTAGGTGGGCAAGGCCCTGATGAAATGCGCCTGCGCTCTGTGGCCAAGGCTCTGGGCGTGGAAGACCGCACCCACTTTACCGGCGAAATGGAGTCCTCCGCAGTTGGCGACCTGTTGGCAGCCATGGATATATTCCTGTTCCCGACAGAGGCGGAGACCTTCGGTCTTGCTGCCGTGGAAGCGGCCCAGACCGGCCTGCCGGTGGTTTGCAATGATCTGCCCGTCTTGCGGGAAGTCATGAAAACCGATCTCGGCCCGTGTGCTCTGTTTGCCGATAGCGATCACCCTGAAAGCTATGCAGACCCAATCCGCAGGCTTTTGCGCGACAAGACCTTGTCTGAGCAATTGACCGAGTCTGGTCGCGCGCTCAAATCTCTTTATTCCATGTCCGCAATGATTGGCCGCTACGAACAATTGGTTTGCAGCGTCACCGGTCGCGGCTGATCTAGAACATCATTTTAATATCGCTTTTTGAAGGGAGCTCGGGGTCTATGAGATATTGCCTCCATTTCGACCCGTCCCATTGCCGTATGTGGCATGGTCGGCTTGTCGAACGCTTGTCAGCAAATGTGCAGGCACAGGTCTTTTCCTCCCGTTCGTCTGCTTCGCCGCATCCGGCTCATGTAGAGAAGTTGCTCCGCTCTGAAGCTCATTCGCTGTTTGGGGGAAAGACCTATTTGGCATCCCCGATGACGCCTGAGGCATTAGAGGAAAAGGCGCCCGCATTGAACTCGTCTGACGAGATTGATCTGGTGATCGATCTGGTGGGCGATGGCTCGGCCCCTCAAGGCAAAAAGCGGCTAACACTGCTGTTCAACGGGTTTCCCGCTGAAGCTGCGCTCATCACCTCGATCATGGCTTCAGGCATACCGCAGATTGCCTTCATCGATGAGGAGGGCACCCTTGTCGCCACCGCAGACCCTTCGGGCGAATTGGCAAAAGGCGTCTCCGGCTCCATGGAACAAACATATGCCAGAGTGATTACGCTGCTGATGGCGTGGGTGCAAAATCCCGACCGATGGGTCCAACCGCTTTGCACAAAAAAGGCCGAATGGCCTTCTGCCGGACAGCTCTCCAAACAGACCGTGAAAAACGGCATCAAGGCGAACCTCAAGCAGATATACTATCGTCTGTTTCTGCCAAGCCATTGGCGCATTGGCTGGCGTTGGGTGTCTGAGGCCGATGTCTGGAGCCGTCAATCCCTTGATGGTGAACCATGGCGCGTGCTCGATGACGTGGACAATCACTTCTACGCCGATCCGGTGCCTTGGGAAAAGGACGGGGCGCATTATCTCTTTTTCGAAGATCTCGATCCCCGCACCCAGAAGGGGATTTTGTCGGTGGTCGAGATGGACGAGAACGGGCCGAAAGGCCCTGCGCGGCCTTGTCTGAAAGAGCCTTTTCATCTCTCCTACCCCTTCCTGATCGAGCATGAGGGAGAGCTTTATATGATCCCGGAAACCTCGGCAGACGGCAAGGTGACTTTCTACCGAACTGACAGCTTTCCCGTTGGCTGGCAGCCATTCAAGACCATCCTCACCGACATTGATGCCGCTGACGTGACCATCACTCAACATGACGGGCGTTGGTGGCTCTTTTGCGTGACAAGAGATGGGGGCGGGGGCTATTCCGATTGCCTGTCTATCTTCCATGCCGATGAGCTGTTCGGCCCATGGTTTCCGCACGCGCAAAATCCGGTGCTGATCGATAAGGCAACGGCGCGGCCGGCGGGCAATTTTGTTCATATCGATGGCAGGCTCTGCCGGCCCGTGCAGGATTGCAGCAGGTCTTATGGCGCGCGCATGCAACTGGTGGAAGTTACTCACCTGTCACCGGATCACTACGAGCAAAAGACTCTCAGTATACTGGAGCCAAATGATCGCTGGCCGGGGAGAAAGCTGCATACCCTCAATCGTGCAGGACATCTTGAGGTCATCGACGGAGCCATTCTGCGCCCGCGTTTGTCATGGCTCAAAAAGCTGGCAGACCGGGTCTATCGCCCCGCCCCGCATTATGCCCGATAGGGGCCAATGGCAAAGAGTGGGTGATGCGTCCTCTTGCCTCATCTTCTCGAAGCAAATTAGGGGGGCTCTTGCGTGAAACTGCGGATAGCTGGGCATATGGTTAACCAAAACTCAATATGATCGCCGCATACTGGCAACCGAATAGAAGCATCTTTTGGCTTCTTGACGGTTTATATTGCAAATGTTTTCAGTTGCAGGGATTGGCGTATGTTTGGACGCAAGAAAAAGAAATCTGATCTGGATTGGCAGCCGGGCGTCGACCCGGAGGCTCCTGATGCAGTTGCGGCTTCTTCTGCTGAAAACAAGGCTGACAGGAAAGCTGGAAAAAAGGCGCGTCAAAAGCAGGATGAGCCCGTTTCCTCGATTTTTCACAACAATCCACCGTCCTCCGATGTCTGGAGCGGGCTGGTGCACCCGCGTGCCATCTTGCGCTTCGTACGTCAGCAATTTTTTCTTATCTGCTCCATAGCGGTTCTGGTGGTTTTGGCCGGGCTTACCATCTTCATGATGTTGCCCGAGAAATACTCTTCCACGGCGCTTATTCTGGTTGATCCACGCCAGCCGAGGGTGACCAATTCCGACACTGGAATTTCTGGTATTGGTGGCGATGCCGCCGCTCTGACCAGCTATGTGCAAATTATGAAAAGCGATGGCTTTCTAGCCAAAGTGGTTGAGGAACTCGGGGTCAAGGATGATCCTGACTATGCCAAAGCCCAGAATGAAACCGCGCTGATCGGCATGTTCCGCAGCAACATCTCCGCCTATCGTCAAGGTGCGACCTACATCGTGGAAGTCAGCGCAGCATCTCTCGATAAAACCCGTGCTGCCAAATATGCCAACGGAGTGGCTCAAGCCTTCGTGCGGGATCAGAAAGACTATCGCAGCAACGCCAATGAAGAAGCGGCCCAATGGCTTTCAGGGCGTCTGACCCTTCTGCATAGCAACCTCAAAAAATCGGAAGAAGCCGTCGTTGCCTATCGCGCTAAGAACGGGATCGTCGATGCCGGTGCTCAAGGCACGCTGGATAATCAGCAATTGACCTCGCTGGTCTCCCAGCTTGGCACCGTCACAACTGAACTGGCCGACGTCAAGGCGCGCTATGATCAGGCCCGCAAGGATGGTGTGCCGGGTAGTGCCAGAGGCTCTCAGGCTGGCGAATTTGCCAATCTTGACCAGCTTATGCAGGAGCAGAACCGACTGCGCCGTGAAGCTGCCGAATTGAACCAGACCCTGGGCAGTCGTCATCCACGCATTCTGGCCAACCGCGAACAGCAAACCATCATCGCAGGCCAGATCAGGCAGGAACAGGCCCGTCTGGTGGAGCGCGCCAAGCAGGATTATGAAACCACATTGGCCAAGAAGCAGGCGCTGGAAGGCCAGTTGGCCGATTTGCGCCAACGCTCCATTATGCTCAACAAGGCCAAGGTCGAACTGGATAATCTGGAGCGTGAAGCAGCCGCAAACCGCAATCTCTATGAGCAGTTTCTGGCCCGCTACAAGGTGACCGATGAGCAGGCGCAATTCAATTTCAACGAAGCGCGCATCGTGTCCAAAGCTCCGGTTCCCATCAAATCCACCAAGCCTTCCATCAAGCTGGTCGGAGTGGCGCTTGTCATTCTTGGGCTTCTGTGCGGCTTCATCATTGCTTTGATCCGGATCGCCTTCGCCGCCCCGGAATATAGAGGCTTTCGCACTGAACAGCGTGATGCAGACCGTTGGGATGCGGGTGGAATGGCCATGGCGACACATGGGTCGATGGGGGGCGCTGCGCCCTTGCCGGCGTCTTCAGCAACCTCGCCCCGGTTCGGATATGGCCAGTCCGGCTATACCAGCAGCGGTGTGCCAGTAGCGGCTGCCGCATTTGCTGCAGGATCAATGGCCAAAGCCAAGGATTCCTCAAAAGGGGCTGATGCGCCAGAGCAGCCAGCCTCGCATAAGGAAGGCGACGAGCCCTCTGATAAGGACCCCTCTGTTCCGGAGAAAGATGAGGTCCAAACGCTCAAGGCTCCTGACGTTGAAGAGGTTTCTGTGACAAGGCCTCGGTCCGAAGACGCTATTGCAGCGGCTCCGGAAGATGAAGGCAAGACCGAAAGCACTGAAAGCCAAGACGGCGGCTTGGATGAGCAGGGGGAAGCCCCCGCGAGAGATGAAGCCGACATGCAAGCCGACCAGGAAGCCGATCTGGAAGCAGGGCCTGTGGTTATTCAAATGCCGCACGGCGCTTCCTCGGGCAATTCTGATCTGCCGTCGGGCTCTGAACTCAATGATTTCTTTGAAGCGCTTAATGATTTTGTCAATGAGAAGGGCGACGGAGATAAGCCGAGCATGCTGGTGACCTCTACCCAACCGGGCAACGGTCTGGATATCACCACCGACATGATCACCAACTTTGCCGTTGATGAGGGCTTTCGTCCGGTTGTTATCTCGCTTCAGGAACAGCCAAGGCTGCGTCAACAGATGGGGGGCTCTGTAGTCTCTCAACAGCAAAATGCCAAAGTGGAGCATTTCGAGGCCTTTGATCTCATTCCATTCATCGGTACGGCGGGGTTCACCGATGTTGAAGGACTTGATCTGCAGTTGGCCCAGGAACTCTCCAGCCTTATTGATTTATGCAGGGAAACCTATGGCTTCGTGATTGTTGAAGCCCAACAAATTCTCACGCCAAACGCGTTGGAAGATTTGCTTGATCTGGTGGATTGCTGCCTGTTGGTGCTTGAAAGCGGTGAACTTAGCCCGTCCGAGATGGATGACTGGTGTGAATGGTCCGCAGATACGGGCGTTGCCCTCATCGTGGATCATACTCAAAGTTAAGTATTTTCTGATATTACGACCCCTGAATGAAAAGAGTGTGGGGCTCAGGGGTATTGAATGAAAGAGATTCAACAAATTACAGTTGGTGGCTTGCCTATCGCAGTGGAAGACTGCGATGGCGCAGCGCGCACCATGCTTGATTTTGCCTATGATTGCCGAGGCAAGGAGCAAAGGCCGCTCTATGTGACCTCCGCCAATGGGCAGGTTCTTTCCATTTGCGCCCGGGATAAAGAGATCGAGGATTTGTTCCTCAAGGCCGATCTTATCCACGCCGACGGAACCCCTTTGGTAAAAGCATCGCACCTTCTGTCCAAAACGCCCTTGCCCGAACGGGTTGCGACCACAGATCTCATCCATAACGCGGCGCGTTTGGCGGAAAAGGAAAAGGCGACCTTCTATTTTTTGGGAGCGACGGACGAGGGCATCAAGCTGGCCGTTGAGACTATGCAGCGGCTTTATCCGGATTTGCAGTTTGTCGGTTACCGCAACGGCTATGTGACCCCGCAAGAAGAGGCTGAAGTGGTCGCGCGCATCAACGAAGCCAAACCTGACATTCTATGGATCGGCATGGGAGTGCCTCTTGAGCAGCGCTTTGTGGCGCGCAATCTTGAAAAATTGACCGGGGTTGGTGCGATCAAGACCTCAGGCGGTCTGTTTGATTTTCTGTCAGGCAAGAATGCCCGTGCGCCGCAATGGATGCAGGATGTTGGCCTTGAATGGGCCTATCGCATCTATCAGGAACCGGGCCGCTTGTTCTGGCGCTATTTGACCACCAATCCGCATGCACTCTGGTTGTTGCTGACCCGAACCCGCTAGCATTTTCGATCACAAGAGGGGCCATGTTCATGTCGATGCTCGCTATAAAAAAAGCCTTCCGGCCGATTGCTCACCTTGCACATCTTGCCTATCCTGCCGGTCATATGCTGGCCGTTTTGAGTGCCGCTTTCGCGCTCTTGGGACTTGTTGCAGCGAGGGAGGCAAACGCATCTGACATTATGGTGGGGCAGCCGATAGGACTTGCTGCGTGCGAGGGTGTCTCTTCGCTTGCTGTTGGCGGTGCCGATGCCAAGCTGGCGCGTGGCTTCAATCTGCCCAATTGGGATCCTGACTACACCGGCTACAAACCCGATGACAGCCTTCTCAAGCAGCTTCACATGTTGGGCTTTACCCATATTCGTTTGCCGGTGAATGGCGAGCATTTCATGGCGCGCTTTGCGTCTGAGCAGCAATCGGCAGTCTATATGGCCGCTCTTGATGCGGAAGTCCTAAGGCTGAGCGGCATGGGCTATGCCGTAAGCATCGATATTCATCCCTCAGGGCGGTTCCAGCATATTCATGTTTCAGTGCCGCAAGACGGGCTTTCCCTGCTTACCGAAGCATGGAACCGGATCGCCGAACGATCAGCGAGTTGGTCCCGATCCGATGTCTATTTCGAGCTTCTTAATGAACCGGCTGCAGACGCGTCGATATGGTGGCAGCAGGCCCAGACCTTGGTAACACATCTCAATGCCATAGCCCCGGGTCGTAAATTGATCATCGGTCCGGCGATCTTTCAGCGTGTGGAAGTGCTGGCCGGTTCCGAACCGCTCGAGGGGGAGGGGCTGGTCTATGCCGTGCATTATTACGACCCCATGGATTTTACCCATCAGGGCGCGACATGGATGCAGGGGAGTTCGCTTGCTATCATCGGTCAGATGCCTTTCCCGGGGAATGCCTCGTCTCCGGCTGTGCTCAAACAGGTAGAAAAACTCAAGGCAGCTGGCATGGATGAGGCCGCCCAGACAATGCTCGACAGCTACCGTGATGGCTGGGATGCAAAGCGGATTTCTGATGCTTTCGCGATGGTCGGAGACTGGTCGCGTCGTCACCAAACGCCGGTGATCGTCAATGAGTTTGGCACCCTGACTTTTGATGTGGACCCGCATGACCGGGCCAATTGGCTGCGCGCTGTGCGGGCAGGAGCTGAGGAAAACTGTCTGGGCTGGGCGCACTGGGATTTCTCCGACGGATTCCAGATGGTCAATCCAGAAACCACCCTGCCTGACCCGCTGGTGCTCGATTCGCTCTTGCCCAATTTTTGAACTTTGCCGAGTGGAAGTTAAGAGGCGCCTGCCGATGCTGTTGCGGAGCAGTACCATGGAAGGGCTGCCCGAGGGCGCTCGTTGATGATAGGCTGGAGGCAGATTTCTTTGCTTCCTTTTCTATTGTCCCAGCCGGAGACAGCATCGATGGTTGATAAACAAACGCATAGATTGGCCTTGGCTCTCTTTTCCTGTTTTCTGGCTATGGGCGGCCTATTGGCGACGCCCGCTCAGAGCTATGATGGGGAGCTCTTTGTTGTCTGCGGGCTTAACCCCTATGGCGACAATTTTCTCTCCCTGCGCACATGCGGTTCTACCCGTTGCACAGAAATCATGCGACTTGGTCCGGATACACCGCTCCGCACTTGGGAGCCCTACGGGGAACGGGGCTGGCGTCAGGTTGATGTTTTGCCTTACCTGGACGCACCTCATAGCGGGCGTTATCCGGCTGGCTGGGTGTTTGAGCGCTATATTTGCCCGGTGCGCTATTGATCGGTACGCAGGAATGATCGTGTGAGAAAGGCCGGGGCGAGCCTTCGATGCATGTGCTTAATGAACAGCAACTCTTGAGTCACTGGGGCGAACCTTCTATGCTGCTCCAAACATTGGCAGATATTCGTAAGAAGTCGCTTTTCATTTCCGTACAGGAGGGCAAGCATCATTGACCCTCGCAATCATCCAGGATTTTTGATCGATGGCAATCAGACTGCATCAGGGAGACCTTCCCAACCTCAACCACTATGACAACATTTCTGCAGTCGCGATTGATACCGAGACGATGGGGCTTCACCCGCATCGGGACAGATTGTGTCTGGTGCAGCTGTCTCCAGGCGATGGCAGTGCCGATCTGGTGCAGATTGCCAAGGGGCAGAAAGAAGCGCCCAATCTGTGCACTTTGCTTGGAAATGACAATATTACCAAGATTTTCCACTATGCCCGCTTTGATGTTGCCGTGCTCTATCACACATTCGGTGTGATGCCGGAACCGGTTTTCTGCACCAAAATCGCTTCCAAGCTCACCCGTACCTACACAGACCGCCATGGCCTCAAGGATGTCTGCCGCGAGTTTCTTGATGTCGATATTTCCAAGCAACAGCAAAGCTCCGATTGGGGGGCCGATACCCTGAGTGAAGCCCAGAAGAAATATGCTGCAACGGATGTTTTGCATCTGCACGGCCTGATGGGCATCTTCCGCGCACGTCTGTCGCGTGAGGGACGCAAGGAAATGGCGCAGTCCTGCTTTGATTTCCTGCCAACCCGCGCCAAGCTGGATTTGGCCGGTTGGGACGAAACCGACATCTTTGCCCATAGCTAAGGGCAAGATCTCGGCTGAGGAAAAAAGCTGATCGATTGGCCAAGGGAGCAACGGTGTCACGCCGGTCTGGCTCCCTTCGTCATTTTAAGAAGCCGAAGAGACCATACGCTTAATTTCGCCTCTTTCCTTTGTAGAAATGACTTGCCGATGCAGCGAAAAGCCTGCAAAAAACAGGAAACTCCGGAACCGAGCGGCGAAGCAGAAGCATCAAGCCTGCCTTTATTGGATGGAAGCAATGCAAGACAGGATTAAACGAGAGCAATCCGGCGATCCCGCTCAGCCACAGGGACATCCAGTGGGGAGCCCAAGGGGGCCGGATCTAGGCGGAAACCGTCGGGGCAGCGCGCTGGATAGCGCTCGCATCATTTCCTCTGAAGATCAGATGAAGGCCTTCCGCCGGGCCAAACGCCATTCAAGACGTGTCTTCATTCTCAAATGGAGCCTGCCGGTGATCGCCTTGGGCATCATTGCTGGTTTTGTCGGCTGGGTGAGCAAGCATAATCCCGAGAAAACGACCGAGGTGGTTCAGTTCGAGGATGACGAAAGCCTGAAGCAGGACGAACTGGTCATGCAGAATCCGAACCTGAACGGCTATACCGATGGGCGCGCCTATGAAGTGGCTGCCGATCGGGCTACCCAGAAGGTGGAAACACCCAATGTGATCAACCTTGAAACCGTCAAGGCACGCATTACAGATGAAAAGCAGGAATGGGTAACGATTGACTCCAAAACCGGCGTATTTGACCAGAATAATGAGACGCTTGGACTGGATGGAGACGTGCAGGTCGACTCCTCTCTGGGTTACAAACTGCATACCGAAAAGGTGGCCGTTGATATGCCAAAGGGATATATGCAAACCCTCAGCCCGGTGAATATCGCGTCCAGCGACATCCGTCTATCGGCCGACCGGCTTGAAGCCATCGACAATGGCGAGCAGTTCCGGTTTACCGGTAGTGTGCGCCTCTATGTCGACGCGGCTCTCCTCAACAAATCGCCAACCAAGGCTCAAGACCAAACCGAGCCCCGTCAACAAGGGGCTGCGCAGGAAGAGGGGGCTCCCCAATGACCCTGATTGTTTCTCTTTGTCGTTTGACCGCACTGGCAACCAGGAATCCAGCCCGTAGGCTTTCTTGCCTTACTCTGGCGCTGCTGCTGGCTGGGGGCCTCTTTTTTGCTGGCGGGCTGATAGCATCTCACCCCGTCATGGCCCAGAGCATGGCTGATGTGGCGTCCGGTCTGCGCACAGACCCGGATGCGCCAATCGAGATCGAAGCTGATCAGCTTGATATCTTCGACAACAAAAAAGTTGCAATTTTCAAGGGTAGCGTTAGAGCGCGTCAGGGTGAGACAAACCTGCTCACCTCCACCCTGACGATCCACTATTCGGGAGGCGGTGCAGGCACTGCGCAATCCATCACGCGGCTTGAGGCCCATGGCGGAGTGACCGTGAGCCAGAAAGACCAGAAGGCAACCGGCTCAACGGCCTCTGTCGACATGGCAAAAGAAGTGATTGTTCTGAGCGGTAATGTCGTTTTGACCCAGGGCAAGAATGTCTTGCGTGGCTCCAAATTGACCATCAACATGCGCTCCGGCGCGGCGCGTCTGGCTGCTGCCAAATCGTCTGGTGGTCAGAATGGCAATTCTGGCCGTGTGCAGGGCCTGTTTATCCCAAACCGCAACCCTAAAAACTAGGCGAGCGGGGCAAAGCCCCTCGACAAGCAGGGCAATTGCATTTATGAGCAATCCAACGGCATTGTCTTGCTGTTCGGAGAAAATGAGCAGCAAAACCATCGCGGCCACTATGGGTTGGCAGGGGTGAGACAATAATCAGAAGATTGCCTTCAAGCGGCAATCCAGAGTCAGGTGCGCATCTGCCAATGCAGGAAAGTGATCATCTTTCATCTCTTGATGAGACGGAAAATCAGCAAACCCCGTTCGATCCGCTCGAACAGGATGGTTTGGGCTGGATGGTCGTGCATGACATCGGCAAGAGCTACAAGCGCCGCACGGTCGTCACCTCGGCGTCTCTCGCTGTCAAACGCGGTGAAGCGGTTGGGCTTTTGGGGCCAAACGGCGCTGGTAAGACGACCATCTTCTATATGATCACGGGACTTGTGCGTCCAGATAAAGGCTACATTTCCCTAGACGGCTTTGATATCACGAAGCTGCCCATGTATCGCCGTGCCCGTTTGGGCATTGGGTATCTGCCCCAGGAAGCCTCGATTTTTCGCGGCCTGAATGTGGAAGAGAATATCATGGCCGTGCTGGAACTGGTTGAGCCAAAGCGCAAGAAGCGTAAGGAACAGCTGAACGAGCTGCTGGAAGAGTTCTCAATCACGCATCTGCGCAAGTCCATGGCCATTGCACTTTCCGGCGGGGAACGTCGCCGTCTCGAAATTGCCCGCGCCCTTGCGTCCCGCCCTTCCTTCATGCTGCTTGACGAGCCCTTCGCCGGTGTCGACCCCATTGCGGTGGGGGATATTCAGCAACTGGTGCGTCATTTGACTGCGCGCGGAATTGGTGTTCTCATCACCGACCATAATGTGCGTGAAACGCTGAGCCTGATCGACCGGGCCTATATCATTCATTCGGGCAATGTGTTGACCAATGGCACGCCCGATGAAATCATCGCTGATCCCGATGTTCGGCGCTTGTATTTGGGGGAGAGCTTCTCCATGTAAGCCACATTGGGCTGGTGAGAAGACGGGAAAACAATCCGCAAAAAGGCGGAGCCGTGAATTGAGGCTTGAAGTTTTAAAAAATTGCCCAATAATTGTTCAATGGCCACAAGCAAGGCAATAGGGACACTGGTTTTAACCTTCCCGAGCACAATAATCAGAGGATAAGCTTTTGATAAAATTAGATATTCTATCAATTAGCAGATTTGAATTGTGTAAAAGGGTGTAATCCTGCTATATTTAACAAGCAAGATTTGTACCAACTCACAATATGTGTGTTGTTAATTGGTACTATGCGCAAGGCGTTTGATGGCACCCGACCCGCGTCGATACCGCGTGGCACAGTGTTTCAGGATGAAAAGAGCGTGCCACAAACAGGCTACCAGACATCCTGACAGACTTGAGTAACAGGGATGAGACCCTGCCGTAGCAATCACGGTTAGGTGGGGTACAGGTAAGGACAGACGACTACATGGCTTTGACACCCAGACTGGACATGCGCCAGAGCCAATCGCTGGTGATGACGCCGCAATTGATGCAGGCGATCCAACTGTTGCAGATGTCCAATCTTGATCTCGTTGCTTATGTACAGCAGGAACTTGAGAGCAATCCTCTGCTGGAATCTGTCTCGGATGATTATTCTGGCGACTCTGGCTCTTCGGATAATAACGGGCAGGGGACGAACGATGCACAGGGGGCAGATCAGGCCAATAGTGCCAATTCGGACTCCTCTGACGGAACCAATAGCGAAGGAGCGGGCGATTCTGCTCCCGATCCGGACCTGTCCGATCAGTTCTCCGGGGAGAGCCCGGAGCAGATGGATGCCATATCCAATGATCTGGATGCCCGTCTTGATAATGTTTTTCCCGATGATAGTGGTCCACAGGAGCAAGCTGGGCCAAGCCTGAATGATCCCTGGATGTCCGCGCCCATGCGCGATGGGGGCGGCAACCCTGATTACGACCTTGAAACCGTGCTGGCTGGCGAGATTTCTCTTGCCGATCATCTCGAACAACAGTTGATGACAGCCATTGCCGATGAACGCAAACGGATCATCGGCCAATTCCTCATCAATGAACTGGACGAATTCGGTTATCTGCAAACGGATCTGGCCATGGTCGCCAATCGCCTTGGTGTGGATGAAGCAGAAGTGGCTGGGGTGCTCGATATTCTGCAATCCTTCGAACCATCCGGCGTGTTTGCCCGTTCCCTGTCCGAATGTCTTGCAATCCAGTTCAAGGATCTCAACCGCTATGACCCGGCCATTGCGGTGCTTCTGGATAATCTCGAACTACTTGCCAAACGGGACTTCGTTGCCCTGCGCAAACTGTGCGCAGTGGATGAGGAAGACCTCTCCGATATGATCTCCGAGATCAAGGCGCTCAATCCGCGCCCCGGTAGCGCTTTCGGCCATTTGACCGTGCAGCCGGTCGTGCCCGATGTTTTTGTGCGGCAGGCATCAGACGGTGGTTGGCGGCTTGAGCTGAACAGCGAAACCCTGCCCCGCGTGCTGGTCAATCGCACTTATTATGCACAAATCAACGAGACGGCTGCGGGCAAGAAAGAAAAAGAGTTTCTCATCGATTGCCTGCAAAGCGCCAACTGGTTGGTCAAGAGCCTAGACCAGCGCGCACAGACCATTCTCAAGGTGGCGACGGAAATCGTGAAGCAACAGGATGCCTTCTTTGCTTATGGCGTAACACACCTGAAGCCGCTCAATCTGCGCACCATCGCCGATGCGATCCAGATGCATGAGAGCACGGTCAGCCGTGTCACCTCGAACAAATATATCGCCACCAACCGTGGCACCTTCGAGATGAAATATTTCTTCACCTCAGCCATTTCGGCAACGTCGGGCGGTGATAGTCACTCTGCTGAAGCGGTCAAGCATCGTATCCGGCAAGCGATTGATGGGGAAGCCGCCGATAGTATTCTGTCTGATGATGCCTTGGTGAAGCTTCTGCGTGAATCCGGCATCGATATCGCTCGTCGCACAGTGGCGAAATATCGTGAAGCCATGCATATTCCGTCCTCGGTGCAGCGACGGCGTGAGAAGAAAGCCGCACGAGGCTAGGCGCGCTACAGGGCATCCAGACACGGCATCAGCATACTTGCAGCCGCGATTCCATCAAATCATTGGCTTCCTGGTGGGATGGTGCAAATGGTGCCAGCTTGGGCAATATGCCTATAAATTAGCGGGTATAACCTTCCTGATGAAAAGATGTTTGCCCCGGTTTGCCCGTCAGATCATCTCTCGAAATGGTGGTTGAACAAGTCTTGGGCAGAAGAGGATATACCGCGCTTCTGAAAATGTTCTAAAATAACGAAATTGTAATAATATATCAATTTAGTTTTGATTTAAGAAATTTTGCGAAATGCATGAGTTGGTAGATGTTTGTTAATTTCACTTTCTCAAGGTCAGTGGATAAATACGTAAAGATGCGTGTTTAATCGCCAAGATTGTCAAGTCTGCTGGTCAAACCCCATTTATTTTGGCAGACTAAAAGCATGCATGAGAGACTTTTCCATAACATTGACATTTGCGAACTTACCGCCTATTTGTGCGCGGCCCGTACAGATGTCAATGCGGTCCGTGGTGTGTTTCCATGCGTATGGCCGACCGGGCTTTCGATATGTTGATGACGCCCGCAAATTCCGGCCAAACCTTCAGGCCACATTTGCGAACGTCGTTAAGAGAGAAAGACTAAAAGTCGGTCATTCTATAGGCCCATAATTGATAGGGGGTTCCATGACGCTTCGAGTATCAGGCAAACAAGTTGATGTTGGCGATTCACTTCGCGCCTATGCAGAGGATCGGGTTGCTGAAGCAGTCGAGAAATATTTCGACGGTGGCTTTGGTGGTCAGATGACTTTGGAAAAGGAAGGCATCGGCTTCAAGAGTGATCTTGTGATTCATCTCGATACCGGGATGGTGATGCAGGCAAGCGGTTCGGACGTTGACGCTCAGAAGAGCTTTGACAATGCTGTCGAGCATATCGACAAGCGACTGCGCCGTTATAAAAGACGTCTGAAAAGCCATCGCAATGATCATCACGAAAGCCCTGAGGGAATCGAGGTCGCTTACGGTGTGCTACAGAATCCTGCGGCTCAGGATGAAGTGCCCGATGATTTCACGCCGGTTGTTATCGCTGAAAGCACCAGCAAGCCCATCCGTACCATGACGGTCGGTGACGCTGTTGTCGCTCTCGATTTGACCGGGGATCCCGTTGTGGTCTTTCGGAACGCCGGCGATGATGCTATCAACGTGGTGTATAAGCGCACCGATGGCCACATCGGATGGGTGAGCCCGTCCCTTGCTGAGAAGTAAGCGCAAAGGAATATCGTAACGGACGATGGTCTTTGACCATTTAAAAACATAGAGGCGCGCCCCGCCCGATTGGACAATCTGGTTGATTGGGGTGCGCTTTAGCCAACTAGGCTCAAAGCCGTTGGTGTTCGCTCAAGATCAAATGGCCTTCAGGTCCGACCACCTGAAGGCTTTGATCATTTCAAGAAACCGGGGTATCCTGTTTTCATCGGACCTGAAAGCACGATACCTGACACATGAGAGTTTCATGGAACTGAACGATCTACTCGCTCCTGAAGCGATCGTACCTCTGCTTAAGGCAAGTAGCAAAAAGCAGGTAATTCAGGAGCTGTCGGAGCGCGCGGCAAAGCTGACCGGATTACCGCAACGTCAGATTTTTGAAAAACTTCTCCAGCGCGAGAGGCTCGGCTCGACCGGCGTCGGTCAGGGCGTGGCCATTCCTCATGGCAAATTGCCTGAGCTGGAAAAGATTTATGGCATTTTTGCCCTGCTGGATAAGTCAGTGAATTTTGACGCCATGGATGATCAACCCGTTGATATCGTCTTTCTGCTTTTGGCACCTGAAGGGGCCGGGGCGGATCATCTCAAGGCCTTGGCGCGTATTGCGCGCGTTCTGCGCAATGAAGACACGCTCAATAAATTGCGTGCGGCAACCGATGGAGACGCCATCAGGGCCGTTCTGTGTCATCTGCCAGAATCGGATGCTGCCTGATGCAGGTTGGCGCATTGCGCTGACACCGATAAATCTGTCCATCTTTTGAATTTTCTGTCACCCTGTTATTCGCTTGTCAAAATTGGCAAGCAATAAAGCTGAGTTCTGGCTCTTGTTTCCCTTTACCAATGGTTGGTTGGGGAAATGGGAGCTGAAAAGGCTGGGTATGGAAAAGACTAAGCATGAGGCGGCGCTGCAAACGGGCGTCGATAGCGCAGACACGCCTACGCTGGGAGAGGCCTCTGCCGTCTGGTGGCGCATTGGTATTCTCTCTTTTGGAGGGCCTGCCGCCCAGATTGCTCTCATGCATCGCATGATCGTCGATGAAAAGCGCTGGCTTTCGGAGCGACAATTCCTGAATGCCCTGTCTTTTTGCATGATGTTGCCCGGCCCGGAGGCCATGCAATTGGCGACCTATGCGGGATGGCGGCTGCATGGGACGTTGGGTGGCCTCATTGCCGGCCTTGCTTTCGTGCTTCCCGGTGCATTGGTCGTGCTGTTGTTGGCAGGTGCCTATGCGCTGTTTGGTCAGGCCCCCTTGGCAGCTTCCCTATTCATGGGTATCAAGGCAGCGGTGCTGATCATTGTGTTGGAAGCCTTGTTGCGGGTTAGCAAAAAGGCGCTGGACGGGAGGGCGCATTGGTTGATCGCAGCCTTGTCCTTTATCGGCATCTTCTTTTTCCAAGCACCATTCCCGCTGATTATTCTTGCCGCGGGCCTCTATGGTGTCTGGCATGGAGCACGGTTGGGGCTGGAAAGGGAAGTGGAGATGGCGGGGGAGCCTGCTGGCCCTTTCACTTATGCCTCTCAGGCCCAAGCGCGTGTTAACCGATCCTTCTCCCATTTAGCCACCTTGCGGACCGTTTTCATTTGGCTCTGCATTTGGCTATTGCCCCTGACGCTGCTCGCCTGGTTCGCTTCCGTGACTATTTTGGGCACAATCGGGCTGTTTTTCTCAAAGCTGGCAACGGTCACTTTTGGTGGCGCCTACGCAGTGCTCGCCTATATGGCGCAGGATGCCGTCAGTCATTATGGCTGGCTGAGCGCCACAGAAATGCTCGATGGTCTGGGGCTGGCCGAGACCACGCCGGGTCCGCTCATTCTGGTCACGGAATTTGTCGGCTTTCTCGCTGCCGCGCGGTCAACTGGCGAGCTTAGTTTATGGCTCGGTCTCGCCGGAGCCGGTGTAACCCTGTGGGCGACCTTTGCTCCGTGCTTTTTATGGGTGTTTGCGGGCGCCCCTTATATCGAATGGATCAGCGAACGCCCTCGCTTGAGAGAAGCCTTGCGTGCGATTACTGCCGCAGTTGTGGGCGTCATTCTCAATCTTTCGGTCTGGTTCGGGCTTCACGTGCTGTTTGAAAGCGTCGCGAAAGAAAAAGCCGGTTGGCTGGTGATCTTCCTGCCTGAGTGGACCAGTTTTAATCCGGTTCTATTCGTTTTGGCGCTTCTGGCTGGATATCTTCTGCATGTGCGCAAATGGTCGATCATGCTTTGCCTTGGAGTGACCGGCGGGCTGGGATGTCTCTGGGGACTGTTGTAACGGAATGAAAAAGGCCCCGAAACGGGGCCTGAATACGGTGCGGTCTGAAAATCATTCAGACCGCTGTTGATTGTTTGTGCCGGTAAAGGCTGCTCAGTGCAGGCTCACCGTTTCAATATCATGGCGCATGGCGCTCAGTTTGACTGCGGATTCAGACCCGGCCAAAGCAATGGGCTGTCCCTGAACGTCAAGCAGGGCCCAGAGTTGCTGATTTTGCGGAATTTCCGGGGCTTCCGGAAACATATCCATGACTTCTTCCATGCTCACCTGACGTACATAGGCCATACGACGTTCCAGCATGATGGATTCCAGACCATCGTCCAGCTCGTCTTCGAACATTTCTTCCTCATTCATGGCATCTACCTTCATGTTGGGCCAAAGAGTTGTCCTGCATCGGGAGGATAGGACAGCCCTTCAGGCCGGGTGGAACACATGCTTATTCTTTCACGTCAATTGCAATCTTGCGGACGACTTTCTCAGGTTCCGGCCGAGCCAGATCGATGGACAACAAGCCATCTTTCAGTTCGGCGCCAAGAATTTCTATGCCTTCAGCCAGCACGAAAGAGCGCTGGAACTGTCTGGCAGCGATACCACGGTGAAGATACTGGCGGCTCTGGTCATCCACCTGACGACCGCGAATGACAAGCTGGCTTTCTTCCAGTGTCACATCCAGCTGATCGCGAGTGAAGCCGGCCACGGCAAGGGTAATGCGCAACACATCGCCACTGCCGCCATTTCCTTCGAGCAATTTGCTCTCGGTTGGATCCAGTCTTTCAATATTATACGGAGGGTAGCCCTCATTGGCACCTTTGGCGACGCGGTCAAGCACACGCTCGACTTCATCAAAGCCAAGGAGAAAAGGGCTGGAAAAAGCAGACATTCGAGACATTAGGCGGTCCTTCTTTTTAAGCGACGCGCTGGATAACTCCCTTTCCAATCGGAAAAATCGGAGCTGCATGACAGAGTTTTCGCCAAGATCTCTCCGAGACAAAAACCCCAAGTGAATAATGAACCGCCGATCTTCTTCTTAAAAAGATAGCTCGGTCAGATCATGAAAAGGGTCGGCTTAAGCCACAGCCCTTGTGTCAGACCTCATCATCAAGCATCTGGCATAGGTTCAATATGGGGGTATTTGCAGCCCGCTTCAAGTTTAAACATGATCTTCGAAGCGGTGGATTTTTGCGCAGCAGGGCACGGTGCCTGTCTCTTTTGGCTGTCGGGAAGCGCAAGTGTTTGGTGTCTAGAGACAATTACCAGACTATCAGCCAAGGCAAGGCATTTCGGTCATACGAGAATTCATGGCCAAACATAAAAAACCGTCCGGATGGCTCCGGACGGTTTCGTATTTTCCAGCAAGAAGTCAGCTGTTAGCTTGCTTTCTTCGAGCGCCGACGATCTGCGCCTGTATTGTAGGCGATCTCGGAGTGATATTTGCAATAGGGAGAGCCGGACTCGGATTTGTGACCACAGAAGTGGAAATCCGTATCTCCCGGGTCGCCAATTGGCCACTTGCAGGTCGTTTCCGTAAGCGTAAGGATCGACGCGCGCTTGGAAATCGGCACGACGACTGGATCCGCCTGAGGGTTTTTGACCGCTTTTGGCTGAGGAGCCGATTGTGGCTGGCTTTCGACCTTGAGAGCCGTCGCTCCAACGCTTGGCGCAGCCGTTGAGCTGCTGCTTGTCCGAGCTGGACGACTGGTCTGCTGGTTGCGAGGGCGCCGCGGGCGCGGTGCTGTCGTCGTGGTTTTGGCGCGACCGGAAAGACCCAGTCTGTGCACCTTGCCGATAACAGCATTGCGAGTGACACCGCCAAGCTCAGACGCCACCTGGCTGGCACTCAGGCCTTCGGCCCAGAGTTTTTTTAGTAGTTCAACACGTTCGTCAGTCCAAGACATATAAAAAGCCTCCGTCTAGACTGTTAAAGAAGGCAAACCGAAAACCGCATCTGGTTATGATAACACAACCAATGGTTTGTCCTTCGTAAGTGGATTTGATTTTTGCCGCACGATAGTTATTCGTTAATAAATCGTAAACTACTATACGGTTGGAGTCTGCCGCAACTGGATGCAGGCCCAATTTAACCCTTTTCCCCAACTAATCGAATCAACAATTGTCCAAAATTCGCTTGACAACGATTTTTTGAATTTATCCTCATCCATTTGTTGATTGCTTGTGGATAAGGTGTGTTTAAGTGTTGAATATCCCTGTTGGTTTTTCCTGTTCACAGCAGATGCTCAAATCTGCGGCGGTTTGGTCAGCTATGGCGCTTTTATCAGCTTATGCTGCCTAAGGGTTGTACAAAATTGAGTAGGTTGCAACGTGAAACACTTTATTCTCATACGATGGTCTCAGATTGTATGGTGGTGACCAAATAGGGGGCGTGCGCTTGATGAGTCAACCGACTGTAAGGGCCTGTCCAGAGAAGGCTGCGAAAATGGTTTCACAAAAGCAAACGACCATCGCTTCTGGCCCGACTCTATAAAATTTTGTGGATTTATCCTTAAACAGCAGAATGTTTTGCAGATAGAGACAAGTCTCCGATTGACAAGAGGGGAACATTCTTGCAAAAGAGGGACCTTCAACAGCCGCCGTTGGAGCGGCTTTTTTGTTGCATTCCTGCCATTCTCTGTGTTGTGTTCCTGGCTTTCTTGCTCCCTGATATTCGGGCAAATCCAGAACAGCAAGGCATTGAGGGAATGGCGTTCATCAGAGGGACCCGGATCCGCTTGCAAAGGACCGGTTACTCGACTTTCTGTCGCGATGAGGCAGATTTGATATCAGGAGACCTTTGTCTTGGGACGAGGATAAGTAAAATGACGCAATCTTCGCTGTATGCCACATATGCAAGAGCCAACCTCGAATTCGAAAAGGGAGAAGGCGCCTGGCTTACGACGCGAGATGAGCGACGCTTCCTTGATTTTGCTGCAGGAATCGCGGTCAACAGTCTCGGCCATGCCCATCCGCATCTCGTGGAGGCGCTGAAGGATCAGGCTGATAAGCTCTGGCATGTTTCAAACCTGTATGACATTCCCGGGCAGCACAAATTGGCCGAGCGTCTTTGCGCCGCCACCTTTGCTGATAAGGTCTTTTTCACAAATTCCGGTGCAGAAGCCGTCGAATGTGCGGTAAAAACTGCGCGTCGCTATCAGTATGATAAGGGCGCTCCGGAACGGTTCACGATCCTCACTTTTGAAGGGGCGTTTCACGGACGGACGCTGGCCACCATCGCCGCTGGCGGTCAGGCCAAGTATCTTGAAGGCTTCGGGCCGAAGGCGCCTGGCTTTGAAAGTTTGCCAGCTCTGGATATCGAATTGGTGAAACAATCGATCAACGAGACCACCGCCGGCATTCTGCTCGAGCCAATTCAGGGCGAGGGAGGCATTCGCGAAATCGAGCCATCCTTCCTGAAAGCTCTGAGGAATTTGTGCGACGAAACCGACATCCTGTTAATTCTTGATGAAGTCCAGACTGGCGTCGGACGGACCGGCCGTCTGTTTGCTTATGAAGAAGCAGGCATCACACCTGACATAATGGCCATTGCCAAGGGCATCGGCGGCGGCTTTCCTATGGGGGCCTGTCTGGCGACCGAAGAGGTTGCGGACGGCATGGTTCCCGGAACACATGGTTCAACTTATGGTGGCAACCCTTTGGCTATGGCCGTGGGCAATGCCGTGCTTGATGTGGTGCTGGAAGAGGGTTTTCTGGACAATGTTGCAAAAACAGGCTTAGTTTTAAAGCAAAGCCTTGCAGGTTTGAAGGATGCCTATCCTGATTTTATTGAAGAGATCAGGGGGCGTGGATTGCTTCTTGGCCTCAAACTGAAAATGCCACCAGCAGATCTGGTTGCCGAACTCCGCAAGGAAGGTCTTTTGACCGTGGGGGCTGGTGATAATGTCTTGCGGTTGGCTCCGCCTCTGACCATCGGTCAGGAAGAAATAGATTTTGCACTCCAGGCCTTGGAGCGGGCGCTCGATACAATGCGCGCTGCAAAGGCAGACAGTCAATAATGAGGGGGATTGCAAACCATGTCGAATGATGCCAAGCGCCATTTCGTCGATTTGGAGACGCAGAAGACCGAAGACCTGAAGACTATTCTGGCCACCGCGCACAAGATCAAGGATGCGCGCAAGACAAAGCGCCGGACTGACATGCTCGAAGACAAGGTGATCGCCCTTGTCTTCGATAAGCCTTCCACACGGACCCGCGTCTCTTTTGACGTTGGCGTGCGCGAGCTGGGCGGAACTCCGCTGATGCTGACCGGTGCAGAAATGCAGCTGGGGCGCGGCGAGAGCATCCCCGATACGGCCCGTGTGCTATCCCGTTTTGTCGATGGCATCATGATCCGCATGCTTGATCATGAAGCCGTCGCCGAGCTGGCCGAATATGCCACCGTTCCGGTCATCAATGGCCTGACCTATTATTCGCATCCATGTCAGATCATGGCGGACATCATGACCTACGAGGAGCATCGCGGCTCGCTTGCAGGCAAGACTGTCACCTGGGTGGGGGACTACAACAATGTGTTGGCGTCCTGGCTCCATGCTGCCGAGCATTTTGACTTCACCATGCGGATTGCCATCCCCGAAGAGCTGATGACCGATTTTTCGATCATCGATCGCCTGCGCGGACGCGGTGTGCGCATCGAATTGTGCGACAGCGCAGAAGATGCGGCCAGCCAATCCGATCTCATCATCACCGACACATGGGTCTCCATGGGGGATGAAGATGCAGAGCATCGCCACAATCTCTTGAAACCTTATCAGGTCAACACCAGATTGATGGGGCTTGCCAAGGATGACGCTCTGTTCATGCACTGCCTGCCTGCCCATCGCGGTGAGGAAGTGACGGATGAAGTGATCGACGGACCGCAATCAGTTGTGTTCGACGAAGCAGAAAACCGTTTGCATGCACAGAAGGGTGTGATGGCCTGGTGCTTCCACAAGGCCATCGGCGACGAATAATTCCAAGACTGTGCACCAAGGCTACGGGGTGAGGGTGGACTATGGCGACAGAGCCAAGCACCCACGGGCTACCAGCCGGACTTGACGAGCGCAACTGAAATAGAGACAAGGGTGGATACAGGCGTATCCGCCCTTTGCCTTTGAATGAACGAAAGACAATGAACAGACTGCGCGCCCAATCCCCTCGATGCTGACAGATGAGGGAAGGACAGGGCCCACCCCGGACAATGAAAAGCCATCATGCATGATGTGATTTGTCCCCTTGGGTGCCACAGGAAAGTAAGCCAGATGACCGAACAAACCAATATCGTCTCTTCGCTAGACCGCGTCTTGCCTTTTCAGGTCGATGGATTGGACGTGCGCGGACGGATGGTCCATCTCAATGAGACCGTCACCGGCATCATTCAACGCCACAATTATCCCGATGCCGTCAATCGGCTCTTGGCTGAAGCCATTGCCCTGACTTCCCTGCTGGGCTCTTCGCTGAAATTCGAGGGCAAGTTTATTCTTCAGGTACAGTCCAAGGGTGCGGTCAATATGCTCGTGGTGGACTATAATGCGCCGGACGCCGTGCGTGCCTATGTCCGCTTTGACGAAGAGGCTCTCAAGCAACGGATCGAGAAGGGCGAAACGCGCCCCGAACAGCTGTTGGGCGAAGGGCATCTGGTGATGACCATCGATCAGGGGCAATATATGAACCGTTATCAGGGCGTTGTTGTTCTGGATGGCAAAAGCCTTGAAGATGCGGCCCATGCCTATTTCATGCAGTCCGAGCAGCTGCCCACGCGGGTGCGTCTGGCTGTCACCGAAATGGTGTCCAAACAAGATGAAGGCCCAGCTAAGAGCGAATGGATCGCCGGTGGTTTGCTGGTGCAATATCTGCCCCATTCCTCAGAAGATATCCCTCATCGGGATTTGCATCCCGGCGACCATCCAGATCCGGAGATGCAGAAAACCCATCACGTCACCGAGGCTGATGCCTGGCGTGAATGTGAAGCGCTGGTCAACACCGTGGATGACCACGAACTGACCGACCCAGAAGTTTCTGCGGAAACTTTGCTCTACAGGCTTTTCCATGAAAACGGGCCTCGGGTTTTTGAATCCATGCCGATTTATGACCGCTGCACATGCAGTCGTGAGCGGATCAGCGATATGTTCAAGACATTCGATCCCGAAGAAATGAAGGACATGGTCGTTGATGGCAAAATCGAGGTGACATGCGAATTCTGCAGCACGCATTATGAGTTTGATCCCGAGGATGTTGCCAAAGTCGCCAAGGACTGACGTCTGGCCTGAAAATCCCGCTTGTCGATAGCGACACAAGAATTTTGAAGAGAAAGGCCACCCCATTTGCGGGTGGCTTTTTTATTGCTGAAGTTTTCTACTTGATACAAAAAAGTGCAAAGATTTGATTGCGCAGAAGCATCAAGGCTGGAATAAACGCATAAGTGGCAGGATGAAGCCCAACCGGGAGGGCGCATTCGAGCAGATGGGGTATGGCCAGAGGAGGCGCCTGCAGCCTCTGGAGGAGGAGGCCCGCTTGCGGGAAATGGGGGGCTATCTTTCTGATCTATGGTGAATTTTGTTGCGAACCGCGTGCGGCACGGGGCCGCAGAAAGTGCGCCAGAAGATTTACCATTCTGTGCCAAACTCCTTGAAAATCATCGGGTTTAGCCCGAGCCTTGATATTTCAGAGCCGGAAAGACAGGGGCTAGTCCCGCCAATCCGGTTCCAACCGTTGACCAGAGATGATGAACGATCATAGCAAAGACCTGAAGCCGAGCCCGACGACAGAACAAGTCGCCCCCCCGTTGGCCCCCCCGTTGGCTCATGACGCCAACCATCCTCGGGCTGCGGCGGAAAGCAAGGCAAAGCCATCGGCTCTTGCGCGGACACTTCGCGGTGCGTTCAAACTCATTCTTCCTGTCCTTGTGATCGCCGCTGGCGGTTTTGCGGCTTGGCAAATGGTTGCCTCAAAGCCCGAGGTTAATCGTCGTCCTCCGAGCGAGAAGAGCTATGCGGTTGAAATCAAAGCCGCAGCCCCAACGGATCTTCAGCCCGATATCATTCTTTATGGCACGGTATCTGCGGCGCGTCCGGTAGAGCTGCGCGCGCTCGTTAGCGGTGAGGTGGTCTGGGTCAATCCGAATTTGCAGACGGGCCAGATTGTGGATTCCGGTGAAGCGTTGGTGCGCATCGATCCGTTTGATTATGAAGGGGCAGTCCGTGAAGCGGAAGCCAATCTCAGGGAAGCCGAGGCGCAATTGCGCTCCAGCGAAGTGTCCCTTGAAAGCGACAAGGTGGCTCTTGGGCGGCTCAAGGAACAGCTGACTCTGGCACAGAATGATCTGGATCGGGCCGAGACGCTGGCGGTCAGCGGTAGCCTCACGCAGCAAGCGCTGGAAACCCGCAGGCTGACCGTTTCCCAGCGGCAACAGAGCGTGGAAAGCCGTCAATTCAATCTCGAAGTACTCGCCTCCCAGATCGAACAGCAGAAAGCCAATCTGGAGCGGCTCGACTGGCGGCTTGAGCTAGCCCGTCGTAATCTTGCCAATACCACCCTCAATGCACCCTATCGTGGGTTGGTGCAAAGCAAATCGGTAGAGTTGGGCCGTTCTGTTTCGGGTAGCGACACCCTCGTGTCACTCTATGATCCTGAAGAAATGGATGTCCGTTTCACCCTGTCAGACGCGCAATATGGGCGGCTGACCACTCAAGGGGCGACACTGATCGGCCAGAGCATAACGGTCAACTGGCAACTTGGTGAGCAGGTCAGCCCACACCAAGCAACCATCACGCGGATCACCCCGGAGGTGAATGCGGCCAATGGGGGTATTGAAGTTTATGCCCGTCTTGAGCCCGATGCGGGGCTAAGGGCTGGTACCTTTGTTGAGCTGTTGGTGCCTGATCAGGTCTATGAAAACGCCATTTCCATTCCGCAGGCCGCGATTTATGGCGGCAACCGCGTCTATGTCAACGAAGAGGGGCGCATGGCCCCAAGGGATGTCAAGGTATTGGCCTATCTAGGCGATGATGCCCTGATCGATGGTGCAGCCTTCAAAGAGGGCGCCCAGATCGTCACCACCCGTGTGGCCGAGGCCGGTCCGGGCTTGAAGCTCGTTGTGCCCGCCATGGAAGTAAAGCCCCTTGAAGAAGGTTCTAAGAGTGGTGAGGTCGACGCCGCCGACAAGGGGAGGGCACCTCAATGAGCCGTTTTGACAAGGACGGCAAAGGGGGCATGGTCGGCTTTTTCGTGCATCACCCCAATGCTGCCAACCTGTTGATGATCATCCTGCTGGTGGCGGGCCTCTTCGCCCTGTCTCGTATGAACAGCCAGTTCTTCCCGACGATTGATTCAGATACCATCGAGATCTCCGTTAGTTGGTCTGGTGCCAGCGCTGAAGATGTCGAAGCCAACATTCTCGAGATCATCGAGCCCAAGGTGCGCTTCATCGATGGCATCGACAAGGTAACGTCCTATGCGCGGGAAGGCAGCGCCTACATCATCCTTGAATTCAAACAGGGCGTGGACATGCCGCAGGCCTTGCGGGATGTGGAATCCGCTGTTGATCTGATCAACACGCTGCCTGATCTTGCCGATGATCCGACGGTTTCCTATCGCCAGTTCCGCGATGATGTGGCCCGGCTGATCCTGTCAGGACCCTTTGATGAAGCTTCACTCCGGGGATTTGCCAAGGAGATCCGTGATGATCTCATTGACAGAGGCATCGACACGGTTGATTTCACCGGCTTGCGGGATGAGGAATTCTTTGTCGGGCTTTTCGATTATGACATGCGCCGCCTCGGGCTGACCGTGCAGGATATCGGCAGCCAGATTGCCTCCAACAGTCGCGATCTGCCCTCTGGCAATGTGCAGGACGGTTTCGAGAAGCAGGTCCGCACGCTGGCCAACGAAGAGACGCCGGAAAGCCTTTCGGACATCAAGATCATCTCCGGCATTGATGGCTCCAGCGTGGCTCTGGGTGATATTGCCCGTGTCGAGCGACGGCTGGACCCGGATCAGGTGCGAGGCATTATGCGCGGCGAGTCCGCGATCCAGCTGATCGTTCGACGGGCCCCGTCTGCGGATTCGCTGGAAGCCTCGGCTATCGTCAACGATTATCTTAAATCCATCGAAGGCGTTTTCCCGCCGACCCTGAAGATTACCCAATATGACGCCTTGGCCGAAGCGCTGGTGGATCGCATCCTGCTGCTGGTCAAGAATGCCGCATCGGGTATCATTCTGGTCATGGTTATTCTGGCGCTGTTCCTCAATCTGCGCACGGCCCTTTGGGTCACGGCAGGCATTCCCATTTCCATGCTGGCTTCGTGCGTTGTACTGCTGGCGTTGGGCCAAAGCATCAACATGATGTCGCTCTTCTCCTTCATCATGATGTTGGGGGTTATCGTCGATGACGCCATCGTCGTAGGGGAGGAAACCACCACCCGCTATCAGGCCGGAGATCCCGGACCCGTTGCCGCACAAGGGGGCGGCAGTCGGATGCTGTTGCCCGTCACGGCAGCCTCGCTTACCACGGTCGCTGCCTTTGGCCCCATCCTGCTGATCGGCGGGGTAATCGGCCAGATGATGGGCGTTCTGCCCTTGGTCGTTATCGCCGTGTTGACGGCAAGCTTTGTGGAGTGTTTCTTCATACTGCCCGGCCATCTGGCGCACTCCATGACACCCAGCCATAATCGAAACTGGAGCGTGCGACGGGTCATTACCATTGGCCTTATTCTGCTGCTACCGATGGTGCTCTTCTATGGTCTTTCGCCCGAGATGGTGGGTAAATTCGGCGGTGCTACCCAGTCTCTCTGGCAATGGCTGCATGGTCTGTTTGCGGAAGGCAGTATGGTCGCGCTTTTGGTGTTCATTGCCATTGCTGCGGTTATCTCAACCCTTATCGAAGCGCTGCATGTGCGCAAACTACGCCGCACCGATTTCCGCGCCAACCATGGCCGCATGAGTGAGAGCGCTTTTCGCAGAAAGTTCGATAAGGGCTTTAATGCGCTAAGGGACGGTCCGTTCCGCAAGATTGTGACCCTGTCCTATGATTGGCGCTACACGACGCTGGCCCTCTGCATTGCCGCAATGACAATCATGGGCGGCCTTGTGGCGGGAGGACGCGTCGGCTTTGTCTTTTTTCCTTCGGCAGAGGCGGAAACTGTCACCATTTCCATGACCTTCAATGTGGGCATTCTGGAAGAAGACGCAGTAAAAATTGCCAAGCGTGTGGATGATGTCGTGTATCAAACCGAGCGGGAAATCGGCAAGGGCGAAAAACTTGTGATCGCTTCCTTCGTCACGCTGGGCCAGTCTGGTCGCACTACTGCTGACAATGTTGCTTCCCTGCGCCTGCGCTTGACGCCATCGGAGCAGCGCAGCATCCGCACGCCTGCCTTCATTCGCGCCCTTAATCGCAACATGCCTGACATGGCCGGCTTGAAGCGTGCCTCCATTCGCGGTCAGCGCGGCGGCCCTCCGGGGGCTGACCTGGATATCCGCCTGACGGGCGGCAGTCCTGATGTGCTCAAGCGTGCGTCGCTTGATTTGCAGGAACGCCTTTCCGCCTATCCCGGCGTCAGCGAGCTTGATGACAACATGCCCTACGGCAAGCCGGAACTGACGCTGGCCTTGACGCCTCGCGGCCGTAGCCTTGGCTTTACTGCCCAGACGGTGGGTGAGCAGGTGCGCGACCTGATTGAAGGTCGCACGGCCCGTAAACTGGCTATTCTGGATGAAGAGGTGGAAGTGCGTCTGAAGCGGCTTTCCCATGCCAATGTAGACAGTCTGCGCAGCCTTTGGCTAAGAAGCCCGCAAGGCACCTTTGTGCCTCTCACCGAGGTGGTTCAGATCGCCGACCGGCAAGGCTTTTCCTCCATTCAGCGCTTTGATGGCAAGACCACCATTGCTGTTACGGCCGATGTGGACGCAGAAGTGGTAACAGCAACGGAACTGGTCGCCGAGCTGGATCGGACCCTGATGCCTCAAGTCGCCAACCAATATGGCATCGATTATCATTTCTCCGGTCGGAACGAAGAGCGTATGGATGCTTTTGCCGATCTTCGCATCGGTTTGATGATTGCGTTGGCGGCGATCTATATCATTCTGGCCTGGATCTTTGCCTCCTACACGCGCCCCTTCGCGATCATGATGATCATCCCCTTCGGACTGGTTGGCGCTATCCTTGGGCATTATCTGCTCGGCTTCCAGTTGACCATCCTGTCCCTGATCGGCCTGTTGGGTCTTGCAGGCATTCTGGTCAATGACTCGATCATTCTGGTCAGCCGTCTGGATGAACGCATCGCCCATGGACAGACCCTGCGTCACGCCGCGATCGGGGCAAGTTGCGACCGTTTGCGCGCTGTCGTGCTGACCTCGCTCACCACGGTGGGAGGTTTGGCGCCGATGCTGTTTGAGACCTCGCCGCAGGCCCAGTTCCTCAAACCCATGGCGATCACCATCGTCTTCGGGTTGGCTGTGGCTACCCTGTTCGTGTTGTTTCTGGTGCCGAGCCTGTTTGGTGTCGGGGGAGACATCAAGCGTGGCCTGACCTTCCTGTTGCATGGCAGCAAAAGGCCAGCCGAGCATAGTCCGGCGGAGTAGCGTAAGGCCGGAGCAGTCTCTGCTGTGATAAGGTCATTTTACATAAAAACGCGCGAGGTCAGTGTGAGCTGACCTGCGCGCGGCTGAGTGCTCGTCCATTCTGCCGGTTGGGCTTCGGCCCTTTCACCGCCATTTTGGGGACACGGAGGCTGTGTGAAAGGCACGGACAAGCCAGCGAAGTAAGAGAACGCCATTCGTCGTTTCTTATACTTGATCGGCAAGATCCGGGGCCGCTTCATCAAAGCGGACAGCGCGCCGGTAAAGATGCCATGTGGCATGACCGAGCAATGGCAGGATGACCACCAAGCCAAGCAGGAACGAGGCCAGGCAGATCATCATCATAAAACCGATGAAGATGCCCCAGCTGATCATGACCTTCTTGTTCGACATAACGCATTTGATCGACGTGATCATGGCGGTGATGAAATCCACATCCTTATGCAACAGCATGGGAAAGGAAATCGCCGTTATCGAGAAAACCGCGAGGCTCAGAAGGGCCCCGATCAGATTGCCCGCCAGTAGAAACATGGCCCCCTGAGGTGTCAGCAGGATCGTGTCGATCAAGGCCGCCGGATTTACCGGATGCAGCCCGAAAAAGATCACATAAAGGAAAATCGCGATATCGATCCAGATGATGAAGGCAAATCCGGTGATCAGGGCCATCCAGCGAAGCTCTTTTGAGCGTTCGCCAAAGACGGCGCCGAAAATCTGGGCCGGGGCAATCTCAAGCCCTTCTTCACGGCGGCGGCTGACTTCATAAAGGCCGGCAGCCACAAAAGGCGCGATGAGGGCAAAACCAGAGGCTAGCGGATAGACCAGATAGGGCATGTTGTACGCTGATAGCATCCAGAAGAGAAACCAGCCGCCCAGAGCATAAAACCCACCAAAGAACAGACCATAGGGAGCGCTGCCGCGAAAATCCCGCAAGCCCGCGCTAAGCGCTTCGGATAGATCATCCATGCTGAGCGGCTGCAACACCGGCTTTTTGGCACGGCTGTCTGTCGGCCTGCCCGGTGTGGACGATAAAGCTGAAAAATCCTGAGCAACGTCGGTCACGTTCATCCTCCCGCAAAATGCTGGCGGTGGCGACATGCTTGGCTTCCTGCGTGTCTTGTCCGCCATTCCCTCATGTTTGAAAGAGAAGGCTAACGCGAAACAGGTGCGACAGAAAGTCGCAATTGGTTCTAATCTGAACAAGATGCAAACAAAAAAGCAACGGAACCTCGATTCCGATTGGGCTTAAGCTATTGGGTAAAAATCATAAAAAGGAGAATGCGTCGCCAGCCGCAATCTGCAACTGGCGCTTGTGACTCACAAAAAGTTTATCTTTTCGGACGAGGTTCTGCCTGTGACGCGCAGGTGAAAGAGCCCGAACCTGGCCTCAGGCTTCAAACATGCTGGCCGCCATTGATATGGATTTCCGCGCCGGAAACATAGGAACTGGCCTCCGTGCAGAGATAATAAATGGTGTTTGCCACTTCTGAAGGCTGGCCCAGCCGCCGCATGGGGATCGTTTCAACAATCTTTTCCGTACCCGGAGAAAGAATGGAGGTGTCGATTTCTCCCGGCGCAATGGCGTTGACGCGAATACCGTGAGGGCCGAAGTCGGCGGCCATTTCTCTGGTCAGAGAGGCGAGAGCTGCTTTCGAGGTGGCATAGGCAGCGCCTGCATAAGGATGCACGCGCATGCCCGCAATGCTGGTTACATTGACGATGGACCCCTGTGCCGCCTTCAGTTCGTCGATCAGGCCACGGGCCAACATGATGGGAGCAAAGAAGTTGACGGCAAACACCTTGTGCCAGAGGTCTAGCGGTGTCTGCAACGTGTCAAGCCGCTGGCTTTCCTCATCCTTGGGGCTGATGGCGGCATTGTTGACCAGCGCGTGCAGCTTGCAGTCATGGGTCTTCAGCCGTTCCTTGATCACGCCAATGGCCTCGTCAATGGTCGCCGGATTGGCCAGATCCACCTGAATATGGTTCTCTTCGCCCATCGGCCAGGGGCACTTGTCCGAGAAGGCATGACGAGAGCAACTGAAAACGCGCCATCCAGCGTCAGAAAAGCGTTTGACCGTTGCATGCCCGATGCCGCGGCTGGCGCCAGTGAGCAGCAGGGTTCTGTTTTCGGAAGGCTCCATGATGTTTCCTCATTGATGAGTGTGCCTTCATTCTAGATATGGTTCCGCTGCCTATTTGCCAATGGCTACCATTGACCCTATATGACACTGTACGCGACACGCACATGCAATCCGCCAGCAATAAACGGGCCTTTGATGTTCATTTGCCACTGTAACAAAATTACCGATCATGAGATTCTCGAGATAGCGGACAGGCTTGCCAAAGAGGATTCTGACGCCCCGATCCATTCCAACCAGATCTATCAGGGGCGCGGCTGTAAGGCCAAATGCGGCTGTTGCCGTCCGATGATTGAAGCAATTCTTCTGCAGAATGGTCATGATGTTGCCATTGCCCGTACCGATGAGATTGCCCGCGCCAAGCAACCCAGCTTCCATGGTGCGCCGAATGATTGCCCCGGCTTCTCCTGAAATCTTTGCCAGATTCAGGAGGGAGTTTTTGACCGGATCGTCAGGGCGTGGTTTACTTTCTTCTCGGTGACTCGGGCCAGGCTTCTTTGCGCATTGGAGTGTGCGGGCTGAAGGCTGCACATGCAGCTGACCGCGTAGGCGTGAGGCAAGCAGAGACATCGACCAGACACAAGACCGGCCATTTTCGCATAATTCGACCTTGAAACCTGACAATTACATTCAAAGGGACCATCATGAAGGGCAACGAGACAGTAATTGAATATCTAAACAAGGGCTTGCGCAGCGAATTGACAGCAGTCAGCCAATATTGGCTGCATTACCGTCTACTGGAAGACTGGGGCTTTTCGAAGATGGCGGCCAAATGGCGCGAGGAATCCATCGAGGAAATGCAGCATGCTGATAAATTCATCGAACGCATCCTGTTTCTGGAAGGGCATCCGAACCTACAGATGCTCGATCCCCTGATGATCGGCCAGTCCATCAAGGAAATTCTTGAAAGTGACCTGAAGGGCGAAGTCTCTGCACGGACCCTCTATAAGGAAGGCGCGACGCCTGCAACGATGCTGGCGACTATATCAGCATGAAGTTGTTTGAAGAGCTGATGGCAGACGAAGAGGGCCATATCGACTTCCTCGAAACCCAGCTCAATCTGCTCGAAACGCTCGGCAAGGAAAAATACGCCCAATTGCAGGCTGATAACGCCGGAGCTGCGGAGGACTAAGCGCCTTTCGCTCAAGTCCCCTTTATCGATTGACCAAATGTCATCAAGCCCCGTTGCCTGTCTGGCTGCGGGGCTTTTCATTTGGTGTTGATACCAAAGGGAGAGATCAACCGCGTTTCAACCACTTGTGAATTGACCGTGTAGTGTGGAAGCTGAAACAAACAGCAAAGCAAAACACAAGCTACCGCAAGTATAATGCGGATCAAGAACAGGAGAGATTGCCATGATCGCACGGCCTTTGACTGCGGGCTATTCCAAGGCGCTTATCACTGCCCTTCCCCCCCGCCAAACGCGATTGACTGTCTTGAAAAAGGCTGTGCTGGCCGCTGCCTTTGCGGCCTTACCATCCATGGTGCAGGCCGGAGCCGTCAATGTAAAAGACTGGCCTGCCGTGTTGGAAAAAGCCAAGGGGCAAACGGTCTATTTCCACGCATGGGGCGGTGCTGATCGCATCAATGCCTATATCGATTGGGCCGGTGCGAAGGTGAAAGGGCGCTATGGCGTCACCGTCAAGCATGTCAAGGTGGGAGACACGGCCAATGTGGTTTCCCAGATCATCGCTGAAAAAGCTGCTGGCAAGGAAGACGGTGGCTCGGTTGATCTGGTCTGGATCAATGGCGAGAATTTCGCATCTCTTAAGGAAAAGGGATTGCTATTGCCCATGAGCTGGGCGCCGGATCTGCCCAATTATCAATTTGCCGATGTCAAAGGCAAGCCAACCCTTACGACAGATTTCACCGTGCCCACCGATGGGCTGGAAAGCCCCTGGGGTATGGCGCAGCTGTCTTTCTATTATGATAGCGCCATCACTAAAGAGGTGCCAAAGTCTGCCACAGCATTGCTCGATTGGGCCAAGGCGCATCCGGGGCGTTTCGCCTATCCGAAGCCGCCGGATTTTATCGGCTCCACCTTCCTCAAGCAATTGGCGCTTGAGCTGGCTGATGATCCGTCCGTGCTCTCCCGTCCGGTGACAGAGGAAAATTACAAGACCGTGTCCGATAAGCTCTTCGCCTATCTGGATGCGTTGCATCCCTATCTCTGGCGCGAAGCCAAGGCCTTTCCGGACAATGTGTCGAGCCTTAAGAATTTGCTGGCCGATGGCGAAATCGAAATCGCCTTCACCTTCAATCCCGGTGATGCCTCTGCTGCCATTGCCAATGATGAATTGCCCGACACGGTGCGCTCCTTCACCTTTGAGGGAGGCACCATCGGCAACAGCCATTTTGTGGCCATTCCCTTTAACGCCAATGCAAAGGAAGGGGCGATGGTACTCGCCAACTTCCTGCTTTCCCCCGAGGCGCAGGTTCGCAAGCAGGACCCCGCCATCTGGGGCGACCCAACGGTTCTGGATATCACCAGCCTCCCCAATGAGGACAAGGCTCGCTTTGATGCGTTGGAGCTTGGTGTGGCGACGCTGAAGCCGGAAGACTTCGGCCCCGCTCTGCCAGAGCCCCATGCCTCATGGATGGAGCGGCTGGAGAAAGACTGGACCAGCCATTACGGCGTGCAGTGATTGCACCAGGAGAAACAAACAAGCAGGTGCAAACTTGAGGCCAGCAATCCGGCCAGTCCCTGATCAGAACGAGACCCCACCATGCGCTTTCGGCCCCTTCATAGTGCCCCGATGCTGATCAGCCTGCTGATGCTTGGGCCGGTTTTGGCCGGATTGCTGGGCGCGCTGTTGCCCACCTTTGGCTGGTTGCCGGTGCTGGGGGGCGATAGCCTGACTTTGGAGCCCGTGCGGGCGCTTCTTGCGACACCGGGCCTTGCACGCTCGATCGCACTGAGCTTGGCAAGCGGACTATTGGCGACCCTGTTGGCCATGCTGATGGTGATCGGCCTGCTCAGTGCTTGGTCCGGTACACGGCTGTTTCGCTGGATGGTGCGGATGATCTCGCCGCTGCTCTCCATTCCCCATGCGGCGACGGCGCTCGGATTTGCCTTTTTGCTGGCCCCATCGGGCTGGATCGTGCGGATGATCTCTCCAGAACTGACCGGCTGGAGCCGGCCGCCGGACTGGTTTTTCCCTCATGATCCTTATGGTCTTGCCATGATTGCGGGACTGACGATCAAGGAATTGCCGTTTTTGCTACTTGTCAGTCTTGCCGCTCTGCCACAGACTGAGCCGCGCCGGACGCAAAATCTTGTCCGCAGTCTTGGCTATGGGCCGATGGTCGGCTGGGTGCATGCTGTCTGGCCGCGTCTCTATCGACAGATCCGCCTGCCGATCTTTGCTGTCATCGCCTATGCTTCGTCCGTGGTGGATGTCGCCCTCATTCTGGGGCCAACCAACCCGCCGCCGCTGGCGGTTCAGCTGGTGCGCTGGATGAGTGACCCGAACCTATCGATGCGTTTTCTGGCGTCCGCTGGTGCCATCCTGCAATTGCTTGTTACGCTGGCCGCGCTGGGGATCTGGTGGGGCGGAGAAAGGATGGCCAGCCGGTTGCTTGGCTGCCTTGTCCAATCCGGCTTGCGCTTTCAGCGAGACGAGTGGGCCCGACGCCTTGCTGCATCGCTCAATGTAGCTGCCGTGTTGTTGATGCTGCTAAGCCTTGGGGGCCTTGTGCTTTGGTCTTTTGCGGGCTTCTGGCGATTTCCCGATGCGGTTCCCGTCAGCCTTTCCCTTAATACATGGATGCGGCAGGGGCCGATGCTTATGGAGCCGCTCTACAACGCCGTGCTCATTGGTGGACTGGCGACCGTTGTCGGCATTGTCATGACCCTTGCCACGCTGGAAGCGCAAAGCCGCATGGGCAAACGATCTGGGCGCAGCGCCATGGTGATCCTCTATCTGCCACTGATCGTGCCGCAGGTCGCCTTTCTGTTCGGATTGCAGTTGATCCTGCTGACCGTCAACGCCAGCTATGCACTCTGGGCGCTGGTGTTCGGCCACCTGATCTTCACCTTGCCCTATATCTTTTTGTCGCTGAGCGACCAGTGGCATGCCCTTGATCCGCGCTATATGCAGATGGCAACGGCCCTTGGCCGCAGCGCGTGGGCCATTTTCTGGCGGGTGCGCCTGCCGATGTTGCTTCGCCCCATTTTGACGGCGGCGGCTGTAGGCTTTGCTGTCTCTATCGGGCAGTATCTGCCAACGCTGCTGATCGGTGGCGGACGCTGGGAAACCATCACCACCGAAGCTGTGGCCTTGAGCGCGGGAGGCAATCGGCGCCTGATCGGCGTTTATGCCCTCATGCAGATGCTGCTTCCTTTTGTGGGATTTCTCATTGCCACACTGATCCCGACCCTGTTCTATAAAAACCGGCGCGGCATGGCCCCGACCGACCGCTGAAATGGTGCTTTTTCTAACAAAGCAGCGCAGCAGCAAGAGAAGATTTCAAAGAGACCTGTATGACGAACACACAGACCAACAGAATGCCGCAAGAGCCGATGATGCTCGAAGAGGTGAAAATTCGTCTTGCGGGCGATTGCCTGATCCATCTTTCTCTGTCTGTTGCCGCTGGCGAAGTGGTGACCATAATGGGGCCGTCCGGCTCAGGAAAATCCACGTTGCTGGCCTATATAGGCGGATTTCTGCCTCCCGCCTTTGAGGGGGAGGGGCGGGTGTGGCTCGATGGCAAAGATGTCTCTTCCTTGTCAGCAGAGCGGCGCCATATCGGAATTCTTTTTCAGGATCCCTTGCTCTTCCCTCATCTCTCCGTCGGCGGCAATCTGGCCTTCGGACTGACCCGTGCCGTCAAGGGACGGGCTGCAAGAAAGGCCAGTGTTTGCGAGGCGCTGGAGGCCATCAATATGGCTGGCTTTGAAGGGCGCGATCCTGAGACCCTCTCTGGCGGTCAGAAGGCACGGGTCGCCTTGGCGCGCACCCTGCTTTCCCAACCGCGCGCTCTGTTGCTGGATGAACCTTTCTCCAAGCTCGATGCAGATTTGCGCGTCCGTATGCGACATCATGTGTTCGAACGGGCGCGATCAGAAGGGCTGCCTACACTGTTGGTGACCCATGACGAGGAAGACGCCAGAGCAGCGCAAGGGCGCATCATTCGCCTTGCACCAAACGGCATGGTTGGATGAATTTGCTTGCCTTCTCTCCATGGAGCGGTTAGGGCCAACATATGACCGAGAAGCCTTCCATTTCATTGCCCGCCTTTCTGCCTGATCTGCCCATCCGGGAAGCATTGCCCGGCCTTCTGGCCGCGCTTGACACGGGGACACGGGCCGTGCTGATCGCGCCACCCGGTGCCGGTAAAACCACCTGCGTACCGCTGGCCTTGCTCGATCAGCCATGGCTTGCTGCCATGACGTCAGAGGGCAATGGCAAGATTATCATGCTCGAGCCGCGCCGTCTTGCCGCAAGGGCGGCGGCCCGTCGCATGGCACAGCTGCTTGGTGAGCCGGTTGGCAAGCGCGTCGGCTATCGGGTGCGCATGGAAAGCCGCATTTCCAAGGAGACCATCATCGAAGTGGTAACGGAGGGCGTCTTCGCCCGCATGATCGTGGATGACCCCAGCCTTGAGGGAGTTGCGGCGGTTGTGTTCGATGAATTCCACGAGCGTAGTCTTGATGCGGATATGGCGCTGGCCTTCACGCTTGAAGGGCAGGCGGCCTTGCGTGAAGATTTGCGCCTCGTGGTCATGTCCGCCACGCTGGATGGGGGGCGTGTGGCTTCCATTCTCGAAGGAGCGCCGGTTATCGAGAGCATGGGGCGCGCCTATCCGGTCGAGACCCGCCATCTGCCGCGCAAACCGCACGACAGGCTGGAAAGTGCCGTCTGTGATGCCGTGCTGCAAGCGTTGAACGAGGATGAAGGCTCGCTTCTGGTCTTCCTGCCCGGACAGGCCGAAATCCATCGCGTCGAGGATCGTCTGGCCGAGCAGCTCAAGAGGGATAAAGACATCATCCTTGCCCCGCTCTATGGCGCCATGGAAGGCAAGGATCAGGATCGCGCCATTGCATCGCCGCCAGAAGGCAAACGCAAGATCGTGCTGGCCACCTCCATTGCCGAAACTTCGCTGACCATCGATGGCGTCCGTATCATCATTGATGCTGGCCTTGTGCGACGTCCTCGCTTTGAGCCCAACCTTGGCATTTCGCGGTTGGAGACAGTGCGCGTTTCCCGCGCCAGTGCCGATCAGCGACAGGGGCGCGCCGGTCGTACCGAGCCGGGTATCTGCTATCGTCTTTGGGACAAGGGGCAAACCGCCGCGCTGCCTGCCTTCGAGCCGCCTGAAATTCTTGAGACAGATCTCTCCCGCCTTGTGTTGGATCTGGCACTTTGGGGCGAGAGTGACCCAACCAATCTCAGATGGCTGGATGAACCGCCCGCAGCCGGTTGGGCCGAAGCGGTCAAGCTGCTGCAATCCTTCGGCGCGCTGGATGACGCAGCAGCGATCACGGCCCATGGCAAGGCGCTGGCCGCCTTGCCTCTGCCGCCACGGCTCGCGCATATGCTCGTCATGGCCCGCAAGGCAGGGGCTGAGGAACTGGCTGCGATGATGGCAGCACTGCTAAGCGAGGGGGGACGCTTGCGCCACAATGATATGCGCCGTCTGTTACAGGATCTCATCGCTGGGAAATTGCCGCGGGCAAGGGATATCAAAGCGCTGGCCAAACGCTGGACTGGCAAGAGCCGCGACAAGAGGGCGAATACTGAGGACGCTGGCCGCATTCTGGCGCTTGCCTATCCGGACCGGATTGCCATGCGACGCGGCGCCGAGGGGCGCTATCTGCTGGCTTCGGGCCGTGGAGGTGTGCTCCAGCCTGATGATCCGCTCAACGCGGAGACCTTCCTCGTTGTGGCCGATCTGCAAGGCGCTGCTGCCAACGCGCGTATAACGCTGGCTGCCCCCATTGCCCGCAAGGTCATCGAAGAGGAGTTCGCTGCTCTCATCCATCAGGAAGAAGCCATCAGTTTTGACCAGAATTCAGGAGCTGTTTCCGCCAAGCTGCAAACGCGGCTGGGGCGCATTGTGTTGGCCGAACAGCGCTTGAAAGAGCCCTCAGCCGACGCGATCCAGAAGGCGCTGATAGGCGCGATTCGCAAAGGGGGGCTGCGGCTCTTACCCTTCACCAAGGAGCTTGAGCGCTGGCGCGGTCGTGTGCGCTTTGTTTCCGAGCGGGAAGATGGCTGGCCGGATCTTTCCGATCAGGGGTTGCTGGACGGGCTGGAAAATTGGCTTGCCCCTTTCCTTGCCGGCAAAATGGCTCTCTCGGATATCTCTGCCGGTGACCTTTCTGCGGCACTTAAAGCCATGGTGCCCTATGATCGGTTGGCTGCGCTGGAAACGGCACTGCCAACCCATTTTACCGTGCCCACCGGCTCGCGTATTCCCATTGATTATGCAGCTGAAAATGGCCCTGTTCTTGCCGTGCGCGTGCAGGAATTGTTTGGCCTTGATGTGCATCCGGCGATTATGGGCGGAAAGCTGCCGCTGCTGTTACATCTGCTCTCTCCTGCCCAGCGCCCCATTCAGGTGACGCGTGATCTGCCAGGCTTCTGGCGTGGATCGTGGAAAGATGTCAAGGCGGATATGCGCGGGCAATATCCAAAGCATGTCTGGCCGGATGATCCGATCAACACCGAAGCAACCCGCCGCGCCAAGCCCCGCAAATGATCCTTAGTGGTGGGAAGACCTGATAGCCGCTCATAGACATCAGATTTGCGCCAAAGGGTTAGTTATCAACAAATCATTTATGGCACGCTTGATAGCAAATCGGTTCTTGCTGTTCGTAAAATGAGAGCGGGGGTGAAAAAATCCCTCAAATTTATTCGGATTCGTATCACGATTTTTCAAAATGGCTCGTGTTTTTATCGCCAATTCTCTCTTAACAAGAGGCTGGGAAACGCTTTTTGCTTGCGGGGACTGATAAATGCAACAAAAGGCCTCATCCCGGTGGTGAAAAGCGAAGATTCTGGCTGCAAAGAGCATCAGACCGTGCAAGACTGTCCGCAATGTGTTGCAAGAGGCCCTCAGTTTGCCGACAAGTTGTTACGAATGGAACCGGTCGTTTTTCGACTTTATCGGTCTTCATGCTGCTTAAGCGCAATCCGGGGTCAGGGCAAAACATGATAGAACAACAGATCGTTGAAGCGATCGATTGAGCAATCGATACAGCATACCAATTAAAAGGGGTTAGACATGTTGCGTCAATTTTTCGGTGCTGCTGCACTGGCAACCATGATGGTTGTAGCACCTGCACTCGCTGCTGAAATCAAGCCTGCTGTGGTCTATGACCTGGGCGGTAAAAACGACCAGTCCTTCAACCAGTCCGCCTATAATGGTGCGGAAGCCTACCAGAAGGATACCGGCACTGACTATCGTGACTTCGAGATCCAGAATGATGCCCAGCGCGAACAGGCTCTGCGTCGCTTTGCCCAGCGCGGATATGATCCGATCGTGGCTATCGGTTTTTCTCAGGCTGAAGCCCTGAAGAAAGTGGCTCCGGAATTCCCGGAAACGAAATTTGCTATCGTTGATATGGTTGTAGACCTGCCAAACGTGCGTTCGATCGTTTTCAAGGAGCATGAAGGCTCCTTCCTCGTCGGTCTTCTGGCAGCCAAAGCATCACAGACCGGCAAGGTCGGCTTCGTTGGTGGTATGGACATCCCGCTCATCCGCGCTTTTGCTTGCGGTTACAAGCAGGGTGCCAAGGCTGCCAATCCGGACATTGAAATCTTTGAAAACATGATTGGCACCACCGGTGCTGCATGGAATGACCCTGTGAAGGGTGGCGAGCTGACAAAATCCCAGATCGACCGTGGCGCTGACGTGATCTATCACGCTGCTGGCGGTTCGGGCGCTGGCGTTTTGCAGGCCGCAGCTGATGCAGGTAAACTGGGTATCGGTGTTGACTCCAACCAGAATGCCCTGCATCCGGGCAACGTCCTGACCTCCATGGTCAAGCGCGTTGATACCGCTGTTTACAATGCCTTCAAGGATCTGGCCTCTGACGACTGGTCTTCAGGCATCTATGTTCTCGGCCTGGCTGAAGATGGCGTGGCCTGGGCTGATGATGAAAACAACAAGGACCTGATCACCGATGACATGCGCGCAGCTGTCGATCAGGCATCCAAGGAAATCATTGATGGCAAGATCGTTGTCCACGATTACCGTGCCGACAACAGCTGCCCATTCTAAGTAGTTGACCCTGAAATGAAATGTGCCCCGTCCTCATTCCCGGATGGGGCGCATTTTTATTAGCATCAATAGCCAAGTGATCCCTTGGATCGCGAACTATCTACCAGCCGGCCGCGTCAGTGGCCCCTGAGTAACAAAGCCCACCCATACCACTGTGCCTTCGAGGTGAAGAGTGGGTCCCGGTTTCCCTGTCGGGCGGTCTGGTTAAAGACGCGCCCTGTAAGACAGGAATAGTCGGGAGGGGCTGATAATTGGGGAAGAGATCTTGCATCTGGACGAGAAAACAAAGGCGCAGGGCAACGATGGAACCGGGGCAAAAAGCGCCGGTGACGGGCAAAGCGAGCGCGTGCCCGCCATCCGTCTGGTCGGAATCGAAAAGCGGTTCGGCCCGGTTTATGCCAACAAGAATATCGATCTGAATGTCGCAAAAGGCTCCATTCACGGGATCATCGGCGAGAATGGCGCAGGCAAATCGACGCTGATGTCCATCCTCTATGGCTTTTATCAGGCCGATGATGGCGAAATCTATGTGAATGGCAAGCGAGAAACCATTCCCGATAGTCAGAAGGCCATCGCCATTGGCATCGGCATGGTGCATCAGCATTTCATGCTGGTTGATAATTTCTCGGTGCTCGAGAATGTGGTGCTCGGCGTCGAAGGTGGGTCCCTGCTGCAAAAGGGCGTGGACAAGGCACGCGCCGAACTCAAGCGTCTGGCCGATGAATATGAACTCAATATCGATCCCGATGCCCTTATACAGGATCTCCCCGTTGGCTTGCAGCAGCGGGTCGAGATTCTTAAGGCGCTTTATCGGGGCGCTGATATCCTTATTCTGGATGAGCCCACGGGCGTTTTGACCCCGGCTGAAGCAGACCATCTATTCCGCATTCTCGGGCAGTTGCGCGATCAGGGCAAAACCATCCTTCTCATCACCCACAAGCTGCGCGAGATCATGGCTATCACCGATGAGGTCTCGGTCATGCGCCGCGGCGAAATGGTGGGGTCGGTGCACACCTCGGAAACCTCCGTTGAGCAGTTGGCTGAAATGATGGTTGGTCGCCATGTGTTGCTCAATGTTGAGAAAGGCCCCAGCAACCCGACCCGTGAAGTGCTCTCGGTTGAAAATCTGACGGTCACCGACAAGCGCGGCGTTGATCTGGTCAAGGATGTGTCCTTCAAGGTCTGCGCGGGCGAGATTGTTGGCATAGCAGGGGTCTCCGGCAATGGCCAGAGCGAGCTGATGGAAGCCATCGCAGGCATGATCACCGCCCGCTCGGGCTCCATCACGATCAATGGTGAAGTGACCACTAAGGCCGATGCGCTGGACCGACGCCATCGCGGCATGGCTCATGTGCCAGAAGATCGTCACCGCACCGGGCTTGTCACCAAATTCCCGGCCAAGGAAAATATGATCCTTGGCTATCAGGACCAGAAGAAATATGGCGAAGGCCTGTTTCTCGATCTCACTGCAATCCTGAAGGAAACGCAGGACTTCATGGTGGATTTCGATGTGCGTCCGCCCGATCCGCATTTGAAAGCGGCCAACTTTTCGGGCGGCAACCAGCAGAAACTGGTGCTGGCGCGCGAAATGGAGCGCGATCCGGATATCCTGCTCGTTGGTCAACCAACACGCGGGGTTGATATCGGCGCTATCGAATTTATTCACAAACGGCTTATCGAAATGCGCGATGCTGGCAAGGCTATTTTGCTGGTATCGGTGGAGCTGGATGAAATCCGCTCTCTGTCCGACCGTATCCTCGTCATGTTTGATGGCAAGATCGTCGGCGAGCGCCCCGCAGGCGCAAGCGAGCAAGAACTCGGCTTGATGATGGCTGGTATTGACGACCCGTCCGAAATGGGCTCCGACCCGATGGTCAGTGCAGAACTGGCCCGCAACAATACAGATGAGGCCCTCGTTGAAATGGCCAAAGGGGGTAAAGAATGAGCGCGCAATCTGAAAAGCTACCCCGTTGGGTCGATTATGGCCTGATCCCACTGCTCAATCTGGCAGCCGCCTTGCTGGTGTCCGGTCTGGTGGTATTGCTCATCGGTGAAAACCCGCTTGAAGCGGTTTATTGGCTGGTGCAGGGCTCGCTGGGCTATAGCGAGGGCATCGGCTTTACGCTCTATTACACCACCAACTTCATCTTTACCGGCCTTGCCGTTGCGGTTGCTGCCCATGCGGGCATGTTCAACATCGGCGGGGAAGGGCAGGCCTATGTGGGTGGTCTCGGGGTTACGCTCGCCTGTCTTGCGCTCGATCATTATGTGCCATGGTATGTGACATTCCCCTTCGCGCTCATTGGCGCGGCGGTGTTTGGCGCCGCATGGGCTGCCATTCCGGCCTATCTTCAGGCCAAGCGCGGTAGTCACATCGTGATCACCACGATCATGTTCAACTTCATTTCCTATTCGCTGATGGCCTATCTGCTGGTGCGTGTATTCAAGCAGCCCGGCTCCATGCAGCCGGAAAGCCGCACTTTCCTTGAAGGCGGCCGTCTACCCTTCATTCATGATGTGGCCGGATGGTTCGGCATCGAGATGGCCTCGTCGCCTCTCAATCTTTCCTTTGTGGTTGCGCTTTTGGCTTGTGTCTTCGTTTGGGCGCTCATCTGGCGCACGCGCCTTGGCTATGCCATCCGCACCTTCGGAACCAATCAGGATGCTGCTGTCTATGCGGGCATGAACCTTTCGCGCATCATCATCATCACGATGATGATCTCCGGCGGGCTTGCCGGGCTCATGGCGCTCAATGAGGTCATGGGCGCTCAGAACCGCCTGCTGCTGGATTATGTTACCGGCTACGGCTTTGTCGGCATCGCTGTGGCCCTGATGGGGCGGTCCCATCCGGTGGGCATCATCATGGCATCAATCCTGTTTGGCATGCTCTATCAGGGCGGCGCCGAGCTGGCCTTTGAAATGCCCAAGATCACCCGCGACATGATCATTTCCATTCAGGGGCTGGTGATCCTGTTTGCCGGGGCCATGGAGCATATGTTCCGTCCCGCGCTGGTGCGGATTTTCACATCAAGACATGATGATCTTGGACAAGAAGCGTAAGGGGGCGTGACCATGGATTTCTTTCAAACACTCATTCTTACGACAGATTCGGCCGTGCGCCTTTCTGTTCCGCTTCTTTTCGCCTGCCTTGCCGGGCTCTATTCCGAACGCTCCGGCGTCGTTGATATCGGTCTGGAAGGCAAGATGCTTGGTGGCGCCTTCGCGGCTGGCTGCGTGGCCGCCGTTACCGGCTCCGCATGGCTTGGACTGCTGGCTGCCATATTGGTGTCCATTGGTCTGGCGCTGGTGCATGGCTATGCCTCCATCACCCAGAGGGGCAACCAGATCGTTTCCGGCGTGGCCATCAACTTCGTCGCCAGTGGCCTCACCGCCCTGCTGGGGCAGGCATGGTTCAGCCGCGGCGGCAAGACACCGCAATTGCCCAATACGGCCCGCTTCAACGAAATTACTTTGCCCTTTGCGGACTCCGTCAAGGATATTCCGATTGTCGGCTCGATCTATTCCGAAGTCATCTCGGGCCATTCTTTGCTGGTTTACGCCTCTTTCGTCGCCATCCCGCTGACATGGTGGGTGCTCTACCGCACGCGCTTCGGATTGCGTCTGCGCGCTGTGGGGGAAAATCCCGGTGCGGTGGATACGGCAGGTATCTCGGTTGCCTGGATGCGCTATCGCGCGGTTGTCATTACCGGAATTCTGTGCGGTTTTGCAGGGGCTTATCTGTCCATTGCCCAGTCGGCAGGCTTCTCCAAGGACATGACGGCAGGCAAGGGCTTCATCGCGCTCGCCGCTCTGGTCTTTGCCAAATGGAAGCCCGTCAACGCGCTGGGAGCCTGCTTCCTGTTCGGCTTCCTTGATGCCGTTGGCATTCGCTTGCAGGGCACGCAATTGCCGGTTATCGGCGAGGTGCCCGTGCAGGCCATGCAGGCCTTGCCTTATGTGCTGACCGTCGTGTTGCTTGCTGGCTTTATCGGCAAGTCCATTCCGCCCAAGGCGAGCGGTGTGCCTTACACAAAGGAACGCTAGGAGAGACCCATGAGTGGAATGAGCGACAAGCCCATCGCTGTGACCGAGAAGACGCTGGCGCTTCTGGCGCTGGCCACCAGCGCGCGCGAGAAGGCCCATGTGCCCTATTCGCGCTTTCCCGTTGGCGTTGCCCTGCGCACGCGCTCGGGCACGGTTCACACCGGCTGCAATATCGAAAACGCCTCCTATCCGGAGGGCTGGTGCGCGGAAACCTCTGCCATCTCGGCCATGATCATGGCGAGTAACGAGGTGGCGGACAGCAGGGCGATCGAGGAGTTGGTGGTGATTGCCGATCACACACCGCCCATTACCCCTTGCGGCGGGTGCCGCCAGAGGATCAGGGAGTTTGGCAGTCCGGACACCATTGTCCATGCTGCCGATCTGACCGGCATCAAGCAGAGCTTCACACTGGAAGCGCTTTTGCCTGCGGCCTTCGATCTGGAAGAAAACAGATAACCACACGTCAGGGGAAACCGGCCAAGGGCTCACACCTGCCGATACTTCATCGGCAAGGGCCGGATGACGTGACATTGAATTGCCACAGCATTGCATTACATTTCAATGCTCGAAACATGAGAGGGAGATGCGCACATGACCGTTATTGGTCTCGCTCAAGATGCAGCCAAACGTGTGCTGGAAAAAGTCGAAGGCCCTATTGAGGTCGGTATGGTTCTGGGCTCAGGACTGGGGGCCTTGGCCGATGAGGTGGAAGGCGCCGAGCGCTTTCCTTATCAGAGTTTGCCCGGCTTTCCCGTCTCCTCGGTTTCTTCTCATGCATCTGAACTGGTGGTCGGGACGCTGATGGGCGTCCGGGTTGCCATTCTGGCTGGCCGCGCCCACTATTATGAGTATGGCGACGCCACTGTGATGAAGCAGCCACTGGCAACCCTTAAGGCTCTGGGCTGCGAGCAGCTTCTGCTGACCAACGCCGCAGGCTCCCTGCGCGAAGAGGTGGCTCCGGGCGAATTGATGCTGATCGATGACCATATCAACTGGTCTGGTCGCTCGCCGCTCATAGGCGTGGAAACGGATGATCGCTTTGTCGGGCTCACCGAAGCCTATGACGCCGAGATCCGCGCAGGACTGACCCGTGCTGCGGCTTCTGCCGACATAAAGCTGGCGTCTGGCGTCTATGCATGGTTCTCCGGCCCCAATTTTGAAACGCCCGCCGAAATCCGTGCGGCCCGCATTCTGGGGGCTGACGCGGTTGGCATGTCCACCGTGCCGGAAGTCGTCCTTGCCCGTTGGATGGGGATGCGCGTTGCGGCGGTATCCACCATTACAAACTATGGGGCCGGCATGACCGGAACCGAATTGTCTCACGAAGAGACCAAGGAAGTCGGACCGATCGGCGCACAAAAGCTGATCAAGGTGATCCGCGCCTATTTGCAGGCATTGGCTGTCTAGAGCATCACGATCGTGATGCTTGGGGTGCCAGACTCTGCGGAGAATCCCTACTGGTAAAGAGAATAAAATGGAACAAAAACAACTGGCTCAAAAGGCCATCTCTCTGCTCGACCTGACCAATCTCAACGATGACTGCGATGATGCTGCCATCGAGGCGCTGTGTCAGCGCGCAAAGACCTTTTATGGCAACACGGCTGCGGTTTGCGTCTGGCCGCACTTTGTCAAAAAGGCAAAGGAATGCCTTGGTGGCACAACGATAAAGGTCGCAACAGTGGTCAACTTCCCCCATGGCGGGGAAGATCTGTTTGCCACGCTGGACGAAACAGCCAAAGCTTTGGAAGACGGGGCCGACGAGATCGATCTGGTCATCCCCTATGAGGCTTTTAAAGTGGGGCGTCGCGGCTTTGCCGAAACCATGGTGCTGAAGGTGCGAGAGGCTGTTCCGGCGCCAGCCAAACTGAAGACCATTCTGGAAACCGGCGTGTTAGAGGATGCGGACATAATCCGCGCCGCCGCCGATATGGCCATTGAAGCCGGAGCCGATTTCATCAAGACCTCGACCGGCAAAGTGGAGACGAACGCCACCCCGGAAGCGGCTGAAATCATGATGGAGGCCATCGCCGAGAGCGGCAAGCCGGTCGGCTTCAAGCCCGCCGGAGGCGTCAGAACGCTGGAAGACGCTGGCACCTATCTGGCAATTGCCGCGAAATATATGGGCTCAGACTGGGCAACGCCGGATCATTTCCGTTTCGGCGCTTCTGGCGTGCTCGATGCTTTGCTCGCCACCATGCAGGGCCAAACCGCAAAGGCAGGAGACGGCTATTGATGCTGCCACAGGAAATTATACGCAAAAAACGGGACGGCGGCACGCTGAGTGCCGAGGAAATCGGCTTCTTTGTCTCGGGCATCACTGATGGCTCCGTGACCGAAGGGCAAATTTCTGCGCTGGCGATGGCCGTGTTCTTTCAGGGCATGGAGCTGGACGAGCGCGTGGCACTGACATTGGCCATGCGCGATTCCGGCTCGGTGCTGGACTGGTCAGAGCTGGACGGCCCTGTGGTCGACAAGCATTCCACCGGTGGCGTGGGCGACAACACCTCGCTGATGCTGGCGCCAGCGCTCGCTGCCTGTGGTGCTTTCGTGCCGATGATCTCGGGGCGAGGCCTCGGACATACGGGCGGCACGCTGGACAAGTTCGATTCCATTCCCGGTTATGTCACCCAGCCGGACAATGCCCTTTTCCGCAAGGTGACAAAAGAGGTTGGCTGCGCCGTGATCGGCCAGACCGCAGATCTGGCTCCCGCCGATAAACGCTTTTACGGCATCCGCGATGTCACTGCGACGGTGGAAAGCATCCATCTCATCACCGCTTCTATCCTCTCCAAGAAGCTGGCGGCCGGGCTTGAGGGGCTGGTGCTTGATGTCAAATCCGGCTCGGGTGCCTTTATGCCAACCCATGATGAAAGTGTCGCGCTGGCCAAGAGCCTCGTGACCGTCGCCAATGGGGCAGGGGTGAAGACCTCCGCGCTTATCACCGATATGAACGAGCCGCTGGCAAGCGCTGCGGGCAACGCGATCGAAATGAAAAACGCGGTGCAGTTCCTGACCGGTGACGTGGTTGATCCGCGCAACTGGGAGATCACCGTCGCCCTTTGCGCAGAAATGCTGCTGATTGGTGGCGTTGTTGCCAACCGCACGGAAGGCACAGAGAAGATCGAAGAGGCTTTCCGGTCTGGCCGTGCCGCCGAGAAATTCAGCGAGATGGTTGCCGCCCTTGGTGGCCCGACGGACTTCATCGAGAATATGGAAGATCATCTGACGCTTGCCCCGATGGTTGCCGACATCTACGCGCAGGAAGACGGCTTCGTTCAGGCTATCGATACGCGCGAAGTGGGCATTGCCGTGGTCGAGCTGGGCGGTGGGCGCATCCGCGCAGCTGATCCAATTGATCATTCCGTCGGTTTCGACGCGCTCGCAGGACTTGGCGTTTCTGTTGACGCCAACACGCCAATCGCGCGCGTTTATGCCAATAGTCAGGAGCAGATCGAAAAGGCAACCGCCCGCATTCGCTCTGCCTATCGCATCGGCGAAAAGGGGACGGAGAGCAAAACCGTCTATGACATCATCGATCAATGATCGATCATGCAAAACAAAAGGTCGAGCGGCGGTCGGGAGGCTCCTGCCGCTCCCTTTCCTGAATTATAAGATAAAGGGGGTGTCTCATGGCACGCGCATTCATTCTGGTTCTAGATTCCTTCGGCATCGGCAACGCGCCGGATGCGGAAAAATTCGGCAAGCCGACCTCCGACAAAGGCTCGGATACGTTGGGCCATATCGCCAGCGCTTGCGCACGCGGTGAGGGCGACAAAGAAGGTTTGCGTTCCGGGCCTCTGAGCCTTCCCAACATGGACCGTCTGGGGCTTGGACTGGTCGCCCAGAAGGCAACGGGCAGCCGGCCCGCCAATCTCACCGACGAAGGGGAGCCAAAAGGGCTTTGCGCCAACGCGGTTGAGGTTTCCATCGGTAAGGATACGCCCTCTGGCCACTGGGAAATCGCCGGTGTGCCGGTGCCTTTCGACTGGGGCTATTTCCCAGAAACACAGCCGACCTTCCCGCCGGAAATGACCAAGGCCTTTCTGGAGAAAACAGGCCTGCCGGGTATTCTTGGCGACAAGCATGCCTCCGGCACGGTGATCATCAACGAGTTGGGCGAAGAGAGCATCCGCACAGGCAAGCCGATCTGCTACACCAGCGCTGACTCGGTTTATCAGATCGCAGCCCATGAAGAGCATTTCGGGCTGGATCGCCTCTATGAAATTTGTGAAATCGCCTTCGATCTGGTTGCCCCACACAATATTGGCCGCGTCATTGCCCGTCCGTTCATTGGTGAGACACCCGCCGATTTCGAACGCACCGGCAACCGTCATGACTATTCGGTTCTGCCACCGGAGCCAACCTTGCTCGACCGAGCCAAGGATGCCGGTCGTCAGGTGCTGGCCGTTGGCAAGATCTCGGATATTTTCGCCGCCCAGGGAGTGACGAAAAAGATCAAGGCCACGGGCAATCCAATGATCTTTGATGAGACGCTGAAGGCCATCGCCGAGGCCAAGGACGGGGATCTGGTCTTCTCCAATCTTGTTGATTTCGACATGCATTATGGCCATCGCCGTGATGTGTCCGGCTATGCGGCTGCCCTTGAATATTTCGATGGCCGATTGCCCGAGTTGGAAGCTGTGCTTCAGCCCGGTGATCTGGTGGTGCTGACCGCCGATCATGGCTGCGACCCGACATGGCAGGGCACAGACCACACCCGCGAGCAGGTGCCGGTTCTAATGTTCGGGCCGGATATCGCAGGCCGCTATGCCGGTCAGCGTAACACCTTTGCCGATATTGGCGAGACGGTGGCCGAGCATCTGGGGCTTGCTTCGGGCAAGCATGGCACATCCTTCCTCAAAGCTTGATCAAGGACCTCGCGCATGTGGAGAGCGATGCTTCTTAAATCTTGTCTCACTCTGATGGTCGCAGCATACAGCGCTTCTGCAGCACATTCAGATGGCAGGGCAGATGGCAGGGCAGATGGCAAGGGAGATGGTGAGAGCATACGGTCCATGATGCAGACAGAGGCAAGCGCCTGCCCGACGGATGCCCAAAAAGCGGGTGCTGACCTCTGGCCCATGGCCGATGGTTTCGGGCGGCAGATGAGCCGCCTTAAAGGCAAGCATCCATGCGGGCAGTGGCTCGTCTGCGAGCGCACCTATCCGTCCAAACGCTGGCAATGCCGATGGGAAAATGACACCAAGGGCTCCTGATGGAGCCGCCCGCATGCAAAGAGATTGAACAAGAAAACAATGATGCAAGCAAACTCCGCTCCCTCTGGCCAGAGGCTTTTGAAGGCCGAATTGCATGTCCATATCGAAGGCGCCGCACATCCCGAGCTGGTGCACAGGCTGGCCGAGCGCCATGGCAAGAATCTGGATGCCTTCATGCGTGAAGATGGCAGTTATATCTGGTCTGATTTCACCAATTTTCTTGAATGTTACGACAAGGTGGCCGCAGTCATCTGCACGCCTCAGGATTATGCGGATCTGACCGAAGACTATCTGCTACGCAACGCTGCTGAAGGCTGTTTCTACACCGAGTTTTTTCTTTCGCCCGATCATGTGGCGCTGCTCGGCATGAGCTATGAAAATCTGCTTGAAGGCATAAGTGAAGGCTATGAGCGTGCCAAAGCCAAGAGCGGCAAAGCAGGCTTTCCGATCGACGCGCGCTTTATCGTCACCTGCTTACGGCATATGGGGCCGGAAGCTGCCATAGAGGTTGCTAAGCGCGTGGTCGCCACGCCCCATCCGTTGGTAACAGGCTTCGGCATGGGCGGCGATGAACGCCTCTATAGCCAGCGAGCGTTCGCTCCGGCCTTTGAAATTGCGCACGATGCAGGCCTTGCCTGCACCACCCATGCGGGGGAATTTGGTGGACCGGAAAGCGTGAAAGATGCGCTCGATCATCTGCCTGTCATACGCATTGGCCATGGGGTGCGCTCCATTGACGACCCCGATCTCGTCAAGAGACTGGCCGATGATGCCATCTTGCTGGAGGTTTGCCCCCATTCCAACGTGGAGCTTGGGCTTTATTCTTCGCTCAGCAAGCATCCGCTCAAGGCCTTGATGGAGGCGGGAGTGCTGACAACCCTCTCATCGGATGACCCGCCCTTCTTCTCCACCTCCATTGGCAAAGAATATGATGGTATGCAGGCCGTGAACGGGTGGAATGACGCCACCATGCTTGGCTTTACCCGTCGCTCGCTTGACGCCGCTTTTGTGGATGAGGAAACCAGAGCCAGCCTTTTGGCGCGTCTTGAACCGGTTACGTGAGCGGGTGATATCAACACCCTCGGCCATATAAGGGACGCTTGTTCAGCTTAAGGCCAGAATCCGGTTCATCATTGGACATCCATTTGACTCGGTTGCTTGCTCTCAAAGCGCGGCTTAGGCTAAAAGAGGCAAAATTGCACCATAGATCAAAGGAATCGGGCCATGCAGCAGGTAACTGTCGTCGATCATCCGCTTGTTCAGCACAAGCTCACCATCATGCGGGACAAGGACACGTCCACGGCATCCTTCCGCCAGTTGCTGCGGGAAATTTCCCACCTGCTCTGCTATGAAGCAACGCGTGAGCTGGAAATGACCACCAAGATGATTGAAACGCCGCTCATGGAAATGAAGGCGCCAACGCTTTCCGGCAAGAAACTGGTGTTCGCCTCTATTCTGCGCGCTGGGAATGGCCTCTTGGAAGGCATGCTGGATCTGGTCCCTTCTGCCCGTGTGGCCCATGTTGGTCTTTATCGCGATCCGGTGACGTTTGAAGCGGTTGAATATTATTTCAAGGCACCTGAAGATCTGGAAGATCGTCTGGTCATCGCTGTTGACCCGATGCTGGCAACGGCCAACTCGGCTGTTCTCGCCATCAATAAGCTCAAGGAACGTGGTGCTCAGAATATCCGCTTTGTTTCTCTTCTGGCAGCACCTGAAGGCATCGAAGCCTTCACCGAAGCGCACCCCGATGTGCCTGTGATCACCGCAGCCATCGACAAGAAGCTCAACGAGAAGAATTATATTCTTCCCGGTCTTGGCGATGCGGGCGACCGCATGTATGGCACCAAGTAAGCATTTGCTTGCTGCATGATTGAATAGCAACAAGAACAAGGCCTGAATTCAGGCCTTGTTTACCATGCGCATTGAAAATGATGCGCGAGACGCGCGCCTTTAACGGCTTTTATTCTGAAATTTGCCATGTTGGCACCGGTTGTCGAAACCGGGGTTTTCTTTATCATGGCGCGTCTTATTTTCATGGCCATCGTCTTTGTTGTTCTTGCCACTCTGCTGCCGGGAGTGGCAACCGATTGGCTTGTAGCGAATGGCTATATGGACAGCCGTGATGCTTCCGTACTTCTCAACACATCCTCAGCAGACAAGAGCGGCAAGACAACCAACTATAATGGCGTCAATCGCGTTGTGCTAAAGCCCGGCCCAGGTGGCCACTTTTTTGCTCAGGCCTATTTCAACAACAAGACCGTGCGAACGCTGATTGATACGGGAGCCAGCACTGTTGCGCTGACCCATGAAGATGCGCGGCGCATAGGCATTCGCCCGAATGAAGCCGACTATAAGGAGCCAGTGCGGACGGGGAATGGCGTGCAGTATTATGCCCATGCACGGGTTTCCAGCGTAAGGATCGGACAGGTAAGAGTGCGCAATCTCGATGTGCTGGTTGCGCCAAAAGGAGCCCTCAGTGTCACGCTTATGGGGATGAGTTATCTGCGAAAGCTCCAGACCATCCGGGTTGAGCGAGGTCGGCTCATTCTGGAGAACTGACCCCGGCCTCGGCGATCCTACCCAGCGCTCAATCACGTCTAGATGGCAAAGCCATACTTGCGCAGATCTTCAGCCAAACCGAACGGGCTTTTGAAATGATGCGCATGCATGCCAATGGAACGCGCCGCGTCGATATTCGGCATGGAATCATCGACAAACAGGCAATCGGCTGCTTCCAGATTGTTGCGCTCCAGCAGAATATGAAAAATGTCGGTACCCGGTTTGACGGTTTTCTCCTCGCCGGAAATCACGATATCGCGGAACTGCTTGAGGGTGGGAAAGCGCTCCTGACATTCCCGGAAGGTGTCGCCGGCAAAGTTGGTGATCGCATAGAGCGGCACATTCATTTCCTGCAAGCGTTCCTTAATGAGTACGGTTCCGGAAATGACGCCCGGCACCATGTCATGCCAGCGCTCTCTGAAGGCACGGATTTCTTTTTCATAGCCGGGGTGTGCCTTGGTGAGCATTTCTATGCCTTCTGCCCAATCTCGGCCAAGATCCTGCTGCAAATTCCAGTCATGCAAGCCTGTTTCCGCAGTAAAGGCATCGATTTCTTCCTTGCTGGCGAAAAAAGATTCGTAGAGATAGTGCATGTCCCAACGGATAAGGACATTACCAACATCGAAAACCACAATGGATGGATTCTGTGACATGTGAGGCTCGCTATTCATCTGGCGTGAGTGTACGAAGGGTATTGTATTTGATCCGGGTGATTTATCACCGCAAGATGTAGATTATATGATTCACACAAATCCTTGCTGGGGGATATTGAATTTCGATGTTGAATTCCGTTTCTGGCTGTTTGGTCGCATGTCAGCGTCCGTTTGGTGCATTGATCGGCATATGTGTTATGGCAACCCTATGCCTGGTCGTGATGGGGGCCCCGAAGGTTAAGGCACAACAAGCCGTTGAACGTCATATGCTCGACTCGCTGGGCAGAGATATGACAACGGAACCAAGAGCCAGCTTCCCCATGACGCAAAGCGATGTGCGCTCCACTGACAATGCGCTTCAGCCGCTTCCTTCAGGAGAGGGGAATAGCACGCAAGTCAGTCCATCGATCACCCAGCTGGACGAGCCAAACACCGTTACGCTTCTAGACGACAAGCCACCATTGCGGGTAGGTCTGATCTCTGAGCAGGGCGCAAGCTATCTACAGGCGCGCATAGAGCCCTTCCGTCGCTATCTTCAGGAGAGCCTTTCAAGACCGATCGAGATTGTGGCCTACACCTCTATGCGTTCGCTTATGGCAGCCCATATCGGGCGACAGGTGGATTACTCCATCTATCCGGCCAGCATCTTTTCAATGGCCTATGCATCCTGCGGGTGCCTGACGCCAATGGTCGCGCCCATTTCCCGCGAGGCACCCGATGGCATTTATATGCTGCTGCTCGTTCGTGGCGCCAGCGGCATCCAGAATCTTGCCGATCTATCCGGGCGCTCCATGGCCCTGTCTTCCAAGGATGGCGCAATCCCCTTCTACATGGCGATGAATGAACTCAAGAAAGCGGGACTGAACCCCGAGCGGGATCTCGACTCTCTGGTTGGCAAGGATAGCCCGGATGAGGCTCTTGAACTGCTTGATGAAGGGGCCGTTGATGCCGCGTTGGTCTGGTCGACTACGCCTTACAACCAGAATATCTTCTCCAGTGAAGGAGCCGTTTCTGCTTATCTGCAAAAGAAGCATGGGCCCAGACAGGCGGACATCAGGCCCGATTTTCTCTCCATCTGGCATTCACCGGCCATTCCGGCAGGCCCACATGTGATCCATAATGAAGTGGACAAGCAGACCCGGGCAGATCTGATCAATGCGCTTAAAGAGATGAATCAGCGGGATCCTGAGGCCTATGACGCGATTGAGCGGCGCTATGGCGGCGGCTTTAGAAGCGTCAGCCTGCAGGATTATGAACCCCTGATCGAAATTGCCACTGCGCGCTGATCGGCAGTATCTAACATCGGGAAGCGCAGGGGCCGCAATGGCTCCTGCCTGTGACGGCGCTATTTGCAAGATATCTCTTCAGTATTTCTGGGAGAGAATATGGCTGTATCCCTGAAAGTCATATCTCCGATGCCCGTGGTGACACCATAGGCCGAGAACGTGTCGGAAAAAGAGAGATAATCCACTTCGGCTGCCGTCATGATATAAAAGCGTTCGGCCACGCGCATACCCGTAGGCAGCGTAGAGGCATCAACCGGCGCAGAGCCATAGCGGCAAATAACATCGAGATTGCTGTTTTTGTCCACTTTGACTGCAATCATGCCGATTCTATGGGTGAGATTGTCATAGGGATACAGGATCTTCTCTGCGATATCGCCAAACGTGGTCCAGTCAGACGCGGTAATCTCGGAATCCTGTGTCGCCAGGTTGGCAATCGAAGTGGCAAGATTGGAATTCTTACGGCTGACCATGATGGCCTGAGTGAGCTCCCAAGTGCCAAGTGCCAAAAAAACCATCAATGGCAGGATGATGGCAAACTCAATTGCAGACACACCCTGTTGATCTCTGGAAAAGCGGCCGAGCTGATCCCTAACCTTGGAAAGAAGTCTGTTTGTCAATGCCTGCATGATGGGATGTCCGAAATTCAAGGATCGAAATAGGGCTCGCGATAGGCTTTATTCGAAAGGCTCGTTACGAAAGACTTCGACAGAAGACAAAATGAATTCTGGTGCCGTCCCGCTATTCAAAAGCGCAAACAACTCGCTCATGGACCCCAGAGGCAAATAGGTTTTCACAATGACATAATCATTGGCATCTCCCGGATCATAAGTTTCCTGCGAGCTGTCCAACTGCCCGTTATTGGTCGGGGCGTCCGTATCAAGCTGGGAGAGGTCCGGATCGCTGGTCACATCAACGACCAGTTCACTCAGGCAAGTGGCTTCCGGAATAAGAACGCCACTGCAAACCATTTTCTTGAAGTCATTCTTGGAGAGGTCCACGGCCGCGACTTCGCCTGTCCGGATTTTCCGTCCGGCCTGCTGTGCGGCATCTTCAAGAATGGTTGCGTTGAGATAGATATAGCCGATTGCCAGCAGCGAATAGAGAAATGCAAAAAACGGGGCCGCCAGCAAGACAAATTCAATCGTGGTGGCGCCTTCTTCATCGCGGATAAAGGCGTGCCTGAAGGACTGCTTGTTTCCAAGCCCGATCGATTGTTTGGTAAAAAGGCCGTCTTTCAAGAACAGTCTCATTGGGAGTTCCTCTATTCAATGGCGCTGCGCCGAAGAGGACGGAAGAAAACCGAGCAGCCATGCAGATGGATCTGGTATGCTGCGAAAAACTCTCTCATATGCTTCGGATAACGCGCAGAAACACTGCCAGAAAAGCCTTTACGAATGATTGGTAAAACTGGTTAATCGCGAGGATCTAGCGGCTGATGCGGGTCTCCTACTCAAGATTTGGGGCGGGGTCGCCGCCTTCGGAAAGCTGGCCACGTGACTGAATGGATGTGTTGAGCTCTGCCAGCTTGTCTTTCTGGTCACCAACCCGATAAACCGGCTCGCAATCGGGTGAGCAATGCAGGGTGAAGCGATCTGTGCCCTTATAGATAACGACATTGCTGTCCATTGCGGAGGACACGCTCAGAATTTCGTCGGCAATCGGCTCACCTTCAGCGTCCAGCACAATGAGGTTGGTTGTACCATATTGCTTGCCGGTGATGATCAGGGTCTGGCTATCCTTGATGGTGGCGTCTGCAATGGCAGGGTTTCCGATAATCACCATGGAAGCGGCGCGGGATACGCGCATAACTTTGGCCCGGTCCACTTTCACGTCGATCATGGGATAGGACTGGTCTGCCAGCGCGGTTTGACCCATTGACAAAAAAACGATTGCTAAAAAAGCGAAGGACGCTTGGGCGAATTTCATAATCTGTCTCCATGAGGCAGGCCGCCAGCACTCCTTTTGGAGGCAAGCCTTGTTCAGCTAAAGATGGAAAAAAATGGTGAAGGAAGCTTTAAGAGCAGAAAAGCGCAAGGATTGGCTAGCTGTGCAGTGGCACAAAAACAAGTGTGTCAGACCCGTGATTTAGCAAAAATGGAAATAGAATTTGAGGATTTTTTATATTAATAAGTTATTAGGTATGATTTTTCTTTATAATACAATGTATTTATAAATATTTATCAGAGTTGTTCTGTTTTGTGGGGTTATGGTTTGTTGATTTTTTCGAAGTGATTTCTTAACCAAGAATATTATTCAGTTGGTTTAGCTATTGGTTTACCTATTCATTTAACGTGATGGAAAGAGTTATTCGATAAAACTGACATCGTTCCAATGATGCAATAAAAACGCGACAAGCGCTGATTGTTGGAGCAAGAGCTGTCAAAAATGTGGAATATTAGGAGTCCAAAATGAACAAGTTTACTCACTTTCTGAAAGACGAATCTGGCGCAACCGCTATTGAATATGCCCTTCTTGCTGGCCTCATCGGCGTAGGCATCATGGCTGCTGCCTCTACTCTTGCTGGCGGCGTATCCACGCTGATGACCAACGTTGGCAACAAGCTTTCCGGTATTACCCTGCCTTAATGGCATGACATTTCAAGGTATGGAGCTTGCGCTTTTCTCAAAAGAAAGTGCAAGCTACGATACAAAGGAAGGCTACCTGCGGGTGGCCTTTTCTTTATGAATTATCCAGGAAATACAATGGATTGGTAATATTTCTCGGGTAATTTGGTCCAAGTCGGGCGTGTTGCTTGAGAAGACTGCGAGGGAAGAGTTGTCTCACCCTCTTTGAGAGCATGGGGAAGGATGAAAGCATGATGGATTTTGTTTTTGGCTGGGGTCTTGTTCTGTTTGTCCCACTGGTCTTTGCCTATGCAGCCAGCTCAGATCTTTTCAGCATGCGTATTTCCAATCGTCTTGCCCTTGTTTTTCTTGCTGCTTTTCCCGTTTTTGCCTATGGCACTGGCATGGGCTGGCAGGATGCCTTAGCGCATCTGGGTGTTGGCGCTATCACGTTCGTCGCTGTTTACTTGTTATGGATGTTTAAATGCATCGGTGGTGGCGACGCCAAATTTGCAGCCGTTGCCGCGATCTGGATGGGACCGGAACTGACCATCATGTTCTTCGCGCTCACGTCCATTTACGGGTCCATCATGGCCTTTGCCTTTATCCTGATGCGCTCGCGTTTTCTGCCCGCCTTCATGGTCAAGATGGATTGGGCCATGCGTCTGCATTCGGTCAAGCGTATTCCCTACGGTTTGGCTCTCGGCGCCGCCGGGCTTCAGCTCTATTCAATCTCTGATTGGATGGATGCCGGTATTCGCCTTGCGATTTCTTGAGGATCGGCATTTGTTCGATAGGAAATTCTTCCAATAGATGCAGCACGGAATACCGGTCTTCTTCATAGAAGGGCGGTTTTCTTTCTTCTACTCTTGAAGTTATAAAATATTCACGTAACCAAGAACCCTCCAATTCCTTTTACGCGTCCAAATTTTGTTTCTGAGCGTTTATAATTACGGTTTTTTGCGAAATTAAGCTCATATTAAGCAAACACGCTTACTTGTCGTTAACCATAAGTGTTGGACACTGAACGCGGGTGCTTTTGCGCCCTGAAAGCGTCTAGTGCCTGAAACGCATGGGAAACGAGGACATGAGAGTAGCGCGTATTGCCGTCATTGTTGTCGCTTTGGTCGCCGGATTGTTTGCTTTGGTGTTGGCCAGATCTCTTGGCACCCAGAAGCAGGAAGTCCAGGTGGAACCGGCTGCGCCAGTTGAGCAGATCGAGTTGGCTGAAGTGCTGACCGCTGCGCAGAATGTTTCGCTCGGCACAAATTTCACGGCCAATCTCTTTGCATGGAGCAAATGGCCAAGAGCCAATCTCGGCCCCGGCTATATTGTACGTGATGAACGCCCCGAAGCCGATAGCGAACTGGTTGGTGCTGTTGCGCGCGGGTCTTTCCTGCAGGGCGAGCCCATTACCGAAGGCAAGCTGGCCATCGGAGGCAAAGGCATGATGTCTTCGGTTCTGCTCAAGGGCTATCGGGCCGTCGCAACGCCTATTTCGGCGGCAACGAGTGCGGGCGGCTTCATTCTTCCCAAAGACAAGGTTGATGTCATTCTCACCGAGCAAGGCAAAAATGGCGCCAGCTCTGAAACCATCCTCAATAATATCCGGGTTCTGGCAATCGACCAGACAACTGAAGAAAAGGACGGGGTGAAGGTGGTTGTCGGGGAAACCGCGACATTGGAGCTGTTGCCTTCACAGGTTGAAAACCTCTCGGCGGCTCAGGCCGACGGAACCATATCGCTTGTCTTGCGCTCTCTGGAAGATGCTGAAGACGATACCGAGGTCTCTCAGGCCAACAATGGCACCGTAATCATGGTGCGCTCCGGTATGATGAGCAAGAGGACAGTAAAGCAATGATCAGATTTTCGCTTGGTATGAAAATGGTCACACACCGCGGACTGTCTGGCAGGGCCCTGCCGGTCATGATGCTTGTCTGCCTGATGACCCTGCTTTGTCTGGCTCCCACGTCCGGAGCTTTTGCCGGATCTGAGATGCGCCTCAACGCCGCCAGTGCCAATGGGCGCAACATTGATGTCGGGCTCAACAAGTCTGTGGTGATCGAAACCCCGCGTGATGTGCGCGATGTGCTGGTTTCCAGTCCGTCTGTTGCCGATGCGGTGGTGCGCACGCCGCGCCGGGTCTACATCATCGGCATGGCGATAGGGCAGGCCAATGTGATCCTGTTTGATGGCAACGGCAATCAGATCGCCAGCTTCGATGTCAATGTTGCACGAGACAACGCCTCTCTTGCTGCTCTGTTGCGCCGGATGATCCCCTCGTCCAACATCCGCGTGGATGGTGTCGGTGAGGGGGTGGCGCTCTCCGGTTCGGTTGAGCGACCAGCAGATGCGGAAAAAGCCATGGATCTGGCTGCCACCTATGTTGGCGACCGCGAGAAAGTCAGCAACTATATTTCAGTCGAGGCCCGTGAGCAGGTTCAGATCCGCGTCACCGTGGCTGAGGTGGAGCGCAGTGTTATCAAGCAGCTCGGCATCAGCATGGGAGGTGCTCTTTCACGTGGTATCTTCACCAGTTCCGGACAGATCTCCAACCCCTTCTCGGTTGCCTTGCAGAATATGTCTGAAAGCGCTTTGGGCATGAGCCTGGGAGGCACAGACAACTATTTGACCACGGTCGTTCAGGCCATGGAGCGCAACGGATTGATCCGCACCTTGGCCGAGCCCAACCTGACGGCCATTTCCGGCGAGAAAGCCGATTTTCTGGCTGGTGGCGAATTCCCCATTCCGGTCGGTCTGGACGATGGCAAGATCATGGTCGAGTTCAAGCAGTATGGTGTAGCGCTATCCTTCCGCCCGATTGTTCTGTCGGAAAATCGCATCAGCTTGCAGATCAAATCCGAAGTTTCGGAAATTTCGTCAGACCAGACGGTGACTGTCGGCAGCACCAATGCCCAGCTCTCCATTCCAGGCTTGAGAACCCGGCGTTCGTCAACCACGCTGGAATTGCCCTCCGGGGGCACCATGGCGATGGCTGGTTTGTTGCGTGATGACATACGCAAGAATATCGACGGCTTCCCTTATCTCAAGGATTTGCCGGTGCTGGGTGCTCTGTTCCGGTCTCGCGACTACAAGCGCAATCAGACCGAACTGGTGTTCTTCGTTACCCCTTATATTGTCCAGCCGGTGGCCAAATCGAAAGTGGCTCTGCCCACAAAGAATGTCGAGCCATCATCCGATATGAATGACATTTTCCTTGGTGCTCTGACCCGTCGTTACGACATGGTCGGAGGGAATGGACGCCGGGGTGTAAAATATAATGGCCGCTTTGGCTACAGTTATGAGTGAGGGCATGGCAATGTTCAAACATGGTGAGATCACGCCAATGCAACAATCCGGACGACAGCCAGTGGCAAAATCCTCCTTTTTGCGAGGGGCCGCTATTGTTGCGTGCGCCTTGGCGCTGGTCGGGTGCGAATCCAAGCGGGAAGTGACCGGCTCGGTTTCTCAGGACTATCGTTTGCGCCATCCGATCACCTTGCAGCAATCGGCTCGCACACTGGATATTCCGGTCGGTGTGCATAGCGAAAAGCTGACCCCGTCATCGCAATCTGCCATCGCGGCGTTTGCGCGGGACTTCAGCCGTGAACGTGCTTCGGTCATTCAGGTCATGGTGCCATCTGGAGCCGTCAACGAGATGAGCGCTGGCTTCATGGCAAGGGAAATCAGAATGGATCTGATGCGGCAGGGCGTACAGTCTGCCCAGATCGATATGCTTCCCTACACAGCAACCGATGCGAGCGATGCGCCGATCCGTTTGGCCTATCCGCGCATGGAAGCCAAGACACTACCTTGCGGAACCCACCCTGAAGATCTCGGACGCAGCATGAATAACAGGCAGCATTTCGACTTTGGATGTACGACACAGCAAAATTTCGCAGCAGCCGTTGCCAATCCGCAGGATCTGATCCAGCCACGCGGATGGGAACCGCGCGATTCCATGCTGCGCTCGGCCATGTCGGGCAAATATCGCGATGGCAAGGAAACCTGGTCAAGCAGTCTGGATACCAAATCCGGTTCTAGCTCGGAGGTCGGGCAATGAGTGATCAAACAATTCCAGCTATTGGCTTCGAGGATGATCCGGAATTGCAGGCATTCCAGCAGGAATTGTCTGGCCCCGGCTCCAATGACGCGATTGACATCCGTCCCTTGCCACGTGTGTCCATTTCCGCCTTTTGCGAGACGCCGCAAATTCAGGCCACCATTGATGCGATCAGTACAGATCGACGCCTGTCGCGGGTTCATTTGAAATCGGTATCGGGTGGAGTCCAGTCGGCGATTGAGTTTTTCTCCGATACGCCGACCCCGAATCTGCTTTTGCTAGAAGCGAACCAAAGCTACGAGATGCTGATCGAAGATCTCGACCGATTGGCTGAGGTCTGCGATGTGGGCACCAAGGTCGTGCTGATCGGCCATATCAACGATGTTCAGATGTATCGTGATCTGGTGCGCCGTGGCGTGTCCGAATATATCGTTGCGCCTGTCGGCCAGATTGAACTCATTCAGGCCCTGAGTGATCTGTTTGTAAGCCCCGACGCCGAGCCATTGGGCAAGACGGTCGCTTTCATGGGGGCCAAGGGCGGGGTTGGATCCTCGACCATGGCGCACAATATCGGATGGTCGATCACCACCAGCAACCAGCAAGATGTCATCATCTCTGACTTTGACGTTGCGTTTGGCACCGCCGGGCTCGATTTCAACGAAGATCCTCCGCAATCCATCGCTGATGCGATCAAGGCCGGCGAGCGTCTGGATGATCAGTATCTGGAGCGTCTTCTGACCCGGTGCAGTGATCGACTTCATTTGCTGACGGCCCCTGCCGTGCTTGACAATACCTGCGACTATGACGCCGAATTCTTCGTGCAGATGGTGGAGCTGCTGCAGAATAGCGCACCTTACACTGTGCTCGATCTGCCTCATGTCTGGACCGACTGGAGCAAGGCCCTGCTTATGGGAGCAGACGAAATCGTCATCACGGCGGTGCCTGATCTCGCCAACCTGCGCAACGTAAAGAACCTGTTCGACCTGATTGACCAGGAACGTCGCGGCGAACGGCCACCGCATCTGATCATCAATCAGACCGGCATGCAGAAACGCCCGGAGATTAAGCCAAAGGATTTTGCGGCAGCTCTTGAGCGTGACGCCTATATCGAGGTTCCCTTCGAGCCGGCGGTGTTCGGGCAGGCGGCCAACAATGGTCAGATGATCAGTGAATTGGGGTCTGGTGCAAAGCTGGTGGAGTTGTTCGACAATCTGGCCTCCGATATCACGGGGCGATCGGAAGCGCCCAAGACAAGCAAGTCCCTTTTCGCACCGCTTTTGCAGAAGCTGAAAAAGTCCAAATAGTATCGAGTTAGTCTGGTTAGTAAGATATGTTCGGAAAACGTGGAACAGAAGGCGCCAAAGTTGCGGTGCCAGTGAGCAAGCCAAAGGCGAGCACCTCAAAGCCTGCGCCTTCCAAACCTTCTGCCAAGAAGGACGAGGAAAGCTATAAGCAAGCGGTCGAGGTGAACTATCAGCCCATTGATGATGGTGCTGCCTCTGGCCGTTCCGAACAGTATTTTGACATCAAGACCTCGGTTTTCGGCGCGCTCATCGATACGATCGATCTGGCACAGATGGCGCGGCTGGACACGGATTCTGCGCGCGAGGAAATCCGCGACATCGTTTCCGAGATCATCGCCCTGAAGAATATCGTTCTCTCGATCGCCGAGCAGGAAGATCTGCTGGATGATATTTGCAATGATGTGCTGGGCTATGGCCCGCTTGAGCCGCTTCTGGCACGCGACGATATCGCCGATATCATGGTCAACGGCGCCGAGAAGACCTATATCGAAACTCAGGGTAAGGTTTATCTCACCAATGTTCGCTTCCGCGACAATGGCCAGCTGATGAATATCTGCCAGCGCATCGTGTCTCAGGTTGGTCGTAGAGTGGATGAATCAAGCCCCATCTGTGATGCCCGCTTGCCCGATGGCTCTCGTGTGAACGTGATCGCGCCGCCTTTGGCCATTGATGGCCCCACGCTGACCATTCGTAAATTCAAGAAAGACAAGCTGACGCTGGATCAGCTAGTGCGGTTTGGTACCATTTCGCCCGAAGGGGCTCAGATCCTCAAGATCATCGGGCGCGTCCGATGCAACGTGGTGATTTCCGGCGGTACCGGCTCGGGTAAAACGACACTGCTCAATTGCCTGACCAACTATATCGAGAATGACGAACGTATCGTCACCTGCGAAGACGCTGCCGAATTGCAGCTACAGCAGCCGCATGTCGTGCGTCTTGAAACCCGCCCGCCCAACCTTGAAGGGGAAGGGCAGATCACCATGACTGATCTGGTCAGGAACTGTCTGCGTATGCGCCCAGAGCGGATCATCGTGGGCGAGGTGCGTGGCTTTGAAGCCTTCGACTTGCTACAGGCCATGAATACCGGCCATGACGGCTCCATGGGTACCTTGCACGCCAACTCCCCTAGGGAGGCTCTTTCTCGTCTGGAAGCCATGATCACCATGGGCGGCTATAATCTGCCAACCAAGACCATTCGCGAGATGATCGTAGGCTCCATTGACGTCATCGTTCAGGCTTCGCGCCTTAGAGACGGCTCTCGTCGGATCACTCACATTACCGAAGTGACCGGTATGGAGGGAGACGTCATCACCACTCAGGACCTGTTCCTCTATGAAATAACCGGGGAAGACGCCGCCGGCAAGATTACGGGCATGCACCGCTCCACTGGCATCGGCCGCCCGGCCTTTTGGGAACGTGCGCGCTATTACAACGAAGAAACAGCCTTGGCCGCTGCGCTTGACGCGTCCAACATCGAACCGGGCACTTTTGCCTGATCTGGAGGAGACATGGATTTTATCAGTAGTGATTTGATCTTTGCCATCGCGCTGGTTGTTCTGGTCGTCTTTTCCGTTATCGGAATCGCCTGGGGTCTTTTTTATCCGCGTCTTTCCAAGAATTATAACCGCGACCAGCGTATGCAGGCTGTCTCTATGAGCCGCATTCAGATTGCCGACAAGCGTCTGAAATCGGCCAACATAGACCGGCGCAAGGACATCGAGGCCAACCTCAAGCAGATGGAAGATCTGCAAAAGAAGGGCAAGGAGAAAAAGCAGTCTCTCAAGGCACGGCTAAGACAGGCCGGGCTCACGATAACGCCAAGGCAATTCTGGCTTTATAGTGCCGTGAGTGGTGTGGTTTTCTTTTTCATTGCCTTGCTGGGTGGCTCATCCATCACCATTTCCACAGGTGTCGGCATCGTTGGCTTTCTGGGCGTTCCCCATTTCTGGCTATCGCGCAAGCGCAAGAAACGCATGAGACAGTTCATTGCAGAATTCCCCAACGCGGTCGACGTTATTGTGCGCGGCATCAGAACCGGATTGCCTTTGGGCGACTGTCTGGCGATTGCCGCGACAGAAACCGCCGAACCCGTGCGCAGCGAATTCAAGCGTCTTGTTGATGAACAGGCAATGGGGCTACCGCTGGCAAAAGTTGTACCGCGTCTGCATCAGCGCGTGCCCTTGCCGGAAACCAACTTTTTCGCCATCGTTATCGCCATTCAGGTACAGGCCGGTGGCTCCTTGTCCGAGGCTCTGGGGAACCTTTCGCGTGTTTTGCGATCTCGTGCCCAGATGAAGGAAAAGGTGCAGGCCCTCTCGACCGAGGCCAAGGCGTCCGCAGCCATTATCGGCGCGATGCCGTTCATTATCGGCTTCATGACCTACCTCACCCAGAAGGATCTCATCATGATCCTGTTCCAGGAATCGATGGGGATCATGCTCGTGTGTGGGGCCTTGGTCTGGATGGGGATCGGGGTTCTGGTTATGCGGGCGATGATCAATTTTGATATTTGAGTGTTCGGTCGCTGCGACGCGAGTGTCCCAAGGCAGGGTGCAACAGTGAGGGAATGAAACATGGCAGGCTTTGAAGTTCAGGATCTGTTTGCGCTGCTAACGGCCATTGCTGTGATCGCCTCGATTCTTGCCGTGGCGATGCCTTTCCTTGAGAAGGATCGCCTCGGCGAAAGAATGCATGAGGTCGCAAGCGAGCGGGAACGCATTCGCAAGCGGGAACGGGCTCTTTTGAATAGTGGCGGCAAGGAAGGGCGCATTTCTTTGCGCCAGGAGCCTAAGGAACTGATCGTCAACATCGTGGATCGCTTCAAGATGCGCGATGCCTTTTCCGATAAGGAGACCCGCATCAAGCTCAAGCAGGCCGGTTTTCGTCTTGAAAAGCATGTCATGACTTTCACCTTCGCACGCATCATCGGGCCTTTCGCCGGCCTGCTGATATCGCTGTTCTATGTCTTCGTTATGTTGAAGCCTGACTATCCGCCGATGGTAAACCTGTTTATGTGCGTGCTGTTTGCCTATGCCTGTTATTATGCGCCTTTGCTCTATTTGCAAAATGTGAGAAACAAGAGGCAGGCGTCTATTACAAGGGCTTGGCCGGATGCACTGGACTTGCTTCTGATATGTGTTGAGTCCGGCATGACCGCCGAAATGGGCTTCCAGAAGGTGGCCACCGAGATCGGGACAGCCAGCGTAGAGCTGGCAGAAGAATTGACCATCCTGACTGCAGAACTGTCCTATTTGCAAGACCGGCGGATTGCCTATGAGAATATCTCCGATCGTACCGGGCTTGAAGGTGTTCGCGGTGTCATGACGTCGCTCATTCAGGCTGAGCGCTACGGGACGCCGTTGGGAGACGCTATTCGCGTGATGGCTGAAGAAAACCGCTTGGCCCGCATGACGGCTGCTGAGAAAAAGGCTGCTGCCCTACCGCCAAAGCTGACCGTGCCGATGATCCTGTTTTTCCTGCCAGCGATTTTCATCGTGGTTCTGGGGCCAATTGCCGTGCAATATTTCACGACCCACTAGCAGGATCAGCCCTTGGAAGGGCTATCCGCGGGGTAAGCAAGCAAAAGGAAGCAATATAAGAAAAGGGCCGTGAAGGCCCTTTATCATGTGTTCAGCCTGCTGTGTTAGCCGCGCACACCTTATTGCGGCTGCAACCCGAGATCTCAGATCAGCCTTGCTTCTTGATCTTGTCCCAATTGTTGCGCTGGCTGAGCATCTCTTTCAGATAGGCCATGTTCTCGGCGGCTTGCTGAGGAGAAAGCTCGTTGCTGGCGATGGCCTCAGCTTCCCCGAATTTGCCTTGCAGCCCCAGCGCCAGCGCCAGATTTTGCCGAACGCGACTGTCTGCCTTGGGGTTCTTAGCCGCGCGGCGCAGATAGCTTTCAGCCGATACCAGATCGCCTTCCAGCAAGTAGGACAGACCATAGTTGCTCAAGACGCTGGGAGAGTCCGGAGCCTGCAGCAAGGCCTTGTCGTAATGGCCGCGGGCTTTTTGGAAGTTGCCGGTCTGGTCATAGATTGCACCCATGGCGCTATCCAGCCGCCAGTCAGGCGTCGTTGGGGTCTGGGCGGTCTGCAACACCTGTAGGGCTTGTTGGAAGCGTCCGACGGTGGCCAACGCCTTGCCATAGGCGGCCAGAATCACCCGGTCTTTCGGATGTTCGGTTGCCAGCTTTTCCAAAACAGCAAGCGCCTGATCGTGACGGCCGAGCAGACGCAGAGACTGCCCATAATTGAGGGCGGTCTTGGTATCCTTGTTATTGTTGCGATAGCGCTTTTCCCAATAGGTCACCGAGGCTCTGAGCGCTTCCTCAGTGGCATAGCTTGCACCCTGATGGGTCGAGGACGACGTGCTTTTCTTGTTAGAGGAGCACCCCGCAACAGCGATGACGAGAGCGATGGAGCCCGCGAGCATGATCTTGCGCATGGCGTGGGATGGTTTTGCATTCAATTGAGCATTCATGGAGCAAACCTCTGAAATCGGCACCGCAGGCGAAACCCGCAACAATCGCACCATCTGCGGCGCGGGATCACATATGTTCCAGAAATAAAGTATTAACCCTAATGGTTGGTTAATTCTCGCAATTTGCATGCATTTGGGCTGTGCGGATTTCTGAGTTTTTCTACCTTTTTGTGAGGATGCGCGAACTGGGCAGTGCCCTGTCATTGCCTTTGCGAAATTTGTCAAATGCATTAGGCTTGTTCGTCATTGGCGGATTGATTCCAGTCGCTCGAAAGCCCATCTTGATAACAAGCAATGATAAATGAGAAAGAATGACAATGCCGATTAAACCTGATTCCTGCCCTGTTTATTTCATCAATAGTGATTCCGGGGCGCTCTTGCCCAAGGCGCTGTCTGCTCCGGCGACCCAATGGATTGAAGCGACAGGCTTTGCCGCCAAGGAAGGTGAGGTTTGTCTGGTGCCCGGACCGTCCGGCACATGCGAAGCTGTGCTGTTTGGTCTTGGCAAGCAAGAGAGCAAGACAGCATCTCCCCTGCTGCCCGGGCTTTTGCCGGTCAAGCTGCCTGCTGGGCGCTATCATTTTGCAGATACTGACAGGTTTGTTGAAGATCCGCAGGCGCTGTTTCTGGCGACACTGGCCTGGCATTTGGGCTGCTATCGCTTTGATCGCTACAAGGAAAACGCCAAGGAAATGCCTCAACTCGATTGGCCCGAAGGCGTGGATAGTGATGAAGTCCTGCGTCAGGCCAAGGGGTGCAATCTGGCCCGCGACCTGATCAATGTGCCATCCAATGATATGGGCCCCGATGAGCTTGAGGCGGTGACGCGCGGGCTGGTCGATACCCATGGCGCTAAGCTTGAAGTCACCACGGGTGACGCCCTGCTTGAGAAGAATTTCCCGATGATCCATGCCGTGGGCCGTGCATCCCCACGCGCACCCCGTCTGCTTGATTTCATCTGGGGCAAGGAGAGCGATCCGAAAGTGACCCTGGTAGGCAAGGGCGTTTGCTTTGATACCGGCGGGCTCAATATCAAGCCGGGCAACTCCATGGCGTTGATGAAAAAGGATATGGGCGGGGCCGCCAACGTTCTGGGACTTGCGTCCATGATCATGTCCGCAAAGCTGCCGGTGCGGTTGCGCGTTCTGATCCCTGCCGTGGAGAACTCCATCGCGGGCGATGCTTTCCGGCCCGGAGATGTGCTGCAGAGCCACAAAGGCCTGACAGTCGAGATAGGGAATACCGACGCCGAAGGGCGCCTTATTCTGGCTGATGCCCTGTCCTTGGCTGACGATGAAGAGCCTGAAATGCTGATCGACATGGCCACCCTGACCGGCGCAGCGCGCGTGGCGCTTGGTCCGGATCTACCGCCATTCTATAGCGATGATTCCGAATTGGTGCATGCCATTGCCAGCGAAAGCCATCGGCAGTGGGATCCGCTCTGGAATATGCCGCTGTGGAATGCCTATGACGCCAAGCTTTCCTCCGATATTGCCGATGTGAACCACATCTCCTCTGACGGTTTTGCAGGCTCGATCACCGCCGCTCTGTTCCTGCGTCGTTTTGTGGCCAAGACCAAGAGCTGGGTGCATTTCGACATCTTCGGCTGGGCCCCTGCAGCTCAGGCGGCGCGCCCCAAGGGGGGCGAAGCGCAAGGTATTCGTGCGCTTTATAACCTCATCCGCAATCGCTACGATGTGAGTTGGTCATAACTAAGCAATACATCATCAAAGTTGTTATTTGCGGGAATTGAGCCTTTGGCTCGGTTCCCGCATCTTGCTTGCGGGCCATGAATCTGCATTAATCACACAGGGGCACGAGCAGGAAGCCGGAATATACGTGGATTCCGGGATGGGGTTGGCCATGGTGCCCGGGGGTTTTGTGAATTGATGTCTATGGATATTTGCGCTGGCCAGGCGCTGAAATTATGGCACGACGTGACCCATGATATGGTGTTGGAAGATGAAAGCGACCTCTCTGCACGGCAGATGATGGTGCTTCTCACAGTCTATATGGAAACGCCGCCTCATACTGTGCGAGGCCTTGCGGCGAAGCTGGGAGTTACCAAGCCTGCCATCACCCGCGCGCTGGACACAATGGGCCGAAATGGCCTTCTGACCCGCCGCCGCGACGACATGGACAAGCGCAACGTGGTTATCTTGCGCACCGTCAAGGGTGCGCTCTATGTCGAAAAGCTCGGCTACAAGATCGTTCACAAAGCCCACCAGATAAGTTACTGACCCTCAAGGCCATCTCCCCACAAAGACAGCTCCTCTCTTGGAGCCTCAATGAGTAAAGAAAGTTCATGTTGAATTCGTCCCTGAATGCCTTCCGCCCGGATCTTGCCGACAAACGCCTTGAAGGGCAGGTGGAGGCCGAACGCTTCGTTGATCCCGTCATCAAGCGGGTGCAGGTGCCCGTCGCACCGCTCAAATCCGGTCCGGACGGGCGCAGTGGCCTTGATACGCAAGCCATGCTCGGCGAAGTGGTCAAAGTTTTTGAAGAAGGTGCCAACGGCTGGAGCTGGGTGCAGCTGGATGGTGACGGCTATGTCGGGTACATTCCTTCCAACGCGCTGGGGCCGTTTGGTGGTTCTCTCAATGATGAATTCATCGCCGGAGCGCCGACCCACAAGGTGAGCGCCGTGCGCACCTTTGTCTATCCAGGGCCGGACCTGAAATATCCCGCCGCGGTTTTCCTGTCGATGGGTACAGGGCTCATCCTTGGCGAAGAGCAGGAGGTGCGCGGCACGCACTATCGCAAGCTGCTAAACATGCCAACGCCCAACGGGGAAGCCGGTTGGGTGGTTGCCCAACATGTGTGCGAGGTCGAAAGCAAGGCGGAGGATTTCGTCGCCGTTGCAGAAAGCCTGATCGGCACGCCCTATCTATGGGGTGGCAAAAGCTCGCTTGGCATCGATTGCTCCGGGCTGGTGCAATTGGCGGCAGAAATGGCAGGCATTGAGATGCTGCGGGACGCCTCCATGCAGGAAAAGGAAGTAGGCGTTGCGCTGGATATCTCCGCAGGGCTCCCCGAATTGGCGCGCGGTGACCTCATTTTCTGGCCCGGCCATGTGGGCATCATGACCGATCCGGACACTCTGCTCCATGCCAACGGCCATCATATGGCGGTGGCAAAAGAGCCGCTCGCCGGAGCGATCGAGCGCATAGCCCAGAATGAATATGGCAAGCTCAGAACGATCCGGCGGCTGACAAAATAGCAAAGGGTGGGCTTAATAGCCCACACCCCGATCAACGATACCGACCATCGGCTCGCCCGCTTCGTTGCGCTTGATCTGCTCAACGATGCATTTCGTTGTGGCATACGGCGCGCTGACGGCAGCAATGTGCGGCGTGATGATAACGTTGGGCAGCTCCCATAGCGGGCTGTCAGCGGGCAGGGGCTCCTGCTCGAACACATCCAGAGAGGCGCCTGCCAGAATGCCCTGATTGATCGCGGTGGCAATATCGTTTTCAACCTGAAGCTTGCCGCGCCCCGCATTGATGATCACCCCACCGCCAAGAGGGCCATCCTTGGCCAGCTTCTTGAACAGGTCGAGATTGAGAATGCCCTCGGTTTCCGGCGTGTGCGGTAGCAGGGAAACGAGAATGTCGGTCTTGCCCAACATGGCGTCAAGGCCGTCCGCGCCATGATAGGTCTCAAGGTCTTCGATTTCTTTGGGAGAGCGGCTCCAACCGGAGACGCGATAGCCCAAATTCTGTAGCTTGCGCGCCGCTGCCAGCCCCAGAACGCCGATCCCCAGCACGCCCACACGGAAGTCTTCTGCGGCAGCATCTGCTATCTGTGTCCAATCCTTGCGGGATTGAAGGTCAAGGCTGCGCAGGCTGTGGCGGTGATGCATCAGAACATTGAGCACCACATATTCGCACATGCGGGCGGTGAGATCATCGCCGATAACGCGCACGATGGGCACGTCTGGCAGGTTTGGCTCTTGCGTCAGGAATTCGACGCCAGCCCCCAGTGAAAAGATGGCTTTCAGGTTCGGCAGATCATTGAGAAAGGCCGTGTCGCCCTTCCATGCGAGGGCATACTCGATCTCTTCAAGATTGCCAAGGTCGTCAGACAGGCGGACTTCAGCTTCGGGCAGCAGTTTATTCAGATTCTCGATCCAGGCGGGAATCTCCCAGCCCTTGGCGGTCAGTGCAATTTTCATGAAATGGTGTCCTTTGGAAGGCTATGGCTCTTTTGGTTGGCACAATAAAGTTTGTTTGAACCCAATGGCAAGTCAAAGCGACCAAAAGGAAAGCACAGTTCACAAAAGGAGCCCACCATGACACGCAAGACTTGCAGTTTTCTCTTGATTTTACTTTTGGCAACCCCGGTTTCTGCTCGTTCGATAGTGCCCGCAGGAGATGCTGCATCAGATTTGAAACGCTGCGAGCAGATCCGCAAGGAAGCGATAAAACACGATGATCGGCATTTGATGAAAGAATATACCGCTTGTATGAACCGCATTCTCCGCGGAGAACCCGCTTTCCCCTCGGGCCCGGTCCAACTGCCAAGCGATGATGAATAACATGGTAGTGAAGGTGCAGAGCCGGATGCGAGATCAGCTTAATAGCTTGTTAACCATGTTCAGATTGGTCGAAGAATATTAAGGTTGTTTAAAACTTGAGGGTGCAATTTCAGGTGGTTTTGACCTCAACTGACCTTTTGCCATGTTCTTTAAACAATTTTCCAATGTTCTCATCATTCCGGTCGTCCTGTTTGGCCTCATTGCCTTTGGGCTCGTGAATATCAATGGAGTCTGGCAGAAGAAGCTGGATGCAGAAGCCGAAGGTGTTCATCTAAGCCGCCAGCAAATGTCTGAAGAGCTTGATGAAGCCTACGACCTTCTCAACCGCTATCATCCTTACGCCCATCTTTACCGCTCAAGGAAAGAGCTCGATCTGGTCTATGCTGCGATCAAGAATGATATTCGCCAAGACAATGATCTGGCGACAGCCTACTTGCTGCATGCGCGCATGATGGCGTCTGTCTGCGATTATCACACCAGTATTTTCGTAGGCGAGCATCGGTTGCCTCGTGCATTTGAGCTTTACCGCATCAAATCAACTCTTTGGCCGGTCAGGTCTCGACCGCTGGAGATTCGTGATGACGAGCTGATGGTTGAGGTCGATGGAGCCATGCGGTCGTTGGTCGAGATCAATGGAACATCGCAAGAGGCATTGCGCGACATGCTGCAGGCGGTTTGGCCCAAGGATGGTTGTCTTCCGCCAGACACCGTGAATACGCAGCATTTTCAACTGCTCTATGAAATGGTTTTGCATGGCATGTGGGGAGAGAGACGCGAGGCTGCTTATAGTTACACCGACCGTGACAGCACGGCCGAGATCAAGGGAAAGCTGGATTTCGAGGCAAAACGAAGAAGGCCAACGCGACAGAACAAATATATGTCCCAGATTCAATTGTTGCACCAATCCGGTTTTGAAAGGCCGCAAAGAAAATCGCAGCGGGGACTATCTGTTGCACAGCCCTATGCCTTCTTTTCCCCCCAGAAGGCGGCAGTCTATCTCCACCTGCCTGACTTCAAGAGTTATGAAGCTGTAGGCAACGATTATAAAGCGATATTCAGCACTATTCGTGCCCATGAGCCCAAAACCCTAATCCTGGATTTGAGAGACAGCGGTGGTGGAAATAGCCGGACTGAAATGCTGATAGCGGCATTGCTTGGCGTCGATACTTCCAAATTTGTGAGCTATAATGTCTATCGTCATGGAGCGCTTCATCTCCCTGAAAATTACGAGCCCGATGGAATGCTGGAAAATTGGGCTACTAGTTTGGAATCGGAAGTCGCTCAAACAGAGCCAAGGGTTGGCGACAATCATATGATTGCGATAAAACCGGAGACGTTTGATGTGCCGGGCCTTGAAAGCAAGCTTTATGTGCTGATCGGGCAACGCACTGCCTCAGCTGCCGGTATTTTGGCAGCGCAACTCAGGCAGTTTCGTGGAGCCACCCTTGTGGGCATGCCGACTACCGTACGCGCCAATCGCATGTGCGCGAGGGCTCCGGGCACGTTCGAAATGCCCTATAGCAAACTGAAACTGAGGATCCCGATCGTCTGCCTGGTGGATGAGACTTTGCCTGACGGCCGGGTTGAACCGGACATCCTGATCGATGGCTATCCGGCCAGTCTCATCGATCGAGAGAGAAAAACCTTGGAATTTGTGCTTGATAAGCTTTAGCCCGCCTCTTTTCCCCCAGTCTCTTTAATCTGCCACCACACCTTCCGGCGCCGTTTCCATGCGCAAGGCGGCTGCCATCAGGGCCTTGGTATAGTCGGTTTCCGGTGCGTCGAAAATCCGCTCGACTGTGCCTTCCTCAACCACCTTGCCATTGCGCATGACGATCACGCGGTTGGACAGGGCCCGCACCACCTTGAGGTCATGGCTGATGAACAGGTAGGTGAGATCATGCTTGGCCTGAAGATCGCGCAAAAGATCGACCACCTGTGCCTGCACGCTCATATCCAGCGCACTGGTCGGCTCGTCCAGCATGACGAATTTGGGTTCCAGCACCATGGCGCGAGCAATGGAAATACGCTGGCGCTGCCCGCCGGAAAATTCATGCGGATAGCGATGGCGGGTCTCCGGATCAATGCCCACTTCCTTGAGCACGGCGACAACCTTGGCGTCACGCTCTTGCGCACTGAGATGGGGAGCATGGATCTCAAGACCCTCATCTACGATCTGGGCAATGGACATGCGCGGAGACAGGGAGCCGAAGGGATCCTGAAAGACGATTTGCAAATCACCGCGTTTCTCCCGCATGGCCTTGCTGTCGAGGCCATCAAGCGCGTTGCCCTGAAAGACAATCGGTCCTTGCGATGAAATCATGCGTAACAGGGCCAGCCCAAGCGTTGTCTTGCCCGAACCGGATTCTCCCACGATGCCCAGAGTTTCGCCGGACCGAATGGCAAGGGATATGCCATCGACGGCTTTGATATGCCCCACCGTCTTGCGCAGGAAACCGCGCTTGATCGGGAACCAGACCTTGAGATCATCGGTTTCAAGCACGATCGGTGCATTATCTGCCACCGGTCGCGCTCGTCCGCTTGGTTCGGAATTGAGCAGATGCTTGGTATAGGCATGGGAAGGGGTGGAGAAAATCTGCTCGGTCGGGCCGTGCTCGACAATCTGCCCCTTGGTCATGACGCAGACCTTGTCTGCCAGCTTTTCAACGATGCCCAGATCATGGGTGATGAACAACAGCGCCATACCATGGGTCTTCTGAAGCTTGCGCAGAAGCTCAAGGATCTGGGCCTGAACCGTGACGTCAAGCGCCGTGGTTGGCTCATCGGCGATGAGCAGCTCGGGCTCATTGGCAAGTGCCATGGCGATCATCACGCGCTGTCGCTGGCCACCCGAAAGCTGATGGGGATAGCTCTTCAGACGCTTCTCCGGCTCACGAATGCCCACGTCATTGAGCAGCTCGAGCACCCGGGCGCGGGCCTGTTTTTCGCCCATGCCATGATGGATCGAGAGCACTTCGCCAATCTGCTTTTCTACCGTATGCAGCGGGTTAAGCGAGCTCATGGGTTCCTGAAAAATCATGGAAATGCGGTTGCCGCGCACCGATCGCAGCGTCTTGTCCGGCGCATTGAGCAGGTCGACGCCATCGAACAGCACTTGCCCGGAAGGGTGAGACGCCGCCGGATAGGGCAACAGCTTGAGGATCGATAGAGCCGAGACGGACTTGCCCGAACCGGACTCGCCCACCAGTGCCATGGTCTCCCCTTTTTCCAGATCAAAGGAGATGCGATCAACGGCCAGCTGTTCCTTGCCCTCCTGCATGAAGGCAACGGACAGCTCCTTGACGGAAAGAAGCGGTGAAGAAGAATGGGTCTTGGTCATTGGCTTCCCTCCTTAGTGAAATGTCTTGCGCGGATCAAAGGCATCCCGCACCGCTTCGCCAATAAAGATCAACAGGCTCAGCATGATGGAAATGGACAGAAACCCGGTAATCCCGAGCCACGGAGCCTCGATATTCTTCTTGCCTTGCGCCAGCAGCTCGCCCAGCGAAGGCGAGCCGGGAGGCAAGCCGAAACCAAGGAAATCGAGCGATGTGAGCGTCGTGATGGAGCCATTGAGGATAAAGGGCATGAAGGTGAGCGTTGCCACCATGGCGTTGGGCAGCAGATGCCTGAGCATGATGGTGCGGTTGGAAACCCCCAGCGCACGGGCCGCCGAAACATATTCGAAATTGCGCGCGCGCAGAAATTCGGCGCGCACCACCCCCACAAGCGCCACCCAACTAAAGAGCAGCAGGATGGAAAGCAAGATCCAGAAGCTTGGCGTGATGATGGCCGCAATGATGAGCAGCAGATAGAGCTGCGGCACTGAGGTCCAGATTTCGATGAAACGCTGGAAAATGAGGTCCGTCAGGCCGCCGAAATAGCCCTGAACAGCGCCTGCCGTCACTCCGATGATTGAAGAGAAGAAGGTCAGCGTCAAACCGAACAGAACCGAAATGCGGAAGCCATAAATGAGGCGAGCCAATACGTCACGCCCCTGGTCATCCGTACCGATCCAGTTCCAGTTGCCAATGGTGCAGTTGCGGTCATTGACCCCTTCATCAAAGGGCGCGCAACGCACCTCTTTATCAAGCATCCAGCTTGGCGGAGCAGGGGCCGGGACGGGCAGATCCATATTGACGGTCTTGTAGCTATAGCGGATCGGCGCCCACAAGATCCAGCCGTTGGCGTCAATCTCATCCTGAATGAACGGATCGCGATAGTCGGTCACCGGCAGGAAGCCGCCAAATTTGGTTTCCGGATAATCCGTCATCAAGGGTGAGAGGATCTCGCCCTTGTAGGAGACCAGAAGCGGCTTGTCGTTGGCAATCAATTCGGCAAACAGCGTCACCAGAAACAGGGCGAGGAACAGCCACAGCGAGATGTAACCACGTCGGTTGGCCTTGAAGCTCTTGAGGCGCCGCTGGTTAAGCGGAGAAAGGCGATCACGAAAGCTTGGTTTGGCTGGTTTTGTCATGTCTTTGTTGCTCATTCCTATACCTCCCTGCTCTCGAAATCGATCCGGGGATCAATGAGCATATAGGTGATATCGGAAACAAGACTGATGAGCAGACCCATCAGCGAGAAAATGTAAAGCGTGGCGAAGACCACGGCATAATCGCGGTTGATCACGCTTTCAAAGGACAAAAGCCCCAATCCATCGAGCGAGAAAATCGTCTCGATGAGCAGAGATCCGCCAAAGAAGGCGCCAATGAAAGCTCCGGGGAAACCGGCGATGATGATGAGCATGGCATTGCGGAACACATGGCCATAAAGCACCTGATGTTCGGTAAGCCCCTTTGCGCGGGCCGTTACCACATATTGCTTGCGGATTTCATCAAGGAAAGAGTTCTTGGTCAAAAGCGTCGTGGTGGCAAAGGCAGAAAGCGCCATGGCTGTGAGCGGCAAGGCTAGATGCCAGAAATAGTCGAGGATCTTTTCCCACCAGCTGAGATCTGCGAAATTGTCCGAGACAAGTCCGCGCAGGGGGAACAGATCGAAGAAAGAACCGCCAGCAAACAGCACGATCAGCAAGACCGCAAACAGAAAGCCCGGAATGGCATAGCCGACGATGATGACTGCGCTGGTCCAGACATCAAATTTGGACCCATCGGATACCGCCTTGCGAATGCCCAGCGGGATGGAAATCAGGTAGGAGATCAGCGTCATCCAGAGACCGAGCGAAATGGAAACGGGCATCTTTTCCTTGACCAGCTGCAACACGCTGATATCGCGGAAATAGCTGTTGCCAAAATCGAAAGTGGCGTAGCTGCGCAACATGCCAAGGAAGCGTTCCAGAGGGGGCTTGTCAAAGCCGAATTGCTTTTCAAGATCCTTGATGAAATCCGGGTCCAACCCCTGTGCACCACGATATTTGGAGGTGATATCCTCACCACCTCCACCGCCGCCGGTTCCCGTTCCGGCAAAATCGCTGCCGCTGCCGGAAATGCGCGCTGTGGCCGACACATCGGTGCCTGTGACCTGTGCGATAACGCGCTCGACCGGCCCGCCGGGGGCAAACTGGATGACCGCGAAATTGATTGCCATGATCCCGATCAGCGTCGGAATGATCAAGAGGAGACGTCGCAGAATATAAGCGCCCAAAAAGTCTCTCCATCCTCTGGTCCGGCTTTCTGTCTGATTGCTTGCCGGTTTTGTTTGGTCTCTATCGGGCTTTTTACCCGTTGTGGCTCTGGCGGATTGAAAGGGGCCATCGTGAGCCATAACCCTTTGGTAACCATAAATCAGAATTTGGTTACCGAATTGCTCAAAGAGACGAAAGAGAGGGCCTCCTGTCCACCACTCCATCTCGTTTGAGCCAAATCGCGCCCTTGTTCGGGCGTTTGTGCTGTTCCGCAAATGTGGCAAAGCACCAATCCATGAAGCCTTTTCTCCTCACAAGGCTTCATGGAAAATTGGACATCTATTGCGCCGCTTCGGCAGACCACCAAATCGTGGGGAAGCCCACCGTCATCATCGGCAACGGATTTGGATGCTTGAACTTGCTCCAATAAGCGATGCGCGTTGCCGGCATGGTCCAACCGGGAATGATATAATGGTTGGCCAGCAGAACCCGGTCCATTGCCTTGACAGCGTTGATCAGCCCTTCGCGATCCTTGGCATAGACAACCTTGTCGATGAGGGCGTCCACGGCTGGATTCTTGATGCCCGCATAGTTGGCTGAACCATCCCTGTCCGCAGAGGCGGACCCGAAATATTCGCGCTGCTCGTTGCCCGGAGACAGGCTCTGCCCCCAGCCCAGATACACCATGTCATAATCGCGGTTGCGCACGCGGTTGACATACTGGGCACTGTCCACCACACGTGGGATCAGTTTGATGCCAACGCGCTCCAGAGACGCTTGAAGACGCAGGGCAACCCTCTCGAAAGCACCACCATTGAGCAGATATTCGATCTCGAAGGCTTCGCCCTTGGCGTTACGCATGACGATTTTCGTCGGGTCGCTGGCGAGCCCTACGGCCACCATGATCTTATGCAAAAAGCCGTTGTCGCGCTTTTCCTCGTCCACTTCGGTGCGCGGCTCCCAGCCTGCTTCCTTGAAGAGATCAAGCGCCTTCTTGAGATTGTCGCGCAGATCTTCACGGCTTTCCACCTTGGGGTTGGTGTAAGGCTCAAAGGCCGAGGCAGGGATCTGGTCGCGCAGCGGTTCCAAAAGATCAAACACTGTCCCATCGGCCTCACCGGAAGACGCCAGCTCGGTTCCGAAGAAATAGCTGTTGATGCGGCTATATTGGTCATAAAACAGCGTACGGTTCATTTCCTCGAAATTGAACACATAATTGAGCGCTTCACGAACCTTTGGATCCTGGAATTTTTCACGTCGCAGGTTCGGGATGAACCCAACCATCACGCCGGACGATTCATCGGGCACCACTTCCTTTATGACTTTGCCTTCTTCCAAAGCGGGGAAATCATAACCGGTGGCCCATGTCTTGGCGGTGGTTTCGATCCGGAAATCATAAGCACCTGATTTGAAGGCCTCGAACATCACCGTATTGTCACGGAAGAATTCATAGCGAACCTTGTCAAAATTATTCTCACCGACATTGATGTTGAGGTCTTTGCCCCAATAATCATCCACGCGCTCATATTCGACATATTTGCCGGGAGAGAAATCCTTGACCTCATAGGGGCCAGAACCAAGCGGTGGTTCCAGCGTTGCGTGGCTGATATCGCGCTGTTCGCCTTTGTCGTCGGTCCCGGTCCACCAATGCTTTGGCAGGATCAGCAATTCGCCAACGATGAAGGGCAATTCGCGGTTGCCGGTCTGATCGAAGGTAAAGGTCACTTCTCGCTCGCCTGTAATCTCGGCAGATTTGACGTGCGAATAGTAGAATTTGCGCTGGGGGTTCAGCTCGATGGATTTCTCGAAGGACCAGATGACATCTTCCGGCGTGACCGCAACACCATCATGCCAGCGGGCATTTTCGCGCAGGCGATATTTCACATAGGAAAAATCCGGTCCTACATACATGGCTTCAGCCAATAGCCCATAGCTGGTGGAGACTTCATCATAGGAGGGCGTGAACAGGGTTTCATAAATGAGCCCCAACCCGGATGCCGCTTCGCCCTTGGTCAGGATCGGGTTAAAACTGTCATAGCTCCCTGTGACCGCAAGCCGTGCGGTGCCGCCCTTCGGGGCGTCGGCATTGACATAATCAAAATGCGCAAAGTCGCCTTTATATTTCGGTTCACCCATAAGGGAGGAGCCACTGACCCATGTCTCGAATTCTACCGCGCCAGCTGTTCCGTCTCCGTCAATCAGGTTGAGTGCGCCGCTCGATAAAAGCGCAAGGGAAAGGAACCCGGCTCGGAGGGCCGAAAGGCCGCGACTAGGTAAAGATTGAGACACTCTGTTTCTCCTGTGGCACCTTCCTCATCTGGCATTGGACCTCAAGCGCCGTGCCATGAAGAAGTGTCGTTATATGATTGCGTTGCATATCCAGACAAGCAAAGGCAATGAGCCCTTAGTCACCGCTCTGACGGTCTTTTGATATCATTCCGATTTGGACCACCTTAGCAAAGCTGACAATGGTCGAGTAGCCGCAATTTCAGGCAAATGCCGTCTTGAAAAAGTCAACGCATCAAATAATGAAAATGTTCAAAAGCAATAGGACCGGAATATGGCATTTTCTGCCATATTCCGTGAATTTTTCGTAATGATGTCAATAATCCGGCCGATTTCAGCCAACGCTGAGCGGCTTGGCGTCTGTTGCCTTCATCAGCGCCTGAGGCTCAACCATGAACACGGCGTTGGGCGCGCCAGCTGCGGCCCAGACTGTCTCGAAAGTGAGCAGATGCGGGTCGATATAGACCTCCATGGGGCAAAGATGGCCCACTGGCGCAACGCCCCCGATGGCGAAGCCGGTTTCCGAGCGCACCTTCTTCGGGTCGGCCCTATCAAGCGTGGAACCGATCACTTTGGCGGCAAGGTCCATGTCAGCCCTGTTGCTCCCCGCGATAAGCAGAAGCACTAGATGCTGGTTGTCGTGACGTTCGAAAATGAGGCTCTTGACGATCTGGTCCACTGCGCAACCGCAGGCAGCAGCCGCGTCTTCCGCAGTCCGTGTCGTATCCGGCATGGTGACCACTTCGCTTTCGAGCCCCAGGGCATCGATGGCTTCCTGAACGCGAACCTTTGAACTTTTCTTGCCTGCCATTATCAAAATCACTCCAAAATCAAACGAAATTACACAATTACTTCCATGGCCTTCTGTTCGCCAACGTTAAACACACGCTTGTATCGTGTGATTTCGTCGGAAGGCCCCATGGCTTTATTCGGATTGTCCGAAAGCTTTACGGTCGGCTGGCCATTGGCGGAAATCGCTTTGCAAACCAGAGAGAAGGGCGAAAGCTCGTCATCGGGCACCAGCCCTCTGAAATCGTTGGTCAACAACGTACCCCAGCCGAAGGATACCCGCACCCGACCGTGAAATTTGCTATAAAGGGCGCCAATCTGATCCACATCCAGACCGTCGGAGAAGATGATCAGTTTCTTGCGTGGATCTTCGCCCCGATCCTTCCACCACTGGATGGCGGTTTCGGCGGCTTCCTCCGGCTGGCCGCTATCCACGCGGATGCCGGTCCAACTGGTCAGCCAGTCCGGTGCTCGCTCAAGGAACCCCTTGGTGCCATAGGTATCCGGCAGGATGACACGCAGATTGCCATCATGCTCGCGTTGCCAGTCCTCAAGCACTCTGTAGGGCGCATAGGCCAGCTCTTCATCATTTTGCGCAAGAGCCGAATAGACCATCGGCAGCTCATGGGCATTGGTGCCAATGGCTTCCATCTCGCGGCGCATGGCAATGAGGCAGTTGGAGGTGCCGGTGAAGTTATCCCCCAGCCCTTCCTGCATGGCTTGCACGCACCAGTCCTGCCAGAGGAAGGAGTGGCGCCGCCGGGTGCCGAAATCTGCGACGCGCACATCGCCGATGGCCCGCAGGCGCTCGACCTTTTCCCATAGGCGGGTCATGGCGCGGGCATAGAGAATTTGCAGCTCGAACCGCTTCATCTTGTGTAAAACCGCTCGCGAACGCAGTTCCATGATAACCGAAAGGGCCGGAATCTCCCATAGCATGACCTCAGGCCAGGAGCCCTCGAAGGTCAGCTCATATTGGTCGCCCACTCGTTCGAGATTATAGGGGGGCAGGGTGAGATTCTCGAACCACTCCATAAAATCGGGATGGAACATGGAACGCTTGCCATAAAACATATTGCCGCGTAGCCATGTGCTCTCTCCGCGAGAGAGTTTCAACCCACGAATATAATCAAGCTGGGCGCGCAGCTCGCCCTCGTCGATCAATTTGGCGAGAGGCACATCCTTGGAGCGGTTGATCAGGCTGAACTCGACATGCACGTCGGGCTTGTTGTGAAAAACCGATTGGGCCATCAGAAGCTTGTAGAAATCCGTATCGATAAGGGATCGGACGATGGGGTCGATTTTCCAACGGTGACTATAAACGCGAGATGCAAGATCGATGGTCATGATCTATCCTGAATGAAGAAATACGCAGGCCCGCTTTGCAAGCGCAAGCTTTGGCAATGGGTGAAGCCTATTGGCCAATGATGTGGATATTATGGGCTCGCATATCGTCCAGACCGTTCTTGAGCGAACCATTAAGATCAATGGCGCTGCATGCGGAAAGATCGACCGACACATCAAACCCGAGTTTGGCAGCGTCTACAGCCGAATAGCGCACGCAGAAGTCTGTCGCAAGTCCTACGAAAAGCAAGGAAACCACGCCTTTGTCCCGCAAATAGCCCTCAAGCCCCGTCGTGGTCTGATGGTCATTTTCGAAAAAGGCCGAATAGCTGTCTATCAGCGGGTTGGAGCCTTTGCGCAGGATCAGATCGGCTCTGTCTGTTACAAGATCGGCATGGAAGGCGGCTCCAGAGGTACCCTGAATACAGTGATCGGGCCAGAGGACCTGATCGCCATATGGCATTTGCACCATGTCATAGGGGGATTTGCCGTCATGAGCGCTGGCAAAGGAGCTGTGAGACGCCGGGTGCCAGTCCTGTGTCAGCACGATTTGCGCATAGTTTTGCTGCATCAGGTTGATTTTGGAGATGATCTCATCTCCACCGGGCACAGCCAGAGCGCCGCCGGGGCAGAAGTCATTCTGAACATCAATAATGACAAGCGCTTGATGTTGTGAGCGTTCCATAATGGGCGCCTTTCCAGATACTCAACTGGTAACCTACAAAATTAGCGCTACTAAATCAAAGAACTGCGCCCGACGCCAGATGGTGCCCGCAAGAAAAAATAAAAAGTTGCGCAAACATAAAAGCAGCTGAAAAAAGCAACCAAAGAAAAAGGCCGGATAATTCCGGCCCTTTGATATCGTCAGAATTTCTACTCCAGTGTAGAAGCACTATTCTGTCAACGTCTGCAAATAGCTGATCAGGTTGGCGCGATCTTCCGGTTTTTTCAGGCCAGCAAAGGCCATGGCGGTACCGGGCACCAGATCTTTTGGTTTGGTCAGATATTCATTGAGTGTTTCCGGGTTCCAGACCTTGCCATCGCCGAATTCGACCATCGCGTCAGAATATTTGAAATCGTCAACCGAGGCGATAGCGCGGTCGACAACGCCAAACAGATGCGGGCCGGTCTTGTTGGCCATTTCAGCGTCAAAGGTGTGGCAGGCTGCGCATTTCTTGGCTACGCGCTCGCCTCTTCCTGCGTCAGCAGAAGCAAGAAGGGTTGCAAAATCCACCTCTGGTTCGGGTTCCGTGGCAGCACCGCCGCCAGACCCGTCTGCAACTTCAATCGCATAGCCGGGCTGGTCCGGGGCATCATCACTGAAGATGTAGCCCGTTGCCATCCCTGTAACCATAATAAAAATAAGGGCCATCAAAACAGCGCCAGCCATTTTGTTGAATTCGAAAAAGTTCATAGGTCCTTGCTCCCGGTCTTTGAAGGACGAAACGGATTACCTAGGATTGGTCCTAAGGTTCACTCGGTAATTCTTCCTGCGGAAACTACTAGCTTTTCCTGATGGATGTCCATAGGAATAGCGGCTAACAGGGCTCGACTTTCGCCATAGACTGGGCCCTTTTCAACAACATAAGGAAGAATCCTTATGTTTGCAAAGGAGATAGGGGCAGGGCCTATCCTTTTGCTTTTTGTTTTCCCGTCCTGCCGGATTGCCTGCAAGAGAGGCATTCGTGGCCGTATTCTGCCATAAAAGGCGCGTGACATTGGCGCCTCCAAAGCGTAAAGCAGGCAGACGAAATACAGTCTATCCAAGGAAGGGGCACGAGGGTGCCCGGTAAGGAGCCATTATGATCGCCAAGAAAGTCGTTTTTCAGGGGGAACCTGGTGCCAACTCGCACACCGCCTGTAACAATGTATTTCCAGATGCAGAGGCGGTTCCGATGGCAACCTTTGAAGATTGCTTTAACGCGGTCCAAAATGACCTTGCGGATCTGGCCATGATCCCGATTGAAAACTCGGTGGCGGGTCGCGTGGCTGATATCCATCATTTGATGCCGACCTCCGATCTGCATATCATCGGTGAATATTTCCTGCCTATCCATCATCAGCTGCTTGGTCTGCGTGGGGCTCGTCTTGAGGATATCACGTCCGTTCAGAGTCATGTGATGGCGTTGGGGCAGTGTCGCAAGATCATCCGTGACCGTAAGCTGCAGGCGATCGTCGGGGCCGATACTGCAGGGTCTGCTCATCAGATTTCCAATCAGGGAGACAAGACCAAAGCGGCGATCGCTTCCGAGCTTGCCGCCGACATCTACGATCTGGATATCCTGAAAGCCGACATCGAAGATGAAGATCACAACACGACGCGCTTTATCGTGTTGTCGAAATATCCCATCAAGGCAGACAAGAGCACCGATCTTGTTGTAACCACATTCGTGTTCCGAGTGCGCAACGTGCCGGCTGCTCTCTATAAGGCACTGGGCGGTTTTGCCACCAACGGCGTCAACATGACCAAGCTGGAAAGCTATCAGACCGGCGGCAAGTTTTTCGCAACGCAATTCTATGCTGATATTGAGGGACATCCTGACGACATCAATGTGCGTCTGGCACTTGAGGAGTTGCGCTTCTTCTCGGCCGAACTCAAAATTCTTGGTATCTACCCTGCGCACGAATATCGCAAAAGGAACCACGAACCCGAGGCCAACCGCGATTTGCGGCCAAGCCCCGACCTATGAAAGGGATAGGCAAAAAGCCTTCCTGAGTGGTGTGAATATGAATAGGGCGCGTCCATATGGGCGCGCCCGTTTTTGTTGCAGATTGCTCTGTGTCCAGCTGAGCACAGGGTTTGAAACATATGGTGAGGGTAAATCGGTGCAGGTAAAGAAAAGAGGGAGGTGAACCGGGCTGCTTATGTCAATTCCTGAGGGGGGAGGGAGAATTATTTTTGGAACTATGTTGGTCATCAACACGTCTATAAAGTGTGATTTCTAAAAATGTACCACCAAAAAGGGTGTTTTGGAGAAAAACGAGTAATTTGTAGCTGCTTAATATCGACGCGACCATAGTTCTTGCTAAACAAAAAGTTAAACCGAACTTTGTCCAAAAACAAATCTAAGTACTTGGAATTAATGGAATTCGTTGCTCACCAATTCTCAACTTTTTCTGCGTAGTTTACTTTGGTAATAAACATCGGGACCAAACACATTGAACAACGAGCGGAATGAAAAGTGGTTGAAGAGCTGGGCTGCTTTAAGGGAGCGTTTTTGGAACGTGGCCCATCTGCCTGTTGTTGTCGCTACCCTTGTGATCGTGGCTGTTACCCTTATTGCCGAAGATATCAGTAAGAACGCATATCTGGAAAAATCGCGGGCTGAATTGCGCAATAAAGCCACTCAGGTTGCTCTCACTATTCAAGGCGCGATCATTGCCAATATTGAAACGGGCCGAGGCCTGGCCAATGTGATCCGGACCGAACCGGATATAGACACTGAACGGTTCAACCAACTCGCCAAGCAGCTCTTTCACAATTTTTCTTCCATGAAGCTTATCGCCATCGCGCCAAATCTGGTTGTCTCCAATATCTATCCACTGGAGGGCAACGAAAGCGTAATCGGGCTCGACTATCGAGATGTGGAAGAGCAAAGAGATCTTGTTTTCGAAGCGAGAGACAAGAACGAGTTAACCATGGCCGGCCCGATCGATCTGGTACAGGGCGGTACCGGGCTCCTTGTGCGCTATCCGGTCTATATCGATTCTCTAGACAAGGGGCGCTATTTCTGGGGTATTGTATCAGCTGTACTGGATGTTGACTTCTTCTATCAATACGCGGGCTTGCTAGACGAGGACGCTGAGCTCGATTATGCTATTGTTGGCAAAGACGGGATGGGAGCATCCGGCGAGCAATTCTTCGGGTCAGAAGACATTAACGAGATGGATCCGATCAGGGTTCCTGTTGACTTCCGCATTGCTCAATGGGAACTGCGCGTTGTTCCTCATGGGGGCTGGAGCGTTCCATCATCGATCTTCTGGCTCATCCGGGCGATTGCCTTTGCTGCATTTTTGCTGGTGGTTGTTCCCATGGCCATCGTGTTCAAACTGTCGCGCGAGCGCATGGCGCACCTAGATGCCCATATCGAAAGTCAGCGACAGCTAGCCAGTGTTTCAAAACGCTTCGAATTGGCCGTGGATGCCCTCAAGCTCGGTGTTTGGGAGTTTGATCCGGCGGTACGCCGTTTCAAATGGGATCAACAAACCCGTGAAATCTATGGCTTAGACCCTGATAGTGATATCAACTTTGTAGACTGGAAAGAGCGCATCTTCCCGGAAGACAGGGCACGTCTGTTTGATGACGGGCGTAAGGCCATTGCCAGTGAAGGAAAATTCTGCACAGACTACCGCCTTCAAATGCCGGACGGGACGATCAAGACCGTGCGTGTGTCAGCTTTGGGTTGGACGGATGACGATGGCAAGATGATTTATGTCGGGGTCAACTGGGACATTACAAAGCATGTCGCTCGCGAGGAAGCGTTAAAGGAAGCGCGCGCCGAGAGCGAAAGACGCTATCAGGAACTCGTCAAGGCCAAGACGCGTATAGAGTTCAACGCCTTGCATGATTTCCTCACCAAGTTGCCCAACCGTCGCTATGTCGATGAGTTCCTCAATGGTGAAAATGGTGCGCCTTGGCCATTCGAGGATGCCGAGAATAGTTGGCTTTTGAAAGTCGATCTGGATGGTTTCAAGGAGATCAACGATAGTTTCGGCCATGCGGCCGGGGATACTATGCTGCTCAAGGTGGCCGATATGCTGCGTTCTCTGAAGCTGCATGATGAATTCATTGCCCGTGTTGGCGGCGATGAATTCATCATGCTGTGCTCAAGTGCACAGAACAGAAACAGACCTCAGGAACTGGCCGAAAAACTTATTGCCATGTTGCATAATCCGCAGAATTATAAGGGCCTTACCTGTCGATTGGGCGCGAGCATTGGCCTGTCCAACTGGGCCGATGCCAAAGAAAGTCCTGACAAGCTGCGCTCCAATGCGGACCTTGCCCTGTATCAGTCCAAGCAGAATGGCAAGGGCTGCTTCACATTCTTCAGCCAGCCTCTGTTCCAAACGGCCAATGAAAAACGTCGCCTTGCTGACGATCTGCTGCGCGGCATCGAAAACCGCGAATTCATTGCCTACTATCAGGGCCAATATAATGCTGAAACCCATCGTCTTGTGGGTGCCGAGGCTCTGGCGCGCTGGGCGCACACCAAGCGCGGGCTGGTCTATCCAGACATGTTCATCGATCTGGCTGACAGTCTAGGTGTAACCGGCGAGATCGACGCAATGGTCATGGAACATGCTCTGGAGACGAAACAGTTCTGGGCCGACAAGGGACTCAATATTGATCGTGTATCGGTCAATGTCTCGGCCAAGCGATTGAGCGACAGAGATCTGATCCCCGGCCTCAAGGAAATGGATTTCGATCCTTCGCATCTGACCTTCGAACTGATCGAGTCGACCTTCCTGGATCGCAGCGCACCACAAGTGGCTGCCAACATCCGTCGGCTAAGGGAGATGGGGATTGAAATCGAGATCGATGATTTCGGCACAGCCTATGCCTCCATCGTCAGCCTGACGCATTTGCTTCCGAACCGCTTGAAAATCGACCGGGAACTGATCCTACCGGTAACATCAAGCGAGCATCAGCGCGAGCTTGTGCACTCCATCATCCATATTGGGCGAACGCTGGGCATCGGTGTGGTTGCCGAAGGCATTGAATCTCTTGAGCATGCCGAAATTCTGCGTGTCATGGGAGCCGATATCTTGCAGGGCTACGCCTTCAGTCGGCCGATGACCCGCGAAAAATTCTTCACCCATCATGCCAAAGGCAGCCGGTTTCACGTCGCTTGATACAGCAGACTAGCCACCTGTCGTGGGTGACGGACCTTGAAGGGGGGGCAGGCGGAGCTCTACCGTCCGCCTGCCAATAGGGAGCTACGGGACCGATTAACCGATCAATTGATAACTGACAGGCACAAAGTGGAAGCCTTGATCGCGGGTCTCAACGAAACCGGCAGCCGGGAAGGGCATGTGATAACCAATCAGCGGGATGCGGTCGGTTGCCAACATGTCCAGAACCTTGCGGCGGGTCTGCACGGCCATCGCTTTGTCCATGTCATATTTGACCTCCCAATCAGGATAGGCCAGCGACCAGACATAATGGTTTGCCAAATCGGCCATCAGCAGCAACTGCTTGCCCATGCTGTCCAGCATGAATGTCATATGCCCCGGCGTGTGGCCAAAGGCTGCCATGGCGGTGATGCCCGGTGCAACCGTGTCTCCATCCTTGAGGAAGGTCATCTTTTCAGCCAGTGGTTTGACATTTTTGGCGAAACCGGCGTTATCGGTTTTTGACCAAGCGTCATATTCAACCTGCCCGGTGAGATAGGCTGCATTGGCGAAAGTTGGGGCGCCATCCTTCATTAAGCCGCCAATATGGTCGCCATGCATATGTGTGATTACCACATGGGTTACATCCTCGGGCTTGTGCCCCGCCTGAGCCAGCGCCGCCGTGATGCCTTCGGCATTGAGGCCCGTGTCAAACAGGATGATAGCCCCTCCGGAGCGCACCAGCGTTGGTGTGAAGTAGAATTGAGCCATATCCGTGCCGATGAAATTCTTGGCGCTGACTTCGGCGAAAACATCATCGGAGACATTGATGCCGAAAATCCCATGCGGATTGTCGCGCGGGGCCGAGCCGGCCAGCAGCGTAATGACATCCAGCTCTCCGAGCTTGAAGCCACGGGCCTTGGCCATGGGCAGAGCCGGTTTCATCATGTCTTCAGCAAGGGAAACCTTGGGTGCAAGCACAAGCCCGGCGGCGCCCGCAGCGCCAATCATCGCCATGCGTCGATCAATAGAAATGGTCATAGTGTTTCTCCCCTGATCACTATTCGCGTCAAAAAACAGGTTCAAGGCAGGCCTTCTCGAGGCGTGCCCTCAATTGCCTTGGGCGTGAATGGTAGTCGAGGATACGGACACTGGCGAAACACTATCCTGTGATGAAATCGTGTTCAGTTTTTCACGCGGCTCAGTGTCGCAACTGTTTCCTTCTATTTCCGCCCTTAACGGGATTTCAATCGAATTGAGCTAAGACATAATACGCATCAAGCGATGGGGCTGCTTATGGAACACAGGGCGCGCCTCACGAACCTTTCGGCATCAGCAAAAAGCAGGAGCAGAATGTGAGCGGAGAAAAAAGGCCTGTTTTCGCCCTCTTTGCCGTCTGGCGCCTGCTCGCGGCACTTATGGTGATGCTCTATCACTTCTGCGCTTTCGGGCCGGAAGCCTACCGCCAGTTCGCGATGGATGCAGAAGTCTTCACTGCCTTGCTTGATCTGTTCTTCATCGTCTCGGGTTTTCTGATCTGGGTGCATTATTCCAAACGGCTGACGGGGCCGGGGGCCTACGGCGTCTTCCTGCTGCGCCGACTGGCTCGGCTCTATCCTTTGCATCTTCTGACATTGGGAATCTTCTGCATGGCCTGGCTGATCATCGCGGTTGCCGGGCTATCGGTCGAATTGACGGACTATTATTCCTTTCCAGAACTGGTGCGTCAGCTTCTTCTGGTCAATGCCTGGGGATTGTCGGACGGGCTCGCCTTCAACTTCGTTTCATGGTCATTGTCTGCGGAATGGTTCTGCTATCTCACCCTGCCGGTCATCGTGTTCATCTTCCGTAAAAGCGGACTATGGGGGCTCGTTGCTCTGCTCGCTTTCTGTGTGATAGCGCTTGAAGGGCTGACTTACTTTAAAGTCATCCCGTTCCCCACATGGCTGGATGCCAACACATGGGGTGCCTATCGCGTTTTTGCTGATTTCGTGCTGGGTGCCATCATCGCCATTGTCGCTTCCATGCGTCTGATCAGGGTGCAGAGCCACTGGTATGCATGGGGGGCGCTGCTGTTTGCCCTGCTGGTGATGTTCATGGATTTCCGCTTTGGCTATGCCAATATTGTGGCCATAACCATCGCACTCTATCTTGCCGCACAGGTGGAAATCAACGCGCCGGAACGCAGTGCCTATCTCATGCCACTGATGCCTCTGGCTGCCGTTTCCTTCGGCATCTATATGTGGCACCCGGTCTTTACCGTGTCCATTTTGGGGCTGGGCTGGCTGATGATTCTGCAACCCATGCAAATTATTGGCTTTGCGCCAGTGCTGGCCTTTGCCTTGATCGTAACGATTGTCACTGCCCTGCTGTCCGCACGTTTCTTTGAAGTTCCTGCGCGCAAAAAGCTTCTCTCGCTGGGGGCTGGCAATATGGTCGAGAGCATGGCCCTGCAGCCCTCCAAGAAACCTTCCTGATCAAAGGCCCGAGGGGCTATTCGACCATATCCACCCAGCTACGGATCAACCAGGCTGCTATGGAGAAAGGCCCCGGCGTATGGGGCAGATCGCTGTCAGTGCCGCGTTTCATCAGGGTGCGCACTTCGTCGCGCGCAAACCAGCGGGCATCTGTCAGCTCTGTCGGATCCACCGTGATCTCACTTGAGAGGGCTTCGCCATAACAGCCGATCATCAGGGACGCCGGGAAGGGCCATGGCTGGCTGGCCATATAGCGCACAGCCCCCACGCGGACCGCCGATTCTTCAAAGACTTCCCGGCGCACCGCCGCTTCAATTGTCTCGCCCTGCTCCATGAAGCCGGCGAGCGTGGTGTAGACTGGGCCTGTAAAGCGGGTGTGGTGCGCCAATAGGCAGCGCTCCACACCCTCATCATCCTTGTGCAGAACAAGCATGATGACGGCCGGATCGGTGCGCGGAAAATGAACGGCTGAACAGTTGGGGCAGTCACGACGGGCACCACCAAGGGTCACCACTGTCTTGCTACCGCATTTGGAACAGTAAGGGTGGTTGTCGTGCCAGTTCAGCAGTCCACGGGCCTGTGCGATGGCGCCCAACTGATCGTTTGGCAGCATGCCATGCAGACCAAGGGTTCGCACGGATTCAAACCGGTAGCCGTCTGTTCCTTCCAGCTTGTCTGCCGCCTCATCTGTAAGCAGCATGGCAAGGCGCGGCGCGGCTTCTTCTTCAGGATCGGTGCCAAGAATGATCGCTGTTTCCATGTCTGCGCCCAAGGTCTCAGCTTCTGCCTTGCTAAAGATGGCCCTGGAGGTCGCTTCCTTTGTGGCCAGCAGAAGAGTGTCCTTGTGAAACAGATAAAAACCCGCATGCTTCTGCGCCATCATTGCCGGGATGCTGTCCCCATCGCGATGCTCAGTGTCTCTGCTAAGACGGTTATGCATGAAGCCAACGCCCTCGACGGTAGGGGCGGAGCGAACGGCTGCAAACGGGTCGGATGAGAAAGCAAAATCATTCATGGTCAAGTGGTGTCCAGAAGCTGGTCAAAACGGGCAGCGGCCAACCTTTAGGCGAGCCGAAGAGAAGAAGGGGCGAGAGAAGAGCCGAGAAAAAGGCGTGTGGGTAGCAGATCTTTTCAAAGCAGGGCTGCGGCAATCCTTTCAATCAAAGTACACGCGGATGCCTTTTCATAAGGTCGGGCAGGCACCTTGCCCCAGATCGGGCCAGCCCAGGCCGCATCGCCTTCAAAGCGGGCAATAACATGAATATGGAGCTGGCGCACCTGATTTCCAAGGCTGGCAACATTGAGTTTGTCGCACCCGGTTTCAGCTTGCAGCACTTTGGAAACCCGCGCGATTTCATCCGTCAAACGGTGTTGGTCCTTTGGGGTAAGATCAATCAATTCCTCCGCGCCCGCGATCTGCGGTATCATCACCAGCCATGGAAAATTGGAATCATTCATGAGCCGCACAGTACAAAGCTTTAGCTCGGCCAGAGGCAGGCTATCAGCCTTCAATTGGGGATCAAGTGTGAATTCAACCATCTTTTTGCTCCATATGCCCAATTTTGCTGACAAGGAATCGCCTATTGCCTCTTGCATTAGCATGTCACAAGTGACATATGAACAGACGGAAGGCTGGCAATGGACGTTCCCCTCGCCAATCGGGTCAGGTCCGGAAGGAAGCAGCCCTAACGAGTTTCAGAGCGGGTCATCTGTTCAGTCTTCCACTCTTCCCTCACAACATTTGACCAGACGCACAATAGAGCGCTCTAAGTCCGTTCTCCAACGGTCCTTTTCGCATTGCTCCCTTGCACGGGCGGGAAATGACGCGTCTTCTGTATTCCTTTCAACAACAAAGACGCATCCGGCGACAAGATAGGTGACGCAGCGCGCGTTCCTCTGCTATGGATAGCGATATTCGTTTTTTGCAAGAAGCTGCGGGATTCCCTTATGGACGATCAAGAACATCAATCAGCTGAAGGTTATCGCGTACTGGCGCGCAAATACCGCCCTGCGAGCTTTGATGATCTGATCGGTCAGGGGCCGATGGTTCGCACCCTGACCAACGCCTTCAAAACCGGGCGCATCGCACAAGCCTATATGCTGACCGGTGTACGCGGGGTGGGTAAAACCACCACCGCTCGTATTCTGGCACGCGCCCTCAACTATGAAATTCCCGGCGAAATTAGCAGCCCCACCATCGATATGCCGCGCCTTGGCACCCACTGTCAGGCCATCATGGAAGGCCGCCATGTGGACATCATGGAGATGGACGCCGCTTCCCACACCTCGATCAATGATATCCGCGAGATTATTGAAGCAGCACGCTACAAGCCGGTGAGCGCGCGCTACAAGGTCTACATCATCGACGAGGTGCACATGCTTTCCACGGCAGCCTTCAACGGGCTGCTCAAGACGCTCGAGGAGCCGCCCGAGCATGTGAAATTCATTTTCGCCACCACCGAGATTCGTAAGGTGCCGGTCACTGTCCTCTCTCGCTGTCAGCGCTTCGATTTGCGTCGCATCGATGCAGGCGAAATGGCTGCATATATGCAGAGCATGTGCGACAAGGAGCAGGTGGAAATCGAGGAAGATGCCTTGCAGATGATTGCAAGAGCAGGGGAAGGCTCGGTGCGCGACTCGCTCTCGCTGCTTGACCAGGCCATTTCCCATGGAGCCGGCAAGATCACCGCCGAGACTACCCGCCAGATGCTGGGCCTTGCAGACCGGGCACGCATCATCGATCTGTTTGAAGCCCTGATGAAGGGCGATATCGCCAAGGCTCTGGAAGAACTCAAGAGCCAGTATGATATCGGCGCCGAGCCTGCGGTGGTTCTCTCCGACCTTGCCGACTTTGTGCATCTGGTTACCCGCCTCAAGCTGACGCCTGATGCCAGCTCGGAGGCGGCAGCGACCGAAGCGGAGAAGACCCGCGGGCGCGATTTTTCTACTCATCTATCCGTGCGCGTGCTCTCACGGGCCTGGCAGATGCTGCTCAAGGGGTTGGCTGAAGTGCAGTCTTCGCCACGCCCTCTGGCATCGGCTGAAATGGTACTGGTGCGCATGGCCTATGTGGCTGATCTGCCAAGCCCGGATGAAGCGCTGCGCATGCTCGCCAACCGAGATTTCAGACCTCCGATGCCCACCGGCGCGGGATCAGGCCCTTCGACCCCGCCGGATGCAACTCTTCCGGCCCATTCCGGCCCGCAGGACCAGCAGGATATGCCACCGCAAGGCATGCCCCATCAAGGGCCCTCCGACCCATCGCAAGGGGGCGGGCCGACGGCAATGCAGGCCGGGTCGGGCATGAATTCGGGTGCCAATCCGGCCAATCAGCCAACACCGGATTTGCAGCGTGGCCATGCTGATCCGGCACAGACGGAAAAAGCCAATCTTCGGCTGGTCTCCAGCCAGAGCGAAATGCAGGTGGCCCGTCAGGCCCGCGCCAATCCCCCGTCCGGTCATGAGAATACGGCCTCTCCGGTCAAACCCGTGATCACGCGCTTTGAGCAGATCATTGCGCTGGCCAAGTCTCATCGCGACATCGCGCTGCAATTCACGCTGGAATCGGCCGTTCGCCCTGTTAGCGTTGAGCCAGGACGCGTTGTGGTCGCCTATGATGGCGCCGATGGCGAGGCTTTCCAGACCAAACTGTCGCGCAAGCTTTCTGAATGGACCGGCGAACGCTGGCTCGTCGACCTTACAAGGGAAGGTGGCGGCGCAACCCTGTTCGAGCGCAAGGAAGAGCGCGAAAAGCAGGCTCGTGAAGAAGCCGACAACCATCCGCTGGTCGAAGCGGTGCGCAAGGCCTTCCCCGGTTCCAAGGTCGTTGACGTGCGCATCAATCGCGACTTTGAAGAAGAATTTCTGGCGCCGGTCATTGAAGACCCGGACGAAGATGGCGATATGTCTTTGACAATCGATGACGCGGACGAGTTCGGGCTCGACAATTTATAGAGGCCGCAATCCGTCCCCTACACAAGCCACAAATGTGAGAAAAGCCTTCTGGCGCTTGTAAGCCGCCGGGGCGGGAACGAAAAGGATGATCCCCATGGACATGATGAAGATGATGAAGAAGGCGAAGGAAATGCAGGCCAAAATGGCCGAGATGCAGGAAGAAGTCGCCGAAATGGAAGCAACAGGCGTAGCCGGTGGCGATATGGTCAAAGTAACCGTTACCGGCAAAGGGCAAATGAAATCTCTTTCCATCGATCCATCCATGATCAATGCCGATGATGCCGAAATTCTAGAAGACCTGATCATCGCTGCCCACAACGATGCCAAAGCCAAGGTTGAAGCCGCCATGCAGGAAAAAATGCAGGCAATGGCTGGTGATCTGGGACTTCCTGCTGGCATGAATCTGCCATTCTGATTGCGCTTGCAAAGACAAGAGCCGCAATGATGCAATCGCGGTATTGAGATGAGGTGTGGTATGGCAAGTCATGTTGCCGGTCCGGACATTGAAAAACTGATCAAGCTTCTGGCGCGTCTGCCCGGGCTGGGGCCGCGCTCGGCCCGTCGGGTGGCGCTGCATCTGATCAAGAACAAGGACCAGCTCCTGGTCCCGCTGTCCGAGGCGATGACGGTCGCGGTTGAAAAGGTTCAAGTATGTGAAATCTGTGGCAATATCGATAGCGCCAGCCCTTGCACCATCTGCACCGACACCCGTCGCGATCCGTCTGTTCTGGTCGTGGTGGAAGATGTCTCCGATCTCTGGGCGCTGGAGCGAGCCTCCGTCATCAATGCCGCCTATCATGTGCTGGGCGGAACGCTAAGCCCTCTGGATGGTGTGGGGCCTGATGATCTCAATATCGCCGGGCTCCTCAAGCGCACGGCAAAGGGCGAAATTCGCGAAATCATTCTGGCGGTGAATGCTACGGTGGAGGGCCAGACCACGGCTCACTATATTACCGATCAGTTACAGGAACAGGCCAAGGAGCTGAAGGTCAGCAATCCGGCCTATGAGCCGATCAGGATATCCCAGTTGGCTCATGGTGTGCCCATCGGCGGGGAGCTTGATTATCTCGATGAAGGCACTCTGTTACAGGCGATCCGCAGCCGCAAAGCCTTTGAATAGAGACACGGGGCGCGGCTTTCTTCGAAGCGTCCCACATCATTCAGCTTTCAGCGTTCTTCCTCATCCATGCTGAATAGGGAGCGTGGGGTACCCGGCTCTGCAATCTTTGGGCCGGCAATGCCATAAGGCCCCTTCAAGGGAAAGGCGGGCGTATCCTCAACAGGAGCTGACGTCTCAGCTTCTGGCTCTTCTTCATCATCGCTTTTGGGGGCGGCTATCTGATCGGAATTGTCCCTTGCGGCCGCTTGCAGCTCGGCTTCGCTGACATCGATCTCCTCGATCTTGCGCCCGCGTTTGACGATCTTGCCCGTCGAGGTGAGAATCTGGTCGACATCCTTTTGCGTCTGCCCGAAATGGGCCTGTAGCTTTGAGACCCGATCATCAAGCCGCGTCACATCTTCCATCAGGAGGGTCACTTCGCGCTGGATGATATGGGCCTGTTCGCGCATGCGGGCATCTTTGAGGATCGACTGGATGACCTGAATGGACAGGGTCAGCAGGGAAGGCGAAACGATGACAATCCGCGCCCGATGTGCCGTTTGCACCACATCGTCAAATTGCTCATGCAGATCGGCAAACAGGCTCTCGGATGGCACGAACATGAAGGCCGTATCCTGCGTTTCGCCCACGAGGAAATAACGCTCCGATATATCCTTGATATGCTTTTTGACATCACTGCGAAATCGGCTACGGGCGGCCTTGTCTTCATCCGGATTGGCCGCTTCCTTCACCGCCGTCCAGCCTTCAAGTGGAAACTTGGCATCGATCACCAACACGGCCGTGTCATTGGGAATATGGATCACGCAATCAGGCCGCTTGCCGTTTGATAAGGTGAACTGGAAATCATAGGCATGCTTGGGCAGGGCATCCTCGATAATGGCTTCCATGCGCCCTTGTCCGAAGGTGCCGCGCGCCTGCTTGTTGGCAAGGATCTGCTGCAGTTCGACCACCCGTCCGGAAAGCTCGGTGATGTTGCCTTGCGCCTTGTCGATCAGGGCCAAACGCTCATGCAGCGCCCGCAAATGGTCGCCTGTCATCTTCTGTTGATTACCAAGGCTCTTGGTTACCGTCTGGCTCAGCCGGTGGCCCATGCCGTCCATCCGGTTGGTCAGAGCCTGCGACATCTCTGTCTGTCGTGTCGAGAAGATCTCGGCCATGGTTTGCATGCGGCCCGTCATCTCGGCTTGAAGCCGGGAGAGTTCATCCACCTGTGCTCTTTGGCGGCGGGCCTGTTCCTGCGCGTCAAACAGCTCCTGCGCTCGCACGGTATTCTGCCGCGACAGGCTGATGAGAAGCCAAAGGACCAGTAGCCCGATCAAGCCCAAGGCGCCGATCAGGATCTGGAAGGTCGTTATGCCATGCTGGCCCAGTGTGATCACAATGTCATTCATGGCGCGACTATAGAGCGATTCGGAAGCGGAGCGAAACAAAGTGTGAACATGGATGTGTGTGCTTTGGTCGGAATTGGTTAGAAAAGCATAGGAATTTCCTATTCTTTCGCGCCTTTGAGATTGACGCTTGAAGCTGAAAAGCTTATGTCAGCTTCATGGCTGTGATGGATATTGTAACATTGCCGGATCCGATCCTGCGAAAGCAATCGCTTCCGGTTGAGCGCGTAGACGATGAGCTGCGCACTTTGATCGACAACATGATTGAAACCATGTACAAGGCCCCGGGCATTGGCCTGGCGGGCATACAGGTGGGCGTGGACAGACGCCTCTTCGTGATGGATGTGTCCCGCGAAGAGAATTCCCCCATCTGCATGATCAATCCAAAGATCATTTTTCAGTCTGAAGAGCTGAATACCCACGAGGAAGGCTGCCTGTCGATCCCTGAATATTACGCAGAAGTGGATCGTCCCAAACAGGTGACGATGGAATTTCTCGATCGCGATGGCAAGCCGCAGACCCTCGAGCTGGATGAGCTGGCCGCAACCTGCGCCCAGCATGAGTTTGATCATCTCAACGGGGCTCTCTTCATCGACTATCTCTCGAAGCTGCGCCGGGATCGGGTGATCAAGAAATTCACCAAGCTGGCTAAACAGAAAGAGAAGATCGTCCTGTAACGGTCTTCCATCATCACTGCAACGCAACGAGGGTATGCCATGCTGCGCGTCGTCTTTATGGGAACGCCGGATTTTTCCGTTCCGACCCTGATGGAAATTGTCGGGCAAGGCCATGAAGTGGTCGCTGTCTATAGCCAGCCACCGCGCCCGGCCGGTCGCGGCATGGAAGAACGCAAGACGCCGGTGCATCAGGCCGCCGATCAGCTCGGGCTTCCTGTCTTTACGCCAACATCGCTGAAGTCTGAAGAGGAGCAGGAGAAATTCCGTGCTCTTGATGCGGACGTGGCTGTGGTTGTAGCCTATGGCCTGTTGCTGCCCAAGGCCATTCTTGATGCGCCTCAAGAAGGCTGCCTCAATCTGCATGGCTCGCTTCTGCCGCGCTGGCGCGGGGCAGCTCCCATCCAGCGTGCCATCATGGCGGGCGATGCAGAGACCGGCGTTCAGGTCATGCGCATGGACGAGGGGCTCGATACCGGCGACATCTGCATGTCAGAGACCATCCCAATCACAGGACAGATGACGGCTGAAGACCTGCATGACAAGATGATGGTACTGGGAGCCGACCTGATGGTGCGGGCGCTCGGCGCCCTGTCGCGCGGGCTGCTTACCTCCCGGCCTCAGGCCGAGGAGGGCGTAACCTACGCCAAGAAAATCGACAAGGCCGAAAGCCGTATTGATTTTTCAATGAGCGCCAAGGAAGTCCATAACATCATTCGTGGCCTGTCGCCGTTTCCCGGTGCATGGGTCATGATGACCATTCGCGGCAAGGAGCAGAGAGTCAAGCTTCTGCGCTCCGAGCTGGCCGATGGCTCTGGCACTCCGGGCACTCTGCTCGATGATGCCATGACCATAGCCTGCGGCGAGGGCGCGGTGCGCCTTGCCAAGCTGCAGCGCGCTGGCAAGGGCGCCATGAATGCAGATGAGTTCCTGCGCGGTGCCGATCTGACCATCGGCGACGTGATCGCATAACCGGTTAAAGATTCCATGCCTCGTTACAAGCTTTTGATCGAATATGACGGACGCCCCTTTTCTGGCTGGCAGCGGCAGGATAATGCGCCCTCTGTCATGGGCCTGATCGAGGAGTCTCTGTTCAAATTCACGCATGAACGGGTGACGCTGTTTGGTGCGGGGCGCACGGATTCAGGGGTTCACGCCACTGGGCAGGTCGCGCATATGGATCTGGAGCGCGATTGGCACAGCCTCAAACTGAATGAAGCGCTGAATTTCTTCCTCAAGGAAACCGGCGTGGCGATTCTCAAGGTCTGGAAGGTGACGGACGCCTTTGACAGCCGCTTCGAGGCCGTCAAACGTTATTACCGTTACCGCATCTGCAATCGCCGTGCGCCGCTGACCTTCGAAATCGGGCGTGCTTGGCAATATAGCTACGCGATTGATGTGGAGCGGATGCAGGCCGGTGCCGACCTGCTGGTCGGGCATTATGATTTCACCACCTTTCGCGCCACGGCCTGTCAGGCCAAAAGCCCTTGGCGCACCATGGAGAAGCTCACCATCAGCCGCGAGGGCGAATGGGTCTATATGGATGCGATGGCACGGTCCTTCCTGCATAACCAGATCCGTTCTTTTGTTGGGTCTCTGGTGGAGGTGGGCTCCGGACGCAAACCGGTCGAATGGATCAGCGAAATTCTGGAGGCCCGCGATCGCCGCGCCTGCGGCCCTGTCGCGCCACCCGATGGGCTTTACCTCACGCAGGTCGATTACCGCCAAGACATCGATTATGTCATCCCGGAAGAGCCATGGCAGGGCCACGGTCACAAGTAAGGGCTGCGGGAGAGGTGCTTAGGCGCTGACTGTGGCTTGACTGACGCTATGCAGCCAGAAGGCTGAGGCAATGCCGATAATGACCATCAGAATAGCCAGGCCAAGCGCAGTGAAGGGCGGACATTCCAGCACGAAGCTATAAAGCCGATAGGCCACCCACATGGCAAAACCATAGATACCAAGCATCAGCATGATGGAAAGCTGGGGCGGGATGAGCTGCGTCGTCATCATTGCGCCGGGCAGCATGGTGATCAGAACCATGATCACGCTTAGCCAATTGTAACTCACGATCAGCGGAATGAACCGGTCCCGGTAGCCCAGAACCGAAATAATCGCATAAAGGATCAGCGGCGGCAGGCCCCAATCCAGAAACAGCTGCAACAGATAAAGCGTGCCCCCACCAGAGCGAAAGAGCAGCACCTCATCGAGATAGCCGAACAACAGCGCATAGAACAGGCTGAGCGGCTCGACGATCAGCATCGCAATGAAGGAAAGCCAGAAGCCCCGTCGGGTGGCATCAATGCCATAAAGGGCGTCGTCTTTGCCGCGCACAAAAGACCACAACAGTTCAAGATGATAGAAAATATAGGTCATTGAGTGCCTGTCAGGTGAGGAGCAATGCGTCGAGCACTATGGATAGATCAACAAGCGGCAGATGTCCAAACGCGGCCATTCTGCATACCCAGAAAAAACTGCACTATGCATTAGCTGATATAAAACGAGGTCAGCATAGCTGACCCCGTCTTTTAATCAACTTAAGAGCGCAAACGCGATCAACGCTCGAAATACTGCATCATGAATTCATAATAGACCTCGGCGAGTTGCTCGATGTCGGCCACGGCGACATGTTCATCCACCATATGCATGGTCTGGCCAACAAGGCCGAATTCGATCACGGAACAGTAATTCTTGATGAAGCGGGCATCCGATGTGCCGCCGCCGGTCGAAAGCTCCGGAACTTTGCCCGTGACGGTCTCGACCGCCTTGGAGAAGCGATCAATCAGGCTATCCGAGCGCGTCAGAAAAGCCTCGCTGCCATCTGCTTCCAGCGAAACGGAGAGCTTGAAGCTATCGCCCGAGAGGCAGTCTGTGGCGTGCTTGGTGACAAATTGGCCCAGCGTTTCGGCAGTCCAGAGGTCATTGAAGCGCACATTGAAGCGGGCGGATGCCTGATCGGGAATGACATTCCACGCCGGATTGCCCACGTCGAAGGAAATGAATTCCAGATTGCTGGGCTGGAAAAAGTCCGTGCCCTCGTCCAGCGTCTGGGCGCTGACATGCTCGACGATTTTAGCCAGAACCGGCACCGGATTGTTGGCCAGATGCGGATAGGCCACATGGCCTTGTTTGCCGGAAATGGTCACCGTGCCCGACTGGCTGCCGCGACGACCGACCTTGATCATGTCGCCCATGCTGTTCGGGTTGGTTGGCTCGCCAAGAACGGAATCAGTGAATTTTTCGCCCCGCTCGGCCGCCCACTGCATGAGCTTGACGGTGCCATTGACCGCCGGGCCTTCTTCATCACCGGTAAGTACGAAGGAAACGGTGCCCTTCGGCGCGCCATGGGTCTCGACATAACGCAGAGCCGCTGCAACAAAGGCAGCGACGCCGCCCTTCATGTCAGCTGCGCCGCGTCCATACAGCTTGCCATCCTTCACTGCGCCACAGAAAGGCGGCTGCTGCCACATGGATTCCTCGCCCACCGGCACCACATCCACATGACCGGCAAAGGCCAGATGCGGCCCTTCACCACCGGAGATCTTGGCGAACATGTTTTCAACGTCTGGATAGCCGTCTTGAGAAAAGGTCGGACGATGCACCTCAAACCCGAACGGGGAGAGCAAATCATCAAGCAGGGTGAGAACGCCAGCCTCAGCGGGCGTGACGCTGGGGCATTGGATCAGGGCGCTGGCAAGGTCCGTGGCTGTTGGAGCTTTTGTCATGTCGCAGGAGCGCTTTCTTTCGGATAGAAAAGATATGGAAGGTGTCGTCCTACGGATCAGGTCGGCAGGACGCAAGGTCTGGCGCGAGCATAGAAGACCGCGCAGCGGCCTTCAACCAGCTTTCTGCGATAGTGCGATCATGTCTGATGATAAGCGGCTAGATCGCTGTAATTTGCGGTTCCCCATCCTCTTCAAGGGCAGCTTTTTTGGGCGCACGAAGGCCCAGATCATAGAAATAGATCAGCCAGAAGGGGATGAGCGGCGCCAGAAACATCAGGCGGGTGGAAAAGCCAACCGAGCAGGACAGCGGAAAATGCGGTGCCAGAGCACTCAAAGTGAGCAAGATGGGAATGGCATAGGCAAAGAAACTCTTGTGGCCACGCCCCATCTTGCGCAGGCGTTTGATCACGAGGCAATACCACATGAATAAAAAGACAAGGGCCATGACGCCAAGTGCGCCATAATAGGCCATGCCAAGAAAGGTAGACGGGTCTTGCGAGCAGAGCTGGTTTTGCGGCACTCGAAACAGATAGGCCGCTCCGATTTCCATGGGAAACAGGAACAGATGGCCAAACCAGAAGTCTCTTTTTCCGATCTCGCCGCGACTATCAAACAACAGGCCTTCAAACGTCATCTCATTCTCCCCCAAATCCCCATTTGCAGGACGTTGCCATGGCTTCGCCCTGCAAATGGATGATAAGACAAGCCTAGCGCGGCTCATCGCTCGGGACAAATGATAAGACGCTTTCCACCGGCGCGTTAGACTATCGCTTAGTCTGTTGCTCTGGCGGCAAACACCTCTTTGGCCACATTGAGCCCGTTGATCGCGGCTGGCAGTCCGCCATAGACGGCCATTTGCCATATGACCTCGACGATCTCCTGCTCGCTTGCCCCTACGGCAAGGGTATGCTCGATATTGATCTTGAGCTGTGGCGCAGTCTGCCCGCCCAATACCGTCAACGCGGCGACGGTCGCCAGCTGTCGGCTTTTGCTATCAAGGCCCGGGCGGGAATAATGTCGACCATAGGCCCACTCGATCAGGCTCTCGCCAAAGTCTGGCAGCATGTCGCCGAACCAAGCATTTAGATTGTCTTCAAGGCCGGGGTGATACGCGTCGCAATAGGCGCGGGCTCGTTCAAGAGCGCTTGTCTGGCTGTTGGATGCGGGGGATTGTGCTTGTGTCTCTTGCATGATCTGCCTCCATGACATGGGCTTTTTCCATGTCCTTGTAGATTTCGATTTTGTTATCGAGAACGGGAAGCGTTGCTTGCAGAGCGTCTATCTGTTGCTGCACGGTCCTGCGCTGGTCCTCCAGCATCTGGCGTCGCGCCGCAGCAGTTTGCGGACCTTCGGCCCTTAGTTGGGCATAGCGAACCATGTTGGATATGCCCATGCCGGTGGCCTTGAGATGCTTGAGAAAGGTCAGCCAATTGGCGATCTCCATACCATATTGTCGACGTCCGCCCGCATCGCGAGAGGCGTCGGGCAACAGGCCGATCTTCTCGTAATAGCGGATGGTATGGACGGACAGGCCAGTCAGATGTGCCAGATTTCCGATCTTCAAGGGTCAGCTCCTGTTTCGATAATTCGGGAGGCTAGATGTTCGAGTGCACTCTAGGTCAAGCGGTAAAATAAAAAAAGTCCCGCCATCAGTGCAATGGCAGGACTTCGTATATTTGTTGTTGCTTACGGACAGTTAGTCGCGCAGCAGCTCGTTGATCGAGGTTTTCGAGCGGGTGCGCTCGTCCACGCGCTTCACGATCACGGCGCAGTAAAGGTTCGGGCCCGGCGTGCCATCTGGCAGCGGTTTGCCCGGCATGGTGCCCGAGACAACAACAGAGTAAGGCGGTACTTCACCCATGAAGATTTCGCCGGTGGCGCGGTCAACAATCTTGGTGGATGCGCCAAGATAAACGCCCATGGACAACACAGAACCTTCACGCACGATGACGCCTTCGGCCACTTCGGCGCGGGCACCGATGAAGCAATTGTCTTCGATCACCACAGGGCCAGCCTGCAGTGGCTCCAGAACGCCGCCGATGCCGGCGCCGCCGGAAAGATGCACATTCTTGCCGATCTGTGCGCAGGAGCCGACTGTTGCCCATGTGTCGACCATGGTGCCTTCATCAACATAGGCGCCCAGATTAACGAAAGATGGCATCAGCACAACGCCTTTGCCGATGAACGCGGAGCGACGCACGGTGCAATTCGGTACGGCGCGGAAGCCAGCATTTTCAAAGTCGATGCCGCCCCAGCCTTCAAACTTGGAAGGAACCTTGTCCCACCATGTTGCTTCGCCCGGGCCACCCTTGATCACTTCCATGGCATTGAGCCGGAAGGACAGGAGCACGGCTTTCTTCAACCACTGATTGACAACCCAGTTGCCGTCTTCTGCCTTTTCCGCAACACGCGCATGGCCATTGTCGAGTAGGGTCAGCGCCTTTTCGACTGCATCCCTGATGTCGCCGGTCGTGTTGCTATTGATGGATTCGCGAGCCTCGAAGCCTGCTTCGATCGTGCTTTGGAGCGCGCTCAGATCAACTTGGGTCATGTCACTTGCTTTCAGCTTGTCATGTTGATGGTGATGAAGCTTGCAAGATCAATCCTGCCTCCGGCTGCCAAAAGGCACAAGGCTGGACGATCCCGCTGTCGCGCAAACCATAAGCAATGCGTTTGCGAAGTCAATGCGAGAAGTGGCAAAGACCTTGATTTTGATCAAACGGCTTGGCTGGGGAATGGACGGCAAGTGACCAAGACAGACCCTTTGCCCGGGGAGAGAAACGACAAAGGGTCGGCACGATGCGAGCCGACCCTTCTTTATGTCTGATCCGGTCGGGCGTTCGCCTTATAGAGACAGAACAAACCGCCGGTAGGAAGTCGACTTCTCCTGCAACAAGCCATTCAGATGAGCGCAACCGGCCTCGACGGCCTGCTCTTCATCATCAAACCTGTTTTCGATGTCGCAGAGTGTCTTATAAAGAGGGGCGATGACTTCACGCACTGCTGTACGATTGGGTGCACGGCGCGATGCTTCATAGCCAACCACTTCGCCTTTGTCATTCCGAGACGGAGTGACACGGGCAAAGGTCCAATAATGGTCTCCGGTGGTCGTCAGATTTTGCATATAGGCAAACATGTCTCGCCTCTCTGCAAGACCATCCCAGAGGATCTTGAAGATGGAGCGAGGCATTTCAGGATGGCGAACACAATTGTGTGGCTGACCAACCAGGCTCTTGTTGGTATAGCCTGTGATATCCCGAAAGAACGCATTGCAATAGGTTATGTAACCGTCCTTGTCGGTTCTGCTGACGAGAATTTCACTTTCGCCGAACTGCTTTTCTATACCGGTAGGAGAAATTGTTATTGTCATTTCGGTCTCCTTGGTTGTGATTTGGCAGACCCCGCTGGGAGGGGCGCAGTCTGCCGGAATGTGCGCCTGTCGTTACTGGAAAGACACCGACCCGATTGCATTCGACAGGCGCATCGGGGGTCTCGATTTGGATCTTGTTTTTAGAAGCTCTCAAAAATATAGATTATTTTCAGAAAAGGAAATAAAAATTTTCACGGACCGGTATTGACCAAACGGCAGCATGCTTAACTGTTGCAATTTTAATCCGACATCTGGTTTTTATTTTAGAAAAAAAAGAATAATCTGTTAAATTGATAATAATATTTCGTGAAACAAGGGGTTATCGAAAATTAATTACAAGATATAGTGATCTGATCAATTTGTGAGCAAGTAATAAGAAATTTTATGCAGAAAGGCGATTGGTATAGGCTTTTCGCTAAAAGCCATGGTTGCTTGCGCGATCTGGGTTAGTGCGTATCTTTATATATTAGGGTGATTTTAAGGCTCACTGTGGCATAAACTGGGTTAACAATGATAGAAATAGCGCAATTATGCCAATCGTAACGAGTCTACCCTCGAATACCTTAAGTGTTTTTACAAGGGATTTGACGGGAAAAGACAGGCTCAGAATGAGCCTACGGACCGGGTTGGATCTTTGGGGGACGAAATGAATTACAAAGGACGATTGCTGTATACCGCAGGGTTTATTTTGTCCGCAGGCGGAGCCGCACTGGCGACAGAAAAGCCGCTTGATCCGATGGCTGTGACGGACGGTTCTTCTCAGGCCGTTCAGACTGCTTTGGAAGCCGATCAGGAGGCACCCCTGCAGATCATTGTCTCGCGCAAAGATCAGCGCTTGCGGGTCTATCGTGGACAAGAGGTCATCGCCACCTCTCGCGTATCGACAGGCAAGGCGGGGCACTCGACGCCAACCGGCATCTTCTCCATTCTTGAAAAGAGAAGACAGCATTTTTCCAATATTTATGATAGCGCCCCCATGCCCTATATGCAGCGCCTGACCTGGTCCGGCATCGCTTTGCATGAGTCCGGCTCGGTGCCAAATTATCCCGCATCCCATGGCTGTGTCCGGTTGCCGCGCGGCTTCGCAGGCAAACTCTTCTCCATGACCGAACGCGGCGCGCATGTTGTCATCGCCAATCGGGAGGCCGAGCCCGAGTTGATCCATAACGCACGGCTGTTCCAGCCCGAAGATGTTCAACTGGCCAACAAGCTGACGGAATTGAGCCTTGGCCCGTCACAGCCGGTCAAGGGACACGGCAAAATCGCGCTTCTGGATGACCGCCCTTCAGAAGATCCGCTTGCCGCGAAAATTTCCATGCGTCTCAATCTGCTTGATCAGGTGAAACGCGATAACTCCCCCATTCGGGTGTTCATCACCCGCCAGCCGCGCGGCAATCTGGTGCGCGAAGTGCAGATCATGCTCAATGAGCTGGGCTTTGATGCCGGTGTGCCGGATGGATTGGCTGGCAAGGCCACCTATGGGGCAGTGCGCGCCTTCATTAAATCCAGACAGGGCAGCATCGAAGACCAAGTCCAGCCGCTCAAGGCCGTGATCGACAAGACCCTGCTGACCGCGCTTTATCATGCCGCAGGCAAGGGGGAAGTGCCGACAGGCCACATCTATGTGCGGTCCCGTTTCAAGCCTCTGTTTGATGCGCCGATCATGATCAAGAATCCCGAGGCGCCTCTCGGGGCGCATCTGTTGACCGCGACCCACTCGCACACGCAAAGTGGCAAGCTGGATTGGCTGTCCGTCAATCTGACAGATCGCTATGACGATAGCATGCAGACCCGCCTTGGTGTTACGCAGGATATGGACAACGAGGCTCTGGTAGCCTCCAGCGCTATTCTTGACCGGATCGAAATTCCCGATGAAGTGCGCGCCCAAATTGATCTTCTGGTGAACAGCGGCTCTTCAATTACGATTTCTGACAGGGGCTTCAGCCGTGAGACAACCCCTGTAGGCACAGACTTCATTGTTCTGACCAAGCCGGATCTTCCTTCCTCCAGACAGATCCAGAAGACGGTGGAGCGAAAAAAGCCCGCTAAGCCCAAGCAGGTCGCCAGAAACAAAACCGAACCCGTGCAGGAAGCTCCCAAGAAGAAGGGACTGTTCTCCATGCTCATCAATCGCGGTGCGAGTTTGACCGAGGTTAAAACCCGCTGATATGGGAGCCCGCTTTCAGCCTTGCCCGCTGATGATAAAACTCATTGCAAACTGAAGAAAAACAATAGGCCCTGTTTCTGTTCGAAACAGGGCCTTCTTATTGAACACAAGAGGTCGCAGGGCTTTCTGACGCTGTTCTATTCGACTGAAAACTGGTCGTCGAAGCTGTAGCCAGAGCCGCGCACTGTGCGGATGGGATCTTTCGCCCGGCCGCGGTTGATGGTTTTACGCAACCGACCCACATGCACGTCTACTGTCCGTTCATCGACATAGACATCATGCCCCCAGACGCCATCCAGCAATTGTTCGCGGGAATAGACCCGCCCCGGATTCTGCATCAGGAATTCCAGCAAGCGATATTCTGTCGGTCCCAGTGTTACCTCGCGGTTGGCGCGCTTGACACGATGGGTTTCGCGATTGAGCTCCAGATCCCCGGCCTTGAGAATGGTTGCGACTAGATCAGGGCTTGCCCGGCGCAGAATAGCCCGTACACGCGCCATCAATTCGGGAACAGAAAACGGTTTGACGACATAGTCATCAGCGCCGGTTGAAAGACCCCGAATACGCTCGGATTCCTCACCGCGCGCCGTCAGCATGATGACAGGCAGTTTGACTGTTTTGGGCTTGGCGCGCAGGCGTCTGCATAGTTCAATTCCGGATAGGCCCGGCAGCATCCAGTCCAGCAGAAGAAGGTCGGGCAGGGCTTCCTGCAACCGGCTTTCTGCCTCATCTCCACGGGCGATCACTTCAACCTGATAGCCTTCGGCTTCCAGATTGTAACGAAGAAGAAGGCTGAGGGCTTCTTCATCTTCAACGATCATGACTTTGGGGCTCATAACCACTTTTCCGCATTCTGCGATCCGGACGATCGACAGGATCGGATGTCGCTCGGATCTGACATTTGAAGAGAACAGGCCGGCGTCAATCGGGGCCGATCTGTTCCAGTGTGCGTGCCTTCATGGCAAAGGATGGATCGGGCCTGAGCCCGATCCGTTGCATTAAAAGGTGCCGTCTTCCAGAACCTTGCCGGTGTCTACATAGTAGACGCTTTCGGCAATGTTGGTGGCGTGGTCGCCCACGCGTTCCAGGTGCTTGGCGGCAAACAGGAGATTGGCGCAGAAGGTAATATTGCGTGGATCTTCCATCATGTAGGTCAGGAATTCCCGGAACAGGGACTTGTAAATCGCGTCCACTTCGTCATCTCGTTTCACGACGGCGATGGCGGCGTTGGAATCCGATGTGGTGTAGGCATCCAGCACCATGCGCATCTGCTCCAAAACGATCTCGGCCATATGCTCGATGCCATGCAGCAGCTGTTTGGGAGGCGTCTTGCCATCCATGGAGCTGATGGAGCGGGCGATATTCTTGCCCAGATCTGCAACGCGTTCCAGATCTGTCGCAATGCGCAGAGCGGCGATGATCTGACGCAGATCCTGTGCCATCGGTTGGCGACGCGCGATGATCAGAACGGCGGCTTCTTCGATCTGCTGTTCCATCTTGTTGATGGCGCGGTCTTTGGCGGCGGTTGCCTGTGCCGCCTTCACGTCCTGACGGACCAGAGCGTTGATGGCATCCTCGACCATGCTTTCTGCCTGGCCACCCATCTCCGCAATGCGACCGGTCAGGTTGCGCAGGTCGTCATCATATGAGCTGACTGTATGTTCGGTCATCTCGAATCTCTCCTTAAATTCGCTCATTTCTCAACAAGATAAAGCTTTTTGCCTGATAGAGAAGGCGAACAAATTGCTTAGCCGAAGCGGCCGGTGATGTAGTCTTGGGTGCGTTTGTCTTTTGGGTTGGTGAAGATGTGGTCAGTCGGACCTTCCTCTACCAGATTGCCCATATGGAAGAAGGCGGTGCGCTGGGACACTCGTGCTGCCTGCTGCATGGAGTGTGTCACGATGACGATCGTGTAATTCTCGCGCAGCTCATCGATCAGTTCCTCAACCTTCGCCGTGGCAATCGGATCAAGAGCCGAGCAGGGCTCGTCCATCAAAATGACTTCCGGGCTGACAGCGATGGCGCGGGCGATGCAAAGGCGCTGCTGCTGCCCACCGGAAAGACCTGTGCCCGGTTCATCAAGACGATCCTTGATCTCTTCGAACAGACCGGCCTTCTGCAAGGAGGTGACAACCACTTCATCCATTTCTGCCTTGGTGCGGCAGAGGCCATGGATGCGTGGGCCATAGGCCACATTCTCGAAAATGCTTTTCGGGAACGGGTTTGCCTTCTGGAACACCATGCCAACACGGGCGCGCAGCTCCACGACGTCCACGTCGGCATTATAGATGTCGGTGCTATCGAGCATGATCTTGCCGCCGACGCGGCAGATATCGATGGTATCATTCATCCGGTTAAGGCATCTCAGGAACGTGGATTTGCCACAGCCGGACGGCCCGATGAGCGACGTTACCTGATTTTCCTCGATCTTCAGATCGACATCAAACAGCGCTTGTTTGGCGCCATAATGAACGGTCACCTTCTCACCCGACATCTTGATCGGGTTGGAGCGGATATCGCTATCCTGCTTGAGGTTTGGGTTGGTATCCTGCATGGTCAAATGCTTTCTTTATCCTGTGAGCGGGGCGCCGTCTCTTTGGGGCTGCCCGGCCATTCAAACCGGTGGTTCAGTGCGTCGCTGGGGTTTACCAGCGGCGCTCAAAGCGGCGACGCAGAAGCACCGCGGAAATATTCATCAGCGCAAGAAACGCCAGAAGGATCAGGATCGCAGCGGATGTCCGCTCCGTGAAGGCGCGTTGTGCTTCCCCCGACCACATATAGATCTGCACGGGCAGGGCCGTTGCCGGATCAAGCGGCGTTGTCGGGAAGTCCTTGATGAAGGCCACCATGCCGATCATCAGCAGAGGTGCGGTTTCACCAAGTGCCTGCGCCAGACCGATAATCGTACCTGTCAGGATACCCGGTGTTGCCAGGGGCAGGACATGGTGGAAAATCGCCTGTGTCTTGGAAGCGCCCACACCAAGTGCCGCTTCACGAATGGAAGGTGGAACAGCCTTGAGAGCCGAACGGGTCGCAATGATGATGGTCGGCAGCGTCATGAGGGTTAGAACCAGACCGCCAACAAGCGAAGCGGACCGCGGCAGTCCGGCAAAGTTGATGAATACAGCCAGCCCCAACAGACCGAACACAATGGAAGGCACTGCGGCGAGGTTGTTGATATTCACCTCGATAAGGTCGGTCCAGCGATTTTTCGGTGCAAATTCTTCCAAATAAATGGAAGCGGCAACACCGATTGGCAGAGCCAGCACCAGCACGATGAGCATCATGAAAATAGAGCCCATGACGGCCACGGCAATACCGGCCGATTCCGGTCGGGAGGAGGGACCATTCACGAACAGGTTGGTGTTGAATTGCTTCTCCATCGCCCCGTCTTCAACCAGCTGATCGATATAGGCGATCTGTGCATCTTTGACCAGACGCTGTGTTTCAGGAATGTCGCGCGGGATCTGGCCTTTGACAAAGCTGTCGATGTCGCCATCTGCCAGTGCCCAATAATCTATCCGCGTGCCGATCAGATCGGGATTTTCAACAACCAGATCGCGCAGATCGACCGACGCCCCCTTGGAAAGCAGGCTCTTTGCCACACGCTGCTGTTTGCGTGTTGCTTTGTCATTGGGGTCCAGACCTACGGCCTTGGAAACAGCCCGCTCCAGAACCTTGTTGTAGCGGATCGGCATCTGGATGGTGCTGATGTCGCGGTTGCCGGACGGGTCAATCAGCTCGGCATTAAGGTAAAGATCGAGATGAATTTTAGTCTGCTGAAAGGCGGAATAGCCTTTCGTGACAATAGACAGGAACAGCATCACGAGGAACAGCACGCCCAGAATGATGGCTGTGATGCCCAGAGCCTGAAAGCGACGTTCTTTACTGTAGCGCTTTTTCAGTCCCAGATCGCGCTGCGTGCTCGTGGCGATGGTTTCGCCCTGTGTGTTGGTTGCATCAGTCATCAGTCATACTGCTCCCGATATTTCCGCACGATGTGCAGAGCAAAGATGTTGAGCCCCAGGGTGATGACAAACAGGGTGATACCCAGCGCAAAGGCCACAAGGGTTTGCGGAGAGTTGAACTCAAGGTCACCAGTCAACTGGCTGACAATTTTCACGGTCACTGTTGTCACCGCTTCAAACGGGTTGGCTGTCAGGTTGGCCGCGATGCCTGCGGCCATGACGACGATCATCGTTTCACCAATGGCGCGGGACGCTGCGAGCAGAACGGAGCCGACGATCCCCGGCAGGGCGGCGGGCAGAATGACTTTCTTGATCGTTTCCGACTTGGTCGCTCCCAACCCCAGAGAGCCATCACGCAGGGACTGCGGCACCGCCGTGATAATGTCATCGGACAGCGAAGAGATGAACGGGATCAACATGATGCCCATGACGAAGCCTGCCGTCAGCACCGAGGTAGCGGAAATATTCAGTCCGATAGCCGCACCGGCGTCATGAAGGAACGGACCGACGGTGACCAGCGCAAAGAAACCATAAACAATGGTCGGGATGCCGGCGAGAATTTCCAGAAGCGGCTTGGCAATGGCGCGGACCGAATTGTTGGCATATTCGGCCATATAGATGGCTGCGAACATGCCGATTGGAACCGCTACGAGCAAGGCGACAAAGGAAATATACAGAGTACCCCAGAGCAACGGAATAAGACCGAAGGAACCTTCGCCCCCGCCCTCGCGACCGGCGGACGTAAAGCGAGGATCCCACTCGGTGCCAAAGAAGAAGTTGAACGGATGCACCTGACTGAAGAAGTGGATCGCTTCAAACAACATCGAAAGCACAATGCCCACGGTCGTCAGGATGGCGATCGAGGAAGCCAGCACCAGCGCGACCTTGATGTTGCTTTCAACAAGGTTGCGTGCACGCAATCGCGGTTTGACGCGCAGATAGGAAAGGACAAACCCGAGAATGACCAGTAGGACAACCCCGGCGATCAGAACCATATTACCGGTCGCGTTGACCTCATTGAGCCGGTTTGCTGCATCCACCACAGCGCCGGGCACATCTTCAGCTAGCGCGACGCCAACCGATTTGAGAGTCGGGCGTACGGCGACAAGGCCATTGTGAAGCTTGGCAGCGGTGTCCTCGTCCAGAAGGCTGACACCAATTGCGACACTTTCAACAACGCTGCGCATCAGGGCGCGGCGGGTGTCGAGCGTTTCATACTGCTCTTTGTCTTCGCAAATGGCGGGGGTTTCCGCATCCGCGTCCCCTTCAATCCGCGCCAGCGAAAGATCGCAGGATTGGGTGTAGCCAGTGCGCAACTCGGTGTCGATCACTGAGCTGTTATAGAATGGCTGCGCAACAAGAATGGCCACCATGTAGAAAATTGCCGGAAGCGCGGTCCATATCAGTACATAGGAACCGTAATATCCGGGACGCGAATGAAGTGTAGCTATATTTCCGTTGACGCAGGAGACGGCGCGATTACGCCCCAGAACTGCACCGACCAGCGCGAAAACGATGATAGCTACCAAAAGCCATAACGGGCTCATAGCGATCTGCCCCTTGAGCGATTTCAATTATCGCATTGTAAATTTACTACGAGATTTCTCTGGTTGCCTGCATCCGACTTCATCTAGAAAAATCGGTAAGACGGAGAAAACCGCTCCAGACGTCTGCCCCATAATCGTGCGCCATTCCGTAGACGGAAAACGGGACTTCACTTTTTCCTTGCGGGTCAACTAACGGAAAAACCAGTTGACGGAAGTCAAAAAAAACCATGCGCAGGGAGCCCCCGCGCATGGCTCTAAAGAGCAAAGCTTAAAGGGTTTTACCTTCAGCGATCGCAGCTTTGATAGCTTCGCGTTCTGCTTCCGGAGCAGGAACCAGACCATATTCAGAGGTCGGGGAGCCTTCGCCGGTCATGTCGTCGGACATGAAGAAGTCAACATATTCTTTCAGGCCAGGGATAACACCCAGGTGAGATTTCTTGACATAGAAGAACAGCGGACGAGACACAGGGTAGGTGCCGTCAGCGATCACTTCAGCATTCGGGGAAATGCCGGACATGGTAGCCACTTTCAGCTTGTCCATGTTGTTTTCATAGAAAGCAAGACCGAACACGCCGAAGCCGGTTTTGTTGCTGTCGATGCGAGCGAGGGTTTCGGTGTAATCGCCGTCGATGTCGATGGCTTTACCGTCTTTGCGAACCTTCATGCATTCTTTGCCAGCGGCTTTCTTGTCAAGGCCGGAAGCAACATACAGATCGAAGGCGCCAGCGGCTTTACAGCCAGCTTCCAGAACCTTGGTTTCGAAAACTTCACGGGTACCGTGTTTTTCGCCAGGAATGTAAGCTGCGATTTCCCAGTCAGCAAAGTTGGCGTCAACGTCAGACCATTTGGTGTTAGAGTTGTCGACCAGTTTGCCGTCTTTAACGATTTTCGGAGCCAGAGCGTTGAACCAGTGAATTGGTTCGAAAGCGAAGTCCGGGCCGTTTACGTCAGAAGCGAACACGATGCCATCGTAGCCGATTTTGACTTCCATGATTTCCTTGACGCCGTTTTCAGCGCAGGTCGCGATTTCTTTGTCTTTGATCTTACGGGAAGCGTTGGCAACGTCGATGGTGTCTTCACCAGCGCCCTGACAGAACTGTTTCAGGCCAGCAGAAGAACCACCGGATTCAACAACCGGGGTTTTGAAGTCAGGGTAGTTTTCACCAAAAGATTCGGCAACGATGGTTGCATAAGGAAGAACGGTGGAAGAACCAGCAACCTGAACCTGGTCACGAGCCTGTGCGGCGGTACCAGCAAGAACGGCGGTGGCAGCAATAGCAGCTGCACTAGCAAAAGAAGCGAATTTCACTTGACCTCTCCATAAGTCAGTTTTTTCGAGCGACGAGCCACACAATTGGCTTTCAAAGTGCGCTCACGAATATGCCGACCTTCCCGTGAAAGACTTGCGCCTATCTGTGCAAGCATGATGACCGGGTGGCCGGGACAAGCGCGAACCTATCCTTCGTATGTGATGGGTATATGACATCTGTATTTCAGTTTTATGACAATTTAAGCAACTGAAATATATGGAGAATTTTTTGGACAATTATAAAACCGTCACAAAGTGTCACAAATCGGCAGAGTCGCTCACCGGCAAGCGGACCTGAAAGGTTGCGCCTTCGCCGGGCTGGCTTTCCACCAGCAGCTTGCCGCGGTGCCGCGTAAGAATATGTTTTACAATGGCTAATCCGAGTCCGGTGCCCTTCTGCTCTCTGGAAGAGGCGACATCCACGCGATAAAAGCGCTCTGTCAGGCGGGGCAAATGCTCCTGCGAAATGCCTGCTCCATAGTCCCTCACATTGAAGCAATGATAGGGCTTGCCGTCTGCAGAATCGATGATCCGACTGTAACTGATGTCGATCTTCTCGCCGTCCTTGCCATATTTAAGGGCGTTCTCGACCAGATTCTCGAACACCTGCACCAGCTCATCACGATCACCGGAAACCCAGAGATTGTCATCCAGCTGATTGGATTCGATTGCGACAGCCAGATCTTGAGCCAGCGGGCTGAGGCTATCGATGACGTGACGCATGATCTTGGAGAGATCAACGCGCGTGTCGGGCAATACATGTGCGCGCATTTCGATTCTCGACAGAGACAACAGATCGGAAACCAGCCGCGACATGCGCTCGGATTGATCAAGCATGATGCGCAAAAAGCGGTCGCGTGCGACCGGATCATCCTTGGCCGGGCCCAACAAGGTTTCGATAAAGCCGATGACGGACGCCAGCGGCGTGCGCAATTCATGGCTGGCATTGGCTACGAAGTCAGCACGCATCCGGGCCATATTCTTCTGTTCTGTCTGATCATGCAGAAGCAGCAGGATGAATTCGGGGCGATGCTCCCCTTCAGGGTCGGAATTTAGATGAATAGGGGTGACCCATGCTTCATAAAAGCGTTCGCTGTGGCTCTTGAGGGTATAGTCCACCTTTTCGATGGGGCCGCCATCGAGTACATTATCCAATGCGGCCAGCATGTCCGGCTGTCTGATTCTGAAGGACAGCGGGTCGCCTTCTTTTACATTGCCAAAAATGGACGAGCCTGCATGGTTGGCAAAGCGGACGATGCCGCGCCGATCCAGAATGAAGCAGGGGTCCGGTAGGGCAGAGGCCAGTTTGCGCATGTTGACGTCAGGCACGATCGCACGACGGCGTGCTTCCACCTTGGCCTTGAGGCGCGTAACCTTACGGCGGCGTGGCAGAAACATCGTGGCCATGATCACAGCAACAAGAACAAGCCCCACATGCCACATTTCCCGCTCGTCCTGCATGGCAATCCAGCTTAGGCCAATGGCCATGACGATCAGAGACCAACGCGCGCCATACAACCGGTTCAGCGGGCCTCCGCCCAAAAGGCGGTCCAGATCGGCCGAAGTTCCAAGTCTTGCTTTGCGGTTGTCGCGTGCCATGTGGTTCATTCCAATTCAACAATAATCAAAAAAGCCGGGGGCCTTGTTTCCCCGATTGGCTGGCAAGCACCATGCCAAACAAAAGCAACCATTTTGCAACAACGACCTGCCGCACTTATTGCGCAAGGGAAATTCGAACAAAATTTCGCCAATCTGCTCGAAGATGCAACAGGGCAAGAGTGGTTCGATGAGCTGGCGATATCCGGGAAACCGTTCGGCCATTCCTGCTCATTGGCTGAGAAAACGTCGGTTATGCATTATTTTATAGAGCTTTAAAGAGAAAACACCGCATTCTCAAGAGGACCAAAACACAGATTGGCCGCTGGCGCAGGCGCAAGCAGCCGATAAAAGTTTGTTGTTGATATCTCACCGGCGGCCGTCTTTGACGACTGAGACCCCGAGACCCCGAGACCCTAAGACCCTGAGGCATGCAGGCAGCGCATGCGCGTACAAAGCCAGAGGGTATCAGTTCAGAATTTTGGTCTGATCTGGAATGTCGAGCGAGAAAGTGGGAATGGTAACATCAAACTTCGTCCCGTCATCCAGTTCCATTTCATAATGGCCAGACATGAAGCCACTTTCGCTATCGAGCGGACAGCCCGAGGTATATTGGAAGCTGTTGCCGGCGCCAATATGGGGGCGCTCCCCGACCACGCCATGGCCATGGACTTCCTGTATTCGACCCTGACCATCCACTATTCGCCAGAAACGAGCCTGGAGCTGAATGTTGGATTGGCCGTTGTTGCAGATTTCAACATGATAGGTCCAAACATGTTGTCCTCTGTCGGGTGTTGATTGGTCCGGCTGATATTCCGGCACAACCATGACTTGAATCGATCCGGTTGTTGCTGTGTATTTCTGCACTTGGTCCTCATACTCCGGTGGAACGATGGTTCATGCTAGGCTTGGCCATCGGAATAGAATGAAGAAATCAGAGTTATGTTCCGGCAAAACTCGCGAAAAATTCATAGGAATTGTTTAGCAAAGCTTTGTCCAAATTAATATAACCTCCCTGCTGTATTATAGAACAGGCAGACCAGAAATTGTATTGGTAATAGTTCAATCCACAAACAGACATGTCTTACCAATACTAATTAGGTAATCAAATATAGGCGCACCTAAACTTTAAGAGAAGAAATGGAAGGATCACCATGCTGGATGCCCGGATAAAAGGAATCATAGACCCAACAATTGGGCATATCGGCAAGAGCCTGCATGCGTTTGGGGTAACTGCCAATCAAATAACGACGCTTGGCTTGATTATCGGTGGCATCGCAGGCCTGTTTATCGCCTATGAGTTGTATCTTTGGGGTCTGCTGCTGATTGGCCTGAGCCGTTTGATGGATGGGCTGGACGGTGCTGTCGCCCGAGCAGGGCGAAAAACCGATCTAGGCGGTTATCTCGACATTGTCTTCGATTTCATTTTCTACGGTCTTGTTCCGCTGGCATTCGCCTTCGCGCGCCCGGAGAATGCTCTGCCTGCCGCTGTACTACTGATGGTCTTTTATGCCAATGGGGCAAGCTTTCTTGCCTTTGCCATCATGGCCGAGAAGCGCAAGATCTCAACCGAGAGCCATGGCTCAAAATCGCTTTATTTTACCGGCGGGCTTGCCGAAGCGGGGGAAACATATGCGGTCTTTGCTCTGTTCTGCCTGCTGCCGGACTGGTTTGGCGTGATCGCCTATAGCTTTGCAGCCATAACCGCGATCACCACGGTCTCACGCATTCTGCTGGCCAGAGAGCTGTTCACCGATACGGATTAGCCCGATGGAAAGGCGCCTGAAAGTGATGCGCATCTCTGATCATTGCGCACCGCAAGCAACCGTGCCAAGGCAATCTTTGGCATTATAGGCAAAATGCCTCAAGGCAGAACCAGATGTCCGTCATCTCCAATGGGGAAGGCACCCCAGGCAACTTCCCAGAGATAGCCGTCGGGATCGGAGAAATAGCCGCTATAGCCGCCCCAGAAGGTGTCACTGGCGGATTTCCTGATCTCGGCCCCCGCTTTTTGAGCCAGCAGTAACACACTATCTACCTCTTCTCGCTCACGACAATTATGCGCCAGCGTGATGCCACAAGCACCTGCCTGCGGTTTGAACGTTCCGCCGGGGATCTCCTCGGCCATTTTGTCGATTGGATAGAGTGCAAACACCGTGCCCCATGTCTTGAAAAAGGCAACGCCATCGCCCGACGTATAGCTTGAGGGCCAGCTTAGGCCATCGCGATAGAAACGCACGGATTGCTCAAGATCGGTGACGCCAAGGGTGACCAGTGATAACCGCGGGTCCATGCATATCCTCCTAATCGGGCAGAATGATCCTGTCCGCTATAATGCTGCGTTATAGGCCCTAGGATAATGCGCAATTGAGAAAAGCAATTTTCTCAATTTGGGAGCACGAGCCGACACTGTGGCAAAATTTATCAAGATACGCTGGCAAGGGCGCAGGATATTCTAATTTAAAAATGAACTTTAAGATCCTCTTTCTTGTAAAAACAGAGCGGAAAAGCACAATAGCCCCAACAAAAGCGCTGGGGCCGGGGAGGCTTCTGGCTGCTTGAGACATCACGTTCAAACAATTCGCAAATGCAGCGATGCTGATAGACCGAATTGGCTCACACGGAGACACTTATGAAAAAAATGCTATTCCAAGCCTTCGTTGCATTCGGGCTGTTTGTAACCCCGACCTTCGCCGCAACCTTCGGGCCTTTGGTTTCCCCACAGGATCTCAATGCTGTTGCAGATGCTGACAAGCCTCTGATCATCGATATTCGTGGTAACAGTAAAGACGGCACCAGCCTGTTTGAACAGGGTCACATCGCTGGGTCGGTCAACGCACCTTATGGTCTGTTTCGTGGCCCCAAGGAAAATCCGGGCCAGCTGGTAACCGAAGAACACTTGGAAAAAGTGCTCGGTGACATCGGAGCGGAAAAAGACCGTGCCACGGTCATTGCCTATCAGGGGGCCAACATCTCTGATTTTGGTGCGGCAGCCCGCGTCTACTGGACGCTGAAATCGGCAGGCTTTACCGATATTGCCATTCTCAATGGCGGACTGAACAATTGGGAGCAGCAGGGCCTTTCCTTCGAAACTGGCGCGGTATCTCCTCAGAAAACCACCATTGATGTGACCTTCTCTGATGAATGGCGTGCCTCTCGCGAAGAGATTTTGAAGATCGTCAATGGTGAAGAGAAGGCCCGTCTGGTCGACGCCCGTCCGGAAGAATTCTGGAAAGGCGAGAAAAAGCACCCTGCTGCGGCCAAGCCTGGCACATTGCCTCAGTCTGAATATTTCGTGCATTCAAGCTGGTTCGATAACAAGCCGGTCATTGCCGATGCGGCCAAGGTCAAGCAATTGGCCAATGAGGCTGGCTTCAAGGGTGGCGAAGAGCTTGTAAGCTTCTGCAACACCGGTCATTGGGCAGCAACCAACTGGTTCGCGCTTTCCGAACTGGCCGAGCTGGACAATGTGAAGCTCTATCCGGAATCTGTGGTGGGCTATTCCAACGCTGGCTATGATCTGGCCAACACGCCAGGCCTTGTTCAAACCCTCATCAAACAGGTAACCGGCGGCTAATCCAGTGACTGATATCAGCGCATCTTTTGAGACCCCTTCCAAGGGGTCTCGTCTGTTTATAAGGGCCGCTCTTATAGGTGTCGCCCTTATTGCCATCTTAACCCTGATTGCTGCTGCCGGCGTCCGCTACGGGCTTCTGCTGGCCATCGGCATCGGTTTCGGCCTGACGCTTGAGGGTTTGCGGTTCGGCTTTGCCGGACCATGGCGGGCCATGATCCTGCGGCGCGAACCGGCGGGCCTTCTTGCTCAGCTTATCGCCATTGCTTTGGTGGCTATAGTCGCGTTTCCGCTGCTCTCGGGAGACCATTCCGAATTGATCGGAGCTCATGCCGCCATTGGCTGGGCCATGGTCGGGGGCGCTTTTGTCTTTGGAGCGGCCATGCAGCTTGTGCTTGGCTGTGGCTCGGGGACGCTGGTCAATGCGGGCAGCGGCAATCCGGTGAGCGTGGTTGCGCTCCCCTTCTTCATCATCGGTGCCTTTGCCGGATCATATCATCTGCTCTGGTGGACGGAACTGGGGCAGTTGCCTCTGGTAGCTCTGCAAGGCACAAGCGGTCTAGGTATCACCCTGTTGGGTCTGCTGATCGTGGGAGGCGTGGCTTTGGCTATCGCGCCAAAGCAGGCACGCAAGGTGCCGCGCCGCTTGCTCGTTGCTGCCCTTTTGCTCGCCGCACTGGCAGTCGCCAACTTTGTCGTAGCCGGTCAGCCTTGGGGCGTCGTCTATGGCCTCGGGCTTTGGGGAGCAAAAGTCACCAGCGCGCTGGGCGCCGATCTGTCTGCCTCTCCCTACTGGGCAAGTGCAGCTCATCAGGAGCGGCTCGCGGCCAGCCTTCTGACTGACTACACATCGCTGACCAACCTTGGGATCATTCTGGGCGCCTTCATCGTGGCGGTCTGGCGGTCTGGCCTCTCGGCGAAACTGCCCTCCCTGTCTGCAAAGGCATGGATTGCCGCCATCGTGGCGGGGTTCCTGTTGGGCTATTCGTCCCGTCTGGCGCTAGGCTGTAATGTCGGCGCCTTCTTCTCGGGTATCTCGACGGGCAGCCTGCATGGCTGGGCCTGGTTCGTGGCCGCCTTTGCCGGTTCGTGGGTTGGTATCCGCTTGCGCAAACCACTGGGACTGGAGGGGTAGAAACATGACTGGATTTTTCACAAGTCGGGCGTTGCCTGCATCAGCAACTCTGCTGGCACTTGGTGCGCTTCTGGTCTTCGATCTTCAGACAAGCCAGCCGCTCAATCCCTATACGGCGCCGGCTGCCATCATGCTGGGCTCGGATGAAGCGGCCAGCGGGGCCTTTTGTGCGCTGGTCCCGCCCAAGAAATGAGCTTTTAGAGTTAGACAGTAGCAAATATGGTCCGGGCGGGTTTCTCGTCCGGACTTTTATATCAAAGATTAGTCAAGGGGTCAGGCAGGCTTGCGCCCCTTGGAATAGCGCCCAATCTGCTCTTCAGAGAGGCGAACCGTGCGCTTCGTTTCTTGACTGATCGGGCACCAAAGTGTTCTGACGCTGGCCATAATGCGCTTGTCGCTCAAGCGGATAATCTCGGTGAAGCGTTCGCATTTATGGTGCTCATAATAGCCAACCCATGTGCGGGCAACCAGCTTGTCACCTTCAAAAGCGGGGCGCTTGTAGTCTATTTCATGGCGGGTGATGAGCCAGACCATCGCAGTGTGATCATCTTCATGGGCAACAGCATCCCAATGCTCGGTCGCCGCTTCCTGAACCCAGCGCAAATAGATGGTGTTGTTGACATGTCCCATCATGTCGATATCGGAAGGCAGAACCTCGATCGGCATGTCATAGGGAATGGTCGGGTCTTTTTCAGAGCAAGAATTCTGGGACATCTATCTTTGCCTTTTGGACGTGATGCGGCCAGTCTATTCGAGGAAAGGGGGCAGCTTCAAGGCAATCGGCAAAGCAATAGGGGCGCTTCTGGAAAAGCGCCCCTGAAACTGGTGAATAGCTCTGTCGGGTGACGATCAGAGGCTGGCAAGTGCCTGCTCGAAATCTTCCCAAAGGTCTTCTACATCTTCAAGACCAACCGAGAAACGCAATGTGCCCTGACCGATACCGGCTGCAGCCAGCTGATCATCGGTGAGACGCTGATGTGTGGTGGTGGCCGGATGGGTGATCAGGCTCTTGGCGTCGCCCAGATTGTTGGAAATCTTGATGACCTTAAGGGCATTTTCCAGCTGGAAGGCCTTTTCCTTGCCGCCAGCCACGTTGAGCGCAACCATGGTAGAGCCGCCGCGCATCTGTTTCTTGCAGACGTCAGCCTGCGGATGATCCTCGCGACCGGGATAGAAAATGCGCTCTATGGCTTTGTGCTCTGCCAGACGGTCGGCAAGGATGCCCGCGCTCAGGGTCTGTTCCTTCACGCGCAGAGGGAAGGTTTCCAGTCCCTTGAGCATGATCCATGCATTGAACGGAGAAAGCGACGGGCCGGTATGGCGATGGATATCCTTGAATTCTTCTTCCAGAAACTGTTCGGTCGACAACACGACACCGCCCAGACATCGACCCTGACCATCAATATGCTTGGTAGCAGAATAGATGACCACATCGGCCCCCAGCGCCAGCGGGCTTTGCCACATGGCCGTTGCAAACACGTTATCGACAACCAGCTTTGCACCAGCCTCATGAGCAATCTCGGCGACGCCAGCAATATCGATGACGGAGAGAACCGGGTTGGTCGGGCTTTCAAGGAAGCAGGCACGGGTGTTTGGCCGCATCGCCGCTTTCCATTCTTCCAGATTGGTGCCGTCGACCAAGGTGCATTCAACGCCGAAGCGGGGCAGCAACTCCGAAACGATATAAAGACAGGAGCCGAATAGGGCGCTGGCAGCCACCACATGATCTCCGGCCTTCACGCAAGAAAGCATGGCTGATGAAACTGCCGCCATGCCGGAGGCCGTACCGCGCGCGCCTTCAGCGCCTTCGAGCAGCGCCATACGGCTTTCGAACATCGAGACAGTCGGGTTGGCATAACGCGAATAGACATAGCCCGGTTCCTCGCCATTGAAGCGGGCCTCCTGAGCTTCTGCACTGTCATAGACGTAACCCTGCGTCATGAAAAGCGCTTCGGATGTTTCCCCCCACTGCGAACGCATAGCGCCTCCATGGACCATTTCGGTCGCTGGGCGATAACCGGTTTCGGGCTTTTTGGTCTCAGACATGGCTCAATCCTGTTCTTGTTTTTCCCACACGCCGTCCGGAGCAGAACACCGCGAGACGTCGGGCTCATTCTTCGTGGGTGGCCGGATTTTGGGCAAAATAAAACCCGGCGACATAGGTTAGTATGGCCGGGATAGACTGTTTTTCATCCCCGACCTTTTAGCAACATTCTTTTACGTGGCGGCAAGCCGGTCGGCTCAAATGACCACAAGTGCGACATTCTGTACGCTCAAAGACCTCACCTGTCAATGGCACGGCTCCGGGCACCAGTGTCCCGCCTAAGGCATGCCGCTGGCAGGCCCGCTTATGAATCCGAGGAAACACAATATTGGTGATAGGATTTGATGACCCGTCCCAACTCTCTGGAATCACCACTCAGAATATAGGTTCCGAGCTTCTCGGGTAGATGGCGCATCTTCTTGCTGGAGCCGCAGGTCTGGGTGACATCATAGCTGCCCAGTTGGTCGAAGCCATATTGTTTGACAAGGCGTTGTTCTGCGGATTCCGCAAACTCGCCCCAGACAGCTCCGCGCAACCCGTGTTTGTCGCTCACATACTCCCAGATCTGCTGCTTGGCGCTCTGCACCTTCTGCTCGATCTCAGGGGTGAAGTGAAACTTCAGGAGGCTCTGACGCCCCGGTTTGCTGGAAACCAGACTGGACTGGGTGACAGATGCTGTTTCCCTGATGTCGAGCCGAAATTCCTGCAGGCGAAGGGAATAGGGATCTGCGCAATTGCGTGCTGTTTCAACCCGATTGATGATCTCGCAATCCTTCACCACCAGATCACTGCCATAGGCGACATTGGATGTCTCTGAAAGCGCCTTTTGAATGATGCTTTCCATTCGCGCCACTTCTCTCTTGCTGAAAAGCGGTTTGATTTTGGCAAAGCTCTTTCCTTCGAAAAGGGCCAGAAAGCAGATGGCAACAATGATCACCGAGAATAGGGAAGTTAAGACGATAATATTCTTTTTCATTTTTTCGCAAAATGTCTGTGTCTGGTGGAACTAGTCAATGAGGGAATTTTGGTCGAAACTGTTTTAAACGCGCATAGCAGAAAGATTAAAATTGAATCTATTTCACGATTAATGTGGAAAATTTCAATCTAAAGTTTAGGTATTTTTGACAAGGGATTAGGTGTCGTTCGATTGCCGATGTGCTCAATCGCAAGCACAAGACTTAGCTGTTGATGCAGCTGGCGTGGTAATTTTTCAAACTGTAGGCGGCACCGCGATCCACCGTTGAGAGGCTGATGGTACCAAGCGTCTTGGGCAGGTGGAACTGCTGGATGCTGCGTGAGCAATTCTGCGTTTTGGCATAACTGCGCATGCTGGGCAGCCCTGCACCCTTCACGGCATTCTGTTCTGCCGAATAGGCTTCTTGTGCCCACATGGAACCAGTATAGCCATTGTTATGCTGATTATAGCGCTTGAACAGCTGCTTGGCGCGATCGAACCGCTTTTGCACGTCTTCGGCGAATTCGAAGCGGATGGACCCGGCAGCACCGGTGCCGCGACGCGAATTTTCAAAAATTCGCACCTTGCGAACATCCTTGAGATCAATCTGGAACTCGTTGAAGCGCGCCGTCGGAGAGCCTGCGCAATCGCCCGTGCTGTTCAGCCGGTAGGTGATCTTGCAATTGTTCACCTGCACCTGATCGCTGAAGGGATTGAAATAGGCCATATTCGATTCAAGGAAGGATTCAATCTTGCTTTCCGCTTCCTGCTTCCCGGCAGAAGTCAAACGTGTACCATTGAGCTGATTGGAGTTTGCCGGAGTCTCGTATGTGAGAATGATGCCTGTGATAAAGCAGGCCGTTAAAATGCAAACCGCGAGGAGCTTTTTCATCTAAGACACTATTGTTCCTGGTTGGCCATATAGCAATGGCGCCTGCTGTCGTCAGACGCCTTCTGTCAAGGTGTGTCCAATATTAGTAGACTTCCCTATTTCTGCGGTAAAAATAAAAGCTAAAATTTGAACCAACTGCCCATTTGTGCACAACTACAAATGTGTCTATGCATTTCTGGACTATCTGCTCACGCAATGAAGGCATGACGCTGCCGCTATGCGAGCATAGCGCAGGAGGTTCGCCCCTTCATGGGCCGGTTCTGGCCCGCTTTCTGGCTGGTTGCCCAAGGGCACTATCCCTGTTAAACAACATGAAAACGCAATGAACGGGCCTATGCATGACTGATTTCTCCTTTACCGGAAGCGGTATTCTCAATGACGCCGATATTACCCAACTGGTCGAAGGCGAGGGGATCCGGTTTGCCTGTCATCCCGATGCCGATCAGATCCAGCCCGCCAGTCTGGATTTGCGCCTTGGAGCCACCGCCTATCGTGTGCGCGCCTCCTTCCTGCCCGGTCCCAACGAGACCGTTGAAGAGAAACTGGAGCGGTTGCAGCTCCACCAGATTGACCTGACAGAAGGGGCTGTGCTGGAAACCGGCTGTGTTTACATTGTGCCGTTGATGGAAAGTCTGGCCCTGCCAGATTTCATCGAGGCGGCCGCCAATCCCAAAAGCTCCACCGGACGACTAGACATTTTTACCCGTGTCATTGCAGACAGGTCCCGCCAATTCGATACCATCCCAACCGGTTATCGCGGCCAGCTCTTTCTGGAAGTCAGCCCGCGCACATTTCCCATTGTGGTCCGTGCCGGTAGCCGCTTGACACAGATCCGCTTCCGGCAGGGGCGTTCGCGCCTCAGTGATGCCGAACATCTGGCGCTCCATAACAGCGAAAGTCTTGTCATTGCCTCCGATGATCCCTTTATCGACAACGGCATTGCAGTGTCGATCGATCTGGAAGGAGAAGGCATCATCGGCTATCGCGCCAAGCGCCATAGTGCTGTTATTGATGTCGACAAGCGCGATGCACTCGATATGCTCGATTTCTGGGAACCTATAGCGGGGCGTGGCAAGAATGCGCTTATTCTGGACCCGGACCAGTTCTATATTCTGGTCTCGCGCGAAGCGGTGCATGTTCCCCCCTGTTATGCCGCCGAGATGGTACCGTTCGACCCGCTTATGGGCGAATTCCGGGTGCATTATGCTGGCTTCTTCGACCCCGGCTTCGGCGCCTCGGAAGCTGGAGGCAAGGGGAGCCGTGCCGTGCTGGAAGTGCGCAGCCATGAAGTGCCCTTCATTGTGGAGCATGGCCAGTTGATCGGACGTCTCGCCTATGAACGCATGCGGGCACGTCCGACCCGCCTCTATGGCACGGGCATCGGGTCCAACTATCAGGCGCAGGGGTTGAAACTGTCCAAGCATTTCCGGATGGCATGATGCCATGCTGCAAACAATCGAAACCGAATTCTATGCCGAGCTTGAGGAGAAAAAGTCCAAATTTCTGGCTTTCCTCGTGCCTATCGAGCAGTTCGAGGCCCGTCTCGAAGACTTGCGCATAGAGCATCGCAAGGCCAACCATCATGTAACCGCTTTCCGCCTCATTCATGAGGATGATCATATCGAGGAAGGTGCCAAGGATGACGGGGAACCGGCGGGTACCTCTGGCATGCCGATGCTCAAGGTGTTGATCGGGCGAGAAATCATCAATTGTGGCGTGATCGTTGTGCGCTATTTCGGTGGCACCAAGCTGGGGGCAGGGGGATTGGCGCGTGCCTATTCCGGTGTTGCCTCCATGGCACTGGACGCGGCCACGTTGGTGCCCTGGCAACGCATCGTTCAAAAGACCTTTACGGGCCGGTTCGACCAGACCAGCGAAATAGAGCGCCAGATCGCCTTGTTGCAGCTGAGCGTGCTTGATCGCAGCTATCATGAAGCCGGTGTCGATATCTTGTTAGAAGGGCCCAAATCAACTATTGAGAGCATGGCTGCTTTCATGCATGAGCTTAATCTCTACTGACACTCTTGAACTTCTCCTCAAACTCCCTCGAATTTTCGTCGCAGTTACCGCGCGTATCTCAAAACGTGTATAAACAAGTAAATTAAATACCTATTATGCAACTTTCTGGTGTTTTTGCCTGAACGATTCACGATTGCTTATCTTCTCTATGAAATGGTTAGGCCGTAACACTTCTCATTGACCAAAAAGTTGCAGGCAATTGTTATGCTTGAGTTGAGCGTATGTTCAAGTTTTGATTTTCTTTCCGAGGAATATAAGGCCCTGTTTGATCAGGCCGATGTCACAGCTTTTCAGCATCCGCTTTGGCATCATGCTATGCAGCAGTATTTGAAGAATTTTCCGGACATTGAGGAGCGCACATTGCAAATGCGCTGCAAGAAATCCGGCTGTCTTGTTGGGCTCGTCCCTCTGATCGCTCGCAAAAAGCTCGGGGCGACCATCCTCGAATATGCCAATATGTGTCTGGTCGACTATGCTTTGCCGACGATGCACAAAGATATCGGAAACTGGATCCCTGACCCGGACTATCTGAGCAAACGACTCCTTGAAACGTTGGGTGCCTACGACGTGCTACGTGTCAAGCACATGCCTGTCAACGATCCTGCCGTGTTGCGACTGTTCCCTTCGGGGCATTTCCAGCGCGCGGAATTTTCCGCCTATATCACGCAACTCGGTCCGGACTATCAGGAATGGCGCCTTGCCAATATTTCCAAAAGCGAGCGCAAACATCGCGACAAGAAAAGGCGCGCGATGATGCGAGAGGGCAACTGGCAAATGCATCGCCTTGTCGATGAAGAGCCCATCCGGGTGGCCATGGATCATCTGAGAGAGTTCCATAAGGAGCGCTACAAGGATCGCCCCGGTGAGGACCTCATTCAGACACGGCACACCTTCGATTTTTATGTCAATCTGGCAATCGAGAATGCCGCAAGCGGCTATGTGCGCCTGTACCAGTTCACCTACGACGATCAGATCGTCGCCGTTCAATATGCCATTGAGCATAATGGTCGCTATCTGATGCTGATGATGGGACTCGATTTCGAGCGGGTGGGGCGCTATTCCCCCGGTCTGCTCATGACGGAAGACCTGATTGAGGAATGCGTCAAGGAAGGTATGAAGGTCTTTGACTTCACCGTTGGAGATGAGCCCTACAAGCTCAAGTTCGGCACGCGTAAAGTGCCCATCTTCACGCTTTGGCATACCCATTCCATGCTTGGCAATGTTGGCCTAACGGTTGCCGAAGCGGTGAACAGGACCGCCATGTCCGAGCGTCTACGTCGCTGGGTATCCTGATAGGGAAGGCAAGCGTCCTGCCCGCCTTTCGTCTTCATTGTCAAAGGTGCCTGGGGGCGGGAAACAGCGTAACGGGATCGCCTTCCTGCCACACAGGCCACTTGCAGAAAATACTCATGAACAATTCCGAGGTTTCGTGCCCGACGAGCCATTTGCGCAGGGCTATAGGTGCATTGGTGTCGAACCAGTCCCTATCGGTATTGGCAAATTGCCGCACAAACGGAAAAAGCGCGATATCGGCAAGGCTCGGGCGCGAGCCGAACAAATGAGGCGAAAGCTCAAGGCGCGCCTGCAGCGAGGCCAGAGCCACCATGGCCATGGACCGATGCACCACCTCATCGGCATTCTCATATCGACTTGAATATTTGTAGCGGTCCAGATGATGCTTGAAGGAGCCATCTAGCTCCCCAATCAGGGCCAGCATGTCATCCAACGTCTCTTCTTCTGGTGAGAGCCAGTCCTGCGGGTCATTCTGCTTGAGGGCCCAGAGCATGATATCAAGGCTCTCTTCGATCACCGTCCCGTCGGGCAAAAGCAGCACCGGTACCGTGCCCTTGGGGGAGATTTCCAGCATATGAGCCGGCTTGTCCCTTAGAACGATCTCTCTGAGTTCGACCGGAATGCCAGACGCAAACAGCCCCATTCGTCCGCGCATGGCATAGGGGCAGCGGCGAAAGGAATAGAGAATGGGAAGGGTATTGGAGCTAGGCATTCTGGTTGTAAATCCCGTCTTGTGGATGGTCCACTGACCAAAGCCCCCAATCAAGGCAGCAAAATGACTGCGCAAGGCAGGGTGTGAAAAGCCTGTTGCTTGCATTCTGCCTTTCGACCCCATTCTAGAAGCTGTTACTTGCCGCTGCCTTGCGCCTTGATCAGGGTACGCAGCTCGGAAATCTCGGTGCGTAGGGCCTTGACCTCGGCCATCACGCCTTCGGTTTCCGAATGCAGCGCCGCACGGTCGGCTTCTGCCGTGGCTTCATGTTCGGACTGCATCGCCGAAACGATGATACCGATAAAGAGGTTCAACACCGTAAAGGAGGTCGCAAGAATGAAGGGCACAAAGAAGAGCCAGGCATAGGGGTGGGCTTCCATAACCGGTCGCACGATGCCCATGGACCAGCTTTCCAGTGTCATCACCTGAAACAGCGTATAGGCCGACTCGCCAAGACTGCCGAACCAGTCGGGGAACTCTGCGCCATAAAGCTTGGTCGCCATCACGGCAAACACGAAATAGAGCAAACCCAGAAGCAAGGTGATCGACCCCAGTCCGGGCAATGCTTCCAACAATGCACCCACCACGCGCCGTAAGGATGGCACAAAACTGATGAGCCGCAGAACACGCAGCACTCTGAAGGCACGCAACACTGAAAGAGCGCCGGTCGTCGGCATAAGGGAAACGGCAACCACCGAGAAATCAAACAGGGACCATGGATCGGTGAAAAAGCGCTGCCGGTGAACCAGCAACCGCATGGCTATTTCCACCACAAAGACCACGAGAATGGTCCGGTCAACAATATGGAACAGGCCACCAAAACGGGCTTCCGCCGCAGGCCATGTTTCCAGTGCCAGAGTGATCGCATTCAGAACGATAAGCCCGGTAATGCCGAGTTCGAAGGGCCGGGAGCCGAGAATTGTTTTGATGCGGTCCAACATACGAATGAAATCCTGTCGCAAAGCCATTTAGGTTTGAAGAAACAAAAGCGTTAACTGGCAGAAATTGGGTACTTGAAAAGAGAATTCAAGATGGAAATAGGTAGTTTCATGCATAAGGCGCTGCGGTTTGTCAAATGACGTGCGCAAAGCCCGTTCTCTCCTTCGAGCGTTAAGCGAATGGGAGGCAGAAAAGAAAACTGTTCGCACCGTCAAAAAACTGACAAAAAAGCAGCTCTGCCATCTTGAGCAAATGGCTCAGTGTGATAGATACACTCTATCCTGATGCGATGCCCGATTGGGCGTTGCCAGAAGGCGGGTGTAGCTCAATGGTAGAGCAGGAGCTTCCCAAGCTTAAGACGAGGGTTCGATTCCCTTCACCCGCTCCAACAGGCTCTTCCCAAACAAGCAAATTCGGCTCGGTCATCCAGATCACAGCCACTCGATAAACTGGCCATGCGGACCGGTGCGGGCAATTGCATGTCCATTGCGGGACAAGACGAAGGCGCCGGGATTAGCCTCGAGTATTGCGGAGGGCGCCACATCAGGAAGCGTACGCACGCTTTCATTGGCCAGCCACTCTGCTCCCAAATCCTTCACCAGTACAGCAAATTCCTTTCGCGCCTCCGGTGAGACATAGGTCAGCACGGCCGTGTGAAAGATAACGAGACGCGTTCCCGACGGGGCCTCGGAGGCTAGAGCTTCAGTCTGCGCAATAAGATCTCCGGCGATGACGCGGGGCGGCTGGCTTTTCGCCATCTCAATCGCTGCTTCCAGTCTGGTGCGCCGTGTTTTCTGTTCTGGCCAGACAAGTGTCTTTAGCCAATCCATGTCTTCATCCTTGCCAACATCCAGTGGATTGAGATCCAGACCCGCTCGCCATGCGATTTGTGGATGGGCGTGCGGGAGTGGCGTTTGTGCCGAGGCTTGGCAAGGGAAGACAGGACCACCCTGTCTAGCCGGGGCCAGAACCGAGCGTCCATAGTCATAGCCATAGAGGTCGGGCAACAGGCAGAGGCCAGCGGATGCTCCAACCTCAAGAATCGCCAGAGGCCCCTCGAACTGGGCGAAAGCTGGAAGAAAACAGGCACAACGCCCCGGTTCATTGGTTTGCGTTGAGCGAGACAGAATAACCGGCACGATCGCGTCCCAGGCGCCCAGAGCATGTCGAGCGAAGTCCGTATCCTGATCGGGCAAGCCGATCACATGGCGTGTTGCGGCAAATAGCAGGTTAGGCTGTTGCTTGCCCGAAGGGAGCTGCAAAAGCAACTCGAGAAGTGTCCCGCTTTCGGCAACCGAACAGGCATAGGCTTCATAGGTTGGAGAAATGCCACTGGCTTCGCGCTTGGCAAAGGTACGGTAGCTATCGGCGAGTGTTTCCATCGTCATCATAGGCCTTGTCTTGTCCTTCATGGTGGTCCCGTAAATAAGGTGGGGCAATCGCTGCCTGTCTTTTCAGGCTTGACTGCACAAGAAACGGGTCGCCTTCATGACCGGCTGACTGGGATAAGTAAGCACCAATCCAAGGGGTGTTTGCAATGATACAAACTGTGATGGAACTCGTCGTTTTCCTCTTTCCGCTCGCCTATAGCCCGGGGCCTGGCAATATGTTCTTTGCCGCAAATGGCGCAAGATTCGGCTTTCGGGCGACGATGCCGGCAAATCTCGGCTATCACATCGCCACATGGCTGGTTACTGCCGCAATCGGGTTTGGCTTTCTGGCGACTATGGAGCGGGTCCCCCACTTGCTGGCTTATCTGAAAGTGGCCGGATCTCTCAATGTTTTCTGGATTGCGTGGACTCTGCTAAGGGCCGGTGTCTTGAAGGGGAGTGCAACGCCAAAAGCTGCAGGCTTTGGGGATGGTGCGTTGCTGCTGATTTTAAATCCAAAAGCCTACGTCATCATTGCCTTGATGTTTACACAGTTTCTTAAAGGGGACAGCGGTGAGCAGATTGGCCAGATTATGCTCATAACGACCGTGTTCACGGTGAACAACATGGTCGCCTTTGTGCTTTGGACCCTGACGGGAGACACCCTTGGGGTCATCTTTCGTGCACCCCATAGCTCAAGACACCTGAATTTGGTGTTCGGCAGCCTCTTGGCCGAGGTTGCCTTATGGATATTGGTCTCGTGAGGCCCATATACTCTGAGGGCCCCACGCAATTCCTGCGAAGCTTTGGGGTAAGGAGGCGCGTGAGCCAGCGTTTCGCCAAAGCTGGATAGCCTTATTGGTCGAACACGGAGAAAAAGGTGTGCCGAATTGCATCGGCATCGCAGCCAAGGGCGACGTGGGACGGCAATCGGGTCTTGGATTGACTGCGGCATGTTTGCCCGCTGGCTTCCCCTTCCATAACGGCTTCAAGCGCCATGGACTCCATGGTAAAAAGTCCCGGATAAAGAGCCGCGATGATCGCCATCGGATCATGCAGGCCGCAACCGGATAGGCCAATGCTTTTATAAAAGTCCAGATAGAAGGCCCCGAGCTCTTTGAGAAACGGGCCGACCGGGTGCTTTCTGGTGGCAATATGGCTGAAGTCCTGCTCATCAAGTAGCACTTTGAGCGTCACATCAAGACCCACCATGGTGACATTTGCCCCTGAGGCCAAAACGACGTCCAGCGCATGAGGATCATGGAAGGCATTGGCCTCCGCATAGGGTGAAACATTGCCGCGCACATCCAGCGCTCCACCCATGAAAACGATCTTGTCCACATTTTGTGCAAAGTTTGTATCCATTTGGAGAGCACGGGCGATATTGGTGATCGGGCCGATCGGGCAAATGACCAACTTCCCCCGGTGGCGCTCTGCCATCTCGCATAGAAACTGAGCTGCGGCCAGCGGGCTGGCTGTGCCTGTGGGGGCGGGAGCAGGCAAATGGCCCAGTCCTTCAAGGCCATGAACCCGTGTTTTGGGAGCAAAGGGAGGAAGCGTCAACGGCTTTTCAGCCCCGGATGCAACGGGAATGGAAAGTCCCATTTTATCCGCAAGATAGAGAGCGTTACGCGTCGCTTGCTCTGTGGTCACATTGCCAAAAATCGTGGTCAGACCGAGCAACTCGATGTCTGGATGCAGAGCGGCATAGGCAATGGCCAGGGCATCATCAATGCCCGGGTCCGTATCAATAATCAGCTTCACAGAAGTTAAATCCCAAATAGAAATCGTCTTTGGGCACATCCTGCCTCCGGCCCCGTCAGAAAATGACAAGACGGACACAGCAAGGCCAAGAGCGCTACTTTGCACAGGATTTGGTCAAAATCAACGCTTGCACAATTCCGTGCATTTTGTATTTACTCGATATTTCCAACAGGAAAATTCTTTTCCAGCTCGAAAAAACAGGAACATTCCCCGCTATGCTGTCTTTTCCTTTTTCCATCCGCGCAGCGTCTGTTGCGATTGCACTGACCCTTCCTGCTTTCGCGCATGCGCAAGATACACTGGTGGTCTCCAACTGGGGCTATTCTAACAATTTCTACCAGCCCTTCGTGTTTGAGCCATTTGAAAAAGCCCACAATGTCAAGATTGTCACGGAAAGCGGCGGCGCCCCGGAACGCCTGAACAAGGCCCGCATTCGCGGCGGTGTCGACGTTATCCTGCTGACCGACAAATTCTCCCAGATCGGTATCAATCAGGGCGCTTTCGAGACCATCGATTCTTCCAAGCTGACCCATCTTGATGAGCTGTATGAAGTGGCCAAGCATCCGCAGGGTGAATATGGTCCTGCCTACACCTTCGGTCGCTATGGCATTGTCTATGACAAGACCCGCACCGACACGCCGATCACATCCTGGTGCGATCTGTGGCGTGATGATTTCAAAGACTCCGTCGCCATGCCTGCCTTCAACACGACCGGTGGTCCGCTCACCGTGATGATGGCTGCGAAATGCGCAGGCACAGATGCCTTCAAGGATCCTGAAGCTGCTTTTGCCAAAATGGCCGAGTTGAAGCCGAATATCGTCAAGACCTTCTCTTCAGGCTCCGAGCTGACCAACCTGCTGTCCACCGGCGAAGCCTTTATCGGCCTTGCTCAGGATTATGCCTTCCCTGCCATCAAGGCTGCCAACCCGAATATCGGTTGGGCGGAGCTTGACGAAGGCGACTTCGCCATGATGAACACCTACAACATTCCGAAAAATTCCAAGAACAAGGAATTGGCGCTGAAATTCATCGATTTCTCGATCTCTGCACAGGTGCAGAAAGACGGAGCTGTCGAACTCGGTGCAGGCTCTGGCCCGATCAACAAAACGGTCGAGTTGACCGACGAACAGGCTAGCGGCCTGGTTTACGGACAGGACCAGGTTGAGAAAATGCAGACCACTCCCATCAAGCAACTGCTTGAAGTGAATGATGCATGGGAAAAACTCTGGAACAAGACATTCGGGTTCTGATTTGTCTACACAACCTTCTTTATCGATAACAAAGCGCATGGCCGCTTTGGGCCCATGGTTGCTGGTTCTGCCAGCAACCATGTTGCTTTTTCTGCTCCTTGTGTTGCCCGTTGCCGGCACGCTCAAGGAGAGCTTTGACGGTGCGTCAGGCGGCTTGTTGGACAACTATCAGGCATTCTTTGCCGATGAGTTCAATCGTGTTGTTCTGATCCGCAGCTTCAAGATTGCTTTCATGTCCACGTTCGTGTCACTCGTGGCAGGCTTCCTGGGCGCGTATATGATCGCCAATGCCTCACCCAACCTCAAGCGCGTGTTGCTGATCCTGTCGGTCTTCCCGCTGCTGACCAGTGTTGTTGTGCGGTCTTTCTCCTTCATGGCAATCCTTGGGCGTAACGGGGTGGTCAACACGCTCTTCCTCAAGATCGGACTGATCGACCAGCCGCTGGAACTGCTGTTCACGCAAGGCGCGGTGGTGGCCGGTCTCGCCTATCTCTTCACGCCCCTGATGATCCTGTCGCTGGTTGGTGTGTTGGAGAATATCGACGACGATCTTTATGCCGCTGCGGGCTCGCTTGGCGCCAGCCCGGTTGGTGTTTTCTTCCAAGTGACGCTGCCGCTTGCGGTGCCGGGCATGATCGTTGGTTCGATCCTTGTCTTTACCGGCAGTCTGGCGACCTTCGTTACGCCCGTTCTGCTTGGGGGCGAACAACAGATGACCCTGTCTACCCTGCTTTATCGCAAGGCCATGATTTCATTTGACTGGGCTGCGGCCAATACCATCGCTGCGATCATGATGGCCATCACCATCACATGCGTGATCGCCATGGGGGCACTTGCGAACCGGATCGCCGCGGGGAGGAAAATGCGATGAGCGCCAGAAAGATCAATCCTCTCTCCAAAATCGCAGGCTGGCTGGTGGTCTTCTATCTGGCCGGACCGATCATCATCGTGATCGGCACCTCTGTCAGCGATACGCCTTTTCTGGCCTTTCCGCCTCAGGGCTTTACGCTGAAATGGTATCACAAGGTTTTCGAGCTCAACAATTTCGTTGAAAGTTTCATCACGTCCATGGAAGTGGCGTTCGGCGGAACAATGATTGCGCTGATCGCAGGCCTCGCCGCTGCCTATGCCCTGTCGCGCTATAAGGTGCGGCTGCCCGCTTGGTATGGCTCTATCTTCTTCCTGCCCTTCTTCATCCCCGAGATCGTGTTCGGCTTTTCCATGCTCAAGACGCTGATCGTGCAGTTCGATTTGCCGATCCTGCCTTCACTGATGCTGGGCCACGCGATCCTGTGTTTGCCCTATATCGTACGGGTCATCGGGGCGAGCCTTGCCGGGTTCGATTTCTCTATTCAGGAAGCGGCCGTCAGCCTTGGCATGCATCCGGTCAAGGCCTTCTGGTCCATCGTGCTGCCCAACATCCGCTCCGGAGTCATCGCGGGTGCCGTGTTGGCCTTCATTACTTCGCTGAACGACATGGCGGTGGCCCTGTTTCTTACGGGACCGGGGGTTTCCACCTTGCCGATTGAAGTCTTCACCTATGTTCAGCAGTTTTTCGATCCGACCGTCAGCGCTGTGTCCGTGCTGCTTATGGCCGTGACCATTGGGGTCATGGCTCTCATCGAGCGCAGTCTGGGCCTGTCCAAGACGATTAAATAGCAGGAGCTGAAATGGCACAGAACGCCGTTATCCTACAAGATCTTGTTGCTCACTATGGCCCGACGCAGGTGCTGCACGGGCTTAATCTGACCATTGCCGAGGGCGAGCTGGTTTCCTTGCTTGGCTCTTCTGGTTGCGGCAAGACCACAACCCTGCGCCTGCTGGCGGGCTTCCTTCAGCCAACCAGCGGCCAGATCACCGTTGCGGGCAAGGATGTCACCAAGCTGCCGCCGCATAAGCGCGACGCGGGCATCGTGTTCCAGAATTACGCCCTTTTCCCCCATCTCACTGTGGCTGAGAATGTCGGCTTCGGGCTCAAACAGCGAAAGGTGGCCGCGCCGGAACGCAAGGCCCGTGTGGATGCCATGCTGGAGCGTGTGGGACTTGTTGACTATGCCAATCGCTTACCAGCGGCCCTTTCTGGCGGTCAGCGTCAGCGCGTGGCCTTGGCACGTGCTCTGGCCATCAATCCGCCGCTGTTGATGTTCGATGAACCGCTCTCGAACCTTGACGCAAAGCTGCGCGTGGATATGCGCGTGGAAATTCGCGAGCTGCAAAAGGCCAATGGCCGCACCGCAATCTATGTGACCCACGATCAGGAAGAGGCTTTCTCCATTTCCGATCGTGTTGCCATCATGAATGCAGGCCGCATCGTCCAGCTTGATACCCCCGAAGTGCTCTATCGTCGCCCCAACAGTGCCTTTGTCGCCCGTTTCGTCGGCTTTGACAATCTCATTGAGATGAAAGTGGTCAAACGCGAAGGCGATCTGGTCACCGCAGAAGTCGAGGGCGGGGCATTGATCACCCTGTCGCAAGCCGAAACCGGCCCGCTTGAGGATCGCTTCGTGGTTGGTGCCCGCCCCGAGGGCATAGAGCTTACGGCCGATCCTTCCAACGCCATCGCGGGCAAGCTTTTGACCCGCTCCTATCTTGGCCGCTCCTACCAATATAAGGTCGACACGCCGACCGGCATGCTGATTGCTAACGCCCCGCTGACGCAATTGCATGAAGAGGGCGGCGCCATCAATCTGAAATTCAATTTCGAGCATTGCTGCATTCTGCCGGTAGAGGAAAACTGATATGTCCCGTTCCATTGTTGCCGCCGCCGCACAGCTGGGGCCAATCCAGCGCAGTGATGACCGCAAGTCTGTCGTCAAGCGCCTCATTGCCTTGCTGGAAGAAGCTGGGAGCCGGGGCGCTGAGCTGGTTGTCTTCCCCGAACTGGCGCTGACCACTTTCTTTCCCCGCTGGCACCTGACTGACAGGGAAGAAATCGATGCCTTCTATGAAAAGCAGATGCCGGGGCCGGAAACCCAGCCCCTGTTCGATGCCGCCAAGCGGCTTGGTATTGGCTTCTATCTCGGCTATGCCGAAATCGCCGTCGAAGACGGAGAGACCAACCATTACAACACTGCCATATTGGTGGATCGGGCTGGCACACTTGTCGGCAAATATCGCAAGGTTCATTTGCCCGGTTGGGACGAGCCGCAAGCCGATCTGGAAGCTCAGCATCTGGAGAAATATTTCTTCAAGCCGGGCAATTATGGCTTCAAGGTCTGGAAGACCATGGGCACCCGCATCGGCATGTGCATCTGCAATGACCGGCGCTGGTCGGAAACCTACCGCGTGATGGCCTTGAAAGGCGCGGAAATGATCCTTGTGGGCTATAACACTCCCATTGACCACACCGGCGTCTATGATTTTGACAGCCTGACGGAATTCCACAATCAGCTCTCCATTCAGGCCGGTGCCTACCAGAATTCCACCTGGGTTGTGGCAACCGCCAAGGCTGGTTTGGAAGAAGGCTCCAACATGATCGGGCAGTCGATGATCGTTGCGCCTTCCGGTCAGATTGCTGCCATGGCTCTGGGCACGGGCGACGAGGTGATCACTGCGCGGTGCGACCTTGATATGGCTGCGCTCTACCGCCGGACCATCTTCGACTTTGCGCGCCATCGCGAGCCAAAGCATTATGGTATCATCACCCAGACCAAGGGACCGATCATCAGCGATGATGACGAGGCCTGATCAAGGATGGCTCTCATGAGCCGACACAAAGGGGATAGAACCGTGTCCGTGGACCAAGACATGTCATTTGTGAAACCGGAGGAGAGACAATCTTCCGTGTCCCAGATCATCTCGGACTTGCGTAAGAAGAATGGTTGGACCTTGGCTGAAATGTCCAAGCGGACTGGTGTTTCCATCTCCTCTTTGTCGAAAATCGAAAATGGTCAGAGCCAACCGGCCTATAGCGTTCTGACCCGTCTGGCCTCCGGCCTTGATGTCGATTTTGCCGAGCTGGTGGGAGCAGAAGCCCCCAAGCAGCGCTGTGTTGGCGCGGCACGCACCATCAGTCGGGCAGGGGAGGGCAAGAAGCTCTCCAATGACATGGGGCTCTATGAATTGCTCTCGACCGAGCTGGCGGCCAAGCTGCTCCAGCCCATGGTCATCGAGGTCAATCCACGCGTCAGCGGACATCCGGCTCCGCAAAGCGCCCATTCGGGCGAAGAGTTCGTCTATGTGCTTGAAGGGGATGTCATTTTCGAGATGGACCCTTATGCGCCGACGCTGATGTCGACCGGCGACTCGGTCTATTTCGATGCAGCCCAGACCCATAGCTTCTATGCTGTGGGCCCCAAGACAGGGCGCATCCTGTCCATTTGCTCTGCCGATACCGTTGACCTGCTGACAAAAAATCTGGATAAAAAATGATCACAGCAAAATCCGAAGTTCAAATCCGCCAGCAGCTGACCCTCGTTGCGCTGGGCAAAGCGCCTGCCGATCTTGTGCTGCATGTGGGCAAGCTGCTCGACACCGCCACGCGCACATGGTCGAGCGCACAGGAAATCGTCATCAAGGGCGACCGGATCGCCTATGTCGGTCCTATTGGCTCGTGGACAGGGGCTTGCGAAACCATCGTCAAACGCCCTGACCTGATGGCCATTCCGGGGCTTGGCGAAGTGCATAAGCATATTGAAAGCTCGCATTTGACGCCGGAGTGGGAAGCCGCCCTCGTGTTGCCTCGTGGCAATACATGGACCTGCGAAGCCAGCCACGAATTCTCCAACGTGCGCGGGTCGCGCACCGTGGAATTCTGGCTTGAAGCCCGCAAGCAGGGTTCACCCCTCAAGATTTTCCCTCTTCCCGGCTCTGCTGTGCCCCCCACCGCCTATGAACATGGCGGCGGATATCTGGGCTATGACGAGCAGAAAGACTTCATCGGCAATTCCATGATGGTGGCGGGCTTGGACGAAGTCATGGACTGGCCAGCCGTCTGGAACCCGGAAAACGCCTCTCACAAGCGGCTCTGGGGTATGATCGAAGCAACCTTTGAAGCCCGTGGCGTGGTCGAAGGTCATGCAGCAGGCCTCAAGGACCTGCCCACCATCAATGCCTTTGCCGCAGCAGGCCTTGCTTCGGACCATGAAGCATGGACCGCTGAGGAATTCTGGGACAAGCTGACCCACGGTCTGTTCATCGAATTGCGCCCCCATTCCATGCCGGAGGTCTTGCAGGGCCTTATCGAAAAGGGGCTTGAAGACTGGTCCCAGATTGCCTTTACCACCGATGACCGTTCGGCCTCGGAAACACTGGAAAAAGGCGCAACCGATTACAATGTTCGTCTCGCTATCCAATCTGGCCTGAAGCCGGAAATCGCCATTCAGTGCGTGACCATCAACCCGGCGCGCCACATGCGGCTCACCCCATGGGTGGGCTCTCTTACGCCGGGGCGTTTTGCCGATATCGTGCTGCTCTCCGATCTGGAAAGCTTCGAGATCGCTGAAGTCTGGGCCGATGGACGGCAGGTCTCTGAAGGCAAGCGCTTCACTGACCCTGTGCCCGAAATCAACTGGCCGGACTGGGCGCGCAACACGGTGCAAGTCGGCGGCACACTCAGCGCTGCGGATTTTGCCATTCCCGCGAAGGCCGGACGGGAAACGATGTCAGCGGCGGTGCTGCGCCCGTTCCATTGGGAGGAGGACTTCCTCACCTATGAGCTGCCGGTGAAAGACGGTTTGGTTCAGCGGGATGTCAGCCGCAACATCACCAAATTTGCCATTGTTGACCGGTTCTCCGGCACAAAATCCCTCTCGAAAATGTTCTGGGCAGGCACTGGGCCGAGCACGCCCGATTGCGCGCTTGCCAGCTCTCTGGCGCATGACAAGCATAATGTCTGGTGCGTTGGCTCGTCCGATGAAGCGATGGCCATGGCCGTCAATGCCTTGTCAGAAATCGGTGGCGGCTGGGCTCTGGTGCGGGACAACAAGGTCGTTGCCACCGTGCGCTATGAGGTGGCCGGGCTGATGTCCTCCCGCTCCGCAGAAATGCTGGATGCGGACATGCAAAAGCTCTATGCGGAAGGCGCAAAGATTGACTGGATGTTCGAACCCTCCTCTTCGCCGCGCTGGTGGGCTGGTTTCCCCGAGCGGTTAGCCTTTGCCACCCTTACCTGTGCTCCATGGCGCTGGGTGCTGGTTGCTCCCGCTGAGGGCATCCCGGAGGGGCTCGTCAATGTTGCGACCGGTGAAACCCATCCGGTGGTCTGGTAATCGGGTGCGCAGCGAACGAGCAAGAAGCAAGAGACTATGACAAGTAACCTTCATATCAATTCCGACCGCCTGTGGCAGAGCCTTGAAGACCTGGCCAAAATCGGCCCCGGTGTGGCAGGCGGCAATAATCGCCAGGCCGTGACGGACGCAGATGGCGAGGCCCGAACCCTGTTTGCCGATTGGTGCAAACAGGCTGGCCTGACGATGGCTGTCGATACAGTCGGCAACATGTTCATGATGCGACCGGGAACTGACCCCGACGCCTTGCCCGTTTATCTTGGCTCTCATCTGGATACCGTTCCTGCAGGGGGCCGTTATGACGGTGTACTCGGGGTGTTGGCCGGGCTTGAACTGGTGCGCACGCTTAATGACGCCGACATCAAGACCAGACACCCGATCGTGGTGGTCAACTGGTCCAACGAAGAAGGCGCACGCTTCCATCCGGCCATGCTTGGCTCGGGCACCTTCATCGGCAAGCAGGATCAGGCCTTTGCCTATGGGCGCGAAGATATGGATGGCAAACGCTTCGGCGATGAATTAAAGCGCATCGGCTGGGCGGGGGATGAAGCCCCCGGAAACCGCAAGATGAAATCCTATTTCGAGCTGCATATCGAGCAGGGGCCGGTGCTGGAAGCTGCGGGCAAGGAAATCGGTGTCATCACCCATTGTCAGGGCATGAAGCGCCCGCAATATACTCTCGCTGGCAAAGCGGTGCATACCGGCTCGACGCCGATGCATATGCGCATCAATGCGGGCCTCGCTGCAGCCCGTATCACCGAAGTGGTGCAGGAAGTCGCAATGGCCGAGCAGCCGAACGCCGTGGCCGGGATCGGCAAGATGGTCTATGACCCATGTTCCCCCAACGTGCTACCGTCGACTGTGCTCTTCACCATCGATATCCGCACTGTGGATGCTGCCAAGCTGCAACGCATGTATGACACCATCTGGCAAAGAGCGGAAAAAATCTGCGCTGACCTGGGTGTTGGCTGTGCGGTGGAAGAGGTCGGCTCTTTTGATCCGGTCACCTTTGCACCAGAGCTGGTGGATATCGTGCGGACCTCCGCCGAGGGGTTAGGGCATGAGCATATGGATATGGTGTCCGGCTCAGGTCATGATGCCTGCTGGATTGCCGAAGTGGCTCCCGCAGCGATGATCATGTGTCCCTGTGTCGATGGCCTGTCACACAATGAGGCCGAATCCATTTCGCCTGAATGGGCCGCTGCCGGTGCCGATGTGCTGCTTCACTCGGTGTTGAAGGTCGCAGGCTAAGCCGATCAACCATGATCCTTTGTTGCGGAGCCAGAGATGGGAGTGTTTCGCGTAATTCATTAAGCGAAATGCCAAGAAATAAATTTCATCGGGTTGGGGAAAGATTGGGGGGGCTTCAGGCTTCAAGCGGGGCATTTTGAGGTTTTTCAGCGCGGTTTAAGAAAAAGCGGACAAAGAAAACCGCAGCGCAAAAACAAAATTGAATTTCGCGCAAAAATACCCGTCGACTGAAAAAGTCGCCTGCAAACATGTCTTGTTTATAGCTATTCTAATATCATAAGTCCATTGCCTGACACAATGCGACAAAGTTTCCCTCCCGCTAGAATAGGCGTGTCATAACCGACTGGGAGGACCTTATGACCACAAAAAGCCTAAGGGCAATGCTTGCCTGCGCTGTTTTCCTGGCAGTGCCGACAGTTGCATTGTCCAACGATCTGTTGGAAGAAGCAAAAGACTATTTCGAACCGATCCCGTCTGTTGTTCCTTCAGTGAAGAACAACGCCGTAACGGGTGACAAGATTGAATTGGGCAAAATGCTCTTTTTCGATCCGCGTCTCTCCTCATCGGCCCTGATTTCTTGCAATACTTGTCACAATCTGGGCATGGGGGGCGACGATAATTTGGAAACATCGATCGGTCACGGTTGGCAGAAGGGACCACGCAATGCACCCACCGTGCTGAATGCCGTGTTCAACATCGCCCAATTCTGGGATGGCCGTGCCGAAGATCTCAAGGCTCAGGCCAAGGGGCCGGTGCAAGCCGGTGTTGAAATGGCCTCCACGCCAGCTCGTGTCGAAGCAACGCTTAAAAGCATGCCTGCTTATGAAGTCGCGTTTGCCAAGGCATTCCCGGGAGAAGACAGCCCGATCAGTTTCGACAATATGGCCAAGGCCATCGAAGCCTTCGAAGCAACCCTGATTACGCCCTATTCACGCTTTGACCAGTTTCTGGAAGGAAACACAAAGGTGATGAATGAGGAGGAGCAGGCCGGTCTGCAGCTCTTCATCGATACGGGCTGCGCTTCCTGCCATGCAGGGGTCAATCTCGGAGGCGAAGGCTACTATCCGTTTGGAGTTGTCGAAAAACCGGGGGCAGACGTTCTGCCCGCAGGTGACAAGGGCCGCTTTGCTGTGACACAGACAGCCGATGAGGAATATGTTTTTCGCGCTGGACCGTTGCGCAATATCGAGTTGACCGCACCTTATTTTCATTCCGGCAAGGTTTGGGATCTTGAACAGGCTGTCGCCATTATGGGGACAAGCCAGTTGGGTGAGGATTTGTCTGATGACGAGATCAAGAAGATCACGGCCTTCTTGAAAACGCTAACCGGAGAACAGCCAAGAGTAAGTTATCCAATTCTTCCGGTTGAAACATCTGAAACGCCAAAGCCAGAGTTGATGGTTGTAAAATAACTCAGTTTTAGTGCGTTTGCAGTAATAATCTGACCTTTCCGGAGTATTTCGGGAAGGTTATTTTATATTTATACCACTTAAGGGTTGTGGATGTATCTGATGTTTTCCAAACTGAGTTTGGATGTAACGAGAAAAATGTGAATTAAAGGATTTATTGTTTCTTAAATACTATATTAACTACGATCTATAACCCGCCCTTTAGGCATTCTAAATAGAATTAACAGCCATTATCAAAGCAAGGGATGATTTATGGGTGTCGCTTCAGGTCGTCAGAAAGTGAATTTTGGGGCCATTGTCATTGTGGCCTGTGTTGGCGTTTTTCTCGCCCTGACCTTCTCCAATGTCTTTTTGCTGAACCGCTCTGGCGAAATCGCCAATACAGTGCGTCATCAACAGGAGCGCAAGCTTGTTGAGCACGAGCTGAATAATTTCCTGATCCTGTTTGCCCATGCCCAATCGCAGATTTCCGATTGGGATGCCTCCTATGATGCCTTCATGGGAGAGATTGATGACGAGTTTGTCTTTGACAATATCACTGACTGGCTGTGGGGGGACTTCGGCATTCTGATGACCTATGTGGTTACCCCGGCCAACAAAACCAAAGTGGCAGTTCTCAAAGAGACGCGGCTCAAGGCGGGGCAGGGTGAATATATCATTGAGGAAAATATTGATCTGGTAGAAGAAGCGCGGGCGAAATTCCAAAAGGAATTCACCACAGACAAGCCCATGCCGGCAGCTCAATTGCTCAAGGACATTCTGGCTGGTCCTGAGGAAGGACGCTTCGCTTGGTCCATTCGCCCCGTCAATGGTCGCCTGTCCTATGTTATCGCTCAGGCTGTCGCGCCAAACCGGGCCGTTGAGTTGGGTAACTATGAACCGGATGTGCTATTTACAGTCAAGCAGATCAACAAGGATTACATTGCGGCAGCCAGTGAAAAACTGGTTGTTGAAGACTTTCATTTCGACTATCTCGATAGCGTGAAAAATGAAATCGGATATTTACCGCTTGTTACCTTGCCCGATGGGCGTATCGCCCACGCTCGTTGGACGCCAGACGATCCTTCAAGAGCCATTTGGCAGCAGACACTGCCAGTTCTGGCTGTTCCTTTCTTCATCACCGCGCTTGCGCTTGTTGCCATCGCGTGGCGGTTCAGCTTTATGCTGCGCGCGCTGCAGAAAAGCGAGGAACAGAACCGGTTTCTGGCGCTTCATGATGCCTTGACGGGGTTGCCCAACCGCCTGTTCTTTGATCGGGAGCTGGAAGAAACGATCCTGCAGAGAAAACAGAAGCGGTGTGCCATCATCAGCCTTGATCTGGATCGCTTTAAAGCCGTCAATGACAATTATGGGCATCAGGCGGGTGATATGGTTCTGTCTACCGTCTCTGAGCGTATCTCGGAGCGTCTGGGCTCATCGGGCATGGCGTCGCGGGTAGGGGGCGATGAATTCGGCATTCTGCTTTATGATCATCTGGAGCAGGATAAGTTGGAATGTTTGTGCGAGGATCTCATCGTTGCCGTGAACATTCCGGTTCCTGTGCCCGGTGGTGTTGCTGAAGTTGGCGCGTCGATTGGCGTGGCACGCTGGCCCGAGGATGCCTTTACAGTGAAAGCCATTTTGCGCCGTGCCGACGAAGCACTCTATATTTCAAAGCAAAATGGCCGAGGACGGGTTACATTCGTTTCGCAGCAGGAAAAGGCAACCCCGCGCTCCGATCCCGAGGAGGAAGGCCGGCGCATTCAACAGCTCAAGGCCCTGCTCGCCAAAACCGGTTAGCTCTTGAGAAGAGCGTCCTGCTGTGCCTTGCCAAAGCCGACGATGATGGTGTCCGCCGTTTCAATGACAGGACGCTTGATGAGTGTGGGGGAGGCGAGCATCAGCGCGCGCGCCTTGCCTCCATCCAGATCCTGTTTCTCTGTGTCATCCAGCGCGCGCCAAGATGTGGAGCGTCGATTGAGCAGCGCCTCCCAGCCCAAAACAGAAAGCCAACGATCCAGATCTTCGCCAGTAAAATCGCCGCTGCGAAGATCCATAAACGATACCGGCCTGCCGGCGTTTTCCAGTGCTTTGAGCGCCTTGCGGCAGGTGTCGCATGTCTTGATACCGAATAGCTTCATGGTGTCCATATCCTTCTGCCAAGGAGGGAATCAATCAGTCGTCGGCCAGAGCCTAGGCAAAGCCTGAACAAGAAGAAAGGACTATTCGGACTTTGCGACAGGGTGATGCTATTTCTTCTCGATACCCATCATAGCTTCATCGCCCCAAAGCTCTTCTATCCGTGCATCGCGGCCGCAGGCAAAGCGATAATAGGTGTAGCGAATGGGGTTCTTGTTATAATAGTCCTGATGATAGTCCTCGGCGGCAAAAAATGGTGCTGCGGGACTGATTTCCGTTGCAATCGGAGCTCCAAGCTTCCCGCTTTCCTCCAGCGCTTTCTTCGACGCTTCTGCGATTTTGGCCTGTTCGCTATCAAGTGTATAGATAGCGGTGGTGTAGCTATGGCCGCGGTCGCAGAACTGGCCACCTCCATCCGTCGGATCAACCGAGCGCCAGAAAATGTCCAGCAGCTTGTCATAGCTGACCTTGTTGCTGTCATAAGTGATGCGCACAACTTCGCGGTGGCCTGCTGCGCTGTGGTTCTTGTAGGTCACATTGTCGGTCGTGCTTCCGCCCGAATAGCCAGACACTGTTTCCAGCACGCCGGGCACATGGTCAAAATCGCTCTCCACGCACCAGAAGCACCGCCAGCAAAAATGGCGGTCTTGGGCGCCTGCTGCGCTTGACCTAGAGTTGGGGCTGCGATCACACACAAGGCGAGCAGGGCGGACTTGAAAAGGTGAGCAAACATCATATTCCTCCGAAGACGTGAGACGGGATAGGCCCTGGGGGCCTTCCGCCCGAACGGCAAGGAAAAGCCCTGTTCATACCAGTGTGGCAGCAGATTGCGGCAATGTCTCGCCGCAATGGGCCGTCTCACGGGAGTTTGAGAGGATGTGATGGAGCTGTGTCTGACTCATGGCGCAAATTTGTCAGGAAGCCGGGTCAGGCCGCAACCTTGAAGTCTTCAATTTCAACACGGTCTCGGCCCTGATGCTTGGCCTCATAGAGCTTCTTGTCGGCAGCATTGATCAATTCTTGCAGTGTTTCGCATTGCTGATCGGCAATCGCGGCGCCGATGCTCACCGTAATGGAGATTGTTTCATCGCCAGAGACTATGGGCTCGGAGCCAATGGCGTGGCGAATACGTTCACAAACGACTTCAGCCTGCTGTGCGCCTGTGTTTGGCAACAGCACGATGAACTCTTCGCCACCATACCGCGCCAGTAGATCTTGTGAGCGCATGCAATGTTTGATCCGGCTCGCTACAGTCTTGAGCACCACATCACCAGCAATATGCCCGAAGCGGTCATTGACCTTTTTGAAATGATCAAGGTCGAGCAGCAGCACCACGTCTCCGGGATTGGGAGTCGCGATGAAATGCATGAAAAAGGACCGACGATTGGAGATGCCTGTGAGGTGATCGGTGTCCGCCTGCCGCCTTAGCTTCGTATGGGCCCTGTCCGAAATCATCACTGCGGTGAAGAGCACCAGCGTAAAGTTAAGCACAATAACAAAGAAGAAGACGGACAGCGGAGTGAGAAGCATCAGGCGCGGATCGATAAAGCCGAGCCCGGCTGCAAGCGCGAGCAATCCGGCGAGACCATTGATCGCAATCATCATTTGCCGTGAGCGCAGAGGGTCGTTCTTGAAGTCGATGACATATTGCACAGCACTGGCAAGGAAAGCCGTCGCGGCCACCAGATTGAAGGTTGCCGCGCGGTAGGCATTGACCTCTTCAAAATGGGTAACAATCGCAACGATGATGATGAGAGTTGCCGGGGCAAGCGAAAGCATGCTCAACCGAGTGAACCGTCGCTGGCTCAATGCCTTTTGTCCCATCCAGATAAAGGCGTAGCCCCACAGGCCGAGTGAGAGGCTACCCAGCTGCCACATTCTTTCCGATATTCTCCCCCATTCGCCTATGCCGGCCAACGTAGAGCCCACAGCCATAATGGCGAAGCCGATGGCTAAAAGAATGAGGGAAGCTTGCTTCGAAGAGGTAAGCCACAGATAAACAAAGGTAACCACGCCAACAATGTAGGCGGTTTTCTGCAGTAGGATTACCGTCGCAAGGTCAAGGTTGTTTGGCATGTTCACTCTATACACTGCGTGCCGCGAGACCGTAAATTTACGGCCAATTCCGCAGAATATTACCACTGTAACTATTAACAATATATATAGCTGAATTAGAGTGCCTTATAGAGCGGCTATATATTCAGCCACGCCTCGATAACGTCGATAAAGGAATCTGCGAATTTTCGTTGTTTTGAACTGCCGACACCGTGAATGAGCAAAAAATCAGGGCGGGTCGTTGGCTTGTGGATGGCCATTTCGGCCAGCGTCTTGTCCGTGAAAATCACATAGGCGGGCACTTTATGCTCGCGAGCCAAGTCCGAGCGGGCGGCACGGAGTGCTTCATAGAGATCCTTGTCCGCCGCATCCAGCTCCGGCAGGCTGGATTTGGTGCGCTTGGGCCGACTGAGCTCACTTGGTGCCATGACGTCGGTGCGATAGGAAAAGCGGATGTCCCCCTTTTTCAGCGCTTCCGATTTGGCGGTCAGTTTGAGAGCCCCATGGCCCTGAATGTCGAGCCTGAGCATATTGGCTGCCACCATCTGACGCAGAATGGCGCGCCAGTCTTCCTTGGATGTGCCTTTGCCGGAGCCATGGCAGGGAAGCGTATGGTGATTATATTTCTTGATCTTCTCATGGGTGAGCCCACGCAGAATGTCGATCAGCTGCACTGCGCCGAATATCTCGCCCGTCTGCTCGGCTACATCGATAAGGCTTAGTGCTTCAGCCGTGCCTTCTTTCAGTTCGGGTGGGTCAAGGCAGACGTCGCAATTGTTGCAGGGCTCAATCGTCTCGCCGAAATAGGACAGCAGCGATTGCCGACGACAGGTTGGCGCTTCACAATAGGCGATCAGCGCATCAAGTCGCTTGTGCTCGCGGGCGAGATGATCCTCGTCGCCCCCTTCGTTGTCGATGAAACTGCGGCGCATGCGGATATCATCAAGCCCATAAAGCATCATGGCCTCGGAGGGTTCGCCATCGCGGCCTGCACGCCCGATCTCCTGGGAATAGGCTTCCATATTCGAAGGCAGATTGGTGTGAAACACATAGCGTACATCGGGCTTGTCGATACCCATGCCAAAGGCGATGGTGGCCACCATCACGGTTCCTGATTCCCGCATGAACAGGGCCTGATGAGCGGCCCGTATGCTGCTATCCATGCCCGCATGATAGGCAAAGGCCTTGATGCCGTGCTCCTTTAGAAACTCGGCAGCTTCCTCGGTCTTGCGGCGCGAGAGGCAATAGACGATGCCTGATTGCTCGGCCCGTGCCTCGACAAATTCCAGCAATTGCTTTTTCCAGTCCTTGCGGAGCTGAACCGACAGGCGGATGTTGGGGCGATCGAAACCGGAAACAATGACCTTGCCGTCGCGCTGGCCATCAAGCGTGCGCGGGAAGAGTTTTTCGGCGATGTCTTCGCGCGTCGCTTCGTCAGCCGTTGCCGTAAGGGCCGCAATGGGCGCTCCGGGGAAGAAATCCGTCAGCCGTGTCAGCCCTTCATAATCAGGGCGGAAACTTGGCCCCCAGCGCGAAATGCAGTGGGCTTCATCAATCGCGATTAGGCGGATAGGCAGCTTGGCAAGTGCCGCAAGCATGCGTTCGGTCATCAGCCGTTCCGGCGCAATATAGAGCAGGCTCACCTCACCGGCAGCCACGCGTCGCCAGACGGAGACATTCTCTTCGCGCGAGCGGGAACTGTTGATGCTGTCAGCTGCGATGCCCAGAAGCTTGAGCGCCATCACCTGATCTTCCATCAGGGCTACCAGAGGCGAGATGACCAGCGTCAGGCCACCAAACAGCAGGGCAGGGATCTGGAAGCAGACACTCTTGCCCATCCCCGTCGGCATGACTGCAAGCGTGCTTTTGCCTTCCAGCAGGCTATCGATCACTTCGGCTTGTCTGCCACGAAACTGGTCGTAACCATAAACGGTCTTGAGCATCTCCAGCGCGCGCTCGCCCGGACTGGCTTCGCTATCCATAGGCATGGCCTGTGTCGCAGCAATAAGGTCTTGCTCAAGCGGTTCGACATCACTGGCGAGAAGAGGCTGGGCTGGAGGAGGCATAAAGGCGCTGAATTTTCAGTTGAAGAAAGGGTTAACGGGACCGTATCTGATTTGCAGCGCTTTGGTAAACCGAATTGTTGCGCTTGCCGCGATGCTGTGAAGAGCGTTCCTCATAAAGGGGAGGGGGCGAGCCCCTCAACCCGGTTTCTCTGTCCTATTCCTCAAGAGCCCGCACCAGATAGGGCAGGCAGACATCCATGCGATAATCGATGGAGGAATGGTTGTCGGGGAATTCCTCATAAACGTGGTCAACGCCAGCGGCTTCCAGCTTGCTGTGCAAGCGGCGGGCGCCGTAAAGCAGATTATACTGGTCAACATAGCCACATTCGAGCCAAAGGCCCTTCATGGACTTGAGATTGGCAATCACCGCGGGCTGATCGGCCAGAACCACAGGATCCCATTCCAGCCAGTTTGCCCAGCGCTCTTGGATGAGAGAGCAATCATGCATATTGACCGGCAGCCGGATGCCGAAATAGGAGTCCGGATCAGGATCATAGCTAGCAGCCATGGCGAGTGTCATCAAAGCATGGATGTCCTTACCGTCATATTTCGGACCTTCTTCAAATTCGGTCAGGAACCGCTCGATGGAATTGTTCTTCTTGGCCAGCGCGCGCAGCAGGTTCGGCATATCGGGCAGATAGCAAAGCTCGAAGGCCATATCGCCGGAGAGGCAGGCCGCAGCCGACCAGAAATCGGCATGTTTCATGGCATGAAGGATAGAGCCATAGCCGCCGGATGATTTGCCAAACAGTCCGCGCTTGCCCGATCCACCACAGCCGATCTGTGTTTCGATGGCCGGTGTCATGTCTTCGATCAGGAAATCTTCCCAATTGCCCAAAGCTGCGGAATTGACATACTGATTGCCGCCAAGCCGGGTGAAGCAATCGGGGAATGCCACCACGGCAGGGGGCATCTCTCCTGAAGCGATGAGCCGATCCAGCCGTTCGGGCACATTCTCGCCGAAATTCTTCCAGTTCACATGCGCAGGTCCACCAGCAGTGAAGCCGACGAGATCGACCAGCAAGGGCAATCCCGCTCCATCATGGCCATGGGGCGTGTAGATGATAACCTCGCGTTCGCAGCTATCTCCCAGCAGATTGTTTTCCAGTGCTTTGGAAGAAACAGTGATGGTTTGCAGGGTGCCTTTTGGCGTTGAGGGATCGCGGCGCATGGAAAAAGGTCTCCGTTTGAAATGGCTGCCAAGTTTTGGAAAAATTGCCATATTGGATGGCTTTATACCAGAGCTAACCTTGGCATGGGGCAAACGGCTGCGTGTTGAAGATAGGCCGTGGTCGGTTTTCTCCCAATGATGCGGATCATGTATCAGTTGATAGAGCGCGCGCCAGGCCGCCGGTGTCATCAAAAGCCAATAGAGGGGCATTTCCAATATGGCCCGCCAGCCAAAGCCATAGCGTTTGCCCGCCCATATGCGCCCCAGCACCATGACGCCGCCATACCCCAGTACCAGATTGATGCTGTTAATGGCCAGCAAGACAAAAAACAGCGAGCCGTTCTGGCTGCCATAGAGGGCCAGATTCCAAGCGGATATGCCAAATGTCAAAAAATAGAGCGGATGCACAAGCGTCGACAAAAGCATGCTGCCGATCATGATATGGAACGAGAAAAATCGGTCGCTGCCCAATTTTCTATAAAGATAGCAAGGCCGGCGCATATGCACGATCCATGTCTGCATCCAGCCCTTGAACCAGCGTGTCCTTTGCTTGAGCCAGACAGCGTAGCTTTCCGGCGCTTCCTCCCATGTGTCGCTTCTGATGGTCTCGATGTCATAGCCTAAGCGGGAAAGGCGCAAGCCAAGATCGGCATCTTCCGTCACATTATAGGGGTCCCAGCCGCCGATCTGCTTCAACACGCGGGTTTTGAAATGGTTTGACGTGCCCCCCAGCGGCACCACCAGCCGGTCAAAGGCCAGAAAGGGCAGAAGACCATCAAAGAGCGCTGAATATTCCACGGCAAACTGACGCGTCAAAAAGTTGGTGCGCGCATTGTCAACGGCCAATTGGGCTTGCAGACAGGCAAGGGAAGGGCGCCCGCTTAACATATGCAGCGCAGCGATTTTCAACTGGTGCGGGTCCGGCCTGTCTTCTGCGTCATAAATGACAGTGAGATCGGATTGCACAAAGGAGAGTGCATAATTGAGCGCCTTGGGCTTGGTTTGTGGTCCGCCTTTGGGAATATCAACCAGTTCGATAAAGGCAGGTAACGTGATCTTGGCAAGTGCTGCTCTGGTTTCCTCGTCCTCTTCTTCCAGCAGGAGATAACAGGTGAGACGGTCGCGCGGATAATCCAACCGGCAGAGCGACTGGATCAAATCCGGAACCACGCGTCCCTCCCGAAAGAGTGGCACAAAAACCGAGTAGCTTGGCCAGTCTGAAGACGCTTCGGTTTTCTTGGTGGTATTAAGCAGAGAGATAACGCGGCTTGCCTGCGTTGTGCGGGTGTGGGGCAAGCGGAAAACGGATATGAGCCGCAAGATACTCATTGTCAGGAAGATCATGATGGTAATCAGATTGATCCCGATGCCAATGGACGAGAAGACAAGGCTGCTGCCGATCAGGGCGATAAGAGTAATTGCGAGATAATAGGAATGGAATGGCTTGAACTTGCCGTGCGCGGACAGATCCGGCATTGTCTGCTTGAGTCGGAACACATGATGGTCCATCGCCGCTTTTGAGGCGGAGGCTCGCTGCAGGCGCCGCAATTGTCGCGGAGTGGTTATCCGCACGCGTTGCCTGAATTGCGGGTCCAGTGCCATTTTCTCAGCCAGAGCGTCAAGCTCTTTGCCATGGGGTGCGCACAGATAGAGGCTGTCGGCCACAGGAGGCGCGTGATCCAGCTTGGCAAATGGCCTGATCAAGATCCACGATAGATCACGCAGTTTCTCTAGCGGCCAGTTATCAGGCAGGGGGTAGAGGCCAGAAGTGGATGGCTGCGCGACAAAGGGAACCCCCAGTCTCTTTGCCGCGCATGCAAAATAAAGTGTTTCATCCAGTTTGCCCTCCCGTGTCCAGCGCTCGATCAGAGGATCGCCCGTTTGCGCGGCACTCTTGAGGGCCTGTTGCAGGGAGGGACTTTTGAAAACCTGTAAGGAATCCAGAATAGAAAGATGAAACGGCAAAAGGGATGAAAACTCGGCTTCAGAAGATAGACCGGGTTGAACGGATTTTGCGGACTGTGGTGTTTCCCGCCATTCTCTGCCATGCTCATCATAGGCGACGGCGGCTTGGTCTAAAGCCGCTGCTTCAAGAGCTGCCGGATCTGGGGCTTTGTTCAGAAAGTTCATGACAAAGGTGGATCAATAATTTTATATCAAATAGATGTCGAAAAATAATCTGTTTAGACTAGATCAAAAAGAGTGATCAATGGATTGTGCAACCGTATTAAATCCACTGTTAATTGTTAAAATTGTACGTAATGCGAGCATTTGCCGCATGCAGACAGGTGGAGTTGCAACCCAAGACCGGCTTTCGCAGGGGGGTGGGCTGAGCTGGACATTCTTTTTGGCGGTGCTCTCTGCCTTTTGTCTTTTTCTATTGGCCGTGACGGATGGTCTGGCTCAGACGCTCACAGAAGAGGGCCAGAGCGAGGTCGTCGTTGAACAACCAACGAATGTGGAAGCAACCCGCTCGCCCCGGTCTGGTGAGGGCGATGAGCCTGTAACCAGCGAGGATTGGGCCAAGGCAGATTTTTATGGCTTCATCGATATTCACCAGCGCCTGCGTCAACCCAGCGAGACGGTGATGGACAATGGTCTGCGCCTTCTTACCGCGCCGGACTTCCCACCCTTCAACTACCGCAACAAAGCAGGTGCTCCTGTGGGCTATCATGTGGAGTTGGCACGCGCTTTTTGTGAGCAGCTCAACATCGCCTGCACCATGAAGGTGGTGCCGTTTGATGCCATTCCTGAACTGCTGGCAAGCGATGAGGCGGACGCAGCGCTTGCCGGTCTGGTGCGCCATCCGGAATTACAGGGCAGGGTCACTTTCTCAAATGTGTTCCTGAAGCGGCCCGGCCGTTTTCTGCTTCTCAAAGACGATGGGGTGTCGACGGATAAGGACGCCCTGCAAGGAAAACCGGTCGCCGTTATCGGTGGCTCTGCGCATGAGGCCTTTTTGCGCGCCTATTTCGATGGGGTCAATCGAGTGCCAGTCAACGATCTGCATGCAGCGCGTGAGCTGTTGGAAGAAGGCAAGGTGGTGGCGATCTTCGGCGATGCGTTCCAGCTTCTGCCCATTGCCACTCAGCGCAATGGTATCTTCAGCTTTGCCGGTGAGCCTTATTATGACGATCATTTCTTCGGCGATGGCATGGCCTTCGCCTACAAGGCTGGCCGGACAGATATCGGCAATCTGCTCAATTTCGGCCTTCAAAAGCTCGCCCAGAGCGGACGTCTGGCCGAACTCTATGCGCGGCACTTCGCCTTTGATGTTTACGCTTCCTATTGAGACTGGCTATTGAGGCTGGCTATTGAGGCTGGCTCATCAGCTAAGCACCAAGCTTGATTTAGCGGCGGAAGAAGGGGAGCAGTAGCGACCAGAAAAACTGGTTTGGCTTCTCGTCCTGATACGGGTCAAGACCGATGGTCATGCCCTCATGCCCGTCCTGTGGCTGGGCCACATAGGTGCGGAACATCCTGTCCCAGATGGAGAGATTGAAACCGAAATTGGAGTGGGTTTCCCGTGGCCGGTTGGAATGATGCACCCGATGCATATCCGGGGTGACCACCAGCAGCCGCAACAGCCGATCCACTTTTTCGGGGAGGCGCACATTGGCGTGATTGAACAGCGCCGCCGCATTGAGCACCACTTCAAACAGGAACACGGCAATTGCCGGCGCGCCAAATACCAACACCCAAACAATCTTGTAGAGAAGCGACAAGAGGATCTCGATTGGATGAAAGCGCAAGGCTGTCGAAACATCGATATCCCGGTCGACATGATGCACCTTGTGCAGTTTCCAGAATATCGGAATTCGGTGTGAGAGCAGATGCTGCAGCCAGATGGCAAAATCAAGAATAAGAAAGGCAATGAGAATGGAGAGCCAGGCAGGCAGCGAAACCCAGTTCAGAAGCCCCCACCCCTGATCGGCAGCATAGATGGCCACGCCGATGGGCAGGATCGGCATGACAAGGCGCGTCACCACGCTATCGAGAATGACAATCCCCCAGTTTGTCACCCAGCGCCGCCCCTGCCCCATGGTGCGATCCCGCTTGGGCAGGGCCCATTCGGCCAGTGCCATGATAACAAAGACAGACAGGAATACCCCAAGGCGCAGGCTGCTTTCGCCAAGCCCGAAAAGGGAAAAGAGATCATTATTCTCCATCTTGCACCTTCAAATGCTACCCGCCTTGCCATAGGTCTTGCTGTCGGCTCGGGACATAGTTTCGCTTTTCTGCATCTATAGCCAGAAGCAGAGCTTAGCGCAAATTGCAAGTTGGTCGTAGCCTCTCACTTTGTCGTGACGCCAAAAGCGCTCCTGCACAAGCGGGAGGATCTGCAGATTCCCTTTGCCTTTTGCAATGAAACTGATAGAAAGCCCCTCACGCCACCCGAACCAAAGATGATTGCACCATGTCCAGTCCCGCACCGATCACCGCTGACAGCCCATTTGATTTTCTCATCAACGAGCCGGAAGGAACCCCGCGCGCGGTTCTGATGCTGGCCCATGGCGCAGGCGCTCCGATGGATTCTTCCTTCATGGAGCGGATCGCGGCCATGCTCACCGAGAATGGCATTGTCGTTGTGCGGTTTGAGTTTTCCTACATGGCTCGCCGCCGCGTCGATGGCAAACGCCGCCCGGCAGGTCGTGCAGAACGCTGGACGCACCATTATTTCCGCGCCGTGGAAGAATTGCTGCAGGGCGAGAGTTGGAACAGCGCTTGGGATGGTTTGCCATTGCTGATCGGTGGCAAGAGCATGGGCGGCCGCGTGGCGGCGATGCTCGCCTGCGATGAAGATCTCGATCTGGCGGTCAAGGGCGTTGTGGTTCTGGGCTATCCCTTCCATCCGATCGGAAAATCCGAGCCGGAAAACTGGCGCCTTGAGCCTCTTGAAAAGAGCCTGCTGCCGGTGTTGATCTGTCAGGGTGAGCGCGATGATTTCGGCTGGTGGGATGAAGTGGATGCCATTGAGCTTCCCCCACAAGTGACCCTCGAATGGATCGCCAATGGCAGCCACGATCTCGGTCCGACCGGGAAATCCGAAGCGACCATGAAGAGCAACATGCAGCATGCCGCCCGCCTTGCGGCAGACTTCGCGGCCAATCCGCCGATTCTGGAAATGGATTTCGGCCCGGATCAGCCGATTGACGATTTTGATGATGAGGATGACGACGACGAGGCGTAAAGCCCAAGGCGTGAATTAATCGCTCTACTTATACTGGGTGAGATAATAGTCTTCCCAATCGCTCTTGGGCACGATGGTGCCCACCGCGAAGGCAAGATTGAGCACCGTGCTCTGATCATCAGACAGCTCGCAGTCGAATTTCACGCGGTGCCAATTGTCGTGGCTCCAGAAAACAGCCCCGTCCGCGATCATGTGGTTGCCCTCATAGCGCACCTCTTCAAAGGTGTAGGTGACCATGCGTTCGGGCTTATAGGCATCGCTCCAGGCGGCGATCTGCTCAAGGGCTTCCAGCGAGCAGAGCTGCTCGCGCTGTTCATCACCGGTGAGATTGCGATAGTCGTGGAGGGCCTCTTCGTTGCCCGTTCGCGCGAGAACTTTCCCAGAATAAATCTGGCTGGAGCGGATCATTCCGTCGTCCGGTGCCCTTGCTTCCGGACTGGCTTCGGGCTCGGGTGGAATTTCCTCGATAGGCTCCGAGGTGGCGATCGGCTCGGCTGGTGCATTTTGAGCTACAGTTGGTGGTGGTGGCGGTGGCGGAGGGGACGCGATGATCTCTACCGCAATCGGGTCTTCAGGGGGCAGAGATGGCAGTAGCTTGGGAGCGATGGTCATGAGCGCAAACAGGAAGAGCCCGTGCAGGAGAAGGGAGGCAACAACGCCTCCATAGCCGGGATTCTCGGGTCTGTTTGGCTCACATGGTCGCATGGTCCGGCTCGCTGAAGAAGGACGTTCTCCGCAAGGTAAGCCAGAGCGGTGTGGCAATGTCCACGGCTCTTTCCCTCATGGAAAAACGTATCGGTGTGCCTTTACAATCCACCTGTGGCAACAGCATGGCCTTATGCGTCAAATGGCAGGTCTCCTTGCGGATCAGAGCGGTCTGCATCGCCTAGATCCTTCTCGGCCCAGTGCTTGCGACAAAGGGAAACATAGCTTTCCTCTCCGCCAATCACCACCTGATCGCCTTCATCGATGATCTTGCCGTCATGGTCGATACGCACCACCATGGACGCCTTGCGTCCACACCAGCAGATGGTGCGCGCCTCGCGCAGTTCGTCAGCCCATGCCAGAAGGCATTTCGAACCGGGGAACAGATTGCCCTGAAAATCGGTCCTGAGACCGTAACACATGACAGGGATGCGCAAGCTATCGGCCACCCGGCAGAGCTGCCAGACCTGATCTTCCGACAGGAACTGCGCCTCATCGAAAAAGATGCAGTCCGGCTTTTTCTCGCCCGTTTCCACGTTGAACTGCTTTGAAATATGGTCGAACAGATCCGTTTCCAGCGTGAACACGAAGGCCTCGGCCCCAAGCCCGATACGTGAGGAAATCTCACCCACCTTGGTGCGATTGTCGAGCGCTGCGGTATAAAGCAAGGTTCGCATGCCCCGTTCGACATAGTTATAGGATGCCTGCAACAGCAAGGTGGACTTGCCTGCATTCATTGCCGAATAGGTGAAATAGAGCTTGGCCATGCGGGAATCGTCTTTTCGCAAACAAATGGGATTGTCTGTTGCTAAATCCGCTTGTGCCAATATGCAAGGGTGCTGCTCATCCCGCAACGCGATATGTGGATGAGGCGGCATGAGGCAGGCATGAGGAAGGGTAGGGGCAGAGCGTATGCTGGTTCCGGGCGGAAAAGGAGACGGTTGAAGAAATTACGCTTTCGGATCAAAGGCCCGTTCCGGCTGTTTGGGCAGGACTCGCTCCACATAGGTCTGCATCTTTGTGGCCATTTCATCCTGATCGCCCAGCAGGCTGTCCGGATCAATCGGCTCACCAAAGGTGATATGGAACTTGGCGCCATACTTATTCTGCAGCTCGCGTATCGACTGGATATCCCGCAATTCTGTCGAAATCTGGCTGAGGGCATAAAAGGCGAGCGAGTTGCGTGCCCTTATATGCCCCGGAATAATGGGGATCTTGTGCTTTTTGGCCATACGCAGAAAGCTCGAATTCCATGGCCGCTCCTTGAGGCGCACACCATTCCAGTAGGAAAGCCGCCCCGAGGGAAAGATACCCACGCAGCGATCATCCCGAAAGGCCTGAGCCGCGATCGACATCGTGCGCCGCATGGCCGAGCGGTCGCGCAGATTGGGCCGCCATTCGACGGGGATCATCAGATCGGCAGCGTTGGGATTGATCGAAAGCAGATCGGCAAAGACAAACAGGGCTAGATCCTGCCGTACATGGCGCACCTGATCAAACAGTGCCAGTCCATCGGGTAGGCCCGTGGGATGGTTGGTGGCTACCAGGCATCCCCCATTTTGGGGCAGTTTTTCCAAGCCGGTCGTCGTCACCCGAGGCTGCATCAAATCCAGCATGGCTTCGGCCATCTCATAGCCGGATTCATTATAGCGCCAGCCGGAGACCAGCCTGCAGAGATTGTCGTAGCGTACGGCCTTGCGGATCAATGGCGCATAGGCCTTGCCGAAGCGACCGGTTACCAGATGGCGGGCGCGGACTTCGATATACCAGTCCACCAACTCCCTCACATCGTCAGAGATATGGGGCGTGCGTTCCATTTGGCGGCGGGTTTGGCGGTCTGCAAGGGAAGACTGGGCCTTGCTCACCCTGTCATATATGACGCGCATGGACTTCTGTGTCATAGTTTCCCCCATAGCTCATCGTTCCCTTGATACGCTTTTGCGCATCTCTGCTCACCATTTCAGGTCTTGTCAGAGGCCAACCATAAAATGGACAAATCTGTCATCATCAAGGCTGATTGAATTTATCAAGCTTGCAACAAATAGATGACATGCAGGCCAAATTGGCGCCAGATGAACAAAGGTAGTGCCAAAAAGGCCCAGTTATTCAGATCTAATCCAAACAAATGTCGGATAGTGAGCCCGAACGTATCTGGCACCATATCTGGCAAGATAGGGAGCCATCACGCCGCTCGCGCAGAGGCTTGCTGGCGGGCGGAGTGATGTGACCTGTGCCGCAAGGGCCTTCTAGATGCGGCGATAGCGAACGCGAGCGCTGTGTTCGATGGCACCGACATGCAACCGGTCAAGCTCCAGTTCATCGCGCAGCAGCAGCAGAAACTGCAATTCATCCTGCTCTACCTGCAAGTCGGCCGCAGCCACTTCGATGGCCAGCGCATAGGCTGTCTCGCGCAGTTTGATCGGCAGGCTGGCACGGACAACCTTGAGGACGAGATCGACACCGCCCTCGGCAAGCAGGTCCGAGCAATCGCGAGAAACCGTCACGAGGCGTTCATGGTCGAAATCCGAGAAAACAGGCAGCGTCTGCACTTCTTCTCCGATTTTCATGAGTTCTGAGTCCGTCATGGTCCGGTCCGCAGCAGATGTGGACACCATCACATAGATCAGGGCTTCTTCCGGCGAGACGATCTTGGTCATTCTTCTTTTCCTGTTTCGGGCGCAAAAGTTGCGCAAAAGGGCACAGTTGCCCGACTTTTCATCAAGTCATTTGAACTTATGCATCAAAGACGTTCGGATCAAGCTCTGCTTCTGGCCTTTCTTGCGGGATGGGGGCATATGAGCGGGCTTTCATCCCAGCCAATAGCAAACTCCATTGGGAATGGCTGGGTGCGAGGCCAAAAAGTCCCTTTTCTTGGGCTTGTCTATCAGCTAGAACAGCGCTGACGGCCTGCCCGGACGGCGGGCCGTCAGCTGTTTATTGTCGTAACTTCATCTGGCCGCATGGGATGCTGCCAATCTGGGATCTGGCAGAATGCTTGCCGTTGGTGGCGCCTGCCTGATTATCAAGGACACTCAAGGAACCTGACTATGACTTCGCAAACCGCCCTTCCGCTCGCGCTCTCCGATGACCTCGTCGAAGCAGCTGCAACGTCCAAGGCCTGGCCGTTTGAAGAGGCGCGAAAGCTGGTCAAACGGTATCAGAAGTCTGGCATGCCCGATGAGGTGCTGTTCGAAACCGGCTACGGCCCTTCTGGTCTGCCCCATATTGGCACCTTCGGTGAAGTGGCTCGCACGTCCATGGTCCGTACGGCCTTCCGCGCCCTCACCAAGGATGAAGTGAAGACCCGTATGCTGTGCTTCTCTGATGATATGGACGGTTTCCGCAAGGTGCCGACCAATCTGCCCAATCAGGAGATGCTGGCCCAGCATTTGGGCCTGCCGCTTACGCAAGTGCCAGATCCATTCGGCACTCATGAAGGCTTCGCCCAGCATAACAATGCCCGTCTGTGCAATTTCCTTGATCAGTTCGGCTTCGACTATGAGTTCGCGTCCTCGACCGACTATTATACCTCCGGCCGGTTCGATGAGACCCTTTTGAAAATGCTGGACGTCTATGACAAGGTCATGGACATTATCCTGCCGACGCTGGGCAAGGAACGTCAGGCGACCTATTCGCCCTTCCTGCCGGTTTGCCCGCGCACCGGCAAGGTGCTGCAAGTGCCAATGATTGAGCGGAATGTCTCCAAGGGCACCGTGGTCTATGTGGACCCGGAAACCAATGAGAAAGTGGAAGTGCCGGTCACCGGTGGTGCCGTCAAATGCCAGTGGAAGGCCGACTGGGCCATGCGCTGGGCAGCCCTTGATGTTGCCTATGAAATGAGCGGCAAGGATCTGATCGACAGCGTCAAGCTCTCCACCAAGATTTGCCGCGCCCTTGGCAAGCCGCAGCCGGAAAGCCTGTCCTACGAGCTGTTCCTTGACGATGAGGGCGCCAAGATTTCCAAATCCAAGGGCAATGGCCTCACCATTGAGGAATGGCTGACCTATGCCTCGCCGGAAAGCCTGTCGCTTTATATGTATCAGAAGCCCAAGACGGCCAAGAAGCTCTATTTCGATGTGATCCCGAAGGCGGTGGACGAGTATTTCACCTTCCTTGGCAATATCGAAAAGGAAGATCTGCCCAAGCAGCTCAACAACCCGACATGGCATATTCACTCTGGCAATCCGCCAAAAGCCAATATGCCCATCAGCTTTGCTCTGTTGCTCAATCTGGTTAGCGCAGCCAACGCTCAGGACAAGGATGTCCTGTGGGGCTTCATCTCGCGCTATGTGCCCGGCGCCAACGCCGAAACCCATCCAAAACTGGATGAACTGGTCGGCTATGCCATCCGCTATTTCGAGGATTTCGTCAAACCCAAGAAGGTGTTCCGCGCAGCAACCGAGATGGAAGCAACCGCCATGCAGGATCTGGCAACCCGCCTTGCCGGCATGACCGATGTAACCGACGCCGAAGAGTTGCAGACGGAAGTCTTCGCGGTGGGCAATTCCTACGAGTTTGGCAATTTGCGCGACTGGTTCAAGGCGCTCTATCAGGTTCTGCTGGGGCAGGATCAGGGCCCGCGCTTTGGCTCCTTCATCGCCCTTTACGGGGTTGAGAATACCATCGCCCTGATTGAAAAAGGTTTGAAGGGCGAATTGCTGAACGTGTAATCAGCCCTCATTCACCGTGATCGGGAGCCAAATAGATGAAAACCGGCAGCAAGAGACAGAGACGCCTTCTTCTGCCGGTTTTTCTTATGGCTGTGTGGGCTGTGCTGGCTTACGCCAGCAGTTATGCCCTCCCGACTGGGGTGCCTGAAGCACTGGCTGAAGACAGCCATGTGCCGCTTGAACCCATTGATTGTCCCGCCGAGGCCTCTGAAGGGCAGGACGTGGTCTGCTTCCTCTTCCATGTGCCGTCTGACTGGAATGACATAGCCAATCGCCCCATGGAATTGCCGGTCATGCGCTTTGCCCCGTTGGGGCCGGAGGCGAGCAAGCCGCCGCTGCTCATATTGGCTGGCGGGCCGGGGCAATCGGCCATCACCCTTCAGAAAAACATCGTCAAGAATCTCCAATATCTGCGTGAGGACCGTGAGATCATTCTTATGGATCAGCGCGGCACCGGTCCTCTGGCTGAAGATATGCTGTGCCCTGAGGCGCTGGGCGAGGGAGAAGCCATCGATGTTGATGCACTGGTTGCCTGCGTCAAAACCGCAGATGCCGACGGAGTGCGGCTTTCCGATTATCGCACGGCCTTTGCTGTCGAGGATTATCGAGCCCTGCGCTATGCGCTCAGAATAGGCAAATGGGCCATCATCGCCAGCTCCTATGGCGCGCGGGTAGCACAAGGGCTGGTGCGTCGGGATAATGAGGGCATTGACCGTATCCTCTTCAACGGTCCGCTCTTTCTGGCAACCCGCCTGTTTGACTGGAAGCCGGAAGGAAAAATAGACGATCTCATCGACGCATGTAACGAAGATGATGACTGCCGGAATGCCTTTCCAGATCTCTATTGGGACTATCAGCGCCTTCCCTTTGCCATGCGCAAGGTGAAGCTGGCTGAAGATGCGGTTTACCCAGCAGAAGCTCAGCCCTATTTCTATCAGAACAGGCTCAACGCCCTTCTAGCGCGCAACAAGGCCGCGCTCGTTCCTGCTGATATTGCCGCCACAGTGACCAGCGTCGACAAGGCTCTGGCGGAGGATGCCATCTGGACGCCACCTGATCCGTTGCCTCAATCCATGAAGCGCATCAGCCTGTTGATGCATTTCGCGGTTGCTTGCGCCGAAGAGATTGCACCGCTTGCCGACCAGTCGGAGATCGATTTTCAGCAACCTCTGACCATGCGATTTTACCGCAAGGCCTGTGACCGCATCGCGGAGGTGACATCTCACACGGTAAAACTTGAAAAAGGATGGGACAAGGCGAGCAAAACGGCGCGCCCAACGCTCATTCTGAATGGTGCGTTCGACACCATCGTTTATCCGGATGCCGTCGCAGACAGCTTGCCATTCTTCACCGACGCCTCATGGGTGACTTTGCCGTTTGGTGGCCATGATGTGCTTAGCGTCAATCCGTGCGCCCGAACGCTGGCGGGTGCGTTCCTTGCTGGCACCGAGCCTGAAAAGCTGGATACCGCCTGCGCTCAGAATGCGGATCTCTCATTTCTGCTGACCCCGCAACTGGCCAGAAAATAGCGCCTTGCCTATTGGGCGCATCATGACTGCTGGCTAGCTCCCACAACGCAGAATTAGCGCATTTCAAAGCCGGGCGGGAGCGGCAACTCCTTTTCCTCTTCCGGCTCGGAAGGGGGCGTCATGATGGACAGCGCACCGGCATTGGCTCCGGCCAACAGATCCGGCGCGGTAATCGGCCCGATATCCTGTGACTGGGCATTAAGCGAGGAAGAAAGCGCGTCGGCTTCCTTCTGCCTCGCCATGATGTCGCTGCCGCTTGCGGTGGCCTTGGTGGCGAACAGGCCGCGCTTGGCCTGTTTGGCTTCAAAATATTCGTCCTGATAATAGCCCTCTTCGGGTATGGCCCAACCAAGGCGCACAATATAGCTGGCCAGGTCGGTCACATTGACCGGCGGCTCCCCTGCCTTGAACTGCTTGATGCCCGGCCCCAGATAGCAGGTCGCGCTATCCGACCCCTCTTTGGCTTTCTCGTCATTGGTGGCCCCGTCTGCCCCGATCCAGTCACAGCGTACAGAGCGGGCGCGGATGAAGCGTTTGAGCGCCGTGGCACCCAGCTTGTCGCATTTGGCCGCCCTGCCAGCCATCCAGCATTCTTTCGCGCTATCGGAAGCCTGAAGATGGGCGAGATTGACATCCACCTCGCGATATTTGCTGACCATCAAGGTGAGCTTGGTGGGCGCTTGCACGGCAACCCGTCGGAAAATCTCCGGCAGAGGTTCCGGTTCTGGCTCGGGCGGAAGAGGCATGCCTTGCTCGCGCTCGAGGGGAGCGGCCTGATAATAAGGGGAAAGCGCAAAGCCCGGTGTCACATTGCGCTTGGGTGGAGCCACAAGCTTGCCGGCCTGCGGTCCCTGCAACAACACTTGCATGTTGGATGAGGCTTCATCGTCAGACTTGGCGTCACGGGGCGGGGCGGTCTGTTGCTGTCCGGTTTGGGGTCTCTTCGCGGTCTCGGACGCGCTTTGTTCGTCTGCCTTCTTGCGCTCTTGCGTTGAGAGATAGGCATCCTGCGGCGCGGAAGGGGAGCCCTGCCAATACCAGAAAAGATAAAAGACCAGAGCCGTCAACGCAAAGGCTGAGCCGACCAGCATGACATTGCCCAGAAGCCTGTCCAGCCATGAACGCTCGGGAGCCGGTTGCCGAGCGGCATAGTGATCGTCCGCCGGTGTGCCAATTGTTCGCCTTTTTCTGCCCATGACCTGACTATACTCAACACCCTGGTTTTAACTCGGCTTGTTGCCGCGCCTGCAAAGGAGAGCCTCGAACGCAGACATGGGGAGAATATAACCTCAAAAACAGAGAATTAAAGGCAGCAGTTCTGACAAGGGTCTTTTCCCTTGCCACGCATGCTCAAACCCTGCTGGGAGTCATTGGCTGGCCCAAAGGATTTTGGCCAAGCGTACCTTATTGTCGTCTGTCACTGGCAGCGCAGATTGGGCTTGGTCCAGAGGGGCGAGATAAAATGCCCCGTCATGATCGGCAGATATATCACCCACGATGATACTGCTTTCCTGTTCGTCACAACAGAAGAAGACCACGCGATCTCCCTCTGTAATCGGACAACAAAGGCCCAGCAGAAGGGATGCTCCCTCCTTGTAGAAAGGAGTGAAGCGGTCGTCCTCGACTTTGAACAGGAAGACCCGCTCATCTGGTGATAACGCCACATTTTCTGGGGCTGTTTGCGGGGGATCTCCTTGCAGGGAGGAGATCCTATCAAGGGAGGGAGTATGGCGCATGTGAGCGCTGTCACCCCAACAAAATTGGGAAGGAAGGGGAACGGCATGATTAAGAACAGGGATCTCCGCTGCCGCGGTTTGATCAAGGATGTTCTGATAGGACCAGACGACACACCGTCGCTCGCCGAGCAATTCCACGAAAAAGGATTCCACTGACACCTGTGTTGCATACAGAATGCGGGCGATCGACTCTGTGGATGGCCAGCGGGGACGCCCATTGGGCTGGAACCGCTTGGAGCGGTTGAATATGCTGGCATCCAACCCCGCCATACGAGCCAGGGAGGTGGTTGATACCCCCTCCCTGGCCGCTAGCGCATCTATGGCTTGCCATAGGCGTTTGTGAGATAGCATTGGTGATTCTCAATAAACTCATATGAATGCTTAAACCATAGGGGGAAAAATAATTAATACAATCAATAGTTGTGTTTTGCACAAGGTAATCGGATCTGTTGTTGACAATCCCGCATCCAGACAGAATGCCGTTAAGCCTTTTTCGCATAGCTGCGAGCGACGGGATTTTGCCACTTTCAACCTGGGCGACCGGCTGCTATTAGAAATCCGACGAGTTCGCCTTCAGATATCTGCCAGCAATAAGGGGCGCGAGGCGGTGGCGAGCGGAGCGGACGACCTTTCTCGGAGCATGTTGCCCTATGGCAAAACGGATCTATAAACTGGTTACCAAAGACCAATGGAACGAGGCAAAGGCCAAGGGTGTCTTCGAAGGGGCGCCTGTCGACCTGGCCGATGGCTTCATTCATTTTTCGACCGCAGAGCAGGTGGAAGAGACTGCCAGAAAGCATTTCAAGGGCATTGATGATCTTCTGCTGCTTGGTGTTTCCGTTGAGAAGCTGGAGCGCTGTGCCGGTCCGGTGACATGGGAACCTTCGCGTGGTGGCGCCCTGTTCCCGCATCTATATCACTCCATGCCCCTGGAGGCCGTAAGCGAAGAGAGCGTTTTGCCCATGACGCCTGACGGACATCATCGCTTCCCACAGTTGCAAGAAGAATAGAACAAGAGCAAACGACCATGTCTAACCCCTTTCTCGATACGCTGGCGCGCAAGGCCCTCTTCACCCTGAACCCCGAGCTGGCTCACAAGATAAGCATTCAGTTGCTCAAGACAGGGCTCGTGCGTGGCCCCAGATTGCCGGACGACCCTGCGCTGAAAATCAAGCTTTGGGATCTGGAATTTCCCAACCCGTTGGGGATGGCTGCTGGGTTTGACAAAAATGCCGAGGTACCTGATGCAACCCTCGCTCTCGGTTTTGGTGCAACGGAAATCGGCACCATCACGCCGCTCCCGCAAGGAGGAAATCCCAAGCCGCGTCTCTTTCGTCTGATCGAGGACGATGCGGTCATCAATCGCATGGGCTTCAATAATGAGGGGCATGCTGCAGCCCATGCGCGATTGGCTGCGCGCAAGGCCAAAAATGGCATTATCGGTGTGAATGTGGGCGCCAACAAGGACAGCAAGGATCGTATGCAGGATTATGTGAAGGGCATCGCCGCCTTTGCGGATCTGGCGTCTTTCTTCACAATCAATATTTCTTCGCCCAACACGCCGGGGTTGCGCGACTTGCAGGCGCGGGAAGCGCTGGACACTCTGCTGGCCCGCGTTCTGGAAGAACGCAACACCCAGACCAAATGGGTCGGCCGCTCGGTTCCGGTTCTGCTGAAGATCGCGCCGGATGTGGATGAATTCGGCCTTGATGATATTTGCGCGGTGGCTGTCGCCCGTGGCGTTGATGGCATGGTGGTTTCCAACACCACCCTCGACCGACCCAATCATCTCGCCTGCCAGAAGCAATTGTCAGAAGCCGGTGGGCTATCCGGTAAACCGCTGTTTGACAAGTCGACCATCGCATTGGCCAAAACCCGCAAGCGCGTCGGGCCGACCATGCCTCTGGTGGGCGTTGGCGGCATCACGGACGCCATCTCCGCTATCGAGAAGATCCGGGCTGGTGCCAATCTTGTGCAATTCTACACCTCCATGGTCTATGGCGGTGTTTCCATGGTCAGCCTTATGGTGATGGAAATGTCGGCCATCCTTGCCGAACGTGGTGTTTCACATCTGGATCAAATCCGCGGCGAAAGCTGCGATGACTGGGCCAAGCATCCGTTGGCCTGAAGATTAGGGGAATAATCATGAGCACAACCATCTGGCACAATCCGCGCTGCTCGAAATCGCGTGAGACTCTGTCTCTCATCGAAGAAAAAGGCGAACAGCCAACCATTCGCAAATACCTCGAAGATGCGCCAAGCATCGAGGAAATTCGGGACATTCTGGAGCTCTTGGGCATTGAACCGCGTGCGCTGATGCGCACCAAGGAGGCGCTCTACAAGGAGCTGGGCCTTGCCGATGTGGCCGATGATGAAACGCTGATCAAGGCGATGGCGGACAATCCCAAGCTAATCGAACGCCCGGTTGTGATCAAGAATGGCAAGGCGCGTCTGGGCCGTCCGCCAGAAGCCGTGCTTGAGATTCTCTAAGCTTGCCAGGGTGCCCCTCCTTTTGAGGGGCCGTAGCCTGAAGCCGCAAAGAAATGAGCCAAACCAAAAGGGGGCGCATGGAGTGCGGCCCCGTTTTCGTATCAGGACGGTGCTTAAGGGCGCCTCATTTTCAAGAAAAGGTGCGCGCCATCCGCCGGGGTAGCATCAGACCAAGGCTGATACCGCGCGCCGCCAGAAAGCACATAAGTCCCAGCCACAGCCCGTGATTGCCCAGATGGGGCATTGCCACATATTGCACAACGAAGAAAACGCTGGTGGCAAGAATGGACACATTGCGCATGGTCGACGACCATGTCGCGCCGACATAGATGCCATCCAACTGGAAGGCAAAAGTTGCAATGAAGGGCGTGAGGGCAGCCCAGAATAGATAGACCCTTGCCAACTCGCGCACGGCAGGCGCCGTGGTCAGCGCATCGATGATCATTGGGCCAAGCAGTAGCATGATCAGGCTGAGGCCGATGCCAAGGCCCAATCCCCAGACGAGGGTCAGCTTGACGGTGCGCTCGAAGGCCGGACGATAACGAGCACCGATGGCCCGCCCACCCAGCTGTTCGGCGGCCGTGGCGATGCCATCCAGAAAGAAGCCGCCGAACATGAAGAATTTCATCAGCAGTTCGTTGGCGGCCAGAATTGCGTCGGTCTGGCGGGCGCTCAACGCAGTGAATAGGGTGAAAGTAAACAGCATCACCATGGATCGAATGAAGATGTCGCTGTTCACCGCCAGAAAACGGGCAAAGGCTTCTTTATGGAAAAGCCTTGGCAGTGGCACCCGCCAATCGGCCCGCAGATGGTGGGCCATGATGCCAAGCCCGACAAACGTTGCCACAGCCTCTGCGGCAACCGAGCCAAAGGCCGCTCCGGCAACACCCAGATCAAGCCCGAGCACGAACCAGACCGTCAAAATGACATTGATGCTGTTTTGAAGGATCAGCAAGGCCATCCCCTTGCGTGATTTGCCGAGGCCGAAAAGCCAGCCGAAAATGGCAAAGTTGCCCAAGCTGAAGGGCATCGCAAAAAGCCGGATGAGCAGATAGGTTTGCGCCGCTTCATTCACCGCGTCAGATCCGCCCATTGCCGCCAGCGCCCAAGGGGTGACCAATGGGCCAATGACAATCGTCATCAGGCCAAGCAAGAGTGCAATCATCAAAGCGCGATAGGCGACGGCTCGCTGGGAGATCGTGTCTCCTGCTCCGAGCGCCTGCGCGGTGAGCCCTGTGGTTCCCATGCGCAGAAAATTGAACGAGGAGGCCACGATGTCAAACAGCGATGAGCCGATGGCGATGCCGCCCATCAGGGAAGCGCTCCCCAATTGTCCGATGACCGCCATGTCGACGATCCCCACCAAAGGCACCGTGATAAGCCCAAGGGTCATGGGCACAGCAATCCCCAGAACCAGCTTATGGGTGACGGAAAAAGAGCGCTTGTTCTCTGAAGGCGCAATGTCCATTGAAAGCAATCCAGTGAGGCCGGAATGACCGGAAGAGATAGGAAGGGACTACGTCAGGCGTAGCTCGGAGCCTTCTTCCTCTAGCATCGCTCGCCAAGCAAGGAAAGCGCAAAGATACCCCTTGCGTCAGCAGGAAGAGGCCACGCCGGACGCAAACAGAAGAAAAAGAAGACGACTGAAGGATTGGATCTGACACGGAAGGCATTGGGCAAGGCCATAAAAACAATCAACCGCCGCACGGGGACCATTCGCGCGACGGTTGATTTGCAGTGTCAAATCTCAGGTACTACCAATAAAAGGTACTGGGGACGGACCGGAGACAGGCACTCTGGCTAGAGAGTTGGTTTGACCGGAGAAACCACCTCTCATTCAATCCCGAAACGCTGCCTGAAAGATCAGTCAGCTTCCTGTGTTTCAGGATCATTGCTGTTGAGTTGAGTATTGCTCAGCCACCTTGTCATGTCATCTTAAACATATGTAATGTCTTGGAAAGGTTTGCCAAGTGGAACGACAAGAGGGGAGGCAAAGGGGCTTGTCAGTCGTCCCGGCGGCCAACCTTGAGAAGGCGCATGATCAACCAGATAGGGAAGACGATCAGCGCGCCAAGCAGGAAATATTCCACCGCCCAATGCACTGCATCAAAGCCCATATAATAAATATGCTGTACAAGACTCGTAAGATACGTAAGCACCTGCCGAGGATGGAGGTTGAGTGCGCTGAGCACAATGCCGACCACGACGGAAAGGCCGATCAACCGTAAGATCACAGGGCCGGGCGAGCCGCCGAAAAAGCGCGAAAGTTTCGAATCGGTCACAATGTTTCTCCCTGTATTCTGAAACCGGCATGATTGACAATTCTTCCAAGGGTATCCGTTCCCGCAAGGACATCATAAATGAGCATGTAGTCAACTTGGAAGGTGGCATCAACCTTTGATTAAGCATATAGCTTGAATTCGGGCGATAAGAGGGCGTATATATGCGTACAAACTACCGCTATACGGGTGTAATTTCCTCTCTCAAGAGTCATAAGGCTGAGCACAGACATCAGCATGAGATCGTTCCGCATCTTTGGAGCGCGCTGAAGAGCAGGGGCACTGGGCACAATGATGAGTGAAGAGTATCTGGATAGCTTTTGCCGCTATCTTGGAAGGATCAAAACCACACGCCACATGTTGCTTGTCGCTGGACTGTTTGCTGCCGTTTGCAGTCTGCTCTCCTTGTTCAGCACGCATTTCATTTTGGTGTTTGTTGGCTCGCCCATTGAGCCTCTGGTCAAATTCTTGTCTTACATCCTGCCATTCTCTCTGGTTTTTGCGTCCAGTTTTCTGCTCATTCGTGGCTTTTCTGCTGTGCATACCAAAAACGAATATCTCTGGGAGATTGCCGAGCGGGATGATTTGACCCGACTGGTCAACCGAGCCGGTTTCCTGCGCAGGGGGCGAAATCTTGCCATGAAAGCTGAACGCGACATGTCTTCCTTGTCCATGATCATGTTCGATGTCGATCATTTCAAGACAATCAATGACACGCGCGGGCATTCCGCTGGCGATATGGCCCTCAGGCATCTGTCGGACCTTTTGCGCCAGATCTGCCGCGATGGCGATGTGGTTGCCCGTTGGGGCGGGGAAGAGTTTGCGATCATCTTGCCCAATGCCAACGCCCAGGGTGCGACCATCTGGGGGGAACGCTTGCGTGAGAAGATCGCCAAGACGCCATTCATCTGGAAAGACAGGGCCATGTGCCTGACCATCAGCGCCGGTGTGACAGAATGGACGCATGAGGGCGATAGTCTGGAAGCCATGGTCGAGCGCGCAGACAAAGGGCTCTATCTGGCCAAGGCCGCCGGGCGCAATCGGGTCCATCTTCTGCGAAACCATCTGGAGACCGTGCCTGCTTTCGAACAGGATGTCATGTTTAGTGATGAACAGGGTACTCCGGGACATGTCGCGTAAAGCAAACGGATAGACAACGCCCGGCCTCTGTCCCATAGTCTTTATATGATTGAGATGCCACCCAACCCAGAAATCTCCAAACATCCAGACGACGACCGACTCTCCAATCCTGCAGGGCGGTTGGTGACGCGCTTTGCCTTTTCTTTCGACGATAAAGACAGCCCGCTTCTTCCTGCCGTCTTTGATGATTGGCTCAAGAACAAGGGCTGGCAATTGCGTCCGCATCAAAGAGCGATGTTGATGGCGCAGGTAGAGGGGCAGCCGACCCTGCTCATCGCGCCCACAGGCGCAGGCAAGACGCTGTCCGGCTTTCTGCCCTCGTTGATCGAGCTGGAAAGGGATCGGCGCGAAGGGGGAGATGAGCGCTGGCACGAACAGTTACACACCCTCTATATCTCTCCCCTCAAGGCTCTGGCGGTGGATATTGCGCGCAATCTGGAAACGCCCATTGCCGAGATGGGGCTCGATATAACGGTCGAAACCCGCACCGGCGACACGCCTGCTCACAAACGCCAGAGACAAAAACAGCGTCCGCCAAATTTTCTGCTGACAACGCCGGAGCAATTGGCGCTGCTGCTGGCCTCACGGGAGGCCGAAACCCTGTTTGCCTCTCTCAAGACCATCGTGCTGGACGAGCTGCATGCTCTGGTCACCTCCAAAAGGGGGGAGCTACTGAGCCTTGGTTTGTCCCGTCTGCGCAGCCTTGCGCCGGATGCTCGCCCTGTGGGCCTCTCGGCGACGGTGGCCGATCCGCTGGAGCTCGGGCATTGGTTGGTGCCCCATGCTGAAGGGAAACCGCAGCGCGAACCACAGATCATCCAGTTGAAAGGAGGCACAAGCCCGGATATCGAGGTTCTGGAATCTGAAGAACCGATCCCGTGGGCTGGCCATAGTGCCCGCTATTCTCTGCCCGATCTCTATGTCCTGATTAAGGCTCACAAGACCACATTGCTGTTTGTGAATACCCGCTCGCAGGCTGAATTCCTGTTCCAGTCCCTCTGGACCATCAATGAGGATACCCTGCCCATTGCCCTTCATCATGGCTCGCTGGATGTAAGCCAGCGCCGCAAGGTGGAAGCGGCCATGGCGGCGGGCAGCCTGAGGGCTGTGGTCTGTACCTCGACCCTTGATCTGGGTATCGACTGGGGCGATGTGGATCTGGTGATCAATATCGGCGCGCCGAAAGGCGCTAGCCGCCTGGCCCAGCGCATCGGACGGGCAAACCATCGCCTTGATGAGCCTTCCAAAGCCATTCTCGTGCCTTCCAACTGCTTCGAGCTTCTGGAATGCCGTGCAGCACTTGACGCCAACTATATTGGCGATCAGGACACGCCACCGGTGCGCAAGGGCGGGCTTGATGTGCTTGCCCAGCATATTCTGGGCCGCGCCTGTGCCGGTCCCTTTAACCCGCTCGATCTCTATCGTGAGGTTACCGCCTCCTATCCCTATCGGGCCCTGCCGGGGGAGCTGTTTGAGCAGGCTATCGATTTCGTCGCAACGGGTGGCTATGCCATGCGGGCTTATGAGCAATTTGCCAAGCTCAAACCCATGAAGGACAAGGAGACAGGTCAAATCCTTTGGCGCCTCTCCCACCCCAAGCGGGCGCAGCAATATCGGCTCAATATCGGCACCATCGTCGAGGAAGCGATGATCAAGGTGCGTCTTACCTCATGGAAGGGCGGCAGCGGCGAGCAGAAGCGGCTGGGGCGCTTTGGGTGCGTGCTGGGGGAAGTGGAAGAGGGGTTCATTGAGGGGCTTGCGCCGGGGGACAGTTTTCTCTTTGCCGGTCAGGTCTTGCGCTTTGAGCGGTTGGACGAGAATTCTGCGCTGGTAACAAGAACCCAGCATCGTGAGCCAAAGGTGCCAGCCTATAATGGCGGCAAGTTTCCCCTCTCGACCTATCTGGCTTCGCGCGTCAGGGCCATGTTGGCCGATCCTGAGAGCTGGTCAAGATTACCCGAGCAGGTCCAGCATTGGCTGGCGCTGCAAAAGCAGCATTCGATCATTCCCTCTGCCGATCAGATGCTGATCGAGACCTTCCCGCGATCGGGCAAATTCTATCTCACACTCTATGCCTTCGAGGGACGCCTCGCGCTGCAGACGCTGGGCATGCTGCTGACGCGCCGTCTGGAAAGGGCAGGGGCGCGGCCCCTTGGCTTTGTGGCCTCTGATTATGCCCTGATGATCTGGGGCCTGAGGGATCTGGCCAAGTTGGAAGAGGAGCTTGGCTGGAGTTTTGCGCAGCTCTTTGACGAAGACATGCTCGGGGATGATCTGGAAAGCTGGCTGTCCGAATCCGCCATGCTCAAGCGCACCTTTCGCAATTGCGCCGTCATTTCCGGCATGATCGAGCGGCGGCATCCGGGAATGGAAAAATCCGGTCGCCAGATCACCATGTCCTCTGATCTCATCTATAATGTGCTCAAGGATCACGAGCCTGATCACCTGTTGCTGAAAGCCACATGGGATGATGCAGCCAGTGGTCTGTTGGATATTGCCCGCCTTGGGGCTATGCTCCAGCGCATCAAGGGCCGAATCGTCCACGCGCCTCTGGACAGTCCGTCCCCGCTTGCTATTCCGGTGTTGCTGGAAATCGGCAGAGAGCCCATCTATGGTGAGGCGGAGGACGAAATGCTGCTCGAAGCGGCCGAGGAAATGGGGCTGTGATGTCCCGGATTGAGTGAGCCAACGCGCATCAGGAGGCCCGTATCATGGGGTGGCAAAAACGTCTGCAGCAATGCTCCCTTTCATCAAGCTTGCCCGAGGGCTTTGAAGAGCGACAGCCGGACGGTGAAACCCCGACGCCGGCCGCTCCTGAGCCTGCCAGCCCAGTCGAATATGCCTTCTCTCATGCCGGTGAAGCCTTTGTTGCCAGCCTTTCCGGCGCGCTTTACTGGCCTGATCAGAAAACCCTGCTCGTCGCCGATCTGCATCTGGAAAAGGGGTCTTCCTTTGCGAGGCTCGGACAGTTCCTGCCCCCTTATGACAGCCAACGTACACTGGCCCTGTTGGCGCTCGATATTGCCCATTTCAAGCCTGAGACCGTCATCTGCCTTGGGGACTCTTTCCATGATGTTGATGGCCCCAAACGGTTGCCTACCAGCGTTGCCGATCGGTTGCAGGCATTGACCTCTGCGCATCAATGGATTTGGCTGACCGGCAACCATGATCCGTTCAGTTCTATCGATCTGGGAGGGGAGATTTGCGATATCCGGCAGATGGAGGGTGCTGGACGCGCCGTCATCCTTTGCCATGAACCCGGAGAGAGTGCCGGTCTTGAGGTGTCAGGGCAACCGGATATGCCCTGTCTGGAGATTTGCGGCCATCTGCATCCGGTGGCCAGAATTCCCGGGCGTGGCCGCACCTTGCGTCGCAAATGTTTCGTGCTGGCCAAGGATCGCATCATCATGCCCGCCTATGGCAGTTATACCGGTGGTTTGGAGCTGTGTGAAGAAGCCTTCGCGCCTTATATGTCCGAGGATGCCAAATTGCTAGTCATCGGCCGCCAGACCCTTGCGATGCATGGCGCAAGCATCTCTGTACCCAGATCCTCTTCAAGACGCAGGCGCTAGCGCTGGCGGCGACAAAAGAGCTCTAAAGGCCGAAAGAGCGAAAGATCAGTTCTTGCGGAAGACCACTCCGGTGAGCCAGCCGGTGAATAGAGCGATCAACACACAGGCCAGACCGTAGAAGAATTCATGATCCCGCGCCAGCGTGAAGGCGTGTTGCTCAAAGCCCGTTTTGGCGACATGCAGCTTTTGCGTTGACGAATGCAGCAATGCGCCGCCACGCAGCAGATGAACCGTCACTTCATATTCTCCCACCTCCACGTTGGAAGGAATGGGGATCGTGCTGCGGAAAAGGGATTTGCTGAGAAATGTAACCGAGGACGGATCGTCCGTATAAAGCCCTTTTTCCCGCATTTGCCTCAAGGCAGCCACGCGGAACGGGTCGTAGGTCGCAAATCTGTCCTGCGGCTTGAAGGTCGGGGGCAACAACAGGTAACGTGTGCCGATCTGCAATTTGGCCAACAGCGAAGGATGGGCGATATCAACCAGCTTTCGCGTTGTCGACATGGCATAGAAATTGGGCGCATTGCTATAGAGCCTGCGGTCCTGATTGATCCAGATGCCAAAGGTGCGCGCCTTGCGACGGGAGACCAGCGTCTGGTCCCAGCCTCTTACGACAACAACCAGATCATAGGGTTCGCCGCGGGACACCGTTGCCCGATCACGCTCAATCGTTCCGAAGATTACGATGTCCGATCCGGTGAAATTGGAAGAGATCTTGATGACCCGCTCGGAAAGATCAGCCACGATGCGTTCACTATGGGCGGCGCTTATGGTTCCTCCCATGCATACGCCAAGCCAGAGCAGCAATCTGGCCCCGAAGATCGCTCTTGAGAGGCGCGACAGGATCATCTGCTCACCTCCATCACCTCGGTGCTGTAATGGTCCGTCGGTTCGAGGATGAGATCCACAGCGAAGCGCATACCAACCATGAGCACGAGAATGCCCAATAGGGCACGCAATTGTTCGCCCTTCATCTTCTGGCCGATCTGGGCGCCAAACTGGGCGCCAATGGTGCCGCCAACCATCAGAATGAGAGCCAGCACGATATCGACGGAATGGTTGGTCGTGGCATGCAGAATGGTAGCAACGCCCATCGTCACCAGAATCTGGTAGAGCGATGTGCCGATCACAACGGCGGTGGGCACGCGCAGCAGATAGATCAGGGCTGGCACCAGCATGAAGCCGCCGCCGATACCCAGAACGGTTCCCAGAAAGCCGATGCTGCCGCCAATGGCAATCACCGGCAGGATGCTGACATAGATTTTGGACTTCTTGAAGCGCATCTTGAGCGGTAGCCCGTGAATCCAGTTATGCTGGCCCGGTTTGCGTGTCGTGACGATGCCTTTGCGGGCCTTGACGATGGCGCGCACACTTTCCATGACCATAAGGGTGCCCACGGCACCAAGAAAGGTCACGTAAGAGACAGAAATGATCAGGTCCAGCTGCCCAAGTTCACGCAGCTGCTTGAACACAAAGACCCCGGCTGTCGATCCCGTTATGCCGGCGGAAAAGAGCACCGTTCCCAGTTTGAGGTCGAGATTGCCTGTTCTGAGATAGGCCAGTGCTCCGGTCGTGGAAGAAGCCGTGATCTGGGCCGTTACCGAAGCAACGGCAACCGCAGGGGAAATACCGTAGAAGATGAGCAAGGGCGTGAGCAGAAAGCCGCCACCGACCCCGAAAATGCCCGAGAGAAACCCGACCGTGCCTCCCATGCCAAGGATGACAAAGATGTTGACAGGCATTTCAGCGATAGGCAGGTAGAGCTCCACGCGCTACTCCTGTTTTCCAGCCGCCAGTTCTGCCGTTTGTCAGGAAAATCACTCCCTGACGACTGCGGCAGCATGCTCAAGAACAAATTGCCTCAAGCCTTGCCCGCTCAAGGTGTGGCCCGATAGGCTATTTGTGATTTGGTCTGTTTCAAAGCGCCGTTCATACGTCGCTCCAAACACGAGATACATGTCTTCATGCATCCCATATAGAGCGCCCCGGTGTCAACGAAACATCTCGCAAATAACGTTAAATTGCACTGCCTTGCCAGAAAGAGTCGCGTTTGAGGCGCTTGCTCGGTGTTTATCCCGATAAGGGTCTATACGTGCGAGGCGGGCATGCGGATCAGGGCATGCCGCAGCTATAGGCATTCGCAGCCACAATGGGGGTGCGAATGCGTGTCAGGACCAGTTGGTCTCCTCATATGCCGCAGTGCCGGCGGCGTCGCTAGAGCGGATCAGATGACCCGCTGTGCCAGCGCTTCAAGGAGAGGCGCATCGATTTCGCCCGTAACCTTCAATCCTGCAATTTCCTGGAAATTACGGATCGCGGTGCGCGTGCGCGGGCCCATCTGTCCATCTGCCGGTCCGGCATTGTAACCAAGAGCGCCAAGCATTGACTGGGCTTTGGCAATCACTCTCGGGTCTGCACCGAGACGTTTGTTGGCCTTGGCCAGTTGCTCGGGCGTTGTGGCGACCCATTCAGGCGGCAGTGCGGACAGTTGGTTCACGGAGGCCTTGGCCACTTTGGGAACCCAGGCAGCAACCAGCGCTTTGGCGGCCTTCTGCTGTGGCCCCTTGAGCACGCTCAGGATTTCGTCGCGTTTGGCTTCAGCGCCTTTGTCGCCCTGCTTGGCTGCAATGGCAAACCATTTGTAGCTCTGCAGCAGGTCTTGCTTGACGCCCATGCCCCGGGCAAACAGGATGGCGAGATTATACTGGCTATCTTTGAGGCCATGGTCAGCTGCCTTAAGGAACCATTGGACAGCCTGCTTGAAATCGGGCTTGCCCAGACCACCCTCGGCATACAGCACTGCCAGATTATGCATGGACTTCACATTGCCTTGATCAGCTGCGCGTTGATACCAAAGCCGCGCCACTTGCAGGTCTTTTTTGACGCCATGGCCTTTCTCGTACAGATTGGCCAGACTATATTGCGCCTGCGGCATGTTGAGGTTGGCGGCCTTTTCGAACCATTTGGCTGCTTCCTTGAGATCAACCTCTACGCCTTCGCCCACGGTAAAGCGGCGGCCCAGCTCAAACTGCGCCAGTACATTGCCACTGGTCGCAGCCTGCATGATCGGCGTTTGCTCTTGAGTGCCGCTATCGCTGCCCAGATTGGCGCTGGACTGATTATCATCCCCGCCGGAGACGACCGGAGGCATCGGCTGTGACTTCGCTTGCTCTTGCAAGGCGTCATAGTTGCCAAGTTTGGTGTCCTTGGGGATGGAACTTGTTGGCGTCAGGTCAATGCCCTGATTGCCTGGCTGATTGAGCATGGCCTTGGCTTTTGCCATGGCTGCATCATGAGAAAGAGGCTGTGCGGCTGGCTTGCTGACGCGTGGACCAGCCAGCTTGTCCTGAGCTAGGGTCGGCTGCGAGAAGGCAATCGCGCGTGTAGCCTCTTCATCACTCATGCTCGGAGCAACGCTGCCCGAGGACGGCGTGATGCTGGATTGCGGGCCCGCAGATGCCGGCTCGGAAGCAACGGGAGCTTCCGGCAAGTCTGGAGTGCTTTGAGCCGGTGCAGACGAACCAGCCGGGGCCACGGTCTCACCACTGTCTCCAAAGCCTGGTACAGAGTCATCGGATTGCGTTTGTGCCGTATCGGTATTGAACAGGCCATAGAGGCTTGAATCCGGATTTTTCACCAACTGGATCGTCGTGATGGCGAGCAGAATGGCTGCCGCTGCCATGAGCAACGGGCGACTATGGCGCGAGAAGGTCTGACCCAGTTTGGCGAACAGACTGTTACTGGCCTCTTCATTCTCAAGCAGATGAACCGCGCTTTCCTCAATAGCCGCAGCATCAGCGGAGCCATTTGCGGTCTCCTTCTGCATCTTCTTGGCCATGCGTGCGGCTTCTTTGATGGCTGCCCGGCGCTCTTTGCGGCTCATGCCTTTGGCTTTGTCTTCTTCGTTCGTTACAGGTGCCTGCGCTTCAACCTCGGTCGCAGGCTTTTTGCTGCCCTTGAAGCGGGAGAGGAAGCTTCCGCCTGCTCCCTGTTCCTTTTCGACCTGAGCGCTCTCCTGTGCGGCGGCCTGTGCTGCACGTCGAGCGGCTGCAATGAAGTCGGCTTTGGACTGCCCCTGATCGCGCTGAGAGCCGCTTCTGGCACTCTGGCTGCTCTGTGCTGCCTGTGAGCCCGGTGCGCCTTGCACGATACGGGCGGTTCTCGGCTTGGCTGCAGGGGCTTCCTGCTCGGCATTCTTGAGGGCAACGTTGCCCGTCACCTGCGGCTGCGCCTGAGCGCTTTCGCCAGGCTGGCGCGCTGTTGCGCTATCGGTCTGTGCCTTGGAAACACTGACCGCCTTGCCTGAGAGGTAAATACCCGGCTGTCTGCTTTCACCAGAAGAAACTTGCGGAGCGGAGGATCCGGCTGAGGCTGCGGCGGGCATTCCCTGTTGCGGCCCAACTGATGCACCAGCGCGGCTGCGGGTTGGCGCAGACGTTGCACTGGCGTCGCTCTGTTGCCTGCGCGAAGGTTGTCTACCACGATTTTGCAGCAGCTCGCTGGCGCTGAGGGGCTGGCCCTGTTGCCCTTGCGGGGCTGCCTCGGCTGCATCCGGCGCACTCTTTGCCTTGCGGCGGCGCAGAATATTGCCGAGACCGCGACTTTTCGGCTCTTCAGAGGCAGGCTCTGCGATTGGCTCTAGCGGCGCGTCAGGCAGTGCAGCCTGCTGCGGTTTCAGTTCTTCTGCGCGCACCTGCTCTTCGAGCTTGCCGAGACGATCGACAATTGCATTGAGCATGGAGCTGACGCCATTAAGGCTTTGCTGGGTCGAGGTTTCGCTTGTCTCTGCGAAACGGCGCAAGCCGTGCAGATCGTCCTTGAGCCCATCAATAATGGCTTCAAGCGCGGCGTCGCTGCTACCTCCGGCAATCGGGCCAACCTGTTGGAGAGCCTTGATCGCGGCCTGTTCGGCCACCTGAGCAGCGTTGGCGCCGCCAGAGGCACCAGAGCTGCTGTTCGCAGCGAGCTTGCGAATATCTTCGCCAATACGATCAACGGCGTCAAAGCGAGTTTGTGTGCGCGAAAATTCAGCGGCCAGCGTATCCAGCCGTTCCGTCAGCATCTCGAAAAACTGATGGTCGTCAGAAACCTGACTGGCATTGTCAAGGCGCTGGGCAAGATCGATGATCTGGCGTTCAAGCTGCGAAATCGCACCGCTGGAAAGAGCCGAGCCATCTGTTGCGGAAGCGGTTTGCGGTGCGCTGCGCAATATGTCTTCCTGCGCTTCCATGCGGTCGGCAAGACGCGACAGGCTGCGCTCGAGTGCCCCCAGATCAGAGCTTTCCATCTTGTTGGCGAGCATATCATCGATGCGCGCAAGCGTTTGCTCCACCTGCTCAAAGCGGCGTTCAGAAACGGCCGGGGCTTGTTCCGTGCGGACAAACTGGTCCAGATTGGTTACCCGTTCGGCCAATGTGGCCAGAATATCGAGCTGATCGCGATGGGTGCCCTGATCGGTCAATTCCACAAGGCTTTCCACTTGACGGGCAAGAGCCTCAAGGGGCTTGTGAATGCTGGCGTGGTCGGAGCCATTCTCCAGGCGGTCAGCAAGAGCAGACAGTTGGTTCTCCAGATTGATCAACCGGTCATTCGGATCAAGCCGCTCGATCAGCGCCTGCATTTGGGAAAGGCGCTGCTCAAGGCCATTCTGTTCCGCAAAATTCGGATCAGATGCGTTGGCGCGCTTGACGTCATTCTCCAGCGTGGCAAGCCGCTCGATCAATTCGTTTATCTGACCGGAGATGCTCGAAAGATGCTGCATATCGGGCTGCGTGGCGAGAATTTCGCGCAAATGGTCCATCTGTTCGGACAATTTGGCGAAGTCTTCCTCATGCCCACCGGCATCCATATCATCAAGCTTGGCCAGAATGCGGTCGAACTGTGCGTTGATGGACGGATCCTGCGCGGAACGGTCAAGCAAGGCGCGCACATCGCGCATTGTCTCGAGAATGGCGGGATCTTCACGGGTTTCGGAAATGGCGGTCGACAATTGTTCAATACGACCCGAGAGACTGGCGATCTCGCGCAGAACCTGATCGGAGGCTCCTGTCAGATTGGCTTCTTCAATCAGCTTGCGCAGGGACGTTACATCGTCTCGCAGCATGGCGAGACTGTCGTCCTGAGCTTGCAATTTGGCCAGCTTGTCAAGGGCATCACGATAGGTGCCTTGCGAATCCTGTGCTGCGCTCAAGGCATCCTGCGCTGTGCGTGCCACTTCAGAAACAGAGGTCTCTGCCCGGCGCGCAATCTGTTCATTGAGGGTCTGGCTGCGATCGAGCATCTGGCGCATGGCCGAATCAAGAGAGACAGACGGGCCTGTCGTTCCTGTCTGGGCAGATAGACGGTCCTGATAGGAGGGCATATGTTCGCGGGCCACAGGATGGTCAGAGACGGTGCCCGTAGAATAGGCTGACCGCGCCGGTGTACGCTCTGGCCGCAGGCTGGAACGGGGCCGCGCCATCTGGCTGCCCCCTTTTCTTTCCAATGCCTGATCCACACGCTGCAACTGGGCTTCAATGCGTTCAAGAGCGTTGCCATAATTGGCCTGATCCAGAGTGGAGGGGACACCACGTGCTCTGCCGCGACGGGGAGACGAGCCAAAGTCTCCTCTTGTGTCCCGTCGGGTACGGGAGGCGCGATAGTCTTGTGGGGTATCTTCGCGTTCAAAGGGCATGTCGGGGGACTGAGCCGCTTCACCCGCCAATGCATGAAGCTGGGCTTCGATATCCTCAATAGCATCCAGAAGAGCCGAATTCTGACGAGGCCGACCTTTGGGCGCGGTTGCACGGAGGCTGTCATGCGCACCTCTGTTACGATCCGTACCTCGAAGACCTTCTATATACTCGCCTACATCGCGATCGGTGTGATATGTGTCATCAATCATAGTACTGGCTCAACTCTTTGCGGTTCTCGGCATCCGCTGCGCAATGCGGGCACCCGACGCCCCGCGAAAACGGTCTTTTCCCAGAGTACTGTGATAAGTTAGGGTAAATAACGCGTTAATCCTGATGCGTATTGCGAAAAATACTGACCGCTTTAATCATTTGCTCACCATATTCTTCCGATTTCTGCTGGTTGTTTAGTGTCTCACCCTTCAATCAAGGGGCGTATATGCGAAGGGAGCGTTGACAGGCGGCATACAGGGTGGTTTACCCACGGGTAAGCTCACGACAGGCAATGGAAATAGACCACATTGCCAACAAACGGTCTGGGGAGACGGTTTTGAAAGAGGAAAAAACGCCCGTACCTGCTGCAGAGGCCGGCAAGGACGAAGGCAACGATGTGCTCAGCGCGGCCACCAACCAGTCTGGCCCGCTCTCCTATTCCATCGGGGATCTTGCCAAGGAATTTGGTGTTACGTTGCGCACTTTGCGCTTTTATGAAGACAAGAACCTGCTTAATCCGCGCCGGGACGGCGTCAATAGGGTGTATAGCCGGCGAGACCGGGCACGCCTGAAGCTCGTTTTGATGGGTAAAAAGGTCGGCTTTTCACTGACCGAAATCAAGGAAATGCTCGATCTGTATGATCTGCGCGATGGACAGGTGCCTCAGTTGCGTTCTGCTCTGGATCGCTTCAGCCTGCATATCACTATCCTGCGCCAACAAAGGGCCGATGTGGATCAGGCCATTGCCGATCTGGAACGGACGGTGGAAGTCGTCTCCGGCATGCTGCGCGAAAAGGAAAAGAAGGAAGGCTAAAAAAGCCCTCAATCGCCTTTAGCCACAAGCAAGGCAGGGACTGGCTTAGTCGCCAAGCCCAGCTTTCAACTTCCAATAGCCCAGAGCGGCCATGGAATTGGCATCCGGCATGGCGCCTTTCTCGAACATGGCCATTATCTCGTCCATGCTGAAGGCAGCTGTTTCCATGTCGGTTTCGGTTGCTTCGCGGCTGGTTGCGCCTTCTGTCAAATCATGCGCCAGAAATATGTGGCACAGTTGGTTGAGAAGGCCGCCTGCGGGGAACATTTCTCCGATCTTTTCCATGCGTCCGGCGCGATAGCCTGTTTCTTCGGCCAGTTCTCCGCGCGCGAGTGTTTCCGGATCGCTATCAGGCGTGTCTTCCCACGTCCCTTGTGGCAACTCCCAGCAGCGCCGGCCGATGGGATAGCGAAATTGCTGAACCATCTGGATGCGGCCGTCGGAATGGACGGGAATGATGATGGCAAAGGGAGGTTTTTCGACTACACCATAAATGCCTTCGAAGCCTGCGGGGAAAAGCACCTTGTCTTCATTCACCTGCATCCAACGGTTCTGATAGACCGTGCGTCGGGAAAGCTGGATGATTTCCTTGTCGTTCTTTATTTCCATCGGATCAGTCAACTCGATTTCTAAAACATTATTGCCAAGTTTATGGCAACCAAAATAAGATTTTCAGTCAGGCTCCAGATCATGATGCTCTAATATGGCAGAAAAACAACCATGTCCAAAAATTGCGAAAATCCGCCATGTCTGATCCCGCCGGACACCGGAGCCAAAGACTTGGAAATATTCTGAAGACCGGAAAAAAGGGCAAAGAGTAACAACAATTTAACTGAATATGGAGATCTCCTTAAGAATTTAATCCTATTCTCAAGTTGCGCGCATTTCTTGCGCGTTGTGTTATTGGTGAAATGGGCAAGTCTGAGCTTCGTGCTTTAACAAAAAAGGGTGCATGCTCTTTGGCTGCAGTCGTGCTTTTTGGGGAATTCATGACGGACGATATCGTCGATCAGTTTCAGTCTCTGGCTCGGGAAAAAGACCCCTCGGCCCGCTCCTTGCTGGTGCGTAAGGTGGCCGCTGAATATGTGCGCCGTACAGGGCACGAGCCGACGGATGCCGAACGGGAACTATTCTCGTCGCTCGTGCTGGATCTGTATGACCAGATCGACCTTTCCGTGCGTCGTGACATCATCACCTTGCTGGCTCGCACCAGGCATATCTCCACGCCGCTCGCCGAAAAGCTTGCAGGCGAGAATGATGAGCTGGTTACGACCCTTTATGAATATTCTCCCATGCTCAGTCAGGAAACATTGCTACAGGCAGCAAGGGAGCGTAGCGAAAGCGTGTTGCGCGCCATTGCTCGCCGCCAGCGGGTGCCAGAGCCGGTGGTGGATGCTCTGATGTCTCGCGGGCAAAATGAAGTGGTGTGCGAATTGCTGCGCAATCTGGGCAGTGACTTCTCCAGTAATGCCCTTTTGCTGTGCGCCATCATTTGCCAGACCTCTCTTGAAATCCAGTCGCTCATGGCAGCTCGTGGTTTGGCTGATCAGGTCTTCCAGCAACGCATGCGTCGCCATGCCGAACAGGGCTGCCCGTTCCTGCCAGATCCGCTCTCTCGCGCCACCCTTGATGGCACGCTTGAACAGCTGGTCGCCGATATGGAAGCAAGGCTTTTCCAAACGGACGAGTTGAGCGACGATCCGACGCGCGATGAACTGCTGGTCAAAATCAATCTCGGTGAACTGACCTTCGACAATCTGCTGGAAACCCTGATCTCCAAGGAAGGCAAGGAGGATGTGATTTGGCTGCTGAAGGATGCCCCGGGCCTGTCGACCAATGCCATGGAGCATCTGCTGGCCAGTGAAACCAACCGTATTCTCACCCGATTGTTGCTAGAGCAGGATGTTTCGGTCAAAACCTTTGCGGCCCTTACCAAATGGCGGGTCGAGCATGTGGGCTTTCCTACCCGGCATGTGCATCGCGAGGTAGAGAATTACCGACAATCGATGTCTCAGAAGCGCAAGAGCGAAAAACAGATGCACGGCGCGATCTGATTTTCATCACAATTTTCCCACCTAATCTGATAAAATTCACCCGGACCGTTGGTTTGCGGGAAGATTCGGCTTTGTGTCAAAAGCCCATGCAGAGGGCCACAAAAGGTTGTTTGACTCCTGTATCTTGATGGTTTGACGCCCAAAAGACTGTGGCTGCCAGTGATGCCCATGGGGAGCGTGTCATGGCGCGTATGTCATGGCCTGCGTAAATTGCCTGCTCCGGATAAAGGATACGCTCATGTGTGATGCCTTCTCTTGCCCGCTTTTCTCAAGGAACGCTGTTTTTGCAGGATTGGGGGCTGTCTGCCTCGTTGGTGGCGTGGTGCCATCCGCGCCGGTGCACGCGCAAAGTGCCACTCCAAATGTTTCTCAACAGCAGACGTCAGACAAAGAGACGGAGGCCCCGACGGTCGTCTCTGAAGATGCGGGCAACTGGCGCGCGCCACTGCTCGCGGAGATGGGGCGCATCGCCAATGATCTTGATGCCCAGCGTCGGCTGAATATTCTGCTTGAAGACAAGGTCGACTATATGACCCAACGTCTCGATACGCTGGAGCAGCGCAGCTTGCTGCAGGCCAAACGCATTGAAAGCCTACAGGACGCCCTGCGTCAGGCATCTGAAGATCAATCCTCCGGCAAGGCCGCGCATGAAAAGTCTTCCGAACAAGCAGAAATGGCTCCGTCCGAAAATGATGTGGCCCCTGAAAGCGAAGGCAAAAGGCCTTCGTCCCCCTCTGCTGACGAAGATGAGGAAATGGCAAGTGACTTTGAACGCTTCCTTGATATGGGGGAAGCCATGATGCGGCGCTTCTTTGGCGTTGTGAAAGAGTTCCGCAAGGATTTTGACGACAATCGCGTTTGAGGACATGTCCGCCGGACATTGATGGGAAACGGGGCGCTGCCGTAATCAGTGTATCTTCGCGCTTTAGGCGCGTTCAAATCGACCCATGATGATTTCATGATCGGAGAGGGAGCTGCCAATGTCATTGACGGCGGGCAGGATATACGCCCCGTGGCAGGAAAAGCCTCTTGTGCAGAACCAGTCCAGCTTGCATGGCGGCCGGGGCTTGTAGGTTAAAAGGCTTGAGCGGGTTGTTGTGCCCTGAGCATTATTCTCCCAGCTGTAGCCATGACGTTCCGCCGCCCTAAAAAGAGGCTCTTGCAGTGCGGCACCATTTTCAGGGGTGAAAGCAGTGTTCAGATCCCCCGCGATGATAGTGGGAAGAGAAGGGGCAAAGACATCCAGCGCTGCGATCAGGCGCTCCATCTGGGCAAGCCGAATGGAGGGATCATCAAGGCTTTCAAGATGCACCGACGCAACACAAACGTCGCCCGCTTGCGTCGGCAGGATCGCCGCAACAGCGCAACGTCCGCCAATGCGCGGTTGTTTTGAAACGCTGCTATTGCTCAAGCCGTCGTCGGGACAGAACCAGAGCCCGGATGCATCAAGGCGGATGAGAGCCTGGGCAACCGGAGGCACTCTGAAGAGGATGGCGTTTCCGTGCCAGCCTTTTTCATTGTGATCATCGGCAGCCAGCCGCCTTTCAAGATCATTGCCTAGCCCAAGCTCGAAAAATTCAAGCCCGAATGCATAGCGCATACCCAGACAGTCAGCGAGCGCGCGTGTTGTGTTGCGCTGATGGGTCCGGGCCATGCCGCAATCCATTTCAGATAGTACGATGACATCGGGCGCATGGGGCCGGAGCAATTCCGCACTCTGTTCGGGATAAAGGCAGCGCTGCATGTTCCAGCCCATGACGCAGAGGGAGTCGGAAAGGGACGTCTCCTCAAGCACCTCGCCCCCTGTTTCGAGCAAATGCAGGGCTTCCACTTTATCAAAGAGCGTCTTATGCATCGGGTATGTGCGCTCTGACTGCAAGATGTCTTGTTTGAGTGTGTCGTCAACCGGGGGTAAATTGGCGCGGGTCGCCATTTCGAACAGTTTCATGATCAGATTTCCCCTCGTCTTGGTCGCTTTGGCGTGCTCATGGCTTGATGACACCCATGACAGCGGACATGGGCAGGCTGCAGGGGAGAAATGACGGCAAGGTGACGGCTAACCGATACACGCCCCAAATGCGCGGGCAATGTAAGGGTGCAATGTTACGACCAGATGTCTTTGTTTCATGACAAGAAAGCGCTGATGCACTGGTGCTTTATGCTGCAGGCCCTCATGGTGGCGCCTCCGATCTCCCAACAAGGGGCAGGTGATTCCTGTGGTGTAAAACAACCTAACCGGGATGCAATACGGCAAAATGCTGCCGCTTGGAACAATTTCCCCAAAGAGCCAACTGATTAGAGCGTTTCCAGCAGAAATATCTGATTAAATGGACTAAATTTTCAATATATCGCAGCTATCACTTGCCAACCGCAATGCAACCGCTCATAGTTTGAACTAAAGTAGCCGAAGTTTATCTTGGCAACTTATTCGTGTGTTGGGTTTTGTGACACTTTGACAAAACTTGACATGAAGACAGGGACTGCTTGCTTGGCAGTATCGTCAACAGGAAACAGGGTGTTGGGCCTTGACTTGTTCTGTTGTCTGTCTTCAAAACCTCTTGTAGAGGGGTCGCTTCATCTGCTGTGAGATGAAGATGACAATAATGGTTGCGCGTATTCAAGCAGACAGAAGGCCAGTGGGCTTGAGGACCTGAGAATACGCATCGTGGAATGATAAAGTCTTGTCCTTTGTGAGGTGCCAATCATTCCGTTCAGTCGCTGGGGAGGACCGAAAGTGCAACAGGCTTCGCTTAACATCATTATCGCGGACGATCACCCTTTGTTTCGTGGGGCGCTACGCCAGACACTGGAAACAATTTTTGATCAGATAGCCATCCATGAAGCCGGAACGCTGGAAGAGGTGGGCGAGAAGCTCGAACAATTCGAAGATATGGACCTTGTGCTCCTGGATCTATCCATGCCGGGCGTACGCGGATTTTCCGGACTGCTCTATTTGAGAGCGCAATATCCGGCCATTCCGGTTGTTATTGTCTCTGCCAGTGAGGATGTGCCGACCATTCGCCGCTGCATGGAGTTCGGCGCGTCGGGCTTCATTCCGAAATCCTTGCCGATTGACGATATCGCCCAAGGCATCCGCGCCGTTCTGAACGGTGAAACCTGGGTCCCTGAAAGCATCGATCTCAGCGCTCCTTATAGCGATGAAATCACCGATCTTGTAGAACGTCTGAATACTTTGACGCCGCAACAGGTTCGCGTTTTGATGATGCTCTCCGAAGGGCTTCTGAACAAGCAGATCGCCTATGAGCTTTCCGTTTCTGAAGCCACCGTCAAGGCGCACGTTTCGGCCATCCTGCAAAAGCTCAATGTAGACAGCCGCACGCAGGCCGTGATTGCTGCCGCCAAGATCGAAGCCGGCCAGTGGCAGGCTATTGGCGCCAAGAGCTAGAGCGCTCTGTTGGCCCTCTTGAAGCCTTGATGAGGCTTCAAGGAAACCTGAATTATAAAACCCGCGCCAGTTCGGCTGCGGGTTTTTTATTGTTGGATATATATCTTACCCATCCTGTGCCACTTCTTGGCTGGCCGACACTCCGCACGACGCTATTCAAGCGGTGCTTCTACTGCCCGCGTTTGCGGATGGCGGTCATGTTCCAGGTATTGAGCAGAGCTCGCAGCTGGGCCGGTTTGACCGGCTTGTTGAGAATGGCCATGTCTTTGGATTTGGCTTCATCGCGCACCTCTGTGGTGCGGTCCGCCGTAATCAGACTGGCAGCGATTTCCTGTCCGAATTTGGCGCGGAGCTTTTCGCAAGCCTCAGTACCGAGCATCTCATCAAGATGATAGTCGATGAGAATACCATCCGGCACCTTCTCGCTTTCCTCAAGCACCTTTTCCGCCTCTTCTAGAGACGAGGCGATCATGACATCACATCCCCAGCCTTCCAGCATCACTTTCATGCCATCCTGAATGACCGGTTCGTTATCCACGCACAGAATGCGAAGATCGCTGAGCGGCTGGTTGGCCATGGAACGCGGTGCCTCTGCGCGGCTGGCGCTGTGGAGCAGGCGGAAGGCTGGCAGCTTGATGGCAAAGGCAGAGCCTTGCCCGGGCGTGGACATCAACCGGATCGGATGGTCGAGCACCTTGGAAATACGATCCACGATGGAGAGGCCGAGCCCGAGCCCGCTCGCAATACGAGCGCCTTCATCGAGCCGCTGGAATTCGAGGAAAATTTCTTCCTGCTGTTCGGGCGGAATGCCAACTCCAGTATCATGCACCTGCACTTCAATGGCGCTGTCAAGGCGGCGACAGCCGACCAGAACCGTGCCTTCAGTGGTGTATTTGATGGCGTTGGAAATGAGATTCTGCAAAAGCCGCCGAAGCAGATGCTTGTCGGAGCGCACATGCAGCCCGCAAGAGACGATCCTGAGCTTGAGCCCCTTCTCTTGGGCCAGTGGCTCAAAATCTATACGCATTCGGTCGAGCATCTCGTCTATCGGGAAAGCAGAAAGCTGCGGCTTCATGGCGCCAGAATCCAACCGCGCGATATCGAGCAGGGCGGCCAGAATGTCTTCCACCGCCTCAAGCGAGCTATCGATGTTGGTCGACATGACGGCGCTCTCTGCCAGCCCCGCATTGTCTTCATCGGCTTTTGAGAGTGCTTCAAGGCGGTTGACTAGTGCCGTCGTATAAAGGCGCGCCGCATTCATGGGCTGCATGATGTCGTGCCCAGCTGCGGCAAGGAAGCGGGTCTTGGAGACGCTGGCTTCTTCTGCGGCCTGTTTGGCGCTGCGCAAGGCATCGTTCAGATGCATCAGCTCGCGGGTGCGATCCTTCACGCGTCGTTCAAGGGATTCATTGGCCGCTTCCAGCGCCCGCTCGGCGCGCACCCGCTCGGAAACATCGGTGAAGGTGATGACGATACCGCCATCGGGCATGGAATTGGCCCGAATATCCAGCGTCAGGCCCGAACTTGCCATGCTTTCCTGATAGGGGGCTTGCTGCACAACGATCAGGTCAAGGCGATGGCTGACAAGATCTTCCACCGAGCCTTCGCCCAGATCGCCACGCGCCGCAATATGGCTAAGGACCGAAGAGAGTGGCGTGCCGACCTGCCCAAAATCGGCAGGAATGCGCAACAGGTCACGGAACGGGCGGTTCCAGAGAGTGAGCCGCAAGTCCGCATCAAACACGGCGATGCCCTGACGCACATGGTTGAGCGCCGTTTGCAGCAGGTCGCGGTTATAATGCAGCGCTTCGGACGCATCATCCAGCAGCTTCATCGTGCCCTTGGGGGCACTTTCCCGCTTCTTGATCAACAGGCTCATCAAAAGTCGGGAGGAGGCCGCCCCAATGGCGCTGGCCAGCAACTGCTCGGCAAAGCGCATGAAGAGCGGGTCCACCTCCATATTGCGGTCATAGAGGATGTCCCGCTGCTGGGCATGGGAGCGGAAGCTGCGCTGCGTGCGCTCGGCCCCCAGATAGCGCGCGACCATGTCTTCCAGGTCGCCGACAGACAGCATGGAGCGCCAAAGACGCAAGCTTGGGGAGGGGCGCAATTCATCCGGCACGAACAGGTTCGCCTGCAAACGCTCGATCAATTCTGGCCGACGGGAAACCGAGCCAGCCGAATAGGCGATGATGTTGAACAGGATGCTCCAGAAAACACCATGCAGCAAAGGCGGCAGATCCGTCCCCAACAGCGCCTGCGGCTTGAGAAATTCGATCCCGAAGGGGCCTTGGGTCATGAAGCTGGTCGGGAACAGCCCCGACTGGGCAAACATTGGCAGAAGCAATGTATAGCCCCAGATAATGAAGCCCGTCACCAGACCGGCAATCGCGCCGCGCGCATTGGCCCGCTTCCAGATGAGCCCTCCGGCAAGGGCCGGCAGAAACTGCGCCATGGCGGCAAAGGCAATCAGCCCTATCTGAGCCAGAGAGCTGTTGTTGACCGCCAGTCGATAGAAGGCATAGGCCAGAGTGAACAGCACAAGAATCGAGATACGTCTCACATTGAGGAGCAATCGTCCCATATCTGGTGCATCGATGGCGGTATCAGCATGCCGCCGCAGAATGAACGGAATAACCAGATCATTGGAGATCATGATGGCTAGCGCAACCGAGGATATGATGACCATCGCGGTGGCAGCCGAAAGGCCGCCCAGAAAGGCGATCAGCGTGATCGCATCCGCATTGACGGCCATCGGCAGGCTCAGCACATAGCTATCTGCATCCACCCCGGGCCCAAGCACAAGCTGGCCAGCCAGTGTAATGGGAATGACAAACAGGTTGATGCCGACCAGATAAAGCGGAAACAGCCATGTGGCCCGAACCAGAGATTTCTTGGAGGTATTCTCGACTACGGCGACATGAAATTGGCGCGGCAGAAGCAGCGCCGCGCTGGCCGAGAGCATGGACAACACAATCCAGTGGATCGCATCCGGCCCATCTTCCACCCCATGGATGGAGATGCCCGCTTCGGCAGCCTTGGCAAACAGGTCAAACGGTCCATCGAAAATCCAGAAGGTGACAAACAGTCCAACGGTCAGAAAGGCAAACAGTTTGACGACGCTTTCCGCCGCAACGGCCAAAATCAGCCCGCCCTGATGCTCGGTGGCATCCGCATGGCGCGTGCCGAACAGAATGGCAAAGACAGCCATGGCAAGGGCGACAAAGAAGGCAATATCGGCCAACACGGGCACGGACCCGGTGGGGAAGGCGATATTCATATGCTGGATTAGCGTGGCAACCGAGGTGGCGACAGCTTTGAGCTGCAGTGCGATATAGGGCATTGTGCCCACCACCGCGATAATGGTTGCAACGGCTGCGACTTGCTGGTTCTTGCCATAGCGGGCGCCCAGAAAGTCGGCGATCGAGGTGATGCGCTCGGTTTTGGAAAGCCGGATGATGCGCCAGACAAGGGGATAGCCCAGCGTGAAGACGATGACAGGGCCGATATAGATCGTCAGGAAATCAAGCCCGCTGGCCTTTGCCATGCCAACAGACCCGAAGAAGGTCCAGCTGGTGCAATAGACCGCCAGAGAGAGCGCATAAAGGCTAGGATGGCGTTGAGCCGCTGTCTTGTTTCGCGCCCGATGGTCTCCGTATGACGCAATGGCAAACAGAAGCCCGATATAGAGAAGGGTTGTGAGAACAACCATCCAGCCCTGAAGCATGAAGCCTGCTCCTTGTTTAGAGTCTTCAAAGATATAGCATAAGAAATTTCAAAGGCACCAGAAAGAGCGCCTTGGCCGCAGAAATTTAGACCAATTTTTAAGGACAGATCTGAACAATTGGGGGTAACAAGTGCAAGCGACTGGCCGAAAGGCCCGGATTGGCGCGACTTGTCGCCATCGCGGGAGGCCGTGCCCGAGCTGCGTTGCGCGGTCATTTTGGTGGAAAACCGTCCCCCTGACAGCAAACATGGGACGGAAAAGCGTACCCTCTTTGTTGCACTCTTGGGGGAAAAACCGCAAAGATATTTATTCTTTATACTTAGATCCCCGATAGCACTATTCGGGACAGTAAACTTTTGCGCGCCGTTCCATTCCCTTTGCTGAATAAAACCAAAAACAGCACCAGTCCTTTCAGAGCAGACCATGACCGATCCAATGTCGACCCCATCTTCCTTACCCGCAAGCACCGACCTGTTGGCGCATCTCAGTCCGGAAGCCCGTAACGCCCCTGACAGTGGCATTACCGGCATCAGATCTTACGCGGCAGGTCGGGAAGATGTCATTCCCCTCTGGATCGGGGAAGGCGCTCTGCCTACGCCGGATTTCATCTGCAAGGCGGCTGAAGATGCTCTGAAGGCGGGCGAAACCTTCTACACCTATGATAATGGTATCCCCGAGCTGCGCGAAGCCATCGCACGCTATCATGAGCGCCTCTATGGGCGCCCCTTCGATGCCAACCGCTTTTCGGTGACCGGTTCGGGCATGCAGGCAATCCAACTGGCGGTGCGCCTGGTCATGAGTGCTGGCGAGGAGGTCATTGTCCCGTCTCCGGCCTGGCCGAATATCGGCTCTGCTGTGCTCGTCGCGGGGGGCAAGCCCGTCGATCTGCCGCTGCATTTCCACCCCGAAGGCTGGAAGCTGGATATTGACGAGCTGTTTGATGCCTGCACGGACAAGACACGGGCCCTTTTTATCAACACCCCGAACAACCCGACCGGCTGGGTGGCGACGCTTGATGAGTTGAAGGCGATTCTTGATTTTGCGCGTGAACGAGACATCTGGATCATCGCCGACGAAATCTACACCCGCTTCTATTTCGGCGACGACAGGGAGACAGCGCCGTCCTTTTATGAGATCGCGGAAGAGGACGACAAGATCCTTTATGTGAACAGCATGTCGAAAAACTGGGCCATGACCGGCTGGCGCGTCGGCTGGCTGGCGGCGCCGGTTTCCTTGATTCCCACTATCGGCAACCTGACGCAATGCTCTACGTCCGGCGTAGCACCATTCATGCAGAAGGCTGCGAGCGTTGCGCTCAATGATGGTGAATTGTTCATTGCAGAGCAAATAGAGCGAGCCCGTTCTGGCCGCGAGAAGCTGCTTGCCGCCTTTCAGGGACATAATGCCATTCGCTTTGCTCCGCCCATGGGCAGTTTCTATTTCTTTTTCGGGCTCGAAGGGGAGGCAGACGCTTCCATCATTGCAAAACGGCTGGTTGATGAAGCAAATGTTGGTTTGGCGCCCGGGTTTGCGTTTGGTCAAAGCGGGTCCGCATTTATGCGACTATGTTTCGCGACAAATCCGGACAAATTGGATCAGGCAATTTACCGACTGAACCAATGGCTAAGCCGGTGAAATACGCTATACTTCGGAAAAACACCTAGAATCAGCAGGACTTCCTTTTCAGGTCAGACTCTTGTCAACAGAAGAAGAAAGAATGAACGGATCTGTGACCATCAATGGCCCCAAAAGAATGCAAACGCGAGCCTATGACGGGCCAGAGCGTCCATTCCGACCGATCGGTGAACTCGATTCGCGCCTCACATCCTTGCTGGATGTGGCGGCTGATTCGGTCTGCCTCATTGACGAGCAGTCCCGTATCCTTCTGTTTAACAAGGCTTCAGAAGTCATGTTTGGATATAGCGCAGATGAGGTGATCGGAAAATCCGTTGATATCCTGATGCCCGAGCAATATGCCCAGCATCATGATGGCTGGGTCGGACGCTACTTGCGCACAGGCGAGCATTCGATCATCGGTATCGGGCGCGAAGTCGTCGGTCGTCACAAGGATGGATCAACATTTCCGTTTGATCTCTCCGTTGGCGTTGCGGAAACCGAGGATGGAAAGCAGTTCATCGGCGTCATGCGCGATTTGCGCGGTCGCAAGCAGGCTGAAGAGCATTTGCGCAATCTTCAGACCGAACTCAATCAGCTCACGCGGATCAACGCGATGGACGAGATGGGCGCAACCGTTGCCCACGAGCTCAACCAGCCGCTGACCGCGATCATCCTCTATTTGCAGGCCATCGAGCGCAAGCTGCAATCCTATGATGAGCAGAAGCCTTGTAGCCGTGAGGAAATCGATAAACTTGTTGATCTCTGCGGTCGGTGCGTGCGCGAAGCCCAGCGTTCGTCTTCTCTGCTTCAGCGCATCCGCTCCATCATCGAGAAGAAGGAACCGGAGCGTAGCGCCTGCGACATCGTGGATATCATCCGCAAATCCCACGAACTGGCTCTGGTCGGGTTCGCAGCAACGGATGTGCAGGTGGATCTCATCGCCCCTGATGACGTGCCCGTGGTCTGGGTAGATCCGGTTCAGATCGAACAGATTTTCCTCAATCTCCTGCGCAATGCCTTTCAGGCTCTGCACGAAATCGAGAATAAGGCGATCACGATTACCCTATCCCTTGAGAGGACCTCTGATTCCGAGGAAAAGGAACGGCTGGTCGTACGCTTCAAGGATAACGGCCCGGGTGTGCCGGAAACACACCGCAGCAATCTTTTCAAAGCCTTCGATTCGGAACGGCGCAATGGTATGGGCCTCGGCCTGGCGATTGCTCGCTCCATTGCTCAGAGCCATGGCGGCAGCCTGGAACTGGCACCCTTTGATGAAAAGCAGCCGGGAGCCTGCTTTGTTTTGACCCTGCCCATCGCTTCCCGGTCTTCTATTCGAACTTCCCCGCAAGCTGGAAATGAAGAAGAACCCTCGGGCAGTCACCAACAAAGTTCACCGGCCCCTTAAGAGCGTGAATAGAGCCAAGAGGCGAAGACAACATGACAACTGACTTACATCCTTCTATCCATATTGTTGATGACGATCCCGCTGTGAGGGACGCTTTGTCGGTTCTGTTTGAACTGGAAGGGTATCACGTCGAGACATTCTCGAATGGAGAGGATTTCCTTGCAAACCTGCGCGATTCCATCCCGTCGATCATTTTGCTCGACGTTCATATGCCGGGCCGCTCCGGTATGGAAGTGCTCGAAGAGCTGGCCGCCCGCCATATCTCTGCTCCGGTCATGATCATTTCCGGTCAAGGCGACATTCAGATGGCCGTCGCAGCCATCAAACAGGGCGCGCACGACTTTATCGAAAAACCTTTCGATGGCACGCAGGTCGTTGATCGTATCGAGAAAATTCTGGCAACCGCCAACAAGGCTCCGGATCCGGGTCAGTCGGCACTAACCAACTGGAGCTTCCCGCGTGCAGAAACCTTGACGCCGCGCGAACGTGATGTATTGTTGCAGATAACGCAAGGGGCTTCCAACAAGGAAGCTGGCCAGCATCTGGCGATTTCGCCCCGCACAATTGAAGTGCATCGGGCGCGCATCATGGAAAAACTGAAAGCACGCAATACGGCTGACCTCGTTCGTATTGTACTGACCGGCCATTGATAGGCCAACCTGCCGCCGTCGAGCATCTATTTGTAGAGAGCCGAAGGGTGGACAGGGGCCAAACAGGAGGACACTCTCTCCCGCAGGCACACAGGATGTGCAGCAGGATGAGGGGCAATGGCCAATGGGACCGGGAGTAATCCCGGTCCTTTTATTTTGTTCCCACGCCGGTTTGTAAATGACGGCGTCTGATTTTCGAAACCGTCTTAAAATGCCTCTTTCCCACGCTATCTTTGTCTGATCGCATAGCTTTGAGCGCCCCGGCGCATGCTCTCCAGCTGTCAAGCGTCATCGTTTCACCATGTTTTGATTGCATTTATTGATGCGGTAGGTGAAAATACGTGTAATAAGTATTTTCAGTTGGACAGATTGCTACGGCGGTCAACATGTCGTATAGCTGCTGACAGTCTTCTGAAAATAATTATATTGGTTCAAAGGCCGTGGCGGTCTGAATCGGGAGAAAACGAGTGATGCCGGAAGAACGAATTGTCAGAATGCCAAAAGCCGAGTTTGATACCGGTGCGGCGCGTTGTCGATCCAACTTCCCCATCGAATCTGAATTTAAAGGCATTATGTCAAGCGATCAGAGCCGACACAAAACCTTCCCCGCACATGGCGTCGTCTTCTTTGAAGGCGATCCTGCCAACAACATCTATGAAGTCGCGGACGGCTCAGTGATGCTTTACAAGCTCCTGCCGGATGGCCGCAGACAGGTTGTTGAAATTCTCGGTCCCGGTGACCTGTTTGGCGTTCCAGCCGGTGAAGTTTATGATACTTCAGCAGAAACCCTGACAGAAACCCTCGTGCACATGATCTCGCGCAAGGATGCCGAAGGGTCTGACGAAATCCAGCAGCACATGAAGAAATGCCTGATTTCCCAGGTTCAGAATTTGCATGACCATGCAGTTCTGCTTGGCCGGAAATCCGCACATGAGCGCGTTGCATCCTTCCTCATGCGCTTTGTTCCCAACCGCGGCGGCTTTGCCTGCTCCGGCCCGCAGTCTGAAACCGAAGACGAGTCCGTGGTTACATTATATATGACGCGTCAGGAAATCGCCGACTATCTGGGCCTGACCATTGAGACCGTGAGCCGTGTTCTTTCCGATATGAAGAGACGCAAGGTCATCACGATGGAGAAACAGGACCGCATTCGCGTGATGAATGTGTGTGGCCTATGCCATTTGACTGGCAAATTCTAGTTAGGTGAAACTAACTACTCTCTGAGAGATATCCACAAAACAAGCGCTAGGTTATGCGTGTTAAAACCTATCCGAATGGGTAGGTTTTTGTGTTTGGGACGGACATTCGGCAGATTTTCAAACCAATGTCGTATGCGTTTTCGCGTGCGTGTTTCGCGGTATGGTCGCAAGTTGAAAACGCCCCTTCTTTTGATTGATTCAAAGAAGGATGGCTCCCAAACCGGTCGGTGGATCGGGAGCCGGAATTGGGCATCTAGACGGCGACGGAGTGTCTGGCCTTGCCGGTCTGTAGATACGCGTCGAAGACGGCTGACACCAACCGCACAAGCGGGCGACCCGTTTGTGTTACGTGCACAATGTCTCCTTTGCGCTCGGCGATGCCATCTGCTTCCAGTTCTTCCAGATGCGGATAGCAGGCACGCAAGGGCGCAAGATCGACATCAAACGCTTCGGCCACAGCAGCCACATCGACCTCATAGGCGGTCATCAGGCTCATGATGATCGCGGCGCGTGCCCGGTCATCCTGATCCAGTTCAATACCGCGTGCGATGGGCAGGGTGCCTGCATCAACAGCCCGCTCCCAGCCGCCGAAGTCAGGACTGTTCTGGATATAGCCTTGGGGCATCTTGCCGATAGATGATGCGCCAATGCCAATCAGGATCTCGGCTTCATCGGTGGTATAGCCCTGGAAATTGCGCCGCATGGTGCCTGCGCGGGCCGCCACGGCCAACGGGTCATCCGCCTTGGCAAAATGATCCAGTCCGATTTTTTCATAGCCATTCTGTTCCAGTGCATGGGTTGCCGCGTCAAACAGCGCAATGCGTTCTTCCGCATCCGGTAGCTTGTCTTCCGGAATGAGGCGCTGATGCTTTTTCATCCATGGCACATGGGCATAGCCAAACAGTGCCAACCGGGAGGGATCAAGGCTTACGGTCAACGCGACCGCCTCTCGGACGGTCTCCAGCGTCTGGAAGGGCAGTCCATACATCAGATCAAGGTTGATCTTCTCGATGCCGACGGCCCTCAAAGCGTCCACCGATGCCCTGACCTGCTCATAGGGTTGGACGCGTCCGACCGTTTCCTGCACCTTGAGATCAAAATCCTGCACACCGAGGCTGGCGCGCGTAATGCCCGCCAGTTGCAAGGTTTCTGCCAGCTCTGGCGTCACCGTGCGTGGGTCTAGCTCGATGGCATGCTCCATATCGTCTATGAAGCTGAAATGTGATCGGACCGCATTCACGACCTTTAGAAAACAATCGTGCGGCAAAATGGATGGTGTGCCGCCACCCCAGTGAATATGGCTGACGGGTTGGTTGGCTGGCAGCTTGCTGGCCACGAGCGCCACTTCCTTCACCAGATGATCAGTATAGTCCCGAAGCGGCTTTTCCTGCTTGGTCACCTTGGTGTAGCAGCCACAATAATGGCACATGGAATCGCAGAAGGGCACATGCAGATAGAGAGAGATCGGCGTTTGTGGATCAACCGCCTGCAGCCATTGCTCGTAGGTCTCTGCTCCCACGGCATTGGAAAAATGCGGGGCGGTGGGATAGGAGGTATAACGCGGCACTGAGCGCGTTGCGTATTTCAAGGTCACATTGGTCATTGTGGCATTTAGATCTCTGGTCAGGGAAAGTACTTTGAGCCTTGTCAATTCTTACCAAATTGTCATCACAGGCTTTCGTATAGAGTCAGACGGCGAGGCAGACGTCGGCTTCGGTCAAAACAGCTTTGCGCGGCAACGCGGGACTATTGGTTCAAGATAGCACTTGTCGTTTTCACTACAAGGGTCAATGGCAAGGTGGCTGTGTCGACGACAACATCGGAGAAGGTCTGGGTTTGCCCCGGCGCGTTGAGGAATACCTGCTGGTTGCTTGCTGTCATGCCCTTGAGCAGTGCGACAAGGCTGGGCGAGGTAACCGCCGTCATATGATTCATACCGTCTCCACCGGTAAATTCGGACACGTCGATCACCGTGATGCCTTCCCGGCGGATCTTGGTTTCATCGATATTGTTGCCAACCCTGTTCCGGTCACCTGCAAGGAAACTGGAGAGTTGCAACGCCCTGTCTTTTTGTGAAGCAAAAATGGCAAATTCTCTCGGCAGCACCTTGATGGCACTTAGCTGTGCATTGAACACATCGATGTCCAGATCCGGCGAAATCAGAATGATGGAATGGATCTTGGAGGGCAGGGCGCCATGATTGGCCAGTGCTATCTGCCGCAGGGTTTCCATCAGCAATTCCGAACCCAGAGAATGGGCAATTAAGACGATGTCATCAAGCTGCGAGGAAGCCATTAATTTGATCACTGAGGCCAGTTGATCGCGTGATGTCTTCACGCTGTCTCGATCATAAATATAAAGGCCCGCTTCGCCAGCGGATGGCCAGCTAAACAGCGTCAACGGCATGGCCAGATCAAAATCGTGGCGCAACTGAGCAGCGCGATAGAGGCTTTCGGAAAAATCGGTGTTATAGCCATGCACGAACAAGGCGGCCGAACGAGGGGCGTTTTCCAGTTTAGCGCTGGCCTCAGCAGCCATTGTGCCAAGTCGGGCCTGATAGGCTTTGGGATCATCGAATGGATCAACCGAGGCGACGGCAAAATGACGCTTGGGATCAGGCTTGTTGCGCGGCCATTCTATCTGTCCCACCTTGTGACTTTTGGGAATGGATACCTGATAGGAGGCCAAGTGCAATTTAGCATCACGATCGCCACTATAGTCAGCATTCTGCATCGGTGAGCGACTGGTTGCGACCAGAACCGGCTCGATGCTCTGGACATCCGTGGGCGATGGCGTGAATTTGACGCCCGTTGGCGTGGAGCAGGCAGCAAGAAGCGCTGTGGCAAAAACAATGGCCACACCACGATGCGCGCTGATCATGCGCGGCATCCGGGGCTGAATTTGGCTCCAAATGATTTTCATGGGTGTTCTTGCTCTTTATCTGTCAACGCAACCTGCGAGTGGTGCAGGCTCGATATTTAGCAGTTTTTGCGCCAATAGCAAAGCGGGCGAATTCTGCCAGCTTGTGCAATGGATATAGCACGGGGTGTGTGGCGCCCTTATGTCGGCTCGGACCATAAACCTGTCTTGACGGGGGCTGCCCTTCCGGGCGGATTGCAGGGACTGACAGCTTGCCAAGAGAATATAGGGATGCTACCTGATAATGCCCCGCTTGCCTTGGTCCCTCCAGGTTGGTACAGCACATCAAAGCCCAGTATTTATCTCTCTATTGCCAACGCTCCAGCCGGGTCGGCCGCTTCTGGTCGGCATAGTGATCTGGCTCTTTTACTCCCCTGATATCCTGTTTGCGGTGATCGCCAATGCCTTCGGAAAAAGATGACAAAGCTTCAAGCAAGGGAGGCGTGCACGGATTGGGCAAAGGCTTTGGCACAAAGGTGCTTCATGTCATCGGACTCTATCTGATTGCAATGGCAGGGGGCGCGCTTGCTCATTGGGTGCAGTTTCCTGCCGCCTGGCTGACCGGTTCTCTTCTGGCTGTCGCCATCACGTCGCTGGCGGGGGTACATCTGAACCTTCCAACACTTTTGCGGGATCTGGGCTTCGCGCAAGTGGGGCTCATTCTCGGGTCTGGCTTTTCTCCCGAAATGCTGCATGCCATCGCCGCCTGGCCCCTCAGCATTCTCATGCTGGCCGTGACTGTGGTGGTCATTGCGGCCTCGGCCTACTGGGTCTTGCGCAAGGTGGGCGGATGGGACCATGCCACGGCCCTCTTTTCCTCGCTGCCCGGGGCGCTCAGCTACATCATGGTCATCGCCGAAGAATCCAAAGCAGATATGACCAGGGTGGCAATCGCCCAGAGCTTGCGCGTGTTTGTGCTGGTCTCGATTCTGCCAATCATTCTGATGCCCTTTACCGATGGCGTGACCAGTCGCGTGACCGCAGATACCGTGACGCTTGATGTCTTGCATTTGGCAATGATGGTGGCAGGCGTCGCATTGCTGGTGCCCATCATGCTGCGTTTGCGCGTTCCTTCAGGCCTCATGTTGTCAGGCATTGCCGTTTCGGGAACGCTCTATCTCACAGGTTTTTATCATGAGCCTTTTCCGAACTGGTTCACCATACCGGGCTATCTGACCGTCGGCATCAATATCGGCGGACGCTTTGCTGCCATTTCTGTCAGGGATCTTGTCCGCTTGTCGGGTATCTCTATGTTATCCTTGATGGTTTCCGCTGGCGTTTCGGGGGCGGCGGCTGTTCTGTGCGCCACTTTGTTAGATTTCCCCATGGGGCAGGTGATCCTTGCCTTCGCGCCGGGTGGGTTTGACACGATGGTGCTGCTATCTTTCCTGATCAATCTCAACCCAGCATATGTCACCGGTCACCATTTGGTGCGCTATCTCGGGTTGGTCTTGCTCACCCCGATGATTACCTCGCGCCTGACCCGATCAAAGCGGGCAAAAGACGACCGGATCCATCCGTGAACGCAGGTGATTGCGTTTAAAAGAAGTATTTTATCTACTGTTTATCTATTTGAGACTAAACGGAAATCGTGATTCTACATAAGTCTTTAGAGGCGCGTGGCGGGGCAATTTTCTCTGTATAGACAAAATCGCTTGGTCAGCCTTTGGGATATCCGTGTATAAAGTGCATCGGGCATGAATATTTTTGTGCCACTTAAGCAGCATGCGACCATAGAGATCTGGATCAGGGTGGAACATTAAGGCATTGTAATGATTGGCAGATATGCTGATTTTGCAGATCTGTAAGTCTTTTGACTGCGACAACCAGTCGCACAATCGATAGGGTGCCCCCCCTTTTCGTTGACATGAGTCAAAGCGTAAAAATAGGGCGATCCCTAGGGTTTCTGGACCCGTTTGGGGGAAGTGTGCTCAAAGATCAACCTGAAATTGTCGGCATCCGGGTGTCGATAGGGTGACTTTACAATGGTGCTGTAGCCCGACTTCATGGGGAGGTTCGGGCCACAGATGGGACTGAAAGATGGCTCACACAGCGAAACGACTTTCTTTAGAAGAAGGCCTGTTTGCAGGATTCCTGACTGCATTGGCTTTCATTTGCCTCGTTATCGCCGGCAAAGCGGTAGATGGCGTCATGGCATTTCACGCAGGGCTCGGATTGCTGTTCTCGGCAATCGGGGTTTTCCTGATTTTCAATTCATACTTCAAGCGTCCTGCGGATGCCGTGGAGAGCGGATATAACCTAGGACCGATCAAATTCGGTGCCGTTGCCGCCGTCTTCTGGGGTATCGCAGGGTTTCTTGTCGGCGACATCATCGCCTGGCAGTTGACCTTCCCGATCCTGAACTTCGATCTGGAATGGACCAGCTTCGGCCGTTTGCGTCCGCTGCATACGTCTGCAGTGATTTTCGCTTTCGGTGGCAACGTGCTGCTTGCGACATCCTTCTATGTCGTGCAGCGCACCAGCCACGCGCGGCTGCCGGGGCGTGTTGCGCCATGGTTCGTTATTCTTGGCTATAACGCCTTCATCGTGATTGCCGGGACCGGCTATCTTTTTGGCGCGACCCAGTCCAAGGAATATGCCGAACCGGAATGGTATGCAGACCTTTGGCTGACCATCGTATGGGTGGCCTATCTGCTTGTCTTTCTGGCAACCCTCTGGCGACGCAAGGAACCCCACATCTATGTGGCAAACTGGTTCTATCTTGCCTTTATCGTCACCATTGCCATGCTGCATATCGGTAACAACCTGTCGATCCCCGTTTCCATCTTCGGCATCAAATCCTATCAGGTCTTCTCCGGCGTGCAGGATGCGATGGTCCAGTGGTGGTATGGTCATAACGCAGTGGGCTTCTTCCTGACGGCAGGCTTCCTGGCCATCATGTATTATTTCATCCCCAAACGCGCAGAGCGCCCGGTTTATTCCTACCGGTTGTCCATCGTGCACTTCTGGGCGCTGATCTTTATCTACATCTGGGCTGGCCCGCACCATCTGCACTATACGGCTCTGCCGGATTGGGCGCAGACGCTGGGCATGACCTTCTCGGTCATTCTCTGGATGCCGTCCTGGGGTGGCATGATCAACGGTCTGATGACGCTTTCGGGCGCATGGGACAAGCTGCGCACTGACCCGGTTCTGCGCATGATGGTTGTTTCCGTTGCTTTCTATGGCATGTCGACCTTCGAAGGGCCACTGATGTCTGTCAAGTCCGTGAACTCCCTCTCGCACTATACCGATTGGACCATCGGTCACGTGCATTCGGGCGCTCTGGGCTGGGTTGGCTACATCTCGTTTGGCGCAATCTACTGCCTCATCCCGTGGCTTTGGAACCGCAAGAGCCTTTATTCAACCAAGCTGGTTGAATGGCACTTCTGGATTTCCACGCTGGGTATCGTGCTCTACATCACCTCGATGTGGGTATCCGGTATCATGCAGGGCCTGATGTGGCGTGCTTATGACAAGCTCGGCTTCCTTGAATATTCCTTCATCGAAACCGTAGAAGCCATGCACCCCTTCTATATGATCCGTGCAATTGGTGGCCTTCTCTTCGTCACCGGCGCCGTGATCATGGCCTATAATATCTGGATGACCATTCGCGCGGGCGAGAAAGCGGAACAAGATGCCGCCGATCCTGCGCTGGTACCGGCAGAATAAGGAGCGTTTGGCATGTCTTTGATGAATAAACACGGCATTCTCGAACGCCACTCCATGCTTCTGCTCGTTGGCATCCTGATTGTGGTTGCCATCGGTGGTATGGTCGAGATCATCCCGCTCTTCTATCTCAAGAGCACTATCGAGAAGGTTGAGGGCATGCGCCCTTATACCCCGCTCGAACTCGCTGGCCGCAACATCTATATCCGCGAAGGCTGCTATCTGTGTCACTCACAGATGATCCGCCCGATGCGCGACGAAATCGAGCGTTACGGCCATTATTCTCTCGCAGCCGAGTCCATGTACGATCACCCATTCCAGTGGGGCTCAAAGCGTACTGGTCCTGATCTCGCGCGCGTGGGCAACAAATATTCTGATCTGTGGCACGTCAATCACCTAACAGATCCGCGTTCGGTCGTTCCCGAATCCGTCATGCCCGGCTATCCATTCCTGGCCAAGACGGATCTCAAGGTGCCTGACATTTCTGCTGACCTGAAGGTCAATCGAATGGTGGGAGTGCCTTACACCGACGAACAGATCGCCAATGCCAAGGCCGATATGATGGCTCAGGCAAATCCTGATGACGACAATGTCGACGACTTCCTCGATCGCTATACCCAGACTCTGGGGGAAGAGGACAGAGAGCCGACCATTCGGGATTTTGATGGCAATCCGGACAGGGTAACGGAAATGGACGCACTTGTTGCCTATTTGCAGATGCTTGGCACCTTGGTCGATTTCTCGATCTATGATGACAAGGCGGACCTTCGCTAGGGAGCAGGCTCATGTCGACCTATGAAACTTTGGCTAACTTCGCGCAGACCTGGGGCTTGCTCTATTTCGTGCTGATTTTTGCTGGTGTGCTGGTTTATACCTTCTGGCCCACCAACAAGAAGCGGTTCGATGATGCAGCCCGGATGCCACTGCGGGAGGACTGAGAATGAGTGACCACAAAAAAGAAATAGACCACATTACCGGGGTAGAAACGACCGGTCATGAATGGGATGGCCTGAAGGAACTCAACAACCCGCTGCCGCGCTGGTGGCTGTGGACCTGGTATGCCTGTATCGTCTGGGCGATTGGCTATTGGGTGTTGTTTCCGGCTTGGCCAATGGTATCCAGCTACACCAAGGGGTATCTGGGCCATACCAACCGTGAAGACGGCATCAAGGCTTATGAAAGCCTGATTGCTCAGCGTATGGAGCAGGGTGCTGGCCTGCAGACCGCATCCGTCGAGGAAATACTCGGCAATGACGACCTGCGTCAGTTCGCCGTTGCGCAAGGGTCTGCGGCCTTTGGTGACAACTGTGCGGCTTGCCATGGATCTGGCGCAGCCGGAGCCACGGGTTACCCGAACCTGCTCGACGACGATTGGCTCTGGGGTGGTACCATCGAGGATATCCATACGACCTTGCTCTATGGCATCCGCTCTACCCATGAGGATACCAGACTGAACAACATGACCGCCTTTGGTCGTGACGAGATTCTGGAATCAGACGAGATCGAAACGCTGGCAGATTATGTCCTGTCCATTTCCGGTCAGGAGCCTTCTGAAGGCGCCGATCTGGAAGCAGGGGCAACCCTGTTTGCAGACAATTGTACCTCCTGTCATGGTGAAGATGCCAAGGGTATGCAGGAACTGGGGGCGCCCAACTTGACAGATGCCATCTGGCTTTATGGTGGAGATCGGGAGACAATCATCGAAACCATCACCAATGGTCGCCAGGGCGTCATGCCGAGCTGGGAAGCGCGTCTTGACCCGGTAACGATCAAATCGCTCGCGGTTTATGTGCATACCCGTGGTGGTGGCCAGTAAGCAGCTTATGCATCAGGGGCGGGGAAGGCGTATGCTTTCTCCGCTTCTTCTCTGGTCGAGGCTGCATGTCTCGACGTGGTTTCGATTTGGCGTGAAGATGATTGCGTCAATATGTCTCAGTAAAATTCCTAAAAATCGACGCCGCTCTTCTGTAAACAGGAATGACTGGCGATTTTTTTGACCCAATACTGGTAAATCATATGCGGATTACTGCGAGCTCGTCAGACTAGAAAGTTTGCTTGCAGTATTGCGCCGCCATTTCGGACGGCGGTAAAGAATTGGAGAGTTTTTCCTGAGACTCTTGCTACACCTATGCTCAGGAACATGTTGCCTCAAGTCCTTCCACTTGTGGGCAATCGGGATGATCAAGAGAGGACACCGGCTTTACTGGGCTGGATCGTGATGCGATCATCTTAGGGACCATTTCGAGGAGACGATAGATGACGGTTGATGCCCCGCAGACCAGCTCGGACAACAACCCCGGCGATTTGCAGCTCTATGCCAAGGCCAAGAAGGTCTACCCGCAAAGCGTCAAGGGCCGGTTCAGGAATTTCAAATGGGCATTTATGATCTTTGCCCTCGGGCTTTACTATTTTCTGCCTTTCGTGAGATGGGATCGTGGCCCCAATGCGCCTGATCAGGCCGTTCTGATCGACTTTCCCGCGCGCCGTTTCTACTTCTTCTTTATCGAGATCTGGCCGCAGGAGATCTATTATCTCACCGGTCTATTGATCCTTGCTGCGCTGACTCTGTTTCTAATGAATGCGTTGGCAGGGCGCGTCTGGTGTGGCTATATGTGCTTCCAGACAGTCTGGACGGATCTTTTCATGCTGGTCGAGCGCTGGATTGAGGGCGATCGCCGCGAACGCATCAAGGCCGACAAGCAACCCATGACATTACCGCGCGTGGGTAAACTGATTTCAAAACATATCGTATGGCTCCTTATCGCTTGGTGGACCGGCGGTGCCTGGGTTCTCTATTTCGCCGATGCGCCGACGTTGGTTGAAGAGCTGGCCTTCGGACAAGCTCCCATGGTGGCCTATGTCTGGATTGGCATCCTCACGGCAACGACCTACATCATGGCCGGTCACATGCGCGAGCAGGTCTGCGTCTATATGTGCCCATGGCCGCGCATTCAGGCGGCTCTTACAGATGAATGGGCGCTCAACGTCACCTACCGCAAGGACCGGGGTGAGCCGCGTGGGTCGCTCAAGAAAATGAAGGCCCGCGCCGAAGAGGGCCTGCCTGCGGGTGACTGCGTTGATTGCGGCCAGTGCGTGGCGGTGTGCCCCACCGGCATCGATATTCGCGACGGGGCGCAGCTGGCCTGCATCCAGTGTGGTCTTTGCATCGATGCCTGCGACAATGTCATGGAGAAGATCGGCAAGCCTCGTGGTTTGGTTGACTATGATACAGACATCAACATCCAGCGTCATCTGGAAGGCAAGGACAGCGTCTATCGCTTCATCCGCCCACGCACGATCATCTATATCGTCATGATCTCGCTGGTCAGTGGCCTGATGCTCTATACGCTGGCCAACCGTCAGCTGGTGGACCTCAATGTGCTGCATGATCGCAATCCATTGTTCGTCACCTTGTCAGATGGTTCTATCCGCAATGGCTACACCATCCGCCTGATCAACAAGGCATCGACCCATCGGGATTTCGAAATGTCGCTGGTCGGCGTGCCGGAAGGCTTCTCGATGAAAGCGGTGGGCATTGAAAGCGATGATCCTCGCTCAATGGTCATCCCGATTGATCAGGACATCACCAAGGAACTGCGTGTTCAGGTCTTCGCACCGCCACAGGCAGATCTGGATAAGTCTCAGTCAATCGGCTTCAACGTCAGAGACACTGAAACGGGTGAAGCCCAGTTGGTGACGGATTATTTCAAGGCCCCTTGAGAGCTTTGGAAAGAAAGACACCGGGAGGCTTTGGATCTCGCTCTAAAGCCTCTCTTTATTTCTGGCAAGATACGCGCATAATGGCGAAGGGTTACCCCGAAGCCTGAGGGATCAAAAGGCAGGATAAATGGCAGTTACGACCGACAAGGCAGAGAAGAAATTCACCGGCAAGCATATGCTTTTATGGTTGTTTGGCTTCTTTGGCGTGATGTTCATCGCCAACGGCTTTTTCGTATACTATGCCCGCACGTCATGGCCCGGCGTTGTGGAAGAAAGCCCTTATCAGGCAAGCCAGAATTACAACAAGACATTGGCCGAAGCCGCCGCGCAAAATGAACGCGACTGGCATATGCAACTGGCGCTCAAGCGCAGCCAGCAGAAGGCTTTTCTGGTGATCGATGCCAAGGATAAAGACGGGCAGCCGCTGACGGATTTGACCATTAACGCCACCGTGGGGCGGCAGGTTACCGAAGAGTTCGACCATGTATTGACTCTTTCTCCTTCGGGGGATGGCATCTATCAGGGGGAAATCGGAATGCTTGATCCGGGCCGCTGGCGCGTCGAGTTCGAAGCATTGCAGCAAGGGCAGAAACTGTTCCAGACCCATGAAATCATCGCTTTGAAGTGATCAACACAGCGCTTGGCAGTGGGGCTTCATTATGACCGCACATCAACCGATTGAACGGGATTGGTCCGCGTTCTCCGAAAGCTTGCCCGATGGCAGCGAAAAGCTGGCGCTGGCAGTGGAGGGGATCTATTGCCCTGCCTGCATGACGCGCATCGAAAAGGGTCTGATGGATCTTGAGGGCGTCTGCAACGCACGCGTCAATCTCTCTTCTCACAGGCTTGCGGTGACATGGAAGCCGGAGGAGACCGACCCCGAACATTTGCTCAAGCGTTTGGCTGATCTGGGCTATGGTGCGCATCCCTTTGACCCCGGACGGGTAAAGACGGAAGAAAAGAAAGAGAGCCAACGCCTGTTGCGCGCGCTGGCAGTGGCCGGCTTTGCCTCCATGAATGTGATGCTGCTCTCCATCTCTGTCTGGTCGGGCAATGTCTCCGACATAACGCCGGAAACCCGTGACTTCTTCCACTGGCTGTCGGCTGTGATCACGCTGCCCGCCGCCGCCTATGCAGGGCAACCTTTCTTTAGTTCTGCATGGCGCGTTTTGCGCAAGGGGCATCTTAATATGGATGTGCCTATCTCCATCGGGGTCATTCTGGCGCTGTTCCTGTCGGTGCTGCAAACCGTGCAGCATCAAGCCGAGGCCTATTTCGAGAGCGCCCTGATGCTGCTCTTCTTCCTGCTAGTCGGGCGCTGGCTTGACCAGATGATGCGGCTGAAGACCCGTTCCTTTGCTGAGAATCTGACTGCGCTCAAGGCTGAGACGGCCATGAAACTATTTGCCGATGGTTCCTTGCGCGAAGTGCCACTCTCCAAGGTCGAGCCCGGCGACAGGGTACTGGTGCGCCCCGGCGAGCGGGTGTCTGTGGATGGTACGGTGTTGTCAGGAAGCTCGCAGATTGATCAAAGTCTGGTGACGGGCGAAACACTTCTGGTCGAGGTGACCGACGGAGACCCTGTCTATGCCGGCACCCTTAATGGCGAGAATGCGCTGACCATCTCGGTCACGGCAGCGGCCAAAGGCACCTTGCTTGATGAAGTCAACCGCCTCATTGATGAGGCTATGGAAGCCAAGTCCCGCTATCGCCACTTGGCCGATCGCGCCGCCGAATGGTACGCGCCCATCGTTCATACCGCCTCGGCGGTAACCTTTGCGGGCTGGTGGCTCTATGGCATCGGCTGGCAACCGTCACTGGTGATTGCCATCTCGGTGCTGATCATCACATGCCCCTGCGCCTTGGGGCTGGCGATCCCTGCTGTGCAGGTGGTCGCTTCCGGGTCTCTTTTCCGCAATCAGGTTTTGCTCAACCGATCCGACGCACTGGAACGCTTTGCCAAGGTGGATACCGTGGTGTTCGACAAGACCGGCACCTTGACGCGCCCCGCCGTCGGGCTGGTCAATCCTGATGCTTGTGACGCAGAAAGCCTAAAGCTTGCCATCGCCCTAGCCAAGGCATCGAGCCATCCATTGTCTGCCGCGCTGGCGGGTATGGACCGGCGTGTCCAGCCTCTTGAAGAAGCCGCAGAGCAAAAGGGCAAGGGGCTCGAGGTGCTTCACGCTGGCGAGCGGTTACGGCTGGGGTCCATCGATTTTTGCAATGCGCATGAAGAAGCGGAGATCATCCGGCAGGCCCATCCAACGGCATCGCTTATCGCCTTCCGGCGTGAGGAAAAGCACCCAGTGGTCTTTGCGCTGGAGCAGCAATTGCGCTCTGACGCAAAAGACGTGATTGATAGCCTCAAGGCACGCGGGCTGTCCCTGATGATCCTCTCCGGCGATCAGCCGCGCGCGGTTGAAACCATCGCGCAAGAGCTTGGCATCGACCAGTTTCATGCGGGCATTTCCCCCACCGACAAGATCGCTCTGATCGAAGCGGAAAAAGCCAAGGGCAACCGTGTGATGATGGTGGGCGATGGCCTCAACGATGCCCCTGCGCTCGCCAGTGCTCATGTGTCTCTCTCTCCTGTGACTGCGGCCCATGTCAGTCAGGCGGCTGCGGACGCTCTGTTCCTTGGTGAAAAGCTCGCACCGGTGCTGCATATTCTGGATATAAGCAAACGTGCACGCCGCATCATGGAGCAGAATCTGTCGCTGGCGACCCTCTATAATGTCGTCGCCGTTCCTTTTGCTATTGCGGGCTTCGTCACGCCATTGATTGCGGCTCTGGCCATGTCTGGCTCTTCTCTCGTGGTGACCATCAATGCCTTGCGCGCCCGTGCCAAAAGTGACCCCTGGTTCACTGACAATGGCGGATTTGAGGAAAGTCTTGCCGACAGGCGCCCATCACAGGCTGAGGGATAAGGTTCGTTACAAAAATCTCGTTTCATTGGATCTGCCCCTTTGCTACCAATTAAAAATCGCAAATCATCGACGTCCGGGCAGGCATAAGACAGGAGCTGGCGCAGCATGAACGTTCTGTTCTTCCTTATTCCCATCGCACTGGGTCTTGGTGCGCTTGGCCTGATTGCTTTTCTCTGGTCTTTGAAAAGCAATCAGTATGAAGATTTGCAGGGCGCTGCCTATCGTATTCTGGATGATTCCGATCTGGAGCCCGAGGAGCAGGCCAAAATCCACGCCGGTCCTAAGGATCAGGCCAAAAAAGCCAGCCGATAACAAGACAGATTGAACAGGTGCTGGCGGGTATAGCAGCCAGCGAATAGACAGATAAAAGGCAAAAGCATGCGCAAGGCTCTGAGATATTTCTGGAAGGAACAGCCGATTGCCTTGTCGGTTTTTGCCTTGGCGCTTGTGTTGCTTGTCTTTTTCGGTATCCGCTTCGTGGACCGCTTTATGTATTTTCATGATCCTGCCCACCGCAATCAGGCGCTAGAGCCATGGATGACGCCGCGCTATGTGGGCATGAGCTATAAGCTGCCAAGGGATGTCATCTTCGACGTCATGGATCTTGAAAATACGGAAGGGCGCCGGATGCGCGTTGGCGAGATCGCTGACCGCATGGGCATTTCTCTTGCCGAGCTGGAGGCGAGGGTTCGCAAGGCCAAGATTGCATTCTTGGCGCAGGGAGACGGAGCGAAAAGACCTTTGGGGCAAAAAGGCGGGCCGGACAAATGACCGAAACGATCCTCGCGCTTATCCCTTCCTATGGCCTCTGGGTTATCTTCCTTACACTGCTTCTGTGTGCATTGGCAGTTCCCTTGCCTGGTTCTATGCTCATGATCGCGGCTGGCTCCTTTGCGTCCACTGGCGACATTGATCTGTATCTGGCCATGACTGTTGCCTATGCTGGCTTTATCGCAGGGGACCAGACCGCCTATGGCATCGCGCATGCCCTAGGGCCAAGACTGATGGACCGCTTTCGTAAATCCAACAAGGTAGCCCCCATGGTTGGGCGCGCCGAGCGCCTGCTGGACAGGCGCGGTGTTCTGGCCGTTTTCCTGTCGCACACGATTGTCAGCCCGGTTGGGCCTTGGGTGAATTATCTATGTGGCGCGGCACGCATGAAATGGGTGCATTTCTCCGCAGCTTCAGTTGTCGGTGCGGCCTGTTGGGTTGCTGCTTATGGTCTGGTTGGCTATTACTTTGCTGACCGTTTGGCAGAGCTTGCCCAGCTCGCCAATGATGGTATGGGCTTCATTGCCGCATTTGCCGTAGCTGCAGGCGCAGGTTGGTGGCTCTGGGCCAGTTGGCGGCGCTATCGCGAACGGATTGTTGCCGAGGAAACGGCTGAAGGCCGGCCACTGCAAGAGATGGAAGAAAAAGGGCAGAAGATCTGAGGAGTTGAGATGTTGTTTTCGCTGGATACCATGGGCTTGTTCATAATGACTTCTGTCGTGCTTGGTCTGGCTCCCGGCCCGGACAATATATTCATCCTCACCCAATCGGCTCTGACTGGGCGCAAGACAGGTCTTGTTGTTACGTTGGGGCTGTGCACCGGCATTCTCGTTCACACCGTGCTTGTGGCCGTGGGCGTGTCGGTCATTTTCCGCACCTCGGAAATCGCCTTCACTCTGCTCAAGCTGGCCGGGGCGAGCTATCTGGCCTATCTGGCCTGGCAGGCTTTCAGGTCCAAGGCCAGCTCTCTTGACGAGAAGGATGCTTCCGCGCCCAAACTGAAGATGCATCGTCTTTATATGCGTGGCATCATCATGAATGTGACCAACCCAAAGGTGGCCATCTTCTTTCTGGCCTTCCTGCCGCAGTTTGCTGATCCGGCGCATGGCTCCATGACCCTGCAGCTGCTTCTGCTCGGCTTCATTTTTGATATCGTCACGCTGTTTGTTTTTGCATTGATTGCGCTCGGAGCCGGATATCTGGGAGACTGGCTGAGAAAAAGACGGTTCGCACAACGTATGATCAACTATATCGCCGGCACCATTTTTCTGGCGCTTGCTGTTCGCCTCGTTACGACGAAATTCGCCAACAGCTAAGAATACAATCAAAAATATAGATAGTATTAGACAAAACAAAGCATATATAATTTTTGCATTTGTTATGTTCAATTGTGTTTAAAATTATATATACTTTTGGTATTGGTTGAATATGTAAAGTCTAGGAAAAAACAAATAAGGACATAGTGAAGAAATACTAATTTAATACATTGAGTGGAGGCTGTTGACCTGAGAGTTTAGGTATTTGCGTTCGAAAGGTCCCCCCCGTGATGTCCCTCGGAATGAACAGTCTTTCCATCAGGATCCGTCTTTTCCTCACATTTGGTGTCATACTGGCATTCTCTGCAGTGCTGGGCTTGTTTGCGCTTGATCGCATCAACAATATGAGCGCAATGACACAGGACCTGGCTGAAGAGTTGACCGGGGTTGAGACGCTGGGCGAGATGGCCAAACTCAGCCAGCATCTTCGGGCTCATGATCTCTTGCGCCAATTCACAGAAAGTGAGACCGAGCGTACCACCCTGACGGCGGAAATTCGCGAGGCTCAGGTGGCCTTCTCGCGCGCATGGAGCAGCTTTGCCCCGACCATCCAACCCGGCGAAGACGAAACTCGCGCCAATGAACTCTTCTCCGCATGGCAACATTTTCTTGCTGTTGAAGAAGAAGTCTCCGGCCTTCAGGCCGTCGGGCAGAATGAGCTGGCAGAAGAAGTCTTGCTCAATGACCTCAAGAATGACGCCGAGATCTTCAACACGGCGGTCAGCCGCATGTTGCAATATCGCAACGAGCAGGCAGCCGCAACCGCTGCTCTGGCTGAAGACATGAGCGACAGTTCCAGCCTGAGCGTAACCATAGCATTGGCGGTCATCATTCTGGTTGGCATGATCGTTGTCTGGCTGATCGTGCGCAATGTATCCGGACCGATCGTCAATCTGGCTCAGGTCATGCGCTCTCTTGCGGATAACCACATGGACACCGATGTGCCCGGCGTGGAGCGTAAGGATGAAATTGGCCGAATGGCGTCTGCTGTGCTGGTGTTCAAGAAAAATATGATTGCGGCAACCAATATGCGGCAGGAAAAGGAAGAGCAGGAGCGCCTGTCGGCCCAGAAACGCCATCAGGAAATGATGGACCTGGCAGACCGCTTCGAAACCGCCGTCGGGCAGGTCGTCGAACGCGTGGCCTCCGAGGCCCAGGAGCTGCAAACCAACGTGGGCACCCTGACCGCAGCATCGGAAGAAACCAATGCCCAGTGTGCGGCAGTGGCCGCCGCTGCCGAACAGGCCTCCAGCAATGTCGAAACCGTCGCAGCGGCCATTGAAGAGCTGTCGGCCTCCTCACAGGAAATCGGCCAGCAAGTGTCGCATTCCACGCAGGTGGCAAATCGCGCCGTGTCCGAAGCCCAACAGACCAACACCCGCATGTCCGGTCTGCAGACAGATGCCGAGCGGATTGGCACCATTATCGGCCTGATCGACGAAATTGCCTCCCAGACCAACCTTCTGGCGCTCAATGCCACCATCGAAGCGGCGCGTGCAGGCGAAGCCGGCAAGGGCTTTGCTGTCGTGGCCTCCGAGGTTAAGGGTCTCGCCGAGCAAACGGCCAAGGCCACCGCCGAGATTGCCGCGCAAATCAAGAGCATGCAGACCTCCAGTACCGATGCCAGCAATGCCATCAACGCGATTGGTGATACGATTGGCGAGATGAGCGATATCTCTACCTCCATCGTCGATGCCGTGCAGGAGCAGGGCCAGACAACGTCTGAAGTGGCGACCAACGTGCAGCAGGCGTCGGTGGGCACCAGAGAAGTGACTGCTAACATTGAAGGTGTTTCACACGCGGCTCAGGAATCAGCCAGTGCGTCTGCTCAGGTGCTGTCCTCTGCCCAGCAGCTTGCTAATCAGGCCGAGACCCTCAGAACGGAAATGCAGAATTTCCTCCAAACTGTCCGCGCAGCCTCATAACGGGCATAGGTGACACTTATATTTCGGGATTGAAGAAAGGTCCTAACATGAAACGCTTTTCGATCTTTTTGATGTCAACCGCGTTGATGGTTAATGCAGCCGCCGCGGTTACAATCGGCACCACCATGTCCAAGAAAGATGCGTTCGTCTCCATTCTGACGGACAACATCAAGGCCGCCGCCAGCGAGACCAGCGGTGTAGACCTCGAACTTGTCATTGCCAACATGGACAAGGACACCCAGATCAATCAGGTAAAGACATTCATCGAGAAAAAGGTGGATGCGATTATCATCAACGCCGTCGCGGATGAGCATAACGAAGCGATGCAAAAGATGGCCGCCGAAGCCAATATCCCTCTGGTTTATGTCAACCGACAGCCACCGCAAAGCCGATTCCCCGGCCCGGTTTCCGTCGTTTCCTGCAATGAACTGGTTGCCGGTCGCCTTCAGATGCGCCTGATGGCAAATGAGGTCGGTGGCAAGGGCAATGTGGTCATTCTCAACGGGGCACTCTCACATCCGGCAGCCAAGGCGCGGACCGAGGGTGTTAAGGAAGTGCTTAAACAGTATCCGGGTCTGTCAGTTGTTCATGAAGAAGATGCGGACTGGAACAGAGACAACGCAGAACAGATTATAACCGGCCTGCTGAACAAGGGCACCAAGATCGACATTATCGCTGCCAACAATGACGAAATGGCCATCGGCGCCGTACGTGCAATTGAGAAGGCAGGCCTTAGCTTTGATGATGTGATGATTGGCGGCGTGGACGCCACTCCGAGCGCCATTGCAGAGATGGAAGCTGGCAAGATCAAGGTCACCGTATTACAGAACGCAGCGGCGCAAGGTCAGCAATCCATCAAGAATGCCATCGCCATGGCCGAAGGTGGCTATGCGCAGGAGTTTGATTGGATTCCGTGGGAAGTGGTCGTGCCTTCTAATATGGAAAAATACAAGTAAGCGCCTTTCTATCTCCCAAGCGGCTTGCCCTCTCCGAGCCGCTCCGACCGCCACCTCTTCTCCTGGCGGTAAAAAGGAAACCCCGCCACTGGCGGGGTTTTGTTTGTCTCATCACAAGGAGCCATTTACGGGGCCGGGTCTAAGCTGGAGGCTGGGCAAAAAAAGGCACCAACCGCATGACTGCGGAAGGTGCTCTAGGAACCAAGCTGAAAAAAGCTTGCAAAATAACTTAGCCGCCGACGGCTTGGAAAACTTGCTGTTCGGGCTGTTTGGTCAGGTCGTGAAAGGTGCCCGGCTCGATATGGGGCAGCTTCAAACGCTCCCAAACATCCTTGAGCGCTTCGCACAGACCGTCAACCAGCGTGTCATCATGGAAAGGCGTCGGCGTGATGCGCAGACGCTCCGTGCCGCGAGGTACGGTCGGATAGTTGATCGGCTGTATATAGATACCGTGGGTATCCAGAAGAATATCTGAAGCCTGTTTGCACAGATCTGGATCGCCCACGAAAAGCGGCACGATGTGTGTATCAGATGGCATCACGGGCAAGCCGGCGTTGGACAGCACTTCTTTGGTGCGTGCTGCTTGACGCTGCTGTCCATCGCGCTCGCTCTGGCTTTCTTTTAGATGGCGAACGGAACAGCAGGCGGCAGCCGCAATGGCTGGCGGCATAGCGGTGGTGAAAATGAAGCCCGGCGCATAAGACCGCACAGCATCCACAATGGGAGCCTTGGCGGTGATATAGCCGCCAAGCGTACCAAAGGCCTTGGCTAGGGTGCCCTCGATGATATCGATGCGATCCATTAGCCCTTCGCGCTCGGCAATGCCGGCTCCGCGTGGGCCATACATGCCAACCGCATGTACTTCGTCGATATAGGTCATCGCGCTATATTTGTCGGCCAGATCACAGATTTCCTTGATCGGCGCCACGTCGCCATCCATGGAATAGACGGATTCAAACACGATCAGCTTGGCGCGATCCTTACCAGCTGCGGCCAGCAATTCTTCTAGATGCTCCATGTCATTGTGGCGGAAGACCTGCTTCTGCATGCCGGAATTCTTGACACCGGCAATCATGGACGCATGGTTGAGTTCATCGGACAGGATAAGGCAGTTTGGCAACAGCTTGGCAATGGTGGAAATAGCCGCTTCATTCGACACAAACCCGGAGGTAAAGACCAGAGATGCCTCCTTGTGGTGCAGATCGGCCAGTTCGGCTTCAAGCTGGACCAGTGGATGGTTGGTGCCGGAAATGTTGCGTGTGCCGCCAGCGCCGGTACCCATCTTCTGGGCAGTGTCGCTCATGGCTTCGATTACGTCGGGATGCTGCCCCATGCCTAGATAGTCATTGGAGCACCAGACGAGGATTTCGCGTTCCAATCCATTGTCGGCGCGCCAGATGGCGTGCGGAAATCGTCCTGCCTGCCGCTCCAGGTCGGCAAAGATACGGTAGCGTTTCTCTTCCTTGAGGGAAGATACGGCGCTTTCGAAAAAATCAAGATACTGCATTATCACTGATATCCGCTTGTTTCTGGTCCAAAGTAAGCGAACCGGTCGGTCTTTTAGAGCTTGTCATTGCTTGCTGGTCGGAATGGGCCATTTGTTGGGTCTTGTATCAGGCCCTGATCCTCATTTCTACAGGTCTGACTTAGAACGACACTTTGCGCTGAGACGTTGAGATTTGTCAATTGTTGCGCAGCTTACAAATTGTTAAGGCGTCCGTAAGCTAACGGTCATCTTGGTCTTTGCTTTGAGAGCGCCTAGGGCCTTGGTATGACTTACCATCTTTACGATCCTTTGAATGGCTCCAAAGATCACTTTTCCCTTATCCAAAAGAGGTAAACAAATAGATTGCGGCCTCCCCGGTGTGGTATTGTCCAAACATTCAACTTCAATAAATCTCAGTAATACGAACGTATAATATCGAAAATATTTTGAAAAATTTGACAATTATTGGATTTGGTGAACAATAGGAATAGGTATTATCGTCTATTTTGATAATATAAGTCTGTAAAATTCTTGTTTTGTCTTTCTTGGGGGAAAGTAAATGGCGCTTCACATCGCTCTTATAACGCCTTCTCGCTACGATACCGACGGCTATGTTCAGCAATGGAAGCGTCCGGTGATGGTTACCCAGGCGCAGGCGGCCATCAAGGCCCTTCTGAAGGATTGCAATGATCGCGAGGTGCTGGGCGAAGACAATGAGATAACTTGCGAAGACCATTACGAGATTTTCGGTCCTGTGCCGATTGAGGGCATCGTCGCCCGGATAAGGGAGGCGGGTCACGGAGCGGTCTTTTTGACCGGCGTCCTGAGTGCCTTTTTCCCGCGAGCGCTTGATCTGGCCCGCATGTTCCGCGCCCATGATATTCCGGTGGTCATCGGTGGCGTGCATATCAATGGCATCAAAGCCCTTTTCAAGGACAATGATTACGGCTTGCAGGATGCCCTGGATATGGGAGCCTCGCTCTTTGTCGGGCAAGCTGAAGGGCACCTGGATGATCTCTTGAAAGACCTTAACGCCAATGAGCTCAAACCGGTTTACGACTATCTCAGGGATTTGCCGGATCTGAGTTCGGCGCCGATGCCAGCCTATGATGTCGACACGATCAAGAAGAGTTTTACAGGCGTCGTGCCGATCGAAACCAGCCGTGGCTGTCCGTTCCGCTGTACCTTCTGTTGCATCCCTAACACGCAAGGGGTGGAAATGCAGATGCGCGACCCGCAGGTGATTGCGGACTATGTGCTCGAATATGCACGCAAGGGCGTGAAGACGTTTTTCCTGTCCGATGACAACATCGCCCGCAACAAGCGTTGGGAAGAGGTCTTTGACAAACTGATCGAAATGCGCCGCAAGCACAAAGTGGGCTATGAACTCATTATCGAAGCCGACACCGTCGCCTACAAGATTCCCCGTTTCATCGAAAAGGCAACCGCTGCCGGGGTAACGGATGTATTCCTTGGTTTGGAATCTATCGATCCGGAAACCATCAAGGCCGCAGGCAAGAAGCACAATCGTGCTGCCAATGTGCGGGACATGTTCGGTTCATGGTATCAGGCCGGAGCTGTCACTATTTCGGGCTTCATCATCGGATTCCCCGGCGAAACGGAAGACAGAATATTGAGCAATGTTGACACGCTTGTAAGCGAATATTCAGGCGAAATCTTCACGCTCTCGGTGCTGACGCCGTTGCCGGGCTCGGTGGATCACAAGCGCCTGCACGAGAAGGGGACCTATATGGACCCTGACCTGAATAATTATGATCTGGGCCATTTCGTTTTCAATCACGATACTCTGGATGAAACGTCGGTCGAGCGCCTAACGCCACGCATCGTGCCCAAGGTCTATTCCTTGCGCCGCGCCTGGACCATCATGCTGCAGGGCTTGCGCAATCCAACCAAGGCGGTTACCAATTTTGCTTGGACGGTCGGCCTCACCCTTGGTTATCGCGTAGGCGGCACCGGCGTTTACGAAGTCGGGTCGGGACGTTACCGCAACCGACATCTGCGCCGTCCGGGGTTGCCCAAGGAGCCTTTGCTAATCTTTTACCCGAAATATTTCTTAAAGGATGTTTGGGGTATCTTGCATGCCGGTTTCTATCTGGCTGCGCTGCGGAGCATGCTGTTTGTTGCCAAACGCAAGGTGGCGCGAGAGCGGGCTGCAGCTGAGAAGGCGCAGGGCAGTATCGCCGCAGGGGCCAAGCAGACGGTTTGAGAACCAGCTGCCCGACTGGTCTAGAGGCTATCGTGCTATCATGCCGTTCTCCATGCGACAAAATCGCATATGGGTATATGCGCATGTGCGCCCTAGTAAAGATTCATAAACGCTTTGCATTTACACTTTTAGCACTGTTGATCTATCCACATATCCATGCGGAAGATCGCTGGTGCGGAGTTGTGTATGCCTGTAACTGTTCTTTCGGCTTTGAGAGTACTGGTCATCGAAGATAGTGCGTATATGCGCACGATCATTCGTACCATTTTGCAGGGGCTTGGAGTCCGCGAAATCTTCGAAGCAGAAGATGGTGGTGTCGGCCTTGAAAAGCTCGAGCAGCTCTCTCCTGATCTGTTGATCATCGATTGGGTCCTGCCCATTCTGGATGGGCCGGAACTGGTGCGCCTTGTGCGCAACCCGAACCACCCCATGGGAACCGTTCCGATTATCATGATTTCGTCCTACGCCGAGAAGCACCGCATCATGGAGGCCAAGCAGCTTGGCGTGCATGAATTCCTGCGCAAGCCATTCTCTGCCAAGGATATGTATCTCAGGATCGTGGCCGCCACATCGATGGATCGTCCCTTTGTGCGCACCGACAATTATTACGGACCTGCACCACGGGAATCCGTCACGCGACGGGCTGGCGATGGAACCACCGATCTTGGACAGTCCGGAGTTTCCGTACCAACTGCCTTTGCTTGAAGCGGCGCTACATCCAGCTTATCGAACGATTGTCAGACTTTCTGCTGCGCGTGTCACGCCGGTATAGAGCCAACGTGTCCTATGGTCACGAAAGGCCCAGCTTTCGTCAAACAGCATCACATTGTTCCATTGGGAGCCCTGTGCCTTGTGAACGGTCAGCGCATAGCCATAGTCAAAGGCATCGCCCTTCTTGCGCACGGTCCAGGGGATTTCCCCCTCATGGTCTTCAAACAGCATCTTGGGAATCTTCAGCGGGACACGGCCGGACAACTCATGCCCCAGCTCGGGTGAGACACGCAGCTTGAGATCTTTGCCCGTGCGGCTCGTGACCTTGTCGACAATCCAGATGCCGCCATTCAAAAGGCCCTTCTGGTGATTGTTGCGCAAGCATACAAGCTTGTCGCCAACGCGAGGATAGGGCCCCTCGAATTCCTTCAGCTCGCGCAGGCGTTTGTTATATTTCTGACGGGTCAGATTGCGCCCGACGAGCACCTGATCGGCTTCCAGCACCTGTTCGGTTTCAAGGCCGCGGCGACCGATCACTTGCACGGCACCATAGTCGCCATAGTCCGGCGTCTTGCCTTCGCGCACGTCTTGCGCCAGACGGATGATCGGATTGTCTCGTGCCTGCCGGTGAATTTCCGTGAGCATGATATCGGGTTCGTCTTCGGTGAAGTAGCCGCCGCCCGAAACCGGTGGCAGCTGTGCCGGATCGCCCAACACGAGCACGGGCTTGCCGAAGGAAAGCAGGTCCGAGCCGAGCATTTCATCGACCATGGAGCATTCATCAATGATAATCAGATCGGCATCATGGGCCGGACTGTCGCGATTGATAACAAAGGCAGGCACGTCTTCATCGCGCTCCTCGTCATCGCTGGTGTCCGGTCGGTAGATCATCGCATGAATGGTGCTGGCGCCTGCGCATCCCTTCTGGCGCAAAACCTGCGCAGCCTTGCCCGTAAAGGCTCCAAACAGAACGCTGCCGTCGATCCCCTCTGCAAGATGGCGTGCCAGCGTGGTCTTGCCTGTTCCTGCGTAACCAAAGAGGCGAAAGATCGGTTCATCGCCGCGCTTGATCCAGTTGTCGACTGCTTTGAGCGCCGCATCCTGCTGTGGTGACCAGTCCATTCTTGCCTCGCAACAAACGCAAAGCTGCCGCTGGTGCCTGTTCTCCGGCGCGGCAGCTTCGTTCTTCATGGAATCCGATGATGGAATCACTTTGACGGATTCGTGTTTGGTTGGGCCAAGACTGTCCAAGCACGGCCAAAATATCAAGTCGATTGCTCGACTTTGTATTGATCTATGGAAAGATTGCCATGGAGACACGGCCCAGAAGACACGGCCCAGAAGAGACGAGAAGGGCGTTGCTCAAGGAACATGGTACCTGAAACGTGCAGAGGGATCTTATAGGGCTGGCAATGTCAAAAGCCCCTTGGCGCTCACTTGGCGTACAAGGGGCGTTTGGTTGTGACTAGAAACCGGTTCTATATCAGGCTCTTAGGCGCATGCGATCTTCTGTATCCCTGGAGCGGACCTCTCGGTCGATCAGGGTGGCAAAGTGAGGTGACAAACCCGACAACTGGTCAAGCCCGATTGTCGCAAGCCGGTTTTCTGAAGGATCCAGCTTGGAATAGTGGGCAAGGCCTGTCAGGATGGTCATCACATGATGCAGGCTCAACCGTCCCAGATCTTCTTCACTGGCGCTTTCCTGTTTGATGCGCTCGATCAGCCGAGAGAGACCTGCCGTCAGGCTGGCATATTGATCCTGAAAGATTTCGTAGGATTGTGCGTCCTCTGCATTCAGTTCACTCAGACCGTTAAAAATCAAGCAGCCGCGCCCCCGACCTTGGTCGGCAAGAAAATGGCTGAAATCGAGAATGAGGTCCACCAACACAAGGTCTGGTTGCTGATCATCCTCAACCGGACCGCTCTTCATCAGTTCTTTCAATGGAGAGCTTTCAAGATATCTTTCAAGCACAGTGGTAAGAATACCTTCGCGCGATCCGAAGCTATTGTAGAAGCTGGATCGTTGTATTTTCATCGCGTCTACCAAAGAACTGATAGATGTACGCACGATGCCGTCGGCCCAAAAGCAATTAGTTGCCGCTTCAAGTACAGTTTCTGAGTCGAATTCTTTAGGTCGGCCCATCATACCCCCCTAGGTCATGCGTTTCGACAGATTGGAACTACTATAACTATAAAAGTTACCTCTCAATTCGAGATCTAGCAATGATATTGACCAATAAAATGTAAAATCTGTCGTACTAATACATTAGTAGACGATGGATGATAGGAAAATTTGTCAGGTCAAAAATTAGATTAATCCTATGCATAATATTATTAAATCTATGCAATTGGATTGACATGTCCAGAATGGAGGAATGCTAAAATGTCTGCCAGACATTTGAAGTTATTGATACATTACAGAGTAAAAGTTTTCCGTTAAGTATATTCACTTAGCACTTTTAGGCTGGTCCTGTTGCAGCGATCATAAAACGCTCAATTGTGGCGATCATTTGTTTTTGCTCGCGACCAGACAAGTGGTTGCCTGTGGGTAAACTGATTGCACCGTCGCTCCAGCTCGCTGCATTCGGGAAATTACCAACTGATTCTTGTGAAAAAAAGAATTTCAACTGACCAAGGTGGCGGTAACTCTGGCATATCTGGAACCCCTCATTATAGAGACTATCGAATAAGGATGTTCTTTGGAACGGCTCCAGACATATCGGATAACTCTGCAATATTCGAACACATTCTTCAGAAGTGGTGAGTATCTGAAGCCCCATCTGGATGAGGGCAACATCATAATTTGCCACCTGCTTTTCGATCGCAGATCGTGTGTTGAGGCTATAACTAATGCAATTTTGAAAATACTGATCCTGATCGTCTGTGAGCTGCCCCACCAGATCGACATAAGGGGCCTCTTCGGCTTCTGGTGAGACGGTCTGGAACAGCCGTTCAGCGATGTCATGCTGTGCAGTCCAGTAGGATAGGCGTGCATGATGATCCTGATTGCGTGTGGCAATGAAAGCCGGAAGCTCTCCCTCGACATCGCGCCAGCCTGGCAGGCAGGCAACCAACAGATCGCAGTGGGATGCCGGGCTGTTGCTTTGCCCAAGAGAAAGAAAGGCGTCTGATCCATCTTCGATCAAGGCAATGGAGCGGGCTCTCAATTGCTCGTGCAAGGCCTGATGGGAGGCAACTTGTCCATAGAGATGGCACAGGACGACACAGCGTGTCCGCTCGGTTATTGCCTCCATCACCGCATCATGGTCAATGAGATAGGAACCCGCACGCACATCAACCAGAACGGGGCTGGCCTTGGCAAGCAGAATGGCGTGAATGATGCCCGCCGGAGCCAATGCAGGAAGAATGACTTCGTCACCTGGCGCAACATGGCAAGAGAGCAGGGCCGTATAGAACGCACTGGACCAACCGACGCCGTAATGAATATGAGCATCCTTGAAATGGCGCTGCAACATTGTGCGCGCCGTCTCGCTGTTGCTGGTCTCCATTCGGGTTGACCGGCTGGTCTCTCGAATCGCATCGGTGGAGACATGTGTCTGCCCTGCCATCAGGGGAGCTTCACGGTGGGGAGAGGACGTCTGTTCATCCTGCGAGGGTATCTTGTTCATCATGTCGGCGCCTGACTTTTGCTTCTATCCCTTCAGACTAAGAGACAGGCGGGCAACAAGCGGTTAATCGGGTTCCGGAAGGCGGATGGAGTCCACCCTCTAACCCCAGTCTTTTTCCTGTTTGGTTAAGAAAATATTGTTTGCCGAAAGGGACTAGCCCTGCGCACCCTCAGGTGTCAAAAAGTGCGTCGTCTTCGATATCTTCAGCAGTCTCCAGTGGACTGAGATAGCCTTCCACCGCGTGCACCTGATCGCGGAAACGGCGCAGATTGTCCACCACCACAGACCCTCCAAGGCGGGTGCATTCGGCCAGAATAAGCTCGCAAGCCGATGCTGCAGGCACCAGCGAGGGCAGCAACTGCGGCCCCGTCATGGGAACAAACAGCCCCATATTGGCGAAGGGCACTGCAGGAGAGGACATGGTGTCGGTTATGGCAACGATCTTACAGCCGCGTTTCTTGGCGACCGTCAGCAAGCGCCCACCCTCGGATGCATAAGGGGCAAAGGTGAAGAGGATGATGAGATCCTTTTCGTTCGCCTGTCCCAGAACATCAAAATGCGAGCCGTCAGGGCTTTCCAGAAGCTGGATCTTGGGCATGGCGATCTGCCCTGCATAAGCAAGATAATGGGCAAAGGCGAAGGATGAGCGATAGCCGGACACATAAACACGGTTGGCATCCAGAATGGCCTTGGCGATGCGTTGCACAGCCTTTTGCGTGTCTGGCTGGAACAGGCTGGTCAGGTTGCCAAGAGTCGCTTTGCCGATTTCAAAGAAGATGTCAGACTCTCCGTCCCAGCGGCCGTCTTTCTGAAGCGCAGCAGCACGGTCTTCAAAGCGCACGTCACGCGCTTGCACACCCTGCTGGAACACGGCGCGGAAAGGCTCGAAGGTGGAGAAGCCGACCACCTGTGCCAGACGCACCACCGTTGAGGGATGGACATCGGCAGCCTTTGCCAACTGGCGCACCGACTTGAAGGCAACGTCGGCCGGATTTTCCAAAATATAGGAGGCTGCAACCTTCATCTGGGGAGAGAGGTCTGCATAGGACTCCCAAATCTCTTGGCGAAGGTCATCCAGTGTCATGGTGGCTCTCATCATTCGGCATCATGGGCAGGCGAGGCAGGGCCGGATCAGGATATCCGGGCTCGCCGAGTGGGTCTCTGGCTTCTTATTACATAAGATGGCCCGGTTTGGCAAAAACAGCAGCGTTCCTCTTTTAAGCAGCAGAAGAGTTGGGGTGCAAGCCTTCGCTTGTTAATAGTTAAAAATGGTTTCTCATTTGCTGCATTCTGGTGTTAAGCTTCTGATATTTAATAATGGTTTGAAGACATGTTTCTTCGTTGATTGCTGGAACACCCCTTAATGCTCGGAATACCGAAACCCCTGATTATCGCGATGTCTGCCAATGGTCCGAAACGGACAAAGCGCGACCATCTTTTCCTGCCTGTTAAATTGGCTGAACTGAAGGCTTCTGCCCTTGAGGCACGCGCGTCCGGTGCAGCCCTTTTTTCCTGTGCGCCACGCGATGAGCGTGGACTGGCATCTCTGGACAAGGCCGTTTGTAAAGAGACAGTCGCAGCGCTGCGAGAAACTCTGGAGGAGAGCGCCCTTGTTCAGTTGGAGTTGGATTTGAGTGACATTGGTGCAGTGGAGAGCTGCGCGCGCCTTTTGAGCGATGTGAAGCCTGACGCCTGCCTCTTGCCTTTCAGCCAGCTTTTTCCGCGTGATGGCGACGAAAATGATGAGGACAGCGCAAGGGATCTGCTTGATGTGTGTGAAGAATTGGGGATCGGCGTCCAGTTCTCCATGACAGATCCGACCGATGTCGATTGGTATTATGCATTTCGCCAATATGGCGTTATCCCGGAAAGCCAGCGGGCTCTTTTGTTCATTCTGGGCGAAGATGGCGAGGAGCCGACCAGCAATGTGCATGGCTTGCGTCAATATCTTGCCGGGCTGGATAAGCTTCACTTGCTGGAAACCGTCCGCTGGTCGGTGGCTGCATACGGCTCTCAAGAGGCGGTGTCTCTGGCCGCTGCCATAGCCATGGGTGGACAGATTGCTCCGGGTTGGGCATATAATATCCACACAGTGGATGGAGAACCCTATAGCAGCCAACAGCAGCAGGTTGCCTTGTTCGGACAGTTGGGCATGAGTCTTGGTCGTCCTCAGGCCAGCGCCTTTGAAGCCCGCACCTTGCTGTTTGGTCCCCGCTGAAAGCTGCCAGTCTGTCCATACCAGGGCTGTCAGATAACAACCGCCCAAACAATCACTGCCCACACAAAAGCTGGCAGAGCAACCCAAATTCAATAAAGGCACATGAAATGTCGGATCGCTTCCTTCCTCGGCGTGACAAGACGGACGCTGAGCTCACCAATTGCGAACTCCAATATGATGGCTTCATCAAGCTCTCCACCTGTACGCTCTCCTTCACCAAGAGCGATGGCGAAAAGGTAACGCTTACGCGGGAAATTCATGACCATGGTGAGGCGATTTGCGTGTTGCCCGTCGATCGCGAGCGCCGTGTCGCCCTGTTAGTGCGCCAGCTGCGCGCCGGTGCGCTCTATAACAAAGAAAAGGATCCCATGATCCTCGAGGTTGCTGCCGGTCTGATCGATCCAGGCGAAGAGCCCGAACAGGCGACGTTGCGCGAAGCCGAGGAAGAGCTGGGCTTTCGCATTTCCGATCTTCAGAAAGTGTCCAGTTTCTATATTTCGCCGGGCACGCTGACCGAACGCCTCTATGCCTATCTGGCTTCCTACAGCCTCACGGATCGCGTCAGCGAAGGCGGCGGGCTGGCCGAAGAGGGAGAGGATATCGTCGTTGAGGAAATCGCGCTGGACGAGCTGGGCGAAGCGGTACTGCAAGGCAATCTAAGGGACGCCAAGACCATCCTTCTCATCCAACATCTGATGTTGAGTGAGCCCGAGTTGTTCTTCTAACGCTCTGTCTGGCTTCAGGGGTGAGACATGAAAAGGCCGGCGATGCATCATCGTCGGCCCTTGGTCTTTGAGGCTTGTGAAATTCTTTGAAGATCTTCTATTCAGATGGTCAGGCCAAACAGTTGGCGTCAAACCGTCGGAGTCTGTCCGGCAAGGATGGAAGCCATCCAGTCGGTATCGATATTCTGGCCGCTAAGGACCACACCGACCTTCTTTCCGGCCATCTTGTCTTTTTCGCTCATCAGCGCGGCCAGCGCAGCAGCACCGGCGCCTTCGGCAATATTGTGCGTTGCGCGGTAAATGAGCCGGATTGCGTCGGCAACGGTGTCTTCTTCAACCCGCACGATGCGCTCTGCATTCTTCATGATGATATCCAGAGAGTCTGGATCAGGTACGCGCACGGCGAGGCCATCAGCAAAGGTATCGCTGCGGTCGGCGGGTGTCAGAATGCCTGACTCAAAGGACTTGGCATAGCCATCGACGCGGGCTGTAACAACGCCAACAATCTTGGTCTTGAGGTTCAAGGCATTGCGCGCTTCGATCATGCCGCAAATACCAGAGCCCTTGCCGATTGGCACATAGACCGTATCCAGATCCGGATTCTGCTGCAGCATTTCATAGGAATAGGTGCCAACGCCTGCAACAAGATCTTCATGGTAGGAGGGAACCATGTGGAGGTCTTCTTCTGCGGCCATTGCTTTTGCCTTGGCAACAGCTTCGTCAAAATCCTCACCCGCTTCAATAACAGTCGCCCCGAATGCGCGCATGGCGGCGTTTTTCTCAGGCGAATTGCCCTTGGGAACGATGATGGTGGCCTTCAGCCCTTCAATGCGTGCGGCAAAGGCAAGGCTCTGGCCATGGTTGCCGCGCGTAGCAGAAATGAGGCCTGCGCCACCGGGAAAGCGCTTTTTATAGCGATTGGCATAGACCAGACCACCGCGCACCTTGAAAGCGCCAGTCGGCGTGTGGTTCTCATGCTTCATCCAGACGTCAACGCCAAGCTCGTCGGCCAAGAGGGGCCAGTTGTAACAGGGGGTCGGGGCGAGAACCTTGTAAATGAGTTCTTCGGCTTTTTCAAAATCGAGACAGCTAAGCATTGCAGGTATCCTTCGGTTATCAAAAATGGATCAGCAGTCATCTGGTTTTGGCGGTCTGGGCACCGGGCTCCAAGACGCCCTCCTTCAAACCGGTTTCCAGAGGGGGCTATGGAACGGGCGGGAGAAGGCGGGTTTGCTGATTGCGTAAAATTCTGTTGTGAAAAATCATGGCAAAGGATATTGTATGGTTCAAATCTTATATTGTATGGGATGCAAGATTATTGCCTTCCATACAATTTTTTGAGCCCGTTTTTTCGCTGTTTGATCCATAAAGAGGGCGAGGGTGGAATGGCTGGTCTTTTTGCAAGACGGTGCGGAAGGGTAAAATGAAAGACAAAAAGGTAAGTTGGTGTCCGGATCTGGCCGGATATACCGGTCCGCTCTACCGTGCCATCGTGGATGCCATGCAGACGGATATCCGCAGTGGAGCCTTGCCTGTGGGGGCACGGTTGCCAACTCAACGTGATCTTGCATGGGCTCTTCAGGTCAACCTCTCCACGGTGACGGAAGCCTTCAAGGAGGCCACGCGTCTGCGTCTCATCGCCGGGGAAGTGGGGCGCGGAACCTATGTTCTACCCGTCAATACGGCCACCCAGCTATACGCCATTGATCGACCCCATGCGGAAAATGCCATCGACTTGTCCACCATCAAGCCCGCGCATGCCTTTTCCAATGAGGATGTTCGCAGCCTCTTTTCCGCGATGCTGGAGCGAGAGGATCTGGCCGAGGTCATGGAATATCACGCGCCGAGCCTGATTGCGCGCTGTCGGGATGCTGTGGTCACATTGTGCAGGGCGCGCGGGTTCCATCCGCGTCAGAGCAACATCTTTCCTTGTGCCGGAGCGCAGGCGGCGCTGTTTGCTGCCTTGCAGATGATCGCCAAACCCGATCTGCCGGTGCTGGTTGAGGAATTGACCTTTCCGGGCATGAAGGTTGCCGCCAAGCAAATGGGGTTACGGCTGGTTCCCGTGGCCATGGACAAACATGGCATCTTGCCCGAAGATCTGGACAGGGCCTCCAGGGCCAGTGGTGCCAAGACACTCGTGGTCAGCCCGATCCTGCAAAACCCGACCGGGGCCACCATGGATCGCAAGCGCCGCGCCGATATTGTCGAAATGGCCGAAAAGCTTGATCTGCTGGTGATTGAAGAGGATGTCTATGGCGGTTTTTCCAACCAGCCCCCGCTCAGCCTTCAGCTGGCCGGGCGGTCGATACTGGTCGGTGGCCTCTCCAAACTCGTCGCGCCGGGGCTGCGCTTTGGCTATATCGTCGTGACCTTTGATGAGGCTAGATCCAAGGCGCTCAATCTCAATTTCGCCGCCGACGAACTGGTGCATGTGACAAGCTGGATGACTGCGCCGGTCATGCTTGAACTTGCGTGCGACTGGATCGAAAGTGGCGCTGTACAGCAGCATATGGATTGGCAACGGCAGGAAGCGCGTGCCCGCCAGTCACTCGTCCGTCGACGCCTTAACCTGCCCGCACTGGGGCGAGACCCCGCAGCGCCGCATCTCTGGATTTCAACAGCAGAAGGAAGCCCCTATAGCAACAAAACCGGTGAACAGCTCGCTTCGCTGGCGCGAGCTGCCGGGGTGGATCTGGTGCCAGCATCCACCTTTTGTGCCGGACGCATGTTGTCAGACGGTGTCCGCATATGCGTTACAGCCCCGCGCGATCGCGCAGATCTGACGGAAGCCTGCAAGCGCCTGTTGCAGGTTTGGGAGTAGCCCAGCCTCTTCGTGGACAAGGAGCAGGACGAGCAAACCGGGGCGGGCTTGCCTAACTGGCTGGTTCCGCTTCCACTGGATTTTCCGGCTCTGGCTCCACCACACGCTCTTCAGGGAAAGTGATTTCCACCAACGTGCCATGATCACTCTCGCTTGAGATGCTCAAACGGGCCCGGTTTGCTTCGGTCAGTGCCTTGGTTAGCGGCAAGCCAAGACCTGTGCCTTCAGCGGCAGTGCGGGTTGTCGAAGAAATCTGCCGGAACGGTTCGAGCGCCCGTTTCATTTCCTCTTTGCTCATTCCGATGCCGGTGTCGCGAATGCGTAGCACCACGTCGCCATTTTCCTGCTCTGTCGTGGAAACAATGACCTGCCCACCGGCATGGTTGAATTTCACCGCATTGGAAAGCACATTGAGAATGATCTGGCGCAGCGAGCGGCAATCAGCCACCACATCGGGCAGTCTGGATGCCGTGGATGTGCGAATAATGATCTGGCTACGATTGGCCTGTGGCTGCATGATGCCGACGCATTCGGCGACAAGGCCATTGAGCCCGACTGCCTCAAACTGCAGATCCATCTTACCGGCCTCGACCTTAGAGAGGTCCAGAAGATCATTCAGCAAGCTCATGATGTGGGTGCCTGAAAGCTTGATATCCTTGAGATAGTCCTTGTAGCGCTCCTGTCCAATAGAGCCGAACCGCTCTTCCATCATCACTTCGGAAAAGCCGATGATCGCGTTGAGTGGGGTGCGAATTTCGTGACTGACCTTGGCCAGAAACTCTGACTTCTTCTTGCTGGCATCTTCTGCGCGCAGCTTCTGGGTCAGCAGCTCTTCCTGCGTGCGCTTCCAGTCGGTAACATCACGCAGCACGGCGCAGAAACGGTTCGTTCCTGGAATGGAAACGCGCCCCATCGTCATCACCAGCGGAATGAGACCGCCCGAGCGCAATTGCCCGATGACTTCCTGCCCGCCATTGAGCAGGCTGGCAAGGCCGCTGTTGCGCAGCCGTTCCAGATAGGCCAAGGCGTCTTTGTGGCTCTCGTCGGCCAACAGCGAGACGAAGCGCTCACCGGCCACCTTGTGACGATCCACTTCAAACAGCGCCTCGGCGGAATGGTTCATCCGCAGGATGCAGCCATCGCGGTCCAGCACCAGAACTCCGTCTGTTGCCGTATCGAGAATGGCTTCCAGCTCGGCGATCTTCTCGTCTTCCTCAGAGACACCAACAGAAGGCGGTGTTGCCGGTGTCTCTTCAAAGCAGAGCATGGCAGCGGGCTGCTCGCCCCAATTGATGGACGAGATATTGGCCTCAACGGAAATCGGGCTGCCATCTTCGGTGCGCAAGGTTGTGCGGCCATTGGTCTTGGTCAGCCAATCTCCGGGACGACCTGAAAAGAGCCCTTCCATGCCCCCCATCGCCTGCAAGGCTTCAGGGCTTTCATAACCAAGAAGCGTGAGCGCGGTTTTCGACGCAAAAAGAACTGTTCCCTGCGCAGACACAATGATTGCCGTGGGCAACTTGTTCAGCATATCGATGAGCGGGGAAGATTTATCCCCCTTGTCCCAGAGGGTTCCAATGCTGAGGGCAGCCACGCCGGCAACGGTTGCCGCTGTCAAATCAGCAGAACTCTCGGATGGAGTCTCTCCGTCTTCAGGGATGTCATCTCCCAGAGACGGAAGAGCAGGGGGCTCGGGCAGGCTATCCTCGTCATCGCCAGACGCAGAAATGACAAAGTGGCTCGACGATACCACAGGCTCCTCGAAAGGGTCATCCTGCAGAGCATTGTCAACATCCTGAGAACCATCTTCTACCCAGGCTTGCGATATATCCTCCTGCGAAGCGTCCAACTGCTTGGCAGCATCTGGTGTGAGACTATCCTCTGGCTTAGACTGCTCAAGGCTTGCGTCCTGCTCTGAGGCGAATGCTTCGCCGTCACTCGTCACGTCGGCTTCCTTGAGAGGCTCGGCCAAAGTATCCCCTTGAGAGGGCTGCTGCGCAAGACCGGCCTGCTCATGCAAGGATTTCAGCTTTGGATCGATAGAGAAAATATCAAGCAAAGCTTTGCTGGTGGCTGACTTGTGAGCATCATCCTTGCGTTCTCGCGCAGCCAGCAAGTCACCCAGTGAGCCTTCTGATGAACGCCATGGCAGAGCAGGTTCTTCTTCATTCTTTAGGCGCTTCTTGATGAGAGCAGCAAGAGGCCGTCGCGTGATGGTCGGACGGGCGGGTTTGTCCATGGCCTTGTCAGAAGCTTCGCCAGAGGTTTCGCCAGAGGTTTCGTCAGGCGTTTCGGACGCTAAAGCTGTCGTGTCGGCTTTCTCTACCTCACTAGCAATTTGCTGCACAATCTCGTCGGTAGGAAAAATGGAGGCTTGTGGCAAGGCGTCAGGCGTAGTGCCATCCTCTTCATCCTCCAGCTCATCTTCGCCAAAGGCTTCAAATTCCTCGTAATCGTCATCGAGATCTTCCGCAGGCAAACGGCTTTCGAAGCTTTCGTCAGACAAGGCCTCGGCGATCTCCTGAAAGGCATGCTCCTCGCCTGCACTCAGTTTGGCTTCACGCGCAGTTTCTTCCTTGATGGATGCATCCTGCGTCGTTTCCTTCACTCCGTCCGGATTGCCGCTGAGCAGCGAGCCCACAAGCTCGAAAGTCTGTTTATGCGCAATGGTTTCTGTGTCTTCATTCGGTTGAGATGCCTCAACAGATGGGTTCTCAGGCTCGCTCTGGTTGTTATTGTTATTTTCGTAGCTCTGGTCTTCCGTTCCCTTCTTGCTATCGTCACACACGGCGATTACCCCGCTCGTTTCGTCAGTGTCCTGAGGAGACTGTCCCCTGTCCCCTGCGGTTTCTGGCGAAATCAGTTCTGTCGTGGATGCTACGGCATTTTGCGCCGCTTTGAGTAGGTCTGCAGATATTAGCTCTTCAATTTGTGCAATCTGAAGCTGAAGCCCGTGGCTTTCGCTCCGCTCTTGCTCTGTGTCTTGCGTCTGGTCTTCTGGCTTAGTCTGGTCTGCGTCAAGTGCACCCTGATGGGCTAGTGAGCCGGGCATATCCTGTCGCTCATCCGGCTTGCACAGCCCGAATCCCCGAAAGCCCTGAAAACCATGCAGGTGGCCATAAATAGGAAGCCCGGTCAGTTCCACTGCGATGCGGTAGGGTTTGTCCGCAACCGGCCACCAGACATCAAGGCTCGCCCATGTATCGCGGGAGTCAAAGCCACTTGCGACAGCCCCGTCTTCATCCATTTCGAAGCGGGCGGCTACGTCACTCCAAGTCAAACCGCCAATATCGGCGTTTCTAGGGCCGACACCGTTTGCCAATTCTTCCGAGACAAACTTGAAGCGGCCTGTTTCATCGCTCTCCCAAACGAAATGGTAAGCGCCTTTGGCATGAAAATCATCGGACATGCCATTCAACGCGGACTGATCTGATGATCCGTTGCCCCGCTGCGGAAATTGTAGGCGATAGACATTATCGTCTTTGGCCTGCTGCTTTTGGCGAAGATGCGAATCAAGAACCGTGATGGATGCTTCCGAAGTGGGCCGATCCTTGCCGTCCTTTATCAGGTCTTCTCTGGACAGCTCCCGCCCGGTGACAGGGTCTGTGAAAGGCAAGGAAGAGTAGGGTCGGCCTTCGTCGGTAAGGAAGGGCTGCAAGTCCCGATCCTTGAGTCGGTCCGGTCCCTTGATGAGGCGCTCTTCCAACTCTGACAATTCGTTGATGCCAAAAGGATCTTCAAAAATGTCAGCCTCTTCTTCAGCCAGAGCTCTCTCGATTTCGTCCTGATTGTCGTCTTCCAGTTCGGCAAACGGATTGTCCGACCCAGTGGGCGCATTATCGACTGCGATGGCAGGATTGTGCACGAGGAGAAGATAGCCGATATCAGGCTCATCTGAAATACGGGCCACGGCTGCGCTGGTCTGGCTATCGAAAAAGGGCAAAGACCCCTCGGCATAGCGCGCATCATCAGCCAGCTTTGCGAGCAACTTGTCGAGTGCAACAGCATTGTTGCCAAAGGGCACAAACCCATCGGAGGCGGCGATCACCTTTCCATGATCATCCAATAGCGCTGAGTGCAAGGTTCCATCGCAGGAAAGGGCGGAAAGCAGGGATGTCTTCGGGTCGGCATTTTCTGGCCAGTCCGGCGTCTGATCAGGCGCTTCGATGGCGTCCAAAGGCTCTGAAGAGAGCACCAGAAGCACCGTCTCGCCCTCAACCTTGATTTTCTTGCATAGGCACGAAAGCGTCACAAAAGAGAGCCCGAGAAAGAATCGCAAGGTATCCAGTGTTGGCGAATCCGGACGCGCATTGCGGGCTAGGCGCGCCAAATGACGGCGTGCCGGATGGACATCGCCAAAACTGCGCTCCAGCAGGGAATCCATGCTTGTTTCGCCAAAGAAGGCCAATCCGGCTGCGTTGGCCCACAGAATGCGGTTCCCCTCACCATTCCATACCCAGGCCGGGCGGGAATCCAGCAATACGGCGCCGATGGTCGGATGGGCCGACAGCGTCAGATAGGGGCTCGCCAAAGAGGCAGGTTGGAATGAGGGCATGGGGTCTCAAATATCTTGCTTTATGGGTGGAGCGGATTTCAAACCCGGTTTGAAGAACCGCTTTTGTTAATAAAGTGTTATTACATTTTTCGTCCCACGAGGTCCAATAATTCGAGACATTTCGACCCGTCAAAGAGGTAGCATGGTTAATCTACCCAAGCTGGACCCGTTAACGAATTATAAATCAATCGCCCCGTTCCTGCATAGTTGTTTCTACAAATAAAAATGTCCGATTTGGCGGCCTACGGAGGCGGATTTCTGGGATGCCGAGATAACTTTCTCAGGACAACTCATGCTAAATAGAGGGCTATAAGCTGATGTTGCGTTGCGAAAAGATTGCTGATATGTTGCGGTGCACAATATTTGTTCCAATCCCCCAAATCAGGAGACAGACCCATGAGCTCAGCCTCTGGCTTCTTTGAGATCCCCGAAGAATTCCGCACCCTGACAGAGCGGGGCATCGCACACTCCTTTCAGGCCTACGAAAGCTTTCGGGATGCTGCAAGCGACACTGCCGAGCGATTTGAGAAACCGGCAAGAGCCATTAATAGTGCACTGGTTGACGCCAACAAAAAGGCGTTTTCTGCGGCTGATGAGGGCATGAAGGCCTCATTCGAGCTGGCCAATGATCTGGCGAAGGCAACATCTGTTCAAGAAGCCATGATGTTACAGACCAAATATATGCAATCCCAGATGATGCGTTTTGGCGAAATGGCAAGCGCCATGGCAGAGATGGCAACCAGAATGTCTGTAGGTGCGACACCGCAGAACAAGAGCGAATAGGCTCTGATGCCCTCAGGGAGCACTCGCTGCCAAGAGGGGGAGGAAAACTGTGCATTGCAAAATATTCGAGGCAGAGGCGCGAAACGTGAAATAGGTGCCATGCTAATCAGTGTCGGTGCTTTTGCGGGCTGGTGCAGACCATGTGCTTTGGTGAGTGTCTGATCACTGAATTTTGAGAGGACTGTTGCATTTTGCAAGACCGATCATGGGCACAAAATCACCCGCATTTTCGAGGGAATCGGAAGGGCTAAGTCTCCACTTTGGCCGAAATCCCGGTTTGCGGGCCTTGTGTCAGAATGGGACGCCCCTCTGAAAGCTTTACGGCCGATTACCTGATGAATAGAGCCCGGAGTTTTAGGAGGCTGTCTAGGCTCTGAACCATGGGGCTGGGGCAATAGACTCACGCCAAGAAGCTGAAACGGGGCTGGCTGAACCGTCATGCAGAGCCTTTTCAAACAGGAATCCACAAGCAACGGTCGCATAAAGGCGTGAAAAGGGCGTGAAACGGCTTCTGATGACGTTTTTTTGACAAGCTGTGGGAAGTCTCTACATCTGCTCTTGCATTTTGCGCCAAGCTTCCCTAAAAAACAGCGCACTACAGGGAACCCATGCAGTCGTAGCTCAGTTGGTTAGAGCGTCGGATTGTGGCTCCGAAGGCCGGTGGTTCAAATCCACCCGACTGTACCACCTGTAAGCTTTAAAACTCCCCGAAAATATAATGAAAAGAACACATTGTTAGATGTGTCGGATTTTCATGTTGTTCGTTCTCCGGACAGCACTATGCAGGTTCTCACCGGAGGCATTCGATTTATGGGATTGGGCTCGGATACCTTAATTGAGCTTGAATGTGAACATTTTTTAAGGGGTAAATCAGGGATCTCTTAGTGAATATGACTAAGTCAGGTGATATGAGATGGTAAGTTAAAGCCAAATTTTGGCACCCAATAGAGGAAGGTATAATGAAACAAATCAGCAAACTCCTTCTGACCTCTGCGTTCTTATTCAGCACGCAAGCCGCTTTCGCTGCTGAACGCGTATGGAGCCCCCAATATAGCTGTCAAACCATGAAACAAATGGTCATTGATCGTGGATCTCTTCTTGTTAGCTATCCTTTGAGAATCAACCGTGGATTTGAGCTTGTATTCAGCAAAAATCAACGTCAGCAATGCGAAGAGAATGCGAGCTATAACGATTGCAAGCTTTTCCGTGTGCAAACATCTGACGTGGATGAATGCCCCGTTGGCTATATTGAATCTCAGCCGCCAGAGATAAAACGCTTTCGTTGATAAAAGGCTTTCAGCGCTTTAACGCAGTGGTTCATCCGATCGTTAGGGCGCCAAGAGTTTCGGAAACAGAAAACCCCGCTTACTGGCGGGGTTTTCTGTTTTCTTAAGCCAAATGATTACAAGCCCTTTCTATGTGCCGCTGCTCTGAGCCGCGCCCCAGTGGCTTGATGGGCTGGGGTGTATCTTCATTGCTCGCTCGAGCGTTGCCTGCAGTTTGCCTTTTTGCATCTGGTGCAACACGCTGTGGTGGACGCGACAGCCCGGCAATGCTTCAATGGTTACACAATCCAGCTTGGCCAGAAGTTGAGCGAACTGTAAATCTCTCTCTTTATCAGCTCCGTAGAAGAGCTTCACGTCAGGCGGTTTCTGTGCCCTGGCGAGTGCCTGTTTGGCGTCCAGAAGGGACGGATCGATCGTCTTGGCCAATCTGTGGGCAAGTGCAGTCGGTCTGCGACCCGTATAGAGCTTGGCAACGGTGGGTACTTCAAAATTGGTGATCGCGCTGAAGCCAACAACAATATCTGCTTCAAGAGCAATGCCATATTGAATGGCAGTCAGGCCATAGCCGGAAAAACCCACCACTATGAGTCGCTTTGCGCCGAGCTGATCGATGATAGGGCGTAACAAGGCAATGGACTCGTCAAAGGAATTGGAAAAGCCATTGATTCCCGAAAGTCCCCAGTTCAATCCTTCCTGAGCGGGGACATGGATGTGCGAGCAGGGATACTGGGCCAGCAATGCATCAAGAACAGGAAGCTCCATACCTGTCCGGAACGTAAGGATCACATTTTCGGCGTTAGGGGTTTCTGCGACGAACAGTTTGCTTTCGTTCGACCAGATCTTGCGATCTTGCCGGTTGTTCCCATCTTTTAGTGTTTCAACGAATGACAACACATTCCCGATGTCCCTTCCTCCAATGGAGCGGCTGGCCGTGTGGGCATAGGTGGTACAGATTGCATCCAGACGCTCTTCGAGCTTCTCATTCCCCTGCTCAAGCGCTTCTGTGACTTTCTGGAGGATCTCTTCGCTCAGCGCCATCTTGCATTCATCATAGTCTTCTATATGCGCCTCAAAGGCAGCGGGTAGAGTGCGCCGGAGCTTGCTGAAACGCTTGAGCGCCAGTACGTGATTGCCTTTTCTGCTCGGGATCATGGCGAGTATGGCGTGAGCGCGCACATTGTTGGCGTCTTCTTGCAGGATCGCGCGACACACGGTTGCCGATCCGGCATAGCGCTTCAGGTCCATGAGTGACGTGGCTATTTCTACACGGACTTCCAGACCGTCTGGATGAGCCTTTCTGGCTCTGCGCAGCCATTCAAGGGCTTGCCGGTGGATGTTCTTGCTGCGGGCGATTAAGCCAAGCGTCATGAGAGCCTGATAGTTCTTGGCGTCCCACCCGATAACATCCTTGCACAAGGCCTCAGCTTCATCATTTCTTTTAAGAGCAAATAGCTCGGATGCGAGAGCCGTGCGGGCGTGGGAGAAAAACGGATGGCCCTCTGTTGCCTGCAGAAACCATGATGCAGCCTGTTCGTGGTCGCCAAGTTGACTGGCGACATGCCCAAGTGTCATCAGGGCCTGTTTATCTTCAGGGTGCGTGGATAGCACCTTACGCGACAAGGATAGGGCGTCATCCATGACTCCTTCTGCAAAAAGGGCCCGGAGCAAGCTGTTGCGAGCCGGTCGGAATTCCGGCCAGACATCCAGAATGGCACGAAATGTCTCAATGGTTTGTTTCTGGTCACCATTCCGGAGAGCCTTGATTCCCTGCCGATAGAGGGCGAGGGGTCTGGAGCCCTTGTCGAAGACAAATGCGCTCAGCCGTCGCATGTGACGCATGATCGGATTCACAGGCGTTCCTTCCGGTTATGGTGCAGGAATAAAGCGGGAGCTACAGCGCGTTGGTGCGAGACTGTCGTTTGGAAGGGAAGACGGGACTTCATTTCAGTAGACAAATATATCAGACAGAACACCGATCATTTCCATCCAGTCGCAAAAACTGTTTCTGGATTGCAGGTCTTTCAAGCTTGGTTCGAATTTGCTTGACCAGCCTGCGGAATACATGCGGCAGTGCTGACAATCGATTTCATGTGTGCAGCATTTCACGCCGACCTTTTCAAGGGCCGATGTATAATAGTTCATAGGGTCTCTGATGCGTGAGTGACAATCCTCAGCGATGCCTGTTCGCTCATCAATGCTGTATAATGGCCCCGGTGATGTGGACCATTTGTTGTAGGCGTGGGAGTAAACGACGGTCTCCGGATAAGCATCGATCAGGCGGGCCAGGGTATTCCTTATCGGCTTGAGATGTTCGGCCTCGATACATGGGTTCTTCTCCGGTCGGCTGACTCTGAAAAACTCATTGTCATTGGGAGCCGCCTCGCCCAGTTTGTGGAGCAGAGACTTGGTTGGCGAAAACAGATTGAAGGTAATGGGAACACCGGCATCCTGACATAATTGGACTGCGGTTTCACATTGATCGAAATTCCATGCATTCACTGTAAATAAAAAAATTGCGCGCGGGTCTTCGGCATAATTTTTCAGAGCCTTGCGAAAGACGCTGGCTCCCCGCATGCGACGGTCCATAGCGTCGTCGCTTCCCCACAGGGCAATACCGATCTTGAAGGGGATCTCGCGGGAGATGAACACGCTTCCGTTTGTCCCCACATTGCCATATCTGATGTAACGCGCGGCCACTTTCAGGCGTTCTTGCTCAAGGGAAGGTTCTGCCCCCACGAAGTAGCCCATGGAGACGCCTCGCTCTGCTTCTGCTGCGAAAAAACTGTCCCAGACCGAAAGATCTTGTTCTTCATCATGTGGGTTCTGCTGTTCTCTGTCGAAGAAATAACATCCCTCGCAGCGCAAGTTACAGCGTGTCGACATTTCATAGAAAGCGGGTCGTCGAAAGACTCGTACAATTTTCTTGGCCTGCTCATACTGTTCGACAAGATCAGGATTTTGCGTCAAAAGCTGCTTGAGCACGCGAATCTTGGTGCGTTGCATATCGTCTAGGGGAATTTTATCGGTATGCTTCATGCGTGTGTTTTGCCTTGCAAAAATAAATAGTGTTACGAGTGAATAGTATTTTTTTACCCGTAAAATATTCTTGAGTACTTTCAAAAATTTCCGTCAATATTTTAAAAAAAACAGAATTATTATAAAGTAGCGAAGTATAAAGACAACATTATTTTGTTCTTGATGATATGGAAAGTGGCTTGGTACATTTATTTCGGAAATCGCACAGAGCCTGTAACTCTCGTCAAATAATCAGAAGGGTGCATGCTCATAGCTCACCTCCCCTGAGAGGGCTTGTACACAAGAGAGATTTTATTGAACGGTAAGTCGTCTCATAAATGAATTTATATTTTATTTCAATACGATGGGTGGTGGAAAATCCGGTTTTTGCAGTGTGTCTGGGCCTCTGGTACGCAGGTTTTTCTTGCTGGCATAAGGGGGAATGTGCAGGTGGCCACTGGTAATCGATCGCAAATTACGTTTAAATCGAGCGTGTAACAGGGGCGTCCGGGAGACCGGGCTGAGATGAACCCTTCGAACCTGAACCAGATCATACTGGCGGAGGAAGTTGCGCTTTAGGTCCCAAGGGAGCCCGATGGTTTCCACTCAGACCCGATGTCAATTCTTCCGCCTCAGTAGGAGCGAAGAATGACCGACTGGGGCCACTATCTCTCTCATATGCGCGCCAATGCGCCGCTTATCCAGAATATCACCAACTATGTCGCCATGAATGTCATGGCCAACGCGCTGCTCGCGTCGGGTGCGTCACCGGCCATGCTTCATGCAGAAGAGGAGGCAGGGGAGTTCGCTGCGCTTGCGTCCGCTTTGACGATCAATATCGGCACGCTCTCCACTGACTGGGTGCGCGGGATGATCGTTGCCGCTGAAAGCGCCAATGAAAACGATACCCCTTGGGTGCTTGACCCGGTCGCGGCGGGCGCAACGGCCTTTCGCCGGGAAACCTCCTCGGCTCTTCTGGCACTGAAACCCTCCGTCATTCGCGGCAATGCCTCTGAGATTCTCGCCGTTTGTGGCGAAATGACCAAAGGCAAAGGCGCCGATAGCGCTGACAGCGTAACCGAAGCAGAAGCCGGTGCCCGTGCACTGGCCGCGTCTACCGGTGGCATCGTGGCCGTAACCGGCCCACAAGATTTGATCACCGATGGTACACGCGCCTATCGAGTGGACAATGGCCATGCCATGATGCCACTCGTCACCGCGCTTGGCTGCACGCTCAATGGCGTGATCGCCTCCTTCATTGTGGGCAAGCCTCATCTGGAAGCCACGACTGCGGCCATCGCCTATTACGGGCTCGCCGGACAGCTCGCCGCAGAAACCACCTCCGCGCCGGGGTCTTTTGCCACTGCCTTCATTGACGCGCTTTACACCATCACCCCCGATCAGCTTTCCGATGCTGCAAGGATACAGGAATCATGAATCTCTCCGTCTATTTCGTAACCCCTCACAATCCTGACGATTCCCTCGTGCTCGCTGCGTTAAAGGGTGGGGCGTCCATCATTCAGCTGCGCGACAAGACTGCGCCTGATGACGTTTTGATCGCGCAGGCTACGCGCCTTAACAAGCTGGCTCAAGACTATGGCGTGCCCTTCATCATCAATGATCGCATCAATGTGGCGCTCGAGAGCGGAGCCGCTGGCCTGCATATGGGCCAGTCCGACGGTGATCCTGTCGCCATGCGCAAGGCGCTGGGGCCGGACAAGATTTTGGGGCTGTCCATCGAGAATGAAGACCAGCTGGCCATCGCGGCAGCACTACCTGAAGGCACGCTCGATTATATCGGCTGCGGGCCGGTTCGTGCGACGCTTTCCAAGAAAAACCATGCCACTCCGATCGGGCTGGAAACCATGGGGCGGATTGCGCGCGCCGCACCATTCCCATGTGTTGGCATCGGTGGCGTCAAACTGGCAGACATTCCTCGCGTCAAGGCGGAAGGCTGCGCCGGTCTTGCCATCGTCTCAGCTATTTCGCAAGCGCCAGACCCTGAAGCGGCAACTCGTGAACTGGTCGACGCCTGGGAGGCCGCATGATCCCGAATATTCTCTCGATTGCCGGTTCCGATCCGTCGGGCGGGGCGGGCATTCAGGCTGACCTTAAGGCCATATCGGCCAATGGTGGCTATGCCATGGCGGTGATCGCCGCCATGACGGCACAAAATACCCAAGGGGTGAGCGGCTGGGTGCCGAGCGAGCCGGATTTCATCGTCGCGCAGATCGAGGCCATTCTGTCAGATATTCGCGTCGATGCCATCAAGATCGGCATGCTGGGCACGTCCAAGGCGGTCGAGGCCGTTGGTCAAGTCCTCAAGGATTGTTCCGCGCCCATCGTGCTCGATCCCGTGATGGTCGCCAAGGGCGGCTCTCGCCTGCTCAATGAGGAAGCCGTTGACGCTGTGCGACGTGTTCTCGTGCCCATGGCAACGCTCATCACGCCGAATTTGCCTGAAGCGGCGGATCTTCTGGGCACGATGGAGGCGCGCAATGCTGATGACATGCAGGATCAGGCAGAAGCGCTCATCGCTCTCGGACCTAAGGTGGTTTACCTCAAGGGCGGTCATTTGATGGCCAAAGACAGCCCGGATCTGTTCTTGTCTGCCGATCAGCGCGAATGGATTTCTGCCCCGCGGATCGAAACCAAAAACACCCATGGCACAGGCTGCTCCCTGTCCTCCGCGCTGGCCACCCAACTCGCGCTCACCGGGGATAGTTTTGCTGCTGCCAAAGCCGCCAAAGCCTACATCTCCAAAGCGATTGAAGGCAGCGCCAATCTCGATGTCGGATCAGGTCATGGACCGACAGATCATTTTTTCATGCTGAGGACGTAACCCATGTCTCGTTTTCCGATCAAAAGCTTCGCAGCGGCCCTTATGCTCGCTGGCCTCACTCTGCCCGCATCCGCCGGTACTCCTTTCTCGGTTATGCTCGACTGGTTTGTAAACCCCGATCACGGCCCGATCATCGTTGCCAAGCAACGGGGATATTTCAAGGAAGCCGGGCTGGATGTTGAAATCATCGCCCCCGCCGATCCGTCTGATCCTCCAAAGATGGCTGCAGCCGGTGAAGTTGATCTGGGGGTCTCCTACCAGCCCCAGCTCTATCTGCAGCATAAGGAAGGCCTGCCTGTGGTGCGGGTTGGTTCGCTGATCGATAGCCCGCTCTACTGCATCATGGTGGATGCAGATGGGCCGGTTAAAAGCCTTGCCGATCTCAAGGGGGGGCGTGTTGGCTTTTCCGTTCCCGGCATCGAGGAAGCCCTGATGCATCGCATGTTGCGCACCAACGGTGTCGAGCCCGATGAGGTGGAACAGGTCAATGTCAATTTCGCCCTGACGTCTGCGTTGGCCGCAGGCAAGGTGGACGCCGTTGGCGGTGCCTTCCGCAATTTCGAACTGCACCAGATGGCCATGGTCGGGCGCAAGGGAAAATGCTTCTTCCCCGAGGAGAATGGCGTACCGGTCTATGAAGAGCTTATCTATGAAACGGCGGCCGACCGCACGGATTTCAGCGCGATCAAGACCTTCCTCAAGGTGACGGCCCGTGCTGCTGAAGAAATTGCCAAAGACCCCGAAGGCACCTGGGAAGAATTCAAAGGCTATGCGGCCGAGCTGGATGATCAGCTCAATCATGATGCATGGTTTGATACCTATCCCAAATTCTCGGTCAAGCCGATGGCGTTGGACAAGGCTCGGTATGAAGCCTTTGGCGCTTATCTCAATGAAATCGGTATGATTGAGGCCACTCCACCGCTCGATGGCATCACCCATGATCTATCCGGCGAATAGTGTGGCCGAAGTGGATCCTTACGGCCTGTCTGGAACGATCCTGCTGGATGGGGAAACGTTGATTGCCCCTTTCACGCTGTCGCTTCAGGCAGGCTGGACAGCCTTGCTCGGCCCTTCCGGGTCGGGCAAGTCGACACTTTTGCGGCTTTTGGGGGGGCTCGACTGTGAAGCCGAGCTTAAAGGTACCCGAAGGGGAGCCGAGCGTATCGGCTGGATGGCGCAATCCGATCTCATGCAGCCGCGCCTCTCGGTTTTGCAGAATGTCATGCTGATTGAAATGCTGGCAGGACGCAAGCCGGATCGCAATCGCGCCCGCGACCTGCTGGCCGCCGTTGGGCTTTCGGGCTTGGAGAGCCGCAAGCCATCGGCCCTTTCCGGCGGACAGAGACAGCGGGTTGCCCTTGCGCGCACGCTGATGAGCGATGCCGAATTGATTCTGCTGGATGAACCCTTCTCGGCGCTTGACCCGGCCACGCGGGCGACCATGCAGGATCTGGCCTTCGATCAGTTTGCTGGACGCACGGTTGTGCTTGTCACCCACGATCCGGCAGAGGCCCTGCGTCTTTGCCAGACCATCTGGGGTCTTGAAGACCACCAGTTGCAGCCGCTCGAGCCCTTGGCAGGAACCAAACCTCATGATCTGGCTGATCCCTCTCTGCTGGCAACAACAGCCCGCCTTCTGGACGACATCAGGGAAAGCGCCTGACCATGAATTGGTTCACCTGCACAAATGTCAGCAAGAGAGAGAATGTGTGAATGAGAAAGCTGATGATTCCTCTGGCGCTGATTGCACTCTGGCAGGGGGGCGTCTCTGCCGGGTTGCTGCCTGCCTTTATCCTGCCCGGTCCACTCGAAGTCGCTGGTACCCTATGGACCGATCGGGCCTTACTGCTCACTCACAGTCTGATAACGCTGGAAGAGGTGGCCTACGGCTTTGTCATAGGAGCGCTTCTCGGTGTTGGCACTGCGATACTCATGATGCTGTCGCCGATTGTGCGCCTTAATCTCAGGCCGGTGCTCAATGCTTCTCAGGCCATTCCCGTGTTTGTGCTCGCTCCCATTCTGACCCTGTGGTTCGGCTACGGGTTGGCGCCCAAGATCATTATGACCATTCTGCTGGTGTTCTTCCCGATTGCCTCGGGCCTTCTGGATGGGATGCTTGCAACACCACAACAAAGCCTTGATATAGCGCGCATTGCCAAGGCAAGCCGCTGGCGTGAACTCATCTGGTTGCGCTTTCCTCATGCTTTGCCGCAGCTCGCAGCAAGCATTCGCATTGCCATAACCTATGCCCCCACGGGAGCCGTAATCGGAGAGTGGATCGGCGCATCCAAGGGACTGGGCTATCTGATGCTCATGGCAAATGCGCGCTCGCGCATCGCCCTGATGTTCGCTGCTCTGGTTGTCATCGTAGTCATGACATTGCTATTGCATCGCCTTGCGGACCGCCTGCTGCGTCGATGGCTATCAGCCTAGCTATCTTTCCCGCTTTTCATTGCTGCATAATCTGACATTTCCGATGCGTTCCCCAAAACAGCATTTTATGTGGCTTCTTAATAACCTTTGATTCACGGCCTCGGGTTAGAAGTTTAGAACAAATATAAAAACGATAGTTTTTATAAATGAATTATCCAGTTGTCTATATAGGTATGGTTTTGAGTTTCTAAGCTTGCATCTTGCAACCTGTCGGCGAGTGCGCATCTTACGGATACTGTCAGAGTTTAGGGTCATCGTGAATATTTATGGTTCTGGACGGTTTTGTTCGTTTGCGTTAATACGTCTTTATACCAATTTGCTTAAAATAGCGCGCAATAGTTCTTGGGGGAACTCTGTTTGAAATGAAAAAGCGTCTGTTGCGTCTGTGCGTTATTACACTTGCTTCGATCGTGGTTTCCGTGCTTTCAACCGCCATCCTGATGCATTTCATGTTTGGCAATATACCGCGCGCCGGTTTGATTATCGCAGCGCTTGTTCCCATTCTCGCCGGTCTGCCGATTACCTTCTTCATTGATAGCCAGAGGCGTAAGCTCAACGTGGCCCTGGCTGATCTCAAAGAGGCGCACGGCCAGCTTGAAACGCTGAATGGAGAATTGGAAAAGCAGGCGCGTTTCGATTTCATGACCGGGTTCCTGAACCGACGCTATTTTGTGCAGGCGGTCAACGAGCAATGCGAACGGACCGATAAAGGGGCCATCCTGTGCATCGACGTCGATAATTTCAAACAAATCAATGACAGCTTTGGGCATCTGGTCGGGGATGAAGCCCTTAAGATGATTGCCGAAACCATCTCTAGCGCCACGCCGCAAGATGCCTTGCTTGCACGCATGGGGGGCGAGGAATTCTCGGTCTTTCTTCAGCCGACAGATCTCAAAACGGCCCGCTCGGTTGCGGAATGTATCCGCACTGCCGTTGAAGCGATGACCTTTAAGCCCCGAGAAGGCGTTACCCATGACCTATCGGTGAGCATCGGGCTTGCCTTCACCAGCAGTGCTCATGATTTTCAGGCCCTGTTCGGTCAGGCGGATCTGCATATGTATGCAGCCAAGCAGCAGGGCAAGAACCGGGTTATCCTGCCAGACAATGACGATCTGGAGCAGGTCGCCTAACCCTGAGCGGGCCTCTCTTAAACAGGAAAAATCCGCCAGACCCAAAAGACCTAAGGTCTATGAGAGCTGGCGGATAGAAAAAATGGATGTGGGCCAAAAGCCCTCGCGGCGCGGGTTAGTCCCGAGACGGAATATTGATGCCTTTTTGCACTGCCGGACGATCCATGAAACGCTTGAGATAATCAACCACATTGGTGTAGCTGTCGAAATCGACCAGATCTGTAGCTTCATAAATGCCGCCGATCGGGCGCAGCCAAGGGGCAATCGCGATGTCGGCAATGGAATAGTCACCAGCGATCCAGTCGCGGTCAGCCAGCACACCATCGAGGACATTCAACAGGCGTTTGGTTTCTGCAATATAGCGCTCGCGCGGGCGTGGATCTTCAATTTCGGCGCCCTTGAACTTCACGAAGAAACCGAGCTGGCCGAACATTGGGCCAATACCGCCCATCTGGAACATCAGCCACTGGATGATCTTGGCGCGATCCCGCTCTGTTGCGCCGATGAACTTACCTGTCTTGTCTGATAGATAAAGCAGAATGGCACCTGTTTCGAACAGGCCGATGGGATCACCGTCCGGGCCGACCGGATCGATGATGGCCGGGATCTTGTTGTTGGGGTTCAGAGACAGGAATTCTTCGCTTTTCACATCCGCGTCTGAAAGCGTCACCTTGTGCGCTTCATAGGGCAATCCCATTTCTTCCAGCGCAATGGATACTTTCACGCCGTTGGGAGTCGGGTAGGAATAAAGCTGGATCACATCCGGATTCTGCGCTGGCCACCGTTTTGTAATGGGATAATCAGACAGTTTCTTTGGGTCGATCATATGAATTTCTCCGAAAAATTGCCCCGTTTCACACGCAACAAGAGTGGAAACGAACTGAGATTGCAAACGTCACCTTAAGGTAAGATCAATGAAGGATTTTTGCAGGCCGCACAACGAAAGAATTTTTCTTATTGCAGCAGGCTGGCGGAAAGGATTTTTAAGGGGAGGAGCCATCAAGGGGAAGGGCGCGTATGCGAGTAGGCGGGGAGAACTGCTCGCAGCGCAAGAGGTCTGATGCTTGAAGGCAAGAAGCGATGCGGAAAATTCAGCGCGCTAAATCCAAACGTCCACGCTATGGCGATGGGCTTGATAAAGGCAAAGAAAAGGACCGTCGGGTCGTGTCAGGCAGCTTCCTGCATGGGGATGGATTGAAGACTGTCACACTCGAAATGTGAGAAAACAGATGCCAGAAGGTCCAGATCAACAGCATAATTCTCAACGAGGAAGTCGACAATGAGGCCTCTGTCATGCGGGTCCATGCCGGAATGCAGGATAACGGATTCGATTTCGGTTTCGTTCAGTAGATGTGGCCGGATTGAAATATATTTGGGCATCCTATCTCCCCAGATGTTGCCTGTTAAGAATTCCACCTATCTCTAAAACAGAGAAAAGAGGCAAAGAGGCCTACAATGGCAGAAAAGCTACATTTTATGGTTAATCAAGATGGTTAACAAAAGGTTAAATAAACCGTTTGATGGGCCAGAATGTGACGCCTATCAGAAAAGTTGTATCTGGTTGTGTAAAGGTCAGAAAACGCAATTGGCAGGTCTAACAAGGGAACGCAATAAGGGTCAGAAATTTAGAAATAAGAATTTAAGGGAGTTTATCTAAGTATTTTGTAGTATTAATTTTTGATAATTAAATAACTAAGAAAATTAATCAGTGAGAATTTGATTGAAACCATTTTAGAGACCTTGAAAGCGGCGCTATCTATCTCAAATAGAAGTTAGGATTGACGCAATCGCGCCTGTAAATGAAAGGATCACAATATGTCAAACGACAAGACCATTGAGAATCTCAACACAGCCCTGCAAATGGAAATGAGCGCCGCTCATCAGTATCAGCTCAATGCGCAACGTCTGGACGATTGGGGTCTGGGCAAACTTGCCAATCAGATGCGCGAAGAAATGCGCGAAGAATGGGGTCATTCCGATCGCTTCATTGAACGGGTCCTGTTTTTGAAAGGCACGCCTGAGTTGGCGTTTGAAAAATCTCCTGTGCTACATGACTCGCTGGTTGAGCTGTTCAAGGCAGACCTCGCCGATGAGGAAAATGCGATCCAGACCTACACCAAGGCATCCAAGGAAGCTTATGAAGTGGGCGACATTGGCTCCAAGGCCCTGTTCGAAGAAATCGTCATTGACGAAGAAGGCCATAAGGCATGGCTTGAGCTGCAGCTCGACCTGATTGAACGCCTTGGCGAGAAAACCTACAGCGCCAAATTCATGTCTACCGGCGAAGAAGAAGGCGAAGAATAACCCTCTTTTGCATCCCTCTGGATATTAAACAAAGCAAAAAAGCAATGAAAAGCCCCGCATCAGGCATATGATGCGGGGCTATTTTTTGTCTGTCTGCGATCAGATAAGATCAAACCGGATAGCTCAACGGCGACCCGCTGTGCAGACGACTTTGCTTAGACCAGTTCGGGGGAAACCGGAACGACGACGCGTCCGCGGATCTTGCCTTCAAGGAACTGTGGAGCCACGTCGATGACATCTTCAAACTCCACCGTCTTGATGATGGCTTCAAGTTTTTCCTTGTCGAGATCGGTTGCAAGCTGCGCCCATGCCGCCTGACGGGCCGCCTTTGGTGCCATGACGCTGTCGACGCCTTTAAGCGTTACGCCGCGCAGGATGAATGGCGCCACCGTAGTGGGCAGATCCATGCTGTTTGCCAGACCGCAAGCAGCGACGGTGCCGCCATATTTGATCATGGAGAGCAGGTTGGCCAGAACCTGTCCGCCTGCCACGTCAATGGCAGCTGCCCAGCGTTCCTTGTTGAGTGGACGTGGCTTGCCGCTAAGCTCTTCACGATCCAGAATAGAGCTTGCGCCCAGGCCCTTGAGATAGTCACTTTCGCTGGCCCGCCCCGTTACGGCGACCACATTGTAGCCCTTGGCGGCCAGCAGAGCGACGGCAACGCTGCCCACGCCGCCAGTTGCGCCGGTGACCAGCACTTCGCCCACATCAGGGGTCACACCGTTAGTTTCCAGTGCCAGCACGCACAGCATCGCTGTGTAGCCAGCGGTGCCGATGGCCATGGCCTGCCGCATGGAAATGCCGGCTGGCAGCGGGATCAGGAAATCGCCATTGACCTGTGCCCGCTTGGCAAGGCCGCCCCAATATTTTTCACCCACAGACCAGCCATTGAGAATGACCTTGTCGCCGGGTTTGTAGTCCGGATGACGGCTCTCGCTGACGATACCGGAAAAGTCGATGCCGGGCACCATCGGGAAGCTGCGCACGACAGGCGAAGAGCCGGTGATGGCAAGAGCATCCTTGTAGTTGAGGGTTGACCAGGCGACGTCCACTGCCACTTCACCTTCGGCCAGGGGCTCAAAAGTGACCTGGCTTTTGCTAACGGTCTGGCCGCTGTCGTCTTTTTCGATCAGAATGGCATCAAACATTGTGTTTTCCTTCAGTTTGAAATGGAGGATTGGAAAAGGGTGTGTTGGTAAGAAGTGAGAAGAAGCCGCGCGCAAAATGCCTCAGGGGCTCCGGGCGGCGTTCAAGTTTGGCGCGCAACACCGCGCCCTCCCAACCGATCCAGAAGAACTCTGCAAGAGCTTCAGGAGCTTGATCAGGAGCAATTTGGCCCTCGGACTGGGCAAGCGTCAGGCAATCCGCCGTAAGCTTCTGCCAGCCCTTGAGGACCGAAATGAGATGGGCACACATATCCGGCGTAAGAGCCGCCATCTCCTGCCCGAGATTGCCCACCAGACAACCACGCCGGAAGTCATGTTTGGCCATGCCGGCCTCGGCGCCATCGACAAATTTGCGCAGGCGATCCAGTGGTGACAGGCTCTCATCGGAAAAGCAGCTTTGAAGTTTGGCGGCGAAATAGGCATTGTAGGCCTCTATCAGCGCTTCGCCATAATCGGCCTTTGATTTGAAGTGATGATAGAAAGTGCCCTTGGTCTTGCCCGATGCCTTGAGGATTTCATCAACGCTGACATCGGTAAAGCCACGCTCGGTGAGGCAGACCAGACCAACCCGAATGAGATCCTTGCGCGCAAGTTGATCATCAGGCGCCCTGCGCGGGCGGCCTCGTGGTCTTCTTGTCTGTGCAGGCATTGGTTGATTACTCATCGTGATGGCTTCTCCTTGGTTTTTGATTTAATAGACTAAGTAGTCTGTTAAATGCCATGGATGAAAGCGAATAGCTGCGATGCGATTTCTCCCGATATGGGAAAACGCGCATATGCAATGGATTGAGAGCGCCAGATTAACCGCGGTAGGTGCGTTGGCGTTTGCCAGTCTGGACGATCCCTAGCCTGGCAGATGGATGCAACAAAGCCGTCGATAGGGGAGGCCCCAACCAACTTGAGAAGTCGTGATTTCATCGAAGGCTTTCGAGCCACTTTAAACGGCTCTCAAGGCACCCGCTTTAAGGAGATGCTGTAACCGCTCGCCTAATTTCCCTGCGAGGCTGCCTGCTGTTCGAAAGTTTCTGCAGCTTCATGCTCGGGCAGATTCTCGGTTTCCCAAGCTGCGCCTGTGTCTGCCAACTGGGCTTCAATGCATTCCACGCTGAGGCGTATTTCTGCATCGCCTGCAAAGATCAGGGAAATGAAGCCGTCCGGACCTTCACCATTGGGCTCGAAGGTTAGCGCAAGCAGATTGAGGATGGCATCTTTGGCCGCCACGCGAATATTGCGGCTTTGTACACCGGTCACCCGGTCGAAATGCAAAACGGCCTGATGGCGCTCATAGGATGGTTTGGAACCGAACACGCGGCGCTGTTGTCGGATTGCTTCTTCCCAAGCAAAGCGGTGCATGGCGACCACGAGTCGGCCTTCATCCTTGAGCCAATTGATGTCACCAACCTTGACCACAGCATCCTGCGTCTGGCTGGAAAGCACATTCAGGTCGTCTGAATCCAGAGCGGCGAGTTTCAGCATGGTCATGGCACTCTCCTTACAACATAGTTCTCAAAGCAGTTTTGCTTCTCTTCTTGATCGCGTGAGCGCCAAGGCCCGACGCGTGTGACAGTGCCCAAGTCGCATTCGAGCCCTGTCGGGGATAGGAGCGGACGGGTCAGTCATCCGCTCTGGGATTCACATAGGCAGGAAAGGTGCCAAATGCAAGAGAGGCGCACCCTTGTGCGCCCCTAAAGATATGACTTTATGCAGAAATACGCTCAATCGTGGCGCCGCAAGCGGCCAGTTTGTCTTCCAGCCGTTCAAACCCGCGATCAAGGTGATAAACGCGGTTCACCTTGGTTTCGCCCTCGGCGACCAGTCCGGCAATCACCAACGAGACCGACGCACGCAAATCGGTGGCCATGACCTGAGCGCCCTTCAGCGTATCCACGCCCGTGACATAGGCTTTCTGGCCGTCTAGGGAGATTTTGGCACCCAGACGCGCCAGTTCCTGCACATGCATGAAGCGATTCTCGAAAATGGTTTCCGTGATGGTCGAGGTGCCCTCGGCCATGGTCATCAGCGCCATGAACTGGGCCTGCAGATCAGTCGGGAAGCCGGGGAACGGATCGGTTGCAACACTGACCGCCTTCAGGGCGGCGCTGTTGCGGGCAATCCGGATGCCCTTGTCGTTCACTTCCACTGTGGTGCCTGTCTGAGTCAAAACGTCAAGCGCAGACTGCAACAGGTCAGCACGGGCGCCTGTGAGCAAAACATCGCCGCCCGTCATCGCCACGGCCATGGCGTAGGTGCCGGTCTCGATGCGGTCTGGCAAAACGCTGTGGCGTGCTCCGTGCAGTTTCTCGACACCCTCGATGGTGATGGTGTCGGTGCCTGCGCCGGAAATCTTTGCACCCATGGCAATCAGGCATTCGGCCAGATCCACCACTTCGGGCTCCTTGGCGGCCTGTTTCAGGGTTGTGGTGCCCTTGGCAAGGGTCGCCGCCATCATCAGCGTATGGGTCGCACCAACGGAAATACGCGGGAAGGTGTATTCGCCGCCTGCCAGCCCGTCGGGCGCATCGGCAACCACATAGCCATTCTCGATTTCGATCTTGGCCCCAAGCGCGGCCAGTCCGTCGATAAAAAAGTCGACCGGACGGGTGCCGATGGCGCAGCCTCCCGGGAGAGAAACCGAGCAATGGCCCATGCGGGCCAGAAGCGGGCCGATGACCCAAAAGCTGGCACGCATCTTGGAAACCAGATCATAAGGGGCGCAGGTATCGATGATTTCCTCGGCCTGAAGATGAACGGTCTGGCCTGCCATGGTGTCCTGACCTGGGCGCTTGCCTTCGATCATGTAGCTGACGCCATGGTTGGAAAGAATCTGCTGGAGCTGCTGCACATCGCGAAGGCGCGGCAGGTTATCCAGAATCAACGCCTCATCGGTCAGAAGCGAGGCAATCATCAAGGGAAGAGCCGCATTCTTTGCTCCGGAAATGGGAATCTCCCCGTTTAATTCTGCGCCGCCTACAATGCGAATTGCGTCCATTTCAAACTCTTTCTGTTGTCGGCCTGTTGGGCAATCCTGTTGTGCCTGCCTGACCGATAATTCTTGTAAAACCCGATAAGGGACTGATTCTGTTTTCCTGATCCTGCCTCATGAGCAAAAGGCTATCGTTGAACTGGCACGGTGATCCAAACTGGATATATTCGGATGGCCCGAACAGCCAAGCCGCAGCTCAAAGCCCTCTAGTCTTCGCTCCCCTCAGACGTTGGTGCCTGAGGCGCACTTTCCGTCCGTCTGGCGCGGGTCTGTGCCTTGCGGCGTTTCAGATTGTCACGCAGGGCTTGCGACAGGCGCGCCTTGCGTTCATCGCCCTTGCCCTTGGCGGGGCCGGAGGACTGTTTGCCAGAGGTGTTGATATCTTTAGAGGACATGGTTTCTGCTATGCGTGCGCAATGAAAGGATCATTGAATTTGTCTGTTGGCAGGTTCTATACCAAAAGTGTGCGCCAAGAAAGCCCACAATGAGGCCATTTAAGGGCTGAAATGCGCTTTTTATGAAGCCATGGTCTATTGCCACATGGCAAGGCACTCACACACTATGGAAGATGTTTTTTGCGGGCAGGATTTTCACAGGTGTCATCAAATTCACAAAATTGTTGCCTTTTTTCAAAATCGCGCTTGCATATTCGAAATCTGTATGCAAAAAACCGCCCCGCATCAGGTGGTCAACATCTGGTCAAAACACCTAGGAACGCTGCAGTAGCTCAGTGGTAGAGCACTCCCTTGGTAAGGGAGAGGTCGAGAGTTCAATTCTCTCTTGCAGCACCATCTCCCTTTTATAATTTGTCTTGAATTCGCCCTCGCGTTGACGCTGGCTCGAAGGGGGTGTTGACCCTGTCTCACTCTTGTGGCCTTCAGTAAGAGCCCCTTATTACGCACATGCAGCGATATATGCCGGGTATAATGTTTCTCTGTGTTGATGATATCTTGCTGTTTTTAGCGCATTTGGCGGGGCTCACTCAAATGTGTTGACCCGGCAGTGAGAAGCCGTTGCTCTGTCACTTGAAAATTGTAAAATGCACCGTTCGAATATCGCCTTGGTGATTTGATAAACGCTATTGCTCCTCGGTCAAATTTTGCAATAGATTTTTGAAAAACAGAGTCTTTTTATTCAAGGATCAATCGATCCAGAGTTTCATCTATAAGAGTGCCGTCTATATGTCAGTTCAAGATCTTTCTGCATGCCCCCCGCAAATTCGTTGTCCATCTGTCATCGAGGGGGAGACGAGAGTTTCATCTTCAGACCTGTCATGGCGCGCCGCCGCTATACGCAATGCCATTCTTGCCCGGGGCTATCAATCCGGCGCCCGCATCGTGCTGCTGGCCAGCAACTGTGCCAATGCTGTCGCTGCGCTTTTGGGGGGACTGGAAACCGGCCTGATTATCGTGCCGGTCAACACAGCGCTGCCTGACCCGGAAAAGAAGCGCATCTTTGAGGACGCGCTGCCTGTTGCGATTCTGACAGATAAGCAGAATGTTCGCGCAACCGGTGGCGTTGATGCAACGGTCGATATTTTAAGCTTGGATGATCTTCTCAAGGAAGACGCTCCAGAAGCATTTGCTGAGATCAAGCCTGAGGTCCCGGCGTTGGTTCTTTACACCTCTGGTTCAACGGGCAATCCCAAGGGTGTCGTTTTCCCTCGATCTTATCTCGATGGCAACGGCAAACAGTTTGGCGAAGAGTTGTTTGGTCTGAATGAAACGGATGTCATTCTGCTGCCCATGGAAGTATCGAGCATCATTTCCATCACGCTGGTGACCGCAACGCGCCATGTCGGGGCAACGCTGGTCATCACACGCTCCCATCGTCCTGACGCGATCATAGAGACTTTGCAACGCGCTAAGGTTACCATGATGATGACGGTGACGACCGTTGCCGAATTTGTCCTGAAAATGACCGAAGGCATGGACGATCCGTTTCCTGATCTGAGGATCATGACCATCGGGGGCAACTATGTTTCGGCTGCTCTGTCAGACCGTCTGGCTGAGGCATTTGGTGTGCGTATCGACGTCATCTATGCGTCCACTGAAGTGGCGCCCACAACCTATCTTATTGATCGCAAGAGTGCCCCGGATGGCGCAGCCGGACCTGTCGCTCCGGGCGTTGATATCGAGATCGTGGACCCGGATGGACAGCGCGTGCCCCAAGGCGAACCCGGAGAGCTGGTGGTTTCTGGCCCGAGAGTAGCCATCGGCTACTGGACCGGCGAGAATGACGATTCCATGCATTTCAACGGGCGCTTTGCCACGGGAGATCTCGGCTATCGCGATGAAGCCGGAAACTATTTCATTATCGGTCGCTCCAAGGAAGTCATAAAGACGGGCGGGCTGTCTGTTTATCCGCCAGAGGTCGAGAAGGTTTTGTCGCAACATCCCGGTATTCACAGTGTTGCCGTGCTTGGGAAGCCAAACGCCACTCTGGGGGAAGTGGTTGTTGCCTTCGTTGTGCCCAAAAAGGGACATACACTGACCTCGGTTGAACTCATTGCATGGAGCAAGAAAAATCTCGCTTCGGGCAAATGCCCGCGGGGTATCAAATTTGTTGAAACCCTGCCGCAGACCACCACAGGCAAGGTGGCGAAAAACGAATTGAGGATGCAATTGTGACTGTTACCTCTGGCGAAGGGGCCAAGAGCATCAAGGCCATGCGCGAAGCCCTTGGCTCCGCCGCAAGGGCAGGTGACTTCGAAACCATATTCCAAATGCTTGATGCTCAGGGTGATTGTCTGCCCTTGCGCCTGCAAGTCTATTTCGGGGCTCTGGCGCTCGTGCGCACCGGTCGTCCGGCCGAGGCGTTGGAGGTGTTGAAAAAAGGACCCAGAAACAGGCTGTTTCTGCTTTTGCGGTTTGATGCTCTCATTGATGCGGGGGAGATCAGAATGGCCAATCAACTTCTCCCCACTCTGGGCTTGGCATCGCAAAAGCATAGAGTTTGTCTAGGTCGATTAACGAATGCTGCGTTCGCGGCAGGAAATTATCGGGCAGCAGCGAATTGGGGTTTCAAACTGCGACAGGCCTCGCCCCGACCAATGCCCCGGTTCAATGCCGATTTATCCAGTTTGATCCTGCTAGGCGATGTGGAGGCCGTGCGCGAGCGATTGCCTCTGTGCGGCTCAAATCAGGCCGCAATATTGGGGCATGCGCTCCGAGAGGCTGCAGTGGTACTTGATCGTCGGGCAGTCGAGGGCAAAAAAGTCCAGTACGCCCTTCTTCGGCCTTTTCTGGATCTCATGCCGGATCCTCAGTCTCTCAAGATTATGCAGAATGCGGCGCGGCAGGGCACGCCCGTATCCCGCAGGCTTCTTTCGATGATCAGGCGCATGCCTGCCAAACAGGCGCGAAAGCCAGGCAGGGTAAAAGCGGTTCGCGAGCAATTGGAGAAGGCGACAAAAGCGCAGGATTATGAGGCCGTATTTGCCATCCTCGACAAGGAAGGAGCGCAGATTCCGGTCCCTATTCAGACTTACTTCAGAGCACATGCTCTTTTGAGAATCGGTCGCCCTGATGAGGCATTGCAGCTGCTGGAGAAGGCCCCCGAAACGGGGCGCTTGCAAAGGCTGCGCCTTGGAGCGTTGATTGGCGTAGGTCGACTGGCCGAGGCGGGCCAGCTTTTTTCTGTCTTGCGGGACTCTTTGAAGCCTCAGCATTTGCCAGACTTCTTCAGGCGTCTGTCGCTTGCGGCCTTCGTCGCTGGTGACTATCACGCAGCGGCGCAATGGGGGCTGGAACTGAGAAACTCCTCACTTCAGCCGATACGCTATTTCAGAACAGATCTGTCAGCGCTGATCCTGCTCAACGATGTAGGGGCTGTACGTGAGCGGCTTAAGCTTTGCAAGCCGGTACCTGTGCGCATTCTGGGTGTTGCGCTTAGAGAAGCAGCTCTTGTGCTTGATCACAGGGCGGAGCAAGGGGAAGCGGTCGACTATTCCTTTTTGGAAGTCTACTTTGCGCTCGCGTCCAATTTTTCCGAGCTTTGGGAAATAAAGCAGAGTATCGTCACAGGATTACCGCAATCGCCAAAACTGAGCGCCATGATTTGGGACAGGCTGTGTAGTCAGCTCTCTCCAGACGAAATTGACCCAAATGCCTTTCAATCTGGAGAAGGGCCCTCTCGCCCCATCGGCCCAAGCATTTCTCTGGTGGCTGACTGGCTGGGTGTGCCAGATGATGAACGTCCGGACTGGCTTGAGCGTGTCGCATCCGCACAGGAGGCCAACAACAAGCTTGCCACTGCCATCTTGGGCGTGCCTGCCTATCGGGAAAAACTGGCCCGCAGCTTGCCGTCAGTGGACTGGAGCGCAGTGAAACAAAGCCTGTCTGATGGATATCCTGTAATCCTGGCCTCAAGCCATGCAAGCTTCAGATTTGCGATGCCGTTGGAATTTCACCGCAGTGGTATTGATGTGCGCATCATCTCCTCCAAGCATGCTTTCGCAACCGTGCCGGAATATGTTGACATGCATTATGCATCGCTGGATGCGCGTCCGGTCAACCTTATGGCGCGCAGGCTGATAGAAGTCCTCAAAGGGGGCGGGTGCACATTCGTCACCGCAGATGGTCAGTCCGGTGCACAAACAAAATCCTTCCCGGAATTCGGGGTTGACGCCAGATTGCCTGCGGGGGCTTTTGCCCTTGCCCTGCGCTATGATGCGCATGTCTACTGGATGGATACCAGTTGGCAGGATGGTCAGCTGTCCACCAGTCTGGAACGCCTGATGCTTCCTGATGGCATCACTGACAAAAACGCTCTGAGTGATGCCTGGCAGCGAGAGACATTAAAGCGCGTGCGGGATGCATGGGCCCGCGATGTGCGCAATATCCATATGAACCGCGCCATTGTTCGGGTCTACTGAAGCGTTAGTCACTAAGATCAGCAAGAGTATGGAAGCCTCGCAATTCTCACTGCGGGGCTTTTTTGTTTTTACCCAATGCCTCACGTCGGCGTGTTGAAGGTTTTTTAGCTCCGTTTTGACATTGGAAAACAAAGATGTGAGTGCTGTTAATCTGCAGAATTCTGCACTTTTCTGATGCTATATTGCGTGAATTAGATAGCTAAAAATTTTGATATGCATTTAACGCATATCAAGCTTGAGCAATTGGATCTTTTCTAATCGTGTGAAAAGGATCATATTCATTCCCGTAAGAACAAGAAGAAATACACCGAACAGAAACAAAAAGGAAATTATCATGAACTTCTTTAACCGTGCATTTGAAAAAGTTGTCGCAGCTCGTGAAGAACAGGCTCAGCGTTTTGTTGACGAATTCATGTCTGACCGTGGTCTTGACGTAATGATCGACATGTCGAACGATCTTCGCGGCTAATAGCTGCGAAGCTTCTCTTCTGATTATCTTGGTTTTACTTGATGGCAGAAAGAGAAGACCCGACGGGCGGAGCAAAACCGTCACAAATATAGCTCCACCAAAAACAAGCGGGTCTCAAGCCCGCTTTTTTCGTTTTGTGCTTATGCTTGCCGCTCTTGATCGGTGCCTGATGCGCTAGTGCAGAATTTGAGCCAGAAACTCCTTGGCCCGCTCATGCTGCGGATTGGTGAAGAAGTCGTCCGGCTTCGCGATTTCCAAAATGCTTCCTTGATCCATGAACACCACTTTGTTTGCCACCTTGCGAGCGAAGTTCATTTCGTGGGTCACGCAGATCATGGTGCTGCCCTCGCGAGCGAGCTCAACCATGGTCTCCAGAACCTCGCGCACCATTTCAGGGTCCAGCGCCGAGGTCGGCTCATCGAACAGCATCACTTCAGGGCTCATGCACAGAGCTCTGGCAATGGCCACGCGCTGCTGTTGCCCACCGGAGAGCTGAGCTGGATATTTGCCTGCCTGCTCGGGAATATGAACGCGGGCAAGAAAACGCTCTGCGACCTTTCTGGCATCTTCCTTCGATGTCTTCTTGACGCGCATCTGTGCAATCATGCAATTCTCAAGCACCGTCATATGCGGGAATAGATTGAAGCTCTGGAAGACCATGCCGGTTTTCCGGCGCACCATGTCAATTTCCCGCCGCTTGCCGGTCAATTGAACGCCCGCCACTTCCAGCTCACCTTTCTGGTGATTTTCAAGGGCATTGAGACAGCGGATCAGTGTCGATTTGCCCGATCCGGACGGCCCGCAAAGCACCACCGTTTCCCCTCTTGCGACGGTCAGGTCGATATCTTTTAGCGCATGGAAGACACCAAAAAACTTGTTCATCTTGTTGGCGCGGATGATCGGAGTTGCTTCTTGTTGTGAGCTCGTCATTGTTTCCACCTTCGAGAAAAGGTCTTTAACACAGGAATGGTCTTGTTTTATCTGGGGACGTCTGGCGATCCCGAAGGCCCTGACGATGCGGGGCCTTCGGCAGGTCTGCTGCTTAAAAGAGCCTCAGAAGCGTGGCAATTCTTCGTTTACAACGCCGAGCCATTCTTTCTGGGCAGCCTGCAATTCACCCGAGTTCCACAGCATCAAGAGGTCGGTGTTGAGCCATTGGCGCAGATTGAACTCGCCATGACGTACCCCGATTGCCATTGGTGACTGGCGAACGGCAAATTTGCGGTCGAATTTATCGGTATGCTTGCTGATGGCGATGGCGGCTGCAACGCCCGAAACAATGGCGTCTACCTTGCCGGTGAAGAGTGCCTGGTTGGTGGCGGCATCATCTTCAAAGCGCTGGATGATCGTGCCTTCTACAGCCCGTTCGGTGATCAGGGTATCATTCGTCGTCGAGCGGGTAACGCCAACGCGTTTGCCTACGAGATCTTTGAGGCTTTCCATGTCAGACTGGGCCGGAGCCAGAATCATCTGTTCGTCAACATAGATTGAATTGGTATACATGACGGTCTTGGCGCGTTCGGCAGTTACCCCGAAGGACGAAATCAGAATGTCGACCTTGCCGCTTGTCAGGTTCGGAATGCGGGCCTGCGATACCTGATCAACGATTTCCAGCTCCACCCCCATGTCGCGTGAAATCAGTTTGGCCATGGCAACGTCAAAACCGGCTGGCTTCATGTTTGCGTCGGTCATGCCATAGGGTGGCGTAGAGAGCGAAATGCCGACAATCAGCTTGCCGCGCTGAATGATTTTCTGCAGGGATTCGTCGGTTGTCTGAGCCAACCCGGCGGTGCAAAGCAGCGCGGTGGCGACCACACTTGCCATTGCGGTTTTTAGTAATTTGATCATCTTTAAACTCCTCCTACGATAATCAAGATTTATGAAGTCTTTTTTCGAGCCTGCGACTGACGATCGTCAGCGGAAAACACACGAGAAAATAGAATAGGGCCGCCAGAAGATAGACCTGCAGCGGCTTGAAGGTCGCGTTGCTGACAATCTGGGACGTGCGCGTCAGTTCGGTGATGCTCACAACAGAAGCGAGCGATGTATTCTTGATGAGCATCACGAAAAAGCCGACCGTTGGCGGGGTCGCAATCTTCACCGCCTGCGGAATGATGATGAAGCGCATGGAATCAACGCGGCTGAGCCCCAGTGCGTGCGATCCTTCGCTTTGCCCCATGGGCACGGAATTGATGGAGCCACGCCAGATCTCTCCCAGAAAGGCAGCGGCATAAAAGGAAAAGGCTATTGAAATGGCCACCAGTGGCGGCACGTCAACGCCGACATAGTTGGCGCCGAAATAGGCGATGAACAGTGTGACCAGCAGGGGCGTGCCCTGTACCACGAAGATGTAGAGCTTGGCGATGCGGCGTGCCAACTTGTTGCGCGAAACTGCCATCAGCGCCAGAATAGACCCGGCGATCGAGCCGCCGGTAAGGGCGATCAGGGCAAGGCCTATCGTCCAGAGAAGGCCATTGAGCATGTAATAGACATGCGCCATGGTAAAGTCTTGAAACATCATGACAGTGCCCTCATCCTCTTAGAAACTTGAAGGGAAAGACCTTGCGCTCCAGCAGGGTCAATCCGCCCTTGAGCAAGGCCACAAGCCCCACATACATGGCGGCAATCACCAGATAGACCTCCATGTTACGCAAGGTCATGCCCTGAATGTCGTTGCCGATGCCCGTCAATTCGGGAACGGATATGGCAGAGACGACACTGGAAGACAGCAAAAGCAGAATGAACTGGGACACCATCGACGGGAACACCGCAGCAAGCGCAGGCTTTATGATGATGTAGCGGAAGATATCAAGAGGCGACATCCCCAGAGACCGTCCTGCTTCCACCTGGCCTCTGTCGATGGACTGGATACCCGCACGGATGATCTCGGACGTGTAGGCCCCGCCATAAAAGGTCATGGCCAACACCGCCGAAGGCAGGGGTTCCAAGCTCAACCCGATGGCGGGTAGGCCGAAATAGATAACGAAAAGCTGGACGATGAACGGCGTATTCCGAATGGCCTCGATATAGGCCACCGCGATGAAACGCACCACGCGAAAGGAACTAAGTTGCATGACAGCGACCAGCGTGGCCACGACCAGTGCAAAGAGCATTGCGACGAGCGAGATCTGCATTGTCAGGATTGCGCCCGATATGAGCAGATCCATGCGAGAGAAGACGCCGCCAAAGTCCAGATAATTCATTCTATTCACTCCAAATCCATCTTAGAAACCGGCAGCCAGCTTCTTGGAGTAGTCAGGCGCAAAGCTTTCCCCTGTCGGGGCCATTTCCACTGAGCCATGCCATGGTGCGGCCTCTGTCCATGGGGTTGCCATGTCATCGGTCATGGCGTTGAGCTGATCCATCAGGGCAGGCGCGGTTTCTGACAATTCCTTTTCCATCGTGGCGATGTCGGGGAAATTGGAGAAAGGCTGAAGCCAGATGGCCCGTCCTGCGAGGTAGCCGCTGGCGCCGGCCCTGTAGGCATAGGTCAGCAGGCGGACAAAGTCTTCAGGCGTCGAGCCTGCGCTGAGCAGTACCCATGGGCGACCGAGATCTTTGGCCATATCATCGAAACGGGCCTGAATGGTCGCCGCTTGCGGACCGTCCGGGTCTGGCACATTGGTGGTTTCGGTCGGCGGTTCAAGCTTGAACACATCCACACCATCAGGGTCCATAATGTCCTTGTCTGCCAGTGAGCCCCTGACCAACTCCAGACGACGGGCCAGAAATTCTTCCTGTGTTTCGGACGGGAAGGGATAGACCAGATATTCCAGAATGAAGGGGATGTCATTTTCACGGCAGGCTTTTTTGATGCCGTTGAGATAATTGAGCTGGTGCAGCTTGACCCCTTCATCGGCATCGGGGCGATACCACAGATTGACCTTGACGCCATCACCGCCAATGGTGCGGATTACATCAGGTCCCCAGCCGGGAACGCTGGATGACTTGCGGCCGGTTTCGGTGGTTTCCCATGTTGCCCATTCGGTGCCGATCAAAAGGCCTCGGTGGGCTGGTATCTGGGAAATCGTCGGGGCGTAACCCAGTGGAGGATCTACCAGCACCGCCGAAGCCTTGGGGGCCAGATAGCGGCCAAGCATCGACTTGACAGCAGCGACATCCTTAAACGGCGCCTTGTCTGTCTTCCTGATTTCCTTGATCGGATTGACGATCGGACCGGTCTGGTCCATGGCCAGCATCTTGAAGCGGCCATTATCGTCGGCCAGACGGCGCATCCTCCAATATTTACCGGGGGTAATGTTCATGCGTTTCCTCCATTTATCAAAGTCTCGACCTGCTGTCGGTCGGGAATGCTCTCCCAGCCGCTGCCACAAGCGCATTTGAGCGCTGCAGCGGCGCTTGCAAAGCGCGCGGCCTCCTCAATTGTCATTTTCTCGGAAAGTCCGAGGGTGAAGGCGCCATGGAAAATGTCGCCAGCCCCGTTGGTGTCTATCGGGTCCACCTTGAAGGCGGGCACATGGTGGATCTGCCCATCGGCACACCAGAAGAAGCCCCGCTCCCCATCGGTTACAGAAACGACGCCTCGGCACATGCCGTCCGCCTTCCTCAGGGCGTCGGACAGGTCGCTATGGTCGGTCAGGCGTCTGAGACACGCGGCGGAAAAGACCAGATGCTCGGGCAAGGCCAGCAAATTATGCACGGCATTCATGTCGCCCACATCGGCATCCAGAACAGATACGATTCCCTGCCGGTTGGCCGCTTCAAAAAGGGCCGCCGCCCCTTGCCACCAGCTATAGTCGGCCAGGACGCCGGACAATCCGGAGACATCCTCAAGCGGCAGCCAGTCTGCCTCATCACCCAGATTGCGGCCAATGAAACCAAGGGCGGTGCGTTCGCCTCCCTGATCGACCAATATGGTGCCCATCGGGCTGCGTCCGCCTTTGACACGAGCCACACCGTGGGTTTGGACGCCGCACTGGGATAAGCGTTCGACGATCCGGTCGCCGACGTCATCCACGCCCAGCCGTCCCCAATAGGATACTTCCGCGCCCAGCTTGGAAGCTGCACAAGCGGCTGTCGCGGCGATGCCGCCTCCTGTCATCTTTACATCCATGACGCGCATCTTGGTTGGCTTGTCAGGGATTTCCGGCAAATAGAGGATCGTATCCAGAAATGCATTGCCGAGCGTCACAATGCGTGTCGACCCAGTCTTTTCAAATTCCTTCAAAGGCGCAGATTCGTGAGCTTCCATTGGTCTTCCCTTATTGAAAAGCTATGGATCCACCACAGGTTCGCGTGCAGTGGATGGCAACGCTTAACGGTGCAGGAAGCGTAGATTTGGCTTTGCTTGTTGTCAATAAAATTTACAGGTAACTTGTAATTATATTTTACATGAAAGGAGTCTTGCGATTTTTTGGACAGTTTGGTGCGATAGAAGTCAAAGACAACTGACGGTAACTGCAAAGGATTTGGCGATGGCACCAATATCAGCGCAAGAAAAGCAGGCCTGTGGATGAATGCTCCGCCGCTGATGAAACCAAAAAGAGGCGCAAAATTCTGCTCTTCATTGGTATTAAGTAGATTGCTATAAGCGCTCTTGGAAAGTGACTAACAAGCCGCTTCCGACCCGTCAGCGTGGGGAAAGCGGGCGGAGACGCCGCCCACAACGCTGCTGGATTGAAGAGCCCTAAGTCTGGCTGTAAGGGAAGGTCGACTGCTAAAGAGGGAGGAAATAGACAGGCCTTGTAAAATAATTTATCAAGATGGAGCCTTCGCTCTGGCTTGTCTGGTTGTTTCCAATTACAAAGAGAGCCAGTTGTTATTGAGATATTGAACCGAGTAGAGCTGAAGAAGTTTGGATATGGCAAAAATACCGGTAATGCCTGCGCGCAAACAGAAACTGTCCGACACGATCTATGCTCATATTCTCTCGCAGATCACTGCCGGGGAATATTCGTCGGGAGACAAGTTGCCTTCCGAAGCGGAGCTCTCTTCGACCTTCCATGTCTCCCGCCCCATCGTGCGTGAGGCGCTTTCGCGGCTGGGCACCGACGGGCTCATCTATTCAAAGCGCGGCATTGGTTCTTTTGTGGCGACCAAGCCCTCCAAGCGGCTGACAGACTTTGCCAATGCGTTCGATCTGTCGCGCTTTATTCGATCCTTTGAGCCGCGGATTGTTTTGGAAGTGGAGGCGGTGCGGCTGGCTGCGACCCGGCGCACACGGGCCGAAGTGGAGGAAATAGCAGAAAGCGTCGAGGCTCTTGATAAGGCAATTGCCAAGGGGGAGTTGGGTCAGAAGGAAGACATGGCCTTCCACGACGCCATTGCACGGGCTGCGCATAATGATTTCTTTGTCGATCTGCTCACAGATCTGCGCGCTCCAGTAATGGAAACCATGAATATCGGTCTGGAGCTGGCAAGAGAGGCTGCACCGACCCGCCGCCTGCGTATTATCGAAGAGCATTCTCGCATTCGCGATGCCATCGATACCAAGGATGGAGACACGGCCGCGGGCTATATGAAATATCACCTGCTACAGGCCCGCGCCGCCATGCTGGATGCCCATCACCTCGAAAGCCGCCTAAGCAGCTTTGAGGAAGAGTGACAAAGGTCGGAATTCTGGAGAGGGGCCATTGGCTGCCTTAGCGCGTATGCTGCTTGATGATGTCTTTGACCCGTTGAATGGCATCTTCGCTTTTCTTGCTGTTGTGCCACAAGTCAGACGTTACCTTCTGATGCATTTCCACGGATTCATGAGCTGAAGTAATGGTACCAACGCCCACTCTGATATTGGCATAAAGGCCCAGACGGAACGGGCTCATGGCGACCACGGAGCTGGGACCATTCTTCAGAATCTGGAAACTGGCACCCGGCAGGGAATCTTCCACCAGTCCGATTTGCACGCCCATGGGCTGGTCAACCATCATGCGCAAGACATTCTCTGCTTCGATCATCGCCGCTTCTCTGCGCTGGGCCACCACATCGTCAGGTAGGCCATATTTGCCAACAAGGCCTGTAACCAGCATTTGCTCCAACTCCAGAGCGGAGACAAGGCTCACAATGCTGGGTCGGCGATAAAGATAGGCCTCTTTGCGCTGGTAGAGGATTTCCAGAATCTGGGCAATCTCGTCATCAAGGCTGTGTTGATTCGGAGCTGCCTCAGGGACGCTTTCATGCAGCAGCTGCTTGAGCAGCGAGTCGAAATTTTCTGTCGTGAGAAGAAAGGCGACGGGGCCGAACAGAGCGGTGATCTGATCCGCAACGGCTTCGATCTGCCGCATCCGCTCGAAAAACTCTTTGGCAGAGCCGATGAATTCCGAACCGACCCCGAAGAGGGAGGCAATCGATACGTCGAAAAAGTCTGCAATCTTGCCCAGCGCGTCAACCCGAATAGGGTTGCCCGCCTCATAGCGATAGATGGCGGCGCGAGACAAGCCTGTGGCGGATGCGACTTCTTCAGGTGACAACCCCTTGCCAACACGAACCAATCTCAGCCGATCACCAATATCAAGAGCCGTTTCGTACTGCTTTGCCATGCATCCGTCTTTCTAGCTTACTGATTGTTTTGCAATAGCCTTACCTGAAAGCCGGAGCAATTTGAAGAGACCTCAAATCAGGTTCTTGATGCCCTAAATCGTGCGGCTCAGGCAGAGCCGATTGGCACGGTAGCACGCAAGAGGTGGTTATGCAAAATATCGCACGTATCGCGAAGAAGGTGCGAATATTCTCAAATTTGAGAATATTCTTGACATGGAGAAAGGGGCGTGGAAAACATAGGGCAAGCGACGCCTTCATCTCTCACCAAGGCCTCCTTCCAGCTTGAAACCGTCGCACCAAAGAGAACGCGGGAGAACTGCATTGATTAAAATAGAACAGCTCAGCAAGATATATGGGCAAGGAGACGATCAGGTTGTGGCGCTGGAGCCCTTGGACCAGCAGATCAATGCAGGCGAATTCGTTTCCATCATTGGCCCGTCCGGCTGCGGAAAATCGACTCTCTTGCGCTTGATTGCCAGTCTGGAAGATCCAACTTCGGGCAGCGTGACGCTGGAAACAGCCAATCTGAAACGACCTGTCGGCTTTGTTTTTCAGGATGCGGTTTTGTTGCCCTGGAAGACTGTTGCTGAGAATATCCGTTTTCCGCTGGACACGACCGGTGTTTCGCGCAAGCAGGCCAACGAGAAGGTGGCCGAGCTTGTGGAGCTGGTTGGCCTCAAGGGCTTTGAAAAATCCTTGCCCAAACAACTGTCCGGCGGTATGCGCCAGCGCGCCGCCATTGCCCGCGCTCTGGCCGATGATCCTCCGATCCTGCTGATGGATGAGCCCTTCTCCGCAGTCGACCTGCTTACCCGTGAAACGCTCAATGATGAGCTGAGCCGAATCTGGCAGAAAACCGGCAAGACCATTCTTCTGGTCACCCACTCGGTTGAGGAAGCCGCTTATCTGGGCAGCCGCGTCATGGTCATGAGCCCCCGTCCTGGGCGCCTCAAGGCCACCTATGATGTAGATCTTGCCCAGCCGCGTGGCGAGCAGACAAAAAGAGATCCGAAGTTCCTTGATCTCGTCTCCGAATTGCGCACCTTGATGCGGGAGATGACGTCATGAAGGGGCGCATCAAACCCGTTCTGGAATATAGTGCGGCGCTTCTGGTTCTGCTTGCTGCATGGTGGTATGTCAGCGGCCCGATGGGCATGCCTGCCTATCTGCTGCCGTCTCCGGCTTCGGTTGCTGAATTGCTCTGGTCCATGCTGATGAACGGCAAGCTGCTGCCCCATCTTGCCTTCACGATGCAAAATATTGTCATTGGTCTGGTGGTTGGTTCCGTATTCGGCGTGTTGCTGGCCTATGCCTTTTTCAAGACGCCAGCCTTGAGCGATTATCTTGAGGGCCCGCTGGTGGTGATCCAGACCGCGCCCAAGATCGCGCTCGCCCCCCTGATTATAATCTGGTTCGGTCTGGGCCTTACCGCCAAGATCGTCCTCATCTTCAGTCTTGTTTTCTTCCCTGTCTTTGCTGGAGCCCTTGCGGGGTTCCGCTCGATAGACAGTCGCTTGCACGACCTAGCTCAGTTGATGAATCTGTCACGCTTTCAGCGCTTTTTGCGGATCGATTTGCCAGCCGCTCTGCCAGGCATTTTCGTTGGGGTCAAGATTGGCGCAATTCAGGCTCTCGTTGGGGCAATTCTGGCCGAATGGATGTCCGGCTCTGATGGTCTGGGTTATCTCATGACCTTCGCCACCGCCACCTACAAAACACCCTTGCTCTTTGGCGCCGTTCTGCTGACTGCGTTTTTGGGGCTCGCGATGCATGCGATTTTGAACGAGATCGAAGCGCGCTTTCTTTCCTGGAGCACACCGAATGAGCACTAGTTCAAAACCGACAGCTGAACATCCTTTTACCGATGGACGACCACCGCATCTGCCATGTGGTCCGGGGGATATCTGCGAAGATGTCCTGCTGCCGGGTGATCCGGATCGGGTCGCTCTTCTGGCTGCGCGTCTTGACGATGTGCGCGACTTTGGCCGGCGTCGTGAATTTGCGGTCATCTCGGGCACCTATAAGGGCCATCCGCTGACCATCTGCTCCACCGGCATCGGCGGCTCCTCAACGGAGATCGCCCTGATGGAATTGTCCCTGTTGGGCGCCAAGCGTGTGGTGCGTACGGGGGGGATGTCCTCGCTTGTTGCAGAAATTCCTACAGGTGCTTTTCTGTGCGTGGAAAAGGCGACAGGCTATTCCTCTCTCGCCAAGCTTTATTCCGGCGATGAGAATGCCACGGCATATGCTGATCGCGACTTGTACCAGGCTCTGCTGCGTACCAATCTTGGCGACGATACACGGATCGTCTCCGGCATGGTAGGCAGCACAGATAGCTACTATTACGGTCAGGACCGGACCCAAAAGCCATCAAGCGGCACGGCCCCTAAAATCAGCTATCTTAAAGACCTGCAAGAACGCGGCGCTGTTGGCGTGGATATGGAATGCCAGACCGTGCTGTCTGTTGCGCCGAGCCTGGGGTTGAAGGCTGCCTGCCTTCTGGGAGTCCATGGTAACCGGGCAACGAATGACTGGCTCGTCGACTATGAGCCTACACAACGCAAACTTCTCGATATTGCTGGTACCGCGTTGGCCAGATCTCAAGACAATCACTAAACCGAAAAGGGAAACCATCATGTCTTTCACCCTCAAAGGCCTTGCAGCATCGCTTGCGCTTGTTGCTGCATCCGTTTTCACATCAGGCGCTTCGGCAGCTGATAAAGTCGTTCTGCAGATCGACGGCAACGTCGTTCCTTTTTACGCTCCGCTTTATGCTGGCGTTGAAAATGGCTTCTTTGCCGATCAGGATATCGAAGTTGAATTTCTCTATGGCGGCGCTTCCGACATTCTGACCAACATTGCTGCTGGCAACGTGGATTTCGGCTTCCCCAATGGTGACGCTGTTGTTGCTGCTGCCTCCAACGGCCTGCCGATCAAGGTCGTTCACACCACCTACCAGCGCGGCATTGGCGCTCTGCTTGCCAAGAGCGAAAGCGGCATCAAGACCTATGCAGATCTCAAGGGCAAAACCGTTGCAGTGACCTCTTTGGGCAGCCCGAACTATCTTCAGCTGCAGGTTGGTCTGGCAAAGGCTGGTCTCACCGTTGACGACGTCAAGGTTGAAGTGGTTTCCTCCGGTGCGATCGTACAGACGCTGCAGTCTGACGATGTAGACGCCATCATCTTCTCCGAGCTGCGTAAATATGCACTGGAAGCCAATGGCTTCGACGTTACCATGATCCTGTCCAACGACTTCCTGCCATCCTTCGGCAACGTGCTGGTAACCAGCGCAGAGAAACTTGCGGACAATCCTGATCTCGTCAAACGCATGACCAATGCAGTTAGCGCTTCTTACCAGTGGGTTATCGATGGTCATATCGATGACGCTCTGAAGATCTCCATGGACAAATATACCCCGACCTGGGTTGAGCAGACCGCAATGCTGTCCACTGCCTTTGAAAACACCTTTGTTGCATCCGTATGGCAGAGCGATCTGACCAAGGAAAAAGGCCTTGGCGCAGCTGACTTGGACGCATGGCAGAATAACATCGACATTCTCTCTGAATATGATGTTATCTCAGGCGGCGTAAAGGCGGCTGACTTCGTTGTCGATCCTTCCGATATCAAGTAATCGACCATGTTTTTAAAAGCCATCATTGGCCTCGTAGGAATCACCGCGCTTTGGGGCGCGGCGGTTCCGATTTTCGATGTGCCACACTATCTGCTTCCGGGGCCGATCGACGTTGCCGAACGCCTCATCTTCCTCTTTCAGAGGGGTGATCTGGCATGGCATATTTATGTGACGCTCTCCGAAGTCTTTGGAGGATTTGTCCTCGGGGCCGTGGTGGGTATTGCAGCGGCGCTCGCCTTTGCGCGCTTCCCTCTGATTGAGCGCGTGCTGACGCCGCTTATTCTGCTTCTGCAGACCATCCCGAAAATCGCAATCGCGCCGCTTCTGCTGTTGTGGCTTGGTCTGGGGGCTGCACCCAAGGTTGCTCTCGTTGCGGTGGTTACCTTCTTCCCCGTCATGACCGCGATGCTTTCCGGCATCCGTTACATGAACAAATCCTATGCGGACCTTTCGCATGTCCTGCGCCTTTCGCCATGGCAGCGCTTTTGGCATATCGAATTGCCCGCCGCCATTCCAACTCTGTTTGCCGGGGCCACCGTGGCCACCACTCTGGCCATGACTGCTGCGGTTATCGGTGAGCTAATGGGGGCCAACAAGGGCATGGGCTTCGTTCTGGCAACAGGTCAGGAAAATGCCGATACGGCGACGGTCATGGGCATGGTGATTCTGTTGTCCTTCGTTGGATGGGCTCTGTTTGCCATTCTTGATTTCGCACGCAGACGCGTTGAGGACCGGTTCTTATGACCAATATAGCATCTCTTCTTGAGCGCAGGGTGTTTCTCTGCGTCCTCGATTCTGTCGGATGTGGCGGCGCACCAGATGCCGCAGCTTTTGGTGATGAGGGCGCCAACACCCTTCTGCATATTGCTGAGGCTTGTAGCAGGGGAGAATGCGAAGATGGTCGGCATGGACTGTTGCATCTACCAAATCTGGCCCACATGGGCCTTGGAAGCTGCATCAATCTCGCTTCGGGCTCTCGTGCACCGGGCATCGATGACGCGCCACAAGAGGCCGACTGGGCCGTTCTGCAAGAGGTTTCCAAGGGCAAGGACACCCAGACCGGACATTGGGAACTGGCCGGGCTGCCCCTAGCTAAAGACTGGACCTATTTTCCCGATACCGATCCGGCCTTTCCGGAAGATCTGATGCAGGAATTCATGGCTCGTGCCGGTCTTGAAGGCACCCTTGCCAATATTCATGGCTCAGGCACAGAGATGATTGATCGCTTTGCCGAGGAACATCTGAGAACCGGCTATCCGATCACCTACACCTCGGCTGACAGTGTGTTTCAGATCGCAGCGCACGAAGAGAGCTTCGGGCTGGAAAGACTGTATGAGATTTGCAAAATCGCGGCGGATATTTTCCATCCGCTCGGTGTTGGACGTGTGATTGCCAGACCCTTTGTCGGCACAGTGGAAACCGGCTTTGAGCGCACCAAGAACCGCAAGGATCTGGCCATCAAACCGGCAGAGCCAACCATCTGTGATCGCGTAATCGCCAAAGGGGGCGATGTGCGCAGCGTCGGCAAGATTGCCGACATCTTTGCCATGCGGGGTATTTCGGTTGTCGGCCCGAAAGCGGATGATATGGGGCTGGTTGACCAGCTGCTGGACGCCTGTGATACGGCCACAGGCGGCGATCTGGTCTTTGCCAATTTCGTCGAGTTTGACAGCCATTATGGACACCGCCGCGACATTTGCGGCTATGCCAAGGCGCTCGAGCGGTTTGACCGGCGTGTGCCCGAGATTCTTGCCAGGCTGAAGGCGGGAGATCTTCTGTTATTCACGGCAGACCATGGCAATGATCCCACATGGCACGGCAACGACCACACGCGTGAACGTGTACCCCTGCTGATCCATGAGGTGCCGCATGGTTTACAATCCCCGAGCATCAAGCCTGAGAGCACACAAGTGATTAAGCCCTTCGGCTTTGTGGCCGATCTGGTTGCCGGGCATCTGGGCTGCTAGGCGCGTCACAACAAGCTGCGCGCCTCCTTGCTGTTAAGTATCCGTTTGAGCGAAGGGCCTGATAGCCCTTTGCTGACGCGATCTTCAAGGCTGGATCGCCCATAAGCGCAATGTCAAAGCCAAAGAGCAATCGGCCTTAAGAGGCCGAAGAGATCTCTTTGACAATTTCCTGAGAAATCGAGTTCAGCGCTGCAACCTGATCCTGCGCCGTACCAGTGGAAAAGGCTTCGTCAAGCAGTTTGGTGTAGCGTTCGATGCGGTCGATCTGGTCCTTTGCGACGCTGCTGCTGAGGGGTTCGCGGTCATAATTGTCGGCGAAATCCTGCGTTATGATGCTGATGAGGAAATAGGGAGCAGCATAATCTGGATTTTCCAGAGCGCTTTCCCGTGCAACGCTGGCGCATTTCTTGTAGGCGCTGACGCCCTTGCTGCCATCAATGAGGATGTCGTGAAATTTTTTGAACATGTGATTGCCTTTCATTAGGGTCTTTATCTGCTTTGTTGGGTCTATGTGCCTGCCCGTTATTGGGGGCGAGAGGCACAGTCAGAGATATTGTCTCTTGCTCTTCCTCATCCTTGCGCATCCATCAGATAGGCGTAGATGATCTCCGAGGCGATCATGAAGTCGGAAACGTCCATCGCTTCTGCCGGATTGTGAGAGCCATTCCTGTTGCGCACGAAAACCATGCCTGTCGGCACGCCTGCATTGGCAAAGACAGCCGCATCATGGCCACCGCCGGAAGGCATGATAAAAGGCTCTAGTCCAACCTGCTGCATGGCGCCTGACATGGCCTCGACAATGGCAGGGTCGCACAGGGCAGGGGCAGTGCTCAGTTTTTCACCAAGCTCGAAGCGTACCTTTCGCTCTCGCTCGATTGTGCGGATATCCTGTGCCAATAGATCATGCATGCCATCGAGCACTGTGGCGTTCTGGCTGCGCACATCGAGGCTGAAATCCACTTGATCGGGAATGCGCGAAAGGGCGTGGCGTTCCACATCCGTTGAAATCATGCCGCTGGTCAAAACAAGGTCATCGCCCAGTTGGACGACCGTCAGCCAGCTTTCATCTAGGCGGGTCAAGAGATCTGCCATCGCCAGAACCGGGTCGCGGCGGAAAGCGCGCGGAACGGCGCCGGAATGCCCCGCTTCGCCAACGCAACGAATGGTTTTGTAACGGAAGTTGCCCCGAATGCCCGAAACCACAGCGGCTGGGAGGTCTTTCTGGACCAGCAGCGGGCCTTGCTCGATATGCAGTTCGATATAGGCAAGAACCGAGTTGGCGTCCATAAGCGGCGTGCCATCGCGCACGGGTGCCATGTCGATATCGATGCTTTCCATATGCGCATCCAGCGTCTGATTGTCGCCCTTGTGGCGTGTGCGCAGCTCAGCTTCGCTCAACCGGCCCAATAGGGCCTTGGAGGCAATGTAGCATGGCCCGAACCAGGCGCTTTCCTCAGCTCGCATAGCCAGTACCATCACCGGTCGTGCAAACGAGGTTCCCTCGTTTTGGGCGCGTACAAGGCACATCAAACCGGCAATGACACCGGCCAGACCATCGAAATTGCCGCCTTGCGGCACCGTATCCACATGAGAGCCGACCAGTACAAACGCATCAGCCTCCGCATCGCAGGGAAGGGAGAAGACCGCGTTCTGGCCCGCATCATAGGTGACAGTCAGCCCGTGGCTGAGGCCGAACTGTTCCAGATAGGCGAGGGTCTTTGTTTCCAGATCGGAGAAGGCAGGGCGGCTGATGCCTTGCGTGTCTGCAGAAAAAGCTGCGATATCGTCAAAGAGCTGTGCCGCCATTGCTTCATAGTCTGCCGCTGTGAGGGCTGGGCTCTGTGTCATGGAAACCATGGTCATTCTGCTGCCTCCGCAAAGAACACGCCGTCACTGGCTTCCTCATCCCTAATGGAGCCAATGAGCTCCGAAACGCTTGAAAGCCCCTCTGTGCGAAGAAATGCTTCCAGTTCGCTGATAAGCCGCACCATCACCGTCGGGCTGATAAAGGTTGCCGTGCCAACCTGTACGGCACTTGCTCCGGCAATCAGATATTCGACAACATCCTCAACCGTAGCGATGCCGCCGCAGCCGATCACAGGAATAGAGACCGCTTTGGCGCATTGATAGACCATGCGCAGGGCAATCGGTTTGAGGGCCGGGCCGGAAAGGCCGCCCATCAGATTGCCCAGCTTGGGCTTGCGTGTGTGGATGTCAATGGCCATGGACAGCATGGTATTGGCCACCACGAGAGCATCCGCTCCGGCCCCCTCTGCCGCTTGGGCCACTTCGGTTGTTTCGCCCGTGTTGGGCGTCAGTTTGGCCCAGAGTGACAGATCTGTTGCTGCCCGCAGCTTGCGCATAACCGCTTCAGTGGTCGAGGGGCGCATGGCAAAGGCCTTGCCGTCTGCCTCGATATTCGGGCATGAAATATTCACCTCGATGGCTGCCACGCCGGGCACGCTCACCTCTTCGCAGATCTGCGCGAATTCATCTGCACTACCAGCCGAAATGCTTACCACCAGCGGGGTCTGATATTGATCATAAAAGGGGATGACATTGGTCTTGAAATAGTCGACACCCTTGCTGGGTATGCCGATCGAATTCAGCATTGAGCCGCGCACTTCACAAACACGCGGGGTCGGGTTGCCGCCTCTGATGTCACGGGTGATCGTCTTGGTCACATGCGCACCCAGCACATCGATATCAAACAGCTTTGCACAGTCTTCCGAGAAGGTGCCCGAGGCAGGCATGATCGGGTTTTTCAAACGCAAAGCCCCGATATTGACTGAAAGATCTAGCATCCCATTGCCTCCTGAAGATTGAATACGGGGCCTTCCTTGCAGACCCGCTCATGAATGATTTTATCCTTGCGCCGGAAGGACCGGACGCAGCACTGACACATGCCCACGCCGCAAGCCATCTGTTGCTCAAGAGCGATCTGGCCGGGAATGCCATGACGGGCGCAAATGGTTTGCAGCATCGTCAGAAGCCGGTTGGAGCCGCAGGTATAAAAGGCATCCACGCCCTCCGCCTGGATATGCGCTTCGATCAATTGCTCAAGCGCCTCGACGCCGGATGTCCCTTCGGAATCTGTGACCGTAATGACCTCCGCTCCGAGCGCCTTGAAATGGTCAATGGACATAAGCACATCAGGAGAACGCGCACTGCATATGGCAGTGAGTTTGCGCCCCATCTGCTGGGCTTTTTGCGCCAACGGGGCCAAAGTCGCCAGACCAACACCGCGAGCCACGACCATCAGCTTTTGCCAGTCGTCCTGGATGTCGAACCCATGCCCGAGTGGGCCGACCACATTAAGGTTTTCGCCAGCCTCAAGGGCAGAGAGAGCTGCCGTGCCTTCGCCCGCAATCTTGTAGAGAAAATGCAGCTCGCCCGCTTCGGGATAGAAGCCGTAGATGCTCATGGGGCGCCGCAGATAGGGCCGCAAATCCCCTTTAGTCGGACACAAGAGATGGAAGAACTGCCCCGGCTCGCATTTGAGAATATGAGACGGTGCATCCAGCACGATGAGCCTGTATTCGCGATTGATCGGCTCGTTGCTTTTGACTCTACAGATGGTCTCGAAAATGGGATTCAGGGTCATATCGGTCACGGAACTGTTTGGGAAAAAGAAAAGACTCTCCCTTCACTCCAAAGGCATTTGGAATGAAGAAAGCGGTTGCAGGGAGATTTTGGGGAACGGTTGGGACCGAAAACCTATCTGAAGCTGAGTGTTAAGCTTCGGCGATGGTCTAGAAAGTGGCACTTTCGCCAAATCGCGTCATGGGAAGCACGATGTTTTACAACACCAGCTATACGCAATGTCCGGGTGACAGCATGGAAAAGGCGAGCCACCGGGATGGCGCTCTGGGCAGTGGCGTGATGCTTGAAAAACCGGATGTCTAAAACCCGCAATGTCTGCTTGGCAGATGCCGAAAAGTCGGCGGAGTGGCCAAAGCGCAAAAAGGGAAGATTCATCGCCTGTTCCTAGTTTCGCTGTTGCTTAAAAAAAGAGATTAAACCCGTAGATCATGATTGGTCAAGAAATTTCTCAATTTTGAGAATTTAATATAGCATATCTCGAATATGGAACAATTTGATGACAATTGCCTTGAAAATAGGCAAGAGATGCCGACTGCTGTAATCCGTGCATTGGAGAAAGATGAACGTTGGTTCGTCAGTTGCTGGGCGTAATGTGCAGAGAAGGTGAAGGAAAAAATGCCGCCAGGCTGAAAATCAGGCGCGCAAAATGGTCTTTTCAATAAAGTCTGCAGCCTGATCCCCTTTGAGGCTTCGCCGCCATAGTTTGTCTGTCATGGCGCCATAAAGGGTCGTGGCTTCCGGAGCGGCCGAAATGGTGGCAACGCCAAGACGGATATTGGCAAAGGCACCCAATCGGAAGGGGCTGACGGCGACCTGTGATCGGTCGGCCTGTTTGAAAATCTGGAAGCTGGCACTTGGCATGGAATCCACCACGAGACCAATCTGTGTTCCGATTGGTGGTTCGCGCAACATCTTGACAATATTCTCGATTTCCGTGCGGGCAACCTCACGGCGCAGCTTCATGTCAGCCGCGGGCGGATCATAAGCTCCAATAAAGCCGTTACGGAAAAACTGTTCCAGCTCCGCCGCAGACACAAGGCTGATGATGCTCGGCATCCGATTATGGTAGCAGACCTTGCGCGCATGCAGGATATCCAGAAGGGCTTCAATATCCTGCAGTGCTTTGGCTCGGTCTTCAACGTCAAGCGGGATGCTTTCCTTGAGAACATCAGGGAGAATGGCATCATAAGCGTCAGTGGTGAGCAGATAGGAAACCGGCCCGAAAAGAACTAGAATCTGGTCGACCTTTTCTTCGATCTGGCGCATGCGTTCAAAGAAGCTGACAGCCGAGGCGATATATTCAACCCCGACGCCAAGCAGCGTGGGAAGCGAAATCCCCAACAGGGTCGCGATCTTGCCCAGCGTATCGACGCGGATCGGCTGCCCCAATTCGTAACGATAGATGGCTGCGCGTGAAATGCCTGTCTTTTGAGCGACTTCCTCGGGTGAGAGCCCAGCGCCAACCCGAAATGCCTTAAGCCTCTGACCAACTTCCTCGATCGAGATGCCTTGCCCTATGTCCATGAAACAACCTCATTTTATGACCGGGCCAAGCGACGATGACTCGGAGCGAACAAATCACGCCTATGCTTGTGTATGCCATCTTGAAAGGCGGCAATCAATTCTAAATTTTGAGAATATTCTTTATCGAGAGACAATACGCAGAATCTGACTCTCATGGGAGTCATGCCAGAGGACGGAAACAGGAATGGATCTTGCAGCAAGAGGCTTCATGCGATTGTTTCTGATCACAAATTCTATCAAACAATGATCAATCCTTCCTGTTTTTGCCCGAAAAACGCAGGAAAGTGGCCGATACTTGATGGATTTTAAGGCTTTTTAGCCCCTGAAACCGAGGAGAAAGAGTGCCTCAGGACGATTGACGTGTGACCGCTGACACAGTATTTTGTGATCACAATTTAATTTCAAGATAGCTCTGAGGCCAGAGCTCTGGATAGCACCCATGACTGAACCATTTACGCTCGGCATTTTGGAAACCGGGCGACCACCCGAGGCTCTGGCAGGAAAATTCCCGTCCTACGCCGAGATGTTTGCCCAGATGGTCGGCGCGACCGCGCCTGAGCACTGGAAATTTGAGTATTATGTGGCTCTTGAAGGCGAATTGCCGCCAAGTCCCGACACCTGCAATGCCTGGCTGATCACCGGTTCCAAATTTGGTGCCTACGAAGACTATCCATGGATTCATGCGCTCAAGGCCTTCATCGTCAAGGCCTATGTCGCAGGGGTGCCAATGGTCGGTATTTGTTTTGGGCATCAGATATTGGCTGAGGCGCTCGGTGGCAAGGTAATCAAATCTGAAAAAGGCTGGGGCGTAGGTCATCAGGCCTATCAATGGAGCACGACCAAACCCGATTGGCTGGCCGCGACGGATCTTGCCGGACAGGATGCCTTCTCTATTCTTGCCTTCCATCAGGATCAGGTGGTTGAAGTCCCGCCACAAGCGGAGGTGATCGCGTCGAATGATTTCTGCCCGGCTGCCGCGCTCGTCTATGGCGATCAGGTGCTTTCCTTTCAGGGACATCCCGAATTCAGCGCCGACTTCGTTGCAGATCTGATCGAGGAAAAGCGGGACGATGTTCTGGGGGCGTCCATCGCAGACAAGGCAGCAACGTCACTCGCACAACCAATCGACAGAGTGGCCATCGGTGCGGGGATCGTGGAATTTCTCAAAGCGCGAGAAGCCGAATGGATCAACAAAAAGGCGGCAAACGCCGGATAATATAAGATAAGCGCAGAGGGGCGCAGCAATCATGTTGGACAAACGCAAATTCTTTATCGGCGGGGAATGGGTAGCCCCGATCTCTGCTACGGATCTGGATGTCATCAATCCGGCAACCGAGGAGGTGATCGCGGTCATTTCCATGGGCAGTGAAGCCGATGCAGATGCCGCTGTGAAGGCCGCGAATGCCGCTTTTCCGGGCTTTTCAAAAACAACCAAGGTCGAGCGCATTGACCTGCTGGAAAGCATTCTGGCGGTCTATAAAACGCGTTACGATGAAATGGCCGACGCCATCTCCGCCGAGATGGGGGCGCCTTGCAAGCTTTCCCATGCGGCTCAGGCCGGTGTCGGGGTCGGGCATCTGCAAGGCTTCATTGATGCGCTGAAAGAGTATGAATTTGAAAGCACCTGTTGTGGCGATATCATTCTGCGCGAACCCATCGGGGTGTGCGGCCTGATCACGCCGTGGAACTGGCCGATGAACCAGATGGTGCTGAAAATCGCTCCGGCGCTGGCCGCGGGCTGCACCATGGTGCTCAAACCATCCGAATTGACGCCGCTCTCGGCGATGCTCTATGCGGAAATCCTGCATGAGGCGGGCGTGCCAAAAGGCGTGTTCAACCTTGTGAATGGTGAAGGGCCTGTGGTCGGCTCGGCTCTCTCGCGCCACAAGGATGTGCAGATGATGTCCTTTACCGGCTCGACACGTGGTGGGGTCGCCGTGACAAAGGATGCTGCGGATACCGTCAAACGCGTGGCTCTGGAGTTGGGTGGCAAGAGCCCGAATGTGGTGTTTGCCGATACGCCAGACCTGCAAAGCTCGGTCACCCGAGGCGCGCGCGCCGTGTTCAACAATACCGGCCAGTCCTGCAATGCGCCAACCCGCATGCTGGTTGAGAAAAGCGTCTATGACGAGGCAATGCAGATCGCCAAGGCCGCAGCAGAAGCAACCGAGGTCGGTGATCCTGCAAAAGATGGACGCCATATCGGTCCGCTGGTCAGTCAGATGCAATATGACAAGGTGCAGGCTCTCATTCAGAAAGGCATTGACGAAGGCGCCACCCTGCTGGCGGGAGGAACGGGTAAACCGGAAGGGCGCAATGTGGGTTATTTCTGCAAACCAACCGTTTTTGGCAACGCCACCAACGAGATGACCATCGCGCGGGAAGAAATCTTCGGCCCAGTGCTGACGATGATCCCGTTTGAGGGCGAAGAGGAAGCCATCGCCATTGCCAATGACACACCCTATGGTCTGGCTGCTTTCATCGAAACGGGAGACGAAGCGCGCGGTATGCGCGTCGCCAAGGCCTTGAGGGCCGGCATGGTGCGCCTCAATGGCTCCGACATCAATTGGGGCAGCCCCTTTGGTGGTTACAAGATGAGCGGATTGGGCCGTGAAGGCGGCCATTTCGGCATGGATGATTTTCTTGAGATCAAGGCGGTCTCGCGCCCCTGATCGGGACGATCAATTCCAGACGATAAAGGGGCCACAAGGCCCCTTTTTTACAAAGCAAATCTCAAGATGGTTTATGGTCGTGCTGGCGTGCCGATCCTGTCGCGCATCTTGTAATAGAGCATCGCCATGACCAGAAGGGCATGGCGCAAGTGCCGTCCGCCGGGGAAGGGGTAGGTCGGTACATGTTCCATGGCGTCAAACCGGCTTGCCTGTCCGTCAATCAGGTCGGCCACCAGCTTTCCGGCAATGGTGGCGATCGCCACGCCATGACCGGAGAAGCCGCTGGCATTGATGATATTCTTGTCGAGCTTGGCAAAGTAGGGCATGCGGTTGACCGTGATCCCCAGCGTACCACCCCAGCCATAATCGATCCGCGCATCCTTCAATTGCGGATAGATTTCCAGCATCGGTTGACGCACGAAGGACTTGATATCCTCGGGGAACTTGAAGCTATAGGTTTCTCCTCCCCCAAACAGCATACGCTTGTCTGCAGAAAGACGATAATAATTGATGACGAACTTGCTGTCTGCCACGCCGAGATCATCCCGGATCAGCTCCCGCGCCAGTCCCTCATCGAGCGGTTCGGTGGCGATGATATAATTGTTCATTGGCATCACGCGAGCGGCGACCTTCGGGACCAGACTTTCGATATAGCCATTGCAGGCGATGATCAGATGCTTGGCCTTGACGTGGCCTTGGGTGCATTTGATCGTGACGGTGTCTCCCTTTTCAATAGACTGCACTTCGCTATTCTCGAAAAGGATCGCGCCTGCCTTACGCGCAGCAGTTCCAAGACCTAAGGCATAGTTGAGCGGATGCAGATGGGCGGCAAACATATCCACCATACCCCCATAATAGGCGGTCGAGCCAACCATCTCCTCCACCTCAGCCTTGTTGACATAGCGAATATGCTCATAGCCATATTCGCAATTGAGCTTGTCGACATAGGCTTTGGAGTCTTCGGCATAATGGGGCTTGTGGTCGGCGTGCAGCGTGCCGGGCTTGAGGTCGCAGGCAATGTCGTGATCCGCAATCAGATCCTTGACCATCTGGATGCCATCCACCGCGATATCCCACAAAAGACGGGCATCGGCGGTTCCGACCATTTTCTCCAGCGTATCTTGCTCCAGGCGCTGGCCGGTGCAGACCTGACCACCATTACGCCCCGAAGCACCCCAACCCACACGATGGGCTTCCAGCAGAATGACTTTGTGCCCCTGTTGGGCAAGATGCAGGGCCGATGAAAGCCCGGCATAGCCTCCACCAATCACGCAGACATCACATTGTTGCTCTCCCTTCAGAGAGGGCAGAGGATCGTGCGGGTTGGCTGTGGCGGCGTAATAACTGTCTGGATAGGTCCCCTGCTTGTCGTTGCCATGCAGAAAACCGCCCTTGGGGCTGCTAAGACTCATGAAAGCACCTATTGCAATGCGTGCTGTGTGGGAGAGGCTTTGCGCTTAGGCCTTTGGCCTTGACCCTATGTCTCTCCCGCAGGACATAATTATTTGTAAAGATCGCGGGCCTTGATGTCGGCCAGCGTCAGATCAAGACATTTGGCGGCTTTGCTGACCAGCTCATCAATTTCGCTGTTGGAGATGACCAGTGGCGGCGCGATAATCATGGTATCGCCCACATGGCGCATCACCAGACCGTTATTGAAGCAATGTTCCCGGCAAATGAGGCCGACGGTTCCCTTGCTGGCGGCAAAAGGCGCACGGGCAGTTTTGTCTGGCGTTAGCTCAAGTGCGGCAACGAGCCCCTTGGAGCGGGCTTCTCCGATCAGTGGATGATCGCCCAGTGCGGCCCATTTCTCTGCCAGATAAGGCGCTGCCCGGTCGCGCACGCCCTCAACGATATGTTCGCGCTCCATGATTTCGAGATTCGTCAAGGCAGCTGCGCAAGCGACCGGATGGCCTGAATAGGTGTAGCCATGGGCAAATTCTCCCCCATGAGCAATGAAGCCTTCGGCCACACGATCCGAGACCAGCACACCTGCTATAGGCAGATAGCCAGAGGAGAGCCCCTTGGCGATGGTCATCAGATCGGGTTTGATCTGGTAGGTGTCCGAGCCAAACCAGTTGCCCGTGCGCCCGAAGCCACAGATCACTTCATCGGCAATCAGCAGAATGTCGCGTTCATCGCAAATGCGCTGGATTTCCGGCCAATAGCTGTCCGGTGGAATGACAACGCCTCCGGCCCCCTGAATGGGCTCGGCGATAAAGGCCGCAACCTTGTCTTCGCCGATCCGGTCAATTTCCTCTTCCAGTGCGCGGGCGCGCATCCGGCCGAAGTCTGCCGGATCCATGTCCCCACCTTCGCCATACCAATAGGGCTGGTCAATATGGGTGATATCGGGAATGGGCAAACCGCCCTGAGCATGCATGCCCTTCATGCCGCCCAGAGAGGCCGCAGCCACCGTGGAGCCGTGATAGGCATTCTTGCGAGCGATGATGACCTTCTTGTCAGGCTTGCCCATGCTGGCCCAATAATGGCGCACCATGCGCACCACCGTGTCGTTGGATTCCGAGCCGGAATTGCCATAGAAGACATGATTGATATGAGGTGGTGCCAACGAGGCAAGTTTTTCCGAAAGGGCCACCACTGGCGGGTGGGAGGTCATGAAAAAGGTGTTGTAATAGGGCAGCTGCTCCATCTGCCGCATCGCAGCTTCCTGAATTTCCTTGCGCCCATAGCCGACATTGACACACCAGAGCCCGGCCATGCCATCCAGCATCCGGTTGCCTTCGCTGTCATAAAGATACACGCCCTCGGCACGGGTGATGATGCGCGCGCCTTTTTCATTGAGCTCCTGGGTATCTGTAAAAGGATGCAGATGATGGGCGGCATCCTTTTGTTGCAGCTCTTGGGTCGGTGGCAGGTTGGCCATGAAAGTCATGTTGGTCTCCCGTCTCTGGATGCCGCTCTTTGATGGCGGCTGGACAGATGGCGATTGGCAAAGGCAAAGGGTGAATTAGACAGTCAGCAGCAAGTGCTCGCGCTCCCATGGGCTGATGACCTGATTGAATTCTTCCGATTCATGCAGCTTGATCTGGCTGTAGATGGTGACGAAATCCGGCCCCAAAAGATCGTGCAACTGCTCGTTCTTCTCCAGCCGCCCAAGTGAATGATGCACCGAGCGCGGCAACGAGAAGGGCATGTGATGAGCATGATGCTGCAATTGCGGCTTGGGCTTGTCTTTGTTGATGATGCCCAGAAGGCCGCAGGCCAGACTGGCGGCAATCGCCAGATACGGATTCGTATCCGCGCCAACAAGGCGGTTTTCGATGCGCCGGTTCTTGGGCGAAGAGTTGGGAATGCGCAAGCCAACGGAGCGGTTGTCAATGGACCATTCCAGATTGATGGGCGCGGAATCGCCCGCCAGCAAACGGCGGTAGCTGTTCACATAAGGCGCAAGGATGCTCATCACGTCCGGCAGATATGTCTGCTGGCCTCCGAGGAAGTGATAAAACAGCTCACTCGGCTCGCCATCTTCATTGGAGAAGACATTGGCGCCGGTCTTGGCGTCCACCACGCTCTGGTGGATATGCATGGCGCTGCCCGGCTCGTTATCCATCGGCTTGGCCATGAAGGTGGCATAACAATCATGCCGGAAGGCCGCTTCACGAATAAGGCGTTTAAAGACGAAAATCTGGTCGGCAAGATCAAGCGGATTGCCATGAATGAGGTTGATCTCAAGCTGCCCAGCGCCGCCTTCCTGAATGACCGTGTCGATCTCCAGACCCTGCGCTTCAGCGAAATCATAGATATCCTCTATAATGCGGTCATATTCGTCTACCGCAGCAATGGAATAGGCCTGCCGCCCAACAGATTGCCGTCCGGAGCGCCCGATGGGGGGCTCAAGTGGGTAATCAGGGTCGGAATTGCGCTTGGTCAGATAGAATTCCAGCTCTGGCGCAACAACAGCATTCCAGCCCATCGCCTCAAAGCCGCCGATCACACGGCGCAAAACATTGCGCGGGGCCAGCTCCACCGGCTCGCCTTCCAGCGTGTACAGATCGTGGATGACCTGCACCGTCGGATCGTTGGCCCAGGGCACTGAACGCACCGTGGAGAGATCCGGCACCAGCTGGATATCCCGTTCCATCATGAAATCCTGCCGGTCTTCCATTTCGATATAGGCGCCGGTGATGGTCTGGAAGAAAATGGATGTCGGTAGATAGGTCGGATTGAGGCCTGAAAATTTCGAGGCTGGCATGGCCTTGCCGCGCGCAATGCCCACGATGTCGGGCACGACGCACTCGACTTCATCAATGTGGCGCGAGCGCATCCATTCGCGCACCTCTTCTGCCTTTTGCGGCAAGGGAATGCCGTCTCCCAGACTGCTACTGTCGGACGGGGTAGGGGTAGGAGCTTTGGGTGTCTTGTCTTCTGAGCTGGTCATGAAATTACCTGTTGAAGTCAAATCGCAGCCAGTGCGATTGCATTTGTAACGTATCGCAGGATGTGATCACAAAGCAAGGAAAATTTGTGATCACAAATTGAGAGACTTTGCACTTTTATTGCCTTGCCCCTTTCGCGGAAGCGCAAAGAAAGGCTGGCAGCGGTCAGTCTGCGGGTAATCGGAGGATTTGGAAAGGGGGTGTCTTAAAGATCATCGCTCAGTAGCAAAGTGCCCTGATGTACATCTTCCGAGATGGCTGTGCGCAGGGCTGCGCTATCGCCCTGTTGCAGGGCGTCAATAGCCTGTTTGTGTTGGTCAATCAGGTTCGCTGTGCCGTGTCGCCCATAAACAAGACGCATGAAAGGACCAAATTGCATCCAGACATTTTCCACCAGTTTGATGATGACATCGGACCGGGCCATTTCATAAAGGGCAAAGTGAAAAGCGTGATTGCCCCGCATGTAGCCTTCAACATCGCCATTTTCCAGACAGGCATCAATGGCATCGTCAATGGTGATCAAACGTTGGATGTCGGCCTCGGTCACATTGGGTAGGGCCATCTCTGCCAGTTCTGGCTCCAGCAGGGAGCGGGTGAGGTTGATCTCGTGATATTTCTTCTCGGTCATGGCAGGAATGGAAACACGCCGGTTGCCGTGACTTTCAAGCGCGCCTTCTGCTGTCAGACGACGCACGGCGTCACGCACCGGCATGGGGGAAACTTCCAAGTTATCCGCAAGACCACGCAGGGTCACTGCTTTACCCGGCAGGAAGCCACCAAACAGCAGGCGTTCGCGCAAGGCCTGATAGATCCGCTCGTGCGCGGTCAACGGTTTGGCATCTTGTCCATCCGCGTTTTCGATTGTTTTGTCGGTTACTGCGATCTCATCCTTGGTCATGGCTCCTTTATACCGGCGCTTCTCGAACATGCAAAGACAATTTGATCGAAAAGGCTTGCAGCAGGGAAAATTTTGTGATCAAATTTTGCAATAATGGCCAAAAAGGCCAATCGGGCGACAACAGCCCATCGCAATCATCACAATTCCCGATAGAATCGAGGGGACTTACACGATGGCAGACAAAGCAGGCAAGCTTTTCTCCAAAACCGCACTCGCTGTAGCGGCGCTGCTTACCGCAACAGGCACAGGGATCGCGGCGGACAAAGAACTCCATATTTTCAACTGGTCGGATTATATCGACGAATCCATTATTAGCGATTTTGAAGCGGAAACCGGAATCAAGGTCACCTATGACGTGTTTGATTCCAACGAGGTGCTCGAAACCAAATTGCTGGCAGGCTCCACCGGCTATGACATTGTGGTTCCGACCGGCACATTCCTTCAGCGCCAGATTCAGGCCGGCGTTTTTCAGAAGCTGGACAAATCCAAGCTGCCCAATCTGAAGAATATGTGGGACGCGGTCTCCGAACGCACTGCGGCCTATGATCCGGGCAATGACTATTCCATCAACTATATGTGGGGCACCACCGGCGTAGGCTTTAACGTAGCAGCAGCCAAGGCACGCATGGGCGATATGCCGCTCAACACATGGGACATGGTCTTCAAACCGGAAGTCGCGGCCAAATTCGCCGATTGCGGCATTTATATTCTGGATGCGCCTACCGAAGTCATTCCGCTGACCCTCATGTATTTGGGGAAAGATCCCAACAGCCATGACAAGGACGATATCGCCGCCGCCGAGGAGCTGCTGCTTTCCATTCGCCCTTATGTTCAGAAATTCCATTCTTCTGAATATATCAACGCGCTGGCCAATGGTGACATCTGTCTGGCCATCGGATGGTCTGGCGATGTCTTCCAGGCCCGCGACCGCGCGGCAGAAGCTGATAATGGCGTCGAAGTCAATTACATCATCCCCAAGGAAGGGGCTCAGATGTGGTTCGACCAGATGGCCATTCCGGCCGATGCGGCAAATGTGGAAGAAGCCCACACCTTCCTCAACTATATCATGCGCCCGGACGTGATCGCCAAAGCCTCAAACTATGTCTATTACGCCAATGGCAACAAGGCTTCCCAGGAGCTGCTTGAAGAAGATGTTATCGGCGATCCTGCGGTCTATCCCGATGAGGAAACCACGGCAAAGCTGTTTGTACATATGCCTTACCCGCCAAAAATCCAGCGTGTGGTTACCCGCGCATGGACCAAGGTGAAATCAGGACAGTAAGGAAGAAGCGCCGGGCCCTTTTGGCCCGGCATTTCGGTCTGAGCCTCCTTTGCGGTGAGGCAAACTGTTTGCCGATTGCAGGGCACGGTCAGACATTTGGCAAGGCGCGCAGCGTGGTGGCCGCGTGCCGGGCTTCTGCGTGAGCCAGTGGCGTAAATTGGCATTGTATGTGGTTCGAGGGCATCGCCTAAAGCCTCCCTTTATGGTGTCCATCGGGCATTTGGATAGCGAGAGTGAGAATGAATGGTTCCCCCAATTCCGGATCCGGCTGCAATTTTGCGCCCTGGAGTGATCCGAAAGAAAAGCCGCTGATACGGTTTGACGCCGTCACCAAGAAATTCGGCGACTTCGTCGCTATCGACAATTTGAATTTGAAAATTTACGAGCGTGAATTTTTCGCTCTGCTTGGCCCCTCCGGCTGTGGCAAGACGACGCTGATGCGCATGCTTGCCGGTTTTGAACAACCGACCATGGGCTCCATCATGATGCGGCAGCAGCATCTGACAGACATCCCGCCCCATCGGCGCCCCGTCAACATGATGTTCCAGTCCTATGCGCTCTTCCCGCACATGAGTGTGGAGCAGAATATCGCCTTCGGTCTCAAGCAGGAGAAGCGCCCCAAGGCAGAGATCAAAGACCGGGTCGAGGAAATGATCGCGCTGGTGCAGTTGCAGGCCTTTGCCAAGCGCAAGCCGCACCAGCTTTCAGGCGGTCAGAGGCAACGCGTGGCGCTGGCCCGTTCCCTCGCCAAGAAACCCAAGCTTTTATTGCTCGATGAACCCTTGGGGGCGCTCGACAGAAAGCTGCGTGAGCAGACCCAGTTCGAGTTGATGACCATTCAGGAGAAGCTCGGTACGACCTTTGTAATCGTCACTCATGATCAGGAAGAAGCGATGACGGTGGCGAGCCGTATTGCGCTGATGGATCAGGGCAAGCTGGTGCAGGTCAGTACGCCACGGGAAATCTATGAAACGCCGAACAGTCGGTATGTGGCTGATTTTCTGGGCGACGTGAATATCATCGGCGGGCACATTCTGGGGCCGGACGACAAGGAAGACGACATCGTTCAGCTCGCATGGCATGAAGATTATGCCCCCTTGCGCATTCGCCTGCCGCAGCCGATCAGTTTCCCCGAAAGGGGAACGGAAAGGTGGGTGGCCGTGCGTCCTGAAAAAGTGCGCATCACCAAGGAATATCCCACCGACACCCACAATATCCTCAAGGGTAAGGTGCTCGATATCGCCTATACCGGCAACATTTCCACCTATCATGTGGAGACAGAAGACGGTCAGATCATCAAGTCGCAGGAAGCCAATCTGGAGCATCTGCATCGCCGTGCCATCACATGGGACGATGAAGTCTTTGTGCATTGGCGCGCAGGCGGCTGCGTGTTGTTGGAGCGATGAGGCCATGAGCGAATTGAGCAACATCACCGAAGGGGCTGGCCTGATGACCAATGGTCCGCCGGACAGCCCGAAAACACAGCGCCGCATGAGCTTGCCAAAAAACTGGGGCCGTTGCCTGCTGATTCTGGTGCCTTATATCTGGCTGCTGGTTCTGTTTCTTGTGCCATTCATCATCGTGGTCAAGATTTCCCTGTCTGATACTGCCATTGCCATGCCACCTTATGTGCCAACCTTCGCTTGGTCCGAGGGTTGGACGGGCTTCTGGAATATGATTTCAGGCTGGGATCTGGAGAATTTCACATGGCTGATGGAGGATGATCTCTATTGGAAGAGTTATCTTTCCAGTCTCGAAATTGCGGTGGTGTCCAGCCTGCTGGCCTTGCTGATCGGCTATCCGATTGCCTATTCCATGGCGCGGGCTCCCAGCGAATGGCGGCCCACATTGTTGATGCTGATCATCCTGCCCTTCTGGACGAGTTTCCTCATTCGCGTCTATGCGTGGATCGGCATCCTAAAGAAAGAGGGGCTACTCAATATGGCCCTGATGCATCTGGGCATCATCGACGATCCATTGACGATCCTCAACACGGACATCGCGGTCTATATCGGCATAGTCTATTCCTATCTGCCTTTCATGGTGCTGCCCCTCTATTCATCACTGGAAAAGATGGACGATTCCCTGCTTGAAGCCGCAACCGATCTGGGCTGCTCGCCCTTCAAGGCCTTCTGGCTGATCACTGTGCCGCTCTCCATGCCCGGCATTCTGGCCGGTTGCTTCCTTGTCTTCATTCCGGCGGTGGGAGAGTTCGTCATCCCCGATCTTCTGGGCGGTTCCAACACGTTGATGATCGGCAAGACCCTGTGGGTGGAATTCTTCTCCAACCGCGACTGGCCGGTGGCCTCTGCCGTTGCCGTTATCCTGCTCATCCTGCTGGTGGTGCCCATCGTACTGTTCCAGCGGCAGCAGGAAAAGCAACAGGAAAAGGGAGCGTAACTCATGAGACGGTTCAGCTTTTTCAATGCCTCCGCGCTCACTCTGGGCTTTGCCTTTCTTTACCTGCCCATCGTGCTGCTGATGATCTTCTCCTTCAATGAAAGTCGGCTGGTGACGGTCTGGGGTGGTTTCTCGACCAAGTGGTACAGCACCGTTTTTGCCAACAAGGGCTTCATGGATGCAGCGTGGGTCACGGTGCGGGTTGGGCTTGTTTCGGCAACGCTTGCCACCATCCTTGGCACCATGGCGGCCCTCGTGCTGGTGCGGGCAGGGCGCTTCCCCGGCAAGACGCTTTTTTCAGGCATGGTCTATGCGCCGCTGGTGATGCCTGAAGTGATCACCGGTCTATCACTGTTGCTATTGTTCGTCTCGCTCGATTTCGATCGTGGCTTCTGGACGGTTATACTGGCTCATGTCACCTTCTCCATGTGTTACTCCGCCGTGGTGATATCCTCGCGGCTGGTCACATTCGACATGTCTCTGGAAGAAGCGGCCATGGATTTGGGCGCAAGCCGCATGGCGACTTTCTTCCAGATCACCGTGCCGATCATTCTGCCATCTATCGTCTCTGCATGGCTCTTGAGCTTCACATTGTCTCTGGATGATCTGGTGATCGCCTCCTTTACCTCCGGTCCGGGGGCGACGACCTTGCCCATGAAGATCTATTCTCAGGTGCGTCTTGGGGTGACCCCTGAAATCAACGCCCTTTCGACCATCCTCGTGGTGCTGGTTTCAACGGGTGTCATCGCTGCGTCGCTTCTGACCAAACGGCGCGAAGTGCAACGCCGTCGCGAGGAGAGGGCTGCTGTTGCAGGTGGCTAAAGGGGTGATCTTTAGGTCTATGGCTTGAGCTTAGGCTTATGGCGACTTGAGAAACACCTAAATGACAAACAAGGTAGAAAAGGACGCAACGGTCTCAGGCGCGAAACCGTTGCTTGCAAGCGGCTAACCCTGTAAGCCTGTTTATCCAATCGATCCGGGCTGCTAAGGCCAATTGAACAAACGAGACACTCATGCTGAAGACCGAAAAGACAAACCAGCAAACCATCAGCTTCAAGGCAGAGGCCGAGGCCTTCCTCAAGGCCCACCCGGATCTGGTCAAGGTGGAAATGCTGTTGCCCCGCTTCTGTGGTTCCTTGATGGGCAAATGGTTGCCTGCAAACATGCTGACAAAGCTTGCCGATGGCGCCGTGCGCCTGCCCCGTTCCACCGCTGCCCTTGATATCTGGGGCGATGATGTGCCAGCAGTCGGCATTGCGCTGGAGAAGGGAGACCCGGATGGGGTTTGCATGCCAGTGCCCGGCACCCTTTGCATGGTGCCATGGGCCAGCGAGCCCACCGCGCAGGTGCTGGTGACCATGAAGGATCTGGTGACGGGGGAAGACTGCGGCTATGACACCCGTGGCACTCTCGCCCGTATGCAGCAGCGTTTTTCTCAAAAAGGGCTGACGCCGGTCGTTGCCACAGAGCTGGAATTCTATCTCATAGATGGCGAAACAACCGCCACCGGTCACCCGCAAGGGCCCATGGTGCCCGGTCTTGGCGAACGCCTGACGGGCAGTCAGGTCTATAATATGGACATCATCGCCGCCTTTGAACCGGTTCTGGCCGAAATCTATCAGGCCTGCCAGATCCAGAATATTCCCGCCGAGACGACCATTTCCGAATTCGGTCCCGGTCAATTCGAGATGAACCTGTTGCATGTGCCAAGCGCTCTGGAAGCGGCGGACCACTGCATGCTGTTCAAGCGGGTCGTGCGCAATGTGGCACGTAAACATGGCTTGGATGCGACCTTTATGGCCAAACCCTATGCCCATTCGGCGGGGAATGGCTTCCATATCCACATGTCTGTGCAGGATGAAGAGGGCACCAACATTTTTGGCGGCGACAGTGACGTTGAGGCCAATCTGCCCTTGCGCCACGCTATCGGTGGCTTGCTCAAACATATGCGCGAATGCCAGATCCTTTATGCGCCTCACGCCAACAGCTATCGACGCTTTCAACCCGAAAGCTATGCGCCGACAACCCCATGCTGGGGCTATGACCATCGAGCCGTGGCCATCCGCGTGCCCACCGCCAAGGGCGCAGCAGCCCGCCTTGAACATCGGGTTGCGGGGGCGGATGCCAATCCCTATCTGGTGATTGCATCCCTTCTGGCTGGCGCTCTGACCGGCTTTGACGAAGCCATCGATCCAGGTGAGCCGGTTGAAACGCTGGAGGATGTGGCTGCCAACAAACCGCTGACGCCCATCTGGCAGGAAGCCATCGCCAGCTTTGGAACTTCTGAATGGGCCGAGGCGTTGTTCGGGCAGGATTTCCATGTCTGCTACACGCACGCGCGCGAAGCAGAGGAACGGATCGTATCGGCAGCCATCACCGATTTTGAATGCCGGACTTATCTCAGAATGGTTTGAGCAAAGGAGGACGGTGCTGCGCGTAAAAGCAGCCGTCATCAACAGAATATATTCATATATTTATAGGGTTGCACGGAAAGCCGAATATGCTTCAGGATTGCTGTGGTGTAGGCTTGCATTATAGGGGAGAAGAGAAATGTTAGAAAATATCTATTGGATCATCTTTGGGGCGGTTATCGCTCTGGGCGCTTTCTGGCTGTTCATGATGTGGTTTCGATCACCCAAGGATGGCCGCTGGTCTCGTGGAGAGAAATAGACCGGAAGCCGTGCCGTATATCAAAAGGGCGGTTGCCTGAAGAGGGAAAAGCTGCGCGCTTTTCGCAAGGCGCAAGGATTGGTCCCTGACGTAAGGCGTCTTCCAGCATGACCTGACTGCCGCGTCCGGTATGTGAAAAATTCATCGGGTGACGGGGCTTAATCTGGCTGTCGTCCGGCTGCGCATGTCAAACTTGCCGCTCTTACAGATTTTCCCTTGCCTCTCACAAAAGAAACTCTCATAAATGCGCCGACGTCCGCACAGGCGATCTCTTGTGCTCCGAGGCGTCCGTCTGCAAGAAAAGCCGCACATGAGAGGATCCGCCATGGCCATTCGTCTTGACGCAACCGAGAGCAATTTCGATGCCGCATTTGCTGATTTGCTGGCAATGAAACGGGAAGTCTCCGATGATGTCGATGCCATCGTTCGCGATATTATCGATGAGGTCCGGGCGAGAGGCGATGACGCCCTTTACGATTATACCGCCAAGTTCGATCGCTTTGATGCGCGCTCAAAAGGCCTGCGCATTAGCGAGGCTGAAATAGAGGCTGCCGTCGCCAAGGTTGATCCTGAGGTGATGAAGGCGCTGGAGCTGGCCGCAGAGCGCATCCGCTCTCACCATGCACGCCAACTGCCGAAAGACGATTTCTATGAAGACGCGCTCGGGGTTAAGCTCGGCTCGCGCTGGAACGCCATTGAGGCGGTCGGGCTCTATGTGCCTGGCGGGCTGGCGGCTTACCCCTCTTCGGTTCTGATGAATGCGGTGCCGGCCAAGGTGGCCGGTGTTGAACGCCTCGTGATGGTGGTGCCAACCCCTGATGATGTGCTCAACCCGCTGGTGCTGGCCGCAGCCAAGCTGGCTGGCGTGGACGAGATCTACCGTATCGGTGGCGCACAGGCCGTGGCTGCGCTGGCCTATGGCACACAAAGCATCGCGCCGGTCTACAAGATTGTTGGTCCCGGTAATGCCTTTGTGGCGGCTGCCAAACGCCGCGTCTTCGGGCTCGTGGGCATCGACATGATCGCTGGGCCATCCGAAGTGCTCATTCTGGCCGACAAGAATAATGACCCTGATTGGCTGGCTGTCGATCTGATGGCGCAGGCCGAGCATGACAAGGTGGCGCAAGCCATGTTGATCACCGATGATGCAGCCACAGCCGACGCCGTCGAGGAAGCTGTCAAGCGCCTGTTGACCACGTTGCCAAAGGCCGAGATCGCCGGAGCGAGTTGGGCCGATTATGGTGCCGTGATCACTGTGCCCGATTGGGAAACCGGCATGGCGCTGGCCAACCGCATCGCACCCGAGCATCTGGAGCTGGCGATGGATAACGCCCCCGATTATCTGGATAAGGTACGCAATGCAGGCGCAGTGTTTGTTGGCCATTATACGCCGGAAGCAGTGGGCGATTATGTCGGTGGCTCCAACCATGTCTTGCCAACGGCGCGCTCGGCTCGCTTCTCGTCCGGCCTCTCCACGCTTGATTTCGTCAAGCGTACATCCGTGCTTGAATGCAACGTGGAGAATCTGCGCCAGATCGGCCCAGCGGCCGTGACCCTTGCCCGTCAGGAAGGGCTGGAAGCGCATGCCCGCTCTGTTGCTAAACGATTGAACATGGAATAACTGGCCGGAAAGCTCGAATTTCGTGCTACCCCTTAAGCAGAAAGTTTGACTCCAGCAGCCAAGTTGGGCAAACATGCCTGCCGAATGCTCGGGAAAATAACGCATGGTGCAAAATGGCTGAACGGGAAGAGGAGGTTGATCATATGCAGACCTCCGATCAGCAGCAGGGCGTCAAGTCTTGCGAAATGAATGCTCAGGATACCGGTCAGGGACCGTTTTCCCTTTGCATGATCGTGCTGGACCCGACATCCATTCAACCGGCCACTCCCGATATCGAGCATGAGCGCTCTGTTGCCATTTACGATCTTGTCGAGGAAAATAATTTCCACCCCGTCGGTCATGACGAGGGCGGGCCCTACAGGCTTGATCTTTCTATGATCGAGCGGAAACTGGTGATGGATATCAAGCTTGAGAATGGCGACCAGATTGCCACGCATATTCTCTCCTTGACCCCATTTCGCCGCATCATCAAGGATTATTTCCTGATCTGCGATAGCTATTATGAAGCCATAAAAACCGCCACGCCGAGTAAGATCGAAGCCATAGATATGGGACGTCGTGGATTGCACAATGAGGGATCCCAGATCCTGCAAGCCCGTCTCGATGGGAAGATCGAAACGGACTTTGCCACCGCGCGGCGCCTATTTACGCTGATCTGCGCATTGCATTGGCGGGGGTAGCATGGTTCTTGGTCTCATTGGGCCCGATCTTCGCCCCGACTCCATATTGTTTGCTTGCGGCATGAATGCCATTCGCTCGCCGATGGCGGCAGCCCTTGCCAAACACCTTTTCCCCGGCACCTTCTATGTGCAGTCTGTCGGTGTGCGCTGCGGCAAGCCCGACCCTTTTGCTGCGGCTGTTATGGAAGAAATCGGTCTGGATATATCCGAACATGAACCCAGCTGCTTTGATGATCTGGAAGACAGCTATTTCGACCTGATCGTCTCTCTGGCACCGGAAGCCCACCACAGGGCGCTTGAATGGAGCCGTGGGCATGCGGTTGAAACGGAATATTGGCCGACCATGGATCCTGCTCTGGTGACAGGCTCACGCGAGCAGATCATGGATTCCTATCGTGCAGTGCGCGATGGCCTCATCGTCAAGCTCAAGGATCGCTTCGAGTGGATCACCGACATCAAGGCGTGACGCACCGGGGAGCGGGGGAAGGGGTCCTGACGGCTCTGTTGGACAAAGAATTCATGAAGGTCTGCTGAAGAACAGATGAGACTTTCTGCCGCTCTAACGGCAGATTTCGCGAAAAATGCGTGAAGCGATTGCACTCAAATCCGCTTTGGACTAGATTGCGCGCAATCTCATTGATAAGAACGGAATGCATCGGGTCGAATTCTTGCATGGATGCAAGCGGATTCATGCTAAAGTCAATTATCAAGCAAATCTGCGGGATGGATGGGGATTGTAGCCAATTCGGGCGCAAGGCGCTCACGCATTGGTGGCCTTACCGTCTCGCTCCTCTTGCCAGAAGCCACAAGGGCATGTACCCAATGTGGCCAAATCGGGCAAAGGTGAAACAAAGATGAGGATTATGCGTTGTTGTTGCGCATAGTCTTTTCTAACAGAAAAACAACCTAAAAGGATTGAATTACGCTTATGGCGAAAGAAGAAGTATTGGAATTTCCAGGTGTTGTAACCGAATTGCTGCCAAACGCCACTTTCCGCGTGAAACTGGAAAATGACCATGAAATCGTGGCTCATACGGCAGGGCGTATGCGTAAAAACCGTATTCGCGTGCTGGCTGGCGACAAGGTTCAGGTGGAAATGACTCCATATGACCTGACCAAGGGTCGTATTACCTATCGCTTCAAATAAGAGCTCAGCGCAAGCGGGAAGGTATCCGCAGCGCGCTTCTGTTCTGTTTGGCCTGTCATTCCCCCGCCACGGGGTGGCCAACGACTGATTGAAGGCGGTGAAAATGGCGCAAAGGTCTTTTCCTTGCGTTCAGGCCGGCCCCTTGGGGCAGGTCCATCTGTCATTGTGTAAATGCCTGATGCGCATAGGGGCCGAGCTGCCCGTTGCGCTCAAGCCCTATGAATACTGATAGCGTTATGACTGATTCTCATCGCCTTGTTCTGGCGTCTGCCTCACCACGCCGTTTGCAACTGTTGCAGCAGATCGGCATTGAGCCCTATGCGCTCAAACCAGCAGATCTGGACGAAACACCGCAAAAGAACGAACAGCCGCGCGCGCTGGCTAAACGTCTTGCTGAGGCAAAAGCCGAAGCGGTTTACAAGGCCTGCAAGGATGATCCGGATCTAGCAGGGTGCTATTACCTCGCTGCCGATACCGTCGTCGCCGTGGGACGTCGCATCTTGCCAAAGACAGAATTGGCAGAAGAGGCCTCCCAGTGTCTCACCCTGCTTTCAGGGCGGACCCATAAAGTCTTTTCAGGCATTTCCCTCATCACTCCGAAGGGAAAAACGCGCACCAAGGTTGTCACCACCAAAGTGCGTTTTAAGCGCCTCAACCATGATATTGACCCCTATATCGCTTCGGGCGAATGGCGAGGCAAGGCGGGCGGCTATGCCATTCAGGGCATCGCCGGAACCTTCGTGGTCAATCTTGTCGGATCTTACAGTTCGGTTGTCGGGCTGCCGCTGCACGAGACGGCAAATCTGCTGATCGGCGAGGGCTATCCCCTGCGGCTGAAATGGTTGGGCGGCGTTGAATAAGGCGACCAGTCTGAAGGCGCACGCCTCTTGATGCGTATCGAGGATGAAGCAAGCATGACAAAGAAACCGGAAGATGAAAAGGCGGCAGCAGGCGGCAAGGTGACCGGTATGCGTCGATCTCGTCCCTGTCCGATCTGCTCCAAGCCCTCAACAAAAGAAAACTATCCCTTCTGCTCGGATCGCTGTAAACAGGTCGATCTCAGCCGCTGGCTGACTGGTGTCTACGCTATTCCAGCAAGCGAAGAGGATGATCCTGATGAGAGCGATTTCGATCTGCAGGATTAAGGGCTTGCTGTTTTTCCTTTTTGAGCGACAAAACAAGGAGATAGTCATCGCCTTTGTGGGCATGTGTCTAATTTCTGGCGGGATTTCGGGCTTATTTTTGAAACTTTTCCTCACCAGATGAAAAAAAATGCGAAGCCCTGTAGAAAACATCAAAAGCGCACTGGACAGGGCTATATGAACCTTCTATAACGCCGAAACAAATTGCAGGGTTGCTTTGATAACCCAAGCAAGCGCTTCTGTCAGATAGCTTTTTCAAAGCGAAATGATAAAGCAAATGCCCGGATAGCTCAGTTGGTAGAGCAGCGGATTGAAAATCCGCGTGTCGGTGGTTCGAATCCGCCTCCGGGCACCATCATTTTTTCCCAGCCCGTCCCACTTATATCGACAAGTCCTTGGAATTATGGGATTTTTAGGTCTCAGATTTCTCGGAGTGTGTCAGGCGATTTCACCAGATCCGACCCGTCTGGGGCCATATTTGGTGCCATATTTGGGGCCAAAATTTTTCATGAATTCATTGATGGCCCCAATTTTAGGGTTTCATGCCACCTGATCGCTCCTGAACCAGGGAGAATTGCTGTGGCACTGACAGATCTTCAAATTCGACAACTTCGCCCCAGAGACAAGGCTTATCAATGTACCGGTGGTCTCGGGCTCTATCTTGAAGTCTCCCCGAGTGGAGCAAGGCTTTGGCGATATAAATATCGCTTCATGAAGAAGCAAAAACGCCTTTCCCTTGGAAGCTATCCCGATGTGAGCCTTGCCGAGGCGCGTGACAAAAGAAATGAAGCACGAAAAAGGCTTGATGCCGGAGAGGATCCGCTTGCTGAGCGCAAGCGCGAAAAGCTCGTTGCAGCGTTCGCAGCCTCAAACACTTTCGGCGATATCGGTCGAGAATATATTAAAAAGCAGATTGCTGAAGGAAGGTCGCCCAAAACGATTGAGAAATCCAATTGGCTTATTCGGCAGTTTGCACTGATCGATGAACGACCTGTAACTGAACTAAAGCCTCTTGATATTCTCGCTGTTCTGAAGCGGCTCGAGGCGCACGGAAAGTATGAAACGGTTATGCGTTGCCGCTCCTTCGCCAGTTGTGTTTTTCGCTACGCCGTGGCGACGGGGAGGGCAGAGGAAGATCCTACAGTCGTTCTTCGAGGCGCTTTGATTAGGCCAAAGGTGACGCACTATGCGGCTATCATAGAGCCAGACGGCGTTGGCGATCTGCTTCTGGCAATCGATAACTATCCAGGCAATCCCATCTCGCGGATTGCCTTGCAGATAGTCCCACACATTATGGCGCGTCCTGGAGAATTCAGAAAGGCGCATTGGTCTGAGTTCGATCTTGATGCTGCTATCTGGAAAATCCCTGCGGAGCGCATGAAAATGCGGCGTCCTCACCAGACGCCTTTGTCAAAACAGGTCATCGCATATCTTAAACAACTTATGCCGATGACAGGCCCCAAGGGCTTTGTCTTTCCTGCCTACCATACGACTAAGCGTCCAATGAGCGAGAATACGGTCAATCAGGCACTGAGACGTATTGGCTATGCACAGGGCGAGGTGACGGCGCACGGATTTAGAACGACGGCTTCAACGCTTCTTAACGAGAGCGGTCTTTGGAGTCCTGATGCTATAGAACGCTCTCTCGCTCATGAAGATGCAAACAGCATTTGCGGTATCTACAATCGTGGTCGCTACTGGGAAGAGCGCGTCCGAATGCATCAGTGGTGGAGTGACTATCTGGATGAGCTGCGTGATAAGGCGGCAAATAGGTTGTTAATACGGCGCCGCTGATTGGTGGTTATCATAAAACCTCCTTGCCAGACGCGTCAGGCGCGGTACCAGCTCGCCATCTTGCAGGATTGGCAATCCAACGATTGACCTCTGACTCTCGCCATCCTGTGCCATGGATGCTGATCTTGATCTGTGCAGGAAAGGTCCCTTCGGCCATCTTCCGATAGATGGTTGATCGGGACAGGCCCGTTCTATCGAGAACGGTCTTAAGGCGAATAATGCGATCTGGTTGGCTCATGTCTCGCTTGGCTCCGGTTGGTTGTCTCTGACGGCTTCTGAGCCAGAAAGAACCTGTATGTGCCATTGGGCAAGAGCGCTCCGATAGGGGGCGCACTGCAGCGCAAAAAAGGCGGCAAATCGGATCGGCAGTACACTCAGCAGGAAAGGAAAAGAATTAGCATGATGCAACATGTGATCTTGTCAGGCTGCTCGGGAGGTGGGAAATCCACATTGATGGTTCTGATCGGGCGACGATGCACCGCATCAGTCCGCTTCGAGCCCATTGTGAATGATGCTGCAAAATTTTTGAATGTCGGCTTTTCAAAATATGCTTGTACGAAGACCGTTGGTTATTCAGAAACAGAAAAGGCCACGTGAAGGAGACCTATTGGATAATCTGGAAATTTTCGCCGTTGAAAATAGATGTCTCAATAGCGACCATATATCATATCTATCCTTGTTTTAAAAAATTGATAGTTACAGAATTTGGAATTTTTCCAATTATTTGATAATCACCACCCTCATAACTCACATCAATCGTATCTTCAGTCACCCACTTAATTTCAACAAAGGTTTCTGGCTCGAAAATAATGCAATTCTCAGGCAAGGATCCAGCCGAAAAACTATCTAGACGATTAAAAAATACATAAACCTCAGTTGTATAGTTAGACCCTATACCATTTCTAACCGATACTTTCTTCACGCAGTTAGATTTTTTTGAAGAGCAAATAATATTTTCTCTAGTATTGCCTTCAAGGAAGATGTCCAGAATTATTGAAATTTCTTCTCTGTACGAATAAGAGAAAAACCAAATCGTCGCAAGAGTCGCCGCAACTAAAGATAGCAAAAAATTTGTTTTCTTCATATTCATATCACGGAAGTAAAGGTTGTTGTGGATGTAGTTGCAGATAGCCTTTTATATACCCATACTCGCTTCGAGTTCGTTGATGATCGATCTCTCCGTAGTTAGGCGGAGGCCCCATAGTTTTTCCTGTGAACTCACGCCATGCCCAACCAAAATAATTTGTTTCATGCAAGCGACCAGCACTCTTCTGAAAGTCTGTAAATGACTTCCCATGAGTTGCTGCATTTTGTCCCGCCAACATGTTTCCAGCTTCTCTTAGAGTTGTGTATTTTCCATCTAACATAAAGCCATGATAAGATTTCCCCTTATGCCCAGGGTATGATGCCTTCAAATCATATTCTTGTCCGGGGAGGCTCTTGATAGCAACTATTGCGGCGCTTTCGCCCATCGCCTTATCAACCTTTGAATCATAGTAAGAGTCCATTGATTGGCCATGATACACTTTACCGACGGCCTTGCCCGTATCGGGACTTCTAAATGAATCCCAATACCTAGTTTTGAATTGCCCCTAGAATTGTAGACACCTTGGGGCTTCAAATCTTTTGTCTCTCGTATTCGACAGGCGAGAGCATTCCGTTTGTAGCGTGTTTGCGTTTTGGATTGTAGAACATTTCGATGTAGTTGAAGATGTCTCGCTTCGCATCAGCCCTTGTTCCGCCATATGTCCGCAAGTCCAAGTCTATCGAGGCAGCCTTGCCCTGGCTGTATCTCAAGGGCATATCGACCGGTGAGATGGAGGACGCTCTGAAGGCACTTCTCGGGCCGGACGCGACCGGGTTCTCTGCCAAGACAATATCTCGGCTGAAGAAACAATGGGCGGCAGAGTATGAGGATTGGCGCAAAGCTGACATCAGCCGTGATGAATGGGTCTACATCTGGGCGGACGGCATTTACAGCGGCCTGCGTGGCACTGATGACCGGCTCTGTGCCCTGGTGGTGATCGGGGTGAACTCGCGAGGTGAAAAGCATTTTCTGGCTATCGACGATGGCGTCCGCGAATCCACCCAGAGCTGGCGAGAGGTTCTGCTGGGCCTTCAAAAGCATGGCCTCAAGGCACCGAAATTGGCCATCGGCGACGGAGCCATGGGATTCTGGGCGGCGCTGGAAGAGATATTTCCATCCACCCGTCAGCAACGCTGTTGGGTCCATAAAACGGCAAACGTGCTCAATTATCTGCCCAAGCGATCCCAGCCCAAGGCCAAGAAAATGCTGCATGATATTTGGCAGGCAGAGACCCGTGAGGATGCCAATCTCTCTTTTGACCTGTTCATCGAAAGCTATGAGGCCAAATACCCCAGGGCAGTTGAATGCTTGATCAAGGATCGCTCAGAACTCCTGACATTCTTCGACTTTCCCGCTCAGCATTGGCAGAGTATCCGCACATCAAATCCGATTGAGAGCGCTTTTGCCACCATCCGCCATCGCACCAAGCGAACAAAGGGAAGCCTGAGCAGAGAAGGTATGCTGCATATGATGTTCAAACTCGGCCAATGCGCCGAGAAAAACTGGCGAAAGCTTCGTGGCTTCGCTCATCTCGCTGACGTCATTGAAGGCGTCGACTTCGTCAACGGCATCAAGCCGTCAAACCAACAAAAGGCCGCTGCTTGAAAAGCTTCAAACACCAGAATTGACAATAGCTCTTTTAGGGGACAAGGTGTCTACAATTCTAGGGGCAATTCAGATAGCCCAGCTCATCCAGGATCAGGAAGTCGAGACGAGAGATCAAATCGGCGGTACGCCCTTGTCGATCAGCCCTTGCTTCATTATCCAGTTTATTGACCAGATCGACGACATTGAAGAAGCGTGCCGCGGGCACCATTGCGAATGCAGACCCGAATCTTTCAAGCTATGATGTACATAGTAAACCCAGAAGGCATTCGATAGTACGGAAGTGAGATTTGGAGAGACTTATCCCATCGCTTCTTTCATTGCATCTTTGAACGCTTCTACAATTCTCCGTTGGGGGGTATTTTCATTTTCGATAAAAACCATATCGAAGCACAGCTTGGTTGAAACCGGACGGGCCGTAACGTGTTCATTGGCCAATGCCCTGTAAACCAAGGAATCGACAATACTGATGCACTTAAGTGCTTTGACCAAACCGATGGCAAAGGATGGGGCAAAGGAAGTCATGATCTTGTTTGGCGTCACATTGGCCCGCTCGAACGCTTGCATGACTGTGTGACCAATAGGGGCATGCGGGCTGAGCAAAACACTTGGATAGATAGCGAAATCTTCAAGATCGACGAACTCTCTACTCGCCAAGGGGTGCGTAGATGGCATAATCGCAACCAGTTTTTCTTCTCGCAGTGTGGTAATGCGCAGTCCTGCTTGTGGCTGAACTGAGCCGGCCAACCCCACATCAATAAACCCCGAGCGGATGGCTCTGATTTGCTCGATGGCCCGACCGCTATCAACTGTAACTTCCGTTCTTGGAACCTTTCGCCGCCAAATTTCAAGCGCCTTCGGTAGAAGTTCAAAGGCCACTGAAGTCGCCGACATGATGCGCAAAGCCTCCCCTTCACCGACACGGATAGCCTCGACATTATTCTCTACTCTTTCTATGCCCTCAATGAGGCCGGTGGTTTCTGAATAAAAGCGCTGAGCTTCCCATGTAGGTTCCGTTCGTCCCTTCTCCCTTGCAAACAGTGCAAAGCCCAACTCGTCTTCAAGCACAGCGATATGTCGGCTCACCGTCGGCTGAGATAGTCCAAGTCTTCGGGCGGCCTGACGGATGCTTCCAACCTCATAAATGACGCGAAAGATCTTGATACGTTGATAGTTTAGAGAGCGTTTCACTGAAGGTACATTCCGATTTTGATAGAGACATAATTTGGTCAAACATTGTGCAAAGTTGTATTTGCTCAAAAATTATTCAAATCCACTGACATCGAAAGCGAAAAAAGGCTTACCATTACAATTTACTATATAGCAAATTGCTATCACATGCAGCAAATATAAAGTTTGACTTCACATTCCGCTTGCTTCTTTAGATGGTGTAAAGGAGACAAGCAGCATGCCAATCATTCCTCTGTTGTTTTTATTCGCAGCCATCATGTCAGGCGCGGGCATTGCCTATTTCGTGGGAAGTGCATCGGTCATTGCTTTCGTAACGGAAGATCACGCGCGCTTTCTCGCCGCGTTGCCACAGCGTGTGATGGGGCAGCTCAATGTCTTCGCTTTTCTAGCGATGCCACTGTTCATTCTGACAGGTGAATTGATGAACAGAGGTGGCGTAACCGAAGCCCTGATCAAATTTTCAATGTCGATTATGGGGCGCTTCAAGGGCGGTCTAGGACATGTAAATATCATGACATCCGTGTTCTTTGCTGGAGTCTCTGGTTCTGCGACGGCAGATGCCGCAGCTTTAGGCAACACTCTGGTCCCGGAAATGGAAAAGCAGGGGTATGATAAGGATTATGCCGCCGCGGTCACTGCGGCCTCATCAATCATTGGCCCGATCATTCCCCCATCTGTGATTCTCATTTTTTATGGCGCACTGATGAATACTTCGGTTGTTGCTCTGTTTGCAGGCGGCATCGTTCCGGGGGTGCTGCTTGCTGCCGTTCTTATGGTCATCAACGCCATTCTCGCCCATCGTTACGACCATCCGGGTGGACGAGGAGCTGAAATTCCGCGCTTCTTTCCTGCGCTGTTAGACGCACTTCCCGCACTGTCTTTGCCGGTAATTATCATGAGTGGGATTCTGATGGGTTTTATGACGCCGGCTGAAGCTGCCGGTCTGGCATCAGTAACGGCCATTCTCGTTGGCTGGTATTATGGTCGCCTAAAACCCCATGATATTCTCATCGCTCTTGAACGTACCGCTGTGCTGACCGGTGCTGTCTTCATTATTCTGGTTGCTATCGCCACCTTTGGGTATCTCATGTCCATTGAGCGACTGCCTCAGGCGTTGGTCGCTCTCATCAAGGAGATGGACCTCAGCAAGACCCAATATCTGCTCATGCTCAACGTGATCTTTCTTTTTGCCGGTATGTTGATGGATGTGAAGGCTGCGCTCGCTCTTTTGGGCCCCTTGCTCATTCCACCAGCGATCCTGCTCGGCGTTGATCCTACCCACATGGGCATCCTGATCGGCTTCAATCTCACCGTGGGACTTTTAACACCACCATTGGGCGGAGTGCTGCTTATTCTCGCAACGGTTCTGAAGATGGACTATTGGCGTCTTGTACGAGGCGTCTTCCCATTCCTGGTCGCAGAACTGATTTTGCTTGGAGCACTGATCTTTATACCAGAGCTGACCCTCGCGCTCCCGCGTTACCTTGGGTTGCTGACCTAATTTCCCAGAAAAATCCAAACAAAAAACCTGTCCAGACTAAGGAACCAATCCATGAAATTCAAAACACTTTTGGCCTCTGTTGCCCTGTCAGTCTTCCTTGCCGGTCCATCACTTGCTATGGATCCGATCAATATAGCTTTTGCAGGCCCTGAAGACGCCAGCGTCGACGGCGAATATGTCTTTGCCAAGACTTTCAAGGATACGATCGCAGAACACGGCGTGGACGTAACAATCCATCCAAACGGAACTCTTGGTAAGGAAGACGAGCGCCTCGACCAGACAAGCCAGGGCCTCATTGAAATCGATCTGGGTAGCCCGGCAGTGCTGTTCAAGATGTCAAAGAGCGCCCCTTCGCTTTATCTGCCTTTCCTATTCCAGAGTGAAAAGCAATGGGATGATGTCATTGCAAAATCGAGCATTCTTGAATCAATCAATGAAGATGCTGCCAAATATGGCGTTCGCGTCCCGGGCTTCAATATGCGCGGCGGTCTTGTTGGCATCTTCACGACTGACATTCCGGCCACCAAGATGTCTGACCTGAAAGGCGTGCGTCTGCGTGCCCAGAACGGCGATCAGATCAAGTTTTTTGAAAGCTGGGGAGCCAAAGGCACAATTGTGAGCTTTGCAGAAGTGCCAAACGCCCTTCAGACCGGAGTAGCACAAGGTTATTTCAACCCACCCTCTTCCGCGATCAAGGCGCGTCATACGGACATGCTAAAGCAGTTCACTCCGCTTGATGCTATGCCGGTTGCTCGTGTAATCCTGATGTCAAAAGATTGGTATGATGCATTGACCGACGAAGAACGCGGCTGGGTAGATGAGGCGTATGATAAAGCCCTTGCTGCCAACCGCGCATGGTCGGCCGAATATGGAGCCGCTGCAATCAATCAGCTGGCGGATCTTGGCGTAAGCGTCAATCCGTTGGAACCAGGCGAACGCGAGAAGTTCGTGGAGGCCGCAACAGCGATCTGGACAGAAGTTGGTGACAAAGACGTCATCGAAAAGATCCAGACAGCCCTCAAATAAAATATGATGAACAGGTAGCCTAACTCGGAAAGGGTAAAACCATGCTAGTGTCACTCTCTAAAAGATTGAATGGCATCAGTCTGCGTATAAACCGCATAACGATGGCCTTCGCTTGCCTGTTCCTTGTCCTCATGGTTGCAATGATCTGCTTGCAGGTCATTGCACGCTATGGCTTTGCCTCTCCGCCAGCATGGACAGAAGAAATGGCACGCTATGCAATGGTGTGGGTGGGACTGCTTGGTGCCAGTGCTTCGTTTCATGAGAATTTTGACCCGTCTTTGTCCAAAATTCCCGAGACATTTCCTCGCTGGCTACGGCTTGCAACTGCACTTGTCCGTGCAATCGCGGTTCTTGTCTTTCTGACACCCATTCTCTGGTACTGCTTTTTCGGACCCGGAGCCAATTTCACGCGTGGCTTTCTTTCGCGTAACACAACGATGGTGGCAGAAACTATTCCGATGCCTTTGATTTTCGTGGCTATCAGTGTGCCCATCTTCATAGTGGTCACCCTGTTTCACGGCTTGGCACGCACCTTCTCCACGCTCGCAGAGCTTCCAATACGAACTGATCTGAATGACAAAAGCACTCCCCATGAAACAGATTGAAGCAACGACTCTTGCTGCCGACAAAGATTTCCTTTCTCGCATTACGTCCATTCGTCAACAGATTCACAGCCACCCTGAAACTGCCTTCGAGGAAGTCAAAACTTCCGATCTGGTCGCTGAATTTCTTGAGAATCTCGGCCTTCAGATTCATCGCGGTCTTGCCAAAACTGGTGTTGTAGGCACCCTTAAGGGGCGTCTTGCTGGTGAACGGACGATCGGCTTGCGCGCTGATATGGACGCGTTGTTTATCACTGAAGAAACCGACAAAAGCTACAGCTCAAACGTTCCTGGCAAGATGCATGCGTGCGGACATGATGGTCACACGGCAATGCTTCTGGGAGCAGCCGAGAAGCTTGCGCAAAATCCGGATTTCGCAGGAACTGTGCATTTCATCTTCCAGCCCGGAGAAGAAGGCGTCGGCGGCGGTCGCGTGATGATCGAGGAAGGCCTGTTCGACCTGTTCCCATGTGATGCAGTCTACGGGATGCACAATATGCCCAAGACCAAGTCTGGTGAATTTTTCATCCGCTCTGGTCCGATGATGTCAGCCGGTGACACTTGGGAATTGCATTTGCGCGGCACGGGTGGACATGGTGCCATGCCACACAAAGGTACCGATCCGACCATGGCACTGGGAACCTTTTTGACTTCTCTCTCGACAATTGCAGCCCGAAATGTCGAAAGCTTTGATTCTGCTGTCATCAGTGTCGGACACATCAGTGCAGGCGATGCCATGAGTCCGAACATTATTCCCGCCGATGTATTTGTTCGCGGAACGGCTCGTACCTTCAAACCTGAAACCCGCGATCTGGTTGAGTTGCGCATTGGCGAATTGGCGCAGAGTGCGGCTCAAATGCAGAATTGCGCTGCGGACTATAATTTCATCCGTCGTTATCCCTCTCTGGTCAATCACAAGGCGGAAACGATCAAGGCGGTTGCAGCTGCCACGGCCTCTGTGGGAGCTGACAGCGTAAACCCCGAGGCCGAGCGCGTAGGAGCGAGCGAGGATTTCGCCTTCATGCTTGAGAAATGCGCAGGCGCTTATATTTGTCTGGGCAACGGCGAAGAATCCGCCTTTGTTCATACGCCCAAATTCGATTTCAATGATGAAATCATTCCGTTTGGTGTTTCCTATTGGCTGAACCTCGTGCAAGTGGAGTTGGGCTGAGATGTCAACGGATCAAAGTGAATTGAATGGGATCGTTGCCCTCTCTGTTTGGGCTGCAGGGATTGAGGCAATCGACGACTCCGCTCTTATGGAACGGGCGTCTGACGCTATGGCTGACACGTTGGCTTGCGCTTTGGCCGGGCGTGAAGATGAAGCAACCCGCGCGGTCGCAAAAGCTGCCGAGCTTTCTCATGGTGCAGGACATGCAGCCCTTTGGGGCATGGGGCGTTCGCTCAGCATGGCAGGCGCCGCGCTCGTCAATGGAACTGCGGCGCATGCTCTTGATTTTGATGATAATTTTGCACCCTCTATGGCGCATGCCAGCGCGGTACTGGTTCCTTCCCTTCTGGCAATGGCCTCCGGTCTTGAGCCTGTTGCCGGAAAGCATCTGCTTACCGCCTACATCATTGGCATCGAGCTGCAGGCACGCATCGGTCACGTCATGCATCCCGATCACTATCGAGCAGGCTGGCACGCAACGTCAACTCTGGGCACAATTGGTGCCGCTGGTGCATGTGCCTGGCTTATGGGAGCCGGATCCGAAGGCATCGCACATGCCATGAGCCTTGCCTTTTCGCAGGCGGCGGGGTCCAAACTTCAATTCGGCAGTCAGGCCAAACCAACCCATGCTGGTCTGGCCGCTCGCGCTGCTGTGACCGCAGCCATGCTTGCCAAATCCGGGCTCGGCGCAAAAGAGGCATTCGCAACGGGTCCATGGAGCTTTGCCGAGCTTTACAATGGCAATGGCAAAGACTTCGATATCGACGGTTTGGGCATGCGGTGGGCACTGTTGGATACCGGCCTGATGGTCAAACGATTTCCGTGTTGCGCGGCCTCTCATCGAGCGCTTGACGGTATTGAAACCATGATCAATGCCCATGGCTTTGGACTGGAAGATATCGCCGAAATATCAGTCGAACTGCCGGATATGCTGGCACGTAATCTACGCTATGATGCGCCCAAAACAGAAGCAGAAGCGCGCTTCAGTCTGAGCTATCCCGTTCTGCTGATGGTACAAAAAGGGTCACTCTCCCTGTTCGACTTCACGGCGGAGGCGCTGGCTTCAACGCCCCTCAGAACTCATTTTGAAAAAGTCCGGCGAGTAGCAGTGCCAATGGGGCCTGAAGGCCCTAACATGCCCAACAAAATTACGGTCACGCTTGCAGATGGCAAGATCTTGCAGCACGTTCAACACGATCTTGTCGGCAACGGCTCCAAAGCGCTTAACGCCGGTCAAAAAGAGGCAAAGCTTTCCGATTGTCTGACTTGGGCGAAGCTATCTGCTCGGCAGGCGGAAATCTCTTCAGCCTGCAGTGCGCTGGAAAGCAGCAAAAACATCCTTACCTGCCTTGCCCCTCTGGCGTGAGAGGAAAGCCACGAACGAATAAGCGAGAGACTAAGATGCTGTCAGATGAAACTCTTTTGGGGGCTCTCTCAGAGCATGGCGTTCAAAAACCTGATATGAGGCTCACCTGGGAAGCTGTCGTTACTGTCGCACCCCGCGAGAACTTGGGGACTACGCCTCTTGGGCAACGCTTCATCATTCCGATCACTGGTGGCTTGTTTCGAGGAGGGGCAGAGCATCCTGATCTCAAAGGCATCGTGTTACCGCGCGGTGCAGACCGGCAATTGTTGCGTGCCGATGGTGTCAAGCAGCTCAGTGCGACATACGAAATGCAGGTTGAAGACGGAACGGTTCTGGGGATCGAGAACGAGGTCGTGATGGACACTGAGGCGCAACCTAAACGCTATGCCGCCTCCAGAATTCATGTGCTGGCTCCAGAGGGTCGTTGGGCATGGATGAATCGCAGGCTCTTTGTCGGCACGCTCCAATCAGATCAGCCGAACAGGGGATTTGTTGTTATCCGTGGTTGGGAGATCCTCGTATAGGGTGTGCAGAAGTGGCTCGGTTCATCTGAACAGATTATATCTTTTTTATAAGTGGGTTTGGCCTGATTTCATGCTGCGCTATCCAATTGCAACCCCCATGAATGGCGGCTTTGACCGGAGGCACCACAGATCTCGCATCAGCCGGAAATGTCAGCAATCCGCCAGTTTTGCCCGAAGATCACCCTGCCACCATAAAATTTCGATACCGCAACGAAGGTCTTAAAGGTTCGCTCTGCTGATCTCGACCGGTTAAAAATATTTGCGCTTCAATCGAATGTTCGGAATGGGGAAGTAGGCTTCTGGGATGGAGCCCCGACGAACGGCAGTTTTAGGTCGTCTTTGTGATATGTGGGCGTTAGCAAATGGTTTCAGATTAGCTGATCTCGTCAGCTAAAAGGGAATATGGTGGGACTTCATATTTCTTCATGCACTGATTATTACTTTGCGATTATTTTAGAATAGGATTTCGAAGTGATATAGTGATCGCACCAACTGCTCTCAGAAAAGAATATAATTTGTACGACAGGCTCTTCTTGTGGTTGCGGAGAATTGAGTTTGCTGATTTGACAATAGCAAAAGCCTTCCAATTCTCGATGGTATTCGTTGGGCCCAGTTTTGGATATTGCTGGGCATTCAGTCCGTTTGTGATTTCCTGCAGAAAGAGCATACAGGATCTCTCGGAATGTGCAATTTGCGGAAGTTATTGCGCAATACATCCAAAATTAGAATCTGGCCAGCTAGGCTCTCTCCTATATTCAGCAATTCCTTTACGACTTCCGTTGAAAGCCAGCTTCCCAATACGCCTGCTACGCTGCCGAGAATGCCATCTTCAAAGGCATTGGAGGCTAATGGGGGTACGAGGTTTGATGTGGGAAGGTTGGGATAGATACATCGATAGCATGCGCTGCCAAGATAGGGCTTGAAGGTATAAATTTGACCAGAGAATCCTGAAACGGCGGCAGTGAGCATCGGCTTTTTCTGGTGCATGCAGGCGGCATTAACGATGGTTCGCGCTTCGAAATTGTCGCAAGCGACAACAACCAGATCATATTGATGTGCCAATGGGTGGACGTTCTGTTCTGTCAGTCGTTCATTGTAAGGCGTGACATGGATGCCCGGGTTCAGCGATGACAGTGTTTCCAGAGCGCTGGTCACCTTAGGCCTGTCGAGGTCTTCCGTTGCGTGCAAGATTTGTCTTTGCAGATTGGACAGGCTGACCAAATCATCATCGATAACACCCAGATGTCCAATCCCAGCAGCAGCGAGATACAAGAGGAGAGGTGACCCTAGACCGCCGGCTCCAACAACGAGCACGCGAGAGGCCAAGAGTGCTTCCTGTCCTGCTGTTCCGATCTCTGGGAGCAGGATATTTCTATTGTAGCGCTGTGTTTCAAGCCCATTCATGGTCTTTTCCCGGATAGTTCTGAAGCCGCAAGTCAACATCTAGGATGATTTCCATGCGCTGATCTGAATTGAAGGGTTGATGGGTCGCTATTCCTTCCTTACGGGGCAAAGCCTTGAGCAAGTCATAGGCAGAGCCCCTGTCGACGAGCAGTTGCATGACGTCATTGTCGAAAATCAGTTGCATCGGGGATGTCGAACGTCCTGTCAGGACACTGACCGTCAAACCTCGCCCATTCGGAAAGTGGATGCACTGGTTTAGGGATGCGCCCAGACAAAGGCGTGTCAGCTCGCTCTTGTCGATCCTGAAATGGACCTGCTGGCCATCAATGCGCAGCTTCACGGGCTCCTCCCTTGGTGGTTGAGTCGCAATCGTCTTTCCCACTATGTGCATTGGCACTGATCGCATTGCCTTGAACCCAGTCACTGTCACCATCGGCATAATGCTCCAGTTTCCAGACTGGAGAGCGATGCTTGATCTGGTCAATGACATAGCGGCAGGCTTCAAAGGCGGCATCGCGATGGGGAGAACCTACTGCGATAACGATGCTGGTCCCGCAGACATCCACACGGCCTTTGGCATGGGCCACATAAAGGCAAAGGTCCGTTCCCCAATGCGACTGGGCTTCCTTGCAAATTTCGAGGAAGGATTGTTTGGCCAGCGGGTCGAAGACGTCATAACTGATACCAAGAACCTCTTTTCCTTTGTTGGTCTCGCGTACGGAACCGACGAACAGGCTTTCGGCTCCATTCGGGGCGCGGGCTACAAAGGTGAGAGCTTGCAAAGCATCGGGCGGTTGCTGGTCTATGGAGCAGATATCTACGAGAATGTTGTTCATTTCTAACCTCCGGATACAGGGGGAATGACGGCTAGCTGCATACCCTCTTCAAGTAGGGTCGAGGAGGCCAGAAGCGTGGTTTCCGTTGCGAAGCGACTATTGTCTATCAATATTGGATTGTCGAAGGAGGGATCGATTTCTTTCAGCTTTTTGAGGAACAAGCCGTGTAAGTCAGCAACGGTTGCTCCATGGGAAACGGAAATTAAAAGCGCCTCACCGAAGGGGCGAAAGGCACCGAAGCATTGGATGGTAATGTTCATAGATTGTGTCCTCATGCGTAAAGGGGGCGCAGCATCCATCTGTCTGGCATGAGCGGATAGATGGCGACTGTTTCTCCAGGAGCAATCTCGCTTCTGTCTTCGTCAAAGACTGCCCAGCAGTTGGCCTGAAGCATCGGTTTGATTCTGAAAGATTCCTGACCATCGAATACTTCCACTTGCAAGGATTGGTCCTCGGATACAGAAGCGTGGGCTTTGCAAAAGAAACGCAGACCCTGAACTTTGCGCGTCTGCGTCAGGAGTCTGGCCATCAAGGGCTTTTCTTCGGGCAAAGCCTGCAAGTGACGAAAGAGCGGCAGGGCGAAGAATCGCGACCCGACGGCGGTGGAAACCGGATTACCCGGAAGGCCGAGATAATGAATGCCGTTGGCAAAGCGCGCGTAGAGTACTGGTTTGCCGGGGCGATTGGTGACCTTATGAAAAACGATCTCGGCTCCAAGGGTACGCAAAATGTCGGGGATGAAATCAAATTTGCCAGCAGAAACTGCTCCGGTGGAAATGACTACATCCGCAGCACCTTCTGCCAATATGTCTTCCAAACGGGCGCGGAAGAGCTTGTCATCGTCAGGAACTAGCCCGCCATAGTTGGCGCCATATCCGAGCGCTTCGAGCATTGTCATCAGATAAGGGCCGCTTGCATCGCGGATCTGTCCCGGCTTCAGTGGTATGTCCGTATTCTGAACCAGCTCCTTGCCTGTATTGAGAAGGGTGATGGAAGGTTTACGATGGACTGTCACATTTTTTTGCCCTACGGCAGCAAGCGCCATGATCTGAGCAGGACTGATGATGTCGCCAGAAGAGACAACGACATCGCCCAAATTGAAATCCTGGCCAGCAAGGCGGACATTCTCGCCCTTGCCAATTGGTGCGGTGAACCGCACCCGGTCTCCGACACATTCCACATCCTCGATCTTGACGACGGCATCATACCCTTGCGGTAGAGCTGCGCCGGTCATGATCTCCCATGTGCCCCCTTTGGCGTTTGCCGGGCTTTCTCCTGCTGCTGTCGATCCGACAATTGGCAGAATGACAGGAGTATTTGGGGTTGCTGTGGCCAATTCCTCGGAGCGGATGGCGAAACCGTCCATACTGGAATTTGTGAAAGGCGGAACGCTCTGGGGACTGGTAATGCGCTCAGCAGTAACAAAGCCACATGCTTGCTGAATGGGCAGGCTTGTGGTGGGGAGCGGGGCGCAATGCAAAAGCCGCTTGAGGGCTTCGCTATAGGAAATCATTTGCTTTCCTCCATAATATTATGACCGTACTCATGAGAGTGATCATGGGTATGGGCTGGCTTTTTATTGTCAATCAGATCAAGCGCGTGGGGCAGAAGAGGGGAGAGCGCCTTCATGCCGTCATTTACGCCGCCAAGGCTGCCGGGCAGGGCTATGATCAATGTTTTTTCAAGGATTACGGCCGTCGATCGACTGAGCCAAGAGGTTGGGACATGGACCGCCGCGCTGCTGCGCAAGAGCTCGCCAAGACCGGGGACCGCAATGCCGCCAATCCTTGATATGACTTGCGGGGTAACATCTCTCGGTGCGACGCCGGTGCCGCCTGTTGTCATGATGAGATGGACCGTTCCGACCAAGGCCTTGATTGCCTTTTCAAGCAGGTCTGCGTCATCAGGCAAGATGCTGCGGGATGATACCTGGCATCCGGCCTGTTCCAGTCGGGATGCAAGGGCTGGGCCGGAATAGTCTTCATAGCTTCCCGCATAGGCCCTGTCGCTCAGGGTTATGACTGCGGCTGTTCGGCCCTCAAGCGGTAGGGACCCTTCCTTCGGTATTAGCGACTGAAGCGCCGGGGGCACACCATCGGGGTGTATCCAAACGCCGCGCTTGCCGCCTTCTTTCATGACAAGGCGGGCTTGGGTGATCGTAAGAGCCGGGTTAACGGGTTTTGTCAAGTCATAGATTGTCAGCAATGCCGCATTGACGGCTGCCATGGCTTCCATTTCAACGCCGGTCTTGGCTGTGGTTGCTACGCTGGCATAGACGATAATGCTTTGACTCTCTTTATCCAATTCGGGAAGCACGGCAACATGATCCAGAAGGAGTGGGTGGCACATAGGGATTTGTTGCCAAGCCAGCTTCGCCCCTTGCACGCCAGCAATCTCTGCCAGTTTCAAGGCATCGCCCTTGGGCAATGTCCGATCCTTGATGCGGGCGAAGCCGACGGACCCCACAAAAATGCGCCCTGTGGCTATCGCGCGTCGGAAGCTGGGGGCTTTTCTGGTGATATCCGCCATATGGAACTGGCTTTGTTCGAATAGAGAGGCGACTGTTTCGTTCATTGTGGTATGTCCTGCGGAGCTGGGTTGCGTGGCTGGCGATTGGGATTATTTCTCGGTCAGGGAAACTGGCATGGACAGGCCTAGCCCCCCGTGACTGACATCTGGCGCTCTAGCACGGGATAATTCCGGTCTTTTTTGATGTTGAAATCGTGTCCCTCGGGCTTATTGGCGATGGCTTTGCGGATAGTCTTGATAATGGGGGCATCGTCTTGGGATGTGCGTAGGGGCGTGCGCAGGTTGGTGGCATTATTGCGGCCGAGGCATGTATAGAGAATGCCTGTGCAACTCAGGCGTACCCGGTTGCAGCTGTCGCAGAAATTATGTGTCATGGGGGCGATGAAACCGACCCGCCCACCGGTTTCTCCCACGGTAAAGTAGCTGGCCGGTCCGCTAGAGCGGTGATCGGTTTTTATCAGCGACCATCTGTCCGTGAGCTGTTCCTGTACTTCGCTGAGAGGCAGATAGACATCTGGCCGTTCCAAGAGCAGCCCCCCCATGGGCATGGTCTCAATGATTGTAAGATCCATTTCTCGCTCGTGGCAAAAGCGGATGAGGTCATCAAATTCATCATCATTGACACCTTTGAGGGCTACGGTGTTGACCTTGAGTTTTATCCCGGCTTTCAAAGCAGTTTCGATGCCATCGAGCACTTGTGCAAAGCGGGGCTTGCCTGTGATCCGCGTGAAGCGCTCAGCCCTCAAGGTATCAAGCGATATGTTGATGCGCATTACTCCAAGGTTGGCCAATGCCGTGGCCATCTTGGCAAGTTGGGAGCCATTGGTTGTTAGTGTTATTTCTCTAAGGCGTCCGCTTTCGAGATGACGTGAGAGGTCGCTGATGAGCGTCAGGATGCCTCTGCGTACAAGAGGTTCTCCGCCGGTTAATCTCAGCTTTCTGACACCTTGATCGATAAACAGGCTGCAGAGTCTGTCCAACTCTTCAAGGCTGAGTACATCTGGTTTGGGCAGAAAGGTGACTTTGTCTCCGATGCAGTAAAAGCAGCGGAAATCGCATCGATCCGTTACAGAAAGGCGGAGATAATCGATCGTGCGTCCGAAGGAATCGTTCAGATCACGAGAGCGGGGTGGTTTCTTTGTCGACTTCATTTCGATGCCTCCCAACACCGTTTTGTCTTTAAAGTTGACACCTGAGGGCCTGGCGCCTGCCGGTTTGCATTAATGAAGCTCGATTTCCTTTGCTTTCTCCTCCACTTCAATATGCTTGACGGTAAATTCGCGGCCAGACAGGCATTTCGTATCAAACGACCCACACTGAGGGCAGGGTTCAGGTATGACCGGTGACGTGGGATGGTAGCTGTTGCCACAAAGCTGGCATTGCAACTTCAGCCTTATCCATTCAATTGTCAGCTTCGAGCCATCTGCAATCGTGTCGTTCGCAACCGCATCAAAGCAAAACCGGAATGTATCCTCCTCGATGGCTACGGCGGTTCCCATTTCCACAGTAACGCCAATAACTTTGGAGGCGTTATAAGAATTCGCTATCCGTTCTGTAAGTTGAATGAGGCTTTGGCAGAGAGATAGCTCGTGCATAAAATAGTCCTTTAGTTTATCAAAGCATACTTTGATTCATTTTGAATGTTGGTTGAAGATAGTTGCGTTTTAGACTGAAAGTCAAAGCGTATTCAATGATATACAGATGCGGTGAAGAACAGTAAAAAGTAGTTTTTTATTGAATATATGTTTGGCGCCCGTAGCTTAAAAACTGACTGTCGGGTACCTTACAAAATATTTTTTTTGCTTTGTCGTCCGTGTGACAGACCGCTTGGTTTGGCACGCGCACATTGGTCTCCAAAAGGGGAACCGGTATGGCTGCTGACCCGCGCCGAAAAGCCGGTCTCCTGAGTGGAGGACCAAAATAATGACGACCCTGGACCCGATGAGTCTGGCCTGGATGGGGGCCATTTTTCTATTGTGCGGCGAGATAGGGGCTCTGCTGAGCCTTAAGAATCCTGTCCGTGTTTTCATCGTCTCGACAATCGCAGAAATCGGTTATGTTCTGATCGGATTCGGTATCGGTGGTTCTGCCGGTGAGACCGGAGCCTATATGCATATTACCTATCAACTCGTCATGCGTGGGCTGGTATTGGTGAGTGGCTGGTACCTTATCCGCCGGACGGCTTCGATCTGGCTGAGAGATCTGGCAGGCAGTGGTCGACGGATGCCTTTCGCTGCTACCCTGTTTGGTTTTGGCATGTTCTCAGTCATGGGGTTGTCGCCGTTCAAGGGATCCTTTTCCAAATTTCTCATTCTTTATGCGGCGATCGAGCAGGGGCAGTGGGCCATTGCGGCAGTTGGAACTCTCGCTTCGATCATTGCTGCGGTTTATTATCTGATCCTCATTCAAAAAATCTGTTTTGAGAAATCAGGACACCGCATCCTGCTACGTCCAGCGCCCTCGCTGGCGATGCCTTTGGCAAGCCTGCTGAGCGTTGCTGCTGCGCTGATCAGCGTCTTTCCTGCCCCGGTTGAACATTGGGCAGCCAGCCTTGCTGGCTATGCAGGTCTGGAGGGACTACCGGAGTTTGAATCACCTTGGGCGTTGCTTGTGCTGGTACCCTATATCGGTGGTTTCGTAATTTTCCTGCTGGGGCGTGTTTCCGCCCGATTGCGCGATTTGTCCGCCGTGGCACTTGCGATTGCCAGCGTGGCCATGGTTGCTCTGGATGTAACGCTTGATCCGACCTCAAAATTGTTTGCACTGCTGTTTGCCGGAATCATCGCAATCATGGTTATCTATTCGATTGGCTATCTGGCAAAGCAGGAATGGGTCAACCGTTACTACTTCTTCACCTTCTTGATGCTCGGGTCGATGTTGGGGCTAACCACGGCGCATGAGTTCGGCAACTTCTATGTCTATTGGGAACTGATGACCTGGACGTCCTACTTCCTCGTCATTCACGAACAAACGCAGAAGGCGTTGAAAGCCGGTTTGGTCTATTTTGTGATGTGTGCCGGTGGTGCTTATCTCATGCATTACGGTATGCTGGTTGCCCACGCAGAAATAGGTTCATTTGAATTCAGCGCTCTAGCTGAAGGCTTCGCTGGTGTTGCCCCTGTCGCCGCTCTGGTCATTACGGGTGCAGTTTTCCTCGGCTTTGCGGTGAAAGCCGGTATGGTTCCTTTCCATGCCTGGTTGCCCCTGGCGCATCCTCAAGCCCCTTCATCGGTCTCCGGTCCATTGTCGGGCATCCTGACCAAGGCCGGTCTGTTCGGAATTGTCAAAATCCTGTTCGGTGTGTTTGGTGTATCAAGCATTGCTCGCGCTGCAGGCAATGGAATCGATCTGCAAACCGTGCTCATTGTGCTTGGTTGCTTCACTTTGCTCTATGGTGAGATCCGCGCTTTGTTCGAGAAAGAACTCAAGCGGATGCTTGCCTTTTCGACATTGGCGCAGGTGGGGGAAATCACGGCAATTTTGGGAATCGGCACAGCGCTGGCAACGGACGCCGCTCTGCTCCATGTCCTCAATCATGCGGTCATGAAAACCCTTCTCTTCTATTCGGCGGGCGCTTTCATGATGCGCACCGGACTACGCCAGATCAGTGATTTGGCAGGGCTGGGCAAGAAGATGCCGATCACCGCCGGAGTTTATGCGCTTGGTAGCGTTGCCCTCATGGGGCTGCCGCCTTTCTCCGGTTTCATATCGAAATTCCTAATGATCTACGCTGCGGCGGAAGCCGGACAGTATGCGGTTGCTGTGATCCTTCTCTTAGGTGGTATCATCGGCGTAGTTTACTATACCCGTGTCATCAGCGTTCTGTTTTATCATCCTGCATCCGCAGCGATCTGCGAGGTTAAAGAAGCGCCTGCCACCATGTTGTTGGCCATGGGGCTTTTGGCTGCTGCCATCCTCTTTGGCGGTCTGATGCCGACCTATCAGCTCAATCTGATTATGCCGATTGGCAATCAACTGGCGGCGAATGCTGGTCTCGTTCCGGCCATGGTGCCTGATCTGGTCATGCAATGGCCGCTTTCGGCAGGGTTGGTCATGATTGGTGCCATTCTGGTGCTGTTCACCGGGCGTTTCTCGGTGGTATGGGCTGGTCGTCTGGCAGTCGTCACGCTGCTGCTGGCCATTGCCGCCATCCAATATGAGGCGGATCGTTATGACCTGCTTTCTTTCTACTTTGCGCTTCTTATCGCAGGGGTCGGGGCACTTAACATGCTCCATACCACAGTCTATCTCGCTCACAGTCATGCCCAGCCGCGCTTCTATGCCGCCTTTCTGGTGATGATCGCTGGTTTGTTGGGCATGACCGCAGCTGCTGATCTATTTAATTTCTTCGCTTTCTGGGAGTTGATGAGTGCCTGGGCTCTTTGGGTCGCAATCGTCCATGAGGAAACGGCAGTCGCTCGTAGAGAAGGGTTCAAATACTTCCTGTTCAACACCATCGGCGCGTCCCTCCTGTTCCTTGGCGTCACGATGGTCGCTGCCCAAAGCGGCACTTTCCTCCTGGCCGCTTTGGGTAACGCGCTTGCTGCCCTGCCGGTCGCCACGATTGCGCCAGCTATCGTGTTGGTCTTCCTCGGCATGGTTATGAAAGCAGCTCAGTTGCCGGTGCGCATTGACTGTCAGATGCATCCGGCCGCAGCGCCCACCCCTGTATCAGGCTACATTTCGGCGGTTCTGCTGAAAAGCGGTCCGTGGGGTGTGCTGAAGCTGTTTGTCGCTTTCGGAGGTGTAGCCGTCTTTGCCAAACTCGGTGGAACGGTCGCCGGGCAGCCGGTCCTGCTTTATGCCATCTCGATCATTGCAGGCATCACCATTGTCTATGCGGGTGTGATGGCGGTTATCCAGAACAGTATCAAGATGGTGCTGATCTATTCCACCGTCTCTCAGCTTGGCTATGTGCTACTGGCGCTTTCCCTTGGTACAACGCTCGGAGTTGCTGGCGGGTTGCTGCATTTCGTCAATCACATGCTGCTCAAGGATACACTGTTCCTTGTCGCTGGTGCGATTATGGTGCGCAGTCACGCCACCATGCTGGATGAGCTGGGTGGGCTTGGCCGCAAGATGCCCATGACCTTCGGTATGTTCCTCTTTGCCGGTTTGTCTCTTGCCGGGGTGCCGCCTCTTAATGGCTTCAGCTCGAAATGGATGATCTTTGAAGCATCCTTCCAGTCTGGCCATTGGCTGCTTGGTGTCATGGCAATGATCGGCAGTCTGTTCACACTGGCTGCTGTGCTCAAATTCGCCCATGCCGCCTTCATGGGAACACCGAACCCGCGGGCTGAAGACGCTGAGGAAGCTCCCGTTGCCATGCTTGTTCCAATGGGTGTTCTGACCCTTGGTAGTCTGGCTCTCGGTCTCTTTCCCGGCCTCGCTCTGGTGCCGATTGCCGCGATCATGGACGACCTTGGCATGACCCCGATTGCCGCCACGTTGACGGGTCCTCTGCCGGGAACGGATGGCTGGAGCCCTGTGCTGCTTTCCATCTTGGTTCTGGTCTTTGGCCTCATTCTGCTGCCTTGGTTGCGGCTTGGGCGCAAGAGTGGCGTGGTCCGCTCCAACGCCCATGTCTGCGGCGTTGGCGATCTGTCGGGTGGTCAGACGCGCCTTGGTGCCAACAGCCTCTTTGAAACTCCGGACAACGCCATCCATGGGCTGATGCCCAAGGGCCTTGGCTCAGAACCTCAAGCGTAAGGAAGGGAACAACCATGTCTACGCAACTCGGTATTCTTCTTGCGGTATTCCTGTTCCCCGGCGGCCTGTTCGCTCTGGTATTGGGATTGTCGCTCAAGGGCCTCGATCGGCGTGTCGCAGCCCGGCTTCAGGGGCGGATTGGGCCGCCTCTCGCACAACCCTTTTTTGATCTGGTCAAGCTCAGCTTCAAACGGACGATGGTGCCTGCCACAGCAAGCCAGCCAGTTTTTCTGGGAGCTCCGCTCGCCGGTGTCGTCTCCATGCTGGTAGCAGTGGCTCTGGTGCCGGTTTCCGGGCTCTATAGTCCTGATCCGATGCTGGGCAACCTGATCGTGCTGCTCTACCTGCTGATGGTTCCTGCCATCGTGCTGATGATTGCAGGGTCGGCTTCAACTTCTCCCTACGGGGCGCTTGGCTTCTCGCGAGAGATGACGCTGATGCTCGCCTATGAGGCTCCGATTGTGCTGGCGGTGTTGGCCGTTGCCCTGCGCACGGGCATGGGACAGGGCGGTGTCATCACCTTCTCGCTTGTCGACATCATTGCCTATCAGCGCAGCCATGGCATGTTCCTGCTTGACCCGGTGATGTGGCCAGCGCTTGCAGCCTTTGCCCTGTTTTTTCCGGCTAACCTGGGGATCATCCCCTTCGACATCCCCGAAGCTGAAACTGAAGTACTCGAAGGGCCGCTGCTTGAATATTCGGGGCCGGCGCTGGGGCTGTTCAAGGTCATGTCTGCGCTTAAAGCGGTGGTCGTTCTCAGCCTCGGCATCGCTCTCTTCATGCCGCTGCCCTTCGACGGCATCTGGGGCCTTATTGGCTGGCTGGTGCAACTGGCCGTGCTTATGGAAATCGGCGTCACCATCGTGCGTCTGTCCATGGGGCGCATGCGGATTGATCAGGCGTTCAGTTTCTTCCTGAAATGGCCTCTGCTGCTTGCTGTCGCGAGTGTTGTCACCGTCATGGTCGTGGCCTGAGAGTAGGAGATAGACGAGATGAATATGATCCCAGACTTCAAGTCGATTGCAACAAAGTCCCCATGGATCTATCGGATCAATGCTGGCTCCTGCAACGGCTGTGATGTGGAGATGGCCACGACGGCTCTTATTCCGCGTTACGATATCGAACGGCTCGGATGCCAATATTGCGGCTCTCCACGCCATGCTGACATCGTGCTGATTTCCGGACCGCTGACAACCAAGGTGATGGACGCCGCAATGGTGGTTTTCAACGAGATCCCTGATCCCAAGGTCACGGTGGCGGTTGGCGTGTGCCCAATCTCTGGAGGCATCTTCCGCGAGAGCTATTCTGTGAAAGCTCCAATCGACCAGTATTTCCCCGTCGACGTCAATGTTCCCGGCTGCCCGCCACGCCCTCAAGCCATCATTGAAGGTGTTGCCAAGGCAATCGAGATATGGCGTGAGCGGATGTGAGGAGGGTTAGAGATATGAATTTTCTGCAATTATTTGCGCATAATCTGGCAAAGGGGCCCTTCACAGACCCGTTCCCCTTTGAGCCTGCGCCAACTGCCAACCGCTTCCGTGGCAAGATCGAGTTTGATGCTGAAACCTGTGAAGGTTGCCGCAAATGCGAAAAGGTCTGCCCGGCAGGCGCCATTCGCTTCACCAAGACCGCCAATGGTCTGGAATTCGATTGCTGGCATGACAGCTGCGTATTCTGTGGCAACTGCGAGTTTCACTGCCCGACGAATGCCATTCACCAAACACAGGACTGGCATCTGGCTCATGTCCAGCAAGACAAATTCAGCATGGTCGAACATGGAGTCATTCCAAGTCACGAATGCCCAAGCTGTGGCAAGCCAGCTCTTTATACCGCCGCTCCGGCTAACAAGATCAAAGGCTTCAGCGAAGCAGAAGTCGCCGAGTTCCGTTCGCTCTGTCCGAAATGCCGAGGCAAATATCTCAGAGAAAGAAAGAGCCGGTCATGACACGTTTTCCTGAAAATTTTGAAACCAGTCTGAGCGCTGCCGCGCCAAAGGGTGTGAACCTGACCACCACGACCGACGCCCATGGCGTTTCGGTGATGTGGTGCGAACTTGCCGACAGGAATGATCTCACATCCGTGGGCGAATGCCTGCGACGCTATCATGCCCGGCTGGCCATGGTTTCGGCAAACAAACCTCCTGCTCCAGAAGAAGAGGAGGACGACAATGATGACGAAGAGGATGAATCAGCTGCGGGTGAAACCAATGAGCTTGAGCAGCCCATGAGTTTTGGGGGCACGCCACAAGACGGCACCTCCTACGAGCTGGTCTATCACTTCGACGTGGGTGGAGACTATGTGAATGTCGTCGCTTTTCTCCCCGCTGGCGGTTCCATAGCCTCCCTCACGCCCTTGTTCCGCTCGGCCGATTGGCCAGAACGGGAGATTATGGAGATCTATTCCGTCACCATTACCAATCATCCCGATCCGAGACGGCTGTTCCTTGACGAAAGCATCGAAGGGGCTGTTCTCGACCGGTTGATCCCTTTCTCCCAGATGGCAAATGCGTCCACGTCCGATGAGTTATGGGCACGGGTCATGGCCGCAGCCAAGGAGGCATGAGCATGACAGAGCATACTGTTGCCAGCAGCTATAAAATCCCCGTTGGGCCCCTGCATGTGGCGCTTGAAGAACCTATGTATTTTCGTGTTTCGGTCAAGGGAGAGACGATCGAAAATGTTGAACTCAACGCTGGTCATGTACATCGCGGTGTGGAGTATCTGGCGACCAAACGTACTCTGCTGCAGAATATGATCCTGACGGAGCGTATCTGCTCGCTCTGTTCCAACAGCCACCCCGAGGCCCTCGCCATGGCGGCTGAGACCATCGGTGCGGTGGATGTGCCGGAACGGGCGCAATATCTGCGTGTTATCGCCGGTGAGGTCAAACGTGTAGCTTCCCATCTGTTCAATGTGGGCATTCTAGCTCATCTCGTCGGCTTTGAAGCCCTGTTCATGCATGCCATGCAGGTGCGCGAAGTGGCTCAGGACCTCAAGGAAGCAGTTTATGGCAATCGCATGGATCTTGGGGCTCACTGCCTCGGTGGTACCCGATGCGACATGGATGACGAGGCCATTGCCTTCATGCGGACTGCATTGGACAAGATCGAACCCGATGTCCGCGAACTGGAGAAGACTTACCGCACCAACGGTTCCATTTTGCGCAGGACCAGAGGGATTGGCATTCTCACCCACGAAGATGCGATTGCTTGCGGCGTTGTCGGTCCGGTGGCCCGGGCTAGCGACATCCAGTATGACGTGCGAACGGCTGCGCCCTATCATGTCTATGATCGTCTGCCGGTTGAGGTTCCTGTGCTGGATGGCTGTGATGTTTGGTCGCGGGCCATGATCCGCCTTCAGGAAGCCATCAATTCGATCGAGATTCTGCGGGTATGCCTCGATCATCTGCCTGATGGACCGATCAACGATGGCGGTGATCCCTATATTCCGCCTGGGCAGGCGATCGCCCGCACCGAGGCTCCTCGGGGCGAGTTGGTTTACTACCTGAAAACAAATGACGAACCGGAACCGGAGCGGCTGAAATGGCGCGTTCCGAGCTATCCCAACTGGGATGCTCTGACCTTCATGTTGAAGGAAGCCAAAGTCGCCGACATCGCAATCATCGTGAATAGCATCGACCCGTGCATTTCCTGCACGGAACGTTGAGGCATGCCCCGCTACATCTTGCAACAGCAAGGGAGGACACGGCGGGAAATAGTGATCAGGCACATTCCGGCCCAAATTTTGGTCGGGGTGTCCCCCATAGCGGCGGACCGGCAGGTCGGTTCAGCCAAAGATAACTGAGAGGAGAAAAAAATGGCTTATGCAATCGATCAGGACATCTGTGAAGCCTGTGGTGCATGCATCGATGAATGCCCGAACAAGGCCATCACCCGCAAAGGCAAGCTCTATTCCATAAACGCCAGCAAATGCAAGGAATGCGAAGGCGATTTCGATGAGCCGCAATGCGTCGAAGTCTGCCAGTCGGGTGCCGTCTATCACGTTTGATGTCTCCTGAAGACCTGCCTTCGCTGGACTGGCTGTCAAGGAGGAGAAACCGTGTGTTTTCTTTCTTCTGGTGGTTGGCTCAGAAAAACCAGTTGGAGGCAGGCCTAGAGGGAAGCATCTGGCCATTTTGAAAGGCAAAAACAATGAAGGTGTTCAAGGAATTGATCAGGGAGAATGAGGCTGGGCGTCCATGTGCCCTGGCGTCGATCGTCACTACAAACGGATCCATTCCCGCGTCGGACAAAGCAAAAATGCTTGTTTGCGCCGATCGCACGATCGTGGGAACCGTTGGGGGGGGGGCTGGCAGAAGGAAAGATCATCGAAGCGGCCATAAAGGCCATGGAGGATGGGAAGTCGGAAATGATTTCTTTCAACCTGCATGACAATCCCCTGATGGACAGCGGCATGGTTTGCGGGGGGAGCCTTGACATTTTCGTCGAACCCTTTCTGCCCGCAGTAACTCTCTACATGTTCGGAGGCGGACATGTGGGGCTGGTAACAGCCGAGCTGGCTCATCGCGTCGGCTACAAGGTTGTCGTGATCGATGACCGGGCTGAATTTGCCAATGAAAAACGGTTCCCCTTTGCCGAGCGAACGCTGGCGGGATCATGGCAAGAAAGGATGGAGGAGCTTGAGCCGAATGCAAGCTCGATCATCTTCATCGCGACGCGGGGACATATTTGCGACAAGGACGTACTGGCCTGGGCGGTCAAAACGCCAGCGAGCTACATCGGCATGATTGGCTCCAAGCGCAAGATCCGCACGATCAATAGCAAATTGCTGGAGGCCGGAATCTCAGCCGAACAGCTTAGTCGAGTTCACGCACCGGTGGGATTGGATATCGGTGCCGACAACCCCGAGGAAATCGCCGTTTCGGTGGTTGCCCAAATGATTGCTCATGTCCGGGGCGCTGAAGGATTGGTCGGACAAGCGAGGACCATAGGTGATTTGTACCTAACGACCAATTCAGGGGCCGAAGATGGGGAGGAGCTAGCGCACGCCAGTGCCTAGAACTCGGGAATCAGCAGGCGGATGGAGGCTTCCAGCCGCAGGATTAGGAGAAGAGTGATGAAGAGAATACAACTGAACGTCAACGGAGTGGACCGCTGGGTCGTTGCCGAACCACAGGCCTCTCTTGCTGATGTATTGCGCAAGCAGATGATGCTGACCGGCTGCAAGGTCTGCTGTGATGATGGGCAATGCGGTTCGTGTACCGTTATCATTGATGACAAGCCAATCCGGTCTTGTAACAAGAAAATCGGCGATGTGCGCGAAGGTGCCAGAATTACGACCATCGAAGGCGTTGGCACTCCGGGGAACCTGCATCCGATCCAGATTGCATGGATGACCCATGGTGGCGCCCAGTGTGGTATCTGCACGTCTGGCTTTATCATGTCGTCAAAGGCCTTGTTGGAAAAGAACATCAATCCGACGCGGGAAGAAGTGCGCAAATGGTTCAACCGCAACCGTAACCTTTGTCGTTGCACAGGCTACAAGCCGCTTGTTGATGCAGTCATGGATGCTGCAGCCGTCATGCGTGGCGAAAAGACCGTTGCCCAGATTATGCCGAAGCCCAAGGAAGACGGCTCCATTCTGGGGACCTCCCATATCCGCCCATCGGCAGAAGCCAAGGTAACCGGTACATGGGACTTCGGTGCGGATATTGCCCTGCGGATGCCTGAAGGTACGTTGCGTCTGGCTCTGGTCCAGGCCGAAATTCCTCATGGCTTGATCAAAGGCATCTACACTGCTGAAGCAGAAGCCATGCCGGGTGTCGAAAAGGTCATTACCTGGAAAGACGTCAAGGGGCGTAACGCCATCACAGGGCTTATCACCTTCCCCGATAACAAGGGTGACGGATGGGATCGTCCGATCCTTTGCAAGGATAAAATCTTCCAGTTCGGTGACGCTATCGCCATTGTGGCGGCTGATACCGAAGACCATGCGCGTGCAGCGGCCAAAATGGTGAAAGTCGATGTCGAGGCCCTGCCAGCCTATATGTCTGGCTTTGCTGCTTTGGCTCCGGATGCCATTGAAATCCATCCGGGCACACCAAACGCCTATTATGAGCAGGGTGTTGTCAAAGGCGAAGACACCAAACCGCTGCTGGCTAGCTCTTCCGCTCTTGTCGATATTACCACCTATTGCAGCCGCCAGCCGCATCTGCATCTGGAGCCGGATTGCGGTGAAGCCTATGTGGATGAAGATGGCGTTCTAACCATCCTGTCAAAATCCATAGGCGTGCATCTGCATCATGCCATGATCTGTCCGGGGCTTGGTCTTGAGCCGGAAAAACTGCGCCTGATCCAGAACCCGACCGGGGGTACCTTCGGATATAAATTCTCTCCCACCATGGAGGCCCTTCTGGGAGCGGCAGCTCTAGCTACCGGCAAGCCTGTATCCTTGGTGTATGACCAGTACCAGAACATCACATATACAGGTAAACGCAGCCCGGTTAACATCAATATCAAATTGGGCTGTGACGACAATGGCAAGCTAACCGCCATGGAAACCGACTGGTGGCTTGATCACGGCCCTTATTCCGAGTTTGGCGATCTGGTTACCCTGCGTCAGGCCCAGTTTACCGGGGCGGGTTATCATCTGGAGAATATCCGCGGCAAGGGACTTACCGTGGCAACGAACCATGCATGGGGCTCGGCCTTCCGTGGCTATGGGTCTCCTCAGGCCTTCCTGGCATCTGAAACCGCCATTGACATTCTGGCTGAAAAGATGGGTGAGGATCCGTTCGAGTTCCGCTATAAAAACCTCTACAGCGAAAATTCGACCACACCAACCGGTCAGAAACCCGAGGTTCTGGTTCTGCCTCAGTTGTTTGATATGCTGCGGCCGAAATATGAAGAAGCCAAGAAACGCTGCGTAGAGCTTTCTACCGATGAGGTAAAACGTGGGGTCGGTGTTGCTCTGGGTATATATGGCTGCGGTCTGGATGGTCCGGACAGCTCCAATGCCCGCGCGGAACTGACCGAGGATGGCGTCACCATCTACAATGCCTGGGAAGATCACGGACAGGGGGCTGACCTTGGTACGCTGACCATGGCGCATGAAGTCCTGCGTCCTACCGGCATTACACCAGAACAGATTTCTCTGGTGATGAATGACACCAATGGCCCGAACTCAGGTCCTGCTGGTGGTAGTCGCTCCAATGTCTTTACGGGCAACGCAACCCGTGTTGCAGCAGAAATGCTACTCAATGCAATGAGAAAAGAGGATGGTAGCTATCGCACCTATGACGAAATGGTCGCCGATGGCATTCCGCTTGTCTATGACGGCAACTGGGTGGCTGCGGCCTGTACAGACTGTTCGTCTGAAACCGGTCAGGGCGATCCTTTCCCGGTCTACATGTATGAAGTCTTCATGCCTGAGGTTGAAGTGGAGGTTGAAACCGGTGAAGTCAAGGTGGTCAAGTTCACCACCTCGGTAGATGTCGGCACAATCATCAACAAGGCAACCGTTGATGGCCAGATCTATGGTGGTCTGGCTCAGGGGATCGGGCTGGCCCTATCCGAAGATTTCGAGGATCTGGAGCTCCATACCAATCTGATGGATTGCGGTATTCCGTATCCTAAGGATATCCCGGATGATATCGAGATCTTGTATCTGGAAACGCCGCGTCCTGACGGACCATTCGGCGCTGCAGGTGTCGGGGAAGCACCTTTGACTGCTGCCCATCCGGCAATACTGAACGCCATCTACAATGCTTGTGGTGTTCGCATCTTTCGTGTTCCGGCTTTGCCGGAAATTATCCGAACGGAACTCGAAGCAAAGGCCGCAAGGGAAAAAGCCCCTAAAGAGCTGGCCTGAGCCCGAAACGAAGCAGCATGGCATTTCCTTTTACAATGCCATGCATGCTTCTGGTGGGCGCGGGACCGGGTATGCCTCTTATCCGGCCCTGCACCTCTGACATCAAACTGGCTGGACCGGATTCTTCGGGCCCGGCAATAGAGACAGATGAACGGGGCATCAAAATGGATAGCGATCAGGTAAAGCTTCTGGAAGCAAGATGCATTGAGGAACAACCTCCTGCTTGCGAGGTGACTTGTCCCCTACGCGTCGACGTGAGGTCAATGTTAGCCAAGGTGAAACAAGGGGATTTTCCCGCAGCATTTGCGCTTTATTGCCGCTATGTGCCTTTTCCTGCCATTCTCGGACATATATGCGATCATCCATGTGAAGAAAGGTGCCGTCGGGCAGAAGCCGGTGGGGCGGTGCGCATTTCCCAGATTGAGCGGACCCTTGTCGAGGAAAGCTGTTCCACTTTGCGTCGGCAGGCACAAAGAATTGCCAAACCCAAAAAGATTGCCATCGTGGGGGCAGGGTTGTCGGGGCTGACGGCTGCCTTCGATCTGGCTATGAAGGGGCAAAGGATCACCGTTCTGGAAGCGGACGCCCATCCGCTCGAACGGTTGCATCATGATTATGACCCCGCCATTCTCCCGCCTTCTGCTATTGCTCTTGATCTGGGCAGTCTCACTTCGCTCGGGGTTGATATCCGTTGCCGCTGCAGGGTGACTGGCGGAGAGGGCCCGATGGGTCTTGCAAGCCTGATCGAAGACCATGACGCCGTTCTGCTTGCTCTTGGACCCGGAGTCGCAACGGCCTTTGCTCCGACCATCCGACTGAGTGACAATGGGCGCATTGAGATCGATCCCGAAAGCCGTGCGACCAGCCATCCGAAAGTCTTCGGTGGCGGCTATCATGGCGCGTTGGGCGAGGTCTATTCACCTGTTCGGTCCATCTATGATGGAAGGCGGGCCGCTGGTTCCATAGACAGGTTCCTGCAAGGGGCTTCCTTGACGGCAAATCGAGATAGCACGGCTGCGGCAACCTCTTGCCTTTATGTCAATGTCGATGCACATCCGCCCGTTCCTCCCGTCGAGGCCGCAAACAGCATAATTGGATACACCCCTGATGAAGCCATAGCAGAGGCGGAACGGTGTTTTCCGTGTAATTGCCTAGAATGCACAAAAGCCTGCGCTTATCTTGCCTACTACAAGACCTATCCCAAACGAGCGGTGCGCGAGATCCATAACAATCTCAGCATCGTCATGGGCAACCGTAAGGCCAACCGGATGATTGACAGCTGCACGCTCTGTGGCTTGTGTGAGACGGTGTGCCCCACGGATCTGGCTATGGGGGATGTCTGTCTTGAAGCGCGTCGTGAGATGGTTGATAGCGGCCACATGCCCGCTTCCCATCACGACTTCGCCTTGCGCGATATGGCCGACAGCCGGTCTCATCGCTCTGCCTTTATGCGCCATCAACCCGGCAATGACAAAAGTGCTTATCTTTTCTTCCCCGGTTGTCAGTTGGCCGCTTCCGCTCCTGATCAGGTGCAAGGGCTTTATCTGCATCTTGGAGAAATATTGTCCGGAGGGGTTGGGTTGATGATGGATTGCTGTGGTGCGCCTGCCTACTGGGCTGGACGCACAGCACTGCATGAGGAAGTTTTGGCACATCTGCGTGCAAGCTGGGAAAGCTGTGGCAAGCCGGAGATCATCACGGCTTGCTCGACCTGTCTGTCCATGTTCAAGAAGGCCATGCCAGACCTTCCTGTGCGGTCGCTCTGGCCTTTGCTCGCGAAAAGCCCGTTGCCAACAAAGGCAAGGGCTGTGCCGGATGGCACCGTGTTTGCCATTCATGATCCCTGCACTGGGCGTCACGAGACAGAAATCCATGCTGCTGTGCGCTCCCTAGCTGCAGATACCGGGCTGACGATACGAGAGATTTCTGGTCCGGAAAAGACGACCTGCTGCGGGTATGGCGGTTTAGTATCCTTTGCCAATCGTGAGGTAGCGGACGCCATTGTTGATCAAAGAGCTGCAGAGCTTTCCGAGGATTATTTGGCCTATTGTGCCATGTGTCGGGACAATTTTGCCCGACGGGGGAAGAGATCTGCACACCTGCTCGATTTCCTGTTTCCATCTGAAGATGGAGCCGATCCGGCGGCCCGTCCAGACCCGGGGTTCTCCAATCGCCGGGACAATAGAGCCCGCTTGAAGGCCAGATTGCTGCGTGAACTATGGGGGGAAAGCATGCAAGAGCAAGATCCTGAGTGGACTATTCTAATTTCAGATGACGTCCGGGTTGATATGGAGCGAAAGCTGATCCTCGATGACGAAGTGCGCGCGGTCGTGGCTCATGCGGAAACATCAGGACAGAAACTGAAGGACAGGAAAAGCGGGCATATGATCGCGACTCTGCGCACAGGGCCGGTAAGCACTTGGGTGGAATATGAACTCACAGATGAGGGGGCGCTCATCCACCGCGCCTATGGGCATCGTATGGATGTGGAGGTGCAAAAATGACTTCTCCCAAGGAACAAGAGACCCCGCATTTGGACGATCTACTCTGTGCGAGATGCGAAACTCCGCTCCAGCAGGGAAAGGTCATTGCCAGCTATATGGGGCAGACCTTTCCGGTGGATCTTCCCGTCTGCCCAACATGCGGCTTTGTCTATATTTCTGAAGATCTGGCTTATGGCCGCATGTTGAAAGTCGAACAGGCTTTGGAGGACAAATGAAGATCAACGGCCCTCATGGCGTAATGGATTCTGTCACCAGACAGGCTGCTGGTCAGCATGCCAGTGGGTGCGCGGGCCTCTTTGGCTATGGTCTTGTCACGGACAGAAATGGCGAACCAATAAGCCCTGGTGGGCTGCGGATGACTGGTGAGCTTCTTGATCGGGCTGGCTTTGCTATCGCAGATCATGTGGTCGATGTGGGATGCGGGCAGGGGCGCAGTCTGGGAGTCATGATCCGCCGCGGATTGAATGTGGTGGGTGTCGACACGGATGCGGCCCCGCTCGCGATGGCCCGCAATCTGTTCCCCAACGTGGATCTGTTCTGCTGCAGTGGTGCAGCCATGCCGATTGATAACGAAGCCATGGACGGGGTGCTATCTGAATGCGTGTTGACAGTCATGCCGGATCACCGGGCCGCGCTGGCTGAATGGTTCAGGGTTTTACGAGCAGGGGGCAAACTAGCCTTGTGCGATGTATATGCCCGAAATCCGGACATGTCCGGATCGGATGAAAGGGCGATTCGCCTTTTATCGGCGGATAGAGTGAGAAAGGCCATCGGAACGGCAGGCTTTCAGCTGCTGTATTTTGAGGACAGATCTGAATGTCTGCGCAACTTTGTGGCCCGTTTCATTTTCCGGTTTGGTTCCCTTGACGCCTTGTGGGGAGATGCTCGAACCAGTGCCCAGATGCATGCCTTGAAGCCCGGATACTATATGGCCATTGCGGTCAAGCCCATTGATCGTCCTGCGAATACCAATCGGGCCAACAGTCAGGAGGCAATAACATGACAGAAGACTCCTTTCGCGTAGCTGAGTTGCTGCTCGCCGATCTCAAATGCAGTCACATCATGATGATACTGGCGTTGGAAGCCGCAGGTCGACAGGATCCAGATCTCGTTCGCGCCATGTCTGGCCTTGCTGTTGGCATGGGGCAGGGCATGACGTGCGGCATTCTTTCTGCCGGTTCTTGCGTTGTTGGCATGCTGGCGGGTAAGGCCGGTGAGGATGAAAGTGAAGACAGTCGCTTTGTCGATATTCTTGAAGAGTTCGGTGGTTGGTTCAAGCATCGATGCACAGAGGAGTATGGCGGTTGTAATTGCAGCGACATCATGCAGTTTGACATGAATTTGAAAGCCCGGCGTTGCCCCGCTCTGATCGCTGAAAGCTGGCAGAAACTCAACGAAATACTCAACCGCTATGACGTCGATATCGCTCACCCGCCACGCGGAAGTGAGACTTGCGAGAATACTGGCGCATTGGAGTTCCTGTCATGATGGGTCTTGCGCAAACCGATACCCTTGAAAGGCCTGCATTGGGAAACAAACATGAGGTGCCAATTGCGGCTGTCATTCTGTCCGCCGGGCTTTCGTCACGCATGGGGGCTTTCAAACCGCTGTTGCCCTTTGGAGATGGCACTGTGCTCAGTCATGTTGTACAGGTGGCGCGCCAAGCCGGAGCCGAACCTGTTCATGTCGTGATCGGGCATAAAGCCAAGGAACTCCGTTCCCATGTCGAGAGTATCGGGGCGGTAGCGGTGTATAATCGGGATTATGAGAGCGACATGTTCAGTTCTATCAAGGCTGGCATTGCGTCCTTGCCCCAAATGGTTGCTGGCTGTCTGTTGATGCCAGTTGATATTCCACTGGTCAGGCCGACCACTCTGAAGCGGGTTATGGCAAAAGCACGCCATGCTGATGCTTTATTGGTTCATCCGGTTTTTGATGGCCTAATCGGTCACCCGCCTTTCATCGCTAGGGGCCTCTTTGAAGGTCTGCTGGTTGGGGATGGACAAGAGGGGGGGGCAGCCTCGATCCTGTCGCGCCATGCGTCGGAAACAATCGCCGTATTTGATAGTGGTTGCCTCAGGGACATGGACTATCCCGAAGAGCATGCCGAACAGCTGGCGGCTCTCCAAAACCACCATTTGCCCGATGAGCGTGAATGTGAAGCCCTGTTTGATGCGGCTGGAACGCCACAATCCGTCCGTCGTCATGGGCAAGCTGTCGCCAAATTGGCCAATTTACTGGCAAGCGGACTTCTCGAACATAAGCAGGATCTGGACATTGGCCTGATCACGGCTGGAGCCGTGTTGCATGATATAGCAAAGGGCCGACCTCAACACGCTTCTCTAGGAGCGGAATTGCTCGCCGAATGGGGATTTCCCGCGCTCCATAACATAGTTGGGCAACACATGGCCTTGGCAAATGGATATCAGCGTCTTGATGAAATCGCACTGGTCTATCTCGCTGACAAGCTTGTCTCCGGGGAGGAAATCGTTGGCCTTGAACAGCGCTTCGCTCCGGCATTTACGCGATTTGCCGATCAACCGGACGCGTTGGCTGGTGTGCGCAAGCGGCTCAGCGATGCCCTTGCCATTGTGGCTGCCATCAATACTTTGGGGGGCGATGTTCCCGGTGTGCCGATTGAAATCAGGAATATGTTGGAGGCTGCATCATGACCTATTCCGACAGTCGTATGGTTCTCGGCACAACAGAAAGCGTTTGCCCGGATTGTCTCAAAACCGTTTCTGCGATCCGCTATGCCGAGGGCGACACCGTCTATCTTGAGAAAAGCTGCCCAGAACATGGAACGGTAAGCACGCCTATCTGGCGTGGTCTCAAAAGCTACTTCCTTTGGGACAAAGCTCCGCGGAACCAGTCGCAGATTCTCAATCCGGCGACGTCGGTTGATAAGGGGTGTCCCCATGATTGCGGCATATGCTCTGACCACCAGCAGCAAAGCTGTTGTGTTTTGCTCGAAGTGACGTCTCGCTGCAATATCGCTTGCCCCTTCTGCTTTGCTTCGGCAGAGCGGGAAGGCAAAGATGTGTCTATGCATACCATAAACAAGTGGCTTGACACACTGATGGAACGGGCCGGAGGTAGAGTGCATATCCAGCTTTCCGGAGGAGAGCCGACGGTGCGTGACGATTTGCCCGAAATCATAGCGCTTGTCCGCTCAAAGGGCTTTTCTTTTGTTCAGCTCAACACCAACGGTTTAAGGCTTTCAAAGGATCCTAATTATGTCAGAGCACTGGCCGATGCGGGTTTAGACTGTGTCTTCCTGCAATTTGATGGCGTGTCTGATACTGTTCACAAAGCCATGCGCGGTGCAAAGTTGGCACGCATCAAGGAAGATGCCATTGCTGCTTGTGAAAAGGCGCATATTGGCGTGGTGTTGGTGCCGACACTCGTGCCGGGTGTCAATACCGATCAAATTGGCGTAATCGTTGACTATGCCAAAGCCCATATGCCGACTGTTCGCGCAGTGCATTTTCAACCTGTGAGCTATTTTGGCCGGACACCGGAGCCTCCCCGTCCGGAGACCCGTTTCACGCTGCCGGAAGTCATGGATGCACTGATCTCTCATGAGAAGGGTAGGATTTCTCTTTATGATTTCCATCCGGGATCTGCGGAAAATCCTTTCTGTTCCTTCAGTGGTCGCTTTGTCGTTGAGGAGGATGGGCGCTTGGTCCCTGATCAGGTTGCTCAGTCATCCTGCTGTTCGGCAGGTGAAGATACGGGTGGGGCAGCCAGCCAGTCCTGTGGGTGTGGTGTGCCGGGAGAGGATCTGCTCGTCCGGCCGCCGGAAACAGAAATCGAGCATGAGCAAGAAGGATGTCGCTGTTCGTCCGGGAACGAGCCGGAGCCTGCCAAGTCCAGTTGTTGTCCTGGCCCTGATGCTCAGAAAGAAGCTGTGCCTGGTGCCGATGTGGCGCGCGCGCGTCGCTATGTTGCTGACCAGTGGAGCTGTGCAGGTGAGGAAGATGATACCGACGATCCCTCTTTTGTTGCTTTTGATGCCGTGCTGAAGCGGCGTGCCCGCACGTTGGGACTGTCGGCGATGGTTTTTCAGGATGCATGGACGCTAGATCTGGAGCGTCTGCGCCAATGCTACATTCATGTCATGATGCCTGACCAGAAGGCTGTGCCTTTTTGTGCATTCAATCTTACGGATCGGGAAGGGCGTTCGCTCTACCGGAAGGAGGAGGGATGCTGAAGACTTTCATGCAGAGTGAGGTTTTTGGGCAATGCGAGCGTGGCTTCTGTCCTTTTGAAACCCGAGAAGAGCGCGATGCCTATCAACTTGCCCATGTTCGCGATACGATCGAGCATGCTCGCGCCAACAGTGGTTTCTATCGCCAGTTTCCCCGCTGGCCGGAAGGGCTGCCGCAGAGCCTTGCAGATGTTCAAGGTCTGCCCTTTACATGGCCGGAAGATCTAGCGCGCAATGATCCACCCCTCATCGCTGCGCCCCGCAATCTGGTTGCGCGTATGGTAACGCTGGAAAGCTCGGGCACTACGGGGGCTCCCAAGCGCATAGCCTTCTCGGATGCGGATTTGGAAAACACCATTAACTATTTCCACCGTGGCATGAGCCAGTTTACCCACGCCGGAGATCGTGTCGGAATCGCCTTTCCTGCGACCCGGTCTGGTAGTATCGGTCAGGGACTATACGAAGCGGCGCGACGCCTCAACGCCACACCGCTGACGGCGCCCGATGTTTCTTCTGCGGACGCCTTGCTTGATTGGCTTCGTGCCGAACAGCCTGATGTGCTGTTCGGTCTTCCGGTCCCCTTCTTTGCCGTTGCTCGTCTTTCTCTATCTGATGGTGGTCTGGTGCCCCATCCTCGTGCGATCCTTATCAGTGCTGACCATGCCTGCGAAGCAATAATTCGCGGTCTTGAAACCATGTGGGGCACATCTGTCTTCAATCATTGGGGCATGACGGAAACCGGCTATGGCGGGGCGCTGGAGTGTGTTTGCCATGATGGATTGCATGTGAGGGAAACGGATCTTTATCTGGAAATCGTGGATCCTCTTACCGGCACTGTTCTGCCTGAAGGGGGCTATGGCGAAATAACGATTACCACGCTCCGCCGAGAAGTGCTGCCACTGATCCGCTACAGGACTGGAGATCTGGGGCGATTGGTTGACGAGCCGTGCACGTGCGGCAATGTCACCCGACGTCTTTATGGCCCCGATGACCGGTTGCTCACGGCCCTTGAACTTCCCGGGAGCGAAAGGCTGACGCGTGGTGCATTGGATGAAGCGCTTTTCGCGACAGATGGTGTCACCGACTACGCCGCCTCTTTGGCAAGCGATGGTAAAGGGCAGGCGATATTGCAACTGAATGTCGCTTCCATTGCGACTGTGCAAAAGGATGGCTTGGAACAAAGTATTTTGAATGAATTGCAGAGGCTACCTGCTTTCAAGCAGGCGGCTGGTCTTGGTCACCTGTCTCTCGACCTGAAACAGGTAGATGCAGTTTTGCTCCCTCACAAAAGCAAAAGAGTTCCGGTCCGGCAGAATGGCGGGTCAAGAACGAGGGCGGTGCTGTTCGATCTGGATGGTACCCTGGCTCATACATTGCCTGCTGTGCATGCGGCGGTGAATTGTGCTCGCGCTTCTTTTGGGCGCCCTCCAGTGTCGGAGGATCTGGTAGCAAGGCTTCTGGGCGGGGGAGCATTCCGGCTTATCGGCACCATTGCGGAGCATTTGGGAGAAAAGATCAAAGAAGAGGAGCAAAAGGTCCAGCTTGACCACTATCTGGCTTACTATCCCATGATGGAAGAGCAGATGGCTCGGCTTTATCCTGATGTGGTGCCGGTTTTGCAAAGGCTCACCGAGGAGGCCTATCGCGTCGTGGTTGTGACCAACAAATGCCAGCGGGATGCGGAAGCGCTTGTCAAAAGGCTTGGGTTGTCTGCGTTTCTGGACGCGATTGTTGGAAAGACACCCTCGCTGTCATCAAAGCCAAGACCAGACCTGTTGCTGATGGCTTGTCGCCATGTGTCGCTTGTTGTCGGGGAGTGTCTTTTCGTTGGGGATGGACCGGAAGATTGGAGTGCGGCTCAAAGGCTCACTATGCCCGCACTTCTGATCAAGCGCAGTAAAATCGAGAGGGAGATTTTGCCGGTTCCCTGTGTTGTCGAAGAAATAACGGAAGGGAGGGTAATCAAAAGTCTGAATGATCTGATGGCTTATCTAAAGAAATAAAGTGAAACGGCCCTTAAGAGGCAGAGGAACGCCATCAATTGTTTTACATCAAAGCGCTCGGGGACGGCTGAGAGACAATTTACTTTAATGGGAGGACAGAACCGGACCAGGGTTCTGCTGGAGGCATAGAATTTGTTCAATGATGACAACCGGGAATGACGACAAAGACGGCGATGACTATCGCGCGTCCTCGTCCACGCAAAAATTCAACCTGGCTCAAATGAACTCGATTGCGGGATCCTATGATGTCGCAATGGCTCGTGCGCGCCGCTTTTTTCTTGATACCGGGAATGTTGAGGGCAATATACCCGTAACCATTCTTCAATCTTGGCGGCGCAGTGCAGACTATGGCGTTGCCATGGAAACGCCCGCCAAGGTTGAAATCCCCACGCGGGCGGAGCTTAGCGCCCTGATCGAGCGCAATGAGTCCCTTGTGCAAGCATCTTGGGGGGAAGTGGAGGCCTTGCGCCGCGACATCGGGCAGTCGGAAGGGGTGGTGATCCTGACGGATCCCGAGGGTCAGATCCTCATGCGGGTCGGTAATGATACTTTCATGCAGGCGGCCAATCGTCTCGCCCTGATGCCGGGGGCGTCCTGGAACGAGCGTCTGATGGGGACCAATGCCATCGGTACAGCCATTCAGGAAGAAAGTCCTTTGACTATTTGTGGGACCGAGCATTTTCTTGATCCCAATGGTGTCCTGAGCTGTTCTGCAATTCCTATACTCAATCCGCAAGGCAGCATCCTCGGCACTCTTGATCTCAGTACACCGGCCAATGTTCCCCATGATCATTTGCTGGCCTTGCTCGGGCGCGCCGTCACGCATATTGAACGTAATGTTTTCCAGTATAACAGCGATAGCTGGGAACGAATGATCATTCACAACAATCCCAGTCTTCTGGGCAGTCCGCATGAAGGCGTACTGGCCTTTGAGGGAGACAAGCTTGTGGGGGCCAACCGGATTGCGATGACCCTGCTCGGTTTGCCATGGAGCGCTATTGGTGGTTTGCGCTTCAATGATCTTTTCTCAGTGCAGCATGGCAGTGTCAACCGAACTGCTTCTGCAGACGAATGCATCGTGCAGACGTTGAATGGTCAGACTTTCTTCGCCCGCATGGTGCAGGCTACGTCGGAGCGGCGCCGTCAAGTCGTTAGTCCTGCACCTCTTAGCCAACAAAGAAACGTAAAAGATCTTCCGCGCCATCCTCATGAAATTCTGGATGATTTGCAGAAGGATAATATTGTCGGCCCTATTTCACGACGCAAACCTCATGCCGGAGCGCTGCTCACAGCTTCTGACGAGCGGGATGATAGCGGGGAAGCTGTGCTCATTGTGGTCAAGGGCGAAGTGCGTTGTTTCACTTCCTTTGAGGGCAAGGAACTGACCCTTTTTTCGCTTGGACCGGGCGACGCCATGATCTTGCGCGATCACCTGCAAATGGAAATGAGGACGGAAGGCGAAGTTTATATTTTGCGCCACAAGGAATTTGAAACAGCGCTTGGCATGAGTACCGAGTTTGCCCTGTCCGTCATTCCTGTTGTTGAGCATCTGCTCAGAAAGTCCATCGAACTGATAGAGGACATGGTCTTTCACAGCGTCAAGTTCAGGCTTGTGCGGATGGTGGTCGATCGCGTCGAGAAATCCGGGCGCCCGACCGCGCGCGGAATTTCGGTTCAGATGCAGTCGAATGGTGAAGAAATCGCGATGCGCCTTGGTGTGACCCGACAAACGGTTTCAACCGCCATCGCAGGACTGATCCGCGATGGTTATGTTGAAAGGCTTGGCTCAAAAGAGTTCCTCGTCAGGGATCTTGGCAAGCTCAAAGCCCTTCTGGACAAGAAATAGATACCTCTTTCTCAAGCCTTCTCGAAAAATCTCGAAAAGACTTCTGGCAAGACCTGAAAGCCTGTTGTGACATCGGCCTTGATTGTTGACCGATCTGTTAAGGCAGGGCATGCGACATGACGAAACTGCCTCCGTGCGCCCTTTCGCTCGCGGCGCAGGTTCAGCTTTGAAAGGATATGAATATGTGTGGCACCTGTGGCTGTTCCGATCCGAACTCTGCGGTTTCAATGATTGATCCTGAAACTGGTGAAGCGTCCCTTTTGCGGTCAGATCATGATCACCATCATCACGACCATACCCATCACCACCATCATCATGTGCACAATGCTCATGGTCACAGTCATCATCATGACCACGACCATAGTCATGAACACAGCGGACGTATCATCTCTGTGGAGCAGGCAATTCTGATGGAAAATGATCGTCTGGCCCAGCGCAATCGCGGCTGGTTTGAAGGGCGCGGTGTGCTTGCGCTCAATCTGGTTAGTTCACCAGGAGCGGGAAAGACGACATTGCTAGAAAAGACCATCGAGGCCTTATCTCCCACTGTGGAACTCACAGTGATCGAAGGCGACCAGATGACAACCAATGACGCTGACAGGATACGCGCTGCCGGAGCCAGCGCCCTGCAAATCAATACAGGGGCCGGCTGTCATCTGGAGGCAGACATGATAGCCGCCGCGACGAAAAAACTAAATCCTGCACCGGGTTCGATCGTAATGATCGAAAATGTCGGCAATCTGGTATGCCCTGCCATGTTCGATCTGGGGGAGCATATGAAGATCGCGATTGTTTCAACAACCGAGGGCGACGATAAACCGGTGAAATATCCCTACATGTTCAGTGCCTCAGAAGTGGTGATTGTCAACAAGATCGATCTTGCGCCTTACGTGGATTTTGATGAAGAGCGGATTTCCGCAAATATCCGCCAAGTCAATCCGCAGGCCCGTATCTTTATGCTGTCGGCGCGCACAGGAGAGGGAATGGCTGAGTGGATCGATTTTCTCAAAGAATTGAAAAGGGACATGTCTGTAGCTGGTTAGGCTTGGGCCCTAGAGCCCTTGCTATGAGGTGTTGGAGGAAGGCTGGTTATGTTGGCACTATCGCTCATCATTCGCGGTCAGGTGCAGGGGGTGGGGTTTCGGCCCACTGTCTGGCGCTTGGCGCGTGAGTGTGGCTTGACGGGCGATGTTAAGAATACAGGCGAAGGCGTAGAGGTTCGGGTTTGGGGGGAGATGGCTGAAAGGTTCGAGGCCATTCTCAAGGCCAATCTGCCCGGGCTTGCACGAATCGACAGCATTGCTCGGCATTCTCTGTCGGGAGCCGCTCCTCAAAGCTTTGAAATCGTGAACAGTCAGGAGGGAAGCGTAACGCAGTTGGCGGTTACGCCAGACATGGCAACCTGTCCGGATTGCCTCGATGAAATCCGGGATCCCTTTGATCGTCGCTATCGCTATCCTTTCAACAATTGCACCAACTGCGGACCGCGTTTCACTATTGTTCAATCCGGCCCCTATGATCGGGCCAGAACCACCATGGCGCCCTTTGTCATGTGCGAGGATTGTGCGGGCGAATTCGCAAACCCCGCTGACCGACGCTTTCATGCCCAGCCTGTGGCCTGCCCACACTGTGGCCCGACGGTCTGGGTCGAAGATTTGAAAAGCGGAGCGCGGGTCGAAGCCGATGATAGCCCTCGGTTGCTGGCTGATCTGATTCTTGCGGGTCATATCGTAGCCATCCGTGGGCTCGGTGGCGTGCATCTGGCCTGTGACGCGACCAACGCCAAAACGGTCGAAGCGCTGCGTATGCGCAAGAGACGCAAGGCCAAGGCCTTTGCGATGATGGCACGGGATCTGAAGGTCATTGGGCGGTATGTGGCTATTTCCACTGTGGAAACAGCCGTGCTCACCAGCCCGGCTGCGCCTATTTTGTTGCTCTACGGACAAGGGGAAACATTGCCGGAGGCCGTGGCTCCCGGTCTTTCACGCCTTGGTTTCATGTTGCCCCATACGCCCCTGTACCATCTTACGTTCGAGCATCTGGATCAGCCACTTATCATGACTTCTGGCAATATCTCGGGGCATCCCCAATGCACAACCAACCAGGAGATCCGAGACAAGCTTTCGGCCATTGCCGACTTCGCCCTGATGCATGATCGGGAGATCGCGAACCGGATTGACGACAGTGTGGTGGCGGTAGACTTGGGTGAGGCTCGCATTCTGCGCAGGGCACGGGGATATGCGCCGCAGGCCATAACTCTGCCGGATGATTTTCCTCAGGATCCTTGCATCTTGGCGATGGGGTCGGAACTGAAAAACACTTTCTGTTTTACACAAAAAGGACAGGCAATCCTCAGTCAGCATATGGGCGATTTGGAAGATGCGGCCACCAACGAAGAGCAACGGCACAATCTGGCTCTGTTCAGCGCCCTTTTTCACCATCATGCGGAGCACCTTATTGTTGATGCGCATCCTGATTATCTTTCCACCCGATTTGGCTATGAGATTGCTAAGGGACGGCCCGTTACGGAGGTGCAGCATCACCATGCGCACATTGCGTCCTGTATGGCCGAGAATGGGGTAAGACTGGCAGATGGACCAATTCTGGGGCTGGCTCTGGATGGCTCTGGCTTGGGAGATGATGGCACCATATGGGGTGGTGAAGTTCTCCTTGCTGATTACCAGGGCTATCAGCGTCTGGCTCATCTCAAACCAGTGCCATTGCCCGGCGGGGCAGCGGCCGTGCGCGAACCTTGGCGTAATGCGTATGCGCATGTGGTTTCCAGCATGGGGTGGCCACAATTTGCTGATCGTTTTGCTGGCCTTGACCTGGAAGAGCGTTTCGGTGCGCAACCTTTGGCCACCTTGGATGCAATGATGCGCAAGGGCATCAACGCACCATTGAGTTCCTCCTGTGGGCGCCTGTTTGATGCTGCTGCTGCTCTTTGCGGCGTTGCATGGGGGCGGCAGAGCTTTGAGGGCGAGGCGGCCATGCTGTTTGAAGCGGCAATCGATCGCCAATGTCTTAAAGTTGAGGAGAGGGCTGCCTATCCTTTTGTAATCCGGGCCGGAACTCCGCTGCAGCTTGATCCTGCTCCGGCGCTAGAGGCCATGCTTGAAGACAGACTGAAAGGCGCTTCTTCGGGATTGCTGTCTGCGCGTTTCCATCTTGGGTTGGCAGAAGCTTTGGCAAGGCTGACATTGATATTGGCGCATCAGCAGAGGATCAATATCGTCGCTTTGTCCGGAGGCTGCTTCCAGAATGCGACACTGTTTGCTCTCTTGCATGATCGTCTGGCAAATGCGGGGCTTCATATTCTGAGTCACAGCAAGGTGCCTTGTAATGATGGGGGATTGTCTTTGGGGCAGGCCGCTATTGGTGTGGCGCGTAGCCTGAACGTGATGGGTGGGTGAAATTTGGCTTCAGTCTTGCGCTGATCTGGCGAGGCTGACTTGAGAGAAGAAAGGGTGCGAGATGTGTTTGGGAATTCCTGGACAGATCGTTGGGATCACTGATCCAGAACGAAAACTGGCGATGGTGGATATTTCCGGCGTACGCCGCGAGGTCAATGTCACTTGCGTAGCGATAAACAACGCTCTGGAAGATCTTGTTGGTCAATGGACGCTCATCCATGTGGGGTTCGCCATGAGCCTGATTGACGAAGCAGAGGCCGCCCTGACTCTCAAGGCTCTGCATGAGCTGGATGAGGTATCCGACACGCTGGAAAGCATCGAAGAAACAAAGACCATGCTGGGGGCGGAAACTCAGTCGGGGCAGGGACCTTCGTAATGAAATATGTGACTGAATTTCGCGATCCAACAGCAGCAAAGAGCCTTCTTGGCGCGATCTGCAAAACCATTGACGAGATTGGGGCTACGGCAGAAGAACCTGTGCGCCTGATGGAAATCTGTGGCGGACACACCCATGCAATTTTCCGCTATGGGCTGGATCGTCTCACCCCTCAAGGGCTGGAATTCATTCACGGGCCGGGCTGCCCTGTCTGTGTGCTGCCCATGAAGAGGGTGGATGAATGCGTGGAGATCGCCATGAAGCCGGAAGTGATCTTCACCAGCTTTGGTGATGCCATGCGGGTGCCCGGACGCAAGAAATCGCTTCTTGATGCGAAATCTGAAGGGGCAGATGTGCGCATGGTCTATTCCCCTCTCGATGCGCTGGAGTTGGCGCGGACCAATCCGGATCGGGAAGTTGTGTTTTTCGGTCTCGGTTTTGAGACGACGACGCCGTCTACGGCCTTGACAATTTTGCAGGCGGCTGAGGAAGGGATCTCCAATTTTTCACTTTTTTGCAATCATATAACAGTGACCCCGCCTCTCAGGCTGTTGCTGGAAGATCCGGAAATGAAGCTTGATGGTTTTATAGGGCCGGGGCATGTTTCCATGGTTATTGGCACACGTCCGTATGATTTCATTGCGCGTGATTATCGCAAGCCGCTGGTGGTGGCCGGGTTCGAGCCGCTTGATCTCTTGCAGTCGATACTTATGGTGCTCAGGCAGCTGGCCGAAGGGCGTGCCGAAATCGAAAACCAATACGCACGGATCGTGCCTGCAGAAGGCAATCCGGCCTCTTTGGCTGCGATTTCACAAGTCTATGAACCGCGTCCGACCTTTGAGTGGCGCGGTCTTGGCGAAATTGACAAGTCCGGCCTGCGCATTCGCAAAGCTTATGCCTCCTATGACGCAGAGCGTAAATTCGACATCGGCTATGGATCGTCCAAACCGCATCAACCGGATATGGAGAGCTTTGCCTGTGGTGCGGTGATGACGGGGCGAATGAAGCCTTTCGTTTGTCCGGAATTTGGCAAAGGCTGTACGCCGGAGCATCCTCTTGGGGCGCTGATGGTTTCATCTGAAGGGGCTTGTGCAGCCTATTATCAATATGCCGATATGAGGCCGGAGGGTGCAGAATGAATGAGATGAGTAAACTTGCTGCGGGGCGGATATCTCTTGCGCATGGTGGTGGCGGCAAGGCCATGCATGATCTGATCGACCAGATTTTTGCTGCACGCTTCAAGCCGCAAAGCCGAGAGGATCAGGCCCGCCTTAAGCATCCTGCATTGTTAGAGCCGGGCGCGCAACTGGCCTTTACCACTGACAGCTTTGTCGTTTCTCCGTTGGAATTTCCCGGTGGTGATATCGGTAAGATCTCGGTGTGCGGCACGGTCAACGATCTAGCCGTGGGCGGAGCTCTGCCTCTCTGGTTATCGGCTGGCTTTATCCTTGAGGAAGGCTTTGATATTGCGACCTTGGTGCGCATCGTTGAGAGCATGGTCTGCACCGCTGAAGAAGCCGGGGTATCAATCGTTACGGGTGATACCAAGGTGGTCGACAAAGGCAAGGGGGATGGTGTTTTTATCAATACGTCAGGGGTTGGAGTGATCCCTCCGGGAAGGGAATTGCTTGCTTCTTCAGTCAAGGCGGGTGACGTGGCCATTGTCAATCATCGGCTTGGCGACCATGGCGCTGCGATTTTGGCAGCGCGGGGCGATCTTGCCCTATCGGCTTCCATTGCCAGTGATTGCCAACCGCTCAATGGCCTCATGGAAGCGGTGCTACGGGTTGCTCCCCATGTTAGGGCGGCGCGAGACGCGACCAGAGGTGGGCTTGCTTCATCTCTTAATGAAATCGCTCAAGAGGCTGGTGTCGGGATCGAGATCGAGGAAAAGCTTTTGCCGATTCATTCTGAGGTGCGTGGTGTTTCCGAAATTCTCGGGCTTGACCCTCTCTATCTGGCTAACGAGGGCACCTTGGTTCTGTTTGTGCCTGAAGCTGAAGCCGAAGCCGCGCTCAGTGCCATGAAAGCTACATCTGCGGGACATCAATCGGCGATCATAGGACGTGCCGTGAAGGACCATCCGAAACGCGTCATCATGCAAACGTTGTTTGGGGGCGGGCGGATTGTTGATATGCTGGTCGGAGAACAACTACCACGCATTTGTTGAGGCTATATACCAGATTTGCTCCATAGAATAACTGTTAACTGTAGATGCGGATAAAACCAATCGTCATTCCAAATGCTTCGGCAGGGGAAGCACGATTAGTTTTAAGCTTACCAGTGGCCGCTCATTTGATGCGGCACAGGCGTTGCATTGTACGATGCCGTCATTGGCCTTACGTTTGCTGTTTTTGTAACTGTAAAAACCTTCTTTCTTTTGTACAGTTTTCATTGAGCCCTCGCTTCGCGCTTTCTCGAAACCCCAACATTTCCCGATCGCCTCAAACGGTCTCTTGATCTGGCCTGATCTGGCCGAAGATCGGCTGCCGCCTCGATTGCCTAGGCCGCAATGGTTCTGATTGGCTTTCTTCCCCTTCGTCGAGCCGACATTCCTCGCGAAACAACAAAGCCACTCCTTTCCATCCTCCGCTGTGCTTCGATCGCAAGGATGCGGCGGCAATCGTCTTCGGCCTTTTGATCGCCATCGAGACCGCATGGTGCGGGATCGGAAACAAAATGGAGTTTTAAAATGGCTACCATCGGCACCTTCAAGAAGAACGGCACCAACGAATACACTGGTGAAATCGTCACTCTCAGCGTCCAGGCAAAAGGCGTCCGCATCATTCCCGACATTCGCGCAACTGGTGAAAACGCTCCCAGCCACCGTGTCCTAGTCGGCCGTGCAGAAATTGAGGCTGCCTAGTCCAAGCAATCCAGCGAAGGTCGCGACTATCTTGGCCTCAAACTGGATGATCCCAGCTTTACAGCTCCCATCTATGCCAACCTCTTCGACGATGAAGATGGTGAGAGCTGCATCCTGATCTGGTCTCGTCCCAATGGGCACCGTGGCGAATGAAATCACGAAGGCTCCGGCAACCGCCGGAGCCTTCTTCATGCCTTCTCGAGTTGGTTTCTCACGAGCTTAACGCGCGTGCCAATGATTGTCCTGACGGTCTTCAGCATCGGATGAAACAGGTCTTCGGCTTGCAGCTCGACGAGCAGAGCATCGGCTTCTTCTTCGATCCTGTTGGCCATTGTGGCCAGCTCGGTGCGGAGCACTCTCTGTGCGGCCTTGGTTGGAGCAGCAAGTGTGTACCATTGTTCAAGTGTGATCGTGTCGGCAAGACCTCGCCCGCCGATCTGCATGGCTAGTTTCTTGGTGAGACGTGGATAGGCCGCGGTGCAAACCACATCATAGAGGGGGGCTAGATCCGGTGTGCTGGCGTGATAGAGCAAAGAGAAATTCTTGCCATGTGCATCTGCGTTGCCGACCATATAATGAAACATCACCATCCGCTGGAAAGCGAGCCTTTCAGCGGCAGGGCGACGCGTGTGTTTCTGGATCAAACCAGCCGACTGTGCGATCCCCGGTCCACCTTCTTCTTCATATTTGAGTTCGGGCGGCACGCTGAGAGCCTGACAGAAGTCTTCCTGATGCAGCTTGGCAATGGAGCCGTCCGCTTGCTGAACGCGGTCATAGCGCTCCACCAGAATTAAGTCGGTGTTTCCTGCTGACGATTTGATGACATGTGGAGCCTGTAGCCCGACGCGGTTTGCAAGACGCATGCAGAAGAGTTTATTCTCAACCGTGCCATCCAGCCCTTCAATAGAGGGCTTGAGGATATGGGTTGTCGGCTTGCCGGCTCTGGGGAGCGAGATTTGACCGTCCATCACGCATACCGCCAACTTATCCTGCGCACCGGCGAGGGACAGGCGCACACCTTCCTCACCACCGATGATTTCTCTTCCCCTCTTCCTCCCCCCTGATTTACGGTTAGGCTTTGAGTTTTTCTGAATTCATTGTCGGTTCAGGCGCTCAAGCACAGGATTATATTCCTGCGCCCCGATACTCTGCCGGCTTTCAAGTCGGAGAGCATTTTGGGTTGCCTTTTAGAGGGTAAAGTTGATCATAATTGGAATATAATAAACATTTATGTTTCAAAATTTGATCTATTTTGTGTGAAATAGCCGTTTATACGTATAATAACCTATGGTATATGATCGTTTGTCGCCTTATTGTGATCGATAACGAAATTTCTGATTTCCAGATATGGAGGTATCCGGCAGGACGAAGTCAAGACCAGGCTTCGCTTGCTGAGAGGAAATCAGAATTGTGGAGGAATAAGATGTCCGTTGAAAGACCATGCGTCGGAGTCGTCGCTCTTGGCAGGCCGACTTTTGATGTTCCCTATGCAGAAGAAATTCTGGCCAAGGCTTGGAAAAATCTCGAAAAACTGGATGTTGAGCTGATTGGCAAGCCCGAACTGCTATTTGATGCCGATGCTGTACTCGCCGCTCTGCCTGCCCTCAAAGAGCGTAAGCTTGATATGCTGCTGTTGCTACAGGTGACATTCACCGATGCTACAATGACGGTTGAGCTGGGCAAGGAGGTTGATGGGCTTCTGGTCATGTGGTCCTTCCCTGAGGCGAGAACCGGTGGTCGTCTGCGCCTCAATTCTTTCTGTGGTGTCAATCTGGCCAGTCATGCATTGAGTCGCAACAATCTCAGCATCGATTATATCCATGATGCGCCCGATAGCGCCGCTGCAAGAGACCGCCTCATGGTGCTGGCGCGTGCCGGTGCAGTGGTCAATGATCTTCAGGGAGCACGCATGAAGCTGGTCGGGCATCATCCAGATGGATTTGATGCCTGCAATTTCAACGCTGAACAGCTCAAGGCGATATTCGGCGTTGAAGTAGATCAGACCCCGATCCTTGATTTTATCAACGAAGTCAGAGAGCTACCAGATTCTGTCGCGGATGCTCCCTATGAACGGCGCGCCAAGGACTTCCCCAATCTTGCCGAGCTTGATCAGGACGCAACCCGCAAGACCCTTAAGGTCTATTCCAAGCTGCGTCAGGAAGCTGATGACAGGAGTTACAAGGGTGTGGCCGTGCGCTGCTGGCCAGACTTTTTTACTGAATATGGCTGTGCAGCCTGCGGTGCGCTGGCTCTGCTCAATGAAGATCATACGCCGGGAGGCTGTGAAGCTGACATGCTTGGCGTGTTGACATCTGTCGTGTTGCAAAATGCCTCTGGCGGCAGCGTTTTCAATACCGACCTTGTCGATGTCAATCTTGAAGACGACACCATCGTTTTCTGGCATTGCGGGCAGGCTCCGATCGATATGGCCGACAGAGAACAGACCGTACAAGGCACGATCCATTCCAACCGAAAATTGCCATTATTGTCCGAATTTGCTCTCAAACCCGGGCGCATCACTGTCGCCCGCTTCTCTCAGGGACATGAAAAACTGCGCCTCATTCTGGCCGGAGCCGAAATGATCAAAGCGCCGCTTGCCTTCTCAGGCACAGCGGGAACAGCCAAACCGGATATTCCGGTGGCGGAGTTCCTTGATCGTATGATCTCTGAAGGGCTTGAGCACCACACTGCGCTGACCTATGGCGACCATCGTCCGGTTTTGCGTGCGATTGCCAAACGCCTTGGAATTGAAGTGGTTGAACTGACCTGACACTGCCAATGCATGCTGGCAAACCCTGTCGGTATGCGTTTCAGAACGGATTTTTTCAAACAGGAATGAAAATAATGTTGGCAACAATTGAAAAGGGCCTCAATGCCATCAATGCGCCTTTGGGTAAGTTCGGCAGTTGGGTCGGGGGCATCATGCTGGTCATCATGACCGTCATTGTGCTGCTACAGGTGCTTTTCCGCTATATCCTGAATATGCCATTGAGCTGGACCGATGAAGCCTCGCGCTTTCTGATGATCTACATGACCTATCTGTGCCTGCCGCTAATCTATCTGCAGGACAAGAATATTGCCATGACTTTCCTGCTCGATGCTTTGCATGGCACGCGGATTCGGCATCTGTTGATGGTCGTGATCCATATTCTCGCTATCCTCACATTTCTGGTCTGGATCAAGTTTGGCTACGACTTCTTCCTGCGCGGCACCAGTCATGCAGACAGCTTGCCGATAAAGATGAATGTCATCTATATCGCGCCGCCTCTTCTCATGGCTATCACGCTGCTTTCGGCATTGCAGAAAATCGTTTCCGAGCTGCGCCAGTTTTTTCACTTCATACCAGCCGATGATGCGCCCAAAGCCTGACGGGCGAGGACGTAAACGAGGAAAATAGTTATGGTTTCTCCGATCTTTGCCGTTTATTTCCTGATCCTTCTGGTTATCGGCGTTCCAGTTCTCTTTGCGCTCGGGCTCTCCCCGGCCATCGCCTTGTTGCAAGCCGACAAGGTGCTGTTCATGAACCTACTCTATCAGCGGCTCTATGCTGGTTTGGACAATTTCCTACTTCTCGCGCTACCCTTCTTCATGCTGGCAGGCGAGTTCATGGTCAATGGTGGCATCACCACGCGCATCATTAGTTTTTCGCAGAAGATGGTGCAGCATATGCGTGGGGGGCTCGGCCATGTGGTGATCATCTCCGCGACCCTGTTTGGTGCTCTTACGGGCTCTTCCGTGGCCGCCACTTCCGCTATCGGCAACATGATGATTCCGGAAATGGAGCGCTTTAAGTACGACCGGACTTATGCAGCAGCCATTACCGCAGCGGCGACCGTGCTGGGGACTATAATCCCCCCCAGTGGCATCATGTTGATCTATGCCTTTGTGATGAACACTTCGGTTGCTGCCATGTTCATGTCTGGCATTGTGCCCGGCTTGATCCTTTGTTTTGCATTGATGCTCATCAATCGCTGGCAGATCCAGAAATATCCCGCCGTTGAACAGTTCGAACGCGCCCCGCGCGCCGAGCGCAGCGCTGCATTCAAGGCGGCAATCCTGCCATTGCTGACCCCGGTTATCATTTTAGGTGGTATTTATGGCGGTATCTTCACGCCAACCGAAGCCGCAGCTGTAGCTGTCTTCTATGCCTTCATTCTGTCGGTCTTCATCATGCGCATCCTAAAGCTCAAGGATGTATTCCCGATGTTCGTGCGCATCGGTATCAATGCAGGCGCAATTCTGATCATCGTGGCTGCGGCAAGCGGCTTTGCATCCGCGATTTCTCTGTCCGGTGTGGCGGAACATATCACGAAATTCTTTTATTCGGTGACGGACAACCCCTACCTGTTGTTCTTCATCATGAATATCTTCTTGTTCTTTGTTGGCATGTTCCTGGATGCAGGACCTGCGATCCTGATCTTTGCGCCTATTCTGGCTCCTATCATGACCAATGTGGGCATTGACCCGATCCATTTCGGCGTTGTCATGGTGGTCAATCTGTCCATCGGGCTGGCAACACCGCCGATGGGGCTGGTGCTCTTCGTGGCCTCCGGCGTATCCGGTGTGCCATTGCAGAAAATTTCAAAAGCGATCATCCCGTTCCTTTTAGCGGAAGCTGTGGTGATTTTCATGATTTCGTTCTTCCCGTCACTCGTTATTGGCTTGCCGAAACTGCTTGGAATGATGTGAGCGGGCTTATGGAGGAGGCCGGCAGTGAAAAGAGGAAGCTCTGTCGGCGAAACGTTTACCAGTGGAGGTAACATATGAATATCAAAGCACTTGGTCTGTCCCTGCTGACCGCCGGTCTGCTTTCTGCCACAGCGCAGGCCGCAGACTACAAACTGACGGTCCCACATGTGACCAATATCGATAGCTACAATCATCAATCGCTTCTGGTGTTCAAGAACTTCGTCGAAAACCATTCCAACGGTGCGATCGAAGTCGACATCTATCCAAGTGGACAGCTTTGCGGCACTGCTCGTGAATGCCTCTCTGGCGTGCAGTCTGGCATCTTTGATTATTTCCAGACCACCATTCCGGAACTGGCCAACTATTGGGCACCTGTTGGGGCGTTTGATCTGCCCTACATGCTACCCAACGACCGAGTGGCCGAGTGCGTTTATGATAACGAAGATTTCCTCTCTGATGTGCGCGACAATTTGCTTGAGGAAACCGACAATTTGCGCCTGATGATGGTTTCCAACTCGGGCGGATGGCGTAATTTTGCCACCACCAACAAGCAGATCAAATCCCCTGAAGATGTCAAAGGACTGAAAATCCGTACAGTTCCTGCGCCAACCCAGCAGGAATTGGTCAAATCCCTTGGAGGTGCTCCGACGCCGATCTCATGGCCGGAAGTTTATACCGCTCTCTCGACCGGCGTTGTTGACGGCACCAAGAATGGCATCGTCGATATAACGACCATGAAATTCGAGGAAAGTCTGAACTACATTATTTTGGACGGCCACGCCTATATGGGCGGTGTTTGGGTCATGAATAATGATCGCTTTGAATCCTTCCCCGATGACCTCAAGCGCGTTATCATTGATGGTGTTGCCGCACAGAACCAGTTCCTGCGCGTCTATCCCAAATGGAAGGAATTTGATGCTTACGAAACCTTCCGTAAGGCTGGCGGCACGGTTTACACGCCGACCGCTGAGGAAAAGAAAGCCTTCCAGGATGCGACCGCCCCGGTCAGAGACTTCTTTATCGATCAAGTCGGTGAGCCCGGCAAGGAATGGCTGGATCGCTTTGAAAATGAAATCAAATCGTGCGAAGCCAAGCTGGACGAAGATTTCACCAAGGCATCCAAATAGTCGCCTTTGACACTCTTGGAGGGGGCGTGTTTCCCCTCCATCTTCCCAAATCTGAAAAACAGCCACTCTTTCAACACCGCACAGCGGTCTACCCTTCTTAATTCTGATTGCCATCAGCATTGACAAGAGTAGATCGAGGGACAATCACATGAAATTCGAAAGATCCGAGACCGGCTTTATACTCTCGCACAAAGAGCAGATCGTGCTCCGACATTCTCATAGCTCCCCCATTCTTTTCGTTGGAACTGGGAACGCGACCTATGACATGTATCGCGGCAATTTCGATATCAAGGATTATGTGAGCGAACGGATTGCCTTACGCTGTTTCGTAATAAAAGGCGATGGACAGGCTGTTCGTGTTGAGTTCCACTATGAAGGGGAACTCCAGATCACGCTCTGTGCCGAGGAAACGCCGCAAGGCCGCCTTAAAATTGGGTTTCATGATGCCAAGGAAGGCCTCAACAGGGTCTGGATCAGGCTTGACGCCAGCAAAGATGAAAAGATTTACGGCTGCGGCGAACAGCTCACCTATTTCAATCTCAGAGGTCACAACTTTCCGCTCTGGACGTCCGAGCCCGGCGTGGGGCGCAATAAGGCCAGTTACATCACCTGGCAGGCTGATGTCAAAGACCGGGCAGGGGGCGATTACTACAACACCAACTATCCGCAGCCGACCTTTGTTTCAAGCGACCGCTATTTCGTGCATCTGCAAACCACGGCCTATGCCGATTTCGACTTCCGTCACTCAGACTTTCATGAATTGCAGTGCTGGGCCATTCCCGACTATCTGCTCTTTGATTGCGAGCAGAGCTTTCCGGCTCTGGTGCATAATATTTACGGTCTATTCGGCACCCAGCCCGAGATGCCTGACTGGGTTCATGACGGGGTCATTCTGGGCATTCAGGGAGGCACCGAAACCACTCTAGAGAAATTGCACAAGGCCAAGGCCGCTGGCATCAAGGTGGCTGGCGCATGGTGTCAGGATTGGCAGGGCGTCAAGATCACGTCCTTTGGCAAACGCCTGCAATGGGACTGGCAGTGGAATCCGGATCTATACCCTGAGCTAGACAGCAAGATCCATGCGTTGAAGCGCGAGGGCATTCGCTTTCTTGGCTATATCAATCCCTATGTGCTCGAAGACTTTCCGCTTTATCAAGAGGCTGCCAGCAAGGGCTATCTGGCAACCCGCCAGGACGGCTCCAAATATGTGGTCGACTTTGGCGAATTCTATTGTGGCGTGGTGGATTTCACCAATCCTGCGGCCTGTGAATGGTATAAAGGCGTTATCAAGACCAACATGATCGATTTCGGCCTTGATGGCTGGATGGCGGATTTCGGGGAATATCTGCCCACCGACTGCACTCTTGCCAATGGCAAATCCGCCGAGATCGAACATAATGACTGGCCACGTCGCTGGGCCAAGATCAACCATGAAGCCATTGAGGAAGCCGGCAAGACCGATGATATCCTGTTTTTTATGCGCGCAGGCTACACAGGTATTCAGCGCTATTGCCACACCCTATGGGCGGGCGATCAATGCGTAAACTGGAATATCGACGACGGTATGCCCTCAGTGATCAATGGAGCGCTCTCTTCAGGTCTTCTGGGCAATGGCATCCATCATTCGGACATTGGCGGCTATACCACTTTGCACGGCATGAAGCGGGATCGGGAATTGTTCATGCGCTGGGCGGAAATGGCCGCCTTCACGCCTATGATGCGCACCCATGAAGGCAACCGACCTGCAGACAATCACCAGTTTGATACGGACACCGAAACCCTTTGCCATCTGGCCCGCATGACGCGGATTTTCACTCATCTGAAGCCCTACATAAAGGCCGCAGTTAAAGAGAATGCCTTAACGGGTATGCCGGTTCAGCGCCCGCTCTTCATGCATTATGAAGGTGATGCCCTGTCTTATGAGATCATGTATGAATATCTGTTTGGCCGCGATCTGCTTGTCGCACCGGTTTATGAGCGGGGCGTAAGGCAGCGCAAACTCTATTTGCCTCCTGATCAGTGGATTCATATCTGGAGCGGTGAGCATTATCAGGGTGGCTGGGTTGAAGTGGAGGCTCCCATCGGGAAGCCCGCAGTTTTCTATAGAGCGTCAAGCGCAGACACAGTGCTGTTTGCCAAGATCCAGGATGCAGCTGAAGATCTGCTTTAGCAGGAGTCGGTACCCTCACGGTTGAGCGGCGTTCGGGCAATTCTCACCGGCTGCATGGTGAGCCAAATGTTAAACCCCTCTGCGCTCTTGGTGCGCAGAGGGGTTTGTTTGCCTGGGCCTTTTGCTTGCAATGCCTATCCTGAACTCATCCAACGTTGGCAAAAGTAATCGACATTATTGGTATTAAACGGAGGACGTGCGGGAGAAGCAAGAACGCCCAACAACAAAAACCCTGACCCGTAAATGGGTCAGGGCGAGGTATGGTCCAGCTATAGTGGAGGAAAAAACTCGCGGGAGAACGAGGTCCAATTTAAAAATCAGAAGCTTTTCCACTGGAACCAAACAGGCGAATTTTCTCTTTCACCTTTTCTTTCATGATGGTTTCAGCAGCCCCAAGAGAGTCGGCCAGAACAAAGTCTTCTGGACTCTCTTTCCAATAGGCCTGAGCGCCATAGGTGAAGGCCTGGCGCAGCTCAGTGTCTACATTGACCTTGGCGATACCCAGTTTTATTGCGCGCTCGACCTGCTCGTCCGGCACACCCGAACCGCCATGCATCACCAAGGGTTTCTGCACGATTTCCTTGATTTCCCTGATACGGTCAAAGGCCAACTTGGGTTCTGCTTTGTACATACCATGCGCAGTGCCAATGGAAATGGCCAAATAGTCGAGGTTGGTGCGGTCAACAAATTCCTGTGCCTCGGCAACCGTGGTGATCATTGCATCTGCTTCATCCACGGCGATGTCATCTTCCACACCGCCAATCTTGCCGATTTCACCTTCACAGCCAATATTCAGAGCATGCGCAACTTCTGTCACTATTTTGGTGATGCGGCAGTTTTCGTCAAATTCAAGGCCGGACCCATCAAACATGAGGGAATGGAAACCGACGCGCGCCGCAGCCATGGTTTGCGGAAACTGGCGGCTATGATCGAGATGGATAGCTACTGGAGCCGTGATGTTTGTCATGAAGGCATCCACAATGGCCTTCATTTCATCCAGCCCCATGGTGTTGATCACTTTTTGTCCGATCATCACCATGATGGGGGCCTGCTCTTCTTCGGCCGCCTTGAGAATCGCTCGTGTTGTCTCGGCGTTGTGTACACTGAAGGCGCCGATCGCATATCCGTCTTTCCAGGCGCGTTCGATCAGTTTTGTACCGGAAATATAGGCCATTCTGTTACCTCTTGTTACGCATCTCTTCGAAAAAATGCGCCGCGACAGCTGTCTGGGATCTTATTGGCTGCCAATGTCATATTTCATGTTTCTCTATGTGCAGGTTACCAAGTTTTGATCGTTTCCGAAAGTGTTCTGACGGATAATTGGGTGAAAAGCAACACTATTACACAAATTACTGCATGAAACCTACAAAATATGGAAATTTTTCACCACGAGCATGACCCCAATGATCAAAAGCAACGAATGGATGATGCCGTGATAGTTGATCTTGTATGTGTGCAGCAGGTGATAGGCGAACATGCCAAGGCTCATGCCCACGATAAAGGCAGGAAAGGCATAGGCCACACGCTCTAGTACATAGGCATCCAGAAGCCCCTTGGTCCAGAAACCAGCGATGGCCCCGACCATCTGCAGCATGAAGAAGAACACCAGAGTCGATTTAACCTCATGGGCACTCCATGGCTGCATTGATGTGTAGGCAATCACAGGTGGGCCGGGTTCTCCAACACTGGCGCCCAAGGCACCGGAGAAGAATCCGGTTCCCAGTGTGATGGGGGGCGACGTCTTTTTGAAAAGGGGCGCACGGGAGAAGAGGGAATAAAGGCTGGAGAGGATCAGCACGACGCCCATCGTGATCAGAATTGCCTCTCCCGGCAACCGCTTGAGCAAATCCGCACCAAGGAAGGAGCCTGGAAGCGATCCGACAAACAGAATCAAACCACTTTTCCATTGCACATTCTTGCGCATTTTCCAAACCAGCGGAAAAGTAACCAGCCAGCCGAAGATGCCTGCGATTGGCACCGCCGCCTTGACATCGACCGCCATGGAGAGAAGTGGCACGCTGACGAGTGCCAATCCGAAGCCGGTCAGACCTTGCGTAAAGCTACCCAGCGCGATGATAGCCGATACGACGATAATTTCCATGATCATGGGGAGGGTCCTGCCAAAAGGTGACCAGAGATCATGCTGCTGCAAAATGACCTCTGGCCTCTCGGGGGATAGGTGGCTTAGCGGGTGCCGAACCGGTGAAGGGTGCGATGATGATAAACTTCACCGGGTTTGAGAACCGCACTGGGGAAGTGCGGCTGGTTCGGAGCGTCGGGGAAACCTTGGGTCTCAAGGCAAAGGCCCCCAAATGCTTCATATTTGAACCCGTTGCGCCCGATCCATTCCTTGTTGGAAAGCTTGAAGGCATTGTAGAACTGAATCGCAGGCTGCGTGGTGAGCACAGTCATAGAGCGACCAGACTTGGGTTCGTAGAGATCAGCGGCGAGCGTGTAGGGGCCTTCGGTTTGTTTGTCACTGAGGATGAAATTATTGTCAATTCCGCCTGCATCCACTTTCTTCATGTTGGTGCCAATCACCGTCGGATTGCGGAAATCAAGTCCAGTGCCCTCAACCAATCGGATTTCGCCGGTGGGGATCATAGTGTCTGAAACAGGTGTGTAGAAATCGGAATAGAGCGTCAATTCATGATCCGCGACGCTGCCGCTATCATGACCTGCCAGATTGTAATAACTGTGATTGACCAGATTGACGATGGTTGGCTGATCACAACTTGCCGTGAAATCATAGCAAAGGGCATTGTCTTCGCTAAGGCCTATGGTGTGGGTGACCTGCATGGTGCCCGGATAGCCGGATTCACCGTCGGGCGAGACCCGATGGAAGTGAATGAGGATCGCGTCTTCGCTTTCCTCAAGGTCATAGCCCCAGACATATTTGTCAAAGCCCTTGGAACCGCCATGCAAATGCTGGCCCGTAGGGGCTTCGTTGGTTTCAAGTTCATAGCTTTGGCCGTCGATTGCGAATTGGCCATCCTTGATGCGGTTGGCAAAGCGTCCGGCGATCGCACCAAAGAAGGGGTGACCACTTAGATAGCGCTCAAGAGATTCGTAGCCAAGCACCACATCTGCCAAGGTGCCATTTTTATCCGGGACCTCGATGCTGGTAACGATGCAGCCATAGTTGGTGACACGAACGGTCATGCCACCCTTGTTGCTCAGTGTGATGAGATCGACCCGTTTGCCGTCCACCGCGCCGTAGTTTTCTATAGTCTTTTTCATGATAGTCCTCCCGTGCCTGTCCTGTTATGCCTTGGTTTCAAGGCCGGACAGATCGCGCACTTGTTCCAGAACCGCGGTCCAGTCCTGACGCCCACGTCCGGAAACGCGGCTGATATTGTAGAGCTCTCGTGAAGCAGCTCCCATCGGCATGGGCACGCCCACCTGATTGGCCAGATCAAGTGCGATGCCCAGATCCTTGTGTGCCAAGTCGATCATAAAGGCAGGAGAGAGGTCGCCAGCCAGCACCTTGTTGGGCCATGTTGTTGTGAAATGACCTTTGCCAGCTGGTGTGCCGCTCATGACAGACATGGCGGTGTCGAACTCGAGGCCGATCTTCTCGGAAAGGGCAATTGCTTCAGCCGAAAGGGCATTGAGCGCAATGCTCATATAGTTATTGATGATCTTGACGCGAATGCCTTTGCCCGGCCCGCCAGCATCCACGGTTTCCGAGCCCATCAAGTCGAACAAAGGTTGCGCGCGCGCGATCTGGTCCTTTGTGCCGCCAGCCAGAATAAGCAGGGTGCCTGCAACGGCATGATCGGACGTGCGCCCCACCGGCGCTTCCATCATTTCAATGTCTTGGACGGCGAGGTCTTTGATAAGGGCATCTGTCTCCAGTGGATGAATGGTCGACATATCAATAACCAATGCATCCTTGGGCATGGCTGCCGCAACGCCTCCGCCTCCCAACAATACATCACGCACCAGTGCGCCATTGGGCAGCATGGTGATGACAAATCCTACATCGCTGACAGCCTCTGCGGCAGAAGAGCATGCAATAGCCCCTTGCGCGGCCAAATTGTCTACTGCATCCTTGTTGATGTCGAAAACCTTGAGCTGATTGCCCCCCTTGATCAGATTGGCTGCCATTGCGGCGCCCATCTGCCCCAGACCGATAAAACCGACTGTCGTCATTCAGACCTCCCATTTGAGCGAATTTGATCGTAATACAACATTTGCAATAAAAATAGACAAATTACAACACATATTAGTTGTTTTGTGGTCGTTTTTGGTGATATTTTGGAGATAGAACGCCAAGCTCAGAAGACAAGCGCCTTCAGCGCGTTGCAAACACAAGGAAAAAAGCATGACCGTTGCATGCGTCGGTATTACCGTTCTCGACCGCGTATTCCGCGTTGAAAAACTCCCCTCCAATGGTGGCAAGTTTGTTGCTAAGGATTATTTCGAAATTGGAGGTGGACCGGCGGCAACAGCCGCAGTTGCCGTGGCTCGACTTGGACTTCCGGTTGAATTTCTTGGCCGGGTTGGTTCTGACGATGTGGCGCAGGCAATCATACGTGAATTCGATCATTATGGTGTCGGGCATCGCTTCACCCGTGAAGTACAAGATGCCACCTCATCCTTCTCTGCCATCCTTGTTGATGATGAGGGGGAGAGGATGATCATTAACTACCAGGATGAAACCCTAAGCACAGATCCAACATGGATGCAGACTGTTGATTTCGCAAAGTTCCAAGCCGTTCTGTGCGATGTGCGCTGGCACGACGGGGCTGCATATGCTCTGAAAATGGCTAAAAATGCTTCTGTTCCCAGTGTGCTGGATGCCGACGTCACGCCGCAGGACATTTCAGATCTGGTCGGTTTGGCCGATCATGTGGCGTTTTCCGAACCGGGATTGGCGAAATTCGCACAAACAGATGATCTTTTGAGTGGATTGCGCCTTGCTCAGACTAGAACCGATGGTAAAGTCTATGTGACAGCAGGAGCGAATGGCTGCTACTGGTTGGAAGATGGGGATATCCGGCATGCTTCCGGCTTCAAAGTGGATGTATTGGATACAACCGGGGCCGGAGATGTTTTCCACGGGGCCTTTGCATTCGCTCTGGCCAAGAGTATGGAAACGTCGCAAACCGTGCGGTTTGCCAGCGCCGTTGCTGCGCTGAAATGTACAAAATATGGAGGGCGAGAAGGCATTCCTGATCTGGAAACCGTGAATGCCTTTCTGGCTGCCAGCCAATAGGGACGCCGCCCTATAACAATGAACATATAAAGAGGTCATTTCCGATGAAGCGAAGGGTCGGGAATGAATCTGATTTGCAAGAACAGGAATAAAGCCACATGTCAGACGCCGTCATTGTTGGGACCCCCCGCCAGGACAAGCTTCTAAGGGAAGTCAATGAACGGGGTTATATCAGCGTAGAGGAATTGACGGAGCTGCTCGACGTTTCTGCGCAAACAATCCGGCGCGATATTAAGAAACTCAGCGATCAAAAGCTACTCATCCGGCACCATGGGGGGGCCGCGCGCAATTCCAGCGTTGTCAACTTGGACTATTCCGTCCGGCAGACTTCCGAAACCGAAGAAAAAGAAGCCATTGGAGAAGCTATTGCGGCCCAGATTCCTGATAACAGTTCCATCTTCGTTTCCATTGGCACCACTACTGAGACCATTGCGAAGCATCTGTTGCAGAAGCGTGGGTTACAGGTGATCACCAATAGCTTGCGTGTTGCAAACGTACTCTATCAAAACCCTGACTTTAATGTCATGGTTCCTTGCGGTAAGCTGCGCAGTACCAACGGCGGCATACTGGGCTCGACGGCTCTTGATTTTATCAACCATTTCCGCGTTGATTACCTGATCACCAGCTGCGGCTCGATCGATAGCGATGGTACCTTGCTTGATTATGAATTCAATGAAGTGATCATGGTGCAAAGCATGATGAAAACCGCACGTAAGGTTTTCATTGCTGCGGATTCGACCAAATTCAGCACAACAGCGACTGTTGAAATGGGCCATATCAAGAATATTTCTGCTCTGTTTACAGATTCCCAGCCTCCGGCAGACATTCGCATGCAGTTGGAGTTGAACGGGGTTAAGCTGCTTGTCTGTTCATCGCCAAATAGAAAATAGCGCCACTTATGGGCAATCCTACTTGTTCAGGCTTGCCATTACTTGGCATTTCCACCCGTGGCTCAAAGTGGGAAAGGCTTCTTAGTTTGTATCCGGGAAGATCATATCTTCATAATTGACGATGTGGCTTCCCTAGAGAACGGAGAGCTGGTCCTAGAAATTCGGACCAAGTGTTAAGGTGGATTTTCTGATGAGAAAGAAGATCCGAAATGACGAAGAGAAAACGCTACCTTGCTGATTTCAAAGCCAAGGTTGCGCTTGAGGTAATCTAAGAAGAATTGACGCTTTTGGAGGAGTTTCTCGCCTCTTTTGGGCTTTAGATGGAATCAACTTTAAGGTTCCCCCTAATCCGTCAAGATCTCAACCTGCCGTAACTTCGTGACAATTTCTTCTGGTTTGGGGCGTTTGTTCGCCATAGCGAATCCTCCGTTTCCCGAACTATAACGGTGGACCAACTCAGTGGGGGAGGATCAGCCCGATCTGGCCGAAGATCGGCTTATGCCTCGGTCGTCTAGGCCGCAATGGTTCGGATGGGCTTTCTTCCCATGTCGGCGAGCCGACATTCCTCGCGAAGCAACAAAGCCACTCCTTTCCATCCTCCGCGTTACTTCAGTCGCAAGGATGCTGTGGCAATCGCCGGGGCCTTTCTCATGCCTTCTCGAGTTGGTCTCTCACAAGTTTGACACGGGTGCCAATGATTGTCCTGACGGTCTTCAGGATCGGGTGAAACAGGTCTTCAGCGTGCAACTCGTCGAGCAGAGCATCGGCTTCTGCTTCGATCCTGCTGGCCATTGTGGCCAACTCGGTGCGGAGCACTCTTTGGGCGGCCTTGGTTGGAGCAGCAAGTGTGTACCATTGTTCAAGCATGATCGTGTCGGCAAGACCTCGCCCGCCGATCTGCATGGCTAGTTTCTTGGTGAGACGTGGATAGGCCGCGGTGCAAACCACATCATAGAGGGGGGCTAGATCCGGTGTGCTGGCGTGATAGAGCAAAGAGAAATTCTTGCCATGTGCATCTGCGTTTCCGACCATATAGTGAAACATCACCATGCGCTGGAAGGCTAGCCTGTCAGCGGCAGGGCGACGCGTGTGTTTCTGGATCAAACCAGCCGACTGTGCGATCCCCGGTCCACCTTCTTCTTCATATTTGAGTTCGGGCGGCACGCTGAGAGCCTGACAGAAGTCTTCCTGATGCAGTTTGGCAATGGAGCCGTCCGCTTGCTGTATGCGGTCATAGCGTTCCACCAGAATGAAGTCGGTGTCTCCTGCTGACGATTTGATGACATGTGGAGCCTGCAGCCCGATGCGGTTTGCGAGACGCATGCAGAAGAGCTCATTCTCAACCGTGCCATCCAGCCCTTCAATGAAGGGCTTGAGGATATGGGTCGTCGGCTTGCCGGCTTTGGGGAGCGAGATTTGACCTCCGGTCACGCATACCGCCAGCTTGTCTTGTGCACCGGCAAGAGACAGACGTACACCTTCCTCTCCTCCGAGCAAAGGGCGCTCCCGCAACAGATCAAGGATCTGGCTCAGGCGTTTCTCGTCCAGTGGCTCGATATCCTGAGACCTAAAGTCCGGAGGTTCTGATCCCTGTGGCAAGAGCGAGAGGGCACCAGCGCATTCACCACCGATGATTTCCAGTAGCCCAAAGGAATTCTGCTGCGAGACGCCGAGGGCGGCAGCGAGCCTTTTGCGCGCGCGCTCATCTGGTAGCAGTCCGGAAAAGAAAGGTCGGGCTACCGCATCAGGGTAGGGGACCTCTTGCAGGGGCATTGAGACTGAAAGAGCGGCTCCGTTGGAAGACAGGTAGTCAGGATCATAGAAGAAGCAGAGTTGCCCATCATCCATCTGAATTAGGGAACCTGCCAAACTCTCGCGCAAATAGACATCAAGAGTGCGGCTCATGCGTCATCCTCCCGGTTGTTGACCGTGAAGGTGAGGCCAAGGGTCTGCATGACTGTGAGCGCCAGTCCCACCCGACAGCTTTCCTTGCCATGCTCCAGCTCACGCACAAAGCGTACGCCGACCCCCGAAAGGGCAGCCAGCTGTTCCTGTGTCAGCGCCTGCCGTTTGCGCTCTTCGCGAATGAGCGCTCCAAGATCTTGAGAACTATCTATGTTGGCCATGATCATCCCTTTCGGGACGAATTTAGCACAACTCAGTTAAAAATGCACGAAAAAGACCCGAACGGGACGACGGGTGCCATCAGAGTGTTGATGTGACGAAAAACATCCCGAACGGGATGATGCAAGAAAAATGTGATTTGTTCCTATCTCGGGCTATCGGATAGAATGGAGAAAGACGTTCGCATTCCGAATCCGCCGATCGGAAGACGTTGAGCCGAAATTTTCAGGTTGAGCTGGAAGCGAGCCTGACCTAGCCTAAGGTCTAGTGCCCAAAACGGTGCCATCCACAGGCATGAAATTTTTGGTTGCAAAATTTTTATATCGAAATTTCAATGGGTTACAGTTCTGAAAATGACATCCGCCTCGGGGCACCATCATTTTTCCTAGCCCGTCCCACTTATGTCAACAAGTCTTTGGAATTATGGGGTTTTTAGGTCTCAGGTTTCTCGGAGTGTGTCAGGCGATTTCACCATATGCGACCCGAGTGGGGCCATATTGGGTGCCAAGATTTTTCATGAATTCATTGATGGCCCCAATTTTAGGGTTTCATGCCACCTGACAACTCTCTTAGCATAATAATGCAAAAAGATTGCGAACCATCTTCTTGGCCCGGTGCAGGAAGTATTCTCGCAATGATGGATCAGGCGCTACATCGAGATATTGCGAGGTCAGTCTCTTTTATCCAGCTCACAATTTGCGCGCAAATCTGGTCATCAATCCAATGCCCGAGCTCAGTACAGATCGTGCAACTGGCCTGAGGCATATCGCCTGCCATCTGTTGGGCAGATGTTGCCTTGATACATGGATCTTTGTCTCCGTGAAGAAAGAGAGCCCGAACCAATAGCTTTGCCAATCCGTCCCTCCAAGCCGCAGTGGCCGTCATGGCCCAGGCCTGTCGCAGATAGCCGCCTTCATCTTGGGCGCGCTCAACAAGCGCATGGGCCAGCCTGATACTCTGCGCGCTATCGCGGGGCAATGCGCCGCGCGAAAAATAGTCATTGCTCGATCGGATCACCTCCGATGCTTCCATCGCCGTGGCGAAAGGAAAGAAAAAGCTTTCCATCTGCCTCAAGGCTTCAGGCTCGGCGGAAATCACACTTTCACCTCCCGTGCTGCTGATTGACACAAGAGATCGCACCCGATCGTCAGCCTTTGTTGCGACAATCTGCGCGATCATGCCTCCCATGGAAAAGCCGATACAGCCAAATTGTTTCAGTTGCAGATGATTGGCCAATGCAATGACGTCATCCGCCATATCTGTCAGGTCATAGGGTGCCTGTTCTAATGCACTTCCTTTCCAGGAGAAGCCGGACGGAATCGCCGAAAATGGCCCGCCGCATCGGCTTGAAAGGCCGCAATCCCGATTGTCCAAGCGAATGACTCTATGGTCCTGTGAAAGCGCCTCGACAAGGGCTGAAGGCCATTCGATCAACTGCATGCCGAGGCCAGGTATCAAGATGAGGGCGGGCGCATCCGAAGACCCGTCTTGCCTGTAGCACATTCGGATGTCACCCAACTTGGCGTAAAGATCCGTGCTCGTCATGGTTTGGGGTTAAGTCCGAGATCTGCGTTGACTGCGGCGAGAGCCGGGCTGCCATCCGTCGTGGAAATCCCTTCCAACCATGTATCAAGCATATCAGGGTGGTTGGCGATGACTTTGCGTGCGGCATCCATAGCGCTCATCTTGTCGTCCAGAATATAGCCCATGCCCTCGCTTTCCATGGACACAGTGAAGGTGAGCTGATCAAGCAGTTTGCCAATCTGTGGGCATTCTTTTTGATAGCCTTTGCGCACTTGCGTATGGACGGTCGCCCCGCCAAAGTTCGGGCCGTAATAGGCATCGCCCCCTTCAAGATATTTCAGATCAAAGGCCGTGTTCATGGGATGCGGTGCCCAGCCAAGGAACACGATCCACTTCTCGCGCTTTATCTCACGCGCAACCTGAGACAGCATGCCCTGTTCCGAGCTTTCGACAACCTTCCAGTCTCCCAGCCCAAATTCGTTCTTGGCGACAATGTCGAGCATGATATCGTTCGAGCCCGGCTCAATGCCATAAACTTTTTCGTCGAATTCATCCGCGTGTTTGGCAAGGTCTGCAAAAGAGTGAACCCCCGCGTCATATACGTAGGAGGGAACGGCCCATGTAAATTTGGCGCCTTCCAGATTGGTATGGATGGTTTCGATTTCTCCGCTATCACGATAGGCATTGAAATAGGTTTCCATCGCCGGATCCCAATATCCCATGAAGACATCCAGATCCTTGCGCTTCATGGATTCATAGATCACGGGAATGCCGAGGATCTTGCTCTCTGTCTTGTGACCCATTCCTTCGATCAGGACCTGCGTGATTGCGGATGTGAGCGCCAGATCGGTCCAGCCCGGTTCGGCAAGACGCACCAGATTGCAATCGGCTTGAGCGGGAAGTGCTGCGGAAAAAAGAAGGGCACATGTGGTGGAAAGAAGCGATTTCATAATTTATGATTCTCTTGGGTTATAAATAAATCATTTGGTCAATTTACGATCTAAAATCTAATAGATTGACCATAGAGTCAACCTATTCTAGAAGAAAAGCCGTATCAGATCGGGCTAACTGGAGGGGGGCAATGGGGCGAAGGAACATTTCTCAGATAAGGCGGGCAGAATATGCAGCCGCCGCTTATCGCACCTTGATGAAGCATGGCCTTCAGGGAACGTCGCTGTCGCGCGTAGCAGAAGAAGCTGGCGCTTCGAAAGCCAATGTTCTGCACTATTACCAAAGCAAGGAAGCTCTATTGTCTGCCGCGCTGCGCTATGCCAATGCGGTCTTGTGCAAGGAAGCGATCATTCTGCTGCGGGAAGCGAAAACGCCATGGGAGCGCATCTATGCGGTTCTGGAAACCAATCTTTCCCCTACGTCCTTTCGGACCGATGTGGCTCATGCATGGATTTCGCTTTGCGCCGGTGTGCCTCACATCACGTCGTACCAGCGCATCCAGACGGTGATCTATGCCAGAATGCGCTCGAACCTTATCGGCCCCTTGCGCAGCCTTCTGCCAGAGCAGGACGCAAATTTGATGTCTGATGTGTTAACGACTGCCGTCGATGGCCTATGGCTTCGGTGTGGCCTGAGCCTCGATGGACTAAGTCAGGACGCCGCACGGGACCAGCTCGATGCGGTGCTCGACGCACGTCTGCCAGCGAGTGAGGATCGGCAGCGGGCACGCGACCGCATGATAGACGTGTCGCGGATCATGGCAAGCATGAGCAACAACCGCTCCTGATTCCGCAAGGACAGTGCAGATGCATCTTGCTGTCTTGGTTCGGCAACTCAGGAAAGTGCGTGTCTAGCCAACGTTGTGGTGGCCAATGGCAACTCGGCCACGAGCCAAGCTGCTTGGTTTTATTCTGTGGGTCTTATCTCGCCGGTATCCAACACTGGTGATGCGTCCATATCTTCAGCATTCAGCATAGCCGCCACTCTCTCAAGACTGGCCACAAGCATGGCTTGCTCCCAATTCTCCATGGCAGCGAACTTGCGCACAAATGTTTGTTGCAAAGGGTCCGGCGCATCGCGAAGCACAGCGCGTCCAGCATCTGTGAGAAGGATGTTCGTCTGTCGGCGATCCTGAGTGGATTTCTCGCGCACCGCCACACCGTCACGCACCAGCTTGTCAACCAAAGAGGTGACCGTGCCTTGCGAGACACGCATCCGCACTGAAATAGCTTTGGCCGTGGCATATCCTTGCTCGGAGACAATTTGCAAAACGCGAAACTGGGTGGGAGTGACGCCGCTGGTCTGGCGGATTTCGCGACCAAACAATTCAGTCGCGCGCACAATCCGTCTCAGGGCAATCAAGCTAGAGTCGATGCGGTCCAAGTGGCCTCCATTTGATGATTGTTGAAGAACACAAAGGTGTTTCAATGCGAGAATAATAGCCAGATTACTTCGGTAAAGCAAAATTTTATTTAATTTGATTATCAAAGCTATAATTGATAATTCTCGTGCAGAAACTCTTTATTTCTGGCTGATTTCTGTCATTTTGGATCGAGTTTGAAATTATATTGCTTTGATTGTTGAAATTTATTGACCGCTATGTTAGTTCGATATGCGAAGCGAAAAGGAGCTCACTACACATGCAATATACCGCTAAACAGATTCACCCCGCCCGTCCCCTGTTGCGCATTCCCTGCGCCGAGGATGGCGCCGAGATCTGGGAACTCATTCGCAATTGCCGACCACTCGATGAAAACTCGATGTATTGCAATCTTCTGCAATGTGATCATTTCGCGGACACCTGTGTGTTGGCGGAGTTGTCCGGGGAGGTCGTTGGCTGGATCTCTGCTTATATCTTACCCAATGAGCCGGACACGTTGTTTATCTGGCAGGTCGCCGTTGCGCAAAAGGCCCGCGGTCTCGGACTCGGGAGCAAGATGCTGCAGACGATCATCGACAGACCGCAATGCGAGGCTGTGACCAAGCTGCAAACAACAATCACAGAAGACAACGAGGCGTCCTGGGCTTTGTTTGGCAAATTCGCGAAAAACCAGAGCTGCGAGCTGGACTCCCAGCCCTATTACACCCAGTTGCAGCATTTTCAGGATCGCCACGATACCGAAAATCTAGTCACGATCCGGCTGGCGGAACGTGCGGCGCTGGCGGCTTGAGCCTTCTGCTCGCCAAACCTGATCACCGCACCCTTCTTATTTTTCGAACGCCAAGGAAACCCCAAGGAAACCTTATGTCTACAACACCCGCTAACACGGACATTTTTACACGTCGCGAATCCGATGCGCGCAGTTATTGTCGTGGCTTTGACACCGTCTTCACCTCTGCAAACGGATCAGAGATGATCGATCAAGACGGGACACGCTATATCGACTTTCTCGCAGGCTGCTCTTCGCTGAACTACGGTCACAATGACCCCGACCTCAAACAGGCCCTTATTGACCATATTCAAGCTGATGGCATTGCCCATGGTCTGGATATGCATACGGACACCAAAGCCGCTTTCATTGAGACGTTCGAGAAGCATATTCTCACCCCGCGCAAGATGGCGCACAAAATCATGTTCACCGGGCCGACAGGTGCCAACACCGTGGAAGCTGCGATGAAGATTGCGCGCAAGGTCACGGGGCGCTCCAACATTATCGCCTTTACCAACGGGTTCCACGGTGTAACTCAAGGCGCGCTGGCGGCAACCGGCAACGGCTATCACCGCGAAGGATCCGGAGTACCGTTAAACAACGTCACCCGCATGCCCTTTGATGGTTTCGTGGGGGAGCATAATGATACAACGGCCTTCATCGAAGCGATGCTTGTTGATCAGTCTTCGGGAATGGATGCGCCAGCAGCCATCATTCTTGAAACGGTTCAGGGCGAGGGCGGGTTAAATGCGGCCTCCGCTGAGTGGCTACGCAGCATTGCGCAGATGGCCAAAAAGGCGGGTGCATTGTTGATCGTTGATGACGTGCAAGCCGGATGCGGGCGCACCGGGCGCTTTTTCTCCTTTGAAGAAAGCGGCATTTCTCCAGACATCATCACCTTGGCCAAGTCCATCTCCGGCTTTGGCCTGCCAATGGGGCTTGTCTTGGTAAAACCAGAGCATGATGTCATGGGGCCGGCGGAACATAACGGCACCTTTCGCGGCAACACACATGCCTTTGTCACGGCGCGGGCCGCGATTGAAAAATTCTGGTCCGACAATCGCTTTGAACAGGATATTGCGCGTCGGGCAAAACTGATCGAGCAGGGTTTGCAGGCCATTGCCGACATGATCCCGGGCGCACGCCTGAAAGGACGCGGCATGATGCGCGGCGTTGACGTGGGGAGTGGTGACCTGGCTGCAGAGATCTGTGCCCGCGCCTTCCAAAACGGGCTCATCATCGAAACTTCAGGGTCAGAGGATGAAGTGGTCAAGATCCTTGCTCCTCTGACAACACCGGACGACATGCTTCTGTCCGGTTTGGATATTCTCATCGACGCAGCACAGAATGTGCTGGGCACTTACAAATACGCAGCGGAGTAACAGCATGATTGTGCGCGACCTCAACGAGATTTTGAAAAGCCAACCAGATCGCGTGGTATCAGACGCCCAATGGAGCAGCATCCGCATGCTCTTGGCGAATGACAGAATGGGTTTTTCCTTCCATATCACCTTTCTGGAACCAGGCTCCGAGCACACGTTCGAATATAAGAACCATTTCGAGAGCGTTTTTTGCATGCAGGGGAGCGGCTCGATCACCGATCTTGCGACCGGCGAAACCCACCCCATCAAACCCGGTGTGATGTATGCGCTGGACCAACACGACCGCCATATTCTGCGGGCAGAGGAACAACTGGTCATGGCCTGTTGCTTCAACCCGCCTGTGACCGGCAAGGAAGTGCATCGCGAAGATGGCTCCTACGCCGCCGCAGAAGATCTGGAATCAGCTTGAAAGGCTCCGACATCTGTCGGATGACATCATTTGACCTTCCCAAAACACACCGTCGAGAAAATCGGCGGAACCTCCATGTCGCGCATCAATGAATTGCGCGATACACTGATCATAGGTGATCGTACAGCGGAAGAGCTGTTTCACCGGATCTTTGTCGTTTCCGCCTTTGGTGGGATCACAAACCTGCTGCTGGAGCACAAGAAAACCGGCGATCCGGGTGTTTACGCGCTCTTTGCAAATGACGACAATGATCACAGCTGGCTGGATGCCTTAACCCGCGTCGGCGCAGCCATGGCAGAACAGCACAATGCGGTCTTGCACAATTCCGCAGATCGCACTCTGGCCGAGAATTTCGTGCGAGATCGGATCGAGGGCGCGCGCAATTGCCTGTTCGATCTAAGACGCCTTTGCTCTTACGGGCATTTCAGGCTTTCCAACCAGATGATGATCGTGCGTGAGCTGCTCTCCGGTCTGGGGGAAGCCCATTCCGCTTATGTGACAACGCTGATGCTCAAACGCGCCGGGGTCAATGCGCGCTTTATCGATCTCAGCGGCTGGCGTGACGAAACCGAATGGAGTTTGCAGGAGCGCATTGCTGGCGCTTTCAAGGATGTGGATCTGACGTCGGAACTGCCCATCGTGACAGGCTATGCGCAATGCCGCGAGGGCTTGATGCGCGAATATGATCGCGGCTATTCTGAAGTCACTTTTTCCAACATCGCCGCCTATACTGGCGCAGAAGAAGCGATCATTCACAAGGAATTTCATCTCTCTTCTGCCGACCCAGCGTTGGTTGGAATAGATTCGGTTCGCAAGCTTGGCCACACAAATTATGATGTGGCAGATCAGCTTTCCAATATGGGGATGGAAGCCATTCACCCCAATGCGGCAAAGACCTTGCGCCAATCGCAGGTCGCCCTGCGGGTTACGAATGCCTTCGATCCGTCCGATCCTGGCACGCTCATTGACGAACAGCCCGCAGATTCCTCTGCGGTGGAGATTATTACCGGTCTCAATGTCGTGGCTCTCGAACTGTTTGAGCCGGACATGGTGGGGGTTAAAGGCTATGACGCCGAGGTTTTGGCATCCCTGAAGCGCCACAAGGTGCGCATCGCGTCGAAAACGTCGAATGCCAATGCCATTACCCACTATGTTGAAGCCCCTTTGAAGACTGTGCGGCGGGTGGTGTCGGATCTGGAAGCAATCTTTCCCTCCGCTCAGGTGAGCATCCGCAATGTTTCGATTGTCTCAGTGATCGGTCGCGATCTTACCGGACTTAATGCCTTCTCCAAAGGCTTGGTGGCACTGGAGAAAGCCGGCATCGATGTGCTGGCAGCACAACAGTCGCCGCGCAACGTGGATATTCAGTTTGTCGTTCCGCAAGATGCTGCTGACAGCACCGTGGTTGCCCTTCACAAGGCGCTGATTGGGGGCGCCAAAGCGAACCATCTGAAGAAAGCGGCATGACATCATATTCTGATGAGGACTACTTCTTAAGGGAGCTGGTCCTCATCAGGATGATTGAAAAGGGCGATCACCCGAGATTTGGCGCCTGAAGCAGACGGACTGATGAAAAGCATTGCTTGTATTAGGTCGTTTTTCTAAGTAATTTCCCGTTATGGGTCAGGTTACATCACTATTTGCGCGGAAAGTTGTTGCAGCGGCAGGGGATAGCATCGACGCCAAGGTGGTGTTGGGGGCGGTCGGCCTTGACGTTGATGGGCCATTTGACCCCAAGCTGATGCTGGACGAAGCAGACTATTACGGCATGCTCGAACTGATGGCCCGGCAGTTTGACATCACAGCCTTGCCGCTCATTGTGGGTGATGCAATGCGTCCGGATGAATATGGAGCGCTCGGACTGGCCTGGAAGGCCGCACCAACCTTATTGGGGTCTTTCTCCCGTGTGGAGCGCTACGCTCGTCTTTGGACCAGTTTCGTGCGATACGAACTGAAGCAGGGTGAAGAAGGCCTATTGTTTATCGAGCACCGCGAAGGGGAAAGACGTTTGGGAATGCGTCTTTCCATCGAAGCCGATCTTGCCAGTGCTGTTTCGCTTAGCCGACAGGTTACATCCGACGCCTTTGCTCCGCTTGCTGTCTATTTCAAGCATCCTGCCCCCAAGTCGGTCGCGCGTCATGAAGCCTATTTTGGCTGTCCGGTGCATTTCGATGCGCATATGGACGCATTGTTGATGGCGCCAGAGTCTCTGTCGGCTCCCAACCTTCTGGGAGATGAGGGCATCACACGCTTTTTGGTATCGCATCTGGATGACGAGCTATCCAAGATTGACGACACCCCCACATTGGGGGCACGAACCAAAGACGAAATCGCCCGCGCGCTTAGCAACGGATTGCCAAAAATGGCGGACATTGCGCGCCAACTTGGATTAAGCGTTCGCTCCTTTCACCGTCGGCTCGCAGAGCAAGGCGTCAGCTTTCAGGCGCTAACGGAAGAAACACGCAGGGACATCGCGATTGGCATGTTGAAAGAAGAACGCTATGCGCTCTCCGAAATCGCCTTCCTGACAGGCTATTCCGAGCAAAGTGCATTCAACCGTGCCTTCAAAAGATGGACCGGCCACACGCCGGCGAGCTATCGCAAGTCTCAGCCATAGTTTTCAATGGGCTTGTTGGCATCGACTGTCAAAAAGATGGCGCCTACGGTCAATATCTGGATCCGCCTCCCACCTTAGTCTCCGGCCATCAACCGATTGCAAAGGAGACTTCACATGTCCGATCACCCTATTCTCGTCATTGGCGCGTCCGGCAAGACCGGCTCCCGCGTTGTCAGTCGTCTCGAAAAGCTGGGAAAAGCTGTTCGTTATGGCTCCCGCCGCGCACCAGTCCCATTTGACTGGGAAGATTCCAATACATGGGCTGCTTCCCTTGACGGCATAGAGGCTGCCTATGTCACCTATTTTCCTGATCTGGCTTTTCCCGGTGCGGTCGAAAAGGTTGAGGCGCTGTGCGCTATGGCAAAGTCTTCTGGTCTCAAGCGTCTGGTACTTCTGTCCGGTCGGGGAGAGCACCATGCACGAGAAGGCGAAAAGGTCGTCGAGGCATCGGGGTTGGACTATACGCTTGTTCGCTCATCATGGTTCGCACAGAATTTCAGCGAAGGCTACCTGCGCGACCCGATTCTTGCTGGCGTGCTACCGATGCCCGGGGGGGACATTCTGGAGCCCATCATTGATATCGACGATATCGCAGACGTAGCGGTCGCCGCCCTCACTGAGGAGGGCCACGCGCGCAAGTTCTACGAAGTCACTGGCCCTGATCTACTTGGTTTTGCGGACATGGCAGAGATTCTGTCCAATGCGACTGGACGGCCCATTCGGCACATTCCCATCACCTTTGAGGACTTCCACGCCAATGTGGCAGAAGCAGGAGAGGATTTCGTCGCAGATGTCTTTACCGCGATTGCCCGCGAGACGTTGGACGGACGCAATGCCAATGTCTGCAACGGGGTTGAGCGCGCTTTGGGACGCGCTCCGACCAGCTTTGCCCAATTCGCGCATAAAACAGCGCTCAATGGGGCGTGGAGCGCTGCAGCGTAACTTGCCACTTCATACAGAAGGACAAAACCATGACGCTTAATTTCTTTAAAAAGCTTGTTCTTGGCATCGCTGGCCTCACCGCATTTGGCATCGGCGCCACCATCACCACCATGCCACATATGTTCTACGCCAGCTACGGCATCACTCTTGGCTCTGAGGCAAGTCTTTTGAGTGAGCTTCGCGCTCCCGGGGCAGGGCTTGCTGCTCTTGGTGTCATCATGCTGCTTGGCATCGCAAGACAAAGGTTTGCAGCTGTTGCCATTCTTGCTTCTCTGACGGTCTTTCTGTCCTTTCCGGCCGGTCGCCTTGTCAGTCTGATATTGGACGGGATGCCCTCGAAAGGCATTCTTATGGCTCTCGTCTTCGAGTGTGTAATCGCGGCGCTTTGTCTGATAGCGTTCGTGCCCAAGCGTTGTGTGCAGCCCAACAAGACCCAATCGGTTTAGAGCCGTTGTTGGGAGGGACGCAGTGCCCTCCCGCACTTTTTGCAAGGCCTTAGCCACCAAAACGCTGTTTGAAGGTAAACATGATGGCGCGTCCGCTCGAATTGTCTGTGAACCCGTAGGGTTTGTAGGTTTCGTCAAATAGGTTGTCGACATTCACTGACAAGCTTGTTCCTTCTCTTGGCTCATAAGAAGCGAAGAGATTGACAACATCATAGTCTTCGGCAGACGTATCGTCCTGCGCCTTGTAAGTCTCCCACTGAGCACCGAAATTGGCCTTGTCATCCAATGCTCTAAATCCGATGTTGGTTACGAACTTGTTCGCAGGGACGGAATCCAGAAGGCCTCCATCCGTTTCATTGTAGCCCTTCTGGATAGAACCGGATAATCCGGCATAAAACCAGCCGGCATCATATGTGGCTTCAAGCTCGACGCCTTCAATACGAGCGCTTTTGATGTTCTGATACTGATATTCAGGATATGTATAATAGGGCGCAGCAGGTATCCCGATACCGATCTGCTCAATATAGTCAGACACGTTATTCTGGAATATTGCAGCTTTCAGGCGTAGCCCGTCGCTGTCCGTGAAGACGCTGTCAGCCGAATAGTTGATGCCAGCTTCATAGTTGCGCGAGGTTTCCGGTTTCAAATTCGCATTGGGTATCATCTCGAACAGGCCCATATGCGACCAGCTTACGAGTGTTTCGGTGAGCGCAGGTGCTCTATAGGCCTCGGCATAAGAGCCATAAACCTGTAGTCCACCCAGGGCGTTGCCAGAAAATGGTGAGACGCCAACCGTCACTTTCGGGGACAGGTGCGAGCCGGAATTGTCTACGCCGTTGCCCTCCAGGTTGAACGCGTCATACCGCAAGCCACCATTTACTTCCAGCCAGTCTCCGAAACCGACCGAATCCTGAACAAAGCCACCATAAACAGTGCGTTGGCCCGATGGGGTTGCGCCATCTCTACCAGAATGAGCAGGGTCACTATTGTCGACCTCGTCTCTATATCCATCAACACCATATGTCAGTTTATGAGCAAACGCGCCGGTCGAAAACAGGCTGCTGTTGACGATGTCGGCACCGATTGTGTCAATTTGGAAAGTGCGCGTCTGCCCATACCAACTGCTTGAGCTGCTCAGATACTCCTGATCCAGATCGGTGCTTGTCCAATAGCCATTGATCCGAAGATCCACCAAGTCATTATCCAGACTGACATAGCTATAGTCTGCCGTCAGATTGTTCGTGTCGACTACATTGCCATAGCTACCCGAAGAGGTGGTGGTTTCGTCGTGGTTATGGATATAACCAAGCACCAGTCTTTGTTCTTCACTCAGTTGAATGTCGGCCTTGGCCATGCCACGCACAACCTGGCTATCAGAATTCTCAATCCTGTTTCCGTCGCCGTCTTGATAATCGTCATTATCTCGAAAGACCAGAGACCCAAGAACAGAGAATGCATCATTGACACGCACTGCTGCTGTCTCGCCAGCGGCCCACCCTTTGTTGGTGTTATAGCGCAGCATGGTTTCTGCAGCCCAGGTTTCATCCGCTTCGAGAAAATGGCCCGGACTTTTCGTTCTGAAGCCAACAACCCCGCCGATGGCACCTGAGCCATAGGCATTGGCAGACGGGCCTTTGATGACCGTCACATCTTGCAGGAATTCCGGCTCGAAAATGAAGGAACCGCTTGTTAAACCGTGACTGGATTGTTGATAGTTCTGCCGTGCGCCATCGACAGTAACCACGACGCGGCCAAAGCCTTCCAGTCCGCGTAGATTGATAGAAGCAGCGGTGTCTCCAGGTGTCATCGCCACGCTTGCTCCAGGAACCCCTCTCAGGAGGTCTCGAACCGTATTGGCCCCCGTTTCCTCCTTGGTCTGCTCCCCGACAACGCTGATGGAAGCCATCTCGTTGATCGCCGCACCTTCTCCCTTGGAGGCGGTTACCGTAATTTCATCAAGCGTGGTAACAATGGGCTTTTGCAGGGACTCCTGTGCGAGCGCAGCTGTAAACAGACAAACTGCAGTCATTGCAGTTCCGGCACGGAACATCGCTAACCGGATGGCATGGGTGTTCATGATACTCTCCTGGATTTTCCAGCCCGGGACCACGTTTGCTCAAACGGTCCGAGCGAAAAATTGTTAACAAAATTTGAGGGAAGGGGTGTCCAAAGCCTGATTGCAGATGGTCCGGTCTTGCCGGATAGGCCCATCCGCTTCGGGACGTGAAAGTTTTCACACCCACACTTTGGCGCAGTAAGCCAAGCAGTCAAACTGTAGATGCCGCTAAAGCGGCAAACAGCTTCTCGCATGATAGCCTCTTGAATTTTATGATTTTTTGGCTGGCTGTCGCGAACTGCTCAATAGGCAAACGAACGGGCTAGCTGTCGTTTTGCTTCTCAAATATGTACCAGAACAATGTGCACTATTTTGAGAAGGCTCTTGCGCTAAGTATTAAACCTGAGTAAATGAGTCAACAATTAATTTATGAGTTCACGACTCATGAATCAAAACAAATCACATCGGATTGGACCGTCCGAGACATACGAAATCGACCGCTTTTTTCAACGTAACGGAAAGAAAAAAGACGATGATGCCTGAACAAAACAAAGGTCCTCTCGCCAAACCTTCTGCCGAGGAAGGCCAACCCGCTTTGCCCCTAATCCTCGACACAGAAAGACTGTTCGGCAATGCGCGTGAGATACATCTCTCCCATCGCGGAGAAATCTACCGCTTGCGCATAACCTCGCAGCAGAAACTCATCCTGACAAAATAATCCAATCCGCTTCCCGAGGCGTTGCCAGTGGGAAAGTGAGATCCCCAAACCGGCACACAGGAAGTTCTCTCTGCAGTGTCCGGGCAATTGAGGAAATAAATTTATGAATCTTGATATACAGCCGCATCCTGATGCGGAGAAAATTGCCACGACCATTGAAGAACTGTTGCCAGAAATGGATGGCAAGAGAGCGCGAGATGCCGCCGCTGCTATGGGAATTGCAGAAGGCCTGTTGTTGTCAGCGCGCGTTGGCAAGGATGTCACACGCCTCAAACCTGCAAGCAAACAAATGCTCAAGGCTTTCATTGATCTGGGCGAAGTGATGGTTTTGACGCGCAATGAATCTTGTGTTCATGAAAAGGTCGGCCACTTTGGGCGGGTTGGTGGCGGAGACGCTGTAGCGATCGTTCTGAATAAAGAAGTGGATTTGCGGGTGTTCCTCAATCATTGGCTTCATGTCTTTGCTGTTGAAGAAGAGACACCAAAAGGGATGAAGCGCTCCATCCAAATCTTTGATGCCGAAGGGCTGGCCGTTCATAAGATCTACCTGCGCCCTGCTTCCAATCTTGATGGCTTTGAGAAACTGAAATCTGAGTTTGTTCATGACACCCAGCTTGCGCTGTTTCAAACGAAGCAGAGCGAGAAGGAAGAAGCCTTTCCGCCCCGCGCAGATACAACTGTTGATGTTGCTGCCCTTCGGGAAGACTGGAGCGGCATGACTGACGTGCATCAGTTTTTCGGACTGCTTAAAAAGCACAAACTTGATCGTCAGCAAGCGTTTCGTCTGGCTGGCAATGCGTTTGCTTGCCAACTCGATATTGGCAGCGTTCGCGCCGCGCTCACCGCGGCGGCCGACATGCAACTCCCCATTATGGTTTTTGTTCACAACAAGGGCTGTGTCCAGATTCATTCCGGCCCCATTGCGCAACTCAAGACGGTCGGCCCATGGTTCAACATTCTCGATCCGGGCTTCAATCTGCATTTGCGAGAAGATCATGTCCATGCGGTCTGGCTTGTGCGCAAGCCCAACAGCTTTGGCCATGTGACGTCCATTGAAGTGTATGACAGCAATGGAGACATGATTGTTCAATTCTACGGGGTTCGGGACGAAAAGGAAGATGAGAATCCCCAATGGCGCGCTCTGGCTGAGCAACTCCCCAAAATAGAAGCAACCTCAGACTTGATAACGGAGACAGCCTGATGACCAAGACGCGGTTTTCCTCTCTTTCACAAGGAGCAATAGCCCTTTCTCTGTTTTTTACTGTCCTTTGCTCCAGCCATGCGGCTCTGGCTCAGGCTATGGCGCCAGATAGTCTGCGCATTGTCTCGATTGGAGGCTCTGTTACCGAGATTTTGTATGCGCTTGGCTTGCAGGATCAAATTGTGGCGGTAGATGATACCAGTACCTTCCCCCCTCAAGCACTCAAGGAAAAACCCAGCATAGGCTATATTCGGCGGTTGAATGCCGAAGGCGTACTCGCAGTGGAGCCCGGCATGATTATTTCAGAGGCCGGAGCTGGTCCCGTTGAGGCAGTTGATAACCTGAAAGCGGCAGGCATTCCCATAATCTTTATTCCCACCTTGTACAGCCCAGAAGGAATTGTTGAAAAGATTGAGGCTGTTGGCGCTGCAGTCAAGGCTGAAAAAGCAGCTGAAAAATTGGCGGCAAATGTAAAAGCGGATCTTGATCTTACCGCCCATGTCATTTCCCGGATACCGGAAAAGGAAAGGAAAAAAGTGCTATTTCTCTTCTCCGTTCGCGATGGTCGGTTGATGGTGGGGGGCAAAAACAGTCACGCGGCAGCCATTACAAAAATGGCCGGCGGCACCAATCTCATGCAGTCCATTGAAGGCTACAAGATGGTAGATGACGAAGCGCTGCTCTCCAACCCTCCCGATGTGATCCTCATGATGAAGTCCCATGGGGACGCCATCAGCAATGAAGATCTGGCCGCTCTTCCGGCTTTGGCGCATTCGCCAGCCATCAAGGATAACCGGATTATTCGCATGGATGGTATGTATCTTCTCGGTTTTGGCCCTCGCACCGCCCAAGCAGTTAAGGATTTGGCCAAGCAACTCTATCCCGACAGCGAAGCTATTCGCAATTTGTCACTCGGTGAAAGACAATGAGCGTAGCAGGCCTATCCGAAGCTGCTGACACAGGCAAATTGAGCTTGTCAGGCTATATCAAGGTTAAAGGTGGCGACCGCTCCGCCTTTGGCCGTCTGGCCTTTTTTGCGCTCGTGCTTTTGCTGACCGGAACCGCAGGGCTGTCCCTGACCGTGGGGGCCTCGGATTTGAATTTCGCACAATTGTGGAGCTACTGGCTGGGCGGAGAAGATATGCCTTTGCGTCACACTGTCATTTTGTGGGATATCCGAATGCCCAGAATGATACTGGGCATAATGGTCGGCGCATCACTGGCATCGGCTGGAGCCAGTATGCAGGGGCTTTTTCGCAATCCTCTGGCAGATCCCGGTATCGTCGGTGTATCGGCTGGTGCCGCTCTCTTTGCAATCATCGCCATTATCCTTGGCGACACGCTCCTTTCTCCGCTTCAATCCCTGCTTGGCATCTATATGTTGCCTCTGTTCGCCTTCTTTGGCGGGGTCTTCAATACGTTGCTGCTGTATATCATTGCCACCAGACGAGGGCTGACATCGGTTGCCACCATGCTTCTTGCTGGCATCGCTATCGGGGCCTTGATGGGCGCTGTCTCTGGCTATCTTATCTTTATCTCCAATGATCAGCAGTTGCGCGATCTCACCTTCTGGAGCATGGGATCGCTGGCAGGCGCAAACTGGGTGAAAATACAGTCTATCTTGCCATTTGTCTTTCTTGCACTGGCCGTCTTGCCCTTCACCGCGCATGGTCTCAATGCCCTCATGCTGGGCGATCATCAGGCCCGCCATATGGGCGTGCCGATACAAAAGCTCAAACGCCTGACCATCGCATCCATTGCTTTGGCTGTTGGCGCTTCTGTTGCCGTAACGGGGGGCATCGGTTTTATCGGCCTTGTGGTTCCCCACTTGTTGCGCCTGCTCATTGGGCCGGATCATCGCTATCTGCTTCCTGCCTCGGCCTTGCTCGGGGCTGTTTTGCTCCTGTTGGCTGACATGGTCGCCCGAACGGTGGCGGCCCCCGCTTCCTTGCCTATTGGTATCGTCATGTCGGCCATCGGCGGTCCCTTCTTCCTCTTTCTCTTGCTGCGGTCGAAAAGGGATATGATGCTGTGAGCTATGCGTTTGAAATGAAGGGCGCATCAGTGCAGGTCGGCACCAAAACCCTGCTGCATCCTGCCGATCTCACGATCAAGGCTGGTGAACTGGTCGTCATTGTGGGGCCGAATGGTGCTGGTAAATCGACACTCATGAAACTGCTGACGGGGGATTACACGCCCGCATGCGGCCAAGTGTTCTATGATGGCGAGACGCTAGGGTCCTGGTCTGCTGGAGAAATGGCAGCAAGACGCGCCGTGATGCCCCAATCAGATCCGCTTGCCTTCCCCTTCACGGTGTTTGAAGTTGTCCAACTGGGTGCCCGTTTATCCTCCGCGAGCCAAGAGGAGGCCAAGCAACGGGCGCTCAAGGCATTAATGAAGGTAAATCTGGCCGGTTACGAGGGGCGATTTTATCAGGAACTGTCTGGCGGCGAGCAGCAACGGGTGCAATTGGCCCGGATCTTGTGTCAGGTCTGGAATCCTGTGGCTGACAGAATTCCGCGCTACCTCTTTCTTGATGAACCGACCGCAAGTCTCGATATCCGGCATCAATTGGGTATCCTATCGCTGGCGCGCGATTTTGTGTCCAAAGGTGGGGGGTGTTTTGCCATTCTGCATGATCTCAACCTCGCCTCAATGTTTGCGGATCGCCTGCTGGTGGTTAGCCAAGGGCATATCGTTGCCGACGGTCTGCCCCGCGAAATTCTGACAGATCAGCTCATGAGTGAGGTCTTTTCTGTTCCCATCCGTGTCAGCCAAACGCCCCTTACACACCATCATCCCTTTATCCTGCCTCAGTCCTGCATGTTGTGATCCTCTGATTGCAGGTTATGGGAAGTTGGCGTGAAGGGCCGCTCTTTAGGCCGGATGCTTGCTGGTTCGAACAATCCAACTGAAAGGGGGGGACAACCCAAATGTTGGAAAAGGGATCGAACCAGCAATCTCGTCATTCGATTGAAGAGCCTACATCAAGGAGCGATAGAGTTCCTTGACCTCTTCAAGTTTGGCTTCGCGCGGATTGCCGCCCGTGCAAACATCAGCCATGGCCGCATCGGCCAGTGCATCGATATCGTCCGCCTTGGCACCCACCTCAGTGAGCTTGGTTGGGATTTTTACATCGATGGACAACTGCTGAACGGCATCAATGGCCGCTTTTCGAGCATCCTCAAGAGACATGCTCTCTACGTCGCTTACGCCCATGGCCGTTGCGATGGCGCGATATTTTTCGCCTGTATAGTCTGCATTGTAGGCCATCAGGGTTGGCAGCAGAATGGCGTTTGCCACGCCATGGGGCGTGTCATAAAAAGCGCCCAGCGGGTGGGCCATGCCATGAACAAGCCCCAGACCGACATTCGAGAAGCCCATGCCCGCAACATATTGCCCAAGGGCCATGCCTTCCACGCCTTCGGGTTCGCCAGCGCACGAGGCCCGCAAGGATTTGGCTATGATTTCGATGGCTTTGAGATGCAGGGCATCTGTCAATTCCCAAGCGCCGAGCGTGATATAGCCTTCAATCGCATGGGTAAGCGCATCCATACCTGTTGCCGCTTTCAGCGAGACGGGCATGCTTTCCATCAGCTCGCTATCGATGATTGCGACAATCGGAATGTCATGGGGATCAACGCAGACGAATTTGCGGCGGTTTTCGACATCCGTGATGACATAGTTGATGGTCACTTCAGCGGCGGTTCCTGCTGTGGTGGCCAGCGCAATGATCGGAACGCAGGGCTTTTTGGTCGGGGCCACGCCTTCAAGACTGCGAATGTCTTCGAATTCAGGGTTGTTGATGACAATGCCAATGGCCTTGCTGGTATCTTGCGGAGAGCCGCCGCCAATGGCGATGAGATAGTCGGCGCCACAGGCCTTGAAAGCTGCAATGCCATCTTTGACCACATCGATGGTTGGATTGGGCATCACCTTGTCGAATATCTCATAGGCCAGCCCGGCCTGATCGAGCATGTCGGTAACTTTGCTGACGACACCTGCCTTGCTCAGAACGCTGTCTGTAACGATCAGGGCTTTGTCGAAGCCGCGGCTTTTCACTTCGCCAACCAGTTCTGACCGACAGCCAGCTCCGAAATAGGATGTTTCATTTAAGATCATGCGATGCATCTCAATTTGTCCTCCGTGTAGAATATTTTGTGCGTCTTGGTTGTTTGATGTGTTCTTGAGCCCTATCGCGGCGAACATGTCGGAGGTCGGAAGGCGGCTTTTGGGAGTCGTCAGATCGGCGAAATGCAGTCGGATCGGTTCAAAGGGATTAGGGAATAGGGGATCTATTCAAGATGGAACATCTCTTTAAGAGGGACACTCACCGGCTCATTATCGGGCAGCACCTCCATGAGGGGTGCATTCCAGTCCCACCACTTTCTGACAATTGCCTTGTCGGGTAGTGCATCCATCAGATGCTTTTCATCCCGGCGGAGAAAAGCAAAGAGCTGGCCTGTTTCTTCATCCAGAAAAATCGAATAGTCCGAAACGCCCGCTTCCTTGAGAACCGAAATCATCTCGGGCCAGATTTCATCGTGGCGTTTTTTGTATTCATCCTCGACACCCGGCTTTAATTGCATCTTGAAGGCATAACGTTCCAAGGCCTTGATCTCCCCCTATTGGAAAGCTGTTCCAAGGTCAGCTCTCCGGTTTTCTTTGTGCTTGCGGGTGATGGCGCAGCCCACGATCATCGATTGGTCGAAGGGGCCGCGCCATCACAAGGCGTCATTCGCTTTTCTTCTTGCTAAGGCGTGGTAGATATTTCTGCCCGATGATTGGCAGAGCCACGGACACGACCAGCAGGGTGCCCGTGAACACGATCAGAATATTGCCCGGCACATTGTTGAGCGTGATGGCCAACCGCAGGAAGCCGATGACAAGAGCAGCGATGAAGACACCGGATATGGTGCCTTTGCCACCGTTGAGCGAAACCCCACCCAGAACAACAATGGTGATCACTTCCATCTCGAGGCCGTTGGCGATATCAGGTCTCGTGCTGCCCAATCGGGACGTCAGGAAAACCGCAGCCAGGCCTGCCATCAGGCCGTTGAGCGTGAACAGGATGAAGCGCAGGCGGTCGGTGCGAATGCCCGAGAATAGCGCCCCTTCCGGATTGTTGCCCAGGGCAAATATCGAACGGCCAATCGTCGTGTAGTGAATGACAATGATGAAGACGATAGAGAGCAGAACGAAGGTGATGAAGGAATAGGGCACCATATCCATGAAGTAGGACTGGCCAATCGCCGCAAATGCATCCGGATAATGGGCAATTTTCTCATTGCCAAGCACACCGGCGGCAACGCCACGAAACAGCGACATGGTGCCGATTGTGACCACGATTGCCGGCATTTTCAGGCGGGTTACCAGAAAGCCGTTGAAGAAGCCACAGGCAGCCCCTGTCAGTAAGCCAACCAGACACAGGGGCAGGGCTCCCAGCCCGAGGCTCTGGCTCGCCAGCCCCATCATCAAGGATGAAAGGGCCATCACCGAAGCCATCGAAATATCAATGTCCCGACAGATAATGACAAGGGCTGTTGACAGGGCCATCATTGCGATTTCAGAGAAAATGGCCGTTGAATCGAGCAGGTTGTAGATGTCGAGGAACCACGGGCTTGATAGGTCGCCGCCAACGAAAACCAGAATCAGCAGGCCGATGAGCACGATCTCCCTCGATTTCAGCATAGAGCCTGCCGATATCGTTGAGGGGGCATCGAGTGAGGGACGGTTGTTTGAGGAAACTGTCATGGTCATTCCTGTACTCCCTGACTTGCAGCCTGCGGAAGAATCCGCCTGACCGGAGGTTTTCGGCTGATCATGTTGAAATAGACTGCAATCAGGATGATTGCCCCGGACAATGCCTGTTGCCAGAACTGGCTCACGCCGATAACGGGCAGAATATTGTAGAGCGTTCCAAGGAACAGAGCGCCAAAGACTGCCCCGATAATCGTTCCTGCTCCGCCGGAAATGGCAACCCCGCCGATGACGCAGGCCGCGACTGTTTGCAGCTCGAAGCCAAGGGCAACGTCGGTATTGGCCATTGCATAGCGGGAGGTCCATAGCCATCCGCACAGACCCGACAGGGCGCCCGTGATGGTATAGACCCAGAATTCGTGATGCTTGACACGAACGCCTGCATATTCTGCAGCTCGGGGATTGCCGCCCATGCCATATAGCTCGCGGCCAAATCGGGTCTGGGTGGTCATGAGCCACATGCCGAATGTGACGATCAGACCGATCCAGAAAAACAGGGTCAAACCGAGAATGGGGGTGCGGGGGACCGATAGATATCCCTCCGGGAACTGATGTTGTACAACCCATGCCCCGCCGGAGACGACAAAGATCATGCCGCGCCAGACGCTCATGGTTCCGAGTGTCACGACAATCGGCGGGATCTTGAGTTCGGCCACGAGCAACCCATTGAACATGCCGATGAATGTGCCGATGATAATGCAGAGCACGGGCCAGACGATGGTTGGTAATCCGGGATTGGCAACCGCGATGAGGGCGACCATCATGCCCGTGAAGGCAAGGTTGGCCGCAACCGACAAATCGATGCCCCGGATCAGGATGACGATCATCTGTGCGAGTGCGAGCACCATCAGGATGGAAAGGTCCGTCAGCAGATCGCGCAAGGCCTGAACGGTGACGAAGTTGGGCGTGACAATGCCCGCGATGACGATCAGCGCTATCCAGCTGGCTGCCAGCAACGCCTCACGGCTCTTGAGTGCCTTGACCATTATGCAACCTCCCGGTCATGAGACTGTGTTTGAGGCTTTTTCGCTCCTGTTGCGTAGGCGGCGATCACTTCTGCATCGAAATCCTTGCGGTCGAATTCTGCCACGATTTCGCCCAGCCGCATGACGATGATGCGGTCAGCCATGCCCATCAGTTCGGGCAGTTCTGATGAGACCAGCAGCACGGAGAGATCCTTCTCCACCATGCCGCCCAGCGCATCGTGCACCGAAGACTTGGCTCCGACGTCGATGCCGCGCGTGGGTTCATCGACAATCACAACATTGGGGTTGGTTGCCAGCCAGCGAGAAAGCACGACCTTTTGCTGATTGCCGCCCGATAGATCCTCAACTGGCTGTTCAATGTTGGCAGCACGGATGGCAAAGATCTGACCATAGTCCTGAGCAAGCTTTTTTTCTGCGTCCCGATTGGGCCAGATGCCGTTTGAAAGCTTTTTGAGTGAGGGCAGGGCGATGTTATCCCGGATTGAGAGAGGCAGAATCGCCCCCTGATTGCGCCGGTCTTCCGGCACATAGACAACCCCAGCATCAATGGCTTGCGAGCAGTCCGTCCAATGGATTGCCTTGCCATCAAGGGTGATCTCACCGGTAAAGGCATAAGGGCTTAACGCCATGATGGAGCGCATGATCTCGGAACGCCCCGCGCCAACCAGCCCGTAAAAGCCCAGAATTTCGCGCTTGTGCAGCGAGAAAGAGATGTTCTTGAACTCGATATTGTTGCCCAGATTCTTGACCTCAAGCAACGGCTCTCCCACTTCGACTGTGCGTTTGGGAAAGACTGTCGCAACCTCGCGGCCGACCATCATCTTGACAAGATCATCCTCCCGCACATCGGCAATATTGCCTTCTCCCACAAAGGAGCCGTCGCGAAAAACAACATAGCGATCAGCGATGTGAAAGATCTCGTCGAACTTGTGCGAGATGAACAGAATGCCTTTTCCAAGCTGCCTCAAGCGCTCGATAATCACATAGAGCTTTTCGATCTCGTTGGAAGAAAGCGAAGATGTCGGCTCATCCATGATGACGACATCTGCCTCTTCTGCGAGCGCTCTGGCAATGGCCACCATATGCTGCTGGCCGAGGCTGAGTTGTTTGAGCAGGATGGCCGGATCAATGTCAAGATCCACTTCCTTGAGCAATGCAGCTGCTTTTTCATGCATCTGCTTCCAGTCCAGCAAGCCACCGCTTTTCAGGCACGGATGCCCCATGAAGATATTCTCGACAACCGATAGTTCTTCAAACAGTGTCGTTTCCTGATGGATGGCGGTAATTCCCATCACGGCCGCTGCCTTGGCGGTTGCCAACTTGACCGGAATTCCCTTGATTTTGATTGTTCCGCTGTCAGGGTGATAAAGCCCCGTCATGGACTTTACGAGCGTTGACTTCCCAGCTCCATTTTCGCCAATCAGCGCAACGACTTCTCCGGGATAGATCCGGCATTCGGCGTTCTTGAGAGCATGAATGCCACCAAATGTCTTGGTGATCCCCTTGAGCTCGACAAGGGGAGTGGTGTTCGCATGATCAGCCATAATTTCCTCCGTTGGGAGGCAGGTCGGAATGTCCGACCTGCCTGATAGTGGCTCTACACATCAAGCAATTCACTCAGAAAATTTTGGAGTATTTGTCGACGTTGCTTGCGTCATAAACAAATGGCTGAGGCAGCGAGGTTTCCAGCTTGTCATCAAGCTTGAAGGTGCCCATCCGGCCAGCTTCAAGCTCGTCACCTGCTTGCACTTCCTCTTTCTGGATCAAGTCGTAGGCGAGGTAGGTGGCTGAGTAACCCAGATCGATTGGGTTCCAGATGGCAAAGGACTTGATAGAACCGGTATGCACATAGCCAGCCAATTCAGAAGGCAGGCCCAGACCGGTTACATAAACCTTGCCAACCATGTCCTGATCTTCAACCGCCTTGGCAGCGGCAGAAATCGCGACCGTTGACGGAGCGATAATGACTTTGAGGTCTGGATAGCGACGCAGCAGGGCGATGGTTTCGCGATAGGACTTGTCCGATTGTCCCATGCCATAGGCGACATCCACGAGCTTCAGCTTGGAGAATTCGTCGGATGGGAGCAGCTTTTTCATTTCTTCAATCCACTCATTCTGGTTGGTGGATTGTGGGGTTTCTGACAGGATGGCGATTTCGCCTTCCGGGCCGATGGCGTCAACCGCCATTTCCAGCTGTGCCTTGGCTGCTCCGGCTGCGGTTGCCGGATGCATATGCAGCATGCGACCTTCCGGTGCGATTGCGGAATCGAAAGACAAGACCTTGATGCCGCGTTTCATCGCCTTTTTGGCAACCGGAACAAGAGCGTCAGGATCATTTGAGGAAATTGCGATGGCATCGACGCGTTGCGCGATCAGGGCGTTGATCACCTCAATCTGGCCTTCAGCGGTAACGACGGCCGGAGCGTTGAAGATGAGTTCAACCCCACCAATTTCCTTGGCGGCTTCGTTGCCCCCGTCTCGTGCTGCTTCAAAGAAGGCATTGCCAAGGCTTTTGGGCACCATGGCGATGCGGACATCTGCAGCCATAGCCGCAGATGTTGCCATAAGGCCGGCAATCGCGGCCATTGATAGCAGGTGTTTCAGTTTCATAGTCTCTCTCCCTATCTACTATGGATTTTCCAATGCATGAAAGAGGCCCTTGGTTTTCCTCCCGAGAGGGCCTCTTTCGTTGCCTTTTAATCGTCCAGGAAGTCAGGTTTCTGGACGAGCAGTCTTTCGAAATAGTCGGTGAGTTGGCCGAGCAGTTCTTTCGAGATGGTTTGTTTTTCGCCACCGGCGGACAGCACCTTGCGGTGGATGCCTGCGGCTTTCTCGATGGTTTCGATCAGCCCGAAGACGGAATCCGGTGTGGCTTCGGAGGCGAAAATGCCGTGGTGCGACCAGGAAATGATGCGCCCCTTTTCCATTTCCTTGATGGAGGCATCTGCGATCTGCGTGGTGCCGGGCAGCATGGGGGGAACGATGCGCACGCCATCGGGGAAGATCACGATGCATTCGGGCATCTTGGTCCAGAGCGCCATCGTCAACTCCTTGCTATCAAGGGGCAGGATGTAGCTGAGGGCAATGAATTCGGGGGCATGGCAATGCATGATGATCCGCTCGCGGCCTTCAGAGACGCGCTTGCGGACCGCATGGCCAGCCAGATGGGTGGCAAATTCCGAGGTTGGGCGTCCGCCATTGCTAAAGCCCCAGACGGTCTGATAGGCAGAGCCGCCCTCAACGATGCGGACGATGCCGAAGACCTGATCGGGAAACTCCGTGGCGTGGCGGAAATATTGCCCCGTGCCTGTGACGATGAAATATTCCCCATCGAGGGTCGGCTGCGGCTGGGGCAGTGTGACGGGGGCAGCGGGTGTCACGTTCGGGTAGCGGCGTGCGAGCACGCTTTCCACTTCATCGGTTGGCAGGCGCCATGAAATATTGCCACCGTTGGCTTCATTCCATCCCATTTCCCAGCAAAGGCGCGCCAGAGAGGCGACCTGTTGCACAAAGGGGATCGGGTGCGAAAATACAGTCATGCTTTTAATCCTTATCCGCGGGGGGCCACACTGGCCTGATAGCTGTTGAGGTCGGCGATGAGCGCCTTGCCAGTTGGAACATTGTTGCGCGCGCAGAATTCATCCCAGATCACGCCATAAGGCAGATCCTTGAGTTCTTCGGTCATCAGGAAGCGTTGGGTGAAGTCGAGTTTTTCCTCGATCGACTTCAGCTCGGCCTGTGGCATGAGCAGGGCACGCAGCAGGGCTTTCTGCATGTTGCGTGTGCCGATCACCCAGGAGGATGTGCGGGCGATGGTCGCATCGAAGAAATCCAGCCCGATATGGGTGCGTGGCAGAAGGTTGCCGAAGACCAGTTCCTGCGCCATGGCCAGAATATCGTCGTTGAGCAGGATCACATGGTCGCTATCCCAGCGCATCGGGCGGCTGACATGCAGCAGGATTTCCTTGACCGACTGGGAGACGGAGGACAGCTTGTCGGCCACATTCTCGGTCGGGTGGAAATGGCCCATATCAAGGCACAGGAGTGTGCCCTTGCGGATGGCATAGCCCATGTAGAATTCATGGCTGCCCACGGTGCAGGCTTCCACCCCGATGCCGAACAGTTTGGCTTCCACGGCATCGAGCATATGGGCGGCATCATAGGGCTGTGCGATCATCTCGTCGATGGCGCTTTCCAGACGTTCGCGGGCGGCCAGCCGGTCAATCGGTGTATCTTTGTAGCCATCGGGCACCCAGATATTGTTGACGCAAGGGCTGCCCAGCTCTTCGCCGAATTTGGCAGCAATGGCACGGCAGCATTGACCATGGCGAATCCAGAAGTTGCGGATGTCCTTGTCCGGATGCGAAAGGGTCAGATTCTCATCCACCTTGGGGTGGCCAAAGAAGGTCGGGTTGAAGTCGAGCCCGAGGCCGTTGTCCTTTGCCCAATCGACCCAACTGGCAAAATGGTGATAGTCCAGTTCGTCCCGGGCCGGCGTCTCGTCTGTGTCGAGATAGCTTGCATGCAGATTGAGGCGATGCTTGCCCGGGATCTTGCCATAGGCAAATTCGAGATCGGCGCGCAGCTCTGCTGCTGTGCGGGCGCGTCCGGGATGGTTTCCGGTGATCTGGATGCCACCGGCGCTGCCGCCTTCGCTTTGCTCAAAGCCGACAACATCATCGCCCTGCCAGCAATGCATGGAGATGGGAATATCGGCCAGCTGTTTGATGGCAGCATCGGCATCTACGCCCCATTCCGCAAAAGCGTCGCGGGCGGCATCATAATTTAGGCGGGTCATTTGGCCAGTTCCTTTTCTTTGTGAAATAGCATGTGATAACGCTGGCGAATGCATGTCTGCTTGCGGGAGGTATGCGGCTGATATTGGGGCAGGTCTTCGCTGTTGCGAATGATCCGCCGCCCTTCATCAAGATCCGCAATCCAGCCAAGGCCGATCATCTGCACCACGGCGTTGCCCAGAGCGGATGCCTCAAACGGCCCGGCGATCACCGGACTGCCGAGGAAATCGGCGGTCAGCTGGCAAAGCAGGCCATTGCGGGCACCGCCGCCAACGATATGCAGCTCTGAGATCGTTTTCCCCTTGGAGAAGTCCATGAGTACGTCGGCGAAATTGAGCGCCAGGCTTTCGAAAATGCAGCGGGCCAGCTCGCCCCGGCTCTGCGGCACGGGTTGGCCCGTCTCCCGGCAGGCTGTCTGTATGGTCTGGACCATGGAGGCTGCGCGGAAATAGCGATCGGCCATGGGATCGATGAGGGATCGTCCCGGTTCGGCTTGTTCGGCGTCGGCGACCCAGTCGGCAAAATCGCTGTCAGGGGCCAGTTCTTCGCGCACCCGCTGGATCAGCCAAAGGCCGGACACATTGCGCAGCTGGCGATAGGTGTCAAACACGCCGCCCTCATTGGAGAGGCCATGGCGGAAGGCATAGTCGGAGAGATCGGGCACCTGTGCCTCGCGGCCCACCAGCGCCCATGTGCCCATGGATATAAAATAGGGCTCTGGCGTCAAGGAGGGCAGGGCGGCAACGGCGGAGGCCGTGTCATGGGTGCCGCACAGAACGACGTTCGGGGCTTGGTTTGCGCCCTCGCCAAGGCCCCATTCAGAGCACCAGTCCGGTTTGAGCGGGCCGAGTATGTCGCCAGCATTGCGAATGCGCGGCATCACTTTGGGGGGCATGGCGACTTGCTGAAGGAGATCGGGGTCCCAGCTCTTGTCATGCACGCTGAGCATCTGGGTGGTGGTGGCATTGGTATATTCGCTGGACCAGATACCGCTCAGCTGGAAATGGATCCAGTCGGGCAGCAGCATGAAGCGGTCGAGCCGGCTGTAGCTTTCCAGCGGATGATCCTTGAGGGCATAAAGCTGATAGAGACTGTTGAGTTCCAGCGACTGGATGCCGGTCTTCTCGAACAGCTCATGGGCGCTGATCCCGCTTCTGCGATAGAAATCGGGCATGATGCCTTCGGTGCGGGCATCTCGATAGCTTACAAAGGGCAACAAGGCCGCTCCATCCTCATCCACGGGCACGAAGTCCACGGCCCAGCTATCGACGCCGATGGAGGCTATGGTCGGATCTGAGGCGAAGGCCTTACCAATGCCTTGCCGGATGCCACCCCAGAGATAGTCAAGATCCCAGCAAAGGCGACCATCAATTGACTTGGGGCCATGAGGAAAGCGATTGATCTCTTGCAAAGAGAGCTGTCCATCAGACAGCGCAACCTTGAGCACGCGCCCCGATGACGCCCCCAGATCCACCGCAACAACGGCCTTGGTGACCATGATCTCCTCCTAAATGTGCAACGCCTTTGCCTCTCCCAAAGATGATCCTTCGATCGAGCGCTACGCATTTAGTTAGCCACTGGCTTCAAATTCCGGACAGGGCAAAAAATCAAACTTTTTACTACATGTTGGCGAGAAATGACTGGTTCTAAGAATTTTTATTACTAATCAATGTCTTAAAAATTATTTCTACTAAAGTATACAAATCTCTCTATAAGGCATGGTTACTGGCTTTTGGGGGCATTAAATTTTTTGATTGGTAATGGTCAAAAATACAAAAGATAATATTGAAGGCTTTTGCTTTCGGTTTGAGAGAAATATGGTCTCACGAAGGCAGTCTCTTCAGAAGAATGTACGCCAATGCAATGGCTTACATGGATGAGGTGCATTTCGTCCTTATGAGGGTGTAACTTCCAGATCTGATGTCGTGGGGGGATTTGCGATGAAATGGGCGACCATATTCTGAACCTGCTTGGGGGACAGCTTGAGAAACTGGCGGCAATTTCTCGACATGGACCGATAATCGGAGAAGCCGGCCGTGATACAGACGTCTTCCAGTGTTTGTTCCGGTTGGTCCAGAAGAAGATTGAGAAAGGAGATGAATCGATTGCAGATTGCCAATTCATGGGGTGTCAGGCCGCTCATCTCCGGCAAAATACGCTCGAAGCTTCTCCATGACAGCGCGTGGCATAGAACAAGGTCTTCTAGGTCCTTCCGACATTTGCCCTCAGCCAGCGCCGGGTCGGCGAAAAGTTTCAAAATCTTGTTGCGCGCCAATTGGTCCGGATCGGTGAGCGTAAAGTCTTCCTGCCGCCGATATTGGCGCAATATCAGGACAAAGAATTCGACAAGATGCGCCATGGCGGTATATTCCGAATAGTCATCGGAGCAGAATGTCTCAACGTCCAGCAGGTCGGCCAGACTTTTGAGGCGCGCATAAGCGGTGTAGTCGGTAAATAACTGGCTATTGGAAGACTGCAGCGCATGGAAGTCTTCAACGAGGCTTCTCAGCTTTGGGAAATTCTCGATGAGGCGGTCATGCAGAAAGAAGATATTGAGCAGTCGTAACGAGTCGACCATGGGGTAGGCATGGGTATCTTCGGCGCGCAGATAGGTCACATTGCCGGGCAGGAGAAGCTGGAACCGATCGCCCATGAAAGTGATGCCGTGGCCTTTGATGATATAGGCGACTTCATCAAAATCGTGGTTGTGAAGGGGAAAATGCGGCTGTGGGTCTCTTCTGGAAATTTGGATCGGCAGCCAGAGATTATGAAAATAGCGCGAGCGTGTGACCTTGGTGATCTGCTTTGCAAGGGCAATGTCGAGTTGGAGGGGCGATAACATATCATGACCTTGTTGGGGTAAGCGGTATAAGGCTGATACTTACAATTGCCAAACGACCTGACGGGACATTTTACCCAATATATATGAGGAGTTCAACTGGTTGTACGGGCGGGGTCTCCCGATGCCCCGGGCTGAGCTGGCTCCATTTGGGGACCGATAAGTCTCGTCTTTCTTTATTCAGCTTGCGGGCATTTTGTGCATATGGCCGACTAGTCTGGTGTCATTGCCTTGACAATGACCGCCAGTCCGACCTGCTCATTGACAGGAATGACAATCAGTTTGGTATAGGCTGCAGAGGCTCTCAGTTCTGCTCCACCTTCCGTCTTATCGAAAATTGCAAGATGTCCCTCAGCGGAATCGATGCGGTTGTTCTTGATATTCCATCGGACGATAGGCGCGTCTATTCGCACATACTTTGTTGCATCAGAAGAAAGGATTGTCGCCTCTTTGAAGATCTTTGTGTCGCCTTCCTTAGAGCTTTCCGACGCCTTCACCACTATGACGGGACGCTGGTCAAGAAGATAGGACAAATCTGGATGAAGGGCGTTTTTGATCTGCTGAGAGAAGGGGGTAAACAAGTCGATTGTGTAATCGATGAGCTCAGCGCCGCCGAATGGTCCGTGCCCTGGAATGACAATCCGGGCGGTTCCATAAAGATCTTTAATCCGGCGCGCAGTTGATGCCCAGTCCTTCAGATTTGCATCTCCGATATTACCAACCCACCCGTTGTAATTCCGGATCTCGTTTCCGCCGAACAAGACCTGCTCTTTCGGAAGCCAGACGACGATGCCATCTTCGGTATGGGCCTTCCCGAGGAAAGCGCATTCAACCGTCTGATCGCCAACATGAATGATGGTTCTCTCATCCATCGCATGGTGCGGAACCGGCAGTCCCTTCTGTCTGGCTATCTGTTGGGTGCGCAAGTAAGCATAAGACGGAATGTCGTTGGCATGGACGGCAGCCAATCCTCCCATGGCATCTGGATGCCACCTGTCGATGACATAGCCAACGATCTTCAAGTGCTTTTCCTGTGTGACCCAGTCAATCAGATCCTGCGTTTGCCTGTCTGTCTGCGGTGTCGAAACAATGAGAGCCTCGTCCCCACTGATATAGATGAGGCCGTTATTGTTATCGGAAGAATGAACGAAGGCGTTCTGCGTTATCGGCGTTATTGTGATGCTTTCGGAGATGGCAAACCCTTCTGACGACTGTGCACTCGGCAAGAGGAGGCTGAGTGCCGCCAGTAACGTTGCCAAAAACATACCGAATTTCCGCATTTTTTCATCCCTTATGGAGGGCGTAAACCGATATGATTTGCTGCCCGACTGGCATTGCTCTGCCCAATTTTGAGGGCAATATAAATTACTCCTGGTTGTAGGTCATTTCAATATAGTCAAAACCTGCGAGACCAACATGTGCAGGAGAGAACCCCGCAAGCTGTTCACCCTGATGTGGATTTTCTCTTCTGCTGCAGATCTTTACGGCCACTTCTTTTGCCTTTGAAGCCTGCTACGTGATGAACCGGTCTCTCTTTGCGTCCATGAGGGGAGCTGCGGCGCGCCAAAATCGTCCCGCGCAAAACACCTCAATCTGTCCATAGGCTTTGAGGCTAACCAAACATCAGGATATAAAATTATTGAACATCACTAAATATTATGGTATCAATTCACTAATTGAACAGATATGTTCACTAAAAGTGGAGGATAGTCAATGCGTTCTAATTTATTCCGATTCAGGCACAGATTTCGCCTTTCTTCGCTTATGACCTGTGAGATTTGACGAAAAAGTCAAAAAATCTCCCGAAAATAATCAAAGATGGACAAGATTTATCCAGTTTAGGGTCGCCTAATAGCAGCCCTGAAGCGTGATTTTTGCAAACTTGTTCTTCTTAGATTCACTAAAATTTCTCGATTACATCACTTTTGTGGGTAACAAAATCGCGCAATTCGGCTGTTGCGATGTGGCCTGCCTGTTGCGCTTCACGCGGCTGGAAGAGAATCTGACCAATGAAAAAGTTCCTGAACAAACCTGAAGATTTCGTCGATGAGATGCTGGAAGGCATCTATCGCGCGCATCCGGAAGTGACCTTCACTGATGGTGATATGCGGTGTTTTGTAACGGCCAAACCTGTGCCCGGAAAAGTGGGCATCGTCACGGGTGGCGGATCAGGTCATCTGCCTTTGTTTCTTGGATATGTGGGCAAAAACATGTTGGATGGCGCTGGCGTCGGAGGCGTCTTCCAGTCTCCAAGCTCGGATCAATTGCTCAACGTTACCAAATATGTCGATCAGGGCGCAGGTGTTCTCTATCTCTATGGCAATTATACCGGCGATATCATGAATTTCGACATGGCCGGAGAACTTGCCGAACTGGATGACATCGAAACCGCAACGGTTGTTGGCAATGACGATGTAGCCTCATCTGTTGTTGGCGAAGAGCATAAGCGGCGCGGCGTTGCTGGCATTTTCTTTCTCTACAAGGTCGCCGGTGCAGCTGCGGCCCAGATGAAGCCTCTGGCTGAGGTCAAACGGCTCACTGAAAAGGCCAAAAGCCAGGTGAGGACAATGGGTGTTGCCCTGTCTCCATGCATTGTGCCTGAAGTCGGCAAGCCAAGCTTCCAGATCGGTGATGACGAAATGGAAATCGGCATGGGCATCCATGGTGAGCCGGGCATCTCGCGCAAGGCGCTTGAGCCGGTGGATGCTGTGGTCGAGGAAATGGCCAGCAAGATTTTTGCCGAACAATCTTACGAAAAGGGAGACGAAGTGGCCATTCTCATGAACGGGCTTGGCGCCACGCCACTGGAAGAACTCTATATCGCTTACCGGCGTCTTGGTCAGTTGCTGGATGAAAAAGAGGTCAAGATCCGCCATGTGTGGCTGGGAGAATTCGCTACTTCCATGGAAATGGCCGGCTTCTCGATCTCCATCATGAAGCTTGATGACGAGTTGGAACCGCTGGTCGCAGCAGAGGTCGACACGCCTTTCTTCAAGCATTTCGCGGGCTAAGGGAGGGAGACATGCAAACTCTTGATGCAAAATCCGTTGCCGGTCTCTTTCCACGCTTTGCCGACAGGTTCGAAAAGGAGCGGGAGGCTCTGATTGAACTTGATAGCAAGGTTGGTGATAGCGATCTGGGATTGACGATGGCGAAAGCCTTCCGAGCCGCCAGCGATGCTGTCGGGGCATTGGATGCGCCCGATCTGGCCACTCAGATGAAGACTGCCGGTGCGGCGATTGCCAAGGCGGCCCCTTCGACGATGGGCACGCTGATGGCAACCGGGTTCCTGCGTGGCTCAAAGGCGCTTGACGGTGCCGCCGCTCTGGATGTTGCCGGGTTGGCAAGCTTTTGGGACGCTTATGCAAACGGCGTTGCCATGCGCGGCAAAGCTGCGCTCGGGGACAAAACCGTGCTTGATGTGCTGGACCCGATCGCACGCTGTTTCAAAGCCGAAGCTGAAAAGGGCGCACCACTGGAGGTGGCCTGCGAGGCGGCTGCAAAGGCTGCTGATGAGGCTCTTGAAGCAACCAAGCTTCTGGTTGCCCAGCATGGCAAGGCCGCCGCTTTCCAAGAAAAGTCACGCGGGTTGCAAGATGCTGGCGGCACCGTTGCTTGCATTCTGGCTGTTGAATTGAACGGATTTATGAAAGCCGCAGCGGCAAGCTGATCCGTTCCAAACCCTTTTCCTGCGCGTCATGCTGAGCCATTTGCGCGCAGGAAATGCCGACCATCGCGCTCGACCCCTGTTGGAGGAGGATCGACCGCGAGAGGAGCGGTGAATCCGCAAGGATTCGTAATTCAAAACTATCAGGTGGGAGGACACCATGACGAAGAATCTGATGAAAGCCCTTTTGGGGGCAACAATTTTGGGCCTTGGAACGCTCGCAAGCTCGGTCGCTTCGGCCGAATGTGACTGGAAACCGAAACGTGCAGTCACCTATATTGTTCCTTGGGGTGCAGGCGGTGGCACCGATGCGAATGCGCGTATGCTTTCGAGCCTGCTGAGCGAGGAAATGGGGCAGCCCTTCAATGTGGTGAACCGGACGGGAGGTAATGGTGTCACAGGGCACTCTGCCATTATTCGCGCCAAGCCGGATGGCTATACAATCGGTTCATCCACGACCGAGATCAACACGATGCATTGGATCGGCCTTACAGATATCAATTATGAGCAATTGACGCCGATCGCCTTGTTGGATCTGGTTCCTGCTGGCTTTACGGTCGCTGCGGACTCTCCTTACAATAGCCTTGCGGAAGTGCTGGCAGAGGCAAAAGCCAATCCGGGAAAAATCACGGCATCGGGTACGTCCCAGGGCGGTATCTGGCATCTGGCCCTTGCTGGCCTGTTGAATGCTGAAGGTATGGACCCTGCATCCATTCGCTGGATTCCCTCCAAGGGCGCTGCACCTGCAATCAAGGAACTGATGGCCGGGGGCGTTAATGTCATCACCGTTGCTCAGTCCGAGGTCAAGTCGCTCATCGAGCAAGGTGAACTCAAGGGCCTTGCCTATATGAACGACGAGCGCATGCCGTCTTTGCCCGATATTCCTACCACAGTCGAACAGCTGGATTCTGGCTGGACGCTTTCTTCCTATCAGGCCCTCACTGGCCCTGCCGGAATGGACAAAGAGATTGCCTGCTCCTATGAAAAAGCCGTGCTCAAGGTTTTGAAAACCAAGGAATGGGCCGACTTTAAAGCGAGCCGCGGCGCAGATGTCGTGATCATGGGAGCTGATGAAGTTGGTAGTCTTATTGCCAAAACCGACAAAAATCTCGGAGACACCATCAAGGCAATCGGCCTGGCCAAGTAGCCTTGTTCCATAATCCATATTCCGAAGCCGACGCGCAGCCTCACTCATCTCTTCGTGAGAAGGGACGGCTGCGCGTCAGTTCGGAAAGGTGCGGGAGCATGCCATATATCCGGGCATATCCACCTGTGTCGGAAGGGGCGTCCTTTAAGGCGCGTTACCGTTCGCCAGTGCGGCTATGCTGCGTTGATGATGACCTCGCGCATCGTGACGAGAGGTTGGAGAATGCGAGTTATCTCATGTTTAACAAGGATATTTTGACAGGGATCATCCTGTCCTGCTCAGGCGGCTGGATTGCCTGGCAAGCACAAAGCTTTCCGCTGCTTGGCGGCATGAAGTTCGGTCCGGGCCTTTTCCCTACAATTGCCGGAACGGGACTGGCAATCTGTGGGCTACTGGTCCTGATCACCGGTATCATGTCCGTAAGAAGGGCAGAAGCCAACGATGGTGGCGAGACCGACGCGGTTTCAAGCCTTTCCCCCAAAGCCTGGATCAATTCCATCGCGCTGGTGCTCGGGGTCATTCTGTTCGCAGAATTTCTCGATACCGTCGGCTTTCACCTGTTGGCTTTTCCGCTGATGCTTTGCCTGCTGCTGCTCTATGGCACCAAATGGTGGAAGGCAATCGTGCTGGCGCTCGGCGTAACCATGCTCGTCCATTTCCTGTTCTATTCATTCCTGCATGTTCCCCTGCCGTGGGGATGGCTGGAACCGTATGCTTGGTGAGGCCACTATGTTGACAAATGTTCTATTAACGGTGTTGGCACCCGATAATCTTCTGATCATTGGCCTGACAACGATCTATGGCTGTTTTATCGGGGCAGTTCCCGGACTGACAGCAACAATGGCCGTGGCCTTGCTGGTGCCTTTTACATTCTTTCTCGATCCCATTCCGGCTATTAGCGCCATTGTCGCAACGACGACGACAGCTATCTTTGCTGGCGATATATCCGGAACCCTGCTGCGGATACCCGGTACGCCCGCCTCTGCGGCCTATGTTGATGATGCTCATACCATTTCCCGCAATGGCAAACCGCGGACAACACTTCTTATCTCTCTTTTGACCGCTTCAATTGGCGGTGTGATCGGTGTGATCATCCTGATGTTGATTGCTCCGCAGTTGGCTCATATTGCCATCAGCTTTTCAAGTTATGAAACCTTCTGGCTGGCCTGTCTCGGGTTGAGCTGTGCCGTGTTCGTGGGTGGCGGATCGGTGCCCAAAAACTTTGCCAGTCTGTTTATCGGTCTGGCCATTGCCTGTGTCGGCATCGATGTGGCGGTTGGCTATCCCCGTTTCACCTTCGGGGTTGATGATCTGATGGACGGCATCACGTTCATTCCGGCCATGATCGGTATCTTCGCCTTTTCAGAAGTGTTGCGCACGGTCCAGTCTCTGCGAAAAGAAGAGACGCAATTGCAAACGATCACCGAGCCTTTCTGGGCTGCTTTGAAGGGAGCCGTGAACGCCATTCGTCGCTTTGCAATAACGGTGTTGCGGTCTTCCGTAATCGGAACGGTGGTCGGTGCTCTGCCCGGTGCAGGCGCAGATATTGCCGCCTGGATCTGCTATGCGCTGGCAAGGCGCACATCCAAAGAGCCTCAAACATTCGGAAAAGGCAGCATGGATGGTATTGCCGCTGGCGGGTCGTCAAACAATGCGGCCATCAGCGGCGCATGGACACCAGCATTGGTGTTCGGGATTCCCGGTGATTCTGTTACCGCCATCGCCATCGGTGTGTTACTGCTCAAGGGCATGACGCCGGGACCGCGCATTTTCATTGACCAGCCGGAACTGACCTCTGCCCTGTTTGGCTCTTTTCTTGTTGCCAATATCATGATGATCCCCATGGGGATGCTGGCTATCTTCTGCTCGACCTACATTCTGAAGGTACCGCGCGCGGTTATGGCCCCCGTTATCCTGCTCTTTTCCATGGTTGGTGCCTATGCCATTTCTGGGAGCGTCACGGCCATCTGGATCGTTCTGGTGCTCGGCTTGATGGGGTACCTCATGGCTAAAGTTGAGATCCCGTTGGCACCGGCGATTCTGGGTATCGTGCTTGGCAAGATCATCGAGGATAATTTCATGGTTTCGATGATCAAGGCGCAAGGAAATTTTCTGACATTCTTTGATCGCTCCTACGCATTGGTGCTGGGGATCGTGACATTATTCATTTGGCTTTTGCTCATCGCGAGAGCCGTACGCGAGATGGTTTCCGGAGGATATCGGGCGAACGGCTCGGTGCCGTCCGAAAAATGAAATCCAGACGGGTTCGTAAAGGACACGTTGCTGAATTGAGACTTTTGGTACGGGTTGAGAGCCAAAAACCGCGTGCCAGTAACTGAAAGAAGGTACAAAATGAACTGGTTGCGAGAACAACTGAAAACCGGGCGCTGCGTGCGCTGTATCTGGCTGGAACTGGCCTCTCCTGCACTGGCTGAAGCTGCCGTTTGGGCGGGATGGGACTGTGTTCTCATCGACAACGAACACGGACCGGCTGATCTGGAAGCGACCGTCAACATGGTTCGGGCCGTTGAAGCCGCTGGCGGTCATGCTGTCGTGCGCGTCCCGTGGAATGATCAGGTTTACCTGAAACGGATTCTCGAGCTTGGCATCAAGTCCCTGATGATCCCGATGATCTGCGACAAGGCTTCTGCAGAGGCAGCTGCTGCGGCGACACACTATCCACCAACCGGCACCCGTGGATATGCCGCACCATGCGGGCGGGCTTCTCACTATGGGGCCAAGACCGACTATCTGAAAACGTCTGATGAAGAGGTTTTTGTCATCGGTCAGATCGAGCATAAGGATGCGCTGCCCAATATTGCCGAAATCGCCGAGGTGGACGGTATTGAAATGCTCTTTATCGGGCCGAACGATCTCGCTGGCACCATCGGTCTTCTGGAGCAACTGGGTGAAGATGATGCCGAGGCTCTTGCCGCCGAAGCTGAAGAGAAAATCAAGGCTGCCGGCAAATATATGGGCACAGTCAAGCGTCCTCGCTGGAGCTTCGCCGAGTTGAAGGGGCGTGGCCATAACTTTCTTGCTGGCCCGGGTGATATCGGGCTGTTCATGGAAGCAGCAAAAGCTGCCAATGAAGAGATGAAAAACGAGGTCGGTTGATCTTCATCTCTGGCCATATGATGCCGTGCCGGTCTTCCCGACGGATGCTGGCAAGGACATTTACGAAAGCCCCTCCCGACCCTGTTTGGAAGGGGTTCCTGCCCTGTCTGTAGTGTTTGGCAAATGCATGGCGGAGACAAAAAGATTATGCCGTCAAACCGGCGATTGATGATCGTCTGAAATTTAGTGAATAGCATGAAAACTCAGTAGAAATTACATATTTTTGTTTAGTGATGTTCAATAATTTTAATATTTGCTCATAGAAACCAGATGCATTAAAAAACATTTTAGTTCGGTCAACGAGGGCAAAGCGAGAGAGGAAAAACGCGAATGGCTGCTGGGCCTAAACAAAACCCAACTTTGCGGCAGGTTGCTGAACATGCAGGTGTTTCGGTTACCACCGCGTCTCTTGTCCTTAATCGTAAAGGTGAAATCTCAGAGAATACGCGCGCGAATGTGCTGCGTGCCATGGCCGAATTGAATTACACTCCGCGTGGAGAGCGCAGCAATGCGGATTCTGATGCTTCTGATGCGCAGAATGCTGTCCGCTTTCTCAAGATTGTGCGCCATGGGCAGACCCTGAACCGAGATCACAACGTCTTCATATCCGACTATATTGACGGCATGTCCTATGAAGCCACCAGACGCGATTATTCGCTTCAGGTTGTCTCGCATGAAGCAGTGGATGTTGCATCGATAATCGATGAAATTTCTAAGTCCGACCTGCGTGGTATCGTCGCTCTGGGAACCGAGTTGAGTGATGAAGACATTCATCTGATCAATGACTGCGGCGTCCCCAATGTCATCATCGATACATATCGTCCGTTCGTTGATGGCAATTTTATCGACATGGACAATGAACAACTGGTGCATCTTGCGCTGGCGCACCTCGCCTCCAACGGATTTAGGCGGATTGGTCTTGTGAGCAGCTACTCTGAGGTGAATAATTTCAAGCTCCGCCATGAAGCCTATATGCGGGCCATGAACGCGCATGGGTTGGAGATTGAAGAGGAGAATATTCTTTCGGTCTGCGCCACCATAGAGGAAGCCTACGCGGATTCCATCAAGCAGCTCTCCAACATCAAGAAACTTTCAGACGCCTATTTTTGTGCCAATGATGTGATCGCCTTCGGCTTCATTCGGGCGTTGCGTGAACTTGGTTATTCTGTGCCCGGCGATATTTCCGTCGTAGGGTTTGATAATCTGCCGATGGCAAGCATGTTTGACCCGCCGCTCACGTCTCTCAATGTGCCCAAGCAGCGCATTGGTGCCATGGCTATTCGCTTTCTGGATGATTTGATTGTCGCCAACGAAAAGCAACCACCGGTCAAAGTGCTGTTGTCTGGAGATCTTGTTATCCGCAAAAGCGTCAAACTGGCCGACTAAGCTGCGCATCTGATCATTCCGGTTTTATACCGTGGTCAACCTGGCTGCCAATCACCTCATGCAGGAGGGAATGCGCCAAAGGGGATAGACCATTGCGTTGGAAGGGGAGGGATCTTGTTTCTCTGCAGGATGATCCGGACCTGCGTTAAGGCCCGAACCTCCTTTAAGCATGAGCCGCAGCTCTCCTTGTCGTCACGGATGTTATGATTTGGATGGAGTGGAGGCCCTGCGGGCTTTTGTCCGATCCAGTCCCAAGGCATGTTCGCGGAAAATGACAAAAATGCCAGCACAGATCACCACAACGGCACCAATGAGAACCTGTGGCAGCGGCACATCGGAAAATAGAAGATAACCGAAAAGCACGGCCCAGATCATGCTGGTATAGTCAAATGGGGCGATCGTTGAAGCGTCTGCATACCGATAGCTCTGGGTCATCAGAATTTGTCCGATGCCACCGGAAATACCAACTATGACCAGCAACATCAGGCTTTTCATGTCCGGCACGACCCAGGCCCAGTCTGTCCATACAAAGCCGATGGGGATTGAGAAGAGGGCGAGCCCTGTGCCCGCCCCATGGAACCAGACAACTATGGTTGAAGTTCGTTCTGTCTCGCAAAGCTTGCGTACGAAAATCATCGCAAGGCCCCCAAGGAAGGCCGATGTTGCCGCGCACATGGAGCCTATGAACGCATTGCTATCCATCTCTCCTGCGCCCATGTGAGGCGAAAGGATGATGATGATGCCAAGAAACCCTACCCCGACAGCTCCCCAGCGATAGATCCGGACCTTTTCCTTAAGAATGAAGAAGGCCAATATGATGACGAAGAGCGGTGAAGCGAAGCCGATGGCGGTGGCATCAGGAAGAGGCAGCAGGGCATAGGCGGTGAAAGAGAACATCATCGAGATTATGCCGATACCTGATCGGCCCAGATGCCCCAATGGGTGATTGGTTTTGAAGGCAACGCCCAGTTCTCCCCGCAAGGCGACCATCAGTAACACGGGCCACAGGCCGATGAAGTTGCGGGCGAAGACAATTTCGCCGACCGGCACCGTTTCCGAGGCGATCTTGAGTGTGACGGTCATGATGCTGAACACCAGAGTGGAAGCCAGTTTGAGACCAATGCCCAGCACCGGAGCCGCAACCGTCATCGATTGATTGGTGTTATTTGCCGCGGATGTGTCTTGTTCAACGGAAATTGCAGTGCCGTTGGCCTCTGGGGTGTTCTTTGTGAGCGTCATCGCCCTGCTCCTCAAGTTCGGCCAGGCCAATCACCGATAAACCCTCACGCTGGTCTGCAGGCAGGGAGACCGTGAAAGGCTGGCTATACGGGCCTTAGGAAAGCGAACCGTGTTACTCTTCTGATGGGAAGATCAAGGTGTCTTCTTGATCATGTCATGAAGGGACTATCGAAGGCGAGTCGATCCGGGATCGGATCGCCAGAGTTGGCTTGTTTTCTGAGTTGGCTTGTTTTCTGCTTTTCCCCTGCCAACCCGACTGGCGCGATTAATACTCCGGTTCGTGGCAGTTTCAAGATGCGCGTGCAGACATTCATAGTCTGCCAGCAAGGTTGTTGGGGAAATCCGTTTTCCCCAAGAGCAGCTTTGCCCATTTTTACCATTTTCCACGCAGCGGCTGGGATACCTCGCGGCTTTCAACGGAGTTGAAACGATGCAGGTAGGGCCTTTCGAGAAATAATATATCAGTAGTAGATCAGTGGTACTTTTGCTCTTGAATGAGTGATTTGATCATGTCTATAGTGGCCAGATCGGCTCGTGGAGGAATTGTCGGGTCGAGTCCATACACGCGGTCGCCCCATGCGATTGCGCTTAGAGGTAATTAGTTCTGGGAGGAAATAATGAAGCCCTCGATTTTTTCACCCGCCAGCCTTGTGGCTGCTGCGGCAATGACGCTTTGTGTCTCTGCAACCATGCCTGCAAATGCGGCCGATGTGACCATCCGTTGGGGTGACGTCGTTGGCGGATCGCATCCTCAGGTGATGATGATCGACAAGGTTGCAGACATCGTTTCCAAGAAGAGTGATGGCCGGATCGAGATCCAGTCCTTCCCGGGTGGTCAGCTCGGTGGCTCCCGCGACATGATCGAAGCCGTCAGCTCCGGCGTGCAGCATATTGTAACCGAAGGGGCCGCCAACTTCGGCCAGTGGGTGCCATGGATTTCTGTCGTCGAAGCGCCTTTCATCTGGAAGACACCAGAGCAGATGATCTCTGTTCTCAATGGCGAAATGCTTGATGAAATCAACGCACAGCTCGCTCCAGCGGGTATGCATGCCATTTCCGCGCTCTATTACGGTACGCGCCACCTGACCACCAGCGACAAGGAAATCAAGACCGTTGCTGACATGGAAGGCTTCAAGGTTCGCGTACCGCAGAATGATGTGTTTGTGGCCATGGCCAAGGCATGGGGTGCCAAGCCGACGCCGATCAACTTCAATGAGTTGTATCTTGCCCTGCAGCAGGGACTTGTCGATGGTCAGGAAAACCCGCTGCCGACCATCAAGTCCGGCAAGCTGAACGAAGTGCAGAAATACATCATCCTGACCGGCCATATCCGCACGCCGCGTATGGTCGTCGTCAACAATGATTTCTGGATGGGCCTTAGCGAAGAAGACCGCACCATCATCACTGATGCAGTCAAGGAAGCCAGCACCTGGGCCAACGAAGAAATCATGAAGCAGGAAGACAGTCTGATCAGCGAATTCAAGGCCGGTGGCGTCACCGTGATCGAGCCGGACGTTGAGAGCTTCCGCAAGGCTACGGTTGATGCGGTCCCGCCGCTCTTCACAGAAGTTTGGGGTGAAGGCACCTACGAAAAACTCCAGAATATGGAGTAATCCCCCTTCATTCTCCGGTCGGGCGTTCAGTTGAGCGCCCGTCCTCTTCAAGACAATACCGGACACACGCCCCTATCATTTCGCGGGATGGCGCATCCGGTTGAAAAATGTGGCGTGTTCCATTGGCTGCCAGTCAGTCGCCCCGTCAGTCTGATGCTGAAGGATATGCGCCGGATCCGAGGAGGCCATCTTGTTTTCTCTACGCCGTCTCGTCGATGCCATTTTCAAGGTTCTCAGCGGTTTTGCCATCGTGCTGTTCACCTTGTTGTTTGTGGTTGTCATGACGCAGATTATTCTCCGCTATCTCTTCAACTCTCCGCTCGTCTGGAGTGATGAATTTGCACAATATGCCTTTATCTGGCTGTGCTTCATCGGCTGGCTGATGGCGAGCCGCAACAATCAGCATATCGTGATTACCACCGTGATCGGGCGGCTTTCGGAAAGCAACCGCAAGATCATGCTGTTCTTCATCGAAATTGCGGCGATCATCTTCTCTTGCGTCATGCTCTATGAGGGCTATGCCATCACCTTGCGCAACGTCACGGTGAGCACGGCAAGTCTGTTTTTCCCTTTTGCCGTGGTCTACGCCATCGTACCGGTTTTCGCCGCTGTGGCCATTCTGGTTTCTCTGGTCAAGATACTCGACCTATTTGTACCTGAAGCAGCCCAAGAGGCTTCAGAGAACGGGGAGGCGCGCTCATGACTGAAACCATGTTCATGATCCTGCCGATCTGGTTCATCGCCATCATCATCGGCGTCCCGCTCTATCTTGCCATCAGTCTGGCCGGTACGGCCTTCATTGTCATCAATGGGATTCCCGCGCTTGCCGTGCCACAGAAAATCGTCATGGCTGCCAATTCCTTCCCGCTTCTGGCTGCGCCTTTCTTTATTTTGATGGGCAACGTTATGAACTATTCTGGTGTCACGACCCGTCTTTTCCGCTTCGTCTCGGTTATTTCGAGCTGGATGCGGGGCGGGCTCGCGCACGCCAACATTATCGCCAGTGTGGTGTTCGCCGGTATGAGCGGATCTGCGGTTGCCGATGCTGGCGGGCTGGGCGCGCTCGAAATCAAGGCGATGAAGGATGCTGGCTATCGGTCTGATCTGGCGGTTGCCGTTACGTCTGCTTCGGCCACCATCGGGCCGATTCTTCCGCCAAGTCTGCCCATGGTGATCTATGGTGTGACGGCAGAAGCCTCGATCGGGTCACTGTTCGTTGGCGCTATCGTGCCAGGCCTTTTGATGGCGCTGGCGCTGATGGTGACGGTTCGGGCTATTGCCAAACGTCATAATCTGCCTCGGGACAAGTTCCCCGGGCTGTGTGAGGTTGGCCGGGCCTTCTGTGATGCCTTCTTTGCCTTGATGACGCCGGTCATTCTGCTCGGCGGCATCATGTCGGGTGTCTTCACCCCAACCGAGGCCGCGGTTGTTGCGGCAGCCTACGCGCTGGTGGTCGGTGGCCTCGTCTATCGCGATTTCAGCCTTTCCGATCTGCCTCAGGTTATTCTCAGCACGGTTCAGACCACCGGTCTGGTGATGGCGCTGGTGATGACTGCCGGCCTGCTCGGCTGGGCGCTTTCAGTTGCCCGTATTCCCTTCATGGTCGGTTCTCTGTTGGCAGACGTTTCGCATAACCCATTGATCTTCCTTTTGATCGTCAACATCTCATTGCTGGTTGTCGGGCTTTTCATGGAAGCTATCGCGGCGATGCTGATCCTCATCCCGATCTTCGTGCCTGTGGCCATGGCCAATGGCATCGACCCGACCCAGTTCGGGGTGCTGTTCGTGCTCAATCTGATGATCGGCACAATCACGCCACCGGTGGGGGTCGTGCTGTTTCTGACCGCATCAATTGCTGATGTGCCGCCTGAGCGGGCTATCCGGGCGATGATCCCGTTCCTGATCCCTCTGATCGTGGTTCTGGGGGCGGTTACCTGCATTCCGAGCCTCACGACCTGGTTGCCCCATCTTCTGGGGTTGGGGGGCTAGGCTTTCGAACCTTGTCGCCAGACCTTGTCATGCTTTGGTCTGGCGGCTCATGATGTCCCCGCCTGTCGGGATTGACCCGGCTGTTTCGAATGGGTAACTAGATACGCGAATGACCCAATGATGTTTGGCCTTCATGCTCCTCTGCTAAGAATCTGAAATGGTGCGTCAGGGTCCCGGAACAAGCAGACCATGAAGCTTAGTGACAAAGCCTACGAAAAATTCAAACACCATCTGATGATGGGGGACCTAAAACCCGGCCAGTTCATTTCGCAACGCGAACTGGCGACAATGACCGGTGTCCCTCTTGCGCCTGTGCGGGAGGCTTTGTTGCGCCTAGAGCTGGAAGGGGTTGTCCAGATCGCTCCGCAGCGTGGCATCCAGATCGTCGAAGTGAGCTTGCGGTTCATTCGCGACACCTATCAGTTACGCATGATGATCGAGAAGGAAGCGGCCGCCAAATTCGCAGGCAACGCCAGCGAAGCCATGATCAGCCAGCTGCGTGAGGTTCATAGGTCGGTTATTGCACGCGTCGATGAGGTGGGGCCCAGCGATAATCTTTTGAAAGATGCGCAAGGCATAGATGACAGCCTTCACGACACCATTGTGTCTTCGCTCGGCAATGAGTTGGTCGACTGGCTTTATGCGATGAATAATCAGCGCATCCAGTTGATCCGGCTGGCCCACGGACATCTGACGCTCATAACACCGGGCACCTTCCGTCAGGTGATGACCGAGCATATGGCCATTATTGAAGCGCTGGAAAGCCACGACCCTGACGCCGCTGCCTCTGCTATCGAGAAGCATCTGACAGCTGCGCTGCATCGGGCGCTGGGGCTTTAGGCTCCGGCATTCTTGCTATTTGCGGCATTCCGATTGTCAGTCTGGTGCTCTGATGGGCCTCACTCAGGTCCCGGCTCTATGGTATTTCTGCCAAAAATCCCCGTTGCAAAAGTCTGGTTGCAACGGGAAGATGTTCTTTGTTGCTTCTGATACCTAGCAGATGCGGTTGGTCTCGATCCCGAGGATCTGGGCAATCGCTTCGATCTCGGCTCCCTTGTGGCCGACCCCGATAGCGCAATGGTGCGCCGGGCCGCCAAGGCTCCAGGTCTTCGTGAAGGCCTTTGCCCCGATGGGGAAGCTGTAGTTGGAATTGGTGTTGCCTATATCCAGCACGTCACCGGCAACCGACTGCCCTTCAGCATATTGCAGCACCACTTCTCCTGTGCGCTTCTCCACCACGGACAGGAAGGTGACCGGCCCATTGGCAACGGACATCTGAATGGAAACACCCTTGCCCGGCTTGCCGTGATAGACCGGAAGCTCGACCAGCTTGACCTCTCCTTCGGCGATTTTCGGATGTGCCGGACCATCATGGCCCCACTGCACCAGATCTTCGTCGAAATTCATGCCATAGGGCTCTGAGAAGGAGCCACCTGCACCGAGAAGGCTCATGATCTTCATCGCCAGAACATTCTTGATCTCGCCTTCTCCGGCAACTGGCACATTGCGGGCCGTGAGCAGGGTGTTGCCCAGAATGACCGAGGTGATGATATTCTCTTCAGGCGATGCCGGGCGGCCTTCATAATAGTAGGCCATGGCCCCCAGTCCATGTTCGTCAACCAGCCGATCAAGCGCGCAGGACGTAACGACGGCGCGGTCCACTTCGGCAGGATCGCAGCTATCCTCGACCTTCATCACTGCGTGCAGCTCTTCAACCTTGGCTTTCTTCTGTTCTGGCGTTACGGCGTTGCGATATTCGAGCAACTCGCACATTTCCAGAATGTCAAAGCGGATGCCAAGGCGGGAAGACAGGTTGGTGACGTCCGAATAGGTGTCATACATGCCTTGGAAATTATGCCCCAGAATGCCGACATTGGTGGTGCCAAGAGCCTTTACCGTCTTGAGCGCAGAGATATAGGCATAGATCTCGTTCCAGCTTGCTTCATCATCAAGATAGCCCACCACCATTTCATATGGAATGGCTGCGCGATTGAAGACATTGGCCAGTTCTGGTGCCGTGCAAGCCTGACAATGGGCAAGCCATTGACCCGTGCGGATGCCGCGATCTTCCACACTATTGATTTCATTGACTGGAACGCGGGTTTGCGGCTGCAAGGCAAGAACAAGAACCGGTTTGGCGATATGCTGCACCAGCGGCAGGATGGAGCCGCTTTTCGCGTAGGTCGTGATATAAAGCACAAGGGCATCGACGGACGCGTTACGAAACTGGTCTTCCACGCCTTCGCTCATTTCTACGCTGTCAACCAGACCTCCATTGACAATTTCCACGCCGGATTTGGCGATATTCTGGCCAACCTGATCGAGATAGCCTTCCAGTTGTGCCTTGAGGCCGTCAAACTGGGGCCAGTAGGTATCGAGGCCAATACCGAATACGCCTAGCTTGAGGTTTGTCATGTGAAATTCTCCAGATAATTAATTGCTTTGCTATGAGCAGAGACGGCCCTGCTACTGCGACCGTCTCCTTGGCGCGGGACTTAGGCGAGGTAGAAGACCTCAGTGAGCGGGATGCAAACCGGCGAGTCATCGGGGTTGGTTTCCATGATATCGGCCATATAGCTCCACCATTTCTGAACGATTTCCTCTGCCCCGAGATCAGCGGCTCCAGCCTCGCCGGAGACCTTCTGAACCGCGAACAGCTCGTTGGTCGTTTCGTCGAAATAGATGGCGTAGTCGGAGATGCCTGCGTCCTTGAGCAGTTTGACCAGCTCTGGCCAGATCTCTGCGTGGCGGCGCTGATAGTCCTTGGCAACATCGCCAATCAGCTTCATCTTGAATGCTTCGCGTTTCATGAGATCCTCCTAGTTGGCCGCAATGCCGATAACGATGGTGGAGCAGATGATGACCCCCATGCCTGCATACTGGACACGCCGGGTGATTGCGCTGCTGCCGACCCATTCTTTCATCAGGAAGCCGAACAGGCCGCCGCAGAAGACGAGAAGGGACATATGAAGGGTCCAGCTGATGAAGCCGAGATTGGACCCGACCATCTGAACATGCCCCCAGCCATAGAAGAAGAACTGCAGATACCAGATCACGCCACCAGCCATTGACAGAAGTGTATTGCGAACCAGACCGCTGCGATCCTGGCGGATTTTCTGGACCGTATTGTTCTGGCGGGCCTTGTAGATGCAGTAAACGGCGTTGGTGGTGAAGCCGCCCAGCATAATGATCACGTAACTTGGCATGATCTGGTAAAGCGGATCGACACCCAGTTCGACCGCCAGATTCTGCATCGGCTGGCCTGCTTCGATGGCAAAGGCCATGAAGGCACTCAGCACACCGCAGATAACTGCGATAATGATGCCCTTCTTGAGGTTGAATTCGTCGCTTTTCTCGCCGGTTTCCGCTTCCTTGCGTCGTCCAGCCTGAGAGCATACGAAGATGCCGACCACGGCCAGAAGAACACCGCCCAGAGCGATCAAGCCTGAGGTCGTCGAGACAAAATGCCCGATTTGACCATCGACGATGGGGGGCATGAGGGTTCCGACAACAAGCGTAATGCCGATAGCCACGCCATAGCCGACCGACAGGCCCAGATATCGCATGGTCATGCCGAAGGTCAGGCCACCAATGCCCCACAGCGCACCCAGAAGATAGGTTTTGATCAAAACGCTGGCTGGAATGGCCGCATAAAAGGCTCCCAAGTCTGGCAAAAGCAGGCTAGATATCAAAATTGGCATGATGATCCAGGATGCTATGCCATTGAGAAACCAAGAGGCTTCCCACTCCCAGTTTCTGACCAGAGAGATCGGAATGTAGAATGAGGAAGCCGCCAGGGCTCCCAGCAAGTGATAGAATATCCCCAGATTAGCCGAGTATTCCATTTCCCATTTTCCTCGCAACATATGACAGGGTCGCAGAGACAAGGGATTAGCAGACGGACATAGCATCCACGCTTTCCGAAAAGCCGCAATTACAAGAATAGGCCTTTAGGATGGTTGCTTTCTGCGATTTATTGCTGCGGCCGACTGGCCAAAAGACAAGACTTCCCTGTTGGTGCCTGTGTTTGCACAAGCCCGTCTGCCTTTATGACGTGCGGCTGCCGGATTAAATCACGCCAGATTTCATTCTGCTAAGTTCCTCCCACGAACTGTATCGCATCTATTTTTGATAGCTCGCAGAACTCCATTCCCAAACTGCGAGCTGGGTAAAGCTTACGCATCTCGATGCTCCGGAATAATAAGTATTACTACTAATTATGTTTTCCAAAATGATCCATATGATATCAAAAATGATTTTGGGGAGGATCGATGCGGAACTATTTTGTCTATTTGCCGGACAATGGATTGTGCGATGCATGGCGATGCACCGCGATCTCCATGGGGCACACGGTCATTCCACCCGGCAGCATCTATCCGCCGCGCAGGCACCCCGATGATCATCATCTTGATTGGCGTAACGGGCGTATTTTGCAGGCCTATCAGATCGTCTATATCAGCGCAGGGCAGGGAACCTTTGAATATGGGCCCGAGCACACCAGAGTGGCGATCCAGACGGGAGATATATTTGTGCTCTTCCCCGGGGAGTGGCATCGCTATGAGCCTGACCCGACCACGGGCTGGACTGAAAACTGGATTGAATGCAAGAGCGCAGCTTATGATAGCTTGACGGAGAAAGGGCTGTTATCGCCCGATCGTCCCGTGATGCATAGCAATGGGCACATTTCAGACCTTTTCGTGCGAATTCATCAACTGGCCCTGGAAGGGGCAACAGACAATCAGGCGCTTTTGTCCACGCTGGCGCTTTCGCTTCTGTCGTTGTTGGCGCGTCCTCGCGAGGAGGTGTCGCGCAAATACGAACAAATCGTCGACGCGGTGCGGATGTATCTGCTTGAGCACCACACACAAGTGTTGGATATGGATGAGCTGGCTCGCCATTTCGGCATCAGCTATTCCTATCTGAGACGGTTGTTCCGTGAGCAGACCGGTGTATCAATCAAGCAGTTCCAACTCAATATCCGGCTTCAGAGAGGCTGCGATTTCCTGATCAATACCGACAAGTCGATCAAGGAAATTTCCTCTCTTCTCGGCTTTGCCAATACATTCCATTTCTCGAAGTTTTTCAGCAAAGAAAAAGGGATGTCTCCAACGGAGTGGCGGAAAAGAAGATAGAGCCTTGGACGGCGTTCACCTTTGGCAATTGAGCAATTTTCATCAGTCCATTTGCAGCGCAGCACGGGTCTGCGTTGCAAATGGTGTGATCAGACAAGCGCCTTCAACCGTTTTTCGATGGGCCCGACGGTCACAAAACCAGAGCTGGTTTTTATTTGAATTCTTTCACGTCGATCCAGAGCACTGCGTCTTGTGAAAGTTCCTTGCCTTCGTGCTCGGTTTCCGGACCTGAGCCGAGGCAGGCAAAACCCCATTTTCCGGCATAGGGTAGTCCGAAAGTAAAGACGCCATTGGGGCCTGTCATCGCCACGAGAGCACTTGCCGGAACTGGGCCGTTTGCATTCTCGGAAAAGGCATTCTGCTCGATATCGACTTCGGGATTGATATATTCTATTTCACACTCCACCCCGGCGGCGGGCTTTCCCTGTGAGAGAAGTTGACCGCTAAAGGTGCCGCCAACAAAATTCTGATAGGGTTTGTTCAGGGGCACGATTTCGGTGGCAAGCCCTAAAGGTTCGTTCCAGTCCGTTGGCATGGCCTTGTTGACATAGCTTTTGGTGATCTGCTGGATATAGATGTCTTCGCTTTCCTCATAATAGGGCGCAGGCGTCAGGGCGAAAATATAGTCGCCGTTTCGCTTGATGGCATAGCTGCTCTCGTAGGCCTTGGCTTCATTGTGCGCACCTCTCCATTCTATGGGAGACAGCGTGGGGAGCAGATCGGTCTTCTTTCCTTTGAAATAGACATCAAATGCTTCTGGTTGCCCCATGTCCATGGTGTGGCCATTCTCCATAGGGTGCCCGAAAACGAGTTTGATGGGAATTTCTTCCGGATTTTCCAGCATTGTCTTTGGTGTGTAGAGCAGTTGGAAATGGGCCTGTGCCGTGGAGGAAAGCGCAAAGGTGGCGATGGCCATGCTGAGAAATATCTTGTTCATATGTGTTTGCTCCTTTGAGAAAGGGAGTTGAAGACATCGATGCTGCCCGGAAAGCCGGATTTGCCGGTATAAGGCCGGTGGGGCTGGACCACACTCAAGCGACACTCCAGACTGTGTTGCATAGGCGCACAAATCCGGTTGGCTCTCTTGGAAATGCCGAGAGCCATTGAAGATAGTCAGATTTTCTTGGGTGATCGCAGCCCGGGTTGGCGGATGTCTTATCGAGGCAGTGGGGCTTTATTCGACGATATCATTTCCGTCGATTTCGATTGCGTGTCCCGGACCCGCATCGAACAGAACCTTGTATTCTCCATCAGGTTTGTCGAACTCGAATTCGCTATTCTCGTCCATCTTGCCTTCGAAGATAGGCGCCTCGGAACTGTCGAGCACCTTCATGGTCACGCCCGAAGCTGAAGAGCCATCCGAAAAGCCGCCTTCACACAACACGGTCCCGTCTCCGTTGTCGTAGCAAGAGCAAAGGGGCGTATGGGCAAAAGAAACACTGGTCATGGCAAGAAATGCCAGAGCAGAAAACGCGGTGAGTTGTTTCATGTCAGTAAATTCCGTAACTGTGGCAGTTTGACGCAGAATAAAAATATAGAAATATTCAAAAGTATTTGCCCGGCGCTTCTTTTGAATCGTTCTATTCTGTTATTTGAAAGAAAAGTTGAGTTTTTCTTTCAATTTTTACTTTATTCAGGTGAGGCCTTGTTGTAAATAGTAATCATTCGCAATCTCATAGCGGACCCGCCGAAGTGACCGGATCGGATGGCCTGCCAATATGGGGTCTATTCCTACAAGTTGGTGCCTCGACATGACCGTTAATACGTCTCTTAAAAACCTATCCAAATACTTGTCTCTAAACGATATATTGCCCGGCGAACTGGTGCTGATCCGGCGCCACAATGCCACCGGCGCGGTGCGACAGCGCTTTTTGGACCTTGGCTTGATGCCAAATGCCAAAGTACAGGTCGTGCGGGCTGCCCCGCTCAACGATCCCATCGAGCTCCGTCTTGGTGCCACAGACATCACCCTGCGCAGACGTGAAGCTGCCACAATTGAAGTCTGTGAGGATGCCAATGACCAGTGAGATCACCATTGCCTTAACTGGGCAGCAAAATGCGGGAAAATCGACGCTTTTCAATAGCCTGACAGGCGCGCGCCAGCATGTTGCAAACTATCCCGGTGTGACGGTCGACAAGAAATACGGGCGGTATGTTTACAAGGGCGTTTCAGTGGTCGCCGTAGACCTGCCCGGGACCTATAGCCTCACCTCTTTTTCGCTCGAGGAAAGGGTTGCGCGGGACTATCTTTTGCGGGAGCGACCAGATGTCGCGGTCAATATTGTGGATGCCTCCAATCTGCAACGCTCGCTCCATCTCACTATTCAGCTTCTGGAGATGGGGCTTCCCCTCGTGCTGGTGCTCAACATGATGGATGTGGCAACAGACCGAGGAGTGACAATCGATACAGATGCGCTTGAAGAGCGTTTGGGGCAGCCGGTGATCGAAACAATTGGCAGCCGTGGACGAGGGCGTGACGCGCTGCGTGATGCGGTTCTGGTGCGCGCGGCCAATGTCCAACTGCCTGATGTCCCCGTGGACTACGAAGCTCTTGAAGCCCCCATTTCCGAGCTTGCTGCCTACTTGGAAAGGCAGGTTGACGAGTGGAGGGTTCCTGTTCGATGGCTCGCCCTGAAGCTGTTGGAGCAGGACAGTCAGGCTCGGATTTTGATTGAGGAGAACGCAGAAGCCTCAGCAAGCGAGGAGATTCTGGGCTTTGCCCAAGCCCTGTCGGAAAGGTTTGAGACGACAAAGGGCATCAGCGTCTCGGACCATATTGTTGCAAGTCGAGATTCTCATATCGCCGAACTGCTGGATGGTGTTGTTGTTTTGAACGAAAGCGGCAAGGAGTCCCTGACAAGCCGCATAGATCGCGTTGTATTGAATCGGTGGGCGGCGCCGCTCTTTCTCATCCTGACTGTTTATCTCATCTATCAGATCTCCATTGTCTGGGGATATGAACTGACCAACTACACCTGGCCCTATTTGGCGCGGTTTCGTGAGCTGGTTGCCGGATTGCTCCCAAGCGCGGGCTTTCTTGAAGATCCTTATGTGCGGGCCTTGGGCTTGTGGCTGGTTGATTCTGCCAACACCTTGCTCAACTATGTCCCTATTTTCCTGATCCTGTTTGCATTGATCGCCATTCTGGAAGATTCCGGCTATATGGCGCGGATTGCCTTTATTCTCGACAAGGTGCTGCATCGCTTTGGATTGCATGGCCAAAGCACGCTGCCGCTGATTCTTGGTGGGGTTTTTGCCGGGGGATGCGCCGTACCCGGTGTGATGGCAACCAAGGGGATTCCGGATAATCGGGCGCGTATGGCGACAATTTTTGCCGTACCATTCATGAATTGTTTGGCCAAGGTGCCGCTCTATACGTTGCTGCTGAGCATTTTCTTCGTCGAACACAAGTCGCTGATGATGTTTTACATCTCAACCATGACGGTCATCTTTGCGCTTCTTGTTTCCAAACTCCTGACAACGACGGTTCTTAAAGGGCATGAAACCTCACCTTTTGTTATGGAGTTGCCTGCCTATCATGCGCCCACGGCTTGGGGCGTCGTCCAGCGCTCACTGGAACGCACCTGGATCTACATCAAGAAGGTGGGAACCATTGTTATCGCGGTGGCTATCGTTGTTTTCACCCTTTTGCAGTTTCCCGGATTGTCGCAGGACCGCATGGCGCATTTCAAAGCCGAAGGCTTGGGAGCCATCATCGGCTTTCAGGAAAGCATGGCGGACAACGCCTACAAAGCCCTGTCCAGTGATGAAAATCTTGTCGCTCTGGTCAACTATTACAATGACTATAAACGCGCCAAGCTGAATGCGAGCGGGGCGGCTGGGTCAAAGGCTGTCAATGATGCGTTTAAAAAGCGCAATGCAGACTTTTACCCTCTTGTGAGACCCCCGAAAGGAGATCAGGACGCCAAGGCCGGCGGTCTAGCGCTTAAAAGGCTGGTCAATGCGCGCAAGTCATTGCGGCGGGAAATGAAGGAAGAACGTATTACGAGGTCTTTCCTCGGTGCTATCGGGCGGTCAATGGAATCTGTGACACAGTTTGCCGGCTTCGACTGGAAGATCAATGTAGCGCTCCTGTCCTCTTTTGCTGCGCGTGAAAGTTCGGTTGCCACACTTGGTGTGCTCTTTCAGCAAGATGAAGATCAGAATGCCTCTCTGGAACAGCGCATGGGGCAGGAGACCAAGGCGGGAGGGGCAACGGCTTTGCTGGCTGCCTCGATGATCCTGTTCTTTGCCCTCTATCCCCCCTGTCTTGCAACGACCGTCATGGTGAGGGTCCAGACCGGATCTTATTTATGGATGCTGTTCTCAATTCTGTTTCCCACCGTGTTGGGGCTGACGGTTTCAAGCCTTGTTTTCACACTGGGGACATGGATGAACATCTCCGGTATCCAGATGATGACAGGAATATATCTTGCCGCTCTTGCTTTGTTGATTCTGGTGGGCGTTTTGGGAGAAAGGCGAGACGCTCGCTTTGATCGCAAATCGGTCATTCAGACAGGAGCAGGATGATGCAGGAACAGACGGAGGGCGCAGCTTCCCGACTACTGGAAAGCACCGATATTTTTTCATGGGACGCTCTGCTGCTTGGCCTTTGTGTGGTTGCAGCCATCGCATATCTCTATGTCAAACTCTGGCGAAAACGCGGGGTATGTGATGGATGCCCTTCCAACTCCGGCAATGGATGTCCTTCCTGTTCCGCAAGGCCAGTCATCTTCAACACCGATCCTCTTCCCACAAATAGTGAGAGGAACGAGAAAGACGATCCTTGACCTTTATTATTGATGGCTTGTGCGGTGAGGAGAGACTGCGCTGATCTGTCAATTGACAGGTCAAGGCAATTGCAACAGAAATTGGATGTCGGTTTCCAAAAGGAATGAAAAGGGAATCCGGTGCGTGCAAGACGTTTGCCTTGTCGTGAATCCGGAGCTGCCCCCGCAACTGTAAACAGAGAATGCTTTTCTCTTTTGCCACTGGTTTGAGCCGGGAAGGTAGAAAAGCATATTGACCTGTGAGCCAGGAGACCTGCCGACATGCCACTCATTCAGATCTGGGCGGGGTGCTCCAGAAGGAAGGTCTTTTTTGTATTCCTTTTTTCAAACTGGTGTCGTTTTTGGCTTGCTTGCTGCCAAGGACTGCTTGCTGTGCGCTCGCACCACGCCGTGGCCAAAGGCTTTGGTCCACTTTGGGATCTGCGTGAATTTTCTTCCCTCCATTCCTTGAAAATGGCCATGTTATGAAAATTCGATATCTATTTGCTTGCGCCTTGGCGCTTATGTCTTTCAGTCTTCCTGCTTCTGCACGTATCGTCAAAGATACCTTGGGGGTCGTGCATGATATTCCAGACAAAGTAGATCATGTGATCTGCTCCGGCGCAGGCTGCTTGCGGCTTCTCACTTATCTCGGCGTTGAAGATCGTGTTGTCGGGGTCGACGGAATGGAGAAACGGAAATCGCCTTTTGACTCGCGTCCCTACGCACTGGTGACCCCAGCCTATAAGAGCTTGCCTCTTTTCGGGCAACATCTGGGACGGGACAATCCGGAGCTGATCATGGCGCTCGATCCTGCTCCTCAGGTCATCTTCAAGACCGTTGGCTCTTCTGGGCTGAAACCGGAAGTGCTCCAGCAGAAGACGCATATTCCCGTGATTGCCGTGGAATATGGCGATCTTGATAGTCAGAGTGAGCAATTCTATCAGGCACTGGAAATTATGGGAGACTCGCTCGACCGCAAAGAGAGAGCGGCCGAACTGGTCTCCTTCTTTAAGGACACAAGATCCGATCTTGAGGCGCGGGCCTCTGCGTCTGAGAAGGAAGCTCCGAGCATCTATGTCGGGGGCATCTCCTACCGCGGGTCGCGCGGGCTTGCATCCACCGATCCGGTTTATGCGCCCTTTGCTGCTCTGGGGCTTCAAAATCTTGCCGCATCCAAGGCGAAAGCGAGTGGGGGGCACGCCACCACCATTGCAAAGGAAAAGCTGATCGAATGGGATCCGGAGATCATTCTGCTTGATCTTGCAACCCTACAGCTTGGTCCCGATGCCGGTGGGCAGGCTGAACTGATGAATGATCCTGCCTATCAAATTCTCTCCGCCAGAGAGAAGGGGCAGGTTTGGGGCACACTGCCTTATGCGCTTTATACCAAGAATTATGGCTCCATTCTTGCTGATGCTTATTTTCTCGGCAAGCTGGTCTATCCAGATAGCTTCGCGGACATCGATCCTGTCTCTAAGGCGGATGAGATATACAGCTTCCTGTTCGGTAAGCCTGTGTTTGACGAAATGAATCGCATATTCGATGACCTGGTTTTCCGTCAGGTGCCAGTCCAATGATGCTGAAGGCCTGTGATACCAACTTGGGTGGCTATGCCCTTTATATTCGTCGCAAGGCTTTGGTGATTGCCGTTCTATTGTTGGCGCTCGTGCCTGCGCTGATTGCGGCCCTCTCTTTGGGGGCGGCAGCAGTGCCAATCAAAGATGTGGTCTTGTCCCTTATCGGGGCTGACGCCCCGCGTCGAAGCGACATCATTGTCTGGAGCATTCGGCTGCCGCAGGCTGTGGCGGCCATGCTTGCCGGAGCTGGATTGGCTGTGTCCGGCGCTGCCATGCAGTCGGTACTGCGCAACCCGCTTGGCTCTCCCTTCACTCTGGGCATTTCTCACGCAGCGGCCTTCGGGGCCGCTCTGAGCGTTATGGCCGTCGGGGCCATGGAGATCCCGTCGGCGGAGGGAGGCGCGGTTGCAGTTTATAATCCGGTTGCCGTTACGCTATCTGCCTTCGGTTTCAGCCTGCTTGCAGCGGCACTCATCACTCTGATTGCTCGGGTGAGGGGGGCGTCACCCGAGGTCATGGTGCTGACGGGGGTGGCTCTGGGCTCGCTCTTTACGGCGGGCACCATGTTCCTGCAATTCTTTGCAGATGATGTGCAATTGGCAGCCATGGTCTTTTGGACCTTTGGCGACACGGCCCGTGCCACCTGGCGAGACATCGGATTGATAGCCGCTGTCACTTTACCGATCTCAATCTATTTTATCGCGCAATGCTGGAACTATAATGCCATTGATGCCGGTGATGAGACCGCGCAAGGGCTGGGTGTGAGAGTGGAACGCTTGCGCCTTCTCAGCATGTTTGCTGCCTCCCTTCTGACCGCAGTGTCGATATCGTTTCTCGGTATCATCGGCTTTGTCGGTCTCGTGGTGCCTCATATGGTGCGCAGGGTCATCGGAGCGGATCATCGCTTTCTTTTGCCCGCCAGCCTGATTGGCGGAGCGCTCTTGTTGCTGGTTGCCGATACGGCTGCGCGTTTGGTGCTGTCGCCCAATGTTCTGCCGGTGTCTGTGTTGACTTCTTTTCTCGGCGTGCCGGTGTTTCTGTGGCTCATTTTACGCGGAGGACGACACTGATGCTCGACGTTCAGGATCTCCATTTTGCCTATCGCAACAGAGCCATTCTCAATGACATCGCCTTTGACCTCAAACCCGGCCGCATTCTTGTCATTCTCGGTCCCAATGGCGTGGGCAAGACGACCTTGCTCAAGTGCCTTAATGCAATCCAGAAACCGAAAGGTGGAAGCGTTTTGCTCGATAGCGAGAACCTGCTTTGCCTGACGCCGCCACAATTGGCCGCAAAGGTGGGCTATGTGGCGCAGAAATCGCAAACTGCCCGTCTCACGGTGTTTGATGCCGTGCTGATGGGGCGCAAGCCGCATATGGGCTGGCGCGTGAAGGATCATGATCTCGCTATGGTGGGAGAGATCATTGCGCGTCTGGGCCTTGAGGCGCTGAGTTTACGCTATCTCGATGAGCTTTCAGGGGGAGAGTTGCAAAAGGTCTCAATCGCCAGAGCCTTTGTTCAGCAACCGCGCCTGCTGTTGCTAGACGAGCCAACCAGCGCGCTTGATATGCGCAATCAGTTTGAGCTCTTGTCGCTCCTGTTTTCTGTTGTGAGAGAGCGCAAAACGGCCACCGTTGTAACAATGCATGATCTCAACACGGCCCTTCGCTTTGCGGATGAATTCCTGCTTCTCAAAGACGGGCGCGTTCTGGCGCGCGGGGCCGTCGAGGAGATTTCTCCAAAGCTCATCGAGGCGACCTACGATATCCCGGTTAGCATTCACACCATCGATGGTGCTCCCGTCGTCGTGCCAAAACCGACAGAAACCCCTACAGCCACAAGGCCAACCATTTTGGCTGAGTGACGCCGTTATGTGAAAGTTTGATGGAAAGAAAGGAAGAGAACCATGTCAGAACAGCTCCCCCCATTCACCCTGCAACCGATTGGCAAAATATGGACCGGCTTCAAAAGTCGCGAAGAATGCCCGCGCAACAGCCGCTTTAACGAGAGTGAAAGCGTGATCGAGGTCGATCCTGCTTTTGCCGATGCCTTTCTGGGTCTTGAGGTCGGGCGCCATATTGCCGTGCTCTATTGGTTCGACAAGGCCGATAGAACAAAATTGCAGACGACTCCGCCCAATGCTGAAAAGCAATATGGTGTTTTTGCCACACGTTCGCCCCATCGGCCCAACCCGATTGCTCTGAGTGCCGTCAAGATCCTCGCGATTGAAGGCACGAAACTGACGGTCAGTGGGCTTGATTGCATCGATGGCACGCCGCTGCTTGATATCAAGATCTATGTCCCGATGATTGATGCTCCTGAAGGAGCGACCGATGCTTTGCCATGGGCACATAAGCACTGAGGTCTGGAGTGGCAAGGTAGCATCATTCTCTTATCGCCATTTCTTAGGAATAAGCTGCGAGGCCATTCTATTGGAAGGGCCATTCCTGCCTTTTCCGTTTCTTTCCCAGCAGAAATGCTTCTAAGCGCAATAGAATTTATTGACTAGATCGTTCGTTCTAATTTATGTCTAAAAATTAGAACGAACGATCTAATTGCGTGTAGGAAACCAGATGCCCGATGACCATGAAGCAGAAAAGACCGAAGCACGCCTGTTGCAGGTGGCGCTTAGGCAGTTTGGCGAAAATGGATTCCAAGGGGTTTCCATCCGCTCTCTTTCCAAGGCCGCCAGCAGTAGCGTGTCTGCAATCGACTATCATTATGGTGGTAAACTTGGCCTGTATCTGGCAACCGCAGAATATGCCGGGTCGATTATCGGTGAAAGGCTGAGTGCCGCTCTTACGGGCGCAGTTCCAGCGACCGATTTGACGGTTGATGCGGCATGCAGAGAGCTGGAAACGATTCTTGTCACCTATCTGCGGTATTTTCTTTCCCCCGATAGTGATGCCATGTCGCTGTTTGTCATGCGCGAGCAAATGCAACCGACAGAAGCGTTTGACATTCTCTACGAGCGAACCTTCCGGCCCATTGCGGACCGGATTATTGCATTGATTACGCGCATCTCGAACGGTGCAATCAGTGACGAGCAAGCTCGCATGCGCTTTTTGCTGATGTTCGGTCAGGGGTTGATGTTCCGGGTTTCCCGCCAAAGTGCTCTGCGCATCATGGGATGGAATGCGATCACTGAAGATTATGCTGCCAGCATTGAACAAACGCTGCAAGCCCATTGCAAAGCTATTCTTGATGCTCTGAGGGCGGAAGGCGAAATGCACGCGATATAAGGGCCTGAGGGCTGGTGGTCGGAAAATTCACGAGAGGATGAAGGCAAATAAGCATGACCGAGACCGAGATGCCTCTTCTCCGACGGATAAGGAAGCTGGAAAAATGAGCGCAGAAAAGTCCCCCGCCGATCCGGCACAACGCGAAGAACGCGCCCCTTCAGGGCAATCAAGGCCCGGGGCCAAGCGACGAACAATTTTCAAGGTCATCGGCCTTGCTGTCCTCGTGGTTGCCGCTTGGCTGGGATATGAATGGTGGACGGTCGGCCGTTTTGTCGAAAGCACGGATGACGCCTATGTGCGCGCTGATATCATCACCTATTCGGCTGAGGTATCTGGCTCCGTCCAGTCCATTCCCATCGAGGATAACCGCCCCGTGAAGAAGGGAGATCTTCTGGTGCGGATTGATGACACGGCCTATCTGGCAAAACAGGATCAGGCGAAGGCGGGTCTGGCATCGGCAGAGGCTGCGCTGGCCAATCTCGATGAACAGATCGGGTTGCAACATACACAAGTGATGTCTGCCGAGGCGGACCTCTCATCGGCAAAGGCGCAGCTCACCTTTGCAAGAGCGAATGCTGAGCGTGGACGTAGACTGCTGGCCAAAGGATCTGCGACCCGGGTGACTGTCGAGCAGAATGACATGAATCTGGAAGCTGCTGAAGCCGCCTTCAACAAAGCCTCTGCAGCGCTCAAGTTGGCCAAGGGGCAATTTGATGTACTCGCTAGCCAGCGCCAACAAAGGCTGGCGTCTGTTTCCGATGCCCAGGCGACACTCAAGCTTGCCAAAAACGATCTGGCCCATGTCGAAGTCCGGGCCGGGTATGACGGCGTGATTGGCAACAGGGGGATTGATCAGGGGGAATATGTAACCACGGGCACCAGGCTGCTCAGTCTGGTTCCCTTGCAGGATATCTATGTTGAGGCCAATTTCAAGGAAACTCAGGTGCGTCATTTCCGAGAAGGCATGAAGGTTTCTGTTAGCGCGGACATGTTGGGAGGCATCGAGTTGAAAGGGCATATCGATAGCCTTTCTCCTGCAACCGGTTCGGAATTCGCGCTTATGGCGCCACAAAATGCGACCGGCAATTTCACCAAGATCGTTCAGCGTATTCCCGTTAAGATCCTCATCGACACACCGGATACAGGCGAGGCCCCTGCCTTACGTCCGGGAACCTCCGTGGTGGTTGAGGTCGACACCCATCAGGATGAGGACTGATGGCCAAGACTGCAGACAAGGCGGCTCCATCTCCCGCCCCGCATGACGATGTGGAACCAAAGGGAGGGCTATTTGGCTTTTTCCTGATGGTGATCGGCATGTTCATGGCGATTTTGGATATTCAGGTGGTGGCCAGCTCGCTGCCGCAAATTCAGGCGGGCATTTCCGCCTCGGCCGATGAAATTACCTGGGTGCAGACAGCCTATCTGGTGGCCGAAGTGGTCATGATTCCGCTCTCGGGCTGGTTGGCCCGGGTGATGTCTTCGCGCTGGCTTTTCGCGGCCTCGTCAGCCGGCTTTACCATCATGAGCCTTGCTTGCGCCATGGCGTGGGATACTTCATCAATGCTTGTTTTCAGAGCGATGCAGGGATTTCTGGGAGGCGCCATGATTCCGACTGTGTTCGCCTCCATTTACAAGCTGTTGCCACCCGAAAAACGCATCATGGGGACGGTCGTGACCGGATTGACGGCCTCTGTTGCGCCCGCACTGGGACCAACGCTTGGCGGCTATCTGACCGACATGTTTTCATGGCATTGGCTGTTTCTGGCCAATGTTGGGCCGGGGATCCTGATCACCATTCTCGTGCCGATCATTGTCGATTTTGATCGGCCCAATTGGCGTCTTGTCTACAAGATCGACTTCATCGGCATTTTGCTTGTGGCCGGATTTCTGGGCGCGTTGGAATTTGTCCTTGATGAAGGGGCGCGCAATGACTGGTTCGAAAGCCGGATGATCGTGGGCTTTTCCATTCTATCGGCCGTGTCCGGCATCCTGTTGATTTGGCGGGAGACATCCATCGAGCATCCGGTCATAGAGCTGAGGACATTTGGAAACCGGAATTTCACCATTGGCTGCATTCTGTCCTTTGTGTTGGGCATGTGCCTGATCGGGCAAACCTACATGCTGCCCCAGTTCCTTTCCCATGTCCGTGGCTACAGCTCTCTGCAAGTGGGAGAGGTCATGGCTGTAACCGGAACCGTTATGTTCATCGGGGCTCCTATTGCAGGCAAGATCGGGCACACAGTCGATCCGCGCAAGATCCTGCTGGTCGGATTCGCTATTGTCAGCTGTGGTCTCTATCTCAACAGCCACATGACCACCGAGGTTGGCTTTGACCAGCTTGTCTTGCCGCAGGCCACAAGAGGCTTCGGGCTGGTACTCAATCTGGTTACCATTACCGCCGTGGCCTTGGGCACCTTACCCAGACATCTCGTCAATATGGGCTCCAGCCTGTTCAATGTCTTCCGCAATATGGGGGGAGCGGTGGGTCTTGCTCTCATCAACACACAGTGGGATGGGCGTTATGACCGGCACTATTGGTGGATCGTCGAGAAGATGTCCGATACGAACCAGCTTTTCGTGAGCCAAATGCAAAATATGACGCGATATTTTGCACAATTTCCAACCATCGGTGGAACAGCTCAAGAAGCCGCTTTCCGTCAGCTAACTCTTCAGATACAGCAACAGGCATCCATTATGGCCTGGAACGATGTGTTCCTGCTCTTAGCGGCCATTTTCATCCTTATCATGCCCTTGACCTTTCTTTTGGCCAAACCAAGAGCGGCCGTGTCTGGCGGGCATTGAGACGATATAAAGGGTGCTCCTCAGGGCGCCTTCTGAAATGTAAAGCCCGAAGCAATGTCTCGAAGAGATGCAATCTGCTTCGGTTGAACGGAGTAATTGATGTCACAAGTGAAGATAGTCGTTTTTGCCGGTTCCGTTCGAACTGGCTCTTTCAATGCTAAACTGGCCAACCTGGCGCAAAAGCGTCTTGAAGCGAATGGTGCCATTGTCACCCGTGTCGATCTAAAAGATTATGAATTGCCCATCTATTGCGGCGATATCGAGGAACAGCAGGGTGTGCCGGAGGCGGCCAGAAAACTGCACAAGATCATTGCTGATCATGATGGCGTTGTTGTTACGAGCCCGGAATTCAATTCAAGCATTGGCCCGCTTCTGGTCAACACACTGAACTGGTTGTCTCGTGTTCCTGAAAATGGCGGCAAGGCTGCCATCTTTGGCAACAAGGTCTACGCCATCAGTAGCGCTTCTCCGGGCGGTTTCGGGGGCTATCGCGGTCTGATGGCTCTGCGTGGCTTCCTTGAACTCGGTGTTGGAGCTCATGTCTTGCCGGAAATGGTTTCTATTGCCTCCGCCCATGAAGCCTTTGATGAAGAGGGCGAACTGAAGGTGCCATTTGCCGACAGTATGCTGACAACCATGCTTGAAAAACTGGTTGAAAAGTCAGCGAAAACAGCCTGAATTCATGGGCTTGCCGGGGAACTTGGCTGCGTTGCCTGATACTCTGGCAAACGAGCAAGCTCACAAACAGACAGCCCCTGTGGCTTCCGGTTTGGTGGAAGCCACAGGGGCTAGTTATGTCCGGGATCTAGATTTTTTCTCCCTCAACCACCCACATGGTTGCTGGCCAGGAGAGAGGTAGGTTGAGGCCGTGAGTCATCAGGGCGGTGCCGGAAAGGACCAACGCACCATCAACCAGAGCTGTGTGACCGCGTGATTGTGGCGGCCGGTCTTCCGGGTTGATGAGGCGCACCCGATAGAGGGCATCAGGGTCAAGGCCAGCCAGCCTCTGGGCAAGTGGCAAAGTGTGACGCGGCGTCGCAAAGCGGCCCGCGAAAAGGACAAAACGCGTTCCGTCATTGGCCATCTGAAGCTCTGAAATGACGGAGTCATCGTCGCTTTCAAGCGGGAGCACATACCCTTTCATGCGCCAGTCGCGCGTTGCCTTCCACCAGTTGGTGACGCGCTGTAGAATGGTAAATTCTTCGTCTGTCAGCTCCCTTGGATCCATTTCGAAGCCCATATGGCGCTCGGCGGCCACCCATGCCCGGAAAGACATCGGCAAGATCCGTCCCGAAGAGTGGCATTTACGCGGGCCGACGTGGCTTCCGGTTACCGCGGGAGGAATGAAGAGGGCGGCCTCATGCTGGATGCGCAGGCGTTCAATGGCATCGTTGGAATCGGATAGCCATACCCGATGGGTGCGCGCGAGAATGCCTGCATCGATGCGACCGCCGCCTGACGCACAGCTTTCTATCTCCACCATGGGGTGAGCAGCCCGAAGCTGATCAAGAAGGGCATAGACCCCTTCGGTCTGGGCAGATGTCACCACGGGTAACAGCCGATTGTGGTCCCATTTGAGATAATCGATTTCGTACGCTTCCAGAAGATCACTGAGTGCAGAAAACAGATAGTCGCGGACCGCTGGTTTGGAAAGATCGAGCAGATGCTGGAAACGTCCGGTCAGCTGATCAGCCGGACCAAGCAGCCAGTCCGGATGGGCGCGATACAGATCGCTGTCCATATTGACCATTTCCGGCTCCACCCACAGGCCAAAAGCCATGCCTTCGGCATGCACCTTGTCGATGAGCGGAGTAAGACCATCTGGCCATTTTCTGGTGTCGATCGTCCAGTCTCCCAGCGAGCTGGTGTCATCATCCCTCTGGCCGAACCAGCCATCATCGAGCACGAAGCGTTCGGCCCCCAGCGCCGCAGCACGCTCGGCAATCTGGGACAGGGCTTCAAGGGAATGCTCGAAATAGATCGCTTCCCAGCAGTTATAATGCACCGGGCGAGGGCGGTCCGGGGCTGGCCATGTCACCACATGATCCCGAATATAGCGTTGATAGGCGCGGGCTATGCCGGCTTCTCCTTCGCTGGAGCAGGCAAGGATCAGCTCGGATGAGTGAAACTGGGTGCCATATCCTTCTGAGTCCCAGGTTCGGCCCATCTGAAGTTGCCGCCGCCCGTCAGGGAGTTCCTCGGCAATGAAGCGATGCCCTCCGGACCAGGCAAGTTGTAGAGCGAGAACATGGCCTTGTGTTCTGGTGGCGCCACGAAGCGGGATCATGGCAACTGGTGGATGCTCATGGCCTGAGCGGCCCGTTCGGGCCTCTCGCATACGGATGCCTGCCGACCAGGGCGTCTTCTGGCGCTGGAATTCCTTGAGCCATGTTCCATGCCAGTCGAGGATGTCATCAGACATATGTGGCGCTGGCAGAACCGGCGCAGCCAGCCAGTGGCAGAGAACAGGGGCGTCTGACGAGAGAGCGGCCGAAGCAATGATGACATCGCCAATCGGGGCAAACTGCGCGACATAGCGCAACCCATGTATGGCGTCAGAAAAGAAGAGCTGTAACCCTTCGCCGCGCTCGGCCTTTTCAAACCTGAAGCGAGGCAGAATGGTCTTTTCTCCGCTTGAGAGAGAAAGCCCGACCTGACCGGGAAAAGGAGCTCTGGCTTCCGGGCAGATGGAAAGTGGAATGGTTGCATCCAGCATGCCACCGCCCAGATCAATCGCATGGGCCTTTGACAATTGTGCCAGATCCTCTGCGTCGGGCAGGCGCTCCCCCCAATAAATGGCCTCTGCCATACGGTTATCTTCTATACGCAGGACAAGGGTTTGGGTTGGCGTATCCAGTCTATGATGGATGGAAGTCATGGATCAGTCCGCTTTGGTTGCTCTTGAGTATCGGGTTGTCAGGGCGTGTTGGCAGCTAGCGCAGGCGCATGCCCGCAGCGTCGAACAGGAAGGCCTTTTCCTCATCGAAGGCTGCCACTATGGCTTCACCCGTTTTGAACTGGCGGGCATCGGCCAGCTTCATGACGATGCGCTGACCGGTCTGCGTACGGGCGTAAATGTAGGATTCACCGCCCAGATGCTCGACGATGTCTGTGGTGAGCTTTAGCTGCACGGACCCTTCCGGAGAAAGAAACTCAGGCCGGACACCAACGGTCAGCTTGTCTCCCTCAGCAGGCAAAGCCCCTTTAAGTTCCATGGTGAAAGGCGTCGCCTCGACCCCATCAAGGTGAAGCGTTACACGCTGGCTCGTCACGGCCTGCACCGTGGCTTCAAGAAAGTTCATCTTGGGCGAACCTATGAAACCGGCAATGAAAAGATTGTCCGGATCATCATACAGGGTGAGGGGGGCTCCGACCTGCTCAATACAGCCCGCGCGCAAAACAACGATCTTGTCTGCCAATGTCATGGCTTCCACCTGATCATGGGTGACATAGATGATTGTCGTGCCCAGCTCTTGATGCAGGCGGGCGATCTCGACACGCATATTGACCCGCAATTCCGCATCAAGGTTGGAAAGGGGTTCATCGAACAGGAAGACATTGGGCTTGCGCACAATGGCGCGACCGATGGCAACTCGCTGACGCTGACCGCCGGACAAGGCCTTCGGTTTTCGGTCCAGCAGGCCATCCAGTTCGAGCACATCGGCAGCTTCATTGACCCGGCGAGTGATTTCTTCCTTGGGGGTTTTGTCAAATCGCAGACCAAAGCCCATATTTTCGCGCACCGTCATGTGGGGATAAAGCGCATAGCTCTGGAACACCATGGCGACACCGCGCTTGGCCGGATCCACATCATTCATTGGCTCACCACCGATGGCCAGTGAACCGCTTGAAATGTCTTCAAGGCCGGCGATCATACGTAGCAATGTTGACTTGCCACAGCCCGAAGGTCCAACGAAAACGCAGAACTCTCCGGCTTCGATTTTCAGGTTGACGTCGTGAATGATATGGGCTTCGCCATAGCGTTTGTTGACATCCTTGAGTTCCAGACTGGACATGCTCTCCTCCCGGGTTGGCCTGACCGGATTGCACTTCGGGCTCCGGCTGAAATAATGGGGCTGGGTGCGGCCGGACAGAAGGCTATCCGGCCGCGATGGGGCGCAGCGCCGCCCCCAGACGATGCTGCTCCCTGCAAAGATCGAACGATCAGAAAAGGCTGTTAACCTCTTCATTGGCATCGGTAAGGATTTCTTCGGGATTTTCCCGCCCCAGCATGACACTTTCGAGGGCTGCTTTCACGATGGAGGAAATCTCGTTGCCATAGTCGGTAATCGGCGGAGCAAACGTGGTCTCTTCAGTGGCAACCTTGGTGAAGGCAGAGACATCGACGCCCTTGTCCTCGAAGGCCTTGACGGTAGTCTCTATCTGGTCCTGCTGGGCAGGGAAGACCACGCCCGCTTTGGCAACGGTTGTCTGACACGCATCAGAGCCGAGATATTGCACCCACTTCCATGCGGCATCTTTGACTGGGCTGCCCGTCCAGATGGAATCCGCCAGCCCGTTAAACATGGTTTTGCGCCCTTGTGGCCCGGCAGGAATGGGGGCAAAGGCAACCGATGGCTTTGACTGGTGGTAGAGGCCCACAAGCCACGAACCGGTCACTGTCATGGCTCCCTTGTCGGAGAACATCAGCGTTTCTGCCCCCAGGCGTCCCGTCTGCTCCACTGTCGGCATCAGGTGGTGAACGCGAGCAAGATCCCTAATCCATGTCAGGGTTTTGGCGAGGCGGGGATCATCGAAATTATAGTGGGTCGACCATGGCTCATCGATGAATCTCCAGCCCGTGCTGGCTGCCAGATAGGCCCATTCGGTTTCCCCTTGCGGGCTGAGCGGGTTGAGAACGAGGCCAAAGGTGGCAATGGAATTGGGGTCAAAGCCCTCTTCATCTCCGCGCTTGCCGTTGGTGTCCACGGTGAGATGTGCGATGATCTTCTGAAAGCTGCCCCCATCTTCTGGGTTCCAGTTCATGTCAGCCAGATCAGATGGCTGAAGACCGGCAGCCTTCAATTTGTCCCGGTCATAGGCGACAGCGACGGTTGCCCAGTCTTTGGGAAGACCGTAGATTGCGCCATCCTTGGACCAGTTCTCCAGCAAGCCCGGCAGATAGCCCGATGTATCATAGGAGGCGTCAGCAAGAAGCGGAGTGAGATCCTCGATCATCTGGTTGGCGGCAAATTCTGGCAGGCGCATCAGGTGATTGACGAAAACGTCAGGGGCATCACCGGAAATGAAGCTGGTCGTCAGGTTCGTCCAATATTGATCCCAGCCCGTTTGCGTGATCTCGATATGGATGTCGCTGTTCAGTGCCTCGAAGTCATTCGCGCACTGCTGATAGACAGGTGCCTGTTGCCCATCCCACATCCAGTAGCGCACGGTGTCTTGCGCAAAAACGGTTGTCGGAGCCAGAATGGCTGCGGACACAAGAAGATAGTTCGTTAGGTTCTTCATAATTCTCTCTCCCTAGAAAATTCGAATATCGGCCTATTTCATGCCGCTTGTTTGCAAGGATTCCACGATACGGCGACCAAAGAAAACGAGCAGGATCAGCACCGGAATGATCGATAGCATCACGGCGGCCATCAGGCCGGTCCAATCCGGCTGACCTTGTCCGGTCTGGCTTTGATAGTTGGCGAGGGCAACGGCCATCACCTGTACATTTTCTTTCTGGCCCACGAGGAACGGCCAGAAGAAGTCATTCCAGGCCTGAATGGAAAGCAGGATGGCCAGTGTGGCCAGCGGTCCGCGCTGTAGCGGCAGGGCGATATGCCAATAGACCTTGAACCAGCTCAGGCCATCCAGCCGCGCTGCTTCTTCCAGCTCCTTGGGGGTTGAAAGGAAGAACTGACGCAGGAAAAAGACTGCGAAAGGCAGCATCAGGATGTTGGGAGCCACCATGCCCGCAAAGCTGTTGAGCAGGCCCAACTGGCGGATCAGGATGAAATTGGGAATGAACAGCACGATCGAAGGGATCATCGTCGCCGCGATGAAACTGTAGAAGAGCGCATCCCGTCCGGGAAAGCGCAGACGTGCAAAGGCATAGGCGGCCAGTGACGAAAAGAAGAGCTGACCGGTGACAAGAAGGCCGGTATAGACCACGCTGTTTCGAAGGGCGATCATGAAGTTGATTGGCGATCCTGAGTTGGCAGGCGGCGGTACATCACTGGGCAGGCCCAAAACGCGCAGGAAATTGCCGAAGACCGGATTGTTGACCCATAGACTATTCGCCGTGGAAAAGACATCTGAGGGCATGGTGATCGCTGTTTTGAGCGCCATCCAGATGGGCAACAGTGAGATGATGCAGAAAATGGCAAGGCCCGCATAGCCGAACAATTTGGGCAGGTTGAGTTTCTTTGACATGAGGCTTCTCCCTATCCCAGATCCGAACGGTCAGCATGCAGCAGGCGCATCTGCAACAGCGTTACCAAAATGAGGAAGACAAACAGCACCATGGACATGGCTGAGGCATAGCCCATGCGGCTGAACTGGAAGGCATTCTCATAGATGTACCAGAGCACGGCGCGGGTGGAGTTGGCAGGCCCCCCTTGCGTGGTCACGGCGATCACATCGAACACCTGGAAAGACCCGACCACGCTGGTCACCAGCACAAACACCATGACGGGGCGCAACAGCGGCAGCGTGATCATGCGGAACATGGCACTTTCGCTGGCACCATCCAGCCGCGCCGCTTCATAGAGATCGCGTGGGATTGACTGAAGACCGGCATAGAAGAGCAGGGCAGTGAAGCCCACATGGCGCCAGATCGAGATGCCGGCGACAGAAATGAGCGCCTGATCGGGTGAACTGAGAAAGGATTGTGGTGGGATGCCGATGCCGGTAAGAAAAGTGTTGGTCAGGCCGATTAGCGGGTCCAGCATGAGCAGCCAGACAAGACCGGCCACCACGTTGGAAATGAGATAGGGCGCTATGATCACGGCCCGGAACAGAACCGACTTGGCAAGCCTGTCTGCGAGCACGGCAATGATCAGGCCAAGCGCTGTTTGCAAGGGGATGTTGTAGATCACATAGAGCAACGTGATCTGCATGGAGTCCCAGAATTTCCCATCGGCCCAGAGTTTGCCGTAGTTATCAAACCCGATCCAGTGCGCCGGGCGCATCAGGTTCCAGTTGGTCAGACTGATTTGCGCGGCCCGGATGGTAGGAAAAGCAAAAAAGGCAATCAGGCCGATAAGGGCTGGCAAAATGAAAAGATAGCCCGTCAGGGCTTCCTTCCTGCGCAGCCTGTTTCCAAACAGACCTGATTCTTTGTCCGCGTTGACCGTTTTATCGGTACTTCGTCGGGTCATCATGCTCCTCCCATCTTGAATGCTGAGCTGGATTGTAGGGTTCCTCTATCCCCAGCCAAGCCATACTAACACGTGTTAGTGTAGTTTTGAATTTGCATCTGTCAATGAAAAAAGTTCGACTAACACGCGTTAGTATGGTATCCAGTTGGAATGAAAGCAAAATCTGTCACCAGCCATGATGTGGCCAAACTGGCCGGCGTTTCCCGTTCGACCGTGTCTCTGGTTCTGAACGGTTCAAATGCCGTCAGTCTCAGCGAAGAAACCAAGGAGCGCGTGCGTGAAGCAGCGCGCATTCTGGGCTATCGTCCCAATTCTGCGGCGCTCATGCTGCGCAAGGGGCGAACGGATACGATCGGTCTGGTGATCACGGAAACGCGCTCCATCCGTGTGGATGCCTATATCCCCATATTGCATTACGCGATTGCCGATGTTCTGAAAGAGGCGGGTTACAGCCTGCTATTGGAGACCTTCGAACGGAAGAAGGGCGTCAATCCCTATACGGATCTGGTCTTTTCCCATCGCATAGACGGGCTGATGGTGCTCAGCCCTCATGTCGAAGACAAGGATCTTCATGCCTTGCTGGATAGCGGCTTTCCCGTTGTGCAGATCGGCTCGATCGGACATCCCGAAGAGCTGAGTGTGACGACCTGCACCAGTGACAGCACAACGGAGGCAGTGCGCCATATCGTGGATTTGGGACACCGGAATATCGGCAGCGTTCCCTTTTCGCCCTCGGGCTTTTCCGCGACCGATTCCCGTTTGGAGGAGCTGCGCCAAGAGCTTTTAAAAAGCGGGATAATGCTCGACGCCGATTGCATCGAGTTCGGCGATTTCAGTGCAGAGAGCGGCTATAACGCAACCCTGCGCCTGATGAAGCGGCAGCCACGATTGACGGCCATATTTGCAGGCAATGACACCATCGCGCTGGGCGTGATCGGGGCGCTCAATAGCCTTGGGTTGTCGGTGCCCGGCGATGTATCCGTTGTTGGCTATGATGATCTGCCCTTCTCGGGCTTCATCTCGCCCCCCTTGACGACCGTAAAAATGAATGCGGACCATCAGGGCCGGCTTGCAGCGGACCTTATGGTCAAACGGTTGAAGGGTGAGACGATACCGCAAAAGCGGCTTGTCTTGCCTTCGCAAGTGGTTTTGCGCGACTCAACAGCCAAAGCGCGAATGCAGGCCTCCGATTTGTAAAAGCCTTTGGTCCCCATAGACCGAGGAGCCGGGAGAGGCTGATGGAAAGACCTTCCGACCCGGACTAGATGCTATAGCGCCTTGAGAGCAACCTTCTCGGCATTGATACTCCGGGCGATCAGATCGCGTAGGAGGCGATTTCGAAGGCGGCATCTGCGATACCCTGACGAATGGCGTGGGCCAGTTTCAGGGCATTGGGCGTATCGCTATGGACCAGAATGGAATCGATCTTGACAGGAATGGCTTCCCCCGTCGTGAGCTTCAGCTTGCCCGATGACAGGGTTTCGGCAACTCTGAGGCGGATATCTTCAGGCTCATGCAGCAATGCACCAGCTGTGCCGCGCGGCGCCAGACGGCCCGGAGCAGAATAACCCCGATCAGCCAGGAAGGAGTAGACAACCTCTATTCCCTCTTCCTCGGCTATGCGAGAGGCCTCGGTGTCGGCCAGCCCGATAAATTTGAGGGAGGGATCGAAGGACTTCATGGCCTTGATGAGTGTCCGCGCAACATCGGCGTCCGCAAAGGACAAGTTCCCCAGTGCCCCATGGAAATTGGCATGGGTGAGCTGTGCACCGCGGTGTGCGGCAATGGCAGCAAGTGCACCAAGCTGGGTGACGGTCATCAACTCAAGTTCTTTGAGCGTCATTGTCATCATCCGGCGGCCGAAATTCTCTCGATCTGGATAGCCAATATGAGCCCCGACCCGCACCTTGTTTGTTTGCGCAAGGGAAACGGTTTCATCCATGATCAGGGGATCGCCAGCGTGGGCACCGCAGGCAATATTGGCCGATGTGATCAACGGCATCAGATCGGCATCTGGCGCAATACGGTAAGGACCGAATCCTTCACCAAGATCGGAATTGACATCAATGCTTTTCATCAGAACTCTCCCTAGTGAAGGCGGGGTGTTGTTTGTTTATTCCAGATACCCGGGGCTGGTCTATATGGTAGTAAAGAGTGGTGCAGGACCGACCAAAGCTGCACAAGCCACTCTTGAAGACAAAGAGCCCGTTGGTTAGGGCGCCAAATGGAATGCTGCGCAGGTCCTGATTTCATCCAGCATCCGATTTTGCTTTTCGGTTGCCGCCTTTGCTTCCTCCAAAGCGCAAGGCACAAAGCGCACTGTGCTGCCAAGCCTTGACTGTGCCAGAAGTGGCAGGTCTGCTTCAATCACGACACCCAGTTTGGGGTATCCACCCGCTGTATTGGCATCAGCCAGCTGAATGACAGGCTTGCCGGAAGAAGGAAGCTGAATGGTGCCGGGCAAAATACCGTGTGACAACAATTCCTTGCGCTCCATGGGGATGATTTCTTCCCCTTCGAGCCGATAGCCAATGCGGTTGCTGTCCTGTGAAATCTGCCAGGCCTGCTCTGTAAACAGCGTCTGGTTTTCCCGGTCATAATCTCCCCATTCTGCTGCCGGAATGAAGTGTAGGGGCTGAGGAATAGCCGTGCTTTCAAACAAGGATTGCCAGATAGTCGGGCTCAAGCCAAAGGCAAGGGGAGGCGAAAGAGTGGCTTTATGAAGCGCTGCGAGGCGGTCTCCCCTTTGCAGGGCTCGCCCCTCAAGACCGCCAAAGCCGCCTTTCATATCAGTTGCGCGTGAACCTAGGATTTCAGGAACATTCAACCCGCCCCGCACAGCCAGATAGCTGCGCATGCCACTGGTGCAGAAGCCCATCTTGAGGGTCTGGCCGGGGCGCAGGCTTTGCACCCACCAGCGCGGCAACGGCTTGCCATCCAGCATGGCCTTGCAGTCGGCTCCGGCTAGGCAGATGTCAACCGGTTCCAGAATGCGACATTCAAATCCACCCAAGGTGATCTCTATGCCTGCGGCGGTTTCTTCGTTGCCCAACATGGCGTTGGCAATACGCAACGCCAATGCATCCATCGCACCGCTGCGGCCAACACCGAGTGATCCGAAGCCGGGGCGTCCGAGATCCTGTATGGTTGCCAGCAGACCCGGCGCAGAGATCTCGATCATGCTATCATCTCCTGAATAACGAACCGGATCCTGTCTCCGGGCATGATGAGGGAAGGGCTCTGTTTGGTTTCGTCAAAGAAGGAAAGCTCCGTCTTGCCGATAACATGCCATCCGGAAGGAGATGTCTTGGCGATGACGCCGGCCTGAGCGCCTCCGATCACCACACTGCCTTCTTGCACACTCAAACGGGGCTGGGCACGGCGAGGCGTGGTCAATCTCGGATTCATGCCACCAAGATAGACAAATCCGGGCTGGCTACCGAGGGCAAAGGCGACATAGTCCGGTTCCGAGTGTAGGGCGACGACCTCATCAACACTGAGGCTGCAAGAGTCTGCCAGTTCGCTCAGATCCATGCCCGTCTCACCGCCATAGATAACCGGGATTTCGACAAGGCGCCCTTCGATCTGGCGCGGCTTTGTCCGCTGCCAAAGCTGTTCAAGCTCAACCTTCATGCGCATCGGGTCGCAGTCGGGTGTCAGATAGACCAGAAGGGAATGCATGCCCAATACGGTCTCAACCACGCCTTCAAGCGCTTTGCAGGCTTGATCATACGCCCAATAGCGGCTTTGTACATCAACCGAAAGAGGGCCGCCTGACTGCACCAGCAAAGCGGTGGCCCCCATATGGGAGATGCTTATGGATACGGAGGACGGCATTGTTTCTTTCACAGAAGGTGGCTTTCGGCTTGGACGTCTGTGCCCGTGTCTGTCAGGCACAAACGCGCTATTGGGGAACCCATTGATTGAGAGCTTTACCAAGGAATCTTAGTGACTTTCCCTACTTTGCATAGGCTCCGGTGTACGTGCCTGCAGCCACGGAAGCAAGAATTTCTTCCTCCTTTTTCTGCTGGGCGCGCGTATTGGCCAGAAGGGTTTCGGCTTCTTGCGGCGCAATGGCTACGACGCCATCGGCATCCCCCATGATGATATCACCCGGATGCACCATCATGCCGCCGATGCTGACCGGAATGTTGATGGCTCCCGGACCGTCTTTGTAGGGGCCCATATGGATAAAATCACGCGCGAACACCGGAAAGTCATTGCTCGAAATATTGTCAATGTCGCGGATCGCACCATCAATCACATAGCCCGCAGCCCCACGCGACTTGGCAATGGCCACCATGATTTCGCCGATGAGAGCCCGGTCGCAATAGCCGCCACCATCGACAACGAGAATTTCGCCCGGTTTTACAATGTCCAGTGCTCGATGGATGAAGCCATTGCTGCCCGGCACAACCTTGATTGTAAGCGCACGGCCGACCATGACGCCAGCCCGATGGAACGGCTTGATGCCCTTGGCGCCTCTCAGACGGTCCAGATTGTCGCTGACATTGGCGACTGCACAGGTTGCAAACTCGGCAATGAGGTGGTCCAGTTTGTCTTCACTCGGGACCATTTCGGTCTTGCTCAACGCGGTCATTGGGCCGCCTCCTGATTTGTTGGGTTGTCAGCCAACTGTAGTTTTGACACGGCCTTGGAAATGGCAGTCATGCCCTCGGCGATGACCTTTTCTGAGGCCGCGAAGCTGAGACGCAGGAAGCCGGGAAGGCCATAGGATGTGCCGTCCATGAGGGCGACATGGGCCTCTTCAAGAAGGTAGTTGACCAAGTCCAGATCTGTTTCAATCCGTTCTCCGGCAGCCGTCTTGCTGCCCAGAAGGGCGCGAACATCCGGGAACACATAGAAAGCTGCATCCGGTGCCTTGCAGCGGATGCCGGGGACTGCGTTGAGGCCATCGACAATGGCTGCGCGTCGCTTTGTATAGAGCACCACCATATCGTCAACACAGGATTGATCGGCGTTTAGCGCGACCGTTGCTGCCGATTGAGAGAAGGAGCAAGCGCAAGTGGTGCTCTGTCCAAGCAGCTTGACGACTGCCTTGACCAGTTCAGGCGGGCAGACGGCGTAGCCTATGCGCCATCCAGTCATGGCATAGGCCTTGGACATACCATTCACAATGACGCAACGGTCAGCGACCGAAGGATCAACGGCCATCGGGGAATGGTTTTTTACGCCCTCGAAAGCGATATGCTCATAGATTTCGTCAGTCATTATGCCGACCTGCGGATGCTTTTTGAGCACCTCGATCAAGTCGAGCCATTCCTCGCGGGTATAAACGGCACCGGTCGGGTTTGACGGCGAGTTGATGATCAACCAGCGGGTGCGGCTGGTAATCAGTCCCTCGAGCATATCCGGCGTCAGCTTGAAACCCGTTTCCGGGCCACAAGCGACGATCTTCGGCTCACCACCGTTAAGAGAAACAATGTCCGGATAGCTCACCCAGTAGGGCGCAGGGATAATCACCTCGTCGCCTGGATCAAGAGTGGCAGAAAAAATGTCGAAAATCAGCTGTTTTGCGCCATTTGCCACCACAATTTGGCTCGCCGGAACGTTGATACCATTGTCCCGCTTGAGCTTGTCGGCAATAGCTTGCCGCAGTGCCGGAGTTCCTTGCGACCCCGTATAGTGGGTGTCTCCAGACAGCATCGACTGATGAGCTGCTTCGATAATATGTGCGGGCGTGTCAAAGTCTGGTTCGCCAAGGCAAAAGTCCAGAATTTCGACACCCTGAGCGCGCAGCTCATCCACTTTCTGTTTGGCAGCAATGCTCGCGGAAGGTCGCAGCTTGCGAACTTTTTGCGAAATTGTGATCGACATGCGATTAGACCTCTTAGACAAATTTGCCAAGAAGGTAGGCGGCAAGTCTCAGCAAAAAAAGCGAATTAAAATTATTCGAAAGGATCAATTTTGGGAATGCATAGGAGAATTGCGGATCTGTTGTTTAAAAAGGTAGGATGTGGAAAGACTTATGGATTGCGTTGTCTATGTCGTTGTTGTTCTCGCTTCAGTAGAAAAGTGATAGATCAGTAATTTTCTCACTATCAATTCCTTTTTCTCATGAGAAGAGCCGAATTTAATTCGCTTTCTTTTGTTGCTCAATGTGGCAAGTATGTGATCAAGTCAAAATAACACCAGCACCTGAGGAGACACTCCTATGATTACCCGCAGTAGTTTGGCATTTTTGCTCCTGGCCACTTCTCCCGCTCTGGCAGACAATTGGGATCTGCCTCTGGCATGGCCTGCCGACAACTATATCAGCGTAGGCGCTCAGTCCTTCGCAGACCGCGTTCGCGAAGAAACCGAAGGGCGCGTCGACATCACCTTGCACACCGGTGGCTCCCTTGGCTTCAAGGGCCCGGAAATGCTGGGTGCTGTGCGCGATGGCCTTGTGCCGATCGGCGACATGCTGATGAACCAGCAGATCGGTGATGAGCCAATGCTCGGCCTGACGTCTCTGCCTTACTTCCTGTCTTCGTTTGAAGAATTGCAGGCTTTTGAGAAATATTTCCGCGCCGACCTGGAAGATATCTTTGCGAAAAACAACCAAAAACTGCTCTACACCATTCCTTGGCCACAGCAGCAGATCTGGACCAAAAGCGAAGTGACCGATCTGGCATCCATCAAGGATATGAAGATCCGCTCTTATGACCGCTCTTCCACCGACGTGTTCGCCTCCGCTGACATGACTCCGGTTCAGCTGCCTTGGGGGGAAGTTATTCCGTCTCTCGCAGCAGGCACCATCAACGCTGTGGCAACCTCGTCTCCGTCTGCTGTAGACGGTTCCTTCTGGGAATTCCTGGACTATGGCTTCCCGACACGCCAGACCTGGAACATGAATGCCATGACGGTAAACATGGACAGCTGGAACGGTTTGAGCGATGAAGACCAGAAGGCTCTGACATCCATCGCAAACGAAATGCAGCCAGCTCTTTGGCAGTCTGCGCAGGATGAAGACACTAAAAACATGAAAATCCTCGCAGAACAGGGCATGACCCTTGCTCCGATCTCTGATGAGTTGCGTGCAATCCTGACCGAACGGGCAGAACCACTGCGCGCCGCTGCAATCGAAAAGATGGGTGCAAAAGCCAAGGACGTTGTCGAAGGTTTCAAAGCTAAATAAAAGCCCGGCAACAATAAACCAGCCAATTGAGGCGAGTGCTCTGTCATTCGCCTCAATCCTTATAAAACACTCTCACACCGGGAGTAGCATTGTGAAAATCTTGAGAGCCATAGATCGGTTTTCCATGGGGCTTTCGCTTTTGTCCGGCATTATGCTCGGATGCATGGCCCTGCTGATCGTTGCCGAAATCTTTCTGCGTAAATTTGCAGACATCAGCTTGCACTATGTCTGGGAAGTGAGCGTCTTTGCCCATATGGCGGCAGTCTTTCTGGGCGCTGGCTGGACCTTGCGCACCGGAGGGCATATCCGCGTTACCCTGTTGCTGGGCAAGTTGCCGCGATTGGGGGAATGGGTTGCAACATTGTTCGGCCTTGCCATCTCAGCCTATATGAGCAGTGCTCTCATCAAACTGGCATGGAGCTATTATGCCAGCGGCCGGACGAGCGGTTCAGTGACTGATACCCCGCTTGCAATCCCCGCCACGATCATCGCCTTCGGAGCCTCCATGATGACGCTGCAGATTCTCCTGCGCGCCCTGCGGCTTGTCCTTGGCGAAGCGCCTGATCTTGATACGACAGGCGAAGACGCCCCAGCCCCGATTATGGATTGAAGAGCCCATGCCCGCTTCTGTTATTCTCCCTCTCGTTCTGCTTGTTGTTATTCTGGGGTCTGGCGTCTGGATTGGCCTTGGTCTTGCCGGAATCGGCCTGATTAGCCTTGAGGTCTTCCGCAATGTGCCCGTTGACAAGCTCTTTTCTCAATCCATCTGGAACGGCCTGTCCTCGGCTGAATTGCTGGCCCTGCCTCTCTTCATTCTGATGGCCGAGCTAATCTATCGCTCCAAGTTTATCGATGGCGTTTTTGGTGCTCTCGAACCCTGGTTGCGCAATCTGCCCGGTGGCCTGTTGCATACCAACATTATCGGCTGTGCCCTGTTTGCGCTGATTTCGGGCTCCTCTGCTGCCACTACCAGCTCCATCGGCCGGATCACCGTCGGCGAATTGCGCCAGCGTGGTTATGATGAACGCATGACTATCGGCACACTGGCCGGAGCCGGTACGCTCGGATTTCTCATTCCGCCGTCCATCGTCATGATTATTTATGGCGTGCTGTCGCGCACATCGGTGCTCAAGCTGTTTGCTGCAGGCATCATTCCCGGCATCTTTCTCTGTGTTGCGTTCATGGGCTATGTTGCAATCGTCACCAAGTTGAATCCGGGCATGGTTGGCAAGGCTGAGCCAATGAGCAAGCCGGACTTGTGGCGTGCGCGTTTCAAGCAGCTTCCGCTGTTGTTGCCCTTTCTTTTGCTGATCGCGGCTGTTCTTGGCTCCATGTATGGCGGCCTTGCCAGCCCGACAGAAGCGGCAGCTTTTGCTGTGGTAGCAACCGTCGTTATCATGGCATTTGAGCGCTCCCTGACCATTGCCAACCTCAAGGATGCAGCAATTGGCACCTCTCGCACGGTCTCCATGTTGGGGTTGATCGTCGCAGCGGCTTCCTTCCTCTCTGTAGCTATGGGCTTTCTGGCGATTCCCACCACGATTTCACGTATCGTGACACAGATGGATCTTGCTCCATTTGCCTTGATCCTGCTGCTGATCGTCATCTACATGATCCTTGGAACCTTCCTTGAAGGGATGTCCATGATCGTCATGACCATTCCAATCGTGCTGCCTCTGGTGCAGTCAGCAGGCTATGACAAGATCTGGTTTGGTATTTTCCTTGTGATCATGGTGGAACTGGCCCAGATCTCTCCACCTGTAGGCATGAACCTGTTCGTGTTGCAAGGCATCACCAAAAAGCCACTTGGTGAAGTGGTGAAAGCGGCATTGCCATTCTTCCTGATCATGATGGCTTTTGTTTTGCTGCTGGCCCTATTCCCGCAAATTATCAGCTTCCTGCCCAATCTGGTGATGGCCTGAAGAAGGCGCTGAACAATCCAAAATGGGTAAGCAATGCAAAAAGGGTGGGCCGATTGTCGGCTCACCCTTTTGTTTTGAATAAATGGCTATAGGCAGCTCAGATCGTTGCGCCATAGATCGGCGAGACAGTGAAATCGCAATGGGCCTGTGCCAACTCCACAACTCGCAGTTTGAATTGCGACAGACGGTCATGCCGATAGAGCAGGGCATAGCGTACATGTGGCATCTGCGATTGCATGACCAAGCGCCTCAGACTTCCAGCCTGAATGAGAGAGCGCACAGCAGCGATCGGTAGATAACTCACCCCCAGACCGGACATCGTGAAGCCGATTTGTGCCAACAGGCTTTCGCAGTTGATGGTCTTGGAGGGTGTGATACCCTGACTTGAGAGCCACCTGCCATAAACAAGCCCGGTTCCGGATTTGTTGCCCTGGACGAGCATCGTGAAATTGGCCAGATCCGACAAAGAGAGAGGGGTGTCGGAGTCATCCAGATCGGGAGAGCACATCCATGCATTTTCAACCAGCCCCAGAGGCTCTGAAACGCATCGGGAATCGTTGAAGACATCGGGAATGACGATCATGTCGATCGTGTCTTCCATAAGTCTGTCAAACAGAGCTGAACTGGATTCGACAACAGGCTCGATGTTGATGCCGGAATAGTCTGCCTTGATGCTCTTGACCAGATTGGGCAACCAGGTCATTGCCGTCAATTCGGTTACGCCAAGACGAAATTGGCGGATGAGAACATCCTGCGAGCTGATCCGTTCTATGAACGTGTCTCGCCCTTCCAGCAACCCTCTGGCATAATCCAGCGCTTCGGCCCCCTTTTCGGTGAGGCGTGCAGACCGCTTGCTCCGGTCAAAAATCGCCACATTGAAAAGCAGCTCGAAATCCTGAACCCGTTTCGAGACAGCAGACTGCGTGGTGTTCAACTTGTCCGCCGCAGCGGCAAAGCTTCCAAGTTCAGCGATCCAATAGATTGCTTCCAGCTGCTTGAAGGTAATCAAGGCGTGCGATGTCCTATCGTGTCGACTGCTTGGGGGGGGGCGATCTGCAAGCAGTGTCATTGTGTCTAAAATTTCTCGACATGATAGCACGAGTTAATAATGAGAATAAGTGATTAAATATGATGGTATTGTATCAATAATTGGAATGGTATGCTGGTTTAATAAAGGGATCGCCTCTCGGCGCATCTGCAGCAAAGAGCGTGGCCATTCAGACTGCGTCTCCTATCGAATTGCTCGCAGAGATGATTGACGCCTTGAGACAATGTGCGTCGTCTCTTGGAGTTTTATCCCGGCTCTCGATCCTCTGGGCATGTGCGGACATGAAAAATCAAGCCCAACAGACCACCCAGAAAAAGCGCCACCGCATGCCCGGGCTTAGGGTAACCCGCAGTCATGAAATCAAGCGCCAATCCGGGAACCAACGAAAAGGCGACCAAAACAGCCCCGCGCATCCGATTGACATTGCGCTGAAAGATCAAAACGAGAGCAACAGCAGCCAACGCAAAGACGGCTTGAGAGGCTCCGGTTCCAGCGTCCCAGGGCGCCTTTATCCCAATCGGGCTGACATATGTGGCCAGTCCTCCTGCAAATAGCCAAATAGCGAGTGTCCGCAGTGAGCCTAACTTGCTCTCAACCAGACTGCCAACAAGCAAAAGACAAACCGCATTATAGAGCATATGGCCTTGTTTAACATGAATGAGCTGGGCAGTAATCAATCGCCATAGTTCAAGATTTGCAATATCTGCAAAAGTTGTCGCGCCATAGCCCCTGAGTGCAGAAACCCTGACCGTGCTAAACAGGCTTCCAGTTGCGTCATAGGCAACCCAGACTGAAGCTGCGATGGTCGCCAAGGATAGCACCATGGATGCAGGTTTGATGGAAAGCTTAAGGATTTGGCGCATTTGAATATCCGGAATGTCTTCAGAGAACCTAGAATGTATATGTGATTTTGTTTATTTTGGGGTATGAAGCGCAAATCGCGCTCAGAGCGCGTCGCATCGGTGTTGCTCAAGACAGAAAAAGGATAATAAAGGCACTCCGAACCGGATTAGATGGTTCGCAGTGCCTTGAGAGCAACTTGCTCGGCTCTCTTGCGGGCCGTCACATCCGGGCTTCTTATGGCTTTGTAAAGCACGATGGCATGTTCGGTGGCGGACAGTAGCGGCACTTTTTCCGGTTGGGCTACCGTCTCACGGAGCCGGTCTGCAAAATCAGGCAGCAGAAGCTCGATTTTTCTGACACCTCTGGCTTCAAAACCGGCCTGCTGCAACGCCAGTGGTCCCAAAACCTGCCCTCTCAGAAAGCCTAGAAAATCCGTTGCCTCGAAATATTCGCCGCGGCCTATTTTGCCAGCGCAGTAATGAATCCATGTCCAGAATCGGTCTTCGACCCATTGTTCATCAAGCCGTGGATAGGCGCCAACGCCCTTTTTGAGCGCGTCGGAAAGCTGGTTGTCTCTTTCCCATAGGACCGTTGGTTCGTCCACACGATTGCTGGCATCTGCAACTTTGACGAATTTGAAATCCACATGCAGGCCGTCCGGCCCAAAAAGCGCGATGACCAGCCTTGGCTCGCCCACATGCTCCCCTGTGAAAGCGGAGAGGAGATCCCCTAGACGGGCGACAATCTCCAGCCGTTCATTCTCAACGGCGGTATAGCAATCAGGAGCGATGGCAACCACAAAATCGAGATCGCTGTATGCATCAAGGGCATCTTCGCTGTAGGAGCCGGAGCAGGCCAGGCCAACGATGCGTGCATCAGCGCTGAGCGTTTCTATCGCCTGCCGGATAAAGGCGCGGTGTGTTGGGGTTGCTGTACTGGGAAAGTCCATCGTGAAATCCTGTTGCTAGGCTGTCGATTTCTGAGGGCAAATTCGGTTAGGCGGTCGAGGTGCGCTGGGGCATGGTAGCGCACGCGTCTATTCGCTTTTCGGGCTCTTGGTGGAGTCTCGCACCACCAGTTCCGTTGGCAGCGTGATCTGGTTGAACGGGACATCCAGACCGGCGATCATGGCCATCAGCATGTTGACCGCCGAACGACCCATTTGTTGCAGTGGCTGGTGCACGGTTGTCAGGGCCGGATGCATCTGTTCGGAAAGGGTAATATCGTCAAAGCCGACAAGGGAAATGTCCTCAGGCACTGAGAGACCGGCTTCGCGAATGGCAGACATGGCTCCTAGGGCGCTGACGTCGTTGGACGCGAAAATCGCAGTAGGCCGCTCTTTGAGCGCCAGCAGCTGTTTGGCTGCGTCATAGCCCCCCAGCTGCATATAGTCCCCCTCACAGATCAGGGAGGGGTCGGTATCCAGATTATACTGGGCGACCATATCCTGATAGGCTTTTAATCGACTGCGTGCTGAAAGCAGTTTGAGATTGCCGGTGATAAAGCCGATGCGCTTGTGACCCAACTCGATCAAATGGGTCATCGCCTGCCGGCCACCCTGATAGCCATCGGTAATCACGGCAGGGAAGGTGGGTTCGTCAAAAACGGTTTCCACCGTAACCACCGGTAAGGAGGCTTCGCGCAGCTTTTCCAGATAATCGGCTTCATAGGGCAACAGAACAATGATGCCGTCTGCGACCTGTTGCAACAGGTTGACCACGCTGGAAGGCGGCTGGGTGTCATTGTCCGGCAGGGAATAGACAAGCATCTCATAGCCCGCCCCGCGAATGGTGGTGCCTATACCCATAACCATCTCGCCGGTGAAAGAGGTGTGCAGCTGTGCCACGACGCCGATGATATGTGTGCGACCGTTGGAAAGCTTCTGCGCCAGAGGGTTGGCCACATAGCCCATTTCACTGGCAATGCGCTGGATATCTTCGCGCGTCTTGTCAGAAACACCCGGCTTGTCATTGAGCGCACGGGACGCCGTCATGCGTGAAACGCCTGCAACTTTTGCAACATCGGCGAGGGTGGGTTTTGGCATCTTCACTTGTAACCGTCTAGTTCAGCCCGAATTGGCAAATTGATCAAGAGACAACGCTATCGTGTAACGCAACAGCCTTCTCCGATAGGCGACTTTATACTTACACCGCTTGCTTCTCAGAAGCCTGCAGACAGATCACTCTTCGACTTTTGTATAGTTTTTTGTGGTTGTAGTCTCTATTTTCAGGCTACAACGGCAGAAAACAGCCTTTTTGTCGCAGGGTTTGACCTTCATACAGGCTTTTGCACTCTTTTCAAGTTTATTGACACGCAATAACGTTACCGGTAACGTAACATCTGTAAGATTGAAGGATCAAGCCTCGGGTCTGATCAACTCTTGAAATATGGGAGGAAAGGATGCAGCTAAAACTTTCAGGGCGCATCGCCGGTCTTCTGTGCGGTGTTGCCATGGCAGGCCTTCTGCCAATGAGCGCATCGGCTGACGACACAAAAATCATCACATCATGGGATTTGCAAACACAGGAACGTACGGTTGCCACGATCCGCGACGCAGCAGACCGTTTCGAAGCTGCCAATCCCGGCTTCAACATCGAAGATGTGCACATCGCAAACGATGCCTATAAAACCAAATTGAAAATTGCGTTCGGTGCAAACGAAGCCCCTTGTGTCTTCACCAGCTGGGGTGGAGGTCCTCTGCGTGAATATATCAAGGCAGGCAACGTAACCGATCTGACGCCCTATCTGCAAAAGAACAAGGAATTCGCCGACCGGTTCCTGCCAGCCAGTTTCTCGCCAGCCAAATATGATGGCGATGTCTATGGCTTGCCCGTGATGGGCACCTCTGTAGCAGTGATCATCTACAACAAGGCCATCTTCGAGAAATTCGACATCAAGCCGCCAAAGACCTGGGCGGAGCTGATGGATGTGGTCGAAACCCTTAACGAGCACAAGATCGCGCCGTTTGCGTTGGCCAACAAGGCCAAGTGGCCCGGCTCCATGTTCTTCGTCTATCTGGCCGATCGCATCGGTGGTCCGGACGTGTTCCAGAAAGCAGCAGACCGGGAGCCGGGTGGCTCCTTTGAAGATCCGACCTTCATCAAGGCCGGCAAGTTGCTTCAGGATCTGGTCAAGGCTGGCGGCTTTGCCCGTGGCTATAACGGGCTCGATTATGACATTGGCGGCTCGCGTCGTCTGCTTTATTCCGGCCGTGCAGCCATGGAACTGATGGGCAGCTGGGAATTCGGCTCTATCGAGAATGAAAATCCCGACTTTGCCAAGAATGTCGGTTTCTTCACCTTCCCGGCAGTGGAAGGGGGCAAAGGCGATCCGAACAATGCCATAGGCACCATGGGAGACAATTATATCTCCATCAACTCCGCTTGCCCCTATCAGGATAAAGCCTTTGAACTGCTGATGTATTCGACCGATGATACGGCTGCCAAACTGAAGATGGAAGACAACAAGATCTTGCCCATCAAGGACGCCGAGGTCGAAGATCCCTACCTCGCCGAGGTTATGGATGCCGTTGCCAAGGCTCCGAGCATCCAGCTCTGGTATGATCAGGAACTGGCACCATCGCTGGCTGAAATCCACAAGGATACCACACAGCAACTGCTGGGGCTCTCCATCACTCCGGAAGAAGCGGCCGCCAAGATGGAAGCCGCTGCCAAGGAACTCGCTGGCAAATAATCTCTCTTGAGAGACAATCCGTCGACATTGTGATCGATCTTTCCGGCCGCTGCCTTCCAGGGGCAACGGTCGGCTGCGGCCAAATGAAGGGATACTCCTCATGTCTGGTGGATCTCAACAATCCATGACACTTCGTTCAAGACAATCCTACCGGCGAGCGCAAAAGCTGGCCCCGTTTGTCTTCCTCGCTCCGGCAATCATCCTGTTGTCGGTCTTCCTCCTCTATCCGTTGATCTACAGTTTCCAGCTGTCGTTCCTGGATTGGAACGGGCTGGGCAATGGTGCCCGCTTCAACGGACTGGACAATTGGGAGCGGCTGCTCTCCGACGCCATATTCTGGCAATCGGCGCTGAACAACATCTATCTGGCGGTCTTCTCCGTGCTGATCCAGCTGCCCATCGCGGTGGTGCTGGCTGTGGTGCTGGATGAAGCGGCCAAGGGATCGCGGATACTCAAGATCCTCTATTTCATCCCGCTGCTCATGTCGAGCGTGGCGCTGGGAGTGCTGTTCAAGAACATCTTTGACCCCAACTTTGGGCCCATCAACGCCATTCTTGCAGAACTGGGTCTATATGACTGGACACAAGACTGGCTGGGCGATCCGGATCTGGCGTTGGGCTCGGTCATTGCCGTTGTCTGCTGGCAGAATGTGCCATTCTACATGGTGCTATTCCTCGCTGCCCTTTCCTCCTTCCCCCGGGAGATTGTGGAAGCGGCCAATCTGGATGGCGCCAGCCAGTCAACCATCTTCTGGCGATTGAAGCTGCCCCATCTGCAAGGCACGTTCCGTACGGCGGTGCTGCTCGCGGTCATCGGGTCCATGCGCTATTTCGACCTTGTCTATGTGATGACGGACGGCGGGCCTGAACATTCTTCGGAAATGATGGCGACCTACATGTACCACACCGTCTTCAACTCCTTTGAGATGGGCTATGGCAGCACCATTGCCTCGGCGATGTTCATCATCATCACCGTGATTGCCGCTATCTCCATGCGTCTATCCAAACGCTTTGAAACGGAGGTCTGAGCGATGCAAAAGAAACCGTTCAAATTCTCGAAAATCGCCTTTCCCGTGCTCGGCCTGTTCTGGCTTCTGGTCACCACGCTGCCCTTCATCTTCGTGGCTTTCACCAGCTTCAAGAGCTTGCAGGAGACCTACACCAATGCGGTCTGGATGCCGCCCGAGCATTGGAATTTTGACAATTACATCCAGTTGCTCAATGGATCCTTCTTGACCTATCTGCGCAACTCGATCTTTGTAATCTCCGTCTCTGTCATTCTCATCGTGCTTGTCAGCTCCATGGCGGCCTATGCGCTGGCGCGGCTCAAATTCCGCTTCAACAATCTGCTGTTTGGCCTCATCGTGGCAGGCATGATCGTGCCGCTGCATGTCACACTCGTGCCCATTTATCTGATGATCAAGAATATGGGCCTGTATGACACTATGTTTGCGCTCATCGGTCCCTATGTGGCCTGCAGTCTGCCGATTTCGGTGTTCATTCTCACCGAGTTCATGCGGCAGGTGCCCAAAGAGCTCGAGGAAGCCGCCTTTCTGGATGGCTGTGGCCCGTTCAAGATTTTCTTCAAGATCTTCTTCCCGCTGTCGGGGCCGGGCATCTCCACTGTGGCCATTTATAACGGCATCATGCTGTGGAACGAGTTTGTCTTTGCCTATGTGCTGACCAGCTCGCCCGGCACACGCACCCTGCCGCTCGCCGTTTGGGATTTTCAGGGGCAATATGCCGCCGATATCCCGGCGATCCTTGCCGTGGTCACCCTCAGCACCCTGCCATTGATCATCGTCTATGCCATCGGTCAGGAAAAGATCGTCAACGGCATGATGGCCGGATCTTTGAAGGGATAGGCCATGGCAGAGCATCGACCCAACCAATTGAACCAAGCCTTTTTCCCTCGCCGCTTGACGCATCCCCTTGATGGGCAGGCGCCGCGGCGTACCAAAGACATCTCTGCAAAGAGGATCCATCAGTCATGACAAGCATTTCCCTAGACAATGCAGCCAAACGATTTGGCCGGGTGACCGTGCTGAATGACATCAATCTGGACATCGAGGATGGCAAATTCTGCGTCTTCCTTGGCCCTTCCGGCTGTGGCAAATCCACCCTTTTGCGCATGATCGCCGGCATTGAGACGCTCTCCGATGGCGAGCTGAAGATCGGTGGCCAGCGCATGAACGAGGCCTTGCCTGCGGAACGCCGTGTGGCGATGGTGTTCCAGAATTATGCGCTCTACCCCCATATGAGCGTGTTCGAGAATATGGCTTTCGGCCTCAAGCAGGCCAAGACGCCAAAGGATGAAATCACCAATCGGGTCAATGAGGCAGCTCACATCCTGCAAATTGAAAATCTGCTTGAGCGCAAGCCCAAGGAACTGTCCGGGGGTCAGCGCCAGCGCGTGGCCATTGGTCGGGCCATCGTGCGTCAGCCTGCGGTATTCCTGTTCGATGAGCCTCTATCCAACCTCGATGCCGCCCTGCGAGTGCATATGCGCACCGAGATTGCCAATCTGCATCGCAAATTCCCCGAAGCGAGCATGATCTATGTGACCCACGACCAGACCGAAGCGATGGCGTTGGCCGACAAGATCGTGTTGCTGCGGGCCGGGGACGATGTGATCAAGAAGGGCTCCATTGCCCAGATCGGTTCGCCGCTCGAACTGTATCACCGGCCGCAAAATCTCTTTGTGGCAGGGTTTCTCGGCTCCCCTTCCATGAATTTTCTACCCGTTACTCTTACAGGCGCGTCCAGTGAAGGGGCAACGGTCAAGCTGGAAAGTGGCGAAGAGCTGTTTGTGCCTGTTTCCGCCAGCCATCTGGCTGCGGGTACATCCCTGACGCTTGGCATCCGCCCCGAGCATATGCTGCCCGTTGGTGAGGACGTGAGCGAGCAGGTCTTTTCCCGACCCCTCAACGCGGTCGAGAATTTTGGTGAATATAGCTTCCTTTATCTCTCGAGCAATGCCGAGCAGCCGATGATTGCCAAGGTCTCCGACGAAGCCGTGGTGAATGTGCGCGGCGCCATTCGCTTCCATGTGCGTCCAGAGCTTTGCCATCTGTTCGACGGGGAAGGCGAAGCACTGACCCATCTCAACCCCGCCCCCAAATCTCTCAGCTTCGACGCTCTTTCGCTGTGATGCGTGCTTTCAAGGACTTACCATAATGACTGACATATTCAAAGACGCAACCCAAAGCCCAGAAGCGCGTGCGGATGATCTGCTATCCCGTATGACGCTGGATGAGAAAATCGGGCAGATGCACGCCGTTTGGCTGTTTCTCAATGAGAATGGCGAACATAATGTGCGTAGTGACCAGTTCACCGGCGAAAGCGATGCCGACACCTTGCGCCAGATGCTGGGGCGAGGACTGGGGCAAATCACTCGGCCACTTGGAACTCGCAGCATAGACCCGGCAGAAGGCGTTCGGGCGCTGAACGCCTTGCAAAAATTCATGCTAGAGGAAACCCGCCTCGGCATTCCGGTGATGTCGCATGAAGAATGCCTCTCGGGGCTGATGATCAAGGGCGCGACCCTGTTCCCCTCGGCGCTGGGCTATGGCGCAACATGGAACCCGGAACTCATCGAAGAAGTTGGCAAGATGATCGGCGAGGAAGCTCGGGCCGTGGGCTGCCATCAGGGCTTGGCTCCGGTGCTGGATGTGGCCCGCGATGCCCGCTGGGGTCGCACGGAAGAAACCTTCGGCGAAGACCCTTATCTCTGCGGTCTCATGGCGACCCATTATGTGAAGGGCCTGCAGGGTGAAAAGCGCGATCTGCTGGCCACTCTGAAGCATTATGCAGGCCATTCGGCCAGCGAGGGCGGACGCAACCATGCTCCGGTGCATATGGGCTGGCGCGAACTCAACGACATGTTCCTGCTGCCATTTGAAATGGCTGTGAAACTGGCCAATGCAGGCTCGGTTATGCCCGCCTATCATGACATCGACAATGAGCCGGTGCATGCCTCCCGTCATTTGCTGACCAAGGTGCTGCGCGAGGATTGGGGCTTTGATGGCCTGATCGTGGCCGACTATGTGGGCGTTTCTCTGCTGTATCAGCATCATGGCGTCGCAAGCGATGAAGCAGAAGCAGCTGCCTTGTCCTTCAATGCCGGTTTGGACATCGAACTGCCGGGGGATGACTGCGCCAAAGATCTGGAAGATGCCGTCAAACGCGGTCTCCTCACCGAGGAGACCATCAACGAAATAGTGAAACGGGTTCTCGTTGAGAAGTTCCGCATCGGCTTGTTCGAGAAACCTTACGCAGATGACAGCGCGGTTACGCTGCAAAGCGAAAAGGCCGTGGATGTGGCTCGTGAAGTGGCCGAACAGTCGGTCGTCATTGTGTCCAATGATGGCATCCTGCCGCTCAGCGGTCAGAAGAAAATTACCGTCATCGGCCCGACGGCGGACGATCCATTGGCATTGCTGGGGGATTATAGCTTCCCGGTTCACCTCATTCATAATGACGAGGAAGAGGAAATCGGCAATGTAATCACCCCGCTTGCCGGGCTTAAGGAGCTCATCGGTGACAAGGTGGAAATCACCTATGCGCGCGGCTGCAACATCCTTGATGAACGCAAGGCCGGAGCGCCGGTCTTCCCCGGCGATGTGGACGACAGCACCAGTCTGGAACAGGCCTCAAGCCTGTCAACGCGGCTGGACATGATCCCCGATGCGGTAGCCGCCGCTGAGGAGGCTGATGTGGCCATCGTCTGCGTGGGCGACCTGTCCGGTATCTTCCAGACCGGCACCGTGGGCGAAGGCTCCGATGTCGACACCCTTAGGCTGCCCGCCGTGCAGCAAGAGCTGCTGGATGCGGTGGTTGCCACAGGCAAGCCGGTCATTGTGGTTCTGTCCTCCGGTCGCCCTTACAATCTGGGTGGTCTTGAAGACAAACTTGCAGCGCAGGTCATGACCTTCTTCTCCGGACAACAGGGAGGCACGGCTCTTGCCAATGTCCTCACCGGGGCGGTGGAGCCATCTGGACGTCTGACCCTGTCCATTCCAAAGAGTGCAGGGGCCGCGCCTTACTTCTATAATCACAATTTCAAAAGTTCGGGCACGCCGATCGCCCGCCACTTCGGCTCGGCTTACCCCTTCGGGCACGGCTTGAGCTATACCGATTTCGCATTCACGAACCTGTCTCTTGCCGAGGATCAGGTGGATTGCGAAAGCGGTGAAATCCGCCTGAGTTTCACCATCACCAATACGGGGCAACGGGCTGGCGTTGCGGTGCCTCAGCTTTATGTGCGAGATGAGCTGGCCAGTGTCGTTCGCCCCGTCAAGGAACTGAAGGCTTTCACGCGCATCGCGCTGGAAGCCGGTCAGACGGGTAAAGTAACCTTTGTGGTGCCAACCGACATGCTCTGCTTTACCGGCCCGCAAGGGCATAGGCTCGTAGAGCCGGGACAGTTTGAACTGATGGTGGGAGCCTCCAGCGGTGATATTCGCCTCAAGACAAAGGTAGCTCTCACAGGGTCGCTCCATACCCTTGCGCGTGATTGGCGCATGGTCAGCAAAGCCGAGATCAGCTAAGGCTTCACGAACCATATGCAGGCGGGTATTCCCCGCACCTTGCCTAATCTTACAAATAAACCCCTCATGGTCTTAAGGCTGTGAGGGTTTTCTGATTCTGAAGGGGCTTGGCCTTTCGCGCCGTCACAAACGGGTGCGGTTTCATAAAAAAAAAGCTCCTCTGTTGCCAGAGGAGCCCTTGTAAATTGGACTTCCCGTTCATCCGTGCTGATGACAAACAGGGAAATCACAGCCTCAACACAAAAATAGGTTATAAAATACCACTTATATACACTTTAATCCAAAGTTGTACAATTCGAACGGATGACCTAAGTAAAAGTATCAATATTTGAACATTGTTGAACAAAATCTACATAAATACTCTTTCTGGTCGCCATTCAAATGCCAAAGTTGGCACTTATAAAACTCAATTTAAGCGGGATATTTGTGTTCAAAGTAAACCATAGCGTGCCTTATTTCGAGAGGCGTGTCCTATCGATATCTGAGCGACTGGATTCCACTTATAAAATATGAAACAAATGGAAATAATTGAGCGAACAGCCCTATCTAAAATGGCTGTATTTGCCCTGCGATATTGATAGAATTTAAAAACTGGAGAGAAATGAATGGTTTATCTATATATGGGGTATGGAAGTCTCGCCGCTCTTGACACATTGTTGGGTGACAATTTTTCAGATGCCAATACGAGCACACCTCAAGTCTATAACAATTACTATTTTGAGGGAGCCTACTATCAGTATTTTGCAACCGTATCGTCTTCAGCTTATCTCGGGGAACAACTCTATTCGGCATATCTCGCGATCGGGGGAAGAGATCTTGTCTATCAGGGGAACGTTCTGGAAGATGGTACCCTGCAGTTTTTAGACTTCAGAGTTAGAGAGTTCGGGGAGGCGACAACCGAGACATTGCTGAAGATATCCGGTATCTCCGTTCGGTATTCGGATGTTTATGCAATAGCGCAAACCGCATCGACAAAAGATGACGACGCTTACGTCAAATCAGTTTTGTCTGGCCATGATATTATCGACATTGGTGAATTGCAGCAACCGGTCTCGGATCAGGAAAGCGTGAGCCGGGATTGGGGCACGACGTTTTACAGCTATGCCGGCAATGATATCATCACGACCTACAATGGCGTTGATACGCTCTATGGTGGCCTTGGAAACGATACCATCAAAGCTGGCAATAATGGTGATTTCCTTTACGGTGGCGTCGGGCTCGATCGCCTCTTGGGTCAGGCTGGAGATGACAAACTCTTTGGCGGTCTTGGCGCGGATGTGCTGAATGGTGGCGCGGGGAATGATCGTCTGTTCGGCAACCAACATGGTGACACACTGATTGGAGGTCTTGGCAATGACCTGCTCAATGGCGGCATTGGTGCCGATACCATGGCGGGCAACCGGGGCAACGACACCTATATCGTTGACAATGTGGGAGACAAGGTCAGTGAGGCGGCAGGCCAGGGTATTGATCTGGTCAAAAGCACGGTCAGCTTTTCCTTGAAAGCCCACAGCCAGAATATCGAAGCCCTGACGCTTTTGGGCAATCAGGCTATTGACGGCACGGGCAACGGCTTGGGCAATGCCATCACCGGCAACATGAAAGACAATGTGCTGAGCGGTCTGTTCGGCAATGATACGCTGACAGGACGCGGCGGCAACGACACGCTGAATGGTGGCAACGGTAATGACATTCTCAACGGCGGGTTCGGAGACGATGTCCTTAACGGTGGCAAGGGCAATGACAAGCTCTATGCGTCCAATGGCAACGACAAGCTGAACGGCCATCAAGGCGCAGACAATCTCAATGGCGGCCTCGGCAACGATACGCTGAATGGCGGGGGTGGCAACGATATCCTCAATGGTCATGGCGGTAACGACATTCTCATTGGCGCCCTCGGCTGGGACAAGCTTTTTGGTGGCGCTGGAGCGGACAGCTTCACGGGAGGTCTCGGAGCCGACACCATGTTTGCAGGCATTGACAATGCCGTTGATCGCTTCCTTTTCAACACAGTCAACGACAGTAAGGTTGGCGCGGCTCATGACAAGATTGCCCAGTTTGATAGCGGCGAAGATGTGCTTGATCTCTCCGGAATTGACGCCAACAGCGCTGCCACTGGTGATCAGGCCTTCGCCTTTTCCGGCACGACCGCTGCGGCTCATTCGATTTGGCTGGAAAATGACGGATCGGATCTGCTGGTCTTTGCCGATGTGAATGGCGATGCCGTGGCTGATTTCGAGATCCAGATGGTCAATACCTCCACGCTGGTAGAAGGCGATTTCGTGCTTTAGAGCGCGTTCGGCTATATGTGCCAATCGAGATTGAAAAAGGCAGGATATCTTTCCGATATCCTGCCTTTTCAGTTTGATACTTGTGCAAAGGATCGCTGCTTACAGCACCTCTTGCAGGAAGTGCTTGAGGCGTTCGTTCTTCGGATTGTCGAAGATCTGCTGCGGGGCACCGGCCTCGATGATGCGGCCTTCATCCATGAAGACCACCTGATCTGCAACCTTGCGGGCAAAGCCCATTTCGTGGGTGACCACAACCATGGTCATGCCACGCTTGCCGAGATCAGTCATCAGTTCAAGAACACCCTTGACCAACTCGGGGTCGAGCGCGCTGGTGACTTCGTCAAACAGGATGACTTCCGGTTCCATGGCCAATGTACGGGCAATGGCCACACGCTGCTGCTGCCCACCAGACAAGTTGGCCGGACGGTGGTTCATGCGCGAAGCAAGGCCTACGTCTGTGAGACGTTCCTCAGCCAGTTTGCGGGCTTCGGCCGTCGACATTTTCTTGACCTTGTTAAGAGCAAGGCTGACATTCTGCAAGGCAGTATGGTCCGGGAACAGGTTGAACTGCTGGAACACCATGCCAATGCGGCGTCTGAGGGTTTCCGGTTGCATGGTCAGCACGTCGCTGCCATCCAGTGTGACCGCTCCCGCCTTTGGCTCAACCAATCGGTTGAGGCCGCGCAAGAGGGTGGACTTACCCGAGCCCGATGGTCCGATCACGCAAGTAACCGACCCGGCGGGTACTTCCAGCGTCACATCCTTCAATACTTCAACCTCACCATAAGCCATCGTCAGGTGGTCGATCTTCAGGCTGCCGCCTTTGAAGGTCGGTCGCGCGTCTGCATTCTTGACGGCGGCCTGCTCGGTGACCTCTTCAAGCCCGGAAACCGGGGCCTGTTTGACGATGCGTCCCGTGCGCAAGCGGTCATCGATATAGTTGACCAGATGGGTCAGGGGAACCGTGATGATCAGATAGAAGATACCGGCCAGCAACAGAGGCGAGAGGTTGCCGGTAACCACGGCCTGATCCTGCCCAACGCGAAACAGATCGCGCTGATAGGTGAGCAGACCAAGGAAATAGACAAGGCTCGAATCCTTGACGTTGCCGATAAACTGGTTGACCAGCGCAGGCAGAATGCGTCGGATACCCTGCGGCACAACGATCAGGCGCATGCCTTGTCCATAGCTCATGGAAAGAGCGCGGCAGGCTTCCATCTGTCCCTTGTCAACGCTCTGGATACCGGAGCGGAAAATCTCGCCAATATAGGCGCCGGCAATCAGGCTGAGGGCGGCAATGCCCAGAGGGAAAGGGGAGGGGCCGAAAAGCTCGCGACCGATACGGGCAAAGCCCTGACCGATCAGCAGGATGGTGACAGTTGCGGGGAGACCGCGGAAGATATCAGTATAGATGCGCGCTGGCAGTTTCAGCCAGGGCGAGCGGGAAATGCCCATGACAGCCAGCACGATGCCGATCAAGACACCGAAAAAGGTTGAAAATGCAGCGAGGATAAGTGTGTTCTTGAGCCCGATGTAAAACATGCTGGGCAGAACGGAGGCCATAGCATCAAAATCCAGAAAACTACGCCGTAAGGTTTCTAACCATTCCATTTATAAAGTTGTCCCGTTAATTACCGTTGGCGAGAAAGCCCCAAAATACGAAAAAGGTGCCGCACTAAATCAGGGAGAGGAGGCTATTCCAGGCTGGACCACGTCTTGAATATGAGAGGTGTTTTCTGCCGGTTTCGAGGGCGGGCTGCGCCGCCCCCGATCTTTGCGGTAAGCTGGTTTTGCTCAATGTGCGAACATTACTCTTTTGGCAGATACTGTTCAGGCATTGGGCTGCCCGGGAACCATTTGGTGTGCAGCTCTTTCCAGGTGCCATCCTGCATGGCTTCGTGGATTTTCTCGTTCAGTGCTTCAAGCAGTTTCGGGTTGTCTTTGCGGACAACAAACCCGGCAGGCGCATCGAAGGAAGCAAAATTCTGCTGAACCTTCAGGTCCGGGAAGTTCTGGCCGAACTGTTTGGCTGCTTCGAAATCAAGGAAGTGCGCATCAATCATGCCATTGTTCATGGCAGCAACGGCGCTGTTGTTGTCCGGGAAACGGACCAGCTGCGCATCAGGGAAGTGCTTTTGGGCATAGTCGTCCTGCAGTGTACCCTGTACGATACCAAGGCGCTTGTCTTTGAGGCTCTCAATGGTGGTGAGCGAGGAATCTGCGCTCAGAACCGAGAGGAAGCCTGCCAGATAGCCATCGGTGAAGTTGGCAACTTCCTTGCGTTTTGCGGTGGTGCCGATGGCGCCGACAGCTACATCGAAGCGGCCGTTGGCAACAGACGGAATAAGGGCGGCGAAGTCCTGACCGACAAAGGTGACCTTGTCTTTTTCAATGCCAAGGCGGCCAGCGATATTCTGGAAAAATTCCACGTCAAAACCGGAGAAGGTACCTTCTGCGGTGACAAAGGCATATGGCTTGGCGTCGGACATGGTGCCAACCATGATGGAATTCGGGTCGAGCAGATCATAGGGATTGTCATCTGCAGCATTGGCGGGGACTGCAATAAAGGATACAAAGAGTCCTGACATTAGCGCCATGCAGGAACGGCGGGTGAGGGTGCCGAGTGTTGTGGTGAGCTTCATGCTGTTCTCCATCGGATCTTCGCCGGTGTCCAAATAATCGAACGAATTTTCCGGCAAAGTCGAATTTTGTTTCGAGTTTGGCGTTTATTAGGCCGATCCTTATTTGTGAGACCGGTCTCAATCAAAGACTATGATGATCTTGACTGCACGTCAACTCATCTGTAGGCATTTAAATTATGGAAAAAAAGAATCTGCATTCTTCATCAGTAACCGTGGCCGATGTTGCCCGGCATGCGAACGTGTCAAAGTCAACTGCGGCACGTGTCCTCGGGGGCTATGGCGTAACGAGCGAAAAAGTGCGCGAACGCGTGCAGGCTTCGGCTAAAGCTCTGAAATATCGGCCCAATGAGTTGGCCAGATCGATGACGACCGGAAAGTCGAAAACAATCGGCGTTGTTGTTGGGGATATTGAGAACTCATTCTTTGGTATTGCTGTGCGCAGCATCACCGATGTGGCCAATGCCCATGGGTTCAATGTGATTCTGGCCAATTCCGACGAAAATTTCGATGTGGAACGTGAAGCTGTGAATGTTCTGGTGGGAAAACAGGTCGACGGTTTGATCGTTACACCCGCCAGCCGCTATGAAATCGGCCATCTGGAAAATCTCAAATCAGAGAATTGCAAGGTCGTGCTTTTCGACCGTGAGATTCCCAGTCTGGATATGGATACGGTGGTCAGTGATGATCAGGAAGCTGCCGCTGCCGTGACCAAACAGCTTCTGGATGCAGGGCACTGCCGTCTGGCCTTTGTGACTGCGACAGAGGAAAAAGACAGCGATGCAGACGGTGCCTTGCATATTCCCACCTCATCGGTCGGGCGTCGTATTGAGGGCTTCCTCACCGCTTGCAATGAGGGCGGCATTGCCAGAGAAGATAGCCTGATTGTGCTCAATTCCGATCCCAAGGCGGGGCTCGGGGTGTCAATCAGCAGAATGCTGGATCAGTCCAACCGGCCCACGGCCATTCTGGCCTCCGATAGTCATGTTGCGCTAGAGATCTTCAAACAGGCTCAGGAGCGCAATATCGAGATGCCGAGCCAGCTGTCCCTGATCGCATTCCACAATGCCGATTGGACCGAGGTCACGCGTCCTGCCATTACGGTGGTGGATCAGCCCGTTGCGCAAATGGGCCGCTGGAGTGCAGAGCAGTTGATCAAGCGGATAGAAGGCTGCACTGAGCCTGCCTTGCGGCATGTCATGAAAATGAAGGTGATCAACCGACAGTCGGTTGTGCCTCCGGCCTGATGGAAGGGGAGAGGCGGCCCGGCATGTGCGGCTTTAACACCACATGCAGGGGATAGCATGCCTTTTCGGGAGAAAATGCCGGACCGATGCGTTGCCCCGCCATTTGAGACGGGGTGTTTTTTCAAGAAACCTTGTAGGGATAGCCGAAAGCTCCGAAGCGGGTGCATGTGTCGGCTGCAAAACTGGCTGCATCATCAAGAGATTGCTCAACGCTATGCCCCATCAGAATGCCGCTTATATAGGCCGCGATAAAGGAATCGCCAGCGCCAAGGGTATCGGTGACTTCAACCGGCTTGATGCCCTGACGATAGCGTTTACCATCTACGCTCCAGAAGGCGCCATCCGAACCACGTGTCACACCCACGGTCGAGACGCCCAGCCCTGAGACGGTGTCGATAAGATCATCAATGCCCTTGTCATCCAGCTCCGAGCCGGAAAAGAAGGCCATGGTGATATATGGGACAACGCTCTTCACATAATCGATATCGAGAAAAGAGGAAAAGTCGAAGGAAACGGTGTTCGCTCTTTCGCGGATCTTGGGCAGTTCATTTTCCAGATAGCTGAAAACCGAAGTATGGACACAGCCATACTCTTCGACAGCCGCAAGGTCTTCCTCTTCCATGCGCAGCGCTAGACGACGCTGGATGCCGCCCTTGTTCGAGCCCAGAAACACCCGGTCGCCCTTGTCATCAAGATGAACAACCGCCTTGCCATTTTCGCCGCACGCCTTACGCAGGCGTTCTATCCAAATGTCTTCAGCGGCAAGGCTCTTGGCGACATGCTCGCCTTCCACATCATTGCCGACAAGCCCGATATATCCAGCTTTCTGGAGGCCAAACCGTTTGGCCAGCACAGCAACATTAAGCGCATTCCCACCGGGGAAGAATTCATTGCGGTCTTTATAGAAGTCGACGACGTTGTCGCCGATGCCCAGAAGGGAAGCTTTATTTTCTGAGAGTGTCATTGAGGGGCTTTCAAATTCGGTCTTGTCTTTAGAATTGCTTGCTTTGAGCAAGAAAGTAAAGAACGGGCAGGAGACCAGAGGGGAAAGCCCCCCACCCGAAGGAGATTAATATTCCATGCGCCACATATAGCGGCGAACGGTGAGCGGATGGCCGCGGCTGTCGCTGAGTTCGACGGCATAAACGCGCAGAACCAGATTGAACATGATCGGTGTCAGATATTCGGCGGCTTCTCCGGCGATGGCTTCAAGGCCGAAATCTTCCGCGTCGAGAACCGTCAGGCGTTTGGAATATTTCTCAGCGAAAGCCAACGCGCGTTCATCCATTTTGCGCGCATTGCCAAGGCCCTTGAGAATGATAATCGGCGTGTCGAAATCGGTGATTTCAAACGGGCCGTGGAAATATTCACCCGAATGGATGCAAGCCGAATGCACCCACTGCATTTCCTGTAGCAGGCAGATGGCGAAGGCATAGGCGGTAGAATGGTTGGAGCCCGAAGCCATGGTATAGATGACCGGTTCGCGCTTGTGGGATTCCCCAAACTCGGACGCCGCGGCGGCGTATTTTTCCTTCAGCTTTTCGCCCATGTCATGCAGAGCGGGCACAGCCTTGCTGACCAGCGCATATTTGCTGTTGCCTTCCAGCTTGTCGAGAATGCCGAAGACCAACAGCAGCAGCATCACCGAATTGTGCTTGCTGGTTACCGCCAGCGGGTCCCATTCATAAAAGACGGTGTTCTCGGTTGCCTTGTCCAGAGGCGAGTCTGCCAGATTGGTCAGCGAGATGGTCAGCGCGCCAGCCTTGCGGGCATATTCGGTGGCTGCGACGGTTTCTGGCGTGTTACCGGAATGGGAGCAGGTGATGACCAGCGAGTCCTTGCCAAGGCGCACAGGCGCCCGCGAAAGGAACTCGGCAGAGCTATAGCCATAAGAGGCGATGGATTTGGCCTCGCGGTCAACGACATACTGGCCTTCCTGCAAAAGAGCATAGGACCCGCCACATGCTACAAAATAGATTTCACGGATGGTGCCGCGCGCAGCAACCGCAGCGATCGCTTCTTCCAGACCGTAGTTCTTGACTTGATCGTTCATACCGAAATCCTTAGTGACATTATATGATGTCTTGTAACTAATCTGCTATTGAGACCGGTGTCAATATTACAAAACCGGCATTTTTTGGCAAGAAGAAAGAAAATTTCATTCACTTGTTAGAAATGGCTCACATGCGGATCACGCTGCCGGGTTCATGCGTCGGGGGCCTGACGCGGGGCACGGGAAGGGAGCTTGACCGCAGCCAACGGGAGATTTGAGCCTACGGATTGCGCTACGGGCAAAAAGAAAGGGGCACAAGGCCCCTTGAGTTTCTGCTATCAGAAGGGCGGGGCGACTGCCTGCTCTTCTTGTGGATCATTGGCCCGAATAACATGGAAGCGGGCCATAGGTTATGTGGCTATTGGGTCAGAACCGTCTGCATGCGTTCAAGGCCATCAAGCAATTGAGCGCGCGGACAGGCCATGTTGAGCCGGATGTAGCCTTCTCCTGCTGCGCCATAGAGGGTGCCACTGTTGACCAACAGGTGGCCCTCCGTGGCGAGTCGTGCCTCGATAGCGTCGGAGGAAAGGGAAAGCGCACGGCAGTCGATCCAGGCCAGATAGGTGGCCTCCTGTTGTGTCAGGCGTAAGGTCGGCATATTGCTTGCGATGAAGTCCGAAACGGTCTGGTAATTTGCCTGCAGGTAGCCTCGCAATTCATCAAGCCAGCTGCCGCCTTCACGATAGGCAGCGATCAGGGCAGCTACGCCGAAGGGATTGACGTCGCAAACCTCGTGAATATTGATCGCCTTGCCGATGCGGCTGCGCAGCTCTTCATCTGTCACAACAATATTGGCGATCTGCAACCCGGCAATATTGAAGGCCTTGCTGGGCGAAATGCATGTCACAGATGCTGCCAGGAATTCCTGCTTGATGGTGGCGAAGGGGTGGTGCGTATGGCCGGGGAAGGTCAGATCGCAGTGGATCTCGTCACTTACCACGGTTACGCCATGCCGTAAGCAAATGTCTCCGATGCGGCTGAGTTCCTCCGCGCGCCAACTGCGCCCCACCGGATTATGTGGATTGCATAAAAGCATCACATGCACATCCGGTTCGGCGGCCTTGGCTTCCAGATCCTCAAAGTCGATGCCATAGTGTCCGTCTTCACCTGCAATGAGGACATTTTCCAAAGGAATGCAGCCCATATTGGCGATGGAAGAGTAAAAGCAGTTATAGACCGGCGTCTGGATCAGTACGCGTTCGCCCGGTCGCGTCAGGGCCTTGAGGATCGCCGAGATGGCCGGAACCACACCCGATGTGTAGATCACCCAGTCACGCTCGATCTGGAACCCGTGACGGTTGGCAAACCAGGAGCCCAGAGCCTCATAATAGGCATCGGGCACCTTGGTATAACCGAATACCCCGTGGGCGACGCGGTCGGAAAGCGCTTCGATGATGGCTGGTGCCGTGCGGAAGTCCATATCCGCTACCCACATGGGTAGGCTTTGGGGATCATCCGAGCTGTCCCACTTGTAAGATCCGCTGCCGCGTCTGGGAATGATGACATCAAATTGCGAGGTCATGGCTTACGCTACATCCTGAAGCTCGGTTTCGATGGTGCAGGCCCCCGGAGTGATGCAATTCTCGTCGATGATGATCTCACCGATGCTGCGCGCCTTGATGCTACCACCCTTGGGATTCTTGATGCTGATGATATCGGTCTTGATGTCGGCCTTGAGCGTGGCATATTCAAAGCATAGATCCGTGTCTTCCATACGGCAATTTTCCATCACCAGATCCTGCGCATAGCAAAGCGGTTGCTCGCCACGAATGGTGCAATTGACCAGACGCAGATTTTTCGAGTGCCAGCCGAGATATTCCCCTTCGATTACACTGTCATAGACCGTCACATTTTCTGCGCCCCAGAACGCATCCTTGGAGGCAAGATGGGAATTGCGGATAGTGACATTCTTGGCGTCCTGAAAGGAATAATTGCCTTGCAACGTCATGGCGTCGATCTTGATCTCTTCGCAATTCATGAAGACATAGTCCGCACCCTTCAGCGTCACATTGTCGAGGGTGATGTGATCGCAGGTCCAAAGCGTTTCTCCGGCATTGGGGAAACAGGTGTTTTCGATGGTGAGATGGGAGACCCGGCGGAACATTTTGGGCGCTTCAATGGTGCAGTTGCGCATGGTCAGGTCCTGTGTGTACCAGATGGCCGCGCGGGCATAAACGGTAAACAGGCTATCCTCGATCAACACCCGTTCGCTATGCCAGAGAGGATATTTGCCCATGAAGTCGCACCCGCGGATCACGATGTCATGGCTATGCTTGAGGGGAGATTCTCCAGGGTAGAAGCGGACATGGTCGAGTTCGGTTTCGCCAAGGGCATAAAGGGGGCGTTCGCCCTCATAGAAACGGTCTTCAATTCTGTTTTTTGTCGTGATCTTGCTTGTCATTACGGATCTGGTTTCTTGTTTGCGACTGAAGCTGCAATTGACAAAGGAAGCCTTGCGGGGTGCTTGGCCGGGCCAGTTGCTCGGTGTCTATGCTTGGGTGGTCCTCATTGACCGCTCCGCTTCAGCGCCTGGGTCCAAGGGTTGGTATGCTGCGAATTTAGGACAGATCCGAATGCCCGTGTAGGTGTCTGGAAGAACAACCAAATATGAATGCAGTTCATCAATCTTTTGTGATCTGCCTCATCGAACTGCCCATCTATAGATGGCCCGCAGGCGCTCGTGCGAAGGGTGGGGAAGGGCTGAATATAAAGACACCGCAAAGGCCGTGCCAATGCGGTGTCTTAAAAGCGGATTGCTCAGCAATAGCGCACCCGGGGAAGCGCCAGCCGAAAAGCTTTAGTTAGCTGCTTCAGGATTATACTGGTCATCGGTCACGGCATCCATCCAGTTGACATTCTTGCCTTCCTCGAATTGCTGGATGGCATAATGGGTCACGGAACTGGAATCGGTCGCTCCATGCCAGTGTTTGACATCCGGTGGGCACCAGATAACGTCACCGGCTTCCATCACAAGGCGTTCTTTGCCTTCTTCCTGAACCCAGCCACGGCCTTCGGTGACAACAAGCATCTGGCCTGCTGGATGGGTGTGCCAGTTGGAACGTGCATTTGGCAGGAAGGTTACCTTGCCTGCATTGACGACGAACGGGTCTTCGTTGCTAAAAATCATTTCAACATAAGCCGTGCCGGTGAAATTCTCTTCCGGAGCAATCATGCCCTTGCGGTCGCTACCGGAGAATTTCTCCATGCCTTGGGCGAACGCGCCGGTGCTGAGCAAAAGGGCTGTGAGGGTAATGGCTGTTTTCTTGAACATAGGGTGGTCTCCTTGTTGGTGATAATGCGCCAGCAAGGCGATCTTCTCGTCGCCGTTGTCTGAGGCCAGGCCTCCGACGGCGGATGGATGCTCTGCCCAAGCACTCTTCCGTCGTCAGACAACTGGTGTGGCTTTCACGCCAGCTGCCCTTAGAAGATAGGAGCAAGCACCTCTTGAATTAATGACCCACACTTTGCTAACTCCCATGATCAAATTTCATGAATGAAGCCTTAATCATGAGTTCGGTAACGTAATTGTGAACAGCCTCCTTTTCTAAGAGGCGGTCTGGCCAAGCAGACAAAGAAAAACCCCGAGGCCTTGAAAAGGCATCAGGGCTAGACTGCTTGGCCTGTTTTCCTGTCTCGCCCTCTGTTGCCTTCAGGCAAGAGCAGGGAGAAAATCTTATTCAGGCTGAACCGTCGGGCGGAACAGAATTTCGCTGACATCGACATTGGCTGGCTGCGAAATGGCGAAGGAAACCATGTCGGCCATGGTGCTGGCCGGAACGCCGATTTCGCCCACGATATCACGCACGGCATCTCCAAGACCCGGCTCGGAAATATGCTGTGTCAGTTCGGTGTTAACGGCACCTGGAGAAATCACCGTTACGCGGATGTCATACGGTTTGACTTCCTTGCGCAGGCTTTCGGAAAGCGAACGCACGGCGTGCTTGGTGGCACAATAGACTGCACCATTGGCCACACTGATATGGCCATAAACGGAAGACACGTTGATCACCTGACCGGATTTCTGCTCCTTGAAATAGGGCAGGGCGGCCGCGATACCATAAAGGGTGCCCTTCAGGTTCACGTCGATCATCTGGTCCCATTCGTCGATCTTCTGGCTCTCCAGCGGAGAAAGCGGCATCAGGCCGGCATTGTTGAAGATGACGTCGATCTTGCCATAGGTCTTGACGGCTGTGTCGACCAGATTCTTCACATCATCCAGCTTGGTCACGTCGGTGGCAACAGCGGTTGCGCTGCCGCCTGCGTCGGTGATATCGGCAACCAGCTTTTCAAGGCGATCGGCGCGGCGTGCGCCCACAACAACCTTGGCACCTTGCGCCGCAAGGGATTTTGCCGTGGCTTCGCCCATGCCACTGGACGCGCCTGTGATGACGATAACTTTGTCTTTGATACGCTCTGTCATTTGTCTTCCCTCCTTGTTGATCCGTTAGCCGGCGATTTCCAGACGGGCCTTGAAGGTGCCGTTCTTGAGCAGCAGGTTCATGCTGCCGTCAATCTTGCCCAGACGCACCAATCCGCTGGCACTGGGGAAAGATTTATAAAAAATCGCCAGATTGCCCCATGGGGCATAGTAGGTGATATCGCCGATGGATGCCGCATAGCTGCGCGGCGCTCCGTCCGTGCTCAGCTTTCCGGGCAGGTCGGCTACTTTTTCGGTGCGACTATAATCGCTCAGCGACAGCTCGAGCGGCATCATCGCTGCAAAATCACGTCCTGAGGGCGTGTCATCCAGAACAGCTGTTACAGTTTCAGCGCCAACCGTGATAAGGATTTTTGTTCCTGCTTTGGTGGACATGACGTGCTTCTTTCTTTCAATTGAGGCGCTCAAGGGGAGGCGGACAAATGATCCGGCCAGATTGATTGCCCTTGGGCGTGGTCTTGGTCTGAGGATAGTATAAGCGCTTAGGCCTTCATGACTAAGAGGGGATGATTGATAGCATTCATGAACGAGGATCATTGATTGTCTGAAATCTCAGAATAATCCGTTCGATGCTATCGCTCGGCCCGCCTGACAGGTGTCAGGCGCTTGCTGTCTCTTTTCATTAGTCTTATGAATTCAATTCATCATAGAATTCCATTATACTGCATTATACGGTGATATGAAGCTGGTAGATTCATAAGAAGGCCAAAATGGTTGCCGACTTTCCTCCCAAGCCAGTCTTCTGACGGCACCATGGGCAAACTGCCTTTCACAAGGGATATTTCACGATGCCAGAAACGGGCGATTTCAGTAGCCAACGCGATCTATCGCTGTTGCTTAGAGAAAATATCAATGATCTGATTGCCCTGATGGCAGTCGCCGAAGAGCGCAGCTTCACGCGCGCAGCCGCTCGCCTCAATGTGTCTCAATCAGCACTGAGCCATACCATCAAAGCACTTGAAAAACGTCTCGGCCTGCGTCTTCTAACCAGAACCACCCGTTCCGTGGCGCCCACAATCGAGGGCGAAGATCTGCTGGCGACCCTGTCTCCGGCTCTTGAAACCATCGAAGAGCGGCTGGTCGCGCTGACGGAAAACCAGTCCACGCCAACGGGAACCGTGCGGATCGTCGCCACGGACTATACCATCGAGACATTGCTCTGGCCCAAGATCGCGCCGGTCATCAAAAACTATCCTGCCGTTCGGGTCGAATTCGTCAATGACTATGGTTACACCGATCTGGCCTCTGCCCAGTGTGATGCAGGGGTGCGCTATGGCGATCAGGTCAGTGATGGCATGATTTCCATGCGCATCGGCCCTGATGAGCGCATGGTCTGCATCGGCACGCCGGGCTATTTCGCCGAGCATGGAGAGCCTGAAACCCCTAACGATCTCAGCGAGCATGAATGCATCAATTTGCGTCTGTCGACCCATGGAGCGCTCTATGCGTGGGAATTTGAAGACAAGGACAAGCGGGAGATCCGTGTCAAGGTAACCGGGCAGCTCTGTTTTGACACTATCATGACGATCTACCGCGCTGTGCTTGACGGGCACGGGCTGGCTCTGGTGCCCGAAAGGCTGGTCGAGAAGGATCTTGCCGAGGGGCGTCTCAAGATGTGCCTTGGAGACTATTCGCCCTATTTCGATGGATTCCATCTTTATTACCCCAGCCGCCTGAGAACTTCATCGGCCTTTCAGGTGGTCCTTGATGCCTTGCGGGAAAGGGGTTGATGAAAAGCGTTTCAGCGATTGATCAATCTCTCTCATGACTGTCTTTGGCGATGAGGCTATTAATTTCATGGCTTTCTGAACCAGATCTAACGGGTAACTTCAATCACCTTTGTCAGATCCCAAGGAGATATTTCCATGAAGACAGTCAAGACCATGCTAGCCGCCTCAGCCCTCGCTTTGATGTCCGGCGGCGCATTGGCCGAAGATGCAGCCAAGACCATTCCCGGTGCTGTTGCCCGAGTTTCGCCCGCACTGCAGTCCTATGCCATGGACGATCTCGTCGGCAAAGTTTGGCAGGATGAGGTTCTCTCTGCCCGTGACCGCTCGCTGGTGACCTTCGCTGCTCTGCTCACCCGTCATGAAACCGAAGGGTTGGACAAATTTATCGAGCTGGCTCTGGATTCCGGTGTGAAGCCGCTCGAGATTTCCGAAACCATCACCCATCTTGCTTTCTATACCGGATGGGGCAATGCCACTGCCGCCGCTCAAGCCGCTGCCCCGGTTTTCGAGGCTCGCGGCATTTCGGTCGACGATCTGGCTCCGGTTGATCCCGAGCTGTTGCCGCTGGATGAAGAGGCGGAAGCCAACCGTCAGAATTTTGTCTCCAGCACCTATGGCAATGTCAGCCCCGGTGTCGTTCGTGATACAGAACAGCTCCTGTTCCTTGACCTCTGGCTCCGCCCGGGCCTTGAGCCACGTGACCGCAGCCTGATCACCGTGGCAGCTCTTATTGCAGCTGGCCAGCCTGAACAGATGACTTTCCATCTTAACAAAGCAATGGATAATGGCCTCTCAAAGGATGAGGCCGGCGCGGTTCTTTCCCATCTCGCCTTCTATGCGGGTTGGCCGAAAGTCTTCTCCGCAATGCCTGTCGCCAAGGATGTATTTGAGTCCCGCGCAGACTAAACTGGAAAGACCGGCAAAGGGTGGAGGCACTCCTGCCCTTTGCTGATCGTCTGATCCAAGAGAAAGGATGGCAATAGTGTCAGCTTCTCAGCGTGAAAGGAGAGCCATAAAATGAAAATTGCCATCGTGGGGACGGGCAATATGGGCGAAGCCCTCGGACGCATCTGGGCGCAATGCGGCCATCAGGTTGCCTTCTCCTTTAGCCGGGATGAGCAAAAGCTGCAAAAACTGGCCCAGGAACTGAACGCCAGTTGGGGGGCTGTGACAAATATTGTTCAAGAAGCGGAACTTGTTCTGCTGGCTGTGCATTGGTCTCATATAGAAGATGTTTTGGCAAAAGCAGGGGCTCTGGAAGGCAAGATTGTCCTCAACTGCTGCGTACCACTCGACCAAGACAATGAAAATCTGGTGTTGGGCACAACGACGTCTGGCGCGGAACAACTTGCCGCAGCCCGTCCGAAAGCCCGATGGGTTTCAGCCTTCAACACAAGCCCATCAGAGAGCCTGCCGGTGGTCTTTGCAAAGCGTGAAGAGGGCAAACGGCCCCAGCACATGCTGTATGGCGACGATGCTGGTGCCAAGCAAATCGCCAGGCAGCTGATCTTGGAGGTCGGCTTTGATCCGGTTGATCTTGGGGGACTGAAGAATGGGCGCTTTGTTGAGCCCTTCGCTATGGTGACCGCCGTTTTGGCTTATGAGCATCCGGGCGGAGAAGCTTTTACCTATCATTTCGAAAAGCTGCAGCCGTGAGCCTGCATGCTTTTCCTTTTTGACATTGAAATACAGATATTGAAACACAAGGAAAGGATAAAGCTATGAAAGTTATTCGTGGCGGTAGTGCCCCATCATTTGCTGGGCCTGAAGATTGGTTCACCGGAACGGTTCGCGTCGATCCGCTTTTTCAGGCGGAAGAGCCGGGCCGCACGGGTGGTTCTCATGTAACCTTCGAGCCGGGCGCTCGTACCGCATGGCACACCCATCCGGCAGGTCAGACCATTATCATCACCTTCGGTCGTGGGCGCGTTCAGCGCGAAGGCGGCGAAATCGAAGAAGTGACGCAGGGCGATGTCGTCTGGTTCCCTGCTGGCGAAAAGCACTGGCACGGGGCCTCTCCGGAAACCGCCATGAGCCATATTGCCGTTCAGGAAAGCATTGATGGCAGCCCGGTTACATGGATGGAAAAAGTCTCTGATAAAGACTATGAGGGCAAGTGAGCCCACCGCTCTTTCGTGTCTGGTGACAGGATCGCTCTGACGCAATGATGGCAAGACGCGCTTGGCCGGTCGCTTGGAAAAGCACCGGCCAATGCATTTGGAGCAAGGCTGTTCGGTGAAGCCCGGAAGGAGGGCTTAGTCATCCAGCATGTCGCCATGGCGGAAAACAAAATCACGGTCTTCTGCGCTGGCATGGCAGGATTCACAACGCTGCAAATCTTCCGACAGGTTTGGCTGGCCATCGGGCCAATAGACACCGAAGCGCCAGCCGCCCGAAAGCGATTGGCTTTCCCATTCGGCGCGCTTTTCCATCACCAGAATGCGATAAAGAGACCCTTCGCGAAAATCTTCCATGGTGACGACTGTGCCTTCTGGAAAGGGCTCTCCGGCGTTGGCTGCATCTATTGCCTCTTGCGCGGTGAACAGCTCCTCGGTGATGCCTCCTCGCTTGAAGGTCGAGAAATGAATTCCACTCTTATAATCCGGAGGCAGGGCGACATGGTCAGATGCGGCTGACTGGGCAAGGAGTGGTGTGCTCATCGTCAATCCGATGAACAGGGCTGCTACAGGATATACTTTCAATGGTCCCTCGTTGGTTCGGCTTTGAGCAAGCTTTGGCTTGGGCAATTGAAAAGCAACCCGCCGCAAAGAGTAAGAGGGACAGACTAAAAGCAATAATGACCAAGGTTCATGAAAGTTTGGCAATGTTTCGGCTATGGACGCAAAGATAAGGGCATTATACTACAGCGCTTTTGCTTGTTGATGCGCGAAATCCGCCCTTTGCGGCTAATTTATTATTCCTGCTCATGATGGCATTTACACTTGCCGGGATAGTATTTTTACGCGGGAAGCATTATCTCGATCACAAACAGTTGAACGCTTATGGGCGCGCCGGTCGATAAGAAGCCAACAAGACCAATTAAGAATGCAAGGACTGACTCGCTATGCCAAGACCCCGCATCATATGCCACATGGTTGCGTCCCTTGACGGGCGCCTTTTGACCGAACGCTGGAACGGATTGCCCGAGACAGCGCTGGACCTTTATGAAGAGGTTGCCGACCGGCTGGATACCGACGGCTGGATCGTGGGGCGAACCACCATGGCGAGCTTTGTGCCCGCCGCAGAAGCGCATCTGGATTCCGGTCCGCAAGACAATGGTGCCATCACCGCCAGCGACCATCTCGGCGCCTCCAGAGGGCGGAGCCTTGCCATTTGCTTTGATCGCAAGGGCAAGCTGATGCCCGAGACGGATGACGTGGAAGGCAGCCATCTGGTGCTTGTCCTCTCGGATCATGTTGCCAAAGAGCATGTGGCCTATCTGGTTGAAAGAGGCGTTTCGGTCTTCTTTGCCGGACCGGAAGGCAACAATATTGCCAATGCGATTGAGCGGATCGGCGTTGCCTTCGATGTCAAGGCGTTGCTACTTGAGGGCGGAGGCATGCTAAATGGGGCCTTTCTGGAGCAGGGGCTGATTGACGAAACCAGCACATTGGTTATGCCGGTGCTGGACGGCCAGTCGGGAATTCCCTCGATTTATGATTATCAGGGTCAGTTGCAGGGCCGGCCTCTTGAGTTGTTGGGCGTGGAAACCCTCGACTATGATGCAGTGTGGATGCATCACCGCATAAGTGGCGGCTAAGGCCCGATCCGATCAGTTTGTCTATTTTTATGCGTTTGCAAACGCACCCATGACTCATTCAAGGATTGCCCATGCCCACTTCTCCAGAGCGTGATGCGCGGGCGGTAACGCTGACGCTCGTCGCCATTTCAACCGCGCTGTCACTGATTATCTTCACCATACCCTTGACGACAATCAACGCCGTGACCCAGGACTTGCGTCTTACTGCCGGTGAGATCGCATGGATCATGAGCGGCATGCCACTGGGCTGCGCCGTCGGCTTGCTCACCTCTGGCGCATTGGGCGATACCTATGGGCGCAAGAAGGTCTTTCTCGGCGGGCTGCTGATAACAGTGGTCGCATCTATCGTGGCGGCGTTGGCTGAAAGCGGACTGGTGCTTATCCTGGCGCGCGTGGTGCAGGGGTTGGGCAATGCCGGAGTTATGGCCTGCGGCCTCGGGCTGCTCGGGCAGGTTTATCATGGTGAGGAGCGCGCTCGCGCAACGGCCATCTGGGCCGCATCTCTGGGCAGTGGTGTTGCCATTGGACCGATTCTGGCCTCCATCTGCCTGTCCCTTGGTGGCTGGCAGGCCATTCAGTGGGTTGCCGCGATTGCGTCTGGTGCACTGGCTCTGGCCTCTCTCAAGCCCTTGCCGAAAAGCGAACGCATTCCCGAGCGGATCGATCTGCTGGGCAGTATCCTGATGATGGCTGGTATGGCCTTTCTTCTTTCCGCACTGACACAGCTCAGAATGGGCATTTCTGCCGAACCGGTCCTGATGTTGCTCGCGAGTGCCGTGCTGATTATCGCATTCTGTTTTCTGGAGCTGCGGGTACGCAATCCAATCATTCAGTTGGACCTTTTTAGGCGGGCCGACTTTGTTGGTGCAACGCTGGCCGCCTTCGCCTCGGGTGCCGGTGTGCTTTCCATCATGACCATGGTGCCCACGGTATTGGAGCGCAGCTTGGGGATCAGGCCTCTGTTTGCAGCTACCATACTTCTTGCTTGGTCTGCCATCACAGTAGTCGCCGCGCTGGCCGCGCAATATCTGCCTCGCAGTCTTTCCGCTCGCAATCGAGTGGTGCTGGGCATGGTGGGGTGCATCTTCGGACAGTTGCTGCTGTTGCTGATGAGTGGCGACTATATCTGGCCCATCGCGTTGCCCGGGCTTTTCGTCTCCGGTGTGGCCAATGGGATTCTCAACGCCTCGCTCGGACATGCCGCCGTGGAAAGCGTGCCGGTCGAGCGGGTGGCAATGGGGTCGGCGGCCAACAATACTGCGCGTTATCTTGGCTCTGCCATCGGCATTACCGTCAGTGCCGTGCTTATATCCAATGCCGGCCCGTACGCCCTGTCTCTTGGCTGGCTAGAAGCCGTACTGGCGACAACGGGTTTCAGTGTGCTGGGGCTTCTTGTCATGCTTTTGCTGGACCGCCGGTCTGCGCGTAAATCTATGCCAACCTAGACTCGCGATGATCAGGAGAGCAGATTCTTTCATGAACCGCACCAATAAGTCAGATGAGATATCGGTATATTAACGCATCCGGCCTTTCTGACTAGACTTGTCTTTATGCAGGGAAAGGTGCGTCGACTTTCGCCCGATGAAAGTAACCCTGCATCTGATGTAACGCGTTGGGCTCTCCCATCCCCTTTGATGCAATAAGGGCCGATAGGCCAAATTATTTTTCTACTGATACTCATGAGGATATACGATGTGTGAAAAATGCAAGAATGGCCATGTGCACGATCACTCCGAGGTAATTGACCACGGACGCCGCGATATCATGATTGGCGGAGCCGGTCTGGCCGCCGGTGCCGCGTTTGGCTCGGTCTTTTCAGCTGGCAGCGCCATGGCGCAAGGTGCAGATCCCATGGCAGCGGAATCCGTCGAGGCCTTTGCCTTTAACAAGGCACACGGTCCGGCCAAAGCCATGTCCATCACCCGTCGCGCTGTTGGACCGAACGATGTGAAAATGGATGTCATGTTCGCTGGCATCTGCCATTCCGATATCCATACCATCAATGGCGACTGGGGTCGTGCCGGTCCGTTCCCGCTGGTGCCTGGTCATGAGATCATTGGCCGCGTAACGGCCGTGGGCAGCAACGTGACCCGCTTCAAGGTTGGCGACATCGGTGGTGTCGGCTGCATGGTGGATTCCTGCGGCGAGTGCGAGAACTGCCTCAATGATCGCGAGCAGAACTGCCTGAATGGCACCACATGGACCTATGGCGCAGAAGACAAGGTCTCCGGCGGTCTGACCTATGGTGGCTATTCCCGCAAGATCGTGGTCAAGGATCATTTTGTGGTCAATGTACCGGATAATCTGGATCTGTCCCGCGCAGCCCCTCTGATGTGCGCCGGTATCACAACCTATTCCCCGATGCAGTTCTGGAAACTTGAAAAAGACCAGCGCGTTGGTGTGGTCGGCATCGGTGGTCTCGGTCATATGGCAGTCAAGCTGGGCGTGGCCCGCGGCGCAGACGTCACTGCTTTCACCACCTCTGAATATAAAATGCCGCTCATCAAGGCCATGGGTGCCACGCCGGTGCTGGCCAGCGATGCGGACACCATGCGCGGCATGATGAACAGCTTCGATCTGATGATCGCCGCCGTGCCCTATGCCTTCGACATGCAGCAGTTCATCAACCTGCTGAAGCTTGATGCGACCCTCGTCAATGTTGGACAGTTGGCACAGATCGATGGTCTCTCGGGCATGATGATGGGTTTTGGCCGCAAGAGCCTTGCTGGCTCCATGATTGGCGGTATGGCGGAAACACAGGAACTGGTCAATTACTGCGCCAGCCACAATGTTCAGCCAGACGTGGAGATCATCAAGCCAAACCAGATCACCGAGGCCATTTCCCGCGTGATCGATAAGGATGTGAAATTCCGCTTCGTCATCGATATGCGTGAAGCCTGATTGGCTTTGTGATGACGATACCAACCCCGATAACAGCTCTGAGGCTCCTCCAAAGGAGCCTCTTTGCCATGTTGGTGATAGCGAGCGTTGGCACATCTGGTGCCAAAGCTGAAGAAGGCAAGACAAAAGCAATGGCTACTGAGACTAGAATAACACTAACTATCAAGGGAACGGTCATCAACGCCGTACTCAACGACAGCAAAACTGCCAAGGATCTGTTGGATAGATTGCCGCTTACACTGCAGCTGCAAGGCTATGAGTTCGATTTTTGCGGTGTGATGCCTGAAGGCCTTGCCTATAAGGAAAGCGACGCCACGACCGGTTGGAAAAATGGCGATATTGCGTTCGGACCGGGCGCCAACTGGTTCACCATTCTCTATGGTGGTGAGGAGCAGTCAGGAGACAGCGGACCGCTGGTAAAATTCGGCAGGATTTCGGATCCGCTTTCGCGTCTCGACGCGCTACCCCGCAGTATCTCGGTAACGCTCGCCAAGGCTGACTGAGAGCTTGAGTGCGATAGCATAAGGGGCTAGGGGCCTGATCATAGGGATCTTAGCTCTTGATGAAGACGCCGCAGGACCACTCCTGCGGCTTTATTCACTTTCAAGATCTGGCTATTACTTGATTGCCTCAATGCGGGCCTTGAGCGATCCGGATTTTGAAAGCGCCTTTATCGCCCCTTCATCAAATCGCCCCAGCCTGACAAGCCCTGCTGAATAACGGAAATCGCGATAGAAAAGCGCCACATCCCCCCACGGGGCATAATAGGTGATATCCCCCGGCTCAGGGTCTATCCCGTCTGGCACATCCGTCGTAGATAGCTTTTCTTCCGGATAGAAGATCTTTTCGTTGCTGGCATAGTCTTCCAGTGTCACGTCGACAGGCAGCATGGCCAGAAAATCCCGGCTGGCGGAGTTGTCTTCCAGCGTCGCTGTTAGCGTCGTATTAGCAAGGATAAAACGCACGCGGGCGCCTTCTGCAGATGCTGGCAGGGCCATTGATGGTGCGGTAAGTGCGAGCATCATCGCAAAGCCGATGCCAAGCGCCGAGCCATTGCGGGAAATGAAACTGATCGATGAAGTGGTCAAGACGTCTCTCCTGATTGGGGCATGCTTTATGCAGGATGCCGATATTCTGCCCTTGGCGCAATTCACGAGTTGCTCAACTCACTCATGAAGCCGGTGCAACAATTCCGGCTTTGCTGGGGGGGGGGGGGGCGTTAGCAGTCATAAAAAAGCACCGACCGCGAGAAAACTCGGGGCCGGTGTCTATAGGATTGTTATTATTATTATTTTGGTTTCTTATCCTTGACTATTGACAGCTGTAGCTGTCGATTTTGGTTGGGTCTCCCCCTTCATAGTGGGCTTCTTGCGGGTAGGCGCAGATTGGTTGGGTGGTGCTTTTAAAGCTCTTGCCCCTCGCGGCCATCTGTTCAGGAGCTTCGTTGCTATCCATCCATTTTTCCATCACCGTCAGCGGGTCGAAATCGTCCAGAGCCGGACCGCCGCCGCAATGGGTCATGCCGGGTACCATGAACAGGCGTGAGAAATCCTTGTCGCCGGTGTTGGCTTCGGCCTTTTCATACCAGCGCATCAGATCGCTGGCCGAGAAGACCGGATCGGACATACCATGGAAAACCAGCAGTTTGCTGCCGCGTTGGGCATAGGTGGTCATGAAGGTGGAATTGGCATCAAAATAACCGCCAACCTCACGGACAGCCTGTTCGGCTGCGCCAAAATCGAGTGTCGTCAGATCAACATTTGGTGTTGGCGGTGTCAGGAAGAGCTGTGAGAAGGAGGCCATGCCAAGCACCACATTGAGTGCGTTTGACTGGCCAGTCTCGGAGGTGCCGAGCTTCCAGGCACGCCAGCCCGGCGCGTTGATGCCCGCATCCACTGGCCAATCGCTATAAACCGATTGGCCATCCGCATCCACCGGTCCGGCCATGATGGTCTTTAGTGCGTCCAGCTTCTTGTCTTCAAGCTTGCCGCGCAGGCTCTCCAGATCGAACGTACAGCTTTTGTAGGCATTGATCAGGCCGTCTTTGAGGCCGTCCAGATCATCACAGGCATCAAGCACGGCTTCGGAAACCAGATCAAGATCCTCTTGCGTCAGGGCCTTTGCCAGAATTCTCGCGCCATTCTCTTCCGGAGCGATGGCCATGAGATGCTTCACATCCCAAAGTTCCGCGAGCGGTGCATGGGAAAGGTGAAAGCCGGGGTTGCCTGCCACCACGCCATCAAATTCCAGCGGGAAGCGTTGGGCTGCCATCAAGGCTTCGCGCCCTCCGTTCGAACACCCCATGAAGACCGATTGCTCGGGCTCTTTGCCGTAAAAATCACCGATCAGCGCCTTGGCCACATTGGTCACCTTGCCGATGGAAGCAAAGCCGAGATCAAGCCGTGCTTGCTGGTCTTGCGCAAAGGAGGCGTCTCGTCCGTTATGGCCGCCATCCATGCTGATCACCGCGTAGCCGCGGGTAAGGGCAGGGGTGGCTGTGGTGGTATTCACCGGAACGGAGCCGATTGCCGGAGCAATGAAGCCATCCATGCCGCCGCCGCCCTGAAACAGGAAACGGCCATTCCAGTCAACCGGAGCGCGGAATTGGAAGCGGATGCCATATTGCCCGTCAACACCGGCGCGATCTTCGATCTTGCCTTCCACAAGGCAGTGAGTGCCAACTGCGAGCGCGCGCGGAGAACCGCCGGTCATGGCCGAGTTGGGGTCGGCAGGCAATTCTCCGGCCTGCTGAAGGGACGCTGTATCAATGCGGACATTGCGCATGCTCAGCCCTGACAGTGCTTCGCATTGGCTTGCCATGCTATCAGATTGTGCCGTCGCAGGCAGGGCGGTGCTCGTTATGAGCACAAGGGAAAGACCTAGAAAATGCAGGGACATCGGATTGTCTCCAAAAAAGGGAAACGGGAATTCGGCTTCGGGTGTTGAGGGCACTATAACAATGTATTTTTCGAATGAATAATGCTAATATTCGCGGTAATTGAACAGAAAATCAGTTTAATTGGGCATAAATGTCAAGGAAGGGCGCTGTAGATTCATGCAAATTCCCAGAACGACGATAGAACAATGGAGTGTTCTCCAGGTCGTGGTGCAGTCAGGCTCTTTTGCCTTGGCCGCAGAAGCCCTCAATCGCAGCCCCTCCTCCATCAGTTATACGGTCAACAAATTACAACAGAGCCTGGGGGCTGAGCTGATGAGGGCAGACGGGCGCAGAGCTGTGCTAACCGCTCTTGGCCGTGAATTGCTCGATACAGCAGTGCCCCTGATTGAAGATTTCATAGAATTGGAAGCGCAGGTGCGCAGCCGGGACGCGGAGTTTTCCCAACGGCTCAGCCTGAATGTAGACAGTCTGTTCCCCTCGCATTTGCTGTTTGAGGCCCTGTCGCATTTTTCGAGGCACTATCCAGACCATCGCGTGGATCTGCAAGAGCATGTACGTCGTGCGGTGGTGTCTGAAGCTGGTGCAGATTGGGATCTGGCCATCTCCATGCCATCGCCCAATCTGCGCAGCATTGCCCGGCTCTATGAAAGCCGCTTCCTACAGGTGGCCCGCGCGGACCACCCCCTGATCCAGAGAAAACCCACGCGGTCTGCCATGATGCGTCATACAAGGGTTGTTGTGGAGGGAGACGAGGTGATCGCCGGAACCGCTTCACCCAAAGAGGGACGGTTCTGGATTGTTGAGAGTGTGGCAGCCATTAAGGCCGCCATCCTGCAAGGCAATTGCTATGGCTGGATACCGCAGGAAGAGATCAAGGAAGAGCTGGCGCGCGGAGAGGTCGCTATTCTGGATCTCGGGCCGGTGGCTCAAGGCTCCATCCCGCTTGAACTCTATATGCGCGAAGCGGTGGAGGCCAGCGCGCCCATCCGCTATCTTGTTGAGTGCCTGATAGAGGTGGCCGAACACCATCGACAAGCCGAAGCTTCAGCATTGCCCTCAGGCCGGCTTGATGCGGATTAGTTCGTCAGTTTTTTCGCTGTTATGGTGCCATTCATCGGCTTGATCTGATCAATACCGGACAGGCCGATGCCGAGCCGGTGCATTTCATCCCCCGCATAGAAATCCTCATAGAGCATGAAAACGTCACCCCACGGGGCGTAATAGCTCAACTCACCCTTGATGCCGTCATGATAGGCCTCGCGAACCGTAACCTCCAGCTTGTGAGGCGGGTAGAACATCCATTGCGCATTGCGGAAATTGGTGAGCGGCAGCTGCAGAGGCAGTTGGGCGTAAAAATCCTTCGCCGCTTGCGTGTCATAGAGCTGGAAGGTGGCCCTGTTGGTGCCGGATGTGATTTCCACCTTCATAGCGGATAGCGCAAAGCCTTGCGCGACGGGTACCGGCCCTGCATGCGCATCGGCCGCAAATGCATTTCTTTGGCCGGTAGGCAACAGACTAGCAAAGAGTATGGCTGCAAGCCCAAGGGCCGCCGGAATGGTTGGTCGGTATATTGCCATTGTGAAAACTCCTCTGCTCTGCCTTTACAGTCTTGAATGGCAGTAGTCTACAGGGATCTGACAAAGGGAAAATCCACGTCATGACGCAGCCAGTCATGAGGCTCTTTCATGTGTCAAAGCCCCCCTGACTTCGGTTTGAACCGAAGTGTTGCTTCCCACTTTGCGCTTCATCTATGAAACCACCCCATGAATGCTATGTCTGTTTGGCTCATGAAACGAGCCTCCAAAAAGGCCAAGTTGAAGGCAGGCATTTAAAAATGTTTAAAAGCGCCGCACGGAAGAGACGCTATGTGTTCCTTTCGTGAGCTTGCGCTTGGTTCCATTTAACAAGGAGATATTGCAATGGCTGAACAGAATCCCGTCTGGTTCATCACCGGTTGTTCAACCGGCTTTGGACGTGAAATCGCCAAACTGCTGCTCTCGCAAGGCATTCGTGTGGCAATGACTGCGCGCAAGCTGGAAAGCATTGCCGATCTGGTTGAAGGCAACGAAAAGATTGCCCTGCCGCTGGCTCTCGATGTGACAGACAGCGCCCAGATCGATGCTGTCGTGACCAAGGCTGAGGACCATTTCGGTCAGATCGACGTGCTGGTTAACAATGCGGGTTACGGATATTTCGCCGCCATCGAAGAGGGCGAAGAAGACGAAATCCGTCGCCAGTTTGACACCAACGTCTTTGGTCTTGCCGCTCTCACCCGTCGCGTTCTGCCGGGCATGCGCAAGCGTCGATCGGGGCACATTTTCAACTTCTCGTCCATTGGTGGCCTGACCTCTCACCCGTCGCTTGGCTATTATTGCGCATCGAAATTTGCCGTGGAAGCCATTTCCGAAGCCTTATCCAAGGAAGTTGCGCCACTGGGCATCAAGGTTACCCTGATCGAACCATCAGGCTTCCGCACCGATTGGGCCGGTCGGTCTTCGGTCGATCCGAAAGTCACCATCGACGACTATGCCGAAACCGCCGGTTATGTCCGCAGCTTGCAGCATGACAATTCCGGCAATCAGCCCGGTGATCCGGAACGTCTGGCCAAGGCGATTGTCGATGTATCCAGAAACGAAAATCCACCTCTGCGCTTGCTGATGGGCTCTTATGCCTACAATCTGGCGATGGAACGGGTTGAAGAACTGCACCAGACATTCGAGGAATGGAAAGAGGTCACCTGCGGTGTCGATTTCCCGGATGCCGAACTTTCTGACATGTAGGCGTAAAAGGCCGGTTTGAATAAACCGCCGGAACGCAAACGTGAAAAGAAGACAAATGTGAAAAATCAAAAGCCGGTGGGAACCAATCCTGCCGGCTTTTCCTTGGCGCATTTCTCATCTGTGCATAAAGGGCGAGCGAGTTGGAGACGCCAGAATATGGCAGAAAGCATCAGGCAAAATAAAACCGGGCCCCGTGGGGCCCGGTGTGATGGCAATGTTAAAGCGATGCGCTCGCAAAGGTGGAGGCCTTACAGGAACTGACCATTGTCCACCTGAATGACCTGTCCGGTTACGGCACGGCCCATTTCCGAGGCGAGATAAAGCGCAGCATAGGCCTGATCGATCGGCTCGGTGGAAGGCACGCTGGTGTTGGTATATTTATCCGAAAATTCCAGCATCTCGCCGCCGCCTTCCTGTTCTCCGGCTGCCCATGCGCGGGCGGCGTCGGTGTCTGTTACGCCCGGCGCAATGGCATTACAGCGGATCTTGGTGCCCGAAAGACGCATCGCGATATTCAGCGTCATGGTATTGATGCCGCCCTTGGTGGAGGTGTAGGCAACTCCGCAGATCGGTGTGGTACCGTTCACAGAAGAAACGTTGATGATACGGCCTTCATTGCGCGGCATCATATGATTGACGGCTTCGCGACAATAGCGGAACGGGCCTGCAAGGTTGATCTGCATGATTTCGTCAAAATGCTCGGTGGAGGTTTTTTCAATGGCGAACATTTCCCCAACACCAGCATTGTTGACCATGATGTCAACCTGACCGAAGGTGTCGATGGCTTCCTTGAAGACGCGAGCAGGCGCTTCCGGATCGGCATTGTCAGCGATGACACCGATGGCCTGGCCGCCTTTGGTCTTGATGGCTTCCACGGCCTTGTCGAGGCCTTCTTTGCCACGTGCCGTCAAAACCACATTGGCACCTTCTTCTGCATAAAGATCGGCAATGGCAAAGCCGATGCCCTTGCTTGCACCTGTAACAATGGCAGTTTTGCCTTCCAGTAATTTTTTCATTTCAAAGTCCTTTCTTCTGTCAATAGGATGCCCGAACGCAGCCCCAGAGATGCGCCGGGAAAAGCGAGCCGGAGCAAGGCTCCGGCTCGTTCAGGAAAATTGGGAAATCTGGGGCGAGGGGAAATCCCCTCACCGAAGAGCAACAGATGTCTGATCAGGCCTGCTGAGAGGCTGTCTTGGGAGTGACCTTGACGGTTGCTGCTCGCGCCCTGTCCGAAATCATCGAGGAGAGATAACGGCTGTGGGCATATTTTGCTTTGTAGGCTTCATCAATTCTGTCGTTGATTTCGCCTTCGACAGGGTCAAAGTTGACGTCATGAACGGCTGCTGCGAGGGTTAATTGTCCTGCTTTTTGTTGTAAGGCAGCCTGATACCAACTGGATCTCGTTCCGCTGTAAGCTCGGACGAAAAGCGCGTCCTCCACTACAACAGACCAGATAAATGTCGGTGTGCCGCAGGTTACCCCGTCTTGGCGGAATGGGGCGATGCGGCAATCATCGGCTCTGGCAAAAGCTTGTAATTGTTCTGTTGTCCAAGCCATTGGAACCTCCGTTCTTATTCTTATCAATCTGTCGTCTGCGGCTGGTTATTCTGTGCTGGTTTTCGCATTCGGCAGATCGTTTGACCGTCTGTCCCTTAGCTATGTGGCGCCTTGGAGCGAGAAATTAATGCGGGCATTTTCACTGACAGTCATGAGCCTGCTTCATTAGCCCTGTTTGCAGCCTGAATAGTCCCGTTTCATACACTGGCCAAATGGTGCAGTCTGGCCAAACTGATTTGGACGCGCATTGACACAAAGTATATGGTTGTATATACAACTAAAGATGCAGAAGCTTTACGACATAAAGAATTCCATGGGCCATCTTACCGGGCTGGCGAGCCGGTTGTTCAACAATCTGTTGGCATCCCGTTTTCACGCAGCCGGCATCGACATGACGGCAGAACAATGGGGGGCGATCGTCATCCTCATGAATATGGAACCCTTGTCGCAAGGCCAGCTTGGCGAGCAATTATATCTGGACAAGTCGAGTGTCAGTCGCCTGACAACCGGTCTCGAAAAGCGTGGTTGGGTTATGCGCTCGAAAGATCCTGATGACAATCGCAAGAAGGTTCTGATCGTGACGCCGAGCGCTCGCGACCTTGTCGAGCGCTGTTCAGACATAGCCCGATCTGTCTTGCATGATGCAGAGCAGGGGCTTCAGGCCGATGCTTTGGCCGCGCAGAAAGCAACACTGACCCAAATCATTTCGAATTTGAGAGGCGCAGCCCCATAGGATTGCACATTTTCACCTTATCTGACCCAAATCCGAGAAATCGGAACGCTTACTCACCATGACAATCGGAGAAGATCTATGACAAAACGCAATGCACTGGTAACGGGAGGAGCTCGAGGCATTGGCGCAGCTGCGTCAAAGGCTCTGGCGGCTGACGGATACCGGGTTTTCATCAACTATGTGAACAGCACCGCCGTTGCTGATGCTCTGGTAGAAGAAATCAAGAGTGCCGGTGGCGAAGCCGTGGCTTTGCAGGCAGACGTGCGCGATGATGCTCAGCTCAAGGGCATGTTCGACAAAATTGAAGCAGAGTTCGGTGGCGTGGATGCTCTGGTTTCCAACGCCAACATGAACTTCACGGCCAAGCCATTTATCGAGCAGACCTGGGAAGAATTCGCCCAGAAGCTGAATGACGAAATGCATGCGTCCTATCAGGCTGCAAAATTCGCCATTCCTTCCATGCAGAAAAAAGGCTATGGTCGCCTGATCTTCATTTCAAGCACTCTGTCTGAAGCTCCGGCTCCCAGTTTCATTGCGCATGGTTCGGCCAAGGGCGCTCTGGACAGCTTCTGCAAATATCTGGCGCAGGAACTCGGCCCACTCGGCATCACCGCCAACATCGTGGCTCCGGGCCTTGTCGAAACCGACGCTACCAAGAATGCTCCGGACGAGTTCAAGGAAATGATCCGTAACTTCACGCCGACGCAAAAAATTGCAACGCCGGAAGATGTTGCCAACACGATCCGCTTTCTCGCCAATGAGAAGAGCGGCCATGTAACCGGCACCTACAATCCGGTTTGCGGCGGTGCTTACCTGCCTTGATGCAAGGCTGAACAGGCCAATGGCAAGCATGGCAATCTAGTATGAAAAAGTGGGGCGGAACAGTGCAAGGCACAGGCCAAGCTGCAGTTCTGCCCCATTTTGTATTCTAGCGGCAGGGAGCGTCCTTGCTAAAGCCTGGATCGCGCGAGGGCGCAACGCCGAATGTTCGGGAATATTCCCGGCTGAACTGGGACGGGCTTTCATAGCCCACATCAAAGGCAGCCCGGCTGACATCCGTACCAGCCAAAATGGCGCGTCTTGCGGCCTGCAAACGCAGTGTCTTCTGATATTGCAGAGGACTCATGCCCGTCGCCACCCGAAAATGGCGTCTGAAAGAGGATTGGCTCATGCCTGCGCAGGTTGCCATATCGGCAATCGGAACGCTCTTTTCCAGATTCTCTCTTATCCATATCAGTGCCCGTCGGACCTGCTGGATTTTGGGATCGGACAACACGATCTGATGGATCGCACCGGCCTGTGGGCCACGCAGCAGACGATAGAGCATTTCCTTGCGGATCATCGGGCCTATTACCGGCACGTCTTCCGGTCTGAGCGGAAGCTGCAGCAGGCGGTAACAAGCCTCCAGCAACTCTGGCGAAGCGGGCCCGAGCGCATAGCATTTGCCCTGTTCGGGGGCATGATCGAGCGCCTCGGCGATGAGATCTGCCAGACTGTCCCGTTCCAGCTGCACGTGAATGGCCCGATAGGGGCGCTCCGCGCTGGCGGTTGTGATGCGACTGGTGATTGGCAGGTCGATGGAACCGACAAAACATGTGCCCGGATCATAGTGCAGCAGCGCTTGCCCGATGGATACTTCCATGCTGCCCTGAAGCACAATGCTGGCCATGGGGGCATAGACATCGGACAAAGTGGTCTGAGGTGTGCTTGTGGTGATCAACTCGACCCCGTTGATGATCTGCCTGCTGGCCAGCGTGGCTGGGGCTGTTGATTGAATGTCATCAACAAGCATGCGTAGATCGTCGAGCAATCCGTTCATGGAATTTTGGAGCTTGAGCATCGGGCCTCCTGATGGCTGCACGGGATCTATGCGGAAGAATGATCAAATTAGGCAAGCCTGAGATCAAATAATGCAAGGGAGTGTCCCTTCAATTCCCTATATCTGAAGCAGAAAAGGCAGGATCTGGTCAAGCCTTTCTAGCGTGGGTGCCTGAGCCATTGCGCATCTCGACGGTCTTTTTAGGCAATTCGTCGCCTTGGTGAACACGTCCTGACACTGCTGCTCTCGGGCAAATCCTATGCTGCAAAGCTTTTAATGAATGCCAACCATTTTCAGATTTGAGGAGACTCTTCTATGACTACAACGCCAATTCGTGTCGGCTTCATCGGTCTGAACCCGGACAGTAATTGGGCCTTTATGGCCCATATGCCCGCGCTCAAATCCCTTGGAGACCGTTTCGAGATCATCGGGGTAGCCAACAGCTCTGCAGAAAGCGCAAAGCGGACGGCAAAAACGCATGGCTTGAAATATGCCTTTGAAACGCCCGACGCGCTGGTCGCGTCCGATGAAGTCGATCTTGTGGTGGTAACAGTCAAGGTGCCTTATCATTTCGAACTGGTCAGCAAGGCTCTCGATGCTGGAAAGCATGTCTATTGCGAATGGCCTCTGGGCAACGGACTGGAAGAGGCGCGCAAGCTGGCCGCTCTCGCCGAGGAAAAGGGCGTTGTGGCCGTCGCCGGTACGCAAGCCCGTGCTGCGCACGAGATCCTGCATCTCAAGAAGCTTATTGCAGATGGCTATGTGGGCAGGGTGCTCTCAACCAGCGTCATCGGTACTGGCGGTAGCTGGGCCAACCAGACCAGCGAGGCGCTCTACTATCTCTTTGAAAAGAAGAATGGCGCCACCATGGAAGATATTCCCATCGGTCACACTCTGGCTGCAATCAAGGATGTGCTGGGCGATTTTGGCGATCTGGATGCGACCAAACTGTTCAATTTCGATACGGTGGCCGTCACCGAAACTGGAGAGAAAAAGCTAAAGACTGCACCTGATCAGGTTATGGTTCAGGGGGCTTTGGCGAGTGGTGCAGCCTTCTCTCTACACTATAAAGGCGGCACCAACCGTGGCACCAATTTCCTTTGGGAGATCAATGGCACTGAAGGGGATATTCAGGTTACCGCAGGGCTTGGTCACGCCCAGATGGTTCAGCTTACCATAAAGGGGGCCAAGGGTGAGGAAACCGAACTGGTCGACCTGATGCCGGACGCATCCGTTTATGAAGGTCAGCCGGAATTTCCGGGCGCGCGCAACGTGGCTGGCATCTATGCGCGCCTTGCCGAAGATATCCAGAATGGCACCAAAACTGCGCCCACCTTTGCCGACGCCGTTGTTCTGCATGAGATACTGGATAAAATCGAAAAGTCGGCCGCAGCAAAAGGGTGATAGGCTCCCATTGCGGTGTCTCTGGCTAAAAGTAAAAAAGCAAGGCAGGCCGCCTATCTCCGGCCTGCTTTCTTTTCTCTCCGGTGTACTCAGGCGAGGAGACAAAGGGTCAGCTCTTACGCTCCAGCAACAGGCTGAACCCAATCGTGCCGACACCGGAAAAAGCAATGAGCAGGCCGAGAGGCCATGCGGTTCCGTCTGCGCACAACCCCACCAGTCCGGAGCCGAAAATGCCGCCGCCATACTGAATGGCCCCACACAGCGCAGAAATCGCCCCCGCATCATTGGTACTGCTCTCAAGCGCCCCCGAAAGGGCGTTGGGCAGGATCAGGCCAGTGCAGGAAACGAACAGGAACATGGGCACAAAGAAACCAAGCGCACCGCCCAGATCAGACCACGCGCAGATCGCCAGCCAAAGCCCGAACAGACAGGCGCCCGCTGAGCCGGCCCGCAAGCTTGTGAGCCGCCCGATACGCATCACAAGGCGCGAATTGATGAGGTTGCCGATCGTGATGCCAACAACACAGGTCGTGAAGATCAGGCCATAGAAGCTGGGAGGAAGCTGGTGATAGTCGATAAAGACGAAGGGCGACCCGGCCACATAGGCAAACATGCCAAAATAGTAGAAGCCGCAAACCAGTGCATGGCTCATGACAGCTCGGCTTTTGAGAAGGCGTCCATAATCAAGCATGGCTGCTCCGAGCTCTGAGAGAGCAGCTCCCCTGCTTGAGCCTCCTTCCCGTCGGCTTGGCAAGGTTTCCGGCAGCGTGAACAGGGCGATGAGCGTGACCAGTCCGATCACGACCAGCAGGGCGAAGATCATACGCCAACTGGAGAGGGACACAATCAACGCACCGGCGTTGGGGGCGATGAGTGGTGAAATCGTCATGACAGCCATCAGGAGCGACATGACCTGCGCTGCCCTGTCGCCATCATAGAGATCGCGCACCATGGCCCGGGATAAAACAATGCTGGCTGCTGCGCCGATTGCCTGGATGACCCGCCAGACAATAATGCTCGAAACGCTTTGGGCAAGGCCGCAGCCTGCTGAACCGATGATGAATAGAACAATGCCGATGGCAACAGGCAGACGGCGCCCGACGCGATCGCTGATCGGACCCCAGAAGAGCTGCCCCAGAGATATGCCGATGAGGTAGCCCGAAATTGTCAGTTCAATGCGTCCGGGTGCTGCTGCCAGATCTTTAGCCATTTCCGGCATGGCGGGAAGGTAGAAATCAGTGGAGATCGAGGCAAAGGCCATAAGGGCCGACAACACCGCTCCTGCATGCCATAGCGCAGGTTGCGTTGGCCGTGATCGGAGCGTCTGGTCCGCCATATTGTCTGAAGTCATGGAAGGATGGGTGTCCTTTATAATGGTCACCGATTTATAGGGCCGACAGGCAGGAAAATCCAGCTCGGTTTGATGTCGATATCGCGATGAGAGTCATGAAACAGGCTCAAGAAAACATCTTCCGTTGGCATGAGGGCGCTCAGTCAACCTCTCATTTCTTTGCAGAAAAGGCGCGTAGAAGGGAGAAACTACAATTTATAAGTTAGTAATTACAGCATGTAATATTCGAGAAATTACTTATCTGTGGTTGTTTAAATCAAGAGTAGAATATGACGAAGGTGAGTCTTTTGGCGTTTGTTTGTTGATAATTTTGCCCATTTATATAGCTCGTTGAAGGAAAATTATTCAATTAAATTATTAGCATAGACTCCATGGCACAATTTGGTTGCAATTTTGCCTCTTGTGTTTCAAAAAGATTATAAAATTCAATTAGTGATTTAATAAATTTAAAATTGTGGGCTGGTTGTTTGCGACTTAGTCCGTGGAGGCGAATTCCGTGAGTGGGCAGCACACCTTCCTAAAAAGCAACAGATACAGCAGCGAAGAAGAAATCAGATTTCAGGGCACGCCGATTCTGGACACCTATGATGAGGGGCTGGACTATCTGGCGGCTCACATGCCGCGCTATGTAAGACTGTTTGCATCTCCGGCGGTCAAGAGAGATGGAGATGATACTCTTCTGACTGTGGCGTGGTATGGCGACGATGTCGGCCAGATGCAGGTTTGGGAGAGCCTCGACCAAACCGGAAAAGTGCGTGTTGCGGCCATGTTGCGCGGCTTTTTGAGCGATCTGCTCAACCGCATTCATCGCTTCGATGATCCGCAGGCCCGGATGATACTGGGTTGGCTCAATATCCTGTCCTTTGATGCAGACATGCTCGTTATCAATGGCCAGCCGGTCATCACCAATTGGGGCATAGTGCCTGCAGGTGTGGTGTCCAGTGCAGACCGGATGGCGCATCACCTGTTGCATGGCGTTGGCCAGTTTCTGCCTGAAAACTATGATCTGACTGATTTTGCGCAATTGATGCTGGATGTTGCCGAAAGCCCCTCGGATTCTGATGAGGTGGCCGAGCAACCATCTTCAAGTGGAGCCGCGGCTGGTTTGGCAGCTGGCGCAGGCGTGGTTGCCGGTGCGGGCGCAGCCGCTGCTGCAGCCTCTCTTGGAGATTCCGCATCATCGGATAGCTCTGCAGCTGATGGCTTTGAGGCGGTCCATGCTTCCTATCAAAGTGAAGGGGTGGAAGGGGCTGCTGCTATTGATCCGCTAAAGCTTAAGCAGTCCGACGTGAAGTTTGCCTCTGATGGGGCTGACGCCGGAGCAGCCGGTGCTAAGGCCAGCGCGGCGGGTGCCTATGGCGGCAGGGGAGGCGATTTTCCCGGCGGCAGACGAGGCGAGGCGAACGAACCTCGGGGCCGGATCTGCTGGGTGCCGGTTTTGATTGCCTGCATCGTGTCGCTGCTTCTCCTGTTGATCGCTCTCATCCCCGGTGTTCTGATCTACCCTTACGGCTCTTCTTCCGCTTCTCTTCTCTCCCAATCGACAATCCGACAATCCGAACAGGCGTTGCGCACCCGCATCGCCGATTTGCGCAGCCAGCTTTCGCAAAGGCGCTGCGTTGCCGCGCCGGGACTGCTGGGCCCGGACGGCGCTTTGCTGCAAGGGGGCTCTGGGGCTGAAGGTGCTGATCGGCCCGTCGCTACCCCAACAGGCCCTGTTGCGGCGCAATCGCCAACGGATCTGGTGCCGCTGCTTGATCAGGCGACTGTGCTCGTTCTGGCGACTGGTGCCAAGGGGCAGGTGAGCAGCGGGAGCGGCTTCCTGATTGCGCCCAATCAGATCGTCACCAACCGCCATGTCATAGAAACAGCCGAGGGCGGACAGGTCTTCGTGATCAATGAAACCTTGGGGGACGTGCGCAAGGCAAATGTCGTGGCCACCAGCAGCACAAGTGAATTGGGCGACAAGGATTATGCGCTGCTTGCGATGGAAGGAGCGCCTGCCAATCGCTACTTGCAGCTCACCCGCACCATCGGCAAAGGACAGCAGACCTACGCGGCAGGCTTCCCGGGCTTTTTTATGGAAACAGACGCCAAATTCCGTGAGCTGCTTGCAGGCGATGCCCATGCCGCGCCGAGCATGGTGCTGACGCAAGGCATCGTGACGGTCTTTCAGGACAGTCCGTCAGGCCTGAAACTGGTGCTCCATAGCGCCGATATCTCGCCGGGCAACAGCGGCGGACCGCTGGTGGATGCATGCGGTAGTGTTGTCGGGGTCAATACCTTCATCAAGACCAGCGATGAAGCCCAATTGCGCCTCAACTTTGCGCTCAAGAGTGATAGCTTGCTCGATTTCCTCTCCCAGAATGGTGTCGAGGCAACAACTGCGAGCGCGCCTTGTCCGTTGGCATCAGCAAACGAGCAGGCAGGGTCGTGACATGGCGAGAAGCATTAAAATCGCCACGACACCTTCTGCCGAACTGACCCCCATTGGCAGCGCGCAGGAGCGCGACTATGACAGCATCGTGGACTATGTTGCTGTAACCCTTGGGGATGAGGTTGCTGCGCTGTTTGCCGAACCGGTGGGGAGCATGGATGGCGCCCGCATCGACTGGTATGTGAAGGCCTTTGGCCGCATTGAGGCGCTTGAAGCGCTTGATGAGCCAGAGCAGGCAAACCTGCTCGCCGAGCTGCATGTGGCCGAAGAGAAGATCGGCCGTCTGGCGCATGAGCTGCAAGGGGCATCAAACCCGGATGATCGTGCGCTGGGAAAGGCATTGGCCAATGCGACCTGCGTGCCGAGCCGCAAGCATATCTATGCCCTCAATGGCCATCCGGTGCTGGTGGCCTGGGGCTATCGCCTCAATGATCACAAGCCCATGCGGGGCGGTATCAGCAAGGTTGCGCCGGTCGCGGCCAAGGCGAGTCCAAAGGCGCCGCCTCAGATCGTCGAGCCCCATGTGGCAAAGCCGGAAGACGCGCTGGATATTGCTGCCCAAACGCAGCAGTCACCTGTCCATGAGAAGAAGAACCATAAGCGTTGCTGGCTGATTGCCCTTTTATGGGCGCTTCTGGCTCTGCTCATTGCGGCGATCTTGTATGTGTTGCTGAAGGCCTGTTCCATCTCGGCCTTTTTTCCGTGGATCGACTATTGCCCGGGCCGCTACCAGACCGATCTGGTCAGCCTGCAACAGGAAGTGCGCCTTCTGGAAAATGCGCTCGCCTTCAAAAACGAGAATTGCGACGTCGCAGGAACACCTGAAGAGCCTATCGCCAATGAGGAGCTGGACAAGCGCCTTCTGGAGCGCAACGCAGGCGATGGCGCCTTGCAGATTTCGCTGGCATGGAATGGCGGCACGGATCTGGATCTGATGGTCAAATGCAGCAACGGCCTCATCTGGTTCAAAGAGAAGAATAAGTGCGGGGCAAGTCTTGATACGGATTCAAACGGTCGCTCCAAAATCACGATGACTCCGGTGGAGAATATCGTCTGGCAGACCGAGGATGTCATCCCGACCGGTGATCTGCCGATCTTCGTGACCCTGTTTGATTATCGCGGCCAGCCCCAGCAGAACATCCCTTACACCGTCCGCGTCGTCAGGCGGCAGAATGGTGCCATCACATCGAATTACACAATCAACGGCGTAGCGTCTCGCTCACAGGTGAAACGACCGATCTTTATCGGTCTCGCCAACAAGCAATAGCGCTGCAATAGGCAACAACATGACTATATTCGCTGATATCACTCTGGTTCCTTTCTCTGGCATTCAATTCGTTGAGTATGGATTCGACCTCAATCAGCTGAACAGCTTTCGCCTGCATTTCATCGAGCGCCCGTTTCCTCAGGAAGCGACCGAAGAAGGCGTTCCGTGGAAGCTGCTGGAATCCAATCCCAATGACGATGAGCCAGAACAGGAGCAGATGGATGACATCAGCTACGACATCAACAAGATAGCGGCACTTGAGCCCTTCCTGGGCAAGTGGGTGCCAGTGCCCTATTTGCGCCGATTGCCCGGGCGCGGGGCCAATGGCGAGATGATGTTCGATAAGGGCCCGACCAACTGGGCCCGCGCCATGGTCGTGCGCGATTATGAGAAAAACGGCGATGAAGGGCTCTGGTACAAGGTCATCTTTTCCTTTGATACCGCTCTCGCCATGGATGACGCAGACAATGTCACTGTCAATGCCGCCGATGACAGCAGCCAGCTCTATGTGGCTCCGCGCAAGCTCGATGTCGAAAATCCGTGCGAATTTCGCATGGTCTCCTCCATGGCCAAGAATGGCTGGTTCCTCTCCAACCCGATCTCAATCGATGGCAGTGACGCGCAGCAGGATTATCAGATCTGGGTGGCCGAATGGCTCGATGAGCTGTTTGAGGAATATCTGACCAAACGGTCCAAGGGCCGTCAGCCGCAGCGCAAATATCACCTCGAGCATGCCGCCCGTTGGATTGCCCTTTTGCAACTGCTTGACCAGTTGGTTCAGCCCGGCGTGGTGCATTTCGTGGACACGATTTCCGATGTCCGCTCGGTGCGTCCGGTGAATGTGGACCTCATCCTCGATGTTGGCAACAGTCGTACCTGCGGCATGCTCATCGAGAACTATCCCAACGAGGATTCTGTCGAGCTCAACAATTCCATGAAACTGCAGATGCGAGATATCCAGCGCCCCTGGCAGACATATGACGAGCCGTTTGAAAGCCATGTCACCCTGTCGCAGGCATGGTTTGGCAAGGAAAATCTGTCGCGCATGTCTGGCCGCAGCGATGCTTTCTTCTGGCCGACCATGGTGCGCGTCGGGCCAGAGGCTTCCCGCATCAAGTCCACCCAGTCAGGGCTGGAATCCATCATCGGCATGTCCGCCCCGAAACGCTATTTGTGGGATGTGGCTCCGGTCAATCAGCCATGGCGTTTCCCGCAATCTGACTATTCCGATGAGGGCGAATTGCCACCCGTCGGCAAGGTGGCGCGCCGCTATCTCAATGCCCATGGCGATGTGCTCTCGCAAGTGCGCAAGGAGCGAGACCTTTTCACCGCGCTCTACCCCAAAAGCAAACCGGCCGAATATCAGCGCCCCAGCCAGCAACTGACCTATTCGCGCTCGTCCTTCTACAGCTTCATGCTCTCGGAGATCTTCTTTCAGGCCATGGTCATGATCAATGACCCGGCGGTGCGGGCCGATCGTCGCCAGAGCGAAGCACCGCGCAGCCTTAGGCGCATCATCCTCACCTTGCCGACCGCTTTGCCGGTGCGCGAGCAGCAGATCATGAAAATGCGCGCCGAGGCGGCCATCAGCTTCCTGTGGGATATCATGAAGTGGAACGAAAACCCGCCTCCGGGTCTGGTGCGTCCTACCATTCATGTGGCGTGGGATGAATCCAGCTGCGTGCAACTGGTCTGGCTTTATGGCGAGATCAGCTGTCGCTTCGGCGGCCGTATCTGCGAATTCTTCACCATGATGGGCAAACAGCGCCAGCGCTTCCTGCCCGATGAATTACCAAGTCCTGATACACCGGAAGAGCCATCCCTGCGCGTCGCCAGCCTTGATATTGGCGGCGGCACGACAGACCTGATGATCACCACCTATTTTCAGGATGATGACCGTGCCATCGTGCCGGTGCAGACCTTCCGGGAAGGGGTGCGGATCGCCGGGGACGATATCACCAAGGCGGTGATCGAGCATTGCATCATTCCTGTGCTGGAAGCCGCGCTCACACAACATGGCGTCCGCGATGCGGTGGTTATGCTCAGAGACCTGTTCCATGGCGATCGGGCCAACATGGCCGAGCATGAAAAGCATGCAAGACGTCAGTTCGTGCAACAGATTCTGGTACCTGCCGCGCTGGGCATCATGGAGCGCTATGAGAATTCCGGCGAGGACCGCTATGAGGTCATTCATTCGGCAACCATGGCAGAGCTGATCAAGGATTCGCTGTCGGTCTATCCGTCCGTGCAGCAATATCTTGTCTCCGGCCTGGGCCAGTCCGGCGATGAGCCGTTCGACATCATGTCCATGGCCGTGCCGCTCAACTTCCATTTGGTTTCTGATGCCATTCAGGAAGTGATGGATGTGGTGTTCGAGCCGGTGGCTGAAGCCTTGGCCCATTTCGATTGTGACTATGTTCTGCTGTCAGGGCGACCTTCGAAACTCTCCGCCATTCAGGAGGGGCTGCTCAATCGCCTCGTTATCGGTCCGGACCGGCTGTTGCCAATGGGCGACTATCGCGCAGGCAACTGGTATCCCTTCAGAAGTCGTGACAACACCCGCATCGGCGATCCAAAATCCTGCGCAGTGGTTGGCGGCATGCTCTGTTCTCTGGCTGAACACAGCATCACGAACTTCACGCTCTATACCCACATGCTGCAGGGCCGCTCGACCACGCGCTATATCGGCGAGCTGGAAAAGGACATGAAGCTGAAGAATGACAATGTGCTCTTCACCTTCGATGAGTTGGATGATGCCAATGCCGACAATGAAAAGGTGCTCAAGCTTTATACTGAGAGCCTCGTCGGCTATCGCCAGCTGCCCTTTGAGCGCTGGGTGACCTCGCCACTCTATCACATCAAGCTCGAAGACAATGGTCCGGCCAAGCCGATCTCCGTCACGCTGGCGCGCGAGATGATGCTCGAGCTGGATGAGGATGAAATGGATCATCCCGATGTGAAGGCGGCAAAGCTGATGAATTACGAGGCGACCAAGGAAGATCTGCGCATCGTCGATGCCGTGGATGCCAATGGCGGCGACGTGCAGCGCGTGGTGTCCATTTCCTTCCGGACCTTCCCATTGTCCCAGAGCGAATATTGGCTCGACTCTGGCATCTTGAACATCTAGCGGGGCCGAAAAATGATGATTGTAAACGAGCAGCTGCTTGAAAAGACAAAAGAAACCGCCAGTGCCGCGCAGGAAGGCGTCGACTGGCTCAAGATGCCCGCCAATGTGGAGCGTATCGGGGAGGCGGCCAAGTCGATCGAGCGCGAACTCAAGCGCGGTGTCGTTGATGCCCTCCGGCTTTCCGAGGCAGCCACCCGCCCCATGGCGGTTGCCGTGTTCGGCGCCAGTCAGGTTGGCAAGTCGCATCTGATCTCGGTGCTCGCCCGTTCGAATGATGAGCTTTATGCGGTCTTTGATGGTGTCGATGAGCCGGTCAGCTATATCAAGCAGATCAATATCGACAAGGAAGGGGAATCCACCGGCCTTGTCACCCGCTTTACGATCAACAAGGAGACGACGCCCGTCGGCTTCCCCGTCTGCCTGCGCTGGCTCTCCCATGCGGATCTGATCAAGATTATCGCCAACGCCTATTTCTTTGATGGTCGCCCCAACAGCTTTCCTGAAAGTGCCGAGATTACCGAGCATGTCAGTCGATTTTTAAGCGCTGGCACCGGTGGTCAGAATAATGGCCTGAAGCCGGAAGATGTCTGGGATCTGCAGGACTATTTCACCCAATATATGAGCGCCTCGGCTCTAACCGCCAAGCTGGATGCCTTCTGGATGGCGGCTGCGGACATTTGCCCCAACCTGTCCATTGCTGATCTGGGCAAGTTCTTCTCGATCCTCTGGGGCAAGGAAGAGCCGATCACCAAGCTCTATGTGGATCTGGTCACGGCTCTGCAGCGTCTGGATTTCCCAAAGACCGCCTATGTGCCCTTGGCTGCCATCGATGCAACCAACCCGAAGATTACCAGCATCATCACGGTGGCCGGTTTGTCTGACATCTCCCAAGGCTCAAGCGAGCAGATCGAGGTCAAGACAATGAGTGGCGCCTCGGCCTCATTGCCGCGCTCTTCGGTGGCGGCCCTGACTGCTGAGATCCTCATCACCATTCAGGACAAGCCTTGGGATTTCTTCGACCATACCGACCTGCTCGACTTCCCCGGCTATCGTAGCCGTGGCCTGAAAGCGGCCGATTTCGAAGAAGATGATGACGACAGCAACCTGAAGGGCATCGCAAAATATCTGGCACAGAATCCGGACAAGACCCTGCAGACGCTGTTGCTGCGCGGCAAGGTGGAATATCTCTTCCAGCGCTATGTGGCCGAGCAGGAGATCACCTCCATGCTGCTCTGCGCCCAGCCCAACAATCTCGACGTGGACCAGCTGCCACAGGTGGTGGCCAAATGGATTACGGCGACCCACGGGCCAAAGCCTGAAAACCGGCTGAACAAGGAAGTTCTGTTGTTCTTCATCTTCACCAAGTTCGATTTGCATTTCACCCGCAAGACCAGCGACAGCTCCTTCGGGCTGGAAGGGCGGCTGGGTGGGGCCATCGAAAACCCGCTTATCCAGTCCTATGGCGGCAGCGCCGACACATGGGTGAAAAACTGGACGCCGGGCCAGCCCTTCAAGAATTGCTACCTGATGCGCAACCCCAACATTCTGAACCGCGAGATATTTGATATCGATGGTCAGAGTGAGACTGGTGTGAGGGGGAGCGAAAAGGGATTTCTGGGGGATCTCAAGAACACCTTCGTCAGCGTCGAGCCGGTACAGGAGCATTTCAGCGATCCGGCCGAAGCATTTGCGCAGATGATGGAACTCAATGACGGCGGCGCGTCGCACATAGCCAGAAATCTGTCACCGGTCTGCAACCCCGAGATCAAGAAACGGCAGATAGAGGAGCGCCTCAAAAAACTGCGGGAGCGCCTGTCCGAGCGCCTGTCCGCCTATTATGTCAGCTCCGATTCCTCGGTTCGGCTGGACGAACGGCTGGCGGTGGCTGATCAGGTTTTGCAGGAGCTTTATGTATGTGACGAACGGATGCGCTTTGGCTCCCTGTTGCGTGGCCTGATGCTGGATCCGGGCATGCTGGCCAGCCGATTGCATGAAGCCAGTCTCAGCCGCGCCATCGAAAGCCGGTCAGATGATGACAGCGACGCTTCGCAGGCCGTGGCATCGGTTGCCCCCTCACGTCCTCGCCCGGGGGCAGGGCGCGTGCGACCAAGGCCGACACCAGGTGGAGGTCGGGCTCCCGCCAGTGCAGCTGCGGAGGCCGCATCTGAGGCAAAGGCGATCCAGCCGCCCTCAAAGGCGCCTACCAAAAACCGGCAGCGCCTGTTGGCTGAAGCGGCCATCGTGACGATGATCGAAAATCTGTTCGAACAGGCTGACAATCCAAGCCTTGCGGCGCTCACCGGAGTGTCTGCGGACGCCTTGCGCGAGATCGCCAAGGAAATCGCGCTGGCCGTACGCCGGGTCAAACTGACGGACAGTCTGGCCGAACAGATCGCCCGCATCGCCTTTGTGGATCGTCGCGACGAATTGCTCAACAAGGCCACGCTGGCCGCCGAGCACATGACCAACGGCTTTATCGCCGATCTGGGCATGTCGCTGCTGCCGGAGGAAAAGCGAGCCGTGATCGAGTATGAGACGGGCAGCCAGCCTGTGTTCAAATCCAGAGCGGTTGCCTTTGATACCAGCGGTATCTCCGACGAACCCGATGCCTTTACCACCCGCTATGTCGACAGCTGGCTGCATGCCTTCTTCAAGGTCGTACAGGATAACGCGTTGGGCGACACGCTTGATGTTGATCCTGAACTCAATGCGCGACTCGGCGGCATTCTGGAAAGGCTTTCAAGGTAACGCATCCAAAGGAACGCATCAGTGGTGCGCGGTGCGCCCGCAACAGATAGCCAGCAATGAAGAGCATGGCACGCGAGAATTTATCGGAAAGTGAGCAGGAAATGAGAATACTTTCGGCGCATAAGGAACACGGTCCCGGGCATGCCTGGTTGAGCATGGACCATGCCGTAACGCCCGAGACGGCCTTGGTCATTGAGCGCGAAACAGATAAGGACCGCTATCTGGGCAGCAGTGGCTGGCAAAGCGTGCCGGAAAATCTGCCCGTCGATGCCGTGGATGGGGGCCGGATGCTGCTTGGCCCGACCATTGTCGATCATCTTGGCGAAGGGGATTTCATTAAAGTTGCCATCACGGGCACAGGCTATTTCGAAGAAGATTTCTGGCCTGTCGTCCCCATTTCCGGTCGCAAGTCATCCGGCTTTGGCATCGTCTCTTCCAAGCCATCTGCGGATGCACACCAGAAGGCAGGGCCAAGTGATCTGGCGGTCAATGTCAAAGGGGGTGGCGCCAAGCAAAGCGCAGCGCCCACAGACGATGAAGCCGGAGCCGAGACCGCCGGTGCAGGGGCGGCAAAGGGCAGACACTATATGCCGGGGGAAACCATTTCGATCGACCCCAGTCTCATAGCCTTTGCCGATCCGTCCATAACAGAGAAACCGTCCACCCGTATCAGCCGCAAGACTATTGTCGGGCTGGCTGGCTTCTGGGTTCTGATCGCGGTCTGCCTGCTGGGCTGGTATTACAGCCCCTATTTGCTGGCCGGGTTGGATTCCTTCTCCCAACAGGCCGAGCAAACGCCAGTTGAGGAGCCGGTTGTCACGCCTGCGCCGACACCAGCTCAGACGCCATCTGCAACACCGGCCCCAACGCCGCAAGAGCCGCAGGTGGCCAGAGGCCGCAGTTATTGGCAGCAGCAGATGATGAGCGGGCAGATGTCCGGACAGCAGCTCTACGAGGCCTCCGAGGAAACGGCAGACAATGCCGATCTGAGCGACATGTCTGCCGAATTCCTGCGCCTTGCCTCCAACAAGGGCTATGCGCCAGCTCTTAGGTCCTATGCCGAACGCTATGACCCCACCAAGCCGGATGCGGCAGGCGCATCGGTCATCAAGAATGCCAATACGGCGCTTGACGCCTATACGCGCCTCAAGGCTGGCGGAGACGCCAATGCTGCGGCGGATATCCAGACTCTCTGCCAGTTCCTTGAGCCGAAATATTATCAGGATGCAGAGGCCCGCACCGCTGTCGACGACTATTGCAGATAAGCTTGAAAGGTTGGCTCCATGAAGAAATTTGCTTTTATTCTTGTTCTATTGATTGCAAACCTGACGCTCATTCCCCTGGTCGGACTTGAGCAGTCTGCCTTCGCGCGTGAAGCGCTGCTCATGCAAGGCAAAAAGACCCTTTACCGCAGGGTCGTGACCAAACCGGGCAGCCAGTTGCTTTCTGCTGCCTCGCCCAGTGCGCAGGTGATCAAGGGCAATGTGCCAGCCTTCGCCGTCTACTATGTCTATGGCGAGCAGAATGGCTACACCGAGGTTGGCATCAACAGTCGGGGAGATGCGGCAGGCTGGATCGCTTCGGAAAAGCTGGTCGACTGGAAACAGTCTATCGTTGTGGCCTTCAACAACCGGGCTGAAGCCGGTCGCGTGCGGCATCTCTTCTTTAAGGATTTCAACACGCTCGCCGATGACATTGAGGCCTATCAAACGCCTGATGAGTTCGCCAACAGCCCCGACATCGTGGCTGTAGAGCCGGAAAATGCCATCAACGACAACAACAATTTCTATCTGCTGCCCATTCTCGATCATGAATCGATCTATTTCCCCGATGACAATGAAGGCAACATGCTGCAAGTGGGGTCGGTGACGGCGGCCAGCGCGCGGCGCACCACTGAGGATTTCAGGGCAGGGGTCGTCTTTGTTATTGATACCACCATTTCCATGGGGCCCTATATCCGCCAGACCAAGGAAGTCGTCGAACAGATTGGTGTGCAGCTTGAGAATTCCCCGCTGTCAGGCAAGGTTTCCTTCGGGCTGGTGGGCTATCGCCAGTCGACACTGACCAATCCGGGCATTGGCTATAATGTCAAAAATCTGTTGCCGCTGGACGCGCATTCAGACGTCAACCAGTTCCTTGCTGCGATTGACAATATGGATGTTGCCAAGGTGCCGACCGTCGGCTTCGATGAGGACGCCATCGGTGGCATCGCCTTTGCCAGCAATGATAACAATTGGCAGCCCTATGCCGCCAAATATATGATCCTTGTTACCGATGCCGGGGCTAAATCCCCCGAGTTGGGCGATAACTACGCCCACGAGTTGGACATCCCCGAACTGGCCGGAGACCTCAATGACAAGGGGATCCGCCTTCTGGTGATGCATCTGAAAACTCCGGCCGGCAAGAAGGACCATCGCACCGCCGAGCTGCAATATCGTCAGGCGTCCCGCCTCGTAGGCTCTATGAATGATCTTTATACCGATGTCTCCGAGGGCAGTGTGCGTGAATTTGGCAATGGCGTCAGCCTGATTGCCAGCCAGATCGTTACCACTTCGCAGGATATCCAGAAAGACAAGGAGATCGCTGAGCCCGACGCGAATGACAATTCCACTCAGGCCAATCTGCGTCGCGCCGCCAAGGCCTTCCAGCTGGAATATCGTGGCAATCAGCAGGGCGAACAGGCGCCGGAATTCTATCGTGCCTGGACCATCGACCGTGCCTTCGCAGCCTATGCCCGTCAGGCGCTCGATATCCGCATTCTGCTGACCAAGAACCAGCTTTCAACCATGGCGCAGAATCTGCGCGAAATCGTGGATCAGGCCAACAGGCCCGGCGGCATCATCGATGCCAACGCCTTCTTCCGCAGCATTCAGGATCTGGCGTTGCGCACCTCGAACGATCCGACCCAGATCCGCGATGATCAGAGCCTTGGTGATGCCATTGCAGAATATCTGGATGATCTGCCCTACAAGAGCCAGACCACAGCCATGACCATGGCCGACTGGGTGACCCTCAGTGCGCCCGAGCAGCGGGACATCATGAATGGTCTGGAATCCAAGCTGCGCTATTACGAGCGGGTGCATTCCGATCCGGACCGCTGGTTCGACCTGCATGAGAATGCCGCGCCGGGAGAAGCCGTCACGACGATCTCGCTGGACCGCATGCCATGATAGCACTCACTGTTCGCAACATACGCAAAAGCCTGAAAGACCCCGACCGGGCGTTCGATCTGCACATCCCCGCCTTTGATGCAAAGGGCGGGGAGAAGATCGCTGTTGTCGGCACGACGGGATCAGGCAAGACGACAGCCATGGATATTCTGGCCATGGCCAGCCAGCCCAGCATATGCGAGCAGTTTGACCTTGTTGTTGATGGCAAGACCCACGACCTCAATGCCGCCTCGAAAAACCGGCGCGAGAGTGCCCGCCTGCGTGCCAGCTATTTCGGCTATGTCATGCAAAAGAGCCCGCTCTTTCCCTTTCTGTCGGTGCGGGAAAATGTCCTGCTGCAACAGCATATTTCAGCCCGTCCCGATGCCGCGTTCGTCGAGCAACTGTTTGACCGACTGGGCATAGCGATGATCGCCGATGCCATGCCTGATGAAATCTCGGTGGGACAAAAACAGCGCACGGCCATTGCCCGTTCCTTGGCCCATCACCCGTCCATCATTCTGTGCGACGAGCCGACGGGGGCACTGGACCCGCGAACCGCACGGGACTGCATCGAAACCATCATCTGGGCGGCTGAGCGCGCCGGTGCCATTCTCATCATGATCACCCATGACTGGGATCTGGCAAAAGCCTATGGCTTCGACTTCTACGAAATCAAAACCAGAATGCTTGCCGACAATGCCATGTCTGCAACACTTGCCCATCAATCCGGCGCGGAGAAACGCAGAGCATGATTGCACTGGATCTGGCCATAAAGAGCATCCTGCGCTCTCCGAAGCCCAATATCGCGGCGATGATCGCCCTCATTTCGGTGCTGGTGCCCACAATGCTGCTCTGGAGCATGAAGGTCGGCTTCATCCAGTCGATGCTTGATGAATTGCGGACATCTCCGGCGAGCCTGGAAATCCGGGTGAAGGGAGACTATGTCCTGACACCCGATAAGCTCAGGGAAATCGAAGCGCTCGATGGCATTGGCTTCATTATACCGACAGCCCGCTATCTCGCCTCCCGCGCGTTCGCCAGTCATGACAATGGCCGGGGCAGAACGCCCGTATCCCTGTTGCCGACTGGCACCGGCGATCCGCTTTTGCAAGCAGGCGAGGGATTGGCTGGAAAGGGGGATGCCATCATTACCCGCGACCTTGCTGAAAAGCTCGGGCTCGGGGTGGGGGATGCATTCGAGATTTCCACCAATCGCAAGAAGCAGAGGGAACTGCTGCGCATTCCGCTGACCATTGCCAACGTGATCTCGCGGGAGACGGTCGTTGGTCAATGGGTGATGGTCACCCCCTCGGTCATTCAGGAGGTGGAAGCCTTCATTGATGGCTTTGCCCTGCCTGACAGGGGCAAGGAGGGCAAGCCCCTTGCTGAGCGTCCGGACGTTTATTCCGGCCTGCGCCTATATGCCGACCGCATCGAACATGTCGCGCCGCTGGCCAATGAGATGACACGTCTGGGCTTTTCGGTGCAGAGCAATGCCGCCCGCATCGAGGCCATACAGCAGCTCGATAAAATTCTGAGCGGAATCGTTCTGGCAATCGGTCTGGTGCTGTTTGTCGGGCTTACCCTGTCTGTCTGGTCGGGCATGGTCATCCAGCTTGAGCGCTTGCGGCCCCACGTCGCCCTTCTGGGGCTTATGGGGCAGGGCCTGTTTGGCGTTTCCATGTTCTTTGTCTTTATCGGCCTGTTCAACGCCTTGGGGGGCATTCTACTGGCCGATGGCCTGACATTGCTGCTGGCGTGGTTGGGGAATATGCAGTTTCAGGGCGTATATGGCAATTTCGCGGCCATTTTCGCGCTACCCGTTCGCCATATCGCATTGATCGACGCAGGGGCCTTTCTGCTCCAGCTCATACTCGCATCCTTTGTTGCTTTAAAATCAACCTATATTCGTCCGGGGGACCTGTTCCGTGGCTATTAGATATTCTCGTGCTTCTGGGCGGGCCATCGCTGGCCTGTCCCTGTTTCTGTTTTCCGCTGGTGCGACTTTGGCGCAGGAGACGTGGGACGCCAACTATTACAATCCGGCTGGCGATCCCGATGTCCTGCTGCTGCCCATCCCATGCGGGGGCAAGATTGCGCTCAAAAAGGTGGTGACCATCACCGAAGATCCTAGCTCACCGGTCGGTCCTTTGAGTGACCAGCGAATCGTGATCGGTCGTGATGCCGGACGGACGCGTGGCTATATCGAGGAAAACCACCATGAATATATCTCCGGCACCCTCATGGATGACGAAACCCACGAGCGCTACTATCTGATCGGGGCCTATGAGGTGACGCAAGGCCAATATGATGCCGTGATGAAAGGGCCGGATAGCTGCCCCAGACGCATGAGCCGCAAACTCAATGTGCCCGTTACCAATGTCAGTTGGTATGACGCGATTGATTTCACCAGAAAGCTCAATATCTGGCTCTACAGCAATCCTTCCAGCATGATGGCAACCCTCTCCCAGATCGGAGCAGCCAATGGCTTTGTCCGTCTGCCAAGCGAGGTGGAGTGGGAATTTGCGGCCAGAGGCGGCAGTGCAGTTCCCGCTGCCGTGCGCAATGAGCCGGTCTTCTTCAGCGAAGGCACCATCGACGATTACGCCTGGTATAATGGGGCGATGTCCTCCTCGGGTAAGGCTAAGCCGATTGGCAAGAAAAAGCCAAATCCGCTGGGGCTCTATGACGTCTACGGCAATGCTGCCGAAATCGTGCAGGATTCCTTCCGCATGACCCGCTCGGATCGCCTGCATGGGGCGATTGGTGGCTTCGTGGTGCGCGGCGGCTCATTTCTTGATAGCCCCGATCTGATCACCTCGGCGCGGCGCGATGAAAATCCCTTCTTCGATGCGCAGGTGGGAGGCGAGTTCAAGCGCCGCTCGATGGGCTTCCGCATCGCTGTCAGTACCTCGTCCATCCCGCGTGATGTCTCCGAGGTTCCACGCCTGGAGACGGCCTTTGAAGAAACCCAGCGTCAGGTGGATGGCCCCCTAGATCAGCAGCCGCTCCAGCAGATGGAGGCCGTGGCCGATCAGGTTCAGAATGCAGAATTGCAAACCAAGATCAGGGAGTTGCAGGGGCAGTTGCAAGACGAGTTTGCCCGCCGCAATGAGCTGAAGGCCCGCAATGTACGCGTCATGCTGTCCAATGGCGGTTTGCAGGCCATGGAGGTGTTCCTCAGTGCCCGGGCGATCAAGAAATTCAAGGCGGCCTACAAACAGGCCAAGCTGACCAATACCCACCCCGAATTCTACGCTCCGCGCATCGAGGCGGAATATAACCATTACACCCTGATTTCAAACGCCTATTACGAGACGGTGGACACGCTGGCCGATTATGCCGCGCCGGAAATCCGCACACAGTCGGGCGTCGTCAAGCAGGCGCTTTCCCAACGCAACGACACGGACATGATCCGCTTTGTCGAGGCTCTGGAAACCTCCATTGATAAATTCCGGCACGCGCGCAACCAGCACAGCGTGCTGCATTTCCTCGATGAAATTCCCACCCCATCCATTGATTGATTGAGATTTATAGAGACACAGGAAAGTCAGTATCATGTCGCAGAAATACGTTTTGGTCGCAGCGCTCGCCGCTTCGCTTGCCCTTGCAGGCTGCGTGACTACGCAACAGCCAACCGGCCCTCTCAGCCCCACCGAAATGGCTATGCGCCAGAAACAGAATGAGAATGTGCGCATTCTTCAGGGCGTAGCCACGGGCGCAGCCGTGGGAGCCATCGTTGGCGGTGGGCTCGGTCTGCTGCTCGGCGGGGATGAAAAATCCATGGCTCAGGGCGCTATGATTGGCGCTCTTGGCGGTGGTGTACTCGGCGCGGCTGATGCCCAGCGGGTCAACAAGCAGGCCGGCGCTCAGGCAGCCCAACAGGATCAGCTCAAGGGCGTTATCGCCAATGCTGAAAAGAATATCGCCCACTATCAGGAAATGGCGAACTTCACGCGTCAGCTGGCCGCCGAAGAACAGGCCGAGATTGACCGTCTCAATGCCCAGCTTAGCGCCGGACAGCTCGCCCCTGACGCCTATCGCGCCCAGATGTCCAGCGCCCGCGGCAACGTGCAGATCGTGAACAGCCAGATCTCCAATGTTGACCGCGATATCACCGATCTGGAAGGGGCTGCCAACAACGGCATGGATGTCAAAAAGCAGATTTCCCAGCTCAAAGCCCAGAAAGCCTCGCTGGAAACCCAGCGTGACGCTCTCGTTTCCGCCTATTCCCGCGTTCCGTCCGAAGTCGGCGTAACCATTTAATCCCAGTGTGAAAAGAGAGATGACATCATGACAAAGTTTCGGACAAAGGCTCTGGTTCCCGGCATTGCGCTGGGTGTTCTGTTGCCCCTTCTGGCTGCCTGCCAGACAACGTCATGCACGGGGGATGCCCGCTATGATGATTATTGGTGCGCACGCAGCAATCTCAATAATGGCGTCTATCAGCAGCAGACCAATCAGTTGCAGTCGATCGCATCCCATCGCCAGTATCAGGCCGCCAATGCTCAGGCCAATATGTATGATGAAAAGGCCAATCTGTCTGCGCGGCAAGCCGAGTTGAACAGGCTGCGTGCAGCGCTTGCCCAACGGCAGCAGCAATTGTCTTCGGCCCGCGCCAACAATGGCACCGCCGAGCAGATTACCCGTCTTGAAGCCGAAGTGGCCGCTCTGCGGGCACAGGTCGAAACCTTGATGCAAACGCAGTAAGAAGGCGTCACATGAAGGGCATTCGTCTGGCTGTTCTGGTCATTTCGTGGGTGGGATTCGTGGGGCTGGTTGCGCTGCTGGCGGGCTTGTCGCTCAAGGCCTGCGGCGTTCGGTTTCTGGGCTACGAACTAAGCTGGTGTGCGGCGAGCCACCGGCCAGATGTGTCGCGGCTAAATGCCCTGCAGCGTGAGCTGCACAGCCTGATCGAGATGAACGGCCAGATGGGCGCCCAATGTGGTCCCGTTGCGCCCGTGCCTCGGTCCGGAGCGAGGCCAACGCCCGTTCCTGTGTCGCCGGGCGTCCTGACTATCGGTCCGGCTGGTGGCAATGGGGCCGTGGGGGCGGTAGGAGAAGGTGGCTCAGGTCCACTTGCTTCCGGTCCCGCTCTGCCTTCGGCTGATCCTGCTTCTGGGACAGCTGGGCCAATGGAAGAAGAGGTCTCTCCGTCTCCCATGTCGACAACAGAGGCGGAATTGGACGGAGATATGCCAGACGCAGACGCGGGAGGTGACATGCCTTCCACCGAGGGTGCCATGCCATTGCCCGAACCTGCACCGCATAGGCTGGATGTTGGCGGTGGTGGAGCCGGTGGGGCGGGTGCTGCTGCATCTGGCGGAGATGGAGAAGGAGGTGCCGGAGCAGGTGGCGCTGGGGGTTCAGGCGAAGGAGCAGGAGCAGGAAACCCTCCTGCGGGTGCTGGTGGGGCTGGCGGTACACCTCCCTCTGGCGGTGGAGGCGGAAGCGCAGCTGCTGCGGGAGGCAATCCTCCTCCGGCAGGCAGTCAATCGCCCGAAACTCCGCAACAATGCGCCGATGGCAAGCCGAAGCTTGATTATGTGGTGCTGGCCCTTGATCATTCCAAAAGCATGGGGCTGCCAATCAACATGGACAGCGCATTGGCAACCGAGCTTGAAAACACAATCGAGGCGGGCGGGCCCGACGCTTGGCAAGCCTCCAACACCTATAATGAGTATATCGCCCGCCCTGGTCGCAAGCGACTTGACGAGGTCAAATCCTCCGTCGGGGAAGTAACCCGACGCCTGCCTCCGGAAACCAGAATTGGCGTGGTCACCTTCGCCGGATGCAATGGCGTGGTGGATATGGGGGATTATGATGAGGGAAGGCGCGAGCGCCTGATCAGCAAGATCGAGAAGCTGCAGACCAAACCGGCAACGCCCGCTGCTGATGCCCTCAAGATCGCCATGGAAAAGGCTGCTCGTGTGCCTGGCGGGCGGGTGATTTTCGTCAGCGATGGCAAAGATACCTGCGACGCTGACCCGTGCGCTGTGGCCAAGCAAAGCTCTGGCGTTCAGGTCGATGTCATCTCTCTTGGTGGTGGGCAGGCACTCTCCTGCGTGGCAAGGGCCACCGGCGGAAAGCTGGTCGAACCAGCCAAGGAAGCGCAGAGCTTGCAGCAAATTCTTGTTGAACTGGGGCTCAATGGCGCAAGAGGAGGCTGCTGATGAGAGCTCTGCGTCTGATCGGATTTGTGCTCTTGTGGCTGATTTTTATCGCGCTGCTGGGCTATCTGGGCCATCTGTCGCTGAAGTCTTGTGGCGTCAGGATTTGGGGCTATCAATGGAGCTGGTGCTCAGCTGAGGCCGCACCAGATCTCGCAAGGCTCAACGCGCTTCAGGACCAGTTGCACATGCTGATGCAAATGGCCGGTGAACAAGAGAAGGCCTGTCCTCCGCCGCCGCCAGAGATACCGGTCGCGAAGGCGCCTCCACCTGAACCCGAAGCGCCAGAATCCCCTTCAAAGCACTGCGCCCGTCCCGAAGATCGCAGCTATATTGTTCTTGCGCTTGATCATTCAATCAGTATGGGCCTGCCTGCTGATGTTGATAGCGCACTGGCCACGAAGCTGGAAAAGCGCATGGGGGCTGGTGGGCTTTCAGGCAAAACGGCACAAGTTATTTATGCCGGTCTGATAAAGAAGCCCGGTCGCAAGCGTCTTGATGATCTGAAAAGCGCCGTTGAACAGGTCGCTCGCCAGACTGATAAAAAGACGGAGATTGGTGTTGTATCATTCGCTGGTCGCTCTTTTGTGAGGGATCTGGGAGACTTCGGTCCAGCAGAGCGCTCAGGCCTTATCGCGAAAACCAACGGATTGAAGCTGAAGTCCTCCACGGCCGTGGCCAAGGCGTTGAAGTTGGCGCTTCGAAAAGTACAGAAAAAGGGTGGGGGACGCATCATTCTGGTGAGTGATGGCAAAGATACAAATGGTGGTGATCCATGCGCCGTGGCTCGATCGCATCCGGAAGTGGAGATTGATGTGGTGTCCCTTGGTGGAGGCGACGCCCTTGCCTGCGTTGCCAAGGCCACAGGCGGCAAATGGATCGAGCCTGAGCAGTTGGGTGCCAATCTTCAATCCATCATGGTCGATCTTGGGAACAATGGCGCCCGCGCTCTTTGCGAATGAGGGGTCAAGGCTCCCAGCTTTCAAGGCAAAAGCCTGACTGGGCGCAAAGCCTGTTACGGGCAAGATCTGGCAGCCTCTTTAGCACCAGAAGGCAAGCGGCTTCGCGTTAGGGCACACGAAGCCGCAAGGGAGCGTGCCGGTTACTCCGGAGTAATCCGCATCAGGGCTCCGTTATTTGCATCTGTCAAAATCATGATGGCACCGTCTTTGGCGTCGACATCAACATCACGCACGCGGCTGCGTCCTTCAAGATAGCGCGCTTCGCCCACGACCTTGCCGTCTTCCAGCTTCAGCCGCACAAGCGCCTTGCTGGCCAGTCCGCCAATGAGGGCATCACCCTTGAAAGAGGGGAACATCGCGCCGTCATAAAAGACCATGCCCGCCGGAGCGATCACAGGGTCCCAATAATAGACCGGCTGCTCCATGCCTCCCTTGGCGGTGATGCCTTCTCCCACTGGCGTGCCGGAGTAATTCTCTCCGTAGGAGATGATCGGCCAGCCATAATTCTTGCCCGCTTTGGGCCTGTTCAATTCATCGCCTCCTTTGGGGCCATGTTCCACGGTCCATAAATGCCCATCCGGCCCCAGTGCTGCAGACTGAATGTTGCGATGGCCATAGGACCAGACCTCGGGCAAGCCGCCTGCCAGGTCAGGATTACCCTCCGCCGGGCCACCCATCGGGTCGATGCGTAGCACCTTGCCAAGATGGGTGCCAACATCCTGCGCCAGTTGGCGCGACTCGGTGTAGTAGCGTTCGCCTGTCGTCACGAACAGGGCGCCGGACGGATCGAACACCAGACGCGAGCCATAATGATTGGTCGAGCGCCAGGCAGGATTTTGCTGCAAGATGACCTCCACATGCTCCATGCGGCTGTCATCATCGGAAAGAATGCCCGTGGCAACGGCGGTTCCATTCAGGCCATCGCCGCGCGGTTCGGCAAAGCTCCACCAGACGCGGCGTGTCTGTGCAAAATCGTCTTTGACAACCACATCCAGCAAGCCGCCCTGACCGCGCGCGTCAACCTCTGGCAAACCGTCGATTGCGTGCGATTTATTGCCGTCTGCATCGATGATCCGCATCCGCCCTGGCCGCTCGGTAACAATCCAGCGCCCGTCCGGCAACTGGTCCATCCCCCACGGATTTTGCAGGCCGTTGGCGATGGTCTCCCGTTTTACCGAGACATCATCAGCAAGATACGGTGCGCGGGTCTGACCTTCAAAGGCAGGCGTTTGTCCCTCGCCATTGGGGGGCGCATCGTTGAAGGTCTGGGCAGACGCCGTTGCTGTGCCCGCAAGCAGGCTAAGAGCAACAAGGCCGGTTAGGGGAAGGGCATGCATTGCGTGTCTCCTCTGGTCTGTCGCTACACCAGAGACTGGCTCTGGCGAAACGGCTTGATGTCCAAAGGCTAACGTTTGGTCTGTGATGGGGAAGTGCAAGCGTGTGACCTATCACAAATGCTTGAGGGCCTTGAAATGGTGAGCTGAAAATCTGGATTGAGAATCGAAAAACCCCCGAAGAAGGGGGGCTCTTCGAGGGTAAGGTCTGGGAGGAGGAATATTATTGTTATGATGCCTTAGCGCACGAGGCAGGGGCGTTTATTGTCAAAGGTCCAGTTGGGAATGAGAAACTGCATCCCCAGAGCATCATCACGTGCGCCAAGCCCTTTCTTCTTGTAAAGGTCGTGCGCAGCCATGATGGCATCGATATCCGCTTCGATACCAAGGCCGGGACGCTCTGGCACGGCGATCTCGCCACCCTTGATCAGCAGTGGCTCCTTGGTCAGGCGTTGCCCATCCTGCCAGATCCAGTGGGTGTCGATCGGTGTGATGTGTCCCGGAGCCGCTGCTGCCGCGTGGGTGAACATCGCCAGCGAAATGTCAAAATGATTGTTGGAGTGGGAGCCCCAGATAAGGCCCCAGTCACGACACATCTGCGCCACCCGTACAGTGCCCTGCATGGTCCAGAAATGTGGATCGGCCAGCGGAATATCAACCGATTGCAGCATGACCGAATGGCCCATTTGTCGCCAATCTGTGGCAACCATGTTGGTGGCGGTCTGAAGGCCTGTGGCACGGCGGAATTCGGACATGATCTCCCGGCCTGAATAACCATTCTCAGCCCCGCATGGATCTTCTGCATAGGCCAGAATATGATCTTGCCCTTTGCAAAGGGCGATGGCTTCATTCAGTGACCAGGCCCCGTTCGGGTCAATGGAAATGCGCCCTTCGGGAAAGCGCTGCTTGAGGGCTGCGGCGGCAAGCATTTCTTCTTCGCCCGAGAGAACGCCACCTTTGAGTTTGAAATCTTCAAAGCCATAACGTTCATAGGCTGCTTCGGCTAGCTGCACGATTGCCTCAGGCGTCATGGCTTCTTCATTGCGCAGGCGCAGCCAATCATCCTTGGCATCAAGCTCGGATCGATAGGGCAGATTGGTCTTGTTCCGGTCGGCGACATAGAAGAGATAGCCCAGCATACGCACTGTGTCGCGCTGTTGGCCTTCTCCCAGAAGAGCGGCCACTGGCATATCCATAAACTGCCCCATCAGATCCAGAAGGGCCGCTTCCACTGCGGTGAGAGCATGAATGGTGATGCGCAGATCAAACGTCTGGGTGCCGCGCCCGCCTTTGTCTCGGCTGGCAAACGTTTCGTTCATGGTTTTCAGAATGGTATTCATGCGCGCAATAGGCTGGCCCACAACGAGCGGGATTGCGTCTTCCAGCGTCTGGCGGATCTTCTCACCACCAGGCACTTCGCCCAGACCGATCCGGCCGGTTTCATCTTCTAGCAGAACGACATTGCGCGTGAAATAGGGTGCGTGGGCTCCGCTCAAATTCAGCAACATGCTGTCTTGTCCCGCAACGGGCACGACGCGCATGGATGTGACTTTCGGCGATCCTGTCCCGAATCTATCTGGCGCTACCATCTTGTTTTTCCTCCAAATTGTTGCAGCCTCGCGCTCCGTTCCTACCCGCACGGGGACCTTTATGCTATTTCGCCAAACAAAGAATGGAAGCGCAACCATTTTGTCGTGTTGATGTGCTTTTTGTGGAAAGAAAACGCATTTATTAGACTAATATCTAAGCTTTTCTGCCGAATATATCAGAAAACTGTGTGCTCCACTTCGCATGCTTGACAGAAGAATGAATGTGAACTTACTATGAAATGACAGCGTTTTCATTTGGAGGAAACTTGAGGGCGCTGGGCACCAGCGGAGCTGCTGTTTGTCTGAGGAACAAACCGCGTTTGGTTGGGGTGTCAATAAAAGGAGGAAAGGCGGACGCAGAGCGACGCCGAAATCAGAACGTCTGGTTGAACAGCAAGAAGCAATAGGGAAGTGTTTCTGGAGGTTCTCGAACCGGCGTTCCATTAGGGAGAGAAAAAATGAAGTTTCTGAAAAGCGGGCTGGCTGTCGCAATGGCTGCCTTCATGGGCTTGGCTGCTTCGCAGGCCAGCGCTGCGGATGTCGAGCTTGCCAAGAATTTGCGCATCGTCATCGGCTCCAAATCCACCGGTGGTGACACCTATCAGAACTCTGCCATCGTAGCGCAGGCTCTGGCCGACAAGCTCGGCATCAACGTCAAGGTTGACGCTGTTGGCTCAAGTGCAGCCTTCAAGACTCTACGCCGCATTTCCAACGGCAGTACGATCATGATTTTCCATGATCAGTCCTATCTGGGCTACCTGTATGGCGTAAAGGGCTACTTCAATATCTTTGAAGATTTTACCGTAGGGCCGACGGTCGCCATCAATCCGGGTAACTCCTATCTGGTTCCCAAGAGCTCTCCATATCAGTCTATTGAAGACATTATTCAGGCTTGTGCAAGCGACAAGAAAATCCGTGTTGCCATTCAGCCCGGGGGTGTTTCGGAAATCGGTTTCTCGGCTCTGAAAAACGCCATTAAGCTGCGTTACCCAGGTAAGGAAGCCAACCTTGTTGCTGTTAATACCGGCTCGCAGTCCGACAAGAACCAGCTGCTGTTTGATGGTCAGGCTGACCTGATCAACGGTTCGGTACAGGCCAACGAACAATATACCCAATTGCCCGCAGAAGATCAGAAAGCCATGCGCTTTGTTTGGCTGACCGCACGCCCGGAAACCATCAAGCAGACCAAGCCGGAAGGCTTTGGCGACACCTCTCAGGAACATCTGCTTGACTTCGTCTCCCCGAAAGCATCCGTAACGCAGGATGGCGAAAAAGACTTCACGTTCGATAAGGAATTCTTCTTCATCTACAACAAGAAGATGGATCCTGCGATTGTCGACGCTCTGGATGAAGCGCTTGGCGAAATCTATGCAGAAGGCAAAATTCAGGAAACCCAGAAGAAATCCTTCTTCATTCCTAACTTCAAACCATCAGCTGAAGCTGCGGCTTATCTGAAAGACAAGATGGGTCAGTATGAAGTGATCATCGATAGCATCAAATAGACTTCAGACATCCTTCAGACCCGGCCATCCCACCCAAGGGAAACCGGGTCTGGCTCTCCGCAACAAAACCGCATCCTGAGGGCTCCTATGCCCTGCCAACAGGATCACCCCGGAGAAACCGCAATGGCAGATGGTAGTTCTCTTTTCAAGGTGTCGATCGACTTTGATCAGTCGCACCTGTTCTTTCCCAATATCATTCACTGGATCCTTCTGATCCTTGCCCTGCTGATCGCCTTGACAGAAGGACCGAAAGTCCTTCGCAAGATGCGCGCGCGGGCAGAGGAAAATAGAGGGCCTGAAGCTTCGGGAGAGAAAGACCAAACACGCAAGATAGACTGGCTGCGCCTCCTGGGCATGCTTGTGCTGACCATTCTCTATTTTTACGTGATGGAACCAGTAGGAGAAATCTTTCCCAACACGGGGCTCGGCTTTCTGCTGACTTCCATTCCATTCATGTTCCTGCTCTCGACCTTGTTTGTGCATACGCCGGGACGTCGCGAATTTATAACCATCACGCTCAGTTCGATCATCTCGCCCACCGTCGCTTGGTATGTGTTGGCGCAGATGTTCAACATCACGCTGCCCTGACCTTTGAACCGATAGGCTGACCCATGGAATTTCTAAGTTATCTATCGCCCATGTTTTTCGCTCTGGTTGGTTTCGGCGTGATCGTTGGAATCATCTTTGGCGCCATTCCCGGCATGACTGCGACCATGGCAGTGGCCGTGTGTCTGCCCATGACCTATGCGCTCGACCTGATCAATGGGCTGGCCCTGCTGCTGGGGCTTTATGTAGGCGGCATCTCGGGTGGGCTCGTTCCGGCCATTCTGCTGAAAATCCCCGGTACTCCCTCCTCGATAACCACCACCTTTGATGGCTATCCGATGACGCAAAAGGGGGAAGGAGAGCGCGCCCTTAAAACCGGCATCACGGCATCACTGTTCGGCGGCATCTTCAGTGCGGTTATCCTGTTTCTGTTCGCGCCAAGCCTTGCGGACTTTGCGATCAAATTCTCCTATGTCGAGAAGTTCCTGATCATTCTGTTTGCGCTGACGGTGATTGCGTCTCTGTCGCGTAATTTGCTGCTGGGCATCTTCAGCGGTGTACTGGGCGTCTGGTTCAGTCTGATCGGCTCCTATGACATTTCCTACGGCGGCAATGGCGAATATCGTCTGATGACAGACGCCATGGTGCCCTATCTGGAGAGCGGCTTTTCGCTCCTGCCTGTTCTGATCGGGCTGTTCGGGCTTGGAACCATCATGCAAGAGGCCGAAAAAGGCATCCGGGAAGAGGTTGGCAAGGGCAAAAAGCTCGATCTGAATGGCGGTACTCCCTTCAGCTTCTCGGTTTTCAAGGGTGAGATGATCAATCTGATCCGTTCGAGTAGCCTTGGCACATTTGTCGGCATGTTGCCCGGTGTGGGCGGCAGTGCGGCGTCGGTCCTGTCCTATACGCAGCAGAAGAACTTCTCCAAACATCCAGAGAAGCTGGGTAAGGGAGCGCCAGAAGGTGTCATCGCATCAGAGGCCGCCAACAATGGTCTCACCGGCGGGGCACTCATACCACTGCTTTCGCTTGGCATTCCCGGCGATTCAACAACGGCTGTGCTCATCGGTGCCTTTACGCTGCAGGGCATCCAGCTGGGGCCACTCTTCATCGGCAACAATCTGGATACATGGAACACCATGATGGTGGCGCTGCTGTTTGCCAACCTTGTCATGTTCTTTGTGATGTTCTTTGCCATCCGCACCATCGTCAAGGTGATCACGATCCCGAAATATCTGCTCTATCCTGGCATCATCATGATGTGCGTGGTCGGGGCCTATGCGATCAATTTCGGTATCATGTTCGATGTCTGGACGCTGCTGTTCTTTGGCCTGTTCGGTTATCTTGGCCAGAAGGTCGGGCTTGAGGTGGCTCCGTTCATCATTGGTTTCATTCTGGGCAAGCAGGCCGAAGTCTATTTTGTCAAAAGCTTGGAATCCTTCGGTTCCCTGACGATCTTCTTTACCAAAAGCCCGATTGCCATGGTCCTTTGGGTGCTGATCCTGATATCAGTTGTCTTCTCGATCTACGGCATGATCAAGCAGAAGAAAAACAACAACAAACATGCGTGAGGCTGCCATGAATACCGCCGTTCCGAGCCTGAAGGTTCACTCTGATGACAATGTCTCCATCGTTCTGACCGCCGGAGGGCTGCCTGCCGGAACAGAGCTGGATACGGGTGCTGTCCTTAAAGAGGATGTGCCCTTCGGCCATAAGGTAGCCTTAGCCGATATTGAAAAAGGCGGCGCGGTCATTCGCTACGGGGTGACGATCGGGCTGGCCCTGCAGCCGCTCGAGAAAGGGGCTTGGGTCAATGAGCATATGATCATGCTGCCAGAGGCTCCCCACCTCGAAAGCCTCAAGGCGCCTGCAGTTGCGCCCAAGTCTCTGCCGCCGCTGGAAGGCTACACCTTCGAAGGCTATCGCAACGCGGATGGCAGCGTCGGCACGCGCAATCTTCTGGGCATCTCCATTAGCGTCCAATGTGTGGCCGGTGTCGTAGAGCATGCGGTCAAGCGCATTCGTGAAGAGCTGCTCCCCAACTATCCCAACGTGGACGATGTGGTGCCGCTAACCCATTCCTATGGCTGCGGCGTGGCCATCAACGCGACCGACGCCTATATCCCCATCCGGACCATCAAGAATATCGCGCTCAATCCAAACTTTGGTGGCGAAGTGATGGTGGTGGCGCTTGGGTGCGAAAAGCTTCGCCCTGAAATGATCATGACCAAGGGCGATGACAAGGCAACCAGCATGTATCTTCAGGATGAAGGGCTTTCGGGCTTTTCGGCTATGGTGGATGACATTCTGTTGCAGGCGCGCATGCATCTTGAGCGGCTCAACAATCGCCAGCGGGAAACCTGTCCTGTGTCCGATCTTGTCGTCGGCATGCAGTGCGGTGGTAGCGATGCCTTTTCCGGCATCACTGCCAACCCGATGCTTGGGGCGGCTGCCGATCTTATCGTGCGGGCTGGGGGCAGCGTCATGTTTTCTGAGGTGACGGAGGTGCGGGATTCGGTGCATCTGTTGCCACCAAGGGCTGCCTCGGCCGATGTGGTTGAAAAGCTCGTCAGCGAAATGGCTTGGTATGATGCCTATCTCGACAAGGGCGGCGCAGATCGGTCCGCCAATACCACGCCGGGCAACAAGGCAGGGGGCCTTTCCGGTATCGTGGAGAAATCTCTGGGGTCTGTAGCCAAATCCGGTTCGAGCCCGATTGTCGACGTGATTGGACCCGGTGAGAGGCTTCGGCGCAAGGGGTTGACCTTCGCAGCCACACCAGCGGGCGATTTTGTGTGTGGAACTTTGCAGTTGGCAGCGGGAATGAACCTGCATATATTTACGACCGGACGCGGAACCCCATATAATCTGCCAACGACGCCAACCATCAAGGTGGCTACCAACAGCACGCTGGCCGCGCGCTGGTTTGACATTATGGATGTCGATGCGGGCCGGATTGCGTCTGGTGAGATTTCCGTTGAGGAAGGTGGCTGGGAGCTGTTCAGGCTCATTCTCGATATCGCCAGCGGGCGATGCAAGACAGCAGCTGACAAACTGGGTATTCGGAATGACCTTGTTCTGTTCAATCCTGCGCCAATAACATAGGATTGCGCGGTTTCCTTCGTTGCGGCTAGTCAACGGCTTCGTGTGAAGGGGCCGTAATGAAGGAAATATGGACGTGGCAGACCTACCTGACGAGCAACTGTTAACTTCAGAGCCAAGACGAGCGCGGCAGGGATCGCAGCGGGTCACTCTGGAAAGTGTGGCAAGGCTTGCCGGAGTAGCGCCAACCACGGTTTCTCGTGCCCTCAACTATCCAGACAAGGTGGCCAAAAAGACACTCGACCGGATCAACGCGGTGATCGAGCAGACAGGCTATGTGCCCAACATGCTGGCCGGAGGGCTTGCGTCCAACAAGAGCAAGCTGGTGGCCGTCATCGTGCCCAGTCTGGTCAATATCGTCTATGCTGAGACAGTGCAGCATTTTGCCAAGCCGATGAAAGAGGCCGGTTATCAGGTTCTGCAAGGGGAGGTTGGCTACTCTCTGGAAGAAGAAGAACAGCTCGTAACAGCCATTCTCAGTCGCCGCCCCGATGGTATTTTTCTTACCGGCATCCAGCATTCCAACAATTGTCGCCGTCAGCTTCTGGCTGCCAATATTCCCATTGTCGAAACCTGGGATGTGACGCCGACGCCGCTCGATATCGTTGTCGGCTTTTCCCAGCAAAGTGTAGGCAAAAAGACCGCCAACTATTTCTACGATAAGGGATACCGGAACTTCGCCATCGTGTCCGCTGAAGACCAGCGCGCCCTGATCCGAAATGACAGCTTTCTGAAAACGCTTGCTGACAAGGGCATTACGAAGGTGCCGAAGAGCATTGTGCCGGGCATTTCCAATTTGCAATTGGGCCGGCAGGGTGTTGCAAAACTGCTCGATGAGGGCCTGCATGACAGCCTCATTTTCTGTAGCTCTGACACGCTTGCGCACGGGGTTCTAACCGAGGTGCAGGCACGCGGCCTCTCCATACCTGATGACATTGCCATTGTCGGCTTCGGGGATCAGAATTTCGCCGCTCACACCTATCCGGCGCTTTCAACGGTGCGGATTGATCGGGCGACCATGGGGCGAGAATCGGCAAGTGCCCTGTTGGCGCGGCTGGCCGATCTACCCGTTGCGCAACCCGTGCTGGATGTCGGCTTCGAGATCATAGAGCGGGACACGGCTTGAGCGGGGCCGCTGCGTTATTTCCTGTCAAATCATCAGATTTTTTACCTCGGATTGCACCTGTTTAAAGGGTGGATTGTCCTAGGTGTGCATTCTTTGCATGGCTGTTGTGGCAGTCTAGTTCTTTTCACATTGATATCGGCAGGTATATTGTCTCAACTAAAGTATAACAACAAACCGAGACATCCCCATGATCAGCGAAATTTTCGAGTCTACGCGTCATCTCATCTCTTGCCTGCCTGCAGCTTCCCGCGTTGCCAATGATGTAGAATGTGGCCGTCAGCCTTCTCACGCAGATTTGCAGAAACTCGACATCGACGACGTATTTCATCTCTAGTTTTGAGGCGTTGCGTTAAGCGTTGACAAACCTAGCGCAGGGCCGTTTTGGCCTTGATCATGCTGTGATAACGATCACGGCTTAAAGAAAGATGCGCGCGCATGGCGTTGCGGGCAGCCTCCGGGTCCTTACCTGAGATGGCATCCAGAATAACGCGATGTTCATCTTGAAGCTGGGCCAGATAAGCGATGTGTTCTTGGTGCGAGGCTGGGAGCGGGCGCAGCTTGTTACGCGGAATCATCGCGTTGCCCAACTGGGTCAGAAAATCGACGAAGCGTCGATTGTTCGTTGCCTCTGCAATGGCAATGTGAAAAAGCGAATCCTCCGCTTCGCCCGTGCCTCCCAGCTCCATAACCGCTTCAATCGCCTCATAGGCCTCATAAATGCGCGACTCTTGCGCCATGGAGTGACGCTCGGCAGCAAGCCCGGCAGCTTCCACTTCTACGGCAAGGCGCAATTCAAGAATTTCCACGACAGACGAGATCTGAGACAGATCGCCAAAAAACAGACCGCGATTGTCTATGGCGCTGGGTTCTGCGACAAAGATGCCGGCGCCTCGGCGTGTGTGAAGCACGCCCCCTGCGCGTAGCGAAGCAATGGCTTCGCGCACGACAGACAGGCTGACTCCAAGCCTGCGGCTGAGATCTTGCACAGTGGGTAGGCGATCTCCCGGCTTCAGGGAGCGCTCGGCGATCATCTGTTCTATCTGTCTGGCAGTCCGGTCCGTGAGTGAGCCGCCTGACGCTGTGTTTACTTCTTCAACCGACATTGCTTTCCCGTTTCATGCTACTCAGATTTCCCATTATCCCAGTCCTGACGCGCCTCAGTCTTGCAGTCTTTAGACCGTCTCACGCAAGGCTTCGCAAGGAAAAGAGTCGACTCTTGGTGTCGAAATGCAAAAAAATTAATCAGGTTAATTGTTTATTCTGTGATTGATTTTTGCAAGTCCGTTAGAGCGATTTCGGCAAGTTTCCACATAAAATCGGCTGATTTTGGACATTTTCTCTGTAAAATTTTAAAATATGCGATTTTCTCTTGGAAAATTAAACAGATTAATTAATATGGTCAATATAGAGATTGTGATGGACAAAGTGTGTGATTTGGCAGGAATTACCCACACGGTCTTTCTGCCTTTCCTCCAGCTAAGCCGATGGCGCTTGGTGAAGGGCGTGCGTGATTCCGTGTGTTGTTTCGGGCGCAATGCCCATTTCCTCTGTCTATCTGGTTGTCCTGTCACAAGCATTGTTGCCTTGATTGCTGCCCTTGCGTCTGCTCGGGAGCGATGGGCCGCATAACGGGGAGGAACCGGAATGACAAATCTGATTAACCCACCAGAAAATCGCTTCATGGAAGCCATCAAGAAGGGTGAAACCCAATTCGGGCTTTGGCTGGCTCTGACCAGCAATATTGGCGCAGAGGTGATCGGCGCGGTCGGATTCGACTGGCTCGTCCTTGATGCTGAGCATGCCCCGAACGAGCTGACCACTCTGATACCTCAACTACAGGCCCTCCGAGGCTGTGGGAGTGAGCCAGTCGTTCGGGCTACCTGGAACGATCCGGTGCTGATCAAGCGCTACATGGATATTGGCTTCCGCACCATTCTCTTTCCTTATGTGCAGGATGAGAAAGAGGCCGAAGCTGCCGTTGCCGCCATGCGCTATCCGCCTGAAGGCGTGCGCGGGGTTGCGACCATGCATCGATCCTGCTCCTACGGGGCCGAGGCTGGCTATATCCAGTCTGCCAACGAGCGCGCCTGTGCACTGGTTCAGGTGGAAACGGCCAGTGCTGCCGAGCGCATTGAGCAAATTTGCGAAGTGGAAAATCTGGGCGGCGTCTTTATCGGCCCATCCGATCTGGCGGCCAGCATGAATCATCTGGGTGACCCGGGCCACAAGGACGTGCAGGGCATGATGAAATATCTCTGTGACGAGTGCAAATCCAAGGGTGTTCCCATTGGCACGCTGGCGCCTGTTACCGCAGATGCACAGCGCTATCTCGAATGGGGCTACAGCTTTGTGGCGCTTGGTGCTGAAGTGGCGCTCATGCGCAATGCCGCCATGGCAAAACTTGCGGAATTCAAGCAGGCCTGAGGCGGCTCGCCTCGCTCAATAATCAACCCAATTGAACTGGCGCCCTCGGGCGCACCAGACAAGGAGCTTTTCTTATGAGCAAAGTAGGTTTTATCGGCACAGGCATTATGGGTGCACCAATGGCAGAGCATCTGCTGGATGGAGGCCACGAACTGGTCGCCTTTGACGTCATCGGGGTGCCTGATAGCCTCAAGGCCAAGGGCGCGAAGGTAGCAGCATCCTCGAAGGAAGTGGCAGAACAATCTGATATCATCATCGTCATGGTGCCTGATACACCTCATGTGGCCGCTGTGCTGTTTGGCGAAAATGGTGTAGCTGAGGGATTGGTTGCCGGCAAGACCGTTGTCGATATGAGCTCGATCTCGCCAGTCGACACCAAGGAATTCGCCAAAAAGATCAACGAGCTGGGCTGCGAATATGTCGATGCGCCGGTCTCCGGTGGTGAGGTGGGGGCCAAGGCGGCGTCTCTCACCATCATGTGTGGCGGATCGGAGGAAGGCTTTGCGACGGTCAAGCCTCTGTTCGACTTGATGGGCAAGAACATCACGCTCGTTGGCGGCAATGGTGATGGCCAGACCTGCAAGGTCGCCAACCAGATCATTGTAGCACTCAATATCGAAGCGGTGAGTGAAGCGCTGCTCTTTGCCTCCAAGGCCGGGGCTGATCCTGCCAAGGTGCGGGAGGCATTGATGGGTGGATTTGCCTCTTCCAAGATCCTCGAGATTCATGGTGAACGCATGATCAATCGTACCTTCGATCCGGGATTCCGCATTGAACTGCACCAGAAGGATCTAAATCTGGCGCTTTCCAACGCACGCGCCATGGGCATCAGTCTGCCCAACACGGCCACTGCTCAGGAGCTGTTCAACGCCTGCAAGGCCAATGGTGGCTCCGCATGGGATCACTCCGCCATGGTCAAGGCGCTCGAAATGATGGCCAACCACACCGTGGCATGAGGGCTGTCGCATCAGCCCGGTTTCAGGGGGGACCCCTGACACAAATGGACATGAAGAACCCCGCAGTTGGAGGCATTCTCCGGCTGCGGGTTTTTGTTTTGAGTAAAAATTAAGCATGCCCAATCTCTCATCAAAGGCGGTTGATTCTCCTTGCCTCTATACTGTTGTCGCCCGAATTAGCTTGGGTTTGTCTTGGTTTAAACTTGTGCGTCATATGGCTTGTCGAAAATTTTTGAAATATAATTTAAGAAAAATTTTTTGCATGAGATGCTGTAATAAGTTTTCAATTATAGAATAAACGTAAAAAATATAACAAATAGAATACATTTATTTTAAGAAATAGGTTGTTGGCGAAATTTGACATGGAGCCATTAAAACTATATTTTCCATTCTCATCGAGTTTTCGGGCTTGGAGCCACAAATAGTCACGCCACAAAAATTTATTCAAAAAATTTTGAAACCAAATCCATTTTGGCGCGTTGACCGGTTGGAGAGATCCGCTGGCAGACAATCATGAGATGTTTCTCAAGCAAAGACATGTCCTGATTTTCTACCAGACCAAGACCGTACTTTTTCAAAGGCCCCGAGCTTTGTGGTTTGCTGATGGGGCGAAACCTAAAAACAGAAAATACGAGCGAATTTGCGATTGATGATGTTTGTTTTACGGAGAAATAAAGTGCTGGATGGTGTAGCAGTTCGAACTCTTTGGGATTCTCTTTTTGGAGGGTGGCAGATGGGCGGACGGCAGGTTCCTGTCGCTGAATTCACGCCCGCGAGCCCGATAACTCCCTCAGATGCAGAGGAAAAAAGCTCGCGCCCTGAAACCTCTTTGCCGGAAAATGATGAAACCCACGCGCACCCCTTTTCGTCGCTAACGGTGGTTGGCGCGGGGTCGTGGGGCACGGCTCTTGCCGCAACGGCAGCGCGCGCCGGAACGAAGACGATCCTCTGGGGCCGCTCTGAAGAGGTGGTCAACGAAATCAACGAGGCGCACACAAACTCTGTGTTTCTGCCCGACTGCGAATTGCCGCGCACCCTCAAGGCGACCTCAGATCTACAAGCTGCGCTGGCTGATGCCGACGCTGTAATGATCGTTGTGCCGTCCAGCGCCATTCGCGCCGTTTCCGAACAGGTCGCTGCCCATATTCCCGAAGGTGTGCCTATTGCTGTATGCGCCAAGGGGATTGAAGCGGATACAGGCCTTCTTATGACCCAGGTTGCCGAGTCCGAACTGGCCAATCATTCGGTGGGTGTCATTTCCGGGCCGACCTTTGCCCGTGAAACCGCGATAGGTCATCCGACGGCTGTCGTGTCGGCCTTTCCTTTCAGTTATGCGGACAGATTGACGCCGGATGAAAGCCCGGCCGTACGCTTTGCCATGACGCTCAGCACAGAAGCCTTTCGCGCTTATGTATCTGACGATCTGGTGGGCGTTGAAATCGGGGGGGCTGTCAAAAACGTGGTCGCCATCGCTTGCGGCATGATGCAGGGGGTTGGCTTTGCCGAAAATACCCGCGCAGCGCTGATCACCCGTGGCATCGATGAGATGATGGTGCTGGCCGAGAAGCTCGGCGGACGCCGCGAAACCGTCGCCGGTCTGTCTGGCGTTGGTGATTTGACGCTGACATGTTCCTCGCCGACATCGCGCAACATGTCCCTTGGTCTGCAATTGGGGCAGGGGATCGAGCGGAAAGACTGCTTTGAGGGGCGCCATATCGTGGTTGAAGGCGAGGCCAATGCCCGCTCCATCACCGATCTGGCCCGTCGTCTTGGCGTTACCATGCCGATCTGTGAGGCCGTTCGCCGTATTCTTTATGAGGGTGCCGATATTGAACAGACCTTTGCTGCGCTCTGGTCGCGTCCCATCGAGGCCGAACCGAGCGCCATGGATCTTTCCTATTCGCATCCGGCGAGTCAGGAAGCGCAAGAGGCTCTCGCCCGCGCTGCCGAGAAAATGTCCTGATCGCATCCCGTTAGCCGTTTTGAATAGCAATTTATTGGAGCCGACATGAACGAAATGAGTACAGATATCAAGGCAGACATCGCCCAGAAGCGATTTGTGCTGGCAACCGATCTGGACGGGACTTTTCTGGGGGGCAGCGATGAAGATCGCAAGGCGCTCTATGACTGGATCGAAGCCAATCGCGACAGCGTCGGCCTTGTCTTTGTCACAGGGCGCGACCCGGAATTCATCGTGGAACTGACCTCACGCCAAGGGGTGCCGCGTCCGGAATATGTTGTTGGTGACATCGGAACGACCATAGCCAAGGTGACGCCCGAAGGGCATGTGGAGCCTATCCCGGCTCTGGAGCATGACATTGCCGCAGCCTGGAATGACAGTGGCGACAGGGTGCGTGACGCACTGGTCGATATCAAGGGGCTGACCCTTCAGCCAACCGGGTTCCGCTATCGCGTGAGCTACGATATGGACCCGGATCTGTTTGACGCCTCCGCCTGCAGCATCGTGGATGCCATGGGCCTTGACTGGATCATTTCCGCGGACCGTTATTTCGACGTGCTGCCCAAGGGCTTTTCCAAGGGGCCATCCCTGCTCAAACTGATTGATCATCTCGGTCTGGATGCCAAGCGCGTTCTGGCCGCAGGCGACACGCTGAATGACCTCTCCATGCTGCAATGTGGTGTCCCGGCTGTGGCCGTTGGTGGCGCCGAGGAGCCGCTGCTGGAAAAGGTGCATTTTCTGGATCATGTCCATGTTGCCAAGGCCATTGGCGCGGCCGGTATCGCAGAAGCCATTGGCGCGTTCGGCCTGCATCCGGGCATGAATCTCAAGGTCTGATGCCCCCGCGGCCCAGGCCCAAACCCTGAATTACCAAAGTAAATTTCGAATTTTTGTCAAAAGGAAATAGAGCTAGACCCATGTCTTCTGATCTTGTCATCGTTTACCATCGCCAACCTTATGAAGAAGTTGAAGTCAATGGAAAGACCGAGCTTCGGGAAAACAAAAGCCCGAACGGCATCGTTCCGACCCTTAAGAGCTTCTTTGGGGCCGTCGATCACGGCGCCTGGGTGGCCTGGAAGTTGGCAGAAGATCCTGCCAATCCGGATTTTGAGCAGGTGATCGAAGTGGAAGACGATCATGGCAAATACTCCGTCTCCCGCCTGCCTTTGTCAGCCCATCAGGTGAAGGAATTTTATCACGTCACCTCCAAGGAAGCCTTCTGGCCGATCCTGCATGGTTTCCGTGAACGCTACAACTATGACCCGGTGGACTGGCCAAACTTCCGCGAGGTCAACTGGGCCTTTGCAGAAGCGGCTGCCGCAGAGGCTGCCGAAGGCGCCATGATCTGGGTGCATGATTATAACCTGTGGCTGGTGCCCGGCTATCTGCGCAAGATGCGCCCTGATCTGCGCATTGCCTTCTTCCATCACACGCCATTCCCGTCAGCAGACATGTTCAACATTCTGCCATGGCGTAAGGAGATCATTGAAAGCCTGTTGCAGTGTGACGTGGTCGGTTTCCATATTCCACGCTATGCGGCCAACTTCGTTTCCGCCGCCAGCAGTCTTGTGGATGTGGATGTTCTGCGCCGCGAGCTGGTTAGTGATGATCTGATCTTTGAAGGCACAGCTCTGACAGAACGCCGCGTGCCTACGCTCCTGAACTGGGAAGATCGCGAAATCGGTATTTCGGTTGCCCCTGTCGGTGTTGATGTCGATTACATTACCGAGTGTGGCAACGATCCGGAAAATCTCAAGCGGGCCCGAGCCATCAAGGAAGAAATGGGGGATACCCAGTTGATCCTCTCTGTTGGCCGCACCGACTACACCAAAGGTGGCGTCGAGCAGCTCGACAGCTTCGAGCGCCTGCTGGAGAACAACAAGGAGCTTATTGGCAACGTGCGCCTGATGCATGTTTCCGTGAGCGCCAACCGCAATATGAGCGCCTATGAAGAAATCCAGAATGACATTGAAGCCGCCGCTGGCCGCATCAATGGGCGTTTCGGTACGCTCGATTGGCAGCCGGTGACCTTGATTTCCCGCGCCATTCCTTTCTCGGATCTGGTCGCCTACTACCGCGCCGCCGATGTGGCATGGATCACGCCGCTCGTTGATGGCATGAACCTTGTGGCCAAGGAATATGTGGCCTCCCGCGTTGATGGCGACGGAGTTTTGGTGTTGTCCGAATTCGCCGGTGCTGCCGTTGAAATGGGCTCGGCCGTGATCGCCAACCCATTCTCGCATCGCTCTATGGATGAGGCCATCCTGACGGCCCTCAATATGCCAGAAGAAGAACGTCGCACCCGCATGAAGCTGTTGCGCGATGCGGTGTCTCGCCGCGATATCAAGGCCTGGGGCGATCAGCTCGAAGCGGAATTCTCTGCCCTCAAGGCCGCCCAGCGTCGCCGCACCTTCCACTCGGCCTTTAAACCGGGTGCCCAGAGCTAAAACGCAGAGCGTTTAAACGATAAAATGATAAAAGCCGGGCTTTCTGCCCGGCTTTTTTGTGTTGAGAGGATGCCTGCAAATGAAACAATGCCACTTTGGTCAAGGCTCTCCTCCTGCATATACAACGCCCATCCAGCAGAAGATCTGCAAACAACGATTGCTTCATCTCCTGTATTCAGGCTGGGCAAGCCATTCATCGTGCTGCACAAACAGTGCTTGCTGATCCGTTGGCGATTGCGCGACGGGCTGATCCTGTTGGAGGGATTAGTAGGAATGGAACGCCTGTTATTTATCTCATTGTTGTAAAGGTTTTTGGGGGGAGGCAGTAGAAACGTCTATGACCTCGCCAAATTACACGCGCTTCGTCCACTGGTGCCAGGGTGAATAGGCAAAATGGCAAAAGAAAAGGGGCGCCCAGTGGCGCCCCTTCAGCAAGCGTTTTGCTTTTCTCATGATGATCAGATCGCTGATCAATCCGGCAGGGCATAGACTGCGATCTGATCACCCACCGTTGGTTTCAGGATCGAGTTACCGCCCGATATAAAGGCGACATACTGCTTGCCCTGATACTCATAGACAGCAGGGTTGGCCACAACGGGGGCCTCAAGCTGATCGGACCAGAGGACTTCACCCGTGCTGAGGTCATAGGCGCGGGCCTTGGCATCCATGGTTGCGCCAATAAAAACCAGTCCGCCCTTGGTAACAGCGGGGCCGCCGATGGTGGGAGAGCCCATGCTCTCTGGCATGAAAAAGCCATACCGCTGGGATTCCCCGATTGGTCTGCGCCATTTGACATCACCGGTATGCATGTCGAGCGCGACCAGTTCACCGAACGGCGGTTTCCAACATGGCATGCCCAACCAGTTCATGGCATTCATCAAGCTCATGCCGTACGGGGCGCCTTCCTGCGGATAGAATCCGTTCTCGTTGCCAGAGCCACCATTGATCTTGTCATAGTCTTCACGTGCAAACAGCTTGATATATTGCACGATATGAGAGGTATTGACGATGGCTGTCTGACTTTCTGGATCAAAGGCCACGCCGCCCCATTGAACGCCACCGGCGCTGTCCGGATAGGTTAGGACGCCTTCGCCCTTGGTGGTTGGCGGGGTATACATGCCCTCATAGCTGAGCTTGTCAAACAGCGCCGAGCAAGACCCTCCGCCGACGATATCGGCAATCTTCCAGATTTCCGGCTTTTTCGACTGGTCCAGCAGAGGAGCCGGTTTGGTCGGGAAGGGCTGGGTCGCGGCATAGACTTCGCCGTCAATCGTGCCATCGCCCTGTGGCACCGGACGCTCTTCGATTGGCCAGACATCTTCACCCGTCTCGCGGTTGACCACGAACAGGAAGCCCATCTTGGTACCCTGAACGAGAGCCGGGATGTCTTTGCCGTCAACCGTGATGTCCATCAGGGTTGGCGCGGAGTTGATATCATAGTCCCAGATGTCATGATGGACCCACTGGCGCGACCAGACAACTTCGCCGGTTTCCAGATCGAGAGCCGTGGTGGACGTGGCATATGGGATCTGCTGTTTGCGGTTGCCGCCCCAATAGTTGGGAGATGGCGAGGCAATCGGCAGATAGACAAGCCCCAGATCCTCATCCACGGACATCGCAGTCCAGACATTGGCCGTGCCTGTCTGACGGCGGATATTTTCCGGAATGGTGTCAAAGGCCCACTGCAAATCGCCGGTCTGAGGATCTACCGAGAAGACGGCTCCTGGAGGGGCTTCGGAATATTCCCAGTCCGAACCGGCCCAGCCCATGATCAAATGGTTGCCGGTAACAGTGGGTGGCTGCAACAGCGAAAGCGGGAAGCGGTCCGGGCGCGTGTTCCACTGGTTCACGTCCAGTGCGCCATTGTCCCCGAAAGCCTCGCAGGCTTCACCACTATCCGCGTCGACTGCAAACAGGCGCGCATCCATGGTGCCGATATAGACGATCTTCTGGCAAGGTTCACCCGCAACCGGATTGTCAGCTTCCCAATAGGCAACGCCGCGGTTCTTGAGCGCTGGCTGCGTCAGAGCTTCCAGCCTGGACTTGGTGTCGAATACCCATTTCTGTTCACCCGTTGCCGGATCAAGTGCCAGAATACGATAGAAGGGCGTGCCGATATAAAGCGTATCATTGGCAAACACAGGCGTTGCAGACCATACGGTTGCGGGCGTGTCGCCACTGCCGTCTGATACGTCTCCGGTATGGACTTCCCAGACCTTTTCGAGTTCGCTCACATTGTCCTTGTTGATCTGGTCGAGCGGCGCATATTTCTGGGCATTCAACTGGCCATGGAAGCTGTTCCACGTCGCCTGTTGTGGCACCAGAGGAATGCCCTTGCGTTGGCGAAGAGTGGTGTTGAGAATGGGTGCCACGATACTGTCATTGACATCCTGAACGGGGGCAGGCGCAACATAGCCCCCGGTCTCGTCTTCGCCATCGGGGGCTGGGCCTTGGGCCATTCCATCGGTATCTGTGGGGCGCGCCCCATTGCCACCTTCCGCCGTGCCCGGTGTCTCGGCCTGGGCTTCAGGCAAGGTGACATCAGCGGTGCTTGCCGGGGCATCGGCCTCACTATTTTCCTGCGCCAGAGTCAGAGTGCTGCTCATGGAGAAGCAAAGGGCGCTGCTCAATAAAATCCGTGTGAGAGTTTTCATGCTGCTGCTCCCTGTGTTTTCTGGCTGGACGCGGATTTGCCGCCGCCAGTTGCCGAGCCGGTAAAGGCGCTCATCACAGCACCAATGAGGGCAATAGCCATGGCGACCATCAACAACCACTCATGCAGGAAATAGCCCGCAGCCATGGTGCAGATAGCATCGACTAGAATGAGGAACATCTCAGTTTTGCGCATGACGCCGGAGGGCAGAATGGGATGGATGAGGGCGGCGACCAGCATGATACCGGTCGAAAAGACGACCAGTCCGGCACCGATGGTCTCTGTTACGCCCGTAAGGGGGGCCATATAGTGATAAAGCGTGATAGCTAACCCTGCGGCCGCGCTCACCACAAGCAGCAAAGGCCCCGAAGAATATCGATCGGGTAGAATCTTCATGTTTTATCCTCTCAATAAGATATGCTGCGTGCCTGGAAGAAGCAGATCGCTGCAAGCGATCCTATTGGCCTTTATGAGGCAAGATGCAGAGCCGGAAGGCAGGCGCAGCTTTAAGCTTTGAGGAGCGCCTGTCTATGGAAAGGCAGCGCTCGCCCTACATGAATTCAACGTGCGAATTTTATGAAAGTTCCTTGGAGATTTTCGTGCATCTAGCGCCGGGCAGGGAACGGACTGTTCGGCCATGGTTGCCGGTTTTCAGCGCAGAGGGTTTTTCAGTGCAGAAGAAGGGTTTGCCACCCATTTCCATTTTACGCACCCTTGTTTGAAAGGTCTTCGGCTCTCACAATAGCATATGAACATGGGCGAGTAGGTCTCCGCTTTCTTGATCGGAGCCGTGATAAGCTCCGTGATTGGGGGACCAGCCTGCTCGCCCGGATATCTTGAAAGGAGACCTGATCAGATGGAAAAGAAAGCACTCGGTAAAACCGGTTTTGACATCGCCCCGATTGTCTTTGGTGGCAATGTAATCGGCTGGACGCTTGATGAGCAGGAGAGCTTCCGTATTCTTGATGCCTTTATTGACCATGGCTTTGATGCAATCGATACGGCTGATGCCTATTCGCGCTGGGCCGAGGGCAACAAGGGAGGTGAATCCGAGACCATTCTGGGTAAATGGTTCAAGGCGCGCCCGGGGATGCGCGACAAGGTCAAGCTGTTCACAAAGGTTGGTTCCGATATGGGGATCCCCGGCCACAAGGGGCTGAAGGAAGAATGGATCCTCAAGGCCGTTGATGACTCCCTTTCCCGGCTTGGTGTAGACTATATCGACCTCTATTTCTCCCATTGGCCTGATCCGGATGCTTCCCATTCGGAAACATTGGGTGCCTATGACAAGCTTCTGAAAGCCGGAAAGATCCGCACCATTGGTGCCTCCAACTATGATTTGGAGCTGATGACGGGGGCGCTCGCAGCATCGCAAAAGGAAGGGCTGCCCTTCTATCAGGTGCTACAGCCGGAATTCAATCTCAATTCCCGTGAGAAATTCCCGGCCCCGCTCAAGGATTTCTGCGTTGAGAAGTCCATTGGCGTCATCACCTATTTCAGTCTCGCATCGGGCTTCCTGACGGGCAAATACCGCGCGGAAGAAGATTTTAGAGGCCCGAAACGGGGCGAGATGGCCAAGCGCTTCTACAATGAAAAGGGCGTGCATGTGCTTAATGTGCTGGACGAAGTAGCTGCAAACCATGATGCCAAACAGGCCGAAGTTGCTCTGGCTTGGATCATCAGAAGCGATGGGATAACCGCGCCGATTGCCAGCGCAACCAGCTTTTCCCAGATTGAAAGCTTCGTGAAGGCTGTTGAGCTCGATTTGACACAAGATGAAATGGACAACCTGACAAAGGCCGGCCTCTGAAGATTTGATGGTATATCCGCAGAATGAAACAACAAGAAGGCACCGCCCGGGAGGATGGACGGTGCCTTCTTTCATATCTGTCGCATCACGCGAACCAGTCAGATCCTGATGCGATTAGAGGGTGGCGATAATTCTTATTGGTTTTATTTCAGCGCCTTGCCCTTGCTTTTTTTTCGTTTCCCAGAGGCGTTATTTCAGCCAACTGATCTGCTCGTCTTCAGCTTCATAAGCCGGCATGCTTTCGAGCTGTGCCTGAGTGAATGGGGTATAAACATGCAGGGCACCCTGTGCATCAGCATAAACATTCAGCTTGTCTGCTTCCAGTTCAACTGGCTTGGCGTTGATGCCAAGGAAGCCGCCTACGTCAACGATATAGGCTTCAACCCGCTCGTTGTTATCAAGGATGACGTCACCGACTTCACCGATCTCGTTCAGCTCTTCACCATAAACAGAGGTGCCAATCAACTGATCGGTGCTCAGCTTGTTCTGATCGATCACCAGCATGTCTGCATTGGCCAGGGTAGTCACGCCATCACGGCTAAACTCTGGCGCAGCTTCCAGCTCGGCCTTGGTAGAGGCCATGACCAGATGGCGCTCATTATCCCACGTCATCCATTGCAGGCGGCTGAAGTCAACGGCGACATCTTTTTCACCGAGACCGACAAAGCCACCAACGCCGACGACGGCAGCTTCAACAGAACCGTTCTTGTCCAGTACGATATCGTTGATGTCACCGATAATGGTGCGCACGCCGTCCACATCCTTGACCGAGGAGTAGATGGTTTTGCCCATCAGGCCGCTGGCAAGGATCTGGCCGGGCTTGGCAGACAGATAGCCGTCTTCACTCATAGTGGCGTCGGCGGACACATCTTTCGCAAAGATGCTGAATTCCATAGTAGCGCGTGGCACCAGCTCTTCACCGGACTGTTCAGACTGCGCATTCATTTCGGTCTGCGCCTTGGAGTCATTCATCTGGGAGGTCTTGTTTGAATTGTCCATGGCAACGGCGCCAGTAGACATAAGAGCAACCAAAGCAGTCGTAGCAATAAACTTGTAATTCATAATTCCTCTCCTCGTAAATTTTCTCGTTAGTTGAAAGGATACTATGTTCATTAAAGAATAAACGGTGTATCCTTTCTGCTTGCAGGAGTAAAACGAGTGGGAATTAGGTTTGTTCCGGATTTTTTATAAAAATAAGAATTCTGCAACCAGAGAATTATTGGGTGGGCATATCGATTTTGGCGATAATGCCGGATTTCTCGTAATCTATATGCACATTGCTACCAATAATTTTGTTCAGGCTATGCTCGATCAGAATTGAGCCAAAGCCTTTGCGTCTTTCCTCACTGAGCGCCGGGCCCCCGGTCTCTTTCCATAGGATCGACAACATTTTCTGACCATGTATGGCGGGGGAGGCGGTAATCGAAATCTCGAGACGCCCCACTCGCTGGGAGAGTGCACCATATTGCATCGCATTGGTGGCAAGCTCATGGATAACCAGCCCTAGGGCAATGGCTGCATCGGCATTGATGGCGATGGGCTCGGCCTCAATGGTCACCTGCTCTGCATAGTGGCTGGCATAGGGTTTGACCTGTGTCTGGATAAGGCTCACCAGATCAATGTCTTCCCATTCCTGATCCGAAAGCAGACCATGAGAGGTGGCAAGGGCTGCCAACCGCCCCGAAAAGGCACGTGTGAAACGCTCTGGTGATTGGGAATGGCGCAAGGTCTGGCTAGCAAGAGACTGCAGAATGGCCAGCATATTCTTCACTCTGTGGTTGACCTCGCGCAGCAACAGGCGCGTCTTGTCTTCGCTGCGTTTGCTTTCTGTGAGGTCGATGGCCACGCCGAGGATCTTTTTGGGCTTGCCTTCATTATCCCGTTCGAACACATGCCCCAGAGCGAGCACATATCTCCCCGTACTGCGGGCGCGGAACTCGACACTGACATCCTCGTCAGAGGCAACCATAGTGGAGACTTCATACTTGATGCGGGTCAGGTCGTCTGGATCTATCTGGCGAAACAGGCGCGATCCGGTCACGGTGCCGACATCCTGAAGACCCAGCAACTGACGCATCAAAGGGTCGCATTCGATGATCTGTTCATCTTGATCCCAGCTCCAGGTTGCCACCTGACCGGCCTTAAGAGCCAGGGCATAGCGAACATTGGCGCGTGACAGGTCAAATTCGGACATGCTGCGCGCCCGTGCCGACTGCTTCAATTCAAACATGGAGGCAATCAATTGGGCAGAGCGCTCCAGCAGATCATCATTTCTGGCGGCCCACACGGCGGTGCGGTCGGTCGCGTCCATCAGGCAAAGGCTGCCGATTGCATGATCTGAGACCATAATGGGAATACCCCAAACACGGCCATGATAGTCTCTTTGCTTTAATACGGGCGGTAGGGGAGAAAGAGACCAATGATCCCGCTCAATGAGACATGAAATGGAAACCGCATCCGTCACATCGGTGCGTGGGGTCTCATCACATGAACAGGCCTGATACAGCACTTCGCCGTTTTTCACCACTGCGATGAAGGCGGTATCGGCCCCGGTCTGGGCTCTGATCATGTCTATGAGGGTATTAAAATCCGAGTCCGGCAGAATGCCCAGGCCGCAAATCTGTTCAACAGCTTTCAGGCGTCCTTCATCCTGCACCAACGCAAGCAACTCTTTGTGCATGAAATTCAAATCGATCATCTCAACTTAGGCCTCAAGAGAGAAAATGACCCTTTTTCTCGGTGTCGGTTTTTTCCTTTTCAACGAGCGTATCGTTGCTTTTTTATCGGGCTTGCTTGCGACCATTCAGGAAAGAATAAAGGAACACGCACGCGAGCGATTCATATTTTCAACGCATGGAATGTCGAATGGTTCCGAAAAATTCGAAATAAAAATATCAAGAAAATTCAGGAACAAAGGGCGGTTCGTGTGCATTGGTTAGGTGTCTGACGAACACAAACATCGAAACAGGAGATTGCGTTATGGCTGTTGCCAACAACAAAAGCGAATCCACCAAAGATGCTGACCTGAACAAGCAGATTGAAGAGCTTCGCAGCGACATCGCAAGCATTACGGAACTGCTCGCCAAACGCGGTTCTGAAGATGTGATTAATTTGCAGGATCGTGCCCGAGGCGCAGCAAAAACCGCCGTAGAAAAGGCACAGGAAAAGCTGACCGACCTTAACGATGACGCTGGCCGCGCTGAAGCACGCATGATGCTTGAAATTCGTAAAAAGCCGCTGGCCGCAGTTGGTCTGGCCGCTGGTGTCGGCTTCCTGGCTGCCTTGATGGTTCGTAAATAATCCATGGGCGCTCTGGTCTCCATATTGGCCGATCTGGCAGGCCCCGGCATAAAGCGAGAGCTTAAAGGGGGCGCTGAGGACGGGCTGCTGATTTTTGCAGCCTTCCTCGCCGGCCTCATTGGCGCAGGCTTCGGGTTGCTGGCACTGTTCATCGTGCTTGAGCGCTATCTTGGCGCCTTGGAGGCGTCGATCATTCTGGCTGCTCTGGCATTTCTGTTCAGTGCACTGGTGCTCTACTTGCTTGCGCGCCGCCGCAAGCGTCGAGCGCGGATCAGGGCGGCAGCACGAGCTGCATCCAGCTCCGATCTGGCAACGGTCCAGGCTGTCTTTCAGATCGTAAGTGCTTCTCCGTTGCTGATGATGGCACTCGGGGCCGGCATTACGGCTGCAGGCTACGTCACGCGCAAGCGCTCATCAGAATAATAGGGCGCTCTGCGTCATGAATATGAGCGACTGGATGCCCGTTGAGCGGGTACGCCAGCCTGACAGTGTGCCCTATTGACGAAACGATTTTAGAAAGGACTCTTCATTATGACTGTACAAGCTGTATTGCAAACCGCTCCAGGAGAAGCCGGAATTAACAACGGCCTGGATGAAACCTATCGTAAAGACATGGCAGAAGCCCTGTCAGATATTCTGGGGGCGACCTACAAGCTTACCGTGGTAAGTCATATTTACCACTGGAACGTCGTCGGTCCGCTTTTCAAATCGCTACATGAGCTGACAGAAGAGCATTATAACGACCTGTTTGCGGCTGCCGACGAAATTGCCGAGCGTATTCGTGCACTCGATGCCCTTGCGCCTGTCAAAGGAGCCAATTTTGGCAACTTCATGCCCGAGCGCGGCGACGTGAAAGATCTCAAGGCGCAGGACATGGTGGAAGACCTGATCGCCATGCATGAAGAACTCGTGCGCACCATGCGCCGTGCTGGTGAAGCGGCCGGGGATGCAGGTGACCTGGTGACCGAGGATATGCTGACCGGACGCCTGACCTTCCATGAGAAAGCCCTCTGGATGCTGAGAGCGATCGTCAGCGATTGATCGCGCGGGTCTTTTACAGACCTGAGTTTGAATATTAATCCCTCTTCATTCGTTTCGAATGAGAAGGGGTTTTTTGTGCGCAGCTCCCTATCACTAAAGCGCAGTAGAGAGTGCCTTAGCAGCGCAGGGCAAAACCTCTTTACATTCGACAGCACATGTATACAGGAAGTGAAAGGGTGCAAGGGGAATAGCGATGGCAGGAAAAGAAAAACCCGACGTGCCGCAGAGGCACATCGGGTGAATGGAGACAGTAGCATTTGGTTCTAAAGAAAATTGAACGTCAGAAGATGGGGAATTAGCTCACAAATGCCTGAGAAACGACTGAGGCTGCAGAATTGTCCGGATGGTAGTTACCGTCCTCTTCCAGCGACAAAAGTTCCTGAAGGTGAGCGCGTGCGCGATTGACACGGCTTTTGATTGTTCCGACCTTGCAGTCACAGATCACTGCGGCTTCCTCATAGGACATGCCTGACGCTCCCACCAGAACAATCGCCTCGCGCTGATTATCCGGCAGCTTGGAAAGCGCCTCGCGGAAATCCTGCAAGTCCATCTGTCCATGTTGGGCAGGTTGAATGGAAAGGCTCTCCGTGAAAGTGCCTTCGCTATCCTGAATCTCACGGCCGCTCTTGCGCATCTGGCTGTAGAATTCGTTGCGCAGAATGGTGAAGAGCCAGGCACGCATATTGGTGCCCGCCTCGAAGCTGTCCTGTTTGGACCAGGCTTTCATCACCGTATCCTGAACCAGATCGTCGGCGCGGTCATGCTTGCCGCACAGCGACATGGCAAAGGCACGCAAGCTAGGAAGCACGGAGAGCATCTCGCGCTTGAAACTGTTGTCAGCATTTTGCATCTTGAGCGTTTACCTCTCACCAAGGCTGTTGGCAGCACGTTCGGCTTCGTCCAGCTGCTCGAGCAAATCCAGAAAACGATCCGGAATGGCTTGCTGTTCGGTTTGAGTATATAGCGCCTTTAGCTTTTGGGCGATGGCGCCGTTCGGATCCAACTCTTCATTTGGCTGAACGGCTCCCCCCAACATGTCGGACGCGCTCAGAATGCCCGATTTTTTTTCATCATTTATCATTTAGAACACCTTTAGAGGCCAAGGAATTGTCTCGGTCTTGCTACAAAAACGCCCCATTTTCAAAAAAGTTCCGCAAAGTTGGAACTTTTTTTTTGCTGGCGGATTGTATCGATATACTACATTCTCGATTTTACGATCGATACTATCAAGGAGAGGATTATAGATGACGCTTTCTACTCGTGTTGCCGCGCATCTTCCCTATCTTCGTCGCTACGCACGCGCTGTGACAGGATCTCAAACATCTGGTGATGCCTTTGTGGCCGCCACTCTGGAAGCGTTGATTGCTGACGTTTCCGTTTTCCCGAAAGCCAGCAGTGATCGCGTTTCGCTCTATAAGCTGTTCTCTGATCTCTATCGAAGAGCCAATGTGGAAGTTCCGCCCGCCAAATCCCCTTACGGATGGGAGAGCCGCGCACAGACAAACCTGCAGAATGTGCCACCGGCTCCGCGTCAGGCCTTCTTGCTGGCATCTGTCGAAGAATTCACTTCTGAAGACATCGCTGTCGTTCTGGGTGTGGAAGAAGGGACTGTGCCAGAGCTGCTCAATGAAGCATCAGAGCTCATTTCCAAGCAGGTGGCGACCGACATCATGATCATTGAGGACGAACCTCTGATTGCGATGGACATCGAGCAAATGGTCGAGAGTCTAGGGCATCGGGTTACAGGCATTGCGCGGACCTATGACGAGGCGATCGAGCTTTACAACAGTGACAAGCCCAAAATGGTGCTGGCAGACATCCAGTTGGCTGATGGGTCTTCGGGGATTGATGCGGTCAACGACATTCTCAAGGATAGCGATATTCCCGTGATCTTCATCACCGCTTTCCCGGAACGTCTGCTGACGGGCGAACGCCCCGAGCCGACCTTCCTTGTTACCAAGCCATTCAACGAAGACATGGTCAAGGCATTGATCAGTCAGGCTCTGTTCTTTGAAAGGACATCATAAGAAAAAATGCTAATAGAGCATGGAACAAACCTTTGGCATGAATCGTTTTAGTTGTGTAGTGCAAAGGAGAAATGACATGCTTTATTATGCTTTGGTGTTCTTTATTGTCGCAATTGTTGCTGGTGTACTTGGGTTCGGTGGTATTGCTGGAGCGTCGGCCGGGATCGCTCAGATCTTGTTCTTCCTCTTCTTGGCATTCCTCGTCATCTCCCTGTTGATGCACCTGGTACGCGGTCGATAGAGACGACAGGCCAACACATCTCTCAAAAAAAGCGGTCCTGCCAGAGCGGGGTCGCTTTTCTTTTTGCCAAGTGGCACTGTTGGTCACGAGTGGCACTGTTCCGCCAAAGGAACGCCTTATCAAAGTCTGCACGAATGAGCCTGTTCAAGTCTGGAGGCCTCCGGAAAAGACATAAAAAAACGGAGCCCGCTAAGGCTCCGCTTTATCCCGATAGGGGTAGGTCAGTGCGATCAGTGACGCGCAATCCATTCGTCGATTTCACGTTCCACTTCCTCTTCCTGCTTGCCATACAGCTCCTGCAGCTTGCCTGCCAAAGCTTTCCGGTTGCCTGCGATCACATCAACATCGTCATTGGTCAAGCGGCCCCACTGTGCCTGCGCATTGCCTTTAACCTGTTCCCAATTGCCTTCAATCTGATTCCAGTTCATAGCGTCTCTCCTGATTTGATTCGTCGTAAGATCGCTTTGCGATCCTCACCTAATCAACGTGTGGGGGCAGAGAACGTTCCGAAAAATGGAGGAGATTCAGATAGAAATCGGATCTTGGCGCAGCCTTTGCGACAGGTAAATTTTTCCTCAGAAGACATAATTAATAGGTTTTTGTTTGGCCTGTATTGTTTTCGGGGATGAAGTGTTTTTCTGCTGCCAAATTTTTGTAAGCTTCCTATAATCAAAAAGTTGCCTTGAAAGGGCGCTATTCCGTTCTTCAGAACATTCAAACTCACTATGGTATGTGTATGCACCGACTTATCGCTCCGATTGTCTTTTCAACAGTCATGATCATTGGCACTGGTGCATCACTGATGCTCTATAACAACGCGGAACTGGCAACGGAAAGGCGAGCGGAAGATCTGGCCGGACAGGTCGTCGACCGCGTATCCCTGCGTCTGTCACAGCATTTTGCGTTGCTCAGGGCGACCAATGCTTTCTTTGCGGCAACGCCCAATCGCATACGGCATACACAGTTTGACAAGATTATCGCCGGTTTCGATCTTGAGGACAATTATCCCGGTCTTCAGGGCATCGGCTTTGCTGAAGCCATTTCTCCCAGTGAGGATGACGCTCTCGGTGCTATTCTGAAGAGAGATTATGGGGCGGATGCCAAGGTCTGGCCGGAGACGGATCAGGCCGAACGCGCCGCGATCACGCTGCTCGAACCCTTGACGGACAGGAACCACGCAGCCATTGGCTACGATATGTATTCAGAGCCTGTGCGCCGCGCCGCAATCCAGAAGGCCTATGAAACGGGAGACATGGTTGCCTCCGGGCCAGTGGAACTGGTGCAGGAGATCACCGCGATCAAGCAGGCTGGTTTTCTTGTTTATTCACGATATGAAGACACCGATATGCCCGGCGCTTATGAAGGGCTCCATCCTTCGGTGGGCAGAAAGCCAACCAGAGGGCTGGTTTATGCTCCCTTCAGGGCCGGGGATCTCTTCATTACGGCACTTTCTCAGAAACCGACCCTGCCCGTGGTGTTGCAGGCGCGTGATCTGGACGACAAGAGCCGCCCTCTCTTCAAGTCTGCGCTTTATGATGATGTGGAGCAATTTGGCTCGCGGGTGACCCGTGTTATGGAAGTTGCAGGACGCAAATGGGTGCTGGATATACGGGTCAAGAACAAAACCGCCTGGACCCTGCAAACTGCAGCCCCTTACGTGTCCTTTACCGCGTTTTTCCTTCTGGCCGCGATGTTGGCATGGATCACCCATTCCCAGCTGCGCGCTGTTCGCACAGCCAAGACCATGCAGAAGCTGTCAGAAAAGAACCTGATAGAGAAAGATCTGCTTTTGCAGGAAATGAAGCACCGGATCAAGAATTCCATCGCGCGCATTCTGGCAATGGCGCGGCAGACGGCTCACCACTCCGAGACGATTGAAGACTATTCCGAGAGTCTGACGGCACGCTTGCAGGCCATGGCCAACGCGCAGGATGCTCTGACGCGCTCCCATTGGCAGCGAGCTGATTTGTCTGATCTGCTCTCAAAGGAGTTGAGGCAGGTGCTAGGTGAAGACCAGTTCGGCGGCACGATTTCGGGGCCGAAGGTGGAGCTGGATGAAACCACGGTGCAGGCTTTTGCGCTGACCTTCCATGAACTGGCAACCAATGCACTTAAATATAGCGACGTTGCCAAGGATAATGCCGCCCTCAGTGTGACATGGTCTCTTGAGCAGAAGGGGAAGGTGAGAAATCTGCATCTTGCCTGGAAGGAACGCAGCGAGAATGTGCTTGCAGCTCCTGAGCATAAGGGATTTGGCACCAAGCTGATCGATGCCAATATCCGGGGTGAGTTGCGCGGCACTATCGAACGTCGGTTCGAAACGCACGGCCTGACCGTGGAGATTACAGTGCCATTGCCTGAGAACGGGCGCTCGAAGGCGAAGTCAAAGGCGGGCGCTGCTGCGACCGCCGGGGCCGGCAAAGAACCAGACAATAAGGCCTAGCAACGGGAAGATGATAATGCCGAGAATCCAGAGCAGTTTGGCCCCCGTGCTTTCGTGGCTGCCAATGACCTTGATCACGGCATAAATATCGAGAATAAGAATGATAAGGCCAACAAGGCCATAACCCGTAAACATAATAAACTCCTGAGTATCGTCTAGTCGGGAGGGCCTGCTGCTGTGTGTTTGGCCCCTGTATGCGCGGTCAAATCAATGCCCCCGAAAATGCCCAACCGCGCGGGGGACGGTCGGGCAAGGGGCGCTCGCCGGATCAGTCAGCCAGCGACCGCAATTGTAGTTCGCTAACAGCCAGCGCGAAGTTCAACCCTGTCTGGGCGGAAACGCTAAGCGGTTGCAGGGCAATGGTCTCGTCAGAGCCACCCACAAGCAGGTTCCCGCCAACACCGGCGCCAACGGTTGCCTGAGCACTTACGCCTGCATAATCACCTGCAAGAGCGCCAGGGCGATAGTCGTCCGTGGTCGGCGCCATGACCAGCCATGAAATTACGCCATGATCAGTGGTGCCGATATCCAGTCCGAATTTGTTGATCGCGCCAAAATAGGCTTCGTCTGGCACGCCAGCCTCAGCAGATTTGAAGGTGCAGGAGAGATCCTTGGTAGATTTGAAAACAAATCCTTCCCCGCCTTTCACCGCACAATCAAGCTGACCAATCTCGACACGATCAATGGTGTCAGCAGCAGCTGGTGCACTGAGAGCCAGCGCGGGGAGGGTTGCCATGAAAAGATATTTCATAAAACGGGTCATAGGATCAATCTCCAGATTCCTTGCAATATCGGCGAGGGTAGAGAAGCTTTTATTGTTGTTGTTTGCTCTCTACCCGGTTCGGCAAGTCAACGTCGACAGAGTCCGAATTGTTCCCAACTTTTACAAAACCAAATCGACAAGGCCATGCGGAGCCGCCTGCTTGCCTGTTGCAAAAGCTGGTGGATTTCGTCTGTGCGGTTATTGAAAAACAGAAGCTAGAACAGCGTCTTGGGGTGTGTGTCGGCTGGTTCCATAAGCTGGCAACCAGAGGCGCGACTGCTACCCACTGCGCGATCTACCTGATAGGAGATCAACTCGCTATCCCTGTGCTCGGAGAGAAGCGAACTGGCCTCATCCACGGATGTGCCCGCGCTGAGCCATGCATCAAACACTGAAGGCTTGAGGATGACGGGCATGCGCGGATGGATGGCTCTGATCTCATCCACGGCTGGGGCCGTGAGGATGGTGCAGCTGTAAAGATCTAGGAACGGGTTATAGGCCGACAGACCGGCAAAGGCGAAGGGCTCGAAATCGGGGAGATGCAAGAGATGGGGATCTTTCTTGCCGTCTGCCTTGCTTGTTGTCCATTCATAATAGCCATCAGCCGGTATGAGGCATCGCCCCGTCTTGTAGGCATCCCGAAAGGACGGTTTGTTGTGAGCCTCTTCCGAGCGGGCGTTGAACATGGGATATCTGTTTTGCAGTTCTTTGGCCCAATGGGGCACAAGCCACCACCGTCCCTCCATAAGCCGCCGTTCGCCGTTCGGCTCGCCAACATAGAGCACAGACTGGGTTGGGGCGATATTGTAGCGGGCAGGCACATTGCGTTGCCGGTCTTCGGGACGAATGAGATTATACATTTCATGGATATCCGCCCATGAGCCCTGAAGGATAAACCGTCCGCACATCGTTTTCACCCTGTCATCCATGCTGCTGGGCGGGGTGGTTCCTTGCCCTGCGCAGCGGCTTGCCTGCCCCTTTCAAGGGGGATTCCTGTCGCCAACTTAGCGTTAGACCCGGGGCAAGCTCAAGGGTTGAGAATGCACAATTGTTATAGTTATAATCTATAAGGGAATTTGAGTATGGAATGGAGAGAGAGGCGAAGAACGACATGAGCGTGACCTTTTTGCAATGGCGCGGATTTCCCGATGAAACGCGCGTTTTTTTCCTTGCATCGACAAACGAATTCCATCATGGCTGACCGCGCTGACGCCGATCGTTCCAATGTCTGTTTCCAACGCAGAGCTGTGAGCGAATAGAGGCGAACCAAGGCTTCAAGAGTCCCCTGATTGCCAAGCCAGGGCACTCGCGATCTCCATGTAAAACACTTTAGATCCGACTTTTGATTTCCAAGCAAATCTTGCGGACCCGCTATCAGGATGGTTGTCATGGCCAAGATATTTGCACCGATCGCCTCACTGCTGATTTCCGTTACCCTGCTGCTGCTGGGCCACGGCTTGCAGAGCACCCTCATTCCTCTCGCCTCGCGCGCTTATCAATTCAGTGACTTGCTGATTGGTTTTGCTGCGTCGGCCTACTTTGCCGGCTTCGTCTTGGGCGGCATCATCACGCCGCATGTTGTGGTGCGCGCCGGTCATATTCGCGGCTTTGCCGTGATGGTCTCGTCCATGTCTGCGGCTGCATTGTTGCACCCCTTGGTGACAGACGCCTATGCCTGGGTGTTGTTTCGTTTTATCACCGGTTTCTGCGTGTCCGGCCTCTATCTGATCATTGAGAGTTGGCTCAATGAATTTGCCGATAACGAAAACCGCGGACTGGTCATGTCCGCCTACATTATCGTGAACTATGCCGCCTTTACGGTGGGGCAGTTGATGGTGACATTGGCGCAGCCGGAAAGTTTCTATTTGTTCGCCATCGCCTCCATTATCATTTCGGTGGCTGTGATGCCTGTGGCCATGACCAAGGCTGCTCAACCTGCACCTATTGCTATCGTCAAGCTGGATTTGCGCCGTGTGTTCAAGACCTCGCAGGCGGCGATTATCTCTGCATTCATGATTGGCGTGGTGCTTGGCTCGCATCTGACATTTGCGCCAATTTATGCGGTTGAAAAGGGCTATAATCCACTGACGCAGGCCCCTGTCTTTGCGGCCATGCTTGGCCTTGGCGGGATCATCAGCCAGTGGCCTCTGGGCCGATTTTCGGACAGGATGGACCGACGCGTCGTTCTTTTGACCATCAGCATTCTGGGGGGCGTTGCTTCCGTTGCCATCACCATGTTGCATGATGTGCCCTTCTATCTCTTCCTGATCGTGGGCGCGGTTATCGGGGCACTCACCCAACCTGCCTATTCGCTGGCTGCTGCCCATGGCTATGACAATGCCAAGGAAAGCGGCTATGTGCGCATGGCCGCGGGTCTGCTCGTTTCCTACGGTTTGGGCTCGGCCATTGGCCCGTCGGTTACATCAATATTGATGCAGTTTTATGGGCCGGACGTATTGTTCCTCTTCCCCACAGTGCTTCTTGCCATCCTGTCTGTTTATCTGGTGATCCGTATTCGTCAGAAAGATCCTGTCCGCGAAGCACAGAAAGAGGACTTCGACCTTGCCGCGACGGCTGCCGTCCTTGGTGTGGTCTCGCCAGAAGTCTTCAGCGAAGAAGACCGCTATGTTGTTGTGCCAGACGAGTGGGAGCCCACTGAGGAAGAAGATCCCGACGCCGAGGTCAATGGTGGCGAAATCCCCGAAGGGGAGCTGCCCGAGGATGCGGCTCTGGAACCCAGAAAGTTGCCTGAAGTCGAGGTGGATGAAGCTGTAGCCATCGCTATCAAGGAAGGTGACGGTGTTCCGCAGGACAAGACAGCCATTGAAGGCGATGATGATGAAGAGGAAGTGGAAGAGGCTCATGAAGGTGAGCGCTCTAAGAGCGGGGCCGATGATGCCGAAGCGGATACTCCTGAGGCCGCCTCTTCTGACGATGAATCTGCTGCAGTCGCAAACGACGAGGAAAGCAAACGCTAGTCTTACGGTCTAACGGTTTGCGGGGAAAGACGTCTGGTGTCTTTCTGGTTGCTCATCACCATGCTCCAAACAAAAAGCCCGGACAGTGGCCTGTCCGGGCTTTTTGTTTCTCTTGGCGGGCTGTAGGCGAGGGGCTGGCGACCCTTCATTTAAGCCGTCGCATCAGGCTGCAGCCGCTGATTCCTTGCGCACATCATCAAGGAAGCCGTTGACACGGGTTCTGAGATGATCTGCTTCCTGCTGCAGTTTCAGCGAGGAGTCGTGAACAACCGCAGAGGTCTCTCGGGTCTTGTCTGCCGTCTGCGTCACGTTGCCGATGCTGGTGGAGACTTCATGGGTCACGCGAGATGCCTGAGTGACGTTGGTTGCGATTTCTTCCGTTGCTGCGCGCTGTTCTTCAACTGCGGCGGCAATCTGGCTAGAAACCGAACTCAGGCTTTCGATGGTTTGCGAAATCTCGGAGATGGCATTTACGGCAAGATCCGTTTCTTGCTGGATCTCGGAAATCTGCTTGTCGATTTCTTCGGTTGCCTTGCTGGTCTGGTTGGCCAGTTCCTTGACTTCCGCAGCCACCACGGCGAAGCCACGGCCCGCTTCTCCGGCCCGTGCAGCCTCAATGGTTGCGTTGAGGGCCAGAAGGTTGGTCTGCTCGGCAATGGCCTGGATGAGCGTGACCACTTCGGAAATCTGCTTGGCAGCCTGAGCCAGGCGCTCAACCCGATCATTGGTGCTGTTGGCTTCAGAGGAGGCTTTCAACGCCATGTCATTGGAGGTCTGAACCTGACGGGCCACTTCGCTGACAGATGCTGCGAGTTCTTCAGCAGCAGAGGCAACTGCCTCCACATTGCTGGAAGCCTGTGCCGATGCGCTGGATACCTGTTCGCTCTGGGCCGAGGTGCTCTGGGCATCCTGGTTCATCATGTGCGAAGCATCTTGCAAGCCTTTGGCTGCATCGCCAACGGTGGAGAGCATCCGCGCAACCTCTTCATCAAAGGCGCGGCAAAGCTGCTGAACATTCGTACCGCGTTTGAGCGCTTCGCTCTGGTTCCTTTCATGTTCCGCCATAAGGGCCTTGCGGCTGTTTTCGTTGTCGACAAACACTTGCATGGCCTGAGCCATCTGGCCGATTTCATCCGAGCGGTCCTGATCGCCAACAGTGATGGACGAGTTGCCATCTGCCAGTGAGCGCATATTGTCCACCAGACCGGTAATTGGCTTGTTGATGGAGCGAATGACCACATAGGAGGCTGCGCCAGCGAGGATCAAAGCGATAAGCGTTGCCAATCCCACGATCATGGCCTGACTGAGGAAAGCGGCATTCATGTCATCAATATAAACGCCAGTGCCCAGCATCCACTGCCATTCAGGGATGCCTTCAGCCCAGCTCAGCTTTTCATAGGCTTTTTCGCTGCCTGGCTTTGGCCAGTAATAAGCATATTCACCGCCGCCTTTCTTGGCGATGTCGATCAGATTGCGGACAAGAAATTTACCGTCAGCATCCTTCATGTCCATCAAGTTTTTACCCACCAGCTTCTTGTTGGGAAGAACAAGATTGGTGCCGTCATACTGATAGACGAAGATATAGCCCGAGCCATCATCATAGCGCATGGCGTCGATGGCAGCCTTGGTGCGTTCCTGTGCTTCTTCGCGAGAAAGCTCGCCGCTTTTTTCTAGTGCATAGAAGGAATTGGCAATGGTTTGTGCGGCGTGGGTAATGTCTTTAAGGCTGTTCACGCGCTCTGCGCGCATGGAACTTTTCAGGTTGGAAAGGCTGACTGCGGAGAGGGCCAGCATAAAGATGAAAACGGTAATAGTCGGTGCTGCTATTTTCCAGGAGAGGGGGAGCTTGGATATTTTCATAATTGAGGGTCCGGAATATTGTCTGGTTAAGGGTAATATTCGGGTAAGCCGCCTAATTAAGTCTTAATAGATTAAGAATTTCAAATATGTTGATAACAAGAAGCGAGAATTATTCTAAATAATGTTTCGTAATAATAGAATTAAAACACAAAACATAAGTATTTATCACAATAAATTTGGCGCATTCATGTATCATTGCGAGTGATGTGATTGATTTTGCAACCTAAAAAAGAATTGTCTTTTCTTGATGGTTTATCTGGTTGCATCCGAAAAATTGCTATCGATCAAGAATATCCGAAGAAACAAGGCTCGAGTGGCCCTTTCGGATCTGGCGCGGCCCTGAAGGGCTCAAGAGACCGATATTACGTCTTGCCCTGATCCAGCTTGTCATATCCTCAAAGCTGAGCGGACGCGAAACCAGATAACCTTGTACCGAGCAATTGGCGATCTGGGAGACCGTCGAAAGCTGCTGATGTGTCTCGATGCCTTCGCACACCACGCGCAGCTGCATGAGCTTGGACATGGACATGACCACGCCCACGATTGCCTTTTGCTTCTTGTTAACCACGATATTGTTGACGAAAGACCGATCAATCTTGATGCCATCTACCGGCAAATTGGAAAGATGGGAGAGGGAGGCGTAGCCCGTGCCGAAATCATCCAGCTCCACATGAACGCCGCGCGCCGACAGGGTTTCGAATAGCTCGTTGATATTCGTATATTGATCATCCAGTAGCACCCCTTCCAGCAGCTCAACTGCCAGAAGGTCCGGGTTGATGTCATATTTTTCCATGCTTTGGCAGAAGTCTTCTACCAGTGTCTGGCGCTTGAGATGGGCAGGGGACAGGTTGACCGAAAGGCGTCCGAATTCCAGGCCTTCGTCCACCCATTGGCGAACGGACCACATGGCTTTTTCGAAAATTGCGTTGCCAAGGGCGGCTGCCATGCCGTTGCTTTCGACGATATCCATGAACAGGCCCGGTGGCAGTTGGCCCCGTTTGGGATGGTTCCAGCGCACCAGCGCCTCGATTCCGGTAATGCTCTCGTCCAGCGTGCTGATCTGCGGCTGGAAATGCAACTCGAACTGGTCAAGCTTGAGGGCGTCGCGCACATCGGCCTCGATGGAGGCTTCGCTATCCAGACGCTCTTTCATTTCCGAGGAGAAGAACTGATAGCCATCGCGCCCCATTTCCTTGGTCTTGTAGAGGGCTAGATCCGCATACATCATCAAGGCAGAAAGGTCTGTTGCATCATCTGGATAAATGGCGACACCGAGGCTGACTGTCGGCCACAGGGTCGCATTTTCATAAGGAACCGGAATGGCAATCAGATCGGTCAGTTCCTGACACAGGCTCTCGAGCTGATGGTTGGTGACGTCCTTGACAATAGCGACAAATTCATCGCCTCCCCAGCGATAGGGCTGGAAATTGGGAACCTTGGATGCAAGGAAGGCCAGACGTGAGCCTATTTCCTTGAGTAGATGATCTCCTGAAATATGGCCCAGCGTGTCGTTGACGCGCTTGAATTTGTCCAGATCAATCTGGATGACTGCAAAACGCGTATCCTTCTGCTTGTTCATGAACAGCGCTTCGAGATCCTGCTGCCCGTGGGCGCGGTTTGGAAGTGCCGTGAGGGCATCGAAATAGGCGATGTGGGTCAGCGCGTCCCGCGCGCGCACCAGCTCTGCTTCGCGCAGGCGATTGTTGGTGACATCGGTAAAGTTGGAAATGATGTCACCGTTTGGTAGCTTCGAACTTTGCATCACGAGATAGCGCCCGTCGGTCGTCTCGAAGGAGTCTTCGAAATTTTTCGTCGACTTGAAGCGCTCCATGAAAATATCGAGCCAGTTGCTGGGAAGCTCCTCGTTCCATTTCCAGAAATTGATTTCGTGCCCTGCTTCGAGAAGATCGCGCGCTGACATTCCCTTATGGATGAGATGGGCAAGCTCCTTGTGATAGCTGCGGAAGGCCTCGTTGGCGATAACCAGCCGAGCATCTGAATCCCAAAGGACAAATCCATTGCGCATCGAGTTGATGGAGTTGATCAGACGCTTGTGGGCCTTGTCCTGCTCCTCCTGAGCGGCTTGAAGCTGGGCTGCGTTGGCTTTGGCCTCGTTTCTTTGTTGCTCCAGATCTTCGAGCATTTGCTGTCGTTCGGTTGCGTCATAATGGGCAGCAACCACACCGCCCCCTTCCAGAGGCCAGCAGCGGATCTCGATAATTCGCCCATTCGGCGTCTTTCTGCTCAACTGGAATGGGTGTTTGGTATCAATCAACCGCAGACGCTCTTTTATCAGCGCGTCCCCGTCGATATCCCCGTAGACGCCGAATTCGATATTCCGGCGCAATATGTCGGCATAGTTACTGCCGACGGGAAATTCTTTGGGGGTGATCTCCAAGAGATCATAGAAGGCCTTGTTGGCCAGAATGAGTTGCCGATCCTCATTGAAGACGCTGATGCCGCCAGGGAAATTGTCAAAGGTCGAGTTCAAAAGGTCGCTGCTGCTCTTGAGCGCGGCTTCATTATTCTTGATCTCTGTAATGTCTGTGCGGATCGATATGATCTCTTCCAGCTTGCCTTGGGCATCCATGATTGGCACGATGGTGGTCGAAATCCAGTAGATCGTGCCGTCCTTGGATTTATTACAGATTTCACCAGTCCAGGTTTCCCCCTTTTCAATGGCCTCGTAAATGCCTCTGAAGAAGGACCGGTCGTGATAGCCCGAGTTGAGGATATGGTGATCTTTGCCGATCAGTTCCTCACGTGTATAGCCAGAAACTTCGCAGAATCTGTCGTTGGCATAGACTATGCGGCCCTCTGGGTCCGCAATCGACACGATGGCATGCGCATCAATACCCAGCTTGTGAGACGCCAGCCTGGAAGCGAGCTTGCGTGACTTGTCGCGTTCCTTGGCCAAAGCTTCTGTTTGCTTCTCGCGCTCTTTGTAACCGAAATACAAAAGGCCTGCGAACGCGATCAGGAGAAGAAAGAGAAATTGTGAAATCCCCTTGAACAGCACGTTCCCGTTTTCAAATTCCTCCATTTCTAAAAAACGGGCCAGCAACACTTCATCCAGCAAAGTCAGGGCGACAATGCCCGCAATCAATGCAATAAATTGGTTCTTCTTCACAAGATGTCTCATCGCCTACTCAGCCCCGTTCGTCCCGCCATTTGCTCATGCTTGTTTCCTGTTTGCCAGGGTCGTTTCTGTGCATGTTTTGCAAATTTACAGAGGTGATCTTTGGGACTGTCTCAAAAAATGCTGAAATAAGTATAAATAGAAACAAAAGCTTTCTGGCTTCTATTAAACAAAAACTGCGCTCAAATGAGCGCAGTTAAGAAAAAGAAAGTCTTTTTTAATCGTAAACTCAAAAGAGAGTTTTTTCACTAAGAGGCTTGAGAATCTTCGATACTTTTATGTTTCGAGTTACTTTGCTCTCGAATTGTATTCAGGAAAATTTCAACTTGAGAGGATAGCGTTTCAATCTGCTGGCGTAAGCCGTTGGTATTGTGAGACATGGTCTCGGCGCTCTTTGAGTTGGAATTGACCAGATCACTCATGACATTGGTGTTGTTGGCAATATCACGCGTGCCTGACGCTGCCTGCGCGATATTCTCGCTGATTTCTCCAGCTGCAACCCCTTGCTGCTCGACGGCGGCAGCGATGGTTCCCGAAATGGCAGTCATCTGATGGATGATATTCTCCACCTCACCCACAGCATCCACTGCATCGCCGATGCTGTTCTGGATGGATGAGATCTGCCCGGAAATTTCCTCGGTGGCCTTGCCGGTCTGGGCTGCCAGATCCTTGACCTCGGCGGCGACCACGGCAAAGCCCCGACCTGCTTCGCCCGCGCGAGCTGCCTCAATCGTGGCATTGAGCGCCAGAAGATTGGTCTGGGCTGCGATATCCTGTATTAGACCGACAATCCGGCCTATCGCGGTGGACGCATTGGAAAGGGTGGAAATCACATCGCTTGCGCGTTTGACTTCATCAACGGCATGTTGGGATACCTTGCCGCTTTCGCTCACCTGACTGGAAATTTCGCAGATTGAAACGGTCATTTCTTCTGAGGCGCTTGCCACCGTTTCAACATTGTTGCTGGCTTCTTCCATGGATGACTGCACGGAATGCAGGCGCTCGTTATTCTCGACAGACCGGTTTGCCAACCCTTCGGACTCTGTCCCGAGTTGGCCCGCTGCCTGCTGTACTTGTGTGATAATAGATCCGACCTGCTGATCAAATGAGTCAGCAAGCTCGCGCACCATCTGGCATCGTTCGGCTTCCGCTTCGGCCTCTTTCAAAGCTTGCTGGCGTTCCAGCTCTTTGCGTTCTCTTGCATTGTCTCGGAAAACCAGCATGGCGCGGTTCATGTTGCCAATTTCATCCTGACGATGCGTTTCGGCGACTTCGACATTCAGGTCGCCCTCGGCCAGCTTAAGCATCGAGTGAACCAGCTTTCTGATCGGTCGCGTGAGAGAGGTGGCGAGAAGGGCGGAACTGGCCACGATGACAAGGAAGATGAATGCCGAGCTGGTCAGCAAACTAGTCAAATTGTCCCAGAATGTTGCTTCCAGATCATCGATATAGGTGCCGGTGCCGACAATCCAGCCCCATGGCTGGTAGGCCTGAACATAGGACATTTTGGGCGAGGGTTCCGTGCTGCCAGGATGTGGCCACGAATAGGCGACAACGCCTCCCCCTGCCTGACGGCCGACTTTCACGAATTCCTGAAAATACAACAGGCCGTTGGGATCTTTCGCCTCGGAATAGTTCTTCCCGACAGTTGACGGGTCCGTCCCATGCATCAGCATGCGATGGTTCATGTCGTTGATCCAGAAATAGTTGGAGCCATCATAGCGCAACTTTGAGAGCAACGCCTTGGCGACCTCTTGTGCCTTCTCTTCGCTGATGGCGCCACTTTTGGCATCTTCGTGCAATGCAGCAATGGTTGTCAGAGCGGACTGGACTAGATGCTGCAGTTCCGTTGCCTTGGACTTCTCAAGGTCATGCTTGCTGACAATACTTGCCTGCAAAGTAATAGCGCCAATGCCCAATATCGCCAGAAAGACAATGGAATAGATTTTGGCCGTCAAACCGCGAGCCCAATGGGGCAAAAGCGCGTTAAAAGGGGAAAACATGATCGGGGCTCCAATGACAATTGCCGGCCACCCACAGGCCAGACAGATGGCACAAGTGAACTCGTGATATTTGACAATAGAATTGAGAAAAAAAGTTAATAATTTGAAAAACCATAAGTATTGATTATAAAAACTGCACTTTTTGGTAGTAGAAAATACGTAATTTTGAGGTATTTATTTAGGTTCATAAATATATTTATATGAATATGTTTTGAACAGATGCGATTTTGAGGGGAATCTATATCAATATGAATATACATAATATATAGGTAAATTTTACCAAATATAGATTGGAATATTTTATGAAGTGTATGAAATAAATTTGTTTCTTGATTTGTTAATACATGAACAAAAAAGTCATGCATTAGATGAACCCTTTGCTAGCGAGGCTATGTTCTCTCAAACAAGGAAAGCAGACCGTAAGAGTTGGACGGTAAGGGCATCAGAGGGGCCGTGAAAAGATCCATGCGGTTTACGTCGGGCCACTGGCTGAGGCTCTACCGCTAAAAATGGCGATTTTGAAGCTTTTCAGTTTGGGCTGGTGTTGCCACGTTGCCAATGCTAAGACCTGTTGCGTCGCAGCAATGGCAGACGGGCGTGATTTTGCCGATTAGGCCAATGATGCCTTGTCACCCCCGTTGTTGTTCGCGGCCGAATTGATTGCCATTCAGACTCTATCTCTTTCCTTTCCGGTATATTCCGATCCAAGGATTTTAAGGACCTCCGTAATGACAAAACAGAACGGTCTGCACGATGCAGGGGCCGCTGCCAATCAGACTCGAAGTGCCAGAACGGCGCATATCGCCGAACCCAATATGCCATTTGTGGAATTTATCATCCTGATGGCATTGCTGATGTCGCTGGCAGCGCTATGCACCGACTCCATCATGCCGGCCTTTTCCATTATTGGCGCTGAGTTCGGCCATAGCAGCCCGCAGGAATTGCAAAAGATCATCACCATCTTCTTTGCCGGTCTGGCGATCGGTCAATTGATCTATGGACCGCTGTCCGATCAGATCGGGCGCAAGAGCGGCATGTTCATTGGGCTGGTCATCTTCATTATCGGCAATCTGATGAGCTGGTTCTCGACCAGTTTCGAGATGCTTCTGCTGGGGCGCTTCTTGCAGGGCTTCGGGGTTGCTGGGCCGCGCATCGTGATGATCGCGCTTATTCGCGACCTGTATGCCGGGCGCGAAATGGCCCGCATCATGTCCTTTGTGATGGGCTTATTCATCTTCGTTCCGGCGCTTGCGCCTATTTCCGGTCAGACCATCATGGCAATCTCGGGCTGGCGTTCGGTTTTCTTTTCCTTCATTCTGCTGGCAACCATCGGCGGACTGTGGTTGGGCTTTCGCCAGAATGAGACGCTGCATCCTTCGCGGCGCATCAAGGTCACGCCATCCAACCTGTGGCGCGGCAGCAAGGTGATCTTCACCACGCCGAGCTGCCTTGGCTATATGGTTGCCGCTGGTTTCGTGCAGGGGCCTTTTATGCTCTATCTGAGCACGGCACAGCATCTGTTCCAGTCCACCTACGGACTGGGGACGTTGTTTCCCTTTGCCTTTGCCGGTCTTGCCTTCTCTGTCGGGTTTGCCTCCTTCATGAATAGCCGTCTGGTGTTGCGCTTCGGTATGCGCTATCTGGTTCGGCGGGCTCTGATCGCCATGGCGATCATTGCAGCCCTTGGCCTTGCCTGCACCATGCCTTTTGGTTTCGTGCCTGAGCTGTGGATGCTGTTTGTCATCTTCAGCCCGCTCTTCTTTTGCACCGGCTTGTTGTTTGGCAACATGAATACCCTCGCCATGGAAGAGGTGGGCAATGTGGCCGGTATGGCGTCGGCCTGGGTTGGAGCTGTCTCGACGCTCATCGCTATGACCATTGCCACCCTGATGGGGCAAATCTACGATGGCTCCATTCTGGCGCTGCTTGGTAGCTTCATGGTCGGTAGTTCGATTACCATGCTGTTGACCATCCTCACAGAGCGCTGGAGAGAGCGCAGAGACAGGGAAAATGCATTAGCGCAGTAGCCTGCGGGCCCCCCCTGGTCCCTCCAAAGGTCTGACAGCGGCGGGCGCTGTGCCGAATATTCTTGAAAAGGCCCGATTCATGAGGTGATGATGCCTCACTTGAATGTTCCACCTCAGGACAAGAGGATCGTCGCTGCCATGGATCGCCAGCCGGAAGGCCCAATAGACCCCGATAGGCTCAAGGGCGTGGCGCTTGATCGCCATTTGCTTGACGAGCTGTCACAAAGAGGCACGATCAGTGCAGATGTGCGTCTTGAGAGTCTCAATTGGCTGCACCCTGCTCACCTGAGGGCACGTTGGGCCATGGTCATGTTGATGGCCTTCGGGATAGCACTGGTGCTCACCGGCATTATCTTTTTCTTCGCCTTCAACTGGGCGTCCATTCCGGACTTGGCCAAGCTGGCTCTCATTGAGGCTGGCATCATTCTGTGCGCGTTCGGTGCATGGCTCTTATCGCGCGAAAATCTTGCAGGGCGCCTGTTGCTGATGGCTGCTGCGGTGCTGACCGGTGTCTTTCTGGCTGTCTTTGGTCAGATCTATCAGACCGGCGCCGATGCCTGGCAGCTCTTCGCGCTCTGGGCTGCCCTGATCACTCTCTGGACCCTGATCGGGCGGTTTCTGCCGCTCTGGATACTCTGGTTGGGCCTGATCAATCTGGCCTTTTACCTTTGGTGGGACAGCACCCCCTTGCTCAGAAAGGATGATACGAGTGCCCTTTATCTCATCCATGCGCTGATGATCGGCCTTGTTCTTCTTGCGCGCGAATGGCTCCTGCCAGACGAAGATGGCCCGGAAAGCGAAGCATTTCACTGGCTTTTGCCCCAGTGGACCCGTTGGCTGCTATTGGCCGGAATGCTGGTGTTTCTCTTCCCTCCGCTGATGATATGGATCGCCAACTGGGAAACCGCCAGTCTGCAGGTTGTGCTATCAGCTCTGGTGGCCGGAGTGATAACGCTTGTGCTGTTTCTCGCCTTTCGCTTTTGGCGTCCCGATATTCCGGCGCTGGCTATGGAATTCCTGATGATCTGCATCCTCGTGGTCATGGGGCTGGCTATTCTGCTCTATGACAATTTGTTTGACTCACTGGGCACCACATTCTTTACCGCCATATCAGCCATCATCTGCTTTGCAGCGGCTGCTGGATATTTGCGCCACCTGTTGGCGCTGGGCATTGATCGCGGGGAGGTGGGGCAATGATTGAAGGCAATAAAGGCTATCGCTTTCTGATAGATGCCCCGCAGGTGTCGCAATGGGTCTCATTTCTGCAAACGCGCGGGCTGGTCCATGATGAAGATCTGGCCGATATCAGACGGGACATTCTCGTCATCAAAACCAGAGAGAAGAAAGAAGCGCCGCTCTATCTGCGGGCCCTAAGCGCAGTCGGGGCTGTCATCTCAGGGCTGCTGCTCATCTATCTCCTCTATTTGTTTGGCCTGTTCGATCTTGGCGATATGAGCCTGAGCATCAATGGGTTGGTATTTATCGGCCTGTCGGCGCTGTTGCATGCACACGGGGTGCGCAAGACTAATCTGGCAAGGGATTTCTATATCCAACTGGCGCTCACCTGGTTGCAGGCTGGCAAGGTTGCGCTCGTGGCCGGCTTGGCGCAAATCGTTCATGATGCGTTCGGAATTAGCTGGTTCTGGACCGTTTCCGCCATTCTTGGATTGATCATGCTGCTCAGTTTTCTGGCCTTTCCCTCTTCAATCGAGCGCTTTGTCTCCAGCTTTGCCTTTCTGGTGTCGCTGTGGATCTGCCTGTTGGTGGATTGGTCTGACCAGTTTGAACTCACCGGCTTCGTCATGATGCTCATCGCCCATATCCTGGCGTTGGCGTCCTTCCTGCGCTGGCCTCTTGTGCGCCAGAAGCTGACAAGTCTTTATGACGCGCTGTTGCTATCTCTCTGTCTTGCGGTTGGCGTGATACAGGGTTTTGTTTCCATTGGTCATGAAGCATGGCAGGATGTCTCCGAAGAAGTGAAAGCCTTTCTGGGGATCGGCTATCGCTGGTCCGTCGAAATAACGCTCTCTCTCGCTCTGATTGCCTTGATTGTCTGGATCGCCGGGCGCAAAGGCAGCCTTGGTCGTGAGCCGGTCGTGGCCAGCTTACTGGGCGCTGTGGCATTGGCACTGCTCTCCAATGCGGGCATCATACTGGCGATCGGACTGATGATCCTCGGCTTTGCCACCCATCGCCCCGGACACACTCTGCTAGGGTTGCTGTTCGCACTGTTTTTCGGCTTTCTCTATTATTATAATCTGGACCTGTCACTGCTACAGAAATCCATGATACTGATTGTGTCGGGCGTACTTTTGCTGCTCGCCTCGGGCTATATCTATTGGCGCGGCTGGTATAGGCAAACCGGCAAGGCAAGGGGGGCTGGGACATGAGGAAACATCTCATACTGCTGGCGCTACTGCTCATTCTGGCTATCCTCAACTATTCCGTTTTCGAGCGGGAAAGTCTGCGCCGCGATGGCGAATTGATCCTGCTGGAATTGGCGCCTGATGATCCCCGCTCGCTCATGCAGGGGGACTATATGGACTTGCGCTATACCCTTGCGCAAAAGGCCAATGCGGCCTGGCAGGAGATACGCAAGACAGACGAGGGGCAAAAGGCGCCCGGCGATGGCTCCGGCCAAATGGTCTTGCGGCTTGATGGACAAGCCAAAGCCAGCTTCGCCCGCTTTTATAAAAAGGGCCAAACTCTGGCGGAGAATGAGCGCCTGATCAGCTTTGAATTTCATGCATCAGGCGGTTTCAACCCAATCCGGCTGATGCCCCGGTCCTTCTTCTTTCAGGAAGGCCATGCAGATGCGTTCAGCCAAGCGCGTTTTGGCATGATGCGCATCGCAGAGAATGGCGAGCATAGCCTCATTGGTCTTGCTGATGAAGCCGGCCAGCAGATAAAGCCCGAATGATCCCGGATGGTTTTGCTTGATCGTTTGGCCCGGCCTGGTCAGCGGGGCATATGCGCTGCGGTTGCAAAAGTCATGGTTAACGTAAAGCTAACCATAATCCTTAAGGCTTGCGTTCTGAACCCTCAGGAAACACCTGATCGTAAGCACCCGCGCATGTTAACGCCTTGAAGTATTAGAGACCCTGAATGCTAGAATTTGCCCGAATGTTCATGTCTATCGCCGGGCTTGGTTTGCCGATGGGGCTGATAATGGTGCTGTCGGGGCGAGTGAAATAGCGCAACGAGCTGGACTCCTTCCTGCGCATGGTTTCGGCTTATTGTATCTCCATTATTGCCTACTGGGTCATCGATTACGGGCTCTATAGCGGCGGAACTTACAGCAACTAGAGGTGTCCGGTTTAGTGAAGGGAACGTGATTAAAGGGATTGGTTCGATGCTTGGGGTAGCGAAACCAGATTTAACTAATAGTTATGATAATGCGATGATCAATAGGACTACTGATTTTGCAAATCAGCGTTAGAGCTTCAAGTCTGTAGGACATTCAAAACTTGGGGTTCGTAGAGAGACAATCACAAATTTTGGTTATCCATATAGTAATCTAAAGTACAGATATAATTATGAAAAAAATAATTTTTGGAATAATTACCGCTATTTTGGCATCTTTTGCGTCAGGACTAGCAATAGATACGGCGACTGAATTATTTGGAAAAATTGGTAGAGGCGTAAGCTATGGAGTTTCAATTCTATATCTGTGGGCAGCTGTATCGACTATACTGGCTATCTTGATGACTTTATCGCATTTTATGGGCAGAAACCGTTCTATGATATTAGGAGTTACAGCAACCGTACTTGTAACTTTTTTTCTATTCCCCAATCCTAGTTTGGTCAGCAAACTATTTATAACTGCTATATTGTCTTTGATTGTAGTATTTTCTGTGTGCATTCAATCATTAATTGAGTGATTTTTGAAATGAACGTTCTTCGTAAACCGACTATAACGTATTACGGTGACTACTAGTTTAACTCATATTATGATTATCTCAGCTTTGATGTTGCAAAAATCATGGTTAACGTAAAGCTAACCATAATCCTTTAGGCTTGCGTTCTGAACCCTCAGGAAACACCTGATCGTAAGCACCCGCGCATGTTAACGCCTTGAAATATTAGAGACCCCGAATGCTAGAATTTGCCCGAATGTTCATGTCTATTGCCGGGCTTGGTTTGCCGATGGGGCTGATAATGGTGCTGTCGGGGCGAGTGAAATATCGCAACGAGCTGGACACCTTCCTGCGCATGGTTTCGGCTTATTGTATCTCCATTATTGCCTATTGGGTCATCGGTTACGGGCTCTATAGCGGGGAAACGATCAACGGCCTGATCGGCTCGACCAAGGGCTTCATGCAACGCAAGGATCTGCTACAGGGCGAGCCGGATCTCCATCTCTTGGTGCTCTTCTCCGTTCCTCCGATTGCTGCCGCAGCTGGTATGGTCGAGCGTGGCAGCTTCCATATCGGAAATCTTTTGGTCGGGGCTGTCGCAGTTTTGGTTGCCCCGGTAACCGCTCACTGGTCGATGCATTCCGGCCTCGATGGGCAGGGGTGGTTGGTTGCAAGCGGCTTTGAAGATGTTGGCGGCGCGATTGTAATTTTCGTTTCTGCTGGCTTTGTTGGCCTTGCCGTCTCTCTCATTCTGGGGCCACGCCTTGGACGCTTCCCCATGCAGGTTGGGCGTCCGCGTGGGCAGAGCCCAACCTGGTATGGCATGGGCATGATCGTGATTGTCACCTCGACCATTACGCTGGCTGTTATGAAGGCGCAAAGCCTTGAAGACATGACTGCGGCATTTTACGTTATGCTGATCGGGGTGGCGTTTTCTACCCTGGCAGGGTCTTTGCTGCCGATGATCGCCAAGCGTAGCGAGATGACACAGAATGTGTCGACATCGGTGTTAGCCGGGACCGTCGCTCTGACGGCCGTGGCCTCTTTTGCTGAACCGGTCGATGCAGCTCTTATCGGAATTCTGGCAGGGACGTTGTCAGTCAGCTTCAACCGCATTCTCGCCGCCATCGAAGTAGATGATCCGGGGGAGTTGATTTCAGCCTTTTTGTCTGGTGGCCTTGTCGGCGGATTGATGGCACCGCTCGCCAGACCGGGCGCCAGCCCCTCGCTAGCCAATGAATTCATCAACCAGTTGATCGGCATCAGTGCGATTGCTGCATGGGCTTTCGGGGTTACCCTGATCGCCGGCCTGATCTTGAAGCTTACCGTCGGGTTGCGCGTGGGCGAGGTCGAGGAAAAACGAGGCCTTTCGGTTTCTCATTTCGGCTTTGTCAGTGAACCAGACTTCATCATTTCCAGTGTGATGCATTATAACCATCGCGCAGATTGGCAGAAAGGCGAGCGCAACACTCGCTTGGCAAGAATTGCAGCCAAATTCAGCGACGCTATCGTCCAGCTTCATGATGCGACCAGCAAGGCCACGGACAGAATTCTCTCCACGAGCGTAAGCCCGAAACAGGGCGCCGCGATGGTCTCCCGTATCAGGCTGGCGGAAGACAGTGTGCGGGTAAAAGCCGAAGATATCCTGATGTTGTTGGAAGATATCCTCAAGTCTGGTGACGGGGGAGATCTGGGCGGCGAGCGTTTTCTGCTCTGGGGACAGGAGGCCGTGGAGAAGCTGCTGGCTCCGGTTGAAAATGACATCAAGAAGCTGGCCCGTCACATCCCGCTGCAGGCAGAATTGTCAGAGCTGGAAAATATCGTCATCACATCCGCCGAGATTCTGTCTCATGGTGTACACCAGATCGAGATGATGCGCGATCTGGAAGAAGCGCAGGTGGACGGCTTCTTCTCTCGCGACCATATTTGCGATATTGCGGCTTTGCTGAATGAAAAGGCATCACGCATAAAGGCCATCGCAGAAGTGCGCAACAGGCCTTTGCAGATTGATTGCGCGGTAAGCAAGGGGCTTAAGGTGAGCGGCGATGCCAATGCCTTTGCTCGCATTCTCACCTTGACGGTGGAAGGGGCGTTCAACAGGCAACTTAGCGATAGTGCAAGCCCGGTTCGCCTGGAACTCAAGGAACATAGCTCTGGGCAGTATGTCGTGCTCGATTGCCTTGATACGGGAACCGCCCTGTCTGCCCGTCAGATACGCGCAATCCGTGATCCTCTGTCAGAAGACCGTGCTCTGGATGAATTGGGACTGGGGCAGATCCTGCCGCTTATTCTCGTCTCTCGGCTCGTTAGGGCCATGGGGGGCGAATTTGCCATAACGAGTGCGTATCAGGCCGGAACGCAGCTGCGGTGCCGCTTTAGAAAAAGGCAGACCAAAGAACAGCGCAGTGCAAGCAAGGCCGCCTGAGCGACCTTGCAAATGATGGTTTCAAACAGCACGCACGCTGGTTCGCTGGTTCGCTGGTTCGCTGGTTCGCTGGTTGACCAGAAAAAGCTCAGTGCAGGGTCTTGCGTTCCGTCGGTGTCCAGGCCGCATTGATATGGCAAAGGGCAAGGCTCACTTGATCGCTCACCGGTTTTGTTGCATCCAATTCGATCCAGCGGATGGGCTCTCTCCCTTTCAACTGGCCTTGTGTTTGCTTGTTTCCTGTGGCGGGGGTAGCAAAGAGCGCATGCCCCTCTCGGTGTGGCAAGAAGGCCGAGAGCGCCTCACGTCTGCGTAAGTCCTCCTGACGGCATTTGAGCAGGCTGAGAGCGACAAACGACTCCGACATCCCCATATCTTCCGTCAGATCGGCCAGCTGTTCGCTGTGGATCGGCTGGTCGAATGGTCCCTCAAGAATGACCGAATAACCGGCCGTGAGCGCCAGACGGGCTTTTTCCATCATGCGTCGATAGACAAGATCCCAGACGGAATCGCGCAGGGCTGACTGGGGCAGCCTGTCCTTGCTGTCTACTTCATACAAAGCAAGACATTCTTGCTCGGCGGAGAGATAAAGTGCGCCGGGCATGCGCCCGGTAATCGGTGCGAGCATGCGGGCCAGATTGGAGCGATCTGATTGGCTGGCACCATTGATGGCAATCAGCCGAGCTTCGTCGTGCAGCAGACTGTCGCGAGCGGTTTTCATATGACCCTGCAACACACTTTCCTCGGTGCCGCCGCGCAAAAGAGCCGAAGGAATTGACGGATCATCCGATGTACTTCGGGCATTCACAGTGGCCTTGATGGTCTTGGCATCGGCAAGCGCCTGCAGGAAGATGTAAAGATCCAGAACCTGAAGACCTTCAAGAGCATGGCTGTCAAACAGCCGGTTGCAATAGTGCGAGAAGACCCAGTTGGCCTGACGCGAAAAGCCCCGCGACCACAATTCTCCAATCAGAGTGGCAAGGTCGTAGAACGGATCACCGATATGGTCGCGCATCAGGCTCTTGGAGCCATTGACCTTGGGATTGACCATCCGCAGTCCATCACTCAGCTTGACCACATTGCGCAGGCGCAGATTGCCATGAATCTGGGCGAAAAGCCCCCGCTCGGCACGTCGATAGATCGCTTCTTTCATGCGATCCAATTGATCCTGAGCACGATTGAAGCAGGCGCGCAGAGTGGTTTTGCGCGACTTCTTGGCCAACTTGCGAACCACCGGTTCCAGATCATCGAACATCTCATCCATGAGCATCAACCATGATTGCACATGGGCGCTGGAATGCTCGAATGTCTGGCCTTGCGGTACTAGCCTTGCCAATTCCCGGCATTCGGAGAAGTTGGGCTGATAGATCTCGGCGAAATGATCGTAGCGTTTTGAAAAATCATAGCGGCGCAGAACAATAACCCAATCCACGATGGCACTTTCGTCTCCGTGGCTGATAGGCTCGGCACTGTTGGTCATGGGGTCAGCCAGAGGCAGCTGCATGGTCAGTGTCGTGCCGCGCTCGCGGATGGGAATAAGATCGAGATAAAGTTCCGGCGCGTAGCTGCGCCCCAGCAGCACCTCGCGTGCGGCAAGGCTGTGGCGCTGGGCCAGCGAAAAAGGTTCGCTGCGGCCAAGCGCATTGCGGCGAAGCAGCTTGTAGCAGAAGGGACCAGCCATGAAAAATAGGAATTGGGGCGTCTCCAATCGCTCGACAGGTTCATCAAGCCCATAGCTGTGCGGGTCGCCCAAAAAGGCCACAACCCTGTCCTGAATAGACTGGTAGCGGTCTTTGACAAGCGCTGCGGCTTTGCCGATAGCACCTTCAGGTTCGGGGCCTCTGCCCACTGAAGCTGGTCGTCTGTCTTGGGAACGTTCAATGCCCATTGGATCTGGTCCTGATCGCCTTTTACTTGGGGTAAAATCTCTCAATGCTTGTAAAACCACGCCAAATGAGCACTGAGAGGTCGGGCCGGAGTTTGGCCATGATGGCTTAGACATGCATTGATGGAAATCAAGATAAGTAAAAAGTACAAATACATAAGTATTGTCATCGTTTTATGCTGTAATTTGTAGTATGATTTAGGGGGTAAAACCGATTGTTTCGTTGTCGTTAAATAAGCAGCGATCACGCTGCATATCAATTCTATCTCTGATTGGGTAATCGACAGCGTTACAGTCAGTAAGTTAAGAATGGTTATAAACAAGGAGGCAGCAAATCAGGCTGAAACACAAGGGAGGAACTGGAAATGGCCAATAGCATCATGAAAAAGATTCGTCTTAATCTGGCGCGCAATGCCGACTATCCGAGCGGCAGTGCACAGCATGGCTATGAATTTGTCGCACCTTTGAATGAAGAGGGATTCATAGACGCCGAAAGCTGGCGCGCCAATCGGGACCCATGTCGTGTCCGTCGCTTCTGGGAAGGGGAGGATGATGATCATGGGCATTTGGTTCATCGCCCTGGCGGCAGTTGGGCTTTCACTTATGATATTGACGGCGAAGAAGATGTGGAAGCGGGCTATCGCTTCGGCAAACACGTCTTCGTGCCGGGCGAATATGTGTCCATCAAGGATGAAGATGGGGAGCTTCTAACCTTTCAGGTATCAACCGTCGAGACAGTCTGAAATGGTATCTAATCGGTATGAATGCGGTCTATTCTAGGCAATTCTGACACATAATCCTGTGAATTAACACCTTGAGGCAGAATATTTTGCATAAACTTTGGGGTAGGTTTTGAGTCATGTCAACGTGACCAAAAGTGCGAATCAAGATGCTTCTTATGTCTTTGAAAAGGAAACTGCCAGGAATAGCCCCCCGAGTTTCCGCAAAGATGCGGTTGCCTTCTTGCCAGATTTAGCAATTGAAACAGAGAGCCCGGAGCAAGAAAGACAGCCATGAAGAGCGGGGAAAGCGAGTGCGGTTGTTTTCCCAAACTGCTTTTCTAAAGGACGGGAGTGCAATTGTCCCCCAACATTGCACTCCCGTTTGTCATAACTGGCTATGGCAATTTTCGCGCATAAGACTTAGATCAGTTTGGCGATTCTTTTCGAGATCTCCGGCACCTTGAAAATCATGCGCACCAGATCGGGATCGTCCGGATCCATGTGAGTTTCAAAGCCAAGCGCTTCGCACATCTGTCGCATGGTCTGATTGGAGCGTAGTACCTCGCCTTCCACTTCCTTGAAGCCATCCTTTTCGGCATAAGCCAGGATGAGTTTCATCAGCATCCAGCCCATTCCCAGACCCTTGAGGTCGGAGCGAACCATAACGGCATATTCGCCTTTCTCGTGGTTTGCATCGCCCATCAACCGGACCGAGCCAAGCATCTCGCCGTTTTTCTGGTCGACGGCAATGAAGGCCATGGACCGGGCATAGTCGATCTGTGTCAGCCGGGCAATGAAGGCGTGGCTTAGGCTGCGTGCCGATGAGAAGAAGCGCAGGCGCATGTCATCATCTGTGACCCGATCAAAAAAGGCAGGAAAAAGCGCCTCGTCCTCGGGCCGCATGGGGCGGATGAAAACAATGCGTCCGTCCTTGAGAGTGCGTTCCTGCTCCCATTCGCTGGGGTAGGGCTTGATGGCAAAGCGTTTATGGGGATGCTCATGAGCATCAACCTGGGCCACCCGCACGCGGGCGTCCGCGATGACGTTGCCATTGGCATCTGCCAATACGGGGTTGAAATCGAGCTCCTGAATTTCCGGAAAGTCGGAAATCATCTGGCTCATGCGCACCAGCATTTCAGCCAGAGCCCCCTTGTCACAGGGCGCTGTATCGCGATAGCCCTCAAGGCGGCGATTGACCCGCGTCTTCTCTATCATCGCCCGTGCAGAGAGCAGATCAAGCGGCGGCAGGGCCAGTGCCTTGTCGCGGATGACCTCCACCGCCGTGCCACCCCGGCCGAAGACCATGACAGGACCGAAGACTTCATCCACCATCATGCCCGCGAGCAGTTCGATGGCATGGGGCTTACGGATCATCGGGTGGACGGTCACACCTTTGATATCGGCATCCGGATAGGCTTCCTTGGCCCGTTCCAGAACCTGCTGAGCGGCTGTGGCCACTGCGCCCGTGTTGGTTAGGCCCAGAACCACCCCGCCAATATCGGACTTGAAGCGGATATCGGGGCTGTCGATCTTGACAACCGCTGCCCCATGCGCCGAGAGAATGGGCGCTGCCAACTGCGCCGCTTCCACGGCATTGTTGGCTGCATGAGAGGCTGCCATAGGCAGGCCATAGGCCTTCAGAAGCTTGGAGACGTCCACTGCATCCAGACAGTCGTGCCCTTCCATCAGAGCTTCATCTATGACCGTGCGTGCCTCTTCATAATCGGGCTGGAATGTACCCAGCGCGGGTGGCATCAGCATAAGTTGATCCTGTGCCTTCATATGGCGCAGAACATAGGAAATGCCTTGTATCGCGTCGGCCGGTGTTTCGAAATGGGCAATGTCGGCGTCTTCATATAGCTTGACCAGATCGGGGCCGCCGCCAAGCCGAACAGCAAACACGGGAACGCGCCGTTTGCCAACCTTCTTGCGTTCGGCCATCAGATCAACCACTGCGCGGGCAGCATCTTCGCTTGAGCCGATGGCTGAGGGGCAGAACAAGCCAAGCACGGCATGCACACCTTTGTCATCCATCACCGCACCAAGGGCTGCCTTGTAGCGATCCGTATCCGCATCTGTCACGATGTAAACCGGATTGTTGCGCGACCAGCCTTCGGGCAGGATGGCATCTAGGCTGGCAATCGTTTCTTCACTCAAAGTGGCCAGATTGCCCCCTTGTTCCACCAGATGATCAACCGCCAACACACCAACACCGTTGCTGTTGGCCACAATAGCCAGATCGGGCCCTTTCAGTGCGCGGGTATGGGTGAGCGTCTCAACGGCGTAGAAGATCTCTTGCAAGCTGTAGACCCTAAGCATGCCGGCACGCTCGAATGCAGCGTCATAGACTTCGTCAGCACCCGCCAAGGCGCTCTTGCGCGAGGCAACGGCGGCCAGTCCTTGCGGATGCCGTCCAGTCTTCATCAGGATGACCGGTTTGGCGCGCGCAGCTGCCCGGGCCGAGGTCATGAATTTGCGAGCGTCCCTGATATTCTCAATATAAAGCAAGATGGCCCGGGTGCGGGCATCCATAGCAAAATAGTCCAGCATATCGGCGATATCGACATCGACCTTGTCGCCCAGCGCCACCAGTCCGGTGAAGCCCACATTGTTATGGCTTGCCCACTCGGCAACAGAGGTCACAATCGCGCTGGATTGCGAGATGAGTCCCAGATCGCCTGAGAGGCCGGGCACATGGCTGAAGGATGCATTGAGCCCCGCTGCAGGGGACAGCACCCCGATGGTGTTCGGGCCGAGCAGGCGCATATGGTAGCGCGCACCGACCTTGGCGGCTTCTTCGGCCAGAGAGCCTGCACCTGAGCCCATGGCAATGGATAAAATAATGGCACCGCGACAGCCCTTTTTGCCCAACTGCTCGATTGTTTCAACCACCGAAGGCGGAGCAATTGCAACGATGGCAAGATCGATCTTGGCGTCAATCTCCTCTACGGATTTGTAAAGCGGCAGGCCTTCCAGCTCGCCCCCTCGGGGATTGACCAGAAAGAGCTTGTCCTTGTAGCGCCCTTCCAACAGGTTTTGCACCAGCGCATTGCCGATGCTGCCTTGCTTGGAGGAGGCGCCTATAAGGGCGACGTTGCGAGGGCGAAAGAATACATCGAGGTTGAAACTGCTCATTTGAAATCGGAGCCTTTGCCTATGTGAACACAGCGTCGTCAATGGCATGTGCCTGAAACTCTTGCAGCTTCCAGTTTCTGTGAAAGTTGTTCGATTCTCAAAGACTTTCCCATCAAATTGACCAGAAGTATAAGGCACGTATTGGTCTCAAAATCAGAGCAGTGGGCCTTTTTCTGAAAAGCTGAACAATCTGCAAGGAGATTTTCAAATTATCGTTAACGAAAATAAATGCGTCGGATAGGCGCGATCAAAAGTAAATTTAAAATAATTGGCGGTTTTGTTAATAGAGAAAGGATTGTTTATTAAATTGAAATCTGCAATTTTAATTGAATTATTTATGTGGGAATTTTATAGAGCTTAGATTATTTAATAAATTTCTTTTCTTTTTGTGGCAAGAAGTTGAAGCGTATGAACAAAAATTTAAAACCTTGCTGCTAACCTGACGAAAAGTCGTGGAATTGCTGCTGGGAGGCCAACAGTGGAACCAGAAGAGTTTACTAACGAGATCCGAAGGATCAGGTCTGATATCAATAGCTTGGGTAATAAGATCCGGGCTGCTGACTATGGGCATTCGTCCGATGCAAAAATGGTCGCCAAGCAGATGGGAGACTTAAAGGAGCAGATCAATATGCTGCTTCATCAGGTTGCCCCTATTGAAGATATTCACCTCAAGAGCCTTGCGGTCGAAACAAGACTGGAGCGCGTAGAGCGCCGCCTGAAAAAGCAGGATGAGATCAAGCAATTGATGTCAGTGGAACAATTGCGCCATACTTGGCTGCCGATTTTTGCTCTGATCCAGTTGGTCTTGAGCTGGGCCATCTTTTTCAAATGAACGACAAGCTTGCTGTGCAAGACAAGCAAACCCGGCGTCTGTGTGGCACCGGGTTTTTTGTCATTGTCTATTCTTGGCAAAGATCAGGAATGATCAGTGGGCCATCAGGCACGGAATAGGCATGGATTCCAGCATTCCACGGGTGGCACCGCCAAGCACGAATTCGCGAACACGGCTGTGTCCATAGCCGCCCATGACAACAAGATCATTGCCATTGGCTTCGACATATTTGATCAGCGCATCGGAAACCCCTTCCTCTGTCGAGGCGATCTTCTGGACCGAGACATTGACGCCGTGGCGCGAAAGATAGACCGCAAGATCGGCCCCCGGATCGCCTGGCAAGTGGAGTTTTTCCGCGTCCACCATGACGACTTCCACCTCTTCAGCCTTTTCCAGAATGGACATGGCGGCATAGACCGCATGGGCTGCGGTTTTCGAGCCATCCCATGCTACCATGATCTTCTTGGCCGAGAAGGCCTCAACGCCGACATAGGGCACGATCATGATGGGGCGTCCTGAATCGAACAGGGCGGCCTCTATCAGGTCCACGCGCAACGGCTCCGGACGGTCCGGATGATCCTGCCCGATAACGATCAGATCGCACATGCGAGCATGATTGAGTAAGGTGTCCAGCCCGCCAGGCATGATGTCCAGGATGCGTGTTTCAAACGGCAGACCGTTGACTTTGGCATAATCGGAAAAGCGCTCAATGGCGGATTCTGCTTTTTCCTTTGCGCGGTTGCGTGCGTCTGTGATGAATTGGTCAGGGACTGGTTGCACCATGAGCGCCGGAACAACCGGCTCGATCAGCGGGGCGACGCCGGTCAGATGGGCATCCATCTGCGAAGCCAGCTCGCTAGCGATCTGTACGGTGGCTGTCGTGAGATCCGTTTCAATGTCCAAAATGCAGACTACGTCTTTAATGGCCATGGTTTGGCTCCTCTATATGCCGGGCCGACAGGATGGCTCCCATGACCCTGTTGTTCTATTGCTTTGCGTCTTTTCCGGCCCCGTTTCTTTAAAAACAGGCCGGAGCAATATCCCTGTATAAAAATTATGCCGCCTTGGTTTGACCAACTGCTTTGACAGGGATCAAGGATTGACCGGAATTAGCAAGATCCGGCATAGACTTAGGCAGTATATAGAAACGGGAATCTATTCGACGTCGGACGGGTAGTGTCGCTTACTCAGACGGCGAAACTATGACAGATCAACGCTCAAGTTGTGCTCGGGCTGCCGCGCGCAATTCCCGTTCGCTGGCTCGTTTGAGGCTGTGCTCACGCCAGATCGTAAAGGAACCGGCAGCCACGACAACGGCGCTGCCCGTCAGCATGGCCATCGTAATGTTTTCTTGGAAGATGAAATAGCCAATGAAAAGTTCGTAAACCAACTGGAAGTAAGTGATGGTCTGCACCGTGACGGACTCGGTAAGGGCCAACGCCTTGATGAGGAAATAATGCCCGCTCACACCCGTAAGGCACAGCCCGATGAGCCAAGCCCAGTCGGTGGGTGTCACTGGGGACCAGAAGAAGGGGCCAATGATGCTGGTGACGATCAGACCGATGATGCCGGTATAGAAGAAGCTGACACTGGCCGGATCATGACGCCCCGCGATGCGCGTTGAAATATTATAGAAGCCCAACGTGATGGTGCAGAGCACGGGCATAAAGAACCAGTAGGTTAGTTCTTGCCCGAAGGGATTGATGATCAGCAACATGCCGCTCATGCCGATGACAATCGCAACCCAGCGGCGCCAGCCGACCGTTTCGCCCAGAAGAGGGACCGAGAGAATGGCGACAACCAGAGGACTGGCGGCAAATATGGCCTGACTGAGCGCAAGTCCCACATAGGCAAAGCTCAGAATGGAGATGATGATCTGCCCGACCAGCAGAAAACTACGTGCGATCTGAAGAACAAGATGATTGGTATGGATCGTCTCGCGAAATCCCTTGGGTGAGCGGAGTGCCCATAGAATGGCGAACAGCGCAAAGGCCCAATAGCGCACCATGGTAATCTGAACCGGATGATAGCTGTGACCAATCACCTTGGTGATGGTATCCTGACCGGCAAAGATCGTTACGGCCAAGAGGGCATAGAAGGGACCGGAGAGGCGCATGGTATGGCTTTCAGAGCGGGGGGACAGTTTGGGAATGCATCAAGCAACACAAAAGTTGCCTCAGTGACTGATCTCGACGATTATCTGTTTGAACCAGTATGAATTCAAGTCTTTATTACAAGGATATCAAAAGTGTCCAAATCTCTTTGTTGGACGCAGAAACCGGCGAGCCATCGGTCGGGCTGCTAGCATTCTGTGTTTCGGGAGCAAAGCCAAAAGCGACAGATGCTCAAAAAAGGGAGCCAAAGGGCTCCCTTGAAGTGAATATGCTCCTCAATGTCCGGGCAGATCAGGCGGCCCGCACAGACTGTAGGAAGCTGGCGATGCGATCGCGGATCTTGTCTGTTTCCTTGACCATATCCAGAGAGCTCTGCAAAACATCGCGGGCATTGTCAGACGTCTCGGACACCGAGGCGGTCACTTCATCGATGTTGCTGTCGACGGCCGTGGTCCCTTGCGCTGCTTTCTGCACGCTTGCACTGATTTCAAGAGTGGCATCTCCTTGCTGGGAAACCGCTGCGGCAATCGAGCTGGTGTAGCTGTTTACATTCTGCATCGTGCTGGCGATCTCTTCAATCGCCTGAACGGCTTCCTTGGTGGAGAGCTGAATGTCGTTGATCTGGGTCGAAATCTCTTCGGTCGCCTTCGAGGTCTGGGTTGCCAGCTCCTTCACTTCGGCAGCGACCACTGCGAAGCCCTTGCCTGAGTCGCCAGCACGAGCAGCCTCGATGGTTGCGTTCAGGGCAAGAAGGTTCGTCTGCTCGGCGATATCCTTGATGAGGGTCACGACCTGACCGATGCGCTGGGCTGCGCTATCAAGGCTGGCCACCTTTTCGTTGGTGCTTTGCGCTGCCTGAGAGGTTTCGGTCACCACGCGCTGGGTTTCGCTGATCTGGGACGAGATCTGGTCGATTGAGGTTGCCAATTCTTCAGCCGATGCAGCCACGGATTCCACATTGGTGCTGGCGTCAGTTGATGCCTGGGCAACTTCGCGAGAGCGATTGAGAGTGCTCTCCGTCTTTTGGGCCATTTTCTCCGAAAATGACTGCAAGCTGTTGCTGTGGTTACTGACCTGATCCAGCATTTCGCTGATGCTCGACTGGAACTGGTCAACCAACGCGTCAACGGCTGCGGAGCGTGCCTTTTCTCGCTCTTGCGCCTCGGTTTGATCCTTGGCCAAAGAATCCGCCGTTGTGCGGTGGGCGTTGGCTTCCTCCATCGCGCTGTTTGCGCTTGTGATGACCTTGGCAAGTGTAGCTGTCAGCCAGACAAGTACACCGGCCTGCAAGACAAGAACGGCGGCATGCATGAGCACGCGAACGATATCTGCTCCCCCCGGGAAAACAGCCATCGGGTAGACAAAGTTGAGCAGCAAATGATGTACTGCGACCACCACGGCCCCCACCATGATGGTCCGCCAGTTGCACCAGCCCGCCAGAACCGCAAGCGTGGCAAAGAAATACATATGCCAGTCGATCTGGTAGGGGTGTTCGGCGACAATATAGACAATGAGTGCGACTTGTGAAGACAAGGCAACCGCGCTGAGATCTTGGGTGAGGATCGAGGCGCGGCTCTTGAGAGCGGAGAGGGTGGTTACGCCTGCGCCAACCACAGCGACCGCAGTTGCGATCCAGCCGGTGTTGGCCTCCAGTGCAACCGTAAAGATGGCCGCAAGGGCCGCATTGAGCCAAAGCAGCCCAATGATGAATTTCAGAAATTGTGCTCTGATGCTGTTAAGATCGGTCATGACGCTTGCCCGTTATTATCCTTATTCAACTGATCCATTTGCGTAAGACGCCTGAAGAGTGCGTTGTCGCACAAGGCTTGCTGGCAAACAGGCCGAAAAGGCCTCGCCACTACCAACAAACCAGGCACCTGAATGATAGAGCCGTGCTGTGAAACCCGGCTCTTCAGAGACACCGATTGCGATCCATGGTTTGTTTCCCATGCCAACAAATGCGCCGCCCGCTCTTGCGATGACTTCAACAGCAGCGGTTGGCGAAGACCATGGAGGAACAAACACGACGATCTTGTTGCCAAGAGCGCGCGGGAGAGACGCAAAGACTATGACGCCAAGGGTCAGCAAAACAAAAAACGCCCCGACCAGAGCATAATGCTTCAGGCCCGGTTGATCTGGGCCCTGCCTGTTTTTGGTTGGCAGGGAATGCTCGGCAAGTTTCCTCATTGCGCGCTCTTTTCGGCACGTGTGTCATATGCCTTTTACAATGAGGCGAGGGCCTTAAGATTGAGTAATGTACTGGTATAAAACAGGCCCTCTTTTTCTATTCTCGCAACTTTGAACAAGCTGTCCACATGCCTTGCGCAATTTTGGACAGAAATGGGGAATGGCTTGTAAGTATAAGGACTTAAAAGAGAAATGTTCGAGAAAATTGTGCTAAAAGGACAAGCCAGAAGAGCGGTCGTGACACGACAGGTACGCGCGATGGCTTGCTCTTCCTGACAGGCGCAAGAGGGCTCGCCTTTGCCTTGGTGCCGGTTAGCCTTTATAGGTAAGGAACGTCAGCTTGGTGTCGCCGTAACCACGCTCTTCCAGCTGTTCAAATCCGGTTGGAATGGCAAGCTCTGCCTTGGCATCTTCTTCCCAGATAACCAGCGCCCCGGGTACCAGCCAACTGCCCTTTGCAGCGCTGGCAAGCGCCTGCTCGCCGAGCCCCTTGTTATAGGGTGGGTCCATGAAAACCAGAGTGAAGGGCTCCATCGTGCCGACCTCTCCCAGCTTGGTGGCATCGCGCCGGAAGATTTTGGCTACGCCATTCAGGCCGAGCGTTTCCATATTGGTGCGGATCAAGCCGCGCCCTTCCACGCCTTCTTCGACAAACAAGGCCGCCTTGGCACCGCGCGAGAGCGCTTCGCAGCCAAGCGCACCGGTTCCTGCGAAGAGATCCAGCACCCGTGCCCCTTCGACCGCATTGTCATAGCCATGCGCCAGAATGTTGAACAGGGTTTCCCGCACCCGATCCGTCGTGGGCCGGATGGCCTGACTTTTCGGAGTTGCCAATTGCTTGCCTTTGCAGCGACCACCAACAATGCGCATGAGCTGGAATCCTCATCTGGTCTTGATATCGTGTTCAAGCGCCATGCAACTCACTTTGAGAGCCCGATGACGAAAAGAAATACGAAAGAAAAAGAAAAGAGGGCGGTTCCGCCCTCTCCATAGGTGATATTTGCCTTAGCGAGACCCGCGATCCGAGCCGCCACCTCGTGGCTTGCCGCCCTTGAAGCCACCGCGACCGCCGGAGCGATCCGCGAACTTGCCGCCGGAGCGTCCCTCGGAACGACCACCCGAGCGATCATCGGAACGGCCGCCAAAGCGATTGTCCGAACGGCCCTGAGACGGTCCATTGCCGAACTTGCCACCGCGCTTGCCAGCAAATTTACCGCTGTCGGCCTGTTTGCCGCCCTTCTTGGCGATCCGTGCATTCGGATCCATCAAGTCGGCTTTTTGCGGCCGTCCACCCACTTTGCGTACAGAGCGTTCACCCGTTTTTTTGCCGTCGGCACCTTCTTCGCGATACACATAGTTTGTGCGGCGTGGTGCGCTTGGGTCAAACGGCTTGCGTTCGGCATAAGGGATGGCGTTATAGCTTGGCTTGTCCCGCCGATCATAACCGCGATCATCGCCATCACGGCGATCTCTGCGATCGCCACGGTCTGGGCGATCCCCTTTGGCAAAACGGTCTCCGCGATCAGGACGGTCTCCGCGATCCGGGCGTCCTCTGCGATCACCGCGATCATCATCATCAAAGCGCTTCTTGGCGCCTTTCTGACCGGCAATCACGCGTGCGCCTTCCTTGGCAGAAAGATAGCCACCCTTGGCGCCGCCTGACTTCTTGCGGTCGTCCTTCTTTTCCTGCTTGGGCTCTTCCTTGGGGACTTCCGTGAGAATTGGAGCATCAAAATCGGCGCCGGCCTCTTCCACTAGGCGTTCACCAAGCTGATCTCGCAGGATGCGGCCTCGGACTTCCTGCACCTTGCCTTCATCCAGATCCAGAAGCTGGAACGGGCCATAGGAGACACGGATCAGACGGTTCACATCAAGCCCTAGATGGCCGAGTACCTTCTTTACTTCTCGGTTCTTGCCTTCGCGCAGTGCCACGGTGATCCAGACATTGTCTCCGACCTCGCGCTCAAGCTGCGCATCAATCGAGCCATAGAGCACGCCTTCCAGCGCAATGCCATCGGCCAGTGTGTCCAATTGGGCCTGCGTCACCCGGCCATAGGCACGCACGCGATAACGCCGAAGCCATCCGGTGGTTGGCAGTTCGAGAACACGTGCAAGGCCGCCATCGTTTGTCAGCAGTAACAGGCCTTCGGTATTGATATCAAGACGTCCCACGGTGATGACCCGTGGCAGGCCCTGCGGCAGCTTTTCAAAGACGGTTGGCCGTCCTTCCGGATCGGAGGTCGTGGTCACCAGACCTTTGGGCTTGTGATAGAGCCACAGGCGCGTGCGCTCACGCACTGGCAATGGCGCGCCGTCGACCAGAACTTTGTCCTTGGTATGGATGTTGACCGCTGGGGTATCCAGCACCTTACCATTGACGGAAACGCGGCCTTCCTTGATCCATGTTTCAGCATCGCGGCGTGAGCAAAGACCGGCGCGTGCCATGATCTTGGCGATGCGTTCGCCTTCTTCCAATGCGCGCGTAGGCGGGGTGTAAGCCGGGCCTTTGGGTCTGTCGTCTGATGGTTTGGAGAATTTCTGTCCGCTCATGCGCGGGGATGAGGCATAGCTCTTGCCCTTGAAGCCACCAGCTCCGCCTCCAGCAGAACGGCGTCCCTTGTCGAAACCGCCTTCGCGTTGCGGGCCGTTGCCGCGCCGATCGTCGCTGCGCCGCTCGTTGCGGTCACCACGATTGTTCCAGTCTCCGCGATCCTTGCGAGCCGGACGGTCGCTGCGGTCACTGCGGTCTGGGCGATCTCCAGTCTGGCGCAGGCTTCTCTCTTGAGGGGTCTCGCGGCGAGCATCCACGCTCGGCGACCAGCCTTCCTTGCGGTCAGCGCTTCTATCGTCGCGCTTCTTGCCAAAGCCCTTTTTGCCGGAGAATTTGCCTCCGGATTTGCCAGCGAACTTGTCGCCGAATTTGTTAGAGCCACCTTTGCGCATGCCGCCCTTGAAAGAGCCTGATGCGGATTTGTTGCGATGGGCGCCATCCCGGCGCGCATTTTCGGAGCCTTCTGGCGACGTCGCGTCGGCAGAACGGGGTCCATTTTGAGCAGATTTGCGTTCCATGGCGAAAGCCTTTACCACAACTCCCTGAGAAAAGGCGAGAAGAAAAGACTTGCCTCTCATGCATAGCTGTCAGATTTTGTCGGTAGGACTAACAAACCCGGCAAAAACGAGTAAAAGCGAGCAAAGGGAACTGGCATGGAGCATCCCACAGCCGGCGCAGGGCCTTCTGAAACGGTAAATGAGCGCAAGGCAAGTTTCATGGAAATGGCGCTGGAAGAAGCCCGCAAGGCCGAAAGCTGCGGCGAGGTGCCCATCGGAGCCATATTGGTGCATGACGGGGAGGTGTTGGCGCGGGCCGGTAACCGGACCATTGCGGACAATGATCCTACGGCCCACGCCGAGATCCTGGTAATCCGTCAAGCTTGCGCAAAGCTTGGAAGCCAGCGCCTGCCAGACTGCGATCTCTATGTTACCCTTGAGCCCTGTCCCATGTGTGCGGCCGCCATATCATTTGCCCGCATCAGACGCCTCTATTATGGCGCTGCAGACATCAAGGGCGGCGCTGTCGAAAGCGGTCCCCGGCTTTATAACCAGACAATATGCCACCATGCACCGGAGGTTTATTCCGGCATCAGTGAACGGCAGAGTGCTGAACTTCTCAAGTTCTTCTTCCAATCGCGAAGAGAGTGAAACCCAAAGGGTTGGAAGACAGCAGAACAATCAGGGGAAGGGGCTTAAAGAAAGTCGGATCGACTGATTATCGGACGGATTGTCAGGCAGAATGCGCCCGCTTGTGACCTCGGGACTGCATGAGCCTTTCGACGAGTGTAACCATCTTGTCAGCGAAGAACATGCGGGATTCAGTAGACAGAATTCCGTCGTCATCTTCTTTGCTGAAAAACATGATTGAGGAAACCGGGACGCCGAAAATCTCGGAATATTTCTTGATGATCTCTGGTGTCGGACGAACCTTGCCGAGTTCGTAATCCAGCGCAGCCTCGGACGAAACGCTCAGCTTGCTGGCAACCTCATGAATGGTCATCCCTTCGTTTTCACGCATCAGAGTGAGAATCTTGTTAAGCATGGCAATATCCTTAATTGCACTTCATTGAAACTATTTCTCCTCCTGAATGCCAAAGTAGACCTCTTGGATCGCAATGCAAGACACCAAGTAGTATTACATACGCTGTTTTTATTATATTTTCCCAGATGTGCACAGCTCGTCGGCTTGGTATGCATAGCTGCAATGCCTAATCGGCAAGATGCGGAAAAGAAGGAAAAATTCCTCAAGGAATTGCGCCAAAACCAGCGAGAGGGAAAGCCGTTTGAAGCGCTCGGCCGTCTGTGGCATCCTCCGCGCTTAAGGAAACAGGGGCACTGATTCTGATGCCCGCTCTCTACAACATGTGTGACCCTTTATGAGTGACAGTTCCACCATTATCAAACAGCTGGACGAAGCCACCATCAACAAGATCGCCGCAGGCGAAGTGGTTGAGCGGCCGGCCAGCGTCGTCAAGGAACTGGTGGAAAATGCCATCGATGCGCAGGCCGACCGGATCGAGATCATCACCGCCGGTGGTGGCAAGAATCTCATTCGCGTGGTGGACAATGGGCTCGGCATGACCCGGGATGATTTGCAATTGGCTGTCCGGCGGCATTGCACATCCAAGCTGGACCCGGATGATTTGATGGATATTCGGCATCTGGGCTTCCGTGGTGAAGCGCTGCCTTCCATCGGCTCCATTGCCCGGCTGGGGATCACCTCGCGTCATGCTTCAGAATCCCACGCCTGGGAGATTGCCGTGGAAGGAGGGCGCGAGAGGGCGCTCAAGCCTGCAGCACTCAATATCGGAACGCGGATCGATGTGAAGGATCTGTTCTTCTCGACCCCAGCAAGGCTGAAATTTCTCAAGAGTGACCGCGCCGAGAATATGGCCATTTCCGAAGTCATCAAGCGCATTGCCATGGCCAACCCCAAGGTGCGCTTTACGCTGACAGGTGAAGACCGCTCACGGCTGGATTACGCCAATGTCAACGGTCCCGATGCCCATCTGGTGCGTATGGGGCAGGTGATGGGCAAGGCCTTCCGCGACAATGCGGTGGAGATCGACGCTCTGCGCGACACCGTCCGCCTGACGGGATTTGCTGGCCTGCCGACACTGAACCGTGCCAACAGCCTGCAGCAGTTTGTCTTTGTCAATGGCCGCCCAGTGCGCGACAAGATGATGCTGGGGGCCATCCGCGGCGCTTATGCGGACTATCTTTTCGGTGGCCGCCACCCTTGTGTGGTGCTGTTTATCGACCTTGATCCCCATGAGGTCGACGTCAATGTGCATCCCACCAAGGCAGATGTGCGCTTCCGCGATGCAGGGCATATTCGCGGCCTGGTGGTTGGAGCCATCCGTCAGGCAATTGCCGCCGCAGGCCACAGGGCAACCAACACCGGCGGCTCGGCTACGCTGGCCGCGTTGCGTCCCGATGGTGTGCGGGCAACAGAAGCAGGCAACGCTGTGCTTTCTGGCGGAGGACAAGGCGTGAGTGCTTCCTCACCTGCCAATCGGCCAGTGTCATCCTACCAACCTGCCAAACCACTCAACTGGGATTGGCGCCAGAGCGTCTATGCGCCACAGACAGCAACCCAAGAGCAGCCCTCGTCCGAGAGCGAAGAGGGGGCGCCCTTGCAGGAAATGCAGGAGCGACCACAGGATGGCTTCACCGCGCCGCCTGCTCAATCCTCGCTGGCCCAAAGCACGCCTTTAATGTCTGGGATGCCCGAGATGCAAGGACGTATGGCCGATGTTTCTACCCCTTCGGCCGATGCCCGCGCCAACGATAGCCTACCCGATCCTGCCGCCCTTGGCAGACCCTTGGGCGCAGCGCGGGCGCAGATCCACGAGAATTACATCATCGCCCAGACAGAGGATGGCCTCGTCATCGTCGACCAGCATGCCGCGCATGAGCGTCTGGTCTATGAAAAACTCAAGGCATCCCTTGCCGCAAAGGGCATCGCCCGGCAGGGGATGCTCATTCCCCATGTGGTGGAAATGGAAGAAGATGATGTCGAGCGCCTTCTGGGGGCGACAGAAGAGTTAGAACGTCTCGGTCTGACACTGGAAAGTTTCGGACCGGGAGCCGTTGCCGTGCGCGAAACTCCTGCCATTCTGGGCAAGCCCAACATAGAGCGCTTGGTGCGAGATATCGCCGATGATCTGGCTGAATGGGACAAGACGTCCCGCGTGGAAGAGAAAATCCTGCATGTGGCCGCCACCATGGCCTGTCATGGCTCTGTCCGTTCTGGTCGCCGATTGCGCGCGGAAGAAATGGATGCCCTTTTGCGCGAAATGGAAGCCACGCCGCATTCCGGCCAATGCAACCATGGCCGCCCCACCTATGTGGAATTGAAGCTGAGCGACATTGAACGGCTCTTTTCGCGTAGCTGAGTGTCAAACGATCCTTCGTGGTCAGCTTTGACGCCCAATACCGGTTGCGCCTGACTTTTCTTCTTCTTGCGGGCATACATAAAGGAAACGATAGCGCGGCTCGACCACCAGAAAGCCGCTCTTGATCGAGCACTCGGCCCGGTCCGTTTCATCAAGATATTTCCGTGCCGCCTTATAATGCTGCGCCTTGCCCGGCAACACGTTGGCCATGCCCAGCGCCAGCCCGTTGATCAGCCCGCCCTTGAAGGCAGTGCCAAGGGGCGGCGTTGTTGTGATGGTGTGTTTTTCGCTATTTTCCATGATGCGATAGGCCTGTCCGTCAAGCTCCACATGACGCACGTCGGTAATGGAGGTGACATCCTCAACCATGCCAGTTTGCCCTCCGTTGGCACAAGCAGCGAGCAGGAGGCATAGGCCAGACCATACAGAACATAAAGCGCGTTTCATGGCGAATCCCTCACGCGACGGGGTGGTTGGGGTGGCAATTTCCAAGTGTATTGAATTGTGTTTACACGATTTGGCTGCTTTATTGGATGGAAGAGGGCTCTATCCCCGGCTTTTTACTGCCATCCGGCCCATGCTGACAGGGAGGCGTCATCTCTCTGTCACACCAATCAAGTGAAACATTGCCCGAGCCTGAGCACCCAAGTGCCATGCGCAGAAACCGTCGCATCGAAAGCCCGCAGATCAACATGAGAGCAAGCACCCAATGAAGCATTTCCTGCATGTCATGAAAGCCGCGCAATATTCCTACGCTGGCTGTATAAGGCTGTTTCATGAAACAGCAGCGCAAGCCGAATGCATCTTTTTTGTAGTCTTGCTGGTGATCTATGGTCTTGTCGGTGCCACGCCGGAGCAGTTTGCCATTCTGACATTCCTGTTCCTGCTAACCATTGCGCTGGAGGCTCTCAACACGGCTGTGGAAGTTCTGGTGGATCATCTCACCAATGATTTCGCGGAATTTGCCCGTCAGGCGAAAGATCTTGGCTCCTTTGCCGTTTTTTGCGGCTTGACCATGTTCTCGCTATACAGTCTTTATGTGGTCTATAGTCAACTATAATCAGAGAGACCCCAAGGCTCATGCGCAAGGACAATCCGCACATCACCACGATCAGAAATCATATTGCAGGCACGACCCGCGCAATCAAGGCGGTGGTTGGTATCGTTCTGCTGCTGTTGGCGCTCTATGTGATCTTCGGCTTTTCTTTTGATGGCGAGAATGCCTATCTCTTTATGGCGGTGCTGATTGTGGCCTTCACGGCCTTCGGTTTCGGCTGGACCTTTGCCTCGCAGGGCATCATGGGCTGGTCACGGCAAATCGATTTTGATTTTGAAAAGCGCCAGATGCGCCAGACATCGGCTTCCATTCTGGGGCGTTCTCGTCCGTTCATCGTCCCATTTGTCCGCATTTCCGATTTTCATGTTCATCCGGCAGGGGAGAAGGGCCGGACCCCAGGCAGCGACGAAGCGGAGATTGAAATGATGGATGTGAATGGTGGTGTTCTGCTCCATGCTGGCATTTTCGAAAGCTCCGCAGCGGCTGAAGAGATCGTCACTCGCATCAAGGCCGCTGTTGCCGAAGATGCCGATCCGGACGAAGCCTAAAGCAGACGCTTTCTTCGGGGAGGGGCGTTTATAGAAGGGGTTACAGGCCTCTCGAGCTCTGCTCGTAAATGCGCCCCCAACGCACCCGCGACCATACCCGCTCGTGGAAGCAATAAAAGACAAAGCTGGTCAGCGCCGAGGCGAGGGCAATGCCGCCACTCGCGGCAAAGGAGCGGGTGAACAGATAGCCCACGAGGGTCATGGAAAAGAGCCCGAGGATCTGCCAGCTCACAGCCTTGGCAATGGTTCTTGTTCTTGTATCCATCCGTCTCTCCTTAAATATGTCCCATGAATAGGGCGCGGGGTCGCAACGCCTGATGAGGCAAAGCAACGCCTTGCGGTGAGGCGTATCACGCGCCAACCGATTGAAATCAAGTCAAAATTGAATAGTAAGAGCGCGAAGCGCCATAACCCTTTCTACCTTGTCAAAGGAAGATTGGACATTCGGTGCTTTTGCTGCATAAAATGCATTTTGCAGATAAAAGTCACCAATGGGGAAGGAAATGGACAGACGAGACCGGGCGACCCTGTTCCGCGAGCGCCTGCTGGCGGCGATGGATCTGTGTGGCATGTCGCGCAGCGCGCTGGCCCGTGCAACCCATGTGGATCGTTCCACCATCGGGCAATTGCTCAAGCCTGATCTTGCCCGCCTACCCAATGCGCAGTTGGCTGCCGATGCCGCGACTGCGTTGGGCGTCAGCACAGATTGGCTGCTCGGGTTGACAGATCGGCCAGAGCGCCCCGGCGATGTGCTGGCGTCCAGCTTTGCTCTCAGTCCGGCAGAACGCAGTGCTGCGGATGCACAGATACTGGACTGGCACAAGGAAGCCGCCGGTTACAAATTGCGCCATGTGCCCGCCACTTTGCCCGATATGTTGAAGACCGAGGCGATGCTGAAATGGGAATATGCAAGCGCGTTTGATCATGCTTCCGCCTTGGCCATCGAAGCGATGCAGGAGCTGTTTTCGTGGCTCAGGTCAGGGCAGTCGGATTATGAAATCGCCATGCCGCAGCATGAGCTGAGAGCCTTGGCGGCGGGAAGCGCCTATTATGCAGGTTTGTCCCGGGAGGTGCGGCTAGAGCAGCTGTGCTTCATTGCGCGCATGTGCGAGGAGTTGTATCCGCGCCTGCGGCTCTTTCTCTTTGACGCGCGCCAGATCTACAGCGCTCCGGTTTCCATCTTCGGCCCGAAGCTGGCTGTGGTCTATATCGGAGAGTTTTACATCGCCTTTCGGGAAAGCGCACGCGTCAGCTCGTTGACCAGTCATTTTGACAGACTGGTGCGCGAGGCTTCAGTTGACCCGCGCGCCGTGCCCGGCTTCATCGAAGAGCTGAAAAAGACGATGCCGGAGACATAACCCTACCGAAGCATCGTAGAACGCGCATCGCCAAGGCTATGCGCATCCATTAGTCTGCTTATTTATTGCCGGAATCGAAGCCGACCAGAATTTGCACATTTCGCTCTTGCGGCATGGGAATGGCAATCGCTTCATCTACCTTGGCAAACAGGCCCGAACGATCCGGCGGCGCAAGCATTACAGGCACCTTGTGCAGCTTTGAATAGAGCACATTGTCTTTCTGCTTGACGACAATACGCAACGGCAGAACCGCCTTGTCCTTCTCGCCGGACTTCGGCCCGCCCAACACACGACCGGCGACGCCGACCTTGATATACATCTCCGCGCCCATGTCGGTGCATTCGCGCGCGGTTTGGGTGATGTTGGCCTGATGGATCAGCATATTGGGGTTGCCTTCGCCGCCCCTTGCATAATTCTGATAAACGTTGGTATCGCCCAGAATGCTCACCGACGGGCAATAGCCGTTGATCTTCTTGGCGTTGTTGAGAATGAGATTGGTCGTACTGTCCACGATGGTGCCTGCATTGGCAACATCCCGTGCGCTGGACGTTACGCCCGGTGCGGCAGGGGCTGTCGATGCGGCCTGTGGCGCATCAGAATTGCTGCTGCCAAAGCTTGGCATTTTCAAGCCGCCCGGTCCGCTTGCACAGCCCGATAGCGCCAGCCCCAAGGCGCTCATGGCGGCCAGTTTGCAGATATTGGAAAAAGACACCGACATCATCCACTCTTTCTTTACGCGTCACATCAAGCTCGGAAAAGGCGATCACCATGTGCGACTCAAGCCAACCCGTGCCCTATTTGGCCCAGACTTACAGCAAAAATACGGCCAATGCGAATAATAACCGGCAATCTGGCTTTTGCAATTCATCCAAGCTGCCAAATTACCTCGATTCAGCATTTTCTTGCCTGATCGGGACTGAATTTTCCATCAACTTTTGCCAAGAAATGGCTTTGGATCGGATTTTCCAATTCATCGTGCCTTGACATCGGTCGGTACACACTCTTCATATCCCTTAGAGCCCATATCGATTTGAATGCAAACACATCGAAGGTAAGGACAGTATGAGCGAGACGAAACCGCCCCTGGAAATTCTGCTATGTGCACCGCGTGGCTTTTGCGCCGGTGTCGACCGGGCAATCCAGATCGTGGATCTGGCGCTCCAGACCTTCGGGGCCCCCGTCTATGTGCGTCACGAGATCGTCCATAACAAATATGTCGTTGAGAGCCTGAAGGCCAAAGGCGCCGTGTTTGTGGAAGAGCTGGACGAAATCCCCCAGACCGAACAGCCGGTCATCTTCTCGGCCCATGGTGTGCCCAAGTCGGTGCCCGCAGCGGCAAAGGCGAACAATTTCTTTTATCTCGATGCCACCTGTCCGCTGGTCTCCAAGGTGCATAAGGAAGCCATGTTGCATGACAGGCGCGGTCATGAGGTTGTGCTCATCGGCCATGCCGGACACCCTGAGGTGATCGGTACCATGGGCCAGTTGGCTGACAATGTGGTCAAGCTGATTGAAACTGTCGAGGATGTCGCAAGCCTTGAGCCAAAGGATCCGGACAATCTGGCATGGATCACCCAGACGACCCTCTCGGTCGATGATACCGCAGGCATCGTTGAAGCGCTGAAGGCGCGCTTCCCCAACATTCAGGGGCCGAACAAGGATGACATCTGCTACGCCACCACCAACCGGCAGGAAGCGGTCAAGACAGTTGCTCCGCGTGCCGATGTGATGATCGTGGTGGGCGCGCCCAACAGCTCAAACTCCAAACGCCTGCGCGAAGTGGGCGAACGGGCCGGCTGTCGGCAATCTCTGCTACTGCAACGCGCCGCCGACATCGATTGGGATAGTCTTGGCGATATTTCTTCGGTGGCCATCACGGCCGGAGCATCTGCGCCTGAAATTCTGGTGGAAGAAGTGATTGATGCCTTCTCTGAGCGCTATGAAGTGTCTGTGGAAGTGATCAGGATCGCCAATGAAGACATGGTCTTCAACATCCCGCGCGAATTGCGCGAAGCAGCGATTGCCGCCGGTGTGCTGGAAGAAGGCCCCAGAGCGGAGCCGGTGAGATAGGCCGAGCAGGTAAACTGACATGGCGAAGCCGGGCCAAGGGCCCGGTGGTCAAAGAAAAGACAATAGAGAAGACAAGTTGAAAGGGGACCGATATGGCGGTCTATACGGAAGTCAGCGATGAAGAATTGAGCGCATTTGTCGACAGCTACAATGTCGGCGCGCTCACATCCTACAAGGGCATTGCGGAGGGCGTCGAAAACTCGAACTTCCTCGTGCAGACCGAAACCGGCCCCTATATTCTCACGCTTTATGAAAAGCGGGTGAACCCGTCCGATCTACCCTTTTTTCTGGGGCTGATGGAGCATCTGTCCGAGCGTGGTTTCAATTGCCCGACGCCTCTTAAAAATCGTGAGGACAAGGCCCTTGGCCATCTGGCCGGACGCCCTGCTGCCATGGTGACTTTCCTTGATGGTATGTGGGTGCGTCGCCCCTCTGTCGAGCAGTGCGAGCAGCTTGGCGTTGCCATGGCCCAGTTGCACAAGGCCGGTGAGGGCTTCGAAATCGAACGGGCCAATGCCTTGTCCGTCGGTGGCTGGCGCCCGCTCTTTGCCATGTGCGCCAACCGCGCCGATGAAGTGCAAAAAGGGCTTCAGAACGAAATCGAGAAGGAACTGGAATATTTTGAGGCTCACTGGCCCAAGGATCTGCCCAAAGGGGTCATTCACGCAGACCTCTTTGTCGACAATGTCTTTTTCCTGCGCGGCGCCTTGTCGGGCATCATCGACTTCTACTTTGCCTGTAACGACCTTCTGGCCTATGACATCGCGATTTGTCTCAATGCCTGGTGCTTTGAACCGGACGACATGTTCAACGTGACCAAGGCCAGAGCCATGCTCAAGGGCTATCAGTCTGTGCGTCCGCTCTCGCTTGAGGAATATAACGCCCTGCCGCTTCTGGCGCGAGGGGCCGCCTTGCGCTTCCACTTAACGCGCCTATATGATTGGCTGAACGTGCCTGAAGGGGCGCAGGTGACGCCGAAAGATCCGATTGAGTATCTCAAGAAACTCCGCTTCCATCGCTCCATCCGGACGCCGATGGATTATGGCATAGAGCGATAGGCTGCCTGAATAGAGCATCGCTCGGGCAAGGGAGGCACGATGAAAAGCTGCGGCATCAACACCGGCACCAAGGTCAAGGATGATCCCTTCCTCTTCCGCAACCATTATCCGCTGCCTGTGCGCGTGATGATTGGGCTGTTCGGTGCCGTGCTCTGGCTGTTGCCCTATGCCTTGCTTGTTGCGCCTCAATGGAACAGTTTCAGCTGGGTGCTTATTCCCTACACCATTCTGGGCCTGATGGGGGGCGTGGGGGGCGCGTTCTTCCTGCTCTCGGCCATTCTGGGCGAGGCGCGGGAAACGCGGCTCGACCTTGAAAGCCAGCAGGTGATCCAGACCACGCGCGATTGGCTGTTTCGTCGTCGCGCCAAGCGGACACCCTTTACCGATATTTCCATTCTGGAATTTCACCGCCCCAACTGGGCGACCGACGAAACCGTGATCGAGATCCATCCGGTTCTGGAAAATGGTGATAGCCTGCCCGCCTTTGGGGCTTTCCCCTCAGAGGAAGAAGCCGAAAAGATCCGCACCCTGATGGGCTTTCGTTCGCAGGGCATGGTGGAAGTATCCGGCTTCAGGGCGGTGGCCAACCGCTGGCGCGGCGCGGCAAGGGTCATTGAGGGTGGTCGCAATGAGCGCGACGATCAATCCTCCGGCTCGGTGCATCGCTTGCATTGAGCGCACCGCTTGTTGAACTGCGCCGCCTTTAGCGCGGAAAATCTTCAAACTGCGGAATTGTTTCCAGTTCATGATCCCAGTCTGCGCGTGAGCCCGTGAAGATATGAGCGGTCGGGAGCAGGGGCAATGGCGTATCCAGACAGCCCGCCGGGACCACCAAACCACCATCAGTCTCCGCCTCGTCATCTTTTGCCCTGACGATACGGGGAAGGGGAGAGCCACATTGCTTGCAGAAGTTGCGAGCATGTCGGCTGTTGGGTATTTGATAGTGCGAAACCATCTCTTCTCCGCTCAGCCATGTGAGCGTTGCTGTGCTGCTGAACAGATTGGATGCATGGGCCGAGCCAGACCCCTTGCGGCAATGGGAGCAGTGGCACAGAAAGAACCCATCAAAAACGGCCTCAATAACAAAAGAGACGCTGCCACAAAGGCACCGTCCCTCATATCTTTGCTTGTGAGCGTCCTGTGTCATGCAAACCGTTTAGTCTGATCTCCAAGCCTTAGAAAATTCTGGCCCGGAGAGGCAATCAGTTTAGCGCTTCAAAGCCTGCTTTGAAGCCATTGAGCTCGATGGGAATGCCGATGCCTTCTTCGGGCGTCTGGAAGACGATGAAGGTTGCCGTCTTGCCACCCTCGAGTAGCTGGAGCAATTTGTCGTCCATGATGACTTCAGCGATGCAGCCCTGTGGCAGGCAGCGCACGAAACCGGCGTTGCCCACATCGGTATCGTCCACATGCAGGCCAAGGCCATGGGGCAGCAACACGCCAAGCGGTGTTAATACCCTGAGGATACGTGCCGACTTGTCAGCGGTTTTGAGAACGATCACCGTCAGGCCCACATTGTCGCGATCAGATGCGGTGACATATTGCATCAGAGCGCATTGCTCAGACGGAGCACCCGGAGGCGTATCGCAGCGGATTTCCCAATCACCATGCTGGGAACGCACAGCCCCTTGGGCATTTGCATCACTGGTCGAAAAGCCGACGGCCATGAGAGATGCCATAAAAAGGGCTGCAACAAGCAGAACGCCATGCTGAAGCTTAGGGAAGAAACGATCCGGGGCGTGCTTTGGGGTCATTGAAGATGTCACCATGACTATCGCTCTTAGGGGCCTGAATTGGGGTTAACGCAATCAGTAATCTATTTGCCTGATTCGTCATACCCATGTCTTGGAAATGCACTCAATGACAGCTCTAAGCCGGAATTGTGGCAATAAAATATTGGGGATATTTAGCCGAATAAGCGCCCCTACGCCTAAAACCTTATGTGGATATTTTTGAATAATAAAGCTTAATTCGCCAAGTGGGGCAGGATGTCGCACTAATGGACTATGTGCAGAGGTTGCGACAGACGGTCGCATGTGTCTGAATGGATGAAGACTTGATCTGTATCAAATTTCAGATTGACGCAGTTGTAAACGCCTCAGGTTAAAACCGCAGTTGAAGCGCACCGTTTCAGACTGACGGTAGAAAAGCGAGACCACAGGCTTAAGGGCAAACCGCGTTCAAACTCGGAAGAGTAGACAGATCACACTGCCAATCTGGCCATTTTAGGGCAGCAGGGCGGTTAAGAGGATCGACATGAGGAGGATCGAACGTGGTGATTGCCAAAGAGGGTATCAACACAGATAGCCAAAGCTGCAGACATCTGATCGCAGTGGGTCGGGATTGTCTGGCACTGCTTGCTGTTGCTGCAGCGTGGATATTGTCGGGAAATGGAGCGGCGCAGGCTTCTCAGCCGACCAGCTGGGGTGCCAGCTTGCAAGCGGCGGCCTCTCCCGTAATGGAAGATGTGCACTGGTTCGGTAGCTTTACCTTCTGGATCGTCATTCCGATCGTTCTGTTTGTCGCCATTCTGCTGGCGATCGTCATGATCCGGTTCAACGCCAAGAGCAATCCGAACCCGTCCAAGACTTCGCACAACACCTTGCTTGAAGTGGCATGGACGGTTGTGCCGATCCTCATTCTCATGGTTCTGGCAGTGCCGTCTTTCCGCCTGCTCTATAAGCAGATGGAAGTCCCGCCTGCTGACCTTACCGTCAAGGTGACCGGATATCAGTGGTATTGGGGCTATGAATATCCCGATTTCGAAGGGGTCAGCTTCGATTCCCTGATGCTGAGCGATGAAGAACGTACAGAGAAAGGCACCAACGAGCCGCGTCTTCTGGCCGTGGATAACGAAATGGTCGTGCCCGTGAACAAGGTCGTGCGTCTGCAAATCACCTCAGCCGATGTTATCCATTCCTACGCCATGCCATCCATGGGCGTGAAGATGGACGCTGTACCCGGTCGCCTCAACGAAACATGGTTCAAGGCCGAGCGAGAAGGCATCTATTATGGCCAATGCTCAGAGCTATGCGGCAAGGATCACGCCTTCATGCCGCTGGCTGTGCGTGTGGTCAGCGAGGAGCAGTATCAAGACTGGCTGACTGCTGCAGCCGACGACGTCTTTGAGGCCAACAAGGCACTTCGGGCCGATCTTTATCCGCAATCAAACCTGAAACTGGCCGCGCAATAGCGCCAACGCACAAGGGAGCAAACGCAATGTCTGTAACCACTGCCCCAAATGCGCATGGTGATGCGCATGCCATTCCAACGGGCTGGAAACGCTGGGTCTATTCGACCAACCACAAGGACATCGGCACTATGTATCTGATCTTTGCCATCATGGCAGGGATCGTCGGTGGGCTGTTGTCCGGAGGCATCCGGCTTGAACTGCAGGAGCCGGGACTGCAATTCTTCTCCGATCCGCACCTGTTCAACGTGTTCACCACGGGCCATGGCCTGATCATGATTTTCTTCATGGTGATGCCTGCGCTCATTGGTGGCTTTGGCAACTGGTTCGTGCCCATCATGATCGGTGCGCCGGATATGGCCTTCCCGCGCATGAACAATATTTCCTTCTGGCTGTTGCCGCCGTCCTTCCTGCTGCTGATCATTTCGCTGTTTGTGGAAGGGCCTCCGGGTGGAACCGGCTTTGGTGGTGGCTGGACAGCCTATCCGCCGCTTTCCAGCAAATTGGGCCATCCCGGTCCGGCAATGGATCTGGCGATTTTCGCGCTGCATATCTCAGGCGCGTCATCCATTCTGGGTGCGATCAACTTCATCACCACCATCTTCAACATGCGTGCGCCGGGTATGACCCTGCACAAGATGCCGCTGTTTGCATGGTCCGTGCTGGTCACTGCCTTCCTGCTGCTTCTCAGCCTGCCGGTCTTTGCCGGTGCCATCACCATGTTGCTGACAGACCGTAACTTCGGCACGTCCTTCTTTGATCCGGCCGGTGGCGGCGATCCGGTGCTCTACCAGCATCTGTTCTGGTTCTTCGGCCATCCGGAAGTGTATATCCTGATCTTGCCGGGCTTTGGCATCATCTCGCACATCGTGTCCACTTTCTCAAAAAAGCCGATCTTCGGTTATCTGGGCATGGCCTATGCCATGGTGGCCATTGGCGTTGTCGGTTTCATCGTCTGGGCGCACCATATGTATACGGTGGGACTGGATGTGGACACACAGGCCTACTTCCTGTTCGCGACCATGGTCATTGCGGTCCCCACGGGCATCAAGATCTTCTCGTGGATTGCCACCATGTGGGGCGGATCGATTTCCTTCCGCACGCCGATGTTGTGGGCCGTGGGCTTCATCTTCCTCTTCACCATCGGAGGCGTGACGGGCGTCCAGCTGGCCAATGCCGGTCTCGACCGGGCCCTGCATGACACCTATTATGTGGTGGCCCATTTCCACTATGTGCTCTCGCTGGGTGCGGTGTTTGCGATCTTTGCGGCCTGGTATTACTGGTTCCCGAAAATGTTCGGCATCATGTATAACGAGACCCTCGGCAAGCTGCATTTCTGGGTGATGTTTGTTGGCGTCAACCTTGTCTTCATGCCGCAGCATTTCCTCGGCTTGCAAGGCATGCCGCGCCGCTATGCCGACTATCCGGACGCCTATGCCGGTTGGAACGCTATCTCCAGCTATGGCTATTACATCACCTTCGTTGGCGTTGTCATTTTCCTCTATTGCGTCTTTGAAGCCTTCGCCAAAAAGCGCAAGGCCGAGGACAATCCATGGGGTGAGGGGGCAGATACGCTCGAATGGCAGCTGTCTTCGCCACCACCATTCCACCAATGGGAAGAATTGCCCCGCATTCGCTAGGGCAGAAAGGCCAGCGAGGAGGCCCGCAGCCAGGGTTTGATCATTCGAACTCTGGCGCCTCGCCCCCCGCTTGCTCATCGATAAGACCTTTAGAAGGCCAGAAGCAAAAAGAAGAGTAGCAAGAAAGCCAAGAAGACAGAGAAATCAAAGGACCCAGAACAAGCAGGCAGGCTGAAACCTGTCCGGGAGAGACCCAGGAGAAAGACCATGACCCTAGTGGACCAGACCGAGAGCAAACAGGCCCTGACCGCCACCGCCATCACCCGCACGGATTTCGGCGCCGATTTCAGCGGAGCGGAGGTGCGCGACTATATTGCCCTCATGAAGCCGCGGGTGATGTCTCTGGTGATCTTCACGGCTCTGGTCGGTCTCATGGTTGCCCCCGGTAGTCTGCATCCTCTGGAAAGCCTCATCGCCATTCTGTGCATTGCCATTGGCGGTGGCGCATCCGGCGCGCTCAATATGTGGTATGACGCCGATATCGACGCCGTGATGAAGCGCACGGCCAACCGGCCCATCCCCTCAGGGCGCATCACGCCGGGCGAAGCGCTCGGCTTCGGGCTGACGCTGTCTTTCGGCTCTGTGCTGATCCTTGGCCTGTTGGTCAACTGGTTGGCCGGCGGGCTGTTGGCCTTCACCATCTTCTTTTATGCCGTGGTTTATACCATCTGGCTGAAGCGCTCCACGCCGCAGAATATCGTCATTGGTGGTGCCGCAGGTGCCTTCCCGCCGATGATCGGCTGGGCGGCTGTTACCGGCAGCGTCAGCATCGAATCCATCACACTGTTCCTCATCATATTCATGTGGACGCCGCCCCATTTCTGGGCGCTGGCTCTCATCAAGAGCGATGACTATCGCGCCGCCAAGGTGCCCATGCTGCCGGTGGTGGCAGGGGAAGCCGTGACGCGCTCGCAAATTCTTATCTACTCGGTGCTTTTGGCTCCCATCGGCGTGATGCCCGCGTTGCTCGGCTTTGCCGGTGTGGCTTATGGCGCCCTGTCGATTGCGCTGGGGCTGTTGTTTGTAGGTGCTGCCCTGCGGGTCTATTTCATTCGCGAGGGAACCCCCGCCAGAAAGGCTGCCGGACAGATGTTCGGTTTCTCCATTCTCTATCTGTTTTTGCTTTATGCCACCTTGCTCTTTGAGCGCCTTATTGGCCTTGAAGCGCTGCCCGCAATGATTTGAGGCGCGCTGTTCATAAATTCACAAAGAGCAAGACCCGCAACCAGACAACAAAGGAAAAAGCCCATGGCTGAAATCATCGAAAAGGTCACTCTGACCGAAGAGCAGAAAAAGCGTCAGCACAAACGCTCGGTTGCCATTGCCTTCGCATTGGGAGCGCTGGTGCTCATTTTCTACGCCATCACCATCGTCAAGATGGGGCCGGGCGTGATGAACCGTCCTTTGTGATCTGCCGGGGGAAGGAACCAACTGCCAATGAGTGCGCATATCGAGCCCAACATTGAAAATGATGGCAAGGTCAAACCTGCCGACAATGCCCGCGCCAACTTAAGGCTGGCCTATGGCTTGCTGGGCTTTGTGGGCATAATGGTCGGCATGGCCTATGCTGCCGTGCCGCTCTATTCGCTCTTTTGTCAGGTCACCGGCTATGGCGGCACCACACAGGCGGCCAATGCCGCCCCGAGCGCTGCGATTGCGCGTGAAATGACGGTGCGCTTTGATGCCAATGTCTCCGGCGGGCTCAACTGGTCCTTCCGGCCCGAAACCAAGCCCGTCACCCTCAAGGTAGGCGAAACCGGAGAGGCGAGCTATCTGGTGGTCAATACCGGCTCATCCCCTTCGGCTGGTACAGCCACCTTCAACGTGACACCACAGGCCGCAGGGGCCTATTTCAACAAGCTGGAATGCTTCTGTTTCACCGAACAGACGGTCAAGGCAGGCGAGACCAGCCATATGCCGGTGATCTTCTTTATCGATCCCGATATCGACAAGAATCCCGAACTCAAGACCATCGACACAATTACCCTGTCTTACACATTCTTCCCGCTGGAGAAGGAGCCTGCTGACAAGGCGGCAAACCTTCGCGGGAGCACAGAAACCAGCGACAAGACATTGACGCGCTTTGGAGGAGGAGCAGACAATGGCTGAGGCTCACAGCAAGAACCACGATTATCACATCATAGACCCCAGCCCGTGGCCCATCATCGCGTCGGTATATGCCTTCGTGATGGCAATCGGAGCCGTGACCCTGTTTCATGGCGGCACAGGCCTTATTCTCATCGCCGGTACGCTTGGTGTGCTCTACACCATGCTTGGCTGGTGGCGCGATGTGGTCAAGGAATCTCTGGAAGGCCATCACACCCCTGTGGTGCAGTTGCATTTGCGCTATGGCATGATCCTGTTCATCGCCTCCGAAGTGATGTTCTTCGTGGCATGGTTTTGGGCCTTCTTTGACGCCAGCCTGTTTGCCGATGAAGCAAAACAATATCTGCGCACGGAGTTTCTGGGCGGGGTTTGGCCGCCTGAAGGGCTTGAGGTGATCGATCCTTGGCATCTGCCATTGTTCAACACGCTGCTCCTGCTTGCATCCGGCACCACCATCACATGGGCTCACCATGCGCTTTTGGAAAATGACCGGGAAGGGCTGAAGAAGGGTCTGGCGCTGACGATCATTTTGGGCATCGTCTTCTCTGCCGTGCAGGTTTACGAATATGTCCACGCGCCGTTTGCCTTCAAGGAAAGTATTTACGGGGCAACATTCTTCATGGCCACCGGCTTTCATGGCTTCCACGTATTCGTCGGCACGATCTTCCTGATCGTCTGTCTGATCCGCGTCTATAAGGGACATTTCACCCCTGAAAAGCATTTCGGATTTGAAGCTGCTGCCTGGTATTGGCATTTCGTGGATGTGGTCTGGTTGTTCCTGTTCACCACCATCTATGTCTGGGGCAATTTCGGCGGCACTATCGCCCATTAGCACTATTCCCATCGGGGCGTGGATAACGCGCCCCTGATGGTCAGGAGTGATGAATATGTCAGACTATAAGGGCAGCATTGCTCGCACGGCCTTTGCTGGCAAATGCCCTCGTTGCGGCGAGGGAAAGCTCTACAAGAGCTTCCTCAAGGTGGGGGACCAGTGCGATGTTTGCGGCCTTGATTACGGCTTCATCGACAGTGGTGATGGTCCTGCGCCCTTTGTCATCATGATTGTCGGCTTCATCGCTACCGGTGGACTGCTCTATACCGAGTTTACTTACGAGCCGCTGGTCTGGTTGCAAGCGATTATCTGGGCCCCGGTTGCCACCTTGCTTTGCGTTGCTTTTCTTTATTGGCTGAAAGGTGCGCTCATCGCCCAGCAATATCAAACCAAGGCCGAGCAGGGCCAGCGCCTTGATGGTCCGCTTGCCGAGGTGGTCAATAAGGCTGAAGCAGAGTGATCAGATCGGGCACGATCTCCTCCCAGCCTATGACGGACGTGAAGAAAGACAATCCCCCCATCGCAAAGACGGAAATCGCATTGAAAAACATGATGGTCATCAGGGCGACCCGTTGCCATGCCTTGTAATAGAAGGCAAGGCTGATATTGGCCACATTGATCAGGAAAATCACCGGCAAAGCCACGGCAAGACCACGCAAATCCGGCCCCAAAAAGCCAATGATCGCAACTCCGATCTGCACCGCAAGGGGAAATAGCAGATTGAGCGAAAAGAATATCAGGGCAAAGCGGGCTGGCTGTGAATGCATCTTGATAAAATCCTCTTTGCTCCACCCGTGCGGCGGACGTCTGATAGCGTGGCGGCCCAAAAGCCTGTAGCCTTCCGGTGAGGTAGCATAAAGAGAGCAGGAGTGTGCAGGAAAAGTGATTTCCAGATCGAAAATCGTGCTGTTCAGCCTCGCGGCCTTAGGCGCCTTTGCCATTCTGATTGCGCTGGGCAACTGGCAGGTGCGGCGGCTCGCATGGAAAGAGCAACTGATCGCCGATGTCTCCTCCCGCGTGGCATCGTCCCCCGTTGCGGCGCCCGGGCCGAAGCAATGGGCCGATCTGTCGCGCGATGATGCCGTCTATCGTCCCGTTCTTCTTACCGGTCACTATGATCATTCTCGCGAAGTGCATGTATGGTTTGCGCTCAACGATCCGCAAGGCGGGCCCCTTCGCGGTCCAGGCTACATGATCATGACGCCCTTTGTCACCACTGATGGCTGGCAGGTGATCGTCAATAGGGGCTTTGTACCCGAACAGCTCAAGGAGCGGGAAAGCCGCCCCGAAACTCTGGTGGAAGGCACCCAAACGCTCACCGGCCTCATGCGCTTTGACGAGCCGAAAAACTGGCTGAGCCCGAAGACGGACGAACAGAAGAATGTCTGGATTGTCAGGCAGGTTGAGGAAATGGCCGATTTTCTTGGCATGGATGAAACCCGCACCGCGCCTTATTGGGTCGATCTGGTCAAGGGGCAGGGCGTGCCTTGGGGCCCGGAGGCTGCCAGCTTGCCACAAGGCGGGGAGACCCGCATCACCTTCCGCAACAGTCATTTACAATATGCCGTCACATGGTATGGCTTGGCCGCAGTGCTGGCCATCATCTTCTTGCTTTTCCTGCGGAAGAGTCTTTCAAGAGACAAGAAGGCTGGACAAGATCACGCTGTTTCCAACAAATTGCAGTCCTGAGCATTGACGTATTCGGTACGAAGGTCCACATGAGAGGTCTTGTGGCAAGGCGCCTGTCCGAAGCGCTGACGGTCGCCACGGGATGGCTTGATATGACAGACAGTTTGCGAGGATGGACACGATGCTGGTGATTTTTGACTGCGACGGCACTTTGGTGGATACGGAAATCATCTGGGCCAAGGCCAGTCTCGAGATCTTCAAGGAAGAGGATCTTGATATGGATCTTGAGGCCTATAACAGCACCTATGCCGGCATGACAAACGCCGAAATCATCCAGCTAATCGAAGAAGACATCGAACGTTCCCTGCCGCATGACATCCTACAACGGATTACCGACCGTGCAACGAGCAAGCTGGACAAGCTTAAGGTGATCGAAGGCGCTCACGAAATGCTGGACCAGCTCGACTATCCGCGTTGTGTCTGTTCCAACACGGCCATGGAGCGGCTGGAAGCCAATATGCGCCTCGTCGATCTGTGGGACCGCTTCCGCCCTTATGTCTATTCCGCCGTTGAGGTAGGGACAAAGCTGCCAAAGCCGGATCCCAATGTCTTCCTGCATGCCGCAACTGTGCTTGAAACCGACCCTTCCGAGTGCTTCGTCATTGAAGACAGCACCCATGGGGTTCAGGCTGCCTGTCAGGCCGGGATGCGTGTCATCGGCTTCATTGGCGCAAGCCACAGCTACCTTGGCCACGGCGAACATCTGATGGATGCCGGAGCGGAAACGGTGGTGCGTCGCCTCGCCGACCTTCCGGCAACGATTGATGCCCTGAAAGACTGGCACGAGCAATAATCTGCTAAGGCTAATCAGACAAATTGGCAAAGGGCCGCAAGAGAGCGACCAGAAAAAGGGGCCTTGCAAGGCCCCTTGTGCTATGATGGCTTTTGAAAAGGCGAAATATTGGCAGGCCCCTTCGAATGGCCTGTAGCCCTAACGAACTATTAACCATAACAAGACAATTGCGGCGCTTTTACCTGCTTCAAATTTTGAGGCGGCTGCGATTTTACGATTTGTGAATGTCCCCTGTGGTTTGATTTGCTTGAATTAAGACAGGGGTGTTCATATGGCTCGTCGGGGTACTGGAGCAGTGTCTTTCATAGGACTGCTTCAGCGCATTGTTTTTGGAATTGCCATAACGTTTTTTGCATGTGCGGGTGCGTTGTCTGCCCATGCTTGGGCTGACGAACTCCCATACCCTCAAGAAGCCATCATTCTCACAATTTCGGGCGCAGTTCAAAATCACAATGCCAAGGGCCTTGTTTATCTGGATCGCCCGATGATTGAGGCTATCGGGCTGAGTGAGGTAAACACCCACACGGTGTATTCAAGTAAGGCCCACCAATGGCACGGTGTTTTGATGCGGGATCTTCTCGTCTATGTCGGAGCCAAGGGCGAAACCATTGAGGTGCACGCGCTGGATGGCTACCGGACCGAAATTCCCGTTCAGGATTTCTATGACTATGACGTGCTGCTGGCGACCAAGCAGGATGGCCGAGACCTGAGCATTCGCCGCCGTGGCCCCATCAGAATCATCTATCCGATTGACCATGACGAGTCGCTTCTTGATCCCAAATATACCTCACGTTTCGTCTGGCAAATCGAGAAGATGATAGTGAAATGAAGTTTTATTCCAAAGTCTTGGCCATTGCCTATCTGATCTCGGTCGTTGGACTGCTGCTTCTGGAGCTGACACAGTTCCAGAAGGTAGACCGGTTGCGCGGACAGATTTCGCAAAGCTATGAGATGATTTCCGGGCGCGATGAGGGCATTCGGCTGGAGCTGGAATATAGACGCTTTCGCAGCATAACAGGCAAATATGTCTTTGGGGAAAAACTGCAGGATGTGAGTGCAGGTCCGGATACCGCCCAGAGTGTCTCCCATGAAATGGTGCTGAAATGGTTCGATATTCTCTGGAGCCGCGTGTTCAGCATCACGTCCATCGGCGCAGAGGTTCCCGAAGCCCAGCATGAAAAATTCAACAGCTTGCTGATCAATCTGCGCAGCTCCTTGCGAGAGGTCGATCCCCTGGTCCAGCAGCTCAGGCCGGGTAATCTCATAGCTTTCAGGGATATAGAGGACACGCTATCCCCTTATGAGGAAGACATTACCAGTATGGCCGCCGCCATCGCCCAAACGCGGGTCGAGCGTGCCTCGACGCTTCAAAAGCGGTTGGACGCAGCGCTCGTCTCTATGGACACGCTCCTTGTAAGCTCGGCCGCAGGCGGCGTGCTCATTCTTACCCTGTTTGGGGTAGAAGCCTATCGGGCACGCAAGGAAGAAAGCCGGATCAAGGGACGCGAAGCCCGGATACGCTTTCTGGCCGAGCATGACGCATTGACCGGCCTTGGCAACAGGTCGTTTCTCAATGAAAAGATGAACCGCTTTATTGAGTATGCCGATGCACACGGGGAGGGGCTTAATCTTATCCTCTTTGATCTGGACAAGTTTAAGGATGTGAACGACACCTTCGGACATCCCATGGGAGACCGCCTGCTCAAGAATGCCGCCGCACGTTTGACGGCCATCTTCAGCGGCGAAGCCGATATCGTGACCCGCCTTGGAGGCGATGAGTTTGCCGTTTTACAACGGGCAGACTTTGCCACCAGCGAAAAGATGGTTGGAGAGGTGATCGACGCTCTCAGTTCCGCATTTGAACTCTCGGGCAATGATATCCGTATCTCCTCTTCCGTGGGGATTTCCCGCTACCCCGATCTGTCCCATTCTGCCGATGAATTGCTACGCGATGCGGATCTGGCTCTGTATGAGGCCAAGAGGCAGGGGCGGCAAAGATATTGTCTTTATGAAACTGGCATGAGTGTTGCAATCCAGAACAGGGTCTGTCTTGAGGCAGACCTGCGCCATTCGCTGCAATGTGGCGGCGATGGATTGGAGGTTTATTATCAACCGCAGGTCTCTACAGATTTGAAATCGGGCACATGCAAGGTCACCGGCGTGGAGGCCCTCGTGCGCTGGTTCCACCCCGATCAGGGTCAGATCCCAACGCTGGATTTCATCAACATCGCTGAGGATGCCGGTCTTATCGGCGCTCTGTCCGACTGGATTTTCAGGGAGGCCTGTACAGATCTTGTCAACTGGCATCAATCCGGTTTCAAACTGCATCTCTCGATCAACCTTTCGCCGCACCAGCTCAACAACGACAATCTCGCTTCAGAGCTGATACAGCTGCTTGAGCGGACCGGCATTGACCCCAACTATCTGACCCTTGAGATCACCGAGAGTGTAGATGTGAAGGACACTCGCAAGGCCGCAAAAATGCTCTCGCAGCTATCGGCGCGAGGCATCTCTCTGGCGATGGACGACTTTGGCACCGGCTATTCCAACCTTGGCTATCTCAAGAGCCTGCCGCTGGATATTCTCAAGATTGACCGCTCTTTCGTAAAGCAGATTGAAGACAAGGAAGAAGACCGCAAGCTGGTGCGCGGCATTATCAATCTGGCACGCGGTATGGGGCTGAAAATTATCGCCGAAGGGGTGGAAACCGAAGAGCAGATGCATTTTCTGCAGGAACAGAAATGTCATACTTTCCAAGGGTATCTCTTTGGTCGTCCAATGCATAAATTGTCTGTGCTGGCCCTGCTTGCCAATGCCGAGCCCAATGTTTTCAACGAGGCAATTTCATTGCCGGATCTTTCCGATCCATCCATGACGATTGTGGACCCCTAGCCACAAGTACGCTGGTCGCGCGGATCGGGAAATCAATAAAAAAGGCACGCAAGGAAATCCCCTTGCGTGCCTTTTTTAAGATGTGGCTTCAAGCCCTATTCCTGTTCGGCAACAAAGGCCTTGTAGGCATCTTCATCCATCAGGTCATCAAGCTGGCTCTTGTCTGCTATCTTGACCTTTAGGAACCATGCGCCGCCTTCCGCGTCGCTGTTGACCAGTGCCGGATCTTCTTCAAGCGCATCGTTGACTTCGCTGACTTCGCCATCGATTGGCGCATAGACTTCGGAGGCTGCCTTGACGCTCTCGACCACGGCGGCTTCGTCGCCTTTTTCCAGTTCCTTGCCAACTTCGGGCAGTTCGACGAAAACGACGTCGCCAAGCTGTTTCTGTGCGAAATCGGTGATGCCGATGGTGGCCACGCCGCCGTTGACTTCAACCCATTCGTGGTCTTCGCTGTAATAGGTGGTCATGTCTCTGATCCCTTTGATTATGCGATGATGCTAATTGCTTATCTGTTGCTGTTTTATTTGAGTTCAAGGGCTCCCTCGGTCCCGAGAGACACATGAGCCCATTTGGTGCTCAGGGTTTGCGTACATAGCGTTGCGGAACAAACGGCGTGGGGGCCACTTCTGCTTCCAAAGCGCGTTTGCGTACGGCAATTGTAACCTTCGTGCCCGGTTCGGCAAAGGCCGGCGGCACATAGCCCATGGCGATAGGCGCTTGCAGGGTTGGTGCAAAGCCGCCCGAGGTTACAACGCCAATGGCATTGCCATCCGTATCCTGAATTTCTGCCCCTTCGCGGGCCGGAGCCTTGCCGATGATGCGCAAGCCAACGCGAATGCGGGCTGGGCCATCTTCAAGTCCCTTCAATATGCGCTCGGAGCCGGGGAAGGCCTTATCCTGTCGGCGGCTTTTCTGAATAGCCCAGCCAAGATCGGCTTCAGCCGGATCGATGCTGTCATCCAGATCATGGCCATAAAGGCAGAGGCCGCTCTCAAGGCGCAGACTGTCGCGCGCGCCAAGACCTGCCGGTGCGACCTCAGGCTCTGCCAGCAACAGGCGTGCCAACGCTTCGGCTTCGTCTGCCGCACAGGAAATCTCGAACCCGTCTTCACCAGTATAGCCACACCGCGAAATGCCGATGGCTACGCCGTTGATTGCATCAGGTGTTTGCGACATGAAGGTGAGGGCATCGGCTTTTGGCGCATGGCGTTTGAGAGCGTCTACGGCCTTGGGGCCTTGCAGCGCCAGAAGGGCCTTGTCATCAAGACGCGTAAGGGAAATGCCATCTGGCAGATTGGCTTCAAGGAAAGCATAGTCCTTTTCCTTGCAGGCGCCATTGACCACCAGCATGAGCGTGCCGTCCAGAGCCGGATCGCCCGGGCGGGTCACGATGAAATCGTCAATGATGCCGCCGGTCTCGTTGAGGAACACGCTGTAGCGCATGCGCCCCGGAGTCAGTTTGGTAAAGGCAGACGGGGTCAGGGCTTCCAGCGCCTTGGCGGTCGTCTCATGATCAGGGCCTTGCAGCAGGGCCTGGCCCATGTGGGATACGTCAAACAGAGCCGCGCTTTCGCGGCACTGGATATGTTCGGCCATGATGCCTGCCGGATAGCGCACGGGCAGCGCATAGCCTGCGAAATCAACAAGGCTTCCGCCCAGTTCTTCATGCAGATCAAACAGGGGTGTCTTTTTGGCGCCACTCAGGTCGGCCATAGCGTCTCTCTTTCTGTTGCAGATGGCCATGTCCGGTCTTCGGAAAGGGGCCTTCTGTGGTTGCACGGGTGCTGAGTGGAAGGCTCCTTGTATGAAGCGTCCATTCGCATCGGTGCCTCCTCTGTCACAGAACCTGAGAGATTTCCCGCTCCCTCTCTCTCCAGCCAACGATGCCGGAACAGACTGGGAGCAGCTGCTTCCTTCGGTGAGCTTTCAAGACACAGTCCTTTCAAAGACCCGTCTTTAAGCTGCTTTCCAGAGTTCGCTGGTCGGGCGGTCCCTTGTGCCTGAGAGTTTCCGAGGCGGTTGCTCCTTCGGCGCGCACGGTCCCCGATGGGCCGAACGCTCTCCCGCTGACTTTGAGCCAGACAACAATAAACGCGTCCGGCTGCAGGAGCGCGATAGGTTCTCCTGCCCGACAAAGGTGCTTGGCGGTGCGTGTAAAGTCAAGACGCCAATGGAGTCTTTCGGTTGGCGAACAGAACAAAATATGTGTGAAACGCAGGAACGGGCCTACCCGGAGTTGTTCGCAGGGCCAAATGCTGCCACATGGGCAGGCAAAAGGGGAAAATCGCGCGCAGTTTGCGTCCATCTCCCCAAGGCTGGATGTGCGCCACCCAATAAAGGCTCTTAGCATGAAGGCATCATGATAAGAGCAGGGCCGGGTGTTTAGTCCGCATTTGGGCGCTTTTGCGCCAGAACCAGATGACCGTAGATGGGTTTACCCTCGTCGGTGCGTACCACGATCATTTCGAAATGCTTCACGTCCATGCGGTTGGCATCCAGCAACTCACGGACATAGCGTTCTGAATGGGCAAAGCGCTGCTTTGGACCGACTTTGTAAGGTGCACCAGCGAAATCTTCCTCCGGCATCGTTTCGGAAGAAAAGGCAAACAGCCCTCCGGCATCAAGGCACCGGCCCACATGGTGGAATTTTTCATCCAGCTCGCCCAGATAAGGCAGTACATCGGTCGAGACAATCAAGTCCCAGCCACTGGCGTCGCCTTCGCCGTCATCCTCGATTTCGCTGAGGAACTCCACCACATCGCCAGCATAGAGATCGTCATAGACTTCCTTGTCATAGGCTTCGTCCAACATGCCGGTGGAGATGTCCACGCCGATCATGTTGTCCACCTTGTCCTTCATGGAGATGCCCGTAAGGCCCGTGCCGCAACCAAGATCCAGCATGCGGGCAAAGCGGCGTTCAGGGGCGGCTGAGTGAATCATCTCACGCACCATCATCGGCACCGCATAGCCCAGATCATCCACGAGAATTTTCTCAAACGCTGCCGCATGTTGGTCAAACAGGGTTGCCACATAGGCAACAGGAGCCTTGTCTGGCGAGGGGCCGCGCTGCATGGAAGCCAGACGCACCGATGCGCCAGCATGATCTTCCGGGTCCAGCTCCAGAGCTTTGCGGTAGCTTTCTGCGGCTTCATCAAACTTGCCGGCTTTCTCAAGCTCCAGTGCGTTGTTGTAAGCCTCTTGCAAGGCGTCGAGGTCAATCTCGGACATGGTATTCTTCCAGATCTTTTGGCTGCAGGGCCAGTGGCGCTGTTTCTGTTTGGCGTAAGCTCTACACCGCCCCATTTGCGAGAGCAAGCATCTTGCGCCTTGAGGAAGGGTTGGCTAGACAGGGCAGCAAATCGAATATCCCTCGTGAGGGACCATTGCCCTCTGCGCCCGCAGCGCCTTTTGCGCGAGGACGAGAAACCCCAAAGATACGCTGCCGCAAGGGGCATAAGGAGCCAACATGAGCAAAGTGACAATTTATACCGACGGAGCCTGCTCTGGAAATTCCGGGCCATTGCCCTCTGCGCCCGCAGCGCCTTTGGCGCGAGGACGAGACAACGCAAAGACACGCCGCCGCAAGGGGCATAAGGAGCCAGCATGAGCAAAGTGACAATTTATACCGACGGAGCCTGCTCTGGAAATTCCGGGCCATTGCCCTCTGTGCCCGCAGCGCCTTTTGCGCGAGGACGAGACAACACAAAGACCCGCCGCCGCAAGGGGCATAAGGAGCCAGCATGAGCAAAGTGACAATTTATACCGACGGAGCTTGCTCTGGAAATCCGGGACCAGGCGGCTGGGGGGCTTTGCTGACCATGGGCGATCATGAGAAAGAACTCTGTGGTGGCGAAGCCAACACCACCAACAACCGCATGGAATTGACCGCTGCTATCGAAGCACTCAATGCCCTCACGCGGGCCTGCGATGTGGATCTTTATACAGACAGCCAATATGTCAAAGGCGGTATTACGGGCTGGATTTACGGCTGGAAGAAAAATGGTTGGAAGACCGCAGCCAAGAAACCGGTCAAGAATGCCGAACTGTGGCAGGCACTGGACGACGCTCTCAAACGCCACAAGGTGGACTGGCATTGGGTGAAAGGTCATGCGGGCCATGATGGCAATGAGCGGGCGGACGAGTTGGCCCGCCGTGGCATGGCTCCCTACAAGGAAGGCTGAAGAGCTCCCCTAAGCTTGGCCCGACGGAAGGGCTATAAGCGGACTAGCTACGCAACATAGTGGTCAGTTGGCGAATGTAGGATTTTTCCGAAACGCGGACATCTTCGACATCGCCATCCAGCTCCACGCCCATGTGATTGCCATGCCTCCAGATCATCTGCACGGGAGCCAGTGTGCCTTCCTTGCGGTTAAGCAAGGTCATCTCTGTGGGCAGCATCAAGTCCTGATCGACAAGGAGCTGCATGCCATTGTCGCATTCATTGCGAATGGTGCAATCCACGCTCATCATGTAATTCTGGAAAAAGAGTTTGGCCCCTTTGAAGACCCGACGCCTCAGGCTCTGGCGGCGTTCCAGGAGTATAGCCATTAAACCAGGCTCCTCTCTGCTATCCTGTTGGCGTTTCAATCAATTTTCAATTTCTATTAAACTGTAAACTTCCAGACAAAATCTTCAATCTTTGTTAAACAAAACCTATAGGTTGTGTTAATGAAATCTTAATCAGGATGCTCGATATCCGGATCGGTGCAATTTCTATGAGCAAAGACAATCAGTTGAATGGTTACTCTGCCTATGATGATCTCGCGACAGGTTGTGTAGTCTTTCCCGTTGGGGATTAAAGGCGCGCACGTTGGCTGGCTCAAATAGACGGCATTTTGGGGAGGGGGTAGCCTTTTGTGGAGGGGGCTTTTATCTCAGCAGGAATCTCCTGCGAAAAAATTAAGGCAGGCCACGGGGGCCTGCCTTCGGTTCGGTGTGTGAGTGTGTGCTATTTGGGTCGTGCTAGTTAAAGATGGTTTGGCCTTCTTTTCTGTTTGCACAGTGGAGTGCCCGGCTGAAAAGCTACTGCCTTCTGGCTGCGATAATGGAGAGCCGACGGATATCTGCACCCGGCAGACGATCAACGTCTGTTCTCTGGCCCGTAAAGTGGACGCCTGCCTTGCTGCCCTCGTGCCATATAACATGGGCATCCACCAACTGGCCTGTATTCCTGTCCAGCAGGCAGACTTGAGACGGCAAGGGTTCGGCGGAAGCCAGATTGAGCAGAATATGCATGCCGCTTTCACTCTCGTTTCCGATCTCGCAATCGATCATGGATGAAAAATGCTCGCAAAACAGCTTGCCATGCTTGCGGACAAGAACACGGGGTTCCTTGCGTCGATCTTCTCTTGGGGCAATGCGTTCCATTCCAGATCGTCTCCTTCATCGGCCCATGAGCCTGTCGGAAGTCTTAAAAGGGTCTTGCTGCCAGAATTGCGATTTTGTTCAAATTTTATCAATTTTTGCGTGTCTTGGCACGGTCGAACGCAAAAGATCGTTAACAAAGCGTATACGTAATAATATCTACAAACCGAAATCTTATAAAATTAAATAATTTCAATAGTTTATAGATTTCTAGAGGAAGGCGCCCCGAGTTCCATGCCGGTTGAAATCCCACGCCAGAGACGGAAACGAGCGCACCATGATCAAGAGAGAATCTAAGGGAAAGTGCTCAAAAGAGAAAAAGGCAGTTAAGAAAATGAGAACGAAAAGTGTACGACTGGGGATAACAGAATTGGTTGCAGGGAACCGAAAAAAATAAAATTTTTAGGGTCAACTCGCGCTTGACATGGCGGGGTGCTAGATTCCTCAGAGGCTTAAGAATTGGTTAATTGGGGATTTGTGGATAGTGTAGAATTTGCTTGATGGCAGAAGTGGAAAAGCGCGTGAAAGAATCATTTCCAAATGCGTCCGCGCTTGCCAAAGTGGCGTCACGACATCGTCAGATCGGGGTTTTCGGAAAAAAGCATCGGGTCATGTACCCGGATTTGTCTTTTTCAACGAGTGACCCCAAGCAGTAAAAGTCGCAAGCATTGAGGCACAGCAATATTGTTGGGCAAGCGCTTGGTCTGTCGGTGGCGGATATCGGATCATTCTTGATGCGGCACATCAGTTGGAATGGATTCGGTATGTAGGATGGCAAAGACCACACATGAAAGGCGAAGCTGACGTGAATAAGACAGACAATGCGGTAGAAATCGGTTCCTACTTTGAACAGTTCATCTCCAAGCAGGTGGCAAGCGGTCGTTTTTCCAGCGATATGGAAGTTTTGCAGGCCGGTTTGCGTCTTCTTGAAGAGAAAGAACTGCGTTTCCATCTCGAAAAAAGCAAGTTGGGTGACGAAAGCTCGGAGGGCGTGGACGAAGTGATCACGGCCGAGAAAGAAGTAGGGGACGTATCCCGATCCGTTACCGAGGCAATGCGTGCACTGGCAACAGCTGCAGGCGATGTCGACACTGCTCTGCCCGCTATTCCCGTGACAAAAGGCCTGCTGCGTCCGCAAATCGCTGCGGAATAAGCTAGAGATTTGTAGCAGGATCCTTGTGAGCCTTTCAAAGAAAGCAGCGCCCCCCGCGCTGCTTTCTTGCGTTTTGGATGTCCTTCTTCATGCCGCTACTCTGCTGCGTTGGTCGTGTGGGCCCGCACGGGACCGATGCAAGGCACTTGCCCTCAAAATCGCGAGGATGTAGGGTGCCGCGCGTAACCGAAAGCGCGCCAACCGGCTTGATACAGGCGCATAGAGATAAGGGCTTGAAGACGTGAAATATGTGAGCACGCGGGGCGATGCGCCTGAACTTGGCTTTTGTGATGCCATTCTGGCAGGGCTTGCCAGTGATGGCGGCCTGTATGTGCCAAAGGTGTGGCCAACATTGAGCGATGAAGAAATCGCTTCGTTAGCTGGCAAGAGCTATGCCGATATCGCCTTTGCGGTCATGTGGCCCTATGTCGAAGGGGAAATTCCCGAAGCAACATTCCGCACCATGATCAACGAAGCTTACGCAACGTTCCGTCATGACGCTGTAGCGCCTCTGGTCCAGACCGGCCCGAACGAATATGTGCTGGAGTTGTTCCACGGCCCGACGCTGGCTTTCAAGGATGTGGCCATGCAGTTGCTGGCCCGCCTGATGGATTATGTGCTGGCCGAGAAGGGAGCCCGCGCCACCATCGTTGGTGCAACATCGGGCGATACGGGGGGGGCTGCCATTGAGGCTTTCCGCGGTCGCTCCAATACTGATATTTTCATTCTCTTCCCTAATGGCAAGGTTTCTCCGGTGCAGCAGCGCCAAATGACCTCCGTGCTGGATGACAATGTGCATTGCATCGCGCTCAACGGCAATTTTGATGACTGTCAGGGGCTTCTCAAGGACATGTTTGCCCATGAGAGCTTCCGCAATAGCATTGCCATGTCCGGTGTCAATTCGATCAACTGGGGCCGTATCATGGCCCAGATCGTCTATTATTTCTCATCCGCTCTGTCGCTGGGTGCGCCTTTCCGTCCGGTGTCCTTCACGGTGCCAACGGGGAACTTTGGCGACATTTTCGCAGGCTTCGTGGCCAAGCAGATGGGGCTGCCGATCGACAAGCTGATCATCGCCACCAACCAGAATGACATTCTGGCCCGCACGCTGGAAAGCGGCAGCTATGAGGTCAAGGGCGTAACCCCGTCCGTCTCTCCGAGCATGGATATTCAGGTTTCCTCCAACTTCGAACGCCTTCTGTTCGAGGTGCATGAGCGCGATAGCTCTGTGGTCAACCGCATGATGGCGGGTCTCAAGCAATCCGGTTCCTTCTCCATTGAGGACGAGCCACTCGCCATGTTGCGTGATGGCTTCGCGGCCGATCGGGCCAGCGAAGAAGACACCGCAGCTACAATAAAGGCTGTGCTGGCTGATAGCGGCTATCTGCTCGATCCACATTCTGCCGTTGGCGTGCATGTGGCGCGTAAATTCGCAGCAACGACCCTCAAGCAGAGCGAAGAGGAAGAAGCTACGACTGGCGGTGCCAATGTGCCGATGATTGTGCTCTCAACCGCGCATCCGGCCAAATTCCCTGCCGCTGTCGAGGCCGCGTCCGGTCAGTATCCATCCCTGCCTGTCTGGCTGGGGGATCTGATGGAGCGTGAAGAGCGCCTCAGCGTCATCGACAACCAGCTTGATGATGTGGAAGCTTTCATTCTGGAACGCTCCCGCGCCGCCAATGACAAGGAGGGCTGAGGGCAGACCTGCCCCGGAAGAAACGGAAAATCCCGGAACAATCATTTCCGGAACAATCCAGAAAGACCCATCAATAACAGGGCGCGCTTGGCCCCGTCTTCGCCTTTTCGCACAAAGGACTGACAACTGGTTTCGAGCGCGCACCTTCGGTCGCTTCAGTTTGATTCTGAAGAGGTCGGAAAAAGGAGCAGAAACCCATTGTCCGTCAATATGACCCGCCTTGCCAATGGCATGACCGTCGTGTCCGATCAGATGCCCCACCTGAAAAGCTCTGCCGTTGGCGTCTGGGTCAATGCGGGGTCACGCTCTGAAGACGAGAATGAGCACGGCATTTCCCACCTGTTGGAGCATATGGCGTTCAAAGGTACGGAAACCCGTTCTGCGGTACAAATTGTCGAAGAGATCGAGTCTGTTGGCGGCGATGTGAATGCCTCCACCGGTATCGAGAATACGTCCTATTTTGTCCGTATCCTCGAAGATGACCTGCCGCTGGCCATCGATATTCTGGGGGACATTCTGGCCAATTCCACCTTCGATGAGGAGGAGCTTGAGCGCGAAAAGCAGGTCATCATTCAGGAAATCGGCGCTGCCTACGATATGCCGGAAGACCGTGTCTTCGATCACATTCTGGAACAGGCCTATCCGGATCAACCGCTTGGCCGCACCATTCTGGGGACGCCGGAAACGGTTCAGGGCTTTTCATCCTTCGACATCGAAAATTACATGGGCACCCATTATCACGGACCCAACATGATCCTGTCGGCCGCCGGGGCCGTGCGCCATGACGATCTGGTTGATCTGGGCGAAAAAGCTTTCTCCGGCTTCAGTAAAACCCCGCCCAAGCCCTTGCAGAAAGCCGTCTATAAGGGCGGTGAAAGCCGCGATTTGCAGAAAGACCTGATGGAAGCGCAGGTAGTGCTGGGCTTTGAAGGTTGCTCCTTTACCGATGATAACTATTACGTTGCCCAACTGCTGGCGGCCATTCTGGGCGGCGGCATGTCTTCGCGCCTGTTCCAGGAAGTGCGCGAGAAGAGGGGGCTTTGCTATTCCATCTACACGCTGCATTGGGGCTTTGAGGATAGCGGCCTGTTCGGCATTCATGCAGCTACTGCTGCGGAACATCTTCCCGAGCTGCTGCCGGTGATCACCGGCGAGCTGATACGAGTGGCTGAAGATCTCACCCAGCAGGAGCTGGAACGCGCTCGAGCCCAGATCAAGGCCGGCTTGTTGATGGGAACCGAAAGTCCGGCCTCGCGCGCCAGCCAGTTGTCTCGACAGGTGGTGCTCTATGGCCGTCCGCGTCTGTTGGAAGAGATGGAAGAAACCGTTGCCGATGTGTCCGTTGCGGATGTACGCGCACTGGCCGAAAAGATTTTCTGTTCCGGAGTTCCCTCCATGGCGTCGGTCGGGCCTGTGCAGAATCTGATGTGGATTGACGAAGTTGCCGACCGTCTCGGCGCTCCCCGCCCCAAAGCCTGATCCGCGCCCTGTGCCATCAGTTTCGGCACGGCAACACGGCAAAAGCCCTCAAAGAGGCGCATTTGAATGAAAATGTGCCGTAACAATCGATGATTGGGCAAGAATTTCAAAGCTTTTCAAAAAGTATGTCTTCCCCTTGGTCATTTCTCTGCGCTAAGCTTTGATATTGGCATTGACTGGTGGTTGCCTTGGCTCTTTTGCAAGGCCGGGTGCATGAGAGCGTCAGGTGACCTTTCCACGAATGCCTTGGCCGACAATCCTGCCCGCTCTGCTTCCGCCAACAAGGAAGCTTTGAGTGGCTGATCTTGTTTGCACATTGGAAAGGCATGGACATGTTTCCTGAGAAAGCTGCCCGCTTCAAAGGGATCCGCGCTGGAGCATCCGCCAGCTTTTTTACGGCAGCCCTTGGCTCGATCGTAAGCCGAACCTCGGCGCGTGGGGCTGTCCACCCGCGTCTAAGTGGACATAGCCTCTATCTGCGTCACCCGGTTAAGGGAGATTTTGCCCAATGGGTGAGGCTGCGCACGGCCAGTGCCGGTTTCCTCAAACCTTGGGAGCCGCTCTGGCCACGGGATGATTTGACAATGCGCGGCTATCGCCGTCGGTTGGACCAGTACCGCCGGGACCGCAAGACCGGCCGCGCCTTGCCCTATCTGATTTTCGATGCCAGAGACAATCGCCTGCTGGGCGGGGTCAATGTCAGCAACATACGCAGAGGCATTTGCCAGACGGCAACCATTGGTTACTGGATGGGTGAAAATCACGCAGGACAAGGAAATATGAGTCGGGCATTGGCCTTGCTTCTGCCCTATTTGTTTGATTGTCAGGGCCTTCATCGCATCGAGGCGGCCTGTTTGCCAACCAACAGCGCATCCATCTCGGTGTTGAAGAAATCGGGCTTTCAGCTGGAAGGCAAAGCGCGTAGCTATCTCTGCATCAACGGACAATGGGAAGACCATCTGCTCTTCTCTGCCTTGCGCAGTGATGTCATCATGTCTGTCGGTTTTTGAAAATGGGCCGCATCGGTTCAGGCTGCTGGAGCGATTCCATTTTGTGATGGAATGTCCGATTGGTCATGGACAGACAAGAAGTGATGCTACGAATAACGCGCGTGTAAGGGGAAACCTTGCCTTCATAACAGCCTAAGCGGCCTTTTCCTTTTTAAAAAGGCAGGAAATTGAGAATTACGCCTTGTATGGCGCAAAGCAAAATTTTAACTATGGTGCACTGCGTCCACACGGATGCTGAATGAGAGAGGGCCCCTGGTGAATCGCGTATCCGTCCTGATCATATCTCTTCTGGCCATGATCCTTGGCTTGGTGGCCACGTCTGCCGCATGGGCCGTGGAAGCTGTCGATGTCAATGCTGACACCAAAGTGCTCAAGCTGGACAATGTGGTCGAGTTTTATGAGGGCGATGAAGATCGTTTGCAGGTGTCGACCGCGCCCGGTCCCGATGGCATCGTCCGCCGTATTGAAGTGCGCGCGCGCCAGCAAGGCTCTGTGCCGGGCTGGTTTGTGTTTGCGCTTGCCAACAACACGGATCGCCAGATCGACCGCTATCTGGTCGTACCCCATTTTCAGCTTTCCGGCTCCGGTTTGCTCAAGCCCGATCTGGGAGACCGGCGGGTCTATTCCATTTCCACCTCGCAAGGCTTTGCGCCAGAGCGTATCCCCGACACCGAGGCAGACGTGTTTCGCGTTACGCTTGACCCGGGCAATGTGGTTACCTTCGTCGGGGAGCAAAGCTCAAAGAGCCTGACGAGCCTCACTCTTTGGCAGCCAGAAGCCTATAAGGACTATGTCAACAGCTATACCTTCTATCGCGGTATCGTGCTTGGCATTGCCGGGCTGTTGGCGCTTTTCCTGACAATCCTGTTTGTCGTCAAGGGCGCAGCTATGTTCCCGGCAGCGGCCTTGTTGGCCTGGTCGGTGCTCGCCTATCTGGCGATCGACTTCGGCTTCATGGGCCGGTTGTTCGATATTCCCACCGCGCATGAGCCAATCTGGCGCGCAGTGGCTGAGGTCGCTTTTTCCGCCTCTATTCTCATTCTGCTCTTTACCTATCTCACGCTGCATCGATGGCATGTGCGCTATCTGCACGCCTCCGGCGTCTGGTTGCTGTTCCTCATCGTTGTGCTTGGCGTAGCGCTTTATGATCCATCGCTAGGAGCCGGTATTGCGCGCCTGTCCATGGTGATCACGGCGGTCGCTGGCTTTGCCGTTATTCTCTATCTCTCCTACACCGGATTTGACCGGGCCATCATGTTGATCCCGACCTGGATTCTGATGCTGCTCTGGTTGCTCGCTGCGGGGGCCGCCGTGGCCGGTGTGCTGGACAATGATCTGGTGCAGCCAGCGCTCAATGGTGGCCTGGTGCTGTTGGTGCTGCTCTTCTGCTTCACTATCATGCAGCATGCCTTCTCTGGCGGCATTCTCGCACAGGGCATCGTGTCCGATAGCGAACGACGTGCGCTGGCCATTGTCGGCTCGGGCGATATCGTCTGGGACTGGGATGTTCCGCGCGATCGCATGCATACGTCACGCGAGGCGGAAAAGCTTTTGGGCCTCAAGCGCGGCGCTCTGGAAGGGCCGGCCCGTGATTGGCTCGATCTGATCCACCCGCAGGATAAAGACCGCTTCACTGCCGTATTGGATGCCATTATCGAGCAACGGCGCGGACGAGTGAATCTCGACTTCCGCCTGCGCGCTGAAGATGGCCATTATCACTGGTTCCGCCTGCGGGCGCGCCCCGTTGTTGGCACCGATGGTGAAGTCGTGCGCTGCGTGGGCACCTTGCTGGACACCACCAACCAGCGGACCGCCGAAGAGCGCATGCTCCATGATGCCGTGCATGACAATCTCACCGGGCTTGCCAATCGCGAGTTGCTGTATGATCGCCTGACAGCGGCCATGAATCGCACCAAGGCCGAAGGGGCGGCAAGACCTGCTACACTTCTGATCGATATAGATAATTTCCGCGAAATCAACGACAATTACGGCCTGTCTGTCGGAGACTCCATTCTGCTCACGGTCGCCCGCCGCCTGACGCGTTTGCTCAAGGTTCAGGATTCGATCGCGCGCTTCTATGGTGACCAGTTCGCCATTGTGCTTCTGTCTGAACAGCAGCCCGAGCGTATTGCCGTCTTTGCCGATAGCGCCCGCAAGGTGCTGCGTGCCCCGATCGTCTTTGGTGACAAGGAACTGAGCCTGTCGGTTTCCATCGGCATAGCCATTCATGATATTCAGGCCCATATGACCGCCGCTGACGTGGTCAATGACGCCGAGTTGGCACTCTATCATGCCAAGCGCATGGGCGGGGATCGCATTGAACCCTTCCGTCCTTCTCTGCGCCAGCAGGGCAAGTTGCGTGGTCCGCTCGATAAGGATTTGCAAGCCGCTATCGAACGCAACGAGTTCGAGATTGTCTATCAGCCGATCGTGGATCTGGAATCACGTATGATTCAGGGTTTCGAAGCGCTGACCCGCTGGCATCACCCTCAGCGCGGGCTCATTCCGCCGTCTGAATTCATCCCGGCAGCCGAGCGCACCGGCTATATCCTGCCGCTTGGGCTTTATGTCATGGAGCAGGCTGCACGCCAGCTCAACCAGTGGCAACAGGCACTGGAAGGTATGGATCGGCTGTTCATGAGCGTGAATGTGTCGTCCCAGCAACTGTTGCGCCATGACTTGATCAATGATGTAAAGACCATTCTGTCGCGTTCCAGCGTCAATGCCGGCACCTTGAAGCTGGAATTGACCGAGAGCCTTGTGATGGAAAATCCCGAATATGCCTCTCAGGTGCTGATGCGTCTGCGTCAGCTGGGGGCAGGGCTTTCTCTGGATGATTTCGGCACGGGTTATTCGTCGCTGTCCTATCTACAGCATTTCCCGTTCGACACACTGAAGATCGACAAGAGTTTTGTCGTCAGTGACAAGGGTACATCGCAAGTCATCTTGCAATCTATCGTCAAGCTTGCCCATGATCTGGGTTTGAGCCTCGTTGCTGAAGGGATTGAAAGTGAGCAGTCTGTCGAGCAATTGAGCACCATGGGCTGCCCATTGGGGCAGGGTTATCTGTTTGGTAAACCGTTGACCGCTGAAGACGCCGAAATACTACTCACCAAGCAGATTGATCTGGCTCGTCAGATGCAGCAGGAAATGCAGGCACGCCGTCAGCGCGCCGCGCAGGAAGCTGCTGCCCAGAAAGCCGAAGAAGAGCGTCAACAGCGCGAGGAAAAACGCCGCAAGGACGCCGAAGAGCTTGAACGCGCTCAGGCTCACGCCCGCGAAGTCGCTGCCCAAGGGTTCAAAACTCCCGAACCTGTGCGTAAGCAGCCAGAGCCGACCAAGGTTGAGCCATCAGTAAAAGAGGCCGCTGAGGAAGATTCTCTTGAAGCAATGCTCGCCGAGAGTTTGGCTGTTGAGCTGGAAGACACCTCAGACCAGACAGGCAATGGCAATACGGGCAACGGCAATAAAGAAGGGAAAGCTGCGGACGACAAAGCCGGGCATGCTTTTGAGCTGAAGGCGGGAGACATCACCCGAACAGCCCGTCAGACGCTTTCCAGTCCTGTGCCACACAAAGCTGCCCCTCAAGCAGCCGCTTCGCCAGGCAAGGCTGAAGAAGGCTCTGAACCAAAGCGCGAGAGCGCTGCTCCACATGCTGCAGCTCAGACGCCCCATCCGCACTATCCCTCAGCCAAAGAGGCAAAGAAGGATGACGAGGCATTAGATCTTCAGTCATCGCTTGAAGAAGCCGTTGGCTCAGCGGCTCAGGAAGCGGTTGCCGATATATCCGGCCAAGAGGCGGACGAGACGAAAATGTCCGGCAAGACCGCTGGTCGCTTCGGTGCTGCGTTGCGCGAGAAGATGAGTGGCGCCAAATCTCTCCTCTCCAACCCGTTTAAGAAGGCGGACGATGAAAAGGATGGTTCCAGCGCCTCCCAATCGGATGTTCCTGTTCCCATGCCTAGAGTTGCTGCCGCCAATCAGCCTGCCGAGAACAAGGCGCAGCCAGGAAAAGGCTCGCACAGAGGCCCGCAGAAAGGCAACCCGCAAGGTGGTCCGGCTGGCAAGGTCCAAGGGGGGAATAGGCAAGGAGCAGCTCAGGCTGGCCGAGGTCAGGCAGGACAAGGACGGGCAGCGCAAGGACGGGCAGCGCAAGGCCCGGCATCACAGGCCAGAGGCCATCAGGGGCAGGGGCGTGTTCATGCTCAAGGCCAGCGCAATGCCCAAGGGAAGGGTAATGCTCAGGGGCGTCCTGTGGCACACGGTCAGCCCAATCAGGCGACAGCTGCGGCTGATCAGAGCCGTCCGGCAATTCCTGCTCAGGGTGGGCCGCGTCAGGGTGACGCTTTGGGCGGGCCTCAAGGCAATAACCAGTCTGGGCCAAGAAATGCCCAGCAAGGCACTCAGCGTGCGCCCGCGGCTCATGGTGGGCAAGGGGCTCAGGTGACGAAAGCTGCAGAAGAATCCCAAATGCAGGCACCTGCGCACTCTACGCAGACGGCTCAACCACAACCACAAGCGCCGGCAACCGTTCCTGTAGAGCCGGTTCGCTCTCCTGAAGGCAAAGCAGCCCTGATGGAGACCACGGCAGCGCCTGCCGTGGATGCGGGCGTGGCCTCTGAGCCAAAGCCCGCTGCGGGAAGTCATCCTGTCGTGTCAGAGGCCGAGGGTAACACACCGCCGGTCGTACCGGAGCAAACAGTACCCGAGCGTCAGCCGGAAGGGGAGAGTGCTGCTGTCCCGGCCCAGCTGTCAGACGCCGAGATTGCCAAGGCTCAGGACGATGGCGAATTCCCGTTCAATATGCCGGATCTTTCCAATATTGATCAGGATATTGCATCGGCTATTCAGCAGGCCATGCGCGGAGGCGGCAAGAAGTCCTGAGATCTCTTGCCTATTCACTCTGGCTCTTGATTTGGAAAAGTCGACTTAATGATGTCGGTTGTTTGCGTTTCGCTATAATCAGAGAATTTTTTGGGGGACGCCAAGTGGAGTGTCTCAAGTGGCACGCCTTAGGCGTGCCCGGCCTCGCTGGATAGCATCGACAGATCAATGCCCAAAAGCTTGAGCCCGGCCTCATAGCGCTGGTCCGGGGCGCATTCAAACAATAGGGACCGGTCGGCGTTGCAGGTCAACCAGCTGTTATTCTGCAATTCGTCTTCCAACTGCCCAGGAGACCACCCGGCATAGCCAAGCGTCAGCAGCGCCGAACTGGGGCCTTTGCCTTCGGCCAGAGCCTTCAGGATTTCAACCGTGGCCGTCAGGCAGATTTCACTGGAAACAGCGAGCGTAGATGCTTCCAGTTGATAGTCGGCACTATGCAGCACGAAGCCACGTCCCTGATCCACCGGCCCACCATCAAGCACATCCATGCTCTGCAGGGGTTGGGGCAGATTAATCATGTCTTCCTCATCGCTCAGGATATCGACCTGACGCAAAAGATCGGGGAAGGTGATTTGGCTGGATACATGATTGACCACAAGGCCCATCGCCCCATCTTCGGAATGAGAGCATAAATAGACAACAGAGCGCTCGAAATGCGGCCCCTTCAGGTTTGGCATGGCAATAAGAAACTGTCCCTCCAATGAAGAAGGCATTATGCTTGACTGCTGTTTTGTTACGTGCTCGATCATATCAATAAAGGTAACTGCGTGCATGGCGCGCTGTAAAGCGCTTCAATGGGGTGACTTGTCATCAAGCTATGTTTCATCACATAAAATTGTGTGTAGCCGGAGATGCAAATCGCAATAAGCATAGATGGTAGCCACAATAAGTTCAATTTTGAAGTTCAATGATGAACGAACGGGTTTTTGCCTAGACGATCCTACGTCACCATGCCGGTGTGACGCGCCACCCGTTAAAGCCCGCGCAATAAAACAGGTGAAACCCATGAAGTCCATGAAACCATTTGAAAAATTCCAGACAATAACGGTGGCTTGCATGTTGATGGCTGCGGTTTCCACTCTGTTGCCTGTTACTTTTGCTCAGGCTGCGACTTCTGATTGGCAAGAAACCGAAGGCGGTAAAATGCGTCTTGTGAGCGCGGGCATGCAGAATGGCAGCCTCAAGGCCGGGCTGGAAATCCGACTGGATGAAGGGTGGAAGACCTATTGGAAAGTGCCCGGTGAGTCCGGCCTGCCACCCAGTTTCGACACCTCTGCTTCACAGAATGTTGCCAGCATCAAAACCCTGTGGCCGGTGCCCCACCGCATTGGGGCTGGCGGCATCGAGCTGCTGGGCTATAAGGACGCCATCATTTTTCCTTTCCTTGTCACGCCTGCAGACAAGAATGCACCTGTCGTGATGGATCTCGCCGCTCAGGTCGGGCTTTGTGCAGAGCTTTGCGTGCCGCTCGATGCGGAATTTTCCCTGAAGATTCCGGCCTCTGGCGATCACGATCTTGGAACCGAGCTGCTGATTGATCGCGATATGGCACTGGTGCCAACTGCTCCGCGTGACGATTTCACCATTACGGATATCAAACATGCCAAGATGGACGACGGCGGAGACAGCCTCATCATCAGTGCACGCATCCCAGATGGATATGGCAAAAAAGATCTGTTCGTAGAAGCGCCCGAGGGTTGGTTTTTGCCTCTGACAACCCATATGGAAAATAACGTAGAAGGGCAAGAACGCTTTTCTCTACGTCTTGAAGGGCTCCCCAAGGATGCAAAAACCCAAGGGGCCAAATTGACTTTTACGTTGACCAATGGCGATGAGGCCGTGGTTGAAACAAGAATTCTTGCAAAATAGATTTGAAGGAAAGAGAGGCCAAGATGATTAAAGTTGGCGACAAGCTTCCAGAAGCAACATTTCTCGTAATGGGAGAGGACGGCAAGGAACAGCGTACCGTGTCTGATCTTTGTGCTGGCCGCAAGGTTGTCATCTTCGGGGTGCCGGGTGCGTTTACACCAACCTGCCATCTCAACCATCTGCCGGGCTATATCAACAGCATTGACGGATTGCACGCGCTGGGCGTCGACGAGGTTGCCGTTGTGGCTGCCAACGACGTTTATGTCATGGACGCATGGTCCAAGGCGAGCGGCGGCAAGGGCCAGATTACCTTCCTGGCTGATGGCAATGCCGACTTTGCAAAGGCAACGGGCCTTGATCTGGACGCTACAGCGGGCGGCATGGGCATCCGCTTCCAGCGCTTTTCCATGATCGTGGACAATGGCACCGTGACCCACTTCAATCTGGAAGAAAATCCAGGCGAAGTCGAGAAGAGTGGTGCAACGGGCATCATCGCCCAGCTCAAGGGCGAATAACAGTCCTCGGATTTCTTAACAGGCGAAGCTTTGGATGCTTTGCCTGCGATAGACAAGACAATGCCAGCGGCTGTCAAAAGCTACTGGCATTTCTGATTTGTCTCAAGCGTATCGGGTTGGCGACCACGTCAAACGCGTCTAGCTTTAAAACAGGCTGCCCTGCGCGTCATCATCGCTCTTCTTGCTGCTTTTTTTGCGCGGGCGGGCCGGCTTTTGCTGCTCTTTGGCTTTGTCCTGTTCCTTGAGGCGCGTCAGGATTTCCTGTTCGATCGCTTCGGTGAGCTTGGCGGTCGCCTTCTCCAGTCGTTCCGCAGAGGCGTCTTCGGTCAGAACTTTGGCGACAGCCTCCTCAACTGGAGCATTATCCTCTTTCGGGGTTGCTTCCGGTTCGCCTTCTGGTGTTTCCGGTACGGGCACATTTTCAACCGGAATATCCTTGGCTTTGGCTACGCGCCGACGGGCCCGCTTGCCCGCGATCGTGCGCAAATGGGCTTCGATATCTTCCGCAGAAATCGCGTCGGCGCTCATGATGCCGGTCGATCCGGCTTCGGGCGTACTATCAGTCTTGTCCTCGCTTCTTTCCTCGGCTGCCGGGACAATGGCTTCAGGAGTGCTCGGCGGGTTCGCCATGGAAACCGGTCCGGGCTCGTAGCTATCGATCAGGGAAGCGGTGGCGCTGATGGAGCCATCCTCGAAGCTGAGGCTGAGGGGAGAGCCGGGATTGATCTGTTCGGCCCGGCGAATCAGTTTGCCATTGCGGTCGCGAACCAGCGCAAAGCCGCGTTTGAGTACGCCCTTGTGCGAAAGGCTCTCGAGCAGGCGGCTGGCCGCATCCAGTTGCTTGCGCTTCTGCTCAACGGTGAGAAGAGACACGCGATTGAGCCGCGCAGTCCGGTCCGTCAGCCGCTCTGTCTGTAGCTCGATGCGCCCCGTGACAAGTTCGGCGCGCAGGCGGACAGCGGTGCCCGAAAGCTGGGCGCGCTTGGTCTGGCTGGAGATGGCAAGGCTCTTGTGCAGGCGATCGCTGCGCTCGCCAAGGCGGTCTCTCTGCACTTTCAACCGCTCGGTCACAAGGGTGGGGCGCAAACGGCCTGCCGCGACATCCAGCCGGGAACGGCGCACTTGCGTTGAACCGATCAGGCCCTGCTCGAGACGCCCCGAAACCATATCAAAGCGTTGACGGGCCAGCGCCAGAATGTCCCGCGGTTGTGGTAGGGCACGCGCTGCCGAGCGCAGATCGGAGCGGCGGCGATCCATCATGCGCGAAATGGCGCCATATTGGCGCAAATGCAGATCGCCAAGGGTGGCCACCAGTTCTGATCGCACCGGCAGAGCCACTTCGGCAGCCCCCGTCGGGGTTGGCGCACGCAAGTCGGCGACATAATCGATGAGCGTGACGTCGGTCTCATGGCCGACAGCGGAAATCACCGGAATATCACTCTCGGCAACCGCGCGGGCCGGGGCTTCTTCGTTGAACCCCCAGAGATCCTCAAGGCTGCCGCCGCCGCGCGCCACGATAATCAGGTCCGGGCGCGGAATGGGGCCGCCAACCGGCAGCGCATTAAAGCCACGCACACCATTGGCCACTTCTGCGGCGCAGCTCTCGCCCTGAACCCGCACAGGCCAGACGATGACATGCACCGGAAAGCGATCTCGCACACGATGCAGGATATCGCGGATGACCGCGCCGCTGGGCGAGGTGACAACACCAATCACACTGGGCAAATGGGGAAGGGGCTTCTTGCGCTCCTGCGCGAACAGCCCTTCTGCCGCCAGTTTTTTCTTGCGCTCTTCCAGAAGCGCCATCAGCGCGCCTGCGCCAGCTGGTTCCATATGGTCGATGACCATTTGATATTTGGACTGGCCGGGGAAGGTCGTCAGCTTGCCGGTGGCAACCACTTCAAGTCCCTGTTCGGGTTTGACTGCCAACTTGCTGGCCGCACCGCGCCAGATGACGCCCGAGAGCACCGACTTGTCGTCTTTCAGATCAAGATAGATATGGCCCGATGCGGGACGAGACACCCGCCCCAGCTCACCACGCACGCGCACATAGCCGAACTGATCCTCGATGGAGGATTTCACCGCATAGGAAATTTCAGAAACGGTAAATTCGGCTGCATTGCTGGGCGCGCGTTCGACCATGATGATTCCTGATTGAGATTCGTTTGAATTGGTCCATTGGTGCCCATCTTTGCACCTCTGGTCAAGCATCGGGCCGGAGCTTTTGCGCCAAAGCGGCACGGATCACACAGTGCCCCCTTGCTCTTGGGGGAAATTCAGCTAAGAAAAAGGGGAAAACAGATCGACCGAACGAGGCCGCCATGTCCCATTATGATTTCAAGAGCCAGCGCCTGTGGGTGGAACAGGATATTGCCGAGCGGATTGCCATCCCGTGCGAACGGGCACAGGCCAACTATCTGCTCAATGTCCTGCGCATGCAGGAAGGCGACGAGATGCTCATCTTTAATGGCAGGGATGGCGAATGGAAAGTGGAAGTCCGTCCCATGGGCCGCAAGAAATGCGCGCTCATTCCGCTTGAGCAGGTACGCCCGCAGCCTGAGCCGGAGGCGAGTGACCTGCATTATCTGTTCGCGCCGCTGAAGTCCGCTCGCATCGACTATATGGCGCAAAAGGCCGTTGAGATGGGCGTTAGTCAACTGCGCCCTGTCTTCACCCAGCACACGCAAGAGCGCCGCCCAAAGCTCGACAAGATGCGGATGAATGTCGTGGAAGCTGCCGAGCAGTGCGGTATTTTGGCCATTCCCGACGTGACAGAGGCGACCCCTCTTGCCAAGCTGCTCGCCAATTGGGAAAGCACTGACGAAGGACGCCACATCATCTTCTGTGATGAAGGGGAGTTGGGCAAAGATCCTCTGGCCATTCTCGATACCATTCGCGGGGAGGGCAATGCCGTGCCACCGCTTGCTGTTCTCATTGGTCCGGAAGGTGGCTTCTCGGCAGAAGAGCGCGAGACGCTGCGTGCATCCTCTTTCGTAACCCCCATTCCGCTCGGCCCCCGCATCTTGCGCGCCGATACCGCCGCAGTGGCAGCATTGGCCATTGTTCAGGCGGTTCTGGGAGACTGGGCTGACCAGCCGCACTGAGGAGCGAACCGGGCAAAGCAGTTGGGTTGATGGGCATGCCAGACCATGCGTCAGGGTTGCCGATTTGCCGCTGTGCTTGAGGGTTGTTTCCTTTGCCCTATGGGGCTAGGCTCATTTCACTTTCCAATGAAAGGCTGGCCAACCAGGCCAGTATTTTCTTTTTCAGCACGATCCAAGAGCCGGTTTGAGTGAACCATCAAACTGGCGATCCAGAAAGCCGTTCGATCATGTTCATGTCCGCCGAGGCCTGGGGCCTGTTTCTTGTTGCCTGCCTGATGCTCAATTTAGCGCCGGGGCCAGATCTTATTTTCATTCTGTCGCGCACATTGGGGCACGGTCGAAAAATCGGATTTGCAGCCTCGCTCGGCGTTTGTTCTGGTGCCTTGGTGCATGTCATGGCCGCAGCCCTTGGGGTGTCTGCCATTTTGGCAACCTCTGCCACGGCCTTCATGATCGTCAAATATGTGGGCGCGGGCTATCTGGTATGGCTCGGGGCCAAGGCACTCTTTTCACGTGAGAGCGTTCTGCCGACAGAGGCCAAGCCGAAAAAGCAGCTTTCGGCCTGGGTAGCCTATCGTCAGGGCGTGCTGATTGATGTACTCAATCCCAAGGTCGCTCTGTTTTTCCTCGCTTTTCTACCCCAGTTCATCCCGCATGATGGCACGCTCAATGGGCATCAGATATTTCTGGATACCGTTCTGCTTGGTGCCATCGTCATTGGTGTCGGGCTGGTCATTGAGGCGGGCTTCATCATGCTGGCCGCCCCTTTGGGTACCTATCTGCGCAATAACAAGACCGTTGCTTTATGGCTGGATCGCGCCTTTGGCGGCCTGCTTGTGAGCCTTGGAGCCAAATTGGCCCTTACGGATTAGCCCTTCTTCCCCGCCCTGCATGGAGTGGAGGCAGGCGAATGAAGCTGTTTGGTTCGATCCATCACAGACACTGTGTGATTGATCAATAAGTTTCATTTGTTGCATTGCGCACCATACTGTAGGGGAGTTCTGTAACGACACTGCCTGATCGGAACAGAAATTCGGTCAGGCATTTGGTATTTTCCGAGATTTTCTTTCATTAATCTGATCGGGAGCAAGCTGCGTCTTCGCTCAAGGCTTGCTCCGAATAATGTCCCAATTGCTGTAGTGAGGCCGAGAGCATGTCTGCCAGTACACCCAAAACTGCCAGTTTCGAAGGGGATAATCCCGTTCTGGGTATTCTCCTTATGGTGCTCTTCTGCATGCTGATTCCCTTCAGCGATGCCTGTCTGAAGCTGTTGGGAGAAACTGTGCCGGTGCTTACGGTGATTGTGGTGCGCTTCAGTCTTCAGTTCCTGTTCATGGGGGCCATCATGCTGATCAGGCAACGAACCATCGGCCATATCTTCCGTTTGTCTTCCTATATCTGGTGGCGGCTTCTGATCCGCGCGGTGATGCAGATTTCCGGGATTGCCTTCATCTATATTGGCCTCATGTATATGCCGCTGGCGGATACAACAGCCATTTGCTTCATCTATCCGATCCTGATGTTGCTGGTTGGTCATGTGGTCATGAAGGAGGTCGTTGGTCCCCATCGCATTATGGCGGCTCTTGTCGGTTTTGCCGGTACGTTGATGGTGGTTCAACCCAATTTCATGGAAGTGGGATTGAATGCTCTATGGCCTGTTGGCGTCGCCTTCACATTCGTGATTTTCATGCTCGCAACGCGTCAGACAAGCCGGGGGATCGATCCTGTCACGGTTCAGGTCCTGTCCGCTGTCATCGCTCTTGTGATTGTCGCCGTGCCCATTCTGCTGCTCAATGGCGACGGCTTTGAAGCGTTTGATCTGAAATCGCCTTCTCGCGAGGAATGGCTGTTTCTGGTTGGTGCCGGGGTGATCGGCTCGCTCGGACATCTGTTGATGACTGCGGCGGTTCATCTGGCTCCCTCTGCCACTCTGGCGCCGATGCAATATCTGGAAATTCCCTTTGCCACCTTTATCGGATGGCTCATCTTTTCCGATCTGCCCAATAGTCTCGCAGCCTGGGGCATTGCAGTGACCGTTGCCGCCGGGCTCTACATCATCTACCGTGAGCAGAAGGCCTTAAATGAGAGCCGCAGACAATCCGCCATCGAGTTGCCTGCTGAAGAGATTATCTGATCGGGGGGCTGCTTGCACAGATTTTTCAAAACTAGCGCAGCTCACCCATTGTAACCCCTGTTTCGAATGCCTAATTTGACAATACGTGACATATGAAGAAGCATTGTCACGCTTGCCATATTTCAAGGAGCCTGTTTCATGGCCGCTTCCCAAACAAAAACTGAAGCCCTGACCCTTAACGACCGCAACGCTCTGATTGAGTCCATTTCGACAGGGGAGAAGCCAAAGGAAAAATGGCGCATCGGCTCTGAGCACGAGAAATTCACTTTCTACAAAGACAGCTTTACCCCCGTCCCTTATGAGGGGGAGCGCGGAATCGAACGCCTGCTGCTGGGCATGGAAGGCCTGCTGGGCTGGAAACGCATCGAGGACAAGGGAAAAATCATCGGACTTGTCGACCCCATCGAAGGGGGTGCTATTTCCCTTGAACCGGGTGGCCAGTTCGAGCTGTCTGGCGCACCGCTGGAAAATCTCCACCAGACCTGCCGCGAAGTGCACCGTCACCTGGCGCAATTGCGCGAAGTGGCAGACCCACTCGGCATCGGTTTCCTTGGTCTGGGCGTGTCACCGAAATGGCACCTAGATGAAGTGCCAGTGATGCCAAAAAGCCGCTACGACATCATGATGAATTACATGCCCAAGGTTGGCAGCCGTGGGCTCGACATGATGTTCCGTTCCTGCACCATTCAGGTCAATCTTGATTTCTCCAGCGAAGCGGACATGGTGCAGAAGATGCGTGTCGGCCTTGCTCTGCAGCCCATCGCGACCGCGCTGTTTGCCAACTCGCCCTTCATTGATGGCCACAAGAATGGCTACCAATCCCTGCGCGGGGCGATCTGGCATGATACCGACAAGGACCGCACCGGCATGTTGCCGTTCGCCTTTGAAGAAGGCTTCGGCTATGAGCAATATGTCGACTGGGCGCTTGATGTCCCGATGTATTTTATCACGCGTGACCACACCTATTATGACATGACCGGTCTTACCTTCCGCGAATATCTTGGCGGCAAGCGCAAGGACGGGATGCCGGATACCGAGCCGACCCTGCAGGATTGGGAAGACCATCTCACCACCGTGTTCCCCGAAGTACGCCTCAAACGCTATATCGAAATGCGCGGTGCAGACGGAGGGCCATGGCGACGCATTTGTGCGTTGCCGGCGCTTTGGACTGGCCTGCTCTATGATCAATCGTCGCTAGATGCGGCGTGGGATCTGGTCAAGGACTGGACGGCAGAGGAACGTGATGCCCTGCGCATCGCTGTTGCCACGCATGGCCTCAAAACCCCGTTCCGTGACACAACCGTTCTGGAGCTGGGCAAGAAGGTCGTCGATATCGCCCGCAAGGGGTTGGCTGCTCGAGCGCGGGTCAATGGGGCCGGCTTCGATGAAACCCAGTATCTTGCTGCCTTGGAAGAAACGGTCACGCTCGGTCTGACGCCGTCTGATCAACTGCTCATGCGCTATAACAACGAATGGGGCGGTAACATCAATCGCGTTTTTGAAGATTTCGCTTACTGAGCATCTATCGTTTTTTCGATAGTGAAGGGCGCTGTCCGGGCTTCCCTCAAGAGGAGGGTCAATACAGCGCTCTTTCTTTATGTGTTTTCAAGACGCAAACACATTCTCGAAGGCACAGACAGGGCCATATCCCTGCCACGAAGCGTTGCACAAGTCGATTTGTCCTGTGGTGCGCAGGAGGGGCTGTGCTAGGATAACGCGACCTGTCAGAGGGGGAGATGTCATGAAAGCTGCCATTCGAATGACCCTTGCCGTCCTGCCGTTCGTTTTTTTGACAGCCTGTGTGCCTGCAAAGATAAGCGGACAAAAGCCGGACGGTACGAAAATCAAGATCCAGTTTTATCCCGGCGGGCCAAAGCTTGATGATCTCGTGATTTTTGAGGGAAAAAACTATTTCGGCAAGGTGTCGGAACTCGATAACGATCCGGCCAAGGACATCCGCTTTACCCTGAATGAGGGCAAAATCTTCATCGCCGAATGCACCGCGGTGCAAGTGGACAAGGCCAACACCCCAAAATGCATGGAATATGAAATTTACCGTAGTGACGATGAAGCCATTCCCGAGCGGACGGTCTTTTATCGCCCGCGCTGGTATTAGGCACAAAAGCGCGCCCTGACTGTTCGCTGAACAGAGGCTATAAACGCCCCTATCAGCGATGACAGCAAGGCCAGAAGGCACAAGATGCGTGGGCTATCTTGCTCATCAAGTGTTAGCGCCAGCGGCCAACCATTTCCACGAAGCCGTCGCCGGTGACTTCCTCGCCATACATATAGCCGTTGACATTGATTTTGCCGTCAAACTTGATCAGGTTGCCAATCTTGGAAACGACCTCGCGCTGCTGGTAGGGCAGGCTGATTTGCAGGCAAGTTTCGAAAGGTTCATGGGAAAGAACCACATGGCGCGGATAGCGACGGCCCGAAAGGCGACTGTCCATGAAATCGTTCATTTCCAGCGGATCAATTTTCTCGACAATATGGGTGCCATCAGGCAGCACCACCGTGCAGCAGGTATCCTGTCGATTGCGAGCAAAATCCCACAATTGCGAAACACTGAGCCGGATGCCGTTGTCGAGCTGCGGATACAGATTGATCCACTGACGCTGTTCCAAATTCCGGTCCAGACTGAAACGACGCGGCAAGGCACCAAACTGACGATTGAGCCACATGGCGCCGGTTACGCTTTGCGGTTTTCCCATGAGTTCGACATTGCCGGAAAGCTGAATGGCTGGCAGGGCGAATTTATACTGCTGTGCTCCAAGGAAGTGGAAATTGCCTTCCCCGTTATTCACCAGAATGGGCGCGTTGACATGGCCGGAGAGCTCGATGGATGCATCGGGAAGCTCGGCATTGATCGTCAATTCGTTGCCGCTGCCATAGATATCCAGCTCGTGGGTCGAGAATTTGAGAGACTGCTCACTGATCATGATGTCCTTGAGAGGAACAGTATTCTCCACCTCGCGAATCCAGCCTGTGTCCTGATCCATCAGGCACATGCTGACAGAAATCTGGGCCTCACTGCCCCGTTGCTGGATGATGAGCAGATGCACTCGGAAACTGAAATGCTTTCCGCCGCCACGCAAGCTTGTTGAGAATTGCCATGATTCCAGAGGATGCAGGCCACCATGCCAAGCGAGGTCATGGGCGAGGCTTGCATTGGATTTTTTCACCATCTTGCCGCGGTAGGGGGCGTGAAAGGTGATGTCTTGGGTTGTTTGAGCCTTATTGAGTTGCATACAGGACCTCCCTCTAAGCAAATTCCGGTCTGCGACGCAGTTGCCGCGGTTGGATGAAGCGCCAGGGTTGGCTGAAGGGCGGTTCGGAAAAGGTGTCTCGCTGGCTTTCAATAGCGCACGAGAAATCCGGGGACCTGTCTAAGTCTCCGACGTCCTCCTAACATCGAAGCTGATGACTCATGCGCGAAACTGGTACGACGAAAAGGATTGCCGACACTTGTACGAACACGCCTTGCACTGCCTCCCTGAGCAGTTCTGCTTATTTTTCAAGGTTTGCCTTCTGCTTACAGCTTGTAAAACAACAATGTGTCATAAATATTATTGCCACTTGACTTTGTAAGCGATGTGCATTGGTCGTTAGAGTTCGACTCGTGATACCCTGCAAGTATATGTTAGCGCTTAACTATGTAGTTTAGTCAAGGGAAATATTGTCACGTGAGCAATTTTTAATTTTGTACTGTTTTTGGCATAAATGATTGCTATATCAACAGGCAAAATACTGGTGTTCATGCTATAAAAATGGACAATAATGCAAGAATGCCAGTATGGTGGTAGGCCTGAAATTGTAGCTCTTATAAGTTAGTCTTGACTCAAGAAAGAAATACCAAGCAGCTTTTCACTTTCGGCCCACAAGCGCGCTGAGCGCTCCAGATCCAGTGCATGCGGGGCGATGTGGCTCAGCGAAACAGGCCCGCGCATATCAAAAAAGCCGGTCGGGCCATAATAGGCGCCTCGCTGTGCTTCCAAACCGGCGGCCGCCAAAACGGTAGGGACTGCTCCTAACGCGCTTGGTTGAGCAACAAGAGCATTGAGCGGCTTGTAGATCATGTTCAACAGACCTGTCGGGCCGCTGCTTTGCAGATTGGTGTTGGAATAACCCGGATGGCAGGCAATGGCGATGGCCGGGCTCTGCGCTTTGGCAAGCCGGCGATCCAGCTCAAAGGCAAACATCAGATTGGCCAGCTTGCTTTGTGCGTAGGCCTTGGTTGAGGAGTATTTCTTTTCTCCCATCAAATCGCCAAAATGAATACGCCCCAGACGATGGGCGATGGAAGAGACCTGAACCACGCGCCCGCCTGCCGCTTCCACCCGATCCAACAACATACTGGTCCAGAGAAAATGCCCTAGATGGTTGGTGCCGAACTGTAATTCAAATCCATCTGCAGTCTGACACTTTGGTGTCTGCATGATGCCCGCATTGTTGATGAGACCATCTATGCGTTGCGTGATCGCACGCACGCCATCAGACGCCCTGCAGATGCTGGAGCGATCGCCAGGTCAAGGGTCACCAGATTGATGGTGCCGGTGGAAGTGGCCTCCAGCATCATGCGTGCCGAGGCTGCCTTTTGTGTCGACCGGCAAGCCAATATGAGGTCGGCGCCTCTGCGTCCGAGCATCTGGGCCGCCTCAAAGCCGATGCCGGAATTGCCGCCGGTAATGACAAAGCACTTGCCGGAGAGGTTCGGCAAGCGGTCTTCTCGCCAATTTTCAATCTTGTTTTGTGAAATAGACTGTTCGTTCATATCAAAATGTCCAAAGGGCTTGAGAGGAAATAACGAAGAGGGTACGGTCAAGGATCAATATACATAGTTTACAAAATGGATAAAAAATGTCAACTATGTAACTTTAATGTGGTAGAGCCGTGATGAATGTCAATGAAGTAGTGATGATCTTTTGCCAATACGGCTTTCGAAAAGCCTCAATGGAAGACATTGCAAAGGCTGCCGACTTGTCGCGCCAATCGATCTACAAAAAATTCAAATCCAAGGAAGGTGTCTTTGAATGGGCCATCATGGCCCTGACCCAAGACGCGCATTCAGCTGCCATGGCCGCTTTGAATGATGAAAGCCAGCAAGGCCCGGTGCGCATCATAGAGGCCTTTGATCGTTGGGCAGGCGATTTCGTGCCCATGATCCGCGGCACACCGCATGGCTCTGAGGTTTTGGAGCGGGCTTTGGAAATCTTTCGGGATAAGGGGCATGCTGGAGACGAGCTGCTTTATGCAAATATGGCGCGTTTACTGATTAAGTGCGAATTGGCAAGCAGCAGGCAACAGGCTGATGACAAGGTTTTTGCGCTTTCAGCCAGTGCAAAAGGGCTCCTGTTGCGCGCAGAAAGCCCGCAGGAGTTCACCGTAGGCATGGCGCGTATCGTCAAGGCGATTTCATAGCAAGCAAAAACGCGGTGAAAACGAGCGTGCCCGATTAACAGGCGTTGCCCCGGAGCGTTGGTTCCGGGGATCATGTGTTGCCATCTGAGGAAGAGAGATAAGACACATTGAGTAGCTCTAAAACCGCAGCAAAGACAGTCATAACCCTGCCTGATGCGGTTTAGGCACATTCAGAGTCTGCACCGACGACGCGGACCATTATACGGTTGGAATGTGCAATCCCAAGCGCGGAAGCTGCGATACCGCATCGAGCAGGCGCGAACGTTGCAATAGCGCGGTGGTGGTGGCCGATAGATGACCCTTGGCCGTGGACGCCAGCGTGGATAATACCGTCTGACTGGAGGCCGCCAACGCCTGACGGGCGGTGGGCGGTTCCAGCTGCGTGGCGGTGGAGGCGCAAACTGGGCTGTTGCCGTGGTTGGAAGAGCAAAGCTGCCAAACGCGGAGAAGATCAATGCCAAAGCGACCAGATACGTGAGTTTCATGATCGTAACTCCTGTCGCAAGAGTGGAATGAAAGCTCAAAGCGAGCAAAACGCAGTACGAGGCCTTAGCGCCATTATCCCACTTTTCACCATTCTGGTCGAGACGTATTTATGTAGCAGGGCGGGCAACCGACGTCCGTGCGAAGACTATGAGAGTATCACAACTTTATAAGCGGAACGGTTAATTAATTTTTGTTTTCAAATAAATGGCTCCGCAGCTCTGGTGGGCACCCAGTCTCGTTGGTCGATAAGGACATGACAAGAGAGAGCCGTTGCCATATGGGCATCAATATGTTTGATGCGTCCTGCAACTATTCTCATTGGATTGCATTGTGGCCATTTGATAATCTGCGTTCCTGTTTTGGTGCAGGATCTATCCTTCGCGCCACATTCTCAGGATAGCAAGATGAGCGCAGCAATCATTCCACCTTCTCAGGCAGGAACCTCGGTTAGCGAATCCGCCAAGGCCTCCACTATGTCCAGCAAGGATATCGGTCTTTATGGAATGATGATCGTCGTCTGGGGGACCAGTTGGATCGCCATGGCCCATCAGGTCGAAATTGTGCCCGCTCTGATCACCGGCGTCTACCGCTTCACACTTGCCGCCGCCGTTACCTTCCTATGGGCCTTGCTGGGCAAATATCCCTTGCGCTTTCCATTGCAGGTGCATCTGCGTCTGGCAATGGTGGGCATCTTCATGTTTTCGTCCAACTTCGTGATGTTCTATTTCGCTGCAGGCTATATCGCCTCCGGTCTGATGGCGGTGATCTTCTCGCTGGTCAGTCTCTTCAACATCATCCTCAGCGCTTTGTTTCTTGGCATGCGCCCCACGAAATTGGGCATGGTGGGCACGGTTTTGGGATTATCCGGGATCGGGCTGATTTTCTGGCCCGAGATTAGCGCCAACGTTGGCGACCAAGGGGTGCTGTATGGGCTGGGCTTTGGTCTTGGTGGGACGCTGCTCTTCTGCACCGGCAATATTCTGTCTGTCTCGAACAGGAAACTCGACATACCGCTCATCAGTGCCAATTGCTGGTGCCTGACTTACGGGTCTCTCTGGCTTCTCTGTCTGGCGTTGGTACTTGATGTGCCCTTCATCATGGACTGGAGCGCAGAATACTGGATTGCCATGGCCTGGCTGGTCATCATGGCTTCTGTGGTGGCCTTTTGGGGCTATATGACCCTGCTGAGCTCGATTGGACCAGCGCGAGCTGGCTATCTTACTGTTCTATTCCCCGTTGTCGCGCTGATGCTCTCCACCCTGTTTGAGGGCTATCAATGGTCTTTGTGGGGGCTCATCGGATTGGCGGCAATCATCGCGGGCAATATTCTGGTCATGCGAAGTGGCAGCAAGCAAGCCGCCGTATAGGCTAACGCTTGGAGCAAAGCCCGTCTAGCGGCTTCAGCCGATGAGGCTTCAGTGAAGCCACGGGCTTCCATCAGAGCGAGGATGCCACTGGGCGACCCTTCCATTCATTTCGGCAATGTCGAATACGGGCTCGGGGGAAGGGCGAAAACTGAGGATATAGCCAAGAAACTCATCCTGTTTCTTGAGCAATTGTCCCCGCCGGTAATAAACAAGGATCGTGCAAAACTGCGCGCCGCACAAGCTGCTCCGCTCCAGTCTGCCCTTGCAATGGAGCCCTTGATGGGAGAGCACCAGATCCAGCTTGCCGTCTCCGTTCAGATCAACCTCGAAGACGCCTTGGTGATGAAAGCGACCCGCGCCGCTCTCGCAGCCCGCTTCGATCTGTTGATTGAGTAGATAAAGAGTTGCTTTGCTGCGGGGAGCAGCAAAGGCGCTGCGATCAACGAGTGCCAACAACCCAGCCATCATGCAAATAATCAAAGCGCGTGCCGCTTTGTCTGGCATGAGTGCATCCCCGTTCATATGTCCCCCACAGTCTGGAACCAAGGCCCGAAACCAGAGCTATCCGGCTTATTCTGCGGCCAACGCAGCACCGCCGGAAACATTGTCCAGTGCATTGACGATATGAGCGGCCAGCGCATTGTGGATGCGGTCTCGCGCATTCTCCGAGCGTAACAAGGCGATATCACAATGCTTCATCTCGGGGAAGCCCTCCCGTTCTCCCAGAACCCGCATGTCAGAGGTGAGGGCGCTTTCCGGCAACACGGAGATCGCCAGACCGGCCATCACGGCGCCGGTGTGGGCCGCAGCCGAGGAACTGACATAGGCGATGCGATATTTCTTTCCGGCTTTGGAAAGAGCCTCGGTGGCTGCGGCTCTCCAAGTGCAGGTCTTGGTGCCAAGGGCCAGAGGAATGGTCGCCTGACAATGCACGGAGTGATGGGCGGAGGAAACCCACAACAGAGGCTCCGAGCGAATGATGCGGCCATTGCGTTCCTGTGTCCGATTGCCATGGGTGACAATGCCCAAATCCAGCCGCCCATCCTGAATACGCCGATGGATGCAGGAGCTTTGCTCGCACACCACTTCAATCTCTATGTTTGGGTGGGTGGTGGCAAAGCTGGCCAAAACTGTTGGCAACAGTCTGGGCGCATAGTCGTCAGGCAATCCGAGACGAACCTTGCCGGACATGGCATCAGAGGAAAAGGCGGCAATGGTCTCCGCATTCAAAGACAGCATGCGCCTGGCATAGTCCAACAGACGCAGACCTGTGTCGGTGACGCGGCTCTGGCGGCCATCGCGCACGAAGATCGTTTGTCCAACCCGTTCTTCCAGCCGGCGCATCTGCATGGACACGGCGGACTGCGTCTTGTTGACCTGCTCGGCAGCCTTGGTGAAGCTGCCGGTTTCGGCAATAGCAATGAAAGTGCGAAGCTGGTCCAGATCAAGAAGGGCGTTCATCAGCAATCTCCATGTGCCTTGGTATGTGCCCTTGGAATGTGCCTCCAAGGCATTCCGCGCAGCGCGCAAGGTCATAAGCAAAAGCGATCAATATGTCTGATCAATATTTATCATTGATCCAGATTTAGATCCATCAAAAATTCAGATGGTTTCCATAAAAAACATTCGTTGGATTTATTGTTCTCTTTTTGCGATAGTTGTTTACAACAACAAAGGACACTTGCCCGTTGGCTGTATCTTAGGCTTTTACCGGTCATTGCAAGCGTCTTTTGAAATTTGAAATGGTGGTCTTGGCTGAGAGCTTTTCTAATCTTGCGGCCCCGATTGCCACAGAGAAACAGCCTTCGTTCAAACCTCAATCGATGGTTCTGCATCGCGAGAGGGGAGAAGAAGTCCAAGCCAAAGGAGACAAGACATGCTGACAGTATTTCTGAATTCTGCATTCTCATCGGCAATCGCCGGCCTTGTACGCCTTGTGACTGCGGGGGCGACCATCATGCGTAACCGTGCAGCCTTGAAGAGTCTTCAGGAGCTGGATGAGCGCACCTTGGCAGATATTGGCCTGACGCGAGGAGATGTGATCACCGCAGCATCGCAGCCGCTTCACAGGGATCCGATGCTGATCGATCCGTTTGACGCAAAACGCCGGATTCATGCCCGTGAACTGGAAGTGCTGGCACGCTGGGCGCGGCCAGTGATTGAAGAAAGACAGCCACTTCCGGCAGAGAAATTGACCGCAATCAAACAGACGCCGGTTTGTTGCGGATCAGAGGGAGCCTAGTAGCCGCACTGCCTGACCGTCGGCAGCTCCCGAGGCGGTCGCCCATTTGATTAAGCAGCCAGGGGTCCTCCTTGAGACCCCTGTTATCCTTGGCCCGCCCCTTGAGGCGGGCCTTTTTTTGTCTCGAAGCGAGTGCAAACAAGAGCCACAGCCAGAGCTGCAGAGGCGCCTCGACGATCCCTCTCGTCAGGCCGTATCCATTAGCCGATGACAATCACATGCACGGCACGCGGCCCGTGAGCCCCGAGCATGATTTTCTGCTCGATATCTCCCGAGCGTGACGGGCCTGTGATCATGTTGAGCGCGCGCGGCATGTGAGCCACCCCGCTCATATCGCGCAACTGGTCGTGAATGCTTTCATAATCGCCTGCTATGTCGTTGGCGTCGAGCACGATGATATGGTTTTCTGGCAGGAAGTTGATGGTGGTCGGGTTGTCTGGCCCCGAGGCGAGCACGGCTGTGCCGGTTTCTGCCACACCGCCCATGGCGTGATTGACGCCCACAAGGTCTGTACCGTCGGAGGGGCCAATGGTGCGTTCAAGCTGTGGTTCGGTGCGCCAGTTTACCGCCTTGAGGCGCGGGTCTTCTCCCATCACGATGGCTTGGGGCAGGTTATGCTCCCGCAAATATTGGGTGATGGCACCGGGCAAGTCGTCATAGGAGCCGATGCGTGCCGTGGTCGATGAGACACGCTCGGCATAGTCCATGAACATGGCAACTTTCTCATAATGGCCCACCTGCGCACGCTTGGGCACAATGCCTTTTGGTCTGGATGCGAGGCGCTCTTGCACTTCTTGACGCGCCTCATTGCGGTTCGGGTCGGCTCCTTCGCTGACAGAGGCGAGAGACCGGCGGATTTTGCCAAGGATGGCGGATTTGGCCGCGCTGTTGTCGTGACGCTCACTCATGCCGCATCTCCCTTCGTCTGCCCACGTTCGGCCTCACGCTCCGCCCACATCTGCTGGAAGGTCTTGCCCTCAGGGGCGGGGAACTCGCGATGTTTGGTCCATCCTCCGGCGGCGGGCAGGCGACGCATCAGGGCTGTTTGTGGTGCCAGATATTTCATCACCCGCATGCCAATGCGCATGGTGCGGTGATAAAGCTTGGGGCGGCGGGCAAAATAGGCCCAGCCCTTGAGTCCCCAACGCTGTGGTGTGGGGTTGAGATGGCGCTCATATTCCCTCTCGCGCCAATGACGCAGCATCTTGGGCAGGGGAATGCGCATCGGGCAGACACTTTCGCAGCGCCCGCAAAGCGTTGAGGCATTGGGTAGATGACCTGCCTTGTCCACTCCGACAAGGGATGGCGTCAAAACCGACCCCATTGGCCCCGGATAGACCCAGCCATAGGCATGGCCGCCCACGGCATGATAGACAGGGCAATGGTTGATGCAGGCCCCGCAACGGATGCAACGCAGCATTTCTTCAAAATCCGTGCCCAGCATTTCCGAGCGACCATTGTCCAGCAGCACGACATGATATTCTTCCGGTCCGTCAGGGTCTTCCGTCCGGCGCGGTCCGGTGGAAAGGGTGGTGTAAACGCTCTGTTCCTGCCCTGTGGCCGAGCGGGCCAACAGGCGCAGGAAGACATCCAGATCATTAAGGGTCGGGATCACTTTCTCGATGGACGCCAGCACGATATGCACTCGACTGAGAGTCTGTGTTAGGTCGCCATTGCCCTCATTGGTCACGATCACCGACGAGCCACTTTCGGCCACCAGAAAGTTGGCGCCCGTAATGCCGACATCGGCTGCGAAATATTTCTCGCGCAACACCTCTCGTGCTTCACCAAGCAGGGTGACCGGATCATCCAGATTGCGGTTCGGGTCGAGATTGGTGTGAGCACGGCGGAAGTCTGCTTCTACCTGCTCCTTGGTCACATGCACCGCAGGCGCGATGATGTGGCTGGGATGCTCCCCCCTCAGCTGAATGATATATTCGCCAAGGTCGGTCTCGGTCACTTCCATGCCATCGGCTTCGAGAAAGGCATTGAGCTGCATTTCCTCCGAGATCATCGATTTGCCCTTGGTCATCGTTCGCGCACCGACCGAATGGCAGATATCGCGTACGATCTCGCAGGCATCCTGAGCCGTTTCCGCCCAATGCACATGCCCGCCGCTGGCTGTTACTTTCTTCTCGTAATCTTCCAGATAGACATCCAGATGCTTGAGGGTGTGTGTCTTGATATCCCGCCCCAGATCGCGCAGATCCTCAAACTCGGGCAGAGCATCAACCGAGGCTTGCCGCTTGCCGATAAAGCCTGCCTCGACATTCTTGAGGGCCTTTTGCAGAGTGGCGTCAGCAAGCGCGTCGCTGGCATTCTTCTTGAAATCGCGTGACTTGATTTCCATCTATGCGCCTCCCTCTAGCGACCGGATTTCTCGCCGATAGCCGGACCATCGGCCATATCGGCCAGCACTTCGGCAATATGGCGCACCTGAATGGCCGACCCGTCGCGCTTGAGCTTGCCCGCCATATTCATCAGGCATCCCATGTCGCCAGCAAGCAAGGTGCCCGCTCCGGCCTTGGTGATATTGTCGGTTTTCTTGCCGACAATGGCGTTTGAAATATCGGGATACTTGACACTGAAGGTGCCGCCAAAGCCGCAGCAGACATCATTGTCAACCATCTCCTTGAGGTCCACACCGGGAACCGACGCCAGAAGCTTGCGCGGCTGATCCTTGATGCCGAGTTCTCGCAGACCCGAGCAGCTGTCATGATAGGTGACCGAGCCGGTGAAATGGGAGGACACGCCCTCGATGCCGGCCACATCCACCAGAAAGCTGACCAATTCATAGGTCTTGCCTGCAACCGAAGCTGCACGGTCTGCCCATTGTGGCTCATCGGCGAGAAGGGATGGATAATGCTTGCGGATCATGCCCGCGCAGGAGCCGGATGGCGCGACCACATAATCATAGCCCTCGAACGCTTGGATCACCTGTTTGGCCAACGCCCTGGCATCGTCCTTGTCGCCCGAGTTATAGGCAGGTTGTCCGCAGCAGGTCTGGTCTTTGGGTACTTCCAGCGTAAAGCCGGCATCTTCCAACAGTTTGACCGCAGCAAACCCCACTGTTGGCCGGAACAGATCCACAAGGCAGGTAACAAACAGACCGACAGTCTTGCCGGAAACATCCGTGCCTCTGGAGCCATCCCTCTTCTGTTCAGGCGTGGAGGGGGCGGAGAAATTCATTTCAATCTGGTTCATCGATCTCGGTCTTTGTAACGCTCGGGGCTATCAATCAATCGGATAATCAATTGGCGCAATCGCAGTGGCCCAAGGCATCTATGGCCTTGCTGTCTGTCAGAGAAGAGCTGCCTTGAACCTCAAGGCGCTACCCGCAAGGGGAAGCTCTTTTCCGGGAAACTGGTGTGGTGGCAGTCTGGAGATAAAAGAACAGATACGCAAGAGCACCAAAATGGCCTCTGACTGAAAAATACGCCTTTCCCACTGGGAGGATGCTGCGAAGCGAGGCCTATCCGCAAAAAGGGCAAGGGCTGCCATTCTTCCTTTTTCACAGCTCGACTATGGAATGAGATGGCTGTTTCTGCAGCAGAAGGCAGAAGAGATGCCTGCGGGATATCTTCCTAAAATCCATGGATTAAAGCGGAATCTGGTAAGCTGCATTGCCAGGTCGGGCTCGCTTCTTGCTGGTCCGCTCCGGGAATCCTTCGGGATTTGACAGGCGAACGAATTCAAAAAAGGGCTTGTGTCTTGGGCCGGAAAGAGAAAAGATGGTGGAGCAAAATCGGAGCAGTTTGTGATGGTATCGGTCAAGGCATTGGCCGAAGCTGTTCTTGTTCCGCAGAAAGAGGCCCGGGTTTCTTTCTGGGATGATGACGTGCGTAGGTCGTATGCGCTCCCCCTTGCGGGTGAGCATGAGCATGGCCAAGTAATTGCCCCGATTGCAAACAGACCATTAAGCGCGTGAAGCGCGAGGCCGCATGCGCCCTTTACGGCGATGTGCAGGAGATGCAAAGGGTCTATGGAGGAGGCAAGAGAGCTGAGGGTTTGCTATTCCGCACCTCGGCTCTCTTCATTCCCGGGCGCCGACCATTTCACGAAAGACTTTACCTGATTTCAAGGGTGGCGAAGCGTAAATTGATGGCCCCTGTTGCTTTCTTTGGCATTTTGCGGGCACAGTCCACTCCGTATCTTTCCCTTTTGACTGTCTGAAAGAACACGCATGACCTTATCGTTGGCTACCTCCCTGTCTATTGCAACTCCAGAAGACGCCCAAGCCATTGCCGAGCTGAAAGTGATCTGCTGGCGCGATGCCTATGAAGGGCTGATGCCCAAAGCCAGTCTTGATGGTTTGAATGCCGCAGATGAAGTACCCCATTGGCGCGATTGGTTGGCCGACGAGACTGCCGGGCTTGTAGCCCGCTTGCTATGGCTGGATGATACGCTCGTGGGCTATGGTCTGGCTGGCCCGATGCGACTGGGGGATCGCCCTGGCAAGGAAATCAAGGCCGATGGCGAGCTCTATGCTCTCTATATCCACCCGGATTTCCAGCACCGCACGTTCGGGCGGACGCTTCTAGCCGCGCTCGTCGATGCAATGATGAATAAAGGGTGCAAGAGTATCGGGGTCTGGATGATCGGTGGCCATATCCGCGCCGAGCAATTCTATCTCAAGCTGGGCGCTGAAGAGGTTACCAAACGGGTGGAAATCCACCATGGTCGCATCGCCTATCGCGAAAAAGGCTGGATCTGGAGTGATCTGCCCAAGCTTTCGGCGCGATTGACAATCCGCCCGGTTTAGCGCTTGGCTGTTTACGCAAAAAAATCCCGGCACGGATGCCGGGATTGAACGGGTTTGTTTGGTATTTTGCCCCTCTGGAGTTTAAAAGGGGAAAAGCACAAAACAAAAAGCTTATTCGGCCGAAAATGTCTTCAGATAGGCAATGACGTCTTCGCGCTGATCTTCCTTTTTCAGCTTGAAGGTCATCTTGGATTTTCTTTTCACACCAGCTTCCTTGAGGAAATCTTTAGGGTCCAGAAGATAAGCCATCAGCTTTTCTTCATCCCAGGCCTCGCCCTGTTCGCCAAGGGCTAGATAGCCGTCTGAATATTTGTAGCCATCAACGGAGCCAATTGCGCGGCCAACAACGCCGTTGAGCTGTGGCCCCACCTTGTTCTCAGCTCCTTCGCCGATCTGATGGCAGGCTTTGCATTTCTTGAATACTTTCTCACCCTTTGCAGCATCGCCTTCAGCGAAAGCGCCCAGAGTGGAAGCAAGGAAGAACATTCCGGCAACAGCAACCAAACGTTTCATACTTGCGGTCCCTTTCTAAGATTGGCAGCCAGCATTCCCCTCCTCAGGTCCGTGCGTGACTGCTGGTCGACATAAGCAAAATATCGTACAGCCTGTTCTGATCAACCGGGCAAATCGGCACACTGCTGGTCTCACTAAGCTATGCGCCAAAGTCAAAGGTCGGACTTGCCAGGCAGGGCTAGTAAACAGACTGAATGGTTACAGCTCTCTGAATATTTGGCAAGAGACAGATTGTAGCATTTCTAAGAAATACGGATTCCCCTTGAATCGCAAGAGGGTAGAATAACCGATCCGCCAAAAGCTGTCATGCATGATACAAATCAGCGTTAATCTAAGGAAAAGGCCTGAAAGCAAAGGATGTTATCGGGAAAATTTGTATATCATTAAGTTTAATCCCTATTGTTCTCTTCGGAGCAAAAGAATTAATGCAGTGAAAATAGCGTTTTAAGAAGATTTTATCATCTCTGTCCTATAACGGAGGCTGAATTGTGCGACGGGACGGGAAATATGAACGCTAGTTCAAACGTGCCTGAAAGAGACCTTTACGCGATCTATGATGACCTGAGTGATGGCGTCATGATCATGGGGCCTACAGGCAAAGAACTTTATCGAAACAAGGCCATGAAGCGTCTTCCGGACCATCTGGAAAACCGCCTCATGAGTTTTGTCGGGATCGATGAGTGCATTTGCGAGAAAAGTCGGCACGAAAAACTGGTCTCCCGCTCTCAAATGGAAGGCTGGAGCTTCAATTGCTATGCCTATGGCTCGGGCAAGCTGATTCTTGTGAAATTTGACGATCAGCTGGGCAAGCAGATCAAGGCCTTGCGGGCGGAATTCTCTGATGCGATCCGTGATGGCATGCCAGCGGCTTCCGCTGCAATGCAAGTGTTGCGCGATCACGTCAACTCACGCTGGGTTGCCATTGGAAGCCTCGATTTCAAGACCCGGAGCGTTGTGTTTGATCTGTGCTATGATGGAGAGCATCTTCAGGCGAACCGCCTGCCTTCGCTCAATTGCTTTGCCGATAGCAAGCCCTGTGAACATAGTCCGTTGATGACAGCAGATCTCTCGGCGCATTTCGTCAATAGCGATGAAATCGCCGCCTATGGCATTGGCCATGTGATCGGCATGAGTATGCATAATCATCGCGATGAATGCGTGGGTTACGCATTGCTGGCCGATGAAGCCGAGCCAAACCAGATGAGCCAAAGCGTCACGCTGCTCAAGGAACTGGCCGTGCTCTATGGTCCCTATTTCGAGGTCAGTTCCGCTCACCAGAAGGTGAGCAAGGCCGTCGCTGATGCTAACACGGATGTTGTGACCGGGCATGGCAACCGGCGGGCTCTGGAAAGCTATTTGCAAGGGTGCCTTGATGAAATGCAGCGTGAGCAGGAAGAGTCCGATGTGCTAACCCTGTTTGACAGCAGGGCCATGCGCAATTCCGTTGTTATGCTGCTCGATCTGGATGGCTTCAAGCGGGTCAACGATGTTCTGGGCCATGGGGAAGGCGACAGGGCCTTGCGTCTCGTTGCCGATAGCCTGCAGGAAATCGATAGCAACAGCCGTGTCTTCCGCTTTGGGGGGGACGAACTGGTGCAGGTCTTCCCGCGCGCGGGCAATCTGGATTCCGATGAATTGCGCCTCTATGTCAACGATGTTGAGAGAAAGCTCGATAGCCACGGTTTCAAGGGGCTGGGGCTCAGCCTCGGGATCGTTCACCTGTTCGAGGGCGATGGCTCCTACGCGTCGCTGATGACCCTTGCAGATGCTCGCATGTATCACGAAAAGCGCCTGCGTTCGGTCGCTTTCATTTAGGCATAAAGCTCTGCCGATAAGGCCGCATGCGGCATTGCTTCTCGCTCCTGCCTGAAATCATCCAACAGCCGCAAGGCCTTCTCATATTGCACTAGAGAGGGAATGGCTCCCAGAGCAAGACGCACGGCCGAAGGCACCGGACTGGAGCCGACGACAAAGTGATGCGCGCCCAACACCGACATGCCCCGTCTGCCCGCTTCCAATTCAAAGACCGCCGGATTCTGATCCTCTCGCAGATGAAGCCAACCGCTGAAGCGATCCGGGTAAAGTTCAATATTGTCCGCGAATATGGCTTTTGCAATGGCATGGCGCTCGGCCAGAGCCGCTTGTTTGCGTAGCCGGTTCTTCTCTATCTCGCCACTATCGATCCAGTGCCGCACCAGTTCCGCCCCAATCGGCGAGGACATGGAGCTAATGTCCGTGATAACACGCAGCAGCGAGGAGCGCACCGATTGGGGTGCACAGATGAAGCCGGTGCGCAGGCCTCCGCCGAGAATCTTGGAGGCCGATGCCACAATGCAGGTCCGCTCGGGCACACGGTGCCACATGGATTGATTGGGGGCAGAAAGAACAGGGCAATAAGGGTCGTCCTCGATCACCCAAAGATCATGACGCCGGGCGCAATCGGCCAATTCATCAAGCCGCCTGGAAGAGGTTGGTCGCCCACTGGGATTATGCACGTTGGGCCCGATGAAAAGACCTGCCACCGGTCGTCGCTTGCAAAGCGCGTCCAGTTGGTCGGCGCTCATGCCTTCCGCGTCTGCCCCAATGGGAGCCAGACGGACACCAAGGCGCGGTGCGGCATTGATCAGGCCGGGATAGCTCAGCGCTTCCAGCGCCAGTATGTCGCCATCCTTGAAAATGCCTTGCAACAAAACCTGCAAGGCATGTTGCGCCCCCGAGGTTAGCAAAATGCGATCAACGGGCGCGTCGATATTGTAATAGGAAAACAGGTCCCGACCGGCTTCCCTATGGCGCACAAGCCCTTCAATGGGGGTGTAATTGAGCACCCGCCCGATCCCCGTTTGGCGGGAGAGTGCCTCGAAGGCTGCGCCCAAATCCGGGTCCAGATGGGAGAGGGGGAAATTATGAGCGAGATCCAGCTCTGAAAGTACTTCATCTTCTGGCATGAGTGGTGAGGTGGGCCGGTTTTGCGGTGCGACAAAGGTTCCCCGCCCGATCTCTCCCTTCACGAGTCCCATCTTTTCGGCGCGCTCATAGACACGGGTGATGGTGCCATGGGTTACGCCAAGGGCCCATGCCAACGCGCGCTGGGGAGGCAGGCGCGTGCCTTCGGCGAGGCGTCCATCTGCAATGTCCCGCGCCATGATGTCCGAGAGGGCAATATAGAGAGGGCCTACCAGACCTGTAATGTCCGGTTGCCAGGAGAGGGGCTGCTTCATGATCATGTCTTCCCTGTTCGGCGCCGACGGCGATCGGTGCGCCAGAATAATTGTCACTGTAACAATAAAACAATTGATACAAAAGCTCAGTTTTGGGCAAAGTATGTGTTCTTAATTGTACTGATTGTATCTATTTCTTGCCCATGAATGCGGCGAGAGAAAAAAGAGACAGGTGGCAAATTGGCTGATTGGTCGACATTAATGGCGTTCGCCGTGTTTGTATGCGTCATGTCCGGAACGCCGGGGCCTGGCAATCTGACATTCATGGCGCTGGGGGCAAAGGCTGGCTTTGGCGCGGTGGTTCGCCCTTTGTGCGGAGCCATATTGGGTGCTGCGATGCTGGGGCTTTGCGTCGCTTTGGGCTTGGGTGCCCTGCTGATGCAGGACGGCTGGATTGCTAATATCTTCCGCGGCTTGAGTATGGGCTATATGCTCTATCTGGCATGGCGCATTATGACGATGCACAAGGCGGACAAGAAGGACACCGCTCATCTGTCTTTTGCAGAGGGCATTTTAATCCATCCGCTCAGCCCCAAAACATGGGCCATGTATAGCATCGCCTTTTCGCTCTATTTCAACCCTACAGGATCGCTGCTCGATGAAACCGCAATTCTCATCGGTGGCTTTGCCATGGGAGGGCTGGTCTTCCATTCGCTCTGGGGCTTTATGGGGGCAAAGGTCATGCAGTTTCTGGGGGACGGGCGCAAATACCAACTCTTCACCGCCGCCATGGCTGTGCTGATGGTGGGCACCACGGCTTGGTCGCTCTGGGCCAAGACGGGAGCCTCATGAGTGCATTTGGAAAAACCTTCAAGCCTGCTACATCCATCATACATGCAGATGAAATGATGCCAAAGAAAAAGGGCCATCCCTCAGGATAGCCCTTAAAGTTGGATCCATAATCGGATCACTCTCAAGTCAAAAACAAAGCGTGGCAGATGGCACTGAAAATATTCCCCTGTGCGCCACCTGACAGAGTCTGGTCTTAAAGGACCTTTACCGATGTGCCGACCGGCACTCGTTCGTAAAGGTCCATGACATCTTCATTGCGCATGCGGATACAGCCAGAGCTGACCGCATGACCAATGGACCATGGCTCGTTGGAGCCATGAATTCTGTAAAGCGTCGAGCCAAGATACAGCGCGCGAGCGCCGAGCGGATTGCGCGGGCCGCCTTCCATATATTTGGGCAAACCGGGCTGACGCGCACGCATTTCGGCTGGCGGTGTCCAGCCGGGCCATTCAGCCTTGCGCGAAACCTTGTGTGTACCGGCCCATTCAAAGCCGGGACGTCCAACACCAACGCCATAGCGGCGCGCTGTTCCATCCCTGTTGACCAGATACAGATAGCGTTCGTTGGTGTTGATGATGATGGTGCCCGGTTTTTCCGGGCCCTGATAATCGACCACCGTAGGCAGGAAGCGAGGATCTATGCCACGGGTGCGTTTGGCCGCCACTTTACGCGATGCTTCATAGGTCGGGCGAGCCGGTTTGGAAGCGATGCGGTTCATGCGTGGGCGCGCATCCACCGGGCGGGCACTCATGCGTCCGGGACGCAGCTGCATCACCCATGGCTGGATTTGATCCGGGCTCAACATGACAGGAGGAGGAGGGGCATACCGCACCGAACTGGCGGAGACCGACTGCGCAAGGCCACCAAGACCAAGAACAACGGTACAAGCTGTAAGAATCAGGTGCTTCATTTACAGAACTCACAATATGAAATTGACGCCATTGTCGGCCTTCGGGCCACATTCAAAACAGAAGCGTTGGGTTTTGATGAGGTATACTTAATAATTGCTTCTGTTATTAAAAATTATTCTACGTGGTAAACTAATCAGAAAGGTTAATGAGAAATTGATAGTTGTTCTGTTTGGATTCAAGGTTAATAAAATATGACGGCACTACATTTATGCTTAACAAAAGACAAAGATCAGCCTTCATGCGGCGAATCCTGTCCGTGTCTCGGCGAGACCCATGCAATTTGCATAAAATGACAAGGGGGCCGTCTTGCCCATGACGAGAGCCATGCGCCGCATTTCTTGCGCGAAAGAGGGCAAGATTGCTTTAAAGCTTAAGGGGTTTTGACAGGGGAGAGGACAAAGCGCCTAGCGCAGACCCGTTACCTTGCGAGCATAGAGCAGCAGGTCAGGGGTCATCGGTTTGACCTGTTTGAGCGTCATGCCCGGGCGCAGATGCGGACTATAGAGCATATTGAGGATTAAACGGTCATATGGCGTGAAATAGTCGAAGCTGCTTTCGTCATTGAACACCGAATGGACAAGGCTCTTGTCATCATTGACCGGCCCCAGCCCTTGCAGAATCTCCTCCACCATGCAGCGATGAAAAACCGAGCGTCCCTGATCGGAAACGATCACGGCATCCGAGCGTAGAATGCCCGAACGGCGAGACAAAACCCGAACGATGCACTGGCCGGGCACCTCCATGCTGCGATCATTATAGACTTCATCCTGCACGGTTCGCACATAGTCGGCAGAATCGACCACATATATATGGAAATTGGCGTCTTTGCGATTGTTGGCCATGCGCACCTGAAGGCCGGGAATGCTGATGGGCAAGCTTTTGATAAAGCGGCGCACAGTTCTGAGCCGGTTGAGTCTGGCTCGGTTGTCGATCCAGACCTTGACCGGAGCCACATATTTTTTGACTCTTTTTGACTGGCCGCCCCAACTGAGCGCCTTGATCTCGGCGCCAAACACAGTCTTGTAAAAGCCTTGCGCTACTTCATCGTCATCATAATGCGCTGCATGGGCAGGCGTGGTCATCAGCGCTGCCCCGACGAGAAACACAGAGACAACGGCAAGAAAGCGCACCTGTTCCATGAACCTGCATGACATGCGGGCTGTGGTCCGTAACTTGTTGCTTGGTTTCTGCATTCAGCGTCTACACTCTACCCGGGACAAGAATTTGAGAAATATAAACAATTGCTTCAATTGACGCTGTGCGCCGCGCCCCGGTAGCAGGGCTGACCATACAATGGCCACTCGCTTGGAAAAGGTCAATTGCAAGCTAGTAGCAAAAGCAACAAACTTGCGGTCGCCAAACCACGCTGGGCGTCTTGGAACCAGCTGCAACCGGAAGCAGGCCTTTATAGCCTGCAAGATGATAAGATAATACAAATAAAAAACAAAAGTGGTTTTGGTCATTTTTGTACGTATTTATATTGCGGCAAGTTTGCCAATTATACTGCAAGCTTCTTTCGGAGAAAAAGCCTTTAATTAAATTGCATTCAAAAACCTAATTTTAACGAAGCGCCGATATGGTTGCTCCCAATAAGTCTGTTCGACTTGGTGCCTGTTGGATTGCGTTTCGATGACCCGTATGTGTCGATCTGTGCTTTCCGGCCCCTTTAGACAATAAGAGTAATTTGAGTTTGGGAGTATGATTGGAATGGCGCTGGCTACGAAACCATTTCGGATTGAACAGGTCTTGGGCGACGCAGTGACTCCCAGATCCATTGCGGCGAACAGCTCCCTTTCGAGCGAACAGCATCAACAGATCATGGATGAGCTTGCAGCCCTGAAAAGGCTTGTTGAACCTGCTCAGGAATTGAATAGCAATCTGGTTGAGACCTTCCGTTCTGAATTGAGCGAAGCGGTCAAAATCAAAAAGGAAATGGACGAGATCTACGAGGCCATTGCCGAAACCAAGCGCGAAATCGCCACCCTGCACGTCAATGGTCTGCATTCGGCAGAAATGAACAGGGTAACCGACGAACTGGATGCCATCGTGTTTGGCACAGAACAGGCAACCGAGCAGATCCTAGAGGCTGCCGAAGTCATCGACGAAAACTCCTCCAAGCTTTCCAAAACCCTGACCGGCGAAGAAGACCAGTGGACCCACGAAATTCAGGATGCGGTCATTGCTGTTTTCGAAGCCTGTAACTTCCAGGATTTGACCGGCCAGCGCATCACCAAAGTGGTCAATGTGTTGCGTTTCATCGAGGAACGCATCGTGTCCATGATGGATATCTGGGGCGGCATCGAGCAATTTCAGGAAATCGAGGTGGACAATCCACTGGAAAAGACCGGCGATGCGGCTCTGCTCAACGGTCCGGCTCTGGCCAACGAAGATGGCGTTGCCAGCCAGGACGACATCGACGCCTTGTTCGACTAGCTTTTTGCGCAAGCAAAAAGCGTACAGTGTTCCGGCATAGACTGGTCTCACAGCGACAGGTGCCTCACCGAGGCACCGATAGCCTGAAGACACGGGCATCTTTACCCCGATTTTTGCGCAATCAAAAAGCGTACAGTGTTCCGGCATAGACTGGTCTCACAGCGACAGGTGCCTCGCCGAGGCACCGATAGCCTGAAGACGAGAGCCTCTTTGCCCCGAATTTTGCGTAAGCAAAAAGCGTACAGTGTTCCGGCATAGACTGGTCTCACAGCGACAGGTGCCTCATCGAGGCACCGATAGCCTGAAAATTCCAAAGCCTGCCTGCGAAGCTCACGTGGTGGGCTTTTCTTTTGACTTGTCGTTGTTGGTTGTGTATGGAACAAATACAGAACGTTTTGCGTGGAGGCAGACCGATGACTGACGACAAGCCCGATTTCGAGCCAGTGGAAGGCCTATTGGTCGGAGAGGATGGCAAGGCCCGCTGCTGGTGGCATGGGGGCAAGCCTGATTATTTGGCCTATCACGACACGGAATGGGGACGACCGGTCAAAGACGATAGAACCCTGTTTGAGAAGATCTGCCTTGAAGGCTTCCAGTCTGGCCTCAGCTGGTACACGATCCTGAGAAAGCGCGAGAATTTTCGCGCCGCCTTCGCCAATTTCGAGATAGACAAGGTGGCTGCCTTTACCGAAACGGACATTGAACGCTGTCTGGCCGATGCAGGCATCGTACGTCATCGCAAGAAGATCGAGAGCACCATCAACAACGCCAGAAGGGCGCGAGACTTGCAGTCCGAGTTCGGGTCTCTGGCAGCCTATTTCTGGGCCCATGAGCCGGGGACGGAAGATCGTCCCGAGCGGTGCGATTTTGCAAGCTTGGGCCCCTTGGGCAAGACGGATGTGTCAACGCGCATTTCCAAGGATCTCAAAAAGCGCGGCTGGTCCTTTGTTGGTCCGACCACCGTTTATGCTTTCATGCAGGCCATGGGGCTGGTCAACGATCATCTTGAGGGCTGCTGTTGTCGCGATGAGGTGGAGGCTCTGCGTGATGCATTTGAGCGCCCTCAGGCGAAGTGATCCACGCCAAAAGGCCGGCGGACGGTTGCCAGCCACAAATATGTGCAAATAGTTTGGAACCATTCTCGTTCTGAAGTCTTGATTGTTGAGGGTGCGAGCAAAATGACATAGGTCTACTTGCTTCCGTGACCAGATCTTTTGCGTATTGCTGCGTCCAAATCGGTTGCCAATAGATATTCTTTCCGTGCTAAAGTATCGCATCGGCTTTTTTTGATTGTTTGTCGTATCAGTGAGCTGGAAGCGGTCACGGTTGCTCGGGCGAAGAGCATGGGACCATGGCCTTTCGCGCAAAGACAAGAGTTTAATTCATTCCCGAGAGGATAAAATGAACGCAATTTCAGAACAATTAGGGGCCTATACGCCGCTCATTATCAATGTTTCCAAGGCCATTCTGTTTCTTGTTGTCGGCTATATTGTCGCTGGAATGGTTGCACGCTTCATTCGCAATCGTATAACACCGCTTGAGAAGGTCGACGATACGCTGGGCAATTTTGCCGCCTCCATGGCGCGTTGGGCCATTCTGACGATTGTTGTTATTGCGGTGTTGCAGCTATTCGGCTTTCAGGCGACCAGCCTTGTCGCGGTGCTCGGTGCTGCGTCTCTGGCCATTGGTCTGGCCTTGCAAGGCACCCTCAGTGACGTGGCTTCCGGCGTCATGCTGATCATTTTCCGTCCCTATAAACTGGGGGATTATGTCAATGTTGGTGGCACCTCCGGCACCGTCCAGTCCGTAGATCTGTTCGTGACCTATATGGTGACGCCGGACAATGTGCAGATCATCATGCCCAACTCTAAGGCATGGGGCTCTATCATTACCAACTACTCGGCGCAAACCACACGCCGCGTCGATCTGACCTTCGGCATCGATTATTCCAACAGCGCAGACAAGGCGATGCAGATTATTCTGGATCTGGCCAATGCAGACATGCGCGTTCAGAAGGTGCCGGAACCATGGGTGGCCGTGACCAATCTGGGCGATTCTTCGGTCGATATCACCACACGTCTGTGGTGTGATGCTGCGGACTATTGGGCGCTCAAATTCGATATGCTGAAGGCCGTCAAGGAAGCCTTCGATGAGCAGGGCATCGACATTCCGTATCCGCATACTCAGATCATTTCCGTCAACAGGAACGAGAAAGACGAAGCCTGATTTTGGCTTTTGAGGCAAGGAAAAACAAAGGGCGGCATGGGCTGCCCTTTTTCTTTGAACGAAGGTGGCTTTGAATGGAGGTGGCAAAGCAGGGGGAATCCAGTGCGATTTTGTCCGCGTTATTGGCTTTATGTCTGTTCTTAATGGGCGACTTTTGCCCAATTTGCCCGAAGCTGACCCTTGCATGCCATTTTTGATGTCATTTACGTGAAGTTTCCTGCTCAACTGAGGCCAAAGCTCAGCTCTTCTCTTGCCGCTTTCCCTTGGATGGGCTAGGAAAAGCCCGCAAGGCGTGTCCTATTTCCGGTGCGCGCCTCTCTAACTTCAATTCTAATTCAAAAGTGACGTCCAATCATGGCAAAGAACAAAAAGCCCAACAAGCTCAAGGCCCGCCTGCCGCGCGGTTTTGTGGACCGGACTGCTGACGATATTCGCGCATCCGATGACATGCTCGCAAAAATCAAGGCCGTCTATGAGCATCATGGCTTTGATCCGATTGAGACGCCGACCTTTGAATATACCGATTGTCTGGGCAAATTCCTGCCTGATACGGATCGCCCCAACGCGGGTGTCTTTTCCGTACAGGATGATGACGAGCAATGGATGAGCCTGCGCTATGATCTGACCGCGCCGATGGCCCGTCACGTGGCCGAGAATATCAACGAGATCCAGCTGCCTTTCCGCACCTATCGCGTTGGCTATGTCTATCGCAACGAAAAGCCCGGTCCTGGCCGTTTCCGTCAGTTCATGCAGTTTGACGCCGACACCGTTGGCGCGCCGGGTGTGCAGACCGACGCTGAAGCCTGCATGATGATGGCAGACACCATGGAAGCCCTCGGCATCGAGCGCGGCAACTATGTTATTCGCGTCAACAACCGCAAAGTGCTTGATGGGGTGATGGAAGAAATCGGCTTTGGTGGCGATGAGCATGCCGAATCCCGCCTCACGGTTTTGCGCGCCGTTGATAAACTGGACAAGTTTGGCACCGACGGCGTGCGCCTGTTGCTGGGCGAAGGCCGCAAGGATGAGAGCGGCGACTTCACCAAGGGCGCCGGTCTTAGCCCTGAAAATGTCGAGAAGGTGATTGCCTTTACCCAAGGTACTCTCGACATGGAAAATGACGGCACCCGCGAGCTGGACACCATGCAGGCCATCTTTGATGCCTGTGGCTACGGGGAAGATCGCATCAAGATCGACCCATCCGTCGTGCGTGGCCTCGAATATTACACCGGCCCGGTCTATGAGGCCGAGCTGCTGTTTGATGTGACCAACGAGAAGGGCGAAGTTGTCCAGTTCGGCTCTGTCGGCGGCGGCGGGCGCTATGATGGTCTGGTCAAACGGTTCGTCGGGCGTGACGTGCCTGCCACGGGCTTCTCCATCGGTGTCTCCCGCCTGATGACGGCTCTTAAGAATCTCGGCAAGCTGGGCACGGATATGGTCGTCGAACCTGTGCTGGTTACCGTTATGGACGGGGATGTCGAGAGTCTTGGCCATTATATGAAGATGGTGCAGGAGCTGCGCGCCGCAGGCGTGCGGGCCGAGCTTTATCAGGGCAACTGGAAGAAGTTTGGCAACCAGCTCAAATATGCCGACAAGCGCGGCTGTCCGCTGGCCATCATTCAGGGCTCTGACGAGAAGGAAAAGGGCATTGTCCAGATCAAGGATCTGGAAGAAGGCAAACGCCTCTCTGCCGAGATTGAGGACAACGCCACTTGGCGTGAAAGCCGTCCCGCTCAGGTCGAGGTGCCGCTCGCCGAGATGGTCGAAACCGTCAAGAAGATGCTCGCAGATCAGGCCGCCGATCGGGACGCCGCCCGTGCTGCCGAGACGAAATAACCGCTCAGCCGGAAAAGGCGAGAGGAGATATCCATGACTCATCTGACCGAAACAATGCGCGCCGAGCTGGCTCAACAGTTCGACGCGGCAGGTGCCAGAGTGATCAATCTGCCGATCCTCTATTCTGCGGACCTGTTTGTTGATCTCATTGGTGAAGACATTCGCCGCCGCCTCTATGTCGCCCCTGGCGCCAATGGCGAGGCGATGGCGCTCCGGCCTGAATTCACCATTCCCGTTTGTCTGCATCATCTGCGCCATGGAGAGGCAACCCGCAAGGCGACCTATGCCTGCCTTGGTCCGGTGTTCCGCCAGCGCGCCGATGATGAACCCGGCGAGTTCCATCAGGCAGGTATCGAACAGATCGACCCCGAAGGCGGCTTTGACTTTGATGCGGCCAACGTCGCCAGCGCCGTTTCCATGGTGGAAAGCCTCTCGGGTAAGCGCCCGGTCGTGACCATCGGTGATCTGGGGCTTTTTTCTGCCTTGCTCAATGCTTTGGGCACGCCCGCTGTATGGCAGCGGCGTCTGGAAGGTGCGTTTGGTGATCGTGCCGTGCTGGACCGCATGCTGAGACGTCTGGAACAGGGCGGCTCGGAAAGCCATGGGGCGTCTGCCGGTCTGGCTCGTATTCTCGAAGGCAAGGCGCCGGAAGATGTGCGCGAGGCGGTTGAGGAAATGCTCGATATCGCAGGCCTTGCTGCCGTGGGCGGTCGCTCTGTGGGCGACATTGCCGAGCGCTACATGGAAAAGGCCGAGCTCGCCGCAATGGCGGGCTGGGATGCCGACAAGCTGGCAATCATCGTGCGCTATCTGTCCATTGCCGGATCGCTCGATGATAGCCTTGATCAGCTCCGTGCCTTCGATGCCAAAGAAGGCGGGCTGCTGGGCGATGCCCTTGCGGCTCTTGCCGATCGCATCGCTGCCATTCGAGCCGCTGTGCCGCAAGGCACGAAGCTGGTGTTCAAAGCCGATTTCGGGCGCCGCCTCGATTATTATTCGGGCTTTAATTACGAGTTGCATTTCGAAGGCGAAGACAAGCCGGTTGCCGGTGGCGGTCGCTATGATCGCCTGCTGGGCATTCTGGCCTCCCGCGCCAAACAGGGCAACGCGGTGGACGCGGTTCCGGCCATCGGTTTTGTGGTCTGGCTGGATCGTCTGACGCAAGCGGGCAAAGAGAGCTAAGGAGAGAGCACCATGAGCAAGACACCTTTGATCATCGCGATCCCCTCCAAAGGCCGCCTGCAGGAAAACACCAACGCCTTTTTCGCCCGTGCCGGTCTTGATGTCGCCCGTCCGGGTGGCGCACGCAATTATCGCGGTCATCTCAAGGGCACCGACAATGTCGAAATCGCCTTTCTTTCCGCCTCTGAAATCGCCAAGGAGCTGAAAGCTGGTTCCGTGCATCTTGGGGTGACGGGTGAGGATCTGATCCGCGAACATCTCGCAACGCCGGAGAGCTATGTCGATCTGCTGATCAAACTCGGTTTTGGTCATGCCAATGTTGTCATCGCCGTGCCCAAGGCATGGATCGACGTGCGCAACATGGAAGATCTCGGCGACGTGGCTATGGACATGCCAGCTCGTTATGGCCATCGCCTGCGTGTCGCGACCAAATATATCAACCTGACGCGGGCCTTCTTCGCCAGCCACGGCATCATTGACTACAAGATTGTCGAGAGCCTTGGGGCGACCGAAGGGGCGCCTGCTGCGGGGTCGGCTGATATCATCGTCGATATCACCTCCACCGGTTCGACCCTTGAGGCCAACAATCTCAAGATTCTGGACGATGGGGTCATGCTGCGTTCGGAGGCCAATCTGGTGGCTTCGCTGACGGCGGACTGGTCTGAGGAAGCCAAATCGGCGCTGGGCGAAATTCTTGATCGCATACAGGCCGAAGAAGCCGCCCGCTCCGTGCGCGAGATCACAGCTGCCCACCATGACGCCGCTGCAATCAGCCAGCAGATCTGTGACGAGTTCGAAGCCGCTGGCGTGACTGCGCCCTATGGCCATAACGACCATATCTTGCGCCTGCATGCCCCGCAAAAGAGCGTCTATGCCATTGCTCGTCGCCTGCGCGAGCTGGGCTCGGTATCCGTATCTGTGGGGCGTCTGGACTATGTGTTCGAGGCATCCAATCCGCTCTTTGATCATATGGTGGAGCGCCTTGGGCAATAAACGGCATTGCCAGCGCCAAAACCGGCGCTGGCCTTGATTTGGACTCATTGCTGGGGCCACTTCCTCACAAAGACAGCGGCAACCGGCGCAATCATTCATCCTGAGCAAGCAGGCTCTTGATTGGCGCCTCAGCACATGAGCATCACATGACCATGAACCGAGATATATCCCGCCGTATGGCGATCAAACTGGTGGCCGCCGGGCTTGCCGCTCCGGCGCTTGTGCGCGCCAATGTGGTCAACGCCGCCGAGTTGGATCGGGCGATCGGAAGTCTCATCATGGTTGGCTTTTCAGGCAAGAGCGCTGGAGGCAATTTTGCCCGCACCATCGCCAGCCAAATTGCCAAGGGCAGGGCGGCCTCTGTTGTCTATCTTTCCACCAATGTCGGCACGCGCAAGGATGTGCTGGGGCTCAACAAACTGTTTCATGATGCTGGTGCCACGCATATCGCCATCGATCATGAAGGTGGTACGGTGCAGCGTCTCAAGGAGCGACAGGGCTTCACCCGCATTGCCTCCGCGCTCAGCATCGCCAAAAGCACCAATCCCGGTGGCGCGGAAAAGATTTACGCCGTGGCGGCAAGAGAATTGTCGGAGGCGGGTTTCACCTTCAATCTGGGCCCAGTGGCAGACCTGCATCGCGCTTATAATCCGGTGATTGGCCGCAACAAACGCGCCTATGGCAAGGATGCTGCCACGGTGATCCGCTATGCGGGGGCTTTCGTGAAGGCGCACCGCCGCTACGGCATCACCACGGCGCTCAAGCATTTCCCCGGACACGGGCTGTCCAAGGCCGATAGCCACAACGGCTTTGTCGATATCCGCGATACGTGGCAGCCAGAGGAATTGACGCCCTTTGCCGAACTGGTCCGTATGGGACTGGCCGACTGCATCATGTCCGGTCATCTCTATGTGCGAGTGGGGAAGGATAGCAACGGCGAATTGACAACCTTTTCCAAGACCCTTGTGCGCGATGCCCTGCGGCGACGCATGGGCTTTAATGGCCTGATCATGACCGATGATCTCAACATGGGCGCCGTGCGCAAGGTGGCATCCACCCGCGAAGCGGCCATTCGGGCCGCTCAGGCTGGCTATGACATTCTTTTGCTGTCCAACAGCCTCAAGCCTGATGCCAATCTGCCCGCCGAAGCCGTCGGTTGGATACGCGACGCGGTGCGACAGGGGCAGATCAGCGAGAAGCAGATATTGGATAGCGCGGCCCGATTGCGTCGCTCGCGTTCGGCTTGATGAGCCTTATGAGAGACGCTACGGGCTTCGCTATGGTCGCTTTTTAGCGATGGGCGCGGTAATAACCCTGCGCCAGCTCGGGATAATGATAGACGAGCGTGGCAAACACGGTTTCATCCACGGCATAGCCCAGACCGGCTGAAATGAGATGAGCGCACTGTTCAGTGCGGTTCTTCAGGCTGGAAAGGGAAAGCCCGCTGCGTGCACCCAGATCATAGGCTTCGCGGAACGACATGATGCGGGCGCGAAAACCGGCCTTCAGAACCGCGATGGTTTCGGCGCTGGCTGCTTTTGTCGTTGGATTTCCTGTTTGGCTGTCAGCTTCCTTGGATAGATTGGAGGCGTGGTTGACAGGAAAATCGTAGCTTTGATCGATTGCTTCAAACATTGTGTTTCCTTCCTAACATGCCCATGGACAACGCCCATGCACGGGTTTGGAAGACTGACGACAACAGGTAAGGGAACTCCGCTTAGTTGCGCCCATCTTCGCGGTTTGCAAAGATGCCGCCACATCCCCGTACAGGTGCCACCTTGCCGCGGTCGGCAGGTTGGCGAGGGCGTCAGCCCTTCTCGTGATGATGGCCGCATAATTAGAGCAACTTTGAGACGGAATCAAGCCTGTTGTGGATTATTGCAGCTCTGAATGCTGCGCATAGCGGGAGAGTCGAGCTTGGACAGCTGTTCAATTTGCTCGCATAGATTGAACAAATGATCCGCTTTGGAACGTATGTACCAAGAGTGCCAACTGAAAAAAATGCAATCAAAAGGAGGGTTGCCTTTGTGAATGCAGCGTAAGATTGCTGTGAAAACAAAAGAAATAAGAGGTCGTCATAAGACGACCTCTAGTGACGGTGAATTGTGGGGACCGTCCTTAGAAAGACTATTTTCTTCGCTCATCTGGTGTCTTGTTGGGGGACCAACACCGAGAGCTGCTTTTTTCTTGGGCCTTTCTTGATTTTGATACTACGCTTAGCTGGTCGGTTTTTCCATAGTGCTCATCGAAAAATTGCATGTAGAAGTCGAAAAAAGGTAGGTTATAAAGCGCAAAACGTGTAATTCCTTATTCGGTTAGGCTTGAATATGGCTGTATAAAATAAATATTATTTATAAAATGGATGTGTAATTTTATAGTTGTTCTTTATTATTCTGTTGAGACGGTGCGAATATTCGGTCCATTACGAGCCGACTTTGAGTCATTTCAATAAGTATAGAGGCTTTTTAATGTGCAAGAATCTGTAAGTTTGCTTCGTCTGATCCTGCCTATTGCACCTAATTCAATTTGATTAGAAATCTAGATAAAAATACGCATGTCATCTTTCTTGTTTCACGCGATTGCAAGATTGCTCTTTACTCGGGCAGTCACACGGTGCCTGCAACCTGTAAGCTTTTCTTAACCCAAAATCCCGAATTGGCTGCGTATTAAAAGTTGCACGGTAAATTTGAGTGTATGCAGATGCCATCTTGCATTTGGCTTATCAAAAGCGCATGCATCATTTGGGATGAATCGAGCTTGCTGACTGTTTCAGATCGTGTTGCGTTTCTCCTTTCCGCTTCAGGCGTGGCATGGCCCGCCGAACGTTAAATGGAGATGTGTGTTGTTGTGCGCTTTGGATTTCGGATTGGCTCAAGGCATAGACGCGGCCATTATCCAGCTCGTGCGGGCGGGTAAGATTGGTTCGATTGCCTGCTTGCCGGTGTCTGATCTGTGGCCCAAGAGTGCAAGCGGATTGCACGCCTATCTCAAGACCGCTCCAAAACGCCCTATCGTGGGGCTCTGTCTGGCGATCACCGGACCCTTTTCACCACTCTCTACCGGATTCGCACCGGAAAATCGCGATCAACAGGGCTATTTGCCCCGGAGAACGGATCTGGCCCGAGCGGCGCGCCGGTTTGAACTGGATGAAAGAACGCTTGAGGCGGAGTTCCGCGCGCAGTTCCGGCGGTTCACCGCCCATCTAGGCAGCAGTCCACACTTTTTGGTACTTCAGCCTGAGATCCTCTATTTCGCAGCCGCAGCCCGCGCTGTCACCGGTACTTTAGCAAAATTCGATGCAGCAACGCTGCCGGTCATATGTCCTTTGTTACCGCAAGCCAATGGGTGGAAGGACAAACTGGAAAAACGCCATATCTGGCGAGCCAATGATCATATGCGCGAACCCTGGGTGCGGCGCGCCTTGATGGAGCCCCCAAATGCCGAGCGATTGCCCCCTAAAAACAGCTGGTTACAGGATGGAAAGATCTGGACGGCTATAAGGCCCGCTTTACCAGACGAGCGCTTGTCCCGCTTCGATCCGGATCCGCTATTTCGGGTAAAACAAATGGGGTGGCTTTAACCGCAGTTCTGAGATATTTCCCGATCTGTATGGATGATTCAACTTTTTACCCGTAGCAATTGGTATTGGATTCTCCTTGCTGCAACATTTCCGAGTATAACGAGCAACTTGCCACTTGAGTTCTTGTTGTGTCGCGGTATTCTTGTATTACATGCTGGATACCACCATACGAACGACTTTTTGTGTCAGTACAAGTTGGGAGCCAGCAATTTATACTGGGGGACAGTGAAGAACAAATCTGGAATTTGGTGACAAAACGGCTCAACTGCCTTTTGGTTGAGACGCCACGGGTCTTGAATTTTGGATCAAATAATCGAAGCGCCGCGCTCCGATTAGACGTCAGTGGTAAAGATATCCCTGACTTGTAAGGCTTTTCTCCAGCATTAAGAATGTTTCGTTGTTGTTTTATCTGATGCAATGCTCCAGGGGCTCTCGAGCCGCCTTGGTCGCATCAGATCTCCGGAGGTATCCGGAGGGAAACAGAACATAGTCGCGGTCGGATACGATTCGATGCTGCGACAAGGCGGGCTGCTTTTCGGGGGACTGGTGGCCCGCCTCTTCTGTTTCTGCTCACCAAGCATGGTTCGATTGGTTCTCGTCAGAACCCAATTCACTCGACAGCTTTGGAAATTGGACAAAAATGACCTAAATGTAAGGTGTCTATGATGGAATAGGCGGCCTACACTCTCCCTTTATCCATTTTTCAACATGGAGAAAATGCGTTTCATGCGCATATACGAAACCTCCGATTTTACCCAACCCCATCAGATCAGGTAGAGTTTGTACCGTCCTTGGCCAAAAGCAAGCATGGAACCGCAATGGAGTAGCTCGCCAACGCGTAGTAACTGGAGAATTTCCAAACGGTTTTGCTCTGGCAGGCGGAGTTGCAACAGTCCGGTCTGGCCGTGCATGGCAATGGATGCGCTACGCTGCTGACTGACTGTGCGATTCCATTTAACTTCAGCCAGACCCGCGTCATCACATTGACAATCTGAGAGCGCCTGCTTGATTTTGGCGAAGTCGCCATCGGGCGATACACCATGCCAGCGGGCAACCACTGTCGCTCGATCAATCAGGCCTGCAAGAAACTGTTCTGCGATGGATTGTGCTGTGTCGCCTGCTGCATCATGGAAGGGTGTCACGAATGAGAGCATGGCTCGGTCGGCGTCTTTCTGTTCGTCATCAAGGTCAGTCCAGACATTTTCGACCGAACGGATCAGAACGCTATCGCAGACAGGCCCCAGCCCGCCGATATAGATGCCTTCTTCAATTGCTCTGTGGCAGGCATCCGAAATTTCACTTGCCCACAATAGGCCCAGTCCGAATAGACGCATGGTAATGCGTACACTGGTGGCGTCTGCGGTTTCCGTGCGCAAGATCCAGGGTGGTGTGATCCGGGTGGCCATGTCACCGGTCTTGTCTTGTGGCATATTGAAGAAAACCTGAAAGCCGCAGGCCGGCCCCCAAGGGCAGGGAAGGCCGGCCAGCGCTTCTCTTGAGGCCGTCTTCATTAGCTGCGATCCAATGGCTTGCCGCACAGCGCCGGGAAAGCCGGGATGCTGGGCCAAAGGACCGTCGCCCTCGCATTCAAAGGTGATGTCACGAACAGTCAGGCTTGTGAGGAACTGCTCAAAGCAGCAAACACTCGCCGGATCTCTCATCAACTGATGCAGGTCATTGCCGGTCGGCGCGATGGCCGGTGCAAATAGGAATGTCGGATTCTGGGATGCTGTACTATAGGCGTCAGGGGAAATCTTGTTCACGATGCTCTCCTCAAAACACGGGAAGGATAAACAGGTGGAAGCGCCACCTTCATAACTTTTCTCGTATCTATATTTGGAGAGTTGACCGGTTCTTGTCGATTAAAACAGAAGGGTGATTTTAAAGCTCGATGGTTTTTGCGACAAAGAAGCAGCAAAGGATCGGCAAGCAAGCCGCAAGGTGCGGTAAAGAAAGCGACGAGTGAGGCACGTCGCCATTGTGCCTTCAGATGGACGCGCCCCTTTTCCTTTCAGCTCAAAGGTCACTTCTTCATGCCTGCAACAAACTCGCGCAAGGAGATAAGGCTTCGCTCGGCATCGTCAATCGCTGACATGATGGTGACAGCTTCGCGATGGTCGATACGCCGGTCCTTGAGTGCTTGATCGATGGTCTCCAATACGTCAGATGCTTCGAACACGATGCGGTGGGCGGCCTGAAAGATATGATCTTCTCTCTTTTCCGGTTCGGCCTCAATCCGCTCGGCTGCGACAAAGGCCGTGCCTTTCAAGAGATAGCTTACGAGCGAAGGATCGGGGAAGAAGGCAATGAGCCTGCGTATTTCATCGGCAGAAAAGGGGGTAACACCCTGTAGCCGCTGATAGAAAGACTGATAGCTCATGTCTGTGCCCTTGGCGACAGACGCGATGTCATACCGGTTGCTTTCCGTGATGGCTTTGCGGACAAGGAAGCCGAAATGCTTTCCCCTGTCTTTGGTCTTGAGTTGGCTCATGGGGGTTCCAGTCAAGATGCAAGAGGTGAGTCAAAAAGGTCTATACAACCATATATTGTTTATAGTTGCATAAAAAGACCTTGATGCTCAAGATTGCATTTGATCGGGATTGCCAGGGAATAACTTTCCTATTCCTGAGCACAGGGAGCCATGGTGCCATCTGGCTCCAGAATCAGATGTTTGGAGTTCTTCGATTTCTCGACGATTTCAGCCAGTGTATGTTCATTCAGGCTGGCAACAAACTGCTTGATGGAACGGGACATGACACGCGACATTTCGCAACCGCCAAACATCGGGCAATCGGGCTGAGGCTCATCATTACATCGAGGGCAAAGACATTCCACCACGCCAAAATCGGCTTCCATAACCTTTGCAACATCGCCCATGCGGATGTCTTCAGGGGCTTTGCCCAGAACAAGTCCGCCACCGCGGCCGCGTGTGGTTTTCAGAAATCCGCTGTTGGACAATTTGGCTATCAGCTTCATGCAGTGCGTGCGCGAAAGCCGCAAAGCCGAGGCCACGGTTTCCACGGTCAGGCTTCGCTCGTCATTCATGGCGACCAGCATTAAAATCCGATAGGCGAAATCGGTCCCTTTGGCCAATCTCATATGATACCTCGCTCTGGTTATAGTGCATTGGTGAAGGTGCGAGGGCACTTTTGCTTTGAGCTGCATCAATAATGGAGATCAAAGTCATGTTTTTACCGTTTCATCTTGCATGATAGAGGTGAAAATGTGCTATTAGCCATCAAGAACAATACAAGACAGCTTCAAGTGAAGCGAGGGAGACGCCAAGTGACACAGGAACTCGAAAGCCGCGTTGTTGATCTGGAAATCCAGATTACGCATCAGGCCAACACAATCGAGGATCTTTCGCAGATGGTATCCCGCCAATGGGACATCATGGATAGACTGACCCGACAGGTGAAAATGCTTCAGGATAGTCTGGTCGAACTGGAGGAAAATTTGCCTCCTCCGGGCAATGAGAAACCGCCGCATTATTAAACGTTAGCAGAACAAACAAAAAGGTCAGCTTGTGAGCTGACCTTTTTTGTCTCTTGCGCGAGCCGTTGGAGGAGCGGCTTGCTGCTATTGAGCCAGCTGTCGGGATGCTTCGCGAACACTGCGCGTGGAGTTATCCATGTGGGCTGTCGCCTGCGAAATGGTTTCGACATTGTCGGTGATGGTGGCAACCCCGATGGAAGCTGTCTGCATATTGCCCGAAATATCGCGCGTCACGGCAGATTGTTGCTCGATGGCGGTTGCGATGCTGCTCGAGATGGTACTCACCTGCTGGATGACTTCCTTGATCGCATGGATCGCGCTCACCGCTCCGGCGGTTGACGTCTGAACCGAGTTGATGCGGGCGCTGATATTCTCGGTTGCCTTGGTGGTCTGGGAGGCTAGTTCCTTGACCTCGGATGCCACAACAGCAAAGCCCTTGCCGGCTTCTCCGGCGCGTGCCGCTTCGATGGTTGCGTTAAGGGCCAGCAGGTTGGTCTGTGCTGCGATGCTGTCGATCAGCTCGATCACGTCGCCGATGCTTTGGGCATCGTCTGAAAGGCCGCTCATGATTGCTTCCGAATGGGTCGCTTCAGAAACCGCCTGATCGGACACGCTTGTTGCCTGATTGACCTGACGACTGATCTCCTCGATGGAGGCAACCAGTTCCTCGGCTGCTGCTGCCACGGTCTGCACACTGGAGGAGGCTTGCACTGCGGCGTTTGCTGCACTGGCGGCCTGCTCATTGGTACTGGAAACAGTATTGGCAATATCGTTTAGATTACCATCGATCTGCTTCTGGATCGCGCGGCGGCGCAGACGTTCTTCCACCATCTCGGTGATATCGGTCGCAAATTTGATCACGCTGATCGGGCGGCCTGTGGCATCGAAAATCGGCGTGTAGGTTGCCTGTATCCAAACATCATGCCCATCCTTGGCCTGACGTTTGAATTCACCAGAATGAAACTTACCCGCCTGAAGGGTTTCCCAGAATTGCTTGTATTCATTACTGGCCGCATAGTCAGCATCGACAAACATACGGTGTTGCTTGCCCTGAATTTCTTCAAGACGATAGCCCAGCGTCTGGAGGAAGTTTTCGTTTGCGGTGCGAATAGTGCCCGTGAGATCGAACTCGATAACGGCCTGAGACCGGTTCAATGCCTCCGATTGACCTTCCAGCTTCAGCATATGCAGCTTCTGCTCGGTGATGTCGCTTGCGAGCATCACAACCTTGATCGGCTTGCCCGAGCGGTTCTTGACCACGCAATAGCTTCCAGAGATCCAGATTGACTGACCGCCTTTAACGATGCGTGCATATTCACCGGTTTGATCAAGGCCCTGACGTAGACCAGACCAAAGCGCACCGTCAGCAGACTTGTCATTGCTTGTATCGGGCACGAAGATTGAATGGTTCTTGCCTTTTATTTCATCAAGACTGTAGCCACATGCCTTCTCGAAAAGCGCGTTACCGTCAAGAATAGTCCCCTCCAGAGAGAATTCGGCGATAACCTGCGTGCGACCGATGGCATCGAATTTGGCTTTGTCTGAACTATTGCTGGCTATTGAGATCATCAAGCTTTCCTCGCAAAAAGATCCTTTTGTTTGAAAGCAATATGCTGCCTGCTTGGTAAAGGGGGCTTTAATGGCTTTGATCGACTCTAAAATAAAATTAGTTCATTTACTTATATGGTTCGAGTTGTATAAAGCATTGAAGCAATTTTTTGCCAATGGATTAAGTTTTTGGAAATCATGAAATACTGAATTACACGTAAGGTAGAGAAGTTAAGGCTGTTAGTTTTAACGATGCTACTTGTGATAACGGTTTGAAAATATAGTGCAATCTGAAATTATATTGAGAAAAGCTATGTTTCTAAGTATTAACTCGTAGTGAAGGCAGGGTTGGTTGTATTGATAAAATTACGCATCAAAAAGGGGTGGATTATTTTTTTTAGCTTACAGAGCAATTACTTGCTAAGTAAGTTAGGTAATTATCACCTTGTTCACAAAAACGCGGATTTTACGCATTTTTGCGGGCATGCCTGTGCGGAAGGGGACGCCGCCTCGTTAACTTTCGAGCCGGCGCATAAACCAGTCTTGAGCAAGTGCTGGCCAGCTGGCGTGGGTGCCATCAAGAGAGCGCAGGGCAAAGCCATGCGGTGCTGCGCCGAAAATATGCGCATCAACGGTCAAGCCGTTGCGGCTGGCTGCCTGTAGCAGATTGAGAGCATGCTGTACCGGCACGGATCGGTCTTGCAATGCATAGGCCAAGAAGAGCGGGCAGTGGGGCAGGCCGTGAGGGTGATCTTCAAGGCCAATGGCCCAGTCATCATAAAAATCCTGCTTCTGCACTGGCGGGTAGTCTGCTTTGGTCTCTGGATATTTATGGGCGCGATGGTTTGCATTGATCGGTGCATAGGCGATCAGGCCTCCACGCACATTCAGACTGCTCGGCTGGCAGGCCATGACCCCGGCCATATGGCCCCCCGAAGACAGCCCCACATGAAAGAGTGAGAGAGAAGCGCTGGTGGCTTCGAGCGCCCTGAGCGCTGCCTGACCATCCATAAGAGCGATACTCTTATTATAGACACCGCCGGTGCCGCTGTCTGCGCCCGGCAGACGGTGCACCAGAATATGCGCGTCTATGGAGAGAGAGTTGAGCCACAAGGCGACCTCAAGCCCTTCCTTGTCGTAGATCAGCTTTGTGTAGCCGCCACCCGCATACACCAGAGCCTGCGCCCGCGGCTTGGCAACCCGAAAGCTGTGCAGTTGAGGAGAATGCACGCGGGCGATTTGCCGGTCGGGCCATTCTCCAGAAAAGACATTGGGCGCGGTTTTGCGCGCATCCAGATGGGTCACTTCGGCGACAGGTGGCTGGGCAGGCAAAGAAAAAGGCATGAGAATGTCTCGCACATAACGATGGATGACCAGGAACAGATCGTTGGCGTCTGCCCTGAAGCACTAAAAGAGTGAAGGCGCTGATCACTCTATTATATACGGACTTAACCAATTGAGATCAAACGTGAATCGCGGATAAATCAGGGTGCTGGTTAACAATTCTGGCCTGTTTGGAGAAACAGATGGAGACTTTGGTAGGCATCATGGTCTGTGCGCTTCGGCTCTGTTCATGCATCTGTCTTGAGGTAGATGAATAAATTGCAAGCTTGCTGCTGCCAACCAGTGGATGAACTGTTAAGGAAACGGTTAAATCAAACTTTTGCAAAAGCGGCATGGGCAGCCGCTGAAGCATGAAAAAGGCGCCCATGCCGGCTTCGTGCTACACAGATTTTGCTAGAAAATTAAGTTGCTTAGGAAAATAGCACAGTGCTGTGGTTGAGTAAAACATACAACAATTCAGGTGCATAAGATTGATTGTATAACGTAGGGTTTCATGAATACATAAATTTTTAAGTAGTATCTTTTTATTTCATAAATTTAAAATTTTAGATTGTTCAAAAAATAAGTAAATTCCGCATTGTTAAAAGAACCTGTTAAGTAATTTCCCGCAGAATTTAATGAAAATTCTAACGAGGAAACGTCATGAAAAAGATTCTTGGCGCTTTTGGCGCAATCTTGCTGGCTCTGGGTACACAGACTGTGGCCGCTCCGGCACCGGACCTTAAACAGATGGATGTTGAGGCGCTTCAGCAGCAGATCGATGCTTGGCTGAATAAAGAAATCGTTGCCATGAGCGTCAAAGCTCACAACGAGAAATATGGTAACATGAGTGATCAAGACATCATCACGCTGGACAACCAGTGGCGGGCTGAGGCCGAGGCTGATGACAAACCTCTCATCGCCGCTACGCTGTCCAGTCCGCTGTCTGTTTATCTGTCTCGCATGCAGGGGCAGTCGGTGGGGCTGTTTGTCGAGATCTTCGTGATGGACAACAAGGGCCTCAATGTGGGGCAGTCTTCTATCACGTCCGACTTCTGGCAGGGCGATGAAGCCAAATTCCAGAAAACCTACGATGTGGGGCCGAAGGCTGTTTTTGTCGACGATCCGGAGTGGGATGACAATTTCAATATCTGGCGCGCTCAGATCAACAAGAGCCTGACCGATCCGGCAACCGGCCAACTGATCGGCGCGGCGACCATCGAAGTGAATCTGACCGAATGGTCCCGTCGTCAGCTTGCTGCGAACTAGGAGGCTAACATGCTGAACAACTTTTCTCTGACTTTCAAAAGCCTGTTGTTTTTCGGCCTTCTTGCGATGGTCGGTGTGGCCGTTGGGCTGGTCAGCTACATCAAGTCTGATTCCGCAAGACAAGCGGTCGCTGAGCGCTCCGTCATGGAAAGCCAGGTATCATCCATGGAAGGGCTCAAGCTGGACATCCAGAATCAGGCTATCGCGCTCAAATCTTTTTTGCTGACAGGCGATCTTGACTGGTCAGATACCGTCAAGAAAGACTATTCTGAAATCTCCGGCCATTTTGATGAAATGGCGGCAGGCCAGCAGATTGCTGATGTCAAGAAGGAATGGTTGAGCTGGTATAACAGTTTTGCTGGCAAGCAATTGACCATGATGCGGAATCCCATGACAGTGGAACTGGCACGCGCCATTGAGGTCTCCGGCCAGAGCAACGAGCAGCTCAAGGCCGTGATGGCTCAGATCGATACGCATATTTCTGGTCTGCAGTCACAAATGGATCAGTTGACCGCAGAGCAGAATGCGGAGTTGAGGAGCGTTACCAGTGCGGCCTTGATCGGTCTGGTGGTAATGATTCTCGCCGCCATCGGTCTGGCCATTCTCAACAATGCTATTATTTCACGCCCACTGAAAAAGATGGTCAATGTGACCGGTGCATTGGCGGATGGTGACCTTAGTGTGGATATTGACAACAGTCGCGGCGATGAGATCGGCAAGATGTATCAGGCTCTGTCTGTGTTCCAGGTGAATCTCAAGCGGTCCAAAGAGCTTGAATTGGATGCTGAGGAACAGCGCAAGCAGGCTGAGGTCAAACGCAAGGAAGAAATGCGCAGACTGGCTGATGAGTTCGACAATGTCGTCGGCTCCATCGTGGCCAAACAGGCCGAGTTGTGCGGGCAGATGGAACAGAACTCTTCCCATCTGGCCAATAAAGCCGGGCAGACCGTGGAGCGCTCTGTTGCTGTGTCCGCGTCCACCCAGCAGGCCAACGCCAATGTACAGGCTGTTGCAAGCGCGACCGAAGAACTGTCTGCATCCATTCAGGAAATCTCCGGTCAGGTGACCAGTGCAGCACGGTTGGCCAATGAAGCCAATCATGAGGTTGAGCTGACCAGCCAGTCCGTTGCCGATTTGCAGCGGGTTCTGCAGGAAGTGGGCTCTGTCACCCGCCTCATCAATGACATCGCAGAGCAGACCAATCTGCTGGCTCTGAATGCGACCATTGAGGCTGCTCGTGCAGGCGAGGCTGGTAAGGGCTTTGCGGTGGTGGCTGCCGAGGTGAAGGATCTGGCCAACCAGACCGCCAAGGCAACCGAAGAAATCGACCGTCAGCTGACCAACATGGAAAATGCTGCCAACAGCTCGATCAGCGCAACGGAAACCGTCGCCAATAAGGTGCTTGAAATCACCGAGCAGACGACGGCCATGGCCGCTGCAACCGATCAGCAATCGGCCGCGACTTCAGAGATCGCCCAGAATGTGAATGAAGCGGCAACCGGCACCAACCATGTCAGCCAAGACATCGAAACCGTCTCCGGTATCGCTCAGGAAACCGGTGATCTGGCAACCTCGGTGCAGAATATGATTGCAGACATGAACAACCAGACCCGTGAGCTGCAGGACAAAGCCGACAAATTCATCAAGCATGTGCTTGCTGCCTGATAAGGCAAAGGGCCAAAAGGTTGATTGATGAAAAGCCAAAAGCAAGGGCCGGTTTTTACCGGCCCTTTTCGCGTCTGGTAACGCGTTCGTCGGCAGCCCCATTGCCGGTGTGTCATTGGGCAAGGGGACAGGGGCTGCCGACGTTATGGAGTTTGGTTACTCCATTTCGGGGATAAGATGGCTTTCATAGGCTGCAATGAGTTCTTCCTGAGAAAGCACGCCATCGGTGTCTGTGTCGGCTGCGGTGAAAACCTGCTCGACATTTTCAAGTGATGGATAGGCTGCAGAAAATTCTTCCAGAGTGACCACCCCATCACTGTTGGCATCCAGTATCATGATATCCTGCGCCATTGCCGGAGCACTCAGAGCCACGATGGTTCCAGTCAAAATCAATAGTCTCTTCATTTGGCTTCTCCTTGTATATATTTGTTTTATCGTCATTAATTCGCGTTGCGTTGGCAGCGCACAGCCATTTGAGCTGGCGACTGGGGCAAAATCCGAGCGATTGTGAGGTGAGATTGTGCACGCCTCAATACGTGTCTAAATTACAACAGTCGGGTGCGTGTAAATGCGTAGCTTGGACGTTTGGTGAGGTAAGGCCCATGAGGAAAAAGATTAACTTTTGGTAAGAAAAGCCGCGCATTGAAACGCTACCGTTAGCATGATTCAAAACAAGAAATGCGTCCATCCGGGCAGTGAATATCTTGACCTACAATCAGGGAAAAAGATTGGGAACCGACGCGAAAAAGCGCAAATGATGGCTGATCTGTGGCGGGCTACGCGAAATCGCCACAGTTGGAACAGGTCTATAAAGAGAGTTGCCGGGCCAAAAGCACTGATGAGAAGAGGAAGGGACGGCGCTAGAGGCTATCGGTCATGAAGAGGATCGTCGGGGGCGTCAGTAATTGAAAAGTGGCTGAAGCTGCACTGGAAGCCCTTGAGTTCGGAAATATCTCTAAGGGGAGAACAGGCCATCGGGCCGATCAGAACCTCCTCTGGTGCCTCGAAATTGGCAAGGCGCATCAGGCGCCAACTGCCTGATCTGTCCTTGTAGTGGGTGTAGATGATATTTCCCTTGCGCACCAGTCGCACAGCCTGCGGGCCGGACAGGGTCGGGCAGGGAACTGCAGACCAATCGGACGAGCCCTGTGTGACAACGGTCGTATAATTTGTGGCGCGATCAAAATATTCGACGCCGCATTTGACCCAGTGTGTCCTGTCAACGCGCATCATCAGTCCAACCTGATCATAAAGCACGTCATACTGGCCGGTGAATTCGGCAATTGCCGCAAAGTCACCTTGGCAAGGCACTGCAAAGAAATGTCCGCTATCAGGATGAGAGCCATGGTGAAGGATTTTCGATGCGGGTCGCGGCGCGATTTTTCGGCTGGATGGAATTTCGACCCGCGTTGGAAATCCTCCCAAGGAAGAAGCCTGCGGGGACTGCGCTCAGTCTATGGGGAAAGTGTTTCGAAGGTTGGTGCGATGGTGCAGCACGGCAGATGATCAGGAGGCAGGCTCATCGTTACCCAGGCGTCTGAAGCTGGCCAAAACATCGAGCTTGATGTTGTTTTCTGTCGTGACAAGCCGCTTGAGACCAGATTTCCGAATTTGGCCGCAGGCGATCCTGTCCGGCATAACTGAAGCAGCCGGTTCTGTTTGGACCAGATGTGCAAGATATCTTTCATGCAGCCTGTTCCCTTGGAGGTGCCCGGGATAGAGGTTTCTGACCTCGCCGGAAGATCTCGATAATCCGCATGGGGCCACCGCAACAGGGACAGGGTTCTCGCAGGGTTGGCGGGCTGACCTCTGCAGCCGGTTCCTGTTTGTTATCTTCCTGCAGTTGCTCTACTCCAAGGATTGTGCGGATCCTCGCAATGTTGGCTTTGCGATTGGCGCTGGCCAAGAACCCGTAATGCCGGATCCGATGGAAGCCGGCAGGCAGGACATGGAGCAGAAAGCGACGGATGAACTCGGGCGTTGCCAACTGCATGATCTTTTGTCGATCTCCCGATTTGATACGGTAATCCTTCCAGCGGAAAGTCACAGTGCTGGCATTCGCACTGATCAGCCGGTTATTCGAGATTGCCACCCGATGGGTGTATCGACTGAGATAGGCCAACACAGCTTCAGGACCGCCAAAGGGAGGCTTGGCATAGACCACCCATTCGGTCCTGCGGAATGGTTGGAGCCAAGCGGCAAACGCCTTCGGTTCCGACAGTCCTGCCAAATCTCCGAAGAAGGCGAGCTTGTCAGACTGATGCAGATCCAACAGTCCTTCCAGAAACAGCCGTCGGAACAGCCGGGATAGCACCCGCACATGAAGGAAGAAGCCGGGCTTGGATCCCACCCACCTTGTGCCATCTGGTGACAGGCCTCCGCCGGGCACGATCATATGGATGTGGGGATGATGCATGAGGGCCGATCCCCATGTGTGCAGCACAGAGGTCATACCCAGCCTGGCACCCATGCGTTTGGGATCGGCAGCGATGGTCATCACCGTTTGTGCAGATGCCCTGAACAACAGCCCATAGAGTGCTCGCTTGTTCCAGTAGGTAATCTGGGCAATCTCCGCAGGGAGGGTGAAGACGAGGTGGAAATACTCGACCGGCAACAAGTCCTCGGCGCGTGCCTCCATCCAGTCACGGGCAGCTGGACCCTGACACTTCGGACAGTGGCGGTTCTTGCAGGAATTATAGGCAATGTGATGGTGGCCACACTTGGCACAGCCTGCCACATGCCCGCCAAGCGCCTCCGTTCGGCAGGTCTCTATTGCTGACATCACCTTGAGTTGGTCAAGGCTTATATGTCCTTGGTTGGCTTGGCGCCAGGCTGGGCCGTATCGTCGAAAGATATCGGCTATCTCCAGCTTTGCACGCGGCACCACAAGGGCCGCTTATTCCAGGCTTCGCTTCACGGTTTGATCCTGCAAGCTGGCCAGCATCTCAAAGGGGCTGACGGTGTCCCGGATTGTCTTGGTGGCAACATGGGTATATTGCGCCGTCGTAGACAGCTTGGCATGGCCGAGCAAGACCTGTATCACCCGCACATCCGTGTTGGCTTCGAGCAGATGAGTGGCAAAGCTGTGCCGCAATGTATGCAGGGTCGCGGTCTTCCGGATCCCGGCCATATTCTTTGCCGACCCAAAGGCACGGCTCAATTGTCGTGGTGAAATCGGGTTGATCGTCGGCTTGCCCGGGAACAGCCAACCTCCCGGGCGAGCCTCGCGCCAATAGGTTCGCAATAGATGCAGCAAGCCCGGAGACAGCATGACCTTGCGGTCCTTGCTTCCTTTGCCCTGTTCGACATGGATCAGCATCCTGTCACTGTCGATGTCACAAACCTTGAGATTGCAAACCTCGGATGCCCGCAGCCCGGCCCCATAGGCGATGCTGAGTGCGGCTCGATACTTCAGCCCCGGTCCTGGTGCGGCCATCAGCAGATCTGAAACCTCTTCAATGCTCAGAACCACTGGCAGCTTGCGCGGCTCTCTGCGGAACTGCATATACCGCTTCATCTCCTCGCGACCACAGGTCATGGTGAAAAAGAAGCGGAGCGCCACGATACGGGCATTGAAGGTTGTCGGTGTTATGCCGGCATCTGTCATGTGAAGTTGGTAGGCACGTAATTCTTCCGCTGTGGCGTCGTCCGGGGAATGACCAAGAAAAGCTGCAAAATCCTTGATCGCTCTGATATGGGCCTTTTGCGCTTTGTCGCCCATTCCGCGTATGCGCATATCTTCGATCATTCGTTGGCGTAAGGGTGTGGTTCTCTCCTCCGTCATGGAAACCTCCTGTCTGATAATTGAGAACGCCTCAATCGTCAGACAGACGGCGGTGATCGCAAAACAGACTTATCTCAGAGGGTTAACGGAGCCTCCCCAGAGCACCATTGCCGCGCGAGCGGCTTCGTCCTTGGTCCGTTTCTCGCCAGAAATCGGATTTTGGCTCCGCCACCAGAGAGAGGACGTGAGGATGGTAGGTCCAGCGAGTTGGCTCATTATGCCAGCTTGCTGACGAAAGGAATGAGAGAGGCATGGCAGGACCCTTTATGTCGGTTCAAGGGCCATAAGAATAGCAAATCGCGGCAGGTACGAACAGGCAAGCGGCGACAATCAATAGTCGAAGAATTTTTGGAATAGTAAAAGAATAAAATTTTCAGATAGATAGAGACAGTGCGCTAAAATGTCTGGGGCGCGGATTGGCTGTCAAGAAAAATATAATTTCGGGCTGCAGAGCCATTTTTCTGATGATCCGCCATCGCCATCGCCATCGCCATCGCCATCGCCATTGCTATGCCCCAGTGCGGTCCTGAGAACAGACGCGAGCAAGCATGGAGCAAGTTTGGCAGGCAAAGAAAAAGGCCGGTCAGAAGACCGGCCTTTCGCTAAGAACTAAGCTGAGTGCCTAGAGCTTCATGATTACATCATGCCGCCCATGCCACCCATGCCGCCCATGCCGCCCATATCAGGCATTGCAGGACCAGCACCTTCCTTGGCCGGTGCATCAGCAACCATGGCTTCGGTGGTGATCATCAGACCTGCGATGGATGCTGCGTCCTGCAGAGCAGTGCGAACAACCTTGGTCGGGTCGATGATGCCAGCTTCGATCATGTTGACATAAGCTTCGGTCTGAGCGTCGAAACCGAGGGTCGCATCGCCTTCCAGAACCTTGTTGACAACGATGGAGCCTTCAACACCAGCATTTTCTGCGATCTGACGGATCGGAGCCTGCAAGGCACGAAGAACAATCTTGATACCAGCTTCGATGTCGAGATTTTCAGAAGAGAGCTTTTCAACTTCCTGAGAAGCACGCAGAAGAGCGGTACCACCACCAGGAACAATACCGGCTTCAACAGCTGCACGGGTAGCGTTCAGGGCATCGTCAACGCGGTCTTTGCGTTCTTTCACTTCAACTTCGGTTGCACCGCCAACGCGGATAACAGCAACACCGCCAGCCAGTTTAGCAAGACGCTCCTGCAGTTTCTCACGGTCATAGTCAGAAGAAGTTTCTTCGATCTGAGCTTTGATCTGAGCAACGCGTGCTTCGATGCCTTCTTTGGCGCCAGCACCATCAACGATGGTGGTGTTTTCTTTGGTGATGTTGACCTTCTTGGCGGTGCCCAGCATGTCGAGGGTAACGCTTTCGAGCTTGATGCCAACGTCTTCAGAGATAACGGTACCACCGGTCAGGATAGCGATGTCTTCGAGCATTGCCTTACGACGGTCGCCGAAGCCAGGAGCCTTGACAGCTGCAATTTTCAGGCCGCCACGCAGTTTGTTGACCACGAGGGTAGCAAGAGCTTCGCCTTCGATGTCTTCTGCAATGATGAGCAGCGGACGGGAAGACTGAACAACGCTTTCAAGGATAGGAAGCATCGGCTGCAGGTTGGAGAGCTTTTTCTCGTGCAGCAGGATGAACGGGTCTTCCAGATCAGCAACCATCTTCTCGGTGTTGGTTACGAAGTATGGAGACAGGTAACCACGATCGAACTGCATGCCTTCAACGACTTCCAGTTCGGTTTCTGCGGTTTTGGCTTCCTCAACGGTGATAACACCTTCGTTGCCGACTTTCTGCATGGCGTCAGCGATCATTTTGCCGATTTCAGCTTCGCCGTTAGCAGAGATGGTGCCAACCTGAGCAACTTCTTCAGAAGAATTGATGGTTTTGGAAGAGGCTTCCAGAGCTTTGTGCGCTTCAGCAACTGCAATGTCGATACCGCGCTTCAGATCCATCGGGTTCATGCCGGCAGCAACGGATTTTGCGCCTTCACGAACGATAGCCTGTGCCAGAACGGTAGCGGTCGTGGTGCCGTCACCAGCGATGTCGTTGGTTTTGGAAGCAACTTCACGCACCATCTGTGCGCCCATATTCTCGAACTTGTCTTCCAGTTCGATTTCCTTGGCAACGGAAACACCATCTTTGGTGATGCGCGGAGCGCCGAAGGACTTTTCGATAACAACGTTACGACCTTTAGGGCCGAGGGTGGTTTTCACAGCGTTTGCGAGAATATCTACGCCACGCAGCATTTTTTCGCGTGCATCAGCACCGAACTTGACTTCTTTAGCAGCCATTTTAGCTTTTCCTGAAATCTAGATTACTTGTAATAAGAGGCGGTTCGACTAAGGATTCCGGCGATTAGCCCAGAATGCCCAGAATGTCGGACTCTTTCATGATCAGCAGGTCTTCACCGTCGATTTTGACTTCGGTGCCGGACCATTTGCCAAACAGAACGCGGTCGCCTGCTTTGCATTCGCAAGGAACAAGCGTGCCGTTGCTGTTGTAGGCGCCTGCGCCAACTGCAACTACTTCGCCTTCGGATGGCTTTTCTTTAGCGGTATCAGGAATGATGATACCACCAGCGGTTTTCTCTTCGGATTCAACGCGACGAACTACGACGCGGTCATTCAGAGGACGGAATTTCATTGTCTGAACTTTCCCTAAGCTGTTTTGCAGCCTCCCGGACCCATTTACGGGCATTGCATGCCCCTAAATTGCTAGCGGCATCCGAGCAGTCTGCTCCTCGATTAACAAGTGCATTAGCACTCTCTTATGGGGAGTGCTAACAGCGTCCTTCATTTAGGGGCAGTGGGATCAGAAGTCAATGAACCGATCAAAAAAAATGTGATCGATTTGGTTGCAATGCAAAATGAGGCAACCTTATAGGCCCATGCTCTTTGCGGCAAGGAGAGGCACTTATAGCCGTTCTCGGCTTGTCTGTTAAGGGGGGGTGAGAAAACAAACCGATAACCACTCTCTCTATATATTTCTGACTCTTTAAAGGTATTCAGAAAAATAAATATGATAAAATATGGATTTCGGGATCTTATTTTCAATTGAAACTGTATTTTGGAAGAATAGGTTTCAATTTAAATTGGAAGATTTTGTATATATACGTATCTTGAGAGATTTTTACTGATAAGTTATATGGTTTAGTCCTTTTTTAATGTGAAAACGTGAGATTGACGAGCAGAAAAAGGCGTGAAAACTGCCTTCTAAATTTGTGAGTATTATCTGGTCTCTCTCCGACGGTCATATTATGTTGAGTAAACTCTTTTCCTTTCTGACCATACGCCAGCGGATCGCCGCGCTTGTGGTCCTCATGCTTATGGGCTTCATCGGCATGCTCGTGGTCAACGGTCAAACCACTGCGATGCTGAATGAAGCACGAAAAATGGAGCAGGCAACCCAGCAAAGAGCTCGCCTGTTTCAAGACCTGCAGGCTGTCAGCCTCAAGGCTGCCAAATTGTCGGAAGAATTTCTGCTGGAGCGGGACAAGATCAAAGCCGATGCGACAACAGGCCTGTTTGCGTCTGCTTTGGCCGCTCCCGCTGACGAAGAGATTTTAGGGGCTTTTAGCCGCAGTTATCATGACAGCCTCGATCAACTGACCAATGCAGCGCATATTTTCTCCGATATCAAAAAACTAAGAGAAGAGGTCGGATTAGGCGAGGAGGACGGCTTGCGCGGCAAGCTTAATGCCGCTGTCAGGCGCGCGGGCGAGAAGCTCTCTTCCTTTGCCAAGAAATACAAATTGGGCCCGGCTGCCGGAGCAGTTGAAGCCCGTATGCTCCAGCTGCGCCACCATGAAAAAGACTATATGCTCTTTGGCGATCCGGGGATTATTGAAAAGTTTGACGCCTCTTATGATGACCTGATCAAATCGATGAAGCCGGCCGGCTTCAAGATTGTCGGACGCATGGAGATGAAGGGGTTTCTGAAAGTCTATCGGCAGGATTTTGCCGATTGGGTGGCTGGCAAGAAGGCGCTTGATGAAAAGGTTCAGCTGTTCCGTCAGACGATCAGCAATCTGGTGGCCGATGTTGAAAGCCAGTCTCAGGATGCCTTCGAACTGGGGGCAGCCCAGATGGCCAAGGCTCTGACACAGAAGGAAGCCGCAGAGAGAAGCTTTTATGGCATCACGATTGGCATCGTCCTCTTGACCATAGTATTCTCGCTTTTGATCGCTCGCTCGATCACAGGGCCGCTCTCCCGCCTCGCCGATGTGATGGACCGCATTCGGGTGAATGACCTCTCGGTCGAGTTGCCTGAAATCCGCTCGCGGGATGCCTTGGGGCGCTTGTCCGTTGCGGCACGCAACTTCCTTGAGTCCGTTATCCAGAGCAAGCGCCTTAAAGACAATGCGAGGCTTGATCGCCAGAAGGAACTGGATCGGCAAGCCGCCCTTGAGCAAATGCTTCAGAGCTTCCGGCTTGAAACAGATCAGGTAATGCTGCGTGTCTCCTCTCAGGCGCGGGAGGTCATCAAGCGGACGGACAGTCTCAACGAGATTTCTCACAATGCACAGGGTTCCTCAGAGCTGGCCCGCTCCTCGACCGCATCGAGCGTCTCCCATGCATCCGCTGTCAGCGAAAAGGCACAGGAGCTGCAAACAGCGGCCAGTGACATTATTGAGCAGACGGAAAAGGCCCATCGGGTTGTCGGCGAGGCCGAGGCTGTCTCCAATTCAGCCAACGGCACCATGGACAAGCTCAACAAGGCCACCGGCCAGATCGGCGATATCGTGGAAATGATCGGCAAGATCGCCGCGCAAACCAATCTTCTTGCTCTCAACGCCACCATCGAGGCGGCCAGAGCCGGAGAGGCGGGCAAGGGCTTTGCGGTCGTGGCCGAGGAGGTCAAGGAGCTGTCCTCCCAAACAGCCAAGGCGACAGAAACGATTGCAGCCCAGATTACAGATGTGCAGCAGGCCGCCTCTGAAACCGGAACCCTGATTCACACCATTTCCGACATGATTGCAGGCGTCAATGAAGTAACGAGAGCCATCGCTGAGGCCGTGGATGTGCAAAAGCAGGCGACCACGCATATGGACGGCGACATCACGATTGCGCTCAAGGAGAGCCGTGGTGCCAGCGACCGGGTCGCTAGTGTGGCGGAAACCATCGCGCAGTCGAGCCGCGAGGCAGAAGCCTTCAAATCGGTTTCAACCCAGCTGGAGGATGTCATTGCCAATATGGAAGGCTCCGTGCATGACTTTCTGGATGCCGTCGAGCAGGATCTGGACGCGCGCCGCACAGAAATGAAAGCCGAGCTTGAAGCCGCTTAGGCTCTCGGGATGTGAAGCTTCTGCGTTCAGGAGTTACCAAGGCAGCCGCGAACCAGATGGGCGAGCACCGCATTGAGGCGTTCGTCCAGTGTACCGCTTACCGTGATATGATCAAACTCCTTGAGCTCGGCCTTAAAACGATTGAAGAAATGTGGCCTGTGATCAGGTGCGTCTCGCTGCCCGTCATCCACCCATGGCCAGTCCAGATCACACAAGATATAGAGACGGGGTCGGTAGGGCGTCGTCTTCAGGCGCCGCTTGTGCCGCTCCGACCATTGCTCCCATTGCGCCCAGAGGGGAGTGTTCATCTCATCTGCATAATAGTGTGCACTATAAACCAGAGAAGAGATCAGGTCTGTATCGCAAATCAGCACCTTGTTTTGTGAAGAGGCTGCTTCAGCGCCGCGCTCCTCATTCACCCATTGGCCTTGCGCCACGGGAATGGCATCTTCAAGGGTCAGACTGCCTTGCTCTTCGAAATAGTCACGCAAATATTCAGGAACCAATATGCCGTCCAGATGCTCAGCGAGCGCTTGGGCGAGGGAAGACTTGCCGGTGCTTTCCGGGCCAGTCAGGATGAGACGGGGCAAACGGGAAAAAGGCATGGTTTTGGTGCTTCCATTAAGAGCCAACACGCTTGTTTTGTCTCAAAGCACACAGAATTTGTCAATGCCGCCCTATGTCACCGACTGGCATCAGTTGAAGGTGGCTGCCTTCCCGGGGGAGCCGGGTTAGGCAGAGGCTGGATCGGTCTTTTTGCCCGAAGGAGCCGCCTTCACGCCCTGAACGATTTCCTCGACCTCATGGGCGACGGCTTCCATCTCATGAGCAATGGCTTCGGCTTCCTCTTCCGAGGCCGTCCAGGAACGATCCGGTGTGGTCCAGTCGCTGGTTGCGGTACGACGTTCCCACCAACGCATGGCAAGGCCAAGGCTCACGCCAACCCCGATGGCAACCGTCAGGTCCACCAGAACCGTCAGAACGAGGGTCAGGACAAGAAGGAACAGATCGCTGCGCTGTCCCGCAGCATAGCTTTTCCATTTGTGTGGCTCGCTCATGTTCCATGCGGTCATCATCAGAAGAGCCGCCAGAGCTGGCATCGCCAGATTGCCCGCAAGCGGGGCGGCGATCAGCATGACAAGCAGAATCACGATAGCATGCACGATACCGGCAACAGGCGTCTGACCACCGGCCTTGACGTTGGTTGCCGTGCGGGCAATGGCGCCCGTAGCAGGCAAGCCCATGAAGAGCGAAGAGGCGATGTTGGCAAAGCCCTGTGCGGTCAACTCCGCGTTGGGGCGGTGATTGCCATCAATCATCCGGTCAGCCACCATGGCCGAAAGAAGTGACTCAACACCAGCCAGAAAGGCGATGATGAGAGCCGAAGGGAACAATTCAACGATGCGTGCCCAGCCAAGATCGGGCAGCGACGGAACCGGCAGGCTTTGTGGCAGTGCCCCGAAGCGCGAATAGAGGGTTTCGACCGGCAGATGAAAAGCCACGATCATCAGCGAGCCAAGCGCCACAGCGACAATGAGGCCGGGAAAGCGCGGGAAGGCCTTGCGCAACCCTATGATAAGGACCAGCGTTACCATGGCCACACCAAAGGCGGGCAGGTTGAAGCTATCGCGGGCATGCCACAGGGCTGGGACCTTTTCGAGAAAATCAGCCGGAACAGATGCCAGCTGCAACCCCATGAAATCCTTGAGCTGGCTGGACGCAATGATGATGCCGATCCCGATGGTGAAACCATTGACCACCGCTTCGGGAATAAACGCAATCAACCGGCCAACGCGGAAATAGCCCGCCAGAACCAGAATGATGCCCGCCATGAAGGTCGCCAGCACAAGCCCGTCATAGCCATGCGTTGCAATCACATTGAAAACCACCACGATGAAGGCACCGGTCGGACCGCCGATCTGTACGCGGCTGCCGCCGAGCAGCGAAATGAAAAAGCCGCCAATAATTGCCGTGACCAATCCCTTGGCCGGATCCGCTCCCGATGCGATTGCAATCGCAAGGCTGAGTGGCATCGCTACCATCGCAACAGTGATCCCGGCTAAGCAGTCGGAGAAAAATTGGTCGCGGTTATAGGTTTTACAGGTCGTAAGGATCTTTGGCTGGCGCATAGCATTTAGCTGACTGGTACGGAGGTGGCGGATCTTGCTGTCCGTTGGGGGAAGTCTTTTGACTATTGTCTAACAGGCTTTGTTTCAAGCCTGAATAGATCACAGCTTCTATGCATAAATAATGTGACTAGTAGTCGTCAATCTGCACAATCGTATATGTGCATGTTGGAGTCATTTTATCGGAGAGGCTCAAAAGGGGATAAACTGGCGCTTAATGGCCTCTATCCATGAAGCCTGTGAGGCTTCATGGTCGATGCATGACCGTCAGGCTATCTGACGATCATGTTCGAATTCGAGATCCATATTGTGATCGCTCAGTGAGATAGCCTTGCGGAAATGAACACGCAAAAGCTGGTCTCGCCCATGAGACGGCAGAGCACGGTGGGTTTCGGCAAAGCCGCGACGCGCATAAAAGCTTCTCAGTTCGTCCATCACTTCCGGCGTATGCAGCCGCAAGTGAGATAGCTCACGGGATTCAGTCAGTACTTCCAGCTCGGTCAGCATCCGCTTGCCGAGCCCTTCATTCTGACAATCAGGATGAACGGCCAGATAGTCGACATAAAGTCCGTTGCGGGCTTCATGCAGAGCGGCAGCAGCAAGCACAGTGCCTTGCTCTTCCAGAACATATAGATTGCCGCATTGGTAAAAGTCGCGCAGGTTGGAAAAGGCATTTGCTGGCTGGCCAACGCCCATGCGTTCACCGATTGGAGCCATGGATTTGATAAAGAGTGCGCGGATTTCAGAAAGTTGGCTCGATTTGGCCAACGCAAAATAGAGTGACATAATTTTTCCTGTTCTTGCTCCGGCGGGTCAACCCTTTCAGACATGGCGCTTTATCTCTGCGCGTGAATGAAACGGGAGCCGGACATTTGTCTAGGTCGTCTGTTTCGTCGAATGATATGCCTCCAATATAGTGACGAGAAGATGACAGACCGAAGAAACTACGGATTTTTTCGTAATAATTGCGACTAAAGTATTAGGAATATGGATGGTGCAGACCGTGGCGCGACACGTTTGCCGCATTTCCCGGGGCGGTATGACGGTCGAAACGTCTATTTGCGCGGCAGGGTAATGGAGGCTTCAAGGCCGCCTTCCTTGCGGTTCTTAAGGGTCACATCGCCCCCATGGCTGCGAATGATCGTGCGCGTAATGGAAAGGCCCAGACCGACACCTCCGGTTTCCAGATTGCGCGACCCTTCCACCCGGAAGAAGGGTGCAAACACCTCTTCAAGCTTTTCGGCCGGAATACCGGGGCCATCATCGCAGACCTTGATCTCGATATGGCGTGGGGTGGCTTCCAGTTTGAGAGAGGCATTGCCTGCATAGCGCAAGGCGTTTTCGGTAAGGTTGCGCAAGGCACGCTTGAGGCTCACCTGTCGACAGGAGAAGGTCAAATTGTCTGGCCCTTCGAACGCGACATTCTTGCCAAGCTCTTGATAATCCTCGGCCATAGAAGACATGAGGGCGGCCAGATTGACGTCCCGCGTTTCCTCTTTGCTGGCATCCTCGCGCGCAAAGGCAAGGACGGCGTCGGTCATTGCCTGCATTTCTTCAAGGGTTTCCTGAAGCTTCTCTCGCATCTCATCATCATCAATAAATTCAGTCCTCAGACGCAAGGTCGTGATTGGCGTACGCAAGTCATGGCTGACGGCTGCGAGCATGCGGGTGCGATCCTGCACAAAGCGCAACAGCCGTTCCTGCATGGCGTTGAAGGCGCTGATCGTGCCTTGAATTTCGGTTGGTCCGTTTTCTTTCAACGGGGCAATCGCCTCCCCACGCCCCAGCTTGCGCGAGGCGCTCTCCAATTCCCGCAAAGGGGCGGTGAGTTTGCGCACGATGAGGACGACCACTGCGATGATCAACAACGCGGTGACCAGAAGAGAAATCAGGAACGGGCGTCCCCACTTTGCGGGAGGGGCGGGCACTTCGGATTTCGCTATCAGCCATTTGCCACTATCCAGAGGCACGGCTATTTTCATATCCTGTGCCAGGATCGGGTCGCGAAACCGCCGCCATGGCGGAGTGCGATCATCCCAATTGCGCCGATGGCGAAAGAGCCTGTTCTTGTCGTCCGGTGGTCCTTGTCCGGTCATCATGCCCTGACCATCCATCATCTTCTGGCCATTCATCATGCCTCTGTCCGGGCGAGGGGGATCTGTCGCAGGTGCATCGTCCGCCGTGGTGCGCTCTCTGGCTGCCATGAGAAAAGGATCCGCAGGAAGCTTGCTAAAGCGCACCGTATTGTCTGCGAGGCCGGCCCGGCGTTCCAACCGATGGGCAAGCCCGGCTTCGGCGCTGCCCTCGGCAGGCAAAGCCAGCTCGGTTGAGTCTGCTAGATCAAACCGGATGCCCTGACCCTCTGCAGCATTGAGAAACCGGTCATGCAAAGCCATGTCGGTCTGGTTGAGTACGCGCACAACAGACGCCGTACGGTCCAGAATCTGGCCGCGTGTTGCTGAGAGTGTGATATTCTTGCGCTCGAAGGCGAACATCATTATCGAGATGATCTGCGCCAGAACGAGAGCAATCATCAAGGCTGCAATCAATTGACCAGCCAGCGAGCGCGGCCATAGGCGAAAGCCCGCTCTGAGAGACCTTCCGGCTTTGGTGAAAGTGGCCCCAAAAGACTTTTTGCTGTGCTCTGACTTCTGCGATGCGTCCGGTCCTGATGATCGGGTCAAGAAGCGTCCTCCTCATCGGCATGGTCGAAGGGGGCATCCTCCACCTTGCCTGTTACCCTTGCGGTGAAAACATAGCCACCGCCTCGCACGGTTTTGATCATTTTCGGGGTCTTGGGATCTTCCTCGATCTTCTTGCGCAGGCGTGACACCTGATTGTCGATAGACCGGTCGAATATCTGTGCCGTGCGGCCCGATGTAAGATCGAGCAATTGGTCGCGAGAGAGCACCATGGTCGGGCGCTTGAGGAAGGTAATCAGCAGACGGTAGTCTGCTGCACTCAGCGGAACGGTGACGCCATCGGGGCTGACCAGCTCGCGCTGATGCACATAGAGTGTCCAGTCGTCAAAGGTCAGCACTTCGGGTTCATCCGGCTTCTGCGCCTCGCGCGGCATGGATTGGCTGCGCCGTAATACAGACTTGATGCGTGCCAGCAGCTCGCGCGGATTGAAAGGCTTGGTCAAGTAATCGTCTGCCCCGATCTCAAGGCCGATAATCCGGTCTGTTTCTTCACCAAGGGCAGTGAGCAAGATAACCGGGATATTCTCATTCTCGCGCACATAGCGACAGAGCGTCAGACCATCTTCGCCGGGCATCATCACATCCAGCACGATAAGATCGATCGCTGCCGTCTTGAGGATCTGACGCATCTTGGCGCCACCATCAGCATCGCTCACCCGGAAGCCATTCTTTGAGAGATATTTTGACAACAGCTCGCGAATGTCCCGATGATCATCCACCACCAGAATATGGGCTGATTGTTCCATGTGCGTATCTCCGTTGCCTCTTGGCGTCTTGCCCGCAGCGGGCCTTGAAGTGAGCAGGCCCTTCTCTTGCGATATATCGGTGTGGCGCCATCCTATAACAATAATCAGATATCACGAAATTTGTTGCTGTCCAGAAAAATATACGTGTTTTTTCAAGCACTAACAAAGGAAATTGTAACCAACTGTATCAACCGGCAAGTGCGATACAATGGGCGACACTCTGCCATTTTTTGGCGATGGCTTTAAGCAGAAAGACACCTATCTTGAAGTCATCGAGAGCGCGAAACCAAACCACAAGCGACACCGCCTCTCGACCCCAAACCGGCCCTGCGCACTCTACAGGGCTAGACAGAACTGTAGGATGAACAAGGCTCTGCGGCCAATGAGGAATTGGCTTTATGAGACGAGAGGATAACAAGATGAACAGCTTTACAAAAATTGCTTTGACTGTAGCCCTGATCGGTGGCGTATCTGCAACGGCTCTGAGCGTCAACAGCGCATCGGCCAAGGGATGGAACAATGGGCGCGGCATGGGGCCGGAACAGGCCCAGTCATTCCACGGACCGCGCGGCATGCTGGATCTGAAGGCCATTGATGCCGATCAGGACGGGTCCATCACCAAAGATGAACTCTCTGCCGCCATGGGCAAGAAAATCAGCGATAATGACACCAATAGCGATGAAGCCGTGTCTCTGGAAGAATTCAAAGCAGAATGGATGGCCATGACCAAGAACCGTATGGTGCGGACCTTCCAGTTCTTTGATCGCGATGGCGATGGCAAGGTAACCCTTGAAGAATTCTCCGATCCGGCTCAGGCGCGTTTTGATCGCATGGACGTCAATAACGACGGCAAGGTGGACTCGGCGGATCGCCAGGCCATGCGTGGCAAGGGCATGCGCGGCAAGGGGCACGGCCCCGACTTTGGCAAACGTGGTTTTGGTCATCATGGCCGCGATATGAAAGGTCCGCGTGGCGGCCAGTTCCAACAGGGACAGTTTGGGCCACAGGGTGGACCTCGGGGCGGCATGATGGGCGGCCCGCGTGGTGGCCAGTTCCAGCAGGGTCAGTTCCAGCAGGCTCCGGCCCCACAGATGGCTCCGACAGCCGCGCCTCAGGCTCCAGATGTCCAGCCAGCACAGGACAGCGCATCAACTCTAGCACCCGCGCTGCCTCCTGTAGCCATGGCCAAGTAACGGATCGGCATAGAAATATATAACCAGCCAACAAAAGGACCGGCAGCACGAGCCTGCCGGTCTTATAAAGAGATGCCTCCAATTTATCCCCGTTGTCCGGCATGTTTTATGCCCATGGCTGCGGGGTTTTCTTATGGTGTTGCAGCATTTCAGGCTGCACCGTCAGCGGGCTTTTTTGCCGGAAACCGACAGCTTGAAGTGGATAAGATGAGATAATTGTAACGCTCTGTATCACGGCAAATAGCCGATACATAAGGCGACAAATCTTCCAGTTCCCTCCCTAAAAAGGCGCTATTCTTAGACCAAGTTAATCACATCGGACGGGCTGGTAAGGCGCCAGCAGCTCCGAAAGAAAATGGGTCGATCCCCTGCTGCAAGGTGCACTCGGGATCTGGTGTTTGGAAATGAAGGCCAATGAGGAATTGGCCCATATCGGGTAGAGGAATAGCAAGATGAAAAACGCAACGAAAATCGCACTCGCAGTTGCACTGGTCGCAGGACTGTCTGCAACATCGATGGCTGTTCACACTGCTTCCGCCGGTGGCTGGGGCTATGGCTGGAACAACAATCAGCAGAACGGTAACTGGATGGGTCGTGGTGGCGGCATGATGCGCGGCGGCTATAACAGAGGCCCTCGCGGTGGCATGATGCGGGGCGGCATGATGGGCGGAGGCTTCATGGGTGGAGCCATGATGCTCCAGCAGTTCGACGCCAACAATGACGGCGCCCTGACCAAGGAAGAAATCGACACCGGCTTTGACAAGAAAGTCGCCGAGAATGACAAGGATGGCGATAACGCCATCAATCTGGAAGAATTCAAGGCCGAATGGCTCAAACTGACCCAGAACCGCATGGCCCGTGGCTTCCAGTTCATGGATAGCGATGCCGATGGCAAGATCACGCCTGCTGAACTGAAGGCCCATGCCGACCAGATGTTTGCCTTCATGGACAGCAACAATGACGGTAAGATCGATCAGAATGATGGTCCACGACGTGGCATGGGCTATGGTCGCGGCGGTGGCCCACGTTTCATGCAGGCTCCAGCGGCAGCGCCCGCAGCACCGGCTCCGGCAGATAGCGACAGCGCCCAATAAGAGCCGGTCTGATCTTCTCTGATCTTCATAGCATACGCATCAAACGATGCTGCCTGCTGCCCCTCGGGGCAGCGGGTTTTTTATTGACGGATTTACTGGAAAGGAGCGCCCCTGAGCGCTCTTGCGAGAGACTGCTTCAGCCTGCGTCTTTGGCATCAAGGCGATAGCCAAATTCCCAGCTGTCGGACACATCGCCCAGAAACCGCTCTACCGGCACCTTTTGAAAGCCGATCTTCTCGTAGAAGGCATGGCCTTCCAGAAACCGCGTATCGCTCCATAGCCGAATGGCTTTGCCTTCGCGCTTGTCCACTAGATCTGTCGCCAGATTGAACATGGACCACGCGAGTCCCTGGCCGCGCGCTTCCTTGGCGACATAGACCTTATGGAGCTCGAATAGGCCGGGGGTGAGGGATTCGGCCACTGCGAGCGAGCCGACAATCACGCCATCCTGCTCGGCTACCCAGATCTGACCACCCATGGCAGCATAATAGCTGGAAGGATGCTCAAGCTCGGGATATTCCTCATCGACGAAATGACAATTCTCATAATCGGCAAACACCGAAGCGATCAGCTTGCCAATCGCTGGGCCATCTTCATCGGTCGCAGAGCGGATCAGGGCATAACTCATGGCTGTATCTCTCTCGGTCTTTAGGCTTTTATGCCTACTCGCTTATGGGGATTAGGAAGCTTTGAAAAGACGCCCCTTGCTGGCGGCATTCTTTGCCACAGAACGCAGTTAGCGGTAGATGGCAATGCCAATGCCGTTGCGGCGTGCCTGATCGACGATCTCGGCGATTGCCGGATCTGCGATATCCCCCTGCGGGCGCAAAACACGCGACACAGTAATGAAATTATAGCCAGCCTTGATCAGCACCTGCTTTGCGGTTTCTCTGGCGAAACCAGCATGTTCGCTCTCAATCGCCACAATGAAGTTGCGGCGCTGCGGTTGCGTTTGCGGCGGCTTGGGGGCTTCACTTGCCCGACCCTGAACACAGAAGATCATGCGCTTGTCTCTTTCAATCCCAACAGCCTCGACTCTTAATGGCGTAGACGCTCCATGTCGAGATATTATCAATAATTATGTCATAGAAGACGGGGATGACCGATATAACGCGCCCAAAATTGCCCGAAGCTGTTCAGAAACGCCTTTGACAGCGCTTTGAGCAATTCATGGGATCAGAGCTTGGGATGGAGGCGTGAATCAGGCAGTTTCTTTCTGGGCCCAACTCATGCGTTTGCGATAGATCGTGGACGGGCTGATCTCCAGAGCGGCGGCTGCACGGGAAATGTTGCCATCAAAATAGCTAAGAGCGCCTTCGATGATCTGTTTTTCCTGCTGCCAGAAAGGCTGGATGGATTCGGACATGGCCTTGCCCATCTGGCGCAGATCGCTGATGGCCTGATTAAGGTCATGCTCGAAACTCTCGTCACTGCGCAGAAGATCAGGCAGATGATCCGGCTCGACCACGGCTCCGTCATACATCACCGTGAGGCGTCGGATGGTGTTCTGCAATTGGCGCACATTGCCTGGCCAGCGATAGGCTGTGAGCATATATTCGGCTTCCGTGCTGAAGATATGAAAGCCCTTGCCCTCTTCGCGGGCATATTGCTGCAGGAAGCTCTTGGCCAGTGGCACGATGTCGCCCGTCCGGTCGCGCAGAGGCGGCAGATGGATCGGCAAAACATGCATGCGATAGAACAGATCTTCGCGGAATCGACCCGCCCGCACTTCTTCCAGAGGATCGCGGTTGGTTGCCGCGACAAAGCGGATATTGAGGGAAATCTCCTCGTTGCCGCCCACTCGGCGTAGAGTGCCGGTCTGGATGAGGCGCAGAAGCTTGGCCTGAAGGTCAAGCGGCATTTCGCCGATTTCATCAAGGAACAAGGTGCCCCCGTCAGCCAGTTCTGCTGCGCCCTTGCGGTCGTCATTGGCGCCGGTAAAGGCCCCGCGCATGTGGCCGAAGACTTCCGATTCCATCAGATCCGCCGGAATGGCACTGCAATTGATGGCAATGAACGGGCCGGAATTGCGCGAAGAACGTGCATGAAGTGCCTGAGCACAGACTTCCTTGCCGGTTCCCGATTCTCCGGTGATGAATACCGGAGCCTTGGAACCTGCAATGCGCATGATCTGGTCATAGACCCCTTGCATGGCAGAGGATGTGCCGATAAAGCCCTCGAAATCACGCATGATCTCGGCGTCTATTGCACGATCAAATGTCTCTGTTCCATTGCTGGCGTTTGTCCCTGCATGACCTTTGGGGGCCGATTTGTGGGACGAAACGAGAATATCTCCGTGCGGGGCAGGGCGGTGATGGGCGATCATCTCGCTCATCCGGCTGCTGAGCACGTCGGCGGAAACAGGGCGCGCGATGAAATCATGTGCTCCTGCCTGCATGGACGCCACCGCGCGAGAGACGGAGCCATTTTCGCTGAGCGCCAGAAGCAACATGTTGGGGTGGCGGCTTGCCAGACGTGACAGGACCTTAAGCTCTTCTTCGTCCTCAAAGGTGATGAGGGCGCAGGCCGGCTCCATGAGGAAGCTGGACGGGGCTTTGTCGTCGAACATCTGGATATCGCACGGCTGCTTGAGTTTCTCCTCGAGCAGGTCCGCCAGCTGATCATTGATCATGCGGCGAAATGCGGGATCAGAACTAACGACTGCAATGCGGACAGAATTAAGATCCGCAGGTCCTGATGACATGGTTGGGCACCCCTGTTGAATTGACTTGTAAGGCTATGTTGCTCAAACAGGGTAAACAAAGTCTTTTCATTTATGCACTCTGGGCCAAATAGCGCAGCTTTTTGTCGCATTATGCGAAAAAAATCGAAAAACTGGTGTGTAAAGGATTGATAAAAATCAAAAGCAAGCTTGCCAAGGACAATAGTTATGATCATGGATGACTAAAAATGAGCCAAAAGAAAGGCCGGGTAGACATCGCACCCAGCCATTCAATCGGGCAAATTGTACCTTAGCCTGCGAACAGGCCTATGCCAGCGCAGCCGGGAAGCCGGCTTCTTCAATGGCTGTGCGGATCGCTTCCGGATTGGCACCAGATTCGACCTTCACTTCGCCTGTTTCAAGGCTGGCATCCACTTCAGCGGACGCATCCACGCCTTTGACGGCTTCAGTCACTGATTTGACGCAGCCACCGCAGGCCATTTCTTGAACATTCAATTTGATCATGAGGTGGTTTCCATTCTTTAATCTGTCAAAGTTGAATATTAGAACTATATTTATTGTACAGGTCCGGTGCAATGGCTTTTCAAAAACTTGACAGGCGAGCGGGGCAAAGCACCTGTTTGCGAACCAAACCAGGCGTGAAGCCCATTACTATCTGAGAGCTGAACAGCGAGAAACAAAATGAGCGACAAAAAGGTGGCAGTTGCCTTTGGTGGTGGTGGCGCGCGTGGCATATCCCATATCTGGATCATGGAGGCGCTGGACGAGCTCGGCATAAAGCCCGTCGCTCTCTCTGGAACATCAATCGGTGCTCTGGCTGCAGTATGTTATGCCTCAGGATATTCCGGGGTCGATCTGCGCGCCTATATGCTTGATCTGTTTGGCAATACAGGGGAGGTTCTATCCCGTTTCTGGAAACACCGCCCGCGCAGCTTCTCACGGCTCTTTTCAGTGCAAAATCCCATGGCCAACTGGAGCCAGTTCGATCCGGTCTGGATGGTGGAAAGCTTTCTGCCACCCGATATCAAAAAGGATTTCAGCGCCCTTGAAATTCCGGCCAGCTTCAGTGCCACAGATTATTTTTCTGGCGATGAGGTTATTTTCAACAAGGGGGATTTGATCAACGCACTGGCCGCTTCCATTGCCATTCCGGCCCTTTTTCGCCCTATCGAAATCAACGGGCACCTGCTGATCGATGGGGGCTGTGTCAATCCTCTGCCAGTGGATCATGTGCGGGCGCAGGCAGATATCGTCATCGGTGTGGACGTGGTTGGTCTGCCGCAAAAGCCACGGGATGGCAAAATCGGGTCATTTGAAATGGGCTTCGGAGCAACACAGATTCTCATGCAGACAATCCAGCGCGAAAAGATGCGCCATGACAAGGCTGACATCTTGGTACAGCCAAGAGTGGATGCCTTCCGGCCTCTGGATTTTCTCAAGACAGCGGACATTCTTGAAGCCAGCCGCGACACCAAGGAAGAAGTCAAGCAGAGCTTGTCTCGCCTGCTTGAGCGATGAGCAAAGAATAACGAGTGATGGCAGCCCTGTCCGCATTTCACAGCCGTTCTGCTACGGGCACTTTTTTCACGATGTCGTGAAACTTTCGCCCTGATTCGAATGTTGTGTTCACATATAGGGGGTATGTATGGTGTAATACGTATTATTCACCATGGTGCCATTACCTCAAACCGCAATTCAAACTGCTTGACTCCGGATCATCCATGCCCTTCTCTCATCATGTCCCGACCATTTGCTTTGGAGCCTTCTTCGCGGTGCTGATTCCCATAGAGGCGATGACGGCGGGTATGGTGGAGCAGGAGAAGCGGTCCAAATATGCCGGACAGCAAGAGCGAACCATCAAGAGCCTGTCGCAGGACGATATAGACGAGCTTAAGAAGGGTGGTGGCTGGGGGCTCGCCAAGGCTGCCGAACTGAACGGCTTTCCCGGTCCAGCCCATTTGCTGGACCTGAAAGACAAATTGGTGCTGGATGACGAGCAGGTCGAGAAGCTTGAAACGCTCTATGAGCAGATGACAAGCGATGCGCGGAAGGAAGCCAAAACCTACATTTTTCTTGAAGCCAAGCTTGAAAAGGAATTCAGCGCGGGCCGCATCAATGATGGTCTGTTGCGCACGGCCTTGGGCTATATAGAAGAATCCCGCCGCAAGCTGCGCTATATCCATCTGTCCGCGCATCTGGAAGCAACGAAGATTGTGACCCCCGAGCAGGTTGAGCACTATAATGCCTTACGGGGATATAGCGAAGAGAGCGATGTCTGCGCCTCAGTGCCAGAAGGGCATGATGCCGCCATGTGGCGCAAGCATAACGGATGTGGTGAGAACTAAGACGGTTGCTGAGATGCCGTGCATAGGGCGGCCCCGATGAGAGCTTTTTCCTACAGAGACAAGCAACGCTAAGACAAACAAAAAAGAGGGCCGATTGACCCTCTCTTTCGTGCATGTCTTGGGATGTTCACCTGCAAGCGCGCCTAGTTGCGCGCGATAATCTCGCGTTCCTGAAAATGTTGCATCGGACCGCATGTGCCCGTTTTCCGACGCACAAGAAACCGTGGACGGCGAGCCGAGATCTGTGCATGTGGCCGACGTGGCATTTGTGGCCCCGTCACCAGATCCGCAAGCGGGCCATTCCTGTCACTGGCCACTTCATAATCGCCAGCGCCCAGAGGCTTGTGCAACATGGGCAAATGATAACGATTGGACCAGCTCTGCCAGTCAACGGCAGCTTCTTCCAGATCTGTGCTTGCCATCAAGGGCAAGGTCAGATTGGGATCGTCATGTACAAGTTCGAGAATGCAGATCAGCGGATTGCCTTCGCGCTTGCCGACAATGAAACGGGCCCCGACACCTTTATAATAAGCCAGTGGGACGCGCACCAGCAGCGGCAAACCGCAGCTGAGATTGCACTCGACAAGCACCTGATCTGCCTTGATTTGAACGATACCGGGAACCTGTGCGCCGAACAGAGCGGTTTCGCTGAAGCCGCTGAGCTTGGCTGCCTTGGATCGGATTTCGCCGGATTGGAAATACTTTGCCAGATTGTGGGGATCAATGCGTGCTGCCCCCTCAACCTGGTAGGAAATGGCTTCCGTGTATTTTTGATTTTCCTGACGCCTCACGAGCCTTCTCCTTCGAGCCCCTTTTGGGATGCTTCTTTTGAATAGGCTCAGCCTAGCAAACAGGCTTCAGTATTTGCTTAATTAAGAGGGTTAAAAAAGCGTGATATTATATAGGGTTAGGGAATTATTACCGGGGTCGAATCTTCACCTTTTGGCAACCACTTTCCCCCAGATTGTGCTCACGGCCCTTATGCCTTTTTACTTGCTCAAGCCGCTTCAAGCCCCTAAGACAGAAGGAAAGCGTGTTTTGATCGCTCCACCCGCAAAGCAGAAGACAAGAGTTTATGTCAGACCTTCTTGATCAGTCCATTATTGAGGAAAGAGCCCACCATCTTGTAAAAGCCGCCATGAAGGCTGGAGCCGACTCCGCTGATGCGGTCGCTGCCAGAGCCATTTCCAGTTCGGTTGGCTTGCGCGATGGATCATTGGAAGAAAATGAGCATTCCGAGAATGACTCCATGGCGCTTCGGGTCTTTATAGATGGGTGTAAGGCATCCATTTCCACCAATACCACCGACGATCTGGATATCCTGACCAAGCTCGCCGAACGGGCGGTTGCCATGGCGCATCTGTCTCCGCCCGATCCCTTCGCGCGACTGGCCGCGCGCAGCGATCTGATGGAGCCTTCTCTTGTGGCCGAACGGGTCAAGGCCTGTGATCCGGCCGATCTCAATATTCCCACCTCGGAAGATCTGACCCGTATGGTGGAAGAGGCCGAAGAAGCTGCCATGGCGGTGGAGGGGGTGACCAAATCCGGCGGCGCCGGTGCCGGGCATTTTCTGGGGGGCGCTGTGCTGGCCACGTCTCACGGCTTTGTTGGCTCCTATCTGTCTTCTCGTATTTCATTCTCCGTCACTGCCATTGCAGGCACTGGCATGACGATGGAGCGGGATTATTCCTTCTCGGCTGCGGTGCATCGCGATGATTTGCGGTCTCCGGGGCTCGTCGGCCGTCGGGCGGGTGAGCGGGCGGTGAGCCGTCTCAATCCGGCCAAGATCGAAACCGGCACCTACGATATCCTGTTCGAGCCTCGGGTTGCGACAACGCTGGTTGGCCATTTCGCGTCCGCCATCAATGGTGCAGCCATTGCGCGGCATACTTCTTTCCTCAATGACAAGCTTGGTCGGCAGGTCTTCCCGTCCGGCATTTGCATCAATGACGATCCGATGCTGCCACGCGGTCTTGGCTCGCGCCCCTTTGACGGGGAAGGCGTGGATTGCCAGCCTCTGGCTCTGGTGGAAAATGGCTATCTGAACCAATGGGTTCTGGATAGCGCAACCGCTGCCGAGCTGGGAATGAAAACCAACGGACGGGCAACCCGCTCAGGCGCCAACCCTTATCCGTCAACGACCAACCTGCGCCTTGAGAAGGGCACCCACACCCAGCAGGAGCTGATTGCCGGTATCAAGGATGGCATTTACATTACCGACCTGATCGGGCAGGGCGTGAATGGGGTGACGGGCGATTATTCCCGTGGCGCTTCCGGCGTGCGCATCAAGGATGGCAAGCTGGCCGAAGCCATTTCCGAAATCACCATCGCCGGCAACCTCGTTGACATGTTTGCGCGGATGATTCCGGCGGACGACCTTTCCTTTGAACATGCGGTTAATTCACCGTCCATTCTGGTAGAGGGCATGACAGTTGCCGGACGATAAGACTTGCAAGGCATCTGCCGGTTCCAAACACGCCTACAAGGAAGACACCAAACTTCTGGAAGACGCTGCCAGCAAGGCAGGGGCGCTTGCGCTGCGCTATTTCAACAGGGACCCACAGGTCTGGACCAAACAGAATTACAGTCCGGTCACAGAGGCTGATCTGGCCGTTGACGAGTTTCTAAAAGAAACTCTGATGGCCGCCCGCCCGGACTATGGCTGGCTTTCCGAAGAGAGCGAAGACAATCCCGAGCGGCTGGAAAAGCAGCGCGTCTTTGTCATCGATCCCATTGATGGCACCCGGGCCTTCATTGATGGTGGTACGGAGTGGACCATCTCGCTTGCGGTGGTGGAGAATCACAGGCCGGTGGCTGCCGTGCTGTTCGCACCCGTGCGCGGTGAGATGTATTGCGCCTCCCGCTTTGGTGGCACACAGCTTAATAATGTGCCCGTTGTCTGTCCGCGCCTCGCCAATCTGGATGGCGCCAGAGTAGCCGGTCCGCGTCCGGCTATTGCCAGAGGGCCGCTGGCCCGTGCTGGTGTGCAAAATGCCGGCTATGTCCGCTCGTTGGCCTACAGAATCGTCATGGTCACCACCGGAGCCCTTGATCTGGCTCTGGCTCGCGAAGACGCCAATGACTGGGACTTGGCGGCCGCTGACCTCATCGTCGAAGAGGCTCACGGTATTCTGCGCGACAAGTCCAACAATCTGCTGAAATATAACCGGCCCAATGTGCATCATGATAGCCTATACGCCTCCTGCAAGGCGCTTGGTCGTCTGGTTGCTCCCATGATGCCAGCCTTGCAATTTCCGCAAAGACGCCACGGTTGAGTCTCGCCCGAAGAGGGCTGAAAAGGCGGGCTTTGCGCGCCTTCATCCGCATGCGCTTGTGGATTTAACCTTACTGGCTGTTTTAATGCGCAAATATGGCAGATCCTGTCCCTCTCTCACGGTCTCCGCTCTTCCCTTTGCTGCCGAATAGCACTATATGGAGAGCGCAAAAGACGGAGCTGGCTGACTTGTTCGAGCAGGGTTTCTCTTCGTCAGGTCAGATCGGAGTAGGCGCAAACCGTGCGAGAGTTGAAGAAAATTTTTCGCTCCAAACCAGTGTTGACACTGGGGGGACGGCTGATTGCGCTCTGGCTGCGGTTGGTGCATGCCACCAACCGTATGGTCAACAATCCCGATGAAGGCTATGCAAGGGTCGAAGGGCACTATCCGGCGATCGTGGCGCTCTGGCATGGGCAGCATTTCATGGTGCCTCTGGTCAAGCGCAAGAACGACCCCTTCAAGGCGCTGGTATCGCGCTCCGGGGATGGGCATCTCAATAGTGTCGCCGCAGAGGCTCTTGGCGTTGATGTGGTGCGCGGCTCCGGCGGGCGCAATCGCTCCAAGACGCTGACAAAGGGCGGCATTTCAGCGCTGAAGAATCTGGTGTCCTGCCTGCGTGAAGGCATTGGCGTTGTGATGACAGTCAATGTGCCCAAAACTGGCGCCAGAGAATGCGGTCTCGGCGTGGTCACGCTGGCCAAGTTGAGCGGGCGCCCGATCATTCCGGCCGCCTATGCCTCTTCCCGGCGCATTGATCTTGATACCTGGGACAAGGCATCGGTCAATCTGCCCTTCGGCAAGGCTGCCTTCATCATTGGCGAACCGATCTATGTGTCGCACGAGGCCGATGAGGCCGAGTTGGAGCGCATGCGCCAATTGGTGGAAGCTGCGCTCAATGAGACCACCCGCAAGGCCTACGAAGCTCTCAAACACTAGCGCCATGGGCAACAAAGTGTCTGGTGTCGGCTTGCATGGTCAGATGTCCTGAAGGTTTGTTTACCGTTTGGAGCCTCTATGGACAGGCCCCCTTGCAAAAGAGCGGAAACGCTTGCATGTTTGGGCAATCTTGTGTGTAGTGTGCAAGGTTGTATAAAATATAATAGCAAAAATGGCTTGGCCATTCGCTCGGACATTTGTAGCATGCGGCAGCTTTATCGGGGGGCCTCGCTTTAGGGAGGTCAAGCTGTTGATTGTCTCCCCGCCGCCATCTTTTGGACCATAAGTTTAGGCCATAGTGAGGAAAACAGAACGGATAATTGATGGACTGGTCAGGACGATTTGCACTTTCCACCTATCGCATGGCGGGATATGCGGCGAGCCCTTTGGCTCCGCTGTTGGTTGGCTTGCGCGCGCGCAAGGGCAAGGAGATTCCGGCCCGTCGCAAGGAGCGCTACGGCAAATCTTCCATCGCTCGCCCGTCTGGCCCTCTCATTTGGGTGCATGCGGCCTCTGTGGGTGAAACCAATGCCGTACTGCCGCTTATCAATCTGATAACGGAAACCGGCACTCAGGTTCTGTTGACAACTGTCACGGTCACATCGGCCCAAATCGCCCAAAAGCACCTGCCAAGTGGCGCCTTCCATCAGTTCGTGCCCTTTGATATTGCGCCTTATGTCAATCGGTTCCTCAATTTCTGGCAGCCGGATATGGCGCTGTTTGTGGAATCGGAAATCTGGCCCTTTATCCTGTCAGAATTGAACAATCGCGACATCCCCATGATCGTGGTCAACGGGCGCATGTCTGAGCGATCATTCCGGCGCTGGTCCAAGTTCCCTTCGGTCTTCCGGCAGATGTTCGGCAATGTGCCGCTCTGTCTTGCTCAGACCAAAGAAGACAGAGACCGTTATACCAATCTGGGCGTGGCGCAGGTCGAGGTGACCGGCAATCTCAAATTCGATGTACCTCCACCTCAGGCCGATGAAGAGCAACTCCAGCGCCTGCGCATGGCGGTGGGCAATCGTCCGGTCTGGGTGGCCGCAAGCACGCATCCGGGCGAAGAGCGGCTTCTGGCTCAGGCGCATAGTCGCATGGCAGTGCGCATTCCCAATCTGCTCACTATTATCGTACCGCGCCATCCCGAGCGCAGCGACGATATCATGAAGGAACTGGTTGGCATCGTGCCGCGCATCCAGCGCCGTTCTGAAGAGCCCGATCTGTTCCCTAAAACCGATATCTATATCGCTGATACCATTGGCGAAATGGGGCTATTCTATCGCCTGTCCCGCATTGCATTTGTCGGTGGCTCTCTGGTTGACCATGGCGGCCAGAACCCGATTGAACCGGCCCGACTGGGCTGCACGATCCTGCATGGACCAAGTGTGGAGAATTTCCAGAATATCTACGATGCTCTGGATCAGACCGGCGGCGCGGAATGTTTGCATAATGAGCGCGAACTTATTCAGACCCTTGCACGCCTCATGTCCTCCTCTGCCGAAATCGACCGGCGTGTCGAGTTGGCCAGACGGTCCCTGCGGCCATTCTCTGGCGCTCTTGACATGACGATGATGGCGCTTAATCCTTTCCTTGAGCCCCTCAAGATCAATGCCGAGCTGAACAGGGCGAATAGCGAAACGCCTTGAGCTAACGCGCCAGCCGGGCTATCGGGCAACAGGAGAGCAGACTATGAAGGCACCCGGCTTTTGGACAGAGCGAAACGCTCTGGCGTGGCTTCTCTATCCCGTTAGTCTTGTCTACGGCCGGATTTCCCTTGCCCGTTTTAAGAAGAAAGCTCTCTACAAGGCCCATATGCCCGTGCTTTGCATCGGTAATCTGGTGATGGGAGGGGCAGGCAAGACGCCGACTGCGATCACGTTGGGGCGCGTGGCCAAAAGCCAGCATCTTTCTCCAATTTTCTTAACGCGTGGCTTCAAGGGGCAGGAGCCCGGCCCTTTGCTGGTTGATCCTGCTACCCATTCCATCGCCGATGTTGGCGATGAAGCCCTGTTGTTGGCCCGTGTGGCGCCAACGATCGTCTCTCGCGACAGGGTGGCGGGTGCAAAGCTGGCCGAAGAGATTTCCGGTGGCAAGGAAGGCAGCATCATCATCATGGATGACGGCTTCCAAAACCCCTATTTGCACAAGGATTTCAACCTGATCATCGTGGATTCGCAACAGGGCCTTGGCAACGGCTTTGTCTTCCCTGCCGGCCCCCTGCGTGCGCCGCTCCACCCTCAGGTCTGGCGTGCCGATCAGTTTGTCATCGTCGGGGAAGGATCCAAGGGGCCGCAGTTGCACCAACTTTTCTCAAAGCTGGGCAAGGGCACGGTTAACGCCCGTTTGCTGCCGGGGAAATGCAGTTTGTTGGGCGGAACCCGCATATTTGCCTTCTGCGGCATCGGCCGACCTGACAAGTTCCACCGTACGCTCGATCAACTGGATCTTGCGGTGATTGATCATATTCATTTTGATGACCACCACAGCTTCACCATCGAAGAAGGGCAGGAAATTCTGGATCGGGCAGCCGCGCAGAATCTCGAAATCGTGACCACAGCCAAGGATCACGTCCGTCTAGCCGAACTGGGCGAGGTCGGAGCGCAGCTGGCCAGTAAGGCTCATATCATCGAGGTCGATATGGGCTTTGAAGACAAGGGCTTTGCGGCGCGTCTGCTCACTGAGGTTCGCCGCAAATTCTCGCGACGCTAGGATTATCTCTAGAGAGATGCTCCAGACTGTGTGTCAGTCCTTTTTCGCGGCAGCGGCTTTTTCGGCCTGAAAGGATGCTTCGCAGTCGATATAGGCTTCCTGACGATCCACCGACCAGTATTTCAGGTCATCAAGTGGAATGGGGCGGCCGGTGACGGCACATCTGACGTAAGACCCTGAATGAATGACCTGCAAGTCTGCATCTTTATAGCGCAGCACGGCTTCCTTGCCGGAATTTGGCAGATTGATCATCATGGTCTTGGTCCTTTCCCTTATGCGTCTTGTCTTGTTCTAGCGCTCAATCCACGCTCTGACCAGCCCTTGCTGCAAGATTGCTCGCGATTTTTTCGCAAGCCAGCGGCTACATGTTGCCCTTGCCAGAGGAGAAAGGCGAGAGCGCGCGTCGGTACCAGTTCTCGACCGGGTTGGTGTCAGCGGCACCGCCATGACCATGTTGCTTGTTGATGACATAAAAGCAGGTCAGGATCGCCATCAACCCGAAAATGACGGCACCAACGGCCTGCCCGAGCAAAGCCCCTTCCGCGCCTGCCAGATAGGTGCCCAGCATAACGGTAGGGATGGTCCCCAGCGTTGAGCGCCCCCAGTTGAAGGCCGTGGAATAGGCAGGGTGCCCGAGATTGTTGAAGGCGGCGTTGGAGACAAACAGGAAGCCCATGAAGATGCTGCTTGGAGCAATCCACGTACAGAAGAAGCGCACGAAATCGGCCGCATCACCCTCGGCTTGGAAAATGTCGACAATCATGCCCTGCGCCACAAACAGGATGAACCACACAAAGAGCGAATAACCCAGAATGAAATACATGCTGTCGCGCAGGGTGAGCTTGACGCGATGATGAAGTCCTGCGCCCAGATTTTGCCCGAAGATCGGCCCCACTGAGCCTGAAAGTGCAAACAAGGCTGTCCATGCCAAGGGTTGGATGCGTCCGATGATGGCCCAGCCAGCCACGGCCTGATCGCCATAGTCGGCGATAGACATGGTGACATAGGCGTTGCCAACGGGAGTGGCCACATTGGTCAGCATCGCAGGAATGGCTATGGGAAACAGAACCCGCCATTGACTGAAAAGATCTTCCAGACTGTCTGGCTTGGCAAGGATCTGCTTGACAAAAAGCGTGCCGCGAATGCCCATGCCGATCATCACGAAGCGGGACAGGACCGAGGCAATGGCCGCCCCTTCGATGCCTAGCCCGAATCCGAAAATGAAGATCGGGTCGAGAATGGCCGAGGCAAAGCCGCCAGCCAGCGTGACATACATGGACCCCTTGGCGTCTCCGTTGGCGCGCATGATGCCGGCCAGCATCATCGAAATGCCAAGAAACGGCATGGATGGGATAACGATAGACAGGAAGCTAACGGCAATCGAGTGGGTGTCTCCCTTCGCTCCGATAAAGGTCAGCAGCTCGGGAATGAAGGCAAAGACCAACCCTGCCATCACGATCATCATCAGGAAAACGGCGATCAGTGCGCTGCCCGCCCTCCGTTTGGCAAGCTCTTTGCGCTCTTCTCCCAACGCGCGGGCAATGATGGCAGAACCGCCGATCATCATGCCGATGCTGAGCGAGTTATTGAAGAACATGATCGTGGCTGAATAGCCAATGGCCGCTGCCAATTCCGCCTGCCCAAGCAGGGAGATATAGAACAGGTTCGCCAGATCCACCATGAAGACGGCAATCATGCCCACCGCGCCTGTTGCCGTCATGGTGACAACATGACGGAAAATCGAGCCGGTCACGAATTTGGCCCGTTGGGAGGTGTCCGTTTTGGGCTGGGAAGCGGCTGCCGAAGACGGCTGCGTGATCTTTTCGGTCATGCAAATTCCTGTTTAGTGGCATCCGGCCAAGTCGCCGCCGGTGTGGTGCGATCCGGCAAAGGCATGAAAATGGGTAGCAATGGGGTGTGCCTTGTCAGGTTCCCTTTGTCGGCCCAGAAAAAAGGTTGGTCATCCGGAAAATGTCAGGCCCATTAAATAGGGAATGTCGGCGGATATTGAAAGAGGGGGAGGCCGCTTTCTTCCTCTTCGCCCTTGCTGCCGAAGCAATGCTTTTGCCACAGCAGAAGGAGAAACTGAGCGGAAAGAATGCAAATCGGCCCGCGCAGATCAAAGACACGGGCCGAAATGGATAAGAGATTGGACAAGGGAAAGAAGGCTGAAACCAGCCTGCCTCCTAGTCGTTGAGTGGGTGGTAATTCTTGTTTCCACCCTTGCCACGGTGGGACTTCTTGTCCTTGCGGTATCCATCATTCTGGCCGCGTCCTTCGCTGCGACCATCACGGCGGCGTGGGCGCGGACCATCATTGAAACGTCCCTTGCCACCGGCGCTGCGCGGTTTGCCGCGTCCGCCACCAGAATTAAGCAGATGCTCGGGGCGTTCGCCGATCTTGGTGATGCGCAGGCTCTTCTCGCCGGTGCCTTCCGCCTCGGTTACATCCTGAAAACGGTCTGCAACATCTGGGGCCAATTCAAACACGGTCTCGCCATCGAGAATGCGGATGAAGCCGACCTTCTTCTTGTTGAAGCCGCCGACACGGCAGATGAGAGGCAACAGCCAGCGCGGCTCGGCCCGATGCTTGCGCCCGGCATTGATGCGGAACCAAACGCCATTTTCAAAGTCGTTTCTTTCCTGAACGCCTTTGCGAGTGTCTTCCTTGTAGTTGACGGCAATCAGCTCTTCAGGCGCAGGATAGTTGGCCTGCTGGGTCGCAAGGAAGGCATGGGCAACCTGTTCGGCCCCATAGGTGGCCAGCAGGCTCTCGGCCAAAGTCAGATCATCGCCGGTTGGCACTTCAAGCAGCTTGGGATGCTCGAAGATGCGCGCCTGATCATTTTTCAAAATATCGTCGATGCTCGGCACCGGTTCCCAATTGACGCGCACACGAGCGAATTTCAGGAGACGGTTGACCAAGTTGCGCTTGTTGTGCGGAACGATAATGGCGCAATTGCCCTTGCGTCCGGCGCGACCCGTGCGGCCCGAACGGTGCAGCAGGGCGTCAGAGTTGTTGGGCAGATCCGCATGGATCACAAGATCAAGGTTCGGTAGGTCGATACCGCGTGCAGCCACGTCGGTGGCCACACAGACCCGAGCCCGTCCATCACGCATCGCCTGCAGTGCATGGGTGCGTTCAGCTTGGCTAAGCTCACCGGAAAGCGCGACTACGGCAAATCCACGGTTCGAAAGGCGCGCAGACAAATGGCGCACCATTTCGCGGGTCGAGCAAAAGATCATCGTGCTGGGCGACTCGTGGAAGCGCAGAACGTTGATGACGGCCTTTTCCTTGTCCTTTGGCGAAACAAGATGGGCGTGATAGTCGATATCCGCGTGCTGCTGGCGCTGTTCTGCCGTTGTAATGCGTAGGGCATCGCGCTGGTAGGTTTTGGCCAGTTCTTCAATCGGGCGCGGTACGGTTGCCGAGAAGAGGAAGGTCTGGCGCTCTTCAGATGCGTTGGAAAGGATGAATTCCAGATCTTCGCGGAAGCCCAGATCAAGCATTTCATCAGCTTCATCAAGAACAGAAACTTTCAGCCATTTCAGGTCAAGAGAGCCGCGTTCGATATGATCGCGCAGACGGCCCGGCGTGCCCACCAGAATGTGGCAGCCATGGGAGAGATCGCGGCGCTCGCGGCGAATATCCATGCCGCCAACGCAGGAGGCGATATGCGCACCGCAGTCGGCATAAAGCCATGTCAGTTCGGCCTTGACCTGCATGGCCAATTCTCGCGTTGGGGCAATGACCAGTGCCAGCGGCTCGGCAGCGCGCGGCAGCTTGCCCTCTTCCCCCAGCAGGCTTTCAGCCATGCCCAACCCGAAGGCAACGGTTTTGCCAGAGCCGGTCTGGGCGGACACCAGAAGGTCGCGGCCCTTCACATCGGCTTCGATGACAGCTTGCTGTACAGAGGTAAGATGATCATAGCCATGATGGGTCAAGGCTGTGGCGAGCACGGGATGCACGCTTTCGAAATTTGTCATAATAGGCTTTCCAGGAAGTCCTTGCCAGCAGAGCTCTGGCCTTCGTAAATTGATTCCCGCGTCTTGAAGCCTTTTCCCCTCGCAGCTCTCTTGCTCAGTCGCAAGCTGCTCCATCGGCCAACCATGTCACGGGGTGAGGCCCCCTTGTAGAGGACGCTTTGCGAAATTGCAATCACTCCTTGGCAATCCCTTCGGGCAATTGGGCATAAAAGAACGAGAGGGGCAGCCTCGCCGTCTTCTCGACACCGTCTGCTCCCCTCACAATGTCGAGCGCAGTTAGCTATTTTGGGCGGGTGCGGCCTATCCGCGTTCCTTTTCGATGGCCATTTGGGTGCGCATGTCCGCGATCTGCTGCTCCAGAGCCTTATGTCTGAGTGGATCCTTGACTTGGTCAAGGCGCTTGAGCAGCGCTTGCAGCTTGCCATTCAGCAACACATAGGCCGGTTTGCCGCCTTGTTCGCGCACCACGCGCGCCAGCAGATCATCCTCAGAGAGGTCAAGATCAGAGAGGGGCTGCCCTGCGTTGGGCAGATTGGAAAGATCTCCATTGTCCAGTGCTTCCTGAATGCGCTGTTCAATCAGATGATCGAGAGGATGTTTCACCATTTGCCAGTGTCCATGCTTGAGAAACGCCAGACATTTTCGCTCCGGAGAATGGTTGAAAAGAATAAAGCTCGATGTCTGTGACAAAATGTCTGCGTCTGAGTGAGTAAAATCGCCGTGATTAGGAAAAGTGAAGGGGAAAAATTTACCTTTTTCTAACCCGAAATGTAGAAAGATTACGGAAACATAATGAATTTTAAGAAGACCCCGCACCGGAGCCTACCTAAATGTCCCGCCTTTTTCGCAGTATTTCGAGCCGCCTATATGCGCTCGTCGCCTTCTTTGTTTTGTCCTTTTTGGTTTTGCTGGGCTACCAGCTGGTAAATCTGGATACCAACCTGAATGGCTTTAAACGCCATGAAATTCAGAGTGTCGTCGATGCCGCCTATAATGTTGCAGATACTTTCTACAAGAAAACCCAAAGCGGCGAATTGACTGAAGAAGAAGCCCAGCTCAGAGCCAAGACTGCTCTTCGAGGCATGAAATATCAAGGCAAGGACTATGTTTTTGTCTATGATGAGACCGGCACGAATCTTGTTCACCCGGCCAAGCCGCAAAGCGAAAATACCAACTTGATGCAGGCTCAGGACGGCAACGGCAAATATCACGTCAGAGAATTTATCGAAAAGGCAACGCAGAATGGCGAAGCTTATGTAGATTATGTTTGGGATGATAAGAATGGTGTCTTTCATGACAAGATTTCCTTCGTCAAGAATTTTCGCGCTTGGGGCTGGATTCTCGGCTCTGGCGTGCTGTTGGAAGATGTCCAGCAGGCCTTCTGGAAAGCTGCCACGATTTCCGGCCTGATCGCCTTGTTGCTGGTCGCTGTTGCCGGTGGCTTCGGCTTTTTCCTTGCCCGTTCGATTGCGCGGCCCATTTCTCTTCTCAATCAGGATATTGTTGCCATTGGCGACAACAATCTCGACATTGAAGTTGCCGGGCAGAACCGCAATGACGAAGTGGGGGCCATGAGCCGGGCCGTTGAGGGCTTCCGCGTAGGGGCAATTGAACGGCAGCGTCTTGCCGAACTGGAAAAAGAGAATAATGCAGAGAGCATTCGCAAAGCCGAGCGTATTGCGGAGCTGATTACCATGTTCCGGGAAAGCGTCGGGCAGAATCTTGGCGCCGTAGCTGTCCAGATCGACGAAATGGAGCAGGCTGCGGATAAGCTGGAAGAAATTGCCAGCCAGACAGAAGACAGCTCTTCGCAGGCTTCGGCATCCAGTCAGGATGCGTCTGCCAACGTCCATTCTGTGGCATCTGCCGCCGAAGAATTAACCGCTTCAATCAACGAAATCATGCAGCAGGCTGTCCGTAGTAAAGAAGTCGTGGCCGTTGCGACCGAGGATACCAAGATCTCCAACGGCAAGGTCGCCGAACTGGATGATGCCTCCCGCAAGATCGGCGAGGTGGTTAGCCTTATTCAGGCCATTGCCGAACAGACCAACCTACTGGCCCTTAACGCCACCATCGAAGCAGCACGTGCCGGAGAAGCTGGCAAGGGCTTTGCTGTTGTGGCAGCTGAAGTCAAGGAACTTGCAACCCAGACTTCCAAGGCGACAGAGGAAATCAGCAGCCTGATCAACGCCATCCAGACATCAAGCGGTGAAACGGTGGATTCTATTGCCAAGATTGCTCGCGTCATGGAAGAAGTGGACGGCTATACCTCGGCGATTGCAACGGCTGTGGAACAGCAGGGCGCGGCAACGGGCGAGATTGCCACCAACGTCCAGCAGGCAGCAGACAGCACGCACTCTGCTTCCAGCAACATGCATATGGTGTCCGAGAAAACGGCCCAGACGACAGAATCCGCGCATCTTGTCAAAGGCGCCTCTGGCGAACTCAACAAGAGCGCTGACTCTCTCAAGAAGAATATCGAAAAATTCCTTGCGGATGTTTCGGCAGCCTGACGGCGCCAAGGCAGCAAAAGATTTCAAACAAGAGCCCAAGGGAGTGCGGTTTATCACTGCGCTCCTTTTTGTTTGGAGCCGCAGTCACAGGTGAACCGGGCCAAACCCGAGAAGCCGGATATTCATTCCATCGTTGAGCTCTTGTCAGCCTAAATGCCGAAATAGTCCTTGAGGCCGGAGAGGGCATTTTCCATGGCGACTGCGGCCAGCAGCATGCCCATCACACGACTGATCACACTGGCGCCATTTCTGCCGATCACCTTCTGCGCATAGCTTGCCACCAGTAGGAGGGCGGCGGTGATCAGAATGACGCTAAGCATGAGCCCTGTTGTAATCATCTGTTGGGTAATGGGAAATTTCGAGTTTTCCGTCAGCAACACCGCAGCCAACATAGCTCCGGGGCTCGCTATGGAGGGAATTGCCAGCGGGTAGAAGGCCAGATCGTGGGCGTTTTTGAGTTCCAGCTCCGCCTCTGGCTTGCCTGCGCCAAAGATCATCGTCAGCGCAAACAGGAACAGCACGATGGCACCGGAAATCTGAAAGGCTGGCAGCGGAATGCCAAGAGAGGTCAGAATGACTTCCCCTGCAATGACAAAGAAACAGAGAACGGCAGCAGCCACTGTGCAGGCCTTGATGATGACCTGTCGACGCTCTCGCCCATCCATGCCCGACGTCACTGCCATGAAAACGGGAATTGTCCCGATTGGGTCTACAACAGCGAAAAAACTGACAAAAATCGAAATGAGGCGAGGATAGTCTAGGTCCATTGGCGTTCTTTATTGTGAGCGGAGCCTTCCCGGCTCGGCGGTGTTTGAAGAGATATGATGACCATCGTCCGGCATGAAGCCTTGGTGAAAAGGCTGCATGTGTCGAGCGCGGACGATATTCAACGCATATGCATATAGGATTGTTCATTGAAAAGAGGCCAATGAACGGCACTTAAACAGGCTTTCAAGACGAGTGAGGCCGCATTCTGCGCGGCCTGCACGCCAGATCCTGCATCATGTCTCTCTATCAGGCAGTCAGGTGCGTGTGCCGCCAACCGTAATGCCGTCAATTCTGAGTGTGGGCTGACCAACGCCCACCGGCACGCCTTGGCCCTGCTTGCCGCACGTGCCGATGCCGGTATCCAGTTCCATGTCGTTACCGATCATGGAAATGCGCTTCATGGCTTCCGGGCCGTTGCCGATCAGGGTTGCACCTTTGACCGGCGCACCGACCTTGCCGTCTTCAATGAGATAGGCTTCCGTGCAGGAGAAGACGAACTTGCCCGATGTAATATCCACCTGACCGCCGCCGAAATTCACCGCATAAATGCCGTTCTTGACGGACTTGACGATTTCTTCGGGCTCGTGCTCGCCCGCTTCCATAATGGTGTTGGTCATGCGTGGCATGGGCAGATGTGCATAGGACTGACGGCGCCCGTTGCCGGTCGAGCTGGTGCCCATCAGGCGACCATTCTGCCGGTCCTGCATGTAGCCAACCAGAATGCCATCCTCAATCAGCGTTGTGCGCTGGGAAGGGGTGCCTTCGTCATCGATATTGAGCGAGCCGCGCTTGCCGCGAATGGTACCATCATCCACCACCGTTACTCCCTTGGCGGCGACCTGCTGGCCCATCAGTTCGGAAAAGGCCGAGCTCTTGCGCCGGTTGAAGTCACCTTCTAGGCCATGGCCTACGGCTTCATGCAGCAGCACGCCGGGCCAGCCGGGGCCAAGCACCACATCCAGCTCGCCAGCCGGAGCGGCAACGGCTTCTAGATTGACCAGAGCCTGCCGGATGGCTTCATCGGTGGCGTTGCGCCAACCGCCTTCAAGGCCATTGGCCTCAAGAAAGAATTCATAACTGTTGCGCCCACCAAAGCCGTGGCTGCCGGCCTCCTTGCGGTCACCTTCGCCCACGACAACGGACACATTGAGCCGCACCAGCGGGCGCACGTCTTCAAACCACTGCCCGTTCGGGCGTAGAATGCCAACACGCCGCCAGTTGCCAACCAGCGAAGCGGAAACCTGCCGAACGCGCGGATCCTTTTCGCGGGCATAGGCGTCGATTTCTTCCAGAAGGGCGATCTTCTTGCCAAGCGTCAGGTCATCCACCGGGTTAAACCCTCGATAGATGGTGTGGTTGGCTTTGGGAGGGGCCATGTCCCACACGCCTTCATAGCCATCGGCGACACCACGCACAGAGTCTGCCGCCCGCCGGATAGCGCCCATATTGAGCTCGCCCGAATGGGCATAGCCGGCCATTTCGCCTGCAACTGCGCGCAGGCCAAAACCCTGTCCGGTGTCAAAGGCGGAGCTTTTGAGCCGTCCGTTGTCAAAGACGAGGCTTTCCGATTGCGTCTGTTCGAAAAAAAGTTCGCCGTCATCAGCGCCATGCACGGTATCGGCCAAAACCTGCCTCACCTGATCCTTATCGAGCCCGTAACTTTCGAGCATATCCTTGCCTTCGCCCTTGATGAGACTTGAGGCAGGCGAGATCGCCTGAAGGGAAGCTGGCAAAGTCGTTGATAAAGAATGCATGGTGACCCCGCGGTGATGATTACAATTGTGTGACTATACTTATTCTAGACATAAGACCCTTGGCGACCAATATCCAGTTAAAGAATTAAATAATAGAAATTTCTTCGCTTAAAGGCCTGTGGAAGCAACGCATGCGAACACTGTAAATGTGTCCGTTTTTTGAAGAATGTTGCTGCGGATTAAAATTAAACCGGGCGTTAACCATGTTTCGGTAAATTCATTAACTATGAAGGCTAACCATACGCAAAACCTGCCAATGAGGGCAAATCAGCCCGGTGAGGGGAGAACGTCGATGAGAGGAGTGGGGCCATGATCAGCGGTGCATCAAGCTACATGCCCATCTTCCGCATCAGTAACGCCGATGCTGTCGACATGATGATCGAGAAGTATGATCTGGATAAATCCGGCGATCTGAATGTCGACGAAGCGCAGAATGTTCCCATTCTCAGTCGCAAGAATTTCGAAACCGCCGACAGCTTCGGTGATGGCAAGCTGACCGAGAAGGAATTCATGACCTATCTCGATCAGATGAAATTGGAAATTGGGCAGGGCAGCGCGACCAATCCGATGGCTCTCCTGATGGGTGGTTCTCCCATCAACGAGGATGTTTTTTCCCAGATTGTGTCAGAAGTATCGAACAACGAGGGCAAGCAGAATTTTATCGACTATATGCTCCATCTGACCAAGGAATATGAAGCCGCGATGAAAGCGCCCGTGGATGAAGAAGGCTCCAGCGTGGATCTATCTGCCTGACAAGATCCTGATCGATTGCCCTTTATGAATAAAAAGCCCCCGTCATTGATCCCTTAAGATCGGCGGGGGCTTTTTTTATTCGCGCTTGAAGGGCAAAGTTGGAGGCTGCCGGTCAAGCAGCCTTCACGCCATTTTGTCGGTTCTGCTCGCGAATGGTTGAGAGGAACGCATCAACCTGTTTCGAGAGATTGGCAATCTGGGTTTCCAAATCGGCGGCATGGATCGACATGTCGTCAGCAGCCTGATCATTCTCCATGGCCAGATTGTTGAGTGCTTCGGCATTGTCCGTCACCTGAAGGCTATTCTGGGCTGCTTCGGAAATGCTGCAGCTGATTTCCTGCGATGCAGCGCCCTGTTGCTCGACAGCCGAAGCGATGGTGCTGGAAATGCGGTTGAGCTGACCAATCGTGCCATCCACATGCTCAATTGCGACCACTGCATCTGAGATGGTGTGTTGGATGGTATTGATCTGCTCAGCAATCTCTTCGGTTGCCTTTCCTGTCTGGGAGGCAAGATCCTTGACCTCGGCAGCAACCACTGCAAAGCCGCGTCCTGCTTCGCCAGCGCGTGCAGCCTCGATGGTCGCGTTGAGCGCCAGCAAGTTGGTTTGTTCGGCGATATCCTTGATGAGGCCTACAATCTGGCCGATGGCCTTGGACGATTGCGAGAGGGAACCGATCACGCTGGTGGCCTTCTGCACCTCGTTCACAGCTGTGCGGGAATAATTGTTGGTCTCGTCGATCTGGCAGGCGATTTCCGCAATAGATGTGGTCATCTCTTCCGAAGCGCCCGCAACGGTCTGCACATTGCTGCTTGAAGCAGCCATGGCTTCCGAGATTGATTTGACGCGATCACTATTCTCTTTGGAGCGGGTGGCGAGTTGTTCTGTCTGGTGGCCAAATCCGGTGGCAGCATGAGCTACCGTCTTGATGATCTGGCTGACAGAGCTGTCAAAACGGTCCGCCATGTCGAGCAGCATCTGGCGCTGTTGTTCTTCGTTGCGCTGCTTCTGCTCGGCTTGCTCCCGTTCCATGGCCTTTGTCTGTCTTGCGCCATCACGAAAGACAATCAGGGCACGACCAAGTGCTCCGATCTCGTCTCCGCGCTCGGTGTTCGGAATATCGACATTGAGATCGCCGTCAGCAAGCTTGCGGGTCGTGTTCACGGCCTTGCCAAGTGGTTTGGTAATGGAAAAGGCAGTGATTGCGGACAGCACGACAATGATCAGTGCGATCATTCCGGCGGAAAGCAGCAGCTTCTGGATATTGTTCTGATAAATCGTGTTCACATCGTCGATATAGACCCCGGTCACCACAATCCAGCCCCATGGAGCAAACATTTCTGCATAGGACATTTTAGGAGTGGCGTCTGTTTCCCCCGGTTTGGGCCAGACATATTCAAGTGCGCCGGCCCCTTGCTCCCGGGCGATCTGGATAAAGCTGCGGGTGGTGTAAGTGCCGTTCCGGTCTTTGGTGCCCGATACATCCTTGCCAACCAGATCCGGATTAACCGGGTGCATCAGCATGTGACCGCTGGTGTCGAGAATGAAAAAATAGTCACCCCCATTATAGCTCATCATGGAGATGGCTTCTTTGGCGCGCTGCTGGGCCTCTTCTTGCGACAGCTGCCCGCTTTTCGCCTGCTCATTGAATTTTTCGGCAATGTTGGTGGCTGATTCTATTAGATGCGCCAGTTCCGCTTCCTTGCTGGCCATCAGGTCGTCTCTGGACGTAAGACCTGACTGCACTGCCAATGCTGCGATGCCAATAGCCGAAAGCAAAACGATAGAAAAAATCTTTGCTTTTATGGATGTCACCCATTTTGGCAAGAATGAGAGCTGTTTGGTGGACATGGCCTAATCCTGGAGGGTAGGTAAGCACATTCACTTATATTTCAAAAAGGAATGTGGCTGATTGAGAAACGTAAACTAGTAAGCAATATATAAGTTAAAGAATGTGTAATTGTGTGAGTATTCGAATGTATGTTTGTTTCTTTTTGTTCTGTTTTTAAATAATGAGGTAAATTTCAGAAAATTACCTTCTTTTTATCAAGTAAAATTACTGAAAAAAGAAGAAAATATAGTCTGTGCATTGCATTCGTTCCTTCAGAAGGCTGCCGTTGTATGGCCTGCTGGCGTCCTTGGGCATGAGGCTTGATTTCATGCTGTCTGGTGAGCACACTGCATTTCGGCCCGATTCTAGCCGCTCGACGCCATTTATCCATTCTTCCTTGGCAGAGCGCCGGATAGTGCCACTTGGCATGAACGGCCGTTGCATGAGTGGGGCGAGCCCGCACTGACCATATATGGACCATATAAAGGACCAGACCGCGTTGGATGATAAGACCATTGTGACCGATCTTGCCTGCAAAGAGACTGCCGCCGCAGATGCATCCCTGCTTCTTGATTGGTATGACAGACATCACCGCACGTTGCCCTGGCGTACCTCGCCGGCGGATGCTGCGCTTGGCGTTTTGCCTGAGCCTTATCAAGTCTGGCTGAGCGAAATCATGCTCCAGCAGACAACGGTGGGAGCGGTGAAAGACTATTTTACTGCTTTTCTTGCGCGCTGGCCCACGGTTACTGATCTGGCATCCGCCGATGAAGACGACATCCTGAAGGCGTGGGCAGGGCTTGGATATTATTCCCGTGCCCGTAATCTGCACAAATGCGCCCGCACCGTGGTGGACGAGTATAGCGGACGCTTCCCCGAAACAGTCCCCGAGCTGAAATCTCTGCCCGGCATTGGCGATTATACCGCTGCGGCCATTGCTGCCATTGCCTTTGATGAACCGGTGGCCGTGGTCGATGGCAATATTGAGCGCATCATCGCGCGGCTTTATCGCATAGACGAAGCGCTGCCCGCCGCCAAGAAGCCGATCAAGCAGAGGATGGGGGACCTCACCCCACAAGAGCGTCCGGGGGATTTCGCGCAAGCCATGATGGATCTGGGGGCCAGCCTGTGCAGCCCCAAAAAGCCGGCCTGTGCCCTTTGTCCCTTTACCGGTGCTTGTGCCGCTGAAGCCGTTGGCGATATGGAGCGTTATCCGGTGAAAGCACCCAAGAAGGAAAAACCGACCCGTCGCGGCGCGGCCTTTCTTATCCGGCGCGGCGATGGGGCTCTCTGGCTGATCAAGCGACCGGACAAGGGCCTGTTGGCTTCCATGGCAGCCGTGCCAACCACTGACTGGTTTGACAAAAAGGCCGGTGAGGGATTCGACCCTGCAACTGCGCTTGAAAAGGCACCTGACGGACTCGCATTTAGAAAGAAGACGGGGCAGGTAACCCATACCTTCACCCACTTCCATCTTTTGCTGGATATCTATGAAGCCGCAAGCGATGGCGCGAGGCCCACGCCAGAGGGGTGGTGGTCAACACCGCAAAGCATCAAGGGCGAAGCTTTACCGACCATCTTTCGAAAGGTCGTGGAGTTTGTTCCATGATAAAGGGAGCAAGGCAGCGTCAAGCGGATGATCCGGTGCTGGCCGATATTCTGGCTCTGATCCAGAAGAGCTTTGCCTATATGGACGGGCGCATTGATCCGCCCAGCTCCATGCTGGTGCTGACCATCGCCGATATCGCCCGCCAATGCGAGAGCGGCGAGGTCTGGTCCATCGGCGCTCCGGTGAAAGCCTGCGTCTTTCTCACCAGAAAGCCCGATTGTCTTTATCTGGGCAAGATGGCGGTTGCTTCTGAAGCACGCGGGCAGGGGCTTGGCGCGCAGCTGGTTGAGATTGCCGCGCAGAGAGCGCTTGCGCTGGGCTATCACACACTGGAATTGCAAACCCGCATCGAGCTGATTGAAAATTACCGGATCTTCGCTGCGCTTGGCTTCACCAAAACCGCTGAGACCGCCCATCCGGGTTATGATCGCGTCACCTCCATCACCATGCGCAAAGCAATCGGTGCCTGATGAGTAGCCCTGTTGGTCCTCTTTTTGCGGGGAAAATGCCACGCTCTTCCGTCTTCCTGCCTGTTGAAAGGATCCTGCATGTCTGACCGTTTCGCCAAAACACCCGAGCCGCCCTATTATGCCGTAATCTTCTCTAACCAGCTCAGGGATGAGCATGAAGGCTATGAAGCGATGGGCGATGCCATGTATAAACTCGCCCTTGAACAGCCCGGTTGCCTCGGGGCAGAAAGCACCCGCGATGGCGCGCTTTTCGGCATCACCGTTTCTTACTGGAAAGATGAGCAAAGCATCCTTGAATGGAAGCGCAATGCCGAACATCTGGCCGCCCAGCGCCTCGGGATCAAGGATTGGTATGCCCATTACGAACTGCGTGTGGCCAAGATCGAACGCGACTATTCTGGTCCGGAAGGCCGAGGCGAAGGGCTCTAGGGCTCTCCGATGCGCTGCTGCGTGGCTGTAAAAAATCCGTGGGATCGTAAAAGCCGTAATTGTCTTTGGATTATTTTCTGACTAAAGTCAGATAAATTGAAATGCCTGATAAGGCTGCCCTCTCCAAGGGAGAGCGAAAAGACAAGTTAGCAAGGGAGTCATCGGGATGCTGACAGATCCAGTTGCCCGCACACGCAGGTTTCATCGCGCCGTCACCACGGAAGCAGGGGTGCTTGATGCATCCTTTTTGGGGAGAGGGCGCCCGCTGGGGCCTGCCCGAGTGCTCAACGCTATTGGTCGCGGGATCACGGATATTGCTGAAATCCGAAATTACTTGCGGCTCGATTCCGGGCTGATGAGCCGTATTTTGCGCGGCTTGGAGGACGAAGGGTTGATCACCGTATCAGCCAGCGAAAGTGATGCCCGTCGCAGGATCGCTACCCTGTCTGCCGCGGGGCAGGAAGAATTCGCCGCCTATGAGGCTCTCTCGGATAAGCAGGCCGCCGATATCGTGGCCCGCCATCCGCATCCGGAAGTGCTGCTGCAGGCCATGGATGTGGTGGCCACGGCACTTGGCTTCGAGCGCACGGTGATAGAGCGTGTTTCGCCGCTGGACCCCCGCGCGGTGGTGTGCCTTGAAGCCTATTACGAAGAACTTGGTCGGAAGCTGAAGAGCGGCTTCGACGTCAACCTCTCGGCAGACCCGGAAGCATGCGACATGGAGCATCCGCGCGGCGCCTTCCTTTTGGCCATGCTGGATGGCATGCCCATCGGCTGCATTGGCCTTAAGGGAACGGACAAGGGCTATGCGGAGTTGAAGCGGCTCTGGATCGTCCCTTCAGCCCGTGGCATGGGGCTGGCCCAGCGCATGATGACCGAGGCGGAGAATGAGGCGAAAAGCCTTGGCATAAAATGTCTGCGGCTGGATACCAACAGCGTGCTCAGCGACGCCGTGGCCATGTATCACAAACTCGGCTGGAGCGAGATTGAGCGCTTTAATGAAGATCCCTATCCGGATCTGTTCTTTGAGAAGCGCATCTGACAGCCCCCCATAAACCCCAAATAAAAAGGCGACCATCGGGTCGCCTTCAGGTGGGTGAAATGTCTGAGGTCGCAATTGGGTCAGATCAAGCCGAGGTCACCTGCTACGCAAAACATCAGGCAGGCGACGGTGGGGCTTGAATGGATTTCACCGAAAAACCGGAACTTCGAACATCTCCTTGGTTAAATTCGACAGGCAGCTAAAAAGCCGCCCGTTACGCGGCGCTCTCAGGCTGCGTCGCGAATGATCTGGCGCAGGCTATCAATCGGCTCCTGTGCTCCATCCTTGTCAAAATGCCAGTAGGTCCAGCCGTTGCAGGCATCCAGCCCCTGGACCAGCGCCCCTACCTTGTGAATGGAGCCGGTATGGCTGCCCGAGACCAGCGAGCCATCGGCGCGCACCATGGCGGAAAATTTGCCGCGCTTGTCGGTGAGCTCTACACCCGGTTTGAGCAGGCCTTCTTCCAGCAGACGGCCAAACGGAATGCGCGGCGCTGCACGCTTGCTCTGGGTGGTTTTGAGCGCATCCAGATCCACAGGCTCGACCGCATCAATGCGGGCCTGAGCGGCTGCGATATAATCACGGTCGCGCTCGACGCCGATGAAGTGGCGGCCCAGCTTCTTGGCCACAGCGCCCGTGGTGCCGGTTCCGAAGAAGGGATCGAGCACAACGTCGCCCGGATTGGTCGAAGACAAAAGCACGCGATAGAGCAGGCTTTCCGGCTTCTGGGTCGGATGCACCTTCTTGCCATCGTCGCCCTTGAGACGTTCATGACCGGTGCAGATCGGCAGCGTCCAGTCAGAGCGCATCTGCACATCATCATTGAAGGCCTTTAGCGCTTCATAATTGAAGGTATATTTGGAACTCTTGTCGCGGCTCGCCCAGATCATGGTTTCATGCGCATTGGTAAAGCGCTTGCCGCGGAAATTCGGCATCGGGTTGGTTTTCATCCAGACCACGTCATTCAGGAGCCAGAAATTGATGTCCTGCATGATCGCGCCAACGCGGAAAATATTGTGATAGGAGCCAATGACCCAGATGGTACCGTTCGGCTTCAGGACGCGCTTGCAGGCCAGAAGCCAGGCGCGGGTAAAGGCATCATAGGCCTCGAAGCTTTCAAACTGGTCCCATGCATCGGTCACCCCGTCCACCTCGGACTGGTCCGGACGGGTCAAGCCGCCACCCAGCTGAAGATTATAGGGCGGATCGGCGAAAATCGCGTCAACGGAATGTTTGGGAAGTTTTTCCAGTTGGGCAACGCAGTCGCCCTTCATGATGGTATCAAGCCTATCGGCGAGGCCGGCTTCGGTCTGGTCGAAATCCGACCGTAGGGATACATTCGAACGCATACGCATACTCTACTCAACTGAATTACACCCAAGAGCAAATCCCGCGATTTTGACATCGGCGGCCATGCTGCAAACTGCCGGAGTGACACCCGATCTGACAACCTGTAAGGCAGCGACCAGATTGGAAATATCTTGAATGATCAAAACGCGATCACACTTCCGACATGGCTATCCTGAGCCATCATGGTAAACCAGCGGTTAAGCAAAAGCGTCAACTTGTGCATTTTTGCGCAAATTGATCCAATGCCCAAACCGGAGTCGAAAATTTATAGATAACAAAAGGTTAACGGAAGTTCTTCGAGGCCTGTCTCGTGCTTTGGAGCTGAAAGGGGGCGCAATCAGCCTTTTCCCGCCCTTCTTGGGGATTACTATGGGAAATCATGCACAAGTTGAAGCTCTACTGATTTTTCTTTATGGAAAGCGGCCAACTGCATGAAAAGAATCGCAAATTTGCCGCAATCTTTACTCTATCTCATTAATCTTGCGTAGTTAATCTGGATTAACTCTGCAAATCAGCTTAAATAATAAGCAGCACCCTTTTTGTTTGGCAGGAATGCCGGTATCGGGTGCCGTTGGTTGATCAGTCGGATAAACAGGATCGGCTGTTGGCATGAAGAAGAAACAAGACAGCAAAAGCAGTGCCGTTGATACACGGCTGAAAAAGACTGCCCAGACAGGCTTCCGCAAAAAGGGAGCGGTGCAACTGCGCGACGTGATAGGGTCGACCCTGACGCCGCTTTGCCGCAAACAGGGCTTTGCCTCCTCTGATATTCTGCGCTTCTGGGGCGAAATCGTCGGACCACAATTTGCCGAATGCACCGAGCCCGAACGCATTCGCTGGCCGCGTCGCGATGAGGCGCAAGGCTTCAAACCCGGTACACTGGTTCTGCATTGCGAAGGAGCCCAGTCGGTTTTTCTTCAGCATGAGCAGGCAACCATAATCCAGCGCGTCAACGCCTATTTCGGCTATCCGGCGATTGATCGAATCCAGATATTGCAGCGCCCTGTCAATGCCAAAACTCCAAAGCGCCCGGACCCGCTCCGCCCTTTGACCCTTACGGAAGCCGATGCGCTCGAACATCAGATCGAAGGGGTTAAGGACGACAAGATGGCAGAAGCTTTGCGTCGTCTCGGCCACGCAGTGCTGGCGCGCAACTAGGCACGCCAGAAGCCCGAGACCCACTTAAGACGACCTTGTGTTTCTGTTTTGGAGCGATTACCTTGCGCGATAACCAATTCAGGAATACATCATGACCGATATCATGCCTCTCGACAGGCAACTCTGCTTCTCGCTCTATTCGGCCTCTCTGGCCATGACCCAGCTTTACAAGCCTTTGCTGGAGCCACTTGGGCTGACCTATCCGCAATATCTGATCATGTTGATCCTGTGGGAACATGACGGCGTGAGCCTGAAGGATATCGGCACAAAGCTTGGCCAGAAGTCGGGCGCCTTGACCCCTGTACTCAAGCGCCTTGAACAGGATGGACTGGTCGAACGCGTCCGCGATGAAAAGGATGAGCGTGCCCTCAACATCCGCCTGACGGAGAAGGGCAAGGAGCTGCGCACAGAGGCTGCCAAGGTTGGCCCCTGTGTGGCCGAAGCCTGCGGTATGCCGATTCCGGAGCTTGTGGAGCTGAAAGCAAAGCTGGAAGTCTTGCGCAAGAATCTGCTGAAAGCCCAAAACTAGCTCGTCCCCCAATCTTTAGAAAAAGCCCGATACCGTCTGGCTTAGACCTATGTGCTACTTGAAAATAATTATCGCAATAACTAAATTGAGTGCATCTGACCGATGAATTGCGACACAAACCATAGGAGAGGAAACAGCTATGAAAGTTCTTTACAGCACAAGCGCAACAGCCACCGGAGGCCGTGAAGGCTCCGCCAAATCTGAAGATGGCCTGCTCAACGTCACCCTTGTCACACCAAAAGAGCTTGGCGGCGCTGGTGGCAACGGCACCAACCCTGAGCAGATGTTTGCAGCGGGTTATGCAGCCTGTTTTCTCAGCGCCGTAAAGCTGATTGCCTCACAGGAGAAGGTGACACTGACAGATCCGACCATTACTGCCGAGGTCGGTATCGGTAACAACGACAACGGCGAAGGATTCTCGCTGAAAGTGGATCTGGTTGCAGATCTCAAGGGTGTTGACGCGGAAACGGCCACCAAGCTGGTAGAGAAGGCCCATCAGGTCTGCCCATATTCCAACGCTACCCGTAACAATATCGAAGTAAGCGTTGCGGCCAAATAGCAAGCTCAGCCTGCCTGAAATGCAAAAAGACCAATAATATTGACCAGACAAGAGGTGCGCCACACAAGGCGCACCTTTTCTTGTAATGCAGGCTGTTTACTTTCCCTCTAAGTAGTACCATCTATTCTATTGAGGGCAGCAATTGAAATCATCACGCCAAAGAAGCGAGGCCCAACAACAAGGGGAAGCCAACAATGCCGACGTCGGAGCAGTTCTGGGACAAGATGGCCAGCGATTACGCCGCCAAGCCCATCAAGAATATGGATGCCTATTCAAAGACGCTTGAGCGCACGCGCCTTTACCTCCATTCCGATGACACTGTTCTGGAACTGGGCTGTGGATCTGGCTCGACCGCCTTGCTCCTGTCCAGACATGTCGGCCATATCTGGGCCAGCGATCTGTCGTCCCGTCTGGTGGAAATCGGCAGGGAAAAGGCCAAAGAGCAAAAGGTGGAGAATGTCGAGTTCGTGCATGCGGACATGTATGACGAAGCACTGGCCGCCAATGCCCCCTATGACTGCATCTGGGCCTTCAATTTCATGCATCTGTTGGAAGATATACCCGCTGGCATTAAGCATATGAACCAGCTGTTGAAGCCCGGAGGTGTGCTTATCTCCAAAACAGGGTGCCTTGCCGGGCGGTATAGCCTGCTGCGTATTCCGATCACGATCATGCAATGGCTGGGCAAGGCTCCCCATGTGAGCTATATTTCAGCTGCACGCCTTGAAGCTGTAATGGTGGATCAGGGCTTCGAGATTCTGGAGTCTTGTACCTTCCCAAAGGCTGCGGAAACGCGCTTCGTTGTAGCGCGTAAACTATAGAATTTATTGGCAATTTTCGAAATGTTGAAAATTACAAATTTGTAACGAACGGCATTTTGTCGCGCCTTGCCCTCTCATCGCCAAAATGTGATTGGATAGGGTATCTCTGTAACAGGACTGCCGGGGCATTCTCGCTATGATGCTGGCAAATGTCCCCAACGACCAAAACGCAACCCTTAAGGAAATAAATCATGGCTTTGAACCGTAGAAAATTTCTGATAACCGGCGCAAAAGCAACCGCAGGCTTCGTTGCCCTGGCAGGACTTCCCCTTGCAATGGCCGCACCCGCAGCCGCTGAAACCTACCCTCTTGAGGAAATGCTCAAGAAAACCGGCGATCTGGAAGACATTGCTGTAGGGCAGGAAGATGCACCCATTACTATTATTGAATATTTTTCAATGACCTGTAGCCATTGCGCTCATTTCCATGGCACGACCTACAAATATCTCAAGGAAAAATATATCGACACCGGCAAGATGCGCTTCATTCTGCGTGAATTCCCGCTTGATCCGCTGGCAACCGCAGGCGCTATGCTGGCCCGACGGACGCCCGGTGGCAAGGCAACGGCCATGATCGATCTTTTGCTCAGCCAGCAGCGCAACTGGGCCTTCACCGATGATCCTGTAGGCAACCTTCAGCGTTTTGCCAAATTGGCCGGTTTTTCACAGGAAAGCTTCGAGAAAGCCGTTTCTGACGATAAATTGCTGGACGACATCGAAGCAGTACGTGAACGTGGACAGAAAGAATTCGGAATCAATTCAACGCCAACCTTCTTTGTGAATGGTGAAAAGCATATCGGAGCCCTGTCGAGTGACGAATTCGACAAGATTTTGGAGCCATTGCTGTAATTTGATATCCGTTGGCGGGGAATCCCCCGCCGACCCTTTAAGGGCGCCTGCCTTTTCCCCTTTCATACTGAGTATGCTGGGGCAAGGGCTGCGCCCTTTTGCGTTGAATAGTCTGTCGTTCCCCTTCGCCGTCCTTCAGGGGGCTCGGCGATGAAATTCACTAAGCTGCGCCTATTGGGCTTCAAATCCTTCGTGGAGCCGATGGATTTTATTATCGAGACGGGGCTCACTGGCGTCGTCGGGCCCAATGGTTGCGGCAAGTCCAATCTGGTGGAATCCCTGCGCTGGGTCATGGGCGAGAACAGCTACAAGAATATGCGCGCCTCCGGCATGGATGACGTTATCTTTGCTGGCTCCACCAACCGACCTGCCCGCAACACCGCTGAGGTGACCGTTCATCTCGACAACAGCGACCGCACCGCACCTGCCGGTTTCAACGATAGCGACGAGCTGGAAATTTCCCGCCGCATCGAGCGCGAGAATGGCTCCAATTATCGCATCAATGGCAAGGATGCGCGCGCGCGCGATATCCAGCTGCTGTTTGCCGATGCCTCCACAGGCTCCCGCTCACCGTCGATGGTGGGGCAGGGGCGCATTGGCGAGATCATCAGCCAGAAGCCGACACAGCGCCGTGGCCTCTTGGAAGAAGCCGCAGGCATCTCCGGGCTGCATAGTCGCCGTCATGAGGCGGAATTGCGTCTGAAGGCCGCTGAAGCCAATCTGGAGCGCCTTGAGGACATCATGGCGCAAATATCGACCCAGCTTGAGGGACTCAAGCGTCAGGCCCGTCAAGCCAGCCGTTATCGCAATCTTTCCTCCGACATCCGCGCAACAGAAGCAACGCTCTATCATCTGCGCTGGCAGGAAATATTGGCCGAAGAGGAAAAAGCAAAGGAAGCCCTGCGTCTGGCCGACCTGAAGGTCGCCGAGGCGACCACGGCTCAGTCTGCAGCCGCTCGCGAAGAAGCCGTGGTCAATCATGCCCTACCAGCTTTGCGCGATGAATCCGCAGCCAAAGCCGCCTCTTTGCAGCGCCTGACATTGGCGGCCCGCGAACTCGACAACGAGGAAAAGCGTGTTGAAGAAAAACTCGCCGATCTCGCCCGTCGCATCGAGCAGCTCAAGGCCGATAAACTGCGCGAAAAGCAAATGCTTGACGAGAATGCGGATCTGCTCAAGACCCTTGATGACGAGCGGGCAGAGCTGACCGCCGAGGATGAGGGCGCAGCCAAGACACAAGAAGCTGCAGATGAAGCGCTCAAAAAGGCCGAAGAGGATCTGGCCAAGGCGGAGAGTGTTGCCAGCGACTGGACCTCCCGTCTGGCCGAAGCTGAAGGTTCTGCGCGGCAATTGCAGCAGGCAACGGAAGCCGCAAGAGGGCGTCTGGCGCGCCTGTCCAGCCAGAAGGCCCAGAGTGAGCGCGATCTGGATCGCGTCAACGAACAATTGGACAAGGATACCGGGCTGGATGACTTGCGCGAGCAGGTGGAAAGCGCTTCCGAGGTTTTGGCGATCCTCGAGGAGGAGACGGAAGCTGCCACCAGCGCCGTGGCTGACGCGCGCGAGGCTGAAACCACGGCCCGTCGGGCGCGTGCTGAAGCCGAAAGCGCCTTTAACCGGCTCGACACCGAAGCCCGTACGCTGGCCAAGATCGTCGAGGGCGGGCAGGACAAACGCTATCCGCCAGTGCTTGATAGTCTCAAGGTGGATGCTGGCTACGAGGTGGCACTCGCCTCCGCGCTCGGCGAAGATCTTGATGCACCGCTTGATGCAGCCGCGCCGCGTCATTGGGGTGAGATGGGGGGCGATGCTGAAGATCCGGCCATGCCGCATGATCTGCCTTGCCTGAGCGCCTATGTGTCCAGCCCCGAACGCCTGACCCGCCGCCTTGATCAGATCGGCATCGTCGATGCCAGCCTTGGTGCTGACTTGCAGAAACACCTGAAGCCGGGCCAACGACTGGTCAGCCGCGAAGGCGATTTGTGGCGTTGGGATGGTCTGGTGATCCGCGCCGGAGCGCCCACACCAGCGGCCCAGCGCCTTGAACAGCGCAATCGCCTTGAAGAATTGGAAGGCCGTCTGGACGAAGCTGAGGAACGCCTCAACGATGCACGTAATGCCTTTGAGGAACAGCGCACCATCGCCTCGGATATGGCGCGGGAAGAACAAACCAAGCGCAATCGCTGGCGAGATGCCCAGAAACGCCTTTCGTCCCTGCGTGACAATCTGGCCAAAGCCGAGCGCGACGCCAACCAGATATTGGCGCGCAAGGCGACGCTGGAAGCCACCATCGGCCGGTTGACTGAGGAAGAGGGCGAGGCAAGGAGCGCCTTCGAAGATGCCGAGAAGCAGCAGAAGGATTTGCCTGCCATCGATCATCTCCAGCGTGAGCGGGACAATGCACGGCTGATCCAGAGTGAAAAACGCAGCCTGCTGACTGAGGCACGGGCCAAGGCTGATAGTCTTGTGCGCGATGCCATCATGCGGGCTAAGCGGCTGGCCGCAATCGAGCGCGAGCGCTCAAGTTGGGTGTCCCGCGCAGAAAATGCCGATGCTCAGATCGCCACACTCGATGCCCGTTTGACCGAGACCGAGAAGGAGAGGGAGCAGCTCACAGACACTCCGGACGAGATCGCCATCAGGCGCCGCACCCTCTTGTCTGAAATCGCCAAAGCCGAGGAGGCGCAGAAGGAAGCGGGAGACAAGCTCGCCGAGGCAGAGCGCACCGCTCTGGAAGCTGGTGTGGCTGCCAAGAGCGCCATGGAAGCACTCAGCTCGACTCGCGAAGAACGCAGCCGTGCTGATGAACGCATCAATGGCATCAAGGCCCGCAAGGACGAACTGACCCGCCAGATAGACGATGCCATGGATTGTGCCCCCGCCGCCACCTTTGGCTTGTCTGGCCTCAAGAAAGACGCGCCGCTCCCCGCCATGGCATCGGTGGAAGGGCGGCTGGAGCGCCTAAAGAATGAACGTGAGCGGCTCGGTGGCGTCAACTTGCGCGCCGACGAAGAGGCGGGGGAGATTTCCGAACAGCTCGTCACCATGGAAACCGAGCGGGACGATCTGATTGAAGCCATCAAGAAGCTGCGCACGGGCATCTTCAACCTCAACAAGGAAGCCCGCGCCCGTCTGCTTTCTTCCTTTGACGTGGTCAACAGTCATTTCAAATCCCTGTTCGCCAAACTGTTCGGCGGCGGTGAGGCAGAACTCACATTGACCGATGCCGATGACCCGCTTCAGGCTGGCCTTGATATCATCGCCCGTCCACCGGGTAAGAAACCCCAGACCATGACGCTGCTTTCAGGCGGAGAACAGGCGCTGACGGCCATGGCGCTGATCTTTGCGGTTTTTCTGACCAACCCGGCGCCGATCTGCGTGCTCGATGAGGTTGACGCTCCGCTAGATGACGCCAATGTGGAGCGCTTCTGCGCCCTGCTGGAAGAAATGCGGACGCTTACGGAAACCCGCTTTGTCACCATCACGCATAACCCGATCACCATGTCCCGGATGGATCGACTGTTCGGCGTGACCATGGCCGAGCGTGGCGTCTCGCAGCTTGTTTCTGTCAATCTGGAAGCGGCGGAAGAGTTGATCGCAGAAGATGAAAACCGCGCGGCCATAGCTACCGTGCCGCCGGGCTACCCGCAGCCGTAAACGTGACTTGCACTAGCCATGTTGAGGGGGCGGCGATAGAACGCGCGCCCCTTTCATTCTGCATTAAAATCTGCGCTAGTCGTCTTCTTGTGGCAGATTGTCGGTGATGTCGTAATAATCACCTTTGTGCGCAGCGAAAATATGCTTGGTCAGGCGCCGGCCATGGACATCATCGATGCAGCCCACAGAGACAGCAATTTCATCTCGCCATTCAGGATGCCGATCCGCATGCCAGAAGAGCGACGAGCCGCATTTGGAGCAGAAGCCACGGCGCGCAAATTCGGACGACTGATACCAAGCCAGAGCCTCCTGCCCCTTTTTGATCACCAGATTGCTGAACTGGATCGTGATGCTGGGCCAGGCATGGCCGCCCCATTGGCGGCATTGCTTGCAGTGACACATCACCATGGGATTGGCATGACCGGGAAACTCGAATTCAACGGCACCACAAAGGCACCGACCTGTCAGCATTTCATCCATGATATGTCTCCTGCTTTTCTGCATGCTATTCTTGCGCCGCGACTATAGCGCCATTGGGCTGCAAGGGTCCAACATATCGTGCAAATTCATCCATAAGGGAAATTGATGCACCGCTCAGGCTACAGCGCATAGCGCAAGCGTGCCCGAACGGCAGAAATGTCAGCTAAACTGTAACAATCGCTCCAAAGGCATCGCCATAGTCTGCCCCCAGAGCTGACCCCGTCTGAAGTTCGATCATGGTCGGAGCTTCAAAGCCGCACTGTTGCAGCTCGTCTTTGAGGCTATGGGGCGAGAAATATTGCATCCAGTTATAGATCTCGAATGTCTCGTCAGGGCATGCGATCAGATAATGATCAAGCCCAGTCGTCGTCTCGGGCCAGAGCCAGCTTTTCTTGAGGCCAACATAGGGAGAGGGTGCCCAGAAGCCCCCCATGAGGTCTGCTTCCAAAACCGTGCTCTGTTCAAGCTTCTGGAACATGTGGTCAGAGAAGACATCAAAGATGATGGCCCCGCCGGGATTAAGCTGTGCTTCGCATGCGGGCCAGCAGCGTGCGGCGTTGACTGGGGGAGAGCGCACAATAGTCAGCATAGATCAACAGGACCAGATCCTGCTCTTGCGGCAGGGGATCTTCCAGATAATTGGCTAGACGGTAGCTTGGTGCACCAGTCGGCGCGGCTGACGGGGCATGGCCGCGTGCATAGGCAAGCGATGATGTGGAAATGTCCACGCCGGTGACTTGCGCCCCTTTTTGGGCCAGCCGATTGGCATAAAGCCCCGGACCGCAGCCAAGATCGCAGACCCGCTTGCCATCAACGGCAAAGCGTTCGGCAATCCAGTCGACAATCGAGACGATGCTCTCTTGCTTGCGGGAGGCCAGATCATTGCTGCCATCGATGTGAAAGGCGAGCATGCTGGCCGCTATATGGGGGCGGGTCCAGAGGTCTGGAGCGGTATATTGGCAAAAGGGGGCCGGACGTTCGGCCATAGTGCAAAGAAGGTCATACATGACAGGGTATCCATACTAGGCGCCAAGCTGTTGGCGCGCAAAAGCAGGTAGAATTGGGATACAAAAACCCATCCGGCCATATGGCGGGACTTTTGGGTGGAAGGCCGCGCTCTTGTTAAAGGCGCAGACATGTCATGCTGAATAAAAGAAAGCGCTTTATGGATAACTCTTTCACAGGGCGCAAGCAAGGCACAAGGAATGCGAATGTACACTTTTCAGCGCAAGGATTTGTGCCTAGTCTTTAGGAAACCGATTGTTATAGGGAAGGTGCGCCGATGACCGACCAAATTTCCGCTGATCATCTCAAATTGACGCTGTATATCGCCAACAAGAATTACTCATCCTGGTCTTTGCGTCCCTGGATTGCCATGAAGACCAAAAATATCGTCTTCACCGAGCATCTGCTGCAATTTGATGAGGCCACCGGCCACGCCCATTTCATCGAATATTCACCGACCAAGAAAGTGCCGGTTCTGAAAATCGAAGAAGAGGGCAAGGAGCCTGTAATCATTTGCGAAAGCCTGGCTATTCTCGAGGTGATTGCAGATCTATTCCCCGAAGCAGGGCTCTGGCCTGTCGATGTCATGGAGCGCGCCAAGGCACGGGCCTTTGCCGCAGAAATGCATGGCGGATTTTTCGGGCTGAGAGGCTCATGCCCGATGAATATCAGGCGAGAGATCAAACGGCTCGACCTGGATCCTTACAGTGCCGCCGCCGTGGTCAAGAATGTAGAACGGATCGAACAGATCTGGCGTGAATGCCTTGATGCCTCTGGCGGTCCCTTCCTGTTCGGTTCCTTTGGCGCGGTGGATGCCATGTTTGCCCCGGTGATCAATCGTTTTGAAAAATATGAACTCACCGACAGCGAGGTGTTCCATGCCTATCGCTTCGCCATCAAAACCCTGCCTGCCTGGAAGGAATGGGAAGAAGAGGCCCTGAATGAGCCTTGGGTCGTTGAAGAAGACGAAGCCTGATGCTCTGACCTTTGGTATGCCGGAGTGCGAAAGGCGGTCAAACACGCCTACACAGGGATTGGCCCGTATCGGGCTAGTCGAACAGACGGTCGACCTCGTCCTGCGCGGTCGGGTGATCGATGGCCAGCATCCAGTCGGTTGCATTGGCTGTATCGTTGATCAATGCACTGACGCGATCAATGAGAGGCCGCACTTCAGTGGAAGCCATGAAGGCGACACTATCGAGAAACTCGTTTGAGAGATCGCCATTCAGATCCACGATGCGTTCGATCAGCCCTTCAATCTTGACATCGATCTCATGCACCAGCGACTCGAGTTGGTCACGGACTGCCGGCGGCACTGAATCGTAAAGGGAAATGGCGAGTTGTTTTTCTTTGAAGGTTGATTGCTGGAAATAGTCCGCATAGCCCATGGGGCGCCAGGCAACGATATCCTCGGCGCATTCGGGCATGGCTGACAGCATCTCGATCAGCATCAGCACTTCATTGAAATGGTTGAGATAGTCAGTAGCAAGCAATGTCGATGGATTGATGTTGGCGTCCAGCAACAAATTCGCATCAGGAAGGGTAGACATTTCTGACATCGGGTGACTCTCAACGCAACTTCATTGGCATTCAGGCGACGCGACCAGTCTGCGAAAACAGCTTTATGGGCAACTGGGGAGTGATATCTTCATGCCAATTACCGCAAGTGTCACGGCAGTGTGCAAGACATTCAATCCCCGCTCAATGTTGCCGCATACATGCAGTAAGCGGTTCTCAAAGACGGTCCAACTTAACCATAAGGTGCTATAGTTTCCAAATACTTGACGTGGCCTGAGGTCGGTGAAAAAGATGAAACAGGATAAAGATTTAGCAAACCCTTTAGAAGAAATCGAATTGGACAATCATGACCGGTAGACTGCATCTTGTGGCAGAAGAGATTGAATTGATTAAATTTTTCGGTGTAGCGGAGCTTTTGCCCGGTTTGCACAAAATGCCGCCTAGACATAACGTCGCACCGAGCACTCCGGTTCTGACAATCACCCATGAATATGGCAAACGCACCGCTCGGCTGATGAAATGGACTTTTGTGCCCGATTGGGTAAAAGATCCGCGTGATTTCACGCAAATCAGCACCGCTCGCATGGAAACTGTCGAGAAGAAGCCTTCCTTCAAAAACGCAATTCGATACCGCAGATGTCTTGTGCCTGTGACCGGCTTTTATGAATGGCAACGGCAAAAGGAGAGCGGCGAGGGGATACCGCATTTCTTCCGGCGTGACAATGAGGGCCTGTTTGCGCTTGCTGGTATCTGGGAAACATGGATGGGTCCCAATGGCGAGGAGTTTGATGGGCTCGCGTTGTTGACTGCGCCAGCAAAGCAGCCTTTTCGCACGATTTCCGAGAGGTTGCCCCTCATCATTCCACCTGATGACCATGATACGTGGTTGAACACCCGTTCCGGTCGTTTTAATGAAGCGCGCCCGTTACTTAGGAGTGCTCCACCAGACGATCTGATGGCTTACCCTGTTTCCAATCGCGTCAATAATCCAAACATTGATGATGCATCCTTGGTGGAACCGTTAAAGACCCCTGAGGGAAACGCCGAGCAGGTGATCTCGGCACACGATAGCATCAAAGTGAGCAAAGCAAAGGCTTCCAAGGCGGAGGAGGGGCAGAAAAATCCAAAAGGACAGCCTGAAGAAGATGCGCAGTTGGATCTATTTTGACAGATAGAAGTCGGGACTGGCATTGATAACAAGACGGGCTCGGCCCGTTTCTCGACTGCGCTATGATCGGGAGCTACGATGAAGGCAGGCTGTTTCCAACAGCCAAAACATCCGTTACTCCTCAAATGACAAAGGGCCCGAGAGAAATCTCTCTCGGGCCCAGAATTCGTGGACTTCAAGTCTAAGCTAAGCTTAGATTAGAAAGAACGTTTCAGGTACAGTTTGCCTGCTACGTCGTCCCAGTCAGTTGCAGCTGCTGCGTCGAAGTCAGTTTTTTCGTAACCTACACGAGCGCCAATTTCGAGATTAGCAACTGGGGTGTAGGTGATCTGAGCGGAAGTACCCCAGGTTTTGTAAGCTGCTTCGTCGAAATCAACGTAACCAGCGTCAACACCGAATACCAGGTTGTCAGCGAAGGCGTATTCGAAGCCACCGTTAACAGCCCATTTGCTCCAGGTGTTGCCCAGGCCGTCGTTGGTGTAGCCATCTTCATAGCCACCAGCGATACCGAAGGTCAGGCCTTCCATCAGGTTGAAGGAAGCTTCACCACCGATGATGTAGCCAACGTCAGCAGAGAAAGCGCCGTTCCAGTAACGAGACTGGTATACAGCACCAGCTACGTTTGCAGAACCCCAGCCCTGCTTAACAGCCAAGCGAGCAGCGAGGGAAGGAGCGGTCATGCCAGCGAGGCCAGCAATGCCGGTGCCGTTGTATTCTTCCAGAGCGATGGTAGCGGATACGCCGTTACCCAGGGAAGCAACATAACCAATGGTCTGCAGGTCACCGTGGCCGATGCCGAAGTCATCATAGTACAGGCCAGCGTTGAAGTCGACGATGGAGTCGGTCAGACCAGCATACAGGCCGCCGAGCTGCAGGTAAGCTTTATCGAATGCAGCGTTTGCACCAGAAGTTGCGCCAGCACCTACGTTGTCATCATATTCGATGTGAGCAGCAAGAGTACCGAATTCGGTTTCTTCTTTAGCATCGAAAGCGATGGTGGTTTCGGTGTAGTAGCTAACTTCGTCTACAGTGTTGCGCTGTACGCCACGGTAGTCAACGAAGCCGTTCTGGATGCCGAATTCAACTTTACCAGAGATCTTCAGGCAGGTATCGGTACCTGGGATGAAGAAGTAACCAGCGCCGTATGCATCGCATACTTTAACGTAATCTACTGGTTCTGCTACTGGCAGGTCTGCTGCCTGTGCTGCACCGCCAGCTACCAAAGCAGCTGCGGAGCCAAGGATGAGGCTCTTGATGTTCATGTTTCTGACCTTCATTGTCATAACAAAAAAATATTTTTGCAGTGACCAGTCCAGTCAGAACTGTAGTTCACTGCTTGCGACAAGATTGACAATACTCGTTTCTCCGGCGGGTTCAATCGACTCTCGTCTTCGCTGAGATCACTTTGCGAGGACTGTTGCACAAAAAACACAAAATACGCTCTATGCCCCGGATTTCTGCCAATTCGTTACTGAATTCTTAACGGGATTTATGTGTATTCTCGTGCTTTTTGAGCGTTTGTAGTGGGCAATGAAATGGCAAATAGGAATTTTATCCGGGTGGTTCGATCCGGAATCTGTCGTCAGGGGACTCAAAATCCACGCGTTCGGAGCACAAAATGCATCAAGCAGGGACTAAGAAAACCGGATTCGAAGCTGTTTAGCTGGTCAATAGGGAATCGATTCTGTCAAATAGACGCGAGGTGCATTGATGAAGTCGATGATTCCGCCCATTTGTAACCCTAATAAAAACGGCCGCTCCTGCTGGTGCAGAGGCGGCCGTTTTATAATTAAGAGTGAGCGATGAAGACAGGTTCGTTACGAGTCCGAATCTGAATCTTTCTTGCCGAATGGCCAGATACGCGAGAAGAAGCGTTTCTTTTTGCCTGAATTTTCCTGCTGCTTGAGCTGTTCCATCTGCGATGCCACCTCTGGGGTTACATCGGTAAAGCGCTCTGGCGGCTGGGTCAGATAGGTTCGTTTGCCTTTTTCTCCATGCTTCTGGGCTCGGATCAGGGCAAGACGCTCCTTGACCTGCCTATCATATTCTTTCAACTCAGCAGGACTGACTGGTCCTTTGCTATAATCAGGTTCTTTGATCTGTCGAGCAAAGTTGGCAGAGGCGGTGTTGTTCTTGATAATGGAATCACGCTGTTCCGGCGGCAGACGACGAATGGCTTCCAGCAATTGCGCGCGCTCTTCGTCGGTCATATTTTCCATGCGCTCATTATAGATCTCGCGCAGTTTGTCCGGATCCTGTGGCCAGCCTGCTTGTGCGTAGGCTGGCAAGCGTTTGCCGTCTTCAGGCGTTGGCAGAGGTGCACCATCGGGTGGCAGTACGAGACCGGCGCGTGCAGAATAGTCTATTGTCTGGCGCTTCTTGTCGTTGGGCAGAGCGCCCAGCAAACCTGTGACATCGTCCAGCAACTCCCGCTCGTGGGTTTCGCCGGTGCCATAGGTTGAAGAGGAAATCCCTGAACAGGCTGAAAGCCCCATGCTGAGGGTCCCCAGCATGACCATGGCAATCAGGCCTGAAGGCTGAGCCGCACGGCTTTTGAAAGTTTCGGCACCGGAAAGGAAAAAGTCCTTGCACCTGCTGACTGTCATGACGATCTCGCCTTTTGATATTCGGGCATTCTCATGAATGCTCTTACGCAAACCACCTCGGGCACATCGTTAAAAATGTGCCAATTAGATTTAGACATACTTCCTAATGGGGCCGTAGATCAAGAGAAGCTTGTCTTTGGGCAAAGACAAATGCCCCGGATTGCTGGAAATATTGCTGCTTTTGCCACTAATCATTCATTTGCGGCATCTTTGCGGCTGGAATCGGGCGCTTTCTTCAGCTTTCCTGCTTTCCGTCCACCAAGAAGGCTCTCCAGTACAAGCAGCCCAGCTCCGACAACGATCCAGACGTCAGCCAGATTGAAAATATACCAGCTGAAGCTTCCTACGTGAAAATGAAACAGGTCGACCACGGCGCCATGAAGAATGCGGTCAAGGCCATTGCCAAGAGCGCCGCCCATGATAAGGCCGAGGGCAAGGGTCGTCAGCTTGTCATGGCTTTTCCAGATCCAAATGCCCAGCGCGATGGCTGCGACAGCCGCCAAGCCGATAAGCATATAGCGCCCCAGATCATCATCCTGTTGAAACAGGCCATAGGAGATGCCTCGGTTCCAGACTAGCACCAAATCAAAAAATGGCGTGATTCTGACCGGCCCTTCGAAACGCATGACCGCATCAATCTGGAAGCCGAAAAGCATCCAGAGCTTGAACGCCTGATCAACGACAAAGCCAGTCAAGGCAACGAGATATCCCAAAGACCGTGCAGACAAGCCTGTTCTCCAAACCATATTGGACTCACATCCAGCCCGCTTTCGGGCCTGTAAAGAAAAGCCGGGGTTCGGACAGCGCCAGACCCCGGCTTCACTATAGCTCTAAATGCGGCCGTTAGGCGGCATCAATTTCGCGGATGGCTGCTGCATCGCGAAGCGACAGGTCTGGATAAACCGGATCCGTGCCAACTTCGGGCAGGATCTTCCAGCTGCGCTGACATTTCTTGCCTTCTGCCAGAGCCGGAACAACCCCCACGCCAACCACCTCTTCAATGGTGAAGGCCCCTTCAGGCGCTTCGCCCTTGATCAACTCGGCCTGCGAGGTGATGGAGATTTCGGCCAGATCGATACCGTCCATCGCTTTGAGAATGGCCTCATCGGAGACATAGACCTTCGGAGCAGCTTCCAACGAAGACCCGATGCGCTTTTCCCGACGCTCGACTTCAAGTGCCCCGGTGACAACGCGGCGCAGCGCTTTCACTTTATCCCACTTGGCAGCCAACTCATCATCTTTCCAGTCGCCCGGAACGTCCGGGAACTGACGGAAGTGTACCGAATCATCTGCATTCGGATAGCGGCTCTGCCATGTTTCTTCCATGGTGAATGGAAGGATCGGAGCAAGCCACGCCGTCAGATGAATGAACAGCTCATGGATGACATAGAGCGCTGCCTTGCGGCGCATGGAGCTTGGTGCATCACAATAAAGAGCATCCTTGCGCACATCGAAATAGAAGGCAGAAAGCTCGATACCCATGAAATAGTTGAGTTCATGCATAATGCGCTTGAAGTCGAAACTGTCATAGGCGCCTCTGACCATATGATCCAGCTCATGGATCCGGTGCAGCATCAGCCGCTCCAGTTCAGGCATATCGGAAGGAGCAATCTCGGTGCCATCGAAATGCGCCAGAGAGCCCAGCATCCAACGGATGGTGTTGCGCATCTTGCGATAGGCATCGGCGATGGTCTTGAGGATTTCCGGCCCGATGCGCTGATCGTCCGAATAGTCGGCACTGGCCACCCACATACGCAGGATATCAGCACCATATTGCTTGATGATATCCTGTGGCGCGATGGTGTTGCCGATGGATTTGGACATCTTTCGGCCCTGTTCATCCATGGTGAAGCCATGGGTGAGAACCGCATCATAAGGCGCACGACCGCGTGTGCCGCAGCTTTCCAGCAGCGAGGAATGGAACCAGCCGCGATGCTGGTCGGAGCCTTCCAGATACAGATCGGCAGGCCATTTCATGTCGCCACGCTGTTCCAGACAGAAAGCATGGGTTGAGCCAGAGTCAAACCAAACGTCCAGAATGTCAGTCACCTGCGTCCATTCTTCAGCGTCATAGTCTGCCCCGAGGAAGCGCTCTTTGGCGTCATCGGCGAACCATGCATCTGCGCCTTCCTTCATGAAAGCATCAAAGATACGGCTGTTGACAGAGCTATCCTGCAGAACAACCGTCGGATCATCCTTCTTGATGAAGATGGTGATCGGCACACCCCATGCGCGCTGACGGGAGATAACCCAGTCCGGGCGGGTTTCGATCATCGAGCGCAGACGGGTCTGGCCGGATTTCGGAACAAAGCGGGTGGCATCAATCGCATTAAGGGCACGCTTGCGCAGAGTATCGCCTTCGCCATCGATGTTGCGATCCATGGCAATGAACCATTGCGGCGTGTTGCGGAAGATAAGCGGCGCCTTGGAGCGCCAGCTGTGCGGGTAGCTATGCTTGATCTTGCCGCGTGCGAGCAGGGAGCCCACTTCAACCAGCTTGTCGATGACGGCTCCGTTGGTGGTGCCTTCGCCGCCCTTACGGTTGAGAATATAGTGGCCCTGGAAAAGGGGGACATGCGGGAAGTAAGCGCCGTCTTCCATCACGGTATGCGGGATTTCCGGCGTGCCGCATTCTTCAAAGCGTTCGCGATTGGCAACAAAGACCTCATAGTCATCGGCGCCATGGCCTGGAGCCGTATGCACAAAGCCGGTACCGGCTTCTTCGGTCACATGGTCACCCGGCAGCATCGGAACGTCGAAATCATAATAGCCGTCGGCGCCTTCTTCTTCGGCGAACGGATGGGCGCATTCGGAAATCTGGGATGGATCGACATCGAACTTGCGTTCGTAGCCATCCACACGGGCGGCCTTGAAGACTTCGGCTGCCAGCGTGTCGGCCATGATCAGCTTGTCGCCAACCTTGCCCCAATTGTCATCAGCCGCTTCGGTGATTTCATAAAGACCGTAGCTGATGGATGGGTTAAAGCAGATGGCGCGGTTGCCCGGGATAGTCCATGGCGTGGTGGTCCAGATGACCACATCCGCATCCAGCAGATCATCCATCTTGTCCGGATCGACAGTGCCGTGCAGACCCGTGATCGGGAAGCGCACCCAGATGGTGTAGGACGTATGGTCGTGATATTCCACTTCGGCCTCTGCCAGAGCGGTTTTCTCGACGATGGACCACATGACCGGCTTGGAACCCTGGAAGAGCTGGCCGGACATGGCGAATTTCATCAATTCGTTGGCGATGCGGGCTTCGGCATCGAAGGTCATGGTGCGATATGGGGTCTCGAAATCACCCACCACGCCAAGACGCTTGAATTCTTCGGACTGAACGCCGATCCAGTGCTGTGCGAATTCGCGGCATTCCTGACGGAATTCCTTGACTGGCACGGCATCCTTGTTCTTGCCCTTCTTGCGATATTTTTCCTCGATCTTCCACTCGATCGGCAGACCGTGGCAATCCCAGCCCGGAACATAGTTGGAATCATAGCCGCGCATCTGGAACGAGCGGGTGATGAGGTCCTTGAGGATCTTGTTGAGCGCATGACCAATATGCAGGTTGCCGTTGGCATAGGGAGGGCCATCATGCAGTACATATTTCTCGCGGCCAGCAGAGCGTTCACGCAGGGCCTTGTAGAGATTCATGTCCTCCCAGCGTTTCAGGATCTTTGGCTCATTCTTGGGCAGCCCCGCACGCATGGGAAAGTCGGTCTTGGGCAAATAAAGCGTTTCGGAATAATCGCGTTCTTCAGTCATTATCTATCACTTCCGTGAAGCTCGGCCATCGTGACAGGCTCTTTGAGAGCAAAAGCCGCGGGGAGGAATATGCCTTGGGCATATGGTTTGCGGCTTGGTCCGGATCGGTCAAGCTATTGAATTCGTGGGAAAAGGCATCAGGCAGCAGAAAGGCAGCCCGGCCTCGTGGTCGTCCCGGTCCCTCGTGGGCGCGTCAGTTGCGCCAGTCACACGAAGGCCGGGCCAGTAATTCGACTGGCTATCGGCCCAATACAGCCTCGGGCGGGTGGTGCGAAATACCGTAGCGTGGCAAATCTCATATCTGGTTTCATGCGCAGGGCATGTCTCATAAGCATCTCGGTTGCCTTTTTCTCGCGCGCGACATTAATTCAAGCCCGAGCCAAGTACAAGCCCCCCCAGAGCGTTACTTTCCCGAAAAATTCAGCTTCGTGCGCACGGCTCTCCCTCGTCTGCCCTTTGCACCCTTGCGCAATCGTAACGCGGCACAGAGATGCTCGACAAATCCCCCCGGCCCCCCTTCGTGAAAGCCATGCGACCCTGTGGCCATGCTTCCTGCTGGCAGTGCTCTCCAAGCCCGCAGGGTGATGCATCAACAACAAGGAAGGACCATCCATGTTTGATATTTCTCCGCACTCTGCCTACACAATCCGCAACCATATGCTTTGTGCCAATGAGGCGCCGGTGCCCTTTGAGCGCTCGCCCAATCAGTCGGGTGATTTCGCGCCGCGCGGCATCATTCTGCACGACACGGCCGGCCGGCTTGAAAAGGGCAATGCGGTCAACTGGTTTCTCAAACCCGAGGCAAAGGCATCTGCCCATCTCACCATCGAGCGGGATGGCTCGGTAACCCAGCAAGTGGCCTTCAATCGTCGTGCATGGCATGCAGGCAAGAGCTGCTATAGCGGCGAAGAAGGCGTCAACGCCTTTGCCTTCGGCATCGAGATGGTCAATCTGGGCAGATGCAACAAGCTGCGTGATGGCTCCATTCAGCCGTGGTTCAAGGGCGATTATCGTGATGGCACCGACGGGCTTCACTTTGCCTTTGCTGCCAGTCGCGCCCATGGCAAGGGCTGGTGGCTGGATTATACCGCCGCCCAGATCCGAACGGTGACGGCGATCGCCCAGAGCCTCATTGAAAAATATCAGCTCTCCTTCATAGCGGGCCATTGGGAGATTGCGCCCGGGCGCAAGATCGATCCAAACCCGCTCTTTCCACTTGAGCCCTTGCGCAATGCGCTGCTCGGAGCCAAGGGCGAGCAAGGTGGCCCAATCGTGATTGCTGACGCCAATCTGCGTCGCTGGCCTTCCTATGCGGACAATGTCATTCGCGTGCTTGAGAAAGGAACGCCTCTGACCATCATCCGCTCGGGCCATTACAAGCCGCTGGGCCATGCCGAACTGTGGCATCTGGTAGACGCTGGCGATCAGCAAGGCTGGGTTAACGGCACTCTGATCGATCTGGATTAGAGCGCCTGATTGCAATAAAATGACCACAAACAAAAAAAGAGGCCCCAAATGGAGCCTCTTTTATAATGTCATGTTGGGAGATCTGAGCTCAAACAGCGCGTGGTTGGGCTGCTAGACCCAAATCCGGCTTTCTACTTCCGAGAGCGGTTCGGCATAGCGCAGAATGGCTCGCGCCTGAACGCTGTCTGCATCCATCTGGTTGATCAGAGCCTCAAGACCATCGAATTTCATTTCCTCGCGCAAATAGGAATAGAGCACGACCCGCACGTCTTCATCATAAAGATTGTCGTCGAAGTCAAAGACATGCACCTCGAACACGCGGGGGCCATTGTCAAACATCGGGCGACGGCCAAAGCTGGCGACACCATCATGCTGGGAGCCATCGGAGCGAACAAATTTGACCGCATACACCCCTTCGCGCAGGCGGCTGTTGTCCGGCAGGGTCATGTTGGCCGTCGGATAGCCAAGTTTGCGGCCATTCTTGGCACCGTGGACCACCACGCCAGAAAAGAAATGGCGATAGCCCAGCAGCCTGTTGGCCGGAGCGACCGCGCCGTCTTCCAGTGCCTGCCGGATGCGGGTCGAGGATACGGCATCGCCAGAACGATCGGTTTTCATATCGACGATGGTAACGCCGATGCCCAACGCTTCGCCTTTTTCCTGCAGAAAGTCTGGCGTGCCCGTGCGATCCTTGCCGAAATGGAAGTCATAGCCTGCAATGGCCTTCTTGGCATCAAGCTTGTCGATCAGCATGTCGGTGATGAACAGGTCCGGAGACTGGCTGGCAAAGGCCGCATCAAAGGTCAGAGACACCATGCCATCGAGCCCGAGCGCCCGCGCGATCATCGCTTTTTCCTCGTGGGGGGTGAGGCGAAAGACCGGATAGTTGGGCCGGAACAGGGTGCGCGGGTGAGGTTCAAAGGTCAGCATCACGGCCTTGAGGCCAGAGGCGCGCGCTTCCTTGACGGCATCTTCCAACACGGCCTGATGCCCGCGATGCATGCCATCGAAATTGCCAATCGCAACAACGCCGCCTCTGAGCGAATCCGGCAAAGGCTGCTCAGGATATCGGATGTCAACAAAGGACGCGGCTGGGGTCATCATTTTAAGGCAACTCCTTGTAACCGGCGAAAAGACCGGCAGGGTTGAAAATAGTCGAGCATAGCCAGATGGATATGCGTAAAAGGTTTGGCGGGAGGGTGCCCAACCTCGTGGATGAGGTCAAGATCTCTCGTTAATATAGAGCCCGGACAATCCACATCAAGAGAGTTTCGTGCTTCATGGCATGACCTTCTCTTGTCAGGGCTTCATGACGGAAATGATCTTTACGTCATCGATAGACCGGCTTTGGCAAGGTTTGGCGAGTCACAGCCTGTCCGCCTTGCGTGGCTTGTGGTTGCTGTGCCGCTATGGCTTGGCCTGATACTGTCATTGCACCATGCGCTGCAGAGCCTACGCTGTTCAGCAGAATGGTCGGGTGTGATGTGGGGGTGTAATAGGCAAATCCACTGGCTTTGACATTGTCTCCGGACACCAGCTGCGCCGAATAACGGCAGGAGCCGCGAGACGCACATTTGGTTCGGTCATTCTTGGTGACGGATAGGTCAAAATCAACATGTTTGACACCCGGGGTCGGGATCACTCTGGTTTCCTTGAGTATGCCTGCGCCATCTTGCAGCCCCACCAGCACAACATCGCCATTTGTTGCTGCAAAATCCCACTGCACTTCGCCGGAGACCCCTTCGCTGGACGGCAGCATATCGCCGATCTCATCCATCCCCATTGTTACAGAGCGGCAACCGGCAAGTGCGGTCAGCAGAAACAGGGCGGGCAGGGATGCGGTCTTGAAGTCAATCATGACAACCTCTCAAGGTACGCGTGGAAGGGCAGGCGGATACTCAATCCGAAAGACAAGAGCCAAACCGCAAAGAGAGACACTGTAAAAATGTGCCCGAAAAATCGGTCTGAAATGACCCCGTCGTTGGAAATGCAAAAACAATGCGTGCATGCCCCGTTTTATAACGGGACCGGAGCTGTGACCAGTTCTTTTTCGTCAGTCCGGATCAAAAGCCGCTGCGGGCGTTGCCAGACCCTAAAATGTGGGTGAGTGTCCCTAAAAGGAGTGAGGAGCCAAAATGGGACCGTTATCTGGATGCCAAAACAACGCAGTATGATCTGGCTTTGGCAGCAACAGGCGGGGCACCTAAGGGAAAAGCACCATGAGGCAAGATTCACACTATACTTATGCGAGCGGCGAGGCTAGGGTGCCGGTCCGATCAACAATCCGGTTCGGTGCGGAACGCTTATGGCGCACCGTCAGGCTCTCATTTTAAGCCCCTGTTATGGGACCGAAAATAGGCATGGCGGATCAATGCCCCCAGAGTGGCCTGCAAATCCCGATTTTTGGGGACCGGACCATTTTCATAATTCTGGTGATAGCATGCAAGACCAGCCACCGGTGCTGGATGGACAGAGCCCGATCTCTGACCAAGCCACCGTAAAACAGGGAACGCCTATTTCCTGGCGCGAGGAAATCGCGGCCACGCTGGCGCTCGCCTGGCCGCTTGTTCTGGCGCAGTTGGCGCAATTCTCCCTTCAGATCACCGATGTGATCATGATGGGGTGGCTGGGGCGTGAGGCACTGGCTGCTGGCTCGCTGGCTGCTGCGCTTCTGCATCCGGTTGTCGTCTTCGGTATCGGGGCCCTGTCTGCCGTGAGCCCCATGGTTGCGCAGGCAATTGGCGCGAAGGACTATACCTCTGTGCGCCGCTCTGCCCGTCAGGGCATATGGGTGGCGTTTGTCATCTCGATCCTGATTATGATTTTGCTCTATCAGAGCCAGCATATTTACGCTCTTGGTGGCCAGATGCCCGGCCTGTCCGCCGAGGCCGCCAGATATTTGAATTTTGCTGCCATCGGCGTGTTCCCCTCGCTGGGCTTTGTTGCCCTGCGGTCTCTGGTGACGGCCCATAGCGAAACCCGCATCATTCTGGTGACGACCATCGCGAGCTTCTTTGTCAATTTCGCAGGCAACTACCTGCTGATGTTCGGCAAGTTCGGCTTTCCTGCGCTCGGTCTGGCTGGCGCTGGTATCTCCACCTCTGTTGTGCAGACCTTTGTCTTCATCTTTCTGGCACTCTATGTGGTTTTCAAAAAGAGCTATCGCAAATACGACCTGCTCGCGCGCTTCTGGAAGCCGGACTGGCCACGCTTTTTCGAGCTGTTCCGCATTGGTATTCCCATCGGCCTGATGGTGATGGTGGAAGTGGGGCTGTTTGCTGCCGCTGTGTTCCTCATGGGCTGGATCGGCACCGATGCGCTGGCCGCACATACGGTTGCCGTGCAGCTGGCCTCTCTGGCCTTCATGGTGCCTCTTGGTCTTAGTCAGGCGACAACGGTACGCACCGGACTTGCTTATGGCGCGCGCTGCCTTGAAGGCATCCACCGGGCGGGCTGGGTGTCTGTGCTGATCTCGGCGCTGTTCAACTCGATCAGCTGCGCCAGCTTCTTGCTGTTCCCGCATTTTCTCGTCGGCCTCTATCTGGATCCGACTGTTGCTGCCAACAGCGTGCCCTTCGCGCTGGCTGTTAGCTATCTGGCCTATGCCGGTCTGTTCCAGTTGGTCGATGGTCTTCAGGCCACGATGGCAGGAGCCTTGCGCGGGTTGAGTGACACGAATGTGCCAATGCTGATTGCCATTGTGGGCTATTGGGTTTGCGGCTTGCCTATCTCCTATTTCTGCGGCTTCATTCTGGGCTGGGAAGGCGAGGGGATCTGGTTGGGGCTGGCGTCCGGCCTTGCCATTACGGCTGCATCGCTGACTTATCGCTTCGTTAATCGTGAGCGCTTAGGGCTGGTCAAATTTTCAAACAGAGTGGTTTTGGAGGTTCCAGAACTGAGCTAGAGCAGCGATTTGGCAAACAGGGGAGAAGCAAATGCAGGAACGGTATATCGGTATCCTTCTTTATGAAGGCGTTGAGGTGCTGGACTTTTCGGGGCCCTTCGAGGTCTTTACGACCGCGCGGCGGGTGGCCGAAAAGGATGGTGAGACCTTTGCCTATTCACCCCTGCTTATTGCTTCAAGCTTGCAGCCGGTGCATGCGCGGGCGAACTACAGGGTGTTGCCGGATCACGATTTTGCCTCTCATCCTGCTCTGGACATCCTACTTGTGCCCGGTGGGGTGCATGAGCCGCTGCTTGATGATGATCAACTGCTGGGCTGGGTCAAAACCGAGGCCCCAAAGGTTTCCCTGCTTGCATCGGTTTGCACCGGGGCCTTCATTCTGGCTGAAGCGGGCTGCTGCTCCGGCAAGACAATGACCACCCATTGGGAAGACATTCCCGATTTTCGCGAACGCTACCCTGCCATTGACTGCGCTCGGAATGTACGCTGGGTGGAAGATGGGGCATTGATCAGCTCGGCAGGCATTTCCGCCGGCATCGATATGGCCCTGCAAATGGTGGCGCGTCTTGGCTCTGAGGAACTGGCAAAGAGGACCTCGCGGCAAATGGATTTCGACTGGACGCGCACCGGTCTCTCGATTGCATAGCTTGCCATAATGGCAACGCCTTCAGGCTCGTGCTACCCGTATATGCGAGCGCATAAAAAGAGGCCTGAGTTTCTAAACGACTGGGTCGCAAGAAAACTCAGGCAAGCTTCAGGGAAAACGCTTTCTATCGTGGGCACACTATCCTCCTAGTGGGAGGATGATCAAAAACGCATGTTCGGAAGCCACCGCGCAAAGACGCGGCCAGAAAAAGCTGTAAGAAAGATTTGCTGGATTAATCAGGCCGTCGGCTTCTTGGGCGCCATGACAACGGCCTCCCCGGACATCACGGAAAGGCCATCCACTTCGGCTGCGCAATCAAGCGTAACGCGGCGGCCCTTGTCTTGCAGGTCCTTCACAGTGGCTGTGACCGTCACCGTGTCGCCCGGACGAACCGGTGCCTTGAACTGTAGCGTCTGGGAGACATAGATCGAACCAGGCCCGGGAAGGCGCATACCCAGAATGGCAGAGAGCAGACCGGCGGTGTAGATACCGTGCGCTATGTTGCTGCCAAATCGGCTAGCTGCGCCATGAGCCTTGTCTATATGAATAGGGTTGTGGTCACCGGTCAGATCGGCAAAAGCTGAAATATCACTTTCCGTTACCGTATGGATCAAGCTTTCCTGCTGCCCGATCTGCATATCCTCATAATAGATTGTCCGTGGTGCGACGCCTTCAAGCGGTGCGGTCATTCTTCGTCCTCCCCTGGCCATTTGAGCCATAATCCCCCGGTGGCTCATTTCCCTGTTCATTCCACACACCGTCTGCAGTCACTCTGTCAACACTGTGCCATGGACCTATTCTTGGCCCTTGGTAAAAATCCCTTTTGGAAGAGGTCTACATCCGGCCGCGAAATTTTGCAATGCAGCATAATTGAGCATGTGCAACAAGCGCGCTGACGTCAACACGGCATAGGTCTATTGAGCCAAAGTGGGAGAAAAGAGGGAAAGAGAGACAGTTGGAAGCTGAAGCATTCTCATGCTTGTTACTTTTACCAAGAGCGATGAAGTGCACCTGCCCACCTGTATTGGGGAGCCGTGTCAAGACGCGCAGGCCCAAAGCGGACCTCAGGGCTGTGATCAAACCGGTCTCTTTATGGTTAATCGATATAAAGGTTAGTAAAGGCTGAATAAAATACTGCAGCTAGGTAAATATTGAAGCAAATTTCGATGATTTCCTAACAAAACAGGCTGTTTGTTAGGAATTTGGACTTACCCCGCCTTTTGCCAGTTAACCGCTTTTTTAAACCCTTGAGATAGTCTGCTCACCATGTCAGGGAACTCAGAATTCCCGAGCACAAAAAACCAACAGTCTGAAAAGTCGAAAATTCCGCTGATAAAGGCGGTAATGCAGTGTGAGTTTGGAGTAAACAAATGGCCCTCGATCTTTCTATGCCGGTACTGGTAGTCGATGACTATAAAACCATGATCCGCATCATCAAGAACCTGCTCAAGCAGCTTGGTTTTGAAGATGTAGATGATGCTGCTGATGGAACCGAAGCTCTGGCGAAAATGCAGGATCGCCGTTATGGCCTTGTCATTTCCGACTGGAATATGGAGCCAATGACCGGTTACGAGCTTCTCAAGCAGGTTCGCGCAAGCGATTCCCTGTCCAAGACACCGTTCATCATGGTGACAGCCGAATCCAAGACCGAAAACGTGATTGCAGCCAAGAAGGCCGGTGTAAACAACTACATCGTGAAGCCATTCAACGCCGCAACGCTCAAAACCAAGATTGACGCTGTCTTCGATAGCTAGGTCGATCACTCGCATTGCTATCCTCCCGAAAGGGAAGAGGAATGCAGGATGATGATTGTTTGGTTGGGCCGCAGTGCCGGGCTTCTTGCCCGGCAAGCTCCTCGGCTAGACATTGGGCTTTAAGCAATGAGTGCCAAAAGCCACCCGATTCCCCCTTGAAAATGATGACAGGGGACTTCGCCGCAGGGTTTCTCCCGCGGTCTACGGGAGCGCCTACCGCAAATCTCGCCTCTGACGGGAAATAAAACATATAGGCGCTTTGAGCGATGTGGTTGCAGAAACAATTTGAAATGATAAGGCGATCAAGTCGGTCAAATTTCTGAAATCAGACCCAAGGGGAAGATGAAATGGCAGCAGAAGCAGAACAGCTAAGTGCAGAAAAAGTCGCACAACTCGTTGCTTTTCTAGAAAAGAACAAGGGAGAAGCCGTCTCTCTTAATGACATCATGGCTCTGGCAGAGGTCATGGCGAACAGCCTTGATTCCTATTTGCAAGCCATGGACAAGACCCTGTATGAAGAATTCACGTCCATCGCGACTGAAATTTCATCCATGAAAGATGAAATTGCCGCCTTGCGACCTTCGCAAATGCGTCATGCCGCCATCCCAGATGCCGGGCGCGAACTGGACGCCGTCGTCGAAGCGACGGAAAATGCAACAAACATCATCATGTCCTCCGCTGAAGAAATCATGGGCGCTGATCCAAGCGACTCTGAGGCTTATCAGGCGTTGGTCAATGACAAGGTCATCGAGATTTTCGAGGCTTGTTCCTTCCAGGATATTACGGGCCAGCGTATCTCCAAGGTCGTGCATGCTCTCAATGTGATCGACAAACGGGTCACCACTTTCGTTGAGCGCATGAAAATGACGGATTTGGAGGATGCCAGCTATGACGAAGTTGAATCCGATGAAGATCGTCGCAAACGCGAATTAATCCTTCATGGTCCGCAGCATGCTGGCGAAGGGGTTGAGCAGGACGAGGTGGATGCCATGTTGGCAGATCTGGACTTCAGCAATAAAAAACTGAAGGACGAAGAAGACAGCAGTCAGGACGATATTGACGCCCTGTTCGGCTAGGCAGCCTCGCTTCGCTGGCTATGATTTCAGGTAAGATTTGCAAAGCCGGGCAACAAGCTCGGCTTTTTTCTTTGTGCAAAAGCAGAGATACCATCACATATTTGGGTATGTCGGTCCGCCTCCGCCTTCTGGGGCGGTCATCAGATAGGCCATGCGGGGTTCCCGCATGAGAAGCCTATCGTCAGGAAAGCATGGACCATTACATGTTCGGATAAGTCGGCCCGCCGCCACCTTCCGGTGCGGTCCATGTAATGTTGCCGTTCGGGTCCTTGATGTCACCAGATAAGCCTCGCGAGGCTCGCCCGCGAGATAAGCTTATCGGCAAAAGGAATTGTGACATCCTTACATGTTCGGATAAGTTGGCCCTCCACCGCCTTCCGGTACGGTCCATGTAATGTTGCCGTTCGGGTCCTTGATGTCACCAGATAAGCCTCGCGAGGCTCGCCCGCGAGATAAGCTTATCGGCAAAAGGGATTGTGACATCCTTACATATTGGGGTATGTCGGCCCGCCGCCGCCTTCGGGGACAGTCCATGTAAAGTTGCCGTTCGGGTCCTTGATGTCACCAGATAAGCCTCGCGAGGCTCGCCCGCGAGATAAGCTTATCGGCAAAAGGAATTGTGACATCCTTACATGTTCGGATAAGTTGGCCCTCCACCGCCTTCCGGTACGGTCCATGTAATGTTGCCGTTCGGGTCCTTGATGTCACAAGTCTTGCAATGGACGCAGTTGGCGGCGTTGATGACATAGCTCGGCTCATCGCCGCTTTCATCCCATTCATAAACCGCCGCCGGACAGAAGCGCTGGGAAAGACCGGCATAGACATCATGCTCGGAACTTTTCTGCAGGGCCTCGTCGGCAACCACCAGATGGCAAGGTTGATCTTCCTCGTGGTTGGCACCCGAGAGATAAACCGAACTCAGGCGATCAAAGGTGATAGCGCCATCCGGTTTGGGATAGTCGATTGGTTTGCACTGGGCTGAGGGCAGGGTGGCCTTCGCGTCCGTTTTGCCATGAGCCAGTGTGCCAAAGAATGAGAATCCGAACAGTGTGTTGGTCCACATGTCGAGACCACCAAGGCCGACGCCGAGAAACAGACCCAGTTTGGCCCAAAGTGGCTTGACGTTGCGTACCTTGAACAGATCCTTGCCAATCGGGCCCTTGCGCCAGCTTTCCTCGAAGGTGACAAGCTCGTCATTGGCGCGTCCTTCAATCAAGGCATTAACAACGGCGTTTGCTGCAAATATGCCCGAATCCATGGCATTATGAATGCCCTTGATGCGCGGAACATTGACAAAGCCTGCCGCACATCCGATCAGCGCTCCACCGGGGAAGGTGAGGCGCGGCACGGACTGATAGCCGCCTTCGGCGATACAGCGGGCGCCATAGGAAAGGCGCTTGCCCCCTTCAAACAGTGGCTGGACCGTCGGATGGGTCTTGAAGCGCTGGAATTCTTCAAACGGGGAAAGATACGGGTTCTTGTAGTTGAGATAGACCACAAGACCTACGGCAACCTGATTGTCTTCCATGTGATAGAGGAAGGAGCCGCCGCCTGTGGAGCTGTCCAGTGGCCAGCCGAAGGTGTGTTCGATCAGACCTTCCTGATGCTTGGCCGGATCGACTTCCCATATTTCCTTGATGCCAAGGCCGAACTTCGGCACATCGCAATCCTTGTCCAGCGCATATTTGGCAATCAACTGCTTGGCCAGCGACCCGCGCACGCCTTCGCTGATGAATGTATATTTGCCCAAAAGCTCCATGCCGCGCATGTAAGTGTCCTTGGGCTGGCCATCCTTGCCAAGGCCCATGTCACCGGTGGCGACCCCGCGCAACGCGCCCTTGTCGTCATAGAGCAATTCTGCGGCGGCAAAACCGGGATAGACTTCCACGCCCATCTCTTCGGCCTTTTCGGCCAGCCAGCGGCACAGATTGCCAAGAGAAATGATATAGTTGCCGTGGTTATGCATCAGCGGCGGCATGATGAAGCCGGGAAGCCCGATCGCGCCGGCAGGTCCGAGCAGGCGGAACTTGTCTTTCTTGACAGCCACCTTCACCGGGCAGCTTTCATCTTCTTTCCAGTCGGGGATAAGGCGACTGAGTGCCACCGGATCAATCACCGCGCCGGAAAGAATATGCGCGCCCACTTCCGAGCCCTTTTCCAGAACCACTACCGAAATGTCTTCATTCTTCTCGGCTGCCTGTTGCTTGATGCGAATGGCGGCAGACAGCCCGGCAGGCCCTGCACCAACGATCACCACGTCGAATTCCATGCTTTCGCGTTCAGGAAGTTCGCTCACTTCAGTTCCGTTCGACTCTGTCATGTGAAGGTCCTTTTCATTATACGGTCGAAAGGCTTTCTATCGACACTTATCGCAGTTGGCCCTATAAGGAGTATCATTAGCGGAAAAAGAAGCCCGAATCCAAGTGTTCAATATGCATAACGTGGTGACAACATCTCATGATCTGAAAGCCCTCCTCGACTGGTACGAGGCGATGGGCGTGGATTGTGCTGTTGATGCTGCGCCGCAAGATCGCTTTGCTGAAAGCCTGCGACAGGCCCAAGCGCGCCAGAAAGCGCGACCAGCGCAGGATTCTCAACAAAACCGGCCTTTTTCCCCTCAAAGTCCTACTAATAGATCTACGCCAGCGGGTGCGGGCAATCAATCCCATCCTTCGTCCAATGCTGCATCGCACAATGCTTCGGCCGCCGGAGCGCCGGGGGGATTGCCCACCAATGCACAGGGCGCCGTTGAAAACGCAAGAGCACTGGCGCTGCAGGCCAGCAGTCTGGATCAATTGCGCCAAACACTGGCATCCTTTGAAGGCTGCAGTCTGAAATTCTCCGCGAAAAATCTTGTATTCGGAGATGGCAACCCCAATGCAGACGTCATGTTCATCGGCGAAGCGCCGGGGCGGGACGAGGATTTGCAAGGTGTGCCTTTTGTCGGTCGGGCAGGGCAACTGCTAGACAAGATGATGGCGGCGATCAATATGGATCGCAGCAGCAGTTACATCACCAACATTCTGCCATGGCGTCCACCGGGCAACCGCAAGCCGAGCCTTGATGAACAAAACCTGATGCAGCCCTTCATTCATCGGCATATCGAACTGGTCAATCCCAAGATTTTGGTCTTTCTGGGGGGCACATCTGCCCAGCAATTGCTCGGCAGCAAGGATGGCATCATGCGCCTGCGTGGGCGCTGGCAGACTTATTCTATCGGCGGGCAAGACAAGCCAAAACGCGATATTCCCGCCATGCCCACTTTGCATCCGGCCTTCCTACTGCGCACCCCGGCGCAAAAGCGCGCAGCCTGGCAAGATCTGCTGGAAGTGGTCGCAAAATTGGAATCGCTTCGCTGAGGCATAATTGGTTCGATCTAGATCAGCTTTGTGCGCCTGTCGCTTTTTTAGCAATGGACTCTGTGATAGCATTCCAGAATGTCTCTTGTTATTCGGCTACTGATTGTTTTTGTCGCTTTGGCCATTGTGCAAACGACGGCCCATGCCCAGAGCTGTACGCCGAAGAAAACCTGCACGCAGATGAAAAGCTGCAAAGAAGCGACCTATTTTCTAAAAGTGTGCGGTCACAAAGCGCGAGATAGGGACAGGGATGGGATTCCGTGCGAAAAACTGTGCGGCAAAACCATGAAGCAATATAAAGAGAGATTGGCTGCAGGGAAGTGATTGCGAAGCGCTGCTTTTTGGGCTTCGCACTCCTGTTTTACAATATCAGTGAGCTTGTTTGAAATAGAAAAAGGCCGTGTCGGAACGCTCCGGCACGGCCTTTTTGTTTGTCGTTATGAAATGGCATTACGCCGCAGCGACATCATCGAGGAATTGATTGACCAGCGTCTGCAATTCGTCGGTCTGTTGCAGCATCTCATGGGAAACAGTCAAAACACTCTGGGCCGAGTCCAAGTTGGCGCTTGCAGCTTCTGCCACGCTGCCGATATTTTCGGTAATGTTAGCTGCGCCAGCGGCAGCGCGTTGGACATTCTCACTGATATTCTCCGTTGCGCTGCCCTGTTCTTCGACGGCGGCTGCAATGGTGTTCGAGGTTGAGCCGACTTCGGTCATTGTCTGGGTGATGGCGCGGATGGCTTCAACCGCATCATTGGTTTCAGATTGAATGGCTGAAATCTGCCCTGAGATTTCTTCGGTCGCCTTGCTGGTCTGGTTTGCCAGCTCTTTGACTTCAGCAGCCACAACAGCGAAGCCGCGGCCCGCTTCGCCAGCGCGAGCAGCCTCGATTGTGGCGTTCAGGGCAAGTAGATTGGTCTGCTCGGCAATATTCTGAATCATCGTCACCACTTCGCCAACCTGCTGAGCCGCATTGGCCAGACTGGAGATCTTCTGATCGGCTGCCGTAGCAGTGCTGACGGCCTTCTGGATGACTGTTGAGGAGCTTTCGGTCTGACGGCCGATTTCGTTGATCGAAGCAGTAAGCTGTTCTGCAGCGGCAGCCACAGCCTGAAAATGCTCCTGAGCCTCATTGGAAGACCGTTCCACGGTGTCTGCCTGCGTTGAGGTCTGGGTGGAGTTGGCAGATAGGGTGCTGGCGATTTCTTCCATGCCCTTGGTCTTGTTGGCAACGGCCTGCATGGCATGCTGAGCCAGTTCTCGGAACTGTTCGATGAGCTCTTCCATGCGCTGCTGACGACGCAGTCGTTCTTCCTGTTCTTTCTCGGTGGTCGTTTTCAGACGTTCACGCTCGATTGCATTCTGGCGAAAGACTTCCACAGCTTTCGCAATATCACCAATTTCGTTGCGTAGACCGGCATAAGGAATTTCTGACTGTCTGTCCCCTTCTGCCAGATTGTTCATGGAGCTGATGATATTGCGGATTGGTACGACGATGCTGCGACCAAGGAAGAAGGCCAACAGAATGGTCAGAACAGCAGATCCAAACAGGGTGGAGATGAAGATCAGCGTGACCTGCTTGTCGATCTGGCTCAGTTTGTGCTCTGCCTGTTCGCTGCTTTTGTTAGCCAGCTCGCGAATGGTCGCGAATTTGAACGACATGGTGTTATAGAGCGAGTTCATCTCTGCAGTCATTCTGAAGAGATCATTGTTGGCTGTCTGAATGTTACTGATCGTCTCGGTGTAGCTTGTCACATCCTTGGTAATGGACGCACGCACCTCTGAAGACAACATCGCGGTCGCAAGCGTGTTGTTCATTTCCTTCTGCTTGTCTTTCAGATCGGAAAGGATGTCGGCCGCACCTGTTTTCAGATAGTCCTTTTCCAGATGGCGCATCTCGAGCTGAAGCACCAGCAATTGCTGGCTTCGTGTGTTGCGGATGGTTTTGTCAACATCCGATGCAATCGCGTTCAGCTCACCACGCATTCCGCTATAATCGGAAAAGCCGATTTCCTTGGTCTTTTCTACGATCTTGTGAAAGCTCTTCTGATCGTCTGCCAGTGCCTCTCGCAATTCTCCGACGGATTCGTTGGTCGTGCCGTAGATGTCGACCTCGTTGATCTGGTCGAGCAGGTTGACGGCATCCTCGTAAGCCAGATCGAAGCGGACGGCAAATTTGCGGTCATTTACGGTCTGGAAGGAGCTGGCGTTGCTGCGCATGTTCAGAACCGACAGGTTGACCTGCTGCACAATATCCTTGATGGAATTGGCGACTTCCCCTTCCTTGATGGCTGCAGTACGCATATTCGAACCAACATAGTTGGTCGTACCGAGGATCACGACACCCAGCAAACAAACGACTGTCAGGGCAATGATGCGATGGGAAATTTTCAACGATTGAGAAAATTTGAGAAACCGAGCGGACTTCTTAAACATGGGAACACCGAACTATTGTGAAAATTCGAGAGACGTGGATCGGGTTGCATATTGTCAGAAGGATCTAAAAAAATAATTTACGACACAAATAGGAATATTATAATGTATTCCCGAATTGGGTCATTGTTGGAATATATTTCTTCGTTAGCATTGTGAAAACTACAAATAGTTGTGCTTTGATTTGTTATAGTTGTATTGCGACTTTATTCTATCGCCACAAAAAAATGCAAATTTTATAAAAATTCCGAATTGCCCATGTGCAGCCACCAGTGCGATTTCTTGTCACAGGTCAACTAAAAAAGCGGGCCTCAAAAGACCCGCTTTTCCGAATATGCAATGCAATGTGCCCGCGACTTGGTGTGGGGCCAATTCTAAGCGCGTAATCAGCTCCAGCCGCCACCATAAGTCTTGTAGAAGATATGCAAGCCGATTTTCTTGCGCTTCTTCATGGTGCGCGCCCATTTGGGATGCACATAGGTGGCGTGATAGTGCGTGGAAGAACCAACGGATTTGAGCCAGACCTCTTCATTCACGACTTCATCAGCCAGCTTCTGAGCAAGTTCCCATGCCTTCTTGGAGCGGACACGATCCGGAATGCCATCACAGGCAAAGGAAAACTGGCAGGCATTGCGCTTATGCTGGTTCTGGTAGACCACACCACAGATAGAGTTTGGATAGGCCGGGTTCTTGACCCTGTTCAAGACCACTTGGCCCACAGCGATCTGACCATCTTCCGGCTCGGAGCGACTTTCGAAATAGATTGCATTGGCAAGGCAGGTCTTCTGCTTTTTCGTATAGGACGATTTTGGCAGTTTGTTCGTCACCCAGGCGTGCTCGCCCCGTGCGTCAATCTTGGCTTTCTTGCTGGAGAAGTTGAACCAGCTCGCCCAACGAGATTTCTTCTTGGTCTTTTCTTCCTTGTCATCATCAGCAAGCCTGGCGAGCTTCAACTCGGCGTGGCGCTCGCGGCTGAGAGCCAGAGTTGGAGGAATGTCTTCCTCATCCTTTGAGTCGGCCACCTGCTGTTCTCGCTTTTCGGCTTCTGCAACAATGGGCGAAATATCAAGCGGCTTGCTGACCTTGGCATTCTGGCTGCTGTCATCCGATGAACCGGAGAAGGGAACGCGCACGCGGGGCAGGGCATTGATCGGGGCAATGGAAGCAAGCACAGGTGCCTGAGTGGTTTCTTCTTCAGCTGCTTCGTTCTCGTCCACGGAGTTGAGATCGTCGATGGCATCAAGCACGGTGACTTGATTGTCCTCGCTGATAGCCCCCTTGCGCTGTTCTGTCAGAATGGCTTCAAACGGCGCTTCGGTGCTGTCCCCGGTCGGTGCATAGGCCATGGCAGTCGAGCCTGTAACCATTGGATCGGTGTCCTGCATGGCCGGATCTGCAACGCCATTCTGAGCGACCATGATAGCCGGACCTGTAGAGATGGTCTCCGTCTTCAGGAATTGGTGGGCATCCGCCATCACCAGACGCAAATCGTCAGCTGGCGCAAAAACCAGTTTGGGCAGGGCGTCGTTGCTTTCCTCGGCCATCGGGCTGGCCATATGCCAAACCGAGCCGGACCAGTTCATGGCGATGTCGCGCCGACCATGGGAAACCTTGAAAGGTTCGAATGACCAACGGCGGCGGCGATCCCCCTTGCCGTCATTGTTGACGTTGAAGGTTTCCTCCAAATCGGAATATTTGGCTATTTGATAGGTTTCACGCGTTTTGAGCAGCTTGTCCTTGCCGGAAGGCTCGGACATCTGGATGTAGGTGCCCTTATTAAACTGCCTCGCAGCACTCAACGCCTTAGGAACCGGGGGAATGGTGGGCTGTGTGCTTGCCTTCAGGCGCGCCACAGCCTGCTCCGGAGTGGTTGTCTGGGTGAATATCTCTCCGGTCCAGCCCTGCTCGCGCAGGTCAGCCAGTGAAACGGCTGCAGATCTGTCCTCGTCGAGAGATTGAGTGAAAGAAAGGACCAGACCGGTGCTTATCATCAGACAGGTGGTCAGACCAAGGCTCTTCTGGCCCAGTAGGGATTTCGACATTCTGTCACCAATTACACAACGCAACTATTACACTCTATCGCGTATCCCGGTGATACTCGCAAACGGGACCGCGCACGCAGAACAACCGGCGAACTGACCGGTTCAAGAGAGAATAATGCACCATTAACCTTGAGAGAGCGTTAACGACACGCTCGACGGTAAATAGCCGGTAAAGCGTTATTGAGGCGAAGCTTGGGCAGGAAAATTTTTCTCTAAGCAAATTTGACAATATGACCAATTTGACTACGGGAATGTGTGGAGGACTGGGGCAAATTGCAACGGTTTGCTCCGTAAAAAGCCCAAGACCGTTCTGGTCGCCTATGCACATTTCTGGTTGTGGAGACTGCGTGCTATCAAACGGGTAGCGGACAGAATACCCCTCGGCTGAGCATAAAAAAATGCCCGGAGCCCAATGAAGGGTCCGGGCAAGTAATACCTGTATATCTGCCCTTCCGTTTGGTTCAAACCAGCAAAGAACCGAAAACGTAGGAGGCGAATGTCAGAACAGTCCCCGCAGAATGTCCGCACTACACCTAGAGCCAAATAAGGTGACGCTCTCCTGAGCACACATACAAGCAATCTAAATCTAACTGGAAATGAATATTAAATCACCCCAAAAGTGATGTTTTTCGCTTTTTAATTTATCCAATTTACCAAATGTCCAATAGGAAAAAGTTATGAATAGAAAAATTTTTCATTTGATTTGTATCTTACATCATCAGACGCAAGTGTTCGTAGCGAATAGTTTATTAACAATTGGTCAGTTTTGTTTCATATCAATAATTCTCGATATAGTCCATGTATGGAAGCGTTTCAGGTGAATTGTTGTTAGTGCGTTTTATTTAGTCCTGATTGTATCTGTCAGGCGGCGCTCCAATTCTTTGGTGATGATGTGATCCGCCATGAAAGGACCTCCAGCCTGCCTGATTTCGGAAGCTGGGTTGATCTGGGCCAAGCCTATCTCTCCAAATTTTCTTCTAATGCGATCCAGTAGCCAAACTGTCGCCTGATCTTGGCGAAATGACATGAAATGATCGCTTTCCAGCAAACTGCCACGATGAGCGTCGATTGCCTCTATAAGTTGTTGTAACCCTGTATCGTCCATGGCCGACACCAGCAAGACCGGTACGGACCAGTTCTTGTCCTTGCGCATGGTGAGAGAAAGGGCACCGTCCACATCGGCCTTGGCTCGTCTTGCTAGAACTCCGACATCTGCTTTGGTAACGACTATGATGTCCGGAAGTTCCATGACCCCCGCTTTCATGAATTGCAGGCTATCGCCCGAACCGGGCTGGATGCAGAGCACCACGCTATCGGTGGCAAAGGCGATGTCTGATTCTGATTGCCCAATCCCCACTGTTTCCACAAGCACCCGATCAAACAGGGCTCGCATCAGCACGATGGCAGCTACCGCCTCATGAGAAAGGCCGCCCAGCCGATCGCGTGAAGCCATTGAGCGGACGAATACATCCTTGTCGGTCGGGTCTGTATCCAGACGAGTCCGGTCTCCCAGCAGTGCCCCACGGGAGAAGCGGGAAGAGGGGTCTACAGCAACAACGCCCACGCGCTCGCCTTTTGCCCGCCAATGCCGGATGAGGCTGTTGGTCAATGTGGATTTGCCCACACCCGGCGGGCCGGTGAGCCCTACGACATGGGCCTGTGCATTGCGGGTTGCCTCATCGAGCAGCTGTGCGATGGCTTCATTGCCTTCTTCGGCTTCCAATGCGCTAAGCGCCCGCGCCAATGCACGCTTGCCCCCCTCGCGGATGCCCGAAAGGGAAAGGGAAGATGTCTGGTTCGTCGAGCTGAACAGGTTACGCATGGGGCTCCGTTGATGATTTAGCGTTCCATATCGCTTAGCATACGCACACGATGTCGCCAGACAGACGTTAGACTTAGGCGGGAAGGCTAGGAGAGGCGCAGAGGAGCAGAAAAGAGAGGGCCAGAAAAGAGAGGGCCAGAAAAGGGAAACTAGCAAAGGGAGGCGCTAACAGCGGCTTCAGAAAGAGAGTGCTTCTTAGAAGAGAAACCGCGCGGCTTGCCAGATGAGGCGCGCGCCCCAAAGGGAAAGAATGCTCCCTGAAATGAAATCGACTGCCTGCATAAAGCGGTCCGGCACCCTTTCGCGCACCAGCGCCGTCAATCCGACAAGGATGCACCACCAGAGCGCCGAACCGCAGAAAACTCCGAAGACCAGCCAGAAAGCCGCATCGGGGCCACTCTCGGCTCCCCTGGAAAGACCCGAGATCATGCCGATGAAAGCGATGATGGTCGCCGGGTTGGATAGCGTGAGCAGAAAGGTCGTTGCATAAGCCTTGAGTGGCGCGTGCACGGAAGGGGCCGCAGCCGGATCATGAGGCTGGGCCCCAAAACCGCGCCGAAAGGTTGTCACCCCCAGATAAAGGATCAACAGTCCACCGGCCAGCCGCATCCAGTCACCGTGACTGACCAGCAGGCCCGACACGGCAAGCCCGGTGGCCGCGAGAATACCATATAAACCGTCAGCAGTTGCCGCGCCCATGCCGCTGGCAAGTCCCATCAAACGTCCCTCGCGCAAGGTGCGACGGATGCATAACAGTCCGATCGGGCCAACGGGTGCCGCTATGGCAAGGCCAATCACAATCCCCTGAAGATAAACGCTGCTCATCATGATCATCCGGCTATAAAAAGGCCTCTTTCTGCTGTGCGTCTTGCCACAGAAAGAGGAGTAAATGGGCAAGCTACACCGGATATTTTAGGGATGGAATTCAGCTTTAAGCAATAAATTATTGTCAGTTATTGTGTGAGCAGTAGCTGTGACGGAAATAGAGAATTTTTCCGCAAAAATTGCGGAAATGCCTGTGGATCACTGTCATCTGGTCGAATAATTTACGGCGCGCAGACAAGGCCAAAAGCGCTGCGCGTGTCAAAATGGGGGAAGAGACCTCCCCCCACTGATCTCAGATCCGTTGATGGCGCCGCAGGGTGGCCTGCGCGGCAGAGAGGCGGGCAATGGGCACGCGATAGGGCGAGCAGGAAACATAGTCGAGCCCGACCCGTTCACAGAACTCGATGGAAACCGGGTCGCCACCATGCTCGCCGCAGATGCCCAACGTGATATCTGGGCGGGCAAAGCGTCCGCGTTCGGAGGCAATTTCGATCAATTCGCCCACGCCCTCGATATCAATCGAGATGAAGGGATCCTGTTCCAGTACACCAGCCTTGATATAGTCGGCAATGAAGCGGGCCGCGTCATCACGGCTGATACCGTAAGTGGTCTGCGTCAGATCGTTGGTGCCGAAGGAGAAGAATTCGGCCGATTCAGCGATCTTGCGGGCCTGAAGGGCCGCCCGTGGCAACTCGATCATGGTGCCGACGCGATAATCGATCTCGTGGCCCATTTCCTTCATCACCGCTTTGGCGGTCGAATCAATACGGGCCTTGACGAATTCCAGTTCCTCGCGGATGGAGACCAGCGGCACCATGATTTCCGGCTGAACCGGTGCGCCCGTCTTTTCTCCCGCCGAGACGGCTGCCTCGAAAATGGCCCTGGCCTGCATTTCCACCACTTCCGGCTTGGAAATGGCGAGGCGGCACCCGCGATGGCCGAGCATCGGGTTGAACTCATGCATGGCATGGATGCGGCTTGTCAGGCTGTCTTCGTCAATCTTGAGCGCATGCGCCATGGCCGCAATGTCGTGGCGATTGTTCGGCAGGAATTCGTGCAGCGGCGGATCAAGCAGGCGGATGGTGACCGGCAGTCCGGCCATGGTTTCAAACAGGGCTTCGAAGTCGGCCCGCTGCAATGGCAATAGCTTGTCCATCGAGCGGCGGCGATCTTCTTCGCTGGTGGCAATGATCATGGCGCGGATATCGAAGATGCGATCATCCTGAAAGAACATATGCTCGGTGCGGCAAAGGCCGATGCCCTCGGCGCCGAACTCCCGGGCAGCCTTGGCGTCTTGCGGCGTGTCCGCATTGCAACGCACCTTGAGGCGGCGGATCTTGTCGACCCATCCCATCAGCGTGGCGAATTCTTCGCTTAGCTCCGGATTCTGCATCTGCACATCACCATTGAGCACATCGCCCGAGCTGCCATCAATAGTGATGAGATCACCCTTGCGGAGCACGACGGAGCCCACGGTGACGCTTTCTTGCTTATAATCGATATGCATTGCGCCAGCGCCGGTGACGCAGGGAATGCCCATGCCGCGCGCGACAACGGCAGCATGGCTCGTCATGCCGCCGCGAGCGGTGACGATGCCGCGGGCCACATGCATGCCGTGCACGTCTTCCGGACTGGTCTCCACGCGCATCAGAATGACCTGTCGTCCATGGCTGACAAATTCTTCCGCGTCCTGCGTGCGGAACACCAAATGACCGGAGGCCGCCCCCGGAGAGGCAGCCATGCCCTTGGCAAAGACCACACGCTTTTCGCTGTCGGAAATGGTCGGATGCAGCAACTGATCCAGCGAGCGCGGATCGACGCGGGCAACCGCCTCGGATTCCGTGATGAGCCCTTCCTTGGCCAGATCGACTGCAACCCGAAGGGCCGCCTTGGGGGTGCGGGTTGCCGCGCGGGCCTGCAGCATCCACAATTTGCCCTTCTCGATGGTGAAGCCGAGCTTCATCATGTCCATATAGTGTGTTTCCAGCCGATCGCAGAGGGTAAGAAATTTGCTGAAGATATCTGGCATCAGCTCTTCCATGCTCTTGACGTCAGACCCTTCCGAGCGGATGAGGGGCAGGGGCTTGGCGGAGCTTGATTCCATATCCTCGCCATGAGCCCGGGGCAAGAAGCTGCCCTCAAGGGTTTTCTCGCCGGTTTCCTGACTGCGCGTGAAGGCAACCCCGACCGCGGAATTATCATCAAGATTGCCGAACACCATGGCCTGAACGTTGGCCGATGTGCCCCAGTCTTCTGGGATATCATGAAGATGACGATAGGTGATGGCGCGGGCATTCATCCATGATGAAAAGACCGAACTGATCGCCCCCCAGAGCTGCTTCTGGATATCCTGCGGGAAGGGCTCATCCAGCTCATCCTGCACCATGGCCTTGAACTGCTCGATGATAGCCTTCCAGTCTTCTGCGCTGAGGTCCGCATCAAAAAGGATATCGCGCTCGTCCTTGTAATCCTCAATGATTTCTTCAAAGGCAATCTGGTCTATGCCCAGCACGACATCGCTGTATTTCTGGATGAAGCGGCGGTAATTGTCATAGGCAAAGCGTTCGTCACCGGTCTCGCGGGCGAGTGCCTCCACCGTTTGGTCATTAAGGCCGAGATTGAGGATAGCCTCCATCATGCCGGGAATGGAAATGCGAGCCCCGGAGCGGATGGAAAGCAAAAGCGGCTTTTCCGGATCGCCAAGGCGACGGCCCGTCAGCGCGCAAATGCGCTCGATGGCAACATCCACTTCGCTCTTCAGGTTCGCGGGGTAGACATGCCCCATGGCAAAATAGCTGTTGCAGAGTTCGGTCGTGATGGTGAAGCCGGGGGGCACCGGCAGGCCCATATTGGTCATTTCAGCCAGGTTCGCGCCTTTGCTGCCCAGCAGGTTGCGCATCCGCGCATTCCCGTCTGCTTCACTGCCGCCAAAATTGTAAACCCAATGAGATGCCAGAACCATTTTCTTCCATTCCTTCTGCGTTATGAGTCCTTAGTACCTTTCCCAACGCTCAGATCAAGGTGAAACTGGGGTCCACCTCTATTTTTCTGCATGTCGGTGCATTCAAAGGGCCAAAATTGCGGTGCGTTGCCGTAACTTTCCTGCTTGCTGTCATGGCAATGTCATTAGCCGTCGATAGTTTTCGACCTATATTCGGTCTTCTCTTCCAAGGGCCTTGATATTGTATCGTATCATTTTTCAATTTTTGGGCTTCAGGCAGGTTTGCAATGTATACGGCATCCGACATTTGGAATGCGCAATCGCGCGCGCAAATCATTCTGTCCGCACTGGCGCAGGAAACGCGGCTGGAAGTTTTCCGTCTTCTGTCCCAGGCAGGGCATGACGGCATGGGCGCTGGCTCAATCGCCAAGGCGCTGGGCGTTCCGCACAACACGCTTTCCACCCATCTCTCGATTCTGCAACGGGCCGGCCTCATCCGCTCCGAACGTCAGGGCCGGAACATCATCTATTTTGGCTTGCAGGATTGCCTCACCGACCTCATGGCCTTTCTGCAGGATGAATGCCCGCAAGCCATGCCCGCTGGGGAAGACGAGATGGCGGTAAAAGAAGCGTGATCTAATCCACCAGATCCCGCTCATTCGCCAAAAAAGTGTGGTGTTTGTCTGCCTATCTTTCTAATGTAGCAAGGGACGATCCCGCCCCAATATTACCCTCAGGGCCAACCTCAGTACCGTCCCCTGCGAAGGACCCCAAATGCAGAATGTGCTATTTCTATGTACCGGCAATTCATCCCGCTCTCTTATGGCCGAGGCCATTCTGGGGCGCATGGGGCAGGGGCGTTTCAAGACTTTCTCCGCAGGCAGTCAGCCGGCCGGCCAGCCCAACCCGTGGGCCATTCAGTTGCTTGAGCAGTTTGGCTATCAGATCTGTCGGCTGCGCTCGAAAAACTGGAGCGAATATAGCCGTCCGGGATGTCCGCAGATGGATCATATCATCACGGTCTGTGACAGGGCGGCGGGTGAAACCTGCCCCGTCTGGCCCGGCAACCCCGCCACTGCGCATTGGGGCATTGCCGACCCTGCTGCTGAAGTGGGGGACGACAAGGATATGCAACTGGCTTTCCTGACGGCCTATGCGCAATTATCCGATCGCATCGGCCGCTTTGTCGCTCTGCCCATCGAAAGTATGGATGCAGAAGCCTTGCGGCAGGCAATGCAAGAGATCGGCAATCTTTCGGGAGCAACCGGAGACCACATTTAATGGCTTATACTCTGAGGGCTCAGCTGTTGGCTGAATTCTTGGGCACAGGAATACTTCTTTGTACCATCATCGGCTCCGGCATCATGACCGGCAGCCTTTCTCCAGACAATGCGGGCGTCGCGCTCTTTGGCAACACAGTGCCTCCGGCTGCCATCCTGTTTGTCCTCATCACCATATTTGCCCCCATTTCAGGGGCGCATTTCAATCCGGCGGTGACGCTGACCTTTGTCGTGCGTAGGGAGTTCCCGGCGCGCAAGGCGCTGATGTTCGTCGCCATGCAGCTTCTGGGTGCCGTCGCAGGAACCATGTTGGCCAACTTCATGTTCAGCGAACCGCTTATTTCCATGGCAACCTATCAACGCTTCGGCCCTCAGCAATGGGTGGGTGAGCTGGTTGCCACCGGAGGGCTGTTGCTCACTATCCTTGTCTGCATGCAAACCAAACCTCAATCGATCCCGCCTGCCGTTACGCTTTATGTGACGGCCGCGATCTGGTTTACCTCATCCACCTGTTTTGCAAACCCGGCAGTGTCTATCGGACGGGCCTTCTCGGATACATATGCAGGTCTCAGACTACAAGATGGCCTTGTCTTTGCCATGTGTCAGTTGCTCGCGGTTTTTCTCGTTCTGCCGTTGGTCAAACTGGTGCTTGAACAAAAATAGGACAGCCCGCCTGCGCGGTGGCCCCGTCTACGGCCCCTTGCGACAGGCTCTTGCATGAGTTGCCCAAAGACTTGTTACAAGTGACTGCTATTCTGTCTTGACCAAAACAGCGGTGATCGGCTTACTTGAAAGCAGGGAGCAGACACCAGGGATAAAGGACCAAACCCGTGGCTGACACACAGACCAGACTGGCCAAGGCGCGCCTCAATCACAGTCAGCGCGCGCCGATGATTGCCGAAATGCATGCGCGCCCTTTCCTCAAACTGGGAGCACCCAGCCGGCTGGCCTTCATTGCGCTCAAGCCGGAAGAGGATGGCACTCACACTCCGGCTCTGGCCCGCAAGCAGTTGATAGCCTTTCTCGATCAATTCGGTGTGGAGCATCCGCGCGATGATGCCGTCTATCACATTGCCCAAATCGGCGAGGAAGAGGAGGGGATGATTCTGAAGTGGGAAAACCACTCCGAATTCGCCACCTATACACTCTATAGCTACGCACCCCGACCTGATCATCTTGGGCCGGACAGCTTTGCCACGGATCTGCATGATCATTTCACCATCGAATGGCTGGAGGCTTTCCCTGGCCGGATTGTCTCTTCGGTTTCGGCCCGCATTGAAAAGGTGCAGAATCAGATCGCGCTTGAAGAACAGATCTCCGGTGTGGCTCATAGCTGGTTCGGCTCGGCTTCAAGCTTTGCCGCCGCTTATGTCAGCGATGGCGATGCGGCCATTGCGGCTGATTTCGATCTGGACCACAGAGGGCAAATCAGGTTGGTGGTTTTGGCTTGCAGCGAAGTCAGTTCCAGCCGTCTGGGGCGCATCATCCAGCGCTTTCTGGAGGTGGAAACCTACCGTGCCATGTCCATGTTGACGCTGCCAGCCGCGCGCCATGTGCTTGGCAACATCAAGGATCTGAATATAAAGCTCAGCCAGACCGTCGCCCGGATCGGTGACGAGAAGGAAAGTGACAAGGTGGTGCTCGACGAATTGCTGGGCATCTCTGCGGACCTTTCGCTCCTGTCCACCAGCAGCTCCTCACGCTTCAATGCCGGTCGCGCCTATGAAGACCTGGTCATGCAGCGCATCGAGCTTTTGCGCGAAAAGCGCATTCTGGATCGGCAGCTCTTTTCCGAATTCATGAAGCGGCGCTACATGCCCAGCATGCGTACCTGTCGTTCGGCACAATATCAGCTCGACGACATGACCTTTCGCGCCGCCCACGCCTCTGAATTGCTGGGCACGCGCGTACAGGTGACTACCACCGATCAGAACCGGCAACTGCTGGCCCAGATGGATCGGCGGGCCGCGCTTCAGATCCGCTTGCAGGAAACGGTGGAAGGCCTGTCTGTGGTGGCCATTTCCTATTATGCCGTCAGCTTGCTCACCTACTTGCTCACGCCCCTTGCCAAGGCAATCCATCTGGAAAAAACCACGATGGCTGCTGCCCTCGTTGTCCCTGTCGTGGCTCTCATCTGGCTTTCGATGAACCGGCTCAAAAAGCGGCTTATTCGCAAAACAGGCAAGGGCGATTAAGTCCGGCTCTTGGCTTCTGTCCGCTCAGAAATGTCTATTGCACGCCGCCATGGCTGACCCACCAGTTGGGGTGGGAAAAGGCGAGGCGGCGGGCTGCATATTCGGCATGTTTGACACTTGCGAACAGTCCAAAGCAGGTCGCCCCCGAGCCAGACATGCGCGCAAACAGGCAGTCGCCATCATCTTCCAGTGCTTGCAAAACAGTCTCGATGACCGGGGCCTGTTCAATGGCCGCCATCTCCAGATCGTTGCGCTGATCGTCCAGCCAGTCTGCCAGAGCAACCGCCGAGAGAAAGGCAGAGGGCACAGGCCCCATAGGCTTGTTGTCTTTACGCTTGAGGCTTTTGAAAATGCTTGGCGTGGAAATCGGTACGCGCGGATTGATCAGCACCATGCCCAGATTCTTGGGCAATCGGGGCCCCGGGCTCAGCTCGTCGCCGACACCACCTGCAATGAGGCAGGACCCTTCAAGACACATGGGCACATCCGCGCCTAGCTTAAGGGCAATCATGCGCAGCTTGTCATCATTGATCGTCCGCTGCCACAGACGCAAGAGACCCAGCAGCGTCGCCGCCGCATCTGAAGAGCCGCCGCCGATACCCGCAGAAATGGGCAGGGATTTATCCAGCGTCATATCTGCTTCTGGCTTGCATTTGAGTTCTGCTGCCAGTAGACGCGCAGCCCGGACCATCAGATTGTCCGGCTCCTGCCGCAGGCCTTCGGCAAAGGACCCCTTGACCGACAGATGCAAATGCCGCGAAGGCTTGAACTGGATGCGATCTTCCGCGCCGCCAAAAACCACCAGAGATTCCAGCAAGTGATAACCATCGTCCCTCTGACCCGTGATATGCAACGCGAGATTGATCTTCGCTGGTGCGGTCAAGGTGAGGATGGATTGGTCTGTTGCCGTTTTGGTCATTACAAGCAGTCTGTCTCAAGTGGTTTGAAGGTGCGCGATCTCTGGGTTCCATTGCTGTTACTGGGGAAAGATCTCTGCTTTGCCTGAAGGCGCTTTTTGCCGGCGCTGTTAAGCTGTGTGAGCCTGTCCGGTATCGCTGCGTTTTCCAAGCATCTGGCTTGATCTGCTCACCCGGCGCAACCATAAGATGATTCTCACCCCGCTGTCGCCAACCTGATAGGCAAATAACTTGAAACCTCTCAGACGAAGGTGAGCAAGCCTTTGCGCCAGATGAATTTTCCCTTCAAATCACAAGCATATGGACATCAATTGAGCTTGTCCAGATCGTTTGCGGAAGCCTGGCTAAATACGTATTAGACACTAGCATAATTGCTGAGAGCGATCAGAGGCTGTCGCTTGTTTTTGGCCCTTACTGTCGGAGATGGGATCAGAGACATGAACAGGGCAAAGAAAAACGCTGCGCGGAAAATCCGGCGCAGCGTTCAGCTATTTTAACTTGCAAGCGGGTCAGTCAGCAAGGCCGTTGGCAATCTTGTCATCGACCGATTTAAGCAGGTCTTCATCAGGCTGCATGGTCTTGACGCGCTGCCACTGGAAGGTGGCCTCGTTCTTGCGACCAGCCCGCCAATAGGCGTCGCCCAGATGGTCCGTGATGGTGGGATCTTCAGGGCGCAGTTCTACCGCCCTTTCAAGGAAGTTGACCGCCTCTTCATATTGTTCGAGGCGGTAATGGGCCCAGCCGAGAGAATCCACGAAGAAGCCATCAAACGGGCGCAACGCCACGGCCTGACGGATCATTTCGATGGCTTTGTCCAGATTGATGCCGCGATCCACCCAGCTATAGCCCAGATAGTTCAGCACCGTTGGCTGATTGGGGAACAGCTTGAGCGCCGACAGCATGTCTTGTTCGGTTTTGTCCCAGTCTTTGAGCTGATCATAGGCAGAGCCGCGCAGGAAGTAGAGCGACCAGTGGATGTCCCGCTTGACCTTGATGCTATCCAGCCCGTGGGTCAGAATATCAATCGACTCCTGAAAGCGCCTTTCGGACTGATAGATCCGCGAAAGCACCGAAACGGTTTCAAGATCGGAAAAATCTCCTTCCAGCAGAGTTTTGAGCCGATCAATAGCCTCGTCGGGGCGATCCAGTCGCGCCAGAACAAAGGCACCACGACGCTGGGCCTTGCGATAGACCGGGCTACCGGTTTTGATTGTGTCATAGCGGGCAAGGGCCAGTTCATTCTTTTCAACGCGCTCGAGCAGCCGCGCCAAGGAAAAACTGGTCATGTCATTATTCGGGCGCAGATAGTCGGCAAATTGCAAATAGAGCGCCCCACCTTCAATGGCACCTTCTTCGGTCAGCGCATTGCCAAGGGTCGAGAAATATTCTGCCGCACCGTCTTGTGGCGTGCGAATGGTGCTGGCGATCGGCTTCATTGCAGAGAAGGTGGTCATCAGCCATTGTTTCTCTTCAACGTCAGCGGCGCTGGCAGCAAATTCCTCAATAACCTGACTGGCCCGTTTTTCATTGCCGGCCTTGAGAAGATTGTTGACGAGGGCCGTGGCCGTTGCCAGAGAATTGGGGTCGGCATCAAGACTCTGCTGAAGCAGGGATGTCGCCTTGGTGTAATCCTTGGCATAAGATGCCACAAGCCCGGCATGAAGCGAGAAGAAGAACTGGTTGACCTCGCTCTCTTCATCAGCCTTGAGCATTTCCAGAGCTTTGGGAAGATTGCCCCGATCCTGCCCGATGCTCGCCCATGCTTCCAGAACGGTCTGGGAGATGAGGGCAAAGGGGCCATATTGCGCGGAGGCACTCAGCAGGCGCGGATCATTGAGGTTCCGCCGTAGTGGCGAACGCGCGATCAACTGGACTGGATTGTCCTGCATGATCTTCACGCCATTCTGGAACTGGATTGACGCACTGGAATAATTCCGGCCCTTGAGGGCCTTCACGCCAAGAGCCAGATGGATCATCGGGGCGATGCGTGCGTTCAGCTCGCTGGTCTCGGCAGAGACTTCTTCCTCTTGCGCATCCGTGGCATCCTTCGCTTTCTTGGCAGCAGGATGATTGCTCATGGCAGCCATCTTGTCTGCAAGGGAGAAGGCTTCATCATGGCGACCGGTTGCCAGCATCAGGGCAAAGTTGCGTTCCAGTAGCAGTAAATTCTCGGGATCTTTCTCAAGGGCCTGTGCATAGAAATGCGCGGCCAGCTCCAGATCCTGCTCATCCTGTGCCAGACGCGCCGAAAGATAAGTGCCCGTCAGGGTGGTCTGCACATCAGACAAGGCCTCGGGAATGGATTCCGGCGTGCTCTCAGGCGCTTCGGTGGTCGCTCCGGCCAGAGAGGCCGGTCCTATCAACAAGGCAAATCCTACGACGCCGGTCAGGAAGTGTTTTCGAAACATCTTGAGGGAAAATCGAAAGTGCATTTAGTCAGCCTTGTTGTTGCGCAATCCGAAGCGATTGTAACCATAGCGCCATGACGACGGCGAGCAATGCGCTTTCTTGCTGCTTGCAAGCAAAGAAGCGCCCGGAGCAATCAAACAAGCAATTGTTTGCGCGGTTCGCTCAGTCATGGCTGTGACCCGTTATTCATGCGGCTCATAGCGAATTAGGAATGTAGCATGGCTTTTTTGAGGCCCTGTCGCAAGCCCCACTCTTTAGCCCTGTACATAATAAAGAATGTTAAAAATCAATAACCAAAATGCCCCACCCGGGTGGCAGAAATTTGACCTTTTGAAAAAAGTAGACTCATTTTTGCTAGTGGATTGGTCTTCAAGGGGCAACCTCATCGCCGTTTTACCGTTTGATCTGCAACGGATACCCTTTGCATTCGTCAATGCGGACGGTGTGGCTCTTGCCCTGTGGGCCAGAGATCAGTCCGATCATTGGAAAGACAGCAGCTGTCAAGCGCCGTTCCATCGCTTTTGTGGTCTGCAAAGGGAAAGGCTCACCTCTCTCCGAGCAAATCAGTGCCCACGCGCAATGCAGAATTCCACCGCATCTATAAGCGCTGACTTATAGGCGCTATCCTCGAACACATCCAGAGCGGCAATAGCCGTGGCGCCGTGGGTGCGGGCCTGTTTGAGCGTGTCTTCCAGCGCGTTGGTTTTTTTCAGAAGCCCCATGGCAAAGTCTAGCGCACCGTCTGTGACATCCTTGCGCTCTTCCATCACCCGCTTCCAGAAAGCCTTGTCCTCTTCCGAGCCACGCTCATAGGCCATGATCACCGGCAGGGTGATCTTGCCTTCGCGGAAATCGTCGCCGACATTCTTGCCAAGTGCGGCTGCCGATCCACCATAATCCAGCGCATCATCGATCAGCTGGAAGGCGTTGCCCAGTTCCATGCCATAGTCGCGCAGGGCCGTGATCTTGGCTTCATCGCTTGCCGCAATGATCGGACCCACTTCACAGGCCGCTGCAAACAGGGCTGCGGTCTTGGAGCGGATGACCTGCATGTAATCGTCTACCGTGGTCTTCATATTCTGAGCCACGGACAGCTGCAAAACCTCGCCCTCAGCGATGACACAAGCTGCCGTAGAAAGCACGTCGAGCGCCCGGATAGAGCCGACATCCACCATCACGCGGAAGGCCTGACCAAGCAGGAAGTCGCCCACCAGAACGCTGGCCTGGTTGCCCCAGAGCATACGGGCGGCGAGTTTGCCCCGGCGCATGTCGCTCTCGTCGACCACATCATCATGAAGCAGCGTGGCTGTATGCATGAACTCAACAGCCATGGCCAGCTTGACATGACCTGCAGAGGTGGTGTCGTCATAGCCGCACATGTTGGCTGCGGCAAGGGTCAGCATCGGACGCAGGCGCTTGCCCCCTGAATCGATCAGATGCTTGGCCACTTCCGGAATCATTTCGACATCCGAGCCAGCTTTTTCGAGAATCAGATCATTCACGCGGCTCATATCCTGTTTCACCAGGTCGATAAGCGGCTGAATGCTGGCTTGGGATTTATTTGTCTCATTGAGAGGTGGGACAACGCTCACGCGGCGGCTCCAATTTTGTGTCTTTTCTTTTCGGTCGCGAGAATAGGCGGGTCACCGGACAACGACAAGGGGCAGGCGCGGAATTGTTACTGAATCACGTTGAAAATTATTCCTTTGTCTGCATTTTTCTTGCGCATCCTTGGACCAATGTACCGGATCAGGGGCAATCAGGCCGGAGAACATCCTGCAAAGGCGCTTGGCCAGCCTATAAGTCTCTTTTCTCCCCAAGCTTTTCAATTTATGGTTCGGCCCATCTGCAAAGCTGATTTCAATGGTCCCAGCACAAGGATACTGGCGTGGAAGAACTCATCAAGACAAACAATCCTGTGACCCTTTCCTTCGTGGAAGCCCTGCTCAAGGATGCCGGTATTCCCTATCAGTCTCTTGATCACAATATGAGCACGCTTTACGGCAACACTCTCAATTCCATTGCGCGCCGCATTCTGGTGGATTCCGATTATCTGGAACGCGCCCGTCAGCTGTTGCGCGATGCTGATCTGGAAAAGGAAGCGGATTGGTCGCTCGGCGAGTAGGCCTCTCGCACAAACGCATTTTGCAAGACATATCAGAAAGACAGGCCATGCCCTCCAACTCAGCCGCGCCCGCTCCCTTGTTGACCAACGTGCCGACTGTGGCAGCCGCAGGCCTTCCGGCGGATGTCGCAATGAGTGAGGATGACTTTCTCGGCGGGCGCATTTCGCTCCTGCAGCCGAGAAAGGGGCATCATCGCTCGGGTACGGATGCCGTGTTGCTGGCGGCCTGCACGCCCGCAAAACCGGGCGATCTGGTGGTCGATCTGGGCTCGGGGGTGGGCGCTGCGGGCCTCTGTGTGGCGGCGCGGATCGGTGGCCTTCGCCTGCTTGCCGTTGAAATCGATCCAGAAATTGCCGCCATCGCTGCGGCCAACATGGCCCGCTCCAAGGACTTTCTCGCTGAGGCTTCGGTCATCAGTTGTGATGTCGCCTTGCGGGGCGACCCGCGCAAAGAAGCGGGACTCGTCGAAAATCTCGCCGACCATGTCATCGCCAATCCGCCTTACTACCGGCCTGAGAAATTTCAGACCTCCCCCAATGAGGCACGCGCCACGGCGCATATGTTGACCGATGAGGGTATGGAGCCGTGGTTCCGAACCGCCGTTTCCATCCTCAAGAGCAAAGGCACTTTCACCGTCGTCCAACGGGCAGATGAATTGCCCACGCTGCTTAAACTGATGGAAGGGCGCTTTGGCGGCATCACCGTGCAGCCTTTCTCGGCGCGAGAAGGCGAGGCTGCCCATCGGGTGGTTATTCAGGGCAGAAAGCAATCCCGTGCACCGTTCCGCCTGTTACCAACAATCGCCCTGCATGATGCTGGCTCGGACACCCCCGGCGCACAGATAGAAGCCGTTCACCGCCATGGTGCGGCGATTGAGTTGGGGTGATTGCCCAACAAAGGGCACAGCTCTTCTATCGGAATGCAGGAGAGCCGCACTTCTGATTGGGTCGTGCAGGTTTCAGATGGGCTCTAAATACCAAATTCTTTCTGCATGACGAAATTAAGATAGCGCCCGTCCTCAATTTCGAACCAGCTTTCCCCGAGTGTCTTGAAGCCCTTGCGAAGATAGTAGGAAACCGCTTCCTCATTCTCGGCATTGACGACGAGAAAGGCTGCGTCATGTCCGGCCTTGCGCATGTCGGCGTAGCTGGCCTCTAGCAGAGTCGTCCCAATGCCTTGCCCCTTATGGCGCTCGCGCACATGGAGAGTGTCAATTTCCGCTGCAGGGCAGGCTGGGAGTGGTCGCTTTGAAGGACAGCTCCAGCGTAAATAACCGCGCAGGCCTTCCTGCCCGGCATAGTCCACCCCATCAACGAGCAAATGCTGGTCTTTGTCCGCAATCAGGGCTGCCATGTTATCAGGCGTGAAGGTCTCCTGCGCATAAGCCGCAAAAACCGGAGGAATACCGGGGCGGCAATAGGTATGCAGCCAGACCTCGATGCTGAGCGCTGCCAGTGCGCCGGCATCATCCTGCTTGGCCACGTGTATTGCCATCAGCCCAACCGGTCGCGGAGGATGCGCTCGAAGATTCGGGCCCCGCTGGGCGTCAGGCTGTCGGGGAAGTCGAAATCCGGGTTATGCAATTGTGGCTGGCTTTCTCCCGACCCGAGCACGAACAGGGTCGAGGGGCAATGATGGCCGAACTGGCCGAAATCCTCAGACCAGCGCATGGGCTCGCTCTGCTCTTCTGTTGTGATGCCCTCAGCCTCAAGGGCCTTGGCAACCAGATCTGTGGTCTCGGGCGCATTGATGCAGGCTGCGAATATGTCGTCCTGTTCGATCTGAAGGGTGAGACCAGCCTCTCTTGCAGCGAGAGTTGCCAACTGCTCGGCGGACGCCACCAGACTGCCCATCACATCGTCACTGACGGTGCGCAGCGTGGCCCATATTTGCCCCGTGCCAGGGGCAACCCCGAAGCAGGGCTCGCCAACGCTCATATGGGTGATGGTGACAAGCTTGTAGCTATCATCAAGGGCCTGTCCGGCGTCAAGACCATTGGTTAGGGCATTGAGGCCTGTGGCGATTGTCATCATCGCTTCGACCGGCGAGATGCCATCTTGCGGCATGGAGGCGTGGGAGGTCTTGCCTTCCAGCAGAATGCGGATGCCGCGAGAGGCACAGCACATGGCACCCGATTTAAGCGCCACCGTGCCAAGCGGCAGGCCGGGCAGGTTATGAAGGGCAAAAGCCATATCCGGTTTGGGCACCTGACCCTCAAATACTGGATCGCGCAGCAGGGCAGACGCGCCCTTGCCGGTTTCCTCGGCCGGCTGGAACAGAAGCACGACCCGTCCGGATGCCGGGCGCTGACGGGAAAGGCGCATGGCCAGAGCCAGAAGAATGGCCATATGCCCATCATGACCACACAGATGGGCCTTGGTTTCCAGCTCGGAGCGATAGGCAAGATCGGATTGTTCCTGAATGGGCAATCCGTCCAGTTCACAGCGGAATAGCAGGGTGGGGCCATCTTGCCCCGAGTCAAAGGTCGCCGCGATGCCCGTGCCGCCAAGCAATGTGCCGTCCGGCTCTGTCCACGGGCCGAGCCCCGTCACGATGCTGTCCGGTGACAGCTTCTGCAATTCCTCAATGACCGTCTGCGCTGTTGCCTTCTCAAAGCCCGACAGATCCGGACGGCGATGCAGCGCCTGCCGGAAAGTCACCAGATGGTTGATTTCGGCATTGGTCAGCTGTGTGCTCATATCTTCAATTATCCACGTTTGCTTCTTGTTTCGGTGTTGTGATGACCGATTGATCAAGTCTCACTCTAAAGACCCAAACGAGGCAAAAGAAAGGGAAAAGCACAGCAGACTGTTGGAAAGACAGGAAATTGGCATGCAATAAGCGGATTTCGAAACCAAACCTCAACCGCTCTGCGCTTATGACAAGAATCATTCTGGTGGGGCTGGAAATAGCAACCGCAGCCGCCTAAGTAAAAGCTATTAAAAGATTTGTTGTGCCTCGACCGCAAGTAACCAGAGGATGTTTGCCGTGAAAATCATGAAATATATCAGGAAAGCCATTCCCAACAGCATTCTCCCTGAAAAATGGACGAAAGAGCCGGTAGTCATCCCTGTGGTGCGCATGGTTGGCCCTATCATGGTCAATCAGGGCGGTCCGATGCGGTCGCATCTGAATATGGCCTCCATCGCAGGGCCTTTGCAAAAAGCCTTCGATATCAAGGACGCGCCCGCTGTGGCGATTGCCATCAACAGTCCGGGTGGCTCGCCGGTGCAAAGCCGTCTCATTCATGAGCGCATCCGGCAGTTGGCCATCGAGAAGGAAAAGGACGTCATCGTCTTCTGTGAAGACGCGGCTGCGTCCGGCGGTTACATGATCGCTGTTGCTGGCGATGTTATCGTTGCTGACCCCAGCTCCATTGTTGGCTCGATCGGTGTTGTGTCTGGCGGCTTCGGCTTTGTCGATGCCATCGAGAAGCTCGGCATCGAGCGGCGCATCTATACGGCAGGCACGCAAAAAGCGATGCTCGACCCCTTCAAACCGGAAAATCCCGAGCATCTGGCGCATCTGGACGAATTGCTTCAGGATCTGTTCGAAAGCTTCAAGGAACTGGTGCGCGGTCGCCGCGGCGACAAGCTGACCGAATCCGAGGACAAGCTCTTTACCGGTGCCTTCTGGACCGGCAACAAGGCGCTGGACTATGGACTCGTTGATGAGCTGGGCGACATGAACAGCTATCTCAAGCGCCGCTTTGGCGAAGATACCAAGCTGAAGCTGATTTCCCAGTCTTCCGGTTTCTTCAGCCTGTTCCATTCCAGTTCGCTTTCCATGGGGGCAAGTCACGGCGCGTCTGTGGGCGATCCTGTTGATCGCATCGCAGCAGGGCTGTCTGCCGACAAAATCCTTGCAAGCCTCGAAGAACGCGCATTATGGTCCCGCATCGGATTGTAATCACGCCAGAGGACTTTGATCCCTGACGAACCGCGCTGAAAGGAACAGGGCAGTTGATCGCGAAATTGATGGTAATGTTGGCCGCGCTGGCCGCCCTCTGGATCTTTTCAAAGCTGCTTACGAAAATTCGCGCGCAGGGCACAGAGTTGAACCGCCGTCGTCAGGCCGAACTGATGCGCCAGAAAGCTGAAGCCCTAAAGCAAGAGAGCGAAAAGGCAAAGCGCGAGGCAGATATCATCGATCTGGAGCAGGATCCCGAAACCGGTGATTTCCGCGAAAAGCGATAGGTCTCAAAGGGCACGTCTGACAGGGCAGGCGAGTCTCGCCGGAGGGATAAGTTTTTTACTTATCCTCACGGCCATGACTCATGAAACAAAGGAAAAGGGAGCGAGCGCACCGATATCGGCTTGCTCCCTTTTTCTTTGTTGGGGTATGTGGAGTTTTCGCGATTTCTCCACCAGGCATGCACAGCTTGTGCAGAAGGGGCCTAGGGTGACATGGAGAAACCGGTTTTTTACCTGCTGCTAACAGCTGCCTGAGCGCTTTGTCTACCAATGGGCTAAGGCAGGCTCTTGCCAAAAGAACTGGCTGACCAATAGCATTGATGGGCTCACACTCGTCATGCGGGTGAGCGTCGCCTGTGGGGGAGGGGCGTCATCATGTCGGTTCTTGATCAAATTCTGCCAATTCTGTTTCTCATTCTGGCGGGCATGTCGCTGCGCCTGTTCAATGTCCTGTCGCCGCAGATCATGGAAGGCCTGACCAAGCTTGTGGTCAATCTGGTTTTGCCCAGTGTGCTGTTCACGGTCTTTCTGGATATGGCGATGAAGGCCTCCTATCTGGGTGTCTTCGTGGTAACGGCCGCCATTTGCGGCGGACTTTATGCGCTGGGGCGGATCGTCGGGCCGAAACTGGCTCCCAACCATCCTTATTTCCCCTTTCTGATGACCGGCTTTGAATATGGCATGCTCGGGGTCAGCCTGTTCGGTGGCGCTTATGGATTGCAGGCGGTGGGCTATATCGCCGTGGTCGATCTGGCCCATGAGTTGTTCATCTGGTTCATTTTCGCGCCCATGCTGATGATCCGCCGAGACGGGCAGAGCGATCCGGCAACGATCCTGAAAATGTTTGCAACCTCGCCGGTGGTTATCGCTCTGGTCGCCGGTCTGGTGTGCAATGGCCTCGGCCTGTCGGATTTCATCAAGACGACGCCAGTTTTCTCAAGCCTTTATGGCACCATGAAGCTGCTGGCTGGTATGGCCATTCCGCTCATCCTGCTGGTGGTGGGCTATGGCATTCGCATCCATCGCGAGGGGCTGGGCGATGTTTTGAAAATGGTCGCCCTGCGCTACGGCATTCTGGTGCCATTGGCGCTTCTGCTCAATATGTTTGTGCTGGGTGGCCTGCTCGGCCTTGGCGAACCCTTCCAGATGGCTTTCTTCACCCTGCTGATATTGCCACCCCCCTTCATCATTCCACTCTTCATGCAGAAGGCACCTGAAAGTGAAAGGGCTTATGTGATCAATGCGCTGGCGGTATCCACCGTGGTAAGCCTTGCGCTGTTTGCCATCTATTTGGGGTTCCATCCTACCATCTAGCGGGTAAAAACGGGCGGGCAATGGCGAGGGTGCTCACTTATCCCCATAGCGGGTCGAGCACGTCGGCGGCCAGATAGCCATCGTCACCGAGACGACCATATCTGGCGAGCCAGTCGAGAAAGATCATCGCACTCTGGCTGGGCTGGGGGCGCTCCGAGGAAGGACGCACAATGAGGCCTTCCTTGAAACAATAGAAGCCGGCAGGCGCTATCAGCGTGCCACTTTTCAGCTCTTTCTCGATGAGAAATTTGGGGGCCAGTGCCACGCCCATGCCCCGCTCGGCAGCCTCATAGGCGAGCCCCGCCAGCTCGAAGGTCTGCTGGCTTTCGCAGGATAGCGTAAGGCCGGTCATCTCCGACCATTGCGCCCAGCCACTTTCCGAGCCACGTCGGTCAAGGCGGTTCTTGAAGGCCAAATGTCCGTCTTCAAGATGATGCGGGTAGGAAGGTGATAGCACCGGCCCGATATGGACATCCCCCAAGGTGGTGCCATTCGGGTGGGCTTCTTCTGGGCTCACAAAGCGATCCCATGAAAGCACCAGATCTACCGAGCCGTCGAAGGAGTGGGAATTGAGCGGGATGGTAAGGGTTATCTGGATCTCGATATCCGGATGATGCCGGTTGAAACGCGCGACAATGGGAATGGCCCAGACGCGGGCAAAGGTTGAACTAACCTTGATGGAGACTTTCTGCTGCGTCCGCTCAAGGCGCAAACTGTCATAGCCCTTGCGAATATCGGACAGACCATCCGCAACGATCGAGGCAAATTTCTGCCCTTGAGGCGTGAGCTTGATGCCCGAGCCATGCTTCTCGAAAAGCTGCGTTCCTGCATGGTCTTGCAACTGATGAAGCTGCTTGCTTACTGCACTGTGGGTCCGGCCAAGCCTGTTGGCCGCTCCCGTCACCGAGCCGCTGTAGTACAGCGCTTCAAAGGCCAGCAGGGAGGCAAGGGGTGGCAATTGCGCCATGGATTTTTGAAGCTCCTGCTTATGTGAGGGCATGGGATCATGTCACTTTTCCTCACATATAAGGTGCGTATTTTTCAATTTTATTACAGCCAAAAAGACGCAATAATTGCACTAGCTCGGGCGAGACGAATCCGATAGCAAAAGATAACAAAAACAATGAAGGAGAGAAGGCCATGAAGACGAGCTTTGAGGGCGATTTCAATCGCATGAGCCATCATGAAGCACTGGCTTTGATCGCCAACTATGGGCCAAAGCGGCAAAGAAGCTTGAGACAGACGCTGGCTCTGTGGCGTGGCCGCCGCAAGGAACGTCAGCAGATGCGGCGCGATCTTAAAACGATCGGCTTTAACGATGCTGTGCTGGAAGATTGCGGTATGACCCGGCATGAGGCGGAAAAGGAAGCCTCAAAATATTTCTGGCAGGCCTGAGACCTGCCAGAAAAGCAATTCAATCAAATCATTGCCTCGCACGCCGGAGCCGGCCCACGATGCAAGTCCCCCATTAGCCGATTTCGGTGTGTGAGGTGATGATTTTGGAAACGAGGCCATACTCTTTGGCTTCTTCAGAAGAAAGCCAGTAATCGCGGTCGGTATCGGCTGCGATTTTTTCAATCGGCTGGCCTGTTGCTTCCGAGAAGAGCTTGTTGAGGCGCTCATTCATCTTGATGATTTCGCGTGCCTGAATCTCGATGTCAGAGGCCATACCGCGCGCACCGCCCGATGGTTGGTGCAGCAGGAAGCGTGTGTTTGGCAGGCAAACGCGGCGCTCTACCGGAACGGAAATATAGATAAGAGCACCCGCAGAGGCGACCCAACCGGTTCCGATGATCCAGACCTTCGGTTTGATGAATTTAATGATGTCATGCATGCTGTCGCCAGACTCGACATGGCCACCTGGAGAATTGATGAAGACCTTGATGTCTTCGTCGCTTGTGGCTGCCATGGCGAGCAACTGGGCGCTCACCTTCTGGGCCATTTCCTGCGTCACTTCACCGTAAATGAAGACGGATCGGGATTTGAACAGGGCCTCGGCCGCATCCTTGCCCATAGAGTCTTCCGACTTTTTTTCATTTTCTTCGCTCATGGTGCGAACTCCCATCTGGCAATTGACTTTGCCCTTTTGGCATTTGGCGCAAACCGGGCGTCGAATCAAACATAGTTCGCGCCCACCTTAATAACAACTCGTGAACAAGTCCTTTTATCGATGCAACAAAATGGCGCTTCATCCCTACGCTGTAGTTTGCTTGGTTGTTTGCGGATGAAGGACATGAAGGTTCAATCGGGCAAGAGCCCATTAACGTCTTGCAACAAAAACCGAGAAACCGGTTGATGAAATGCCGGATTTGTGGAATCTACTGGACGCACTCTAATCTAAATCTCTGTTTTTTAGAGCTTTTCTACTTACTAATCTGTTCTTGAACAGCGGATCGTCCTTATTTGAAAACATCCGGAATTGTGCGGCAGCGCAGACCGCATCTTCCGGAATGGGAGAGTATAATCATGAAAGTCAATTTTCTTGCTGCCACGATTGCCGGCCTGACCCTCGCTGCGACAAGCTATGCCTTTGCGGCAGACAGAAACGTAACCATCAAAAACCAGACCGGATATGCCATCGTTGAATTCTATGGCTCCAACAGCGGCACGAATGAATGGGAAGAAAATATTCTGGCAGGTCAGCGACTCAATCATGGAGAAGCCGTTGAAATCAACTTTGATGACGGAACCGGAAACTGCATGTTCGATTTTCTTGCCGTGTTTGAAGATGACGACCGGGTTACACAGGAAAATATCGATGTCTGCAAGATCGGCACTTTCACCTTCGGTGAATAGGGCAAAGCCTACGAAATAAAGGCATGGTGAGAAGAGGGGCTGCGGCCCCTTTTTTGCATCAGCAGCGCATCGACAGTGCATCAGCGATGCAAGACAAAAATTTGTTCTTGCTATGTTCTATCTTCTGCCGCATCATTCTCTCAGAACAAAACGCTAACAGAATCGACGGGCGCTCGCAAGCGCACGCGAGACGCGATGGAGACTGATGAGCATGGCCGCCGCCAAAGCAACCGCTCGCAAGCAAGGATTGGAGGACGCAGATCCCTTTGTCGGTTTTCAGGTTGACCCCGGCCTGCATAAGGGCAAACGCATTCGCGGCAGGGGAACCCGTTCCAACAAGACGGGACGGTTCGAGCCCTACCAGACAGAACCGGTCGATGACGGCTGGTCTTACCCGGATGGGGAAGAGCCGCTGCCGCCTCTGCGCACGGAGGTGCAGGAAGAGAAGGCCCGCACCATCATTACGCGTAATGACTCGCCGGACATCCCTTTCGACCGCTCGATCAACCCTTACCGCGGCTGCGAGCATGGCTGTATCTATTGCTTCGCCCGCCCGACCCACGCCTATATGGGGCTGTCGCCGGGGCTTGATTTCGAAAGCAAGCTTTTCGTCAAGCCCGATGCTGCCAATCAGCTGAAGAAGGAACTCTCGGCCCCTGGTTATCGACCGCGCCCGATTGCCATTGGCACCAACACCGATCCCTATCAGCCAGTGGAGCGCGAGTATCGCCTGATGCCCGATATTCTTGATGTGCTGGAGGAAACGGGCCATCCGGTGGCGATTGTCACCAAGTCTGCGCTGATCCTGCGCGATCTGGACAAACTAAAGGCGCTCAATGAACGCAATCTCGTCAAGGTGGCTCTGTCTGTGACGACGATGGACAATCGCCTGTCCCGCGCCATGGAGCCGCGTGCCGCGAGCCCGAAACGACGCCTTGAAACCATCTCGCGGCTGGCTGAAGCGGGCATTCCCACATCAGTCCTGGTTGCACCTGTCATTCCTGCGCTCAATGACAATGAGGTAGAAAACATTCTCACTGCAGCCTATGAAGCCGGGGCACGGGAAGCAGGCACCATTCTGTTGCGCCTGCCCAATGAAGTCAGTCCGCTCTTTCAGGATTGGCTGCTGCATCACTATCCTGATCGCTACCGCCATGTAATGAATGTCTTGCGCTCCATGCGGGGTGGCAAGGACTATGACAGTCGAATGGGGCAGCGCATGAAAGGAACAGGGCCTTTTGCTGAGCTTCTTCATAAGCGCGTTGATGTTGTGTGCAGAAAGCTTGGTTATAACACCCGACGCACACGGCTATCCTTGAAACATTTTGCAGCCCCAAAAAGAAACGAGGCCCAATTATCTCTATTCTGACAGGAGCATTGCTTAAAGTGTCTTCTGCATAACAATACTCGATATTCAGTATACTTATATTTGGCAGCAGGCGTCTTTAACACATGATTAAGTGAGATATTTTTGGATAAGTGTGAGCAAATTAAAAATGTTCTATCTTTAGCCCAAGATATCATTTGTACTCTCTACGGAATCACTTTAGGAGCCAACCCGATTAGGTTAATGGACCGGTTTTTCCGGTTTTTAAAAGGGTTATAGCAGGGACACGCCGCATCGTTCCTGTTGCGCGGTGAATGTGGCTTCCCTTCACTGCGCCTCCAGCTGCCCCGTTTCAATCGCCGTTTGGCGGTTTGATCGGGGCAGCTTATTTTTTCAAGAGCTTAACTGCTTTGCAGCAATAGAAGACCCGGCCTGCTTGTCCTCTCCCGTTTCAGCTTTTCTCATGAGGTCGTGCTCCGTCAGACGCAGCTGCTGAGGCGAAAAATGTGGGCCTTGATCACCAACTTTATATTCTGAGGCAAGCGAAAAAGCGTGCAAGCATTCGCAAATAGCCCACACCCTCTCGTGAAACACTTTTCTCTGCCCCTCCGGCATACTACGCTAACGAAGTGTTAATGGTTTGATTCGTCGCCTTGGGCACTCGAACAGGGCTTTTGCAGCGGCGCAGGGCTGGCTGGAATTTGGATAGTATGGGCTTCGTGCCTGATGAGTAGCGGCAGCGAGTAAGGCGATTGGATCGCCCCGCGAAGCTGAAGATGTAACTAGTAAAGCAGCGGGGCCACGAAATGCCTGTAACGGAGATGAAAACATGCAAAGGCTAGGGGCCGTTTTTATCGCCATTTGTATGGTCGCCATCTCTTTGTCTGTCGGCGCCATTTTGCATTTCAAACTCGGGTTGTCCATAACTGAGGCCTCGCCTTTTTCCTTCGGTATTCTGCTGACGCTGCTGTTGGTGCATTACCAGATTTCCCGCGTGCGTGATCGCATGATGCTCGATGAGCAGATGGATGATCTTACTCGCCTCAAACTGGCCCTGACCAAGGAAGTGCAGGATGTGCGCGAAATGGCGCGCGAGCTCGATAGTACCGTAGCTAGCCGCCTTGAAAAAGAGGTGGAACCCATTCTGGCAGAGCTGGATGTGATAGGTACGCTGGTCAAGCAACTGGCCGAGAGCTGCGCTGATCTCGATGAGCGTATGCAGCAGGGCGAAGGGCAGGTGGCCGAGGTCAACGCCAAGCTGATTGCCGCCACCAGTTCCGTAAAGGAATTGGAGGAACATCTGCGCGCCAACGCGCGCTCTCTGTCCGCAAGACATGAAAGACCGGCTGAGAAGCCCGTCCAGCCTGTGGCCCAGCCCGTTGCACCGAGCTATTCCGAGCCCGCGCGTCGGTATGATGAACCCGAGGAACAACCAGCGCCAACCCAATCTCATGTCCAACCTTATGCCGAGGAGCAGGGGAACCGCCCGTCGCCGCCACCCGCAGCGACAGATGGAGGTCCAACTGGCCCATTTGCAGAGACGAGGGAACAACCGGTGACGTCGGAAGACGAAGCCAAGGTGCGTCGTGCTCTGGCCCTTGGCCATATCGAACTGTTCATGCAGCCGATCGTTGCCCTGCCTATGCGCAAACCGCAATATTACGAAGCCCTGACACGGCTGAAGACCGACGATGGCGAGGTGATTACGCCAGACATCTTCTTGCCGGTCTGTCGCCAGAACGGCTTCCTGCCCATGTTGGATCGATTGGCTGTCAATGAGGCATTCCGCCTGTTGCGCCGTCTGTCAGATCGGGGCCATCCGGTGGAGCTGTTCTGCAATCTCGCGCTGGAGAGCCTTGCCGATAGCGATTTCTTTGCCCTGATGCGGGATCTGTTCGATCAGAACCGTGATCTGGCCCCCCATGTGATTCTTGAATTCTCGCAGGCTGATCTGCGCAAATTCGGGTTGATGGAAGAAGAGACCCTGAAGCTGCTCAGCTCCATGGGCTTCCGCTTCTCGGTAGACCGCGTCACCAATCTGGCTGCCGGCTTTGACGAGTTCGCCCAGAAAGGCGTCAAATTCGCCAAGATCGCCGCGCCGATCCTGACCCATCGGGAAGCCGGTCGCGGGCTTGATATTCACCCTGCCGACTTTTCTCGCCTGCTTTCGCGCAAAGGCATGGACCTGATTGTCACCCATGTTGAAAGCGAGCGCGATCTGGTCAATCTGATCGACTATAATGTGCATCTGGCCCAAGGGGATCATTTCGCGCCAGCCAAGGCACTGAAGGGCAATCCGGCCACGATGCGAGGCCCCTTGCAAGCAGGAACCGTCTCTCAGCAGCAACAGGCCGCTGCAGCCCCTCGTCCGGCGATACGCCCCTCGCAGGTGGCGCGCATGTCTGGGGGCGGCAATGAACCGACACCAAACCGTGCTTCGCCTGTTGATCGCCTGTCCCAGTTCCCAGAGCAATCCCGCCTACAGGCGCCTTCGGCCCCGTCCTCCCGATCGGCCACGTCATCGCGTATGTCAAATGGCTCAGGGGCGCAACGCGCGCCACAACGTCCATCTCAACCGGCTTCCTTTTCCAACGAGCCGACGGCCGGAGCAGGGAGCAACGGGGCTGAGCGTACGCTGGGAGAAAATCCGCGCATAGCCGAGGCCCTGCGCGCCATGGCCGCCGAGGATACCAACAACAGCGAAACTCGCGATCACTTCCGCGCCGTTCTGGCCGAGGCTGCAGGCCTGATTGCTCCGGGCGAAGCATCGGGGCAGACCGGTGACGGAGCTGCGCCAACCGTTCGCGCCGCCGCTCAGGATCGCATGCAGCCACAACGCAGCGCAGGCCAGTCTGATCGCCTGCCTGCGGCCGATGATTTCGGCCTGAAAACGGGAACGGATCGCGGCCAATATATTGAAGTGTCCTGATCGCCCTCAGGTGACATCGATGAGGCGCGGCATTTTTGCGCACATGTTTGCGATAGAGGGCATCATCTGCCTCTTGACCTTGTATTTTTAACAAGAGACAAGAGGGAGAACCTGAAACCACTTCTCGACATGAAGGGATTGCCATGTCTTCCCGCATCGCTGGCCTGTCAGCCATTGCGCCGAATTACAAGGGACTATTGTCCGACATCTGGGGTGTTCTGCACAACGGGCAAACTGTCAACGACTGCACCGTCGAAGCGCTCGGCAACTTCCGCAAAGACTTTGGCAAGGTGATTCTGATCACCAACGCGCCGCGCCCTTCTGCCCAGATTTGCGAGCAGCTCGATAGCCTCGGCGTGCCGCGTGACTGCTATGATGCGGTCGTCACCTCGGGCGATGTGACAAGAGCCGAGCTTACCAAGATCGGCAAAAAGAAGGTGTTCCATCTGGGCCACGAGCGCAATCTGCCGCTGTTTGAAGGCCTCGGGCTGGAACTCGTAGGGGAAGACGAAGCAGAGATGATCTGCTGCACCAGTCTTCTGGACAATCTCACTGAGACGCCGGACGATTACGACGCCCTTCTGCATCGCCTTGCCAAACGGCATCTGCCCTTTGTCTGCGTCAATCCCGACAGGATTGCCGATCAGGGCGGCAAACTGGTCTATTGCGCTGGTGCATTGGCCGACCGTTATGAGGCCTATGGCGGTGAAATCGTCATGGCAGGCAAACCTGAAGCCCCGATCTATGAGGCGTCTCTTGCCAAGTTTACCGAGATCAACGGAGCGCCGATTGCCAAGTCCGACATTCTGATCATTGGCGACGCCATGCCGACGGATATGCGCGGTGGCCATTATCAGAAGATTGATGCCCTGTTCATCACAGCGGGCATTCATGCGCAGGATTTCGGCCCCATGGATGCGCCTGATGATGATCGCGTCAGCCTGCGTCTGACCCATGAGGACGTGGAAACGGTCGGCTTCATGACACGCCTAGCCTGGTAAGAGCAGCATCCTCTTTGAACGGGCGGTTGGATTGACCGCTCGTCTATCCTATATTCCTGTTTAGAATGCGGCTTGCGGGCCGTAATGCGCCGACAGGAAAAGGAACGTGTTATGCCTCAGGATCAGATCTTTCATCTCGCCAATCGTGTTGTGGTTCAACTTTCCGGCTCCGAGGCGGAAAGTCTGCTGCAACGGCTTATCACGATCGATCTGGATGATCTGAAACAGGGGGAGCTTCGTCACGGAGCCTTGCTGACGCCGCAGGGGAAAATCACCATCGATTTTCTGCTCTCGCGAGACGACGGACAGTTCCGCTTTGATCTGGACAGGGAGCAGCTGGGCACCTTTATCAAGAAGATGACGCTTTATCGGATGCGCTCCGATGTGACGATAGAGGAAAGCAGCGAACGCGTTGGTGTGGCCTTTGTAGCCGATGCTGACAAGGATGCGCGCGCGCTACGTGACACCCGGTCCGATCAACTTGGCTGGCGGCTTTATGGTGAGGGCGCCCAGTGGCAAACCTCACCCGAATTGGAAAATGCCTATCTGGCCCGCCATATCGCGGCCATTGTGCCGCAGGCCGGTCTTGATTTCTCTCTTGATGATGCATTTCCTCATGACATCAATATGGACGCGCTGGGTGGTCTTGATTTTGGCAAAGGGTGCTATATCGGGCAGGAGGTGGTCTCACGCATGCAGCATCGAGGCACCGCCCGCAAACGTCTGGTGCGCCTTGAAGCGGATATGCCGATTCCCCCGACTGGTACCAAAATCCTTGCCGGAGAAAAACCGGTCGGCGAAGTCGGGGCTATGCTCGACAAACGCGCTCTGGCCATTGTGCGGCTGGATCGGGTGGCCGATGCCCTCAAGGATGGATTGGCTCTGACGGCAGGCAGCGTGCCCTTGCGCATTGAGTTGCCAGATTATGCCGACTTTTCTCTCCCCGCCTGAGTGTGGCTTTATGCCAACTCTTGTTGCAATTTGCATGAGGCCGTCATTGCTTCTTTGGTGATGACGGTCTTTTGCGCGGGTTCGGTTGCGGAAAAGCCAGATTACACCTCTATTTTTGGTCCATGCTTAACAAAAATACAAGGCATGGGTATCCTTCAATGCTTTATTAAGCATCTCTCCTTAGGCTGAAAGCTATTGGGGACGAAGGATTGCTAAAATGTCGACGGACTTGCTTGTACTGGATTCATTGGTTGCAGACATCGCTGATTTTGCCAAAAAGCAGATCGATGAAGGTGATCTTTCAGGGCCACGCTTTGGCGCCTATGTGAAGCTGGCCTGGTGCACGCAATCTGGTACACCTTGCTATTCCGATTGTCAGAATATCACGGAAGCTCTGCAAACCCTGCGCGATTTGGAGCAGAATGAACAGGTCGACAGCTTCTATGTAGCCATGACCGCAGCCAGCATGGAAGCCTTCCCGCAAATGAATACACCGCTCAGCGATTTTGATGCGATCCGCCGCATGGGCGCAGCCTTGCGCGAGGTTGCCTGACGCAAGGCTGCGCCCAAAGGACCGGCAGTAAGTCTTGTAGAGGATAGGCCCCATTCGGGGCCTTTTTCATGAGCGCAGCTTGGCCCGTTTGAGATGCTCATCAAGGCGGGGCATGATTTCTACAAAATTGCACGGTTGATGGCGGTAATCCAGCTGATGGACGAGGATACCATCCCATGCATCCTTGCAGGCACCGCTTGAGCCGGGAATGCAGAAAATGAAGGTCGTGCCGGCCAGTCCTGCTGTTGCTCGAGACTGGATGGTCGATGTGCCGATTGTTTCAAACGAGATCTTGTGGAACAGCCACGAAAAGCCATCCATCTGTTTGTCAAACAGCGGGGTCATGGCTTCCGGCGTGACGTCGCGGCCGGTAAAGCCGGTACCTCCCGTTGAAATGATGACATCCACGCCCTCATCGGCAATCCACGCCTTGGCTTGCGCCTGAATGGCCTCGACATCGTCTTTCACGATGGCTCTGTCAGCGAGGCTATGCCCCGCAGCCTGCAAACGGTCAACGAGGGTCTGACCGGATTTGTCATCTGCCAGCGTGCGCGTATCGGACACCGTCATGATGGCAATTTTCATCGGAATGAAAGAGCGGGGCGCATCGGAATCGGGAGAATGGGAATAGGCCATGGGTGTCTTTCCTGTCGGTCTTTGGCAAATCGGTATCAAGCGTGAGCCGATTGAATGGCCTAACAGCTTGTCCTGTCAAGATGCAAAGCATGGCCAGAGAGCTCCGACGCCCACTCGATACCAACCTAGCGCCCGATATAGCGATCTCGCCGGTGATTGATGGCGATGATGGAATTGAGCACGATAGAGCCAAGAACCGACCAGGCGATGATTGGCCAGGGGAAGAAAAACAGCGCGGTGGCGAAAATCGCCAGATCCAGCAATTGCTGCACATAGCCAGCCCGAAAGCCGGTGAATTCCTGAATGGTCACGGCCATCGCTCCAACGCCGCCCAAGCTACCTTCATGGCGAATGATGGCCAGAAGCCCGGCCCCCACCATGGCGCCGAAGGCGAGAATGCCAACAAGCGGATCCAGATGCTCAAAGCTGATGGCAGGGGAGACGAATTTCATCATGGCCGACATGCCAACCACACAGATGACAGACTTGATGGTGAAGCGCATGCCCATGCGATGATAGGTGAACCAGTAGAAAGGAATATTGACCAGAAAGAACACCGTGCCGAAATCATAATCCGTCAAATAGGAAATCAGTAGTGCAAGCCCTGCAGTCTGTCCGGTCAGAAAGCCCAGATGGGTCAGAAACACCATACCCAGAGAGCAGGCAAAGACACCGAATGTCAGCCCTTGCACATCGTCCAGAAGGCTATGCTTCTCACTATTCTTATGGGGATCTTTGTTATCTGCGCTGGGCTTTTTGTTGGTCATGGCCGATTGGCATCCGTGGAAATGAGCTTATAGAACTTGTTTCCTGTGCATCTAAAGAAAAGACGCGATGGATACCAGAAGAAATATGCAAAAAGCGACTTCGTCATTGCTGCCTTGCTCAAAACGCCGGGCGAAGCAGATATCTGGCTATCGGAATGAGTGTAATCGGGGAAGGGGGCAGGCCTAGGCGCCAAAGTGGGCCCACGAGCTAGACCAAAAAGAGTTGTTGCGATCCACCTTCGGAACATTGCGCGTTTGGGGGACGCTTGGAAGGGCAATTTCACCGCGAAACCAGTGCGCGTCAGCTATCACATTGGGGACGACGAAAGCTGTTGCATAGTCTAAGCGGAGCCAAAGGCGGATCGCTGGCTCGGCTGTCAGCAAGGACAACCGGACCAAGAAGTTCGTGGCTATTGGGAGTAAGTTTCTTGTCGGATCAGCAAACGCCGCATCTCCTGATCGCGTTGGCGGCCTTATAATGCATCGAACCTGAATGAAATCTGAGTGCATCATTCATTTAGCGTTCATATTGGCATCGAAAAGCAAGGAGATGTTGCCTAAATGAGAGCGTAGCGAATATATTTGTGCTGGTCCAGCGGAAATTCGCTATATTCCTGCGCCCTAAGCGGTCGGTGGATGCGAGAAGATAATCACAGCGCAAAATCGCGCTTTTCTTATGATCCCGATTGCATTAGGGTCCGCTCGAGCCTTCGGGACACCGAGTACTGAATTTTTCCACTTTAAAAGAGACACTTTAGGAAGATGACCGACATTCTTGCCCCTCACATGCAGCCAGAACGTTCTTTTCAGGGCATGATTCTGGCGCTGCAGAAATATTGGGCCGATTACGGCTGCGCAGTTCTTCAGCCCTATGACATGGAAGTCGGTGCCGGTACGTTCCATCCATCGACCACCTTGCGTGCGCTTGGTCCGCGTCCGTGGCGCGCAGCCTATGTGCAGCCATCGCGCCGCCCAACTGACGGGCGCTATGGTGAAAACCCGAACCGTCTGCAGCATTATTACCAGTTTCAGGTCTTGCTGAAGCCAAGCCCGGAAAATCTTCAGGATCTTTATCTTGGCTCTCTGAAGGCGATCGGTATTGATAGCTCCATCCATGATATCCGCTTCGTGGAAGACGACTGGGAAAGCCCTACCCTTGGTGCATGGGGCCTTGGTTGGGAGTGCTGGTGCGATGGCATGGAGGTCTCCCAGTTTACCTATTTCCAGCAGGTCTGCGGCATTGAATGCGCACCTGTCGCTGGTGAATTGACCTATGGGCTGGAGCGCCTGGCCATGTATGTGCAGGGCGTGGACAATGTTTACGACCTCAACTTCAATGGTCGCGATGGCGAAGAACGCATCACCTATGGCGACGTCTTCCTGCAAACCGAGCAGGAATATTCCCGCCATAACTTCGAATATGCCAACACCGAAATGTTGTTCCAGCATTTTAAGGATGCGGAAGCTGAATGCCGGTCTCTTCTTGAGCAGGGCGAGAAAGCAGGCAGTGAAGCTGGCATGCATTACTGCGTTTTCCCAGCTTATGATCAGTGCATCAAGGCATCCCACGTCTTCAACCTGCTTGATGCGCGTGGCGTTATCTCGGTGACTGAACGTCAGAGCTATATTCTACGCGTGCGGGAATTGGCCAAGTCTTGCGGTGAAGCCTTCCTCAAGACCAAAGCCGGTGGCCTTGGCTACGAGAGCTGATCGCGACCGATATCAGCAAACAGGATTGATACAAAAAACCGGCCTCAGGTGATTGAGGCCGGTTTTTTGTTCTCAAGCGATGGCGTCGGTCTATTTGTTTTTGCCCGACTTGCCATTGTTGCTTGACGCGTTGCTGTTGGCATTGCTCTTGCCATTGTTGCTTGACGCGTTGCTGTTGGCATTGCTCTTGCCATTGTTGCTTGACGCGTTGCTGTTGGTATTGCTCTTGCCATTGTTGCTTGACGCGTTGCTGTTGGCATTGCTCTTGCCGTTGTTGCTGGATGCATTGCTGTTGGCATTGCTCTTGCCATTGTTGCTTAATCCGTTGCCTCCGGCATTGCTCTGCTTGGATGCTGCGTTGGCGTGACTTGATGATGCGCTGTTTCTGCTGTGATCATTGTCGTCATCACTAGAACTGGAGAAGCTGCTCGATGCTGACGATGTTCCGCGCCCATTCCCGCTATTGCCATTCGCTGAGGCGGACGAGGTTGAACTTGAGAGCTCCGATCGGGCTTCCTCCACCGATGTCGTCGCTGTCTTGCTGCCAGCCTTCAAGGCCCGGGTTTTGCCCTTAACCTGAACCGTTGCATAGAAATTCGGCTTGGTGATCTTCGACTTGATCTGTTTGATGGTTGGCTTCTTGCCCTTGGCCTGAACCGTCATGTTCGTCTTGCCGGATGCGGCCTTGGTAACAGACGCTTTCTGCCCACGCGTGATTTCCGTCGTGTTGCCGGTTGCTCCGTCGGAGACTTCCACACGGCCACGGTTGACTGATACCTCTGCGCGATTCTGTGCCACATCGACGGTAAAGACGGTGCCTTTGACCACAGCGGTCAGATAGGGCGTCTTCACAGAGAAATGCTTTACGTCCTGTTTATTGACGGTCAACTGGATGCGTCCGCTTTGTTGTAGAATGACGGTTTTGCCAGACTGGATGTATTTCGCGGGCGGAATGGCCATGATAGCATCAGGGCCGACCTGCATCCGCTCCTTGCCCCGGATGAGCAACAGGCGCGTGCGGTTCTTGGTCGATAGTGTCTGGCCGGGATGCAGCACAGACCCCTTGCGCACCTTGATGGCCTTCTCACCCTTCTGGGCGATATAGGCAAGACCTGTGATTTTCTGCACGGTCCAGCTTGCGCCGGATTGCGCTTGAGCGTGCAAAGGCAGGACGAGAAGCAGAACGAAAGCGAATAGAATGCGCCGCATAGCATGCGTTTCCTTGACAGTCTTTAAAAGACCCGAAGTCTTTTGATTTTTATTAAAAGCAAAAATGACAAGGATGCCTAAATGCCTGATTAATAGGCACGTCGATATAATATTATTTCTAGTGTTTCTAGGTAATTCCACGCGGTAGTGTTAACGAAGTATTGTCGTGATAAATAGCATTTGAATGGTCTGGGCAAAGGAAGGGGCCAGAACCAATCTTTGGGTTATATATTGGACAGGCGCGTCCATGAGTTGCGTGGATAACTGTCGGTTCGGCGCGCCGCGCTTTGCCACCTATCGGTCGGCTTTCTGCTTTTTGCCAGTCTGCATCGCCTCAAGCTGGGCCTTGAATTTATCGCAAGGGTCTTTCTCATCCACCCGCGGCGTAAACCAGATCCAGTCATAAAGGGCCGCGTCAAAAGCAGCATAGGACGAAGGCTTGTCTTCTCCCCGTGCGACCTCGACAAAACCTATCGATACCACGCGGGCATCTGCTTCCAGAAACATCGGCACGCCTCGATCCTTGCGGGTGTGGCCGTTGCCTGCCACAAGAATGGCGAGGGACCCGTCCAGATGGCTCCTGCGCATGGCGCGGGCCATATGCGCATCCTTGAGCCGTTGCATCTCCATCATGGGGCCAACAGCATCCCGACTGATCATACCGCAATGGGCGGCGACCAATTCATCTGTCAGGCTCTGGCTCTGAGCTTTGTCATAGATGGTGTCCCATTTCAGATCCTCTCGAAGACGCTCGGGTACCTTACCAGTCTTTCCCAAAGCGCGCAGATCTGATCGCTCAGGGTTTCCTGCAAAGATCGGCATGGCGTGGGTTATCGCGCTGGCAAAAATGGGTTGATAAAAGCTCCAGTCGGGCCAGCCGCGATCGTTCCAATGCAGGTCGTCTCCCAGAGCTGCAAGGCGCTCGGGCAAATTGGCGTTATCAGCCGCGCGATTGCGATATGCAAATCTGGTTACCGCATCCACGAGGGGCTGGTGAGAAGGCTCTAACATTTCGAAAACCACTTTCGCCTCACGGCCTAGCGCACCGACTTCATCGATAATGTGCGCTTGCAGGGCATGGTGACGTGGATTGTCATGTTTCTCGCCCAGCAAAAGATAGTCGGCGATGGCTATGGCATCATTAAGCACTTCCGGCGTCGCTCGCTTGCCGGTCTTCATACGCCAAAGGCTCTCAGACAAAGGATGCTCGCTAAGCAACATGGGCTTTTCTTCTGTAACGGTTTGGGCCAGAGACGGTGCGGACCATGCGCTAAAAGCAATCAGAAAGGTAAACCCCAGAAAAAATCTTACACCAGTGGCATCACACCACAGTATAAGCTTCTCGCGCAAGAGAGAGAACGAATGTCTGTTCTTGCAGGTCATGGCATGGTACCCCTTAACTGTTTCGAGTTCGATTGTCGGGTCTCTGGAACAATCCTAAAGCATCTTGTCTATGCTTGCATCCATCTCGGGCAAGACTTGGGCTAAAGAGTGAGAGCCACAGGAATTGCTGTGTTCCATGTCAACTCTTGCTTGCACTTTGTGCCATCTGGGTTACTCTCCGCATGAAGGCCTGTTTGCTGCAAGGCTGGCCAATTCACAGGAGACATGATCATGGCTATCAGTTGGGTCCTATTGGGGATCGTGGTTCTTTTGGGCCTTTATGCTATTTCCATCTATAACAAACTGGTCAAGACCAGACAGATGGTCAATGAGGGCTGGTCGGGAATCGACGTGCAGTTGAAACGTCGCGCCAATCTCATTCCCAATCTGGTGGAAACCGTCAAGGGCTATATGGGCCATGAACGCGAGACGCTGGAAAAGGTAACAGAGATGCGTGCCCGTGCTGCCAATGCCTCCAAGGGTGGCGCCATGGAGCGGTCATTGGCCGAGGGCAATCTTTCCAAGGCCCTGGTCAATCTCATGGCCGTGGCCGAGAACTATCCCGATCTGAAGGCCAACGAAGGCTTCCTCAATCTGCAGCAGGAACTTTCCGGCGTGGAAGATGAAATCCAGCTCGCCCGCCGCTACTACAATGGCACCGTGCGTAACCTCAACACAATGATCGATCAGTTCCCCTCCAACATCGTTGCGGGCTTCTTCTCCTATGCCAAGAAGGATTATTTCGAGGTTGAGAATGAAGAAGATCGCGCAACACCTCAGGTAAAATTCTGATTCTCCGATCCGCAGCAAAGCCCGGCGCGGGCTCTTGTTGCCTATTGATCTGACATATCGCACTTGGGCTGCCAGGTGCGTTTCGTTATATGTTTGCGCCGATGCGGCTGTCCGAAAAGGGACTTAGATATGCCACTGCGATTCTCACTTCATTTGCTTCTCGTCGCTTTTCTCATGCTCGCAGGCTCCGGAGCGGATGCTCTGGCGCGAGAGAGGATTGCCGACTATCAGGTGGCTATCAGCGTCAATAAGGATCGCTCCGTCGATATTACCGAAACCATCGAAGTGTATGTTGAGGGAGAGCAGATCAAACGCGGCCTGCTGCGCGATATCCCGGAGACCTATCGGCGTGAGGATGGACGCTATGTGAATATCAACCCTCAGGTCAGCACGGTCCGCCGCGATGGGCAGGATGAACCCTATCAGATAAGCCATGAGGGGCGGTATTTCCGCCTGCGCATTGGCGATGCCAATGTTCTGTTGCAACACGGGCTGCACACCTACGAAATTTCCTACAGTGTCGAAGACTCGATTGGCTTCTTTGATGACTATGACGAGATCTACTGGAATGCCATTGGCACCGAATGGGCTTTTCCGATCGAACGGGCCCGCGTGACGGTACAACTCCCTCAAGGGGCGTCGGTGCTGCAATATTCTGCCTATACGGGCCGCTATGGCGAAGGGGGCAACAGCTACACGGTCACGGATCAATCTGACCGGTCAATCAGCCTGGAAGCAACTCGCCAATTTGCCCCCCGCGAGGGTATGGCCGTTGCCGTCGCCTGGCCAAAGGGTGTGATCGCTGCACCAAGCCAAAGCGAACAGGCAGTGGGTCTCTTTCTTGATAACAGTCCGCTTTATGTGGTTCTGTTCGGGGCCATCGTCACCTTTATCTGGCTTGTCTATTCGTGGGTGAAAGTTGGGCGCGACCCGGATGCCGGTGCCATCATTCCTCTTTACCGCGCGCCGGAGGCGATATCGCCTGCGATGGCCAGCTATATCGAGGGCATGGGAGAATTTGAAGAGGGCGAACAGAAGACCTTCATTGCAGCGCTGATCTCCATGGCGATCAAGGGGCTGATCGAAATCAGGGAAGTCGGCAAGAGCGCCGAAATCATTCGCAAGGATGCGCCCGGTGTTACGGTGGCAGGCAAAAAGCGGCATGTATCGGCGGTCAAAAGCCTGCCGGTGGGCGAGAAGGCTCTGTTCAAGGCCCTGTTTGACGGGCGTGACACAGTCAAGCTGGCAGACATGGAATATAAGCAGATGAGCAAAATCATGTCGGCTTTCACCAGTGCCGTTGATAAGGAAACCGACGAGACCTACTATCACGAAAATATGGGGCGCTCTTTTATTGGCTTGCTGATCACTGTCGTCTCAGTCGCTCTATACTTCCTCCTCAAAAGCTTTTGGGCTCCGCCTTTTGAATTTCCTATTCTGGAAGTGATGGTCTTGGCGTTTTTAGGCGCTGTTTTCACCATCCTGTTCATGGGTGTTACGGCCCTTTTGCCCCACAAGCTTGAGAATGCCTTGAAGGGGCTCATTCTGGCGGCACTGGCCGGAACAAGCCTTTATGTGCTGGCTGTTGGGCAGGAAAATATCATTCCGGGCCTCTGGAGTGAGTTGGCCATAGCGCCAGTGCTTCTGATCCTCTTCATGTGGCTGCTATCGTTGGGCTTCTATCAATGGATGAAAGCCCCCACGCAGCTTGGCCGACAGGTGATGGACAAGATCGAAGGGCTGAAGCTGTTTATGACGGTGACCGTTGCCCAACAGGTGGACGAGGCCAATGCGGCCGATATGCCGGAACTGACGCCAAAGCTCTATGAAGATCTGCTACCCTATGCCATTGCCCTCGGGGTGGAACGCAAATGGTCCAAGACTTTCGAGGCAAAGGTCTTCTCGCAATTGCCTCCGTCCCGGGCCTATCATCCGATCTGGTATGTCGGCGCCTATAGTGCGGCCCACCCGACGGCAGCTCTGGCACAAATCACCGATGCCATTGGCACAGATCTCTCCAGCGCCATGACTCCGCCAGCTTCGTCCTCATCAGGTTCTTCAGGCGGCGGTTTTTCTGGCGGCGGTGGTGGCGGCGGCGGCGGTGGTGGCTGGTAGGCCCCACCTCTTTGACGCTTCTTTTGTGCGCCGCATTTATGCGTTGTCAGGTCCGAGCCGTTCATAGATCGGGCGGAAGCTGCGCCTGTGATGGATCGTGATACCGAGCCGGTCCAAGGCCTCCACATGGGCTCTGGTGCCGTAGCCCATGTGGGTCTCGAAGCCATAGCCGGGGAAGGCGCGCCCCATGCGCATCATCAGATGGTCCCGCGTCACCTTGGCCACGATAGAGGCTGCTGCGATAGAGAGCGAGCGGCTATCCCCCTTGATGACATGCATGCCGGGGCAGGGAGAGGCGGGAGCCACATCGCGCCCGTCAAACAGGGCATAGGCAGGCGGAATGGCCAAACCACTGAGCGCGCGCGCCATGGCCCAGAGCGTCGCACCGCGAATATTGAGACTATCAATCTGGCGCGGTGAGGCCGAGGCAACCGACACTTGGGCGCTGGAACAGATGGCCTCGAACAGGGCCTCCCGCTTGGCCTCTGATAATTTTTTGGAGTCGTTGAGCCCCTGAGGGATCGCATCAGGATCAAGCACCACGGCGGCAGTCACGACTGGGCCAGCAAGAGGCCCACGTCCCACTTCATCAACGCCTGCCACAAGGCCTCCATATTGCTTCATCGCCGCTTCTTCAAGCGTGAAGTCTGGTCCGGTGGCTGCTCCGGTTCCTGCGCTGGTTGATGCAATGTCGAACAGGGAGCCCTGTTTGCCTTTTCCTTTGCCGCGAACTTGCTTCATCATCAGGTGTCCCTTAGCTCGCATCCATCTTGCTGCTGCCGCCCACCCTGAGGCCGGGGGCCGGGCGTTCGACCAGAACCGAGCGGCGGAAGCGATAGAGCTTGGCTGGGCGGCCACCCGTGCGAGTAGAGGTCGCTCCGGTTGGTTCAACCAATTGGCCCTGTTCCACCAGCCGACGGAAATTCTGCTTGTGCAGATGACGGCCTGAAATGGCCTCCACGGTTTCTTGCAATTGGGTCAGGGTAAAGCTGTCTTGCAAAAGCTCGAAGATCACGGGGCGATATTTTAACTTGCTGCGCAAACGCGAAATGGCTGTGGCCAGAATGCGCCGGTGATCCATCTGCATCGGCTGGCCAAAGAGCAACGCATCGGGGGAAGGGGCAATGCCCCGGTCGCGATAATGCTCGGGCACAAGGCCCGCTTCATAAAGCAGCTCATAGCGTTCCAGTACGCGCTCTTCATCCCACACGGCACCATCAATGCCGAAGGACAGGCGCAAGCGCTGCATGGGGCTCAAAGGCTTGTTGCCATCATCGGGCGCAACGGCTGCCCATTTGCGCAAGGCCGGAATCAGTTGGGCGTCAAGCAGAGCGGGGCGGTCATCGCGCCAGTCTTCCCATGGAAAATGGCTATACCAACTGCGCCACCGCCCTCCGAATTGCTCCAGCTGTCCACCCGGACCGTCTTCGGTCGCCTCGGCCAGTTGCGTCAGCGCCAGATAGCCGATGGATACCTCGTGTATGTCGCTTTCATGCGCTTCCATCCGGCGTCCCCTGTCGCCAAAGGTGTAGAGCTGTTCTACATAGCCGAGCCGCAAGCCCGTTTGCCTGCGCACCCAGCCACGCAGGCCAGCTTCCAGCGTCCGGTGACGGGCAGGATCAAACGGCCCGAAAGGCAAGGAAGCCTGCGAGTCATAGGGCTGATTTGCCGAAGTGGGCTCGTTTGGAGAAGAGGAGGCAGGGTCTTGTGTCAGATCAGCAAGGGAATCGCTCGGCTTGTGATGCATGCTCTGGGGCAGATGCACTTCCAGAACCATCGGCGTCAGGTCGCGCACGGCGATAATGGCGGCGTTAAGGCCGACCGAAATGGAGATCATTGAGGCGGTGTCGGTTTCCTGATCCACTATATCCTCTCGCTGTCAGGGACGCCGCTGCCATGGCCGCAAGAGCAGACACAACAGACTGGCATTGTCTTATGACTACAGCATAGAGATTTGAATGAAAACAGTTTCTGCTCAGAGTCCGCTCAGAGGATGTGAGGCATGGCAAAAACATTGCCCTCATAGCAATCAGCGCCGCGGCCAATGCTCTTGATCGCCTCACTCATGCGCCCGTCGCGCCCAAGCAGATGATCGGCCAGTTCCACAAGCCGACGGTTTGGCGTCGCTGGAGGAGAGGCTTTGCGCAGGTCTTGCGCCAGCAGCATTTCGTCAAGCTCGGGCCGCAAGGCACAGGCTGCAATATAAGCTGAAGCCGTTGACCGACTGACGCCTGCCCAGCAATGCACCACCATCGGAGCGCTACGGTCCCAGTGGCGAAAGAAGTCGATCATTTGCTGGACTTGCTGCTCTGAACTCAGCGTAAAGCCCGGGATGGTCGCCGCGATGTCATTCATGCCCAAAAAAAGATGATTCTCCTTGGCGATACGTCGCGGCCTTTCGACCTCCATCTCGGGGTTGACCACGCTGACCAGGTGGGAGGCTTTGACATCTTCAACCACCTTTTCAAGCTTGGATAGAGAGCAAACATAGAGCATCGAACTGACCGTTCCTTTTTTTGCCGATCTTGATATTGGAGAGGGTGCTGGTTTTCCAATCCATGATCGGGGTGTCTTTGCGTCAGGCGTAGACTGTGCTTCTTTGTCCTGACAAATCACCCTTGAGGGTCCATAGCAGACTAGCAGCTTTTCTTCTTCGGTGCGCTTACAGGGCGCTCACCATTTGGTCGCAGATCCTTCGTCTCACGCATCCGCATCGGCTCCGGGCGGCGCTTGGCTTCTTTCATCCTTCCAGCGCTTTGCGCAATGTGTGAAAGCGCTCAAGAAAGGCCTCTTGAGCCTCCCCCGTGCTCCACGGCGCTATGGGAAGCTCGGCTTCTTTTAGACCGTTTGGCGCTCCGAACAATTGCTCCGCTTCCACTTTGCCAAAACCGGCCAGATGGATCGCCTCGAAATAGGCAGAAATACGATCGGCCTGTTTTATCTGCTTTTTGAGGGCTGCCGTGGGGTGGGGAGCGAGACCGAAACGAATATGGATTGCTGTTTCCAGTCGCTCTTCTATACGCTTGTAGTCCGCGCCGATGGCTGACTTGAAGGGCGAGATCATGTCGCCAACAACATATTCTGCTCCGTCATGCAGTAGGCCCATCATCAAGGCTTCAAGTGGCAGAGACGGGAATTTCTGCCGCATGATCATTTCCACGATCAGACTATGTTGGGCTACGGAGAAAGGGTGATCGCCGATGGTCTGCCCGTTCCAGCGCGCAACACGGGCAAGGCCGTGGGCGATATCCTCGATTTCGATATCGAGCGGGGAAGGATCGAGCAGGTCAAGCCGCCTGCCAGAGAGCATGCGTTGCCAGGCGCGTGGGGCATCGGATTTTACGGGCATTGATATCTCCAAACTGTCGCGGGCAGCTTTACCCCAAAGCGGCTGACAATGGTATGGAAAATCGTGCAAGCTTTCCACAAGTCCATGCATATGACGCAGAGCATGCACCCGGTCTTATTCATAGCTTAGGGTTGAAAAGAGAGGGCGCGACAAAAATATGAGCCAAATTTTCAACAATTAAATAAGGGGAATTCGGTATCTAAATTATGAGAATGAAAGGCAACAATTAAAGTGACTTATTGGCTGCGTTTTGAAAAATTCTAAAAATATTTTGACCGCTCATTTCCATAACACACTGTTTTGTTATGCCTTTTTGATTGACTTTGCGAACAATTCGCATCAGTTTTTACTACAAGAACACCGAGCTGGGCCTTGAACCCAACATTGGAGATAGAAATGAAAAAGTCCTTCCGTGCGACGGTGTGCGTCGCCGCACTCATGGTATCATCTGCAAGCGTGAGCTTTGCCGCAGATGAAGTCAATATCTACTCCTATCGGCAGCCATTCCTGATCGAGCCTCTGCTTGAGGCTTTCACCAAGGAAACCGGCATTCGCACCAACCTGATTTTTGCCAACAAGGGGCTTGAGACCCGGATCAAGGCAGAAGGCGAATATTCTCCAGCCGATCTGTTGCTGAGCACCGACGTTGGCCGTCTTCAAGCGGCAGCCCAGCAGGGCATTGCGCAGCCAGTGGTCTCCGACACCCTGAAGGCCAACATTCCGGCCCATTTCCGCGATGGTGACAATCAGTGGTTTGGCCTCACTTCGCGGGCCCGTGTCGTCTACGCTTCCAAAGAACGCGTCGAGCAGGACAGTATCACTTATGAAGAGCTGTCTGATCCGAAATGGCAGGGGCGCATTTGCACCCGTTCCGGTCAACATGATTACACCATCGGCCTGATTGCCTCGATGATCGTGCATCACGGCGCCGAGGAAACCAAGACATGGCTGGAAGGCGTCAAAGCCAATCTGGCGCGCCGCCCGACGGGCAATGATCGTGCGCAGGTCAAGGCGGTCTATGCCGGTGAATGCGATATCGCACTCGGCAACACTTATTATATGGGCAAGATGCAGACCAACGACAAAGAACCCGAGCAGAAGCAATGGGCAGAGTCGGTCCGCATTCTTTTTCCCAACAGCGATGGTCGTGGCACGCACGTAAATATCTCGGGCATGTTGCTGACCAAGCACGCACCAAATCGCGAAAGCGCCGTCAAACTGATGGAATTCCTGTCATCGGAAGAAGCCCAGCAAATCTATGCGGAAGGCAATTTCGAATATCCGGTCAAAGAAGGCGTGCAGCCATCTGAACTGGTTATGAGCTGGGGCAGTTTTACACCGGACTCGGTTGAGCTGTCCAAGATTGCCGACGCACGCAAAGAGGCCTCTGAACTGGTCGATATCGTTGATTTCGACGCTGGCGCTAACTGAGCTGAGCCAGCAAGTCAGGCAGCCCTTTTAAAGGAACTGAGTTTTAAGGAGAAGAATTTCCCGAATTGGCTGAAGGGGAACAAGCGTGATTTCACTGCCAAACAAGGTGAGTTGTACTGGTCCTACTGCTTTTTCCTTGGAGTGACCCTTCGCCAATAAAGCGCTTGGCGGTCGATAGACGCGATACTGGTCCTCTCGCGTCGACTGACTGCAAAAAGCGCATCCCCTAGCGGTCCTGCATAGGTGGCTCCATAACAAAGCTGGTCCCTTTGTTATGATGCGTCATCAAGTGAACACTCTTATGCTTATCGGGTTTATCCCGGAAAGACAAGAATGTGGGACGGTACATAAAATCAATCGGAGAAACTTATGTGGAAAGCTGGTCCCTTTCCCATTCTCCACCTTGTCCGGTTGATCCTTTATGGCAAGTGCCACGACGGTTTCTATCCGTCGTGGCACTCTTGTTTTTGGGGAGGTCTTCGCCCCTGGGATGTCTGAAACCGCAGCTTTTGCTGCGTCATGATCAGGCTGGAAGCTCTTCGGCGGCAGCGTCCGTGCGGCGTGTGGCAACCAGCGTAATGATACCGGCAACTGCTGCAAGGGAGGCGGACAGCACTGCGGTGCGATAGTCAAAATAGCTGGCGATGATCCCCATCAGCGAACCGCCAACCAGCCCCGAAAGGAACATGGAGTTGGTGTAAAGCGCCATGGCGTTGCCGATGAAGCCGCGCGCAAAGGATTGCATGAAGGTGATGCTGACCGCAGCGAAAATACCGAAATAGGTGCCTTCGATGGCTGCTGCGATAGACATTTCCGTCAACGAATTGATCGTGGAGAGATAGCTATAGCAGACGACGGCCATGAGGCTTGCCAGAATCATGGCATTGCGCACGCCCATCTTTTTAAGCAAGCCCGGCGTGCCCAGAATGACCACCACCTCAAAGAAGCATTTTACCGCGATCGACAGACCCGGCGCATAGTCAGGCAAATGCGCTTCCTTGATCATGAAAAGCGGAGCTGAGGACAGGGCCAGCGAGTTGCCAAGCGCAATGAAAAAGCAGGCAACCGTCGCGGCCCAGAGCGGGAAGTTGAAGTTGCTGGTGGCGGCAGCGCTGGCCGCAGACGAATCTGCATGGGCCGGATGGGTGCGTCGAAATGGGTGCTTGAGCGTGATGTTCCAGGTCAGAAGCCAGACGCAGCCAACCGCGACCGCCAGCTCGAACACGATCATGTGGCCATAAACACTGGCCAGAGCGAAACAGAGCGCAGGCGCAACCATCCAAGCCAGCGACATCATGGCACGGACACGGGCATTGAACTTGGCTGAATCGAGATGTGATTGCTCCGAATAGAAGCGGGCAAAGCTCAGGATAGTGCCAATGGCCGAGTTGGCAATCGCCAGACAGGCTGCGAAGATTGTTACCAGTGTCCAGTAGCTCGTAACCACCAACAGCGAGCTCATCGCTGCCAGATAGCAAAGAATGGAGGCCAGCAGAAGCTTGCGGATGTCCCAGCCCTGATCGATCTTCTTGCCCACAAAGCGATTTGCCGTAACCGCCAACACCGTGGCCACCAGAGAATAGAGGCTGATCATCATGGGAGACTTCTGTAAGTCTTCGATGATGAACAAGCCCATGAAGGGTACGGTTGCTGCATTGGAAAAGGAACCGACGAACACCAGAACAAGCACAAGATATTGATTAGGCATGGCAATGGACACTTGCAGGATCTCATGGCTGTAATGCAGGCCATGGAAGACTATTTCAGGGAAGGTGGAAAGCCCCAAAGGCTTGAAACGAAACGCGCTTGAAACGATAGAAGCTGGAGGGGAGTTTCGGGTCAGTGACCCAAGCCTTACGCAAAATAATTAATTTGCGATCAATCGCAAGAGGCGATTGAGTGATTTTCCAGCCAGCATGGCTCATATGCAATGGGCTCACCCCTTGTGAAGCCTTGTAAAGCCTTGGGGGCGTTGGGGTTGCGCTTGAAAATGAGGGGAATTTAAAATATGGATATTGTCTTCAAGAATAAGGAGTTTCCCCAAGGGGGGGGGCGGAGGATGAATGACCAAGTCAAATGATGCAGCATCCGCCATCACGACCAACGGACTGATTTCGCAGTTAAAGCGCTGGCTTTCCGGTTGGGTGTCTCCCCGTGTTATGGGGACATCGCGGGTGGCCCTCGTGCTGCTGGCTCTCATTCTGTTGATGGTGATTGCGCCGATCCTGTCTCTTGTCGTGATTGCCTTTGGCGATGCCGGTGACGTTTGGCCGCATCTGTTATCAACCGTTCTGCCGCGTTCGGTCATGACAACAGTTTGGCTGATGCTCGGGGTGGGCAGTTTGACGGCGCTGATTGGCGTTTCGACCGCATGGTTGGTAACAATGTGCCGCTTCCCCGGTCGTGCACTGTTCCAATGGGCGTTGCTGATGCCTTTGGCCATTCCCACCTATATTGTGGCCTATGCTGCGGTGGATATGTTTGACTATTCCGGTCCTGCGCAAAGCCTCATCCGCTGGCTCTTCGGGTTTCAGAGTGCGCGCGACTACTGGTTTCCCGAGGTGCGTTCGCTGCCCGGTAGCATTCTGGTCATGAGCTTCGTGCTTTACCCCTATGTCTTCCTGACAACGCGCGCTACCTTCCTGATGCAATCGGCCTGCGCACTGGATGTTTCGCGCACATTGGGGGCCGGGCCGGTGCGGCTGTTTTTTGCTGTCGCTCTGCCTCTGGCTCGCCCGGCCATCGTGGTCGGGGTTACGCTCGCCATGATGGAATGCCTCAACGACATCGGTGCGGTGGAGTTTTTCGGCGTCAAGACGCTGACCTTCAGTGTCTATGATACATGGCTCAACAGGGCCAGTCTGGCAGGGGCTGCACAAATCTCCACTGTCATGTTGTTGGTGGTTCTTCTGTTGCTCTGGCTTGAGCGGCGCGGGCGGAGGGAGCAGCGCTTTACTACCACAACACGGCGCTATCAGTCTTTGCCCAGTTTCCGCCTTGGTGGGTGGCGAGCAGGGCTGGCTGTTATGGCCTGTGCCTTGCCGATCCTGATTGGCTTCCTGTTGCCTGCCTCTATCCTGATGCGCTCGGTCTTCTTTCACTGGCGCGATAATCTCAATGCCGATTTTCTAGCCGCAATGGGCAATTCGCTCTTTCTGGCAAGTTTTGCCGCAGTGTTAACGGCCTTGCTAGGAACGGCTCTGGCCTATTTCGCCCGCACCCAGAAGAGCGCTCTGGTCAGCGCCGTCACACGCCTTTCATCCATCGGTTACGCCGTGCCGGGAACCGTGCTGGCAGTCGGCATACTTATTCCTGTGGCTCAGTTGGACAATCTCATCGCTGCAAGCATGCGCGATTGGTTCGGGCTGGCGACGGGCCTCATCCTCATCAGCTCCGGAGCCGCGATGCTCTATGCTTACTGCGTGCGTTTCATGGCCATGTCCTATGGAGCGGGTGAAACGGGTCTGCAGCGCATATCTCCCAATCTGGAGGCTGCCTCACGTACATTGGGTCGATCATCCTGGCGCACGCTGGTGGAGATCGACCTGCCTCTTATCCGGCCTTCATTGATTTCCGGCGCTCTGCTGGTTTTCGTCGATGTTATGAAGGAGCTGCCAGCGACCATTCTGTTGCGCCCCTTCAATTTCGATACGCTGGCCACGCTGGTCTATGGTCAGGCGTCGCTAGAAGCGTTCGAGAAAGGGGCATTGGCAGCGCTGACGATTGTGGCGGTAGGGCTCGTGCCGGTCATTCTTCTTTCCCGCACATCAAGCCGCTCCATGCAAGGCTAAGCTGGCATAAAACCTGACAATGACATGGAAAGATAAAAGATCCCGGCAAAGCCGGGATAGTTGGCGGAATATGCGGACTTATTCCCGTCCGCTTTTTTCGGGGCCACCTCAGTCCAAAAGGCGCTTGGACCAAGATGCACGCCGAAGCTGTCAGGCACTTATATACAGTGCAGTTACATCAAATTTGAAGTATTATTTTCTCAAATTGAATTATATTAGAAATGAAGAGTTAATACATAAAAGTGCTTATTTAGAAATACTCAGAATTACAACGTGTTGCTGGTTTATTGTGCGCCTAATAAGTGTGTTATGGCAAGGATTGATTGAATAACTAATCAGAAAAACTAAATGATTTAGGGAGTATACGTAATATACAAGTTTTCTAATGTGAGAAATTTAATTTATGAGCGAGTGGGGTTGTTGAAATTAAAATTTAACAATTTGGACATGTGATCAACAACTGTTTCATTTGAGAAAAGAGAATTTTATTACTATAAGTGAATTTATTTTTCCTCAGAGATCGTGAGAAAATGCACACAGGGGTTTCTTTTGATCAAATACTGAAAAGGTGTCTCTTCATTTTAATGCGCCACAAATCGCTGAAAGCTGCAGGTTCCATTTGTGAATGCTCCTGCCATGGGGCTTTCCCTGTTGTTAACCAGAGCTAGCTTGCATTTTAATTTGTACAATTTGCAGCAGACTGGATAGTATGTGCACGAATTATGGGCACTTTATGGTGCTTGTCGGACTTGAATACTATCGCTGTGATTTTGTCACGCCACCACCTGACAGAGCTCCGAATGCTCTTTAGCAACAGGCTTCGGGCCCTTTGTCTGGCGACGATGTCAGCTTGGTGTCCGCGTCGCATATCAGGTGATATGAGGATCAATCAGAAGCAGGCGCGCGGGACCAGAAGCAGCTTGCCGTGCACATGGGCCTGATTTGGGCATAGCATGATGTGCGCTTCAGATATGTGATCCCTTTTGAAAGAACGGGTTATAAATGACAAAGACCATACGGATCCGTATCCTGTGGAGCTTGTTGGCCTTTCTTGTTGTGATTATCGGGCTGGTCTTGGCCACGCCCTATTTGATCAACACGAAAGTGGTCAAGAAGCAGATTGCCGAGCAGATTTCTGACTGGATGGGACTTCCAGTAACCGTGAGCGGCGAGCCGGTTGTTACGGTTTTTCCCTATCTGACCGTCAAGCTCAGGGACGTGGAAATTGCATCCGGGCTCGGGGGGGGCGAGCCACCTTTGGTCTCCACGCAGACACTGCGCGCCGAAATGTATTGGCTGCCGCTGCTGCTTGGCAATTTTGAAGTCCGTCGTTTCCATCTCATGCAGCCGAAACTGGAACTGATAAAGGATAAGGATGGTGCCTTCTCTTGGGATCTGCGCAAGGGTTCCCTATTCAAGACTGACGATGACAGTGGCCGGCTGACGCTTTCCGACGTGACCCTCGGCAATTTTCGCATAACCGGAGGGGTCGCTCATTATCAGGACCGGACGACGGGCGAAGAAGAACGCTTTTCCAACGTCAACATGATGTTTGACTGGCCAAGCACCGAAGATCTTGCTTCGATCAATGGCAGCGCCATCTGGCGCGGGGAAAAGGTCGACCTGCGAGCCCAATCAGGTAAGCCGATGGAGCTGTTTGCCGGGGGGCTTTCTCCCCTTTCCGCGAAGCTGTCCTCGCCCAACTTTTCGGTTTCTTTTGATGGCTCGGCTGCAACCATTTCGAATTTCCAGTTTGAAGGGGATTTCTCCTTTGATACCCCGGCGCTGGGCGCGTTGGCGCAGTGGCTGGAGCGACCATTGCCTTCTGATCGAGATCTGGGGGCTGCCTCCCTGTCTGCCCGGGCCAATCTCATTGGTGCGTCCATTGCGTTATCCGATCTGGACGTAAAGCTTGATGGCAATCAGATCAATGGCGTTCTCCAACTGGACTTCCGGCAGGAACGTCCGATGGTGCAGGGGACTTTGGCCAGTGATGATCTGGATCTGGGCCAGTTCGTGCGTGTGCCCGAGAGCATTGAAGACCTGATGGCCTATGATCTGACAAAGAGCAAGGCCGCAAAAGTCGATTTCGACATTCGCATTTCGTCGTCCGATCTGAAGCTTGGCTCCGTTAATCTCGGTCAGGCTGCCGCGTCTCTTATGACGCGCGACAATCAGGTATCTTTCTCCATCGGCGAGGCCTATGCCTATGGCGGTCGGCTGGAAGCTACCTTCAATATGCGACAGAAGCCCGATGATCCGTCCATTATGATCTGTAGCTTGCGGGCCAAGGCCAATGGCGTCTCGGCTGGCGGCTTTACGCGGGAAATGTTCGGCAATGAGTTTCTCAATGGTACAGCTCTGGTTGAGGTCGACTTGCAGGCAGAGGGGACCCATGTTAGCGATGCATTGGCAGATGCACATGGCTCCCTGTCGGTGGTGCTGACGGATGGCGAGTTGCAGCATTTCGATATGGATGTCTTCGAGACTGCCTTGCAACAGGAGAAGGACCTCGACAGGGAAAAATTGCATGCAGGAAATGCCCGCTTTGATGTGCTGTCGGTGCGGGGACAAGTGGCCAATCAGAAGCTTGATGTCGAGGGACTGCGGCTAACCTCGGGCAAGCGGGCGTTGCTGGGGGCGGCGCAATATGGCTTTGCAACAGGTGAGCTGAATTTCCCCGGCACACTGTTTATCTATAAAAGCTCTGACCCGGCGACCCATTCCTCCGAGCCTCCCGAGAAGGAAATCCCGTTTCTTCTGCGCGGCTCCTTTGATGCGCCACGCATTTCTCTGCGCAAGGTGAAGGATGCTGTTGTGCCGTCTGATGAAGAGATCTTGGCGCCCGGTGTCCCTGCAGAGATTGCCCCATCCGGAGATAATGCCCAAGCGCCTCAAGGCGACATCAGCCCCATCGGCGGTGTTGCTTTGCCTCTGGTTCTGAGCGATCCGGAAACCGGGCTTTCCATCAAAAATACATCCACCCAGCCTTGAGATCCTGCGGCCTCCGTTGCTCGCAATTCCTAGGATTTTGCAAGTCGAGGTCGGAAGGCGGCGGATCTGGTTAACTGATATTAACCTTGTTGCGATAGGATGCGATGAAGCCGCAGCTTGAGCTGATTCTGCTCTTCCCAAAAAGCGGCCAAGGGATAGATCGAGACAAGAGGAGAGATCCATGCGCATCGCCAGACTGTTATCCGGATTTGCCAAGGCTCTGCTTGCCTCTTTGATCACCGGATCCGTGCTTGGCTTTCTTGGCATAACAACCCGTGATCTCTTTCCGGGTATGGCGATTTATATCGATCGGTTGACCGACGCCGTCGAACTGACGGTCAACTGGCTCGTCATCTGGCTGGTGCCCAACATTATTGTTGGAATGGTGGTAATCATTCCGGTCTGGATTATTCTTCTCATATTTGGTCCCAGAAGATAGCATGCCGTAGGAGCCAGCCCGGCACCAAACCAGCGTCGAGCCCTCGCAGCGTAAGGCTGAGCCTCAAGAGTCCCCGCGTTTGGAAGGATCAATCCAGCGTTCAAGCAACTGCGTTGCGCTGATATTGTAGCCCAGAGATTCATAGAAGCTGATAACCTTCTCATTGCCGGTGCGTACCATCAACTGGGATTTCCAGATTCCCTTTGCCAGATGCCAGTCTTCCACGGCCTTCATCATTGCCTTGCCAAGACCGGCGCTTTGATGCTCCGGCGAAACAGAGAGATAATAGGTCCAGCCGCGATGACCATCATGGCCCACCATGGTTGAGGCGACAATGGGGCCACCTTCCTCCAGTCGGGCAACCAGCACAGCCGAATTGTCATTCGAACGGGCAAAGGCAATGTCGTTGTAGGGATTGTTCCAGGGGCGTGTCAGACCGCATTCCTGCCAGAGCGATACAACAGTTTCAATTTCATCTTCTGCAAGATCAGAAACCACAAGCTTTTTCATTGGTCTTGGTCTTTCTTAAAAGAACTGGCGGATTTGATCAGCTTGTCCGGATTCATTAGGCCTTTGGGATCAAACAACGCCTTGATCTGCCGCATGATATCCATTTCGACCGGATCTTTCACGGCTGGCAGCTCATCTCGCTTCAAGGTGCCAATGCCATGCTCGGCTGAAATAGAGCCCCCCATATCGACGACAATCGCATGAACCATGGTGTTGATCTCTTCCCAGCGGGCCAGAAAAGCTTCGCGATCCGCGCCCAATGGCTGGGAGATATTAAAATGCAGATTGCCATCGCCCATATGGCCGAAGGGCACGGGGCGGCAACCCGGAATGGCCTCTTCGCAGGCAGGAAGAGCCCGCGCCAGAAAAGCAGGAATGGAGCTGACGGGAACAGAGATATCATGCTTGATCGATCCGCCCTCATGCTTCTGCACTTCACTCATGCCATGGCGCAAACGCCAGAAATCCGCCGCCTGTTGTGTTGTTTCGGCCAGTGCGGCATCTTCTACGAAGCCAGCTTCAAAGGCTTCCTCGAAAATGGCTTCTATCAGAGCTCGCCCGTCGACAGCAGGGGAGCCGATGGAGATTTCCAAAAGACAATACCAGGGATGGGGAGCTTCCAAGACGTCACGTGCACCGGGGGCATGTTTGATGGTAAATTCCACTCCCATGCGCGGCATCAGCTCAAAGCCGGTGAGCATGGACCCGGCATGATCCCGCGCCAAATCAAACAACGAGAAGGCCTTCTCCGGCGTTTCCACTGCAAAAATGGCAACCTGCTGATCTTTTGGTCGCGGATAGAGCTTGAGCGAAGCAGCGGTGATGACGCCCAGTGTGCCTTCTCCTCCGATGAAAAGGTGTTTGAGATCGTAGCCCGTATTGTCCTTGCGCAGAGTGCGTAGGCAATTCATGATGCGCCCATCTGGCAGCACCACTTCAATGCCAAGCACCATGTCGCGGGTGTTACCATAGGAGAGTACACTGGTGCCGCCGGCATTGGTGGATAGATTCCCTCCAATCTGGCAGGAGCCTTGCGCTCCGAGCGCCAGCGGAAACAAGCGGTTGGCTTCCTCGGCCGCTGTTTGCAACTGTTCCAGCACGACACCAGCTTCCACAATGGCGACATTGCTATCGGCGTCAAGGGTGCGAATACGGTTGAGCCGTTCGGTCGAGAGAATGATCTGGTTGCCGCTGGCATCGGGGGTTTGGGCCCCGACGAGCCCGGTATTGCCCCCTTGTGGCACAATCGCGCAATTCTGCTCATAGGCAAGCTTCATCACCGCGCTGACCTCTTCGGTCGATCCGGGTTTGAGCACGAGGGCTGTCTTGCCAAAGAACTTGTCACGCCATTCGCGGCAGTAGGGGTCTGTATCTGCGGAAGCAGTCAGGCAATTCTGCTCGCCGATGAGCACTTTGAATTGTTCAAGGATGTGACTGTCAAGCCGGGCTGGCTCCACAGGCTTTGGAGAAATAGATGAATTGGTCACTTGCAACGTCACTTGATAGGCAAGGTCTTCGCCGGGAAACCGGCCTTTTAGACCAAGAGGTGGGTATATGGTCCAGACCCTAGCAGAAGACATCTGATGTGAAAAGAAGTCTTGTAAAACTGCTTAAGACCTTTGGTAGGCGCAGCAGGCAAGTGATATTTTGAATGTGGGATGTAGATAAGTAAAATTGCCTAACATAAGAATGAATTTTTGGCTTCTCGGGCCTCTTTTCTTTTCGTCTTCGAGATGATGCCATGATGAGAAAGTGAGCTTCTGCAATGCAACAAATGACGATTCGGAACGAATTGTAATGCAACGGAAGTTTTAGAAGTTACCAACTCGCCACTTAATAAGTTACGCACAGGGTAATCGTATGCGCACGACCAAAATTCAGAATAAAGCAAAATATTATCGCTGTTTTGCGCATAATTCATAGCATTTGCGAAATAGATAGTTATAAAATATTCGTTATTGCTATTTGTCTGCATCACAGCAAGGGGACAGCTGGATGCCTAATATGGGTTCATCTTCAAGAAAGAGACCTGTTCAGCGTATGAACAGTGCTCGAAGACAGCTTGAGATCGTGAACGCAGCGTTCGACTGTATCGCTGTGTCAGGACACTTGTCGCTGTCAACAACAGAACTTGCCTACAAAGTAGGCATTTCACAGCCGGCAATTTTCCGGCATTTCAGGTCAAAGCAACAGTTGCATCGTGCCATTCTCGAAGAAGCTAATCTTCGTGTGATCGATGAACTCAAGTTATTGATCTCTCGCTCCGAGATGTGGAGCGATCCGGCGAATCTGATTCAGGATGTCGTTGCCCAGATGGGAGGGAGCTTCGAGCGCTCACCCGGGGTATGGCTGACCCTGATTTGTCAGCGCAGCATCGCGGCCGAGGCCGAAATGCCCGCTGATGAACACGACGGCCGGTCGCATAAATGTGCCATATCGCAATTGACCTACACGCTTGAGCGGCTGTTCACGGCCGCAAAGGACAAGGGGCAGGTTGATGATCATCTCGATCCGCATGATGTGAGTAACATCATTTTGTCCATCCTGTTCGGGATGGGGCAGATCTGGCTGAATAGCGAGCGCAATTTCGATCTACAGCACCGTCTGGATATCGCATTGAAGGGGGTTCTGGCCGGATATCATTTCCTGCCAGATCAACCAAGCGGAGCGATACCCATCTCTGCGATCGCCTGAAAAGGCAAATGCGTAGAGAGCGGCCAACGTGCGGCACTGTGAATGAGTGCGAAAGAGCATGAGGAAATGTGAGATGCCGATTTAGATCGGCGCCTCACATCTTTTTGTGTGTCTGGTTGCATGCCTTGAGTTCGGTGTGCTGGCTTGTTGGTCCGCTCAGTCTTGCTTGCTGCCAGTGCCTACAGACCTGTTGCTTCTCATCTGCCGGTGCTGAGGCGATCGGTGGTGGTTAAGAAACTGTAACAAATATTGAGCAGCCTGCGGCATCGGCACAGCCATTTAGGCATTGCAATTTTATCGCAACATGGTGGATAAAGGCTCCACAAATCTCGAGATGGATTGCTCGGGGCCTTGGAGCAGGGACTTGATTGGCACGAATAGGCCGGTCGTGGGACCTGCTATTCTCTATTGGCGCGGCTTCTGCGCCTGTTGGAAACCCGGACCTTAGCAGATTGCGCACAGCGGCCATCCCGCCTATAAGCCTCTGACAGATTATTGCGTTAGAGCGCAGACACTACGCGAGTCGTTCGCGATGACAGAATCAAGAGGGTTTCTATGTCTGACAAACCACAATTGTTGAAAGGCAAACGCGGCCTGATCATGGGTGTTGCCAACAACCGGTCTATTGCCTGGGGCATTGCGAAGGCATGCAGTGATGCCGGTGCCGAGTTGGCTTTGACCTATCAGGGCGATGCCATGAAGAAGCGCGTTGAGCCACTCGCCGAACAGTTGGGCGCCTTTGTGGTGGGACACTGCGATGTGACCGAAGGTGAAACCATCGACGCAGCCTTCGCGACCTTGGCAGACGAGTGGGGAAGCATCGATTTTGTCGTTCACTGCATCGCCTATTCCGACAAGGATGAGCTGACCGGTCGTTATATCGACACCACGGCTGAAAACTTCACCCAGTCCATGTTCATCTCGGCCTATTCCTTCACCGCGATTGCACAGCGCGCTGAAAAACTGATGACGAATGGTGGCTCCATGCTGACCCTGACCTATTATGGTGCGGAGAAAGTTATGCCGCATTATAACGTCATGGGTGTTGCCAAGTCCGCTCTGGAAACGTCCGTCAAATATCTGGCCGAAGATCTGGGCAAGGACAAGATCCGCGTGAATGCCATCTCCGCAGGCCCGATCAAGACGCTGGCTGCTTCCGGCATTGGCGATTTCCGCTATATCCTGAAATGGAACGAATATAACTCTCCGCTGCGTCGCGTGGTCACCACCGATGAAGTTGGCGATTCTGCTGTTTACCTGCTGTCCGACTTCTCGCGCGGCGTAACCGGCGAAGTGCATCACGTGGATGCTGGCTATCATGCTGTTGGCATGAAGGCTGTTGACGCGCCTGATATCACGGTTTGATCCGCTTCTGACCCGGGGCTGAAAGAGGCTCCATCAAAGGGTAAGTGGCAAGCTGCCGCATTTTGCATCCGTGGTCTTCCGAATTTGTCGGTTGACCACGGGTGTTTTTTTTGGCCTAAAGACGTCATCAAGCCGACAGGCATTTATCGGATCGTGACAATTAAGAGGGTGGCGCGTGTCCCCAAAGGGGGGCAGCCGACGATGCCCTTATGTTTGCCCAACGATGCAGAGGCGATCCGAAGCCCGACGCTTCGCATGCACCGAACCAGCCCCATTTGCGGCCCCGAGGAGAAATGATGCCTATCCCGCCACTCTACTATATTCGCCATGGTGAAACCGACTGGAATGCTGAATATCGCTATCAGGGCCAAAAGGACATTCCTCTCAATGTGAAGGGAGAGGGGCAGGCGCGCCGCAATGGTCGTGTGCTGGCTGAAATCCTGCCAGATCCGTCGCACACCAACTTGTTTTGCAGTCCGATGACACGCACCCGTCAGACGCTGGCCCTCGTCATGGAGGCGGCAGGCTGGACCGATAGCGACTGGGCAAAGAGTGTTCGGTTTGAAGACAAGATCATCGAATTTTCCTTCGGCGACTGGGAAGGTTGGACACTGGAAGAGATCAAGGAGCGCGAACCAGAGCTCTACTGGGAGCGGGAAAAGGACAAATGGACCACCTGCATGCCCAATGGCGAGAGCTATCAGATGCTTGCAGAGCGGGTTGGGGAGTGGCTCCACAGTCTGGATAAACCCACTGTTGTCATCGCCCATGGGGGTGTCTTGCGCATTGTGCGTCACTTCCTCGAAAAGGTACCCGAACTCGAAGCCCCGATGCTGAAAACCCCGCAGGACAAGATCTACTACTGGGATGGTCACGAAGCCAGCTGGATTTGATCCACAGCACCGGAAATAACGAAAAATAAGAGATTTTTGCGTTATTTCAACGGGTTATTCTAGTGGTTTGATGATTGTTAATTTTGACAATAATCACCCTTGATTGAATAGAATTTTCGGTAATTTTTACTTAAGTCCGCTTTCCTATTCTGACGAAGACTTAAGATACTTTTGATAAAGTTTATCTTGAGAAACGGGAAACCAAATAGCTTGAAGCGCGGTGTTCTGCACCCTGCTTTTGGGGAAGCGACGAGATGAGAATTTTCACGACCCTACCAACAACCCTGTTGATGTGCGTATCCCTGTTTGGCCTTGCTTCGGCGGCTTCAGCTCAAGACATCGTGGCATCAATAGCAGGAAGCGAGTTCTTTTGCGAAGGCGGCAATGAATCCTCCGGTCGTGCCTACAAGTTCAAAGTGGAAGACGGCTCGGTCATGCGGATTGACCGGCGCTTTCCTGACAAGGAAGTCGTCTTCCAGATCGGTCGAGCCAGCAAAGGACAGCTGGGTGAATATTGGAGCTACGAGACCCTGAGCGACAAGCGCAATAACCGGCTGCATCTCTATGAGCGTGTGTCCATGCGCTCACCCGACCAGAGCCGCCACATCTATACCACCTACGAGCTTTACAAGGACTCCCAAGGGGTCAATATGGTGTTGTATAATGGCGTTAATGGCGCCCGCGACTGGACCCAGAAGACCGTGCGTGATTGCGGCTACATGGTTGGCGACAAGGTCATGCGCAAGGGCAATCGCTATTGGTCAACGACCTTCGCGCGCTAGATGCGGGGGATGCCCTCTTTTTCATGATGCGAATGGAGAATGCGGCGGGAATGAAATAATTCCGTCCGACGTTTGACCTTTGCGCCCTTGCTCTTTATGAAAGTCCCGTTGGATTTCATCATGGCGGTCCTGCCAAAAGGCACGGAATCGCCCGATCATGAAGAATGGCGTAACAAACAAGGATGATGCAGATTGCTCTGCTGTCTCCCGTTTACGCCTATCCCTCACATGATCGCTTGAGACGGGAAGCTTGCCGCACATGTCGCACAACAGTTTCGGACATCTCTTTCGCGTGACCACCTGGGGCGAAAGCCACGGGCCGGCCATTGGCTGCACAGTAGACGGTTGCCCGTCCCTGATTGCCCTGACCCGAGAGGAAATCCAGAAGGATCTGGATCGCCGTCGGCCGGGCCAGTCGCGCTATACTACCCAACGTCAGGAAGCTGATCAGGTCGAGATTCTCTCTGGCGTCTTCGCGCATCCCGAAACCGGTGAGCAGGTGACAACGGGCACGTCTATCGGGCTCATCATTCACAATACCGATCAGCGCTCCAAGGACTATGGCAACATCGCCGAGCGCTATCGGCCCGGCCATGCCGACTATACCTATGATGCTAAATATGGCGTGCGCGACTATCGCGGCGGTGGCCGCTCTTCTGCGCGCGAAACCGCCATGCGCGTAGCAGCAGGGGCAATCGCGCGCAAGGTCGTGCCCGGTGTGACAATCCGCGGGGCACTCGTCCAGATGGGGCCGCACAAGATCAATCGCGACAATTGGGACTGGGAAGAGGTGGGCAACAATCCTTTCTTCTGCCCGGACAAGAAAGCGGCTGCTCTCTGGGCGGATTATCTTGATGCTATCCGCAAATCCGGCTCGTCCATCGCGCTGTCATCGAGATTGTAGCCTCAGGTGTGCCTGTCGGCCTCGGCGCCCCCATCTATGCCAAGCTGGATCAGGATCTCGCCAGCGCGATGATGTCCATCAATGCGGTCAAGGGCGTGGAGATCGGCGAAGGCTTCAACGCCGCCTGCCTCACGGGCGAGGAAAATGCCGATGAAATGCGCCTCGGCCCAGACGGCCAGCCGGAATTTCTCTCCAATCATGCGGGCGGTATTCTGGGTGGGATTTCCAACGGGCAGGATGTCGTGGTGCGCTTTGCCATCAAGCCGACCAGCTCGATCCTGACGCCGAAAAAGTCCATCACCCGCTCTGGTGAGGAAGTTGATGTTATGACCAAGGGGCGTCATGACCCTTGCGTGGGCATTCGGGCCGTGCCGGTTGGCGAAGCCATGATGGCGCTTGTTCTTGCCGACCACACTCTGCTCCATCGAGCGCAACAGGGCTAAATGTCCAATTGTTTTTTCGCTGACAGATACTATTTCTTAGCGACAGACAGACGCCAACAAAAGCGCCGCTGAATGATTTGAAAAGAATTCTATAACCAGCACCGAACACGCATAACAAGAATGAGGATAGAAACGACATGGCCGATATGGAACGGGTAGCCAAAGCCATCCGCGCATTTGAAAATGGCGAAATGGTCGTTGTAACCGACGATGATGATCGTGAAAATGAAGGCGATCTGATTGTTGCCGCGACCAAGATCACACCCGAGCAAATGGGCTTCATCATTCGACACAGCTCCGGCATTGTCTGCGCGCCCATGACAGGGGAGAGCGCACGCCGGCTGAACCTCAACCCGATGGTGGCTCACAATGATGCGCCACTCTCTACGGCCTTTACGGTTTCTGTCGATTATAAGCACGGCACCACCACCGGCATTTCCGCCGAAGAACGCTGCATCACGGTGCATGGCCTGGCTAATGGCAATGCCGTATCAAGTGACTTCGTGCGTCCGGGCCATATTTTCCCGCTGATCGCCAAAGAGGGCGGCGTGCTGGTGCGCTCAGGCCATACCGAGGCTGCGGTGGATCTGTGTAATCTGGCCGGTTTGCCACCGGTTGGTGTCATCTCCGAGCTGGTCAATGATGATGGTACGGTCAAAAAGGGCCCGGACATTATCACCTTCGCTGAGGAGCATGGCATTACCCACGTGTCCGTGGCTGACCTCATCGCCTACCGCCAGCGCATCGAGCGCCTGGTCGAACAAATCGAGGATTTCCCGATCGACACCCGCCATGGTCCGGCCCGCGCCGTGACCTTCAAGGCCAAGTTCGACGATATGGAACATGTGGCTTTGATCTTCGGCGATATCCGCGATGGCAAGGATATTCCTGTGCGTATCCATCAGGAGAATGTTCTGGCCGATATTTTCGGAACCTCCGGCACGCTGGACAAGATTTCCGAGAAATTCGCAGCCGATCGTGGTGTGCTTGTTTATCTGCGTGATGGCTCCCCTTGTGTGGCTACCGGCTCCATGCGTCCGCGTGATGGCTTGGAACTTGCCCAGAACGAGGAACATTCCAGCGCCAAGGGCCGCGACAATGACTGGCGCGACATTGGCCTTGGCGCGCAAATCCTGAAGGATCTGGGTATCTCTTCCATTCGCCTGCTTTCTTCGCGTGAGCGCCATTATGTGGGCCTTGACGGCTTCGGTCTGGAAATCAGCGGCACGGACATCATCTGATCGCTCTTGCGTCAGAAAAACACATCAAGACAAATGAAAAACCCGCAGCGCTTTGATAAGCCCTGCGGGTTTCGCTTGCCCAACCGCTTGTGCAGTTGATCCCGCTTAACTGTGCGCTCTCATGGTCGGGGTGGCTTTGGGGCGGAACAGAGGCGAAATGAGACGGCGCCAGGCCAGCGCAAACCCGGTCCATACGAGAAACAGGCAGGCCAGAGACGCGATACCCGCAAGGGTCTGCCCGATAACGCCATAGACTTCGCCTGTATGCAGAAAACGGATATAGCGGCGCAGAGCTTGCGTTGGCGTGGCCATCTCATCAGGGCCCTTGACGGCGGCGACATCGCCCGTTTCCCTGTCATAGGTAATGGTCTGTTGGGTCTGTGCCTGTTTGCCATTGCCCGTATCGATCAGAACATCCACGGTCTTAGCCTTGTCAGAGCTCGGCACTATGATAGAAATGCTGTTCCAGCCGCTTTCCACGCCTTTGGCCTTGTCCAGAATGGACTGGAAGGAAACAAGCTGCTCAACAGGCAACTCAGAGGCGCCACCACCAGAAGATTTCGCCCACATGCCTTTGCCTTGGCCGCGTCCTTGCGGCGCTTCCAATCCGGCGACGGCAAACACTGCGTTGCTGGCCCACTGATAGGACAGCACGGCACCAGACCCGACCACAGCCACAAGAGGAATGATCACCCAGAAGGAAAAGACATGGTGCCAGTTGAAATCGCGCGCCTTGGATGTCGGCATTTTCTGGAAGAATATCTTCTGTTTGAGGAACGGCCATTTCCATTTGCGCGGCAGCCACAGATAGGCCCCTGAAAGGATGATGAACAGGAAGGCCACATTGCTGATCTTGACGATATCGCCGCCCACGGAATTGAAGCCCATGGCCAGATTGCGATGGATATTTTCCATGAAACCGAAGAAGCCCTCGGTGGGGTTGCTCTCGCTTTCGATGAAGCTGCCGTCATACTGGTTGATCAGCTTGGAGTCGTGCCGCCCGGCAGAAACGGAGACAGGCTTGCTTGTATCGCTGTAGAAATTCAGCGTAGCGGTTTGGCCGGGGAAGGCGGGTTTGGCAATTTGCAGGATTTCATCTGCCGACAAAACCTGCGTCTGGCCAGCCGCAGGTTCAACGCTCGGATCGAAGGCTGCCTTTATCTGCATTTCATAGGTCAATAATACGCCCGTCAGAGCCAGTGCAAAAATGACGAGGCCCGTGGCGACACCCACAATCAGGTGAGCCCAGAAAATAATTCGTCTGAAAGACATGTCAGCGTCTCCGCTCAAGAGGTCATAGCTCGATATATGGGCTAAGCATATCCCAGACGGTTGCTGGAAAAATCTCAGCAATTCCTATTAGTGTCTTAAAGTGTCTCAGAGCAGCTTCTGGTTACATTCAGATACAAACTCGTCGTTTGCAGCTGGCTTTTGTCGTAAGGGATGGGGAATAAACGCCACAAATAGTCATAATTATTCTTTGGAACCATTTGAACTTTGCTGCAAGGTTCCTAAATATAAGAAAAGCAAACGTTCATATCTGATTCACTTTTGCTTCTTACACTTGAGAAAATTCCCTAGGAACAGGTGGAAAAAATGGCAAGAAAAGCAGTTGAAAAAAGCGCTTCCATTGATGTCGCCAAATATGCCGCGATGCTGAGTTTGGGACTGGTCGCCTATTCCTTGTTTTGGCTTACAGTGCTCTGATCAGGCTTTAAAGGCTATTTTGAGAAAAGGGTGAACGTCGCCACAGCGAGCGCGGCCTAACCTATTTCCCTGTTTGGTCCAACCGCCCAACAGATGCGCCCCCTTTTTCCTGTTTTTATCCAATCTCGCCCAGCCCTTTTATGAGCCATGTCAGCTCCAATAAAATTTGCTGCTTGACCAACCTGTGGCTTGGCCCTATCTTTCGCTTCATGATAATGAAACCAACCATTGCTGCCGTATCCTATTGGTACCCATCCTTGTAGATGGGTGGTTGGCTTTTGCGTGCTTAAGACAGACCACCGGGTTCGGTGGTCTTCTTGTTTCTGATGTCTGATCTCCGCTCCCGCTTTGAAGGCTATAGGCCCCGCAAAATGGGGCACAGGAGACAAGACATGACCCATCTATCAAAAATCCCCACTTTCACTATAAGGCAGGCAAGTCTTGGCGATTTTGACGCCATGGGCCCGCTATGGCATCTGCTTGATGGTTACCACCAGGGACAGGACCCCAAGCGCTTTCCCGGCACGCCAAAGGATGCGCCACGCAGCAAAGCCTATATCGCCGAGTTGATCCATTGTGCAGATCGCGCTCTGCTGGTGGCTGAACAATGCCCGACGATCGAAGGGGAACGCGGTTCGCTGATCGGTCTCAGCCTCGTGACGCTGAAAACCTGCCCACCCGGACCTGTCTTTCCGGTTCGGGTGATGTTTGAGATTGATAATCTTGTAGTGGATGAAACCTGTCGTCGGCGGGGTGTTGCGCGTGCCCTTCTTGCTGCTTCGGAGGAATGGGCAAAAGAGAACGGGGCCAGTGAAATGCTACTTAACGTCTATGCCTTCAACGAGGGGGCCAAGCGCTTTTATGAGTCGCAGGGTTTTCAGCCCCTGCGCATACAGATGGTTCATGCCTTGTAGTGCCTATTGGGGCCTATGCTATTCTGGTGCACGAGGGAGGGCGACCTTTGGCCCAAGGCACTCTTGGGTGGCAAAGACAGGGCGGAGTGATCCTGTGCTGCCCTGTTCCTACCTTTCCTCCATTAGTCCTTTCGTGTGATCTTCAGCGCGCACTCTTGCGGCCAAAGCGTACTAGCGTCTGAAGCAGCAAAGCTATGAAGAGGCCGTTGAGCGTGTGCCAGAGAAAATGCGTGCCGAGAGGAAAAGCGCTGCAAACGCGCATGTCGATTGTGCGGAAGAAAATCGAGATGGTGAACACGATAGCAGCTGCCAGGATCCATCCTCTTGCGGCATGTTTGCGCAGTTGCAAGACCAGCGCGAAGCCATAAAGCGCGATGATGCCCGGCAGATACTGGCTCGAACCATTTAGCCCGTCACCACCGGCGTCCGTTGCATTGCTTGCCAACAGAAACCGCGAGAAAGCGAAAAGAACGGCGATGATGCAGATAAGGGTGATGCCATAGATCCGGAATGCGCGGGTAAGAGAGGTTCCCACGATACGGTAGATCGCAAGAAACAGATAATAGGCAACGAAGGTCCAGATCGGGATGACATCGGCAAAAGAAGACCAAACTTGCGCATGGGTGTGAAACAGGAAAGAGCCCACGCCGATAAGGCCTGCCATGAAGATGGTAATAAGGATCAAGATATCCCCTTTTGTTTCTCCATTTTTCTTGTGCAATCTGTGGTAGGTCCAATATCCCCAAAGGGCAGCAAGTATGAATGACAGGTTGGTTAGCGCATTGATTGGTTCTGACCAATATCCGGCATCCGTTCGCTCGCAATAAATGTCAATCGACGTCATCAGCGTTTGTGTCGACATGGAGTATCCTGTTGTTTTTGATGCTCTCAAGAGGCGATTGTCAGAAAATATTTAATGAAACATTAAGTGAATCCGGTTTACCAAAAATGACAGAAAATTCAAAAGGATTTACTTATATATGTTCTTTTTATGTTCTTTTATTTTTTGCGGTGTTCTGAAAGTGATTCATTTGTTTGAACTTTGTTCTTTTCCTGTTCTCGCCGAAATTAAATAAATCAAAAAAACTTTATGAAATCGCTTTACTCTTCAGATGCTGAGATGAGGCAAAATCGGGTATCAAAACTGGTTGCTTCTGTAAACTACTGCTGGAGGATTCTCGCTTTGCAGCCCGCACGCATCAAGTCATCTTAGGGGGGGCTTGTCCTTCTGCCCAGAGGCACTGCGCGTATAGCGCGAAACAGGAGAACAACGCAGAAAGCCTTGGCGGGTTACAGTTTGATACAATTTGGTTGGGTGCAGGCATAGTGCGCCATATTTTGGAAGATTTTGTCTGCTAGACGGCAACTGTAACAGGATTTTGAAACGGCTCTATCACCGAGATTGCAAGATAGGGTAGAACTGCCAAAGAAGGGGGCTCCATATCGAGAGGCTATTGAAGCGATAGATTTCTTTCCTATATAGAATTTATTATTGCTGAAAATGTTTTCTTGCCAATGGAACCATTCTTCCGTACGGGCGTTATCGGAGTGTAAGCTCTGACAATGAGGTGATTATAATGCGCAAGATGCTTTTTCTGACGGCTATCAGCATATTGTCCAAACATCTTTTTAAACTTGTACTCAGCGTGAAAGATCGTCTGGCCTAGCACCGATGTAATCTTCTGCCCGGATGTGCCGGGTGAGCGGATGGTAATCGAGTTGGTGTATGGGCATCTCGACGCCGCACTTGACCATGCGCCATTTGACGACTTCCTTGAACAGTTTATCCTTCCCGTTCTTCTCTCGCCTGAAAAATTTCTACAGAAGTTTTTTGCCTTTGTTTCAGCCCCTTATGGTTGTAAAAATTGGAAGCTGCGCGAGACCTCTATATTTCTGACAATGTCTTGGCGTTTCAAATCCTGATATAGAAAACATCAGAAACAAAAGACGGCGAAAATCTGCGCAAAAAATGAAGGTTGCTTTGATTTTTCGCCGATATGCAGCCAACTATAAGGCTCCTTAAACCAGAAGAAACGCCATGCAGAACAATACGCATATCCTTGTTATCGAAGATGACACCGAAATCCAGTCGCTGCTTGCGGCTCTTTTGCAGCGCAACGGCTGGACAGCTTCACTGGCCTCCAATGGACGCGAAGCGGACGCCATAATGGCTCGCAGCTTTGTCGATCTGATCCTTCTTGATGTCATGCTGCCGGGGGAAGACGGACTGAGCATTTGTGCCCGCGTGCGCTCCATTTCTACGGTTCCCATTCTGATTCTTTCTGCCAAGGGGGAGGATATTGATCGGGTTGTCGGGTTGGAACTGGGCGCAGATGACTATATGTCCAAGCCCTTCAATCCACGAGAGCTGGAAGCCAGAATCAAGGCGATGTTGCGCCGCAGCCGCATGTCGATCAAAGACAGCCGCATGCAGGCGCCAATCCTGTATTTCGGCGGCAAATGGCAGCTTGATGTTAGAAAGCGCGAGCTTATGGACTATAATGGTGTGCAGACTCACCTCACACCGGCTGAATTTGATCTGTTGCGTGTCTTCTGTGAGCGCCCCGGGTTGACCTTGACTCGCGAGCAGTTGATCGAGCTGACGCAGGGCCCTAATACGGGGGCTACCGAACGCAGCATTGATATTCTTGTTTCGCGTTTGCGGCGTAAGCTCGAAAGCGGAGAAGATGGACAAAAGCTGATCCATACCGTGCGTTCGGGCGGCTATGAATTCATTGCCGAAGTTCAGGAACAGCGCGAGCCTGCATGAAACAACTCCGCTGGTTTGCATTTCTGAACTCCATTGCCGGACAGCTGCTCGTGCTGCTTCTTCTGGCAACGGCCCTTTTTCTGACCGGCATCTATATATCTGTCCGTGCGGCGCGTGATGCGCCGCTCGCTCCCCCCGTTATGCTCTTCACCGAGCGCCAGATCGGCATAGCCGAGACGCTCGCGCAATTGCCTGAGGCGCAGGCGAGCACCTTCTTGGAAAAATTGCAGGCGCTGCATCCCGGTGTGGACTATCAACTCCTCGACGGAAAAGACCCTCGTCTGGAAGGCCTAACATGGGTGTCGCGTAACCTGGCGCTCAAAGACCAGACACATGAAGCGTCCGACAATCAGTCCCGCTCAGGGGATGTAGCCCGACCGCGGGAGCCACAAAGGGATCCTTTCTTTGACAGTCTTGCCAATCCTCAAAAGATAAGCATTCCTCTGGCGCGTACATTGTCTGCCGAAGGGAGCAACATGGTTCATGTAACCATCTATTCCCGCATGGTGGACCAGAAGGTTATTAGCGCCAGCATTCATATCCAGGTCAGAACACCCCCCAACCGTCAGGTAGAGAGCATTCTGGTCTTTACGATCGTCTGCATGTCGCTGTTGTTGCTTTGGGCGATTATCTTCCTGATCCGGCCCTTACGCCGTCTCGCTCAGGCAACCAATAACATTGCCAAGGAAAATGCCACGCCGCAAAAAGTGGATGTCGCCGGGCCAACCGAATTGCGTGTCGCCGCGCTGGCCCTGAACAAGATGCAGGACCGTATTCATCAGCTCATTGATGACCGCACCCGCATGCTGGCGGCTGTCGGGCATGATCTCCGCACGCCTGTTACGCGCTTGCGCCTGCGAGCTGATACCGTAGAGCCGGAGGAGGTGAAGACCGCTTTCCTGCGCGATCTTAACATGATGGACGGCTTGCTCAAGCGCCTGATGACCTATTTCAGCAAAGGTGAGATTGATGATGATCCGGTCCGGCTGGAATTGAGCAGTCTGGTGGATAGTCTGGTTTGCGAATGGGATGATGCCGGTGAGTCGGTGGCACTGGTGGGATATGCCAATATGACGATTTTGGCCCGCCCCAACGACCTGATGCGCATGGTTGATAACTTGATCGACAATGCCATTAAATATGCAGGCAGCTGCGAGGTGTCATTGAGCCGGGAAGAGAGCGAGAAGGGCGACGTCGCCTGCCTCAGGGTCATAGATCACGGACCCGGCATCGCTCAGGAAGACAAGCTCCACTTGCTGGAACCGTTTGAACGGGGTGACAAGGCGAGAACAATGAATGACAAGTCCGGCTTCGGACTCGGCTTGGCGATTGCCCGCAAGGTAGCCCAAATGCATCAAGCTACACTGGAGCTGACCGATACGGTCGGCGGTGGATTGACGGTCATCGTCCGCTTCCCGATCGCCAGCTAGTCAAAGTCGGATGCTCAGACCGTCAGCTTGCCTGTATGCTTGACCGCGCGCAAGGTGAGGGTCGAATTGACCCGTACAACGCCGGGCAGGTTGGTCAGGATGTCATGATGGATGCGTTCCAGATCGGCGGCATTGCGATAGATGACGCGCAGCAGATAGTCATATTGTCCTGCCAGCAGATAGCAGTCCTGAATCTCGTTGATATCCTTAATGGCCCTTTCGAACCGGGCCAGCGAATCGCGCCCCTGTCCATCCAGTGTCACAAACACGAAGGCCGCTCCGGACATGCCGCAAGCCTTCATGTCCAGATGCATGTGATAGCCCGCCACAAGCCCGCTGTCTTCCAATTGCTTGACCCGGCGCAGGCAGGCCGATGGCGAGAGATTGACCCGCTCGGCCAACTCTGCGTTGCTTAGCCGCCCATTGTCCTGCAAGAGATTGAGAATCTGGCGGTCTCTTTTATCTAGTTTTTCGAGGCTCATGAAAATTCGATCTTTTGATGATTTCGCGCAATTATATGCGAAAATTGACAGCGGAAACAGCCTTATTTCGCCGCACATTGCGTTTATTTTACGCCATCATTGAAAAGTTATTCGAAATGCATAAGCGCCCGCGAGAGGGGCTCCGGTACACCCGGGAGACCTGATCGACAAAAAGGCGTAATGGCAGCAATCACCATGGAGAACTCAACAATGCTTATCGGATGTCCCAAAGAGATCAAGGACCACGAAGACCGCGTCGGTCTGGTGCCTTCCTCAGTGCTCGAACTGGTCGCCGCTGGCCATGAAGTCATGATCGAAACCAATGCCGGTGCCGGTATCGGTTGCGCAGACGAAGACTATGTTGCCGCAGGCGCAAAGATCATCGCCACTGCCGACGAGATTTTTGCAACGGCCGAAATGGTCGTTAAAGTGAAAGAGCCTCTTGCCGTTGAACGCGCGCAGCTGCGCTCCGGCCAGCTTCTCTTCACCTACCTGCATCTGGCTCCCGATGCAGCCCAGACCGAAGATCTGGTCAAATCAGGCGCAACCTGCATCGCTTATGAAACCGTAACCTCGAAAACCGGTGCTCTGCCGCTTCTCTTCCCGATGTCTGAAGTGGCTGGTCGTCTGGCTCCGCAGGTTGGTGCTCAGGCGCTGGAAAACAATGGCGGCGGCATGGGTGTTCTGCTCGGTGGCGTACCGGGGGTTGATCCGGCCGAAGTCGTCATCATCGGTGCTGGCGTTTCCGGCACAAACGCTGCCCGCGTTGCTCTGGGTATGGGCGCAAGCGTCACCATGGTTGATCGCAACACCGATGCGCTGCGCGCAGCTGTTGACCGCTTTGGCACGGCCATCAAGACCGTTTATTCCAACAAGGGCAACATCGCCCGCGTTGTGGAGCAGGCCGACCTTGTGATCGGTACCGTGCTGATCCCGGGCGCTGAAACGCCGAAACTGGTTACCGCAGAGATGATCAAATCCATGCGCCCCGGTTCTGCGGTTGTGGACGTGGCCATCGATCAGGGCGGCTGCTTTGAGACCTCCAAGGCTACCACGCACTCTGACCCGACCTATGTGGTCGATGGTGTCGTGCATTACTGTGTGGCCAACATGCCCGGCTGTGTCGCCCGCACGTCCACCTTCGCACTCAACAATGCGACCCTGCCATTTGCACTGGCTCTGGCCAACAAGGGCTGGGAGCAGGCTTGCAAGGACGACCCATATCTGCGCACCGGCCTCAATGTGCATGACGGCAAGGTAACTTATGAAGCCGTCGCCAAAGCGCTTGGCTATGACTATACGTCTCCTGAAAGCATTCTGGGGCTCTGATGATCTGTCTGGTTTGCATCAGGGCCGGCACTTCCTGATGCACGACAGAGCCCGGAATGATGTGAAAACGCCCGTTCGCATATGCGATCGGGCGTTTTTGCTTTCAGAGGCAAGGGTGTGTTTTGCGCGCGATCAGGCGCGGCGCAAAAAGCGTGGCTTTTCACAGGAACGGGCATAGTGGAAGCAGAAGATTTCGTTCCAGCCTGTATCATATCCATCCCGCATCATGGCTGCGATGGCGCCATAGCTATCCCATCCGCCATGCACCAGCTTGACCAGTGTGCGGTGGGCATTCATTTGCAGAAAGCTCACTGTGAGATAGGTCGCATGATCTAGCGGTTGGCCCATATGAAAATTGATCGCAAGCGAGTTGGGCTGATCACAGTCGGCAAAACAGCCCCAGACATGGCGCGTATCATCCGAGGCGATTTCAATGATCGCGCCCCCTGCTACCGGATCGGTTTCGAGCGCCTTGGCAGGCATGCCGGTGCTATGGATTGAAATCGAGCGCGTCTCCAGAGGCCACCAGCTCCCCATGCCCATGGAAAAGAGCTGGTAGGCAGCGAGCGCGTCGCAAGGGACTTCAATCACTTTGACGATCGGTTTGAGCATGGCACAATCCTGACAATACCGCTCGGCGCCTCCGCTGACCAACGGCGATGGTTCAAAGGTTGAGGAAACGACAAATCGTTTTCCCGTTACTTTTTACTTGAATGGCCTTCTTACAAAACTCACCAATCAGGATAGAGATCACGCTCATGGCGCACAAGGCGTCCTTGGTAGGATACCAAAAAGCAAGAAACACAACCGTTTGTTTTAAATAGGTGTTTTTCTGCCATAAAACTGGACGTATCGCCTGCTCGCTGCCCGGCACCAGATTTTATGCGCTGATAGCGACCCAAATCAGCGCCGAGAAAGACGCACGCCAAGCATGGTAAAATTGGCAAGTGGGCGGTGTATCCTTACAGAGCAGACTTTACCCACAAGGCTGTTTGGCAGTGCTTTCCTGTGTTCGCTTCTCTTCTCCGGCAGGAGTAGAGGGGGAGGTCGTTGAGGTGAGGGCGGGATCTGTTCCAGCTGTGCTGCGAGACAAGCCGGCTTCGACTTCGCGTTTGCGGCGATGGCGTGTCATCAAAGGACGCGTCGTTTTCAAAACCCGATCAAAAGGGCGGCCCGCTCTTTCCTCCAACCATACAAGCGCGTGATCAAGCCAATCGACATGTTTACGCAGGCGGCGCACAGCATTGCGCCCGACGCGGCTATTGGCGATTAGGAGAAAGGCCCCGAGCGCCAGCAGTGGCACGCCGGTTGGAATGGGAAGCCATATGGTTGCCAGCCCCACGAGCAAGCAGAAGAAGGCGAAGCCAATGATCGCCCATTGCCTGAGATTCGAGATCACCGTCTTTCACTCCTACCAGACGGCAGCGTGCCTGAATTGCAAGCCAAGTCCATCAATCCGACTGAACAAGAATAGAGAATAAAGAGATAGAAGCCTGTTATGGCTCTCCATTTTCTTCCATTAGGCTGCATGTATGACAGCGTGAAGACAAACAGGGCCGTCATGGGCGCTAAAGATCGAGCTTTTTAATGCCATAGCGCAGGCGGGATTCCAGCGGCTGAGTGGTTTTCAGAACACGCACCATCTTGGCCTTGCTCTTGCCCTCGAACCAGCGCATCTGGCGATCAATCAGGGCAAAGCGTCGGCGGGCACCACGTACAAGGGCGCGTCCTCTCCGGCTGTAGGCGATCAGCAGGAAGGTTGCGAAGGTCATAAGAATTGCCCCGATGGGAATGGGCGTCCAGACAGACCCCAGCCCCACAAGAAACAGCAAGATAGCGAAGGTGATAATCACCCATCGCTTTATATGGACCATCTGGTGGCGACCTCTCAAAGGCAATCGGGGTTTACACCCATAACGATCTAAGTCATGCAATATCTAGTCAGCATAATGGCAAGATCAAGTCGATTGTTACCAAAAGCCGAAATTATACAGAAGCAAAGAAACTTGCCGTCACGCTCCTTTCATTATGGAAAGGCGCGCCCGGAGCGCGCAAAAGAGAGCTGCCCGAGGCAGCCCTTTCTGCAATTGCTAGCGGGTGAGTGTAACGACGCATTCCACATGCGGCGAATATAAAAACTGATCCACCGGTGTGATCGAAGCGATTGTGTAGCCGCCATCCACCAGAATGCGCAGGTCGCGGGCCAGCGTGCCCGGATTGCAGGATACGGCAACAACGACCGGTAACTGGGATTTGGCGATCTCCTCGCATTGAGCCTTGGCTCCAGCGCGCGGCGGATCAAACACGAGGGCGTCGAATTTCTTCATTTCTGCGGCCAGCAACGGGCGACGGAACAGATCGCGGCGTTCCATCTTGATGCCCTTGAGCTTGTCGCCAAAGCGCCATGCACGTTCAAGAGATTTGAGCGCCGCATCCTCGCCTTCCAGTGCCCAGACCTGTGCTTTTTTGGCCAGTCTGAGGGCGAAGGTGCCCGAGCCACAGAAAAGATCGATCACACGCTTGGCGTCGCCCACGCTTTCCAGAATCATCTTGGCCATGGCGCGTTCGGCGCTTTCCTCCGCCTGTACAAAGGCCCCGGCAGGCGGGCTGACCTGTGCTGCGCCCATGCGCAATAGCGGCGGGCGGCGCTCGAGCAGCGTCTCGCCATTGGCTGAAAGGCGCGCAAGATCCAGATCTTCGGCCATTTCAACGGCTTTGAGATAGTCCTGACCACCCCGCATGTCCTTGACGTCATCCAAACTGAGATCAACGCCCGAATGGGTTGCCAGTAGGGTGATGCGGGCCTCTTTCTTCTTGGTCACGAAAAGGGGCAGATAGTCAGCCAGCTTTGGCAACAGCGCATTGAGAGCAGGCACAAGCAGCGGGCAATGGTCCACATCGACCACCCGTGTCGAGCGGGCTTCATGATAACCAAACAGCAGACGGCGACCGATGAGGCGGGCGGTCAAAACGGCTCTGCGGCGTTCGCCCGGCTTGGTGGCAACCAGCGGATTGATCGCAAGATCTTCAAAGCCGCGAGAGGCGAGAGCATCCCTCACAAGATCCTGCTTCCATGCGCCATAAGCCTCTGGCGCCATATGCTGCATGGTGCAGCCGCCACAGGTTTGGAACAGCGGACAGATCGGCTCGACCCTGCTTGGGGACGGCGTGACGATGCCTTCGAGTTCGCCGCGCTCTCCCATGGGGGTGACGCGCACGCGCTCCCCTTCCAGAGCGAAGGGAACATATAAACTGCCTCCGCCATAGTAGGCGATCCCGTCGCCCTTTGCGCCAAGCTCGTCAATCGTGATTTCAACAGGGTCTGTCACTGTATGTCTGGTCCTTCAGTGCTGCCGTGCTTTATGGCCTAGGCCAACTGGCCGGGCTTCAAAGCGCATAGTTCAATCAGAGCCTACCGGATTCGTCCGGCTTTGTCGTAGGGCCTTTTCTATTGCCGGGCGAATATACCACCCCGCGTCTTGCGCAATAGCAAAACCCGCCGTGAGTGTCTCACTGCGGGCTTTTTGTTTGTGCATGCCGGATAGATCGGGGCGATGGCCCTCTATCCGGTTCTTTTATTGAGCGGTATCCTTCTCGCGCGCAACGGCCCGCCAGCCGATATCGCGGCGGCAGAAGCCATTGTCCCAACGCACCGCATCCACGGCCTGATAGGCAAGACGTTGAGCTTCTGTGACCGAACGACCACGCGCGCAGACATTGAGCACACGGCCACCGGTGGCCACCAGCTTGCCGTCTTTTTCAGCCGTGCCAGCGTGGAAAATGGTGACGCCCTCCAGCGCTTCGGCTGCTGAGAGATCCGCTATTTCAGTGCCTTTCTCATAGGAGCCGGGGTACCCCTTGGAGGCCAGCACCACATTCATCACCACATCATCTGACCAATCAGCCGAAACGCCTTCCAGCTCGCCCTTGGCTGCGGCAAGCAGCAATTCAAGCAGGTCGCTTTCAAGGCGCATCATCAGGGTCTGACATTCCGGGTCGCCAAAGCGCACGTTATATTCGATCAGCTCAGGGCCATTGTCAGTGATCATCAGGCCAACAAAAAGAATGCCTGTGAAGGGTGCGCCGCGGCTGGCCATGCCATTGATGGTCGGGCGGACGATCTTTTCCATGACCTCTTCGGTCAAGGCATCGGTCATCACGGGAGCCGGGCTATAAGCCCCCATGCCGCCTGTATTCGGGCCGGTGTCGCCTTCGCCAACGGGTTTATGATCTTGTGCAGAGGCCAGATGCAGCGCGGTCTTGCCATCGCAAAGGGCAAACAGGCTGGCTTCCTCGCCCTGCAAGAAGGCTTCGATGACCACTTCAGCACCGGCTTCGCCAAATGCTCCGTCGAAGCATTCCTTGACAGCCGCTTCGGCTTCGGCATCGCTCATGGCAACGGTGACGCCTTTGCCTGCGGCGAGCCCGTCTGCCTTGATGACGATCGGGGCTGGATGGTCTTTGAGATAGGCAAGGGCAGCGGCGCAATCAACAAAGCGCGCATAGGCCGCGGTCGGGATGTCAAACTCGGCGCACAGATCCTTGGTGTAGCCTTTGGAGCCTTCCAGCTGGGAAGCTTCCTTGGAAGGACCGAATGTCAGGATGCCTGCCGCGCTGAGGCTGTCGACAAGACCGTCAACCAGCGGCGCTTCCGGGCCGACAATCACGAAGTCGATAGCGTTGGCCTTGCAAAAGGCGATAACCGCATCATGGTCGCTCTCTTGAATGTCGGTTTTTTCTGCTAGCTCCAGCAGGCCTGCATTGCCCGGAGCCACATACAGTGCGCCAAGACGGGGGGATTTCTTAAGGCCATAGGCAAGGGCATGTTCGCGTCCGCCAGAGCCGATGAGAAGAACGTTGAGGCGATCAGTCATCAGGGCCACCTTTTGATAGAGACAGGGAACCGCTTGTGCGGCTCGAAAAACAAAGAATGAGACAGGTGATCGTCTGCTACCCTTCAGCCGCCACAAAATCAAGCCCACAAGCAGCCTCAGGGCCAATTGTTGCCCTAAAAGCCATGCACAAATGCTGAAAAGGCATCAGGGACGGTTGATTTGTCCGTTTCTGGGCGCTTCTAATCAATTTGAAGCGCAATAAAAAAGCTCGAAAAAGGAACGCAACGGTATGTAGGGAGGACAACGCAAGAAAAGGCAATTATCGGGCGATCCAACCTAACAAAATGACCGTAAAGACGTAAGCTAAGCACAAAGGCTGCGCCCATTTAGTTTATATAATACAAAATGATGCTGTGCCAGAACACCACAATACAATTTGAGTGGTTGACGCAGACAGGAGCATGGGGCAATGCTCTTACGTGAATAAGGGTTCTCCTTTTCGGCTCACAATCAACGACCAAGGACATATTTATGAAGGATCAGGCGACACTGGGTGAGGGACGCGTTGCAGATGCAGTGCGTGGCCACTGGGCAGACACTTTGTTGCCCGCGTGGTTTCGTCCCTATGCGCGTCTGTCCCGTCTTGAACGTCCCATCGGCTGGTGGCTGTTGCTTTGGCCCTGTCTGTGGTCGCTGACGCTTGCCGTTTCCACGGCACAATCTGGCACATTGCCGTCGATCGAGCATATCCTCTGGTATGGATTTTCCTTCTGGCTGGGCGCTGTTGCCATGCGCGGCGCCGGCTGCACCTATAACGATATTGTCGATCAGGATATTGACGAGAAGGTGGAGCGTACACGCTCGCGCCCGCTGCCAAGCCATCAGGTTTCCCGCCGCTTTGCCGGGGTGTGGCTCGCAGCCCAGTTGCTGATTGGCCTGTTCGTTCTTCTGCAATTTAACAGCTACACCATCTGGCTTGGATTTGCGTCGCTGAGCGTCGTGGCCATCTATCCTTTCATGAAGCGCATCACCCATTGGCCGCAGCTCGTGCTCGGGCTGGCCTTTTCATGGGGCGCTTTGGTGGGCTGGACATCCATTACGGGGCAGTTGGCGCTGGCGCCGGTATTGATGTATCTGGGCGCCATTGTCTGGACCATCGGCTATGACACCATCTATGCCCATCAGGATAAAGAAGACGATGTCATGATTGGCGTGAAATCCACCGCGCTGCTCTTTGCTGAAAATACCCGCGCCTGGCTTTCGCTTTTCTATGCTGTGATGGTTGTCTGCATGGCGGCCTGCTTTGCCGTATCCGGCGTTTCCTGGCCTGCCTTTGTCGGACTGGCGGTTGCTGGTCTGCATATGGGCTGGCAGATCTGGAAGCTGGATATTGACAATGGCGGCCAGTGCCTCGCGCTGTTCCGTTCCAACACGCAAATCGGCTGGATCATCTTTGCCGGATTGTTGGTCAGCATCTGGCTCTAGCCTTCGGCTCTCTCATCTTTGCTGGGGCAGGGCTCCGGCGTTTAGCCGTCTTTAAACGCGCCGAGTAGATATTCCTTGTTGCCATCGCCGCCAAGAATGGGCGAGGGGATCAATTCGCGTATCTGCCAACCATGACAGGCGGGGTCTTCGTCTCCAGACAGCCAACGGGCAATATCCTGTGCTGTGCGTTCGCCTTCGGCTGGATCTCTCACAAGCCCTCCCTTGCCGATGCCCTTTTTTCCCACCTCGAACTGGGGCTTGACCAGCAACACGGCGAAGGCTCCCGGCTCGGCCATTTCCAAAGCCGCAGGCAGCGCCAGTCGCAAGGAGATAAAGGAGACATCACTGACGAGGGCGCTGAAAGGATCTGGTACGTGCGTGCGATCCAGATGGCGCGCATTGACACCTTCCAGCGAATGAAGCTTGGGATTGTCCAACAGGCTCGGATGCATCTGATCATGCCCGACGTCAATGCCATAAACCGCTGCGGCGCCGCGCTCCAGTAGCACCTGACAAAAGCCGCCGGTGGATGCTCCAATATCGACGGCCACACGTCCCTTCGGATCAAAGCCGAAATGATCAAGCCCGCCGATAAGCTTCAATGCGGCGCGGGAGACATAGCCAGCCGCCGGATCATTGATGGAGAGCGCTACCTGTGGGCCTACCATCTGGCTGGCCTTCGTGGCTGGTTTGCCATCCACTTGCGTAAAGCCACGCTTGATAGCGTCGCGTGCCCGCGCCCGACTGGCGCAAAGGCCCCGTTCGACAAGAGCCTGATCAAGCCGCAGCTTTTCCATGATAGAGGATCCTCTTATTAGGCGGGGCAAAAGAGCAAAGCTCTGGAGCTTCGGTAGCGCCAGCATTGATTTGCCGCCAAACGCAGGAAGCAACTGGCGTGCAGCCCCGAGCCGCCCCAGTCAATAGAGATTGGCCGCCGTCAAATCAAGAGAGTTTGCCCAAAGGACCGGGGGCTGCATTCCTATTCGGCGCTGGCAATCAGGTTACGCAGCTTTTTGACCGCGCTGTCATGTGCTTCGCCAAAGGAAATGGTTCCGGAAAAGGCGCCACCCTTTTTCATCAGGAACACAGAGGCGGTATGATCCATGACATAGTCGCCGTCGCCACTGCCGTCATCCACCTTTTTGGCATAGACCTTATAGGCCTTTATAACAGCATCGGTTTGCTCGCGCGTCCCTCTGAGGCCAATGAGCTGATCAAAAAACGCGTCCACATAATCACCCATGGCCTCCTGCGTATCGCGCTCGGGATCAACGGTGACAAAGACGAAATTCATCTTTTGGGCGTCTCCACCCAATTCCTCCACCCAGAGGGTCATTTCGCTCAGGGTCGTGGGGCAGACATCCGGACAGAAGGTGTAGCCAAAATAGATTGCCAGCGGTTTGTCGGCAAAGTCGGCATAGGTGACCGGTTTGCCCGTATGATCAGTGAGCGCAAAGTCGCCGCCGATTTGCACATCGGTCTGACCCTCTTGCGTTTTTTGGACCCGCATTTCTTCGCTATACCAGGAAAAGACCAGAATCCCCAATACGATGGCCATGACAAGGCTCATGGCCCAAGAAATGGTGCGTATCAGCTTTTTCATGAAACGGTCCCTTTGGCTGCTGGATGAATCTGCGCATGGTTTCAACGTGATGGCCTTTCAGTTTTCACAGCTGTGGTGTGAAGTCAACCGGACGAAACTGCACATGAGGCTTAAGGATGAGAGGTTTAGGCCTGTATCAGACACCGCTTTGAGCTCACGATTGAGCTGGCAAGTGCCCGAAAGAATGGGCGGGAGCGAGCAAAAACTGGCGCAGATTCGCTTGGCGCTAGCGGTGAGTGAGCGCCAGTTTGATGCCAAAACCCAGAAGCAGCAGCCCCGTGGCCCCGTTAAGCGTGCGTGCAATGGCCGGACGGGCCAGAAACCGGCGTGCCTTGTGCACCATGAGCGCCAGCCCTCCTTGCCACATCATCCCCAACAGAAAATGGATGCCCGCCACCAAAAGCGATTGCCACAGGGCAGACTGGGCGGGATCGATGAACTGGGGCAGAAACATCATGTAAAACAGGATAGGCTTCGGGTTGAGCACATTGGAGAGAATGCCCTCACGAAAAGAGGTGATGAGGGAAACGCGCCTTGCGCCTTCGTGCGCCACCACAAGCCCATGCCCGCGCCAAGCCGACAGCAGGGACTGGAAGGCCAGATAGACAATAAAGAGTGCACCGGCAAATTTGAGCAGAGTAAACAGATAGGCCGATTGGAGCAGGATCACCGAGAGTCCCAGCGCCGAAATGGTCGCATGCACGAAAAGCCCCGAGCAGATGCCGAAACTGGTGGTAAAGCCATCGGTAAATCCGCCACGCGCCGCATTACGCAGCACGAGAACCGTGTCCATCCCCGGAGCCATGGTCAGGGCAGCAAGAGCCAGAATGATGGTGAGGAAGGGAAAGTGATCAAACATGGCGGACCTCAATCAACAAACACATGCTTATGCTCTTGATGCACAGGGCAGAAGACAAAAGCGGTGACGGTAGAGACGGGCCAGAATGGCCTTTAAGCAGACGATGGATCGATCCGCCTCTGATACTGAAAGCCAAAGGGTGCGGAATAATCCTGGTAGGGTGCGCGCAAAGGAGATCACGGGCACCTCATCATTTCTAGAGCAAGCCGTGATTGACAGCAACAGACAACAGAGGTTGTCTGCGGTGCACCCTTTGCAAAGGACGCTACCACGGGAGACTGCTCGGCCGAGGCGAGCTCAGGTTTCGAACTGATCGTGAGCACCCCAATACATGGCTTCGATCTTGTTGCCCTCAAGGTCACGCAAGAAACAGCCATAATAGGCCTCGCCATAATGAGGCCTTGGGCCTGGCGCGCCATCAGGTGTTGCTCCCATTTCCAGCGCTTTGTCCCAGAAGGCCTGAACCATTTCCTTGCTGGTGGCTAGAAAAGCGAAATGGGTGCCATTCCCCACGCCGGCCTTTTGCTTGTCATGGGGCGTTTGGACCCAGAATTCGGGAAACATCTTGCCAAAGGCAATAGCGCTGACTTCTCCGGGCACATCAACTTCCATGATGACCTTTGCGCCAACGGTTTCCAAAACCGCCTTGTAGAAATCCCGCGCCCTTGGAAAATCATTCGTCCCTACGGATACATGCGCCATGATGACGGGTGGTTCGCTAGTCATTCCGGTCTCTAAAAATATGTTCATGAAATGTTCTTTTTTGAGAATGCACTCAGCGCTCCGTTTCGTCAAGCCGTATTTTCTCTTATGCAGACGCGAGTGTGCCTACACAAATACTTAACGCCGGATCGGATTTGTTCGCTTTAATACAAATTCTGGTTCCACGCATTTTAATAAGCCTGTGTCGGTGAGCGCGTTGTGTGAAAATACAACCTTTATGTAGTAAAAGCGTAACACTCTTTGATATTTACTATCTTGAGCATCCTTTCGGTTTCATTGACGGGCTGCGACCGGGGGGTGTCTACAAGACACGGTATTTAAAGGGGACTTCATGGCTGGGGATTCACGCGTTTCTGCGAGTGATGCGCGAGGAGACGATAAGACGGAGACTGAGCTTGAGCAGGTTCTCGCACAAGCTCGCGGTCGTTTTGCCGAGAATCCAAACAGTCCGATACGCAGGCGCGATCTGATTGAAATCCACAGGACCATCGGCAAGCGACATCTAAGGCGCGGCGACAAGTGGTCGACGCTGACCCATTGTGAAGAGATTCTCAAACATTTCGAAGGATTGCTCACCCTGACAAAACATCAGGAAGAGACAAAGCACGACATCAGCATCTGCCAAATCGAACTTGGTGATTTGAGGCGTGCTCTGGGGGATGAGATTGGCGCGCTCGTTGCCTATGGTGAAGCCTTGGCAATTTGTGAAAAGTTGGTGGCCAAAGATCCACAAAATGCCAGCTATAACCGAGATCTTGCAATCGCAAAATGGCGTGCTTCCGAACTGGACCCCAAGAATAGGGATCGTTTTCTGCAAAGCGCCCATGATCATTTGCTTTGCTTGCAAGATCGTGGAGCTCTGGATGAGGCCGATATGTGGATGATCGGTGCCATCAAGGAACAGTGGATGGCGGATGGCCCGTCTTGCAGCCTCTGGCAGAGAATGCGAAGTTTCTTCTTCTAGAATGCTCGACATCTGCCTCGGGAAGGCCGGTTCGGACAATCCGGAAAGGCTATGCCCCGACCTCTTGTAAATGTGACCATTTGGCGATGTCCCATGTTCTTGCTCTCAAGCATATTTCCCTATAGACATTGGGAAATAACGCCGCATCATGTGGCTATTGCTTTCACATTACAAAACCTCATCAGCGCTTGTTTTGTCATCCTTTCGATAGATCCCTGTCCACGATCCGGTCGTATATGGTAAACTGCGTAATGAAGGAAATTATAACCGGCGGTTTTTTCGGTCTTTTGGGACTGATTGGCCTAAAAGGAAAACCAGCGGCGCGAGCAGCCAACTCGAATGCCAAAGAATAACAGGTGACGGAATTGTCCAAGACCCCCACGCTCGACAGTATCAAGTCCATCGAAGATATCCGTTCAATGGATATGGAGCAGCTCAAGGCGCTCACGGATGACGTGCGCACCGAGACCATTGATGCAGTATCGGTGACGGGTGGGCATTTGGGGGCAGGGCTGGGCGTCGTGGAACTGACTGTGGCTCTGCACCATGTGTTCAACACGCCCAATGACCGTGTCATCTGGGATGTCGGTCATCAATCCTATCCGCACAAAATTCTCACCGGTCGTCGCGATCGCATCCGCACCTTGCGTCAGCCCGGTGGCCTTTCAGGCTTCACCAAGCGGTCTGAGAGCGAATTCGACCCCTTTGGCACCGGCCATAGCTCGACCTCTATTTCGGCGGGACTGGGCATGCAGATGGCCTCTGAACTGAAGGGTGAAGACCGCAATGTCATCGCCGTGATTGGCGACGGGGCTATGAGCGCCGGTATGGCCTATGAGGCCATGAACAACGCCGGGGCGCTCGACAGCCGCCTGATCGTCATACTCAACGACAATGACATGTCCATTGCGCCGCCGACCGGCGCCATGAGCGCTTATCTGGCGCGCCTCATTTCCGGCAAGACTTTTCTCTCCCTGCGCGATGCCGCCAAACAGCTGGCCCATCAACTGCCGCGCTTCTTCAAGGAAAAGGCTGCGAAGGCTGAGGAGTTCGCACGTTCTTTCGTCACAGGAGGCACTCTGTTCGAGGAGCTGGGCTTCTATTATGTCGGCCCGATTGACGGGCACAATCTGGAGCATCTGCTGCCGATCCTGAAAAATGTGCGCGATACGGATAAAGGCCCCATTTTGGTGCATGTGGTTACCCAGAAGGGCAAGGGCTATGCGCCTGCCGAGCATGCCAGCGACAAATATCATGGCGTCAGCCGCTTTGATGTGGTCACCGGCACCCAGCTCAAGCCGCCCAGCAATGCCCCCAGCTACACAAAGATTTTCGGCGAAAGCCTCGCCAAGGAAGGCGCCAAGGACAAGAAGATTGTCGCAGTGACCGCCGCCATGCCTTCAGGCACCGGCATCGATATCTTCGAAGAGCAGTTCCCTGATCGCACCTTCGATGTGGGCATCGCCGAGCAGCATGCCGTAACCTTTGCTGCAGGGCTTGCCTGCGAGGGGCTGAAACCCTTCTGTGCCATATATTCCACCTTCCTGCAGCGGGCCTATGATCAGGTGGTCCATGATGTGGCCATCCAGAATCTGCCAGTGCGGTTCCCCATAGACAGGGCAGGCTTTGTCGGTGCCGATGGTCCGACCCATGCCGGAGCCTATGATATCGGTTTTATGGCTTCCTTGCCCAATATGGTCGTCATGGCTGCAAGCGATGAAGCCGAGCTGGTGCATATGGTCGCCACGGCGCGGGCCTATGAGGATGGGCCGATTGCTTTCCGCTATCCACGCGGTGAAGGCGTCGGGGTCGAAATCCCTGAAGAGGGAGTTCCGCTGGAAATCGGTAAGGGCCGCATCGTCAAACAGGGCAGCAAGGTTGCCATCCTGTCGCTGGGCACACGCCTTGCCGCAAGCCTTGATGCCGCTGAACGGCTAGAAGGCTATGGCCTTAGCACAACGGTAGCCGATGCACGCTTCGCCAAGCCTCTGGACCGGGATATGATTCTAGAGCTGGCTGGTACTCACGATATGCTGATCACCATCGAAGAAGGGGCCGTGGGCGGCTTTGGCTCTCAGGTGCTGCATCTTCTGGCCGCAGAGGGCGCGTTGGATGGTTCCCTGAAGATCCGCTCCCTGACCATGGAAGACCACTATACCAACCATGGCAAACCCGATGTCATGTATAAGGAAAATGGTCTGGATGCCGATGGCATTATCCGCGCCGTATTTGAAGCTCTAGGCAAGGATCTCAACGCCGCAATCGAAGCGGGAGAAATGGCCTGACTGGCTGCCAAAAGGGGATGAAAGCGTTGGAACAAAGAGGGTTTCCCCTCCTTGTTCCCTCAGCAGCGAGTGACTTGAATGCAAATATGCATCTTCCATGAATCAAGCTATGCATTCATCGCATGCCCGCATTCGCCGATTGCTTCTTGTGAAAAGGCCTATTCGGGCCGATATCTATGGCTGTAAATTGGATCCCTTCCAATCTCTGATCGCCGCCCGCCATACTTCAAAACCGCAGCCTCTGACGCGCGACAGGAGACGGATCCTGCTTTCTCAAAAGCAGGTCACCCGTTCGTGACCTCCGTTTTTGGGACAAAAGCTGCATTCATGCGTTGACCTAGTGCGTACCTGCCGACTGAGACAGAACGCATCTCGCTTGCGCGGCGCATTTATGCACTCATTTGGACATTGGCGGATGTCCGGGACCTGAAAGCACCTGTCCATTTGCTTTCTCCCTCTCGTCTCATGATCGCCTCTGGTCAAGTGAGTGCCCATTTATGACCAAGGGACTATATTATGAGCGAATCCATAGCCAATTTTGTTGCAAGAACGCTTGCTGAGGCCGGTATAGAACGCATCTGGGGCGTGACCGGTGACTCCCTGAACGGCATCAGTGACAGCCTGCACCGGCAGAAGAAAATCCGCTGGATGGGCACCCGTCACGAAGAGGCCGCCGCTTTCGCAGCTGGCGCCGAGGCTCATCTGACTGGTGAGTTGTCCGTTTGCGCGGGGTCTTGTGGTCCGGGCAACCTGCATCTGATCAACGGCCTGTTCGATTGTCAACGCAACCATGTGCCGGTGCTGGCGATTGCCGCCCATATCCCGTCATCCGAAATCGGCTCAGGGTACTTTCAGGAAACCCATCCGCAGGAACTATTCAAGGAATGCAGCGTCTATTGTGAAATGGTCAGCACGCCCGAGCAGATGCCTTATGTTCTGGAATTGGCCATGCGCAATGCGATTTTGAAAAAGGGCGTTGCTGTCGTGGTGCTGCCCGGTGATATCGCCCTTAAGGCCATGCCTGAAGACGTGGACGTGCGCTGGTCCAAACCGGCCCTGCCGGTTGCTCTGCCCGCCGAAGAAGAGCTGGACAAGCTGGCGGCCATCCTCAATAGCGCAAAACGGCCAACGCTTCTTTGCGGTGCTGGCTGCGCTGGGGCCCATGCAGAAGTCATCAAACTGGCCGAAACCATCAAGTCTCCCATCGTCCATGCTTTGCGTGGCAAGGAACATGTGGAATGGGACAACCCCTATGATGTGGGCATGACCGGCCTTATCGGTTTCTCCTCGGGCTATCACGCCATGGAAAATGCTGACACGCTGGTTATCCTCGGTTCCGGCTTCCCCTATCGCGCCTTCTATCCGGCCGATGCCAAAATCGTGCAGCTGGATATCAGCCCTGACGCCTTGGGCGCTCACACCCAGATTGATCTGGGCCTTGTGGGGCAGGTGAAACCAACCCTTGCCGCGCTTCTGCCCAAGCTGGAAGAAAAGAAAGACGATAGCTTCCTTAAAACCGCGATCAAGCATTACAAGAAAGCCCGCGAAGGGCTCGATGAGCTGGCCAAGCCAAGCAAATCCAAACGGGATATCCATCCGCAATATCTGGCCAAGGTCATTGGTGAAAAAGCCTCCGAGGATGCCATCTTCACCGCCGACGTAGGCACGCCAACCGTCTGGGCTGCGCGCTATCTGGAAATGAACGGCAAGCGCAACCTGATCGGCTCCTTCAACCACGGCTCCATGGCCAACGCCATGGTGCAGGCCATCGGAGCACAGGCTGCTGCCCCTGATCGGCAAGTGATCGCCCTTTGTGGCGACGGTGGCTTTTCCATGTTGATGGGGGATATCTTCACCATCAAGCAGCTTGATCTGCCGGTCAAGATGATCGTCTTCCATAATCGCTCGCTTGGCTTCGTGGCCATGGAAATGAAGGCTGGCGGCTATATCTCCGATGATACGGATTTGAACGATCCTGACTTCGTCAAGATTGCCGAGGCAATCGGCATCGACGGCATGCGCGTTGAAGATGATGCGGAATTGCCCGCCAAGATGGAAGAATTCCTCGCCAAACCGGGGCCAGGCCTGATGGACGTCATGGTCGCCAAGCAAGAGCTGGCGATGCCGCCGAAGATCAAGGTCGAACAGGCCAAGGGCTTCAGCGTCTATATGATGCGGGCCATTCTGTCTGGCCGTGGCGAAGAGCTGGTGGAACTGACCAAGACCAACTGGTTGCGCTGATCTTCGCGTTCAATAGCGTTGAGAAACGAAACCCCGGCGGATCAGGGCGATCCACCGGGGTTTTCTGTTGCACGTCTTGTGCGCGCGGGTCCTAGAAAATCCAGTACCAGACAAGGGGCAGCAAAATGGCTGTTGCCAGTGCGTTGAGCCCCATAGCGAGGCCGGAAAAGGCGCCCGCCTCTTCATTCACCTGCAGCTTGCGCGCTGTGCCCAAACCATGTGCCGCCGTGCCAATGGCAAGGCCACGGGCCGCCCAGCTTTTGACCCGCACGATATTGAGCACGGTTGGGCCGAGAGACGCACCCAGAATGCCGGTGATAATGACCAGAACGGCGGTGAGAGAAGGGACACCGCCAAGCGCTTCGGTGATGCCCATGGAAACAGGCGTCGTAACCGACTTTGGCGCCAGCGACAGGAAGGATTGTTCAGAGCCTCCCAGCGCCCAGGCGATCAACACCGAAGATACTGCCGAGACGGCAGAGCCGGTGAGCAGACTGATGGAAATGGCCAGCGCCGATTTGCGCACCTTTTCAAACTGCCGATAAAGCGGAATGGCCAGCGCCACCGTTGCCGGACCTAACAGGAAATGCAGGAATGAGGCACCCTCGAAATAGCGCTCATAAGGGGTACCCGTTACCAGCAACAATATGACCAGCAGGATGATGGCAATCAGCACCGGATTGACAAGCGGCTTTTTGCCGGACTTCTGATAAAGATACAGGCCGATCTGATAGGCGATCAGGGTGAGCGTGAGATAGAGCAGGGGGCTTTCGCTCAAATGCTCCCAGAGCGTGGTAAGGGATTGCATTTTCTCTACTCCTTATGCCCGCCGATGGACTTGTTGCGGGTGAGCCAGCTCATCAACAGGCCCGTGACCGCGATGCATAGAAAGGTGCTGATGACCAGTGAAACGGTGATGGGCACGATCTCGCGCTGGATCAGCTCCGCGTTGACCATGATGCCGACGCCAGCGGGAATGAACAGAAGGGACATGTGAGAGAGCAGAGTATCGCCAACGCTTGAAAGACCATCGGGCACAGAGCCCTTGATCAGCAGGCCGAAAAACATGATCGCCATTCCGATAACGGGGCCCGGAACGGGAAAATCAAAAAGCGTGACCAGCGCTTCCCCAATCAGCTGGCAGAGTAATATGACTGTTAAATAGAAGAGCAATTGCGTTCCTCTCTTCCTTCTTGCTGGACCGCTTGGGCCTTCAAATAGTATCGGATTGCCCTCTGACAGGCGCACGAATGCCCTCGGCAAAAGCGACCGGAGAGAGACCGGTGCCCGGTGCGGGCCGTGCCGCCGGATGCGTCAGGAGATGGCAAAATGACGCATACCATGTTTCGCGTATCGAAGGGAGCGCAAAAACGTGGGTGCCGTGCCCAATTCGTGCAAGGCAGTGTTGCACAGAGCTGGACCAAACCTTCTGAAAGCGCCGACTTTATAGTTAATAAAAACTTTAAGTCGCAAAAGAAGCGTCTCAGCAAAGTGACTTAAGTGATTCAAAAGACTCGCAATAAATCGCTTTAAAAGTGCTTTTGCTCATGTTGAAAGAGAACATGAAGTTCTTAAAGCCGGGCAGCAAAAAGGGGAGCACTCGGCTCCCCTTTCAACGTCTCTAAATGATCCGGATGAGGGATCAGTGCTTGCCCAGATAGGTGACCAGAAGGTCCTTGGCAGACTGGATATCAGTCTTGTCGATCATTTCGCAAACGGTGTGGATGTAGCGGGTACCGACGCCGATGGCAGCTGCCTTGGTGCCGGAACCTGCCTGTTGACCGGCAGCCCCATCCTGTCCACCGCGGGCGAGGATGAAGCGTTGAACCGGAATGTCTTTTTCTGCGGCCACAGCTTCAAGCTCTTCCACCAGATCGATATCGGCGATGAAGGAACCGTCCTTGATGTCGAGACCAACGCCTTTGCCCTGTGTGGTGATGGTGTCTTTTTCCGGAGTGCCCGGCGTGTCGCAGGACAGGGTAGTGTCGACCCCGATAACCACGTCTGGAGCAACCCCGAAGCTTGCCGTGCGGGCGCCTCTGAGGCCGACTTCTTCCTGCGCGGTGAAGGCTACGGTGATTTCGCAATCATGGGCTACCTTGGCTTCGACCATCTCGCGGATCACTTCGATGCCGAGCCAGCAGGCGATGCGGTTGTCCAGAGCCTTGGAGACCACTTTCTCGCCCATGTCGAGCAGGGGCTCGTCCATGACGATATAGTCGCCGACCTTGACTTTTTCCTTGGTGGTTTCACCCATGCCCAGATCGACGATGAAGTCGGTCACTTCAGGCAACTTCTTGCGCTCTTCCGGAGTGGAGATATGCAGGCCCTTGCCGCCCGGATTCATCACGCCCTTATAGTCGCCATCGTTGGTGCAGACGAGCACACGGCGCGCAAACAGGGTGCGTGGATCGAACCCGCCCACCGGGTCGATATTGATGAAGCCCTTATCGGAAACATGGCTGACGAGAAAGCCGATCTCGTCCATGTGGCAGAGCAGCAGGATGCGCTCGGGAACAGCCCCTTCTTCCTGCTCGGTCGTCGGGAAGCGGGTGCAGACGAGCGACCCCATGGCGTCAGTATAGATTTCATCAAAGAGGCCTTCGGCTTCTTTTTCAATCAGGGCGCGGATGCGATGTTCGCGGCCCGGAACACCGGGGGTTTCGCAAAGGCGACGGAGAAGATCAATGTTCATTATGTTCTCTCTATGGAAATTTCGAATGAGACACTCTATATCAGAGGTAACGTGAAATGACAGCATCAGGCAATGATTCGTAGTCGCTTGTTTAAGGGCTTTCCCCTAGGTGCTGTCAAGCGAATCCAATTGAACACTGTCGGCGCGTGCCTGACGGGCGCATCGACGGGGGTGAAGGACAAGACTGATGAGAGATCCATATAGCGTGCTTGGGGTGTCCAAGTCGGCGGATGAGCGCGAGATAAAGAGCGCGTTCCGTAAGCTTGCGAAGAAGTATCACCCCGATCAGAACAAGAGCGATCCCAAAGCGCAAGAAAAATTCTCCGAGGTCAATCAGGCCTATGAGATTATTGGTGACAAGGAAAAGCGCGGAAAATATGACCGTGGCGAGATAGACGCTGAAGGCAAGGAAAAATTCCATGGCTTCGCCGGTGGAGGCAACCCGTTCGGCGGTGGCGGCGGCAATCCCTTTGGTGCTGGCGGACGCGGTGGCAACCCGTTCGGTGGCGGCAGCGCAACGGAAGATATTTTCAGCGAAATCTTCGGTAACATGGCTGGCGGCGGCGGAAGGCGCGCAGGCGGCAATCCGTTTGGCGCAGGGGCTGATCCCTTCGGCGGCGGAGGCCATCATGGTGGCCAGCATCGCGCCCAGCCTCAAAAAGGCCAGGACGCCGAAGCCAAGCTGAGCGTAAGCCTTGAAGACCTGGTTTCCGGCGACAAACGGCGTGTGCATCTGCCAACCGGCAAGACGCTGGACATGGCCGTGCCCAAGGGCGTGAAAGATGGCCAGACCATCCGCATGAAAGGGCAGGGCTTTGAAAGCCGCACTGGTCCGGCAGGCGATGCGCTGGTCACGATCCAGATTCTGCCGCACAAGCTGTTCACGGTCGAGGAAACCAATATCCGCCTTGAATTGCCGCTGACCCTCTATGAAGCGGTGCTTGGCGCGAAGGTGCGCATTCCGACCCTTGAAGGCAAGGCAGAGGTAAAGATCCCTGCGGGCATGAGCTCGGGCAAAAGCCTGCGTCTCAAAGGCAAAGGGCTGCCCGACAGGGACGGCAATCGGGGTGACCTGCTGGTTACCGCCAAGATCATCCTGCCCGAAGGCTCCGATCCGGGCCTCAGAGCCTTGATGGAAGACTGGCAGGACACCCGACCTTACCGCCCGCGTGGACCGGAATTCGGCTAAATCCACTTCGGCGCCGATTGTTGGTTGCAATGTGATGAACAGAGCCTTTTGTTGCAAGAGGCTCTGTTTGTTTTTGAGGGGATGGCCACCCCGCCGGTTCCTGACAGGGGAGGACTTGCTATGGCTTTTGAAGCGCCCGTGGTAACGGCCACAGACGGAACGCCTTTTGTTGAGGTCGATGGGGTCCTTTATCGTGCCATCGACCCGGCTTTCAGGGAGTTTGCCGTTGCAGGCTCCAGAACCGCCGGACGATATTCCCGCTCCGATCAGCCAACGCTCTATCTGAGTTCATCTCCTGCAGGGGTTGCTGCGGCCATGATCGCGCACAAGAAAGAGCGGAGCGAAAATCTGTCGCTGGTTTCGGTGCATGTCTCGGCCAACAGGATTGTGGATCTGCGTGATGAAGCTGCCAGAACCGCCGCCGGGATTGCACTTGAAGATGCGACGGCCTCCTGGCAGGACGTCGTCGCCGAAGGCGGAACTCCGCGCTCGTGGAAGGTCCGGGCCCAGCTTGAAGCAATCGGTGCCAAGGGCCTGATCGATCCATCCCGCAAGGAACCCGGCCTTTGGCATCTGGTGCTCTTTGCCTGGAACCGCGACGGTTCTGCAAGCATCGATCTGTTGGATTGACCTTTTCAGCTACTTCGCCTCACCCTCCTTCTTGAGGGCGATGAGGGTGAGGATCGGGCCGACAATTTCAAAGATCACCGTCGTGCCGATGGTGATAGCCAGTAGTTGGTCACCAATTGCGGGGAAATGATCTGAGGCTACCAGCGCCATGCCCAGCGCCACGCCTGCTTGCGGCATAAGGGAAAGGCCAAGCCAGAGCTTGTGTCTGGGTGCTGTGCCAGCCCATTGGCAGCCGAGCCAGCCGCCGACGAGGCGCCCCACAGTGCGTAAAATGATATAGCCGAGCCCCACCATGCCGATATTCACGATACCGGCGATTTGCAGCGAGGCACCAGCCAGCACAAAGAAAAACACCATGAAGGGCCATTCGATATGTTCTATCTCATGGAAGGCCCGATTGTGATGCTTTGCGAAATTGACGATGGTGAAGCCCGCAATCATGCCTGAAAGCAGGAATGAGACATCAAGCCAGATAGCAAGGCCCGCGCATAAAAAGACAAGCCCCAGAGCCTCCAGCTGCATGGGTTCGCCGGGTCTTATACGCCCTGAAAGGTAAGAGCCCGGTAGGCCGATCAGTAGGCCGATACCAACCGCACCCCCCAGTTCCCGCCCTGCATTCCAGAGAATGTCATCAAAGCCACCGCCGGTCACCGCTTTGGCGATCACCAGCAACAGGCTGAAAATGATCAGCCCCCACGCATCATCAATGGCGACAATGCCAAGCAGGATGCGGGTGAAAGGCCCTTTGGCTCCGGTCTGCTTGATGACATCCTGCGATGCTGCCGGATCTGTCGCCGTCCCAATACCCGCCAGCAGGAGAGCGAGGAGGAAGGACGCGCCCAGCGCCATGAGGCCGCCGCATATGGCCAGCGCTGTGAGCACAACAACAACGGCAGAAACGATGAGAATGGTTTTGCCTCGCTTGCGCAGTCCGGCTAGGGAAAGATGCCCTCCCAGCAAAAAGGCCACCATGGTGAGTGCTGTTGCGGCCAGAAACTCATACCATTCGGCAAACTGATCGGGCAAAAGATCCAGTCCCGATGGACCAATGATCACGCCGAACAGAATGAGCAGGGTGACCCGCGGCAGACGAGTGCGCCGCCCCAACTCGTCGGTCATCAGTCCGACAAGCAGAATGCCGCCAAGAGAAAGAAACAGCAGATGCAGATCCATGCGCATGCCTCAGGCGTTCTGCGCGCTATGAAACAGAGCGCGCACAAGAAGAAAGAGGGAAGGCTGAAGGAAATGTCTCGCCTCCCTCTCTATCATACACCGATTTAAAAAGTGCCGCGCACCGACCTTCGGATCATCTGCGCTCGGGTCAGTTGACCGGAGTTACCAAGGGCTTGCCGGCAAAATAGGCGGCAAGGTTGTCGAGCACCAGTTGCGACATGGCTCCGCGTGTTTCCACGGTGCCGCTGGCATTGTGGGGATGCAGCACAACATTGGGAATGGCGGCAAAGGCCGTGTCCGGAGTGGGCTCGTTGAGGAACACATCCAGCCCGGCGCTGCCAAGACGGCCGTCTTTCAGGCAAGCGATGAGTGCGGCTTCATCCACCACGCTACCACGGGCAATATTGATGAAGCTGCCTTCCGGTCCCAAAGCTTCCAGAACGGCCTCACTGATCATGCCTTCGGTTGCTGCGCCCCCGGGCATGGCGGCGATCAGCACATCGGCCCACTCGGCCATGGCAACCACATCTGCCATATAGCGATAAGCAACACCGGCCTGTTCATTTCGGCCATGATAGGCAATCTCAACGCCCATCGGCTCAAGGCGGGCGGCAATGGCCTTGCCGATGCGACCAAGGCCGACAATACCGACCTTTTTGGCCTTGATGGCGCGTGTGAGCGGAAAGGCCCCATCGCGGCCCCATGCGCCTGTGCGCACATAGGCGTCGCCTCTGACCAGATCACGTCTGACAGCGAGAAACAGACCCAGCGCCATATCTGCGACATCATCGGTCAGCACGTCTGGCGTGTTGGTTGCCTTGACGCCCTGTTCGGTGCAGGCCTCCACGTCTATGGCATCATATCCGACGCCGGAAGAAGACACGACTTTGAGATTGGGCAGGAAGGCCAGCTGCGCGCGGGTGATGCCGCGTCCACCATTGGTCACCACAGCAACAATCTTTTCGCCCACTTCGGCCAGAAACGCATTCTTGTCTTCGGCCAGATCATATCGATGAAGAGTGTAGGTCGCTTCGAGCTGTTTCTGTTGGTCTGGGCGAAGGGGAACAATTACAAGAACGTCCGGTTTCATGGGCGCGAGATCCTTGATCGGTTGGGCCGACACATCTTTATCATTTTCGCGAAAAAGGCGAGCTGCCATCAATAAGGCGAGGAGAGGGAGATAAAGGGTGACAAAAGACAGATAAAATCGATTGGCTTTAGCCTTAAAGGCCATGTGTGGCGAGTTTAGCGAAAGAGGCTGTGGCCTGCAAACCTCCTTCCGCAAGTTTTCCTCCCTGTTGACCACTTTGAAGAACAGAGCCTTGAGACGGTGCGCGGCGCCCTGCCGCATGTGTGGCGACATTTTGTGCGCTTCGCACCCTTGGCTTGCGCAGCCTTTCGATGTAGCACCATAAGAGGTGTTTTTTGCCAAGCCCGCGTGGCCCTGAGCCGCAAGCGCAGCGGGTTTTGCAAAAAGGCAGACAGATTGCCCGATGGGCTGCAACAGAGGCAAGAGCAAGACAATGGATCATGAATTAAAGACCGTGGCAGGCAAACGCATTCTCTATGTCATGGCGGTGGACGCTGAATATGGGGATCACCTGAAGGCGAAAATCGTGCCTCTGATGATCGGCGTGGGGCCGGTGGAAGCAGCGATCAACGTATCGTCTTTCCTGTCCCGTCTGGTCGCCACAGACCAGAAGCCCGATCTTGTGGTGTCTCTTGGTTCGGCAGGGTCCGCATCGCTGGAGCAGACCGAGGTCTATCAGGCAACTGCCATCAGCTATCGCGATATGGACACGTCGCCCCTCGGCTTTGAAAAGGGCAAGACCCCGTTTGTCGATTTGCCGGTCAAGGTGCCGATGCCCTTCACCATTCCCGACGTCAAGGAAGCAACGCTTTCAACGGGCGGCAACATCGTCTCCGGCGCTGCCTATGATGGTATCGATGCGGATATGGTGGATATGGAGAGCTTCGCTGTGCTCCGCGCCTGTATGTATCATGATGTGCCCATGATCGGCCTGCGCGGCATTTCCGATGGCAAGAAAGAGCTGACCCACGTCAATGACTGGACCGAATATTTGCATGTTGTCGATGAGAAGCTCGCCCATGTGGTGGGCCAGTTGGAACGGGCAATCAACTATGGCCTGATCCGTCTGTAGTCTGCTTTGAGCATGACCAATGCAAAGGCGCGCAAAGGGAGGCCATTGCGCGCCTTTATCTATCAGATGAGATGATGTGCGCCGTATCAGTCCAGATTGAGGGCGGTCGCCGGTCGTTTGCCTGAAAGCGCCGTCAGCACATTCTCCACCGAGGCAACGGCAATACGCCGCATGGCTTCTTCGGTCGCCCCGCCCAGATGAGGCGCAAGGATGACACGATCTGACCGGCCAAGGGCGCCCAGAGGCGCGTCTTCTTCATAGACATCCAGACCGGCCGCAAAGAGGTGTCGCTTGTCAAGCGCATCAAGCAGGGCAGCTTCATCCACCAGACCGGCGCGGGCCGTGTTGACCAGAATGGCACCCGGCTTGACGAGCGCAAGGCTGTCCTTGTTGATCATATGCCTTGTTTCGGGGCGCAGGGGCGTGTGCAGCGAAATGAGGTCTGCCTCCGCCAACCCGGCTTCCAGTGAGCTGGCCCGCTCGAAGTCTCCCAGATCCTTGACCCTTGGGGAATGCACCAGCACGCGCATGTCGAGTGCGCCACGCAGCATCTTGCCAAGGCGGGAACCCGTATGACCCCAGCCGACGACGAGAGCTGTCTTGCCCTGTAACTCAAGGGTCTGGTTGCGATCGCGGAAGCCGAAGCGTCCAGCGCGTTCTTCCCTGTCGGCGGCGGGAAGCAGACGGGCGGCAGAAAGGGCAAGGCCCAACGCCAGCTCCGAGACCGATTGCGCATTGGCGCCGGGGGTGTTGCACACCAGAACGCCGTGACGGGTGGCAGACTCTTTGTCGACCGCATCATGGCCGGCCCCATGCACGACGACAACCTTCAGTTTGTCGGCGGCGGCAAAGGCTTGTTCGGTAAAGCCGGCATTGCGGGTGATGCAGGATTCGCATCCCGGCGCCAGCGCGGCGACAGTATCCATGGACGGATCAGGGCAAATGACGGGCTCTATGCCATTCTGGCGCAGGAGCTCTAGGCCTTCCTCATGGACAGGCTGGACAATAAGACACTTCATGGTTGGTGCTTTTCTTGTTTTTGTGATGGATCAGCTTTGAATATACAGGAACATCCCGCCAATCAAGATCAGGCAGATGAGAAGGGCAAGGGCTTTGTCTCTGGTATCCCTGTCAAATCGGGCTGCGCGCTGGTTTATCGCATCTTGGCGCGAAGCCCTATGATAGGAAGCCTTGCCCTTACGATAGGCGTCCGAGAGCTCCGCGGTGTGGGGAGCGAGATCCAGATCTGGAGGCGTTTCGGGCATGGCTTCGGTCCTTTACGGCATCGGCTCTAGCTTAGCGGCAAGTCGCGATAGCGATTGAGCACGGCCCCATCATAGCCGTCAAACACATGATGACCTTCGGGCACATGCAGCAGATGTTGCATACCGGCACGCTTGGCCGCTTCGATGCCCACTTCGCTATCTTCTACCACGAGGCAGTTTTCCGGCGCATACCCCATGGTCTTGGCAGCATGAAGAAACAGGCCCGGCTCCGGCTTCCAACTTTTCACGACATAGGAGCTGAAAATCCGGTCCTCAAAATGCGGCAACAGGCCGGTAAGGCCGAGCGAGTGGCGCATCTTCTTGATCGGACCGGCCGAGGCAATGCATTTGGGTGTTTTAAGCGCTGGAACCACGTCGAGAACATCGGGAAACGCTTGCAAACCGGCTTCAAACAGCTCTGCCACATGGGCGCGATAGGTGGTCTCGTAGTCCTCAGCCAGCTTGTGACCAACCCGGCCTTCCATCGCTTCGACAATCTTGTGGAACTGGAAGCCGCGCAGATTCGCAACCATATAGTTCACATCCCAGTCAAGGTCCGGCACGGTATCGCAATAGCCTTGCAGGGACAGGATTTCACTGTCAACCAGAGTGCCATCCAGATCGAAAATCACGCATTGAATGCGGTTAAGGTCCAGCTGTTTCATGGGGTTTTGTCTTTCTTATGAGGCGGGGAATGCGGGGGGTAGCATGATTGTGATGAGCTTTATCATAGATATTTGTCATACCAAACATGCGATTTGGATCATGGTCCGGCGCTTGTGGATGCGGACGAACTCGTTTAGAGTTCCTTTAAAGTAAGAATAACAAAAATTATCCGCTAAGGAGCTGTTTCATGTCTTCGAACACTATTGCTAGCGCAGGAGTCTCCCGGCTCAGACTGTTTCGTGAAGTTTATCTGGCCCTCGTATGCTTCCTGTTTGCGCCGACAGCCTGTGGCTGCCCTTGTAACAAGTAAGACGTAAGGCGCTGCCCGGGCGCCTGCTGCTTATATAAGTTGTCTGACCGACACTGACAAGGAGCCGGCCAGGTCTCCCCTCTCGCCAACGCGAATCGAGTCCAATCCCATCCATTGCGCCATCAACGCAAGCTCTTGTGCCAGAGCTTCGGCCACTTTGCCTTGGTCGATGCGCGCTTCTCCATGGGCGGCAAACACTTCAAGGACCGACTCCTGTCGATTGGCCTTGAGGTCCAGCCGGGCTACAATACTGTCTCCCATCAGGAAGGGCAGCACATAGTAGCCGAACTGCCTTTTCTCCTTTGGTACATAGATTTCAATGCGATAGCGGAAATCAAACAGGGCCTCGGCGCGATCTCTATACCAGATTAGGGAATCAAAAGGCGCCAGCAGGGCTCGACAGGTGGCGCGGGCAGGAAGCTGTGCGTCTTTATAGATATAGGTTGGTGCGTCCCAGCCTTGCACGGACACTGGCTCGATGATGCCTTCTTCCAGGAGAGTATCAAGCGCCTTGCGGGCTTCCGCAGTGGGCAAGCGGAAATAGTCTCGCAAGCATTTCTCCGTTCCGATGCCGTGTGATTTCGCCGCCAGTGCCATGAGCTGGCGATGGGCCGTAGCTTCGTCGAGCGCAGGGGCTTCAAGATAATCTGAGGGAATGACACGCTCTGGCAAATCATAATAGCGGGTGAAGCCCTGCCGTCCGGCAGCCACGATATGGCCGCACCAGAACAGGAATTCCAGCGCGATCTTGCTGTCATTCCAGCCCCACCATGCCCCGGAGCGTCCACCCCGTTTTTCCAGATCCGAGACACATAATGGTCCGCGATCCGCGATATCCTTGAGGATCGTTTCAAGCACTTGCGGGTTTTCTTTGGCATAGCGGGAAAGCTTGCCCCAGACGCCTTGATGCTGACAGGCCCGTTCCATGCGCCATTTGAGCGCCGGATAGAGGCTGACCGGCATTACCGAGGCTTCATGCCCCCAATATTCGAAATAGGCCTTCTTTTCTGCACTCTTTGGGCCAGAGACATCATGCAGAAGCCGGTCAACGGCTGCCTTGTCATAGGCGCCAAAGCGCGCGAACAGCGTCAGATAGTGTGCCCGATCCAACACATTCACAGAGTCGATTTGCAATAAAGTGAGCTGATCGAACAGGGAAGCCAGATGGCGCCGGTCGATGCGCTTGAGCCCCCGCCGTTGGGGCAGAAAGCCCTGAGCTTTGAGGGCTATACGTCTTGCCTGGGCTTTCGAAAGGCTTTGCTCTGTCATATGACCGCCGCGAACTGTTTGGATTAATTGAAGATTCGGATATTTGCCACTCTGGGGTAAGAAACGTAATGCGCAACGGGAAAGCTGCAGGTTGCACCCACAGGCAAAAAGCATTGCGTTCAGTCAAAAAGTTGAATAAATCGCATAATTCGTCCCGTACTCCAGCGGATGGTCTTGGTCCTGATAGATTGCTGAGATACTCTCCCAAAGAATGGGTTCCACCTCCGTCTCAAACGACATCCGACGGATGCCCAGTGGATCATAGGAAGGAATTACCACAATGTCATTGCTGAAAAGCTGGTTGATCCCCGGTGCCCTGGCAGTCGCAGCTGTTGCCGGGCTGTCCCTGTATGGCGAAACCGAGAAGATCGAAGCAGACCTGACCGGACGTGCCCTTGCGGTTCTGGAACAAAGGGATATGGACTGGGCGAAAATCACATTCCACGGTCGTGACGCCACCTTGACCGGCATTGCTCCTGAAGTGGGGGCCGCTGAAGAAGCGAGCGCGTTGTTGCTGACCGAATGGGGCGTGCGTGTCGTCAAGGACAAGACCGATCTTCTGGCTGCGCAAAGCCCCTATACATGGGGCCTATCCCGGCAGGGGAGTGAGCTGACAATGATCGGCTATTTGCCTTATTACGAGTTGAAAAAGGCGCCATCCACTATCAAGGCCACCATCTCTGATGCCGAGCTTGAAATGAGCAGTGTGGAAGCGGCGCGCGGCGCACCAGAAGAAATTGCCGCTGCAGTCAAGCTCGCCACTGCGCTTCTGGCCGACCTGCCTGAAGGCAAGGTCATGCTGATCGATGACAAGCTGACCATTTCCGGTTCGCTTCTAAATGAGGTCGATGGAGAGGGCCGCTATAACCGGCTCCAACAGACCATCGATAATGCGGATCTTGGCTCAATCGCTGTCAATGTCCAGATATCGGAGCCCCTATCTGAAAGTCAACCGGACGCCGAAGAGCTGCCGGACAGCAGCGATGCTAAGCCCGGCTCGATCGAACCTGACACGCTTCAGCAATAGTCCATAAGGAGTTTGAAAATGGGATATCTTATTGCAAATCTCTATCCATTGCTCCTGTTGGGAGTTGTTCTGGGCGCGGCCATTGGCTGGTTTGCTTGTGAACCGCAAGATCAAGATAAAGCGAAAGACTGAGGGAGAGGGCCATGACCGTTCTTATCGGGCAGGAATTGCTGCTCATCATTCTCGCCGTGATCTTTGGTGCCTTGCTGGGCTGTGCCCTGAGGGCCTTTCTGGCCAGCCAACCGGGACAGGATCTGGCCAATCGGGCTGAAGCTCTCTATGACCCGGCCGCGGCGGCTGCGCGTAGAGCATCAGAAGAGTTTCCGCTTTCCGCAGCCGAAGAAGGCAATCGGGCGACTGATGCCGATGCCGCTTCCCTTTCTTCTGTCTCCCTTACTGGCGCTCCCGTGCCTGATGGGCGCGAAGAGCCGCTGCCTCAGGAGCAGAGCGTTATTCCGGTTGAAGTGGTTGCCACTGTCATTGACGAGGAAAAACCCAAGGGCGCCAAGCCGAAGAAAGGCGGGCCCGTCGACACGAGCGTCGACCCCACTTTAGTCGCCGAAGGCATGGCCGGCGAAGGACTTGTGGATGCCCCTTCAGATACGGACCAGCCAGAGGGCGTCAAGCCCAAAGCGCTTGAATCCCCCAGAGATGGCAAAGCCGACGATCTTAAAAAGATCAAGGGGGTTGGCAAGGTCATCGAAGGCAAGCTCAACAATCTGGGAATCTACCATTTTGACCAGATCGCCCGCTGGACCGATGCTGAAGCGACATGGGTATCGTCCATCCTCGACTTCAAGGGACGCATAGAACGCGAAAACTGGATCGCTCAGGCGCGCGAAATCATCGGGCCAGATGCAATACCTGTCGACATTGACGAAGCTGATGAAGATGCAGTGGCTGCAGCCGGTGCCGTGCCGGTAGAGGTTGTCGAAGCAGAGGCAGAGCCTGTGGATGTGGACGCTGAAGAGGAAAAGATCGAGCAGGTTCTGGCCACCTTGCCAGAAGGGGCGTCGGCAAAGGAAAAAGCCGAAGCTGTTGGGTCCAAACCCGCTCTGCTTTCTGGCCCGCGCGATGGAAAGCCCGACGATCTCAAGCAGATCAGGGGTATTGGCCGGGTGATCGAAACCAAGCTCAATGATCTGGGCATCTATCATTTTGACCAGATAGCAGACTGGTCTCGCGAAGAAGCCCACTATGTTTCGACCTTCCTCAGCTTCAAGGGGCGCATCGACAGGGAAAATTGGATTGCCCAAGCCAAGCTTCTGGCGTCCGGTCAGGCAACAGCCTTTTCCATTCGCGTGTCCAAAGGGCAGGTGGAAAGCTCTCGAGGCTGAGTCGAAAAGAAGACCCGGCCTTGTGCAATTGAGAAGAAAAGCGCGGCATCAGCCCGCGCTTTTTTATTACCTGGCCATGATGGGTAACGCCATAGATAGAGAAAAATACCTTGTAAAAAATACCTAATTACCTGAGAAAAAAGGATAAATGGCAGTTTTGGACAGGTGGTACACCAGCATTTAGTTTAGTCTTGTATGAAATTTTTACTTGCGCAATGATTGATTTACCCTTGCCCCATAACCTCTGGGTGAAGAAAAATGAGGCCAGAGGGTTGACCATTGATAGGCATCCTTTTTGAAAAGGCTCTGGATTTCTATGGGGCCAGAGCAAAGAGAAACAGCGCCGAACTCATAAGGGCGCAATACCAGATCTGTACCCGCCAGCTGCCGCTGGTTTATACGATATTGCTGAGCAGCATTTGGGGCGTAGCTCTGACAAGCAGGGCTGTGGCTCCGGCCTGGCTGGTTTATGGCTCGCCGGTCGTTTTCACCTTTGTCTTTACTGCGCGCATTCATCACTGGTTCAACGCCCGATCCGAATTTGAGACCGTGGAACGCTGCAGACGAGCCATGGCGCAGATCAAGCTTCTTGGCGCGGCGCTCCCCATTTTCTTTACTGCTTGGGCCTTGTCTCTGTTTGAATATGGGGACCATGTCATTCGGGTCAACATCTCCTATTTCATGGCTATTTCGGGAATCTGTATTGTCGTTTTCATGATGCATCTGCGGATTGCCGCCTATCAGGTGGCAATGTTCGTCTACATTCCGCTGGTCATCCGCCTGTTACTGACCGGAGACAGCGCCCTGATGACCATGGGGGTGAACCTGTTGATTGCTGCAGCTTTGCTGGTGGTGGTGGTCTATGTTCAGTCCAGCCATTTCCGCAATGCAGTGAAGTCAGAAGTCGCCCTGCAACGGGCCAGCGAGCATAACCGGACGCTGGCCAATCTCGATAGTCTCACCAGCCTGCCAAACCGGCGTCTGTTTTTTGATAATCTCAATAGGGAAATCGCCCTTGCACAAGAGAATAGGCGGCGGCTGGCTGTCGGCATTCTGGATCTGGATGGCTTCAAGGCCGTGAATGATCTGCACGGGCACACTATTGGCGATTTGTTGCTACAGAATGTGGCTGAACGGCTCAAAAGGCTGGTCGGAGGGGATATCTTGGTGTCACGCCTCGGCGGAGACGAATTTGCGCTGCTCATCAAGACACGCAATTCCGACGCTGAATTGCTGCTGCTGGGAGAGCAGATCTGTGCTGTGCTCCGCGCGCCTTTTCTCATCGAAGAGGGGCGCATCAGCATTTCCGCTTCGGTTGGTTACGCGGTCTATCCCGATGTCGCCAAAACAGCGCATGATTTATATGAATGCGCCGACTATGCTCTCTATCAGAACAAGAGAAACAACAGGGGCTGTCCCAGCCTGTTCGCCAAAGAGCAGGCCACAGAGCTCGAACAGCGCGGCCTGATCGAGCAAGCCATTCGCTCGGCAAATCTAGACAAGGAACTCAGCGTCTATTTTCAGCCCATCGTCGAAGTGTCTTCCGGTCGCATTGCCGCCTTTGAGGCTCTGGCTCGTTGGCACAGTCCGCAGGTTGGTCAAGTCGCCCCTTCGGTCTTCATCCCCATCGCAGAACAAAGTGGCCGGATTTGTGAAATCACCCACACCCTGCTGGCCAAGGCCTTGTCCGAAGCCGCCAACTGGCCGCACGATATCAAGCTTTCCTTCAACCTGTCCGCGCTTGATGTGAGCGCAGCGGAGCGCACCCTGAAGCTGGCCTCCATTGTCATGCGTAGTGATGTTGATCCGCGCCGGATTGATTTTGAAATCACCGAAACCGCCGCCATGGGCCGGGAGAGCGAAGTACAAGCCTCTATCGCGGATCTCCGGGCGCTCGGCTGCGGCATTTCACTGGATGATTTTGGTACCGGTTTTTCGAGCCTGAGCCAGTTGCACGCCCTGCCACTGACGACCATCAAGATAGATCGGAGTTTTGTGAGCGACCTAGACAAGAATGAATCGGGCTACAAAATTGTCAAATCCCTACTCTCGCTCAGCCGCGACATGGGCGTGGAATGTATTGTTGAAGGCGTGGAAACGACTGCCGAGCTGGATATGATCAAACGGCTCGGAGGGCGGCTTGTGCAGGGCTACCTCTGGTCAGCGCCGGTTCCTGCCGAACAGGTCGGCGTGCTGATCGCCAAGCATGAACAAACATGCCTGTTCCTCGCCCCCATGGAGCGGGCAAAAGGACAGGAGAGGGCTCCCCTGTCCTAAATTTTTTAAGGGCAAGTGCCCGAAACTCACCGTCAGGCGTGCAGATAGCGCTCAACCAGACGTGCCCAGAGCGCTGCTCCGACCGGCAACATCTCGTCAGAGAAATTGAATTTCGGGTTATGCAGAGCCGCTGACTCTTCCCCATTGCCCACGCGAATGAAGCAGCCCGGCTTATGCGCCAGATAATGGGCGAAGTCTTCACTGCCAGAACTGATCGGGAACTCGGCGATATTCTCTTCGCCCACCAGCTCCAGCGCCACTTCCTTGGCAAACGCCATTTCCTTGGTGGAGTTGACCACTACCGGCAGCCCGTGCGGAATATCCACCTTGGCCGTTGCTCCAAACCCTTCTGCGATGGATTGGGACATCTCGATGATGCGCTTTTTGGCATGATCGCGCACGGTCTGGTCAAAGGTTCGCAAAGTGACGCGCATCAGGACCTCTTCGGGAATGACGTTCGGAGCATTGCCGCCATGGATCGCACCGATGGTGATGACGGCAGGCTGGAACGGATCGATGTTGCGCGACACGATGGTCTGCAGGCCAATGGCGATATGGCAGGCGGTTACCACCGGATCTACGGTTTCCTGCGGGCGAGCCCCATGGCCACCTTTGCCGCGCACGGTGATGTCTATCATGTCGGCGCCGGCCATGGCCGGTCCATCGCGCAGCATGATCTGCCCAACCGGAGCACCGGGATGGTTATGCAGGCCATAGATGCAGTCAAACGGGAAGCGTTCCAGAAGCCCGTCTTCGATCATCTTTTCTGCGCCACTTTTGACCGGGCTTTCCTCGGCTGGCTGGAAAATGAGATTGACGGTGCCGTCGAATTTCTTGGTGCGAGCGAGATATTCCGCTGTACCCATCAGCACAGCCGTATGGCCATCATGGCCGCAGGCATGCATGACGCCTGCATTCTTGCTGGCATAGGCTAGGCCGGTTTCCTCGGTGATCGGCAGGGCATCCATATCGGCGCGAATGGCAATGCTCTTGGTACCTTCCCCTACTTTGAGTCGCGCCACGATACCGTGTCCGCCAACATTTTCGGCAACCTCATAGCCCCAGTCCTTGAGTTTGCCAGCCACAAAGGCTGCGGTTTCGGATTCCTGATGCGACAGTTCGGGATGCTGGTGAATATGCTGCCGGTTGGCAGCCATCTCTTCTTTTTTGTCTTCAAAATCAGAAAGGGAAGCAAAATCGTTGCTCTGATCCATGAAAGGTTCCTTTTATTGGTATTGAGGGCAGGGGCCGAGGCGGGGTGGATCGAACCGACGCTGCCTGATCTGGAAGGGTTTATGGTGCTGGACACCATCCCATGGAGTTGCACATTACAACAAAATGAGTAAGAAGAAACACCGACAATCTTGCATTGCTGATTTTAGTCAGGTTTTGAACAGACCGTCCTCAAGGGCCGTGACGCATTCTGCGATGAAGAGCGACTCATACAGAAAAAGCCGGAGACTGGCTCCGGCTCTGGTTTGGCATAGACAATGGATCATCTGCTGGCAGCAGAAAAGATCAGGCCTTCACGGCCAGTCGGCCATCAAGCTTGGCACCATTAGCCTCTGTTATGACCTTCTGCTCGCGGATGAAGGCGATCACCTCGTTGCGATAGACAAGACCGGTATGGTCATAGTCCAGCTTGCGCAGATCAAAGCTCGGGATGTCACCTGCGACGCCACCGGAAATCGGCTTGCCGTTCCAGGTTTCACCATAGGCACCAAAGGCAATGTAGCTGTTGATCGCGAGGGTGAATTTTTTGTCCAGAACCTCTTCGATCGGCTGGCCATTGAGCGTGATATTGACGGCCTTTGCGGATTTGGCATCTGCGCCCAGAGCGATTTCATAGCGAATGCCCGAAGAGAAATGTAGGAAGCCGCGCGAGACGAAGCCATTCAGGTCTACATCCTTCGCTTCTTCGGGGCGGAGCAGGCGCACCGCATTGTTGTTGAGCATGTCGCGCAACTGAGCACCGGTCATGGTGGCCACATGAATGGCGTCGGCATAAGGCATCACGTCATACCAGGCCTTGAAGGACAAAGGCCCCTTTTCCACGCCGGCCGATAGGCCCGTCGCATTGAAGAGAGCAAAATCCACCTTGCCGCCGGGGAAGGTCTCCGAGCGCGCCACCACGGCATCATTCATGAAGTTGCCAAGAGCACTCTCGCCGATATAGCGGCTGGCGATGGTGACCTCACGACCTAGGGTATCCGCTTCCACCATGCCGATGGTCTCGGCCAGCTTGCTGTCGAGCTGCTTGAGCAGCGGGCCGACCACGGTGTCTTCGAATGAGGCATCCCAGTCGCCTTCCTGCTGCAGGGAAGGATATTTCGGATCGTCGCTGGCAACACGCTTGTCGCTGGCCTTGATCGGATGCAGGGAAACCGAATTGTACCAATCCTTACGGCCCTGATGGGCGGCGATGGAAATGGCTATATCACCAAGGAACTTGCCGTGGGCTAGAGCCTGAGTGATGAGCACGCCGTCCTTGAGGTTGTTCTCGTCAATGCCGGACTCATTGAGTTTGGTGTGCGTATGGCCGCCAACCACAACAATCGGCTTTTCGCTCAACTCGCCTGCAATCTTGGCAATGGCAAAGTCTCCGTCGCCAATGTCACGCGCTGTGGCTGCCTTGCCGGATTTATGCTGCCCGATGCCATAGCCGCAGTGGGAAAGAATGACGACCACATCGGAGATTTCGGAGACGGCTGGCAGCAGGTTGGAAAGCGCTGTCACCGGACGATCAACCGCGAGGGTCGGATCGTTTGGCTGGCCGACGCGGGTGTCGATGTTGGTGGTGAGGCCAATGAGCCCGACGCGCAATCCATTGATGTCAGCGACAGCTGCGGCGGTGTAGTCTTCATCACGCTTCATATAGCCCGACGAATACACGTTGGCGGAAAGCAGCGGGAAGGTCGCATCCGTATCCTTGCCCTTTTTGAGCAACTCGGCGCCACGGTCGAATTCATGGTTGCCCAGTGCGGCAATTTCGACACCGGCTGCACTATAGGCGCGATAGCTGGCGTCAGCGACGAATTCCTCAGGGCTCCAGCCCATCAACTCGTCAAAGATCGAGCCGGTGTGGTCATCGCCAGCGGAAACAAACAGCACAGCTTCATTCTCGGCTGCATTGGTGCGGGCTTCCTTGACCAGCTTGACCATCTGCGCAAGGCGGTGGGTGTCGCCCTTCTTGCCGTGCAGGTCGGTGATATGGTTATGCATGTCGTTGAAATGCAACACGCGCAGAACGCGGCGTTCGCCTTCTTGAAGGACGGGCGCCGGAACGGGGCTGCCATCTTCGGCCACGATGGTTTTGATCGGACCGCTGAGCGGATCGCCCTTCAAAAGGAACAGCTTGTCGATGATGCCGTTCGGGTTGGGCGTGGCGGGGACCAGCTGCAACTCGCCAGCCATGGGGGCGGCATTGGCGCGGAACGTCAGCATGGGGGAAAAAGCGGCGCTCGTGGCAATGGCGGCACTGCCGAGCAGAAGGGAGCGGCGTGACATGCTCGTGTGAGCATTGACGTCTTTGTTGGACATTGTCGATCTCTAGCAATTGAATTTTGAAAAAGCGGATAAGAGATCGCAAGATTTGTGCAGATGTGTTTCAGCGTCGTGACGGCTGCGTGGCAGTTTGGTGACACCGCTCGTAAGCGGCTGAAACCATGGCTTGGATAGGGACAGGAATCTGTGGACCGGCAGACAAAGCCAGGCAGCTTGAGCCAGATTGCTCGCTGACCGTTCGACGTCAGGCTGCCGCGCGCTTCAGTCTATCATTGATGGCTTCGCCCAGCCCTTCGTTGCTGATGGGGGCAACCGCAATGCAGGTCACGCCAGGCCGATCGAGCGCACGCAGAGAAGCAAAGAGCTTCTGCGCCGCTTCAAAACTGTCACCTGTTTCCGAAAGATTGACCACCTCTACAGCGAGGTCCGCATTGGTTGGCAAATTCGGCCCGAATGCCAAAAGGGCTTCCCCTTGCTGAATCTCTTTTGCATTGAGGCGTACGGCAACTGAGGGCGCATAATGGCTGGTCATCATGCCCGGAGAGCTTGGGGCCGTGTCGTCGGTGCCCGCACGGGCGAGAGGGCGCCCCAGCACAGCTTCCAACTGTTCAGCGGAAATGCCGCCCGGACGCAACAGCGTGGCCGGTACGCCGTCAACACAGAGAATGACGCTGGATTCCACGCCGACCCGACAGGCGCCTGTATCAGCGATCATGTCGATGCGGTCGGCCAGTTCTTCGGCCACATGGGCTGCCGTAGTCGGGCTCACGCGTCCTGAGCGGTTAGCGGATGGGGCGGCCAGCGGCTTGCCTGTTGCAAAGGCGAGAGAACGCATCAATGCCGAATCCGGAACCCGCAAGGCCACCGTATCAAGCCCTGCTGAGGTGAGATCCGCAATCGGGCTCTCCTCGCGCTTTTTAACGACAAGGGTCATCGGGCCGGGCCAGAAGGCGTTCGCCAATTTTAAAGCATCCTCATTGAACAGCCCGTGCCGCTGGGCAGCTTCAAGGCTTGGCAAATGCGAGATGAGCGGGTTGAAGCTTGGTCGGTTTTTGGCCTGATAGATGCTTGCGACCGCTTCGGCATTGGTGGCATCTGCCGCCAGCCCATAAACCGTTTCCGTCGGTACTGCGACCAGCCCGCCTTCAGCTAGGATCTTGCTGGCGCGCAAGAAGCCCGGATCCTTGGCAAGGGTAGCTCCCGGAGCGCCGGTTTGCGGGTTGATGTCGAAGTGAAGGGGCTGCCACTGGGCTGCTGGTCTGGTCATTGCTATCAATGCGGCTGGGCTATCAAAGGGTTGGAAAAGAAGTGCGCCTCTTTTAGAGGACTGAGGCGGCAACGTCCAGAGCTTCCTTGCAAGGGACCCATTTTGATCCCTGCTCATTGGTTAAGGCGTCGAGGAATAAAGAAAGGCCACCGGCAACCAAACTAAGGAGGAAGCTGCCGATGGCCTGACTTATGCCGCCCATCGGGATAGGATTGGGCGGCCTTCAGGGAACTCTGTCCTATTGGCCCATGGCCAAGACGAGATCAGTTGACCCCGACTTTGGCTTTACGCTCATTGTCATTGGCTGCAGTTGGAGCTGCAACTGATGCCGAGGCGGAAACTGCCGGTTTGTCAGGTGTCGCATCAGCATGCTTGATCTGCTGGCCGACGGTAACGATCAGCATCTTGGAGGGATCAAGCAGGCGTTTGGCTGCGCGTTTGGCATCATCCAGCGTAACCCCTTCGATATAGCTGTTGCGCTTGTCGAAATAGTCGATGCCCAGTTTTTCATTCTGGATACCAACCAGCTGGCGGGAAATCTTCGACGAGCTGTCAAAGCGCAAGGGATAGTTGCCAATGAGGAATTTCTTGGCTGAAGCCAGTTCTTCCTCGGTTGGGCCTTCATTGCCAAGGCGTTGGATTTCCTGCTTGACCAGCATCAGCGCCTGATCGGCATTTTCCGTGCGAGTGCCCATGCCTCCGGCCAGCATCTGCGCATGGTCATAATCAGTCAGATAGCTATAGACCCCATAGGCAAGGCCGCGCTTCTCGCGAATCTCTTCATAAAGACGCGAGGAGAAGGAGCCGCCGCCCAGAATATGATTGACCAGATAGGCTGCGAAAAAGTCGTCGTCATGGCGCTTGATGCCCGGCATGGCGAAGCTGATTTTGGTTTGCGGCGTAGCAAAATCAACGTGGAATTCACCCGTTTTGGAAATCTCGACATCGTCCACCGGCTGAAGTGTGCCACTTTCCGGCAGCGGCGCGAACACCTTGTCGAGCATTGCCTTGAGGCTTTCTGCATCAATGGCGCCGACAACGCCGATGGTGAGACCGTCTCGGGTCATCACATTCTTGTGCATGGCAACCAGATCGTCGCGGGTGATACGGGCCAGAGAGGCCTCTGTGCCGTTTGTGTCGCGACCATAGGGATGGCCCTCAAAGAGCGCATCCCGCATGGCTCGTGATGCGATGGCATCAGGGTCGGTCAGCTTGCGCTTGGCCGAAACGATCCATTGCGCACGCATGCGCTCAATCGGGTTTGCGTCGAAATGCGGAGCTTGCAGGGACTTGGCCAATAGATCGAAGGCGATGTCCTTGTTCGGCGTCAGGGTGCGCAGCGAACCATAGAAGCGGTCACGACCTGCATCGAAGCTGAGCTTGATGGCATTGTCTTCAAGGGCAGTCTGAAAGGCCTGACTGTCCATATCGGCTGCTCCTTCATCAAGCAGGCTGGAGAGCATGGCTGCTGTGCCGGCCTTGCCGTCCGCATCCTGCGCACTACCACCGGTGAAGGAAAAATCGATCGCGATGATGGGCACCGTGCTGTCTTCAACCAGCCATGCCTCGATGCCCTTGTCACTTACGACGCGCTGGATTTCAGTCGCGCGCGCATAGCCCCAACTGAGCATGATCAAAAGGCTGGTCAAAAGGGTCAGCATCAAGAGACGCGGAGCTGAAAGCTTGTTGCTTGGAGCCAAAGCAATTGCGCGAGCCTTTTTGCGGCGCGACTGAGCGATAGCATTCTGGATCTGTGCCTGGCGCAAGAGGGTGGCCTGTCGTCTGGTCATCTTGATCCTCCTATTCTGCAGTAGCGCTGGAAGGCGCCGCTTTGTCATTGGCAGCTGATGGTGTGCCCTCAGCTTGCGGTTTCGGCTTTGGCTGGCCCTGCGGTCGGGCCTGCGGATTCGGCACCTTCTGGGAAGCGCGTGGCGGATCCTTCGGATAGCTCATCTCTCTGGCTTTGGGGATGGCCTGATCCACATCGCTGCATTTTTTGTCGCCTTGCGCGCTGGAAGGCGTGATGCTGGCCCCCGGCGGCAACAGATAACCTGTCACGGACCGATGTGCCTGAAGATACTTATCGGCCACGGCCTTGATCTGCTCGGGAGTGACTTCAGCCAGATGCTCTGGCCATTTTCTCAACTCATCAAGAGATTGACCGGTAGAAAGGGCGGTACCGACGATTCGGGCCAATGCGGCCTGATTGTCCTGTGCATAGAAGGTCTGGGCCAGCAGAGAGCGTTTGGCGCGCGCCACTTCTTCTTCGCTCACCCCATCCTTGATGATCTTGTCGATCTCCGTGCGGATGCCCGCCAGCACATCGCCCACCGTATGGTCTGCTGCCGGGGTGCCGTAAAACAACATGCGCGTGTCATCGAGACCGGTGCCCTGATAATAGGCGCCAGCGGAGGTGGCGATTTTGTTGTCGATAACCAATGTCTTATAGAGGCGAGAATTGGTGCCTGAGCCAAGGATATAGCCGAGCAGGTCGAGGGCCTGGGCCTCTCCATTCTCAGCTGTGCTGTCAGATGGGGTGCCATAGGCCTGACGCACGCTGGCCTGATTGACCCGTTCATCAGTGAAGGTGAGGCTGCGTGCCGTGCGCTGGGGCGGTTCGTGCGGGCGAATCCGTGCTTCCGGTTCGGCACGCCGCTCGACCTTGCCATAGGTCTTTTGCGCCAAATCGCGCACTTCATCCTCAGAAATGTCACCCGCGACGATCAAAATTGCGTTATTGGGCGTGTAATATTCATTATACCAGTCAATCGCATCCTGCCGGTCGAGCTGTTCCATTTCATGCTCCCAGCCTATGACCGGAATGCCATAGGGGTGGTTGCGATAAAGCGCAGCATCAAGAGATTCACTCAACAGAGCGCTGGGATTGCTGTCTATGCGCATGGCGCGCTCTTCCAGAATGACCTTCAATTCCGGCTTTACCTGTTCGTCAGTGAGCTGCAGATTGGCCATGCGGTCGGCTTCCAGCTCCATCATCAAACCCAGATGTTGCTTGGCGACCCGCTGATAATAGGCGGTATAATCCTGAGTGGTAAAAGCATTCTCTTCACCGCCAAGAGACGCGACAATTTTGGAGAATTCGCCGTCCGGATGGGCTTTGGTGCCCTTGAACATCAGATGTTCAAGGAAATGCGCGATCCCTGAAATGCCGGGCTTCTCATCTGCTGCACCTGCCTTGTACCAGACCATGTGGGTGACCACCGGGGCGCGATGATCGGGAATCACCACCACCTGCATGCCGTTTTCCAGCCGGAAGGTGGAGAAATTCTGCCCGAACTGCGGCAACTCCGCCAGATTGGCTCCCATTGCCTGACCAAGCGTCGCCGATGGTGCGGCTGTGGCTTGCGCTGGGTTTTGGGAGGGCGTAAGCGCGGACTGGCTTGCCAGAGCTGCCGGGCCACTGCCAAGAAGGCTGCCAGTCATCAGCATGATCACCATGGAACGGTGGATCGAGCGATTCAATGAGAAAACCTGTCTTCGCATTCAAATCTCCAGTCTTTATTTTACGCGTCCACTTGCGGGAGCCTGTTATTCATCTCTGGCCGAGCACTGCACTCAATCGCGAAAGGCGCTTTAATCATCAGCTTTAAACTGTAAGCCTTACCAGAAGCAGACCTGTCGCAAACCTTTTGCCTAGGGCCTAAATCACAGTTGCGGCAAAGCTGTGGCAGGAAGACCATCAATCGCTTCGATATGCTTTCGTCCTCTTATAGCGATGCACATATGCCTGCGGATCTTTCAGTCTTGTCGTGTCTTATCCTGCCTCATAAGGTAAGGGCGATAGGCTCTAACCCCAAATGAAAAGTTCGTAACGCAAACGAACAAGATTCATAGGGCATCCATTATAGATTTTATGCTGCGACACAAAAAGTCATCAGCCTTTATGATGCTGTTGCGAAGAAGCTTTGGAACGGATTCTGGGTGTAAAAAGATTCTGTACCACATCCGGAGCCGAGAATTAGGGGCTCGAAAATCAAAGAAACACACAGGTTTTTGAGACTTTCGTAGTGATACTGATAGGAAAAATCCTGCGCAAAAATCAGCAAATGACCGAATTGTGCAAGTTTTCAAGCGCGTTTTGCACCCGCGAAGAGCATCTCTACTGACCAATTGGACGAATGAATAGAGGATATTTTGCCCGAATTGGCAATTTCGCTAGAGATTACAGGCATATGACTTAGGGCTATGCTGTCTTGACACCCCAAGACCGCCCGATTAAGGTGCGCCCGTCTTCGACAGTTGCAGGGGCTCAAAGGGATGTCCGGTAAAAAGCTTACGGAAATTCAAGGGGGGCCTCATGCCGGGGAATGAAGACCACAAGCTGGATGACCGTCTGGGGAATTTGGACGCGGAACTCGCAAAAATGCGCGAGTCCCAAGCGACAAAAAACCGGGCAAAAATGGACAGCGAACAGAGCAATGGACTTGCGATGGCCTGGCGTCTTGGCTCAGAGTTTGTCGCAGGGGTTCTGGTTGGAACTGCCATTGGCTGGCTGATAGATGAGTGGCTTGGGATACGACCTTGGGGGATGATAATCTTCCTTTTACTCGGTTTCCTGGCCGGAATGCTGAATTTGTTGCGCTCGGCGGGCAAGTTGCCCCCTCCGGGAGCTTGATTTAAACGAACTGTGACTTGCCATGCGCTTAAATCGCAGGTAAGGACGCATTTAGGAATAAAAGGCCAGTCTGACGACTACGGCTCTGCGCAATGGGCGCACCGGACGTCAGGTCAGGTTGACCAGATTAAGTGAGAGGGCAAACGAGTGACAGATCCCGCTGTTGATCCGATTCATCAGTTCCAGATCCATGATATTTTCACTCTGGGCGAAGTCGGTGGTGTGCAGTTCGCAATGACGAACTCCTCCGTATTCATGATCGCAATTGTCGTTCTGATTTCCGGGTTTCTAATCCTTTCGACATCTGGCCGCGGCCTGGTGCCGACGCGCTGGCAGTCTGCTGCCGAGCTGATGTATGAGCTGGTCGCAAGCACGCTGCGCAACTCTGCCGGTACCGAAGGCATGCGCTTCTTCCCGTTTGTTTTCTCGATCTTTGCCTTCGTGCTGGCGGCAAACGTGATCGGCCTCGTGCCTTACTTCATGACGGTAACGAGCCATTTGGTCATTACTGCGGCTCTGGCGCTTTTGGTTATTTTCACCGTCATTGTTTATGGCCTGATGCGCAACGGCCTTGGCTTCTTCAAGCTGTTTTTGCCATCCGGGTTGCCTGTGGCAATCGCGCCCTTTATCGCCATTATTGAAGTACTTTCCTTCCTGTCGCGTCCGGTTTCTCTTTCCTTGCGTCTCTTCGGCAATATGCTTGCCGGTCATATCGTGTTGAAAGTGTTCGCCGGATTCATCGTCACCTTGACGGCGGCAGGTGTCGGAGGCTGGTTTGCCGGCATTTTGCCGCTCGGCATGACCGTGGCCCTGACCGCACTGGAAACTCTGGTCGCAGTTTTGCAGGCCTATGTATTCACGATCCTCACATGTGTTTATCTTAACGACGCGATCCATCCGTCACACTGATAGGACATGCAAGGCTCGTTTGAATGAGTTCGAACCAACATTAACCCAACTCAAATTCTGATTGAATGAAACAGGAGAATTTACAATGGATGCAGAAGCAGCAAAGCTGATTGGTGCTGGTATCGCTTGTATTGGTATGGCTGGCGCTGGTATCGGTGTTGGTACTATCTTTGGCAACTATCTGACAGGTGCACTGCGCAACCCGTCCGCAGCAGCCTCTCAGTTCACCAACGCTCTGGTTGGCGCAGCGCTTGCAGAAGGTCTCGGCATCTTCTCTCTCGTCGTTGCCTTCCTGCTGATGTTCGTTGTTTAAGACTGATTTTCTGTCCTGATGGACAGGATTAGACAACGGAAAAGATTCAAGGATTCAGTTTCGCCTTGATTTCTTCAGTCAAATGGTTTGAAGCGGACCGGCGTATTGTCTGTCCCTTCTGCCATTGAAGAGACGCGATCTCTCGAGTCTTTGCCTCTGGAACGCAAGCTGGCGACCGATTTTATCGGTAGTATGTTTGCGAGATTCAACGGCAGGATTTGACGGCCTTTTTGGCAGAGTGCAGGCCATGGCCTGTTAATTTGTTGAGGTCGAGAGGGTGATCGAGCCGCGAAATTGACGTTATGATTTGGAGATGACGATGGCGCAACAGCAGATCGATGCGCATACAGAAGTAGCCGGACACGGCGGAGGAGAAGGCGGGCATGCATCGTTCCCTCCTTTTGATCCAAATACGTTTGGGTCTCAGCTTCTGTGGTTGGCCATCACCTTCGGGCTGCTTTACTACATTATGTCCAAGGTGGCTTTGCCACGAATTGCCAACATTCTTGAAGTGCGGCGTGATCGCATCGCCAGCGACCTTGGCGAAGCCGAGCGTTTGAAGCGAGAGACAGACGAAGCGATTGCTTCCTATGAAGAGTCTCTGGCTGAAGCACGCCAGAAAGCGCACGGTATTGCCAATACCGCTCGCGACGAAGCAAAATCTCATATCGAAGCTGAATTTGCCAAGGTTGAGGCCGACGTCGCCAGCCAGATTTCCGAAGCGGACAAGAAGATCGCCGCTGTGAAGGATGCTGCCATGGGTGAAGTCGACGCAATCGCAACGAGCACCACATCAGCCATTCTGGAACAGATTCTCGGCTCCAGTGTCGCTGAAAAAGAAGTTTCCAAAGCAGTCTCGACTGCCAAGGCAAACTAAAGGGAGAGCCTGATGGGTACAAATACGCTATGGGCCTTTATCGGTCTCCTCATCTTTGTCGGTATCATCATCAAGATGGGTGTGCCGGGCATGATTGCCAGTGCTTTGGACAAGCGTGCCAAACTGATTGAAGACGAACTCGATCAGGCTCGCCGCCTTCGTGAAGAAGCACAGGGTTTGCTTGCCGAATATCAGCGCAAGGCGCGTGAAGCGGAAAGCGAAGCTGAAGAAATCGTGATGCTTGCCAAGCGCGAAGCGGAAGCGATGGAAAAAGAAGCGCAAGCCAAAATTACCGATTTCGTCGCTCGACGCACCAAGCTTGCCGAGGACAAGATTGCGCAGGCTGAAGCCAGTGCGATCAGCGAAGTCAAGGGCGCCGCAACGGATCTGGCCGTCAAGGCCGCCGAACAGATTCTGGCTAAGAAGATGGAAGGCAAAGCAGGCAAAGATCTGCTGAAGGCTTCTATCGCTGAGGTAGGCTCCAAGCTCCACTGATTTTGTAGCCGACTGTCTGCCTTGCAAGGGCAAAGAATTTCAAAAGCCGTGGCATCATGATGCCGCGGCTATTTTATTGGCCGTAGGCGGACTGAGCCGCAGGGACTGGGCTCAGGGCTCAGGGAAGAGGACCGAAGGCAATCAATCTATCTCAAGCAAGCTTGCTTCTACTCTTAGAACCTACAGGACATTGCCATAGAGCCATCTGACGCCGGTTTTGAGACCCACTGTACAGATATTGGCAAACACGCCATTGGAGAGCTTGGCGACGTCTCTGTGTAGGGGGGCGTCTAATAGTTGTTTCTCAAGCGATGGAGGCTCATCGCGTAGCCAAATCAGAAGGCTGGTGTTGGGTTCGTAATGTTTAGCCGCCTTGCGCAACACTGCGCGCTTGATTTCTCGCTCCACCTCCTGAACGCTGATCCCGAAAGGGCGGAATTTATCAATCACAACGCCAACCCGAGACATTTCACGATCATGGCGCACAAGATCCGCCCCTTGTCGAGGGTTCATTGCGCGGGTGATCTCCAGATAGCCTTCGCGATCTGGCGAAATGTGGGGTTGGTTGGAAACGATCCGGTAGATGGCGTCGAAACTGCATCCATTGTCTGTTTTAGGATCACCACTTCCGGTCCGTGTTGCGCATACCTCCATCGTTGAATCCCAATTGCGAATGTCGCCGCTGACATGTTTGCCGAAAAGCAACAACGGGAGCCACTCATCGACATGCTTGGCTCCCGGTCCGATATGTGACGTCGATGGATGCTGCTGAACGAAATAGGGTTGTTCGTTAGCTAAAGCACGATCGAAATTCTGTATTCGTATGCTCTCTTCCCAGAATAATTCTTCGAACTCGCAAATATTCAGCCAGTCGGTTAAATCTGGGTCAGATGGACTTTCATAAATCATGCGACTTGCTTCCAAGAATCGTTTGATTATATCCACTTTCCAAAATATTGAGCCAAATTTTTGCGGGAAAATCAACTTTTTTCAAGAACCGTATTCTCGATGACCGATCTATTCTGGTTCAATACTTGGGTGTGCGTGCGCAATATTTTGTCGCCTAGAGAAAATTGTCATACGACTCGAGCTGGAAAATGAAAGGATGTTCCAACAGAATGCTGCAGAATCTTATCGATTTGACGACAAAGGCATTGCTGGCACCTCTGTCGAAGGGAGGGGCGGGTGTTGAAACCGTTGGTGAAGTGAGAGAGGTCAGGCGCGCAGTGACGCCTTCGCTTTCCGCCCAAGCTTCAGGTCATCTCGTTGGATGGTTGGAAAAATGCACTTATTGTCAATAAATTAGCACTAGCATGATACAAGCAGCGCTTCCGGACCGCTCGCACGGACCGGACGTTGACAAGCGAGGTTCAATCATCGATTGTAAATTGGCTGTCATATGGCTCGATTCTTGTGGGGAGAGAGAGCCATGATAAAGACGGCAAAACTTGGTCAATCGCACGGGGGGAGGGGACCGACCGCCCGTGACGCGCCGTGGCGTCGATGACCATTGACACGGTGAAAGTTATGACATCGAAAAGTAGAAAGTCTGGCGAAGGTAAGAGAAACACCCGAGAACTGATCCTTGAAGTAGCCGAGCGAGAAATTGCTGTAAACGGTGTTGAGGGGTTCCGGTTGAAGGATGTAGCCGAACAGGTCGGCATTCAGCTTCCGTCTCTCTATGCGCATTTTGCTGGCCGTAAAGAGTTGCTGGAAGCATTGACCAATGAGTTTTTAGGCACTCTCTACGCGCTCTATAAAGAGCTCTCAGCTCTGCCGCCGCGCGAAGCTCTGCTGGCGAGCGCTGACCGTACCATTGACCTCTATTTGTCCAAGAGGGGGTATGCGCGCCTGCTGCTTTATGATTTCCCAGCTCCCAACAAGAATTCCCTGATGGTGAACAGTGAGGACAAGATCATAGAGATCTTGAATCTGATCGAAGAAACCATCCAGAGAGGCGTAGCACAAAATACCGTGCGGGATATTTCCGCCGAGCTATTTCTGTCTTTCCGCCTCGGTTTGACCCTGTTTCCACTGTTCATGCGCCTTGACAGAAACGGGGGAGACATGGTTACTGATCAGGAGATCATCCATTCAATCAAGCGCGAGTCCAACTTCCTTTTGGCTCACTTCATTTCTGTGCGCTGATCAGCCATCGCCGCTTTATCTGCCAAAGAGACTCACAAATCTCCTGCGACATGGCCCCGCTATGGGGTGTTGAAGGAGGGGTATTTGTTTGTGTCATACCGCTTATGCAAAAATGCATGAGAAAAGTTTAGGCACAATTTAGAGGGCGGTATGAGCGGTTTTCTGCCTTATAGTTGAGCAGACATTGGGATTAATTCCAATGTTTCGTTTGAATATCTGCTGGTTGGAATCATAAAATTTTTCATAGCGGGTTTTGGCAAGAATAAAATGCGGCATTGGGTTTTTTGCTCGAGCAATGTGTCTGAAGCATTGCTAAGATGCGCCATTCGAGTGGCTGTTTTCGGCCCTGTCCAAAAATCCGGGGAAAGGCACTCAGCATTGGACTGAGTCAAATATCTGCGTTTAGCATTGGGCTAAAGTCATATTACCGGAGTGAAATGGCAAAAAGACGAGACATGACCATGCCTGAACAAGCAAAGAAATCTTCTTCTAACGATCTCCTGCAAAAAGAATATCATGAGATCGGTATCCCTTCCGTTGCTGCTGCTTGCTGCGTGAAGAAACACGTAGAAACCAAGCACACGGACTATGATCCAGTGCAAGCCAAGAAATAAGCACATCATGTGTGTGCTCGGGTAGAGTGCCGGTTGGCCCTAGCTGAGGGCCTGTAAAACAGTGTTTCGATTTCCTGTTTCGGAAGCGCTGGTTTTCGTCGCACAAATGCCCAGTATGTGTGAATCTGCTTCAACCCTTTGTCTCGGCTTTCTATATGAGAGCGTGCATGACGCAGAGACAAAGCTGACGGTGTGCCTTCCCCGCGGCGCAGCGACGTAAAGACTACACCTTTAAAAGCGTTCCTTCGCAAGAGGAACGCTTTTTTCATGGAAGGGCAATCTTTGCCCGATTATTCCGGGCCTGTGGTTTGGCTTTCCTCCCGGATGCCTCATCGCGAGCTGTGAATGAGCGACCAGGCCAGAAGCCACATGATGATGCCGATAATAAAATCTAGAATTCTCCACGCGATTGCCCGCTCAAACAGAGGCGTGAGCACGCGCGCACCATAGCCCAACGCAAAGAACCAGACAAAAGAAGCCGCAATAGCGCCCACCGCAAACAGCATCTGCTGAAGGCCCAGCCAGCGCGCAGAAAGGCTGCCCACCAACATCACCGTATCCAGATAGACATGCGGGTTGAGATAGGTGAAGGCCAGAACAGTAAGTATGGCGCTCTTGAGGCTTATGCTTTCGCCCTTGGACACATGCATGCCGCTGCTCTTGAAGGCCCGTATAAAAGCTTGCAGGCCATAAAAAAGCAGGAACGCAAAACCACCCCATGTGATCAGTGTCAGCAAGATGTGGGATTGCCGCACCAACGTGCCCATGCCCGCCACGCCTGCGGCTATGAGCATGGCATCGGAAAAAGAGCATATCAGAACAATGGGTAAAACATGCAATCGCTGCAGCCCTAGCCTCAAGACAAAGGCATTCTGAGCCCCGATGGCGATGATGAGAGAAGCACCCAGCAAAAAGCCCTGCAGCATAGGCGCGTAGATGGAAGATAGCGTCATGGATTGTCTTTTTTAAGAAAAATCTCAAGGCAAGAAGAAGCCGGACGTGGAACGCCCGGCTACATTGTTTCTTTCATTCTTCGGGAGTGCCTGGCTTATGGGTAAAGCCGTGTTTTCTCCCAACCATCGCCGCTTGGTTTGAACACGACGCGATCGTGCAGTCTGAAATTCCGGTCATGCCAGAATTCGATTTCTTCGGGCACGACCCGAAAACCGGACCAATAGTCAGGGCGCGGAATGCGTCCGATATTGAACTTTGCGGTATATTCAGCAACGGCCTTTTCAAGCGCAAAGCGACTTTCCAGAGGCCGGGATTGTTTGGATGCCCAAGCCCCTATGCGGCTGCCGCGTGCGCGGGAATCGTAATAGGCGTCCGCTTCTTCCTTGCTGACCACTTCAACCGCCCCCCGAATGCGCACCTGACGACGTAGGCTCTTCCAATGGAAAAGAAGGGCCACTTTCTGGCTGGCCAGCAGCTCACGTCCTTTGGCACTTTCGAAGTTTGTATAAAAAACGAATCCCTTTTCCGAATAGTCCTTTAACAGCACCATGCGCACGTTTGGCATGCCACTTTCATCCACCGTGGCTACGGCCATGGCGTTGGGATCGTTCGGCTCACTGGCTTCAGCTTCCGCTAACCAACGAGAAAAGAGGTCCAGAGGCTTGTTTGCCTCAGTAAAGTTACCACTCATTAACCTTCCTGGCTGAAAATAAACTATGACTTCAAAGGCGGGTCCTGCATGACGATGCGGGCTCGGTCTAGAGTGTAAAGGAACCCGACATGTTTGGCCATAGAGTCTCTGCATCAATTTACAGCGCCGCCCGCGGTGCCGTAAAGCTTTGCGTGCTGGCTGCCTGTTGTTCCCTCGGTGCTTGCGCTTCTGTCAGTTTTATGGGCTCCTCCGATCAGGTCGACGACATCAAAACCGGCTCGATTGGCGTGACAGACCGCTTGCTCGCTGGCATCGACCCTTCAGACTGGCAAGTCATGCTGAACCGTATGTCCTCCTTCGACAAAGTCGCCATGCAGGCCGAACAGGTCAACGCAGACTGGATCAATCCTGAAACCGGCTCCAAAGGGCGGATTACTCAGGTCAAGAAACTGCCTGACATGATGAACGAGGAATGCCGCTCCTTCAAAAGTTCCATGCATCGGGTAACGGGCGTCGAGAATATCGAAGGTCAGGCTTGCAAGGTGCCGGATGGCAGCTGGCAAATCGTCGGCTTCTCTACGGGCGTCTCTGTATAATCTCGCCAAGCTCGCTTTCTGATAGCGTAATTATGTCTTTCTTGGGCGTCTTTCCTCATGTTCAATCTTTTGCATATGTGTCAATGAACTGTCACATAAGTCCGCTAACGTGTGTCTTGTAGCGCCAGTAAGGCCCTGCAAGTTCATGTTTCAAAGCTTTCAGAACCGGGTTCTTTTTCGTTTCTATTCACTGGTTTCTTACAAATTTTGCCATCACCAGTTGATGTTCACTTTCCTTTTTCTAAAGCAGATCCGGGTTCCGCACGAGCCCGGATCTTCTTTTTGGAGCGGTTCCATAAAGTAGGCAGTTACACATTGTAATCCTTGCTCAATTTCCCGTGCCGCTATTCGTTTCAAGAAGCCCTTCTATTGCATTCCTCATCCGAAGAACCTTTCGAAAATGAATTGCTTTTACTCCATAGGAGCAAAACTTATCCCCTGTAGACGCTGAGGGTCTGGAAAAATCGACAGGTTCCTCCTATAGTGATCGGCAAGAAAATGCTGCCTCAGGGCAGGGGACCAGCGGTGCGCTGGTTTATTTATGGCTCTTATTATGCTCAATGTGAGCATAAGTTTGGTCAGAAGAAACGATGTCGGGCCTCAAGACCAAAGGTCCGGATCGCAAGGTTGGCTTTGTCCTACGCCAAGATGCCAGTAGGAAGGCCAGACAGCACCGCGCAATTTGAAGGAGGCCAGACTCGGATGATGATGACAGCTCAGACTGCAACCGATTTTGCAAAACGTGCCCCGAGCAAGGCTGCACAGGAGCGGGGAATCCTGCCCATGCCGCCGCTTGTCTATAGCGATGAGGTGGCGGCAGAGACCGCGCCACTCTATGAGCTGGTCAAGCATGTCATTCCTTCCATCGAGTGGCCATTCCACGCGCCCTATATCTCGGCGATCAACAAATTGAAGAAAGAGCGCGGCGCGGTTATTCTGGCGCATAACTATCAAACGCCGGAAATTTTTCATGGCGTGGCTGATATCCGGGGCGATAGCCTTCAGCTCGCCATCGAAGCAGCCCGCTCGGATGCCGATCTGATCATCCAGTGCGGCGTGCATTTCATGGCGGAGACCTCCAAGATTCTATGTCCTGACAAGACGGTACTCATTCCCGATAGTTCGGCCGGATGCTCGCTCGCTTCGTCCATTACTGCCGCCGATGTGCGCGCCCTGAGGGATCAATATCCCGGAGTGCCGATCATCACCTATGTGAACACCTCGGCGGACGTGAAGGCCGAGTGCGATATCTGCTGCACCTCGTCCAATGCGGTCGAGATTGTCGAAAGCCTCGGTGTTGATCGGGTGTTGTTGGTGCCAGACCAGTATCTGGCCAAGAATGTCGCCGCCCAGACTGATGTGGAGGTGCTGACCTTTGCCGGCTCCTGCGAAGTGCATGAGCGCTTCACCGCCGACGAGATCCGCTCCTATCGCCGCTCCATGCCGGATGTGCAGGTGATCGCTCACCCTGAATGCCCGCCTGAAGTGGTGGCCGAGGCTGATTTCTCCGGCTCGACCAAGGGTATGATCGATTGGGTCAAGACCAATAGTCCGGAGAAGGTGATGATGATCACCGAATGCTCAATGGCCGACAATGTGGCCAGCGAAACACCTGACGTGAATTTCGTGCGGCCCTGCAATCTCTGCCCACACATGAAGAAGATTACGCTGCCAAAAATCCTCGACAGTCTGCTCTATATGCAGGAAGAGGTCACGGTTGATCCCCTCGTTGCCGACAAAGCCCGAAGGGCCGTCGAACGGATGATCAATCTGAAGTCCTGATGTCTTGAAGGTCCGGGTCGATCTGTTGCGATTGGCCCGGACTTTTCTTTATTCCCCCCAGCCTACGCTCCGGCAAAGGCAGGCCTCAAGGGTTGCGCTAGAAATGGCGGAACCAGATCAAAGTCAAATCCATGAACATTTCCGCATCCGACGATTTTCGCCCCGAAAGCTGGCAACGCCATGATGAAATCATCATCGTTGGCGGAGGGCTGGCAGGGTTGTTTTGTGCTTACAAGCTGGCACCACGCCCTGTAACGCTTATTTCTGCTGCCCCCATTGGCGAGGGCGCGTCCTCTGTTTGGGCGCAAGGCGGCATAGCGGCGGCGGTCTCGGAGGGCGACAGCACCACCTCGCATTTAAGAGACACGATCAAGGCGGGTGCAGGCATCGTTGATGAAAAGATCGCCCGCCTGATGACCAATCAGGGGCCACAGCGTATTCTTGACTTGCTGGAAGTGGGCGTGCCTTTCGACAAGGATCTGGAAGGCAAGCTGCGCCTGAGCCGCGAGGCAGCCCATTCCGCCAGCCGCGTTGTGCGGGTTTCTGGCGACAAGGCAGGGTTTGCCATCATGGAAGCCTTGATCCGGCGCGTCATCGACATGCCGTCCATCCGCATCGTTTCCGGTTATCAGGCTGAAAAACTGCATATGGAGGGGCGCTATGTAAAAGGCATCATCGCCCGAAGATGCGGGCAAGGCGCAGACACCGACACCCATACGCTCTTTTTTCCTGCACGCGCCGTGGTGCTGGCGTCCGGAGGCTCGGGCAACCTCTACCGGGTGACCACCAACCCGACCGAATCCAATGGCGATGGCATCGCCATGGCGGCGGCGGCGGGCGCGACGATCTCTGACCCTGAATTTGTGCAGTTCCACCCCACGGCACTTGATGTCGGCAAGGACCCTGCGCCTCTTGCGACCGAAGCTTTGCGCGGCCATGGCGCCAAGCTGATCAACAAGGCCGGTGAACGCTTCATGCTGGGCGAACATGAGCTGGCCGAATTGGCCCCGCGTGACATCGTAGCCCGTGCCATCCATCGGCAGGTCGAAGAGGGAAAGGGGGCCTTCCTTGACTGCCGTGAGGCAATCGGAGACAGCTTTTCTGAGGAGTTCCCCACCGTTTATGGTCATGCGCAAGAGGCTGGGATTGATCCCGCAACCGAACCACTGCCGGTCGCACCGGCAGCCCATTATCACATGGGGGGCATCCTGACGGACGCACAAGGACGCACGACCCTTGATGGGCTTTGGGCCGCAGGCGAGGTGACGGCCACCGGAGCCCACGGAGCCAATCGTCTGGCCTCCAACTCACTGCTCGAAGCCGTGGTTTTTGCCTCCCTCGTCGCGCAGGATATCAACCAGCAGCTCAGTTCGCCCAAACATGAGCTTTGGCAGCCCATCCGCAACGAGCGAACCCTGCCTGCGCTGCATCAGCCCCAAGAGGATATCGCAAGACTGCGCGCTACCATGAGCCGCTATGTTGGCGTGGAACGTGATGGCGCGGGCCTCAAAACGGCCTTGCAGATCATCGCAGAACTGGAACAGAAGAGCGTGACGGACAGCTTCCGCAATCAACTGACCACAAGCAAGCTGATCACCGTGGCGGCCTATTTGCGCAAGGAAAGCCGGGGCGGCCATTTCCGCAAGGATTATCCGCATCAGCAAGAAGACTGGCGTCACAGGACCTTCATTACCCTCAAGCAAGCTGAAGCCGAAATGGCAAGGATTCTGAGCGCAGCCGAGCCCGATTGATTTAAGACAGGGCGCATGGCATCGCTTTTTGCTAACTGAAGGCGTCAAGTTCGCAGCCAGGCGTCACCACCAACAGACAAGACGAGAATTCGCAAGACATTCGAAGGAAACCGCATTGATGAGCGACACAAACATCTTGCCCGCAGACAAACTGTTTCTGCCCCAACCCATCATTGATGATGCTGTGCTTGCTGCCCTGAAGGAAGATCTGGGCCGTGCTGGTGACATCACCACGCTTGCGACCATTCCTGCCGATGCGCACGCCAAGGCCGTGATCGCTGCGCGCGACGAGGGGGTCATCTCAGGCATTCCAATGGCGGAAAGCGCTTTCCGTCAGATTGGCGTATGGCATGGAGAGGCGGTTTCTTTCACACCCATGATCGCCGACGGTACAGAAGTGAAGGCAGGGGATGTGGTCGCGGAAATCTACGGCCCAGCACGCCTGGTGCTGTCTGCCGAACGGATCGCTCTCAACTTTATGTGCCACATGTCCGGTGTCGCCACGGCGACCCACAAGATGGTCAAGCTGATCAAGGGCACCAAGGCAAAAGTGACGGGCACCCGCAAGACGCTGCCGGGCCTGCGGGCTTTTGAAAAATATGCAGTCAAGTGCGGTGGCGGCTCCAACCACCGCTTCGGGCTTGATGATGCAATTCTGATCAAGGACAACCATATTGCAGTGGCAGGCTCGATCACCGAAGCCATTCGCCGGTCGCGTGATTTTGCTGGCCATTTGGTGCGTGTCGAAGTGGAGGTGGACACCATCGAGCAGCTCAAGGAAGCCATCGCCTGCAAGCCGGACGTCATCATGCTGGACAATATGGGCCCGGAGAAGCTGGCCGAAGCGCTGGCCCTGCTTGAGGGCACCGGCATCATCTCCGAAGCCTCCGGCGGTGTCAGCCCTGCAACGATTGCGGCGATTGCCAAAACCGGCGTGGATTATATTTCTGCTGGCTACATCACCCATTCAGCGCCAAACTTCGATCTGGGGCTGGATATTTCCGTCAGCTAATCGACAGCTGCCAAACTTGAAGACTAAAAACCCCGCGACCTACTCGGTATCGCGGGGTTTTTCGTGATGGTCACTCAAATGCCCATGCCACTTGCAAGCAGCTTTCTTTCATTCTCTGCGAGATAGGGGCGCTGTTTCGCCTAGTTGCTCCTGAAGCCTGTATGATTACCCGCACCGCGTCGACCAAAGCCATTGGCCTGCTTTCCTGCGATGATCGGAACGCGCGCTCTGGGGCGTTCATTGGCAGCTTTTGGTGTGGTCCTGCCCTCGGGGTGCGCGTAAGCAAACTCTTCATTGAAAAAGCGTTTCCTCGGCGGGCTCTTGCTCGACCCCATCTGGACGATCAGGTCAGGGCTTGCGTCGCCCCCATTCGGGTCATCGCCAAATTTATTCGGCCCACGGCTCCCTCGTTTGAAGAACAATAAGAAGAGCACGTAAAAATTGATGAAGGGTATGAACGTGCCGAACCACCAGAAGCCGCTTTTGTTCACATCGTGCAACCTGCGTACCAAGACCGAAAAATTCGGAAGCAATGTTACGAGCCAAAACAGAGCTAACAGAGGAAGGCGTGTCACAGTTTCGGAAAATGTCGCTCTTCCGGCTAAAAGAGGGCCTGCGCCAAGCAGAATATTGATCAGGATTGTGGTTAGATTCCAATACCAATATTCGGAGCGTGGTGCGCGTCCATTGAAACTGAAATAGTGTCTGAAACAGGATGAAATTGCTGCAAAGTAGCCCATGTCAAAATCCACAATCTATGATGGCAATGTCACCACTATTGATTGCGGGCCTTAACTGGCAGTTAAGCCGCATGTGAATTTGATAGCCAGACCAAATCTCTCATTTTACAGCGTTAAAAGAGGATTAAGTGACGATCTGCTCACTCTGCCGGAGAGGGCGAATGAGCCGGTGCGCTATCATAAGAGGAGCGCGTGGCTTGTGCGTCTCGTTTGGCAAGCGCAGCCATATCCAGTGGATTGGCACCAAAGCGGTTGAAGCCTTCCTGACTTTTGCGCGCCAGCATAGCCACCATCGGGAAGAGACCAAAAAAGGGGATAAGATAAACCAGAGTCCACCACCATCTGTGGCCCCTGTCATGCAAGCGCCGGACGGTGATGGCTACCATTGCTGGAGAAAAGAGCAACAGATAGAGCGGCACGAATGGCTCTCTGTTGCCCATCAGCTGATAAAGAAACAGCGCAAGACCGCTTGGCTCCTGCTGCCGGATATAGGTTACATCGGCCCCTAGTGCGGCGAAAAACATCAATGTGAAAAAGGTGAAGAAAAACCAGAATTCCATCCGCGCAGTTCGGCCGGAATAGGAAAATGACGCCCGAAGAATTGAGAATAGCTTGCCATAGAGTGAAAACATTGCCTGCTCCTTCTTCGGCATCGTGCCCAGCATCGGCCCGATTGCGTTAGGAGAGCCTACGAGAGAGGGTATGGTTAATCAATCGTAAATTTCGCATTTTGCAACACATGGTTAACGCCCGCACGGATAGCGGAATCCGCCGGTTGAAAAGGGATACAGCCTTGTAAGGCTTGGTAAAAGAAAGGCGTTTCGTCTCAATCGAAATGCAGCTCTCGGGGTGGGAAGGCATGGCCGAAGCGATTCTCGCCAGCCGGGCCGGGAACAAAGCCGACCACAAAATAGAGCACCATCACCAGCGCCACGGGAATCCACAGCATTTGCGCCATGAGCGCGGGAGCAAATGTGGCTATCGCGAAGGTCAGCAGAATGCCTGCTGGCACAATAAGGAACCACTTGCCCGACAGGTCCATATCATGCAGGCGACGCACCGTGAGAGAAATTCCGAAAATAAAGGTCAGGGCAAACCACGCCTTCCAGATTTCCGAGAGCAGTGGCGCATTAAGGCCGATGAAATAGAATCCCGCCGTCATGAGCAGGGAAAACCCGATCCAGAGCCAGAATTCGGCCCGTCCGGCGCGTCCCTTGAAGTCAAGGCAATGGACAAGACTATGTTCAACAAGCTTCACGGCAGACATGGCACCAACCTTTGAAAGATCCAATCTGGTTTCCAACATGAGAGACTGCTCACCATGCCGCAAGACCGAGTGATTGCCCATTAGCAAATCTACCGGCTCACTGCAATCGCAAGCGGCCAGCGGCATCGATTCATCCGATTTCTTTGAAAACTCAACGAAGTGTGCAGCGGATAACCGCCCCTTCTGCCTCCATTGTTGCATTGACGGGAGGGGCGCAAACGTTGGATGCATAGAGATGAATATAGCGGATTGTACGGATATCCGTATTTTGCTCGGGAGCAAACCAGAGAGTGTCGACCATTTACATCACGCACCCTACCTTCATGAAGCACAAGACGCCTGAGGGCCATCCGGAACGTCCGGATCGGATGCGTGCGGTCAATATTGCTCTGGAGCATGAGAAATTCATCTATATGCCGCGTGAAGAGGCCCAGCTCGGGCGCCTCGAGGATATTCTTCGGTGCCATCCGCAAAGCGTCATTGATCATCTTGAGGAAAATTCCCCCAAAGAGGGACTGATTTCACTCGATGGAGACACGACGGTATCGCCTGAAACCATGACTGCGGCGCTCTATGCTGTTGGCGCTTCCACTCAGGCCATCGACGAGGTCATGCAAGGCAAGGTGAATAATGCCTTCTGCGGCATTCGCCCTCCGGGCCATCATGCCGAGCAGAACCGCTCCATGGGCTTTTGCTTTTTCAACAATGCAGCCATCGCGGCGCGCTACGCCCAGGAGCATTATGGAGCCGAGCATGTCGCCATTGTCGATTTCGACTTGCATCATGGCAACGGCACACAGGATATTTTCTGGGATGACCCCAGTGTGATGTATTGCTCGACCCACCAGATGCCGCTCTATCCGGGCACCGGAGCTTGGACGGAAACCGGCAAGGATGATCTTGGCAATATCGTCAATGCGCCCCTTGGTGCAGGGCAGGGGGCAGAGCAGATGCGGGACGCCTTTGAGTCGCGCCTTTTGCCCGCGCTTTATGATTTTAACCCCGATCTGGTGATTGTCTCCGCGGGGTTCGACGCCCATATCCGTGATCCATTGGGCGATCTGACCTGTACAGAGGCGGACTTTTCGTGGATGACCGGCAAATTGATGGATGTTGCAGATAAATGTTGCGACAACCGTCTGGTGTCTTTGCTGGAAGGGGGATACGACCTGACGGCGCTTGCCCGTTCGGTCGCCGTTCATGTGGACCGGCTTATGCACGGGTGACTCCGCGCCCGATCCCGGAGCTTCCGGTCCACTCGAAGGGAGGGTCCAATGGTGCCAGGCATTGGACCCTTTCCTTTTGCTCCATTGCAAAAGCGCAAAGGGCGATCACGGGACAATCATGTGACAAGCCCGTTCGACTTTAATCTCCTGAATGTCTGAAGGCTTTTGCATTGAGACATTTCCATGTAAAAGGGAATGAGCGACTCAATGGTCGCCTTCACCTGACCAATTTCTAGCCTTGCCAGAGGAAATCAATTCGCCATGTCAGACCTGTCCGAGCTCACCTTTGAAGCAGCCCTTGCCGAACTGGAACAGATCGTTCAGAGACTGGAACGGGGCGATGTGCCTTTGGAAAAATCCATTGAGGAATATGAGCGCGGCGAAGCGCTGAAGCGCCATTGCGATGCTTTGCTCAAAAAGGCCGAGGAAAAGGTGGAGAAAATCCGTCTGTCAGCAGAAGGGCAGGCTGCAGGGACCGAACCGCTCGACGTAGACTGAGCGATTTCGTTTCATCACAGGATCTGCTTTAGCTGCCTATCTGGAAGCGTCCGCATCATGCTTGGTGCCGGGCGCTTTGTTTTGCTGTGGCTTCTTGACGGGCATGAACAGCACGACCAATATGCCCGCGCCGCAGCTAACCACGCTTAGCACAAACCAGATGAGACCCGAACGGCCCTTGGCTTTGGCTGTGATGGCACCGATGACGCCAGCCAACAGTAAAACCTGTACGACAATCATCTCATAGCTGCCGATGTAGAACAGGCTTGGCATGGACATGGGGGCTCCTCATCGTCTTAAGCTGGCGCATCAATCAATCAGATCGCCTTGCTTTAACAAGTTTGAAGCCATAAGGCTATTGCTGAAGCGATATGGGACGTCATAAAAACGACTAAGCCCATCACGGGGAGGCCTGAGCGAAAGGCTTCATCAGCAAGGAATGGACAATGTCACCGATCAATAATGATGTTCATGGGAAGTCCTCATTGTGCCCCTGTGGTAGTGGCAAGGACTATGCAGAATGCTGTCAACCCTTCCATGATGGCACGGCGTTGCCCGAGCGGGCCGAAGCCTTGATGCGTTCGCGCTATTCCGCCTTTGCGCTTGAAAAGATACCCTATCTCAAAGACACGCTCTGGCCGAAATATCAGCCCGGCTTCGATCCCTTTGCTACAGCCAAATGGGCCGCCGAGAACCACTGGAGCGGTCTGACGATCCTGGCAACGGAAGCTGGTGACGCAAAGGACAGACGCGGCACTGTGCTGTTCGAGGCGCGCTATCTGGCTGGCGGTCAGCTGCACACCCATCGGGAGCTTAGCCTTTTCCGCAAAAAGGCTGGTCGCTGGTACTATGTCGAGGCCTTGCCTGAAGAGTGATGCCAGGCACTTCGCATCGGTCCAAGACATGGGTGCAGAGCATGGGATTAAAACTATTTTGCAAGTTTTGCAATTAGGTACTAGACGATCGGTCTAATTATTCCTATATGCTGCCTATGACGAAAAAAACAGAAAAAACACGCGAGCATATTCTGACCGTTGGCCGGCAGCTCATATCTGAGCTGGGGTTCAACGCGCTCGGCCTTGGGTTGCTGCTGAAGGAAGCCGAGGTTCCCAAAGGGTCTTTTTACTATTATTTCGCCAGCAAGGAAGATTTCGGCTGCAAACTGCTTGAGCAATATATCGCCTATTACCATGAACGCCTTGATGCGCTCTGGTCCAACGAGAAGCGATCCGGCAGGGAAAAGCTGATGGACTATTGGGACCAGTGGGTGGTCAATCAGTGCCCCGTCAATGCCCAGAATACCTGTCTTATCGTCAAGCTCGGGGCGGAAGTATCTGATATGTCAGAAGACATGCGGATAATTCTGGCCGATGGTGCTGCGTCCATCGTCAACCGTTTGGCAGAGCAGATAAAAGGGGGCATCAAAGATGGTTCCCTGTCGGCAAACATTCAGCCAGACCTTACGGCCTCCATGCTCTACCAAATGTGGCTTGGCGCCAGCCTCATGGCGAAATTGCAGCATTCGGCGAGCCCGCTTGTTCAGGCCAGAACCAACAGTGAAACCCTGCTGCCTGCCGCCTGAACCAAAAGCAACAAAACTTATCCGTACCTATATAGAGACGACACGCACGACACCTGGAAATATAAAACAAGACGACCGGTCTATTACTAAATGGTGTGGTGCGCACAGGAGAGAGACAAATGACACAGACAGCAACAACAAACCGCCAATTCATCCTTAATGAACGTCCCGTTGGAGCGCCGGACGAAAATACCCTGAAGCTGGTATCAAACGCCATTCCCGAGCCGGGAGAAGGCCAGATGCTCTTGCGCACGGTCTATCTTTCGCTAGACCCCTATATGCGCGGACGCATGAGTGCTGCCAAATCCTATGCTGATCCCGTTGAAGTCGGAGACCCCATGGTTGGTGGCACGGTTGCCCGTGTGGTCAAATCCAATCTGGATGGCTTTGCCGAAGGCGATTGGGTACTCTCATACAGCGGTTGGCAGGACTATGCCCTTTCTGATGGCACCATGGTCACCAACATGGGCACGAACCCGGAAGCGCCCTCTTGGGCTCTGGGTGCATTGGGCATGCCGGGCATGACCGCCTATACCGGCCTGCTGCAGATTGGTGATCCGAAGCCGGGCGAAACCGTTGTGGTCGCAGCTGCTACCGGTGGGGTGGGGGCCAATGTGGGCCAGATCGCCAAGATCAAGGGTGCGCGCGCTGTCGGTATCGCTGGTGGCAAGGAAAAATGCGACTACGCGGTGAAAGAACTGGGCTTTGATGCCTGTATCGACCGCAACGCCGATGACTTCGCCGAGCAGCTCGCCGCCGCTTGTCGGGACGGTATTGATGTCTATTTCGAGAATGTCGGTGGTGATGTGTTCAAGGCTGTGGTGCCTCTCTTGAACACCGGTGCGCGCATACCTCTTTGTGGCGTTATCGCTCAATATAACAGCACGAGCACTCCGGAAGGGCCGGATATGTCAGGCGCCCTGATGGCGCAATTTCTCACGCGCCGCGTCACCGTGCGTGGCTTTATTGTGTTTCAGGATTTCGGCCATCTCTATCCGGACTTTGCCGCCGATATGACCCGTTGGATCAAGGAAGGCAAGATCAAATATCGTGAACATTTGGTCGATGGGCTGGAACAGGCGCCGACTGCATTTCTCGACCTATTGGAAGGCCGCAACTTCGGCAAGATGGTCATCAAGGTTGGTGAGCACTCACTCTGAAAATAGAGATCAATCCTAGGTGAATCACTTAATTGATCCATGGCAACCCGACGGGAAAAATCTCGTCGGGTTTTTTGTGATCTCGGAAAATTGACCTGCTATTGGCCTAAAGTGTGAGGGAAATATGCGCAGTTGCTCAGTTCTCCGGCAAATTCGGGGACAGATATCCAAGGCTTGTCCGCATTTTTCGACATATTTGTGGGGATCACTCTTTCCGCTCTAGTCAGGTCAAATTTGTCATGAAACAGTTGCCAAGGCTGGTTAATGTTGCCCGCGCTTTTAAGGGTTCCGGTTTGCCGGAGTGAAGGCCCTGACGAAAGCTCCCCGAATGCAAGCAGCCGCTCCTGTTTTGGCTCACATGAAAATCGCAACAGGGCGGACATTTCGACTCTTTGAAACGGGCGAAGTGGAATCGGGGAGATCAATCATATTTTGGAGGTTTCTCTCATATGAAAAGTCTACTCACCGGTGTTGCTGCTCTGGCACTTTCCGCCGGCTTTGCTGGCGCTGCCCATGCAGACTACACGCTGAACATTCTTCATCTCAACGATGTGCATTCCCGCATCGAATCCATCACCAAATATGACAACACTTGCGATGCCAAGGGCGAAGAAGAAGGCAAGTGCTTTGGTGGTGTTGCGCGTGTTAAAAGCGAAGTGGAAAAACTTCGCGGCGAATTTGCCAAAGAGGGGGCCAATTCCCTTCTGTTGCATGCTGGTGACGAGTTCCAGGGCTCGCTTTTCTACTCCACCTATAAAGGGGAAGCAGCTGCTGAATTTGCCAACGCCATCGGCTATGACGTGATGGCCGTGGGCAACCATGAGTTTGATGATGGCCCGAAAGGTCTCGCAGATTTCCTCGCCAAAGTGGATTTCCCGATCATTTCCGGCAACATTGATGTGTCCAGCGAACCTCTGCTTCAGGGCAAGATCAAGGGCTATGTCGTCAAGGAAATCGGCGGCGAAAAAATTGGTATCGTATCCGTTCTGGCTGAAGACACGGCAGAAACCTCTTCTCCAGGCGATAAGGTTATCTTCTCTTCCTCTGAAGACTATCTCAAGCAGGCCGTTCAGGAACTGACCGATCAGGGCGTCAACAAGATCATCGCGCTCACTCACGAAGGTCTCGTCAAAGACATGGATCTGGCCTCCAAAGTGGCCGGTGTCGACGTGATCGTCGGTGGTCATTCCCATTCTCTGCTATCCAACACCAATGATAGAGCCGAAGGGCCTTATCCTGTCATGGTGAAGAACCCGGACGGCAAGGATATTCCGGTCGTTACCGCCTATGCCTACACCAAATATCTGGGCGATCTGACTGTAACCTTCGACGATGATGGCAATGTTGTTTCTGCAGAAGGCGAACCGATCCTTCTGGATGCATCAGTCACGCCGGATGAAGCTGTTCTGGCGCGCGTCAAGGAACTGGCCGCTCCGATCGCTGATCTGAAGGCAAAAGTCATTGGCTCTCTGGGCGCTGACATTGACGGGGCGCGCGAGAGCTGCCGTCAAAAGGAATGCGCCATGGGCGTGCTCGTGGCTGATGCCATGCTCGAGCGCGTGAAGGATCAGGGCGTTTCCATTGCCATTCAGAATGGTGGTGGTCTGCGTGCATCCATCAAGGGCGGCGAAGTCACCATGGGTGATGTGCTGACCGTTCTGCCCTTCCAGAACACGCTGGCAACCTTTGAACTCACCGGAGCTGACGTAAAAGCCGCTCTGGAAAACGGTCTTTCTCAGGTTGAAGAAACAGCCGGACGCTTCCCACAGGTCGCCGGTCTTAAATATAGCTGGTCTCGCAGCAAGCCTGCTGGCGAACGTCTGGTATCGGTTGAAGTCATGAAAGACGGTGCCTGGACACCAATCGAAGATGATGCCGTTTATGGTGTTGTCTCCAACAACTATATGCGTGCTGGCGGCGATGGCTATAAAGTCTTCAAAACCAACGGTAAAAACGCCTACGACTATGGGCCGAACCTTGAAGATGTGGTTGCAAACTATATTGCCGACCATCCAGACTTCGAAGTTGAACTTCCCGGTCGTATCACCGAAGTCGAGTAAGCCAATACGGTACGCTTTTGCGTGAATTACGCCGCCCGGCAGGAGGAAACCCTGCCGGGTATTTTTATGGGGTCGACACAAGTCGACTTGTTGGGGAGCCCCTTAAGTGAGACACTCATAACCGAAATCAGTGATATGCAAGGAGGAGCATTATGACTGTCGTGTACGGGCTTATTGTGGTTCTCATCACATTCTTGATGGCAAACGCAGTTTATAAAGTGATGGAGAAAATGAAAAAGTAAGCGTCCTTCGACCGGTTGGTCGCGCCCTTATTTTTGCTATGCTGCTGCCAGTCCTGCCAAAGGCCGACAGGGGCATCCTATATCTTTCCACCCTTCTTGTCCGAACAGCATGGCTTAAGCTTGTTCGTTCATTGAGTCTGTCTGTCCAACCTTGATGTTCCCTGCAAACCAATCCTGTTGTTACCAAGGGCTGGGAGAGGGAGAGAAGTGCGTTTTGTTGCAAGCTGATTGCAACAAAACCGCATAGATCACGGTCTATGCCCGTTCGTGAATGTGGACAATGCGCACCTGACACAAAAGTCGGTGAAGATCTTGCTAAAAACCGCATCAACAGCCGGTGTCGACCTTGATTATTTCATTTCTATGTCATACTTCTACCGCCACCAACGGAGTGTAGCTCAGCCTGGTAGAGCACTGCCTTCGGGAGGCAGGGGCCGGAGGTTCGAATCCTCTCACTCCGACCAACCTTTTCAATAGGTTAGGTCTTTCCCCTTCGGGTGAAAAACAAAAAACTCACCAAAAACTCACCAGAAATATTTCGTGCAAAAAAGCCTCATCTACGTGTGGTCGATTTTGTGTGGATAAATTTCTACATCCAACTATGTGCGGGGAATTGTTTTGGTGCTCGCAATGTCGATGTGTGGGTACCGCCGCCTCTGATTGGCGTTTCTTCGTCGGACTTGTGGCCTGCAGGTTCAAGCTCGGTAGTTACAGTATTGGCTAACCTCTGATACTCTCCGCTCTTCATCATGAATTCTGATCTGGTTCAGTATCTGGTCTAATTGCATAAAGAGCTTGCTATGATTGGTGAGATGATATATGTATTCTGCATGCATATAAATCTTGTCGCGAATAAAGTCGGTGCACTTGTTACGGCCTTGTCAGATGTCCTAACATCGCCGCAATATTCATCTTCGAGCGACGCTGCTTTGGTTACCTTGTTCCATCGTCAGCCGATCTCGGTCACGTCCCTTGCTCAGATTCTTGGGCTGACGCAGTCGGCAACGACACGCCTCGTCCAGAGATTGAAAAGTGAAAAGCTGATTCAACAGCAGGACATGTCAGGGCGAGAACGCTTGCTTTCGCTGTCAAAAGAGGGAGAGCAGATTGCTGCTGCACTCGGCAAATTTCGCCTCGACCGGATTGCCAAAATCCTTAGTCCTCTGTCCGATGATGATCGTCAGGCACTCGATCGGATTGTTTCTTCCCTCTTGATCAATCTCGTCGAGGACGAAACACATGCGCGCCACATGTGCCGCCATTGTGACCATGGAATTTGCCGGGGAGAGGCCTGTCCCGTTGGGTCAGAAATTCGCCGGAAAGAAAAAATGGAGAAGTCGCATGATTCTGAAGCATAACGGCAAATCACCCGTGATTGATCCTTCCTGTCGGATTGCGCCCAATGCCACGATTTGCGGCGATGTCACGCTAGGCGCCAACTGCTCAGTAGGGTTCGGGGCGGTCATCACCGCTGAAAGTGGTGCGGTCATTATTGAGGAAAATACCGTCATTATGGACACAGCCGTGATCAGGGGTGTACGCGACAACCCGGTCCGGATCGGGCGGAATGGTCTGGTCGGTCCGCGCGCCTATCTGACTGGCTGCTCGATTTCCGATGACGTCTTTCTGGCGACCGGTTGTACGGTGTTCAACGGGGCAAAAATTGAGGCGCAATGCGAAGTGCGTGTCAATGCTATTGTTCATCTCAGAACGAAACTTGAAAGAGGGACGGTGGTTCCTCTTGGCTGGATCGCGGTAGGTAATCCGGCTCGTATTTTGCCACCCGAGGAGCACGACACAATCTGGGAAATACAGAAGCCGCTCAACTTTCCCAATTACGTCTTCGGAGTGAAACGCCCCCAAGAGGGTGAGACAATCATGCCTGACGTCATGCCAAGATATGCCGCAGCACTCAAGCGCTGGCACGATCTTGATGTCGAAGATACTCAGCATCAAGCGTGATAGACCGCGAAGTCCGCAAGGAATGTACCTGCGGCTCTTCTCTGACCGTATCGGGAGCTAAGCCCGGAAATCAGCATAATGGGTTTCAAAGAAGCCGCGCATGGCGATGATGCCATCTTTGACAACCTGATCCCGGCCAAATCCGATGCGGAAGTGGTCTGCTGGCGTCTCGCCCAGATCTGAAGCGTAGATAGAGCTGGGCAATAGCAGGACGCCACTCTCATCCAGCAATATGCGGCAGAAGGCTTCCCCTCCCTCTGGCCCTGTGAAGCGTGGGAATGCCACACAGCCCCCCAGAGGGCGGGTCCACTCGATGAGGCCCGGATAGTCGGCAAAGAGCTGTTCCAGATCGGTGACGTTTCTTGCAACAAGCTGACGATTGCGCGTCAGGATCTGGTCTCTTGCCTTGAGGGCAATCAGCGCCAGTTGTTCTGAGGGAGCCGAATTGCAGATGGAAAGATAATGCTTATAGCGCTCGACTTTTTCCAATTGCGCCTTGTCCTGGCAAGCGATCCAGCCAATCCGCAAACCCGGCAGGCCGTAGGCTTTTGACATCACATTGAGTGAAATACCTTTTTCATAGAGATCGCAAACTTGTGGCAAACGATCTTCCGGATCCAGTTCCACACCACGATAAACCTCGTCGCTCAGAATCCAGATATCATGTTCTCGGCAGATTGCAATGATCGCCTCAAGGTCGGCACGGGGGATAATGAGGCCTGTCGGGTTGTGAGGAAAATTGAGCGAGAGCAGCTTGGTGTTCGGCCGGATCGCGTCACGCAAAGCATCCAGATCGAGGGCCCATCCGCCTTTCATAGTCCCTTGCTGCAAAGGCAGACCAGTAACCTTGCAAATGGAAAGCGGCACGGTCTCGGCGCTTTGATAATTGGGTGTCGGGACAATGGCGTGATCGTCTTTCCCCAATAATGTCTTGGCCACCATATAGAGGCCTTCACCGGCACCGGCCAGACAAAGGATATTCTCTGCAGTCATGCGCTCGTAGGTGTTGGCGATCTCGTCTCGCAGCTCCGGCGCGCCCCATGTCTGGGTATAGCCCAACCAGAGAGACTGGTAGGCCTCACGGTCTTCCGGGCTGGCCATCGCCAGCAGATCTGCAACAGACAGGCTCTCCATGTCTGATGCTGTCATGTGGTACTTCGCCTTGAATTCCCATTCAGAGAAAAAAACTTCCAAACTGAAATCACGCATGGAACGGGACAATGTCATGGCTGGCTCCTAGTGCTGCTCTGGTTAATCGAGAGGCAGCTTGTTCTTTTTAATGTGGGAGTAGAGGGTGGTGCGGGAGACGCCAAGGGCTTCGGCGACATAATCGACGGCACCGCGGGCCGAGAATATGTCAGCGCCGATCAAGCGCTCGACAATGAGGTCCCGATCTTGCTTCTTGAGCTGATTGAATGAGAGTTTCAGCTCCGTGAGCGTCGCCGAGATAATGGCATTGGCAACTTCGCGCCAGTCATTGCGCAGTAAATCCGAGGTTGGGGCGGGTTCGGTTTGGGTGAAGGCGGCCAACACATCGCGCGCCATTTCCAAGGCGTCCACCCGCATATTTATGCAGAGAAGGGCGACTGGATGGCCCTCATCATTGCGCAAAAGCGCAGAGACCGACCGCAAGCGGGTCCCGTCGGAGTTGGATTTCGTATAAGGCCCAATCGTATCATCGTCCCGTAATTCAGACTGGAAGTCTGCGATGTCGCTGAGGCTCTCATCTCCTGCTTGTCGAGGGGAAAAACTGTTCTCGATAAGAGCGATGCGGTTGGCTGTAAGGTCATGTAGCACGACCTCTACCTGTCCGGGGAGAAGGCGCACGAACGAGCGGCAAATGGGGGCAAGAAGGCTAAGCTGAAGCATCAAGAGATACGATCTGTACGATATGTTCAATTTTGAAAATATTGTACAGGTTCGGTAATGTCAAGCCGTTCGCCTGTTGTGCGTGCAACCTAACCAGAACCCGAACCCGAACCCTCTTCATGCAGTCTATTGCGATAGGGCCGTGGGGTCACGCATCAATCGACAGAGCAAGGATGCCGCTGATTTCGCTAAACGCATAGCCGCGCTCATCTCGCCATGCCGAGAAGGCATCTTGCACTTTTTGCAGCGCCTTTGGTGAAGTGGGGGATGTCTCAATCACATGTTCCGCGATGAGCCTCGCGATAACATCCTTGCCAAGCACGAAGCCGTCAACGCCCATGAAGCGCAGAAAATAACAGGCGGTTGGATAGCCCAAACGACTGCCGTTCTTTTTCAAGAGCATCAGGAGTTTTGAGAAGTTTTCAGATCCGAAAGCCGAAAAATAAGCCCCCAACGATGGGTACTCTTGCTCCAATCCGGTCAGGAAAGCCGCATTTTGGGGAATAGAGTGGAGCTTGACTTTGTTGCCGACAATATCAGTTCTATTGCCAATTGTTGTGAGGGGCTTATCTGTCAGCGAGCGGCAAAAACTGAGATCGAAGTCGTGGAATGCGGCTTCATAGGCCTGCCACTTGCCATCGATCAAGGACCAGTCCAGCCCTGCGCGAAATATGCAGCGTGTCATGCCAGCAAGCCATCGGTCATTTGATATCAAGGCCAGGTCGCTGGGCTCTTTGGGGTGGAACAGTCGGCTCTGGACCGTCTGCAAGCCTCCATGACGGTCGGCGGCAATATCTGTGATCTCGGCAATCGACTTCATCTCTTGACCTCATTTCACTCTCAACAACGCGCTGCCGAACAGCATCCACATTGAGGATATCACACGCTAGAGCGTCGGTGCGCCAGTAAGTCAATCTAACCTTTTGCAATTGTTGGGAAACCGTTTCTAACTTGCGCTAGTCAAAGCTAAAAATGGCATTGCCAAATGGTTTTAAATCTCAGGCGCCGCTTACTTGGTAGAGTTTTCGACTGAGCTGTTATCCGCAGCACAAAGCAGCCAGTTGCCAAGTATCTTCAGCTTTTTCCGCTGAGGGCGATAGAAAATCCAGTTACCAATGCGCTTGCTCGTAACAAGCTCCGCTTCCGCCAGTTTTTTCATATGCGCACTGACGGTTGGCTGGGTCAGTCCGATTTTTTCGGTGATAAAGCCAACGCAAACCCCATCGTCAACCAGGTCTCCGTCCTGCTGCTCTGGAAAATGAGCTCTCGGCTCAAGAAGCCACAGGAGAATGCGAAGTCTGACCGGGCTGGAAAGAGCCGCAAACATTTTGGCACTTGACTCGTCATTAATATTGTCGATTATCAATATAGATAACTTTCTATATAGGTTGGTGACGTATGACCGTATCTTTAACATCATTAGAACGTCAGGCCCTTGCTTTGCAAGAAGGAGCAAGCCGAGGCGCGAAATATCTTCGTCAGCTATCCAGCAGACATGTTCAGGCCAAAACAACAGGCCTTCACGCGCTTGACTTCGATCTGCCTACTACTGGCCAGCCCGTTAAAAGCATACTTGACCTGATGGAGATCATCGGGTCTGAGGGGACAATGGCGAGCGCTGCGGGACGGTATTTTGGTTATGTTGTGGGAGGGGCCCTGCCTGCTCCCAGCGCCGCGAGAGCTATGCTGACTGGGTGGGATCAGATTGCAGACAAGCCAACCGGCCCGTCCGTTGTCCAAATGGAAACGGTTGCTGTCCGCTGGGTTAAGGAGCTTTTGCGCCTGCCTAAAGAAACACAGGGTGCCTTTACAACTGGGGCGACGATTGCGAATGCTTCTTTGCTCATAACGGCACGGGACGTTCTGCTGGAACGTTTGGGACACAGGCGGGAACGAGGACTGATCGGTGCCCCCGATATTCGAATCGTGGCCAGTGCAGAGATCCATGCAACGGTCCTCAAGTCGCTGCGGATGATCGGTCTAGGCTCCGACAAGATTGAATTTGTCCCTGTTGATGATCAGGGGCGAATGATCCCATCGGCAATACCCATATTGGATGACCGCACGATGGTTTTGGCACAAGCAGGCAATGTCTGTTCGGGCGCCATGGATCCGGTCGCTGAAATTGCCGATTTGTTTGAGCCTGCTGGAGCTTGGCTTCACATCGACGGCGCTTTCGGTCTCTGGACGCGCGTTTCCAAGCAAATGGGCCATAACCTGGATGGGCTGGAGCGCGCTGACAGTTGGGTCGTTGATGCACACAAGACACTGAATGCTCCCTATGATTCCGGGATTGCACTATGTCGCCACCCGGACACCATGAGAGAGTCCATGGCCATCGGAGCTTCCTATCTGCCTCCTTCAGAGCCGGGGCCGTCCGACTTGGCTATGGAATTTAGCCGTTCGGCGCGTGGAGCTGAAACATATGCCGCTCTTCTCTCCCTTGGTCAGAATGGCCTTGTTGACATGATTGATCGATTTCACGCTCTAGCCAAGAAAGTGAAATTCGGCGTTGAGCGCATTGGTTTTCAAGTGCCGCATGATGTTCATTTCAATCAGGTTTTTGTGACACTTCCTGAGGATGAGGCGCTTTGTTCTGCTATCATCCATGAAGTACAGAATTCTGGCGAAGCCTGGTTTGGTGCCGCAGCGTGGCAGGGACGCTCGGGCTTCAGAATTAGCGTGTCGAATTGGGCCACGACAGAAGAAGATGTTGATCGCCTGCTTGCCGTTTTGGAAAAGGCATTGGTCAGGGCGAGGCAGAAAACCAGCTAGCACGTTTATAAAAATCAACCTCATGACATAGATATCCAGTTTCTGGATCGCCAATCGGAGTTATATATGCCGTTTCAATTTCCATCCTTCTTGCTTGCGTTGGTCGCTCTGGTCGCAGGCGCTTTGGTGTCTTTGCAAGCAGGGGCCAATGCAGAACTTGGTCGTGCACTGGGCCACCCACTTTGGGCAACCTTTGTTTCACTTGTTGTAAGCTTGATAGTAGCTATCCCAGTTCTTATTCTAGCGCACGCTCCAGCTCCAACAATTCCGCATCTTGGAGAAGTCCCATTCTGGGCTTGGCTTGGTGGGGTCGCCGGAACAATTTTTGTAACCTCAGCCCTGCTTTTGGTTCCTCGTATAGGAGCCACGAGCTTCATTGTTGCGGTCATTGCCGGTCAGATATGTGTCTCATTGCTCATGGATAAGTTCGGTCTTTTGAACCTGCCGGTCAAAGAAATCAGCTTTGGTCGTCTGGTGGGAGTATGTCTTGTTATATCTGGCATGTTGACCGTTCAGTGGTTCTCGCCCACAGCAGAAAAAAGTGAAGGAGCAGATCTCCTGTCTCCAAGGGCTGAAGAACCTATCAGCTAAGTACCTAACCTTAACTTGAGCATTCGAGAATAAGAGAGTTGGGCGTTTGTTGTTGCTGAAAAAGCGGAGCCTGACTTGACCGGTTCATATCTGTGATAACAACCGAAAAGCCAATCACCAATCTATCCTCTCCTGTAGATCTTTCTCCTGCCCCTTTCCGAGCACGAGTGCCTTCCTGAACGAGGGGAGTTGGGGTACAGATCACGTGAGAGGCAGAAATCGGCACAGATGCAGGTGCTGCATGTGCGAAGCGGTCTTCAAACAAGCAAAGGATTGCAGCGCAATTTGGAACTGCGCTGCAAAGGCTTTTGATATGGGAACTGTTATGACCAGTTTCCGACCAGTTCGACATAGCCAAAGCCAGTAACGGATTTGCCCTGCCAGGTGCCAGTAACCCTGCTGGCACCTTCATATTTACTCAACACCGGTGCCTCTTTGGAAACCACTTCCTGTTTCAGCGGGCGAGGGGCTACGTCCAGAACAGCATCCATTTCCGGAATGCGAACAGTCCAGTGGGTTGGATAGCGATAGTTGGTGACGTCGCTTTTCCATTCCCCTGTTGCGCCCAGTGTGGGATCAACGGGGATGACCATCTGGGTGCCGTCGGCCTTGAGCAGAGTGGCCCACGCGCGGGGGCTGCCGCCTGGCTGCATCGGGCAGGACCAGACGCTTAGCGCCTCGCCGGTATCGAGTGTCATTCCGATCCAGCTCCATTTCAGTTTGCTGACAGGAACCTTGGATAGAAGCTGCCACTGGCGATCAAACCAGCTTGTGCCTTCCACTTCATAGCTTTTGCCTTCGATCTCGATGGTTCCTGAGGTGGCGAGGCGAGGGATCGAATATTGATGGATATGCATATCCATGCCGGTAAATTCGCCCACACCGGCATTGTAGATGACCGGCCCGGGCGCCGCGATATGCAGGGCAATCTTGCCGCTGCCGTCTCCAAGGGTGGCTTCCAGATCGATGTTGCCCAATGTGCCCCGAATGAAACCGTTTGGCATCTTGATGTCGAAACCTTCTTTGACCTCGGCCTTCCTCAGCGGCATGATGCGATCATCTGCCTTGTACCAGCCGGTCGTCTCGTTGGAGATGGCCACGATCAGCTGAACCGCATCGCCTATTTCCGGCAGCGGGATGATCATCGCATGGAACAGATAGTTTATGGTCTCCCCGTTGACCTCATATTGTCCGAAGTAAAACCACGAGTCATTTTCATAATCGGGCTTCCAGACAAGGTCTGTAGCGGCATCGAGAAGAGGGCCGGGACCATCCAAAGGAAGAGAAGGGGACTGCGGGGTCATTTCTGCTGAAGGCATGTGTCATCTCCTTTGATTTGTACAACCGACTTGACTTTTCAACCGGTCACTATGGCCGTTTCTCTCGGTTGTCATTCCTTCCGGGAAACAAGGGGCAGCGTCACGTTTCTGCGCACGGCATCCTTGATGGCGCGCGCCTGTTCCGGGCCTATGGTTTCCCATTTCATATGTTTCAGGATCAGGGATCGTGCAGGGCGGAAGGCGAGAACCTGACCGATCAGGATGGTCGTCGTCAGCCTGTTGTCCGTTTCGCTGCTGTCGGGGCGCAGTCGGGAGACAAGATCTAGAAGACATGCGAAATGCGGCGCGACAAAATTCTCGAAAACCCGCTCATGGGCAGCACTGTCCTCCTGCTGTTCCTGCAAGATGACGCAAACCCATGTCTCAAGCTCTGGCTCGATCAGCACGTCGACAAGGTTGTCAATCATCTCGCCGATGGCAAGAGAGCAGATGGTCCGCTCTTCCGGGGTGCCTTCTGACGCCTGTAGGCCATGCACCGTATCCTTGGATGGCATCAGTCGCGCAGAAAGCTGAGCTTCAACATAATCCAGAACGGCTGAGTAAAGCCCTTCCTTGCCGCCAAAGTGGAAGCCGATCAGTGCCTGATTGACACCGGCAGCGCTCGCTAACTCTCGAGTGCTGGTGAGGTGAAACCCCTTTTGTCCGAACAGCAGACATCCTGCTTCGATGAGGGCTTGTCGGGTGAGCTGGCCGCGTTGGCTGGTATCTTGTCTCTGTTCCATGGTTGGTTATGTAAACTTAACCAAGTGAATAAGTCAAGTGAATTAATCAAGTGATTAAGTTGCGAGCCAACACCTTGTCCAAATGCGACTGGGATCAGGAGCCGAAGAATGGGAGTGGATGGAACAGCAGCAGGAAATTCTGAAAGGGATAAGACCCTAAACCTCAACAATGCCACTGCCTTCAGTAAACACATGAGGAAGATCGGTTTGCTGAAAGTTTTCACGGGCGCGGCCCAAAGGCTCGAACTCCTTCATTCCGAACAGCTCCTCTAGCAGGTAAGACTTTTGCTGTTTGTGTGAAAAAGTCCAGCGTCAGCGTGCTCTTGATGAGCTGTCATTGCGCGCCTCAACAGTTGACACATGAGCCAGCGGGAGGCGGCTCGTCATTTCGGTATTTCGCGCGACAGTGTTCGCAAGTTGGTTGCATTTTCGATACCCCTAGGATACCGGCGTGAGAAAGAGGTCAGGCGGCCCAAGCTTGATGGCTTTACGGCGATCATCGATGGATGGCTTGAATCAGACAAGGTCGTGCACCGCAAACAGCGTCACACGGCCAAGCGGATATTCGAGCGGCTTCGTGATGAGCGTGGGTTCACCGGAGGCTATACGATCATCAAGGATTATGTCGCGGGTGATCTGATGGATCTTGCAAGGCAGGTTGAAGCCCGAAGCTGATGCCCGCCTTCTCCGCTTCCGCGATGGCCAAGTGATGGCCGAGTGACAATGCTGTAAATTGGCAGAGTTAGTAATCGTGTCAAAAGCTATTTGCCACCTACTGACGATGGGTTTCGATGGCTAGCATCATGCGCTGCAATGAAATTGGAAAGGACCAACTGTGATAGGTAACGACACCAAATGGACCATTCGAGCATTCCGGCAATCTGACACCGAAGAGGTTGCCGACCTTTTTATAAAGGTCAACAGATTGCTGGCCCCACCCGGAATGGAAGCTGCTTTCGAAGCATATATCCAACGATCCCTCGCTGAAGAAATTGAACGCATTGAAGACTATTATTCTGAGCATAAGGGACTATTCCATGTCGCTGAATCAGAAGGCTGCCTGTGCGGAATGTTTGGACTTGAGCAATCTGGCACCGACGCCATGGAGCTTCGCCGCATGTATGTTGCGCCGCAAATGCGAGGTAAGGGGCTTGGTCGCACGCTTTTAGCCAGAGCCGAGGCACTGACTGTTGAGGTTGGCCGAGCACGCCTTGTGCTCAGTACGTCGGCAATCCAAGAGGCTGCGCTGGCTCTGTATCGCTCGTCTGGCTACATTTTATCAGCCGAGAAAACGGCACAAACAGAATCCCTAAAGACGGTAGGAGGCGGACTTCGGCGATTTTATTTCGAGAAGGACCTGACTGTTTCGCCTCAACACCTTCAGAGCAATTCCAAGGCACCATAGAGCGCGCCCTAATGATAGCTCATTTCGATGGGTGGAGTTGTTATGAATCCGGGAGGGAAAATCATCGTCGGAATGCACGCTAGCACCCCTGCCTTGCAAGTTAGACCTCAATCTCTTTAATTTATGAGATTTAATGACGACTAAACCGATGGGGTTTGCTAGAATAGAGCCAGTTGATCAGGGAAGACTGGAACGAAATGATATCGCAGAAAGCACAATATGCCTTCAGGGCGCTGCTCGCGCTGGCGCGGCTGGATGATGATGAAGTCTCCATGATCTCCGATATTGCCTCCTCTCAGAATATCCCGAAAAAGTTTCTCGAGCAGATCCTGCTGGATCTTAAACGGCACGGCATCGTTCAGAGCCGCCGCGGGAAAATGGGGGGCTATCTGCTTCTTAAAGGCGCGAATGAGATCACCTTTGGCGAGGTCCTGCGTATCATAGATGGACCGATCGCACCGCTGCCATGCCTGAGCAAGATGGCCTATCGCAAATGCGATGGCTGCGACGACGAAGAGGCCTGCGAGATCCGTAAAGTTTTTGCCAAAGTGACTGATGCTACGCGCAAAATTCTTGACAATACGACAATCGCAGACGCAATAGCTGACCCTGAAAAGGCTGATATCCCATTGATCGCATAAGGTAAATTCGAGTGATGCATAAATTCCTTGACTAACACTACTAAATCGATAGAGATTAAGGGTATTGGTTGTGTTCAGGGAGGTTGTCATGACTCGATATCGAAGTATCACCGCGGCTGCCGTCATGGCGATAGCCATAGGGTTTGCTGCACCGGTAGCCGCAGCGGATTTCACGCTCCTCAATGTGAGCTATGATCCGACGAGGGAATTGTACAAGGAGTATAATCAGCTGTTCATCGACAGCTGGAATGCAAAAACCGGAGACAAGGTGACCATTCGCATGTCCCATGGAGGCTCCGGAAAGCAGGCTCGCTCCGTTATCGACGGACTAGAAGCTGATGTCGTCACTCTGGCTCTGGAAGCCGACATCAATGCGATTGCCGAGAAGACCGGCAAAATTTCCGCGGCGTGGCGTGAACGGCTTCCCAACAACAGCGCGCCCTACACCTCAACCATCGTCTTTCTCGTGCGCAAGGGTAATCCCAAGGACATTTCCGATTGGGCCGATCTGGTGCGTGATGGGGTTGAGGTGATTACGCCCAATCCGAAAACATCCGGCGGCGCCCGCTGGAACTTCCTCGCCGCATGGGCCTGGGCGCAAAAGGCTTACGGAGGCGATGAGCCCAGCGTGCGGCAGTATGTAAGCGATCTGTTCCGGCATGTGCCGATACTGGATACCGGCGCACGCGGCGCTACGACCACCTTTGTTCGCCGTGCTATTGGCGATGTGCTGCTGGCTTGGGAGAATGAAGCGTTTCTGGCTCTTGATGAGCTAGGCGAGGGGGCGTTTGAAATTGTTGTTCCGTCCGTTTCCATCAAGGCCGAGCCTCCGGTTGCTCTGGTCGATGGCAATGTCGAACACAAGGGCACGACCGAGATCGCCACCGCCTATCTTGAGGGCCTTTACAGCGAGGATGGTCAGCGTCTAGCTGCCCGCCACTATTATCGCCCTTATCAGCCAGAATTGGCTGACCCGCAGGACATGACGCGCTTCCCTGATCTCACCCTGGTCACCGTTGATGATTTCGGTGGCTGGAAGAAAGCGCAGCCGACCTTCTTTGCCGATGGTGGCATTTTCGATCAGATCTACAAGCCGGAGCGCTAACATGACTGCTACTGTGCAAAGCAGTAGATGGCACTTCCGCGAGCCGGGTGTGATCCCGGGCTTCGGGCTGACATTTGGCTTCGCGGTCTGCTATCTCTCACTGGTCATTCTGATCCCGCTGTCGGGACTGGTCTGGCACTCGTCCAACCTTGGTTGGGACGCCTTCTGGGCTTTGGCGAGCGATCCGCGCACGATCGCTGCTCTTAAAATCAGCTTTGGCAGTGCCGTGCTGGCTGCCCTGATCAATACGGTCTTCGGCCTTGTCGTGGCTTGGGTCCTCGTGCGCTACCGCTTTCCGGGTCGACGCATTGTCGATTCTGTGGTTGATCTGCCCTTTGCGCTGCCCACAGCTGTCGCCGGGATTGCCCTTGCAACGCTCTATGCACCCAACGGCATGATTGGCGCATGGCTGGCAGATTTCGGCTTCAAGGTTGCCTTCACCCCCGCAGGGATCGTGGTCGCGCTCGTCTTCATTGGTCTGCCTTTCATCGTCCGCACCGTCCAGCCTGTGCTGGAAGAGGTCGACCGGGAGATAGAAGAAGCGGCTGCGACCTTGGGCGCATCGCGCCTCGATATTGTGAGGCGCGTGCTCCTGCCCGGATTGCTCCCGGCGATCCTGACCGGTTTTGCCATGGCCATGGCACGCGGCATTGGCGAATATGGCTCGGTCATCTTCATTGCAGGCAACATACCCTATGTCTCTGAAATCGCGCCTCTTCTGATCGTCATTCGACTGGAGGAGTTCAACTATGCAGCGGCAACCGCTGTCGGCGTGGTGATGCTATCCATTTCATTCCTCATGCTTTTGATCATCAATTTGATCCAGGCATGGAGCAGGGGGAGGTTCGGCCATGGCTGATCAAACCATTTCCATCCAGTCAGCGACAGCCGAAACGCCATTGGTCAGACTGGTGCTCATGGCCATTGCCTTCCTCTTTCTGGCACTGTTTCTGTTCCTGCCGCTGGTTGTTGTGGTCTCAGAAGCGTTTCGCAATGGCGTAGGGGCTTGGTTTCAGGCCATTCTCGACTCTGATGCATTGGCTGCCATTCGGTTGACGTTGCTGGTCGCTGCGATTTCTGTTCCGCTAAACATGGTGTTTGGTGTCGCAGCTGCATGGGCCATCGCCAAGTTCGAGTTTCGCGGCAAGGCCTTTCTCATCACGCTCATCGACTTGCCCTTCTCCGTTTCTCCGGTCATCTCCGGGCTGGTTTATGTGCTTCTGTTCGGCTCGGGCAGCGTGCTCGGGCCATGGTTGAAGGGCTGGGGGATCGAAATACTCTTTGCGGTGCCGGGCATCACTCTGGCCACGATTTTTGTGACCTTTCCCTTTGTCGCACGAGAGTTGATTCCACTGATGCAGGATCAGGGATCGGCCGACGAGGAAGCCGCGCTCAGTCTTGGAGCAAGTGGTTGGCAGACCTTCCTGCATGTCACTCTGCCCAACATCCGTTGGGGGCTTCTTTATGGCGTGCTGCTCTGTAACGCCCGCGCCATGGGAGAATTCGGAGCAGTTTCCGTCGTATCTGGCCACATTCGAGGTCTCACGGACACCATGCCGCTGCATATCGAGATTCTCTACAACGAATATAATTTTGCCGCCGCCTTTGCCGTTGCCTCGCTGCTGGTGGGGCTGGCTCTTGTCACCCTTGTTCTCAAAACCGCAATCGAGCGTCGCTATGCCGATTGATCACCAAGTGCCTCTAGGCAATTTCAATGGGAGGTCTGTCATGGATCTTGGCATTCAAAATGTAAGTAAGGCGTTTGGCGCCACCGCTGCTCTCAGGGACATTTCCCTTGCAATCCATGCCGGGGAACTGATCGCACTACTCGGTCCTTCAGGATCAGGAAAGACAACGCTCCTGCGCCTGATTGCCGGGCTGGAATCGCCCACCGCCGGTCAGGTTTTCTTCGGTGATGAAGAGGCTTCCGGAAAACCAATCCAGCAGCGGCAGGTCGGCTTTGTCTTCCAGCATTATGCCCTTTTCAGGCATATGACGGTGTTGGAGAATGTGAGCTTCGGACTATCGGTCAGGCCACGCGAAAGCAGACCACCCAAACGGGAGATCGAGATGCGCGCCATGGATCTCATCAATATGGTTCAGCTTACCGGCCTTGAGCGGCGCTATCCTGCCCAGCTTTCCGGCGGGCAACGCCAGCGTGTGGCTTTGGCACGAGCCATGGCGATTGAACCCAAGGTTTTGCTTCTGGATGAGCCATTTGGTGCGCTCGATGCCCAGGTGCGCAAGGATCTGCGCCACTGGCTGCGCGAAATCCATGATCGCACAGGGCACACCACCGTGTTCGTCACCCACGATCAGGAAGAGGCTCTGGAATTGGCCGATAGGGTCGTCGTCATGAATGAGGGGCAGATCGAGCAGGTCGGCTCCCCTGACGAGGTATATGATCATCCCGCTGCACCATTTGTGCATCGCTTTATCGGGGAGGCATCCGAACTGCCCGTGCATCTGGGGCAGGGCCAGATCTGGCTCGGAGGGCAGCCCACAGGTCTTGCCAGTGATCAGATCGGGCTTGCGCTTCTCTTTTTCCGTCCGCATCAGATTGAACTCGTCGATGATGGGAGCCCATGCCTTGTTGGCAAAATCATTGCGAGCCGCCGCATGGCAGGTACACGCAGGCTGGATCTGCTCGTCGGATCAGGTGGCCATCATGTGGAGGTGGATGTCCCAATAGACCATCCCGCCGGACAACAGGACATGCTTACATTCCGTCCCAAAGTCTGGACGCTCTTCCCCGAGAATGAAGGTGAGGCCGAGGCGAGGAGAAAGGAGGCTCGCGAGGCTCGTGTAGTCTATCCACGCAACCGGTCCGCAGGACCACTGCGACAGTATGAACCATCCTGTTCCTAGTGCTCGCAAGATCGTGTCTGATCCACTATGCTTGATGGGCATTGCCCATCGGGCAAATCACTTGTGAAAGTAGCAAGCTGGTGACGATAGATCAGATCCTTATCCTTGGGCTCCTTGTCTCGATGCTCGTGGTTTTCGCGCGTGACTGGTTCAGGGTTGAAATTGTCGCTTTGGTCGGTTTGGCGATTGGAATAGTGCTGCATCTGGTGCCCTTTGATCGGGCTTTTTCCGGTCTGGCCAATCCTGCCGTTATAACGGTGCTGGAAATCCTGCTCATCGTGGAAGTGCTAAAGACCAGCCACTTGCTGGACGGTGTGGCGGCATTCCTGAGCGAGAGGTTGAAGCGACCGCATACCATCATGCTGGTGCTGTGCGGGGTGGGCGCCCTGCTTTCAACGGTCATGAACAATATTGGCGCTTTTTCGCTGATGTTGCCCATGGTCTTTGTGCTGAGCCAACGCCATCATATTCCCCAACGGCTCCTGATGATGCCCTTGTCTTTTGCCACCCTGATGGGGGGCATGTGCTCGGTTGTCGGCACGCCGCCCAATCTGGTTGTCAGCGAGGCTCTGTTAAATAGCCAGACCGATCAGACCGGGACATTTCGCTTTCTTGACTTTCTGCCAACTGGGGTGGCTATCACCATAGTGGGGCTGGGTCTGCTTGTCTGGTGGGCCCCGCGCATTCTTAAAAGCGATAGGCAAGAAGACGAGGGCGAGGAGCCAATTGGACACCGCATGGTAACGGAAGTCTTTTGCCCTATCGCCGGTAAAGAGAGCTGGACGGTAGAAACCGTCGACGCCATGATCGGGGGGCAGATAGACAGCGTCTTGCGACAAGAGCGCAGGCTCTTTCCCCTTCGGGCCGAAACGGGGCTCAAACCAGATGACCGTCTGTTCGTTGAAGCGGACGAGGGTTTGCTGAAAGAGGCCTTTGCTACAGGAAGCTTGACACCAGCGCGTTCATCGTTGTCTCGCTCCACAACAGGAGGGGCCGATCAGGTGCAAGCGCAGGCGGCAATCATGCCTTTCAGCATTCTGCAAGGGTCGGCTATTGCCAATATTGGTGAATTTTCGGAGCAGGCGATCCGCGTCATCGGGGTTGCGACCCAGTCTCCACGGGTCGAGGGCTCGTTAGATGAATTCAGACTGTCGGTGGGTGATATTCTGCATCTTGAAGGGCAGGCAGAGGCTGTGCAAGACGCGATCACCAATACTGGTCTCGTCTCGGTTGTCTCCAGCGGGGGGCTCTTTTCCGCAAGAAAACACACCCTTTGGACATCGGTCATCTTCCTTTGTGGGCTGTTGGCTGCCGCCTTCGCCGATGTGCCGCCTGAAATCGCATATGGTATGGTGCTGGTCTGCTATCTGATCGGCGGTATGCTCGATATGCGGGAAGCGCTCAAGCGGTTGAATTGGCCTATCATTTTGCTTCTGATGGCCATGCTGCCCTTGGGCGAGGCCGTCGCGACGACTGGCGCGGCAGAAACCATTGCCAAGACCATTATCGCGTGTCTGCCGGTGGCCAATGCTGCGCTGATCACAGTCATCATGCTGGCGCTGGCGGTCTGTATCACGCCCTTTGTCAACAATGCGACCACGGCGGTGGTGCTTGTGCCCATAGCCATTGAGCTTGCCCATTCAGCAGACCTGCCGCCGGCGCTTTTGCTGATGGCGGTCGCAATTGGGGCCTCTTGTGATTTCTTGACGCCCTTCGGACATCACAACAATCTGCTGGCCTATGCGCTTGGCCCTTATCGTTTCAGGGAATTTTTTCTCGTCGGATGGCCTGTAACGCTGACAACGATTGGCGTTGGCTCTGCTGTCTGTCTCGCCGTCTGGAGTTGATGCAATAGGCGAGCCCAGTCGCTAAAATGGCCTGTCCTTGAGCAAATAGAAAAGACCGGCAAAGCATTTTCTAATACATGCCTTGCCGGTCTCAACTTTGTGGAGCCAACCCGCCTACAAGGGGGCTAACTCATGCCTTACAGGGCGCCCTCAACCGCCTTGACGACGGCATCGGCTGTAAAGCCGAAATGAGCGATGACGTCATCGGCTGGGCCGGAGGCGCCGAAGCTGGTCATGCCCATGATGATGCCATTGCGCCCAACGAAGCGTTCCCAGCCGATGGTTGAGGCCGCTTCGATAGCCAATTGCACGCTCTCTTCAGAACCAAGGACAGATTGCTTATAGGCCTGATCCTGCTTTTCAAACTGCGCCCAGTTGGGCAGGGAAACCACAGCTGTAGGGATGCCTTTTGCTTCGAGCTGCTTTTGGGCTTCGACTGCCATGTGGAGTTCTGAGCCTGTGGCATATAGGGTTGCCTTGCGCTCTGCCGAAGCCTCCTTGAGCACATAGCCGCCGCGAGCGGAAAGATTTTCGTCGGCACTGGTGCGAACGATAGGCAGCGGGTTGCGCGACAGGCACATAACCGAAGGGGTGTGTTGTGCCTTAAGAGCCAGTTCCCAGCATTCCATGGCCTCGACCATGTCACCGGGGCGGAACACATTAAGATTGGGCATCGCGCGCAATCCGGGCAGATGTTCTACTGGCTGATGGGTCGGGCCATCTTCACCAACCGTGATGCAATCATGGGTCATGACATAGATGACCCGCTGTTCCATCATGGCAGAAAGGCGCACGGCGGGACGGGCATAATCGATGAAGCAAAGGAAGGTGCCGCCAAAGGGAATGAGGCCGCCATGCACCGCCATACCATTCATCATCGCCGCCATGGCGTGTTCGCGGATGCCAAAGGGAACATACCGACCGCCCCAGTCGCCAGCAGCGATCGGGCGGGCCTTCTCAGCCCAGGTAAGAGTGGACCCTGCCAGATCGGCCGAACCGCCAACCAGTTCAGGCATCATGTCGAACAGGGCGTTGAGCACTTTGCCAGAAGCCATACGGGTTGCAATGGGCTTTTCTTCAAGAGCATTCTTGCGCAGGTCTGCCAGTTTGGCGAGGGCCTCCGCAGGCAGGTCTCCGGACATGCGCCGCTTGAATTCGGAGCGAGCGCTCTTTGGTGCAGCATCAAGGCGACCCTGCCAAGACTGATGATCTTGCTTGCCACGCGCGCCAGCAGTCCGCCAGTCATCAAGCACGGTCTGCGGGATTTCGAATGCGGCATAGGGCCATGTCAGCAGTTTTTGCATGGCCTTGCGGTCTTCTGCTCCGATGGCACCGAAGTGGGCGGCAGGTTTACCCTGTTTGGCAATAGAGCCGCGACCGATGACCGTGCGACAGGCGATCATGGATGGGCGCGGGTCTGACTTGGCGTCCAGAATGGCCTGCTCGATGGCGTCCGTGTCATGGCCATCGATTGACTGCACATGCCAGCCAGCTGCCGTGAAGCGGGCGATCTGGTCTTCCGATGTTGCGTGCGTGGTCTGGCCATCGATGGTCACCTTGTTGTCGTCAAACAGCATGACCAGCTTGCCTAGACCCATATGGGCGGCAAAGGTGATAGCCTCCTGTGCGATACCCTCCATCAGGCAGCCATCGCCAGCCATGACGTAGGTATAGTGATCAACGATCGTATCGCCATAGTCGGCGTTAAGCGTGCGTTCGGCAAGAGCCATGCCAACCGCGTTGGCTACGCCTTGTCCAAGTGGACCTGTGGTGACCTCGATGCCGCGCAGCTGCTCATATTCGGGATGCCCTGCGGTTTTGGCGCCGAGTTTGCGGAAATCCTTGATGTCATCAAGGGTAATGTCTGGCGAACCGGTGAGCCACAAAAGGGCATACATGAGCATGGACCCATGCCCAGCTGAAAGTACAAAGCGGTCACGATCGGGCCATTCCGGGTCGGCTGCATCATATTTCAGGATGCGGTCGAACAGAACGGCGGCTACATCTGCCATTCCCATTGGCATGCCGGGGTGGCCTGACTGGGCAACTTCCACGGCGTCGACGGTCAGAAAGCGCAGGGCGCTGGCCATGTCATGCAGACGCTTGTCGGTCGGCTCAATGGGGGTGATGAGGGTAGTCATGTCTTACTCCATGATAAAGAAGGCCGAGTTGGAGCCTGTCTGCACTTGAGGGAGTTGCAGACATGCTGGAGAAACTCAGGTTGGGGCCGCCTCTGGACTGCGAGGATCAGAGACGGCGTGCTTGGGGAATTGACCTACATAAGGCCAGCGAGACGCGGCAGATACAGCACCAGATCAGGGAAGAGACTGATCAGGGCCAGAACGCCGATGGAGATGAACAGGAAGGGCAGGATCTCGCGGGATATTGCCCCTATTCGGGTCTCGTTGGATGTAATGGCCGCGCCTGCGAACAGACATAAGCCATAGGGGGGGGTCATCAGACCGATCATCAGATTGAAGACCATGATGACACCGAAGTGGATCGGATTGATGCCGACTGCGGTTGCTATGGGCGTCAGGATCGGGCCGAGAATGAGAATGGCTGGAGCGGCGTCCATGAACATGCCCCACATGAGCAGGAAGACGTTGATGACCAGCAGAACCATCAGCGGGTCAACTGCATTCATGCGAATCCAGTCGGCGGCGATCTGCGGCAGATGGGCAACGGCCAGAATCCAGCCGAAAATGCCCGCAGTGCCGATGAGGAAGAAGATCGCCGCTGAATCCCGGGCCACCTTGGCGCCAATGACCAGCAGTTCTTTCGGGCCGACATTGCGGTAAAGGAAGAAACCAAGAAGCAACGCATAGCCCACAGCAACAGAGGCTGCTTCTGTAGGCGTAAAGATGCCGGACAGAATGCCCCCCATCAGAATGACAGGCATCAGGAGGGCCGGGATCGAGGATTTGCAGATCTTGATGACTTCCTCGAGCATATACTTGCCATGCGAAGAGCGATAGCCCCGGCGGCTGGCGATGAGCCAGACAACCAGCATCTGTGCCAGACCCAGCAAGACGCCGGGTAGGGCCCCACCAACCAGTAAAGCCCCGGTGGAAACCTGTGCCACTGAGGCAAAAATCACCATGGGGATGGAAGGAGGAATGATGGGGCCCTGTACGGAGGAGGCCACGGTAACCGCAGCAGAGAAGCCCTCTGAGTAGCCATTTTTCTTCATGGCGGGAATGAGCACCGAGCCCAGACCGGCCACGTCTGCCAAAGCCGAGCCCGAGCAGCCGCCAAACAGCATGGAGGCGACCACATTCACCTGCGCCAGCCCACCGCGCATGCGCCCGACAAGCAGGTTCGCCAAAGACACGATGTTATCGGTGATGCGGCAGGCCGACATGACATGCCCTGCCATGACAAACAGCGGCACTGCCAGCAGTACGAAACTGTCAATCGAGGTGAAAAACTGATGAATGACCGTCCGCATGGACTGCTCGGAAACCATGAAATAGACCAGCGAGGCGATTCCGGTTGTAAAACTCAGAGGCACGCCCAGAATGGCGAGCAGGCCAAAAACCACCAACATGAGGGAAAAGGCGAAGGTCATTTTTGTGTCTCCGAAATGGGATCATCATCACTGACGAGAAACTCCGGTTCGAGAATCCAGCTCCTGTGAAAGAAGAGGATATTGATCGAATCCAGGATCAGGTAGAGAAGAACGAAGCAGGCACCGAAGGGAATGGCCAGAAACGGCCAGAAGAAGGATATCTGAAGACCCGGGGTCATCATCCATTCATTGGCAAGGGCGTAGCCCCAGCCGATATAGATCAGATAGACAAAGAAGATCGCCACGGGCAGGCGCAGAAAAAAATCGTACCATATGGCCGTTTTGCGCGGGATCATGGCGATGACAATCATCAGACGAGGGTGGGCATAGTGCCTGTAGGCCGTCGCCGCTCCGACGCTGGTCACATAAATCATCAGATATTTGGCAGCTTCTTCGGCCCAATAGAGTGGCATGGCGAGAAAATAGCGCATGCACACCTGCAGCAGCAGTACGAAGAAAATACCAAAAACCAATAGGGCGAGAAAAGCATTCAGAACCATATTGACGGCATCTAACGTCTTCTCGATCTTGTTTGTGGGCGTTGTGGGGTTTTGCATTTCCAGTCCTCGGACCATAGGAAAAAGCAGGCGGGAAGCGCCTTGTTGCTCCCCGCCACGGGTTAGCGGATCAGTAAACCAGATCCTGATAGCTATCCTGAATGCGTGTGATTTCGTCCTGAACCATCTTCAGAACTTCTGCGCCGCCATCGACATTCTTTTCAAACCAGGCAAAAGCCGCTGGCTGGAATGCTTTTTTGAATTCTTCGATTTCGGCAGCTGTCGGCTGGTAGATTTCAACGCCATGATCCTGAAGCCATTTGCCATCGATGATGTCCTTGAGCGGAGCAAGGGCTTCGGCGCCCGCCTGAGCTTCATTGCCAGCTTTCATGATGGCAACCTGAATATCCTTGGGCAGGCTGTTAAACCATTCGACATTGAAGGTAACGGCGCCAACCAGATGAACATGCTTGTCCAGAGTGATATATTTCTGCACTTCGTGGAAGTTCATGGCACGGATGGTTGCCAGCGGGTTTTCCTGCCCATCAACAACACCGGTCTGCAGGGACGTGTAGACTTCAAGCCAAGGCACGGGTGTTGCCTGTGCGCCAGCTGCGTTGAACATTTCGATGTGAGGGCGAACCTGCATGGTGCGCAGTTTGACGCCCTTGAGATCTGCTACAGTGTGAATTGGCTTGTTAGCCGTCGAAATCTGGCGATAGGCCTGCGGGCTGAAGAACAAGATGCCAACACCGGTTTTCTCTTCCAGCTCTTTCAGTATCTTTTTCATTACAGGGTTATCGCGGGTATAGAGCTTTTGCGCGACGGCCATGTCAGGCATGACATAGGGCAGGTCGGTAAAGGTGATCTTCGGGAACAGGTTGGACATCACGCCCATAGCCAACTCGCTGCCCTGCAATTCACCGGATTTCACCTGCTGCAGGCCGGAGAGCTGATCGCCCAGCTGCCCGTCGGGGAAGACCTGAACATCCACTTTTCCGTCTGTATAGAGTTCGACCTTCTGTTCGAAAATCGCCAGCGATGCAGATGCCGGCAGAGCCATAGGATCGGCCGGTGTGCCGCTGGCAATCTTCATGACATAGTCAGCTGCGAAAGCAGCATTGGCACTCATGGCGAGTGCCATGGCAGTGCATGTAACAAGAGCCTTGAATTTCATGTAAACCTCCCTGTGCCCAACCCTCCCGTCGGGCACGATTGCATCAAGGGGATGCATTCCAATACGATAGAAAATGGAACATATATTCTATCAGGGGGCAATATGAAATCTTTGATCTTAAACTAAAGTCATATGTTCTCTTTCACAACGGATGCCGGATTCAGCCGTGTTCCCACGGAGACCGAAAGCGCCGCAGCCAGACAGAATGTTGCCGAATATGTGCGGAAACCACCGACATCTTCTTCAACCACTTCAAGGCTGACATCGGCAAGCCCGGACAAGGGACTGAGCGGCGTGTCCGTGATTGCGACAATCTTTGCTCCATCGCCTTTGGCCTTTTCAGCCACTTGCACGACTTCAGGCGTGTAAGGCTCGAATGAGATAAGCAGCAGGACTTCGTTAGGGCGAAACCGACCTGGGATCTTTATGCCGCCAACATCACTGTGAAGAATGACACGGTGGTCAAACTGCCCTAGAACATAAGCCAAATAACTGGCCACGGGGAATGCTCGCTTTTGCCCGATGACATGCATTTCTGGCATTGAACAAATTATTTCTGTAGCTATTTCAATGGATTGTGGGTCCATTTTGCTCATGAGACGCTCAATGGATGCGATGGATGAATCGCAGAAATCGACAAAGAGAAGGTCTGTTTCCGTCTCCCCGCGCTGGCGTAAAGTGTTGATCCTGTAGCGATAGGGCGGGCGCTGCTGGGTTGCCTGACGCCGGAACAATTGCTGCAAATCAGAATATCCCTGCATGCCCAGAGCCTGAGCAAAGCGAATGAAGGCCGAAGGAGCGATGCCGGATTCCTGAGAGGCTTGGGCTACGGTCAGAAAAGCCATGGCATCGCCTTTGCGCAAGACAAAGCTCGCACAATCCTGCAAGCGTTTGGGCAAACCACCCTTGATTGCCGCGATCTTTTTCTCAAACTCTGCGACGGAAGTTGGGCTGGAGGAGTCGGTCATCGCATCTTGCTTTCATCTTGAGTGAATAGACTTGCTTTCTTGGAATCGTTCGACACTATAGAAGATGTTTCATTTTTGGAATAGAAATTTCATTCTATTTGACACACCTTGTTCAAAGTTTGATACATTCTGTTTATAGAACAAAAATTTCTAAAAATTCTCTTTTAGAATTTATATTTCATTGCTAGGCTCAGGTCAACTCGTCCACAACGGGAGGACACAATAGGTGAGCGATGCAAAAGACACTTGATCTAATAACAATTGGACGCAGCTCGGTGGATCTGTACGGAAGTCAGGTCGGCGGCAGACTGGAAGACATGCGGTCCTTCGAGAAATATATCGGGGGGAGCCCTACCAATATGGCTGCAGGTACGGCCAAGCTAGGCGTTCGGTCTGCGGTCATTACTCGGGTGGGTGACGAGCATATGGGGCGCTTCATTCGGGAGGAGTTGCAGTCTCTGGGCGTCGATACGCGCGGCGTGAAAACCGATCCGGAGCGTTTGACGGCGCTGGCTATTCTCGGCATCAGGGATAAGGAGCAGTTTCCCCTTATCTTTTATCGCGAGAATTGTGCCGACATGGCTTTGTGTGAAGAAGATATCGACCCGGATTTCATCGCCGAGGCGCGCTGTGTCACAGTGACCGGCACCCATTTGAGCCATCCGCGCACCAAGGCGGCAGTGCTCAAGGCGCTGAGACTGGCAAGAGACAGTGGTGCCAAAACAGCGCTTGATATCGACTATCGCCCTAATCTGTGGGGGCTTTCAGGCCATGGCGACGGAGAAAACCGCTTCATTGCTTCAGAAGCTGTTACGCAGCAATTGCAAGAAACCCTGTCTCTGTTCGACCTGATTGTTGGCACCGAAGAGGAATTCCATATTGCGGGCGGAACGACAGTCACGCTCGATGCCCTCAAGGCAGTGCGCAAAGTAAGCGGCGCCACTCTCGTGTGCAAACGCGGTCCGATGGGCGCAACGGCCTTCACCGGAGCCATACCCAAATCGCTCGATGATGGCGAGTCCGGCCCGGGCTTCCCGATCGAGGTGTTTAATGTGCTCGGCGCGGGAGATGGCTTCATGTCCGGCCTGTTGAAGGGCTGGCTTGAGGACAAGGATTGGGTTACGGCCCTGACCTATGCCAATGCTTGTGGCGCTTTTGCTGTCAGCCGCCATGGCTGCACGCCAGCGTATCCCAGCTGGGAAGAGCTGCAATTCTTCTTGCAGCGTGGCGTCAAGACTCCCGCCTTGCGCAAGGATACTGAGCTGGAGCAGGTTCACTGGTCAACCAATCGCCACAAGGCATGGCCGGATGTGCGTATCTTTGCCTTTGATCATCGTATCCAGCTTGAGCGCATGTGCGATGAGCTTGATGTGCCACGGGAGCGTATAGGCGCTTTCAAAAAGCTTTGCCTTGAGGCGACCATGCAGGTTTCCCAAGGGCGAGATGGCTATGGCATCCTGTGTGACAACCGGGTCGGGCAGGATGCGCTACATGCCGCAGCTGACAAGGGCCTTTGGATCGGACGTCCGGTCGAGTTTCCGGCATCCTGTCCCCTTGCCTTTGAAGAGGAGCTCGGGCCTGATTGTGGAGGTCTCAAGGAATGGCCCCAGAACCATGTCGTCAAGGTGCTCTGCTACTGTCACCCAGATGATGAGGTCGCCTTGCGCGATCAGCAGGAAGCCACATTGCTGAAACTGGCCGCCGCTGCGCGCAACAACCGTCTGGATCTGCTGGTCGAGCTGATTACCTCACCGGTCGGGCCTGTCGACGATCAGTCTGCAGCCAAGCTGATCAATCGTCTTTATGAAATCGGTATCTATCCGGATTGGTGGAAGCTTGAACCCATGAAGACTGACGCTGTCTGGCGCAATGCCTGTCGGGCGGTCGAGGACCATGATCCCCATTGCCGCGGTATCGTTGTCTTGGGATTGGCCGCCGATATGGAAGCGTTGGGGCCTGCACTCAGAATTGCCGCAGCCCATCCGCTGGTCAAGGGATTTGCCGTCGGGCGCACCATCATGAACGCAACGGCGCTTCAATGGTTTGGCGGTGAAGTGGATGACGCAACGGCGGTAAGCCAATTGACGAACAATTATCAATGCCTATGCACCCTTTGGGATGAGGCTCGCTCTTCTGCCCTCGGGGGCAAGGAAATAGCTAGTTAGGAGGAATGGAATGTCTTACAATTTGCACCGCAAGCCGCAGGGAGAGAGCGGCAAGGTTCATGATATTACACCTGAAAAAGCAGGTTGGACCTATGTTGGCTTTGGTCTCTATGACTTGAAGCCGGGAGAAACTGCGGCCGAAGCAACGGGAGATCGCGAAGTGATCCTTGTCATGCTGGAAGGTTATGCCGAAATTTCGGGAGCCGGGCAAGACTTTGGTAAAGTCGGCAGTCGGGATAGTGTTTTTGACCCGATCTCACCGCAATCCGTCTATATCCCGAATGACAGCGACTGGTCTCTGGTTGCCGTGACCGATTGCAAGATCGCCGTTTGTTCGGCTCCGGGTATGGGCGGTCACAAGGCACAGCTTCTCAAAGCTCCCGAGCGTGTAACAAAAGGCAAGGGTGCGAACACCCGTCATATCTTCCCGATTGCCATGGAAGACTATGATGTTGCCGACAGTCTGCTCGTGACCGAATGCGTTACGCCTTCTGGCCACTGGTCTTCCTATCCGCCGCACCGCCATGATAGCGACAATTTCCCAACCATCACGCATCTGGAAGAAAGCTATTATCATCGCCTGAACCCGGCCAAAGGCTATGCGCATCAGCGCGTTTACAATGATAGTGGATCCATTGATGAGACCTTCACTGTGCATGATGGCGAAGTGGTGCTGGTGCCGGAAGGCTACCATCCCTGCGGTGCTCCCTATGGGTATGACCTTTATTATCTCAATGTAATGGCTGGGCCTCTGCGCAAATGGCGTTTCCAGAATCATCCCGATCATGACTGGATCGCACAACGCGACGCTTGAGCGGTCATGCATACAAGTCAAGAGGCGCGACAGCTTGCACGTCGCGCCTTGTTTATGTGTGGGGGGAACGTATGGGCAGAGACGAATTCTGAAAGCGGAAGCATTGCCCCCTCTACAGGCTCCTCACCCCGACCTCAGGCATCAGAGCTGTCTTTGGTTCTGCGAGCGCCAAACGAAAGGCCTGCAGATTTGCTCTTATAGAAGGCCAACCAGCCAACGTCTGACGATTGCTTCTTCTTCATTAGAAACGCCTGAAAGCAGATCCTTCTCGAGCGCATATATGCGATCCTTTGCAGCACGAAGCACTTCATGACCAAGCGCAGTGAGCTCAATATGCTGCTTTCTGCCATGAACCGCATGGGGGCTGCGCGTGATCAACCCCGATTTCGATAGATTGCTTACAATCACGCTCATGGTTTGCGGCGTGAGGAAGGCCAGACGCGCCAGATCTGCGCTGGAATGCTCCGGATAGGCTTCTAGCATCACCAGTGCAGAGAATTGCGGTTGGGTTAGCGGCAGATCAGCAAGGACGCTTTCCACGCGATATCGATAAGCGTTTGCTGCCTGCCTGAGCAGATAGCCCAGATATCCATTATCGCCACGCTTGCCTTCTCCTGCCTCGGGCAGGGGAGATTGATTTGGACTCTTGATCATTATAAGAACTCTGATATTAATGTTAGAGTTCTGACATTAATACCCAACCACATCAAAGGTGACAAGATGAATGCACTTTCTGCCCCAACAGATTTCGCCTTTTCCTATGCCGATTTTCAAAAACAGGCGCCTGCGGCTCACGATGCCCTGATTGCCATGAGCAAGTCAGTGGATGCATCAGGGCTGGAAAAATCCCTCACGGAGCTTGTCAAGATCCGCATTTCGCAGATGAATGGGTGTGGCTTCTGCACAGAGCTTCACTTGAGAGCGGCTCGGCAGATAGGGGTAAGCGAGGACAAGCTTGATCTTCTCGCGGTCTGGCGTGATTCTACTGTGTATGATGAGCGCGAACGCGCAGGTCTATTCTGGGCCGAGCATGTCACACAGTCTCCAGTTGCCCCGGTGCCAGAGGCCGAGATGACGGCAATCAGGGCGGTCTTTCGCGACGATGAACTTGTTCAGCTCACGGTTGCCATTGCAAATATCAATGCCTGGAACCGGATTGCTGGTGCCTTGCATTTTTCAGCTGCTAAACTATCCCGCGTATAGGTCATGGGAGGGACCGGCAATGCCGCAAATGGAGAAAATCGGATTTATCGGGCTCGGAACCATGGGGACGCCAATGGCGCTCAAGCTGCTTGAAGCCGGAACGCCCCTCATGGTTTGGAATCGGACGTTAGCGCGCAGCCGTCCATTAAGCGATGCCGGTGCCAGCGTTGCCCATGACGTTCAAGAGATGTTTGCCCAATGTCAGACTGTGCTGTTGATGCTCGCCGATGAAGCTGCAATCGATGCTGTTTTGTCGCGAAACACAGCCCATTTCGCCTCTTTGGTTGCTGGCAAGACCGTTGTTTCCTTGGGAACAGTGCCCGCCGATTATTCTGCATTGCTATCCAGAGACGTCTGCGATGCGGGCGGGCGCTATGTCGAGGCTCCTGTGTCCGGTTCCAGAAAACCGGCCGAGCAGGGACAACTTGTCGGCCTTCTGGCCGGTATGAGCCAAGACCTGAAAACAGCTCGCGCGCTCCTGACCCCATGTTGCAAAGATATTTTTGAATGTGGCGAGGTGCCACGGGCTCTCAACATGAAGATCGCAGTGAACAGCTATTTGATAACGCTGGTCACCGGTCTGGTCGAGGCTTGGAATCTGGCAGAACAGAACAAGCTTGATATGGCGCTATTCACCGACATTCTGAATGCGGGGCCCATGGCAAGCGAGGTTTCCAAGGTGAAGCTTGCCAAGCTGCTGACCGGAGATTTCTCCCGCCAGGCAGGCATCGCCGATGTCTTTAAGAACTGCCGCCTCGTCGTTGAAAATGCCAAGGAATTCGAGGCCCCATCACCCCTCATGGATATCTGTTTGAAGCTATATCAAGAAACGAACCACATGGAACTGGAAGAAGATGATATGATCGCTGTATTAGGAGCGATAAAGAGACAGACGCAATCATAAGGGTCAAAAAGGGGCTTTGGCATTGGCCAAAACCCCCGTATTTTTCTTAATGGCGGGTGCTGAATGGTTCTGTTTTCAGCCAGTCGAACATCTGGGCGATGGTGGTCGGTATATCGCGCATTGTCACACCCAGACTATCCCTTCGCGTAAAGTCAAAGCGGGTCGGCTCTTCGGGCTCCCCCTCCAAAGGCTGCGGCATGGCCGATGCTGGTGCATGTTTGGCAAATTCGGCATAGAGATCTCGCCATGGCCAACTGTCATAAACCGCGAAATAGCGCCCAGAAGCATCCGGCTTCTCATAGGCGGCCAAAAACAGCGCCGCAACATCCTCGATATGGCTAAGGGACATGGAGCCCGCCGGGGTTTCCTTGTGCAAGACTTGCTCGCCTTTGTTAAGGCCGACAATGAGGTGGTGACTATCCCCCTCCAGATGTTGAGGCAGGATGACGGGGCCAAGCATCATGGTTGGAATGATGATGCTGAGTCGCATCCCGTGGGCATCGCAAAAGTCCTTCGCGGCGGTTTCCATGACGATTTTCTCGGCCGCCGTAAATTTGCCCGCGTTCATCTGGACCTCCGCGTCGGAAACGGCATTCTCCTCTGTTTTGACAGCAACCGGCTCTGGCGGATTGGTGCTCGACGTGGAAGAGCAGAGAATGACCGTCTTCACATTTTTTCTCGCTGCTGCCTCAAGCACATTCATGCAGCCTTCCTTGACGGGTTTTACGATCTCATCATAGCCTCTTTGCCTGTCCAGATCTTTGGCTGGCGTGCCGTCTTTACCCTTGTAGATTGGCGGGAAGCAGGCAATGAAAACAGCATCCGCGCCTTCAAGGGCGGCGTCAAAGCTGTCGCTTTGCGCCGTATCGGCAGAAAAAAGGGTCAATCTCTCCGCGGCTCCCGGCAGCGCCATGAGATAAGGGCGTTTGCTCTCGTCTTCAGCGTCGCGCATGGTGCCATTGACGCGATAGCCCTTGGCCAGAGCTGCCTTGACGATGTTTGAGCCGACAAGGCCGCTCGCTCCTGCCACGCAAAGCGTTTTGGGATTGTTCATGGTCTTCTCCTTCCCTTGATCTTGTGTCTGTACGTTTGCAATGACTAAAGCCTCAAATGACTGTTTGTGCATAGCCTATAGTAAGGGTGGCAACCGTCAACCGGCATGATGTTGCCATGCGCGAGACGGTTGCTTGCCTCCTATGGATGAGCGCGTTCGGAATGTTCGGGCCTGTTCAGGCGCTTCTCGGTGGCTCGCTGAGGCGATCAGCCAGCATTCCCTGATAGCGCGTTAGTTCATCCGGCCCGGCTCCTGCCGCACCAAGAAAGGCGAGTGGCTCGGAGAAGGTCATGCCGGTATAGCGGGCGCTGGCCTGAAGAGGCGTGAGCACTTGCTCTATCGTAAAGCCAAGGCGACCATCCGGCTGATAGGCATCCGGTCCACCTGCCGTTGTGGTCACCACCAGCAGTTCCACGCCGCGAAGCTCGGAAGGAGCCCCAATCCACCAGATTTCATTCATATAGGCCTTGAGCATTGGGGTGAGATTGAACCAGTGAATGGGAAACATCATTACGATCCGGTCAACCTGCTGATACAGCTTGCGTTCAGCGGCCCGGTCGAAGCCCCACATGTCATCGCCATGGATGCTTTCGAGATTCTTGAAGATGGAGCCCTCTGCCTGTTCAGCAACTTCCCAAAGGGCCTTATTGACCACAGACCGTTCAGGATAGGGGTGTGAGGCCAAAATTAATGTATGTTCATCGCCACGGATCACGGGCCCTTTGGCCTGCGTTTGCGCCTGAGCTTTCTCGCTGGTCGCCATGGAGGTGAAGGCAGAGCCAAGCGCAAGACCGGCTCCGGCTTTCACCAAAGAGCGGCGATCAAGGCTGTTGGGGCTTGCTTGGTCGGAAGGGGTCGTCGGCGTATCACTTTTACGTGGCATGGGCGCTCCTTTCTCAGGGCTGGCTAGCAAAGTGTCACATGGGAACCAGCCGGTAGATAGACCAACGAGGCCACAATCTCTGGCTTCAATTCCTCTTATATAGAGATATTCTCTGCGCCAGCCGTAACTAGATCAGCGAAGCCGCTGACAGTCATGAGCCAGGATCATAAAAGCAGGAGGAGGCGATGGCCAATTAGCGCATTGGTTGCACGAAACCTGGCCAGCCGGTTCGGTTCTATTTGGCCAAGAAACCCTTGGCTATCAACTGTTGCTCAATTAGAGCGCTAATACGAGTGGCCATATAGCGAGAAGGGTGATTGGCATCCATATAGAAAACGCCATTTTCATCCTGAGTGGCGCAGCGATCAGTTTGCGTCGAACAAAGCAACTGATCTGGATGAATACGAATAAGATTGGGGGCATCACCTAGGCTGTCTAGCACTTGGTTGGTTAGCGCAGTACGCTCTTTGTAGCGTGTGTAGCTGGTGGTTATTGGGTTCACTGTAAGCGCCTCTTTGCGTGCTGCCGTATCAGGTATGCTTTCCAGTTTACGACGCAGGACGTCTGGTACGTTCCATCCGACAGCAGGGATAGGATAGATCAGCACCACAATATTGCCACTATCAATCAGGTGCTGGAAGGTGGCTCGAATTTTGTCCGCAAGTGCACCTTGTTCGTTGCTTCCACTGGATGTGAAGAGCACGTTGAACAGCTTTTGACGGTTTTCGATTTCTTCCCCACCTTCTCCATTATTATAGAAGTGCCCTTTGTCGAGATACACTGGTAAACGTGCCTTGTAGATTATGATGGCAGGAGACAGGCGATCAATGCTCTGATGAGCCTCCTTCACGTGGGCCTGCGTACAATCAATGGGTTTGCCGCCGCGCACCACATAGGTATCTAAAATGTAAGGACAAGATCCCCGCGTAATGGCGACGTAGGAGCGTTCGTAACGTTCTGCCATATCCCTCAGGGGATAGTCGAAATTCCATGAGTGGCTGTCACCTAGACTAATAATATGCTGATGCGTTTGCGCTTTTTTGTTGCAGGGGTGATCGATAGTGCAATCGAGTCGTTGCCATGACAGCTCCTCAAACACAGCTTCGAGCGGGCCGAGTGACTTTGGAAAACCCTTAAATCGAAGAATGCTAATATAGGCTGCTATGAGGACCAGAAGCATGGCGAAAATCGCAACTATGAGCTTTGTAAAGCCGATGCGCTGCCGATTTCTCAAAGGTTGCTCTATAAATCGATAGGCTAGGTAGGCCAACAGGCTGGCAACAAGAATATAAAGTCCTTTGAGCAAAGGAAGATCAAAAATGTCCAGATTGCGTGCAAAGGCGAAAAGCGGGAAATGCCAGAGATAAAGTGAATAGGAGATCAGACCAATGAATACCAATGGCTGCAACGCAAGAAATCGATAGCAGGGCCGATCATCTTTACCAAACGTGAGGATGGCCATGGTCCCGGCCACGGGCAGTAGTGTTAGTAGGGACGGATGAGGCATGTGATCATCCATCAAGATTATGCAAAGGATGAGCACCACGAAGCCGACTTCTGCAAGAGCGGGATAGTGCTGTCGCAACCTTGTCAGTTTTCCTTGAAAGCTGGCCAGAGCAACAATAGAGCCGCCCATAAGCTCCCAGGCGCGCGTCGGTAAATGGTAAAAATTGAACTTGGCAAAATGAACAGTACCGACCTGGGCGAGCAAAAGTGATGCGACAAACACAGCTATCAACCACTGCCACATTCGGTTTGAAGCATGGCGAATGAGAAGGTAGGCGAACAGAGGAAAGACAATGTAGAATTGCTCTTCCACCGCCAAGCTCCAAGTATGGAGTAAGGGTTTGAGCTTGCTAGCTTCAGCGATATAGCTGTCTTCCAGCCAGAACCAGATGTTGGAGGAAAAACCAAGAGCGGCTAACCCGGACCGTGCATATTCCATCATCCCCTTTGGCAACAGGAAGAAATAGGCAACCGGCAAAGTGGCCAGCATCATGAAATAGAGCGCTGGCAAAATGCGGCGTGCCCTACGTTCGTAAAATGAAATGATGCTGAAGCTGCCTTCCGAGACTTCGCGAAAAAGAATGGAAGAAATCAAATAGCCGGAGAGGACGAAGAATATGTCGACGCCGAGAAATCCTCCCGGCAGAAAAGCGCGGCCAAAGAGCATGAAGTCCGCGTGATAGAAAATGACAGAAAGAACAGCGATGGCTCGCAGACCATCGACTTCGGCCCTATACGCAATGGATGACATAATAGAAAAGGCTCTAACAAAAAAACACAGACTCAATTTGAAATCATTTAGCAATATTTGGTGCACTAGGGAAATAAAATTGCCACATTTCCGCCGCCTCTTTCTCAGAAAATGTCAGTGTTTTGTCACGCTATGCTACCAAAGAGTTGATATCGGCGAGGCTACATTGAATGGGAAACGTAGTTCGGCGTGTGGAGTTCAGGAAAGTGCGATGTCTCAACGACAACGCGCAGAGCCATTCCGACTTGCAAACATGGTGGTGGCGGCTCTTTCGCAGGATGTAGCTTGCGCGCTTTCTCGGGCCTGAAGACTATTCTGGTCCGATTCCACTCATTGAAGGAGTTGATCACATTTGGGAGCGGTGTTTTGCTTTACCTCTCTTCTCGCTTGAGAAGCGGCTAGCTGCTCGACAGGGTTTTCAAAAGGCTGATGCGCTGCATGCGGCCTCGCCTGACATGACGGCGGGCAGCCTCTTCAGCCGCCGTCGTATTGCCATCCTCGATAGCTTGATAGATTTCTTCATGGTCTTGTAGTGACCATGTATTGTAATCATAGCGCCCTTGTGTCGTGCCTCGGATCATGCCTGCCGAAACCAGAAGAATTTCTGCGCTGCGCAGCAAATAGCGGTTGCTGGCAATTTTGTATACACAACGGTGAAAGCGGTCGTTGATATCCAGAAAGTCTGTTTCATCGGTGGCTCCCCGGCGCTGTTCATCCAGAATGCTGCGCAATTCGATGAGATCCTTGGTGTTGGCCTTTTTCGCCGCCAGCTTGGCCGCAAGGCATTCCACGGCCTCGCGCATGTCATAGATTTCCTCTGCGCGCTCGATATCAATCTCAGCCACAACGATTCGGCCACTTTCGACCGTGGTCAGAAACCCCTCATTCAGCAGGCGACGAATGGCCTCCCGGGCGGGGGTTCTGCTGACCTGAAACCGATCGCAGATATCAGCCTCACTGACGCGTTGGCCTGAAGTGAAAGCGCCATCCCGCAGCAATTCTCGCATTTTTGCATACACTTGATCGCTTAATGGAAGGTCCGCAATGTCCTGCTGAATTGGCATGACGAGAAAACTCCTACAATTTCAGTCGGATATTAGATATAGCCTGACGCTCTGTGATTGTAAATGTATTTTGCATTTGACTTTATCATCATATTTGTATACGAAAAAAGCAATTAGGTTGTTAAATGGATACAGTAGCAATGAGCTCTGAAATGCAAAAAATATTGGTCACGCGCAGCCGCATTGACAGCTCTGCTGTGGACCTGCTCAAGGAAAACGGCTTTGAATGCGTGTTTTCTCCTCCCTATGCCAAGCCAGAAGAAGTGGTTGAAACGGCGAAAAACAACAATGTATGCGCGATTATGGTGTCTCAGGGCAAGATTACGGATGCCGTGATCAAGGCCTCTGGTTCCGTCCAGGTCATCGCCAAACATGGCAGTGGCGTGAACAATATCAATCTGGCTGCCGCTGAAAAAATCGGCATCCCTGTATACAGAGCTGCCGGAGCCAACGCGCGAGCAGTGGCCGAGCATGCCATTGCGCTCATTATCGCGCTGCGCAAGTCATTGCCTTATCTCGATGAAGCAACCAAGGGCGGCAATTGGCTCAAGGGCTCTTTTATCGGCAAGGACTTTGCCGATACCAAACTCGGCCTCATCGGTTTTGGTGCTATTGGTCGCGAAGTGGCTGGTATGGCCATGGCGCTAGGTATGAAAGTCTCCGCGTTTGATCCGGCTTTGCTGGCCAATGGCGGTGCGGCATGCCCTGAAGGTGTGGAAGCGGTTGCCGATATGGATGCCATTGCAACCAAATGCGACGTCATCTCTCTGCATTGTCCACTGGTTCCTGCCACCAAACATCTGGTCAATCGCGCGTTTCTGGAAAAGATGCCATCCCATGGTGCCATCGTGAACACCGCTCGTGGCGGTATGATCGACGAAGATGCTCTGGCCGAAGCGCTGGAGAAAGGCGTCATTGCAGGCGCTGGCGTGGACAGCTTCGAGCAGGAGCCTCCTGCCGCTGACTCCAAGCTTTTCAAGGCCCCCAATCTCATCGTCACCCCCCATGCTGCCGGTCTCACCCCTGGAGCCGAACGCAACATGGCAACGATGGCTGCCCGTTTCATCATTGACCATTTTGAAGGTCGGGAAATAAATCCCGCCTTTCTGGCAACTTCCGCCGCGCTTGGCGGTCTGCAAGAATAGGAGAAGACATGGCTGAAGGTTTCAGAATCAAGGAAAGTTGGGACCGGGTAAATCCGGATCTGATCGCCCGCGCTGCCAAACTGCCTGTATCCAACATTAGTGACGTCATGAACCGCCACACAGGGGCTCCTGCTAGCATGCGCCCCCGGCATCGTCAGGGCGTCCTCGCTGGCCCGGCCCTCACGGTCAGTGTTCGTCCAGGAGACAATCTGATGCTGCATAAGGCCCTTGTTATGGCGCAGCCAGGTGATGTGATCGTCGTAGACGCCGGTGGCGCTCTGGACAATGCCATCATGGGTGAGCTGATGCTTGCACGTGGTGTGTTTTCCAAGATTGCCGGTGTGGCTATCTGGGGTGCAATTCGCGACCTCGACAGCATCAGCAAACAGGATGTACCAGTCTTCTCGAGCGGCATCAGCCATCGTGGCCCTTACAAGGATGGACCGGGTGAAATCGGCTTCCCCATCGCTCTTGGCAATATGACCGTCAATCCTGGCGATCTGATCGTTGGCGACTGGGACGGCCTTGTCTGCCTGCCAAAGGATAGCGCCGCAGAAATTCTCGACCGTGCTGACAAAAAGCACGCAGGCGAAGAACGTCAATATCAGACGACCATTGAAGGCAAATATAATGGTGACTGGATTGACAAGAACCTCAAGGAGCTTGGGTGCGAATTCATCGCGTAACGCCCCGAGGTCTCTATAACCCCGCAAATATTCTCATCGATAAATACTAGGGAGGAACCTGATCGATGTTTTTCAAACCCTTAAAGACGGCCGTTGTTTTCTCGGCTCTTGTTGCTGCAGCAGTTCTGCCTGTCCAGGCTGAGGACTTCCCGACCCGTGGTCTCGAATTCGTTGCCGGTTATGGTCCTGGTGGCGGGCACGACACCATGCTGCGGTCCATGGCCAAGGTTATTCGCGAAACCAATCTCATTGACGCATCCGTCAATGTCGTGAACAAACCTGGCGGCGCTGGTGCAACATCGCTTGGCTATCTCAATAGTCATGAAGGGGATGGCCACTATCTGATGGCTGCCACTTCATCCTTCATCACAACACCTTTGACGGCAGATGTTGGCTTGAACTACAAGGACTTCACCCCGATTGCTCGTCTGGGTATCGACCCGACCCTGCTGGTTGTTCCTGCGTCCTCCGACATCAAGACCCTTGATGACATTAAAAACGCTGGCCGCGTGCTCAACGTTGCTGGTGGTGGCCGTGGACAGATCGAACATATTGCAACGATCATGGTGTCCGACGCCCTCGACGTGAAACTGAACTTCGTGCCGTTCCAAGGCGATGGTGAAGTCGCCAGTGCGCTGCTTGGTCGTCAGGTCGATTTCGCCATGATCAACCCGGGTGCTGTATCCGAGTTCATCAAAAGCGGTCGTATGAACGCCATTGCCATCTCCACGGAGCAGCGCGCTGAAATGTTCCCGGATGTCCCGACCTTCAAGGAAAGGGCTATGATGTGGTCGCCTCGGTTTTCCGTGGTGTCGTTGCTGCCAAGGATATTCCGGCAGAAGCCAAGGCTTATCTGTCCGAAATGGTTGAGCGTCTGCAGGAAACCCCGGAATGGACCGAACAGTATCTCAAACCAAACGGGATCATTCCTGGTTATCTCGATGCTGATGCTTTTGCTGCCTATCTGGAAAAGACCAACAGCGTCTATGAAACCAACCTGTCCAATCTTGGTCTCCTGAAAAAGAACTGATGGGCACCATGAAAACTGCAGAAATTACATTTCTGGCAATTCTGGCGGCTTTTGCCGCCAGTCTTGCGATCGGTTCGCTCGATCTCAAATATGCTGACGAATTCTCCTTCGGCCCCGGTTTTGTGCCGTTGAATGTTGGTGTGCTGATCGTCATCTGCTGCGCTTTGCAGGCCTTGCGGAGCCTTGCCAAAAGTCGGAAGGAAGCGGCTGAAGCCGGAGACAGACAAGAGCACGCGGACACGTCCCCCAATATCGCCGGTCTTCTGATCACCACGGCCATCATTGTTCTTGGTGTTGCTGCCATGGCGCTTGGCTCTGTGCTCGCACCCATCTTTGCCATGATCTTCCTGCTGTCCTGGCGCGTCGCGCACCATCCGATCACATCGTCACTATTTGTCGGCGCCACCACGACCGCCGCCATCTATGTCATCTTTGCCATTTGGCTGAATCTGCCGGTGCTTTGAGCCGCAGCAAACAATTCACGGGACGAAATGCATGCTGGATTCGTTATCTCACCTGATGGTGGCGTTCAATCAGGTCGCCACGCCGGAAAACCTGCTGCTCATCTTTGTGGCTGGCTTGATCGGCACGCTCGTTGGTGCCTTGCCCGGCCTCGGGCCATCGGCGGGTATTGCTCTCATGATGCCCCTGACCTTCGGCATGAGCCCGATCTCGGGTCTCTCCCTGCTGACAGGCGTTTATATGGGCACCATGTATGGCGGGCGTCTGACCGCCATTCTCATCAACACCCCCGGCGACGCCCCCGCCATTGTGACGGCCATGGAAGGCTATCCCATGATGCAACGGGGAAGGGGCGGGCAAGCCCTCGGCATCTCGGCCATTGCCTCCTTTGTCGGCGGTATTTTTGGTCTGCTGATGCTGATCTTCTTTGCGCCGATCATCGCCGAATATGCCATCTTTCTCGGGCCTCCGGAATATTTCATGCTGATGCTGCTCGGCCTGAGCATGATCATCGTGCTGGCCGGCTCTGATCCGCTCAAGGCGCTGATTGCCACGCTGGTCGGGGTTCTGCTCAGTACCATCGGCAGTGATTATGTCTCGGGCAATGTGCGCTTTGCCGTTGTGCCTGAACTGATCGAAGGGGTGGACTTCGTTGCTGTCATCATTGGCCTGTTCGGTATCGGCGAAGTATTGGTCAATGTCGAAGAACGCATTCGCCTGAATATGGGCAAGCCCAAATTCAAATTCAGCGAATTCATTCCCGGACTGGCTGAACTGCGCCATATCAGTTTGCCCACCCTGCGTGGCTCGGTGATCGGCACCGGCATCGGCGTGTTGCCGGGCGCTGGCGCGACCATCGCAACCTTCATTGCCTATATCACCGAGAAAAAGTTCTCCAAACAGCCAGAGAATTTTGGCAAAGGGGCATCCGAAGGTCTGGCCAGCCCAGAAGCGGCCAACAATGCGGCGGTTCCCGGCTCGCTGATCCCGCTTCTAACGCTCGGTATTCCGGGCTCGGGCGGCACGGCCATCATGCTGGGGGCGTTGATCATGTTCGGCCTTAACCCCGGCCCGATGCTAATGATCCAGTCAGCCGACATTGTCTGGGGCACCATCGCGGGTCTGACCATTGCCAACCTGTTCCTGCTGGGCTCGAACATCCTGTTGATCCCGGTCTTCGTGAACGCTCTGCGCCTTATTCAGAACCATCTGAATGCCATCGTTGTTGCCTTCTGTCTGGTGGGGGCCTTCTCCATCAACTATGGCACCTTCGATGTCTGGGTAACCGTTGTATTCGGGGTCATCGGCTATCTGATGAAGCGCGCCAACTATCCAACCGGCCCGTTCATTCTGGCTCTGGTGTTGGCGCCTCTGGCCGAGAACTATCTGCGTCAGTCCATCATGCTGGGGCAGGGGGCTTGGGGTATCTTCGTGCAAAAGCCGCTCACGATGACCTTTACCATTCTGGTGCTCGGGGTCGTTCTGTTCGGTCTCGCCAAGGCGCCAATCGCCAGCTATGTCAACAAACGGCGCAATCAAGCGGCATAAAGACCACCTGTCTTGCGGAAAACGAAATGGCCAGCTCATCGGGCTGGCCATTTTTTATTGGGGCAGCAAATTTCACGGGCTTGGTAAAAAGCTTGCTCCGGTTTCTCTGCTCTTGGGCAGGGTTGCGTCGTTCGACTAGCCGCCCGTTGCCGCCATGGCCCTGTCAACGGGTGCAGACACTTCATTGAAATTATGCTGCCATGGCTTGAGAGCAATGGATTGGCGGATCAGCTCCATCAATCCGTCATCCGAAATGCCCTCGCGCAAGGGGGCCTTGAGGTCTGCCGAATGGCTGTTGCCAAGGCACATGTAAAGGGTGCCGTTCGCTCCGAGCCGCACCCTGTTGCAGGAGGCGCAGAAATGGCGGGACAGGGGCGTGATAAGGCCGATTTGTGTCTGCGTGCCGACGATGCGCAAGTAGCGGGCAGGACCGCCGCCAGAGGCAATGTCATCCACCAGTGTGAAATGCTGCTCCAGTTGTTGCTGCACCACTTCGAGCGGCACATAGCGCGACACGGCGTCACTGCCACCAGCCCCCATGGGCATGGTTTCGATATAGCGCAGGGTGAAGCCTTGCGCCGCGCACCAGCGGGCCATGTCGACCACTTCGTCGTCATTGATGCCCTTCATCACCAGCATGTTGATCTTGATGGGGTAAAAGCCAACCGCCCGCGCTTTTTCAAGCCCGCGCAACACCTTGGCCAGATCGCCCCCATGGGTGATGCGCGAAAAACGCTCCGCATCAAGGCTATCGAGCGACACATTCAGCCGACTGACACCCGCCTCGAACAGGGCGTCTGCATGGCGCTCAAGCAACAGCGCATTTGTTGTCATGGAAAGATCATCAATGCCGGGCAGGGCATGAAGCTGCGCAGCCAAATCCGCAACGCCCTTGCGCACCAGCGGTTCGCCCCCTGTAAGGCGCACCCGATGCACGCCCAGCTTGGCAAACGCTGCCATGATCCGCTCGATTTCATCAAGCCCAAGGCGACTGCTCGAGGGCGCAAAATCTGAACTGCCAGCAGGTAGGCAATAGAAACAGCGCAGGTTGCACCGGTCCGTCAGGGACAGGCGGACATAGTCGATCTTGCGTCCATAGGGATCGATAAAGGACATGGCGCTTTTCCTTTTCCTTTTTCTGCTTGGCAAAAGGGTAAAAAGGCTGCCGGAGAGGACCCCGACAGCCAAGGTTAAGGGAGGAGATGCATCAAGCAAGTTTCTCGATTTTCGCAGGCAGCCCCTGACGCACGGCAGCCCCCGAGATCGGATCAACCCAGACGCCGGGCTTGGCGCGCGTCGGGTCGATCAGGCCCAGATCATTTTGCAGCACGCCGCTTGCCTGCTTCGGATCTGCGGCCATGGTGACCCCGTCGACGGTAATGTCCGCGGCCCCGAAGCGGCGATGGCCAAAGCCATGCTCGATGGCAACCGTGCCCTGCACCACCCCGTCCCGCACGACGGCCACGCTCTCGATGCTGCCACCCGGTGTGGTGAGGCGCACCCTGTCACCGGTCGTGATGCCATGGCTTTCCGCCACATCGCGGCCGATATTGAGTGTGTTGGTCGCAACGATCCTCAGAAGTGTCTTGGCCCCGACGGAGTAGGAATTCTGCAATGGCGATTTGAAGCTGATTACCTTGATCGGCCAGTCGCTTTGCGGATAGACCTCAGCCACCTTGCTGCCATCGGAGAATTCCGCTTCGCGCCATGTGGGTACGCCGGGCGAGCGCTTGCCTGTCATGGCATTGCGCGCACTGCCGACCCCTTCGTTATAGACAAGCATCGGCTTGCCGAACGGATGCGCGCTTTGTTCGCCCTTGTAGCTCTTGTCTTTATTCTCGTAGCGTCCGCCCTTGGCATAGATCGCCGCCGCTTTGCGCCATTCATCGGGCTTGAGGGTTGATTCCAGCTGATCACGGATGCGATCGACGCCTGATACCATCAGGTCATCGTCGCTGGCGTCCGGCACGGAGGAGCCGCCGACCGTCGCCACATTCACCGCACCCCGCAGATAGAAGTCTTCAGGCCGGTTGAGCGGATGCATGGTGCCGTCCTTATCTGGAATTGCCTCGTCACCAAAGCCTGGCAGGCCCATGCGCTTTGCTGTTGCTATGAGGAACATGTCGACATCGATCGGCACGCCATCGGCTGTTCTGGCGACCTTCGGGTCGACCACCGGCCAGCGGGCCGTGGTGATCTTGGTGGGAACGCCATTCCATGGCTTCACGAAGCCCCAGCTTTCATACATCACCGTATCCGGCACGATATAGTCGGCCAGCGCCGTGCTCTCGTTGATGAAAGGATCGATGGAGATGATCAGCGGCACCACCTTCGGGTCTTTCAGCTTGGGCACCAGATGCTCGATGCCCGCGATGCCATAGATCGGGTTGGCGTTGCGCAGGATGAGTGCCTCGATATTGTAGGGGTAGCCATTGACCATAGAGGAAAACCATTCGGTCGCCAGACCCGGTGCATTGGGATACCATGGCCCATCGGCAGGGAAGGCCTTGCCCGCAGCTTTTTTGGCCTTGAATTCGGAGGTCTTCTCGTAGGGCACATTGCGTCCCAGTGGCAGGCCCTTGGGCTTGACGCCGCCCTTCACCTTGGCCAGATCATAGGCCGGACCGTTGGTATCGGGGTACCAGCCGCCCAACATGAGGGTGCCACCCTTCCAGTTGAGATTGCCTATGAGCGTGTTGAGCATCATCAGCGCAAAGGCATTGTAGAAGCCCGAGCCGCTCATCATGCCGCCATGGGTGTTCACCGCTGCCTTGCGGCCATGGCTGGTGAATTCATTGGCAAGGCCGGTGATGGTTTCGACCGGAATACCGCAGGCGGCAGAATAGTCTTCATAGCTTAACCGCCCGGCTTCCTCGCGCAGCAGAGTGAGGCCGGTCTTCACCGCAACAGGGCCATCCTTGCCCTCTACCGTGCCATCAAAGAACAGCGGCGCAGGCTGATCGCCCACTGGCACGGGGCCATTCTCAGACGCAACCATGTAAGGATCGCTATCGTCATAGGCCTTGGCGCCTTCGGCCAGCTCCAGCCCCATGTCGGAGCCGCGCAGCAGTTTGCCCATGCGCGGATGGGTTTCATCTGCGATGACCAGATGGGTGGCATTGCTCCAGTTGGCTTCGCCTGCTGCCATTGCGGCTTTCTTGGAAGGTTGGGCCAGATAGTCCTTGTTGATGCGGTCATTCTCGAACATCCAGCGGATCATGCCCATGGCAAGGGCGCCATCCGTGCCCGGAACAATCGGCAACCAGCGAGACCGATCCCCGGATGGGCCGCTCTGGGCATGGTTAAGCACCGGATCGACCACAACATAATCAAGTTTGCCATCGCTGCGGGCTTCAGCCACCAATGCGCCAATGCGCTTGAAGGGGTTGCCTGCATTGCCCGGTGCAGTGCCGATGAAAATGATAAATTCGGCTTCCTCAAAATCCGGCTTGGCGTGTGGCATCTTTTTCACATCGCCAAACATTGCGCCCGAACCCGAACGATAGGAGCCACCGCAATAGGAGCCATGGCGAGCATAGTTGGTAGAACCATAGGCCTGTTTCAGCCAGCGCAGATTCATGTTGTCTCTGCCATCATTGACCGAACTGAGCATGACAACACCATTGGCGCGGGGGCCCAGCTCAGGCGCATCGGCCTTGATGGGTGTCTCCAGATCGCGGATTTCCCGCAGGCCAGCCACCTTGCCCTCGCCGAACAGATCGCCGCCTTCAACCACTTCCTCGACAAGCTGCTCAAAGCTGATGGTTTCCCATTGGCCGGAGCCACGCGCACCGACGCGCTTTAGGGGCTTGAGCACCCGACGCGGATTGTCGATCTGATCAAGCACGGCATTGCCGCGCCCGCAGGCCGTGGAGCGATGCAGCATGCCGTCGCCAGCGCCCGGTTGCCCAAGCGCAACAAGGCTTTCACGGACTGGTGTTTCATAAGGCAAAAACTCGGTGGTGCTGAGCGGGTTATAGGGGTTGCCTGTAACGCGCAGGACCTTGTTGTTCGCCTTGTCGACACGCACCCGCACACCACACATGGTGGTGCACCCGATGCACATGGCGTAGCTTACCGCCTGATCGGGATTGAGCTCGATGTCGCCATTGGCGGCCACTTTATATTCCGGCTCAGGGGCGTTGCCGGTCAAATGCTTGCGCGGCACCTTGCCGGACCATTTGCCTCGGGTGATCTTTTTCACCGGCTCGGCATAGCCTGCGGCGAACGCGCCCAGCGCTCCGATAGCGACGGCGCCCTTCAATATGTTGCGACGTGTTGACATGGGCTTTCTCCTCAGACAGTGCGAGCGGTTTGGGCAGAAGTGGTGGCTGACGTATCGTCAGGCAGGTCTGCTTCGGCCCATGGCACAAAGGTGGTGTAAAGAATGAGCAGGAAGATCCAGAGCCCGAAGGTGCCGATCACTCCCATGAGGCCTTCGATACCGGTGGGCATCAGGGCGTCATAGAGGCCGGAGCCGACCTTCGGCACCGCCTGTCCGCCCATGAAGACTGTCCAGCGGAACATCCAGGCGGCGTGAATGGCGATCAGGCCCGTGACCCAGCCCGAGCGAGCCGGTAGCGTCAGCGCGATGACAAAGGGAATAACGATGGCAGCGGCAGCCCAAAGAGCGATGCGCTGCCACACGGTGAAGCCTGCAACAGAGGCGAGTGCTTCGGTGTGGCTCTGGCTGATGCCTGAAAAGGCGACCGCGAACCATAGCGCGCCGATGATGGCGACCACGCCAAGAGCCAGCGCCAGCATGCGGTTCATCTTCGCTTCCACAATAGGACCGGTGGCAAACAGGCGACCAAGAATGAGCATCACGCCAAGCGCACCAACAGCACCGGTTGCTGCAAACTGGAAGGGGAGAAGTGGCGTGTGCCAAAGCGGACGGGAATAGACCACGGCCACTTCCATGCCGGTATAGGTGAGGATGCCGAGCGCGGCGACGCCTGCACCAATGCCTATGAGGCGTGCAAAGCCATTGGCCGGACTACCGAAGGCGAGAAAGCGGAAGAGCCATGCAAAGCGCCAGTCATCCTGACCCCAGCGATAGAAGGCTGGCCGGTTCACCGCCCATGCATAAAGCAGCAGCAAAGTGACATAGGACGAGACGATCCAGGCGCCCCAAGCCATCCATGAGGTGGCGTGGGTATAGACGAAGAACTCCCAAAAGCGACCCGGCTGATGCAAATCGGCCAGCAGAGCAACTGGGCCGGAAATGCCGGTCGTCACGGCTGTGATCAGCGCCAGCCGGGCATGGGGCAGGGAGGAACCGCGCCCGAAGACAAAGGCAGGGAAGGTGAGAAACAGGGCAGTCGTCGACATGCCGATGAGGAAGAAATATTGCACGGCCCAAGGCAGCCAGGCGGCTTCATGGACGGCACCAACAAGCTCATGAATTTGCATCACCGGCCCTCCTCGTGATGGTCAATATTGGTCGTGAGCGGAGGACGATAGGCGGCTTCGCCAGCCACGCGCCCGTCGAGCGCTTCGTCCAGTCCGATATAATAGACATTGGGTGCGGTATGCATTTCCGGCCGCAGAACGGAGACTTCATGCTCTTTGAGCAACTTCGACACCGTGCTTTCGGGATCATTGAGATCACCGAAAATGCGGGCGCCACCAACACAGGTTTCCACGCAGGCCGGAAGCAGCCCTGCTTCGGTGCGATGAATGCAGAAGGTGCATTTGTCCGCGGTCTGGGTTTCGTGGTTGATGAAACGGGCATCATAGGGGCAGGCCTGAACGCAATAGGCGCAGCCCACGCAGCGTGATGCATCCACCAGCACCTCGCCGGTGCCTTCCTTCTTGTAGGTCGCCTCGACCGGGCAGACCTCGACGCAGGGGGGCTCGTCGCAATGGTTGCACAGCCGTGGCAGCATCACCATGGCCGGATCGCACCCTTCCTTGACGACTTCATAAACGGAGACATGGGTGCGGAAAGAATCTTCCGGTACCGCATTCTCCATGATGCAGGCCACTGTGCAGGCCTGACAGCCGATGCATTTGCGCAAGTCAACGACCATGCCCCATTTGGGGCCGGTCGGCTGGGGGCCATCGGAGGCTGAACCGGTTGCAGCTGAAGCACTGTTTGCGCCAGCGACCGTTGCCGCCGCGCCAATGCTCACCTGTCCGATCGCTCCAAGAAATTGGCGACGAGAACTGTCCATGGCTGGTCCTTTCACTCCGCCCCACTTTCTGCTTACCGATTGGTTCGGCTAACGATGGAGGCGTTGGGTCTCTCAAGGACCGTCCTCTTGTCCGTCAGAAGGACGATGCAAGAAGGGCGGCCGGTCTGTTAACCAGCCTAGAGAGAGGAGCAAAAGGAGTGAATCAGGCCAAACCCAAGGCCCTTAGGGGGTAACCCCTAAATCTTGTCCCAATTGGCTGTGACAAGCTGCCGCACCAGATCGGCGGGCGTCGTGGCCTCCATCTTGGTCATCAGGTTATGGCGGTGAATTTCCACCGTCTTGAGGCTGATTCCAAAGTCTGCGGCAATCTGTTTGTTCTGCTTGCCGTCCATGATGGCGCGGGCGACATCAACCTCGCGGCCCGTCAGGCTCTCAATGCGGCTGGCAATGGCGGCCTTCAGGGCTTCATCCTCAGCCCGGGCGCGAGCCTCCTTGAGGGCATCATTGATGCGTTCCACCAGCGCCATGCCGTTGACGGGTTTCTCGAAAAAATCCAGAGCGCCCGACTGGATGGCCCGCACGGCCATGGGGACATCCGCGTGGGCGGTGATGATGATGACGGGCAGGGCACAGGCTCGGCGTTTCAATTCATCCAGCAGTTCCAGACCGCTCATGCCGGGCATGCGCACATCAGCCAGAATGCAGCCAATGAGCGCCCCATCAAGCCGGTCGAGCAAGTCTGTCGCCGAACTGTGGGTTTCGATGGTAAGACCAAGGGAAGAGAGCATGAAGCCGAGCCCGTCGCGCACGGCCCGATCATCATCAACGATATGAATGATTCCATCCTCATTGATCGCATTCATTCAGTCTCTCCTGCAGGCAGCCAGATGGCCACTTCAAGTCCCGGTCCGTCCGATGGGGAAAAGGCGCGCATGGAGCCGCCATGGGCTTCGACAATCGATCGGCTCAACGCCAGCCCCAGCCCGATCCCCTCGGTCTTGGTTGTATAGAAGGCTTCGGCGAAATGGCCAAGATCTTCTTCATCCATGCCGTGGCCAAAATCGCGCACGCTGAGCAATATGCCCCGCCCGCCTTCTTCCTTCTCGCGCACCGTGAGGATAGCCTCGCGACGCTCCGCTGCCTCCTCGTTCATTGCGTCGATGGCATTTTGCACCAGATTGAGCACCACTTGCTGGATCTGGATGGGGTCGACACGCAGCGCAGGCAGGCCGGGAGCCAGATCGAGGATCACGCGCACCCCGGCGCGGTTGGCAGAAGCTGCGTAAACGGCGGCGCAATCGGCGACAAGTTCGGGCACGGTTATGGTAACTGGCTTGGATTCCTTCTTGCGCACGAAAGCCCGGATGCGCTTGACGACTTCCGCTGCGCGTTGCGCTTGTTGGGCGATTTCGGTGGATGCCAGCTCCATGTCGGCGCTGCTGAACCGATCAGCCTTGATGCGCAGCAGGCACCCTTGCGCATAGTTGGAAATCGCCGCCAGCGGCTGGTTCAGCTCATGAGCAATGGAGGAGGCCATCTCCCCCAGAATGGAGAGGCGGGCCACATGTTCCAACTCTCGCTGATGTTGCCGGTCGGCCTCTTCGGCGCGTTTACGCTCGGCCATTTCCTGCTTCAGCTTTTCGTTGGTTTTTTTGAGGTCGCGGGTGCGCTTGCGCACAAGGCTCTCGATGCGCACCGAATAGATGGCCCAGAAGATCAGGGCACCCGCCAGAATGATCAGCCAGTCGCGATAATCCTCGATGAAGTCGGAAAGAGAAATCGGACCGGTGCGGGCATAGGGGCCGATCTGCAATTGCCGCAAAACGTCATGCACCGATTGATAATCCAGCGGCACCGTCCAGAGATTGCCCTCCTGAATGCTGAGGAGCGTTACGGCCACTTGCTTGGCAAAGGCGGCATCGGTCTTGGGTGTTTTGGCAAAGGGCCAGTTGGGGTAGATCGGACTGGAAATGGCGCAGTCGGTCGGCATGTCGTGGCGCAGCGCAAAGCCACGCAGCGCGCCATAGCGGGCGGGGTTTTGCTTCTGCAACAGCTCCAACGTGCAAGTGCGCATAACCGCCGCGTCGGCCTTGCCATCCAGCACTGCCTCGGCCACATTCTGCATAGGATAGCCCGTCTGAACCAGCTCGACACGGCGAGGGAGTGTCGGGTCCTGCTTGTGCATTTCTGCCCAGATGACCTGAAAACCGCCAAAGGCTTCGGTGGTCATCACCGCCAGCTTCTTGCCCACCAGATCTTCCATGCTTTCAAAGCCATCGGCTGTGACCAGCGTGGAGGCGACCGGCTGGTCTTCCTCAGCAGTGGCGATGCGACTGATATGATGGCGAAATTCCAGCTCAGCATAATTGCCCGGGTTGGTGAGCACGAAATCCAGCTCTCCAGCATTAAGCGCCGCATCAAGACCATCAATGTCCAGAGCCACCAGCTCGAAGCGCACATCGGGAAAGGCAGCGCTCAGGCTGTCCGCCGTCTGCGCCCAGTGAGTGAGTGAGTGCTTGGCCCCCAGATAGTCCAGCACGCCGATCCGCTTGACTGTTTCGGCCAAGGCGGGGTGGACCCAGCATACAAGGCCGATCAGCAGCACAAACAGCCGGAAGGGACGGGAAAAATAGCTTTGCATGATAGTGGTTAGCCGCCCTCAATCCTGTTTTTGGAATCCACGCCCCAAGCGTCTTTGGAGAAACGATAATGCTTTTGACTGCTTTTTCATAGCAGTTTGCAAGGGGACTATATGGCACGAAGAGGGCAGCTCCAACGGGGGAACAGGGGGCCATACTGGCGCGCTCTCTCAAGCGCCCCTCTGACGATTCGGCCTGAAGGTCGGCTGAAAAGAAAGGCGCCTGAAACGGTCAGGCGCCTTTTTATTGTTTGTCAGTTGGTAAAGGCCGGATCAGTGGCGCACGGCCTTGACCGCATCCGCAGTTACCGCACCGGCATCATTGCCCCAACCCTTGCGCAAGAATGTGGCGAGGGCTGCAACATCCTCATCGCTCAGGCGCTCGGCAAAACCGGGCATCTTCAGCTTTTCAGGGCGTTTTGCCGTTGAAGGCATTTCCGCACCATAGAGGATGGTCTCGATAAGGCCCGTGGTCTGATCAGAGGTGACGAGCGAGTTATCACTCATCGCCGGGAAGACTTCTGCCGCCCCTTTGCCGTTGGTCATGTGACAGGCCGCGCAATTGTCCATGTAGAGCATTTCGCCTTCATCAAGGCCGATGCCCTTGGCCAGCTTGAGCGAAGTGGCATCCGCGGCATTGTCGATCTGACGCGGAGCGCTGAGGCTCTGGTCAGGAACAGACGGAGCCGGCTGCCGCTCGCCTTTGACGATGTGATGCAGATAGGCAACCATCGCGTCGGCGTCCTCGTCGGTCATATATTGCAGGGAATCCTTGACCGCCAGCGCCATTTCACCGGCAACCGCCGTGTGAGCATTGCGTCCGGTGGTCAGGTAGGCTTTGAGGTCTGCGGCAGACCATCTCTGTGCAGCAGAGCTGGCGCTACGCAGGTCTGGCGCTTCCCAGCCGCCAATTACGCCGCCGGAAAGGAAGCCGTCATCCTGAGCAGTCTTGCCACCCTCGGCCATGATCAGGTTGCGCGGGCTGTGGCAGGAGGCACAATGACCCGGACCCTGCACCAGATAGGCCCCGCGAGCCAACTGCTCGTCAGAGGCGACGGCGTCTGTTTCAGGCTTGAAGCCGGAAGAGCCGAGGGCAACCCAGTTCCACAGGCGAATGCCCCAACGCTGGTTGAACGGGAAGGCAAGCGCCGTCTCTTCCACCTTGTTGTTCACCGCAGGCACCTCATTCATGAAGTAATCATACATGGCGCGAATGTCGGTTTCGCTGAGGTTGCGATAATTCTCGTACGGCATGGCCGGATAGAGATGCTCGCCACCCGGAGCAATGCCGTCCACCAAGGCGGCGCGGAAGTCGTCCAGTGACCAATTGCCGATGCCTGTCTCTTTATCAGGCGTTATGTTGGTTGCCCAGATGGTGCCCATCGGGCTTTCGATGGCGCGGCCACCGGCAAAGGGCTGGCCACCCTCGGCCGTATGGCAGGCGGCACAGTCGGCCATGCGCATGGCATATTCGCCCTGTCCGGGCGCAGGCTGCCAGTCCGCAGAAAGCGGTTCGCTGGGTTTGGTCAGTTGCGGCGGCACGAAGATAATGGCCAGAAGCACGATCACGCCAAGGCAAACCAGCCCCGCCAGAATACGAAGGTAAGTTTTCATCTTTCAGTCCCTCACATCAACGGGCGTGGATTTTTGAGATAATCCTTGCGGATGGCATCCGCAGCCCAATAGGCCAGCGCGCCGAGCGGACCGGTCGGATTATATTGCGTGTTCTGCGGATAGGCGGATGCACCCATGACGAACACATTGTGGCAATCCCAGCTCTGCAGATAGCGGTTGATGACAGAGGTTTTCGGATCTGTACCCATGATTGCGCCGCCCACATTATGGGTCGACTGATAAGGCCGCACGTCATATTGCGAACCGTCGTGCTTGAAGCCCGAGGCCATCTTGTCCGGATTCATGGACTTTGCGACTTCCTCGATCTTGCCCTTCATGAACTGGGTCATCTTGATGTCATTGTCCTTCCAGTTGAAGGTCATGCGCATCAAGGGGCGACCGTGGCGATCGGTATAGGTCGGGTCGAGATCTAGATAGCAATCCCGGTAGGACATGTTAGAGCCATGAGAGCCGATGGACATCTTGCTGGCGTACCACTGGCCAGCCGCTTCCTTCCAGCCTTGTCCCCATGAGGGTGTGCCCGGAGGAGTGGAAAGTTGTTGGATTGGGCGTCCACCCGTATGACCGCCGGTGATGTAGCTGCCGCCGATGAAGCCTTCTTCGGCGAAATCGATCTGGCTGATCGAGAAGTCGTCAATCGACATTCCGACCGAGCCGGTGCCGATGAACGGATTGAAATTTTTGTCCTTGAAGAACAGGGCTGTACCACCGGTCATCTGATAGGAATAGTTCCGCCCCACGACACCTTCGCCGGTTGCCGGATCATAAGGCTGACCAATGCCGGAGAGCAGCAACAGATGGACATTATTTAGGGAATAGGTGCAGACAAGCACCAGATCTGCAGGCTGGAACACCTCGTCACCGGTCTTCTCGTCGAAATAGGTGACGCCCGTGGCGGTTTTGCCATCGGCTGCCTTTTCGATCTTGAGCACCTCGGCATGGGTCTTGTAGCTGAAATTCGGCTTTTGCTTCAGCGCATCCAGAATACAGGTCTGTGGCGATGCCTTGGAATAGTTGAGGCAGCCGAAACGTTCGCAGAAGCCGCAATAATTGCAAGGGCCAAGCTGCATGCCATATTCGTTGGTGTAGGCGCGGCTGGCGTTGGCTGCCGGACGCGGGAAGGGATGATAACCGAACTTGCGCGCCGCATCGGCGAAGAGTTCCGCATCATAGGTATTGTCGAGCGGCGGATTGGGATAATCTCTTGCTCGAGGCGCTTCAAACGGGTTGCCGCCTTCCTGTATTTCACCATTGATGTTGCCGGCCTTGCCCGAGATGCCCATCATATATTCAAGGCGATCATAATAGGGTTCCAACTCTTCCTGTGTGACGCCCCAGTCTTGTATCTGCATGCCTTCGGGAATGATGTCGGCGCCGAAGGTTTCCTCGACATAGGATTTCAGCCGCAATTCGACATCCTGCGTGCGCCATGTGTGGCCATTCCAGTGGATGCCAGCCCCACCGACGCCATCGCCGGGCAGGAAAGAGCCCAAATGCCTATAGGGCAGGGCAGTCTGCTCTGTATTATGGCGTACGGTCAGCGTCATTTTGGTTGGCTTCTGCATGAAGCCGTAGCGGATGCCATATTTCAATTCGTCAATCACGCCCGGATATTGAAAATCAGGCACGGTGTTGCGATCTTCGCCGCGTTCAAGGGCGAGGATTTCAAGCCCTTCCTGCGCCAGTTCCATACCGAGAATGGAGCCGGTCCAGCCCAAACCGAGGATCACGACATCTTTTTTAGGATCTGTTCTTGTAGCCATGGATCACGCCCTTTCGCCGGAAATGGATAGTGCAGGCAGCGGATAGGTCTGATTATGTCTGGTAACCCATTCTGTGTAGGCTGCGCGGGCACCCGGGAATCCGATATAGGCCCAAGCCTTCAATTGGTAATTCCCACCATATTTCGGATCGGCAAAATAGCCTTCCTTGGTGTTTTGAAGCAGGAACGAGAAGAAATCGCGCAGCTCGGGAGCAAGGGCGACGTCACCCTTTTGCAGCGATGTCAGAGCTTTGTCCTTTGTGGCGGAATCCAGATTTTCAAAGGCATCGCCATGCGTGGTCTGGCACCATTCCTGAAAGGCTGGAATGGCTTGCCGGTAGATCTGGGCTGGTGTCAGCGGAGACTGAAAGCCCAGAAGTGGGTCGGCATCGGGCTGATGCGGTCCTGCCATATACCAGTCGGAGGCGTCGCCAAAGCTGCCTGCCATCTGCAGGTCGATGAAGACCGGAACGCGGGTTTCCAGCGCTCCCGGACCATCGCCTTCAGCCGGGATCAACCGGTCACAGGCAGCCATGACGAAACGCCATTCGTCGGCGGTGAAATAAACAGGCTCATACTCTTCCAAAGGCGGTAGTTCGCCCTGCGCATAGGAAAGAGACGGGTTCATCAGGGTTGCGTAAGCGGCACTCGCCGCAGAGCCCATGAGAAACCCTCGACGCGAAACACGCCCTGGAATATCGGTCACGAAAAACTCCTTAGGTCCAAATTGGGAGAAGAAATTACATTGATATATTTCAGTAGGTCAGGGCCCCGACTATAAGCCGATCACATGACAGCTCAACAGTTGCTGTAATTTTTCTAAAAAGAGTGCACCGCTGGCCAGGAGGCGTTAAATTTTGCCTCTTTGTGATGATTTGTTCTATTAAAACAATGTCTTATATTGATAATAGGGCTGATTTGGACGTCCGGTTTTGTGCAGCTATGGTGTGAATGCAAGACTGCTTTGCCTTACGTGCTTAGCCGTATTGTAAAAATTGTCATGCTCAATCGCTGGTCAGGTCCGGATCGGAGGAAGATTAAAAAGTGAGTCGGTTCTTCCTCGCGCCCAGGCTAGCAAAATAAAAGCCGCCAGACCGGAAGGTCTGGCAGCTTGAATTGGTTTAACAAGGTGCGCCGTATCAGTAGACTGCAGCATAGGCTGCGCAGCGCTCTGCTATGTCCTTGCCATCCAGATAGGCTAGCTCGCCTTTCTTGTGAGCCAGATAGACATCGACAAACTGGTCGGGGAACCAGCTGCGAACGGTCTCGTTGGCATTGAGACGTGCGAGAGCTGACTCCAATGTTTCAGGCAGGCGCACATAGCCACGTTCGCTAAGCGCACTTTCGCTGAGAAGGGAAAGATCTTCCTCCGTCACCTTCGGCATAGGCAGCTGGTCCTTGATGCCCTGTGTGCCAGCGAAAAGAATGGCCGCAAGGGCAAGGTGAGGCGAGGCTGAACAATCGGCAGCGCGGAACTCGAAATTATATTGCCGAGCGATGCTTTCCGGATCGGTCGATGTGACCGGGCAGATGCGAACGGAGGCTTCGCGATCCCGGAAGCCAAGATTGTTGTAGGCCGCGCTCCAGCGATGAGGCGTCAAGCGCAAATAGGAGATATCCGAAGGGGCCGTGAAAGCCACGATGCTATCGAGATATTTGAGCACACCCGCAATGAAGGAACCGGTTATCGGCGACATGCCCGCAACACCATTGGCATCATAGGTGGCCGGTTCGCCAGCCTCAGTCACAAAGCTCATATGAATATGCACGCCGTTGCCAACGGAGGCCGGGTCCTGAATCGGCGTGAAAGTCACCGCCTCGCCACAGCGCGCTGCCGTCATGCGGGTTACTTCGCGCAGGATGAGGGATTCATCGGCGGCGCGATGGTTCTGGCTCGGGCCGATGGTTACTTCATACTGGTCTGGCCCATATTCCTTCATGAAGGTATCGGGATGCAAACCGGCCTGTTCAAGCGCAGCCATCAGGGTTTCGCCAAACTGGCGGCGGCGGGTGAAGCCATTCAGGCCATAGGGTTCGCCCTGTGGGGCTACTCCGGCAAGAAACTGGAATTCATGCTCGAATGCAGCGATCAGTTCAACGCCGCCAGCCTCTTTCAGGCCAGCCAGTGCGGATTTGAGAATGGAGCGGGTACAGCAGGTCCAAGGCTGGCCATCGAGATCGGTAATATCTCCCAGCATGAAGCGCTCAATGGGGCCGCCATCTTCAAAATCGAGCTCAACATTGGCATCCGCATCGGGAATGAGCAGCAGGTCGCCAAGCGAGCCGAATGGACTGTCGGCAATCGCGTCAAAACAGGTAATCTGCACGTTGGTCGGCGTCCAGCCGACACCACGCTTGAGACGCTTTTGCATTTCCTTCAAGGGAAAGGCCTTGCCGCGGGACTTACCCGCAATGTCTGAGGTCAGGGCGAAGACGAGAGGATTGGTGATCACTTTTATTCTCCAAAGTCTAATCGCATCGAATCCCAATGTTCGATGCGTTGCTTGGTTGTTTCCCAATGGGAGTCGGCGATGTTGGTCAGAGTCGCCTCAATGACGGCAAAGGCCCCCGAATAGCTATCCCATAGAGTATCGGTATTGATGGGAATGGCCAAAATCTCGGACGCATTGCGCGAGACAGGCGACATCCAGCGGTCGGTGATGAGAACCACATGCGCCTTGCGCTCCTCTGCCGCTTTACGCGCCAAATGCGTCAGATTGGACTGGTAGCGCCTGAAATCCGCGATCACGAGAATGTCCTTGGCCCGCATACGCAGCAAATATTCCGGCCACATTTCCGGATCTGAGGGCAGGTGATAAACCTTCTGGCGGATCTGGCGCAAATGGCGGGACATATATTGCATGAGCGTATCACTCATCCGGCCGCCGATAAAATAGAGGGAGCGTTTCGGATCGGACAACATCTGGCAGATCCGATCAAACTGAGCCTCGGAAATAGACTGCGTGGATTCTTCGAGAATGCCTGACACACGATCAAGGAAGCTGGCCATATAGGCGCCATGCATGGGCTTGCTCATGGATTTGCGCTCAACCGGAGAGGTCTGGATCTGCTTGAGTTCGTCGATCAAATGACGTTGAAAGTCCTGAAAACTCTGAAAACCGATTTTGGCAACAAAGCGCGAAATGCTTGGTGCCGATGTCTGCGCCCGCTCTGCCAGCGCCTGAATCGGTTCCAGGCCAGCAAAGGGATAGTCCAGCAAAAGCGTTGTGCTCAGGCGTCTTTCCGTAGCGGTAAAGTCGGCGGAATGGGCCTCGATCTGGTCGCGAACTGTCATGTCGTTCTCCCTTCAGAACCATAATGCGAAATGAAATTAATTTGTCAAATACATTTTTTTTATTGACATTGAAATTCTGTTTTCATTATGGTCACTAGCAATTAGTTGGAGATTTATGATGCTTGTCACCTCTGGTCGTCAGCTGTTTTATTCAGTTTTTGCCATACTCGCCCTCGCTTTGATCGCATCGGCAATTGCTTGGTATATGGGCCCGGCAAGCCAGCGTATTCTCGTTGTTTTCTTCGTTTCGCTCATCGCGGTGGTCGCTCAGGGCGTCTATTGCGGTAACAGCGGTATCATGTCCTTCGGGCATCTTTCCTTCATGGCGATCGGGGCCTATGCCTCTTCGCTTCTGACGGTGCCCGCCATGATGAAAGCGGCCACCCTGCCCAAGCTGCCTCATTGGCTGGCCTCCACGGAGACGAGCCTATTGCCCGCCATTCTGGCCGCGCTCGTCGTGGTGGCGCTGGTCGCAATCATCACCGGCGTGGTGGTCGGCAAGCTTCAGGGGGAGGCGGCAACCATCGCAACGCTTGGATTGTTGATCATCGTGCATGGCATCCTGATCGGCTGGCGCGATGTGACGCGCGGCTCCGGTTCCTTCTTCGGCGTGCCCCGCGAGACGACGATGTGGGTTGCCATGATCGGATGTGTCATCGCACTCATCATCGCGCGGCTCTACAGGGACTCCATATCGGGTCTCAAGCTGCGCGCCAGTCGTGAAAATGCCATTGCGGCGGCAGCGGTTGGTGTCAATATCAAACGTGAGCGGCTGGTCTCCTGGGTTATCAGCGCTGTGCTGATGGGCCTGTCCGGTGCCTTGATGGCGCATTTCCTCGGTGCCTTCAGTCCCAAGAATTTCTATTTCGTTGATACCTTCCAGTATCTTGCCATGCTGATCGTTGGCGGCATGACCACCGTAACCGGCGCCATTTCCGGCGCGGTGGTGATCACCATTGTCACAGAAATCCTGCGCCATCTGGAAAGCGGCTTCTCGCTCGGCTTCATTGAGGTGCCTCAGGTTTTTGGCACGACACAAATCGGCATCGCGCTGCTCATTCTGTTTGCCATGTTCCGCAAGGCCGATGGCCTGACTGGCCTCAAGGAATGGGAAGAGCGCTTCATCAAGCCCAAACGCAAAATTCTCTCGGGCGCCTCTCTGCGAGCAGCAGAGCCCGATGGCATCCTGACAGCGAAGGGCATGACCATGCGCTTTGGCGGGCTCGTTGCGGTCAATAATGTCGATTTCAAATTGATGCCCGGCGAGATCGTGGGCCTGATCGGGCCAAACGGTTCTGGCAAGACGACACTGCTCAATATGCTCTCCGGTGTTCTGAAACCAAGCGAAGGCACCTTCAAGATCGCGGATGCGCTGCTCGACGGTGTGCCTTCGCACAAAGTCGCCGAACATGGCATCGCGCGGACCTTCCAGAATATTCGTCTGTTCAACCATTTGAGCGTTTTCCAGAATGTCCTGGTCGCAGCGCTTTCCACCCGCGGGGGCAAGGATGCGGAAAGCCGTGCCCAGACAGCGCTGGAACGCATGGGCATGAGCAAATTTGCCGAAATGGATGCTGGAACCCTGTCTTACGGTGATCAGCGTCGGGTGGAGATTGCCCGCGCGCTTGCCTGTCAGCCAAGCCTCTTGTTTCTCGATGAGCCAGCCGCAGGCATGAACCGCGAAGAGACCGACGCGCTGATGGAAATGCTGCGCGGTCTCACCAACGATCTGGGTATCGGCATTCTGCTTGTCGACCACGATCTGAAGCTTATCAACCAATTGTGTGACCGCATCGCCGTGCTCAATGAAGGCACCCTGATTGCGGCCGGCACGCCTGCTGAAATTCGCAAAAATCCCGCTGTTGTCGAGGCTTATCTCGGCGCCAGCACGGATCAGAATGATGACCCTGAAGGCAATCAGGGCAGATGAAGACCTTCCAAGACAAACCATCACCACACCAATTCCAGAGGATAAAAATGAAAAAGGCACTCTTTCTTACGAGCCTTCTCGCTCTGTCCGCTCTCAGCCAGCCGGTTCTGGCTGAAGGTCTGAAAATCGGCCTCGCAACGGCCCAGACCGGTGGTCTGGCTCCTTATGACGCGCCGGTTATTGAAGGCGTTCACATCGCCGTCGATGAAATCAACGCTGCAGGCGGCATTGATGGCAAATACAAGATCGACCTGATCGACAAGGATGTGCGTTCTGATGCCGCGCAGACCTCTATCGCAACTCAGGAACTGGTCGACCAGCAGGTATCCGTTCTGGTGTTGCCATGCGATGCCGATCCGGCGCTGGCTGCCATTTCCATTGTCGCTGCTGCTGAAATTCCGGCTATCTCCACCTGCGCCTCTTCGCCAACTCTGCCGCTGGTCGGTGGCGACTATATGTTTGCCAACTTCCCCGGCGACAACGTGCAGGCAACCGTTTCGGCTGAATGGGCATGGGGCGAAGGCTACAAGTCGGCCTACATCATCTATAGCCCGGATGCGCAATACACCACTCTGCCTCTCTACTTCAAGGAAGTGTTTGGCAAGCTGGGGGGTGACATTTTGGGCGAAGACACCTATTCCATTGGCCAGCAGGATTTCTCTGCGATTGCAACCCGCATCGCCGCGCTTGACCCTCAGCCGGATGTCATCATGACCGCCGCCTTCGAGCCCGACTTCCCGTCTCTTCTGAAGGCCCTGCGTGCGGCTGGCGTGAAAAGCCAGATGATCGGCTCGGATGGTATCGATAGCCCGACCACCTTCTCCCTTGGGGATGTTGTTGAAGGCACTGTCTTCACCACGGCAGGCTTTGCCACCGAAGGCAGCCCGATGGAAGCATTCAACAAGAAATACAAGGAAGTCACCGGCAAGGAAACCCAGACAGTCTTTAACGCGGTTGGCTATGACCTGATCAAGGTTATCGAAGCCGCCGTCAAGGAAGCAGGTTCCACCGATCCGAAGGCCTTGCGCGATGCGATTGCCAATCTTGAAAATGTTCAAGGTGCAACCAGCCTGATCACCTACAAGGGCACCAACGGCATGCCTGTGCGTCAGGTGTCTCTGGTGCGCGTCACCGGTGGCGACCGCGAATTGATCGGCCAGCCGAGCCCGACTGCTGATCTGGTTCCTGCACCTCGTATGCAGTAAGTCAAGGAGCGTTGATCCAATGGAACCGCTGTTGAAAGTATCCTCGCTGCATGTGCGGTATGGCGCTGTACAAGCGGTTCGCGGGGTCGACTTTGAAATCCGGGAAGGCGAGATTGTCGCCTTTCTGGGCGCCAATGGTGCGGGCAAGTCTTCCACGCTCAATGCCATTGCCGGGTTGGTGGAGGCCCATGCGGGCACCATCGAGTTTGCCGGACGGGACATTACCGATCTGGCACCGGAAACACTGACCCCGTTGGGGTTGGCGCTTTCGCCCGAAGGTCGCCGCGTATTTCCTGCGCTGTCTGTCGCTGAAAATCTGTTGATGGGCGCCTATAGCGTCAAGGACAAGACAAAGGTCAAAGATGCATGGGAGCGGGTCTATTCGCTCTTTCCCATCCTGCATGACCGCAAGGACCAGTTGGCCGGAACCCTTTCGGGCGGTCAGCAGCAAATGCTCGCGGTCGGGCGCGCCCTGATGAGCGGTCCGCGCCTGTTGCTGCTTGATGAGCCATCCCTCGGCCTTGCGCCGTTGATCGTCGAGCAGGTGTTCGAGCTGATCACCATCCTCAGAGACCAGAAGGTGACCATTGCGCTCGTCGAGCAGAATGTCGCCAAGAGCCTCGAGATCGCCGACCGTGGCTATATTCTGGCTGGCGGTCAGGTCGTCGGCGCGGGGGCTGCTTCGGATCTGATGTCCGAGGGCGGCCTTGAAGATACATTCCTTGGAGCATGACAATGGAACTTTTGCTGCAACAAACTGTCAATGCCATCGCGTTGGGGGGCACCTATGCCCTGCTTGCTCTGGGGCTGGCCGTTGTCTTCTCCATCATGGGGCTGATCAACTTTGCCCATGGCGAATTGATGACCATTGCGGGGTATGTGTTGATGTATTGCGGCCTGGCAGGCGTGCCCTTTGCTATTGCCGCAGCACTGGCCATTGGCGCGGCCATGCTGGCCGCCGTGTTGATGGAAATGATTGCCTTCAGGCCCGTGCGCAACGCCTCGGGGGAGACCATGCTGGTCACCTCTTTTGCGGTGTCCATGGTACTGCAAGTGCTGTTCCAGAACTTTATCGCCGCGCGGTCTCAGCCAGTGCTGCTGCCGCAGCTTCTCTCCGATAGCATCAGCCTTTTCGGACTGGTCATCGGGGTGAACAAGATCGCCGCGATTGTGGCGACCATCGTCATGCTGGCCTTTCTCGACTGGTTCATGCGCAAACAGAAACACGGTATCGCCATGCGTGCTGCGGCAGAAGATTTTGCCGTCGCCCGGCTGATGGGCATTCGCGCCAACACGGTGATTTCCGCCGCCTTTGCGCTCTCTGGCCTGCTGGCCGGAGTGGCCGCTGTGCTCTGGGTTTCCCAGCGCGCGTCGGTTGACCCGCTGATGGGCTTTGCACCGGTGCTGAAAGCTTTCATCGCTGCCATTCTCGGCGGATTGGGCTCTCTGCGGGGCGCTGTAGCCGGTGGCTTCGTGCTCGGTTTCATAGAGATCTATCTGGCGGCCTTCCTGCCGTCTGACATGCAGGAGTTCCGAGAGCCGATTGGGCTGGGCATCGTCGTCTTCATCATGCTATTCCGTCCGAATGGACTAATCCCTGCCGCCAGCCTGAAGGCTGAGAAAGTGTAATCAAGGTTCCCTTTCATGACGCAATTGTTGCAAGCTGGCGATCCTTCGCCGTCCCTCATTCTCAATCCCGAAGGGACATGCCCCATCCTGTTAGCCTGCGAGCATGCCGGGCAGGGGATTCCCAAAGCTCTGGGCGATCTTGGCCTCAGCCGTGAGCAGCTGGACATGCATATTGGCTGGGACATCGGTGCCGCGGCGCTCACGCGTCTGCTCTCCGAGCGCCTCAATGCCACCGCCATTCTGCAGTATTACAGCCGTCTGGTCATCGACTGCAATCGCCCGCCCGAAGCCCCGGATTCCGTGCCCGAAGTCAGCGATAAGGTGACCATTCCGGCCAATGTGGATGCGGATAACAAGCAGGCCCGCGTGGACGAGATTTTTACGCCCTATCAGGGGCAAGTGTCGCGCCTGCTCGATAGTGGCCGCTACAAGGCTGCGCTTTCCATTCACAGCTTCACACCCGTCATGCAGGGCGTGCCGCGCCCATGGGATATCGGGTTTCTGTTTGGCTCCCATGACGACACATCTCGCAGGCTTGCCGCCTTCCTTGAGAAGGCCTACCCTTGGATGACCATCGGTTTCAACGAGCCCTATCAGGTGAGCGGCCTGTCTGATTGGTTCGTCCCCCGCCATGGGGAAGCAAGAGGCCTGCCGCATGCTCTTATCGAGGTGCGCAACGATCATATTTCAGACAAGGACGGTCAGGAAAAATGGGCCGATATTCTTGCTGCATCCTTTAGGCATTTTCTTGAAGAGGTTCCTGCATGACTTTGACCCGTGACATACCCCTTGATCCTTCCGTCTCTGCGCTGTTGTTTGTAGACGTGCAGAATTTCAGTTGCAGCCGCAAGGGCGGAGAGTTTGCGCATCTCAGCGAGCAGGAACTGGAGGAAAAATGCGGCTGGTTCTTTGAAAAGGCCGAAACCGAAATCGTGCCCAACATGCAGGCTCTTCAGGCCAAATGCCGGGAGAAGGGCATCGAGGTGATGTATACCACCATCGAAAGCCTGACCTTTGACGGACGGGATCGCTCGCTTGATTACAAAATTACCGGTTTCAATGTGCCCAAGGGCTCTTGGGATGGCAAGGTGATCGACGAGATTGCGCCGCAGGGTGATGAAATCGTGCTGCCCAAAAGCTCGTCATCGGTCTTCGTGTCTACCCATATCGACTATATCCTGCGCAATCTAGGCGTCAAACAGCTGGTCATCTGCGGCATGCTGACAGACCAGTGCGTGGAGAGTGCCATTCGTGATGCCTGCGATCTTGGCTATTTGGTGACCGAAGTGACTGATGCTTGCCTGACGCTCACTCAAGAGCGCCACGACAATTCTCTCAAGGCGATCAAGGGCTACTGCAGACAGATCACGACAGCCCAGTTGCTTGAAGAACTGGGATAGAGATATCGCTCTCAGATCTGCGATGAGAAGGCCCCGACGGGGCCTTTTCTTTCCCTGTTTTTCTCGGCATACAGCCTGCTATTCAGGGGCAAGGCAATTCATGAATCTGCCTCATTGCCGCTATTGAAAAGGTCCGTCTAATCAATTTCTCCCGCGATCCACACATAGGACGTGGACATTCACCAACATGCCCTTAGGAGAACATGACATGACGAACAAGACCGGACAGGAAGTTGCCATTGAAACACCGGATGCGGGCCGCCGCAATCTGCTTAAACTGGCTGGCGTCAGCTCTGCGACCATCGCAGCAGCATCTCTCGTAGCCGCTCCCGCCATGGCCAAGGCAAAAAGTCTCAATCTCACGGATGAGTGGGACAAGACCTTTGAAAAGAGCGACGCCGTTGATCACAAGAAGGTGACCTTTACGAACCGCTATGGCATCACTCTGGCTGGCGATCTCTATATCCCGAAAGAGCGTTCGGGCGACAAACTGCCTGCGCTCGCTGTCGCTGGTCCGTTTGGCGCAGTGAAGGAGCAAGCCGCAGGTCTATATGCTCAGACCATGGCCGAGCGCGGTTTTGTTACGGTTGCGTTTGACCCTTCCTTCGTGGGCGAAAGTCAGGGCGCAGACTTGAGCGTTGCTTCCCCGGACATCAACACCGAAGACTTCATGGCTGCAGTTGATTTCCTTGGTTTGCATGAAGCTGTTGATCAGGAGCGTATCGGCATCATCGGTATCTGTGGCTTTGGTGGCATGGCTCTGAATGCAGTGGCAGCGGACAAACGCGTCAAGGCCGTGGCAACGGCCAGCATGTATGATATGTCGCGCGTCATGGCCAAAGGCTATTATGATGCGATGACACCAGAACAGCGCGCCGAAGCCATGAAAAGCATGAGCTACCAGCGCTGGGAAGACGCCAAATCAGGAGAAGCTGCACTGGCCGGAGGCCTGCCCGACACGCTCGAAGGCATCGATGATCCGGTGATCACCATGTATTATGGTTACTATAAAACCGACCGTGGCTACCATCCGCGTTCTGTTAACTCCAATGCTGGCTGGACGGTCACCAACCCGCTGTCCTTCATGAACATGCCGCTGTTGACCTATGTTGACGAAATCTCTCCGCGCCCGATGCTACTGATTGCTGGCTCGGAAGCGCATTCAAAATATTTCAGCGATGATGCCTATGCGTCTGCGGCAGATCCGAAAGAGCTGATGATCATCGACGGAGCTGACCATTGCGATCTCTATGATCAGGTGGACATCATTCCATTCGACAAGCTTCAGTCCTTCTTTGACAAAAATCTCGCCTAATTGAGCCATAGAGGAATGTCTGCCATCCTTGGCAGACATTCCGTCCCCTTTCTCTCCATCCCTTTTGGGGAGCTAACTGCTCTCGCTTTCTGTCTCGATATCATCGTGCAGTTTACCTTTCACCAGTCCCAACAGACCCAGTACGACAAAGGCCAGTACTGTCGTTAGAATGGCGACCTGCCAGAAGCCGAATCCGGTTGCCAACCCTATGGCTCCGGCCATCCACATGCCTGCGCCTGTGGTGAGGTTGCGCACGCGCCCGCGACTAAACACAATCAGTCCCGCAGCCAGAAAGGCCACGCCGGAGGTGACGGCCTCGATCAGGCGGAACGGATCTATCCGGATCGCATCGCCCTGAAAGGCTGGCATATGGGCAATGTCAATGGACAGAATGGCCATGAGAGCGGAGGCGAGACTGACCAGGATATGGGTGCGCAGACCGGCTGCATTGTGACGCCATTCTCTCTCGAAACCGACAACGGCGCCCAGCAACAGGGCAATTGTCAAGCGGATTGCTATTACGTCCATGCCCAGCCAACTCTCATTGGCCCAATATAAAATGTCGGTATTCATTGTCTTGTTCCATTTGCTTTTTCTTGAGAAAAGAAACCGTATGCCGGTTACCGAAAGATGATCGGGAGAAGGGGAGACCGTGCAGAAGTAAGGTAGGCATACAACCAGCCAGCGTCTGCTACCCCAAGATGGATTGCAATGCTACGGCTGCGCCAAAAACCAGAAACAGCGCGACGCTTTCAAAACCGATTTTCGCCGTGCCTTCCTTCTGGCGCAACAAAAGGCCAAGCATGAGGATAGCCGTCATCACCAAAGCCACAGCATTCCAGAATAAATCCGCATCACTTATGGCGTGATAGAGCGAGCCGTCACGATATCCGGCATCTGCGATGGTCAAGAACAGGGTGTCGAAGGTGTTGCCTCCGATGATGCCTCCCACTGCGAGTTGGAGCGCGCCGCGTCGCACGGCGGCCAGCGTTGTAACCAGTTCGGGCAGTGATGTTATGACTGCGGTCATCAGAGCGCCAACGAGCGTTTCCGAAAGGCCGATCCTATCAGAGAGAACCGCGCCGGAGCGGGCAATGGCCCAGCCCGCAATGGAGAGAAGGATCGCCATCACGACGAATGCCAGAATGAGACGCGTTGCGCTTTTCGCCTCGGAGCCTTCGTCGTCGGGCTCGTCAAAGCGCGTCACCTCCGTATGCACCGGCTCCCACATGGGATTATCCTTCACCCAGCGCGTGGCCAGCAGCCCAAAACCATAAATAACGGGAATGGCGAGCGATAGCGGATGCATACCGATAAGAGTGAGTTCCGGTGTGGTGGAAGCCAGAAAGGGAATGGCGAGCAGGAGCATCAACAGGCCGGCCTGAAACATGTTGGTTATTTCAGCGGAGGCATGCTCCAAATTGGCCTTGCGATAGATAAGATCCCCTACCGCCAGAAAGGCTGTCTGGGCTGCGATGCCGCCAATGCTGTTGGCAAAAGCCAAAGAGGCACGCCCATCCAGCGCCGAGGTGAGGGAAACGATTGTGCCCGAAAGAGACGTTGCCGCTCCGAGCAGAACACCGCCTATCAGGGCTTCGCCAAGGCCCGTCTTGTCTGCGATCTGGTCGGCAAGCGTCGTCATGCGTAGGCCGCAGAAAAGAATAATCACAGTCGCCGCCACCATAATGGCCAGAATGAAGGGAAAAGAGAGCTCTGCCATCATACCGCAACCGCCCGGCCAAACAGAGGCAAACGAAGCAACATGTTGATCGTACTGGCAGAGGTGTCGCTGTGCGAGATCACAAAGAGGGCTGACGGTTCAGAGGGCATTGCGGAAGTCCTTATTCTAGCTCCTTACTGTTAACTGTGCGGTCGCCTGATTGTTCCCCTTTATTAATCAGCTTTCAGCAAGTGGTATGAAATTGCCTGATATAGGGCCAAACGCTTTCGATCTGTCTCAGCCAAGGGAGCGAGTTTTCCAAGCCTTGAGACAAATTTCAAACCGGTTGGCACAAATCGGTAAAAAGCTTTTGCCTTTGGGCCATAATCGGCGCAACTAGAGACGACAAAAAGAAAAGATCACCACGAGGTAAGACATGTTTGAAAAAATGCAGGAACAGCCACCTGTAAGCCTGTTGGGGCTGCTGATTGCCTATCAGGCAGATCCGCGCCCGCACAAGATTGACCTTGGCGTTGGCGTTTATCGTGATGCAACGGGGCACACGCCCGTCATGCGCGCTGTAAAGGCGGCCGAAAAGCGCCTTTGGGAAACGCAGGATAGCAAGCGCTATCTTGGTCGTGAAGGGGACATGGGGTTTGTAGAAGCACTCAAGCCGATCATTTTTGGTGCTGGCAGTGACCTGATTGACCAAACGGCAGGTTTGCAAACACCCGGTGGCTGTGGCGCCATCAGGCTGGCCGCTGATGTTATCGCGACCGCCAGTCCTGATGTGCGGGTCTGGACGGGAACCCCGGGGTGGCCGAACCATAATCTGTTCTTCTCCCATTCCGGGCAAGAAGTGGTCGAATATCCCTTCTTTGATCTGGCAACCCAGACCATCCTGTTCGACAAGGTGCGCGAAGCGCTGACCTCTACCCGCGAAGGCGATGTCTTCCTGCTCCATGGGTGTTGTCACAATCCAACCGGCGCAAATTTCACCACGGAGCAGTGGCTGGAAATTGCTCAGCTTTTGGCTGAACGCAAGCTGGTGCCATTTCTTGACTTGGCCTATCAGGGCCTTGGAAGTGGTCTTGAAGAAGATGCCAAGGCCCTTCAGCTCGTGCTTTCAGCTGTAGATGAAGCCTTCATTTCCTATTCCTGTGACAAGAATTTCGGTCTTTATCGTGATCGTGTCGGCGCGCTCTACATGATGAGCCGCAATCCCCGCGAACTGAAGATTGCTGCCAGCAACGCAAGTGCTTGTGCCGCTCCGGGCTGGGGGATGCCCCCAGATCATGGGGGGGCCGTGGTGCGCACCATTCTTGAGAGCAAAGAACTGACCGCCATCTGGCGTGCCGAACTCAAGGAAATGGGCGAACGGGTGAATGGCAACCGAGCCGCTTTGGCCGATGCGCACCCGGATCTGGCCTTCATTAAAGAGCAGGGCGGCCTTTTCTCCACGCTCAATATGTCGGTTGAAACGGCCAAGAAGCTGCGCGAACACTACGCGATCTATTTTGCAGACTCTGGTCGCATGAATCTGGCGGGCATGCAGCCTGCGGACGTGAAGCCGATCATCGATGCGTTGGTTGCAGAAGGCGTGCTCAAGGCTTTGTAAGCCCGAAGCGCAAAATGACAAAAAAGAGCAGGGTTTTGTGCAAAGCCCTGCTCTTTTGTTTTCTGTGTCGCTGTCTTTAGATGGCTGTTGCCAGACGGCTTTCGACATAGATGTCGCGCAGTTTCTTGGTGATCGGGCCGGGCGTGCCGTCACCGATTTTCTGGCCATCGATGCTGACCACAGGCAACACGAAATTCGTTGCCGAGGTGTTGAAGGCCTCTGCCGCTTCCTTGGCTTCTTCAAGGGTGAAGGGGCGTTCTTCAACCTTGATGCCAGCTTCCCGAGCGAGATCCAGCGTGCTGGCGCGCGTAATGCCTGGCAGGATTACATGAGACAGGTCACGTGTGACCAACGTGCCATCCTTTTTGACGATGTGAGCGGTTGCCGAACTGGCTTCGGTAACAAACCCGTCTTCCAGCAACCATGCATCATCGGCGCCCTGACGGGAGGCCTGCGTTTTCGCCATGGTCGGGTAGAGCAGCTGTACGGTCTTGATGTCTCGACGCTCCCAGCGCCAGTCTGGCAGGGAAATCACGGAAATACCGGACTTAGCATATGGATTTTCCAGCACTTTCTTGGTCTGTGTAAACATGGAGAAGGTCGGCTTCATTTCTTCGGGATAAACGAAGTCCCGATCATCGACGCCACGAGAAATCTGCAGATAGATCATGCCTTCTTCGACATTGTTCCGCGCCACAATTTCGCGATGCACGGCGAGCAGTTCGTCTTCATCAAGCGGGCAAACCATGCCCAGCTCGCCAAGAGAGCGCTGCATGCGCGCCGAATGGCCAGGATAGTCGATGAGCTTACCGCCCACGATTGCGGTCACTTCATAAATGGCATCGGCAAAGGTGTAGCCACGATCAAAAATGGAAATTTTGGCATCGGCTTCATCGAGCCATTCGCCATTGAGATAAACAGTGCGAGACACGGGTCTCTCCTTTGGATTGCTGGATTTATTATACTTGCGGGATTTTAAAGGGAGCGAAGGAAATGCCTTCTTGCGCCAGAGCATCACGCAAGGCGCGTGCGACGGCTACCGCTCCGGGTGTGTCGCCATGAATGCAGACCGTTGCCGCCTCCACAGGTAGCTTTTTACCGCCAACTGTGGGGATGAAGCCCTCCTTGACCATGCTGAGAACCTGATCGGTGCTCTGTTTGAGGTCATGAATGACCGAGCCTTCTTTCTGGCGAGAGGTCAGCATGCCATTGTCATCATAGCTTCTGTCGGCAAACACTTCGCAGGCCACATCAAGGCCCGCCGCTTCGGCGGCCTTCATGGTTTCCGAATAGGGCAGGGTGACAAAGGTGAGCAGCGGGTCTACCGCCTTGATGGCGGAAGCGCAGATGGCGGCAAGTTCTGGGTCTTCAGCGGCGATGTTGCCCAGAGAGCCGTGGGTTTTGACATGGGTAATCGGCCAGCTCAGTGCTTCGGACATGCCCTTGACGGCGGCAATCTGATAGATCAGTTGCGCTTCCAGATCCTTGGGCTTTTCGCCATAGATCCGGCGGCGGCCAAAACCATACAGATCCATGAAGGAGGGATGGGCCCCAATCGCCACACCCTTCGCCTTGGCGGCCAGAATGGTATCGCGAATGACAACCGGGTCGCCCGCATGAAATCCACATGCGATATTTGCGGTATTGATCAGCTCGAACATGGCTGCATCATCGCCTATGGTGTAGGCGCCGAAGCTTTCGCCCATGTCGCAATTGAGATCGATCGTTGTCATGTCACTGTCCTTTCACCAACTGGCACCATCTGGAAAATTCAGACTGTTGGGCGAAGGGCAAAGCGCATAAACTTCGATCCAAAGGGCAGCGAGTCCCCTCAGAAACCGCATGCTCGGGCGAGCATAATCAACACGCAGACACTTCATTCCCGGAGGTCTGTTTTTTATCATTTACTCCTGACATACAATTGGTATACTGAAATGGCAAGAACATAATGACACGGAAAATGAAATTGAAACTGTTTGATAAATTGCGCAAAGGCTCCGCTGCTTCGGGGCAGCGCGGGCAAATGACAGCGCGATTCCTTCCATGTGGTGACAGCGCCATAGCCGTTGAACTCGCCAGCGAGATCGATGAAAAGGCCAATCAGCAGGTGATCGTTCTGGCCGAGGATCTTTCCAAACGCCCCATCGAGGGGATCGAGGAAGTGATTCCGACCTATCGTTCGCTGTTGGTCCTTTATGATCCGGCTGTCATTCGCGGTCAGAAACTGATTGAGGCTCTGCAAGGGCGGCTCGACAAGCTCGTCGTGTCCGATGCCCAGACGCGCCATTTTTCCATTCCCGTGCTCTATGGCCATGAGGCTGGGCTCGATCTGGAAGCCATGGCCGAGATGAAAGGGGTAACCCCTGAAGAGATCATCTCGCTGCATTCCTTAGCTGAATATCGCGTGTATATGATCGGCTTTGCTCCGGGCTTTGCCTATCTGGGCGGTTTGCCGGAAATCCTTCATACGCCGCGCCTTAAAGAGCCGCGCCAGCATATTCAGGCTGGCTCCATCGGCATCGGGGGCAAGCAGGGCAACATCAACTCTGTTGCCTGCCCGAGCGGCTGGCGCTTTCTGGGGCGCACGCCTCTTAAATTGTTTGACCCGACGCGCGAAGAGCCCTTTCTTCTTCAGGCTGGAGATACAGTGACTTTCCGTCCCATCGAGCGCGAAGAGGCTCTGGAGTTGGACGCCGCCGTTGCGCGTGGTGAAACCGGAGTGGAGGCCAGCATCAAATGAATGTCATTCAGATCAAAAATCCCGGCCCTATGATGACCGTGCAAGATCTTGGCCGTCCGGGCATGCTGCATGCCGGCGTCTCCCGCTGCGGCCCGATGGACACACCATCTTTCCGTCTGGCCAACGCGCTGGTGGGCAACGCAGAAGAGTGCAGCGCCATTGAATTTGCCATGTTCGGTGGCACCTTTGTGGCATCCAGTCCGGTGCGGATTGCCGTGACCGGTGGCATGGTGGATGTGAAAATCGATGGCGTGACGGTTTCCCCATGGGAAAGCCACTGGCTGCAGCCACAATCGCAGTTGACAATCGGCGCCATGAAGGGGGCTGTCTGGGGCTATCTCGCCATTTCCGGTGGATTGAATGTGCCTGAAACTCTCGGGTCGCGCTCCACTCACATTCGCACCGGCCTTGGCGGGCTGGATGGCCGCTGCCTGCAGAAAGACGACATCATCGAGCTTGGTGAAGCAATTGCGGCACCCTTGATGGTGCAAAGCCATCCACGCATTTTCAATGGCGATGTCATTCGCGTCGTGCCCGGCCCGCAGGCCGACTATTTCGATGATGAAGCCTGGCAGATCTTTCTCGGCCAACCCTTCACAATCTCGGCCAAGCGTGACCGCATGGCGCAATCGCTCGAAGGGCCGCAACTGAAGGCCGCACGAGGCCATGACATCGTTTCCGATGGCACGGTCTTTGGCTCCATGCAGGTGCCCGGCTCGGGCCAGCCTCTGGTGCTGATGGCTGAGCGCCAGACGACAGGTGGCTATCCCAAAATCGCCACGGTCGCCACTGTTGATCTACCCAAATTTGCCCAGACGCCCACTGGTGCGTCTGTCCGTTTTGTTTCCATTTCAGCAGAAGAAGCCGAAGATCTGCTGATCGCCGATCGGCAAGCGATCAAGGCCAGTCTGGCCGCGCTTGCCAAAAAACCTGACCCCGCAGGATGAAGTCATCTCCGGCCTCTGCTGCTCGTGGGGAGCGGCAGGGGCCGGAGACTTCGTCCATTCCGTCATCCGCATTTGAAGAAACCAGCAAACAAGATCAAATGCGCCTTATGGAAAGAAAATAAAGAAATGAAGTGCCTGATCATTCAGCCGATCCATGAGATCGGCCATGCCATGCTGCGCGACGCCGGCATTGAACCCGTGATGTGCCCATCTCCAGATATGGAGACGGTGATCAAGATGATCCCCGGTTGTGATGCCGTGATCACCCGCGATGCGGGCTTCTCCGCAGAAGCTGCGGTGGCCAGCGACAAGCTCAAGGTCATCATCGTTCACGGGGCCGGTCATGATGCGGTCAATAAGGAAGCCGCTAGCGAAAAGGGCATCCTTGTTTGCAATACACCGGGGCAGAATTCCCGCTCTGTTTCTGAACTGGCCGTTGGCCTGATCCTCTCATGCCTGCGCCATATTCCTGAAGCCAACCGGGCTGAACGGGCCGGAGAAAAAGGCATTCGTGAACGTGAAACCTACACCGAACTGACGGGCAAGACGGCTCTGATCGTCGGGTGGGGCACCATCGGACGTGGTCTTGGCCATATGCTCAAGGCTGCCTTTGACATGACCATTCTGGTCTATTCTCCGCGCGCTCCACAAGTGGATGGCTTCGAGCGCGCCACCAGTTTGGAGGAAGGGCTGGCCAAAGCCGATGTCATCTCGCTGCATACGCCCATGCGGCCCGAGACTGCCAACATGATCTGCAAGGCCTCTCTGGCCAAAACCAAGCCCGGAGCTGTGCTGATCAACACCGCCCGCGCCGGACTGGTCAATGAATCCGATCTCGCCGAAGCGATCCTGTCCGGTCAGATTTCCGCTGCCGCGCTGGATGTCTATTCCCATGATGCGCCGACAGGGCCATTGGCTGAAACCGGTCACGTGATCTTCACTCCGCATTTGGGGGGAACAACCACCGAAGCCATGAAGCGCATGGCCATTGGGTCGGTCGGTCATCTGCTCAAGGCTCTGTCAGGTGAACGCCCCGAAACGGCGGTGAACGAGCCCAAACTTTGAAACTTCCAATCAAACAAGCCTTCCAGAAGAAAAGCCTTCCAGAAGAAAAGCCTCCCGTAAGAGAGGCCCAGAAGAGAACCCCATGAACGACGTCATTCGAGAAACCGTGAACCGCTTGCTGGACAGGATCAACGCCCTTTCCGATCCCGGTCCGGGCTTTACGCGCCCTTCCTATAGTGAATTGGAAAGCAAGGCTCACGATATCGTGGCTGAAGAAGCCGAAGCTCTTGGAATGACGGTGACGCGCGATGCAGGGCTCAATATGTTCGCCCGGTTGCCGGGCATTGATCGCACGGCCACGCCGCTGCATATCGGCTCTCATCTGGATACTGTTCCCATGGGCGGCGCCTATGATGGACAGGCAGGCGTTGCCGGTGCCATGGCGCTGGTCGCCGCCTTTGTAAAGTCTGGCCAGAAGCCCAAGACCGACATTGTGGTGACTGTTACCCGCGCTGAGGAAAGCGTGTGGTTCCCGGTGTCCTTCATTGGCTCGCGTGGCCTTTTGGGGCGGCTTGACCCCGAGGATCTTGAGGCCAAACGGGCCGACACCGGCAAAAGCCTTGCCGATCATATGCGAGAGCTTGGCGGTGATCCGGACAAGGTGCTCGACGGGGCGGGTCTTCAGCCAGCACGCTTTGTGGAATTTCATATCGAACAAGGCCCGGTTCTCGATGATGCAAAGGAACCTTTTGGCATTGTCTCTGCCATTCGCGGCGGTTTGCGCTATCGCAACGCCGTGATCAAGGGCACATGGGCCCATTCGGGCGGCGCTCCTCGCGAAACGCGTGCCGATGTGGTCTTTGCGCTGTCCGAACTTGTTATGCGGCTCGACGTTTTGTGGGGCGAAATGCTGGACGAGGGCAAGGACATCGCGGTGACCGTTGGCCAGATTGATGCCGCAACACCGGAACATGCCTTTGCCAAAGTGCCCGGGCGTCTCGAATTCTGCATCGATCTGCGCAGTGTCGATGACGGTGCACTTGATCGCATGGATGCCTTGCTCAAGGAAGAAATTGCCAAGATCGAAGCCAAGCGCGGCGTAACCTTTAAGCTGGGCACACAGTCGCGCAGCACGCCGACCCCTTTGTCCACTCAGTTGGGCGATGAGGTGGAAGTGGCTGCCAAGGCGCTTGGCATTGCGCCACGCCGTATGCTGTCCGGTGGTGGCCATGATGCCGCTGCCTTCGCACTGGCCGGTTGGGAATCGCTGATGGTGTTCATCCGCAACTGGAACGGCAGCCACAATCCAGACGAAGCCATGGACCCCGAAGATCTGATTACTGCGGTGAGCGTGCTCCATAAGGCATGGAGCGAGTGATGAAGATCGGGAGCTGACAGGCATCGGCTCCCGGTCGATTTGGATCATTGCGGAACAGCAATCCTCGATGTGTCGAGGCCGATATAAGACTCCGTTACGCCAGACGGGCGCTCACAAGAGACTAGAAAGCAAGATTTTGACAGACCAATTCAAAATGGTACGCGGACGTGAAGCCGCCTTTTCCGAAGCAGAATTTGCGCAAAGACAGGCGCGCGCGCAGGCGGCGGTTGAGGCCGCCGGTCATGACGTGCTTCTGGTCACCAGTCCTGAAAATATCTACTGGCTGACGGGACGCCAGACGGCAGGCTACTTTGCCTTTCAAACGCTACTCCTTCCAGCCAGTGGTGCCCCCACGTTGCTGGTGCGCCAGTTGGAATTGAGTGGGTCCATTGCCAATTGCTGGCTGGAAGACATCGTAGCCTATCAGGATGGCGAAGACCCGATTGCCTTGCTCGGAAGCATCCTTTCCAAACGGCACTTTGCAAAGGTGGCCATGGAGATGGATGGCTGGTTTGTCTCCCCCAAAATGGCAAGCCAGATCGAGGCTTCTTTGCCAACGGGGAAATTGTCCGACGGCTCCGGCCTTATTGCGCCTCTGCGCATGATCAAGTCACCTGCTGAATTGGACGCAATCCGTCATGCAGCACGATATGCAGAGGCGGGTCTTGCGGCCGGTATCGACGCATGCGCTGCGGGCGCGGACGAGAATGCTGTTGCTGCTGCCATGTTGGCCGAAGCTGTGCGGCAAGGCTCGGAGACTATGGCCATGGAGCCTTTGGTCTCCTCCGGCCCGCGCAGTGGTTTGCCCCATATGACATGGCGCAGACGGACTTTGGAAGCGGGCGACCCACTTTTCCTTGAGCTGGCGGCCAGCCATCTGCGCTATCATTCCGCGCTTATGCGCACGGTCTGGATCGGGCAGCCAAGCCAAGAAGGTCAGCGCATGATGGATTGCGCTCTTCTGGCGCTTGAGCGTGCTCTAGAGGCCATCAAACCCGGCGTGTCTTGCGCCGAACCGCATTTGGCCGCGCAAAAGGTCATTGATGATCATGGATACACGGCAGCCTTCCGCAAACGCATCGGCTATTCCATGGGCGTTGCCTTCGCACCGGACTGGGGCGAGGGGGGGATTTTGAGCCTCTTTACGGGCATCAAGCAGGAAATCCAGCCCGGCATGGTTTTCCATCTGCCTGCCACCCTGCGCTCCTATGGCGAGTGGACAGTAGGGGCCTCTGAAACCGTGATTGTGACGCAAAGCGGCATCGATATCCTGTCGGACTTGCCGCGACAGATCTGCATCAAGTGATAAAATGATGAAGTGACGAAAGTGAGGATGCGCGGGCGTGACCCGCGTGTCAGAGGCAATGGTGAGAGCGTGTCTCAGACCCGAGACAGCCAGTCCAGAAAACGAACGCGCACATTGTCGAAATGATGCTCCATGGCAGCCCGAGCCTCATCCGGAGCGCCCGCCTCGATGCCAGCAATGACAGCCAGATGATCCTGCGCCTGCGCGGCAAACTGATCATGCACCCGCGTGATGGTGCAGCGCCGGGCCGTAACGCGTAGTTTCTGGATCATACCGCTGAGCATGGGCAGATTTGCTGCATCAATGACCGCATTGTGGAAGTCATCATCCAGCTCCCAGAAGTCATCGAAAGCCATGTTGGTGTCAGGGTCAAGGCAATGCGCCATGACGTCACGAGACGCTTTGAGAGCACCGGTCATGCCGTTTTCAGCGGCACGGGCGGCGGCGGCTCCTTCCAGAATGCGGCGCACCTGTACGATCTCAAGCAACTGCTCCACCGAAACACGGCGCACAAGCAGGGCGCCATTGTCCAGCCTATAGACAACGCCTTCTTTCTCGATGCGGGAAATAGCCGAGCGGAGAGGGGTCCTGGAAATGCCAAGCTCGGCCGCGAGCCCGCGTTCGGTCAAGACCTCTTCGGGCTGATATTGCTGGGACAATATCTTCTGCTTGATCGCGTTATAGGCCTGTTGTGCCAGCGTTTCTTTTTCACTCATACCCGTGTCCGATGGTTTTGATGTCCTCGCTTTGAGGTGAGGTGATCCGACGTCGCTCCATGCTGTGTTCAGGCTTCCGGCGCGGCTGCGCTAAAGCCTGCCAGTCGTTCAAGAATAGCCTGTTTGGCATTGTCTATATGCTGTGCCATGCGCGCCTTGACCTGCTCCTCGTCGCCGTCTTCAAGCGCCTGCAGGATGGTCAGATGTTCCTGATTGCCTTTCAGAAACCGGCCCCGCACTCGCGTATGATCGAACATGCAGGTCCGCAGACGCAGGTCATTCACCGTGCTGATCAGGGTCTGGTTGTGTGTGGCTCTGGTGAGCATGCCGTGGAAATCTTCATCCACCTGCCAATGCTCTTCGCCTTCGCCGGGCCCGGCCTGCAAAAGGGCCTCAATGCGTGATTGCATGTCTTCCAGCGTTGACTTGGGCAGATTGAGCGCCATGCGTGCGGAATAGACTTCCAGCTCGCCGCGCAGGAAAAAAATCTCTTCCACCTCGGCAGGCGAGAGCAGCCGCACGCGCAAAAAGCGACCGCTCTTTTTGGCCAGCCCTTCGGCTTGAATGCGGTTGATGGCTTCTCGCACGGGGGTGCGTGACATATCCAGCTGTTCACCCAGCTTGGCTTCCTGCAGTGCATCGCCGACCTCCAGCTCGCCTGAGAATATCATCTCGATAATTTGCGTGTATGCACGCTTTGCCAGCGGTTCGGTCATGGAGGTTTGACGGTGCCTTCTTTTGGTGGTTCAAGTCGATCCGATGACTTCCGAGGATGTCTCGAACGTGTGTTAAACGAAAAACGGTTAGCGAAGAGAGACAGCTCCCACGCTAACCGCCATGAATTGCAGGGCCTTAGTTGCTGCCCGAAAGGCTGTTCGGCAACCAGGTTACGATTCCGGGGAATACAGCAATCGTGAGCACAAACGCTGCCATAATCAAGAAGAATGGCATCGCCGCGCGTGCGATGGTGCCGATCTTGTCGCCTGTCAGGCGTTGGATCACAATAAGATTGAAGCCAACCGGAGGTGTGATCTGAGCCATTTCCACAACTAAAACAAGGAACACCCCGTACCAGACCTTGTCATATCCCGCCGCCAGTACCAGCGGCAGGGTTATCGGCAAGGTCATCACGATCGCGGACATGCCTTCCATGATGCAGCCAAGAATCGCATAGAACAGCAGCAGCACCAAAATCAACACAAGCGGCGAGAGTTGCAGAGACTGGATGTAGCCTGCGATAAAGGACGGCAGCCCCAGATAGCCCAGCGATACCGATAGGAACATCGCCCCGACAATGATAAAGCCGATCATCGAGACGGTCTGTGCGGCATGATAGACGGCCTCAGCCAGATTCTTCGCGTTGATCGAGCGTTGGAAAAGGCCGATCAGAATGGAGCCAGCCACGCCGACGCCAGCAGCTTCGGTGGGGGACGCGATGCCGCCATACATGGAGCCGATGACGGAAAGGATGAGCAGCAACACGGGCCCAAGGCCGATCAGGGCTTCGAACTTTTCTTTCCAGCTCGTGGAAGGCGTAGCCTCACCAACCATCGAAGGGTTGAGCGTTGAGCGAATGGCCAGATAACCCATATAGGTTGCTGCGAGACAGCCGCCCGGAATGATGCCAGCCATGAACAGCTTGAGGATCGATTCCTCGGCTAACACGCCATAGATGATCATGATCACCGATGGGGGAATGAGGAAGCCGAGCGTCCCGGCTCCGGCAAGGCTGCCGATTACCATTTGGCGATCATAGCCACGTCCGAGCAGCTCGGTTGCCGTGATGCGGCCTACCGTTGCGGTGGTCGCGGCAGAAGAGCCGGAAACGGCGGCAAACAGGGTGCAGGCCAGAACCGTGATATGGCTCATTCTGCCTGGCAGACGACGGGTCCATGGCGCAAGCCCGCTGAACAGGGATTCAGAAAGGCGGGTGCGGAACAGGATTTCAGCCATGAGAATGAACAGCGGCAGAGCCAGCATTTCCATGCTGACGGCGGAGTTCCAGATCTGCTGGGCCAACAGTTTTGTAATTGGGAAGCTTGATTTGAAAATCGACATCGTCAGGATGCCCGTGCCGATTAGGCCGAGGCCAACCCAGACACCGGCGCCCAGAAGCAGGGCAAGCAGGCCGACAAGAGTGAGAGTTAGTTTACCCATTACAGCTGGTCCTCGATATCTGCATCATTATGTAGGGTTTCGCCGCCCACTGTGCGGAGCACCTGCGCGAACATCTGAAGTGTGAAAACCAGGGCGCCAACAACCATGAAGCCTTGAGGAATCCACAAAGGAGTTCGAACGACAGAAGAGGAGGTCGAGCCTCTCTTGAGCGAGAGCATGGCCATATCGCTGACCGCATAGAGAATAACCAACGCGATGGCCAGCCCGATCAGGCAGGCAACGGCATCGAGAACTTGTTGGCCTTTGGGGGGAAGATAATCATGAAGGGCGGTAACGCGGACGTGGCCACCAGCTTTCAGGGTTGCGCCTGCTGAGAGAAAGATACAGGCCCCCATCATATAGGCCGCAAAATCCCAGCTAAAGGGGAGGCTGGTGCCAAGAAAGTTGCGAGCGGTGATTTCTGCGGCGATGAGTGCAAAAATGGCAACCAGACAAACGCCACCAATTATGCAGGAGTAACTGCTAATTTGATCGATCGGGTTTGTGATTGCCGAAAATTTCCGATCCTCGGACACTGGCATGGTATGTACCTGCAAACGGCGTTAGCCAGAATAGTCTGTAGTGTGAACACAGGTCTCGTGTCTGGCAAAAAAGTGGAAAGGCCGCCCCGAACGAGGGAAGGGGCGGCCCGTTTGATCAGTTACGAACGGCCAGATAGGCGTCGATATAGTCAGCAGCTTCAGGAACACGTTCCTTGAACTCTTCCCACAGCGGCTGGGCGCGTTTGATCAGCTCGGCTTTTAGCTCGGCAGAAGGAGCGGTAACGGACATGCCGTTTTCTTCCAGAACAGCGATCTTCTTCTGATCTTCTGCACGGCTTGCTTTCCAGAAATCGCCTTCGAGCTTGATGGCAGCCTTTTCAATAGCTTCCTGATGCTCTTCGGAAAGATCGTTCCATGCATCAAGGTTAACGGTGACCAGGTTGCTGGATGCCTGCCAGTTAAAGGTGCTCATGTTGCCCATGAATTCCCAGAAGGACCCGTCAACGCCTGAGGAGGAAGAGGTGGTCACACCTTCAATGGTGCCTGCTGCGAGGGAAGGAACCACTTCACCCCAAGGCATCTGAAGGGGAGCTGCGCCCAGTGCGGTAAAGAAGTTTTGGCCGTTTGCGTCAACAACGCGCAGTTTGACACCGTCCAGATCCTCGATCGTCTTGATCGGGTTCTTGGTGTAAACAGCCTGACCGGGCCATGGAACCATGTAGAGCAGCTTCTGGTTCATGGATTCGGCTACTTCTTCAATTTTCGGGCGGAAATATTTGTGCAGCAGCGCAAGGTCGGACATGGTCGGAGCGAGGTAAGGCAGACTTTCGATACCCAGAACCGGTGCTTCGCCAACCTGCTGGCTCATCAGGATGTCGGCGATCGGAACCAGACCATCACGAACAGCGGCCATGCCTTCTGGGCCCTTGATGCCAAGAGAACCGCCCGCATGCACGGTGATAACGACTTCACCGTCGGTCACTTCCTTGACCGTGTCTGCAAATGTGATGGCGTCCTGGGTATGGAAGTTGCCCTGCGGCCAGACCACAGACATATCCCAGTTGGTTTCTGCGTAAGCTTGAGCAGCAAATGCAATGGTGCCAGCTGCGAGAATTGCGCGGAATGCTGATTTCATCGGTATGTAACCCTCATCGTTCGGTGTAGCGATTGCGTTATTTTTATATGGCAGAAATCGACTTGCAATTTCGGTATGCCACCTGTATGTCAAAACAAGGACGACCATACGATGGAAAATTAGGCAGCGCAAGAGGGTGCACAATATTTGAGCTGATTTTTTGGGCCGACCGTGAAAAAAGGTCCATTAGTCTAAGAATGAAACCAGCATGTTTCTGCGCTTTTGGCGCTAAACTGAGGCGTTTGAATTTGCTCTGTATATTGCCTAGCAAGAAGAAGGCCATTTTGTGGGGTCAAACTAAAATGGCCTGCAGTTGGCTCTCTGGCTTCGTCCGGTCAGGCGCGCCGTGCATTCAAAGGGCCGCATGCTTGCGTGCAATGCACAGGAAGCCATTGAAACAAATTCCCTTTTGGGGAGAGGCAAAACAAAAGGAAGCTTTGCATGTCGTTGGAAACAAAATTCAGGATGCTCGGCACAGACAATGCTCCGGGACAGGAAGTCCGGCAGGGGGTGGATGGTCTTGGAGACCTGATGCGGGGAGACGCACTGGAAGGGCGACCCGTCGATTTTTCTCACGGGGATGTGGATGCCCACGAGCCCACACCGGGCTCTTTTGAGCTGTTCGCAGAGGGATTTGGCAAGGGCGCGGCGCAGGCCTACACCGAATATCGCGGTGATATTGGTATCCGAGAGCAGGTCGCGACCGATTTGGCCGCCTTCACCGGTGCGCCGGTTGATGCTGCTGACGGCCTTATCATTACGCCGGGCACGCAAGGAGCGCTGTTTCTGGCCATGGCTGCTACGGTTGGCCGCGGCGACAAGGTTGCCATCGTGCAGCCGGACTATTTTGCCAACCGCAAGCTGGTTCAGTTCTTCGATGGAGAAATGATGCCGGTGCAGCTGCATTATGCCAAGGCAGAAGAGGGCACTGCAGGGCTGGATCTCGGTGAACTGGAAGAGGCGTTCAAGGCAGGGGCCAAGCTGTTCCTCTTTTCTAACCCGAACAACCCGGCTGGTGTCGTCTATTCAAAGGAAGAGATTGCAAGCATTGCCGCATTGGCTGAGCGCTATGGTGCAACGGTGATTGTCGACCAGCTCTATTCACGCTTGCGCTACAGCAATGTCGCCTACACCCATTTGCGCGCCGAGCCGATTGATCCGGAAAATGTCATCACCATCATGGGGCCATCCAAGACCGAATCCCTTTCCGGTTTCCGCCTTGGGGTTGCTTATGGCTCAAGCAAAATCATCACGCGTATGGAGAAGCTTCAGGCGATCGTCAGCCTGCGGGCTGCTGGCTACAGTCAGGCCATCTTGCGTGGCTGGTTCCATGAACCCGCCGGCTGGATGGATGACCGTATCGCCGAACATGAGGCTATTCGTGACGATTTGCTCAAGCTGTTCCGCGCCATCGAAGGTGTCAGCGCCCGCACGCCACAGGCTGGCAGCTACCTGTTCCCTGCGTTGCCAGATCTCTCTGTCTCTCCTGCGGATTTCGTGAAAATCCTCCGGGTTCAGGCAGGCGTCGTCGTCACACCCGGCACCGAATTCAGCCCCCATACGGCCAACAGCATCCGCCTCAATTTTTCTCAGGATCACGCTGCTTCAGTTGCCGCGGTTGAACGTCTGGCAACGCTCGTAGAAAGGTATCGCACATGACCCGTCCAACAACAGATGCGCCGATCCCGCAGGGCAACTATCTCGCCGCCAAACGCCATGGAGATCTTGTCTTCACCTCAGGTATGACGCCGCGCAAGGCTGGCGTGCTGCAGCTTGAAGGGCCGGTCAAGGCGCAAGAGCCGATCGAGAGCTATAAGGATGCCGTGATTCTGGCGTGCTCCAACGCACTGGTCGCAGCCCGCAACCAGCTTGCTGAGGGCGAAGCGGTCGCCGCCATTCTGAGCATGACCGTGTTCATCGCCGCAGAGGAGGGCTTTGCCGCCCATTCCAAACTGGCCGATTTCGCGTCTGCCTATCTGGCCGAAACGCTCGGCCCTCAGGGAATCGGCAGCCGCGCAGCCGTAGGTGTCGCCACCTTGCCCGGCAATGCGCCGGTCGAGATCCAGCTGGTCGTTGCGATCGGTTGACTATCGACCATGAGCCTCCGCGTCGTTCATTTGCGATGCGGGCCAAGATCATATGAGCCCGCTGCCTTGGCATCCTTTGCCTGGGGCCGCGGGTTTTTATTTTGGGGGCTTCACTGCGTCAGGCTGAGTCTGAACAGGCTTGAATATACTATCCGGCTTTGATCAAAAATTAGCCATCGCTTCGACCGAATTTTATCATGCGAAAGTCTATGGATCTTTCAATTTGTTTGTAAGCAATTGATAATGTTGAATTAATATTCATTTTTGCGTCCGGCGCGGAGCGCGAGAAAACCGATGGATATTTGATCTTGAAAAGACGAATGCATCAAATCATAGTCATGATGCATCATAATTCCAATTGAATATATCGCAGCAAAAAGACCATCGCCCCGACCAAACCCTCCAGACACGTCCATTCGGGCATGCAATTAACGCATTCGCGGACATCCACATTGGATGATGTACCGAGCGGGATCTCCCCTCAGAAGCCTATCGGTCCCCTCGTACGATCAGTCGACTAAAGAATATCAGGAATCTGCATCATGAGCATTACGCCCAATTCAGTTGAAGCACGCGATATCGCCTACCACATGCACCCAGCCGTTAATTTGCGCAAGTTCGAAGAAAAGGGCGGCCTCGTCATTGAAAGCGGCGATGGCGTTTATGTCTACGACAACACCGGCAAACGCTATATCGAAGGGCTGGCCGGTCTTTGGTCTGTCGCTGTTGGCTTTGGTGAAAAGCGGCTGGTTGAAGCGGCCGCCGCTCAGCTGCAAAAGCTGCCTTACTATCACTCCTTCAACTACAAAACCAACGGTCCGTCGGTTGATCTGGCAGAGCTGCTCATCAGCATCGCGCCGGTTCCTATGTCCAAGGTGCATTTCACCTCGTCGGGGTCAGAGGCCAACGATCTCGTGGCCAAGATGGTCTGGTATCGCTCCAACGCATTGGGCAAGCCGGAGAAGAAAAAGATCATCGGACGCATCAAGGGCTATCACGGCGTGACGATTGCTGCGGGCTCCATCACCGGCATTCCGGCAAACCACACAAGCTTCGACTTGCCGCTTGATCGTATGGTCCATACATCCTGCCCGTCCTTCCCGCATTTCGGTGAAGAAGGTGAGAGCGAGGAGGCCTTCACCGCTCGCATGCTGAAGGATCTGGAAGACCTGATCGTCAAGGAAGGGCCGGAAACCATCGCTGCCTTCTGGGGCGAGCCGGTCATGGGCGCAGGTGGCGTGCTCACCCCGCCAAAGGGCTATTGGGAAGGCGTTCAGGTCATCCTGAAAAAATATGATATTCTGCTGGTAGCCGATGAGGTGATCTGTGGCTTTGGCCGTACCGGCAAGATGTTCGCCTGCGAAACCTATGACATCAAACCCGATGTGCTGGTCATTTCCAAACAGCTGTCATCATCCTACATGCCTCTGTCGGCCATCATGATGAATGACAATTTCTACCAGCCGATTGCCGATGAATCCGACAAGATCGGTGTCTTTGCCCATGGCTTCACGGCTTCGGGGCATCCGGTGGCGACCGCCGTTGGCCTTGAGAATGTAAAAATCATCATCGAGCGTGATCTCGTCGGCAATGCCGCTCGCCTTGAAAAGACCTTCCTTGATGGCCTTGCAAAACTGGCCGAGCATCCGCTCGTGGATTCCTCTCGCGGCATCGGCCTCATCGGGGCACTTGAGCTGACCCCTTGGGAGCAGGAAGGGGCCGGAGCGGCGGCACTGGCTGTGGCAGAAGCCATTCAGGAAGAAGGCTGCATCATCCGCAACATTGGCGAAGCCATCTGCTTCTGCCCACCACTGATCATCACCGCAGAGCAAATTGAAGAAATGTTCGCAATCGTTCTGCGTGCGCTGAACAAGGTTGCCGAGACGCGTTAAGCGCCTCTTCGGCAGCCCAGGATTTCACCCTTAAAGATAGATCGGGACAACCCGGCGTTTTTTAAAGCAATCAACCTACCGGAGAAACAAAATCATGAAAAAATGGGCACTATTGGCGTCTGTTCTTGCTCTTGGCGCCATGTCAAGCGCGTCTCAGGCCCGCGACCTGACCATCACAAGCTGGGGCGGTAGCTACCAGACTGCGCAACAGGATATCTATTTCAAGCCATTCTCTGAAAAGGTCGGCAAGCCGGTTCTGGATGAAAGCTGGGATGGTGGCTATGGCGTGCTTCAGGCCAAGGTAAAGGCCGGTGCTCCCAACTGGGATGCCGTGCAGGTAGAAGCCGAAGAGCTGGCCCTTGGCTGCGATGACGGTATCTTCGAAATGATCGACTGGGACAAGATGGGGGGCGAAGATGCCTTCATGCCCGCCGCTGTCAGTGATTGCGGCGTGGGCACCATCGTCTGGTCTCTGGCTCTGGCATATGATGGCAGCAAGCTCAGTGATGGCCCCAAAAACTGGGCTGACTTCTGGGATGTGAAGAAATTCCCGGGCAAACGTGCTCTGCGCAAAGGCGCCAAATACACCCTCGAGTTTGCTCTCTTGGCAGATGGTGTTCCGGCTGATGAGCTCTATGATGTTCTCTCCACCCCGGAAGGCATCGACCGGGCCTTTGCCAAGCTGGATGAGTTGAAACCGGATCTGGTCTGGTGGGAATCCGGCGCTCAGCCATTGCAATTCCTCGCGTCTGGCGAAGTGGCCATGGCCGCGTCCTACAATGGCCGTATCACCAGCATCAACAAGACCGAAGGCAAGAATTTCAAGATCGTATGGCCTGGCTCCATCTATGCTGTCGACAGCTGGGTGATCCTCAAGGATGCTGAAAACAAGGAGCTTGCTCAGGATTTTATCGCCTTTGCCAGCCAGCCGGAAAACATGGCAAAACTGCCTGAATATATCGCTTACGGGCTGACCAACAAGGAAGCCTCCAGCATGGTGCCGGATGAGTATAAGGCCGATGTGCCGACCACGCCGGAAAACCTGGAAGAGGCGCTCTCGCTGAATATCGATTTCTGGATCGATAATTCCGAAGCCCTGAACCAGCGCTTTAACGCCTGGCTCGCCCAGTAAGGCAAAAGGCAAGCGCATGGAGCACAGCCCCGCTTCATGCGCTTCCTCCACGCATTCTCATCCGTTTGTTCACGAGAGGCGAGAGCTTTCCCGAACGGGTGCGTTTGCCTTGTGATCTCAGGCGTAGGATAGACCGGCTTGTCCCGAGACTGTCTTGTCATACGTTGCAGGAAGAAAAATGACCGAGCAGCCATATATTGAATTCCGAAAAGTCAGCAAAGTCTTCGGGTCCCTGACCGTTGTTGACCATCTCGATCTGACCATCAACAAGGGCGAGTTTGTCTCGCTCCTTGGTCCATCCGGATCGGGCAAGACAACCTTGCTCATGATGCTGGCTGGCTTTGAAGATCCCACCGCAGGGGATATTCTGCTCGGAGGCTCCGTGTTGAACCGGACTCCGCCTTACAAGCGCAATATGGGGGTTGTGTTCCAGAATTACGCCCTGTTCCCCCATCTGTCTGTGGCTGAGAATATTGCCTTTCCGCTCAAGAGAAGAGGCATCGCCAAGGCGGAGATCGCAGAGCGGGTCAATCGCGTGCTGGAGATGGTGCAGTTGCCCGACCAATCCGAAAAACTCCCCAGCCAGCTGTCCGGTGGTCAGCAGCAGCGTGTGGCGCTGGCCCGTACACTGGTCTTTGAGCCCAATGTGGTCTTGATGGATGAGCCCCTTGGCGCACTCGACAAAAATCTGCGCGAGCAAATGCAATATGACATCCGCCGTTTGCACAGGGATCTGGGCCTGACGATCGTCTTCGTCACCCACGATCAGTCCGAAGCCTTGACGATGAGCGACCGCATTGCTGTGTTCAACCATGGCAAAATCGAACAGATCGGTACGCCACAGGATATCTATGACCGACCAAACACGCATTTTGTCGCCGAGTTTATTGGCGAAACCAATCTTATTCCCGTCAAATATCGCGAGGGAGACCATTCCCGCTGTTCGGTGACCACTAAAACGGGCAAGGATCTGGAAGTGACCAGCCCTGTGACCCTGTTCCGCGGAACAGAAGTGTTGCTCTCCTTGCGGCCGGAACATATCGAGCTGGGCGATAGTGCCGAAGGGCTGGAGAATGCCATGCCCGCGCGCATCAGCGATGTGGTCTATCAGGGGGATCACCTGCGAGCCGATATCGAGGTGGATGGCACAAAGCTGGTGGCACGCCTTGGCCGTCATTTGCCGCCGCATGATCCCGGCGATGAGGTCTTCATCGGCTTTCGGCCTCAGAATGCACGGGTGATCCTGCCATGACTGCAAGACTAGGCCCACATCTCAAAGCCTCGGCGCTTGTGCTTCCGCTGGTGCTGTTTCTGGCCCTGTTTTTTGTCTGGCCGATCATCGCCATGCTCAAACAGTCCGTATCAGACCCCGTCGTTCACAACACCCTGAGCCAGACTAGCGCCATCGCCGCCCAATGGAACGGCAAGACACCGGTTCCCGCCGCCCTGCAGGACGCACTTGTCGCCGACATTCGTGCTACGACGGATCGGCAGGAAATGGGCGCGGTCGTGCGGCGTCTCAACAGCGCCAAATCCGGCTTCAGAACGCTCATGCGCAAGACGCGCCGCGCCATTCGAAAAACCGATGGCCCGATCAATCTGGGCGAAGTCGACAAGCGCTGGAACGAGGTGGCATGGTGGCACACCATTGCTCAGGCATCTTCGCCCTATACTGACCGTTATCTGCTTGCAGCGCTTGATTATGGCCGAGATAAACATAATCAGATTGTGGCTTTGCCCGAAGATGTCTCGGCCAACAGAACCATTCTGGCGCGGACATTCGTCATCAGCCTGTCGGTGATGCTGTCCTGTCTGGCAATTGGGTTGCCGTTCGCCATGGTGATCGCTTCCACCTCTGGCTGGTTGCGCAACGTGTTGCTGGCCGCAGTGTTGCTGCCGCTCTGGACTTCGCTTCTGGTACGCACCACGGCGTGGTTCATCATTTTGCAGAATAACGGCCTTATCAACTCAGCCCTTCAGGCTCTGGGGATTACCGATCAGCCCATCCCGCTAATTTTCGAACGCACAGGTGTCATCATCGCCATGACGCATGTATTGCTGCCCTTCATGGTGCTACCGATCTATAGCGTGCTTTTGTCCATGCCGGGGAATCTCATGCAGGCGGCGTCTTCGCTAGGAGCACACCCGATCGTCGCCTTCCTCAAAGTCATGTTGCCTCTCTCGGCAAGGGGCATTGCCTCTGGCTCGCTGTTGGTTTTCATGTCTTCGATTGGCTACTACATCACACCGGCTCTCATCGGCGGCCCGTCCGACCAGATGATTTCCTCCGTGATTGCCTTCTATGCAACGGAATCGGCAAACTGGGGAATGGCTGGGGCGCTCGGTCTGGTTCTGCTCTCGATCACCTTGTTGCTCTATGTCGTCTATGGACGTCTTTCGGCTGAAAAGAAGGGAGTCGCGTAATGTTCCCAACAGTCAAAAAAGCCTTTGGCATTCTTGTGATGCTGTTTCTGATTGCGCCACTGGCAGCCATTCTGCCGCTGGCCTTCACCTCTAGTGCGCTGCTCACTTATCCGGTGCCGGAATGGTCCATGCGCTGGTTGACTGAGCTGGTGACCGAACCAGTCTGGCGCCGCTCCATCGCCAACAGTCTGATCATCGGTGGCGGCACGACTGTGCTTGCAACCACCCTTGGCACGTTGGCTGCGCTAGGGCTGCGGCGTTATTCTTCGCTGTTTGCAGGAGTGCTCAAGACCTTTTTCTTGCTGCCAATGGTGGTACCCGCTGTGGTGCTTGGTGTGGGTATGCAGGTCTTCTTCGTCCATGTGGGCATCGCCAACTCCTATCTGGGTGTGATCGTGGCGCATACGGTGATCGCTATGCCGTTCGTGTATGTCAGCGTGTCAGGCTCATTGGCGGGTATCGACCCTCGCGTCGAGTTGGCCGCCGCCAGCCTTGGGGCGTCGCCCTCCACGGTTTTGCGCACGACGACCCTGCCGCTCAGCCTGTCCGGCATTCTGTCTGGGGCTGTGATGGCCTTTGCGACATCGCTTGATGAGGTGATCCTGACTCTCTTCATCGCAGGGCCTCACCAGCGCACGCTGGCCAGACAGATGTTCTCCACCATTCGCGAGAATGTGTCTCCGGCCATTGCAGCCGCGGCCTTTGTCTTCATTGTTGGCACCATTCTTGTTGCCTGTCTGATCATGCTGGTGCGTATGCGCACCGGTGGCGCGATGCAAAAGAGCGTCGGGCCTGGCATTTCATAAGGGCTGTGGCGCCTCGGGGGCATGCCTCCGACGCGCCACGCCCATTCTTTTTCGTGTTGAAAATCAACAAGGGCAGGGGCCCAACTGGTGCGTATGAAGCATCCGGTTCTTGCCTGAGAAAAGGGCGCCTTGGCGAGTCGCAGATCGGCGAGGGCGAGGAGACAATTGTGTTTGATTAAGATGATGCATCAAGATATAATTACGATGCATCATAAATGGAGCTCGCCATAGTTCGCGACGCAGATCGCCAAAAGTGCGGCCTCCATACTACGTGAAACACTGTAACTGGATAGAGTTTGAACATGCAATCGCAACAAGAAGGCAAAAAGCTCTCTGATATGGTCTATGACAGGCTGTGCGAGGCTCTGCTCAAAGGGCACTATCTTCCGGGCAAGCGCTTGAAAATCCGGGAGCTGGCTGAAGAGATGCAGACCAGCGTCACGCCAGTGCGTGATGCCATTTTGCGTTTGCACTATGACGAGGCCGTTATCTACAGCTCGCCGCGCTCTATCCATGTCACGACTCTCAGCCGCGCGCGCTATGAGGAAATCCGCAAAATTCGTTTGCCACTGGAAGTCATGAGCGCCAAGGCCGCCGCGCAATATGCCACCCTGTCCGATGTCACCGCGCTTGAAAGCCTGATCGCCGAGAATGAAGAAGCCATGGCCGAAGGCGATGGCGTTCGCGGCGCGGCTCTCAATCAGCAATTCCATTTCAAGCTGGTCGAAATGTCAGCCATGCCGGTGCTTTATGGAGTGCTGCGCCGCCTTTGGCTGCAAACCAGTCCTCTGATTGCTCATGGCTATCTCGAAGCCGGACGGGCAATGATCGATCACCATTACGAGGTTCTCGAAGCGGTGCGCAACAAGGATGTCGAGGCCGTCGCCATTGCTGTTGAGCGCGACCTGACTCTGGGAGGCGCTCCGCTGGTACGTATGCTCGACAAGGTGTCGGATGGCACATGATCAAGAGGCGCGTATCGGGGGTGAAATTTCTGCCACTCGAACCCGTTTCTTTCCAAACAACTTACCCTTACTGACAACCTTATACCTGATGGCCATCATCACAGCGCTCTTTATAAAGACACAATAATTGGAGAAGACCGGCCAATGACCACTGTAGACCCAGATATCGGATCGCTTCTTACGACGCCTCCACCCGCGATTTCACAGCAGGAGGCTTGCGCGATTGCCAAAACGACCTTCGGTCTCACCGGTAGCCTCAAGCAGTTGACCTCTGAGCGCGATGTCAATTTCCTGCTCCGCGCGGATGACGGCGAAGGTTATGTGCTCAAATTCACCAATGAGATGGAACCGGAAGAGCAAACCGATTTCCAGACCAAGGCTCTGCTGCATCTGGAAAAAACGGCGCCATCCCTGCGCGTGCCACGGGCCGTGCCGACGCTTTCGGGAGAGCTGTGGCAGGAGCTGGAAAACGGCTCCCGTGCGCGGCTTCTAAGCTATGTTGAAGGAAGCCTCAGCTCAACGCTTCCCAAATCGCCCAATCTGGCAATTGCGGTTGCCACTGCGGGTGCGAAACTGGTCAATGCCCTTAAAGAGTTCGCGCATCCCGGAGCTGATCACTATCTGATCTGGGACATCAAGAATGCCGGAACCCTGCGCTCCATGTTGCCCCTTATCGAAGAGGCAGAACAGCGGGGACTGGTCGAAACGGCGATTGATGCATTTGATGAAAGAATAGCGCCACGTCTTGATAACTTGCCATGGCAGGTCATTCACGGAGATCTCAATCCGCAAAATCTGGTGGCCGAAGATGAGACTGATCTGGAAATCGGCGTGCTGGATTTTGGCGACATGGTGCGTTCGCCCCGCATTTGCGAACTGGCGATCGCTGCGGGCTATCAGCTCGACTTTTCCGATGTCGGAGCATCCCTCATACGGTTCCTTGCCCGCTGGCACAGCATTTGTCCTCTGACCCCTGCCGAGGTTGAGTTGTCTGCTGATTTTGTCGCAGCCCGCTTTGCCACTATCATCACGGTCGCCAATTGGCGTGCCCAACGTTATCCGGAAAACAGGGCCTATATCACGCGCAATCTGGCGTTGGCTTCCAATGGGATCAGGCATCTGACCAATCTGGATACAAATGGGCTCTATGAGGCTCTGGCTGATAGAGCCGAGGCCAAACCACACAAGGAGATGTCCTGATGCCGCAAGACCAGTCCATGGCGAATGCCTTCGTGCCGGGGCAGGCAATCCTGTCTGCGGGCGATGAAGCTCTTTTGCAACGCCGCACCGACACGCTTGGGCCAGCCTATCGCCTGTTTTATGAAGAGCCCTTCCATCCGGTGCGTGGGGAAGGGGTGTGGCTCTATGATGAAGAGGGCACAGCCTATCTTGACGCCTACAACAATGTTGCCTGTGTGGGCCATTGCCATCCGCGCGTGGTGGAAGCCATGGCCAGGCAGGCCTCTATGCTAACCACCCACACACGTTATTTGCAGAATAACATTGTCGATTTTGCAGAAGATTTTCTGGCGAGTTTTCCCGATCCCCTGTCTCACATCATGTTCACTTGCACAGGCTCGGAAGCCAACGACCTGGCACTGCGCATTGCCCGGGTAAAAACCGGCGGTACCGGCGTCATCGTGACGGAGAATGCCTACCACGGCGTCACCATCGCATTGGCAGCCATGTCTCCTTCTCTGGGCGCAGGCGCCCCCAAAGATGAAAATGTCTTCACCATTCCCGCCCCGACCGGTCAGCATGGCGAGCAGGAAGGCGAAATCATGCGTGCCAACGTGGAAAAGGCGCTTGCCACCATGGCAGAACGAGGCATCAAACCCGCAGCTCTCTATGTCGACACCATCTTTTCTTCTGACGGCATTTTCAGCCACCCCAAGGGTTTCCTCAAACCCGCGGTTGACGCCTTTCGGGCAGCCGGAGGCCTTTTCGTAGCTGATGAAGTGCAGCCCGGTTTTGCCCGCACGGGCGAGGAAATGTGGGGCTTCATTCGGCATGGTGTAGTGCCGGATATGGTCTCCATGGGCAAGCCAATGGGCAACGGCTATCCTGTTGCGGCATTGGTTGTGCGGCCTCATGTCGTGGCCGAGTTTGGTGAACGCACCCGCTATTTTAACACGTTCGGCGGCAACACCACGGCCATCGCCACGGCGCAGGCCGTTTGGGATATCATTCGTGATGAAGGTCTGCTGAAAAAGACATTAGAAACCGGTCGTGCCTTCCGTGCCGATCTGAAAAGTCTTGCCAGAGAAGGGGATGACATTTGCGACATCCGCGGCAGTGGCTTGTTTATCGGTGTGCAGATTGCCGGAGATGATCCAAGGGGGCGGACTGCCCGCCTCGTCAATGCGCTGAAGAAAAAGCGTATCCTCATCAGTGCGTCCGGCCCGGGCGGTGATGTGCTCAAAATCCGCCCGCCGCTGGCATTTGGTGCCGATGCGCTTGACTTCTTCATGAGCGGATTGCGAGAGGCCATCAAGGATATCTAGCCTGAGGGGCGGTTTGCCCGTTCCCATTTCAATAAAAACGATAGTGCACAAGTACGCAGCTTCCATTGGAAAGAACCAGATATGAGTTCGAACGAGAGAAAAACCCTTTTGATTACCGGCGCCAGCCGTGGCATCGGTCACGCCACTGTAAAGCGCTTCTCTGATGCAGGGTGGCGGGTGCTCAGTTGTTCCCGACAGCCCTTTGATGAAAAATGCCCCTGGCCGATGGGCAAGGAGAACCACATTCAGGTGGACCTCAGTGACCTGGCAAGCATCGGCAGGGCAATCGGCGTCGTCAAGGAACGCCTGGAATCGGAAGGCGGTAGGCTGCATGCGCTGATCAACAATGCGGCCATCAGCCCTAAGGACGAAAATGGCCAGCGGCTCGATAGTCTCCGGACTCCGCCGCACTTGTGGCACACCGTTTTCACGGTCAATTTTGTTGCGCCCATCATGCTCGCAAACGGCTTGATCGAAGAGCTGCGTGCCGCGAAGGGCTCCATCGTCAATGTTACGTCCATTGCGGGCATGCGCGTGCATCCCTTTGCTGGCACGGCCTACGCAACGTCAAAGGCGGCGCTGTCTACATTGACCCGCGAAATGGCCGCCGATTTTGGTCCGCACGGTATTCGGGTGAACGCCATCGCACCGGGAGAAATCGACACCTCGATCCTGTCACCGGGCACCGAGAAGATTGTCGAGACCATTCCGCTGCGGCGTCTGGGCGAGCCTTCCGAGGTGGCTGAAACCGTCTTCTATCTGTGCTCGGATGCCAGCTCCTATGTTTCCGGCACCGAAATTCACGTCAATGGCGGCCAGCATGTCTGAATGAGCCATCCCTAATGTGCAGATTGTGTGCCCCGGCTTTCGCTACATGTTGCGAGGGTGGGGCACAGCTCCTTTCGGGCTGTTAATCAGGGGAAGGAACCGGGCCATGGCTGGAGAAGCACGGTCTTTTCGGTTATCGTTGGACAGATCCTCCCGGATTCAGTCTTATCTTCCTGATCGGAGTGTTCTCCTGCCTCATCGGGGCGAGCCCTGAGACCATGTGTCTTGAGCCCAGTCAGGTTGGCCTGCGCAAAGGCAAACCGCACACTTTTCGCCATGACGAACAAAGCTTCGCCGCGATGCCCGAAGGAGGCAGGACAGCACTCTGCTTGGAAGATAAAAAGCAAGGGACGTGGCGGCCTCGCCGCTCAATATGTGCCCAAAAGAGAGTACTGTGATGAACAAGAATAAACTGGTTGTTGTCGGCGTAGGCCATGTTGGCTCTTACGTGCTGGCAGACGCCATGAAGACAGGCCTGTTCGCCGAAATCGGCGTGATCGACATTCTGGAAAATGTTGCCTATGGCGAAGCGCTGGATCAGGCACAGGCAACGGCCCTGACCTATATGAACAATGTGGATGTCAAGGCTGGCGGCTATGAACAATGCGCTGATGCTGACGTGATTGTTGTGGCTGCTGGTCCGAGCGTTATTCCAGATCCGGATAACCCCAAGGCCGAACCTGATCGCACGCTTCTGACCAAGACCAACTGCGAGGTCATTCGCGAGGTGATGACGGGCATCACCAAATATACCAAGGACGCCATCGTCATCCTGATCACCAATCCGCTCGACACCATGGTGTATATTGCGGAAAACGAATTCGGATATCCCAAGGGCCGCGTTTTCGGAACCGGCACAATGCTGGATTCAGCCCGCTTGCGGAAGCTGATCGCCGACACCTATCAGGTCGATCCCAAGTCGATTTCCGGCTACATGATGGGTGAACATGGCAGCACTGCTTTTCCGGTGCTGAGCCATGTGACTGTGGGCGGCATTCCGTTTGATGCCATTGATGACTATCTGGCGCCCTCCAGCAATATTCAAGATCCGGATGTCGTGAAGACAAGCATTGTCTCAGCCGCCTATGAAGTGCTCAACGGCAAGGGCTGGACCAATGCTGGAGTTGCCCAATCTGCCATCACTATGGCAAAGGCTGTTTTGCTGGATGAGCGCAGCATCTATCCCGCATCAACCACGTTGCGCGGCCAATATGGTCATGATGGCGACGTGGCCCTCAGCATGCCGTGTGTCATCGGTCGGGAAGGGATCATCAAGCAATTGCCTGTTGATCTGAATGAATGGGAAAAGCAAAAGCTGCAGGAAACAATCGCTTTCATTCAGGCCACAATGGTGGATGCCAAAACGGGGCCGGACAAAGCGAAATAATCCGACCGATTTTTTAATAGAAAAAAGCATTGCGGACGGCGCGCCGTCCGTGATCGCCTGCGGGCAGCTGCTGGCTGAGCCCTTCAATCGGCTGAACGCAGACGCAAATTGCCTGATTAGCGGCAGCAATGATCTGATTTAGCTGCTTGTGGCCTTGGAGGTGATATCCGTTGTATGCTCGGCCAGTTCCTTGCGCCAACGTCCAGCCTCAAAGGCTTTGCGCGCCAGATGCGCCTTGCGGCGATGCTGATAGGACCGGGCGGCGTGTCTGGTTAGATAATAAAAGATCAGCGCCACCGCGATGCCAACTGGCAAGGCACCCACGGCCATGATCTTTATTGTTGGCAGAATAGCCGAGAGCGACTGCGACAAGAGCCCATGCTGCAGTGCATGAATCTTGTGATGCATGATCGGCTGTCCCAGTATCATACAACCCGTGGAATAGGTCGCGCTCCAGATGAACGGAAATGTCAGCGGGTTGCCGACCGCAGTGCCAACTGCAGCAGCGAGCAGGTTTCCGCCGATCAAGAAGGCGATGGCCCACGCGATGAGAAAATGAAATCCCAGAAAAGGTGTGAAAGAGGTGAAGACACCAGCCGCAACCCCGGCCGCGATGGCATAGGGAGACCCTGTCAAGCGCAAGACCCGCTTGATATAATAGACGCCAGACCGTTTCCAGCTACGACGCGGCCACAGCAATACGCGCATGCGCTCGGCAAACTTGGGCTTGTTCTTTCGACCAAAAATCACGGTTTCCAGTCTCTTTCTTCTTTTTGTAAGACCGATGTGCCATCGAGCACCTTGCGCTGGTCCACCTTAAGCCAGCTCGCCCGCAACATAGCACATAAAGTCACTATTTTCTTTTAAAGACAAACACTAATTTCCAAGTGTTTCTCACCTCAAAGAAGGGGCATCCTTTATCCGAAGATATAAGATGTCTTATCGCGCCTGAAAAGGGCCATTTCGTGGCCGGTTTCCAGTGATTTTTCCAGATAAGGGTTTAGGCCTCTCTTGGAATTGTTGCAATCCATTTTAAATAGGAGAAAGGCAAATGGTGAATAAATTTGTATCACTGAGATTATTTCTAGCCTAAAGGGCAGCTTAGCGGATAATCAGAGTGGATCTTTTCGGCATTTGCTATAAAGAACACGAGAAAGATCAAAACCGGGTGTAAGATTTTGGACTATTTCAACAAGGGGGAAGCGGAAAAACAGGCCGCTTTTGCCGCCAAAAGGGATCTGATATTCCGCCCGCTCGTTCGATTTCTGGCGCGCAAGGGAGTGACGCCCACTGCAATCAGCTTGGTTGGCGTCTTGTTCGCGTCCTTTGCTGTGGCTATGCCTGCTGCGCTTTGGGAGGTGGCTGCTGGTGGATTTCTGCTCTATGTCCTGATGGATGCGGTGGACGGACCATTGGCGCGGCAGACCCGGGCTGACAGTCATGGTGGCTCACTGGTTGATATCTTTGCAGATCAGTTTGGTGTGGTTCTGGTGGCGTTGGGCGCCATATGGTGGCTGGATGCCAGCATACTGGCCAACGTCATGTTTGCCTTCTTCTATAGCCACACAATCTATCTGATGGTGATCTGCAATTTGCTCTTAGTGCCCATGCCCTATGTGCTGAGGGTGAAATATCTCTATTTCATCGTCTATATCTGCTCGCTTTATGCCCAGAGCAATTTGCCAATCAACATATTTGCCATCATTTTTCTGGCCTACTATCTGGTCTATTTCGTCATTCTTTTCAGACAGGTGCTCAAGCGCAAGCCCTGAACAACACGGCCCGTGCTCAGGTGGCCCCTTGATAAAAACCCTGCCGATTAACGCTAATGTGTTAGTCAAAAGGCTGGCTTGTAAGCTTGCCTCTTGATACACTTATCAAGGAGGTCGGCCAGCATTTGGCCTGCGCGGAGAGGAGAGGCACTCCCATATGGGGTTGTATGAGCCAGACAAGAGCTTTGCGATTGATACGCATTTTCATGCGAACGTATTTCGGCGTCCTCATGCGAAGCGTCGCCGCATTGCCACTCAGCTTTCTCGCTATTCCGCGCATCTGGATGGGCTATGCTCGACCGAGCATGCCTATAAGCAGCCGCTGGAAGCCTATGATTTCTTATGCGAGATGGTCGGGCATTACGAGCTTGACTTGACCATTGTGCCGGGCGTTGAGAATATCTCGCGCGAAGGGGTCGAGGTCATTCAGCTGTTTGAAAGCCGCGCCGCTCTGGTGAGTGCTCTCAAGGCGTTCCCGGCCTTCTCATGGCCCATTCATGATGCCGTAAGCCTGCAATCTCCTGACTGCGTGACCATTCTACCGCATCCGTTCTCGCCGAGCGGCACTGGTATCGTGAGCGGTATCGGGTTTGACAGGGCCTGCCAGTTGCTTTCGCATTTTGACTATATTGAAATATCCAACGGGTCGTTTCTGGAAGTGCCGCTGGACGCGTTGCCGCGCACCAAATTCAAGGATCAGGTGGAAAAGACCACGCAATTCCCTGAGGAACTCATGCCGCTTGGCGTGGGGCGCAGTTATGGCTCTGATGCGCATCGTCCTCGGGACATCAATCTTTTCAGCTCTCTTGTCAAAGGGTATGACGAGAGTGTCTTTCAGGCTCTGACCATGCGGCAGGATCTCAAGCCGATCTTGCGGACGATTGCCGAATTCCGTGCCGTGGGCAAGATTTCGCGCAGCCTGTTGACTTCCAGCATCGAATATATGCAAAAGCAGGATTACAAGCTCACCAACAATGGCGACGGTACGCGCCCTTCGCTTGCCAAGCGGGCTCGCAGCCGCATTCTTGGCTAAGCCACCGGCTGGGCCAGAGCGATCATGCCCGCCTACAGCTTCCCATAAAAGAAAAGACCCGATGCCGAAACACCGAGCCTCTCCCCTCTGCTATCAGGCAGACGGGGCGCTCTTAAGCGCCCCCATGAACTTCTGACCGTGCTTATTTTCTCTCTTTTTCAAGAGCTTCATTTATGCCCATGACGATCTCGTCAGCGGCTTCCTCGGCCGTCAGCTCGCCATAGGCGAACATTTCGATGGCGTCGCCAAAGGCTTCTTCCACTTTCGGATGGTCAAAATAGGCGGAAATGGCCGGACCCGACGCGTCCAGAACCAGATTGTGGGCCTTCAGAAGGATCGGCTCGATTGCGCCTTTGTCCATCAGATGCTTGAAGGCTACCTTGGAAGCAGGGATACCACGAGTGGTGCCCAGTATGTCAGTTGCACCCGTATCTGTCAGCAGGCAGTTGACGACTTCAGCTGCAGCTTTCGGGTTTTCCGAGTTTTTGGAAATTGAGAACAGCATGGAAGGTTTGCGGAAGACACCGTCGTTGGTGGCATCTGCATTCTTGAGAATCGGGGCTGGCACCAGCTCCTGACCTTCCTTCATCGGGTCTGCGATCTTGTGATAGGTGGTGTCCCACTGATAGGTCCCGGCAATGCGGCCGTCGGCCCATTTCGGATCTTCGTGCAGAGGCACGTTGGCACCGGCCGCTGCCACGGTTTTCCAAGGCACGATGACTTTTTCATCGGAGAATGTCTTGTACAAATTCAGGCCATCGACGAAATCTTCTTTGGTGAAGTTCAACGCCAGAGTGTCAGGGTCAATCATGGTGACACCCTTCTTCTGAACGATATAGGCGCGGATCAGGCCACGGGCGTCAAGACCATGGGACGTGAGGCCGGTCGCTTCATAAGGATAGTAGCCATCGCCCAGCTTTTCCTGGAAGACCTTGGCAGCAGCAAGCAGGTCATCCCAGCTTTTCGGTAGAGGCAGGCCAGCCTTGTCAAAGGTGGTTTTGTTGAACCAGGGTACACGACCGGTAATGGACAGCGGCAGGCCCTGCAAGTGTCCCTTTACGGAGGTGGCAGCGAGTTCGCTCTCGGACCACTGGGAAAGATCGATGATGTCTTTATAATCATTCAGATCAGCAAAGCCGGTGCCATCTTTGGTGAACAGGGGCAGCCAAGGCCAGTTGATCTGCATGATGTCGGCTTCGGTGCCACCGGCAAGCTGTACGGTGACTTTGGCCAGATGGCCATTCCAGCTGGTGAATTCCGGAGCAATGGTATGACCCAGCTTCTCGCCGCAATATTTCAGCGCTTCTTGCGTGGCTTCGTGGCGGCTGTTGCCTCCCCACCATGACATGCGCAAATCGGCAGCATTGGCAACGGAAAGACTGGTAGCGGCCATGAGTGTAGCCAAAATCGTCATCTTCAGTTTCACAGGAACCTCCCTAAGATATACAAGTAAGATGTATTTCCAAAAGCCGGCTGACCCGAACTGGGGTCCTCGCAACCGGCATTGTCGTAACGCGAATGAACTGTCCTTGATGGCGCGACATATCCGGTTGATCCTCGTTTCACCCGTCGGATGATCTCAACCGTCCTCTCCTTGATACCCCGCCTGTTTCATGATCTGAATTCGATCAACAGGAGTGGTGTGCCTTGCCATATGCTTCCTCGGACAGGGCTGTGAGACGGGCTCCAACCCTTATTCAAATTCTTGATAAAATTATACAAAAGATCGGGGGCATTAACATGGACGAACCGGTAATTTCATGGGCCTGAAAATCTACGATTCTCTCCATGCGAGTTGGTCCGGAAGAGACCTGCCAGCGCGAATGCGTTCTCTATGAGGGAAGGGAGGTGCGTTTACTCTGACAGACTGGCCGTCATCTACTCTATGCGAATGTCCTCGGATGGAGGGGATCCAGTGGGACTGATCGCCACAGTCCGTACTTTTCGCAAGTGAAGGTCTTGTCAGATCTTAGAAAAAAAGCGCCACTTGGGAAAAGTGGCGCCTCAAGTTGTCAGTAGCACCGAGCTACATGAAACAAGTGAATACCTGGGGACATTGGTATCCAAATGTGTTTATTCATTGGGGTTATTGTTTGCTACTTATCTGAATTCTGAACTTATGCTGTCTTCTGCTCCATGTTGTTGACAAAACCATTGTCGCTTTTAAGTAATTCCTCAATTGCCATCCTTAAAAAATAGGACAACATGGGATTGCCTATCGCATTTGAACCAAGCATGGCTCGTCTCAGATCGGTTTCAATCTCATTCTTGATTTGAGCCGATGAGTAGTGAAATTGCCCATCCATGCTAAAATCTCCTTTTTAGCCAAGCTCTTCAGCTCTAAGCCGCAACTTCAAGAGGGTCGTTATGAACCCCGTTTTTGTGGTAAAGCGTAGATGAGACCGCCAATTTTGTCCGCATAGCAGCAAGAACCGGCTCGGAAACTTCAAACACACCACAGCAAACAGGGCGTTTGCCATATCCGTCTGCGCGTCCCAACTCCTGAACCTTAACGCCAGCGCGGCGATAGACCAGCTTCATCTGGGGTTCGTAGTTGGACACCATGGTGTGAATGCCATGATCAAGTGCACATTCGCAAAGCGCAAGGAACAGCAGGCTGAATGCACGGCTGGCTTCCATCGAGGGATAGACCGCGTTGATGGCTTCCTGGTCGATACACATACGGGTGCCTTCCCAAATGCCCGGGGCAGAAAGGGAGACCTGATTGGGGAATGTTCTTCTGAAAACATCATAAAGAAGAGTAGGGCCAGTCGTCGGCATCAAACGCATAGAGCCATATAGCTCTGTGCGGTCATCGTTGCACCAAACCAGATATGCTGGCATTTTCTCATCATAAATATCGCGCTCATAGTCACCATCGACTGAAACATCCCAGTCGAGCTGGTCAGAGAAAACCTCTTTGCGCAGCTTGAACATACGGTCCATTAAAATCGGATATTTATGATATTCATGCGCTTCAATTGTCACAAACATCTATTAGCTCCATCGGCAAAACTGATGGCTCTACAATGTTTCAAAACCAATGAAGATGGAATTCGCATAAATGGATGAACACATATAGCTTCGCACATATGTGTTGATTTCATGCCTGGTGGCCCGTCGTGTGCGAGGGGGCTAGGCGCCGATCAAATGTAAGGTGATGGCCTTGGCAACGGCCTGAGACATGTTGGAACAATTGAGCTTGTAGCGGGCTGAACGCATATAGGTGCGTACGGTATGTTCAGAAATGCCCACAATGAGAGCTATTTCCTTGTAATCCTTGCCCTTTGCTGACCAATGCAGGATTTCCAGCTCCCGAGGACTCAGGACCGGCACAGGATCTTCATCGCCAAACAACTCGATGATGGCCTTTTTGTGCAGAACGTGGGCAAGCTCCATCCAGTCCTGTCGGAATGATTTGACGAAGCCGGACCAGTTGGTCTCTCCCGCTCTGGAGTTCACCGACAACAAAGCCCGCCGTCCCACCTTATCGGTGATCGGGATAGAATAACCGTACTCTCCCATGCCGTGGACCTGAAATTCGGTCATCATTTCCATGGCTTCTTCAGTCGGTTCAATCTCTGACCAGTCGAACGGCAAGCTGCGTCTGAGGCCTTCTTTGACCACAGGGTCTATGGTGACATAGCTTCTGGTCAGGTAGATAGCGATCCAGTCCGGTGGGTAGGTCGTGCGTACAAAGGGCGCGTCGATCTGCATGTCCGCAGTCACGGTTTGTGCCATATGGTAGGTCACATGACCAAGGCGATAGCCGTCACGCAGTTCGAAAACTGCCTTCTCGACATTCTCGGCCTCTTTGATTTCTCTGAAGATGGTTTCGCGCAGCAGAAGAAATCTGTCGGAAGTTTCGCTCATGGTCCGCTCTCAATTGCTTTCCTAAGTAATCGCAAAATCGATTTATCCGCGCAAGTCCTCTCGTACATATGTGCGAGGTAACTATACAAATAGCAATCATTGAGAGTAAATTATTTTCAATGCACGATATACTTTAGCTATTCTCTGTATTTTTTGAATGCATCTATAGGTAGCATTGGAATTTGTGTGAAATTTTTGAGTTAATGCTCTCTTAACTGATAGAAAACAGCCTACAATGCGCTGAAATTAGCCATTATTTCATTCAAATGAGGCCATTCAGACCGTTAATGGGAAGGAAAGCGCTTGAGCGTAGTGAAAGCTTAAGAGACTGCTGCGCTAGGAATGTTCCTATGCCCCGATGTGCAAAAGGCCCCAGAGGTTGAAATCTGAAGCCTTTTGCAAGCGCATTACCGCTGAAAGGTAGAGTTGATCGCTTGATCGATGGCGCGTTTTACCTGTGAACAAACTCAAGAGAAGAGCATGGGCCGCAGAAAAACTCAGGCCCAGATGACTTCTGCATCCAGAGTTTCCGGCAAACGGGACCTCATCTTGCGCTGATGGCGCGATGTCAATAGCTCGATAAGCGATTCCAGAGGAACGGGTCGCGAATAGAGAAAGCCCTGATACTGATCGCAGTGGTTCATGCGCAACCAGGCCAATTGATCGATCGTTTCCACGCCTTCCGCAACGGCGGAAATACCGATCAGACGGCAGAGCGAGAGGATCAGATTGATCACCGAACTCTGATCTTCGATCATATTGACGAAGGAGCGATCCACCTTCAGGCTGGAGATGGGATAGTCCTGAATATAGGCGAGGTTGGAATAGCCGGTACCGAAATCATCAACCGCGATGGAGAAACCTGCGCGGCACAGATCCATCAGAATGGCCTTGGCGTCAAACCCGACACCCATGAGCATGCTTTCGGTGATTTCGATTTCCAGTCTGTCATTCGGACAGCCTGTCTTGGCCAATCCTGCGGTTAGCCGATTGACAAAATCTGGCCGTTCAAACTGTTTTGGCGAAATGTTGATGGATATGGGAATGTCATAACCCATGTCCGCAAGCTTTCTCTGGTCCCGTCCGGCGCGATCGGCAATCCAGTCGCCAGCCCGATGGATCAGGCCTGTATCTTCCAGCGCTCCGATAAATTCTCCGGGAAATACCAGCCCCTTCTCTGGATGTTGCCAGCGCATGAGGGCCTCTGCACTGACAACCTTCTGAGTCTGGCAATCGACCCGAGGCTGATAGTAAAGGCAAAATTCCTTGTTCTCCACGGCGCGCGCAAGATCCTTCTCAAGCGCACGCTTGGCAAGGGCTGCGTGCTGCAGCGCCGGGCGGTAGAAACGGTAGGTGTTGCGGCCACTATCCTTGGCTTCATGCAAGGCAAGATCACAATGACGCAAAAGTGTCGGCAGATCCTTGCCATGTTCGGGAAACAGGGCGAGGCCGATACTGGCATTGGCGCTCAGAATATGATCACCCACGCGGCACTCAGCATTGATGGAGGCCAGTATCATCTGGCAGCGGTTATCAAGGTCTGATGTCGACGCGTAGGGTTTGACGATGACAAACTCGTCGCCGCCAAGGCGAGCGATCTGTTCGGTTTCGCTCAGAGAAAGTTGCAGCAGGGAAGAAACATGCTTCAGCAGAGCATCCCCGGACGGGTGCCCCAGCGTTTCATTGATCGATTTGAAATGATCAAGGCCGATAACCATGAAGACAAGCCGTTCATTGTCGCGAAATGCGCCTTCGATCATATCCGGATAGTGGGAGTTGACATAGTTGCGGTTATGTAAGCCGGTCAACATGTCATAATGGGCAAGATAGCGAACGCGGCTTTCCTTTTCCTTGAGTTCCGTCACGTCGGATTCGGTGAGAATGAAAGCAGGCTGTCCGGTCGGGCCATCAAAACAGGTCATGCCCGTGATTTCGTGCCAGCGTTTGCCGTCCTTTGTCTTGACTTCGCATATCTTGGAGATCGACCGACCCTTTTTGATATTGCGGATAAAACGATCATAATCGGACTTTTTGACAAAGCGCCCTCGCAAATTCAGCGACGCGTCGCCATAGGTTTCAAGCGCAGCCGGATTCTTGTAAAGGGACTGACCGCCCATATTGAAAAGCGAGATGCAAACCGGAATATGATTGAGCGCTTCTGCACTTCTAATCTGTTCTGGCACGCGATTGACGTCAGCTGTGGCCTCGAACCTCAGGCCAAACCGGCCGTCCGGCAGTTCATGGGCGCAAATGTGAATGTGGTACGGGCAGGGCTTGCCTTCCGGATAGAGCGTCCAAAGTTCGCGAAAGGACTGGCCGGACTTGCGGGATGCATCCAGATATTGCTGCAAACGTTCGACAACGGTCGCGCTGATATCCGGGCTTAGGTCGCGGTTCATAAGCTCTTGGGCGCTCTCGGCCTGCCAAAGTTTGCAAGCAGAGTCATTTGCCCAAAGAAGACGCAAGGTTTCAATATCAAGAACCCACAAAGGGATAGACAGTTGCATTGCATCTGACGCACTGAATACTGCTTTCTCGGTAAATTTCTGGGGGACTCGAGTCATGAGTATTTTCCAACGGTTCTTTATTGTCTGCCTGCATCACCGTGTTTCAGTGATTGCGTTATTATCTGCGCCCTATATTTGAAATCGAAGAGATCAAACACAGCATAGTTTGGGCGCGCCTCTACCCTCTATTGGTTGATGCAATTAAACGATATCATCAGTAAATAATAATTTAAGTTGCAATTGACAAATAACATATATCGAAAAACGAGAGGCTTTCTCTGCTTTTCCTCTTGGCTCAACCTGTAAAAACTATCAATAAATCAAATTGATCGCTTCTATGGTCATGGTTATCAAATTGATTATTTTATGCAGGCTTGCTTGAAAGGCCGCCTGATCCCTCTTTTCTTAAGAGAGCAGAAACTATAAATGGGAAATACACATTCAAAATGCCAGTTTAATCGTTTGAAGCCCGTCCCACGCCAAATATTCCACATTTACGGGATATCCAAACAGGGTCTCCCGCTTTCTGGCGCCAGGCAGGGCGCCATGGCGCAGATAAAAGCGACGCGCACCGTCATTGCCAATCAGGACGGAGAGACTGGCAGTCTGCTCGCCTCGCCCGGCCAACTGCGTCAATGCGGCCTCCAAAAGCTGCGAGCCGATGCCAAGGCCGGTGCATGATGGGCGACAATGAAGGTGATCAATAAAGGGGGAGGAGCGGCACCATACGGAAATGAAGCCGACAAGCGCCGCAGTTTCGGTGTTGATCGCCAACAGCACAAGATCCCGGGCGCTGGGTCTGCATTTCTTCCAACTGTCGGAGATATCTGCCGTCAGACGGTCGCGTATATAATGTGGAGGCAGAAAAGACCGATAGGCCACCGCCCAGCTCTCCGCCTGCAGCGCGGCGATGGCTGGAAAGTCTGAACGGACTGCTGGGCGAAGCGATATTTGTGGCTGCATTGAACGGGCCGTATCAAACTGGCAAACAGCAAAGCTTGCCTTTATGCCAACGCGTCGGATGATGCGCGGGGCGATTGGGCTTTCGCTTTTGTATCCGCTACCAATCTGGCTTCATTCTCTAGCTTGATACGCTGGAGTGCTTTTTGGCAGGCTTCGCTCGTTTGAGGCAGGTCGCGAGCAACTGTCTTGATCAACTCGCGGAACCACTTGTGTCGTGGAGAATGGCGATTGCGAATGTGCCAGACCATGAAAAACTCGCTCGGCGCCAGCTCAAGGGGAGGGTCAACCCATGCGAGGCCACGGAAGATCGAGTCTGCGAGGCGCGAAGGCGCTGTGGCCAGCATGTTGGTTCCGCGCACAACCATGGCGGCGGAAGAAAAGTTCGGTCCCAGATAGGATACGTTGCGAGAGCGCCCAACTTCGGCAAGGGCCTTGTCGACGGACGTGCTTTCGTTGCTATCCCATGAGAGGATCGCATGGTCGGCGCTGCAAAAATCATCCAACCCCTGTGGTGCTTCCCGCACGGTGGGGTCGTAATAGGTCAGCATGCGGTCTCCGCACAACTTGCTGACAACCAGATCAGTCGAGTCCTCCGGCGCATAGGGGCAAAGCTCCAGATCGGTGAAGCCCGTTTCGAGCGGATTCCGGATGGCCATGTTCAGTTGATAAGTCTTGAGCGAACAATGGGGGGCTTCCTGCTTGAGCCGTTCGAAAATTGCCGGCACCAGCAAGTCATGCTCATAGTCATTACAGACAATGGAAAAGCGGTCGCTGGAGTTCTGGGGGTCGAAAACGGCCTGACTATAAAGAGACTCGATGCCCTTAAGAACGGAATCGATATCGCCCATCATCGTCTCGACCCGTTCCGTTGGCACCATGGCGCGCCCTACCTTCAGAAACAGCGGGTCACCCAGCATGCTGCGCAGCCGGTCAAGAGAGTGGCTCACCGAAGACTGGGTCACCCCCAGAAGTCTGGCCGCCTCGGTTACGGAGCGGTGCTCATGGATCAGTTTGATCATGTAGAGCGAGCGTCCGTCGAGCGATAAGTAATCGATATTCTTCATCATAGCTATTAATATAATGCATTTGAAAACATTTTAACAATTCTTATTTTCGGCGAGATCAAACTAATCGTCTGTTTTTTTGACGTGGTGAGCCAATTTCAAGATTCCCATGATAATGGGCAAGAAAAAAGGAAAATTATGAAAATGACCGATGTCCGCGAAGCGTCCGTCGCCGTCTTGTATCACAGCGGATACGGACATACTGAAGCTGTAGCCAAATCTGTTGCCAAAGGTGCCGAGGCCGTTGACGGCGTGTCGGTTCAGCAGATCAAGGCCGATGATGAAAACCTGAATTGGGAAGCACTGGCAGATGCGGACGCCATCATTTTCGGTAGCCCGACCTACATGGGTTCTGTTTCCGCACAATTCAAAACCTTCATGGATGCAAGCTCGAAAGTCTGGGCTTCCATGGGCTGGAAGGATAAACTGGCCGGTGGCTTTACCTGTTCTGCGTCGCAGTCTGGCGACAAGCTGAACACGCTGATCCAGCTTGCTGTGTTTTCCGCCCAGCATGGCATGCAGTGGATTTCTACCGGCACCCTGCCTGGCAATAATAGCTCTCAGGGATCCGTTGAAGATGTGAACCGTCTTGGCTCCACTCTGGGACTGATGGCGCAGGCCAATGCAGACCAGGGAGCTGATGTTGCGCCTCCGGCAGCAGACCATCGCACCGCCGAGCTTTATGGTGCTCGCATTGCAGAGGCTGCAAAGCGCTGGAATGGCCTTGCTGGCTAAGACGAAGCTTGACCAGTCAAAAGGCGAAAAATGAAAAGCAATCAAGCAGGGACGCCTCTGGCTCCCTGCTTTTTTCTTGTGATTGACGATTGGGGCAATTGAGATTGCCTCAAATCGGTTCTAAGCTGCGGCAGATTGGTGTGGCTTGGCACAATTACGAATAGGGCTGAAGCGGTAAGCTATGGCAGGAATTTATAAATTCAAAACCTCCCGGCTTGCTCATCGGGCGCTCTGGTTTGCCAGACTCTCCATTCCCGTGGCCATTCTGTCCTTTCTGCTCATGCGGTTTGGCGGTTTGCATCCTTCGATCGCTCTTTATTGTTTTGCAGCGTCGGTCTGTCTGGCGCTGTTGTCCATTCTGACAAGCTGGGTTGCTTTCCACGCCATCTGGTTTGATGGTCAAAAGGGAGGCCGGGCACTGTGGGGGGCATTTTTGCGCAGTCTGGTGGTGCTTTTGCCCTCGCTGGTTTTTGGCTATTTCTATTTCACGCTGCCGCCTTTTTCCGATCTTTCCACCAATCCACTCGATCCACCCGAATTTGTTGCTGCCTGGCAAATGCGGGGCGATTCCGACAATGCCTTGTCCGTGGCTTCGCTGGATATGCGAGAGCGGCAGGCGCTGGCTTATCCTGCTCTTAAAAGCCAAAGCTACGCACAGTCAGTCGCACTCATGCAATTGGCGGTAGCTGATGAATTGGCAAAGAATGAATGGCAGATATTGCGTGCGGAAGAACAGAAGGAAGAAGACGGTAGCGCATATTACGAAGCCTACACACGGTCCGTCTTTACCGGATTGCGCTATGTGGTGAGCATCCGCCTCAGTCCCGCCGGAGAAGATGAAACCAGACTTGATATGCGTTCCGCCTCACTGTGGGGCCCTCGCGACTTTGGCATGAATGCACGCAGAATTCTGGGCTTCATCGCAGGCATTGAAAGCCGCTTGGACACCAATGCGCAGCGCTATGAACTCAAGTTGGAAGAAATTGAACGATTGCGTCGCCTGCAAAGGGGGCCCATTCCTCGCCCCAAACCGGAGAATTTGGGTCAGAGCGCCACGGGCTAGTGGGCCCAAATCTCAAGACCTCTGACAGGATTACACCAACTGATAGCGGGCTGAAAGGGTCGCTTCTGCATCCATACACCGCACGATTCCCCGCGCTACGAGATATTCCATTTGTGCAAACATGGAGAGCGCTGCGGCCCCATGCAATGACGGATCAACATCTTTGTAAACTGTGGTGACCATGTCCGGGATGGTGTTCTCGCCGGCTTGAAGGCGTGCAATAAGGGCTTGCTCGCGCTTTTCCCGGTGAGATTTGAGACCGGCAAGGAAGGCATGCGGGTTGGTAATAACGCCACCATGTCCAGGCCAGTAGTGCCGATCCTGTCGCAGCATCAGCTTGCTGATGCTATGCATGTAAGACGCCATGGAGCCATCTGGCGGCGCGACGATTGAAGTCGACCAAGCCATGGCATGGTCGCCGCAAAATAAGCCGCTGTCATCCGTAAAGCCAAAGGCGAGATGATTGACCGTGTGCCCTGGTGTGTGCACCACTTCCAGCGCCCAGTCATCGCCCTGCACAAGATCTCCATCGCCCAAAAACCGATCGATGTCCAGATTGGCATCGCCTTCCGCATCGAGCGGATTGGCTTCATCCCTGTGAAGAGGGCGTGTGGGGCGATGGATACCTTCCGCATAGACAGGGGCACCACACCGTTCCTTGAGAAGACGGGCTCCGGGTGAATGGTCCGCATGGCTATGCGTAATGAGAATATGTGTGATCGTTTCTCCGGCTGTGGCTTGCATCAGGGCATCGATATGCTGCCGATCGGCCGGGCCTGGGTCGATGATCGCAACCTTTCCATGTCCAACAATATAGCTGTTGGTGCCCATGAAGGTGAAAGGGCCAGGGTTGTTGCAGGTCACACGCCTGACATCGGGGGCAAGCGTTACGGCTGTACCGTAAGCAGGAGAGAAATCCCTGTCGAATTTAAGGTCTGCCATTTATGAGATCCTGCTGGATGTGCTGCAAGCGGCTTGGCTGGTATGAGCCTACTTCGGCGCAAAGACAAAATATCAAGAATACCAAAGGTTTTCGGCCATCCCGACGTGTTTTAACACTTATATGACAGCCAGAGGATCGCATGCAAGAATAGGAAAAAAGAATAGTATAGAAGAAATGTTTTTGAGCAAATATGATTATTATGAAGTGTAAATGGACTCTTATACTCTAATCCTGTGGAAATTAGGGAATTGTGAAGTAACTTTCGTTGCAAGAAAGGCTTGCGTAACCCTTTGTTTGCTACGTTGAATTACATAGTTTTCCACGCATTAATGTCGAGAAATGGCTAAAAATATAGGTAAATCAATTAATTTCTACCGTTTAGTCAATATTAACCGGCTTTAAGTGAAACTAACCATGCTAATATTGCCTATTGAATAAATTGGGCAATATTGTCGGATTTGTACAGTATTACTATAGTAAAAAGGCTTCTGACCCATGTCTGTTGAGCAGTCAGTAACTGGTGTAGAAAGATTCTTTGGTGATGACGACATCATCGTCAGCAAGACCGATTTATCGGGGCGCCTGACTTATGCAAACAAGATATTCCTCGATATTTCCGGATACAAAGAAAAAGAAGTCCTGGGCAAACCGCATAATCTGATCCGCCATCCCTATATGCCAAGGACCATCTTCAAACTTCTCTGGGATTCCATCGAGAGCGGCCACGAGATCTTTGCATATGTCAATAATCGCTGTAAAAACGGCGATCACTACTGGGTTTATGCACATGTGACCCCCAGTTGGAACAATGAGGGCAAGGTCAGCGGGTTCCATTCCAATCGGCGAGTGCCAGATCAGGAAATACTTCAGAATCATGTGATCCCGCTCTATGAGAAGATACGCACCGCTGAGAAATCGGTTACCAACCGAAAGGATGGACTGAAAGCCGGCATGCAGGTCATCGATTCGCTTTTGGCTGAAAAGGGCCTTCAGTATGATGAGTTTATCGCAACTTTGGGGCAGAAAAAGAGGCGGGGCTACCGCTGATAGGTGAGAATATCATTATCAAGCGGTTTAATGTTCCGGAGGAGAAACCAGATGGTTTTTGTTAAGAAGTCCGCTTCCATCAGAAAGGCGATGGAGGTTTGTAAGGCGGTCGCAGATGGCGATTTTTCCGTGCGCATCACGAATATCGATGACAAGGGAGAAATGGGCCAGTTGATGCATGCGATCAATCAGATGATCGATCGCTCCGACGCTTACATCCGGGAATCAAAAGCCTGTTTGGACTATGTGTCGCGCAACCAGCATTTTCGCCTGATCGCTGAAAAAGGCATGGTGGGTGATTTCAAGCGTGCGGCTGAAAGTATCAACCGTGCAACATGGAAGATCAAGCAACGCCACGACCAGTTTGATGAAATGGGTACCAGATTCGAACATGAGCTGGACCACATCGTCGAAAGCATGACCGGCATGATTTCCAATCTGCAGGGGGCATCAAAGAAAGTGTCTACCGCCTCTCATGGCGCACAGGAACAATCTCTGATCGTGGCGTCCGGGGCCGAGCAGGCCTCAGCCAACATGCAGTCTGTTTCAGAAGCTGTCGAGCAGCTCACCGATGCCATCGCGGAAATCAACTCGCAGGTGGTCAATAGCAGTAGCATCGCACGTCAGTCTGTTGAGAAATCGCATGATATGAGTGGCGAGATCTCCAGTCTGGCAACAGCTTCCCAGCAGATCAGCGAAGTCGTCTCCCTTATTTCCGATATCGCCGCGCAAACCAACCTGCTGGCTCTGAACGCCACCATTGAGGCTGCGCGTGCCGGAGAAGCTGGCAAGGGCTTTGCCATTGTGGCGCAGGAAGTCAAGAATTTGTCAGCCCAGACCGCCGAGGCAACGGAGCAGATTTCGGGCCAGATCAGCGGGCTGCAACAGGCGACAGAACGCGCGGTGCGTGCGAATGATGATATCTCCAAGACGATTGAACGGGTGAGCGAAATTTCCACCGCCATTGCGGCCGCCGTCGAGCAGCAAAGTGCATCAACACGGGAAATTTCATCAAACATCGAAGAAGCCGCGGTCGGCACGCAGGATGTCAGCCGTGGTGTTTCCGAAGTCAAGGAAGCAACGACGATTACGGAAGAAACTGCCAAGGAAGTGCTGGCAGTTTCCGAAAATCTGGTTCAGCAGGAAGGCAGTCTGGCCAATTTACGCGAAGAATTGGTTCGCTTCATGGGGGAAGTGCGCAAGGTGGGGTGAACGACCCTGTGACAATCTGCATGGATAGAAAGAAGGCGGCCCCATATCGGGAGCCGCCTTTATATTTCGATTCTTGTTCGGCTTGAGCGCCAAAAGGGCCGCGCGCCGTTTCTCTTGAGATCAGGTGATCACATTGGGTTCTGTGCGACCGATGCGGCCCTTCAGATCGGTCAGTTCCAACATGGATTCGACCAGCGGCTTAAGAGCCTGTTCCGGTGGCATGCTGTGGTTGCCGTGTGTGTCCACATATTGTTCCAGATAGACGCGCAAGGTGGCGCCGTCTGTGCCCGTACCGGATAGGCGGAAGACAACACGCGCATTGCCCTCAAACCAGACGCGAATGCCTTGACCACTGCTGACGGATCCATCCACTGGGTCATTATAAGAGAATTCGTCGGCATTCTTAATCGTGAGAGAGCCAAGTGTTTTACCAGCGAGTTTATCAAGTTGACCGCGCAGATCATCCATCAACTGGTTGGCTGCATCCATGGGGATGGCCTCATAGTCGTAGCGGCTGTAATAGTCGCGACCATATTTGGCCCAATGCCCTTCGAGAATGGTTTTTACCGGTTGACGGCGTTCGGCCAGAATATTGAGCCAGAGGAGAACGGCCCAAAGCCCGTCTTTCTCGCGCACATGGTTAGAGCCGGTGCCTGCGCTTTCCTCGCCGCAAATCGTAGCCATGTCAGCATCCAAAAGGTTGCCGAAGAATTTCCAGCCCGTTGGCGTTTCAAAACATTTGATGCCCTGCTTGGCCGCCACGCGGTCGCAAGCAGCACTGGTCGGCATGGAGCGTGCCACACCGGCAAGCCCATGCCGATAAGCCGGAGCCATATGGGCGTTTGCTGCCAGAACGGCAAGACTGTCAGATGGGGTGACATAGATGCCGCGCCCGACAATCATGTTGCGGTCGCCATCGCCATCGGACGCAGCGCCCAGACATGGGGCCTTTTCCGACATCATCAGATCCATCAGGCTTTTCGCCCAGACCGGGTTGGGGTCTGGATGTCCGCCGCCGAAATCTTCGCTCGGCTCGGCATTGAGCACGGTGCCTTCTGGCGCTCCGAGGGCACCCTCGAAAATGGCCTTGGCGTAAGGGCCGGTCACAGCATGCATTGCATCAAACACGATGGTGAAGCCGCCCGCAATCAGGTTGCGAATGGAAACGAAATCGAACAGAGAGGCCATCAAGTCCTTATAGTCCTTGACCGGATCAATGACATCGACTTCCATTCCGCCCAGTGTCTTGTTTCCGATCGAGCCCAGATCGACCATTTCATTCTGCAGTATTTTGTAGGACGTCAGCGAACAGGTCTGCTCATAGATCGCTTCGGTGACATTCTCCGGCGCCGGTCCGCCGTTGGACACATTATACTTGACCCCAAAGTCGGCATCGATACCGCCCGGATTGTGGCTGGCCGAGAGAATCAGGCCGCCATCTGTCTTGTATTTGCGAATGAGATTGGATGCGGCGGGCGTGGAAAGCAGGCCATGCTGGCCAACAATCACCTTGGCTGCGCCATTGGCTGCAGCCATGCAAAGAATGACCTGAATTGCCCTGCGATTGAAATAACGTCCGTCACCGCCAACAACAAAGGTCTTGCCTTCAGCGCCACCAATAGCATTGAAAACAGATTGGATGAAATTCTCAAGATAACCGGGTTCCATGAAGACCCGTGTTTTCTTTCTAAGTCCAGATGTTCCCGGTTTCTGGCCTGAAATAGGTTCGCAGGAAATGGTCGATATTTTCATATTGAAGCCTCCAGGTCAAAGTTACCAGAACATTACTGGTGTATCTGACCAATAAACATAGACATGGATCAAATGCGGATAGCAAATCTGCATTTTCAAGTTTTGTGTCGTAAAAATGGACTCAGGTGATCTGTTTAACTATTTAATATAACGTCCTTTTCACGAAGCCCGAAAAATGGGTTGTTTTCAAAAGAATGAACACTTCTTTAGTCGAGAGTCACAATGTTGCCCCTGATCAGCAATGATATTTGCACGGTAGCACATCTGCCCCCCGATTAAAAAGGTTGCCTGATTTTTGATTGGGTCTCCTCAAGCAATGGAACCGAAACCAGCACGCTAAGTGCGCGCAAAAGCGCAACGCAGCACCTTTGGCGGCTGAATAAGGGGAAGGGGAGTTTGCAAGGATCAAGTGACCCCCGGCGCGCTCGACTTGAAGCAAAACAAACGGAAATATTGTTTTTGCGTGTCAAGACTATATATTATGCGGTATAGCGCTGTCCATGCAGATGTGAGAAGAATTCACACACGCGCGCGCCTGCTGTTTAGCACGATACCAACAGCAATAAAGGCAATGCCCACCAGATGATATTCCTGCAGGCGCTCGCCCAGCAGGAAGAAGGCGAGAATCGCCACCCAGACCGGCATCAGGTGAATGAATACACCCGCCTTTGAAGGGCCGATGAGGCCAACGCCCTTGTTCCAGCTGAAATAGGCCAGAAGCGAGGCAATGAATGTCACATAGACGATAGCGGCCAAATTCGTTGGCGTGAGCGTAACTGGCTGATAGGTGAGGGTTTCCCAGATATAGAGCGGAAAGAGGATCGCCGCGCCGAGACCGGTAATCACCATCAGCATGACCAGCGGATCCAGCGTTACCGGGCGTAACTTGACCGTGATCGAATAAAGCGCCCAGACAATAGCTGCCCCGACCATCCAGATGTCGCCGACAGTGAATGTGAGATGGAACAGGGTTGTCAGCTCACCGGAGGTGATGACGAAGATGACTCCGAAAAAGGAGATCAGAATTCCGGCAATTTGCGCAAAGCCGAGTTTGTCCTTGAGGATGAATACCGAGAGTAATGCCATGATGGCAGGGCAGGTGGCCAGAATCAGCGTCGAGTTGATGGCCGTGGTGCTGTGCAGGGCCTGATATTGCAGCGGGTTGAAAGCGGCAATGCCCGTGGCGGACATGGCAAGCAACAGCTTCCAGTGTTTGCGTATGACCGGCCAGTTGGCGGGTAACTTGCGAGCGGTGAAAAACAAAAGAATGAGGCAGCAGAAGAACCAGCGCCAGAAGGACAAGCCAAGCGGAGGCAAATCGCCCCGAACGGCGCGCCCAATCACAACATTCCCACCCCAGCACAGGGTTGCAAGGGCCAAGGGAGCATAGGCGGCAATATTACTGTTTTTCATGAATTGTGCTTTTTATAAAAAAGGGAGACTGCAAGGAAGGATTTCTCCTTCGCATATTTTGATCTTGCGTGGAAGGAAAAAGACGCTCCATAGTGGGCCTGTTTTTCTCGTGATTGAAGTGACAAGGCGGCGCTTATGGGTATGAAAATCGGGATATTGATATTCGAGGATGTTGAAGAGCTCGATTTTGTCGGGCCGTGGGAGGTGTTCACCATGGCCAACGCCGTTCGCGTTGCTAGAGGTGAAGAGCCTCTCTTCGAAATGGCGCTCATCGCGCCAGATGCCGAGCCAGTCACTTGCGCCAAAGGCATGCGAGTGCTGCCGGACAAGACAATGGCCGAGACGGATGGGCTCGATGTGATTCTTGTGCCCGGCGGGCAGGGGACTCGACGCGAGGTGAATAATCCGGCCATTATCAACTGGATTGCAGAAATCGGTGAAGAGGCACAATGGGTGACCAGCGTATGCACCGGATCACTGCTGCTCACCGCCGCCGGTCTGACCAAAGGCAAGAAAATCACAACCCATCACGGCGCTTTAGATCTGGTCAAGGCGCGACCTGAGAAGCCTGATGTGCGTGGGGAATATCGCTATGTGCGCGATGGCAATTTGGTGACCAGCGCGGGCGTGTCCGCTGGTATCGATATGAGTCTCTGGCTCGTAGGCGAGTGGTATGGCCCCGACTTTGCGCGCGCCGTGCAAAAGGCCATGCAATATGATCCGGTTCCGCCTTATTCGGCTCTGACCTGAGGGCTGTCGCCTTTGGGGCTGTGGTCCTCGGTAAAGGCACGCCTTTTGAGCCTTAGCGCCATAATGCCGAGCCGCATCGCCTCTTCCAGAATGAGAATGCCGTAGACGATATAGAGCGACAGCTCAAAGACATGGGTGCTGATGAGCAAGAGCGGCACTCCGAAGCCCCATTGCAGCCCGACCTGTACCCAGAATACCCATTTGGGCCGGTCTGTCGCACGCAATATGGCGCCGATGGTAACTGATGCCGTGCGCACCAGAACCAGCAAGCCTCCATAAGGGATCAGCAACAGGAAATTGATTCGAACCCAATCGGAGATATGCCAGGAGAGAGCGTCTGCGAGCAGCGTGACGCCAACAAACAACAGAGCAAGGCGTGGTGCCAGCAAGCGCAGGGCTGTCAGAATCGAACGGATCGCCTTGCGCAATTCCGGGCTGCCGGGCTCCAGATCTGCGCAGGTAAGTGTGGCCGACATGGCAACCGCACGCCCGAGCACATTGGCAACGGACAACCACGGTGTCATCAGCGCCAGAGCCGCAAAGGTTAGATAGGGCTGTTGGGCAAATAGCAACTGATAGGCTTGGGCCCCCACAATGAGCGCGGCCACATTCAGCATGACCGGTATCAAAACCGAACGTGGCAGCAGTGCTTCACGGTCATAGTCTGTGCTCCCTGAGGTTTCTGCTGGGCCCTTGTCCCGCAGTGCCACGCGCATGTCGCGTACTGTCAGCACTATCAGATAGATGAGACGCGCGCTTTGACTGACAAGGGTGGCGATGGCCGCTCCCTTGATTCCCAACTCAGGAGCACCGAACCAGCCGTAGATCAGAAGTGCATTGAGAATGACATTGAGCGGCAACTCGATGGCAAAGCCACGCAATTCGCGCGGTGCCTGTCGCCGTACATCGAAACTGATGGTCAAGAGATAGGCCGCAAAGCTGAGGGGAAGGGCATAAACCATGAGCGCCAGATAGCGCTTGGCGGCAAAGCCGATGCCGGACGTCGTTGCCAGCCAGTCAACAAGAAAATTGATGTTGAAGCGAAAGAGCATAACCAGAATGATGCTGTGGCCAAGCCCCAGCGCCATCATGCGCAGGAGCCTCTTGTAATAGAGGTGCATATCCCCCGCACCAAAAGCGCGTGTCAGCAGAATCTGCGCGCCCGACCCCAGTCCGAACAAAAGCGCCATGAAGACGCCATACAGGCCCGCACACAGGCCAAGGCCTGCCAGCGTTTCATCGCCAATCGGCCCCACCATGTTGGCGTCAATCAGAATTGCCGAGGTGGAAAACAGCCCGGACAGAGACAGAAAACCCGCCAACTTGAGAATGGACGGCGTTTCGCGATCGAGCAAGGCAGACTTGGGCGAAGGGGTAGCTGACACTGGGATAATAAAATCTTCTATTTGCGAATGGTTGGCGTTGCGCGGACATTAGGCTAAATTGCCCGCAATGCCAATGAAGAAGCCCCCAAATCCTGAAAGCGATTGCTCGTGTCCAATCTTGTAATTTCCAGCCCCTATCTGGGGATCGCCGTTCTTGTCATTTTCGTTCTGTCAGGCAAAGTTTTTCGCGATAACTGGAAAGCAGCCGGGCCACATTGGAAGCGCAACTGCTGGCTCTCGGGAATCGTGGCGACTTTCTGCTTTCTGGCACTGGCCTTCATTCCCTTTGTGCCTCACTGAAGGCCGGTTTCCTGCCATTTTATCTCTCGGAGGCCTGTCGTCTCGCATTGCATTTGAAGGCGCCACTCTGAGCATGTCATCCAGAATATGCCTGCCCTCATTATGGTGCTGGTTTATGGCCCCAATTCATGAGTGGTAGGACTGCAGGCAGGATTGTATCCATTCTCGCGGGGATTAGGTTTGCGGCATAAACATGGATAAAAATCCAGCAAACCAGAAGAGACCTATCATGCCTCATATGACACTTAAAATCGCACAGACCTGTTCTGATGAGAAAAAGAAAGCATTTGTTGATCAGATGACCCGTACCATGAAAGAGCTTTTCGATGTTCCCGAAGAGCAGCTTTCTATCGACTTCCTTGAATTCACCCCATCAGACTGGGTCGATCGGGTCTATTATTATGACGTACAGCCCCGCGCCGGGGCTTTGCTCAAGGAACCGGGTTATGAAATTGTCTCTGCCTGAGCACAGGCGGACATCGTATAGGTCTGCCGGAGGGCAGATGTGAAAAAGGCACGCAAATTGCGTGCCTTTTTCACATAATGCTTGAAGTGCGGAGCTGATTTATTCCGCAGCGCTCATGGCCGCTTCGCGTTCGGCTTTTTCGCGGGCCGCTTTCTTGCGAGGGCATTCCCCATGCAGGCGCTCCTTGAGCGGGCTGTCCTTATCAACGGCGGAGCCACAGATCAGGCAATGATCCGCATCGGAAATTGCGTTGAGGCCGCCACAGGAGCCGGCAATCGGTTTGCGCTTGAACATGACGCCAATGGACATGCCAACAACAATTACCAAAAAGGCTCCAAATACGATAAGATAGGTTGCCATCTAAATACCCTCCGTGCCACCCGGCTCACCTGAGCACGGGGCAGGTTGTTGATCATTTTTTCGCCGCCATCAGAGCATCAAAGGCCTTGCTACTCGATGTCACAAATCCGCTTTCTTCGCGGCGAATGAAATAGGCCGGAATGTCCAACTTGTCAGCCAGAGCGCGACCGTCCTTCTCGCCTAGCACCAAAAGCGCCGTTGCCATTCCGTCGGCGCGCATGCCATCTGGAGCCAGCACAGTGACCGAAGCGAGATTGTGCGTAACCGGTCTCCCGGTTAGCGGGTCGATGATGTGAGACATGCGCTGCCCCTCATCATTGAAGTAGAAATTGCGATAGTCCCCCGACGTTGCGATACCCATATCACTAACGGGAAGAACAAGTTGCACGGACCGTCCGGCTTCGTCAGGCTTTTCAATGCCGATCTGCCAAGGCTCGCCCATGCTGTTAAGGCCATGAACCATAAGGTCACCGCCTATCTCTACGAGATAATTCTTAATGCCATGCTTCGCAAGAGTGCGCCCGATCAAATCTGCGCTATATCCCTTGGCAATTGCGCCCAGCGTGATGGTTACACCCGGTTTGTTCTTGCGCACCATCGGCGGATCGGATTTGACATCCAGAAGGGTGCTCTGGCCGACGTCAGCCATGGCAGCTCTGATTTGTGCATCCGTTGGCGGGTTGTCATTATCCTCCGGACCGAAGCCCCAAAGATCGACAAGTGGCGAAACCGTAATATCGAATCGCCCCCCACTCAATTCGTGAATGGTCTGAGCTTCCTGCAAAACTTCATGAAAACTGTCAGAAGTACTTAGCCAGTCAGTCGAAGAACTGGTGTTAAAGATGGAGATTTCCGACTCGTCTTTCCAGTTCGACATTGCCTCGTTGGCGGCGTCCAGTGTTGCCTTTATGTCATAATAAAGGGCCTCTTCGTCCACTTTTCCGCGCGCATGCAGAGCCTTGATGGTGTAACTGGTGCCCATCGTGTTGCCACGAAGCAGATATTCGTCAGTTTGTTCGGAAAAAAGATCACATCCGGCAAGAGCGAATAGACCAATAACAACGGGGATGAGACGGAAAAACAAGCGCAATGGAGGGCCTCAATGCAGGTAAAACGTGCTGCAGACGCTGGGACTGAACTTCTGGTTCCGCCTAAATAAGCGGCATGTGGCGTTAGTTGGGCTCTTCTTTGACTGAAGTCAAGGTCTTTTTAATCACTTTGCAGGATTAGAATGGTGACGATCGGGGGAAATTTATTTCATTTTATCCATTCAAATTGCTACCAATGGCAAAAGCCAACCATCTGGGCGCAAATTAACTTGAATTGTTTGATTTCCCTCGTTAGCAAAGGGGTGGTGTTGTTAGGACAACACCGTATGTTGGCGCGAGGGGCGCCGGAAAAACTCATTCAGTCAAGGTATGCTATGAAGCTAAAAAAAGGATTGGATCTGCCGATAACAGGCGCTCCTGTCCAGACCATTCATGAGGGGCCAAAGATAACGAAGGTGGCTGTGAATGGTCGGGACTTCATCGGCCTGAAGCCCAAGATGCTGGTCGCGGAAGGAGACAAGGTCAAGAAGGGGCAACCGCTCTTCTTGCACAAAGCTTCCGAAGACGTGGTCTATGTGGCTCCAGGAGGCGGAACCGTTACGGCAATCAATCGTGGTGCACGGCGAGTGCTTGAGACCATTGTGATTGCACTGGATGAGGTGGAAGAAGAGATCACCTTCGAGTCGACTCCTGCAGAACAGTTGAGCGCCCTCCCGCGCGAAAATGTCCAGAAGCGTCTCTATGAAAGTGGGCAGTGGACCTATCTCAAGACAAGGCCATTCTCCTATGTGCCTGAACAAGGGACAGTCCCGCATTCCATCTTTGTCACAGCAATGGACACCAACCCGCTTGCTGCCGATCCTGCCGTAATCATCGGCGAGAATGCAGCAGCCTTCAGCGCTGGTGTCGATGTTCTGTCCAATCTGACAGACGGTCACGTTTATGTTTGCCATGCTCCGGACGATAAAATGCCCGGCGTAACCTCTGAGAAGGTCGTCTTCGAATCCTTCGCAGGTCCGCATCCGGCCGGTCTGGCTGGTACGCACATTCACTTTCTCGATCCCGTGAATGCAGAAAAGACCGTGTGGTCTATCGGTTACGCAGATGTGATCGCCATCGGCAATCTTTTCACGACAGGTAAGATCGACACCGACCGTACCATCGCGCTTTGTGGTCCTCTGGCCAGCAACCCGCGGCTGGTCAAGACACGAGTCGGAGCTTCCACTGACGAACTGACGGCTGGCGAAATCGAAATCGGCATCAATTGCCGCGTCGTTTCCGGTTCCATTCTTTCGGGGACGAACGCTGAAGACCAGTTCGCCTTCCTCTCCCGCTCGGCAACCCAGCTGACATTGATGGAAGAAGACACCAAACAGCGCATTCTGGGGTGGGGCTATCCTTCCAACAACTATTGGTCCTTCACCAACGTTCACCTTTCCTCGCTGCTTGGCGCGGGCAAGAAATTTGCCTTCGGAACCAACCAGCGCGGTGGACGGCGTGCCATGGTGCCATTCGGCAGCTATGAGCAGGTTGTACCTCTGGACATTCTGCCAACCCAGTTGCTCAAGGCGCTGCTGACGCTGGATACCGATCTCGCCCAGAATTTGGGGGCTTTGGAGCTGGAGGAAGAAGATCTGGCCCTTTGCACCTTCATCTGTCACTCGAAATATGAGTATGGCGAAGCTCTGCGAGCCAATCTCTTCAAAATCGAAAAAGAGGGCTAAGCCTTGGGTCTGCGCAATTTCTTCGACAGCATCGAGCCGCATTTCCATAAAGGCGGCAAGCTGGAACGGTATTTCGCCCTTTACGAAATGGTGGAATCCTTCATCTACACGCCAAAGATGGTCACACGCGCCGCGCCACATGCGCGCGACGATATCGACCTGAAGCGTGTTATGTCTTATGTGGTTATCGCCACATTCCCCTGTGTTCTGATGGCTCTTTATAATACAGGCTATCAAACCAACTCAGCCATCGCCAGCATGGGGCTGACCGAGGTCGCCGGCTGGCGCGCCTGGATCATCAACCTTCTGGGCATTGGCTTCGATCCGAACAGCATCTTCGCCAACCTGGTGCATGGGCTGCTCTACTTCCTGCCGATCTATATTTTCACGCTTGCCGCAGGTGGCATAGTGGAAGTGATCTTCGCCATCGTGCGTGGTCATGAGATCAACGAAGGCTTCTTCGTGACCTCCATGCTCTACGCTCTGATCGTTCCTGCCTCTACCCCACTCTGGATGGTCTCTCTGGGTATCATCTTCGGTGTGTTGATGGGTAAGGAAGTGTTCGGCGGCACCGGCAAGAACTTCCTCAACCCGGCTCTGGTCGGTCGTGCCTTCCTCTATTTCGCCTATCCGGCAGCAATGTCCGGTGATGCGATCTGGACCCCGGTCGACGGCTTCACCGGCGCTACTGCTCTGGGTGCAACTGCACTGCACGGAACTCAGGCGCTGGCCGATATGGGCCTATCCTGGTGGGATGCCTTCTTCGGCATCATGCAGGGTTCTATGGGTGAAACCTCCGCTCTGGCCTGCCTGATCGGCGGCATTGTGTTGGTCTACACCCGCATCGCAAACTGGCGTCTGATCGCTGGCTGTGTTGCCGGTACCGTCGGCTTCTCGCTGGTGCTCAATCTGATTGGTTCTGACACCAACCCGATGTTCGGTATGCCATTCTGGTGGCACATGGTTCTTGGCGGTTGGGCATTCGGTCTGGTCTTCATGGTCACCGAGCCCGTGTCTGCTGCTCAAACCAACGCCGGTCGCTTCTGGTACGGTGTTCTGATCGGCTTCATGGTCATCATGATCCGCGTCGTCAACCCGGCTTTCCCGGAAGGCATGATGCTCGCGATCCTGTTCGGCAATATCTTTGCGCCGCTCATCGACTATTTCGTTGTGCGCGCCAACATCAAGCGGAGGGCTGCTCGCAATGCCTGAGGCAACGGATAAGAAACTTGGTCCTTGGGGACGTTTTCTGGCGATGCCAGCGGACAATCCCGTCAAGACGGTTATCGTGGCCGTCGCCCTGTGTCTGTTCTGTTCCATGATCGTGTCAGCTGCTGCAGTGGCTCTCAGACCCGTGCAGGAACAGAACAAGGTTCTGGACAAACGCCGCAATATTTTGCAGGTAGCTGGTCTGTTTGAACCAGGCATCAACGTCAATAAGGTCTTCAACGAAAAGATTGAACCGCGTCTGGTTGATATCGCGACCGGCACCTTTTCCGATGCCGCTGATCCGGTAACCTATGATCAGCGTGAAGCAGCCAAGGATCCTGCGCAATCAATCGATCTTCAGAATGACCCTGCCAGTATTGGACGTCAGGCCAAACTGGCTTCGGTTTACCTGATCCGCAACGATGCAGGTGACATCGACAAGATCATTCTTCCAGTCCATGGCTACGGCCTGTGGTCCACGATGTATGGTTTTGTTGCTCTCAAAGCCGATGGCAACGAAGTCGCCGGGTTCCAGTTCTACGAACAGGGCGAAACCCCGGGCCTTGGCGCCGAGGTTGATAATCCACGCTGGCGTGCCCAGTGGCCGGGTAAGAAGATCTATGGTGAAGACGGCAATGTTGAAATTGCTGTCACCAAGACCCCTGCGACCCCTGCTACTCAGGATTACCATATCGACAGTCTGGCCGGTGCCACACTGACCAGTCGAGGCGTTGACAACCTCATTCATTTCTGGATGGGCGAACAAGGCTTCAAGCGCTTCCTTGATAATCTCAAAGAAGGGACGGTCTAATGTCTATGCACAAAAATAGCATGTTGGTCGACCCGTTGGTCGATAACAACCCGATCACGTTGCAGGTTCTGGGCATCTGTTCAGCTCTTGCTGTGACCTCATCCCTAAAAGTGGCGTTCGTGATGGCCATTTCGGTGACGCTGGTGACGGCGTTCTCCAACCTGTTCATCTCGCTCATCCGCAACCATATTCCAAACAACATCCGCATCATCGCGCAGATGGTGATCATCGCTTCTTTGGTGATCTTGGTGGATCAGGTTCTCAAGGCTTATGCCTTTGAGATTTCCAAGACCCTCTCGGTCTTTGTGGGACTGATCATCACTAACTGTATCGTGATGGGCCGCGCTGAAGCCTACGCCATGAAGAACCCGCCAATGGCGAGTTTTCTCGACGGTATCGGTAACGGCCTTGGCTACTCGTTCATCCTGATGTTGGTTGGTGTTGTTCGTGAGCTGTTCGGCTCGGGCTCTCTGTTCGGTATTACCATCCTCAAAACCGTGAACAACGGTGGCTGGTATGTGCCAAACGGTCTGTTGCTGCTGCCGCCAAGTGCCTTCTTTATCATTGGTCTGATCATCTGGGCTTTCCGTACATGGAAACCGAGTCAGGTTGAGGCGCGTGACTTCTCAATCATTGAACAAGAGGGAGGCCACTAATTATGGAAGGTCTAATTTCTCTTGCGGTAAAGGCGATCTTTATTGAGAACCTTGCGCTTTCCTTCTTTCTTGGCATGTGTACATTCCTTGCTGTGTCCAAGAAGGTTGAAACCGCAATCGGTCTCGGGATCTCCGTGACGGTTGTTCAGGCCATTACCGTGCCTGCCAACAACCTGATCCTGCATTTCTTCCTGGCGGATGGCGCTCTTTCCTGGCTTGGCCTTGGTAATGTGGATCTGACCTTCATCGGTTTGATTTCCTACATTGGCGTGATTGCCGCCATGGTGCAGATTCTGGAAATGATCCTCGATCGCTTCTTCCCCGCTCTTTACAACGCACTGGGTATCTTCCTGCCGCTCATCACGGTGAACTGCGCCATCCTTGGTGGTTCTTTGTTCATGGTGGAACGCGACTATACCTTCGTGGAAAGCTCCGTTTACGGTGTTTCCTCCGGCCTTGGCTGGGCGTTGGCCATCACTGCGATGGCTGGTGTACGCGAGAAGCTCAAATATTCCGATGTGCCTGCCGGTTTGCAGGGCCTCGGTGTCACATTCATCACCGCAGGTTTGATGGCCATGGGCTTCATGGCTTTCTCCGGCGTGAAGCTGTAAGGGAGGCTATAAGATGGAAGAGTTTGCCCTTGGCATCACGTTCTTTGTTCTGATCGTTTTGGCGTTGGTGTTCCTCATTCTGTTTGCCCGGAGCCGACTGGTTTCCTCAGGCAACGTGAACATCACCATTAACGGCGAAAGAACTATTTCTGTTCCCGCTGGCGGCAAGTTGCTTGGCGCTCTGGCTGGCGAAAAGATCTTCGTTGCATCTGCCTGTGGTGGCGGTGGTACCTGTGCGCAGTGTCGCTGCAAGGTCTTCGAGGGCGGCGGGTCCATCCTGCCAACCGAAGAAGCCCACATCACCAAGCGTGAGGCAAAGGAAGGCGATCGTCTTTCCTGTCAGGTCGCTGTGAAGCAGGATATGTCCATTCAGGTGCCTGAAGAGGTCTTCGGCGTCAAGAAGTGGGAATGCACAGTCAAATCAAACGACAACGTGGCCACGTTCATCAAAGAACTTGTCCTGCAGTTGCCAGCTGATGAGCATGTGAATTTCCGCGCTGGTGGTTATATCCAGATTGAAGCACCAGCTCATGAGGTCGCTTACAAGGACTTCGTCGTTGCAGAGGAATATCGCGAAGATTGGGACAAATTCAATCTCTGGCAATATGTCTCCAAGGTTGAAGAGCCGATCGAGCGTGCCTATTCCATGGCCAACTATCCTGAAGAAAAAGGCATCATCATGCTCAATGTGCGTGTCGCCAGCCCACCTCCGGGCCAGCCGAACGTACCTCCGGGCCAGATGTCGTCCTTCATCTTCAACCTCAAGCCAGGTGATAAAGTCAATATTTCCGGTCCGTTCGGCGAGTTCTTTGCTCGTGATACCGAAAAGGAAATGATCTTTGTTGGTGGTGGTGCCGGTATGGCGCCGATGCGCTCGCATATCTTCGATCAGCTCAAGCGCCTTGATACCAAACGGAAGATCACCTTCTGGTATGGTGCTCGTTCCAAGCGCGAAATGTTCTATGTAGAAGATTTCGACAAGCTGGCCGAAGAACATCCGAACTTCACTTGGCATGTTGCCTTGTCTGATGCCTTGCCCGAGGATGATTGGGACGGTTACACTGGCTTCATTCATAATGTGCTGTATGAACAGTATCTGCGTGACCATGAAGCTCCGGAAGACTGCGAATATTACATGTGCGGTCCTCCGATCATGAACCAGTCCGTGATCAACATGCTGCTTGATCTGGGCGTTGATCGCGAAGACATCATGCTCGATGACTTTGGTGGTTAAACCTGGGTGACCAGAAACAAGAATAAAGAAAAGGCCGGAGCACCCCCGCTCCGGCCTTTTTGTTGTTCGTTATGTTTGCCGAGAAATCGGGCGAAGGGGGAGAATGAGGGCGACAGCCCTTCTAGTCCTTGGTAAAGCGCAAATAGCCAGCAATGTGCGATTTACCGTCGCCATCCTTGGGGTGATTGACCCCATCAAAAACAACGATTTCTTCAAAATCAAACGGGCTGACGCCTTCAATGCAAGCGACATTGATGCCATATTCATTCGGGCTAGAGCGGCGCTTGTGATGGGTATAGATACCGCATTTGGAGCAGAAATAATGCTCGGCGGTCATCGTGCCGAATTGATACTTGGTCAGCATCTCCTCGCCTTTGAGAAACTCGATACCATCCAATGGTGTTGAAACTGCCGCGGCACCTCTCATCCGGCAGATGGAACATGTGCAGCGCCGTGGGGGCTTGTCATTTTTCGATATTGTGACCCGGAATTGTACGGAACCGCAATGACAGGCGGCATTGTAGCAGTGCCCTGGCTTTATCAAGTCAAGTCTCCTTATGCATGGCGTGAGGTAGCAAGTGTGCCGCCAATTGCAGCCCTTGGCAAGAAGCGCATCCATGGGGAATAATTGATCAGACTAAGGTTGGCTCCATCAGATGGCATTCAAAGGCCAGCCTAAAGGGATCAACGCCTTACAGTTACGTCTCTTTTGGAGAAAGTCCGAATACAAAATGCAACTATAAATATAGTCTTGATTGATTATGCAAGAATTAATATATTTTTTGGACTAAAATATTTTATGCGTGGCTCATATGAGCGCAGAGGGTGGTCAAGACAACGCACAAGACAACGCACATGCGCGTTGAGAGTGCCAGGGTTGCGATTGTTTCAGGCGGAGGATGTGTAGGGAGCGTGCCAAAAAGTGGATACCTTGCGATCAAGGGTTATATTTCGACTATGATCCGCAGCAAAGAATGGCCCCCGGGCCATTTGCTGCCAACGGAAACAGAGCTGGCTGCGCAATTCGATTGCGCCAGAGCAACCGTCAACCGCGCATTGGGGGAATTGGCCGAAGAACAGATTATTGACCGAAGGCGCAAGGCGGGCAGCCGCGTGCGCGATGGTCGCGAGCGGATGGCCAATCTGAAAATCCAGTTCCCGTGTCGCGAAATCGAGGCGATGGGAAAGGATCATCGCTATGTTTCCCTTAAGAGGGAAATGTGTGCACTCCCAATGCTCCTGCAAAATATTGGAGAGACAGGGCTGGAAGATCAGTGCTTGCGGACAGAGGGGGTTCACTATGCCAGTGAGGCCCCTTTTCAATTTGAGCGAAGCTGGTTCCGCAGAAATGCCTTTCCCGAACTGTTCCAAGAAGGAGGCAAGGTCAAAGCTCCCTGCATCACGTTACTGGAAAAGAATCCTTTTTATCACGGCAGTTTGTGTGTTTCCGCATCGAAAGCCAATCACATAGAAGCGCGCCATCTGGGGATCAAGGTAGGGGAGCCTCTGATCAATAAAGAATATATTCTGACAGATGGGCTGGAAGGAACGCCCGTTGCTGTCATGCAAATCAGATACAAGCCTGACTATAGCATTTCATGCATATTCTAGTGCGCTGCAACATGCTTAGGATTAGAGACTAGCCGACTTTTCGCGCGCAATCACATGTTCAATGGCTTGCATCAGGATTGGAAAATCATAAGAAACAGCACCTGTACGGACCCTGTCGCGGCCGATGCTATAGGCGAGAAGCTGCGTGTCCAATGCCGCAAAAGCTGGTTCTTCGTCCATTGTGCATGGGCTTGGTGAGATTGCTTCAGCATCCAGCGCTATGGCACGCGCCACTTCAATAAGCTCAGGGTCTTGATCTACGCCAACCATCATATTCTCCTACTTTTGTAGAAGATACTTACTGATTTTTACGGAGGTGGGCATCCGTAAATTATCGTATTTCCTAATTTTTGCACTGCAAAATAGCCATGTGTGAATGAATTGGAATTGCCTGTTCCCTGATTGGCGCACCATGTCTCTGCATTCGGGAAGGTTGACGGCGAGCCTGCCACAAGATAGGCCCATGATCCATGCGGCTCAGGATGAGCCTATCGCCAGAAAAGAAGCGAGGCGGGCGCACCATGCCTCAGCATTCGGGAAGATTGACAGCCAGCCCGCCACAAGATAGGCCCATGATCCATGCGGTTCAGGGTGAGCCTATCGCTAGAAAAGAAGCGAGGCGGGCGCTCCGTATCTCAGCATTCGGGAAGATTGACAGCGAGCCCGCCACAAGATAGGCCCATGATCCATGCGGTTCAGGGTGAGCCTATCGCCAGAAAAGAAGCGAGGCGGGCGCTCCCTATCTCAGCATTCGGGAAGATTGACAGCCAGCCCGCCACAAGATAGGCCCATGATCCATGCGGTTCAGGATGAGCCTATCGCTAGAAAAGAAGCGAGGCGGGCGCTCCAAGCCTCAGCATTCGGGAAGATTGACGGCAAGCCCGCCACAAGATAGGCCCTGATCCATGCGGTTCAGGGTGAGCCTATCGCCAGAAAAGAAGCGAGGCGGGCGCTCCAAGCCTCAGCATTCGGGAAGATTGACAGCAAGCCCGCCGAGCGACGTTTCCTTGTATTTCTCATCCATGTCGCGACCGGTTTCCCTCAGAGTGCGGATGCAATTGTCGAGCGGCATGAAGTGGGAACCATCACCATATAGAGCGAGGGAAGCCGCTGACACGGCCTTGATGGCGCCAAGTCCGTTGCGCTCAATACAGGGCACTTGAACCAGTCCTTTGACCGGATCACATGTCATGCCCAGATGATGCTCCAGAGCGATTTCTGCTGCATTCTCAATCTGCTCATTGCTGCCGCCTAGAGCTGCGCATAGTCCGCTGGCCGCCATGGCCGCTGCGGAACCGACTTCGGCCTGACAGCCCGCCTCAGCTCCCGATATGGACGCATTATGCTTGATGAGGCCACCAATCGCCGCGGCAGTCAAAAGGAAGGTTGTGATGCCCGCATCATTGGAGCCGGGGCAGTGGTCGCGATAGTAACGTAAAACGGAAGGCACCACGCCCGCTGCGCCGTTGGTCGGGGCCGTGACCACACGCCCGCCTGCTGCATTCTCCTCGTTAACTGCCATCGCGTAGCAACTCAGCCAGTCATTCACCTGATGCGGCATCGGCATATTGTCGCCATGGGCGCCGGTGAGCTGCTGATGGATGTGCTTGGCGCGCCGCTTGACCTTGAGGCCACCGGGCAGAATGCCATCTTTGGCCAGTCCTCTATCGATGGAAGAGAGCATCGCCTGCCAAATGCCGGTAATGCCTGCGTCAAGCTCCTGCCGCGACAGGCTGATTTCCTCATTGGCGCGCTTCATGGCGGCAATGGAAAGGCCGGAGCGCTGCCCCATGGCCAGCATCTCAGCAGCCGAGCCGAAGGGGTAGGGGAACCCTGCCGCTTCCTGTGCCTGATGAAGGGCGTCGGGCTTGTGGCTGATTTTCTCTTCCATTTCGCTGGCTGTCACGATGAAACCACCGCCGATGGAATAATAGGTAACGCTGGCCAGCTGTCGATTGCCTTCGCCATAGGCGAACAGCTTCATGCCATTGGCGTGACCGGGAAGCGATGGGCCATAATCGAAGATGAGGTCTTCATCCGGATTGAAGCGCAGCCGCGGGAACCCTTCTGGTTCGATGAATTTCTCCTCGCGTATGCGTGCCTCCTGTGCTTCGGCTTCGTCCGGATCAAGCCGGTCTGGCGCAAAGCCCAGAAGCCCGAGGATCACCGCGCGGTCTGTCGCGTGGCCCTTGCCTGTAAAGGCCAGCGAGCCATGCAGCGAGCAGCTTATGCGCCGGACGTCTCCAGCATCGACACCCATGAAGCCTCCCGCTCGCAAATCATCCATGAACCGCAAGGCCGCATTCATCGGCCCCATGGTGTGGGACGATGAAGGACCAATGCCGATCTTGAAGATGTCGAAGATGGAGAGGAACATGGGCGCTCAATCAATGAGAGGTGCTGCGGATCACTCCGCAGCTTCGTCTTCCTCATAGGCATCCACCGGTGGGCAGGTGCAGATGAGGTGGCGGTCACCATAGACATTGTCGACGCGGTTGACCGGTGGCCAGTATTTATCCACTTCGAAGGCCCCCGCCGGGAAGCATCCCTGTTTGCGAGAGTAGGGGCGATCCCACTCGCCGACAAGGTCGCGTACGGTATGTGGCGCATTTTTCAGCGGATTATTCTCCGCGTCGATTTTCCCGTCTTCAATGTCCTGTGCCTCGCGGCGAATGTCGAGCATGGCATTGATGAAGCGATCAAGCTCGGCCTTGGGCTCGGATTCCGTTGGCTCGACCATCAGCGTGCCCGGAACCGGGAAGCTCATGGTGGGGGCATGGAAGCCATTGTCCATCAGGCGCTTGGCGATATCGTCCACGGTTACGCCGCAGCTATCCTTGAGCGGACGGGTTTCTAGAATACATTCGTGGGCCACAAGGCCGGCCTTGGAGGCATAAAGGGTATCATAGGCGCCCTTGAGGCTGGCCGCGATATAGTTGGCGTTGAGGATAGCCACCTTGGTGGATTGGGTTAGGCCAGCACCGCCCATCAGCAGGCAATAGGCCCAGCTGACCGGCAGAATGGAAGGCGAGCCGAATGGCGCGGCAGACACCGGTCCGATGGCTGCATCGCGCTCAGGGTGACCCGGCAGGTAAGGGGCAAGATGTGCCTTGACGCCAATCGGTCCCATGCCTGGACCGCCGCCGCCATGGGGAATGCAGAAGGTCTTGTGCAGGTTGAGATGGCTGACGTCGCCGCCAATGTCGCCCGGGCGGGAAAGCCCCACCATGGCGTTCATATTGGCCCCGTCAATATAGACCTGTCCCCCATGCTCATGGGTGATGGCGCAGACATCCTGCACCGTTTCCTCGAACACACCGTGGGTGGACGGATAGGTGATCATGCAAGCGGCTAGATTAGCGCTGTGCTTTTCGGCCTTGGCGCGGAAATCTTCAACGTCGATATCGCCATTCTCTGCGGATTTGACGACCACCACCTTGAAACCGGCCATATGGGCCGAGGCGGGGTTGGTACCATGGGCCGAGGTAGGGATGAGGCAGACATCGCGATGGCCTTCGCCGCGCGCCATGTGATAATTGCGAATGGTGATGAGGCCTGCATATTCGCCCTGCGCGCCCGAGTTCGGCTGCTGGGAAATGGCGTCATAACCGGTTACAAGGCAGAGCTTCTCGTTGAGATCGTCGATCATCTCCTTGTAGCCCAGCGCCTGATCATCGGGCACAAACGGATGCAGGTTGGCAAATTCGGGCCATGTGATCGGGATCATCTCGATGGTGGCATTGAGCTTCATGGTGCAGGAGCCCAGCGGAATCATGGCCCGGTCGAGCGCCAGATCGCGGTCGGCGAGGCGACGCATATAGCGGGTGATCTCGGCTTCGGCACGGTTGAGATGGAAGATCGGGTGCGTGAGATACTCGGTCGTGCGCAGATTGTTGGTCGGCAGACGGTAGGGGATATCCTGCTCGCGCTCATGCTCGAAGGCACCATAGGTCAACTCGCCGCCAAAGCTCTTCCAGACCGCTTCCACGGTTTCTGGCCGGGTCTGCTCATCAAGGCTGATGCCGATCTTGGTGTTGCCCACCTTGCGCAGGTTGATGCCATTGGCGACAGCTGCGTTGAGGATCACGCCCTGCAGCGCGCCGACTTCCACCGTGATGGTATCGAAGAAAACATCCGGCTCCGGCTTGAAGCCCAGCTTTTCGAGGCCGTCGACCAGACGTACGGTCTTGCGATGGACATATTGCGCAATTGCCTTTATGCCATCCGGACCGTGATAGACCGCATACATGGAGGCGATGACAGCAAGCAGCGCCTGTGCGGTGCACACGTTGGAGTTGGCTTTCTCGCGGCGAATATGCTGCTCGCGGGTCTGAAGGGCGAGGCGATAGGCTTTGCGGCCATGGCTGTCGATGGTCACCCCGATGATGCGCCCCGGCATGGAACGTTTGAAGGCATCACGACAGGACATGTAAGCTGCGTGCGGTCCGCCATAGCCAAGTGGAACGCCAAAGCGCTGGGTAGAACCGACGGCAATGTCTGCGCCCATTTCTCCTGGAGATTTCAGCAGCGCCAGTGCCAGCGGGTCGGCAATCACGATGCCAAGGGCCTTGTTCTCGTGCAGCGCGTCTATGGCAGAGGTGAAATCACGCACATGGCCATGGGTACCCGGATACTGGAAGATCGCACCGAAGACTTCGCTTGGCTCCAGCTCTTCAGGAGCGGCAACCTTCACTTCGATGCCCAGCGGTTCTGCACGGGTTTCGATGACAGCGATATTCTGCGGGTGACAATTCTCATCCACGAAGAAAATGTTGGATTTGGACTTGGCTGCGCGCTTGGCCATGGTCATGGCCTCCGCTGCGGCTGTGGCTTCATCGAGCAATGAGGCGTTGGCGATCTCAAGACCGGTCAGGTCGGATACCATGGTCTGGAAGTTGAGCAGCGCTTCAAGGCGGCCTTGGCTGATCTCTGGCTGATAAGGGGTGTAGGCTGTGTACCAGGCCGGATTTTCAAGGATGTTGCGCAGAATGACCGGCGGAGTGCTGGTGCCGTAATAGCCCTGACCGATGAGCGAGGTGAGCAGCTTGTTCTTGGAAGCAACCTTGCGCATGTGATGCAGCGTGTCGCCTTCGGCCAGTGCGCCACCCCATTTGAGCGGCTCTTTCTGGCGGATGGACGCCGGAACCGTTGCATCGATCAGCTCATCCAGTGTGGTGAAGCCAATCACCTTGAGCATTTCAGCCATTTCGCTCGGCGACGGCCCGATATGGCGTCGGTTGGCAAAATCATAAGCTTCATAATCGGTCAGTTTGAAGGTCATTGCCTGCTCCTCAATCCTTGTCTTTGCCTGTGGCTGTCACACCCCGGATCGTGACAGTCTCCCGTGGTTTTTCCAAGGGAAACGATCGGCTAGGACTTTCAGGCAACATAGAGGATCGCGGAAAGCTGCCGATTCTTCACGTGGATTCTTGTTAAGTTTCTTATAGTGGAAATTTCCCCTATATGCAATAATGATGCTTGTGCTTGTCAAAATCTACCCAAGAGGGGTTTCCTCGCAGATTTTGACCTTGAGAGAAATTTGTGCGAATTTGCAGCCCAATCAGGGCAGCGACGACAGGAGTGGAGCATGGGTGATCTGGAACGCGGGGAATTTGGCACCATCGAAAGCCTCCAAGAGGACACGTCTGTCACGGAAGCCATTCCCGGTGTGCTTGCTCCGGCCGGTGCGTCGGCACCCGGTGCTCCCGGCATGGATCAGTTGGGCCAAATGGTGCGCGAGGCACGCAAGCGCAAAGGCTGGACGCTGGAAGAAACAGGGCGTCATGCGGGCATTGGTCGCTCGACCCTGTCCAAGATCGAGAATGGCCAGACCAGCCCGGGCTTCGACATCGTGCGTCGCCTGACGCAGGCGTTGGAGCTGGAAACGCCGAACCTGTTTCTGCAAAGCGGCAAGAGCGACCTGACCGGGCGGCGGGATGTGACCCGTAAGGGCGAGGGCGAAGGCAAGGTTACCGCGACCTATTCCCATGAGCTTTTGTGCAACGAGCTGACCAGCAAGGCGATGCTGCCTTATGTCAGTACGATCAAGGCGCGAGATATTTCCGATTTCGGCGACTGGATCCGCCATCGTGGCGAGGAATTCATGTATGTGCTCTCTGGCGAGCTCGAACTGCACACAGAGCATTACCGGCCTCTGGCTATGCAAGCGGGGGATAGCGTCTATTATGACAGCTCCATGGGGCATTGCTGTGTCACCACCAGCAAGGAAGATGCCGTGGTGCTCTGGGTGAGCCTCGAGCGCTGACCAGAATCCAGAAGCAAGGGGAGCATAGGATAATGATCAGGTTTGCAAATCTGGATGATGCTTCCGCCATCGCAGAGATTTATAATGATGCCGTGCGTACCACCACGGCCATCTGGAATGATGAAACCGTGACCGTTCAGAACAGGGCCGACTGGATTGCCTCAAAACAGACAGATGGCTGGCCGCTGTTTGTGATGGAAGACGAGCAGGGCGCTGTGGCTGGCTACGCAACCTATGGCCCTTGGCGTGCATGGGATGGCTATCGCCACACCGTGGAGCATTCGGTCTATGTAGAAAAAGGCCACCGGGGGCAGGGGATCGGCAAGGCGCTTATGCAAGCTCTTATCAGCAAGGCCAAACAGACTGACATTCATGTGATGGTAGCAGGCATTGAGGCTGGCAATGAAGCCTCCATCAGGCTGCACGAAAAGCTGGGCTTCAATCGGGCGGGAACCCTGCATGAGGTTGGCACAAAATTCGGCCGTTGGCTGGACCTGACTTTTCTGGAATTGAATCTTGGCGAGTAAACCTTGATACCATTCCTATCATAGCAAAAGGCACCAAGGTGCATCCGCCCAGCATTTACCAGTCCGGCATCTTCACGACCATAATGTCGAGATTCTGGTCGGGCACATAATTCTGGGCCCTGAATTCAAATTGCGTCGGGGCGATCTTGCGAATGCCGTTGATGCAGAGGGTGATCAAGTTGTCTGGCTGCATCTTGTCGATGACCAGCCGGAAGTCCCCGATGGGGCCAAGCCAGGTGTTGGCGGTTTTCAGAATATAGCGAACTTCAGAGCTGACGGTGGTTTCATGCCCACCCTTCTTGAGCAAACGCCGAAAGCCCCGGATGAAGCTGTCATCGATGCAGAAGCGTTCGATATTGTCACGAATGCCATATTGCTCATCAATCACGCCTCCACCAACGACCGGCGCATAGCTGTGGTCCAGCACGGTGCGGCTATTGGCCGGGAAGGTTTGCCACCAATAATAGGTGGCTTTTACTTTCCATTTCTTGTCGAACCATGCCTCTCCCGGCACCCAGTTGATCAGGCCTTTCGCGGCCAGTGCCTGCTTGGCGGAGTCTGGAATATTCTCCAGTCGATCATAATAGTCCGGCGCAAAGCGGTGTAAAGGAACACCATTGCTGACCAGATCTTCGGTATAATCGCGGCCATTCATGGTGAGCTTGACTTCTAACTCAGGCCTGATCGGCTGGCCATTGGAATGCACAGTGAAGCCCAGAAAGTTGATCGGATCCGCATTGTTGATGCCATAATTCCATTCCGGTTCAGCTTCTATTTCGGGAACCGGAAAGGCAACCAGCATGCGCTGGTCTTCAGCGGAATGGTTGAAGAATTCATAGTGAATGCGGATCTGCTCGGGACTGATATAGAGATCTTCCACATCAAGGGAAATGGCGTTGGTCTCCACCAGACGTATGCCGCCAGCATCAAGCATCGCTGACGCATCATTGGCGCTGGCGTCTGTCGGCATGCTCACAGTGCCTAGCGCGAGTAAGGGCAGGATCAGATGGGAAAGACGAAAACGGCGGAATAATGACTGGAACATGGGCCCTCACTCAAGCATGGCTCCACCTCCCCGCATATGAAAAGGGAAGAGGGCCGTTCACAAGAAACAACAATGACAGGGCTGAGGCCTACGCTCTTGCGGTGCGCGCCCACCGCCCTAGTCTATCAATATGTTCAAGGCTCCTATGGCGAGATTTTCTTAACAAAGGTCCAAAACTCTCCAAGCCCATATGTCTGTAGTTTAACGACTGCTCGTTCAGAGGGCCAGCACTCATGCGCCGAGGCTTGTATTTTCTCAATCAGGCCGCTTTATCCTACCGCACCAAGAGGGAATTGGCGCGGTCTGAAAACCGATATCGTAGCGTTCGATTGAGTGGACCGGCTCAGTCCGTTGCTTCCAGCAGGGTCTGATGAATTTGATCAATCAACTCTGGTTCGAGGCCAAGACGTGCAGCCAGCAAAGACAAATAGGCTTGCTCGGAAGGAGTGTCCGGTTCAATGGCCATGAGAGAGGCCAGATAGATTTCCATGGCCTGTTCTGTGCTGCGTGCCTGAGAGACGATGCTATCAATATCGAGCGGCTTGTTGATCTGATCGAGCAAAAAGGCCTTTTCTTCAGCGCTCAGATCTTCCTGACCGATTTTCTCGAAGATGGCCTGTTGCTCTAGCGCATCTATGGTGCCATCAGCTTTGGCTGCCGCAATCATGGCGCTCACAAGCGTTGCACCGAAGCCCGTGGCGCGCTGGGTCATTTCGTTTACTTCAAACCCGGAGCCCATGGGAACCACGGGCACATGGGTGATCTTGCGTGCTACCGCGCCTTCAGGGGCATGAAGATGGGCGGGAATCGTCTGATCGCCACGCCCGACCTGTCCGTCAACCACCGGAACGCCTGCCTTCTTGCCCTGATAATCCGAATAGGCCTTGTATGCCAGGCCTGCCACCAGTGCCAGCCCGCCATAGGTTGCGGCTTTCTTGGCCATTTTGCGTCCCTTCTTGGAACCCATCATATAGCCTGCCAGACCTCCGGCCAAAGCGCCGCCGCCAATGCCTCCCGCATTCTGTGAAAGATAATCCTTGCCCCTTTGCATCAAATCGCCATTGCCAGCCCCGGTGCCCTGAGACCGTGTTCCGGGGGCACCGGCTGCTCCCAGAAATTCATTGATCAGTTTTGATGCATCAAACATTGATTACCCCTCTGCTAATTGTCCTTTTTACGTAGTCTCTTAAGGATATAAGGACAGTTCGTGCGGAGGCAAGGTGGCGCGCCCATCAATTTGCTTGGTCAATGGTCTCAATCGAAAGCATTGTTGCGATTATTACCAAATAAGAGTAGCCATTCGAAAAATCGGCCTTCTTTACTCTGCGATGCTGCTGGAAGCGATTAGGGGCAGAGACTGGTTACAAAAAAGCACAGGCACGTGAAGGCAGCCAAGAGCGGGAATTGCATTGCCATGATGAAGACTCTGGACAGATTGCCATTGGGCACACTCGTGATGATCGCTCTGACATTGGGGCTGGCTCCCTTTGTGCCCGAACCGCACGTCTGGCAAAAGCTCAAGATGCTGGTCGCGGGTACGCTCACCCGACCCGTTGATATTTTCGATATGCTGTTCCACGGCGTTCCATGGCTGTTGTTGATTGCTAAATTGGGGCGGCAGGCGTCTCTCTCCAGAGGATGATGCATCAAAGACAGTCGCTGGCCACTGGGGACGGTGAAAATGGGGTCACCGGTGATTCTCATCCATTCACGCAAAACAGAGAGAGAATCGAAATTTCGCTTTATTGCTTGATTTGAAAGGTAATTTATTACCCGAGTGAGGCTGTGGACGAGTTCTGCGAATGGATGTCGTGACAATCTCATCGCTCTATCTTCAATTTCTAATATAGAACAGTTCGACAAAGATATTCGGGAAGGCAATCAGCATACAAAAACTTGCCATAAGCAGCAGCGCGCAACCAACAGAAAAAAAGTTGGTTAATTATCACTTGAGAGAGATCGTAAAGTTGGAATGAAAACAACTCTCCTAAAATAGTACTACTTTAGAATTCAAGAAAAGAAGACGAATTAAACGGAATGGTTGCGTAATCGTTGCTTCTGCACTATGTCCGGAACATTGTTTTATCTCGATATTCCAAATTTTTCGCAATTTTGCTTTTTGGCGAACTTTTGCGATTTGAGAGGCGACAATCTTGTCATCCTGAGGTCATCTGTGATCCACTAAATGTGGATAGCGACATATGGGTGACGGGAAATGAAATTATCAATCAATCAGATGCGCGCAGTGGAAGCCGTTGTGCGCACTGGCAGCTTCTCTGCTGCGGCCAAAGAGTTGGGCATTTCCCAACCCTCGGTTTCCAACCATCTCTCTGCGTTGGAAAAGCACTATCGCACACAATTGATCCATCGAAACGGGCGTCAGGCCGAGGCGACGGAAACCTGCCGCGAAATCCTGTCACGCATTCGTTCCGTTCTGGCGATGACCGACGAGATCGAACATGCCCTTGAAGGGCGCCGGCGCATGCAGGCTGGTTCACTGCGTCTTGGCTATTCCACCTATCAGTTTGCTATGCCCATTTTGTCAGACTTCATGACCCAGTTCCCGGAGGTGGAGATTGAAGCGCGCGCCATGGCTTCGAATGACCTTTTGCCCCTGCTGGAAGATGGCAAGTTTGATGTTGTTTTCATTACCTCGGATGAGGCGCCAAGCAGTTTGTATGTCGAAAAGATCCGCACTGAGCGGATCGTTCTCGTTGTCCCGCCGGATCATCCACTCTGCGGGAAGGGCTCGGCCAGTTGGCAGGATGTAGCCAATGCGCCTCTCGTGCAGAGGGAAAACAGCTCAGGCACGCGTCGGGTGTTTGAAAAGGCTGCAACTTCAGCTGGAGTTAAGCTGAACACGGTGCTTGCACTGGGGTCCTGGGGCGCTATTGTAACCACGATCAACAGCGGTATGGGCATCGGCGTGGCGATGGAAGGCGAGGTGCTGCCTTCCAACAATTTGGTCATCATTCCCATTGAAGATGAAACCCTCTCCGTTTCGCACTATCTTGCTTGCCTGCCAGAGATGCAGCATGTCTCCGCGATCAGGGCAATGTTCAATGCCCTTCAAGACAATGAGTGAAAATAGAAGTGGAAATCCCCGGCGGGGTGCGCGTCAGAATTGTGACTGTTCTATGTCATGACCCAATTGATAGCTTTAAGCTATAGATAATGAATGTTCATAAAACTGTTAAATAGTGTCTCTAGGAAGGGGCTGCTCGATCCAAACAGGGAGACCTTCCAATGAGCCCCAAATCCGTTTTTCTCGCCGGAGCGGCCTTTGTCGCGCTGAGCGCCTCAGCCTTTGCTGCATGCCCGGTAGCAACTGTTGCAGATATGAAAGGCCTGACCTCTGCCTATCCTGAGCAGTTTGAGTTGGCCGAATTTCAAAAAGCAGGTAGCTGCGAGCTGTCCTTTGCCCAGAACCCGGATATTGCCAAATTCAATAGCCAGATCCTCGGCAACAAAGAGCTGCCTGCGCTTGCGGATCGTTTGCCGCAAGAGCCACTGGTCGTGGCTCCTTATGATACAGTCGGCACCTATGGTGGTGTGATCACCGGTCTTTCCAAGGGGACTGAATCCGGCACCTCGGATCTTCTCTCCGTGCGCCATGTGAATCTAGTGCGCTATGCCGATGACCTTCAGACTGTGGTTCCGAACATTGCCAAGAGTTGGGAATGGAATGACGACTACACGCAGCTGACCTTCACCCTGCGCAAGGGTCATAAATGGTCTGATGGCGAGCCTTTTACCGCTGCCGATATCGAATTCTGGTATAACGATCTGATCCTGAACAAGGATGTTTACGAGAAGACGCCGGGCCGCTGGCTGTTCGCCGGAGAGCCTGCTGTTGTCAAGGCGCTGGATGATGTTACCGTCTCCTTCACCTTCCCTGTGCCGACACCAGGCATTCTCAACCGCTTCGCCGTTGACTATGGTCAAGCTTTCCAGCCCAAGCATTTTCTCGCCCAGTTCATGCCGAAATACAACAAGGATGCCGACAAGCTGGCCAAGGATATGGGGCTTGAGAATGGCGTTGCGGCAATCAAGATGTATTATGGCGGCTCCGACTGGAAAGACGTGCCGAGCCCGCTGCTGAAGGATGCTGAAGTCGCTGAGAAATTCGGTCGTGCCGTGGTGCCGACGCTGGAATCCCACATTGTGGTGGAAGAAAATGCCGAAGGCCGCAAGCTGGTCGCCAACCCTTATTTCCATATGGTTGACACCGCTGGCAATCAGCTTCCCTATATTCCAGAAATTGACGAAAGCTACGTCAAGGACAAGGAAGTCCAGAATCTGAAGATCATGAATGGTGAAGTTGTCTGGAAACAGCAGGCCGTCTTCCTGGAGGACTTCCCACTGCTCAAGGAAAATGAAGCCAAGGGCAACTATACTGTTTCCTACGCGCCGACCTTCGGGGAGAATATCTTCTTCTCCTTCAACCGCACCCACAAAGATCCGGTGCTGGCCAAAATGTTCAATGACATCCGCTTTGAACGCGCCATGTCCATTGCGCTGGATCGTGAAGAAATCAACGAGATTGTCTATCTGGGGCAGGGGACGCCGGCACAGGGTGTACCGGCCGAACCAAAGACCGTGTCTTTTGTTTCCGAAGACATCCTCAATCAGGATATCGAATTCGATCCTGATCATGCCAGAGAGTTGCTCGCCGATATGGGCCTCAAGGATGCTGATGGCGACGGCACGCTGGAACGTCCGGATGGCAAGCCGCTGGTGATCCGCCTGATTTATTCCTCTCAGGGTGTGCCAGTGAAGATGATGGAACTGGTGCGCGACTATTGGTCCGCCGTGGGTGTTCGCATCGATCTCAAAGAGGTGACTTCTGATGAATATCGCGCTGGCGCCAACAACAATGATCTTGATCTGACGACCTGGAAATATGACGGCACCGCCGGTCCTGCCATTTCTCAGGATGTGACTGCGTTCATCCCGCCATTCGGGGATGTCTTCAACCCGGGCACCGGCTTTGCTTGGGCTCAGTGGATGGATTCCGATGGCAAGGAAGGCGTGGAGCCACCTGCTTATGTCAAGAAGCTCTATGACCTGTCCGAGCAGTTCCTACAGGTTTCCATGGGCTCTGAAGAATCCAATAAACTGGGTGCCGAGATCGTCAAGATCCATGTCGACAATCTGCTGAAAATAGGCACCGTCGGCGATATCGTCGCGCCATTCATGTATCGTAATGATCTGAAAAACGTCAAACCGATCAAGGCCAAGTCTTACGACTTCTACTGGACATACCCATACCGCCCACAACAGTGGTTCCTGTCCAAATAAAGCCATCGACAAGGCTGCTCTAACCAATCAGGTGCGGGGAATGCTCTCCGCACCGGTGCCTGCCCATGTCGGCAGGGTTTTCCTGTGGGGATCCGAGAATGCTTCGTTTTACGCTTGAGCGACTGGTTGGCATGATTGTCACGATGGTGCTTGTTTCCATGATGGTTTTTCTGATCATGGAAATCCCACCTGGTGACTATGCGGATCGCTATGCCTTCCGCAAATATTCAGGCACCGGTATCGCCATTACGGAAGCGGACATTGAGGCCATCCGGCATGATTTCGGCCTCGATAAACCCATGGCACTGCGCTATGTCGACTGGATTGGCAACATCGTTCTACATGGCGATTTCGGGCAGGCCTTTGCCTTTGAAACCGATGTGACCAAGGTCATCGGCGACAAGGTCTGGCTGACCATGGCGATCCTGTTTGGAACGCTCTTGCTGACCTATCTGATTGCCATTCCCATAGGCATCTATGCCGCCGTCAGGCGTGCCTCTTTTGCCGATTACGGCCTCACGGTCTTTTCCTATCTGGGGTTGGCTCTGCCCAACTTCCTGCTTGCTCTCATTCTGCTTTATTTCGCCAATCTCTGGTTCGGAGCCGACATAGGCGGGTTATTTTCCACGGGCATGTCTGACACGCCATGGTCCTTTGCCAAGGCATGGGATCTGATCAAGCATCTGTGGCTTCCGGCCTTCGTGTTGGCTTGGTCGGCGGTTGCCTATCAGATCCAGACCATTCGCGCCACCATGTCAGATGAACTCAACAAGCTTTCGGTTACGGCAGCGCGTGCCCGTGGTGTGCCGGAGACCAAGTTGCTGATCAAATATCCCGCCCGCCTTGCCATCAATCCGGTGGTCTCCACCATCGGCTTTGACGTCAACCGAATCTTCTCCGAGCTCCCCATCGTTGCCGTCGTGCTGGGGCTGACAGAGCTCGGCGAATTGCTGCTCAATGCCTATCTCGATCTCGACATGTATGTCGCCGGAGCCATCCTGCTGATGCTTACCTTTGTGATTGTGTTGATGAACTTCATTTCGGACCTGCTGCTGGCCTGGCTAGATCCGCGCATCAAACTGGGGAGCAATTGATCATGGCAGATATCACAGACACCTGCGCTTCCATGGTGACCTCAACCAAAGGAAAGAAAGAAAGCGCGAAGGAACACAAGAAGCGCCTCAAATATTATTCAGCCAGCCAATGGACCCTGATCTGGTGGCGCTTCCGCCGCCATCGTGCGGCCATGGTTGCTGCTGCGGTGCTTATCTTCATGGCGTTGTTGGGCATCTTTGCCGAGTTCGTGGCGCCCTATGGCCCAACTAGCCGCGACACCAAATATCTTGATGGCGCGCCTCAAGTGCCGCTCTTCTGCGATCAGAATGGTTGCTCATGGCGCCCCTTCGTGCATGGTGTCAGTACAAAGCGAGATCCCGTGACGTTGCGGGCTATTTCGGTGTCGGATCCCGACAAGCGTGTCTATCTGACCTTCTTTGCCCAAGGGGAAAAGACAGAGCTTTTGGGCTTTATTCCCTCCAAGACCCATCTCTTTTTGTTGGATGACAAGCGCGCCAAGCTGCATCTTTGGGGCACGGATGATCTGGGCCGCGATGTCTTTTCGCGCACGATCTATGCAACCCGTACCTCGCTTTCCATCGGCGTGATTGGCGTGTTGATCTCCTTTGTGCTCGCACTCATCATCGGTGGCGTGGCTGGCTATGCTGGGGGCTGGGTGGACAATATCATCCAGCGCGTGACCGAGGTTATCCGTGTGGTGCCGATCATCCCGCTCTATATGGGGCTGGCCGCAGCCATGCCCAAGGAATGGTCCACCACAGAAGTCTATTTCGCGATGACGCTCATCCTAGGCTTTTTTGGTTGGCCCACGCTGGCTCGACGCATCCGCTCACAGTTACTTTCCATCCGTTCGGAGGATTATGTGGTGGCGGCACGGCTGGCCGGAGCGCGCCCGTTGCGCATTATTTCCCAGCATATGCTGCCCAGCTTCACCAGCTTTATCATTGTCGATCTGGTGATTTCGTTCCCCTACATGATCCTCAGCGAGACGGCGCTGTCCTTCGTCGGCCTCGGCTTGCGCCCCCCCACGGTGTCTTGGGGTGTTTTGTTGCAACAGGCCCAGTCGGTGCGAGTCATCGAGCAGACGCCTTGGCTGTTTATTCCCGCAATCTTCGTGGTGTTGGCCGTGCTGGCCTTCACTGTGGTGGGCGATGGTCTTCGCGATGCGGCCGACCCATATTCTGACGCACGATAGGAAACGGGAAGGATATCAATCATGCTGAAAGTAGAAAATCTCTCCATTTCCTTCCGCACCGATGAAGGGCTGATCACGCCGGTTCAGGATATTGCTTTTGAAGTCCAGCCGGGGCGCACGCTGGGCATCGTTGGGGAATCCGGCTCGGGTAAATCCATCTCCACCAAGGCACTGATGCAGCTATTGCCCGGCAACGGCATCATTTCCAGTGAAGCGAAAATTCTCTATACCGACAAATCCGGAAAGACACGCGATATCAACAAGCTGGGCAAGAAGGGAAGGGCCATTCGCCATATTCGGGGTGGCGAAATAGGTATGATCTTTCAAGAGCCCATGGCGTCCTTCTCTCCCGTTTACACCATAGGCAACCAGATGGTGGAAGCCATTCGGCTGCATCGCAATGTCGGACGCAAGGATGCGCGTCGCATCGCCATAGAAATGCTCGACAAGGTGGGTATATCCAACCCGGAAGCACGGGTGGATCAATATCCCCACGAAATGTCCGGCGGCATGCGTCAGCGGGCGATGATTGCACTGGCCCTGTCGGCAGGGCCCGCTTTACTGATCGCCGACGAGCCGACCACCGCGCTGGACGTAACCATTCAGGCACAGGTGCTTGAATTGATGCGAAACCTGCAGCGAGATCTTTCTATGGGCATGATTTTCATTACCCATGATCTGGGCGTTATTTCCCATATCGCCGATGATGTGGCGGTGATGTATCTGGGCACGATTGTCGAACGCGGCCCGACCGACAAGGTCATTCACGAGCCGGCCCATCCCTATACGCAAGGACTGATCAAGGCCTTGCCCAGCGTCGACCGGCTGCATGACCGGTTGACGCCCATTCCCGGAGACATCCCCAGCCCCAACGACCGGCCCACAGGCTGCCCGTTTCATACCCGCTGCACCAAGGTGATTGCCGGGCTCTGCGATCAACATCAGCCACAGATTTTACAGGTGGGAGAAGATCACACCGTGCGCTGCTTCCTGCATGAAAAACAGCAAAGGGCAAGCGCATGACCATGGACGCAACAAGGATGGACAACAGCAGCAAACAAGAGAACGAACTTCTCATCGAGGTCAAGAATCTTGAAGTCCGGTTCCCGATCCGCAAGAAGAAGCTTTTTTCATCCGAAGTCTCCTATCTGTGTGCGGTCGACGATGTCAGCTTCGAGATTCGACGAGGTGAAACGGTCGGTCTGGTGGGAGAATCCGGCTCTGGCAAAACCACTGTTGGTCGTGCCATCCTGCGCGCCATTGACCCCACTGCAGGCGATGTGATCTTCCACACTCGCGAGCATGATATCTATCTCGACGAGCTGGAAGGAGAAGAGCTGCGCCGTTTTCGCAAGAAAATGGGCATGGTCTTCTCTGAAGGTCCGCATTCGATTGCCAATATGGCGAGTGACATTCTGCGTTCCTTTCGCCCGCGCATGAGCCTCGTCTTTCAGGACCCTTATTCCTCGCTCAATCCGCGCATGACCGTGCGCGACATCATCGCTGAGCCTCTGATCGCATCCGGCATGATGAAAAATCGCGACAAGATCGATCAGCGGGTGCGCGATATTGCAAGCCGCTGCAAGCTCAATCTGGAGCATCTGCGTCGTTTCCCCCACGCATTCTCGGGCGGACAACGCCAGCGCATCTGCATCGCGCGGGCCTTGGTAACGCGACCTGATTTTGTGGTCTGCGACGAGAGCGTTTCCGCGCTGGATGTGTCCATTCAGGCAGAGATCGTCAACCTGCTGAAGGACTTGCAGGAAGAAATGGGCGTCGCCTTTCTGTTCATTGCCCATGATCTGTCTGTGGTGGCCCAAATGTCCCATCGTGTGGCCGTGATGTATGTGGGCAAGTTCGTTGAATATGCGCCTACCGAGAGTCTTTTCTATAAGCCGCGCCATCCCTATACCCACGCGCTTTTGTCGGCCATTCCGACCATAGATCCGGACGAGAGCTTCGATCCGATCAGGCTACAAGGCGAAATCCCCAACCCGCTCGCCGCGCCATCCGGCTGTCGCTTTCACACCCGCTGCCCCTATGCCACGGAGCAATGCGCCAGTGAAATCCCGCCATGGCAGGAAATAGCGCCAGAGCATTTTGTGGCTTGCCACAGGGTGGATGAGTTCGATTTCTCGCGCGACAAACAAAGCGCAGATACCACCGATTAGAAACCAGACCCAAAAGGGAGCAACCAGCTCTGCTGCTTCCCCAATAACCAAGAAAGACTAACGAGAAGAGGATCGTCCGATGTCCAAGCTGGACAATGAACGTGCCAACAATCTGAAAAGCAGTTTGCTGCCTGATCCCGAAATGGGCGAACCCTTTCTGCTGACACCCGGTCCGCTGACCACCTCCTTTGCCGTCAAGCAGGCGATGCTGAGGGATTGGGGCAGTTGGGATGGCGACTTCCGTGCCATGACCGCCGATATGCGCCGCCGACTGCTCGCTCTTTTGGGGGCCGATCAAGGTGCCTTTGAATGCATCCCCATGCAGGGTTCCGGCTCCTATCTTGTCGAAGCGATGCTCGGCACCATGGTGCCTAAAGATGGTAAATTGCTTGTGTTGGCCAATGGGGCCTATGGCCTGCGGGCAGCAAAGACAATGGAAGCCATTGGACGGGCTTATCATCTGCTCGACAAGGGCGATTATCTGCCTCCGCGTGGTGTAGAGGTGGCTGATATCCTTGCCAATGATCCTGCCATCACCCATGTGCTGGCGATCCATTGCGAAACCAGTTCGGGCATTCTCAACCCCATCGCCGAGATTTCCCAAGTCACCTATGCCGCCGGGCGCAAGCTGCTGGTGGATTCCATGTCTGCCTTTGGCGCCGTGCCCATGGAGCCCGATCAGATCCGTTATGAAGCGCTGGTTTCCTCGGCGAACAAATGCATCGAGGGGGTGCCGGGCTTTGGCTTCGCGCTGGTGCGCCGCAGTGAGCTTATCGCCACCAAAGGCAACTGCCATTCTCTCAGTCTTGATCTTCATGCCCAATGGGAAAATCTGGAAAAGAGCGGCCAGTGGCGCTTCACGCCGCCGACCCATGTGGTTGCCGCATTTCTTGAGGCATTGAAAGCCCATGAGGCCGAGGGCGGTGTAGCGGTGCGTGGGGCCCGCTACACCAGCAATCGCGACGTGATGGTCGCTGGTATGCGGGAGTTGGGCTTTGAAACCCTGCTCGATGCGCGCTGGCTTTCGCCGATCATCGTTACTTTCTTCTGCCCGGCCGATGAGCGCTTCGTGTTTGATCGCTTCTATGAGCTGATGAAAGACAAGGGCTTCATCATCTATCCGGGCAAGCTGACGGTGGTGGAAAGCTTCCGCATTGGCTGCATCGGCCAGATGGATGAAGCCATCATGCGTCGCGTGGTGGCTGCGGCAAAACAGAGCCTTGAGGAACTGGGCGTAACAAGCGCCGCCCCGCCTCAGGCAGCCTTTGAAGAACGAAAGAAACTGAACGCTTGAGGGCCATTCGGAGAGAGAAAATCATGACACAGATAAAGGCGGTTATATTTGATTGGGCCGGAACGCTGGTGGATTTCGGCAGCTTCGCGCCCATGGGCGTCTTCGTCAAATGCTTCGAGGAATTTGGCATCAAGGCGTCCATTGAACAGGCTCGTGCCCCCATGGGGTTGCCCAAATGGAACCATATCCGCACCATGATGGACGATGTCGCCATCGCAGCCCAATGGCAGGCCAAATATGGTCAGGCACCAACCGATGCCGATGTCGACAAGATCTATGAGATCTTCGTACCAATGAATGAAAAGGTCGCTGCCGACTATGCCGATCTGGTACCCGGTGCGCTGGAAACCATCGACTGGCTGCGTGCGCGCGGCATCAAGATTGGCTCCACGACAGGCTATACCCGCTCGATCATGGAGCATGTCTTGCCTGTTGTGAAGAAACAGGGGTTCGAGCCGGACAATCTCATCTGTGCTGATGATCTGGCCGAGGGCCGCCCTGGTCCACTGGGTATGTATCAGAGCTTTGTGGATCTGGCTGTCTATCCGCCTTCTGCTGTCATCAAGGTGGATGACACTGTGCCGGGCCTCAAGGAAGGTGTCGCCGCAGGCTGTATCACGGTCGGGCTGGCGCTCTCCGGCAATTTCGTCGGCAAGACGCCGGAAGAACTGGCTGCGCTTTCCGAAGGGGAAATTGCCAGCTTGCGAGAGGCTGCCACTGTGCTACTCAAAGAGGGTGGGGCGGATTATGTCATCGACACGGTGGCCGATCTGTCAGCCCTGATCGAAACACTTTGATTGTTAAAAGATCCTTTGATCGGATTTGAGGAGAGCCCGTGCCATGTCCAGACCCAATATCATTCTTATAACTGCCGATCAGTGGCGCGGTGATTGTCTGGGGGCGGTGGGGCATCCGACACTCAAGACCCCCAATCTGGATGCATTGGCGGCCGACGCGGTTTTGTTTCGCAATCACTATTGTGCAACGGCTCCTTGCTCGCCGGCGCGGGCAACCCTTTACACCGGCCTTTACCAGATGAACCACAGGGTGGTGCGCAATGGAGCGCCATTGGCTGACGAATTTGATACGCTCGCCAAGGCCGGGCGCAGGGCTGGTTACAAGCCGACGCTGTTCGGCTACACCGACACGGCGCTCGACCCGCGCACTCTGGCAGCAGATGATCCGGCTCTGACCACCTATGAAAATGTGCTGCCGGGCATGGAGGTGGGGCAAGCGCTGCCCGAAGATGACAAGCCATGGCTGACATGGCTCAAGACGCGCGGCCATGATGTTGCGTCCCGCTTTGAGGCCCACACGCCGCCGATGGAGCCGGGGGAACGGGTCTCCATGCTGCCGCCTTGCTACGGAGCCGATGAAACGCCGACGGCCTTTCTGCTGGAAAAAATGGAAGACTGGCTGGATGAGCAGCAGGGGGAGGACGCGCCTTTCTTTGCCCATCTCTCCTTCATTCGTCCGCATCCGCCCTTTGTTGTGCCAGCGCCTTACAACAGCATGTATGCATCCGGGGCGGCTCAAGACGCAGCACCTGCCTTCGATCGGCATCCCTGCGCTACAGCCGAGGCGGCAAGCCACCCGTTTGCCGACTTGATGATGCAGCATAACGGGCTATCGAGCTTCCTCACCTATGATGAGGACGGCAACCCGAACCCGAAAGGATGTGTCAAGGATCTGTCAGCTCACGATATCAGCCGTATTCGCGCCCTCTATTATGGCATGATCTCGGAAGTTGACGCCGCCATTGGCCGCCTGATTGCCAGCCTCAAGGCGCGCGGGCTCTGGGAGAATACGGTCTTCATCTTCACCTCCGATCATGCCGAAATGATGGGGGATCACTGGATGCTCGGAAAGGGCGGGTTTCACGCTTCCAGCTATCACATTCCGCTGATTATCCGGACGCCGGACGGTGGCCGCGGCGAGACGGTTAGCGCCTTTACGTCCAGCGGCGACATCTTCCCCACCTTGCTTGAAATCCTCGGAGATGAGGCGATTAACGTGCTTGATGGCACCTCGCTTATGGAGCATGTCTGCGGCAATCCTGTAGGCGGGTGGCGCGATGCCGCCTTTTACGAGTTTGATTTCCGTGCCCAGCGTGCAGGCAGCGCCGAACTCAAGGCCCGTATGCGGCAGGAGGACTGTTCGCTCGCAGTGTTGCGGGACGAAGCCTTCCACTATGTGCATATCCCCGGCTTTCCGGCCCTGTTGTTCGACCTGCAAAAAGACCCCCGGTGCCTTAACAATGTCGCCGAGGATGAAGCCTATCAGCGCACACGGCTCATTTATGCCGAGAAGCTGCTTGATGTAAGGGCGCGGCATATGGATGAAACACTGGCGCGCATTCTGATGACCCCACAAGGCGCGGTGATCACCGACTAGAGCCGCTAAAAGATGAAGCGATCCGAGCGATCCATGAAATCGTGCATATGCACCATGATCTGCTCTTCGTTGGCCAGCACCACGCCATAGGCTGGAGCTTCGAAATTGCCATATTGCCCCTTCGGAGAGGATGTCATCTCAAGGGCCACCTGATGGTTGAGCCCGCGCATGCAGGAAACGGGCAGGCCGCGCCAATTGCCATAGACCATCCGATGGGCATGACCGACAAAAATATGCCGCACGCGATGGCGATGGAGCCTCAGGATCTGCCAGAAAGCCTCCGCATCTTCAAGGCGGCTCTCATCCATGTCGGGCAGACCAATGGCGAAGGGGGGATGATGCATGAACAGCATCACCGGCCCCGAGGTTTCGCTCAAGACACCTTTCAGCCATCCTTGCCTCTCTTCGCAATAACGCCCCACATCGCTGCCGCGCTGGCTGGTATCCAGAAACAGGCACAGGCCGAATGGCGTGCGCTTGGAGCCTTGAATGAAGCCGCAATCGCAGCGCTGTGCTTCGGGGAAATGAAAGCGGAAGGTACGCACGTCATCATGATTGCCAACGAGAAGATGGGACGGAATGGACAGCCGCCGGAGTTCACGGGCAAATATGTCATAAGCAGCATCATCGCCGTGATGGGTCAGATCGCCTGTTATGACGACGAAGTCTGCATCATGATGCTCGCTGTTGATGCTGTCGATTGCCGCGCGCAACCTGCCTGCTGGCTGTTGGCCGTATACAGCACCGCCATCCTTGACAATATGGCAATCGGTCAGATGGATGAATTTCAGCATATCGGGATTTTTGATCATCTGGCAGGCACCTGTGTTTCAAGGCGGAAACGCTCGATGAGGTTCCCGAAGTCGGGCGACTATGCTCCGCAAAGATGACAATCAGATAATGGAATGACGACTCTTTGCTGACAAAAGACGAGACGGACAGCATCAGCTCAGAGCGCGGCCTTGCAGCAATGGAATCTGGCAGGAACGCCCTAACCAGACCCGCCCCTATCGTTAGCCCTGTCATCCTTCCTTCATGACGCGGGGTAAAAGCGATGGTCATTTGAGCATCTTTGCACGGTCGGGAAATTCAGAAAAGAATAGAAAATTCAGTCAGAAAAGAGATGGTTGTTAAAATCTCATGTTCATTTTCAATTTCATTTGAATGTCACATAACGTTCAAATGGCTGAAATATTCCCGCCCTAACGTCCCCTCATAAACAGAGCAATTGAGCCTTTAGCCTCTCCAGGCGACGGGGGTGCAAGCTTTGGCGAAAGCCACAAGTCGGCACCCCTTACTGGAGGGGACAAGGGCAAGGTAGCTTTTGGTGAGCTTCGCAAAGAGCGGATCAGGGCATTATGAAACACTATAGCGAACGGCAATTGGAAATCATTCGGACGGTTACCGAAAGCGGCTTTTCAGCCATCGATGCCTTGTCCGAACAGTTCAATGTTTCCACTCAAACCATTCGCCGTGATGTCAACGCCCTGTGTGAACTTGGCGAGCTGCGTCGCGTCTGGGGCGGGGTGGAGCCACCACCGGTGAGCGGCAACCTGCTTTATGCCAAGCGCAAGATCATGAATGTAACCGCCAAGCGGCAGATTGCCTTTGAAGTTGCCAAACATATTCCCGATGGCAGCACTCTAGCGCTCTCCATAGGCACCACCCCGGAAATGGTCATCGAGGCCTTGCAGGAAAAGGCCAATCTCAAGGTCTTTACCAACAACCTCAACGTTGCCATGCAGGCAAGCGAGCGCCACGACTGGTCTGTGACCATTGCGGGCGGCAGCGTGCGCCCGGGCGACAAGGACATTCTGGGCTCGGACGTGGAGGCCTTCTTTGATCGCTTTGAGGTGGACTTCGGTATTTTCGGCGTGGCGGGTGTGACGCCCGATGGCGGCCTGCTGGATTTCTCCGAGGCTGAAGTAGGGAGCCGCCGGGCCATCATGAAAAACAGTCGAAAGTCTTTTCTGGTCATGGACCATACCAAATTCGGGCGCGCGGCCCATGTGCGGGGCGGGCATCTTTCTGATGTGTCCTGCATTGTCTGCGATGAACCCATTCCGCATCCATTTGAAAGCGGGCTTGGCTCGGCCAGCGTGATTATTGCCAATGAAACAAGCCGTGATGAGAAGGCTGACGCGAGCAACGACCCTTATGAGCGAGGCACGCGATGAGCGCTGCACATCCGGCCCATCACGGGCGATCAATCGAGCTGCAGTCGATCTCCAAAAGCTGGGATCAGACCAAGGCGCTCGATAGCGTGAACATATCCATTCCCGCTGGTTCTTTTACAGCCTTGCTTGGACCATCCGGCTGCGGCAAGTCGACCTTGTTGCGCATCATTGCAGGTCTGGAAACCGCCACGGAAGGCACGGTTCGGATTGGCGATGAAGATGTTACTCGCCGCCCTCCAGATAAGCGCGATCTGTCCATGGTGTTCCAGTCCTACGCTCTGTTTCCGCATCTGGATGTGGCCGAGAATATCATATTTGGCCTCAAGACCCGCAAGGAGCCGAAGAAACAGCGCACCGAAAAGCTGCTCGCAGTTGCTGAGCTGATGGGCCTTGAAAAACTGTTGGATCGCAAGCCCGGCGCGCTTTCCGGCGGACAGCAGCAGCGCGTGGCGCTGGCCCGCGCCGTCATTGCCGAGCGTTCCATTTGTCTGATGGATGAGCCGCTTTCAAACCTTGATGCCAAATTGCGTCACGAGATGCGGGTCGAGCTGCGGGCCCTGCAACAAAAACTCGGTTTTACCATGGTCTATGTCACCCACGATCAGGCCGAGGCAATCACCATGGCGGATCAGGTGGTGCTGCTCAATGCAGGTCAGGTGGAACAGGTTGATGCACCACGCGCCCTTTATGATGCGCCACGCTCCACCTTTGCTGCCCGCTTTATCGGGACGCCTCCCATGAGCCTGTTCGAAGCCTCTGCGCTTGGCGATATGGGGCGGCAACTGAGCCGTGATGCCGGCACCGAACTGTTGCTCGGGCTTCGCCCGGAAGCAGTAACCCCTAATGAGAAGGGCCACTTGAAGGCCACCATCGCTGCCGCCGAGTTTCAGGGCGCAGACACCATGCTCGATTGTCTGGTTGGCGATGAAATGATCACCGTGCGGGCCTCTGGCAGAAGCCATTTTGCTGCAGGCAGTCGGGTCTCCCTTTCCTTCGCTCCTGAGGAACTGGCCTTGTTCGACAAGGCATCAGGGGCACGTCTCATAAAGTCCCAAAAACTGGTCGAGGCCCTGCGGTCTTGATCGATAACCAAATCTATTTTTAACAGTCAAACAGGATGAAAAGGACCATACCCATGGCTTCCCGTTTTCTCAAATCCACTCTTGCAGCAGCCATGCTTTCCGCTGTTGCCATGCCAGCATTTGCTGTTGACCTGCAATTCTATTTTCCGGTTTCTGTTGGCGGCAAGGCTGCTGATACCATCCAGTCGCTGACCGAAGACTATGTCGCGTCTCATGAAGACGTGAATATCGATGCGATCTATGCAGGCTCCTATACCGACGCCCTGACCAAAGCCATGACGGCTGCCCGCGGTGGCAACGCACCTCAGCTTTCGGTGCTGCTCTCCACTGACATGTTCACCCTGATTGATCAGGACCTGATCGAGCCATTTGATGACTTCGTCACCGATGAAGAAGGCAAGGAATGGTTCGGCTCTTTCTACCCTGCTTTCATGATGAACAGTCAGACCGGCGGCAAAACCTGGGGCATTCCTTTCCAACGCTCCACGCCCGTCATGTATTGGAACAAGGAAGCTTTCAAGGAAGCTGGTCTTGACCCGGACAAGGCCCCGGCAACCTGGGAAGAGATGGTCGACTATGCGCACAAGCTGACCAAAAAGGACGACAGCGGCAACGTAACCCAGTGGGGCCTGCGCATTCCGCTTGATGGTTTCCCTTACTGGCTATTCCAGGGGTTGTCCACGCCAGCAGGTGCCATTCTGGCCAATGCAGACGGCAACAAGACCGACTTTGCCAACCCGAAAGTGGTTGAGGCCCTCCAGTTCCTCGTCGATATGGCCAAAAAAGAGAAGGTCATCGAAGATGGTGTAACCTCTTGGTCTGCCACGCCGAAAGCCTTTTTCGAGCGTCAGTCCGCCATGATCTGGACCACCACCGGCAACCTGACCAACATCCGCACCAATGCTCCGTTTGATTTTGGTGTCGGCTTTCTGCCAAAGCATGAACGCTACGGCGCACCAACCGGTGGCGGCAACTTCGTTCTGTTCAAGGATGCCTCCGAAGACCAGAAGAAGGCCGCTGTCAATTTCGTAAAATGGATTTCTGCTCCGGAACAGGCTGCCAAATGGTCCATCGCAACCGGCTATGTCGCTCCAAGCCCGGCCGCATGGGAAACCGAAGCGATGAAAGCCTACGCCAAGGACGTGCCGCAGGCTGCCGTTGCCCGCGATCAGCTTGAATATGCGGTTGCAGAGCTGTCCACCTATGAAAACCAGAAAGTGACCAACTTCCTCAACGACGCCATTCATGCCGCTCTGGCTGGTGAGAAATCACCCAAGGAAGCGCTTGAAGAAGCTCAGAAGAAAGCGGAACGCGTTCTGAAAAACTATCGCTGATCCACTTTGCGATCGGCTTTTGCGAGGGGGATGTCTTCCCCTCGCTTCTTTTATGACTTTGCGATGGATCGCATGTGAGGGCAAGAATGAGACGCGACTGGATATATGCTCTGCTGCTGCTGTTACCGGCGATGGTGCTGCTCATGGGCTTTACCCATATTCCAGCTATTGAAACCGTCATTAGCAGCTTTTTCTCGACGCCCCACGGACGTCGTCCGGCGCATTTCGTCGGTATCGATAACTATCTCTATCTGCTCGAAGACGATGTGTTTATCCGCTCTTGCTGGAACAACCTCATCTATGCCGCCATCACGATCCCTGCTTCCATCATCATTGCTCTGGTCATGGCGCTGTTTGTGCATAGCCGCATGGCTGGGCTTTCCTTTCTGCGCATGGCCTACTTCACACCGACCGTGCTGCCGATGATCGCGGTGGGCAACATCTGGCTTTTCTTCTTTACCCCAAGCTTCGGGCTCATCGACCAGATCCGCGCCCTGTTTGATTTGCCCGCGCAGAACTGGATGGGCGACCCTGATACGGTCCTTTATACGGTGCTGGTGGTTGCCGTCTGGAAGAATGCCGGTTTCTTCATGATTTTCTATCTCGCCGCCTTGCAGACCATTCCGGAACCCTTGCGCGAGGCGGCCAAGCTGGAAGGGGCAGGGCGCTGGACCTTCTTCCGCCGCGTCACCCTGCCGCTGATCATGCCCACGACCCTGTTCATTCTGGTGAACGCCATCATCAATTCGGTGCGCCTCATCGATCATATTTTCATCATGACCCTCGGCGGGCCAAACAATGCCTCCAGATTGCTGCTCTATCACATTTATGAAACGGCCTTTGAATATTGGGACACCGCTTCGGCCAGTGCGATGACAGTGGTCATCCTGTTCGTTCTCTCGCTGTTGGCCATTGGGCAATTCTTCTGGCTCGATCGTAAGGTGCATTACAAATGACTGCTCAAGACACCTCGCTTGCAGCCCGTCTCGATCGGGTGCTGATGACCTTCGGGGCCTGGCTACTTGCCCTTCTATGGATTTTGCCACTGGCCTATGCCGTCTGGACAGCGTTCCACCCCTCGGCCTACGAGACCAATTTCACACTGACCGCCCCGCTGACGCTGGAAAACTTTCCAAAGGCGTGGGTGCAGGCGCCCTTTGCGCGCTATTTCCTCAACACCATGATTCTGGTGGCCATGACGCTCAGCGCGCAGTTGGTGCTCAGCACATTCGCCGCCTATGCCTTTGCGCGGTTGAAATTCCCCGGCAAGACCATCCTCTTCACGCTGGTGCTGCTGCAGCTCATGGTCACACCCGATATTCTGTTGGTCAAGAACTATGAGACCATGGGCACCTTGGGGTTGGTGGATAGCATTCTGGCAATCGGGCTGCCCTATTTTGCCTCTGGCTTCTGCATTTTTCTGCTGCGCCAGACCTTCATGACCATCCCCAAAGAGCTTGATGATGCAGCGCGGATCGAAGGGGAAGGGCTGATCGGAACTCTCTGGCGGGTCTATATTCCGCTGGCTAAACCCACCTATCTTGCCTTTGGCCTTGTGTCGGTTTCTGCCCATTGGAACGACTTCCTGTGGCCGTTGATTGTCACCAACTCGGTGGAAACCCGTCCGTTGACCGTGGGGCTCTCTGTCTTTTCCATGACAGAATCCGGAGTGGAATGGTCGGTCATCAATGCCGCAACGCTGATGACCTCCGGTCCTCTTCTTGTGGGCTTTCTGCTTTTCCAGAGACAGTTTGTTCAAAGTTTCATGCGAGCTGGTATTAAATAGGCCAAACCAACGAGTCGGCCCGACCTTGACCAAATAGTCAAAGCCAGAAAAACGGATCTGAAATACGGGCCTGAAAAACAGGCCAGATAAAAGGAATTACATCCCATGCCTCCATTGCCAGTGCTTGGCGCTTCGCTCAAATATGATGAACTTGTTTCTCTGAAAGACTGGATTTTTGAGAAGAACCGCACCATCGAATTGCAGGATTTCTGCATGGTGGATGTTCTGGATGACGATCAGGACGACCTGATCGAGGCCTATAAGGATGTTCTGGATGGCTTCAGGGGCCTGCATGGCATTCACGGCCCGTTTTTCAGTCTCGATCTGGCTGCAACCGATCCGCTGATCCAGCAGGTTGTGACGGTGCGTCTGCTTGATGCACTTAACAAATGCGAAAAGCTGGGCGCGACACACATGGTCGTGCATAGCCCTTTCACTTTCTGGCACAGCCTCAATTTCACCAACTATGCCTATCTCAAGCCGAATATCTTTGAAGCAGCGCAGCGGATACTAGAACCTGTTGTCCAGCGCGCCGAGCAGATTGGTTGCTGCCTGATGCTGGAAAATATCGATGATGCCGATCCGGCGTTGCGCTGCGAATTGGTGGAAATCATCAATAGCCCGATGTTGCAGGTTTCCCTCGATACCGGCCATGCCCAACTGGCCCATGGCCAGTATAAGGCCCCTCCGGTGGCGGATTATGTGACTGTCGCCGGTCCGCTTCTGGGGCATGTGCATTTGCAGGATGCCGACGGCTTTGCCGATCGCCACTGGCATCCGGGTGAGGGTTCTATTCCCTGGGGCGGTGTCTTCAAGGCGCTATCGGACATCCACGCCGCGCCGCGCCTGATCATCGAAGCGCGCGACCGCAAGGAGCTGTTGCCGCAAACGGTTAAACATCTCGAGGCGCTTGGCTTGGCCGAGTAGCGGACGCTGCGCAAAGGGCGCTTCATGATTGCAATATCAAAAGGCGGTGCTGCGTGGCATTGCCCTTTGGTGCTGTTACTCGCAAATTACCTTTGGTTTACCTCGGATAGATCGCAAACAGGGCCTTTGGGCCCAATCTGCGACAATTGTGATCAGTTTCTCCACAAAAGGAACCATTGGGATGGGTCTGATTGCTGGCCTTTGTGTCCATTCTTGGCTATGACCTTTGCCAGCCCGCACGCAGTTGGCATCAGCGCATATGAGCGCTATCGCCCTCTGAGCGTGCAGATTTTGAGCCTTTGGCTCGCGTGATCTGGAGTTGACCTGTAGGTGATTTCGAAAAAGGCCTCTCGGACCTTCGCTCCGGTGCCGCCTCAGATGCGGCTGATAGTGACATGATGAACAATGCCATCGTCCTTGATGGGGTAAACCATCAATTGAATGACAAGCCCTTCTTCAAGGACCTGTCCATAGAGCTGCGTGAAAAGCGCATTGGTCTGATCGGGCGTAATGGCTCGGGCAAATCCACCTTGGCGCGCATGATTTCCGGTCTCATCGAACCTGAGGCCGGTGAAATCCGTGTGCATGGGGTCGACATCGCCAAGGATCGCAAAAAGGCCATCGAAACCATCGGGCTCATTTTTCAGAATCCCGATCATCAGATCATCTTCCCGACAGTGGAAGAGGAAATTGCCTTTGGCTTGGAAAGCCTGTCTGGTAACCGCAAGCAGGCCCGCGAGGCCGCGCGCGGTTTCCTGCAATCCTTCGGACGGCTTGATTGGGCCGAGCGGGGCACTTTTACGCTGTCGCAAGGGCAACGGCATCTGGTCTGTCTGATGGCTGTGCTGGCCATGCAGCCCAAGGCGGTGTTGCTAGACGAACCCTTTGCCGGTCTCGATTGGCCTACCACGCGGCGGCTCTATCATTGGCTGGACGGGCTTGAGCAGCAAGTGGTGCTTGTCACCCACGATATTGATCATCTGGAGAGCTATGATCGCATTCTCTGGCTTGAAAAAGGACAGCTGATTGCGGATGGTGCCCCGGCCGATGTGTTGCCAGCCTATCGCGAAAAGATGGAACGTCTGGTCTTCAGCGATGACGAAATTCTTGGCCCCGGCCTGCCCGCCACGAATGGGGAGCAGGGCTGATGCTGTCCTTGACCGTAGAGCAAAGAAGCTGGATGCATCGATTGCCTGTGTGGCTGAAGCTTCTTCTGCTGTGCCTCTTTACGCTGGTGCTCTGGCCGCTGGCTGACTGGCGCCTGCTGCTGGCGTCCTGCCTTCCGGTGGTTTTGCTCTATGCCTCTGCCGGACGCTATTTCGCGAAACTGGGCGCCCAGCGCTTGAAGCCGGTTGTCTATCTTGTCGCCATTATCTTCATCTATCAGGTCGTCACAGGGCGCATCGAGGAAGGGCTCGCTATTTGTCTCAAGATAATTGCGACGGTCAGCCTTGCAAATTTGGTGACCATGACATCGCGTCTTGATGATATGATGGCCGTAATAGAAACGCTGGCAAAGCCATTCCATGCGCTTGGCTTGCCGCCCCGCGCACTGGGGTTTGCCATGGGGTTGGTCATACGCTTCACGCCTCTGTTCCTGCAAAGAGGAACCCAGCTCAATCAGGCTTGGCGTGCGCGCAGCCCAAGGCGGACTAGCCCGCGCCTGTTGGTGCCTCTGGCGCTCAGCGCCATTGATGATGCGGATCGGGTCGCCGAGGCGTTGAAGGCGCGCGGTGGACTTCAGAATACAAAGACAAAAGAAATTCAGTCGGATAGCGCGCCCCAATAGCGCGTGCACTAAAATGTAAGGGAGAATACAGTTTATGGAACGCCAAGTTGCCTTTATCGCTCTGTTTGCGGCACTCGTTGCCGCATTGGGCCTCATGCCACAATTTATGCTACCGTTCGGAGTACCCGTCAGCGCCCAGAGCCTTGGTGTCATGATGGCTGGCGTCGTGCTGGGCGCGCGCCGCGGTGCTCTCTCCATGATCCTGTTCGTCGTGCTGGTTCTGGCCGGTTTGCCGCTGTTGGCTGGTGGACGTGGTGGGCTGGGCGTGCTTGCCGGTCCGACCGTCGGTTTCTTCCTTGGCTGGCCATTTGCAGCCTATGCTACCGGTCTGATCGTGGAGAAATGGGGCAAGGGCAACCTGCTCATCGCCGGTACCTTCGCGTCCATCGTTGGCGGCATTTTCGTACTCTACCTGCTGGGTGTTCTGGGCATGGCTGTGCGCCTTGATAAATCCTTCATGGAAGCTGCGTCCATGGTTCTGGTCTTCATTCCGGGTGACGTGATCAAAGCCTTTGTTGCCGGTTTTGTCCTTCAGGGCATTGCCAAGGCACGTCCGAGTGCCTTGCTTTCGCGCGGCTGACCCGGTTAGCGGATCGTGTGCAGGACGCATGTCAGGGCGCTTAATGCGCACCGTCCGCTTTAGGTCTATCAAAGAAGGGGCGCCAATCCGGTCGCCCCTTTTTTCTGGACAAGTGGGGCTTGTTTAAAGGGGAGCAACCTGGAGAAATCGGAAGTAGTCCCCATGGGGAATGCGGTCGCTGTTTGAGAGATCGTGTCTGTAGATATAGAGCCAGGCCTCAACCTGCGTTCCATCTTCAAGGCTTACCGGCATTTTGCAGCGTTCATATTCGAACGGCTCGGAAAAGTCGGGTCCGATGCCTTCATATTCATCAATAGCGCGCCAGAGGGGCTCTTCAGTTGGCAGGGCGAGCAGGTGCCCCACGATTTGCTCTTGCGGATCGTCAGACGGGACTGCTCCGGGATAGTGCGCTATCTGATAAAGGCGTCCCTGAAACAGGGCGGGGCCTACATTGCGGGCATGATTGAAAAAGAGGCGAGAGATTTCGCTATCGAAATGCTGACGTAACTTGCCATAGACAAAGAGGAAGTCTTCACACATGGTTTGGTCTTCCTTGAATGGGAGCAGAAGGTCATATGACGCAAAAGTTTGATACAGTATCACTTTCGAAATGCAAAAGTGCAATTCCGGTGATTGCCCAATGGTTTTGTTACCAATGGTCTGACTGGTATGGGCCAGAGGGTCCTGGAGATGCCATTGCCGATCTGGAAGAATGGGCTGATGGAGACGCCCTGCCTTTGGCTCGTCTGGCTCTCTCCCCTGATGGTGAGCCTCTGGGCATAGTGGCGTTGAAGAATGAGGGGTTGGGAGAAGAATATGGATTCGGGCCGTTCCTGTCTGCCTTTTATGTGCCGTCCGTCCATCGCCGCCGAGGCGTTGGGTTTGCGTTGATTAGTGCTGTCGAGGAGGCCGCGAGAGACCATGGGCTCGGGGTAATTTACTGCACAACCGATGGCGCGCGCTCGTTGATCGAAAAGGCCTGTTGGGAGAACACCGGTTTGACTTCACCTTCAGAGCGCGGTCTGCTGACGATCTATCGGAGATCCCTCTAATGGGCAATTCCATGGGATTGCAGCTATTCGAAAAAGGAGCTTCCAAAGGCTCAAAGGCGGCCCTATAGAAAGGGAAAATTAATTTGGGGGATGAAAATAACATTGATTCCCTGTATGCAGAACGTGGTTCGGGCGAGATGATATTGCCCCGGCGCAGTTTGGCAAAGACTTGCCATGGATTAAGGCGCTGTCTGTTGAAGTGAAACCTGTTTGTCAGACTATTAATTTGTGAGGGAAGCGCAATGGCTTGGGAACTGGTTGCCGATGTTGGTGGAACCAATATGCGTTTGGCTGCCGCGGTGGATGGCCGCATCAAAGAACAGCATACTTTCGATACGACCGGCACAATGCACTTGACCGATGCGGTCAAAAGCTTCGTTGGCAAGATTGGATCGAGCCCGCGCCATGTCGTGGTGGCCGCAGCGGGTGTTATCCAGAATGGCTATGTCACATTGACCAATGCTGGCAATCAGCAATTTTCGCAGGCCGACCTCATCGTCGCGGCCGGAGCCGAGGGCGCGCGCATTCTGAACGATTTTGAGGCGGCTGCATGGTCTCTCGTCACGGCCGATCCGGATGACCTCACGCTTATTCAGGGCGCGCTTCCTGCGGCTCTGCAAACCCCGCCAGTCCCGACGCCGCCGCGCCTGATCATTGGTCCGGGTACTGGTCTGGGGGTTGGTACCCAAGTCTGGGCTGGCCATCAGCCCGAAGTGCTGCAAGGCGAGGGCGGCCATGTGCGTGTCGCGCCTCATTCCCTTGATGAGGTCGCCATATTCACCAAGCTGGCCGAACTGTGGCCCGAAACCCAGATGGACAGCACCCCTTGTCTTGCGTTGGAAGCCGAGGCAATCCTGTCGGGTACCGGTATTCCTTATCTGATGAAAGCGCTGGAGCTGCTTGACGGACAAGAGCCCTCCGAGATGTCGGCGCGCGATATCTTTGATGTCGCCCGCACAGAGGGCAATCCTCTGGCCGTGCGCGCCATCAACATGTTTGCCCATCATCTGGGCGCTGTGGCGGGCGACCTGGCGCTTTACATTTCTGCCTATGGCGGTGTCTTCCTGACCGGTGGTGTGCTGCAGAAGAATGAATGGATCTTCCAGAATCCACACTTCCTGCGCGGCTTCAATCAGGGCGGACGTCATACCAAATTCCGCGTCAATATGCCGATCTATCTCTACCGTAATTCCAATTTCGGTCTTGAAGGGGCGATCAACGCCATGACCTTTGATCCGGATTTGCACTAGAGCTGATCACTAGTCATCTCCTCCGTCGGGCTATTTCAGGCAGCGCTCCATCCGGGCGCTGCCTTTTTCAGGTCTCCCGCTCTTTTCCGACAATCATAAAACTGCAATGTGCCAGCCCTAATAAGCCAGTGGTGGCATGGGTAGCGATTCGAGAGGGCCAATCTGGTCCTCCTGCTGTTTGCCAACGCGGTCTGGAATGGGGGCTCCTCATAAGGTCGCGCATTGCAACGGGCGGACATATTCATTCCAGAAAGAATAAACAGGGCCTGTTCCGCTGCAGAACCGCAGCATGCTCTGAATGCAGGAGAAAAACGTGACTGAAACCCGAGTTTATCCCGACCGAGGCAGCCTGGCGGCGGGCCTTGCCGAACAGGTGGCAGCTGAACTGAACAAGGCCATCCGCAAGAGGGGAAGAGCCACGCTTGCTGTTCCGGGCGGAGAAACCCCGCGTGCTTTCCTGAGCGAACTCAGTCTGCAAAATGTCGAATGGGACTGCGTCTCTGTCATCCTGACGGATGAGCATTTTGTGCCCGAAGCTTCCGGACACTCGAACGGGCGTCAGGTTCGCACACTCCTGTTGCAGAATCTGGCTGCTGAAGCCCAGTTCCATCCTTTTTATCACGAGGTTTCCGAGCCGGAAGATGCGCTGCCTCTGATCGCAACCGATCTGCATGAGATTCTACCGATTGATGTGTGCATCCTGGGCATGGGAACGGATACGCGTGTAGCAGCGCTCCTTCCCAACTCAGACCAGCTTGAAGAAGCGCTGGGGCTTTGGGCGCCGACGGTCATGGTGGTTCGCGATCATGAAGATGGAGAGCCGCGTTTCACGCTAACGGCTCCGGTTCTGGAACGTGCCCGCAAGGCCCACGTGTTGATCGTGGGCAAAGAAAAGAAAGTTACCCTGCGTGAGGCCCAGAAAGTCGGACTCGTGGAAGACGCGCCAGTGCGGGTCATTCTCAATAGGGCTCGGGCCACAACCATTCATTACGCAGACTAGCTAGATACAACGGGACGGGCCCTCTTCTGGCCAGCCCATATCGATAATCAATGCAAATTGTCGTGGAAAAAACGTGATTCTGAACAAAACAATTGTAAAATTAGGCAATTCGATACAGAAAAGCTGTCCTCTCGGATCACTTCCATCTCTTTCACAAAGCGCTACAATCATCTAATGTGCAGTCAGTGCAGTATGGTTAGAAATTGCATACGGCTTGAGCCCACTGTGGCACAGAGAGATATGGTCCATATTGGCTCTTATGGAAAATATCCCGCCTGGCATCCATCCGGATGATTGCCGCGCTTATTGATTATGGAGACAGAAATCGAACTACTCAAAAAGTGGTTCTGATGACTGTAGGGAGTATGTCAAATCGTCTGATTTATCTATGTGAATTTGCGTAAATGAGGAAAAATTACCACGATGCGGGACAAATTTTGGTAAATCGCACCGGATAACGCGCAACTGATCCACAAAGATGGCTTGGCAATTTGACTTTGGTCTGCACTATAAGAGCCGGAGGGTAATTTGCTTCTTTGTTGGGGAGACTCAGCGGGGAGCATTAACATTTTGTGAGAAGGGAGTCTGTCGTGAAGATAGGTACACCTAAGGAGCTGTTCGAGGGAGAGGCGCGCGTAGCCATGACGCCGTCTTCGGCACAGCAGCTTCAGAAATTGGGATATGACTGTGTCCTGGAAAGCGGTGCCGGTGTTCTGGCCGGTTTTTCCGACGCGGTTTATGCAGAAGCGGGCGTTGAAATTGTCCCGAACGCGGCTGCGCTGTGGGAGGCTGCTGACATTGTTGCCAAGGTGCGACAGCCAGAGTCTGACGAACTGAAATATCTTGCCAAGGGCAAGACACTGATTTCGTTCTTCAACCCTGCAGGCAACGAAGAAGGCATGGAAGCAGCCAAGGCTGCTGGCTCGAATGTCATCGCAATGGAAATGGTGCCACGTATTTCCCGTGCCCAGAAAATGGACGCTCTGTCCTCCATGGCGAACATTGCCGGTTATCGCGCTGTAATCGAAGCGGGTAACAATTTTGGTCGTTTCTTCACCGGTCAGATCACCGCTGCCGGTAAAGTGCCCCCTGCACGCGTTCTAATTGTTGGTGCCGGTGTTGCCGGTCTGGCCGCAATCGGTACGTCTGTTGCGCTCGGTGCTGTCACCTATGCATTTGACGTGCGTCCCGAAGTGGCCGAACAGGTCGAATCGATGGGCGCCGAATTTGTCTATTTGGATTTTGAAGAAGAACAGCAGGATGGCTCGGCCACTGGCGGGTATGCTTCGGTTCAGTCCGAAGAGTTCCGCAACGCCCAGCTTGCCAAATTCCGCGAAATCGCCGGCGACATGGACATCGTCATCACCACTGCGTTGATTCCGAACCGTCCCGCTCCAAAGCTTTGGCTTGAAGACATGGTCAAGGCCATGAAGCCTGGCTCCGTGATCGTCGACCTTGCCGCCGAACGCGGTGGTAACGTTGAAGGCACGGTCAAGGACGAGAAAGTCGTAACCGACAATGGCGTAACCATCGTTGGCTACACCGACTTCCCATCTCGCATGGGCGCACAGGCTTCCGAGCTTTATGCAACAAACATCCGTCACATGATGACTGACCTGACCCCTGAAAAGGATGGTCAGATCAACCACAACATGGAAGACGATGTGATCCGCGGCGCAACTGTGACCTTTGAAGGCGAAATTACCTTCCCGCCTCCACCGCCGAAAATTCAGGCGATTGCGGCTCAGCCGAAGAAGGAAGTCAAGGAAAAGACTCCTGAAGAAATCAAGGCCGAAGAAGAAGCTGCCGCCCGCAAGGCTGGTCGTCAGCAGATCGGCCTTCTGGTGGCTGGCGCAGTTATTATGGGGCTTATCGGCCTTTATGCACCTGCTGCCTTCATGGGCCACTTCATCGTGTTCGTACTGGCCGTGTTCATCGGCTTCCAGGTTATCTGGGGCGTCAGCCACTCCCTGCACACGCCTCTTATGGCTGTGACGAACGCCATTTCGGGGATTATCATCCTCGGCTCGCTCCTGCAGCTTGGCTCAGGGTCATGGATTGTGTTGCTTCTGGCATTCATTTCCATCCTGATCGCCTCAATCAACATCGTCGGTGGCTTCATGGTTACCCGTCGTATGCTGCAGATGTTCCAGAAATCCTGATAGGCGGAGGTTATTATGAACGCTGAATTGCAAACCGCCGCCTACATCGCGGCTACTGTGCTGTTCATCCTGTCTTTGGGTGGACTGAAGGATCAGGAAAGCGCCAAGCGCGGCGTCTGGTTCGGCATCGTCGGTATGGCGATCGCTGTTCTGGCCACCGTTTTCGGTCCGATCGATCCACATGATATCACTCTGGGCACTGTGCTTGCTGCCAGCCCTGTCGTTCTGCTCATCGCAGTTGTCATCGGCGCCGTCATCGGTGCTGTTGTCGCCAAGCGCGTTGAAATGACCGGCATGCCGCAGCTGGTTGCCATGCTGCACAGCTTTGTGGGTCTGGCTGCTGTCTTCATCGGTCTCAACTCCGATATGACTGCGCATGCTTTCCCGACCCCTGCCGAAGAGGTCATCCATGAGATCGAGATCTTCCTCGGTGTCTTCATTGGTGCGATCACCTTCACCGGCTCTCTGATTGCCTATGGCAAGCTGGCTGGCCGCATTGACGGTAAAGCCATGCTTCTGCCGGGCCGTCACCTCTGGAACATCGTGATGGTGGTTGTGTCCTTCATCCTGCTCATCATGTATATGAATGGTGCGGGCGCATGGACCCTCTATCTGATGACGCTGATTGCCTTCGTCATTGGTGTTCACATGGTTATGGCCATCGGCGGTGCCGACATGCCAGTTGTTGTCTCCATGCTCAACTCCTATTCGGGGTGGGCTGCTGCGGCAACCGGCTTCCTGCTCGGCAACGACCTGTTGATCGTGACCGGTGCTCTGGTGGGCTCCTCTGGTGCCATCCTGTCCTACATCATGTGTAAGGCAATGAACCGTCACTTCATCTCGGTGATCCTTGGCGGCTTTGGTAACTCCACTGGCCCGGCCATGGAAATCGAAGGCGAGATGATCGCAATCGACGCTGATGGCGTTGCCGCCAGCCTTGAAGATGCAGATAGCGTGATCATCGTTCCCGGTTACGGCATGGCCGTTGCTCAGGCTCAGCAGAATGTTGCTGAACTGACCCGCCGCCTGCGCGCCAAGGGCAAGGAAGTTCGCTTCGCCATCCATCCGGTGGCTGGTCGTCTTCCCGGTCACATGAACGTGCTGCTGGCTGAAGCCAAGGTGCCTTATGACATCGTGATGGAAATGGATGAAATCAACGAAGACTTCCCGGAAACGGATGTTGTCATCGTGATCGGTTCCAACGACATCGTGAACCCTGCCGCTCAGGAAGATCCAAACTCCCCGATCGCCGGCATGCCGGTTCTGGAAGTCTGGAAAGCCAAGCAGGTCTTTGTCTCCAAACGTGGTCAGGGCACAGGTTACTCTGGTATCGAGAACCCGCTGTTCTTCAAAGAGAACACCCGCATGTATTATGGCGATGCCAAGGCATCTCTGGACACGCTGCTTCAGCTGATCTCATAAGCTGTAGAGCTGCCCAGCATGAATTGAAAGCGCCCGGGGTTATCCTCCGGGCGTTTTTGTTTGCCTGTCGTCCTCTCAAACGCGTGGGGCGTCAAACAGGCGCGCGGCCAACAGATGGTCGATCAATGCGCGTGTTCTGAGAGGCAGATGCTTGCGAGATGGATAGACGAGTGAAAAGATCATCGTCTCTCCGGTCAATTCAGGTAGAATAGGCACCAGCTGTCCTGCGGCCACCTCTTTGCGGATGGTGGACGGAAACATCTGTGCCAGCCCCATGCCTGCCATCGCCATGGCGATCACCATGTGCGGTGAATTGCAAAGCTCATAGTGAGCCGAAGTGATAGTAATCAGCTCTTTGCCGCGAAACAGCCGATGCACGCCGCCGGGACTGACATTGCTCAGACAGACCCAGCGATGCCGACTGAGCGCCTGCACATCAGCTGGCGTACCATGGGCGGCCAGATAGGTCCGACTGGCATAAAGCCCGAACCTGTCTTCATAAAGCACCCTCCCAATCAGGCTGTCATCGCGGGGCAGGCCGATGCGAATGCCCATGTCGATCCCTTCGGCGACGAGGTCAAGGCGCTCATCGCTGAGGATGATATCCAGCTCTACATCGGGATAGCGGGCGCGGAAGCTTTCCAGTGCGGGCAGCAATTGCGAAACCCCGACATCGTGCGTCGCCGTAATGGAAACGCGGCCGGACGGCTTTTCCTGCGTCGCGATTTCAATGGTTTCCTCAAGCAGGCGGGGCAGGGCGCGCACCTTGTCATAGACCCTGCGGCCTTCTTCCGTCAGCGATAATTTGCGTGTGGAGCGATGTAGAAGGCGCACGCCCAGATCATCTTCCAACTGAGTGATCTGTTCTGAAACCCGAGAGCGGCTTGATTTGAGGGAACGGGCAGCCGAAGCGAAGCTGCCTTCATCGACAACCCGCACAAAAATTGCCAGCGGACGCAAATGCTGATATCCGATTGTACTCATTTATGGAACTATCCATTCTGAAAACTAGTTCTAGTGATAACAATGCAGCAACCCCATATTAGGGTCAACATCAATGATAAACCGACCGCCCACCAGCATGGGCAACGGGGAAAGGAAACAAAATGATTGCAGTAACAGGTGCTTCTGGCCATCTCGGCCGACTTGTCATCAAAGCTCTGTTGGCGAAAACCGAAGCCAGCGAAATTGTCGCTCTGGTGCGCAACCCCGAAACCGTATCCGATCTGGCAGCTCAGGGTGTTAACGTGCGCAAGGCCGATTACGATCAGCCAGAGAGCTATGGCGAAGCCCTCAAGGGCGTCGAGAAGTTGCTGCTGATCTCCGGAAGCGCCGTCGGCCAGCGTGTGCCTCAGCATAAAGCCGTGATCGAGGCTGCCAAAGCCAATGGTGTCAAGTTCATGGCCTATACCTCCATCCTGAGGGCAGATCAGTCTCCGATGCTGCTTGCTGAAGAGCATGCGGCGACAGAAGCGATTCTGAATGCATCCAGCATTCCTCATGCCCTGTTGCGCAATGGCTGGTACAACGAGAACTACAGCGAAAACCTCGCTCCGGTGCTTGAAACAGGTGCCGTGATCGGATGTTCGGGTGAGGGCCGTGTTGCCTCTGCCTCGCGCGCAGACTATGCCGAAGCCGCTGCCGTGGTTCTGACATCGTCTGTTGAAGAGCAGGCTGGCAAGATCTATGAGCTGGCAGGGGACGAAGCCTTCACGATGAGTGCCTTGGCTGCCAAAGTTGCGACCCTGTCTGGCAAGAAGGCTGCATATATGGACATGTCCAAGGAAGACTATATCGCTGCGCTTACGGGTGCAGGCGTGCCGGAAGGCTTTGCCCAGGTGCTTGCTGACTCCAGCGCCAACGCTGCGGGCGGCTGGCTTGAAGACAATTCCAAAACCCTGTCTGCCTTGATCGGTCGCCCGACAACGACCATTGCAGAAAGCATCAAGTCAGCCCTATAAGGCTCTCTCCTCCGCTTTCTCATTCTTTGAAGAAAAGCAGGTTCATGAACCGGGGTACGCCGAGGCGACCCCGGTTTTTTTGCTCGCAGGCAAGCCTTGCGAACCTTTTAGCGCCGGTGGATCTGCGTGTGCGGGCGCTCTTGTCATCACCGACTTGAATCAGTCTGTGAACGGCTTGAACTGTTTGAATTACACTTTCAACAGTGATGTCTATCTTCTTGATAAGACTCGCGAATTTCCATTCACTTGAAGTGATTTTCGAACGTGTTGGCACCGCGACTTGAATCGGTTTCTTAAGAATGAGACAGCTGACTTGAATCACAATCTCAAGTACCGATAGCTGTCCCTTGATGAGGAGTGTGCCCTTCAATGCGCCCGGTGAAAGCCATTGATCCAGCTATGCTTGACGGTCCATGTCTCCGGATCGAAGGCCACCAGATCGGCGCTGAAGCCAGGCGCAATCAACCCCAGCGATGTGTCCATGCGCATGAAGCTGGCCGGGTAGCGCGACGCCATCCGCAGGGCTTCCGATAGAGGTAGGCCGATCAGTTCTACCACATTGCGCACCGCGCCTATCATGGTGAGGGCCGAGCCGGCTAGCGTGCCATCTTTGAGCTGGCAGCGTCCATCTTGAACCGTGACCGTTTGATCATGCAATGTGAAGGCTGCCTCGTCAGACCCCACGCTCGCCATGGCATCGGTCACGAGCATCACCTTGCCGCGCGGTTTGGTCTTGATGGCGTTGCGCATGGAAGCCGGATGCACATGAAAGCCATCCGCGATGAGACCACACCATGTATCGGGATCATCGAGCGCAGCGCCAACCACCCCCGGCTCACGACTGCCCATGGGCGTCATGGCGTTGAACAGATGGGTGAAGCCGCGCAGACCCGCCCGGATGGCTGCCGTCATATCCTGATAGCTGCCAGCCGTATGGCCTGCCGAAACCAGAGCCCCCTGATGAACGCACTCCCGAATGAAGCCCGGGCCGACTTTTTCCGGCGCTACCGTGATGAGGCGGACACCAAGATCGGGATGCGTCATCAAATCCACTGCCCGATCATCTACCGGGCGCAATTGCTCTTCGGGATGGACACCCTTGCGGGCGGCATTGAGGTAGGGCCCCTCGAAATGCACGCCCTTGATTGCGGACAGACTGCGATCTTCTCCCCAATGGCGGTGCGCCAGCTCGATCAGATGCGCAACATGCTCCATGGCGGGCCATGCATCGCTGATTAGGGTCGGTAGCATTGATGTGGTGCCATAGGCCCTGTGGGCATCTGCCATGGCCTCTAGCTGTGGCAGGGTTGTGTCTGCGTTGAGCATAACGCCACCACCGCCATTCACTTGCGCATCAACAAAACCGGGAGCCAGAACGAGCCCTGTGAGGTCATGCGGCTCATAGCCACCCAGTTTGTTGGGGCTGTCGATGATGGACCTGATCCGACCGTCTTCCAGTGTCACGGCCTTGCCTGCGTGGAACTGGTCGCCATCAAACAGGCGGGCATGCATCAGAATCTGTGTCATGGCATCGGTCCGGTTGGCAAGGAAGCACATGACGCGCATCCTGCGGCAAGAGGGATACTCCATCATAGCATCACAGAAGGGAGGCTCCACGCCTGGAGGCGGTTTTGACGGTTTATGAAGACAAAACACACAGCTCCGCCGAGTTGTTGGTGCATAGTTCTCCGACGGTTTGGGTCAAATTGTGGATTCGGAGACGAATTCATAGAGGTCTCCGCGGAAGTAGGCCCTCACAAATTCGATTGGATGATCCTCTTGCCTGATCAGACTGATTCTTCGGGTCGGCTTGTCTGGGTTAATGGGGGACGAAGGAGCTGTTGATCCTGCTCCTACTCCGGCCCCCGATCCCGAGTACGCGTGGCGCTGCCGGATGAAGGATCGCCGCTCCACATAGAGACAGGCTGAGCCGGTTGGTACACCCAATAGATGGGCGTGGCTCACATCCAGCAATCGCGCCGACAGGGTTTGCACGCAACGGGTCGGGCGCTGATGGTGATCTTCCAGCCACGCGTAGAGCGATGTCTCGATCGCAGTCGGGTCTGGCAAGACGCTGTGAGGGAGTACCGTATGCTCAAGACATACGGGCTTTTCATCCACCATGCGCAATCGATACAGCCTGCTGACAGGGCTTTCGGGCAGTATTTCCAACGCCTCACATTCCTCGGGGGTGGGCGGCCCGCTTGAGCGCTCCAGCCATAGAGCGGCCGTCGCGTGCCCCTTTATTTGCATGTCTTCGGTAAAGCCTGTGATTTGCCTTGGGCGCAGAGCTTGGCTTGAGGCGACAAAGGTGCCCGCCCCATGGCGCTGCACCAGAATGCCTTTGTCTACGAGCACCCGAACCGCATTGCGCACCGTAACGCGAGATATGCCCAGCGCATGGGCTAGTTCTCGTTCGGCGGGCAAGGCATCATTGACCGCGACAAGACCGGCCTCGATTGCCTTTTCGATGCCGCGCTGAAGTCTTAGATAAAGCGGCGTAGCGCTGGGGGCTTCAAGATCTGCGACCTGCCTGACATGCTCGATAAGGCGGCCAAACTCAACCATGACCGTATCGTTCTTTGTAACCCATATCCTGCTCATGGTTTGGCTGAAGAGGAGGCAGGGTACCGCCAGCCATGAGAATGGCTCCATCACGCGCATCATAGAGCCGAGGAACAATCAGGGATGTGGTCTCCGCTTCCAGCCATGGTTCAACCGCTTCAGCGAAGCTGCCCATCAGGGCAATTTGATTGATGCCGCGCCACGCCAGAGCACGCAACATGGCGCTGGCTTGTGTGCCACAGTCAGACATGAGTTTGAGGGCCACCGGATCTTCCTTTTCGGCGAACCGCACCACAAGATGACCATAACCGGCAAAGTCCGGCGGTGTGGCTCTGCTCGCCCATAGGGCCATTTCTTCCTGACTGTCCCCGAACATCGCCATGATATGGTCTGTCATCGTGCTGACTTCATAAATGCCATCCAGCGCCGCGATTGCATAGCGCAAGGCCAACACGCCCACTTGTGCCGCGCTTGCCATGTCTGAAAGGTCAAAGCCCCAGCCGCCGACATTCACCGAGTGGCCCTTGACCAGACCATATCCGCAACTGCCTGTGCCAAGGATCAGAATGCCGCCGTCGCGCGCGCCCGCATGTCCTCCAAGACAGGCGATGTGAGCATCGCTGGAGACCCGCAAGGAGGCGAAGGGATGTTCCCAGTTGCGAAAGGCTTCCTTGTCCGCGCTGATATGCAGCTCTGCAAGGCCTATCCCCACATGGGTCGTCTCCAACACTTCTGCACCGAAGCCTGCATCCTTGAGGGTTTCCCGCGCCACACGCGCGACCTGCTCTTGCGCTGCCATGATGCCTTGACTGGTTTGTGCCGGGCCACTGATTGCTTCTCCAAGAAGGGATCCGTCTCCACTTCTCAGACGTCCGCGGCAATTGGAGCCGCCTCCGTCTATCCCCATATACAGGGGCTCTGAACTTGCCATTGCCAAATCTCCTCACTGGGCGCTTAATGCGCTCCCGTCCCCATTTGCAATGGACTGGCTGATGAGCCTTCAGGTGAGCCAACCCATCTACCAAGAGTAGAAGACCAATCAAAGCCAATTTCAATTCGTCTTCCGAATGACGGAGCAAATACAATCGTTAGCGGATGAAAGTTATTTGACAGACTTTATTGGTACGAAGGTGGTATCGGCCTTTTTGAACAAGACAAATTCATTCAATGGGGCACTGGGGGAACCGTCCAGAGAATGACCTTGCGGGCTTCTCCCCATAAAGGAATGCGAGCCTCGTCATATGGCCGCTTCATTTTGGACTGGTATCAGGAATTCCCCTGAGGCATAGTGCACAGCGCTGCCCGATGCTAGTACCCACCCTGCCTTTGGCAAAGACGACTATAGGACAAATGATGGCTGAAACGATCCTGCGCGGAAGACTGCTAACTTTTTTGCGAGAGCCTCAGATGCCCGAGGATGACAGCGCACATCTCTATATCGAAGATGGTGCGCTGTTGATCGAGGGTGGCCTGATCAAAGCCAGAGGCACCTTTGAACACGTGCAGGCAGAGGCGAGCTCAGAGGCGATCATCAAGGATCATCGCCCTCATTTGCTCGTGCCGGGTTTGATCGACACTCATTTGCATTTTCCGCAGGTGCAGGTGATTGCCAGCTGGGGAGCACAGCTTCTGGACTGGCTGGAAAACTACACTTTTCCGGCGGAAGCCCGCTATGCTGATCCGGTGCATTGTGCCACGATGGCCGCGCGCTTTTTTGATGAAATCATCGCCAATGGCACCACCACCACAGTGGCTTATTGCTCATCGCACAAAAGCTCGGCAGATGCCTATTTCGCAGAAGCCGAACGGCGCAACATGCGTGTGATTGGGGGCAAGGTGCTGATGGACCGCAATGCACCAGAAGGGGTGCGGGATACGCCGCAATCCGGATATGACGATTCCAAGGCGCTGATCGCCACATGGCATGGCAAGGGCAGGGCGCATTATGCCATCACGCCGCGTTTTGCCATCACCTCGACACCAGCGCAAATGGAAAGCGCCCAAGCTCTGGCCGCAGAGCACCCTGATTGTTACATCCAGACTCATCTGGATGAGAACCACGCGGAAATCGAACAGACCATGGCGCTTTATCCCGATGCGCCGGACTATCTGGGGATTTATGAGCAGTATGGCCTGCTGCGCGCCAACGCGCTGCTTGGCCATTGCATCCATATGCAGCCGCGCGAGATCGATATTTTGATCGAGACAGACGCACGTCCCGTCTTTTGCCCGACCTCCAACCTTTTCCTTGGCTCGGGACTGTTTGACTATGAAGGCTTGCGGGCTCGTGGCGCCACATGTGCCATCGCGACCGATATTGGTGGCGGTACGTCCTATTCCATGCTGCGTACCCTGCATGAAGGTTACAAGGCGCTCGCCACGCGCGACGACACCAAAATGCATCCCTTGCGCGCCTTCTATTGGGCGACATTAGGCAACGCCCTTGCGCTCGGTCTGGAAGACAGGATCGGTACCCTGGATGTTGGCTCGGAGGCAGATATCGTCGTGCTCGACAGCGCAGCCACCTCCGCCATGGCTCTGCGCATGGAGACCTGTCAGTCTCTGTCAGAAGAACTGTTCATTCTACAGATCATGTCCGACGATCGCTCTGTGGCCGAAACCTATGTGGCAGGGGTGCCAATGAAGAGGCACTGAGCCGAGGCGGGGTTAGCCGCATTCACCATCACCCTCGCTTCATCAGCACTTTGAGGTCAATGGCGGTGTTGCTCACAACAGCAGGGTCAGCCGTCTTGCCCGCTTCGATGAGCCGCTTGCCGACCATATAGGCACGGCCGTCATTCATGGCGTCAACAGCCAGCAGTTCCTCGCCCTTGTAATACCAGTGAGACGCGACGCCTTCACCAACGTCACGAATGACCACATGATCATAGCCGCTGTTAAGGCCCGCAATCTGGAATTTGACATCATACTGATCTGACCAGAACCACGGTTTGGCGATATAGGGCTTCATTGCCTCGCCCTTGAGACTCTCGACAATATTGACAGCGACGGCCTTGGCCTGATCAATGGCGTTGCCTACGCTTTCCAGCCGGATGCGCCCACCTCGATAGGGAAAGCTTGTGCAGTCACCTGCGGCCCAGATATGCGGATCGGAGGTGCATGAGAAGTCATCTGTCCGGATGCCATTTTCCAGTGCCAACCCAGCTATTTCTGCCAGCTCGACAGACGGCTTAAGCCCGATGCCGCAAATCGCAAAGTTGGCCTCCAGCTCTTCTCCTGTGCCCAACCGCGCTCCGCAGACATGCCCGGCCGCACCGGCTTCCTTATCCCCGATAAGCGTAACCGACTGTGCCCCTTCGATGATGCGGACGCCGTGGGTCTGATGCAGCTTGCGGAAATAGTCAGATGTTTCTGGTGCCGCCACCCGTCGTAGGATGCGTTCTGAAGCCACCACGAGGGTGACATCAAGGCCGCGCTTGGAACAGACCGCAGCGGCTTCAAGCCCGATATAGCCCCCGCCAACAATCAACACCTTACGGCCTGCCAGGATCTGCGGTTCCAGTTTGTTGATGTCATCAATCCCGCGGATGGGGTAGAGCCCGGCCAGTCCTCCGCCCTGTGCTGTAGGCAGGCAGGCTGCGTCACCACCGGTGGCCAGCACCAGATGGTCATAGGCAATGGTCTCCTCTGCGAGATTTATGGTTTGGCTGGCGGGATCTATGGCGGTGACTGCCGTGCCGAGTTTCAGAGTGACCTGCTGCTCGTCATAAAAGCTTTGCGGGCGCAGGGTCAGGCCATCCAGATCCATGTCGCCCAGCAAATAGGCTTTAGAGAGCGGTGGACGCTGATAAGGCAGATAGGGTTCTGCCCCAATCAGGGTCAAGGCGCCGTCATAGCCCAGCTCTCGCAGTCTCTGCACCAGTGTGGCTCCGGCCTGTCCAGCCCCCACAACGACAACATGTTTGGCTTTGCTCATCTTGGTCTTCCTGATTTATGTCTATCGGCCCTGCGGTTTCTTAGCTGGCTAACGCTCCGGCAGGGTCAAGTCAACGCAATCTCTGTATCAAATTGCATCAAACTGTTGCAGCATTTTCACCGAGCAGCCCATATCCAAGGGTCAAAAATTGCCTGCACATAGCGCCGGAAAGGCAGTGAAATGCAAAATTACGAAATTTTCACGGCAAAACCTGTCAAACTCTGCCCTGTTCGCGGCCCGAACCCTTTCCTATCGCGCAACAGTTGGCTAATGTCCCGCTCAATCTTTGATTGGCTTTTTCCTCCTCAAAAGAGGCGGTCTAGTGCCTTATTCGTTTGACTGAAAAGAAACAGACCCATGAGCATGATTTTGAAAATGACATGCCCCGATCAGCCCGGTGTTGTGGCTGACCTGAGCGCGCGTCTCCTCTCCTTCGGATGCAACATTCTGGAGAGCAACCAGTTCTTCCAGCCCGCAGCGGACTCCAATCGGGAAGACGGTCTTGGTTCTTTCTTCATGCGCGTTGTTCTGGCGACCCCGGAAGGGTTGGATCTTGCCACTTTGCAAGACTCGATTGACGAGTTCGCGACCAAATTCGAGGCGAATATCTCGTTCCAACCTGCCGACAAGCAGGTTTCGACCATTCTGATGGTCTCCAAATTCGATCACTGCCTGCAGGATATTCTCTATCGTGTGCAGAAGGGCACATTGCCGCTGGATATCAAAGCCGTGGTGTCCAACCACGCCGATGCCCGCAACACGGTGGAGCGCCTTGGCATTCCTTTCTATCTCTGGCCTGTGACCAAGGATAACAAGAAAGAACAGGAAGCCAAGATGGACGAGCTGATCGAGCGTACTGATGCCGAGCTCGTTGTTCTTGCCCGCTACATGCAGATCCTGTCCGATGACTTGTCCAGCAAGCATTTCGGCAAGATCATCAACATCCACCACTCCTTCCTGCCAGCCTTCAAGGGGGCCAAGCCCTACCATCGCGCATGGGAACGCGGCGTGAAGCTGATTGGTGCCACGGCCCACTATGTAACGCCGGATCTGGATGAAGGTCCGATTATCGAGCAGGATACCGAACGGGTGAATCACGCCTATAACCCGGACGAGCTGGTCAGCCGTGGCCGCGATATCGAGGCGCGTGTGCTCTCGCGCGCACTGCGCCTGCATGCAGAAGGCCGTGTCTTTATCGATGGACATCGCACGGTGGTCTTCAGCAAATAGCCGACTGTCCTTCGGCACCTTACATATAGACAAGCCGGCTTTCAGATGCGCTCTGATGGCCGGTTTTTTTGTGTCGGATTTGGCGGAAATTAGTAGCCTGAAACGTTTCAGGTGTTAAGCGACCATACCGCGCCATATCTGGGGGAGGCGCGGTATGGTCTATGGCATATTTCCGTGGGTCTAGTGGGGACTAAATCAGGAAATTTATGCCATTTCACGACAGATGGTACCTAGGAAGGGCTTCTGCATGGCCAGTCTGCACGCTCGATTTTTCTCTTTATTCACAAACGAGAAACTACATGCCGAATCTTGCTATAAGATGGCTACTGCATAGAGCTATGCATTTCGGTCTTCCTCCGGGTCATCTGAATCCGGTGAAACTCATTTCCAAATACGAAGGCCGACCCCTGTGTAGACCGAATGGTCTAGTGCTGTAAAGATAAAATAATGGAACATTCCACATATCAGAAACTCGTTGTCGCAGCAGCCAACTTGCTGCGTCAAAAAGGCTACGCAGCCACTGGTATTTCCGACATCCTGAAAACTGCGGGGGTGACGCGCGGGTCGCTATATCATCACTTCCCCGGCGGCAAAAGGGATCTTGCTATTGCCGCTGCCCGTTACTCCGCAGAATTGCTTCTCGATATGATCGAAGCGGCTTGTCGCAAGGCGCATTCCGAAGGGGGCGATTATCACGATGCGATGATCGAGTTTTGCAAAAAGATTTATGCGTCTTTTGAGAAAAACGGAAACTGGCGTTTCATGACGGTGTCTGCAACCTTGCAGGAAGGGGGAGAACGCAATGAAATTTTTAGCAAGGAAGCACGCAAGCATTATGCAAGAATCAGAATGAAAGCCATTGATGAAGGAGGGAAATTCGGACTCTCCGCCGAGGCATCCTATCTGCCTTTGCGCAAGGCGATGCTGATACTGGAAGGCAGCTGGCTGCTGTCAAGAGTCCTGGGTGATACAATGCCGATGCGATCGGCGGTGAAATTCATCGAAGAGGAAAAACTGTTTCATGAACTGCGTCAGCAGGCGCAGCTGCAAATATCCCATGATGAAACCCTCTCATAGCAATGACCCGTTATGGGGTTTCACTTGGCACTTGCAGAAAGACGCTGACACTGTCTGCCCGACCGGCAGCATCAATGACCGTCAGGGTTGATTGGCCCTGCCCGTCGGGCATCCAGTTGATGCGCCGCTTGCGACCGTTTGCCGCAAAGACACGCCCGTTGCCCAGCCAGCGGAAGGGTGGTCTGCCATTTTGGAGTTTGACGACCAGAGGCATTTGTTTGCCCTGTGCTGTCGGGGTGAGTTCAATTCTTGCCCCATCCGGCGGGTAGCTGATTTGAGGCGCAGCCTCAGGCACCAAGGATGGGGTGGACCAGAGGTTGGAAATCCTGAAATGTTTGAGCGTTGGTGGCAGGTCGACAAAGGCTTGCTCTTGCGTGCCGGACGGCGCCTTGGGGAAGGGCGTAAGCGTTAAGCCAGAGCGGGCAAAGGCGTCGTAAAGGATGGGAGCGGCGGTGCTGCGCCCCGTGATGCCCGGCACGGCACTGTTGTCCGGTTTACCAACCCAAACGCCAATAACATAGCGACCTTCGAAGCCAACTGACCAGGCATCGCGATAGCCATAGGACGTGCCGGTCTTGTAGGCGATGGGAAGCGTGCCAGTGCCTCGTGGCGGGGTGGCATCCTTGAGAATATTGCCGACATGCCAACTGGCATTGCGGTCCAGCACTGGCGCGCGGACGATCTCTCTTGCGGAAGGGGACAGAGGCTGGTCATGCAGCCGCTTGATCCGGCCATCATTGACAAAGCTCGTATAGAGCTGGGTGAGATCCTTAAGGGTAATACCCAGCCCGCCAAGGCCGATCGCCAACCCCACATCGCTGCCTTCAAGCAGTTTGACCGATACGTCGCCACGCTTCAATCGTTCCATCAGGCGAGCTGGCCCAACCGCATCGAGCAACGCCACGGCGGGCACGTTGAGCGAGAGCAGCAACGCATCATGGATGCTCACATCGCCCTGATAGCCCATATCGAAATTCTTGGGCCTGTAGCCGCCAAAATCCACGGGGCTGTCTGTGATCTGGGTCTGGGCTCGGATCAGCCCTTCTTCGAAGGCAAGGCCGTAGATAAAGGGCTTGAGAGCTGAGCCCGGCGAGCGCTGCTTGCGAGTCATATCAATCCAGCCTGAGCGCGCAGCGCTGAGATAGTCTGCTGAACCCACTTCGGCCAGAATGGCCCCGCTCTTGCCATCTGCCAATATGAGGGCGGCGGAGAGATCTGGCGCCAGCTTGCCGGTGGCATCCAGAAGCACTTGCTCCATCTTTTCCTGAAGATCGCGATCCAGCGTTGTTTGATGCTTCCGCTGCAATGACGACTGACTGTAAAGGCGATCTGCCACATGGGCGGCCAATTGCGGCATGGTATGACGCACAGCCTCCAGCGGTTGCGCCGAAGCACGGGTCACTTCGCTTTCGGGCATGAGACCGGCGATGGCCATGCGCTCAAGTACGGTGTTGCGTGCAGCAAGGGCACGCTTGGGTGAAATATCCGGCCTGCGGGCCTCTGGCGACTGGGGCAGAGCCACCAGCAGCGCAGCCTGCGCCAAGCTCAGCTCTTTGGGCTCCTTGGCGAAATAGGCGAGCGATGCCGCGCGGATGCCCTCAAGGTTGCCGCCATAGGGGGCGAGCGTGAGATAGGCGGTCAGAATCTCCCGCTTGCTCATGCGTTCTTCGAGTTGCAGAGCGCGCAACATCTGCCAGAATTTGGCTTTGAAACTCCGTTTTTCGCGCGGTTCGAGAAGGCGGGCAAGCTGCATGGATATGGTGGATGCGCCCGAAATGATCCGGCCATTTGAGAGCAACTGCCAGCTGGCCCTCAGGATGGCGCGCAGGTCTACGCCTGCGTGGTCCCAGAAGCGCTTGTCTTCATAAGTCAGCAGAATGTCGATGAATTCGGCATCGACGCCATCAAGATCCGCGCCAAGGCGCCATTGACCGGCCTTGTTGGTATAGGCGCGCAACAAGGCTCCATCCCGGTCGACCACTTCAACGGAGAGATCGGTGAGTTTGTCGAGCGGTGGCGGATTGATCCGATCAAAGAGCATGAAGCCGCCGACGCTTCCCAGACCTACAAGGATGAGAAACCCCAAGCCAGCGACCATGCCAAAGAGCATCTTCGGCATGGCATTCTGTCTGTTACGCAGCTTCAACAAGGACGTGCTCGTTTCTTCCTAGCGGATGACATTCATCCAGCCGCTTGCTGTGCGTGCCGCCTTTTCAGGCCGGTACATGTCTTCAATCACCGCAGCCGGATGCATGAAGCTACCCGGAGAGACGGCCCGCACCGTGTAGGCGATGGTGAAGTCCTTGTCCCCGCCCTGTTCGCGGTTGATGGCTGCGAGCACCCGATCCTTGCGGAATTCCACATGGGCGACATCCGTCTTCGGCAACCAGCTGAAATTCTGTTGCTCGGCGCTTTTCACGAGATGCGGATTTTCTACCTCAAGACCAGCCGGCAGCAAGTTGCTGATCATCAGGCGAGAAGGCACATCGTCAAACTGGGTCGCATTGACCACCACGACAAGGCGTTCATTCTGCTTGATCTCAGCCACATTGACCGGGCTGCCATCCAGTGCGTGATAGCTGCGCGAAATGGCAAAGCCGTTTCCACCTGCAGGCAGAGGCTCTGATGGTGAAGCAACCACGGTTACGAGCGCTTCCAGAGGGGCTTCGCCGCCATTGACGATGGTGACAGGCTCTTCATCGATGGCTTGCCCATTATAGGCGGCCACCAGAGGCCCCGAACTGGCCACGCCATTAACCGCGATACCCAGATCAGCGGTGGCTTCTGCCTGTGCGCGAGCTGCCAGAACCATCCAGACCTGTTCCTGCGTATTGAGACGCTTTTCCGGATCATGAATGCGGCGGGCAAGAGCTTTGATCCCTTCAAGGTTGCCTAGGGCAGGGCTGACCTCGGAAGCCAGCGCCAACATGCCAGCCACATCGCGCTGAAGGCTTGAGAAGCTGTAAACGCTGCCTTCTGATATCGCCATGTTGCCTTCGCGCCGTTCCGCCAGCCAGAGGGCTGAATCAAAGGCCCGTTCGGCGCGCGTGCGATCCCCATAGAGCGCGAGTGCTGCGCCCAGTTGGGCCCGAGAGAAGGGGCTGTCAAAGCTATCCAGCTTGGTCTCCACATAGTAGCGCAGGTCTCCGGCCGAGGCCATGCGATTGCGTGCCAGATCATACAGACCATAGGCAACGCTGGCAGAATCCCGCTGCAGATCGCTTTGATAGGCGAGGCGATTCTTGATGTCTTGCAAGGCCCGCTTCATTGCTACTTCTGGCACCTTGAAGCCCTGCTCTTGTGCTCTTGTCAGGAAGTCGGTGGCATAGGCCGTGAGCCATGGATCGTCGACATAGCCGCCGCCCCAAAGGCTAAAGCCCCCCATGTCGCTCTGATAGGACAAGAGCTTGTCGATGGCTTTCTGGATGCGTTCCTTCATAGCGGTGCCTGAAAGGCTAGCCAGCTCTTCAGGCAGGTTGAAGGCCAGTTCCTTGGCATAGAGCAGAGGCAGGGCACGACTCGTGATCTGCTCGGCGCAGCCATAGGGGTAGCGATCCAGCTGCATGAGCAGAGAGGCAACATCATAGGTGCCCGGTTCATTCACCGATACCGAGACGGTAGCATTGTGCTTTTGCAATCCGGCCATCCATGCCGCATCCAGCTTCAGCTCACCGCCCCCGGCGGCTAGCGGCACGCGGGTCACGGTGGTCAGCGGAAGCACGCCAGAGCGCACCGGCATCTGCGCATCATAAAGAATGCCCAGTCCGTCGCCAGAAGTGGAGGTCAGCTTGACGGTGACATCGCCCATGCCTTCCTTGAACCCGGTAAGGGGCACAGAGAGGGAGACCATCTCATCCTTGTTGAGGGTGACGGTTTCTGGTGCCTTGGCGATATCCAGCGCAAGGCTCTCGCTGGTGATCAATTCCAGATGATAGTCCCCCTCGGGGGCTTCCAGATTGGTCAGTTCGACAATGGCGCGGGAGGTGTCGCCCGGTGCCAGAACCTTGGGCAAGCTGACATGCACAACGATTGGGTCGCGGATAGTGGCGTCTTCATCGCTGCTGCCAACCGCATCGTCGGTCCAGGCGGTCGCCATCAGGCGCGCGGTGCCGTTGAACTGCGGAATGTCGAAAGAGACCTTGGCTGCGCCATTTTCATCAAGGCGCACGATGCCGGAGACGAAAGCAACCAGTTCCTGTGTCGGCACATCGCCGCTGGCATCCATCTGTGGTCCTCCGCCGTCACCGCCCGTGCGCAGGGCACCGAAAGCACCATTCGAGCCATCGATCAGACGGCCGTAAAGGTCGCGAATATCGACGCCCAGACGCCGCTGGCCGAAATAGCGCCCGACAGGATCAGGCGTCTTGTATCCGGTGAGATTGAGGATGCCCTCATCCACCAGAGCCACCGTAACATAGGCTTCCTCTCCGGCCTTGAGGCCATCAACTTTGACCGGAACTTCCATCTGTTCACGTGGGCGGATGGTTTCTGGTGCCTCCATGCTGATGGAAAGGGCGCGCTCTTCAGGCGAGACGCCCAGCCATTCCACACCGATGGCTCGCATCGGATTGCGCGACGCACCTTTGTCGGACGGGCGATAGAGATTGGCCAGCAGATAGGCGCCAGCGCCCCAGTCTTCTTCCACCGGAATGTCGAGCGTGGTGCCTTCAGCCGGAACATCGACAGACAGCGTCTTGCGGATCCGGTCTGTGCCGATGGCAAGGAGAAGCTTGCCTGCAAAGCGCGGCGAAACTTTCAGCTTGGCAGTCTCACCAGCCTTGTAGCTTGGCTTGTCAAGCGCCAGCTCCAACCCGTCTGGCGTATCGAGTGAGCCTGCGCTGGCCCAACCTGCGCGGAATTCAACGCTGGTGCTGTCGCCAAGGGTCAGCCGATACCGGCCCCATTCAACCGGGAGAGACAGTTTGGCAGGATCGCCCGTGCCCAGATCGACCTGACCGTCAGCCACTTTGCTTTCCAAATTCACCGATTCCGAGTACCAGCTAGATCCGTTGCGATACCATTGATACTGGCGCTCGATTTTGACGAGGGACCAATCCACGCTAGATTGGCTCGCCCGGCTGGCATCCGGAGATACGGCTATGAGCTGGAACTGTGCGTCACTATTCTCGCTCACCTGATTGCCGTCAAACTGGGGCTTGATGCCCAACATGATATCGTCGGGTTCGACGCGATATTGCGCCCGACGCTCAATGGCGCGGCCGGAGCCTTCCTGCATCCGCACAACCAGATCAGCGATCTTGGGGCGGGTGGAGGCACGCAACGCTCCGAGGCTGAAGTCATATTGGCCCTTGCCTTCGGCATCCAGTGCGGGCAGTGGGCCCAGCGGTATCCGCTCTATGCCGGTATCTTCTTCTTCGGCCAGACCAAAGAGATAGCCTTCAAAGCCATCCATCTTGCGGGTTTCGCGCACCAGTATATCGCCGGAAAGGGCGAGACCGGCAGCCGGAGCGCCATAAAGATAGCGCCCTTCGATGGCACCGGTTGCGCTATCGCCAACGGCAACAACGTCTCCGTCGGGCGTCAGGGTCATATCGGTACGATCAGGGATGAAATCCTCGACAAGGAAACTCACTTCGCCAAGGGCCGGTTTCTTCGGATCGGCAAAGATCTGAACCCGCCAGCCGCCGCGCTTGGCGTTACTGAGAAGGGGCAGATCCACTGAATACCCCCCAAGCGCCTTGCCAGAGCCGATCAGACGTTGGGCTTCCACGCCATCGGGGCGCAAGAATGAGAAGGTGAGCGGCAGATCCTTCACAGCACGGGCGGTGTCATCGCGCGCCAAAGCAGAGACATGCACCTCCTCGCCGGGGCGATAGACCCCACGCTCAGTCCATGCATAGACATCGACCCCTTCCGGCGACGGCCGACCGGTGACACCTCTATCAGAGAGGTCAAAACCGGCTCGGGTCAGATCGAGAAAGACAAAATCATTCTTGTCTGAATTGCTGGCCGTCAGAACCGCCGGAGCCAATCCGTCCGAGCCACGCATGAGCCCGGCGTCGAAGGTGACCATGCCGGTGGCATCGCTGGTGCCGCTGCCCAGAATTTCGTTGTTGCGGGCGATAAGCTTAACCTTGATGCCGGAGAGCGGTGCTGCGCTTTCCAGCGAGCGCGCAAAGACCTGAAGGCCGCCCAGATCACCACCGGCCTGGCTGCTGCCGCCTGCGGGCAGGGATTTTGTGCTCGAGAAGGTCATCAGTCCGATGTCTGAAATCACGAACCACTGGCTTGCAGCCGAGGGATAGTCATTCAGATCAATGGTCGTGGCGGCTGCCGTCATGAGATAGACCCCCGGCTCGCGCTCGGGTAGGGCCTCGTCAATCGGAATGGCGGTGACCACTTCACGGTTCTTTTCCGGTGTGATTGCCATGGAGCCTTCCCAGATCGGAGAGCCCATATTTTCTGTCAGGTCGGAAAGTTGCCATTCTTCAAGTTGGCTAAGAAAACGGGAGCCCCGCACCAGTTGCGCCAGAGAGCGGTCATTGATGCGATAGAGCGCTAGCTTGGCTTCATCGGCATTGACCGACACCAGAGGAAGACCACGGCGGTTGCTGGCTGGCAGCACATAATTGTTGCCGCTAAAGCGCATGCCCGGCTTGCGGTCGCGCACATATAGATCAAGTTGCAGGTTGGAAAGCAGTTGCTCGCCATTGTCCGCAGGCAGGCCTTCGCGTACATCCAACTGATAGCTGTTGCCGTGCGCAAGCCCTTCCACACAGATCTGCCGCTTGCTCACATCAAGCGCCTTGGGCTCTTGCTGGTTGATGCGGATATAGGAGGCATAATCGCCAAAGCCCTTTTTCAGTTCTTCGGAGAACTGAATGCAAATGCGCGGATTTTGCAAATCCGCATCAATGCTGTGATTGATCATGCGGAAACCATGGCTTTCCAGAAGGCGGCGATAGTCTGCGCGGTCTGCCGGATTTTCGCGCATTTCAAGCGCCAGCTTAAAGCTGTCTATAGCCTCGCGGAAGCGTGCTGTCGCCTCCAGTGCGCGGGCAAGCTGGGAGAGGGCCGCCGCACGATTGGTGCGCGTGCGAGAACTCGTATAGGCATTGAGAGCTGCATTGATGGCTGAGGCCCGTGCCGTGCGGGCTTCTCTCAAGTCTTGAGTGGTGCGGGCAGCTTGCGCCGCAGCCTGTGAGTAGGCGTGCCAGATGTTGCTCGCTTCGGGATATATCGCCAAAGCGCTACGGAACAGATCCATGGCTCGGGTTGGATCATTAAAGTCCATTGCACCATAGCCGCGCTTGATCAGCTCATCAAAGCCGATGGTGCCAGCTCCAACGTCGGGGCTAGATGATGACACCTCTTTATACATCTTGGCGGCGGCATTATGGATGCTCTGTGGCAGATTGGTAAGGGGAGCGGCTTTGCCGATATCTTCTTCTTCAAAGCGGGGGGCGATGCGCCCTGAAATCGCGCCCTTGAACGGGGTTGCCTTGGCAAAATCGGATTTCAAAAAGCAGAATTCGGCTTTGACATTATAGGTAAAGGCCTTGCAGTTTTGGGTCTTCAAACAGGCCGACTGACATTGATCCAGCGTCACCTTTTTCAGCGTCTTGAAGTCGAAGCCATAAAAATCCGTATCTCGCGAGAGGATCACTTCATCACGATAGGTGCCATCAAGGGCCCATGCGTTTTGCGATGCGGAAAATGAAATGAGAAATAAAGCGAATATCGCAGATAGAATCCGGGCCATGGCTCCCCCTCCGGTCGTCAATTGGCGCTCCGCGATCTCTTTCTACTCAATAAAATATGGCAAGAGCGAGAGACTGGCGGCATTTATGAACTGTGAGCAACGAACAAGTTCTGACAGTATGTAGCATTATTGCGACCATATTGAGAGCAAATATGTCTTGAAAGAAATAAATTGTTTTTGATTGATGCGCATGTGCACCCCTGTGCATGGACGTCGCCATGCCCGGACAAAGACCCGGATTGCGGCCCTTAATTCTGCGCATGCGAGCCTGTTTCGGGGAGCCTTCATTCAAGGCTCAAAACGGAAAGGGCTTGATTGTCTGTGCCAAAATCATGCAAACAAGCTCATTAAATGGTAACGCTTTTCTATTGTGTTAAGCAAAGATTCGCGTCGAATTGGCTGAAACGAGGGATGTGAGAATGGTTGGCAGTTGGATTGAAACAGGCAGGAAGGTACTAAGAGGCGCAGGACTTGGAGGCGTGTCTTTGCTGCTTTCCACGGTCTTGTCCTATGCCCAGACGGTCGATGTCAAAACCACTGTGTCGTCTATCAATGACTCGGGAGCCATCGAGCTGGTCCTGCCCAAAGACAGCATGGTTGCCATTGGTGACAAGGTCGAATTCAACACGCCACTTTCCGGGAAAGATGCCGATGGTGCAGATGGTCAATCGACCGTTGAATGGAGCGTGCAGGGCCTTGGGGATGGCGTGATCATCGCTGAACCCAGCGCAAAGCCGGAAAATATGCCCGAGCTGGGCTATCGCGTAACCATCAAGACCTTGGCCAATCAGCCGATGATCCTCTCTTCGAGCGAAGCCAAAATCAAAGCCGCTGAGGTCAACTCGGCAGAACCCGAAATAGCCGATGCTACAACCGATCAGATGGGGGATGACCAAGGGGCTCCTATCGCAGAAAAGACTGAAACCGCAAAGCCCTCGGTAGAAAAACCCTCGGAAGCAGAGGCCGCCGATGCAAAGGCGCCAGTTGAAGAAACCTCTGAACCCAAGACAGATGATATAACAGAGCCAGTTAAGCCCGAAGAGCCTTCCATGGCTAAGGAGCCTGCACCAGAGGCATCTGCTGCCTCTCAAATGGCCCAACCTGAAGAAGCGTCAAAGCCAACCGCTACGCTGGAGACAACAAAGAAAGTTCCAGAGAAGGCATCTGTCGAGGAAAAGGCTGACGCTCCTTTAGCAAAGGAACCTGAAGCACCAAGCGTTGAGCCCGAGAGTGCCGAGCCAAAAGCAACTGACCCCGTTGCGAAACAAACGCCTGTCGCACCCGCACCAGAAATGGCCTGTGACCGCATGGCTGCCCATCCTTTCGATCCCGATGCCGTTGCCAAAGGGGTATTCTATGCCGATCTTGATGCAGACAAAGTGATCGCCGCCTGTCAGGACGCCATTGCCGCCTATCCGCAGGAAGCTCGCTTCTATACCCAGCTGACACGCGGGCTGCATAAGGCAGGCAAGCCAGCGCTTGCCCATGCTGCGACCCAAAAAGGGGCAGATCTTGGCAGCGGCCAATCCATGGCCTATCTGGGCGTCATGTACAAGAATGGTGAGCAGGTCGCCGAGGATCAGGCGCAGGCCCTTCAATGGTTTGAGAAGGCCGCAGAGGCCGGCAATCCGGGCGGCATGGTGTTCGCTGCCTCCATGTATCGCGATGGTGTGGGCACCGCGCGCAACTACAAGCGCGCTGCGGAGCTCTACCAGATGGCCAGCGACAAAGACATTGCCGAAGCGTCAGCCGATTTGGGCATCTTCTATGATCGCGGGCAAGGCGTTGAGCGCAGCCCCCAGCAGGCCGCAACCCTGTTGCTAAAAGCCTATGTGCAGGATGACAAGGACACGCAGCAAATATTCTTTGAAGCCCCCGGCGTGCTCTCTGAAGAAACACGCAAGGCCGTACAGATCATTCTTAAAGACAAGGGCTTCTACAAAAGCGCCATCGACGCCGATTTTGGCTCGGGCACCCGTAGGGCGCTGATCCTTTATAAGCGGAATACCCGTCGTTAAGCGCGCCATTATTGCTATCTTGATACATTCAGTGAGACGACACTATGCGTATTGGACCTGATACACGAGCCGACTACAAGACGTTTCAGGTGGTTCCGACTCGTTGGAACGACAATGACAGCTTTGGTCACCTCAACAACGCTGTTCATTATTCCCTGTTTGACAGTGCCATTGCTGGCTGGCTGATGGAAAATACATCCCTTGATGTGGCCAATGATGAGCAGATCTGCGTCGTCGTGGAAAATGGCTGCAACTATTTTGAGGAGATCTCTTTCCCCGATGTGGTCACCGTAGGCTTGAGGATCACGCATATCGGCACCAGCTCGGTGCGCTATGAAATCGGGCTGTTCCGCAATGATGACCTGGTAACGGCAGCACGCGGCCACTTTGTTCATGTTTATGTCAATGAGAAAAGCCGCGCGCCCGAACCCATGAGCGACACCGTGCGAGCGCTCTTCACGTCGATTTTGAAAAGCGCAGACTGATTGTCTCCACTTCGGCTATGACGATGACAAAAGGGGACGATGGTCCACAAGTCATTGAAGGGCTATTGTTCTTCGCTTTCGATTTGATATAAATCAAGGGAGGAGGCAATGTCCACAAAACCTGTATTACGATGCGACAATAGGTATATTTCTCACAAAAGTGCTTGGTAGAATTACCCGTATAACGTGATAATGCAGTGCCCTATCCAATAAGGCCGTCGGGGACGGGCTTGAGATAGAGGGCGGGACAGGAACCCATCCTTTTCGATCATCCTTACCCTTCGGCGAGAGGCATCTAGGGGCTCGCTCAAGGGACAGAAACCGGGAATAGTTATGGCTGACTTCAAGAAGATTCTGATTGCTAACCGTGGCGAAATCGCCATTCGAGTCATGCGCGCAGCAAATGAGCTGGGCAAGCGAACAGTTGCCATCTATGCGGAGGAAGACAAACTCTCCCTGCACCGGTTCAAGGCGGACGAAGCTTATCGTGTTGGGGCTGGCATGGGCCCTGTTGCTGCATATCTCTCCATTTCCGAGATCATCCGCGTTGCCAAGGAATCTGGCGCCGATGCCATTCATCCAGGCTACGGGCTGCTGTCCGAGAATCCCGAATTCGTGGATGCCTGCACCGAGGCCGGAATCACCTTCATCGGCCCGAGAGCGGAAACCATGCGCAAGCTTGGCGACAAGGCGTCGGCGCGTAAGGTGGCAATCGAGGCGGGTGTTCCGGTTATCCCGGCAACCGAAGTGTTGGGCGATGACATGGAAGAGATCGCCCGTGAAGCCGAAAAGATCGGCTATCCCCTCATGCTGAAAGCCAGCTGGGGTGGCGGCGGTCGCGGCATGCGCCCGATCAATGGGCCGAATGAACTGGAAGGCAAGATCCGCGAAGGTCGGCGCGAAGCCGAAAACGCCTTCGGCAACGGCGAAGGTTATCTGGAAAAGATGATCATCAAGGCCCGCCATGTCGAGGTTCAGATTCTGGGCGACAGCCACGGTGGCATGTATCACCTGTTTGAGCGCGATTGCTCTGTGCAGCGCCGGAACCAGAAAGTGGTCGAGCGCGCGCCTGCGCCTTATCTAAGCGAAGAACAGCGCAAGGAAATCTGCGAACTAGGCTACAAGATCTGCAAGCACGTAAATTATGAATGCGCCGGTACCGTCGAGTTCCTGATGGACATGGAGAGCGGTAACTTCTACTTCATCGAAGTGAACCCGCGCGTACAGGTCGAACATACGGTGACGGAAGAAGTGACCGGCATCGACATCGTTCAATCTCAGATCAAGATCGCCGAAGGCAAGACCATCGAGGAAGCCACCGGCGTTGCCAGTCAGGAAGAGGTCCAGCTGCACGGCCACGCCCTGCAGTGCCGTGTGACCACTGAAGACCCGCAAAACAACTTCATCCCCGACTATGGGCGTCTCAATGCCTATCGTTCGGCCACCGGCATGGGCGTGCGTCTTGATGGCGGCACCGCCTACACCGGCGGTGTCATCACCCGCTATTATGATAGTCTGCTGACCAAGGTGACCGCATGGGCACCAACGCCAGAACAGGCCATTGCTCGCATGGATCGCGCCTTGCGTGAATTCCGTGTGCGCGGTGTTTCAACCAACATCCGCTTTGTCGAGAATTTGCTCAAGCATCCGACCTTCCTCGACAATAGCTACACGACCAAATTCATCGATACCACGCCGGAGCTCTTTGACTTCAAGAAGCGGCGCGACCGTGGCACCAAGGTGCTCACCTATATCGCCGATATCACAGTGAACGGGCATCCTGAAGCCAAGGATAGACCGCGCCCGGCCGAGGGGTTGCGCGCTCCTGTCATCCCGGCGCCTCGGGCGGAGAAACCAGCAGCAGGCACCCGCAACTTGCTTGATGAGAAAGGCCCGCAGGCGGTTGCCGACTGGATGAAGGAGCAGAAGCAACTGCTGTTGACCGACACCACCATGCGTGATGGACATCAGTCCCTTCTGGCAACCCGGATGCGCTCCATTGACATGATCAAGGTGGCACCGAGTTACGCGGTCAACCTGCCGCAGCTCTTCTCCGTTGAAGCGTGGGGTGGGGCAACCTTCGATGTGGCCTATCGCTTCCTGCAGGAATGCCCATGGCAGCGTCTGCGCGATCTGCGCAGCCATATGCCCAACATCATGATCCAGATGCTGCTGCGCGGATCAAACGGTGTTGGCTACACCAATTATCCGGACAATGTGGTCCAGAGCTTCGTCAAACAGGCCGCCATCTCGGGTGTTGACCTGTTCCGCGTGTTCGACTCCCTCAACTGGGTCGAGAATATGCGTGTTGCCATGGATGCTGTGCTGGAAAATAACAAGCTGTGCGAAGGCACCATCTGTTACACCGGCGATATTTATGATCCAAACAGGGCCAAGTATGATCTCAACTATTATGTGAAGATGGGTAAGGAGCTGCGCGACGCTGGTGCGCATATCCTCGGCCTCAAGGACATGGCCGGTCTTTTGAAGCCTGCCCAAGCGCGCGTGCTGGTCAAGGCCCTGAAGGAAGAGGTCGGCCTGCCCATCCATCTGCACACCCATGACACCTCCGGTATTTCCGCCGCCACCGTTCTGGCCGCAAGCGAAGCGGGTGTGGATGCGGTGGACGCTGCCATGGACGCCTTCTCCGGCTCTACCTCGCAGCCTTGCCTTGGGTCCATCGCCGAGGCTCTGCGCAATACCGATCGGGATTCCGGCCTTGATGTGGAGGCCATCCGCGATGTGTCCCGTTATTGGGAAGCGGTTCGCGGTCAGTATGCAGCCTTTGAAAGCGGCACCGCCGCACCGGCTTCCGAGGTATATCTACATGAGATGCCCGGCGGACAGTTTACCAACCTCAAGGCACAGGCCCGCAGCATGGGGCTGGAAGAGCGCTGGCACGAAGTCGCCCAGACCTATGCTGACGTAAACCTGATGTTCGGCGATATCCCGAAGGTGACCCCGTCATCCAAGGTGGTCGGCGATATGGCTCTGATGATGGTATCTCAGGGGCTGACACGCAAACAGGTGGAAGATCCAACGGTTGACCTGTCCTTCCCGGACTCTGTCATCGACATGATGCGCGGCAATCTGGGCCAGCCGAAAGGAGGGTTCCCGGCCAATATCATCGAGAAGGTGCTCAAGGGGGACAAACCCAATACCGAGCGTCCGGGCAAGCATTTGCCTCCGGTGGATCTGGAAGAGGTGCGTGCCAAGCTTTCCGAAGAGCTGGAAGGCTTTGCCATCGATGATGAGGATCTCAACGGCTATCTGATGTATCCGAAGGTGTTCCTCGACTATATGGGCCGTCATCGCATGTATGGTCCGGTGCGCACGCTGCCAACCAAAACCTTCTTCTATGGAATGGAGCAGGGCGAAGAGATCTCGGCAGAGATTTCTCCGGGCAAGACGCTGGAAATCCGCATGCAGGCCATTTCGGAGACCAACGATGAAGGCGACGTGAAGGTCTATTTCGAACTGAACGGCCAGCCACGCTCCGTCACCGTACCGAACCGCATGGTCAAGTCCACCACCGCCATGCGTCCGAAGGCCGAGCCGAACAATCCAAATCATATCGGCGCCCCTATGCCCGGTGTTGTCGCCACCATCGGCGTCAAGGCCGGTCAGCAAGTCCGCACGGGCGATCTGCTGCTCACCATCGAAGCGATGAAAATGGAAACCGGCATTCATGCCGAACGCGATGCGGTGATCAAGGAAGTGCATGTGTCACCGGGTGGCAAAATCGATGCCAAGGATCTGCTCATTGAATTTGAGGCATAAGAAACAGACATCCTTTCACTAAGAAAAAAGCCGCTGCGGGAGAAATCCTGCAGCGGCTTTTTTTACGCTTTGGCACGATGCTTACGCTTCAATGCATGCCCCTATGCAAGGGCCTGACGGCCCGGAGGGTTTGCCGTTAGTTCGTCTTTCGGAAAGTGATGCGATCGAACACATGGTCTTTCTGCACGAAATGATGATAAAGCGCAGCGAGCACATGCAACACCAGCGCTGCAATGAGCAAATTGGCCGTGAGGCTATGCACAAGCATCGGCCAGATACGATGAGCGGCCTGATACCCTTCATAGTCACCGCTCTCGACAAAGCTGCTCAGGCCGTAGATCGACATGGCGATCATGCCGGTTGCAACCATGATAAGTGGCAGAAGATAGAGAAGACCTTCAACAGCCTTTGAGGCTTTTGCCTGCCATTGCGGCCAGGAAGGATCTGCAGCAGGGCGTGCATTGATGAAAAAGAACACCAGCCGTATTAGAAATAGGGCGCCGGTGGCCAGACCTGCATAATAATGAAAAGAAAGAAGCTGCATTTTGCTGGCTCCCGTCATGTCCTCCATAAGAGAACCAACGATAATTAGGCCGATTATTAATAATGCGCCAAGCCAATGTAGAAGGATAATAGCACTAGAATATTTCTGAGGTGCATTGCTGGTCATAACAATCTCCGAGAAAGGCCCAGCCAGACAGTCTCGTCTTGATTGTCGCCGGCCGGTGCTCTGTAAGTCTTGATAAACAGGGCCGGAAAAGGTCCTCATGAGCCGAAGATGCGTGGAAGCCTGGTCCGCTTCTATAGCATCATGTGTACTGCCTTTTTAAAGGGATATACGGATTACTGCTCATGTTATAATTCTCTATATTCGAATTATGTCATCTTATAGACAATAGGGTTGCAAATAGCGCGCAATACCGCCTTTTCGATTGGAATGACGCGAATCTCAGTGATTGTTTGCTGGCTTTGCCTGTTTGGCCAGAAAGAATCGCGCATAACACCAGCAAACATAACCCACCACAAGCGTTGCTCCGATCAGCTCCAGTCTGGCCAGCCAGAGGAGTGTCGCCACTGTGCCATCGCTTGCGCCCCACTGCGCCAGAAAGGGAACTGATTTGAAAAGTGCGGTGGCTCCGATCACCATGGGGAAGGTGAAGGAGGCATAGCCCGGAGAAAAGGGCAAACGAAGCAGTCTGATAAAGCCCAGATAGGTGATCGCCGTCATCAGCATGGCGATGCCGAGCAAGATCATGACCAGCAGCACGGACGGGGCAGGGGAAACCGCCAGATAGCCCGCCAGCGAGAGGCTTGCAGGAGCCGCCAGAATGGCAATGGTCGGCTTGGCTGCATCCGGCACTTCCGGACCGAAAATGAGCCGATACATCATGACAGGTAGCATGATGGCATAGCTGATGAGCCCGAACCAGAAAAGTCCCATGGCCAATCCTGCCCAACTGCCTCCCGGGATCGTAAGATCAGCCACGATAATGCCGACAGGAGGAATATACCAACTGGGCACCAGTTGCGGCAATCGGAAGCTCTTTCCTCGCTCCCAAAAGAAAAACAGCAGCAGGATAATGTGAAGGCCGACAGCCACGAGCCACAGGCCGGTGCCAATCCGTCCTCCAATGGCGGCAGACACCAGCATCAGGGCCATGCTGTAGGTCGGCAGGATGCTACCGATCACGGGATGCTTGAGCTCGTCTTTGAGAAGGTTCGGAGCCCTGAGGAACTTGACCAACAACAGGGCAAGAAGGATGCCGCTCAGAATGGCGCCAGTGGTTGCTGCCATGCCTGTAAACAGGCCGGTATTCTCAAGACACCAGCCCAGACTGCCAATGCCAAGCGCCAGGCCAGCCAAGGGAGTGGGTAGGGAAGTTGGGCGGAAATAGCTGCTTGCCATGATACACCTACAGGGCTGAAGAAACGGGAGGGACGGCATCAAGACAGTCCTGCCGCTCGCTAAACAGATGATGAACGATATTTGAAGTATTTCCTATACTTGAATTTAGCCTTTGCGACAACAAAAGGTGCGGTAAGCAACCGGCCACGAAGACCGTTGTTTAAAAACGGCTGTTGCATCCGCACACTAGCCGCCATACCAGAACATGACTTGCCAAACAGGACTGTTTCGATCATCGTTACAGGAAGCAAGATGAATGCACCGGCAGACCAAAGTCTGGATCAACCAGACAAAGAATAGGCCGGGTGATGGAGGGACCATGAAGCTTGCAGTAATTGGGTTGGGGATGGCCGCGCGTGCCCATGTTGCCGCGCTTGAGTCCTTACATGAGCGTGTCGAGTTGACCGGGCTTTACATGCGAAACAAGAACCGGTTGGCATCCGCCGCCGAGGCGATGCAGGTCAAGGCGTTTCCGTCTCTGGAAGCCATTGCCGAGGACAGTGAAACAGACGCAGTCTTGCTGCTGACACCGCCCGATAGCCGGCTGGATATCGTAAAGCTGCTGTCCGAGGCTGGCAAACATGTGCTGATGGAAAAGCCGCTTGAGCGCACCCTTCCGGCAGCAACTGAGCTTGTCGAACTGTGTGAAAAGGCTGGGGTGCACTTGGGAACCGTACTCCAACATCGCGTTCGTCCAGGGTCTTTTCGCCTGAAAAAACTGCTTGATGAAAAGCAGCTTGGCGTGATCGCTATGGTGCGCGTGGATGTGCCCTGGTGGCGCTCGCAAGACTATTACGACCAGCCCGGCAGAGGGACCTACGATCAGGATGGCGGGGGCGTGCTGATCACGCAGGCCATTCACGTCTTGGATTTGATGTTGCACCTGCTCGGGCCGGTTAAGTCTGCGCAGGCCATGTTGGCCACCACTCAGTTGCATGAAATGGAAGCGGAAGATTTTGCCAGCGCCGCCGTGTTGTTTGAATCCGGAGCCGTGGGTAATATCTGTGCGACAACCGCGAGTTTCCCCGGTTCATCGGAATCCATCCGCATCGATGGCACCAAGGGGTCAGTCATTCTCCAAGGGGGAAGTCTGCGGCTTATTTGGCGCGACGGAACCGAAGAGAATTTCGCAGAGAAGGGTAATTCCGGAGCCGGAGCCGATCCAATGGCCTTCCCCTCCGACTGGCATATGAAGATCATCGAGAACTTCGCCGACGTCGTAGAAGGCAAGGCGGACAGCTTGGTCGCGCCGGGGCGCGATGCGCTGGCGGTTCAGCGTTTGATTGAGGCCATGGAACGCTCAAGCGCGGAAGCTGGCTTGCGGGTTGAACTCGACGCCTTTTAAGCCATCTCGTCCGGAGGGGGGGATCGACAGGTTTGCCTCCTCCAAAAAAGCCAAACGCAAAATAAAGGCCCCTTTCCATATGAGCCATGGAAAGGGGCCTTTTGAGTTTTTGTATCGATAGCGCAAATCAGGTCGTGGTCAACCCGCGTGCACGGAAGATATCGCGAGCCGCTTCTGCTTCTTCCGGTGTCGGCGTCCTAAGATCCTTGAGCTTATATTCCAGCCCCAGTTTTTCCCATTTGGATGTCCCCAGCTGATGGAAGGGCAGAACCTCGACCAGCTCAACCAGATCACCGAGGCTCGCGACATAATCGGCCATCTTTTCAACGTCTTCCTTGGCGTCCGTCCAATCAGGAACCAGCACATAGCGTATGCGCATTTCCTTCTTCAGGCGCACCATGCGCTGGGCAAAATCAAGCGTTGGCTGCAGCGGCTGAGACGTCAGTTCCAGATAGGTGTCCGGATTGATATGCTTGATGTCGAGCATGATCAGATCGAAGGCATCAAACCAGTCGTCCTCCACATTGCCATGCAGAAAGCCCTGCGTATCGAGCGCAATATGAAGGTCATATTTCTCTTTGATGGCGCGTGCCGCAGCGCCTACGAAAGGCGCCTGCATCATCGGCTCACCGCCCGAGAAGGTTACCCCGCCAGCGAATTTGAGAAAGCGGGCATACCCCTTGATTTCCTTGAGCACGCTGTCGATGTCGAGATAGGTGCCATTGTGAAGCTTCCAAGTATCCGGATTATGGCAATAGAGGCATTTGAACTGACACCCAGACATGAAAAAGACAAAGCGCATGCCCGGCCCATCAACGGCTGCGCCGGATTCCATGGAATGCAGGAAGCCATATTCGGACGGATCTTTGCGTTCATGTGCGTGGGATTGGTTTTCGGCTGTGCTCAAGGCCGGCCCTCCTTTGGGGAACGTTTGGTCTGGTGACAGTGCCTATCGCTTGCTTTCCGGAGCGTGCGGAAGGGCAGCAAGGCGCTTTGCAGGATTTTCGGCCTGCGGGTCCGCAGTCGATGCTGTCGCTTCTCATTAGCATCATTGCTAGAACCATACCAGATATATGGTGATTGGAACACAGATGCACAGAGGGGTGCGAACAGATTAGCGGCAAAAAGAGAGCCGAAAAGCAGTGCTTTCCGGCTCGTCTCATTTCAGGTCAGATGAGCTTTGAGCTCAACCTTACATGTGGTCATGGAAGGTGCGGCTCAGAACGTCAAGCTGCTGTTCGCGGGTCAGCTTGATGAAGTTCACAGCGTAACCGGAAACACGGACGGTCAGCTGAGGATAATTCTCAGGATGTTCCATTGCGTCTTCCAGAGTTTCGCGGCGAAGCATGTTGACGTTCACATGGAAGCCACCGGCATCGCAGAAACCGTCAAGGCAGTTTGCCAGGTTGCGGATCTGTTCGTTGTCGTTGTGGCCCATGGAGCTTGGGGTTGCCGAAGCGGTCCAGCTGATGCCGTCCTGTGCGAAGTCATATGGCAGTTTGGCAACCGATGCGCCAGCAGCAACAAAGCCTTTTTTGTCGCGGCCGTTCATTGGGTTGGCACCCGGTGCAAATGGTTCGCCAGAGCGACGTCCGTCAGGGGTGTTACCGGTTTTCTTGCCATAGACCACGTTGGAGGTGATGGTCAGGATGGACTGGGTTGGCATTGCATCACGATAGAAGTAAGGCTGACCAGCAACTTTCTTCATGAAGGTTTCGGTCAGGTAGCATGCAATTTCGTCAACACGATCATCGTTGTTACCGAATGCAGGATAGTCGCCTTCAATCTTGTAGTCGACAGCCAGACCTTCGTCGTTACGGATCACATGAACCTTGGCATATTTCATTGCAGACAGGGAGTCGGCTGCGATGGACAGGCCAGCGATGCCGCAAGCCATGGTGCGCAGGATGTCACGGTCATGCAGAGCCATTTCGATGCGTTCGTAGGCATATTTATCGTGCATGTAATGGATAGCGTTCAGAGCCTTCACGTAGGTCTTGGCCAGCCATTCCATGGCGATATCGTATTTTGCCATGACTTCATCATAGTCAAGAATGTCGCCCTTGATTGGTTCCAGACCTTCAGCAACCTTCTTGCCGGATTTTTCGTCAACGCCGCCGTTGATTGCATAGAGCATGCATTTTGCGAGGTTGGCGCGAGCACCGAAGAACTGCATCTGTTTGCCGATGGCCATAGCGGACACGCAGCATGCGATGCCATAGTCGTCGCCCCATTTCGGACGCATCAGGTCATCGTTTTCATACTGGATGGCAGAGGTTTCCTTGGAAACTTTTGCGCAGAAATCCTTGAAGCCGCGCGGCAGTTTGGAAGACCACAGAACAGTCAGGTTTGGTTCCGGAGCAGGGCCCAGGTTGAACAGTGTGTTCAGAACGCGGAAGGAGTTCTTGGTAACCAGGGAACGACCGTCAAGGCCGATACCGCCGATGGATTCGGTAACCCAAGTTGGATCGCCAGAGAACAGCTCATCATATTCCGGCGTACGCAGGAAGCGAACGATGCGGAGCTTGATGACCATGTCGTCGATCATTTCCTGTGCCTGTTCTTCGGTCAGCAGGCCAGCTTCCATATCGCGTTTGATATAGATGTCAAGGAAGGTAGAGGTACGACCGAAGGACATTGCCGCGCCGTTCTGTTCTTTAACAGCAGCGAGGTAGCCCATATAGGTGAACTGGATGGCTTCGCGAGCGTTGGTCGCAGGCTTGGACATGTCCACGCCGTATTTCAGGCCCATTTCACGCAGTTCTTCAAGAGCGCGGAACTGTTCGGAAAGCTCTTCACGAAGACGGATGGTGTCCATGTCGAATACAGCATCGTTCAGTTCGTCGAACTCGGCTTTCTTCTGGGTCTTCAGGAAGTCGATGCCATAAAGAGCGATACGGCGATAGTCGCCGATGATGCGGCCACGGCCATAAGCATCAGGCAGGCCAGTGATTACGCCGGACTTACGGCAAGCCAGAATGTCAGGGCTGTATACGTCGAAAACGCCCTGGTTATGGTCTTTGCGGTATTTGGTCCAAATTTCATGAACGGTTTCGTCAGGCTTGAAGCCGAATGCTTCCATGCCGCCTTCAACCATACGCAGGCCACCGTTTGGCATGATGGCGCGTTTGAGAGGCGCATCGGTCTGCAGACCAACAATGACTTCCAGGTCCTTGTTGATGTAACCAGCATCATGAGCAGCGATAGATGTCGGGATCGCGGAAACGTCGAGGACACCAGCTTCGCGTTCTTTCTTCAGCAGCACGCCCAGTTCTTCCCAGAGCTGTTTGGTGCGGTCGGTAGCGTCTGCGAGGAAGCTGTCGTCACCATCATATGGAGTGTAGTTCTCCTGGATGAAGCCGCGCGTATCGATCTTGTTGCGCCATTCACCATCAGAGAAACCCTGCCAAGGATCGGCGACAACGGGTTTATCACTCATATAATTCATAGTTGGTATCCTCACTGTTAAACGAGTAAATTCGCTTCGGTCTCGTGTGATGGCTCAACAACCATCATTTGGGCATAGCTCACCCGTTGCAAGCAGAACGTGCCGCTCGCCTAAATCGGGGAAGTAGCCTGGGTTTTTAGCAAGAAAGAAGTATTTTGAGATTTGCAGCCTTGTTCTAGTAAGAACTCCCTCCTTGACTTTCGAGCACAGTATATATCAAAGCCCTAGGGGGACGCAAACTGAATGGTTCCAAATTTGTGATAAAAAAACGTTTAAAATCAATATGATAATAGCTGTAATGAGCGATTTGCAGTAAATGCATAGCTCACGCGGTACAGTCGGCGAAAAAAGATGTACCCAAAAATCATCGATTCAGGGGAAATAATTCCGTATAAACACTTATGCTGATGAGGTTTTTGCACTGCAACGCAAATGTTGTTAAGGGGGGACTGTTTAATATTTAGAACTAATCCTTTGGTTTTAGGCAATTTTTCAAACGAGCGGCTCTGCTATGCGCTCAAAGCATGGGTCAGGTGAGAGTCGATGGCGCCAATTGAAGGGCACCTGAACAAAAAATTCAATAAAATTAGATGTTTATACGTATGTTTTATGGTGCGCTGCAATGTGTTCCGATGCGCGGCGCATGCAGGTCTTGTCTTGACGTGCAAGGCTATGGGGCTTTTGATGTTAGAAGCGTTCTTTCATAGCTCGGCCATTTACATTTCTCGGAGCATTCAATGTCACTCTCTTCTACCTCCTTTCAGTTCATGACGGCCTCGGCCATTCACTTCGGGCGCGGCAAAGCTGAACAGGCCATATCAGAGATAGCAAAGCTGGGATCGCCCCTGCTTCTGGTGCATGGGCGTGACGGCAGGCGCGTGCAATGGCTATCAGACACTCTGGTAGAGCAGGGTGTGGAGGTGGTTGGTTTCTCCGTTCCAAAGGAGCCAGACATTGCTCTTATAGAAGACGGTGTCGCTCATGCGCGCGCAACGCGGGTACGCGCTGTTGTTGCGATCGGAGGGGGGGCGGTGATCGATGCGGGCAAGGCTTTGGCTGCCTTGGTGCCTGCATTGCGTCCGGCGATGGACCATCTGGAAGTCGTGGGCAAGGGATTGCCACTGGAACAAGAGCCTTTGCCCTTTGCCGCGTTTCCAACGACGGCAGGCACAGGTGCCGAGGTGACGAAGAATGCTGTGCTCACTGTGCCTGAGGCTGCGCGCAAGGTTTCGCTCAGAGATCCGCGCATGCTGCCGAATATGGCCATTGTTGATCCGGCGCTGACGGACAATCTACCGCGCGCCATTACGCTGGCAAGCGGGTTGGATGCTGTGACTCAGGTCATCGAACCCTATCTTTCCTGTAAGGCCAATATGCTAACAGACCTCATCTGTTGCGATGCGATCCCCAAGGGCATGAAAGCCTTGACCAGGCTGATGGAAGCCGAAGACAAAGCAGCCAGAGATGCTCTGGCTTGGACCAGCCTGTGTGGCGGCCTTGCGTTGGCCAATGCCGGGCTCGGCGCTGTACATGGTCTGGCTGGTGTGCTGGGAGGCGTTACAGGGAGCGCGCATGGTGCACTGTGCGGTGCTCTGTTGCCATATGTATTAAGTGCGAATGAAGAAGCTGTGCAGACAAGCGAAGATTTGAGCGAGATAGTGCGTGCCGATTTGAACGCGCGCTTTGCCTTTGTCAAAAACTGTATCGGCGGAGCCTTGGGATGCTCCGCCGATCAGGCGTTTGATCAATTGGCAAGCTGGTCTCGCGCCAACGCTTTGCCCGGTCTGGGAGATCTGGGGCTGGAGGCGGCCCAGATCTCTTCTGTAGCCGAAGCGTCCGCTGTGTCTTCATCCATGAAGGGCAATCCGCTTCCCCTGCCCAGGGAAACGTTGGAAACCATCCTTCAAGCCGCCAGCTGAACGCTTCGTGGGTCAATAGGTGCAAGTTTCTTATTGATCCCGACTGACGCACTTACCATTATCAAACGTCCCGTCTCTGGCCTTCAGTGGGCCATGAAGACCGGTACTTTTACACTCTGCAGCATTTCGGTGGTCACGCCGCCGAAAATGTCTTGCGAAAATTTCGAGTGTTCATAAGCCCCCATGATAATCAGATCGGAGCCCATCTCGTCTGCTGTTTGAGTAATGGTTTCGGCGACCGAGCGCCCTGTGCCGCGGTCATGGATGTGGGATGCTTCCACATTATGTCGCTCCAACAGCCCCATAATCCCATGGTCTGGATGTTGGTCCACCGTATGGGAGGCGCCCACAGTCAATAGGGTGACCTGAGTGCCCTGTTCCAGCATTGGCATGGCGTCACCAACCGCGCGGGCGATGGTGCGTTTGCCATCCCAGGCTATGAGTACCTTGCGTGCTGGTCCTTTGGCTTTGAAACCATCCGGAACGACGACAACCGGCCGACCGCTTTGCAGGGCAATCCTATCGGGATAGGCGGCTAGAAACTCATATTGCTCGTCTTCGGGGTGGTTGCCAGTAATCACCATGTCATAGCAGCGGGCGATCTCGGAGACCGAGGTCATCATTTGCGGTTCGACATCAATGAAGCTGGTACGGCCTTCAAGGCTGGCTGCCTTGACTGTGTCCTGAAACCGCTGCGTTATATCGGCAATCCGCTTTTTCTCGGCGTTCTGCACGGCCAGATGCACCTCGTCAGACACAATCGTGGCGATGCGCCGTTCCATCTTGGAATAGCCATGTCTCACGATTCCAGTGAGCCATGCGTCATAATGATGAGCGAGCTTGATCGCGAAGTCGAGACCGCTCCCTTCATCCTGTTCTCCGCTATAAGCATAGAGAATGCTCTTGATGGTCATGATGCTTCCTCCTTCTCGCTCTGCCGCGTTCGGAGAGATAAAAGCCTGTGACACACTGTGGTCGACGGCAAAGATCTGCCGAACATGGCAATCTGGAAAGGGAACATGCGGGGGACGCACACATTTTGCCGGAACACTGCAAGAAGCGTCCGTGTCGACTTCAAGGCCCCTTTAGCGCTTCTGCGCGGCCAATTATTCTATATCGGGCCTTTTCGCCGATGCGAACGGGTCGTTTGCGATATTCGATATCGAAATAACGCGACGGTATGACCATCATGCAATGCCAATCCACCATTGAACCCTTCTCTATATTCTAGAAAAGGGAAGGATATCTAACAATATGGAATATAGTCATAATTCGGAAGCAAGGGGCCCCAGTCGCTTGTTCGGTCCGTCTTATGCAGAAGCCTATAGACCTTAGATCTAGGAACAGGGCGGTGTTCTAAGCGGTTCTAAAGCTGCCGGTCTGCGCATTCATCATCAGCGATTGCTGCGATGAATGGCATAGAGCCCGGCTCCAACAATCATGATGGCGCCCAGAATAGTGGACCAGATCGGTAGATCGCCAAACACCAGAAAACCGATGGGAATGGACCAGACGATCTGCATATAGGTGAAGGGCTGAATGGCGCTTGCCTCTGTCAGAGACAGGGCCTTCATGACGCTGAAATGGGCCGCCGTGCTGAAGATGCATGCGCCTGCCAGCAAGGGAAAGTTCATCTCGGACAGGGCAGGAGCCATTTGCAGCCCCGGCCATGTGGTCGCGATAACACCAATGAGACCAGCATAGAAAAAAGACGTCAGAGTAGTGTCATGGCGGCTCGCCAGGCGCGTAAACAGCTGGTAGAGCGCAAAGGAAGAGGTCGCCGCCAAAGCCACGAACCCGCCATAGCCCCAGATATTGCCGCTTGGCTGCATGGCGATCGCCAAACCCAACAGTCCCACAACCAAAGCTCCGATGCGATGCCATCCAACCACTTCCCCCAGAAAGACCGCGGCAAGACCGGTTACGATAAGCGGATGCACCATGATGATGGTTGTTACTTCCGCAAGGCCGAGCATGCTGTAGGAGTAGATAATGAGAGCGATTTCTGTGACCAGCAAAACACCGCGCAAGATCTGCAAAAACGGGCGCGGAGTTCTCACTGCTCCCGCGAGGCCCTCTTTGCTCATCAATGCCCAGATGATGGCGACAATCAGATGAAACCAGTAGCGCACCATCATGATGAACCAGACGGAATGATCCATCACGAGCAATTTGGAAATTGCGTCATGCATCGAGAAAATGATCGTGGCTAGAATGGCAAAGAAGATGCCCAGATTTCTTGGAGAACTGATCGCTGACATGAAAGGGAGCCTTTACTTGAGCTGGGGACTTTTCAGGCAAGAAAATAGATCAAACAAAGTGAAATCTTGAAGAGCTCGCAGATCCGTAACAGATCTTTGCTGCTTCAATATGCATAGACGACTGGTCTATGCATAACAAGCTTGTTTTCCCGCGTTGCAGGCCGGACGCGAGAATTTGTAAAATCTGTAAATTTCAAACTTTATGAAAATTTTATCTTTCATGAAATATTCAAATAGACGAATTGGTTATTGTGACAAATTGGAGAAATCTAACCAATAGATTGAAAAATAGATTTTGTACAACTGTGTCCGTGACAATATATCCGATTTAAAACAAGGGCTAATGGAAATTTCTATTTGCAAACAAAGAGCAATTTTGACAATAAAAGGTGGGTTCAACCATTGCGCGTTGATTCTTTTCTGGGGTCAGCGTATCTGCTTATATCCTCCTGTCTTTTGCTTAAAAATGCGCGTGTGATTTAACAGATATGCTGGAATTACGACCACGCTCTCTTGTTTGTATTTGGGGTCTGTACATGAGAGCGTTTTATTATTTCCGTGGGGTGGGCAATGGCAACTTTAGCAGATATTGCTAGAGAAGTTGGCGTCTCTAATAAGACTGTTTCTCTTACGTTGCGCGGTAAGAGATGCTCAAGTGAAGAGACAGCCAAGCGCATTTACGAGGTAGCGGAACGAACCGGATACCTTGAAAAATACACAACAAGAACCAACAATCTGGAGCAGTTCTCCTTTATTGGTTTTATAGCAGACAATGTTGCCACTTCGCCTTATTCGGTCGAGTTGTTGCGCGGGGCACAAGCCGAAGCGCTCTCGCATGGCCGGATTTTGCTTGTGGGGTCGCTTGAAAGCGAAATGCAGAATCTCGCAGGAATCTGCCGAATGTTTCGCACATACAAGGCGGCTGGCTTTATTTATGCTTCCCAGCATCGACAATATGTCAACCATGCCGACTGCTTTGGTGACGAAAGTGTGGTTTACATGAATTGCACGCCTGTCAATAGCAATGGCAAGATCATATTGCCTGATGACGAAACGGGTGGTTATTTGCAGGCATCGCATCTATTGGAACTGGGGCATCGAAATATCGCGATTATCTCGCTGCCCCATGAAGATCCGGCCACCTCATTGCGCCTGAAAGGGATCTCCAAGGCGATGGCAAAGCAGGGGCTCTCGCTCAATTCGGACATGTGCCATCTGGGCGTTTCGGGTTATTTCGATGTCGGCGAAACTTACATCGCCTATGAAAAGGCCCGTGAAGTGCTGGCTGCACCCAATCGACCTTCGGCCATCATTTGTGGCAATGACCGCATAGCGCTCATGGTTATGAATGCTGCTGGGGATCTGGGGATCAAAGTGCCTTCCGAGCTGTCTGTCATGGGTTTTGATGATTTCAAAACCATCTCGGAACATGTTCGGCCTCAGTTGACGACCGTGAGCCTGCCTTATTTTGAAATGGGGCAGCGTGCAGTCTCTGAAATCGTCAAGGGGAGCGAACACTCGAACTTTGTCAATCTGATCTCTTGCGAGCTCATCGAAAGACAATCCTGTGCACCTATCTGAATGAGTGCACTGATTACTTAAAAAAGCAAAAGCAAGAGTGATGACATCACTCTTGCTTCACATCTATTCGTTGCTGAATTTTCTAAATGCTTTTCAGCATTTAGGCCGCCTTCAATTGCACCCTGTTATGTGGCCGGCCATAGTCGATTTGAGGGCCCATGGGCACGATCCGTGTCGGATTGATCATGTCATGGCTGGCGTAATAATGGTTCTTGATGTGATCCATCCGTACTGTCTTGGCTACGCCTGACTGCTGATAAAGGTCGCGCACATAGTTGGACAGGTTCGGATAGGATTCAATCGAACGCAGATTGCATTTGAAATGGCCGTAATAGACCGAGTCAAAGCGAATAAGGGTCGTGAACAGGCGCCAATCAGCTTCCGTCTGGCCGTAATCCAGCAGAAAACGCGATTTTGAAAGCCGCTCTTCCAGCCAGTCCAGCGTCTCGAACAGAGGAACAAGCGCTTCCTCATAGGCCGCTTGCGTTGTAGCAAAGCCGGCCTTGTAGACGCCGTTGTTGACGGTGTTATAAATCCGCTCATTCAGCTCTTCGATTTCTGCGCGATGGGCTTCCGGCCAGTAGTCACCCGCTGTTGCGCCGATGCCGTCAAAAGCGGAATTCAGCATGCGGATAATTTCGGATGACTCGTTGGAAACGATCGTGCCGGTTTTCTTGTCCCACAACACCGGCACTGTCACGCGTCCACTATAGGTCGCATCGGCCTTGGTGTAGATTTCATGCAGATAGCGAGCGCCGAAGAGAGGATCGGGAATGACGCCATCGGCGTCCTCGAAGGTCCAGCCATTTTCGCCCATGAAGCTGTTGACCACGGAAACCGAAATCATGTCCTCAAGCCCTTTGAGGGCGCGGAAAATAAGGGTGCGGTGTGCCCATGGGCATGCATAGGAAACATAAAGATGATAGCGCCCGGCTTCTGCCTTGAAACCGGCTTCACCTGTGGGGCCTGCGGAGCCATCGGCCGTCACCCAGTTGCGAAAAGCGGAATCCTTGCGCACGAAGCGCCCGCCGGTGGATTTGGTGTCATACCACTGATCATGCCATTTGCCATCAACGAGCAGTCCCATAATGTTTCCTTCCTTCTTGTCGGTGCTTTTGTTTTAAGTCTTGTCTGGTCTGGAGGCTGGTTTTTTCTCCAGACCAGAGATGTTGTTTTTATTGTTCTTGTTGGCCTTGGTTGCGGTTTTCACCGCTTATACGCGTTCTTCTCGCAACAAACAGAGGTTAGTCAGCAAGCTTGGAAGCAAGCTTGGCGACGTAAGAGCCTTGATAGCGAGCGCCTTCCAGCTCGATCTGGGAAGGCTGACGGGAGCCGTCACCATCGGTGATGGTGGTTGCACCATAAGGGGAGCCACCCTTCATTTCCTCAATACCCATCTGGCCCTGGAATGCATAAGGCAGACCTGCAACCACCATGCCATGATGCAGCAAGGTCGGAATGAAGCCCATGAGTGTGGTTTCCTGACCGCCATGCTGGGTCGCAGAGGAGGTGAAGACCGAGCCGACCTTGCCGGTCAGCTTGCCAGCAGCCCAGAGGCCACCGGTCTGATCCCAGAAATTGCGCATCTGGGAAGCAACTGTACCGAAGCGAGTGCCTGCGCCAACGACGATGGCATCATACTGATCAAGCTCATTAGGATCTGCGATAGGGGCTTCTTGATCCATCTTGTAGTAAGAGGCCTTTGCCACGTCTTCGGGAACAAGTTCCGGAACCCGTTTGATGGTGACGTCAGCGCCTTCGGCCTTTGCGCCTTCAGCAACAGCGTTGGCCATGGTTTCGATGTGGCCATATGCGGAATAATAAAGAACGAGTACTTTTGCCATTGGTTTTGTCTCTGCCTGTTTTTGTATTTAAAAGTTTTCCCGGCCTACTGACTTAATGAGCCGGCTTGATAAAGGTTCCATTACGCAATTCGTGAATGGCCTGATGGATTTCCTGCTTGGTATTCATCACGATCGGACCATGCCAGGCGACGGGTTCCTGAAGAGGCGCGCCCGAGACCAGCAAAAAGCGGACCCCTTGCGGACCGGCCAGAACTTCCACTTCGTCTCCGGTGCCGAAATTGATCAGCGTGCGGTTGCCGGACATGTCACGAATATTGACCTCTTCACCCATGACTTCCTTTTCAAGCAGGATGCCGCGTGGCTTGGAGGAATTGTCAAACTTGCCTGCGCCTTCGAAGACATAGGCAAAGGCGTTGCGATAGGTGTCGATCTTGAAGCGTTTGCGCACGCCAGCCGGAACGAAAATATCCAGATAAAGCGGATCAGCTGCAATGCCGTCGACTGGGCCACGTTTGCCCCAGAACTCACCGACAACGACCTTGACGCTGGTGCCATCGTCATCAATGACCTGCGGAATTTCCTTGGCTTCAACATCCTGATAGCGCGGCGCCGTCATTTTGAGGCTTGCCGGCAGGTTGGCCCAGAGCTGGAAGCCATGCATCTGGCCCTTCTCGTTTCCCTTGGGCATTTCCTGATGCATGATGCCAGAGCCGGCCGTCATCCACTGGATGTCGCCAGCGCCGAGGCTGCCATGGTTGCCTAGGCTATCGCCATGCTCTACCGACCCATTCAGCACATAGGTAATGGTTTCGATGCCGCGATGCGGATGCCAGGGGAAGCCACGAATGAAATCTTCCGGGTCGTCGCCGCGGAAATCATCGAACAGCAGGAACGGGTCGCACTGCTTGGGATCATGAAAGCCGAAGGCACGGTGCAGGCGCACGCCAGCCCCTTCCATGGTTTCCTGAGCTTGGGTGGTGGAAAGAATTGGTCTGATCGACATTTCTTTTCTCCATCACGGGCAGCAAAGCGCTCCCGGAAATCTGTTGACTGTTTAGACACCCGCCGGAAGCCTGTGCGCTTCGTCTCGTTGGGGTGCCCTTGCTTGACTTCTTAGGTAATAGTCCATAGGCCATTTGAGAAGCGCAAAGAATTCATGTGACCCATGAGTGTTGCAACATTGATTAAGTCTTTTGTATGCAATTTGGGCATACTTAAGCATAAGCTGCCAAGATTGATCGCCTTGGCAATCGGTGATACCGTCTGCCGCAAATCGAAGTATCATCCGATTCAAAAAGACCGTAATTCAAGTCAAGCGGCGTCGCTGGACAGCCCGCACGCCTGCTCAATTGGTAAAAAGACCCGTGACGCAATCTAGCCCGACCAACCAGAAAGCCCCCAGCCTTGCCGACGCCGTTTATGAGGCGCTTCTGAGCCGCATTGTGACCGGCGTTTATCCTGAAAACAGCAAGCTGCCGACCGAAGCCGAGTTGGCTGAAGACCTCGGAGCGTCCCGCCCCACGGTACGCGCTGCCATTGCGCGCTTGCGTGAAAGCGGCCTTGTGGCTTCTCGCCGCGGTTCAGGCAGCTTCGTGCTGAAGAGGCCAGACGACAGCTTTTTGCAATTTGCGCCCATTGAATCGATTGCCGACATTCAGCGCTCTTATGAATATCGTATCATGCTGGAAGGCGAAGCTGCCTATTTTGCGGCCGAGCGGGCCGGTGTCGAGCATCTGGACAAGATGTCCATCGAGCTGAAGCGCATGGATGATGCCATTGAAACCGGCGACATGGGAACCGGGGAAGACTACCGCTTTCATCTTGCAATCTGCGAGGCGGCGGACAACCACTTCTTCGTCAGTTCCTTTCAGGCGCTGACCGAGGTATCCCTGCAAGCGATGGATATTTCGCGTAATCTCTCATCCCGCAGCAAGCAGGCCCGCCGCGTCATCGTGCAGGAAGAGCATCACCGTATCTTCAACGCCATTCGCGCGCGCGACATGGATGCCGCCCGTATGCGGATGCAGGAGCATATCCGCAACGCCCGTCGCCGCATCTTCGAAGGGCCGCTTTCCTGATGGCATTAGCCGGTCAGGTTCCGCAATAGCTGACAAAGGGGCCGAAATCGCTCGGGGCAGGGCGGGCATAGTCTTCCAGCCCCTTGCGCTCTTCATAGGGATTGGCAAGCACATCAAGCAATTGTCGCACTTCGCTGAGGTCGGCAAAGTCCTCCGCCTTTTGCAAGGCCGCCTCGACCAGGTGGTTGCGCGGAATATAGATCGGGTTCACCTTGGACATCGCTTCGGCAATCGCGTCTGCCTGGCAGCCTTCTTCTTCCAGCCTTGCCTGCCAGTCCTTCAGCCATCCGGCGATGGCTTCCGGGTCATCAAACAATGCCAGAAGAGCCACTTTGCCCTCGGTGCTCACAAGGCTGTCGCCAAGGCGGCGGAAAAAGAGCGTGAAGTCAACATGCTCACCTTGCAGGGTGCCCATCAGAATCTGGATAAGGGCCGTGTCCTTGCCTTCTGCTGACGCAAGGCCGATTTTGCGGCCCATACCTGTGAGCCACGCCTGTTTGTAGCTGGCCATATACTCCGTGAGCGCATCAGTGAGCAGTTCGGCGGCGCGATTCTCGTCATCTGGTGCGATCAGAGGCACCAGCGTTTCTGCAAAGCGGGCCAGATTCCACTGCCCGATCTGGGGCTGACTGCCATAGGCATAGCGCCCGTTGCGGTCAATCGAGCTGAAGACCGTGGCGGAATCATACTGATCCATGAAGGCGCAGGGGCCGTAGTCGATGGTTTCGCCGGAAAGGGCAACATTGTCGGTATTCATCACCCCGTGAATGAAACCGACCTGCATCCATTGCGCAATCAGCTCTGCTTGCCGTCGGGCTACGGCTTCAAACAGAGCCAGATAGCGGTTCTCCTTGTCCATCAGCTCTGGATAATGACGCATGATGGTGTAATCGGCCAGTTTGCTCACGCCGTCCCATGCTCCTCGTGCTGCGAAAAACTGGAACGTTCCGACGCGAATATGGCTCGATGCCACGCGCGCCAGAACAGCTCCGGGCTTAAGGCCCTGCCGGCGGATCTGTTCACCCGTTGTTACAGCAGCAAGGGCACGCGTGGTCGGGATGCCGAGCGCATGCATGGCTTCCCCCATGATATATTCCCGCAAAACCGGCCCGAGCACCGCCTTGCCATCGCCGCCACGGGAAAAGGGCGTGCGGCCCGAGCCCTTCAGCTGAAGATCAAAACGCTGTCCTTCGGTATCAAGCAATTCGCCAAGCAACAGCGCACGGCCATCTCCCAACTGGGGTGAGAAACCGCCAAATTGATGCCCCGCATAGGCCTGTGCAATCGGTTCGGAGCCTTCGGCTGTCTCACTGCCAGCAAGGATCGCGGCCAATGTCTCGTCAGAAGCATCCAGTGACAAGCCAAGCTGTTCTGCAAGGGCTTCGTTGAGGTGGGCAATCCGGGGCTTTGGCGCCTGTTCGCCCTGCCATGGCACATAGAACCCTTCGAGCGAGCGTGCAAAGCTGTTGTCAAAGGCAAATGTTGTGGCTGGGCGTGTGTTTGGCTGGGCCATAAAACTATCCGGTCTCTTCCTGTGGCGTTGGCTAAGGGTTTTCCGTTATCTTTCTTATATAAGGTGTTCAGACCGGCTTTTACAATCGCTTGCCTAGCAGGCCCGCAAAATGCTAGCGATGAAAGCAACATACTTTCGCTGTATAAACCAATCCTGCCGCAAGAGATGATCACAATGAAATACACCGCTGCGCACTGGGGTGCCTATGAAGTCCACGACAACGCACTCAAACCTGTCGCGGATGATCCCGCACCCTCGCGCATCGGCAAGGGCTGGCTCAGTGCTTCGCGCAATCTTGATAGCCGCATTCTAAAGCCTGCGATCCGCAAGGGCTGGCTGGAAGGCGATGGCGGGGCCAAGCGTTGCGATGATGATGCCTTTGTTGAAGTCAGTTGGGACGAGGCCGCTGCCCGCGTGGCCGAAGAGCTGACCCGCATCAGTAAGACCCATGGCAACAGCGCAATCTATGGCGGTTCTTATGGTTGGGCGAGCGCCGGGCGCTTCCATCATGCGCAAAGCCAGTTAAAGCGCTTTCTCAATCTGGCGGGCGGTTTCGTGCGGGCGCGGGAAACCTATTCCCATGCGGCAGGCGAGGTGCTCATTCCCCATATTCTTGGAATGCCTCAAGGACAGTTTCAGGACCAGATGACCAGTTGGGCCCATATCAACGAGCATTGCACGATGCTTGTTGCTTTTGGCGGAATTTCAGGGCGTCCGGCGCAAGTTGCTTCTTCTGGCACCGCGCGGCACCAGACTGAGCAGTGGCTTAGCCAGATGAAAGGCCGCATGGTCAATGTCTCGCCACAAAAGAGCGACATGCCCAACGCAGAATGGTTTTCCATCCGCCCAGGCACGGACGCTGCGCTCATGCTGGCGCTTTGCCACACGCTGCTGGTGGAAGGCCTGCATGACGAAGCCTTCCTACAAAAATACACCTCTGGTTGGCCAAAGTTGCGCGCCTATCTGCTCGGAGAGACGGGCGAGGAAGCCAAAAGCGCCGACTGGGCCGCCCCCATCTGTGATGTGGCGCCTGAGGCGATCCGCCAATTGGCCCGCGATATGGCCGCTAGCCGCACCATGATCAATGTGGCGTGGGGTGTTCAGCGTACGGATCATGGTGAACAGCCGATCTGGGCCGGCCTGGCGCTCGCTTGCATGTTGGGACAAATCGGACAGAAGGGCACCGGTTATGGTTTCGGCTATGGCTGCGTGGCCTCCATCGGGCGTTCCACCAAGAATATGGCATGGCCGTCCATTCCGCAGGGCACAAACCCGATTGATGAATTCATCCCCGTTGCCCGCATCACCGACATGTTGCTGCATCCGGGTGAAAGCTATCAGTATGATGGTATAGTGCGCACCTATCCCGATATTCGCATGGTGCTCTGGTCTGGCGGTAACCCCTACCACCATCATCAGGATTTGCTGCGTCTCGAGAAGGGCTGGCAGAAGCCTGAAACCGTCGTGGTGTTCGAGCAGGGCTGGACAGCCACCGCTCGCCGCGCCGATATCGTGCTTCCCGCCACCACGCCGCTGGAACGCACGGACATCATGCTCAGCAAGACCGAACCATCTCTTATCTACATGTCGCCGGTGCATGAGCCGGTTGGCGAGGCTAGAGACGACCATGAAATCCTGCGCCTCATCGCGGGAAAAATGGGACTGGAAGAGGCGTTCACTCAAGGGCGTTTGCAGGAAGAGTGGCTGCGCTGGCTTTGGGAGGGCTCCCGTAAGCTCGCACAGGAGCAGGGCATGGAGCTACCCGAGTTTGACCAGTTCAAACAGCAAGGACATGTACGACTCGAAGGCGATGAAGAGACCCGCATTGCGCTTGCCGATTATATTGCGGACCCGAAAAAGCACCCACTTGGATCGGAAAGTGGCAAGATCACGCTGTTCAACGAGACCATTGCCTCATTCGGACTGGATGATTGTCCCGGTCACCCAGCTTGGCTGATGCCGGTAGAAAGCACGCTAAACGCGCCGCAAGGTGGGTTGCATATGATTTCAGCCCAGTCAGACACGCGCCTGCACAGCCAGAATGATCAGGGGTCTGAATCTCTGCAAAGCAAGATAGAGGGGCGGGAGGTCTGCCGCTTGCATCCGGACACGGCCGCAGAAAGAGGCATCAAGGCGGGGAGCATCGTCAGGCTTCATAATGCACGCGGGGCAACCTTTGCTGGTGTTCACTTTGACCCGGATTTGCGGCGCGATTGCATCGCCTTGCAGACGGGGGCCTGGTTTGATGCGGCAGAGGTGGAAGGGGCGCGTATGGATATCCATGGCAACCCCAATGCCCTCACCATTGATAAGGGTACATCCCGATTGGCGCAGGGCAATATCGGCCACACTGCCATTGTTTTCGTTGAACCATGGGAGAAGCCGTTGCCGCTTCTGTCTGTGTCTAGGCAGCCCGAATTCCAGTCAAGATAGCGGTGAAATGCCTTGCTTGGCGGTATGACTGATCGCGTAACTATAAGAGAAATAAAGAAAAAACGAATGCTATGCATTTTGTGCAAGGCAGGATTTGCAGATAAGCGCTTTTTGCTTATCGGATTTGGCGCTATTGTGTCCTCAGTTGAAATGCTTAGAAAAACACGAAAGAGGATTACAAAATGTTTGATAGCATCAAAGGTGTTGCAGGAGCAGTTGGTAGTGTATTGATGTCAGTTCCCGCTGCATCCCGTATTTCCAGCGATATTCAGAGTGGCCGTCAGCCAAACGAACAGGATCTGTTCATTCTCGGCATCAGAGACAATTTCGACCACTAAGTTGTCCGCCTGCAAACAGGCATACCAATCTTTCCTGCCCGGTTATATGGATCGGACAGTCGATACAGAGATGCACTCTCCAGCCTCATGGCTGGCTCAAAAGCCTCTCTAACCCGGATGACCAATAACAAAGCCCGCTCAGGGCAAAGCCTGACACAAAGTCAGTGCTGAAATTGCGCCAAGTCTGGCTCAGTTCGGTCATACTCCAAGACTCCCACGAAAAAAAACCTGCCTCTCTTATGAGGCGTAAAGGCTGGTTTTCCGGTCTGTCTTTGCACGCAGAAGCTTGCCCGTCCGGCGAACATGCCGTTAGAAGTCCGTTGTTTCCATTCAATTTTCGTCGCTGATACATCAAGCATTGTGGTCAAGCGTGGCGTTCCGTCCTATTCTGATGTCAAACCTAGCGCATATGGTGAATATCAGAGCCGGAAGGACAGCCCCCGATGCCGCAGCATTTTTCTTCGCTTACCACCGAGCAGCCCCTTCATGAAGGATGGACCATCCGATGCCTGAGCAAGGGAATCGCGGATGGAGCTCCTGTGCCCTTTGCTGTGCCCGGTGATCTGCATTCGGCTCTTTTGGCCGAAGAGCTGATACCCGATCCTTACTGGCGCGACACCGAAGAGAGCCTTGACTGGATTCACGAAAGCGATTGGCAGGCCGAAACGGTATTCCTGTTTGAGGGAGATCCGGCAGATCGCTATGCGTTGAGCTTTTTCAACGTGGATTGTCATGCGATCATCACGCTCAATCATGTCGAAATCGGGCGCTGCGAAAGCCAGTTCCTGCGCTATGATTTCATGCTCGGGGCGGCGCTTAAAAAGGGTGAAAATCTGCTATCCATACGGTTCCTCTCTAACAGCAAAGTGGCGCAGGCTGCCAAGGATGCCTTTCCTTTCCCTGTTCCCTACATCTTCTGGAACTGCCGACTGCCGCATTATAATTTCCTGCGCAAGACGCAATGTCATGCTGGCTGGGACTGGAACATCGCCCTATCGCCGCTTGGCATTTATGGTGGCGTGACCCTCAAGCGCATCGACAAACTGCGCCTTGATGATGTGCTGGTGCGCCAGCACCACGAGCAAGGAAAGGTACGCTTGGAACTGACTGCCTTTTACGAGGCATTCGAGCCTGCAGAATTGACGCTCGCCGCCAATTTCGACGGGCGAGTCATAAGTGACCTTGTCACCATTTGGCCCGGCGAGGGCAAGGCAACCCTTGAGATTGAGGTCAAAGAGCCTCAGCTCTGGTGGCCTGTCGGGCAGGGAAGCCAGCCCCTATATGACCTAACCGTCATGCTGGACGGCCAGAGCATAAACCGGCGGGTCGGCCTGCGCACTGTGGAGTTGGTGACCGACAAGGACGATATCGGATCGCGCTTTGCCTTCCGCATTAATGGTCGAGAGATCTTTGCTCGTGGTGCAAACTGGATACCCGGCGACGCATTGCCAGCGCGCGCAACGCCCGAGCAGGCCCGCGATCTGCTGACCTCGGCTGTTGAGGCCAACATGAATATGATCCGTGTCTGGGGCGGGGGTCAATATGAGCAGGACTGGTTCTATGAGCTTTGCTCGGAACTGGGCATCATGGTCTGGCATGACTTTATGTTCGCCTGCAATCTCTACCCCGCAGCCAATCATCATTGGCTCGGTCTGGTGCGCGAAGAGGCGCGACAGCAGGTGCGGCGGCTTTCTGGACATCCGTGTATGACCCTTTGGTGTGGTGACAATGAGCTGGTTGGCGCGATCAGTTGGTTCGACGAGAGCAAGAAGGATCGCGACCGTTATCTGGCTATGTATGAGCGGCTGAACTTCGCCCTTGAAGAATGCCTCGCTCAGGAAGATCCGGGGATTCCCTTCTGGCCCTCTTCGCCCTCCATCGGGCCGCTCAATTTCGGTGATAGCTGGCATGATGACACAGCTGGTGACATGCATTTCTGGGATGTATGGCACTCGGCTAAGGATTTCGAGCATTACCGCTCAGTGCGCCCGCGATTCTGCTCCGAATTTGGTTTCCAGTCTTTCCCCTCCATGCGCGTGATCGAGAGCTTTACCGAGCCGCAGGATCGCAATGTTTCATCTCCGATCATGGACGTGCATCAACGCAATGAGGGTGGGAACAGTCGAATCGTTGAGACAATCGCTCGCTATTTCCGTTTTCCCGATGGCTTCCGGGATATGACCTATCTCAGTCAGATCGGGCAGGGACTGGCCATGAAGACGGCGATTGAATTCTGGCGCAGCAACAAACCACGCACCATGGGCACGCTCTATTGGCAATTGAATGACACATGGCCGGTGGCCAGCTGGTCGAGCCTTGAATATGGTGGTGGCTGGAAGCTGTTGCACTATATGGCAAGGCGCTTCTATGCGCCGGTGCTTGTTACTGCCCAACCAGCCCCCCAACAAGACACCCAACCGGGCACCCAGAGAGGAAAGGTAAGCATCTTTGCGGTGAATGACAGCCCGCTGCCCGTTACCCTTTCCATTCGGCTGGAAGTTGTGTCCATGACGGGAGCTGTGCGTGCCTTGGGCGATTGCGTTATCGATGTGCCGACTGATTGCAGCATCGAGGCGATGGCCCTGTCGTACGAGGAGATCGGCGAGGATGCCATCCTGCACATCATCTGGAGCAGCGAGGACGGGGCCATTCAGGGCGAGAATGACTACTGGCCCAAGCGCCCCAAAGACTATCACATCGAGCGGCCAACCATCACAGCCAAAGAGCTGACAATGCCGACCGGTGATAGCGAGATCGAGTTGCAAACGGACAAGCCTGCTTTCTTCGTCTCCTACCATCATGGCGGGGATCGTCTTTATTCGGACAATTGTTTTACCTTGCTGCCAGGTCGACCCAAGCGCCTGACCATTTTGCGGCAGCGTCGGTCCGGCTTGCCGCCGATTGAAGCTGAGGTGGACTTTTTGGAAGGATTATAGGCTTGTTGACACCCAAATTGTCTATCTGATATGCAAAAAATGCATAACAGGCATGTATAATGAAAAGTTCAGGGTAGGGAAAAGAAGGAAAATTCAGGCAATTCACCGTTTGGAAAAATTAGTCACAGAATTTTTGAATTAGGAAAAATTTGTTTTTCTCTAGGATTGCTGCCGGTTGCAGCGGGCCGGTATGAAGCGGGAAGCGCTGATTTCCGCGCAAAACGGCAGGTTACGTAAAGCTCCGTAATTCGTCTTTGTCCTCAATACTATAAACTGTGTTTATCGCTAAGGCGGCCAGTATCGTTACACGCAAAGGGTAATGAAGAGAAACTGGCAGAGGAGGGCCCGCCTGTATGGCATGCAGGCAGCTTTTTCGCTGGAGCGGGGCGCGTGGCACCCGTCAGGGCACGCGATAATCAACATGTGACGCAGATCCAACCGGGTGCAGAAAGCCTCGGAACGGGTTGGTGCGTCTGAAATACGGAGTAACAAATGTCTGTTACCAATGCCGCCGAGCTTGATCTTCAGATTGCCCGTGTGAAAGACGCGCAGGCAAAATTTGCAAGCTTCTCCCAGGAACAAGTTGATCGCATTTTTCGTCAGGCCGCTTTTGCCGCCGCTAACGCACGCATTCCGCTTGCGATGATGGCTGCTGAGGAAACCGGCATGGGCGTTGTCGAAGACAAGGTGATCAAGAACCACTTTGCCTCCGAGTATATCTACAACAAATACAAGGATACCCCCACCTGCGGCATCCTTGAAGAGGATGAGGCTGGTGGCACGATGACCATCGCCGAGCCCGTTGGCGTCATATGTGGCATCGTGCCGACGACCAACCCAACCTCTACCGCCATTTTCAAGGCGTTGATTTCGCTTAAAACCCGCAACGGCATTATCTTTAGCCCGCATCCACGCGCCAAAAAGGCGACCTGCGAAGCGGCGCGACTGGTGCTTGAAGCGGCTGTTGCTGCTGGTGCTCCAAAGGATATTATCGGCTGGATTGATGAACCGACACTGGATCTCTCCAACGCCCTGATGCGCCATTCCGATATCAATCTCATTCTGGCCACCGGCGGCCCGGGCATGGTGAAGGCAGCCTATTCTTCCGGCAAACCGGCCATTGGTGTGGGCGCAGGGAATGCCCCCGTCGTGATTGATGAACATGCCGACATCAAGCGTGCGGTTTCCTCGATCCTGATGTCCAAGACCTTCGATAACGGCATGATTTGTGCTTCAGAGCAGGCGGTGGTTATCGTCGATGCAGTTTATGAGGCCGTGCTGGATCGCTTTGCCAAATATGGCGGCTGTATCCTTTCGCCAAAACAGACCGACGCACTGCGCCGTACTGTGTTCCCGGATGGCCGTCTCAACAGTGAAATCGTTGGCCAGTCCGCTTACAAGATTGCCGAACTCGCCGGTTTCAGCGTGCCACAGGAAACCAAAGTGCTCATGGCCGAGGTGGATGGCGTGGAAGATGAAGCCTTCGCGCATGAGAAGCTTTCGCCAACCATCGCCCTTTATCGCCGCAAGGATTACAAGGACGCCGCCGATACTGCAGCCCGGCTGGTCGCCCTTGGTGGCATTGGGCACACCTCCGTTCTCTACACCGATCAGGACCGATGCTCCGACCGTGTCGAGGACTTTGGCAAGAAGATGAAAACCGCCCGTATTCTGGTCAATATGCCTTCCTCGCAAGGCGGCATCGGTGATCTTTATAACTTCAATGTGGCCCCATCGCTTACGCTCGGATGTGGCTCATGGGGTGGCAACTCGATCTCTGAAAATGTCGGGCCGAAGCATCTGATCAACAAGAAGATCGTGGCGAAACGCGAGGAAAACATGCTTTGGCACAAGGTTCCAAAATCCATTTATTTCCGTCGCGGCTGTCTGGTTGAAGCCTTCAAGGATCTCAAGGGCAAACAGCGCGCGTTGATCGTGACCGACCGGTTCCTCTTTGCCAATGGCTATGTCGATGAGGCTGTTCGCCTGCTCAAGGCGCAGGGCATTGATGTCGACATCTTTGCCGATGTGGAGGCCGATCCGACGCTTTCCATCGTCCGTAAGGGCACCGAGAAATGCCATGCCTTCAATCCTGATCTGATCATCGCCATCGGTGGTGGCTCGCCCATGGACGCAGCCAAGATCATGTGGGTGATGTATGAGCATCCAGATGTCAGCTTCAAGGATCTGGCCTTGCGCTTCATGGATATTCGCAAACGCATCTACAAATTCCCGAAAATGGGCGAGAAGGCGATGATGATCGCCATCCCGACCACCTCGGGTACCGGCTCGGAAGCCACCCCATTTGCCGTGGTGACGGATGATGTCAGCGGTCAGAAATATCCGCTGGCAGATTATGAACTGACACCGGATATGGCTATCGTGGATGCCAACCTCGTCATGAATATGCCCAAGTCCCTTACGGCCTTTGGCGGCATCGATGCGGTGACCCATGCACTGGAAGCCTATGTGTCGGTCATGGCCAACGAATTTTCCGATGGGCAGGCGCTGATGGCGCTGAAATTGCTCAAGGAAAATCTGCCGTCAGCCTATCGGAACGGGGCGAATGATCCAGTTGCCCGCGAGCATGTGCATAGCGGCGCCACCATCGCCGGGATCGCCTTTGCCAACGCCTTCCTTGGCGTATGTCACTCCATGGCGCATAAGCTCGGGGCAGCCTTCCATCTGCCACATGGTCTGGCCAACGCATTGTTGATTTCCAACGTCATCCGCTACAACGCTACCAACAACCCAACCAAGCAGACGGCCTTCTCGCAGTATGATCGCCCCAAGGCACGGGCGCGCTATGCTGAGGTTGCCCACCATCTGGGGCTGGGCGGTGAACGTACACAGAATAAGGTTGAAAATCTGATTGCATGGATTGAAGAGCTGAAATCAGATCTGGAAATCCCCGCTTCCATCAAGGATGCAGGGGTTGCCGAAGCTGACTTCCTTGCCAAGATTGATGAAGTGGCCGTGGCTGCTTTTGATGACCAGTGCACCGGTGCCAATCCGCGCTTCCCGCTCATCTCCGAGCTCAAGCAGATCATGATGGACAGCTATTACGGCCGCCCCTTCATTGAAGCCTACGAGCGCGAAGAAGCCAAACGGCAGGAAGCCAAGGCATTGCAAGAAAGAGCGAAAGAACAAAGTGCGAGCGTTGTAACCCTCAAGACGGAGAAGAAAAAACCCGCATAGAAATAAGAATAAGAAAAAGGCGTAGGCCGTATGCCCCTCCCGTTTCTTGTCACTTTCACCCGCATGGGCGAGGGGGACATCCGGTCCGCCAGGTTCCAATTAGCCTGCTCCAAGTAGCTCACCGACAGGTCATGGTCGGTAGATGGTCAGAGCAAAAAGAGCAGGCGTTGGGCCACAAGTAAAAACTGTAAGCAAACTAAAAGCCCCGTAGGTCATGACGGGGCTTTTTTTTGCCTCTTTGGCAAGAAGCAAAAAAGAAACCCGGGCGTCTGTCCGGGCTTTCAAGGCGACTGACATCTAAGTCAGTGTCTATTGCTGCGAAGGCAAATGCGCAGCTATTTTGTCATTTCTCAAGCAACAGCTTTTCCGCTGACGCCATCATGAAAGGCCCGACGCCTTTGACGTCGTCTGCCCGGATGGTCTCAGTTACATAATATTCGGCCGTCCCATCGCGATAGTTGCCATCAAAGCCGCCAAGACCGGCAACACAGACGATGTTTGGCAATAGCTGCGGATCACTATCGGCAACCAACTGCTCCAGATAGGCGTGCCCTTTGAGGCCCGGTGCAACAAACTCCGCACCGAGCCCTAGACGGGCGCCTTTCAAAAGCGCGTAGCTGAACATGGCCGTTGCGGAACTTTCCAGATAATTGCCTTCAAGGTCTGGCTGATCGATCACCTGAAGCCAGGCACCCTGTTCTCTTTGCAGCTTGACTATCTCGCCAAGCAGATCAACGGAACGTTCGAAGACCGGCCCCATTTTCTCTCTGCCGACAAGGTCGCAGATATCGACGAGCGCAACGGTCAGCCAACCAATAGCGCGGCTCCAATGAGCGGGAGAAAGACCCGTTTCCTTGTCTGCCCAGGATTGCGCGCGGGATTCATCATAGCCATGGGCATAGAGACCATTCTGCCCCACACCCATGATCTCGAGCGCGTGGGCAAGTTGTACAAGGGCGTTGTCGATCAGCGCCTCATCGCCAGTCATCTGGCCATATTCGATTTGGAACGGTAGGCCCATATAGAGGCCATCAAGCCACACCTGATAGGGGTAGCGCTTCTTGTGCCAATAGTTGCCACCGTCTGTTTTGGGGTGGGTTTCCAACTGCTTAGCTAGAGTCTGGCAAGCCTTCAGATAACGCTCGTCTTTCGTCTTCTTGTAGAGATAGAGGAAAGCGCGGCCAGAGAGAATATTGTCGATATTATACTCTTCCAGCTCATAGCCTGTCATGCTTCCGTCAGGGGCGACCTGCTTCTGGGCAAAGGCAATGAGGGTATCGAGCCAGTTTTGCTCGCCTGTCGCTTCATAAAGGGTGATCAGCCCGCGATATAGGCAGCCATCTTCATAACATATCGGACCGCTCTTGTAGGCGCTGTAGGTCTCTGCGTAATGGCGGAAATAAGAAGTCAACATATGTCTGCCTATTCTTTTTCAATGGAAAGAGGGAAATACTCATGCTCGTTCTGGAAATTCAATTCGGCAAATTCCGTAGAGAAACCAACATGATGACAGGTCGGGACATGGAGAGCCATCACGGGCACATCCCCCTCGGTGCTGTTATCGAAGCTTGCATGGATATTGTTGATTGAGACGGAGCGAATGGGCATTTCCGGAAGGCCATAAAAGGCGCCAATCACAACGCGGACGTCACGGATTACAAGATCGCTGATCTCTATGTCGTGGATGGAAGGGGTCGAGGCGTCGACCGGGTAGGGCGCACGGGATTGGACCCATTCAGAGCGGCCATCATGGTCGCAGAAATAGAAGCAGTTGGCCACGATGGCCGAGTGGACTTCCTGCATAATGATGTTGCGGCATCGGACATGAGCGATTTCACCGCCACGGCCGCGTCGCGTCTTGAGACGCAAGCCACGATCCGTGCCCAGAAATTCGCAATGCTCAACCGTCACATGGCGCACAGAGCCGCTCATCTCAGAGCCAATGACCACCGCGCCATGGCCGCGCTCCATATAGCAATGGCGCACGGTGATATGCTCGCACGGCCGGATGTGATCGTCCGAGCCATCGTCACCGCGCTTGCAGGCTTTGATGGCAATGCAATCGTCACCCACGGTGAAATGAATGCCTTCAAGCAATACATCGCTGCAGCATTCCGGGTCGAGCCCGTCCGTATTGGGAGAGTCGGCCGGGTTTTTAATGGCCAGAGCAACAAATTCGATGTCGTGGCAATAGAGTGGGTGCACAGTCCATGAAGGAGAATTCTGCACGGTGATGCCCGAAACGGTCACCGCCTCGCAATTGTTGAGGAACAGGGTGCGGGCGCGGCGCGCGCCATTGCGGCGTTCCTTGGGCCAGCTCCACCAGTCTCCTTCGGCGCCAGCGCCATCCAGCGTGCCCGAGCCGGTGATTTCCAGATTGGTGCAGCCGATGGCCGTGACGATGGAGGCATAACAGGCATCGGGCAGCCCTTCCCACGAGCCAAGCATGTCGCCCTGAGCCGTGTGGGCGGGCAAAATGGGGATCTGATCACGGTCGGTGATGAAAGTGAGTGTTGCTCCCGGCTCCAGATGCAGCGTCATGTCGCTTTTAAGAAACAGGGGCCCCGTGTGCCAGAGCCCTTCCGGGATGGCGAGCGTTCCGCCCACGGGAACCGATGCGAGGGCAGCCGCAATCGCAGCGCCGTTATTGGTCGCTTCCGTGCGGGCACCGAACTCCCTGATATCAACCCGGCCAGCGCATTCTGCCGTGGTGAAGGTGAAGCTCTCACCAGTGTCTACCTCAAAGACATACTGCGTTGCAGGGTCAAGGCAATCGATGAAGGTGATCACGCGATCCGTTTCACCCGACCGCACGATTTCTCCAGTCTTGTAAAGCGTCCAGTGGCTCTTTTGCGGCAGGAAAAAGCGTGCTTTCCCATCCGGGTTCAGACAAAGGGCAACTGTTCGCGCGGTGATTGCCGACGCGGTGATAGTCATCATGGTTTCTCGCTCATCTTGGGTCGGGACGCCGGGCAGGGGGGGGCGCCCGGCGCTAACTTGCTTGCTCTACTGGTCGTATTTTTCCAGAATGTCATTGACGTTGTAGATGATCTCGTCAGCGGCTTCTTCCGCGCTGAACTCGCCATAGGCATACATCTCGATGGCATCCTTGAAGCTCTCGCGAATGCGCGGATGCTCGTTGAATGGCGAAACGGTTGGTCCTGTGCCTGCCATAACGATCTTGTTGGCGGAAACCAGCTCGGGGCGTACGACGCCTGCATTCATCAAAGTCTGGGCTGCAATCTTGGAAGCGGGGAGGCCACGGGTCGCGCCCAGTGCCTCGATGCCTTCCTTCTCGGTCAGCAGACAGTTGAGAATTTCCGCTGCGGCCTTCTGGTTTTCACTGCGTTTGGAAATGGAAAAGACCATAGATGGCTTGCGATAGACACCTTCAGTGACAGCGCCATCCACCTTCAGCATGGAAACGGGTACCAGCTCGCCCTTGCCTTCAAGAGGATCGGCATATTTGAAATAGGTGGAATCCCATTCATAAGAGCCAGCGATCTTGCCATCGGACCATTTCGGGCTTTCATAAAGCTTGATATTGCCTTCCGAGGCCCAGGACTTCCAACTGCGGGTGACGTTCTGGTCAACCAGATTGCCGTAGAATTTGACCGCATCGGTCAGCTCTTCCAGTGACCATGCCATGCGGTTGGTCGCCGGATCGATCATGTCCTTGCCGGTTCTCTGGGTGGCAATCAGCATGATGATGAGCACCGGATTGTCTTCGGTCACTTCCAGTGGGTAAGAATTCTCACCCAGCTTTTCCTGAATGACAGCAGCATCGGCGATCAGCTCGCTCCAGTCCTTGGGCAGATCCAGGCCAGCTTTGTCAAACACGGTCTTGTTGAACATGAAGACCCGCCCGGTGGTCGCCAGCGGCAGGCCATTGAGCTTGCCGTTCATGGTGGCGGCATCAAGCTGGGCATCTGTCCATTGGCTGAGGTCGATGGTGTCCTTGAAGCTATTGAGATCTGCAAAGCCATCACCCTTGAAGGAGAAGAGCGGCAGCCATGGCCAGTTGACCTGCATGATATCGGCTTCTGTGCCACCAGCCAGCTGTGTGGTCAGTTTTTCCAGGTACCCTTTCCAACCGGTGAATTCCGGATTGATCGTGTGGCCATATTTCTCGCCACAGATTTTCAGCGCGGCCTGGGTTGCTTCATGGCGGCTTCCGCCACCCCACCAGGACATGCGCAGCTCGGCGGCGTTGACTGATGCGCTAAGAGCCGTCGCGGCAGCCAGAATCGTCAGGAAAGTCGCAGTAGATTTCAAGAGTTTCACTCCTGTCAGTGAATGTGGCTCGAGGGGGCGTCTGCGCTCAGCGGAAGAAAAGGAGGAGGAACTGAGCGCAGACAGGTGACAACTGCTGGCGGTCGAGCCACCGCCAACAGGTGCTGGAGGACTTAGGTAAGCGAAATATTCTTGCCGCTTGCCTGATCGAAGATATGGGCGCGGGCTTCGTTGACCTTGAGGGTCACTTTGGAACCACGCACCTTGGAGGGGTCATATTCTTCCCCCGGAACAACCACGATGAGCGAATGGCCTTCTACATTCACATGCAGATAGACTTCATGGCCCATGAATTCGAGCGCAGAGACTTCGCCCGTCAGTGAATCCGGCGTGCCATCGTCGACCAGATGGAAATGCTGCGGACGAATGCCCAGCGTCACTTCGCTATTGTCGGCAGATGCCTGAATGCGAGAGGCGAGGGTATCCTGCAAACCAATGGTCTGGGTGCCGATCTTGAGGCTGTGAGACCCTGCAATCGACAGGTCTGCCGGGATCAGGTTCATTTCGGGCGTGCCGATAAAACCTGCCACAAAGGCATTGTCCGGCTTGTCATAGAGCGTCACCGGATCGGCAACCTGCATGATGTGGCCGTCCTTCATGACACAGATGCGATCACCCATGGTCATGGCTTCCGTCTGGTCATGGGTCACATAAATGACCGTGGCCGGACGTCCTTCTTCCTTGAGACGGCGATGCAAATCCGTGATGCGGACACGCATGGACGCGCGCAGCTTGGCATCAAGGTTGGAAAGCGGTTCGTCAAACAGGAAGACTTCCGGTTTCTTGATCAGGGCACGTCCAAGCGCCACACGCTGGGCCTGACCGCCGGACAGCTCTTTTGGCAAGCGTTCCAGCAGGGACTCAATCTCCAGAATTTCAGCAACCTCGGCGGTTGCCGCTGTGATCTCATCCTTGGGGCGACCAGCTAGACGCAGGCCGAATGAAAGGTTGTTCTTCACTTTCATATGCGGATAAAGCGCGTAGTTTTGGAACACCATGGCGATGCCGCGACGTCCCGGAGCGAGGGTGTTGACCACCCGTTCTCCGATGCGGACTTCACCGCCGGTGATGGTTTCCAGACCGGCAACCATGCGCAGCGTGGTGGATTTTGCGCAGCCCGACGGGCCGACCAGCACCATGAACTCACCATCCTGAACATCCAGATCGATGCCGTGGACAGCCTCGAAGCCGTTGGGATAGCGTTTTACGAGTTTCTTAAGTTGAAGGTGTGCCATGATTTACCCTTTAACTCCGCCTGTTGAGATGCCTTCGATGAAGTATTTCTGCGCCATGAAGAAGACGATCAGCGCAGGCGTGATTGCGAGCACGGACATTGCCAGGATCTGGTTCCAGTCGAAGGCTTCCGTCGTGTCGATGGATAGTTTGAGAGCCAGGGAGACAGGGAATTTGTCTACCGAGGACAGATAGATGAGAGGACCAAGGAAGTCGTTCATGGTCCACATGAACTGGAATAGGGCGACCGAGATCAGCGCAGGCGCCAGTAGCGGCGTTACGATGTACCAGAGGGTCTGCAGACTGTTCGCGCCGTCCACACGAGCCGCTTCTTCCATATCGCGCGGGATACCGCGCAGGAACTGCACCAGCATGAAGGTGAAGAACGCATCCCCCGCGAGTGCCGAAGGCACCCAGAGCGGCAGGAAGGTATCAAGCCAGCCCATGTCGCGGAACAGGAGATACTGCGGAATACGGGTCACCACGTTTGGCAGCAGCAACGTTGCGATAAGCAGCGAGAAGAACACGCGCTTGAACGGAAATTCGAAGCGGGCAAAGCCATAGGCCACCAGCGACGCGCTGATGCATGTTCCGATCGTTTTGGGCAGAATGATCAGGAAGGTGTTCCAGAAGAAATGCCCGAAGGTGTAGGGCGTGGATGTCTGCCAGCCTTTCACATAGCCGCTGATGGTTGGTTCTTTGGGCCAGAAGCCCGGGTTGGTGAAGATCTCGGAGTTGGTCTTGAAGGATGCGCCTACCAGCCAGATCAACGGATAGAGCATCACAAATCCAACTGCGATCAACAGGACATAGCGGACCATTGAGTTGATCTTCTGACGGCGGGCAATCTGTCGATTGACCCGATCCATATCTTCGGCAATCGAGGAATTAGCTACTTCTACGGTCATGGGATCAGCTCCTTTTGTCGCCAGCGTAATAGACCCACTTTTTGGAAGACCAGAAAGCGACAACGGTCAGAACCATGATCATGGTGAACAGGATCCAGGCAATCGCCGAGGCGTAGCCCATTTCGAAGTTCCTGAAGGCCTTGTCATAGATGTAAAGCGGCAACAGATAGGTTGATTTCAGCGGGCCACCATTGGTGATGATGTAAGGGCCGTTGAATTCCTGGAAAGCCTGCACGCTCTGCATGATCAGGTTGAAGAAGATCACCGGTGTGATCAGCGGTAACGTGATGTGGCGGAAGACTTGCCATTGGTTGGCGTCATCCACGGCGGCAGCCTCATAGAGTGATTTGTCGACCCCCTGCAGGGCAGCAAGGAAGATCACCATGGCCGAACCAAACTGCCAGCAGCGCAACAGCGTGATGGTGAACAGCGCGTTGGTCGGATCGCCAAACCAGTTGATACCCTCAATACCAACAGCTCCCAGAACCATGTTGACCAGTCCTGTGTCAGCAAAAACATAGCGCCACAGCACGGCGATCGCGATCGATCCGCCAAGAATGGAAGGGACATAATAGGCTGTGCGGAAAAAGTTGATGGCCTTCAGCTTGTAGTTCAGGATGACTGCAATAAACAGTGCAAAGACCAGTTTGAGCGGAACCGTTGAGAACACATAGATCAAGGTCACTTTGAGTGACTTGTCAAAGGTGCGGTCCCGGGTGAACAGCTTGGTATAGTTGTCCAGGCCAACCCATTCCGGCGAGCTCATCAGGGAATAATCCGTGAAGCTCAGATAGAATGAGTAAGCAAAGGGAAAAGCCGTAAAGACCAGTAACCCCACAATGTAGGGTGACAGGTAGGCAAGACCGAGATAGCGATTTTCGCCGCCCAAGGCTCTATCCTCCCGTTAGGTGTTTAACACAAGGATGATGGCTGCAAACGCGGCTCATCACCGTGAAATGAGCTGCCTATGGCAAGGGCTCCAATCCCCACCCGACAGTCAAACAATCCGGACCCTTGGCAAACAGCCGAGGAATCCGCGGGAAATCGAGTTGCATTCCTAAAGGTTGATGCACGAAACAACGTCTACATATTGACATGGATATGCGAGATGTTCATTTTAGTGCACATCATGAGAGTGAATTTCCGAGGTCACCCTCTTGATAATACCAACAGAAGCAAGGGACGTCTTCTGATTTCCTCCAGTATTCTTGTTTCGCGCATATCAACACGGTGCTGATGCGAATGGAATGAAGGATTATGAACAAAATCATGGATAAAACCGAACATTCGATTTTGGAGGGAATTCCGGCCACCTCGTTGAACCTGAATCTTTCAAGATCAACGATTAAGATGCGCCATTCCTCAACCTGGAGTGTGCATAAGTCAAACGACGTGCATGACCTGGTTGTCTGTCTGACGGGGGGCGCGCAGTATTTTCTCGACGGTGTTGAAGTGCGTCAGCAGCGTGGCGAAGCGATGCTGATTCCTGCCGGATCGCATTTTGAAGGCCGTCTTGATCATGGCGACCAATATACTGGAGTTGCTCAACATTTCACGCTGACACTGTTTGATAATGTGGACCTGATCCAGCAGATGGAACTCAAGCCGGTGGTGCAGTTGCCCAACTGGGAACAGCTGGAATCGCTGGTGCGCTATTACCGCTCAATCGCGCCATCTTCGTCTACAACTCTGCAGCAAGTGCATCTCTTCATGGTGATCCTGCTGGCCTATCTCGATTGTGCCTTTGTGCGCTGGAGCGAGGACTCTTTGCAGAACTTGGGAGGGCAGGATGCTTTGTCGCTGCATGTCATGCTGATTGCCGCCCAGATCTCGCGCGACCCTCTGGATAAGGATGAAGCCGAACGCCTGATTGCCTCAGTGCCCTATAATGACGATTACTTCCGTCGGGCATTTAAGGCCAAGATTGGCTATACGCCGAGAAAGTTCATGGAATTCAAGAGGATGGAGAAGGCAATGAACATCCTGTTGACCGGTAAAAGCGTCAACGCAACGGCGCTCGCGGTGGGCTATAATGACGTTTATTTCTTCTCGCGCATGTTCAAGCAATATATGGGTGTGAGCCCGTCCTACTATCGCATTTCTGCAGATCGGCGCAAATTTCTCACCACCGGGGATATCTATCATTACACCGAGTGAGGCTAGTGTGTTTTTCTTCAGAAAACCGGCATGAATACTGATTCACAGGTCAGTGAGAGGTGCTTTTCAACAGTTTTTCTTTATGACAAAAGAATAGTGATAATAATTGCGCAAATATGGATGATTTCGCTATTGACGCGTTTTGAAGTGATCGGGAGCGGAGCTAACCATCAAACCATCCGTTTCTTTACGGGCAGACAGAGGAACGCAGCGGTTGTAGACTGGCATATAGCGGAAGGTTGATCTTGGTTCGCTGGTTGTCGAACCGGCGAGGGACCAGACCTGGAGCGGTTCACGATGAAAGGAGACCGCTATGGAAACGCAAGCAATGCAATCGGCGACAGAGGCTGCATCAGCCTTGCAAGGTGTTTGGGACTCACTGGGCCTCGGGCTCGTGATTGCCGCAGCGATCGGCTATCTCTATATCCGGCTTTGGAAAGGGCGCAAGAGTTGCCATGCCTGCCCAAGCAGCGGCGCGGGATGCACCAGCTGTCATGTCTCCACTGACTTCATCGGCGATAAAGACTAAGCTCGCCCTTGTCCTAAAAGTGTCAGACGAGCGTGCTAGACCTGTCTGTAACGCTCCTTATGCAGAATTGTCGGCTGAGGAGTTTTGTCTTATATCTCTTTCAAGTTATTGAATTTTAGAAAAAATAGAGGAATTTAGCGGGTTTGCGCATTGCTGCCTGTCATCAAATTTTCATTCTGGCGTACAAAAGCTGTTATATTGCTATTGTAATTGCTCCTTGTAAGTTACTGCAATTTTAGTTGCAAGGAGAGTCCTTTGACCCGCAATTTCATTAAACTGGCCGGAGCAAGTCTGATCGCTCTCGTCGGTTCAGCCCATATTTCCATGGCCGCCACCACCGTTACTTTCTGGCACAGTTTCAACCCGGAAAAACCAAACGGTCAGGCCCTTGAAAAGATCATTGATAATTTCGAAGCCGCCAATCCCGGCGTCGAAATCAAGCCCGAATTCATCGGCAACTATAACGACATCGTGGCCAAACTACAGGCTGCCATTCCTGCCCATCGCGAGCCTGATGCTGTAATCATGGAAGTCACCCGCTATGGTCTTTTCGCTGATCGTGGTGTGCTGACGGACCTAACTGATTATGTGAACAATGATCCGCTCAAAGAGGATCTGTTCGGCTTTGCCCGCGAGGTTGGTGTATTTGAAGGCAAGAATTATATCGTGCCCTTCAACTCCTCTACGCCAGTGCTTTATTACAACAAAGGCATTTTCGAGCGCGCAGGCTTTACTGAAGAGCCTGCTCTGAAAACCTATGATGATCTGCTCAAGGTTTCCAAACAGATCACCGAGAAGCTCGGCGATGATGGCATCACCGGCATTGTTGCCCCGGGGCAGTTTGCCCGTTGGGGTCTGGTGATGGACAATGACAGCGACCTCATCGATTCCAAAACCGGCGAAATCCTGCTTGATTCTGACAATACCATTGAAGCCTATCAGTGGATGGCCTCTCTGGTGCATGAGCATCATGTTGCCTCGCCAGATGGTGTGACCGACGAGAAAAAAGGCGGCCGCGACGCTTTTCTGTCCGGCAAGGTCGGCATCATGATGAATTCCACCGGCAACTATGTGCGGTCCAAAAAGGCCCTTGGAGATGATCTGGGCGTGCTTCCGATGCCATGCAACAAGGTCTGCTCTGTACCAATCGGCGGTGCCGGTATTGGCATTCTTTCCACCGCAGAACAGGACGTCAAGGACGCGGCCTACAAGTTCATCAGCTTTGCTGCGTCTGCTGAATCCAACGCGATCTGGTTCTCTGGCACCGGCTATATGCCGATCAACAAGCACACGGCAGAGCAGGATCTTGCCAAAGACGCACTGGCTGGCAAGCCGGGCATCGACGTGGCCATCAACCAGCTCGACTTCGCCCGTGGTCGCCCGCGTCCGCCGGTGGTTACCTGGATGCGTGCCAGCGAATATGGCCTCTGGGAAGCCATGGCTCTTGGTCAGCGCGACGTCAAGGACGTCCTCTCTGAATTCGCAACCAAGACCCGCGAAGAAGCGGCCCGTCTGGCCAAGTAAGGTTTCATAGTCTCTGAGTGTCTTACAGGGCGGGGGCTGCATGCAGTCCCCGCCGCAAGACCCATCTGCAACAGGTTGCCTCCATGGCCCGCAAGTTCTTGCCCTATTTCTACATTCTGCCGCTTTTGGCCTTCATTGCGGTCTTTACCTATATCCCGATTGCCACGAGCATCAATCTTAGCTTTCGTGAATGGGACTTCATGTCTGCCACCAAGCCCTTTGTCGGGCTTGAGAATTATCAGCTGCTGCTCACCTCGACCGAGTTCTGGAACTCGGTGAAGATAACGGCGATTTTTGCCATCATCTCCGTGCCTTTGCGTCTGGCGTTGGCATTGATGGCCGCCAGTTTCCTGACATCGGAGAAATTCGCTCCGCGTATGTTGCGTGGCGCATTCTTTTTGCCTTCGGTCACGTCCACCGTTTCCATCGCCGTCGTCTTTTCGTGGGTTTTCTCCACCGACTATGGGGTCGCCAACGCTCTGCTCAAGCATATCGGCGTGGGCAAAATCCCGTGGATGCAAGACCCGCAGTTGGCGCTGTTGGTGCTGATTTTGGTCAATACCTGGAAGCAGATTGGCTATGACATCGTCATCTATATCGCCGGTCTACAGGCGATCCCGCAGGAACTTTACGATGCCGCCGCCGTGGATGGCGGGCGCCGTTTTCATGTCTTTCGCCGCGTTACCATGCCTCTGGTGATGCCAACCACCTACTTTCTGCTGGTTATCTCCGTTATCGAGGCGTTTCAGGTCTTTACCATTGTCAATGTGATGACCCACGGCGGCCCTGCAAGCGCCACGGACATGCTGGTCAATATGCTTTATCGCGTCGGCTTTACCCTGTTTGATATCGGAACGGGCTCTGCGCTGGCCGTGTTGCTGTTTATTCTGCTGATCGCTCTGTCTCTCATCAAATCTCGCGTGATTGGCCGGAAGGTGCATTATGAAGCTTGAAAATCCCGTTCAGTCCCTATTTGCGCTTCTCTTCGGATTGCTGTTTCTTTCGCCAGCGCTCTATTCCATCTGGCTGTCTTTCCAGACGGCCGATGCCTACTATACCGGCGGACTGGAATTCACCGTCGATAACTATAGGCGCGCCGTGGGGCAGTATCATTTTGCCCGCTATCTGCTCAATAGCATCATCGTGTCGGGCATCGTCACTGTGGGCGGCATTTCCATTGCCACGCTGGCCGCCTATGCCTTTGCGCGCTTTCGGTTTCGCGGTGGCGATCTGCTGTTCGGAGCTGTGGTGGCCACCCTGATGATCCCTAGTCATATCAGCCTCATCCCCAATTACCTGACATTGGCCAAGGTGGGGCTGCTGGATAGCTATGCCGGTCTTATTCTGCCAGCCATGGCGAGCGCCTTTGCGACCTTCTTTCTGCGGCAATATATTCGCGGCATTCCCCGTTCGCTCGATGAAGCTGCCTATATGGATGGCGCGACATCCCTGCAGGTGCTCTGGCGTGTGATTGTTCCCTTGTCCAGACCAGCCATCCTGTCCATGGCGCTCTATATCTTTATCGGCGAATGGAACAGCTATATCTGGCCATTGGTCGCTATCGGCAAGGATGATCTCTACACGCTGCAGGTGGGGTTGGCCCGGCTCTATCGCATCAATCCTGGCGAAGGGGTGATCGACTGGCCCCTCGTTATGGCCGCTTCCACCATTTCCATTCTGCCGGTTCTGCTCTGCTTTGCCCTTGTTGAACGCCATCTGGTCCGCGGGATCACGATGGGGGCCGTAAAATGACGAACCCGATGAGCTGGGCTCACGCTACATTATTTGAAGGAACGAAAGACATGACGCGTATTGCATCCCATCGTGGCGGCACGCTTGAATATGGCGACAGCACTCTGGCTGGCTTCACGGCCACTGCGGCCATGGCCGTGGAAGAGGTGGAGTTTGACGTCCACCCCACAAAGGATGGCGACATCATCGTGCATCATGATGCTACGCTGGACCGCACGACCGATACGGCAGGGGCCATAGCTGAGTTGCCCACGCGCGAGGTTCTCTCGGCGGTCATCAATTTCAGCCATAACAGTCGCCCGATCCTGCTGCAGGAGCTGTGTGAAATCTTCGACGACAGTTCGGTGGTCTTCCGCTGTGAATTCAAGCCCGGCGCTGACGGGAAGCCCTATCAGGGTTTTGTGCCCCGCGTAATGGAGCTGCTGGCTATGGAAGACATGCTGCGCACGGCCAATTTCTCATCCTTTCTGCTGGACTATCTGGACGAGATCGCCAAGCACACCGACCGGCCTCGTCTCTGGCTCGTGAGCCCGGCTGTTCTGACACAACTGGGAGAGAAAGGCGTGCTGGATATGGCCCGCGCGCGGGGCATTCCTGAAATCGGAGTGCATATCGACAAGGCGAGCCCCGCATTGATGGCGGCCACGCAGGATGCTGGTCTGGCCTTTGGCTGCTGGGCTGCGCATACGACACCACAAATCAGCAAGGCGATTTCAATGGGGGTAAAAATTTTCACCACGGACCGGCCGAGTCTTGCGGTCGCCATTCGCAACCAGATGCGGGAAGGAACAGGCCAATGAGCTCGATTTCTCTAAGGGCCATAAACAAGTCTTATGATGGCGCCACCCCTGTTCTCCATGACGTATCCATGGACATCGAGGATGGGGAGTTCATCGTCATCGTCGGTCCGTCCGGCTGTGGCAAGTCCACATTACTGCGGCTGATCGCCGGACTGGAACAGTGTCAGGACGGGGAAATTCTGATAGCGGGGGAGCGGGCCAACGAGCAATTGCCCCAGCATCGCGACATCGCCATGATTTTCCAGAACTACGCGCTCTATCCGCATCTGACCGTGCGAGAGAATATCGCCTTCGGGCTGGAACTGCGCAAAGTGCCCAAAAAGGAGCGTAACGCCCGCGCTCTTGAAGTGGCCCGCACCCTTCAGTTGGAGCGGTATCTGGATCGTAAGCCGGGCGCCTTGTCCGGCGGTCAGCGCCAGCGTGTCGCCATGGGGCGTGCCATTGCACGCAATACCTCCACCTTCCTCATGGATGAGCCGCTTTCCAACCTGGATAACGCCCTGCGCGTGGCCATGCGCACCGAGATCAAGGCTTTGCACCGCCAGCTCGGTGCGACGATCATCTATGTGACCCATGACCAGACCGAAGCGTTATCTCTAGCTGATCGGATCGCAGTGATGAAGGATGGTTATTTGCAGCAGTTCGACACCCCTGAGGCCATCTATGACCAGCCTGCAAACCAGTTTGTTGCAAGCTTTCTGGGTATGCCGCCAATGAACTTCCTACCTGCTGACAAGGTGCCATTTTGGAAGGGTGACGCCGATATTGAAATCGGGCTACGGCCAGAGGCTCTTTCCATCAACCCCGCCGGGGCAGGGGACTTTTGCTTGCCGGGCAGGATAGCGATCTCTGAAATGACCGGCTCGGATGTGATCCTTCATTGCGATACTGATGCAGGGCGTCTGACCTTGATTGAAGAACGCACGAGCCTGACCAAGGGCGGCGGCGATGTGCTGATCAATGTGGATCTTGATCGTGCCCATTATTTCTCCAAGGCTGACGGAGGGCGGGTCAATCCCGCTTAACGGGCTTGCGCTTACCAATGGCGATGGGGCATGAAGAAAGAAGGCGTTATCGCGCCAGCGACATGGGGTGGTGGCTAGGGCGCGATAATACAGACTGAGATGGTTTGGATCTTCAATGAGCAATAACACGGCAATGCCAATCTTTCTGGGCGATCTCATAAAGCAGAATTCAGCCAAGCTGACTGAAGCTGATACACGTATTCTGGACGTGCTTATGGGGGATCCAGTTCGCGCCGCCATGGAAAATGGCAAGGAAGTTTCCTCGCGCGCCGGAGTGCACCCCACCTCGGCGGTGCGTCTTGCCCGCCGGTTGGGCTTCAAGGGCTATCCTGAGTTCCGCGCCTTTTTGCAAACAAATCTGATCGAGCGGGGCGATGATTTCCAGCATGCTTCAGCGCGTATGGCGGCTCGTCTGGTCAAGGCCGAAGAAACAGGCCTGCTGGCGTCTATGCTGGATGGAGAAATTGCCGCGCTGGAGCAGGTTCGCAACAGTGTGACTGATGCGGAAGTCCGTGCCTTTTCGCTGAGTTTGAGTAAAGCAAGACGCATCTATATTTTCGGCACGGGCCACGCCGAAGCCCTGTCGCATCTGATCGCCCGGCGCCTGGTGCGCTCAGGCTATGCGGCAGAAGACCTCTCAAGTCAGTTGCATTTGCTGCCGGAAAAACTGGCAGCTCTGACGGAGAGGGACGTGGTCTGGCTCAATTGTTTCCGCAAACCCTCCAGCGTGTTGCTGGATATCCGGCGGATCGCGGAAAGCTGCGGCGCACGGGTGCTGGCTTTGACGGATCTTTCGGGCGCGCGGATTGATCCCGCTCCCCATGTGCATATAGCCGCCTCACGCGGCGAGGCCGGTCAGCCGCAATCCCTCGTCGTGCCGATGACCATAGCCAATGCCGTCATTCTGGATTTGGCTGCGATTGATGAAGACAAGACCATGCGCTCTCTGGAAGACTTCAAGAGCCTGCGGTCCGATCTCGGCAATAGTTTTCAATAAATCGATGTGAATTACCTCCATCAAGTCCGATGGAAGGCTATTTTACCCATTGAAATGGCATCAGTTGGCCGTGGGGTGGACGGCAAATGGGGGATTCTATCCGGTTTTGCTTGGAAAAAATCAAGAAATCAGATATATATCGAAAAAGTGAGGTGAGTGGGATGAGTAAACGATATATGCTGATTACGCCGGAAAACGGAATAGACATTCTCAAAAGTCTGGCCGCTCCTGCGCGACTGTCCATTCTGACCCTGCTCAACAAGCAGGGCCCGATGAATGTTAATGACATAGCCGATGTGCTTGGGTTGCCCCAATCGTCCACTTCTACTCACGTGAACTCCCTTGAAAAAGCAGGGCTCATCGAGACCGAGAGTCAGAAGGCCAAAAAGGGGAGCCAGAAAATCTGTCGCACCGCCTATGATGAGGTGGTGCTCTCCTTCAAGGAGCCCAAACAGACCGATCAGGATCTGATCGAGGTGGCTATGCCGGTCGGGCTTTATTCCGGCTGCAATACGACGGCTCCCTGTGGCCTTTGCTCCAGTGAGGGCATCATTGGCTTCCTTGACAGCCCCGATACCTTTCATTCGCCAGAGCGGATGAAAGCTGGTTTGCTATGGTTTACAAAGGGATATGTCCGATACCAGTTCCCCAACAATGCTCGCATTGCCGGCAAGGAGATCAAGGAGCTGGAACTGGTTCTTGAGCTCTCATCTGAAGTGCCGGGGACATCGGATGACTGGCCATCGGATATCAATATTTCTATCAATGACAAGCTGGTAGCTGTCTGGACGGCACCAGGGGATTATGGCGATCAGCGCGGTAAATATACGCCTGACTGGTGGAAACTGGCGGGCTCTCAATATGGTCATTTGAAAAGTTTCCGCGTCACGGCTGACGGCACCTATGTCGATGGCATGCGCGTGTCCGACATCACGTTGGCTGATCTGGAGCTTGATGATCATCGTTCGATCCGGGTGCGGATTGCTGTGCCGGATGAGGCCAAAAATCCTGGAGGGCTCAATATTTTTGGTCGCGGTTTTGGCAATTATGATCAGGATATCGTGCTTAGACTAAGGACTTAGCTGCCGTTTGTGAATGGGAAGTTAATCAAGAATGCGGATAAACGAGGCGCAAGATCAAGATGATAAGCCATTAAGTGGTTTATGAAATCCCGAAATTGCGTAATATATCAGAAATTTGGGTTTTAATTCTCTTCCCAACAACCTGTTGACGGTATGTTGCCCCCTCTGTTAGTATCATAATTACTGAATAATATCATAAATCGTGATATAATTGGGAGGAGCCAACATGCGTGCATCAGTCACTGCGCACAAAGAATTTACCGTCGCCAAAATTGATCCTCGCTTGTATGGCTCGTTTGTCGAGCATCTCGGCCGTGCTGTTTACAGCGGCATTTATGAGCCCGGCCACGCCAGTGCTGATGAACAGGGCTTCCGACAGGATGTGCTGGATCTAGTGAAAGAACTGGATGTGCCTGTCGTGCGCTATCCCGGTGGCAACTTCGTTTCAGCTTATAACTGGGAAGATGGTATTGGCCCCAAGGAAGAGCGCCCCGTAAGACTCGATCTGGCCTGGCACACCGCCGAGAGCAATCAGGTCGGCATTCATGAATTCGCCGATTGGGCTGCCAAGGCTGAAACCGAGATGATGCTGGCGGTCAATCTGGGTTCGCGTGGTCTGGATGAAGCCCGGGCCTTCCTTGAATATGTGAACCATCCCGGCGGGTCCTACTGGTCAGACCTGCGGCGCCAGAATGGCCGCGAAGAACCTTGGGGCGTCAAGCTCTGGTGCCTTGGCAACGAAATGGACGGCCCATGGCAGATAGGCCAGAAAACTGCCGCCGAATATGGCCGCACCGCGTTTGAAACCGCGAAGGCCATGCGCGCTTTCGACAAGGATATCGAGCTGGTCGTTTGCGGCTCTTCGACGCCCAACATGCCCACCTATCCCGAATGGGAATATACCGTGCTCGATTACACCTATGACAGCGTCGACTATATCTCGCTGCATATGTATTTCGAAAATCATGAGCAGAATACCAAGAATTTCCTCGCCCGCTCCATGGAGCTGGAAACCTATATCGAGACGATCTCGAGCGTTATCAAAACCATCAAGGCCAAGAAACGCTCCAACAAGGACGTCTATATTTCCTTTGATGAGTGGAATGTCTGGTATCATTCCGCAGAGCAGGACAAGCCGGTTCTAGAAGGCAAACATGGCTGGCCGCATGCCCCGGCGCTGTTGGAAGACATCTATGACTTTGCCGACGTTCTCGTCGTTGGCTGCATTCTCAACACCTTCATTCGGCGCTCGGATGTGGTCAAGGTCGGTTGTCTTGCCCAGTTGGTCAATGTAATCGCCCCGATCATGACCGTCGAAGATGGCCCGGCATGGCGCCAGACAACCTTCTATCCTTATCTCTATGCCTCCAAATATGGCCGCGGCACTGCGCTGGATCTGGCGGTCGACGTGGAAGGGTATGAAACGGACTTTGCCAACAATGTGCCATATCTGGATGTAGCTGGCGTACTGACAGAGGCCGATGGCGGCCTCAGCTTCTTCCTTGTCAACCGTCATGAAAGCGAAGCACTCGATGTGGAACTATCTCTTGAAGGCTTCGCCCATTCGTCCGTGACCATGGACAAGGTGATCGTCGGTTACGCGCTGGACAAGACCAACGGACCGGATGAAGAGCCGGTCGCCCCTGCCGATGGAGACGATGCCAGCATTGTTGATGGCAAGCTGTCGGTAAAGCTGGCCCCGCTCAGCTATCGCATGATCCGGTTGAAATAGAGGAGGCGTTTGGCTCCGGCTGCCTGCAAGCCACCCTGTGATCCATCGAAGTGTTTCTAGAAAAGAGAGACCCATGTCTGCGACCATCGACATCAATAGCGTAACCAAGGCTTACGGAGCCCTGACAGTGCTCGATGATATTTCCCTGAGCATAGAGGCCGGTGAGTTTGTTGTTTTCCTCGGCCCTTCTGGCTGTGGCAAGTCAACGTTACTGCGGATGATCGCGGGGCTGGAATCGGTCGACAAGGGTACGATCCATATCGGAGGCGAGCGGATCGATACATTGCCTCCGGGCAAGCGCGGGGTGGCCATGGTGTTTCAGACCTATGCCCTCTATCCGCATATGACCGTGGCGCAGAATATGGCCTTTGGTCTGGAAAATCTCAAGGTTGACAAGGCCGAGATCGACAGCCGCGTCCAGTCCGCCGCCGAAACGCTGGAGATGGCCCATCTGCTTGATCGCAGGCCTGCCAAACTCTCTGGCGGTCAACGTCAGCGCGTGGCTATCGGGCGGGCTATCGTCAAGGAGCCCAAAGCGTTCCTGTTTGATGAACCGCTATCCAACCTTGATGCAGCGTTGAGAAGCCGCACTCGTCTCGAATTGGCTCAGCTGCACCAGCGGCTTGGATCGACCATGATCTTCGTGACACACGATCAGGTGGAAGCCATGACGCTGGCTCACCGGATCGTTGTCATGCATGACAAGAAGATCGAGCAGATCGGCACGCCGATGGAAATCTATCAGCGACCCGCTACCCGTTTTGTTGCTGAATTTGTCGGCTCGCCCGCTATGTCGATGATGCCGATCACAGGCATTGTCAGCGCGCAAAGCTCTGATCAAAAAGGCGCAACGCTGGAGGTGGAAGGGGCTGGCATGGTCGCAACTCAAGTGCCGCTGCCCGCAAGCTTTGCTCTGGATGGCGCAACCATGGGCGTTCGGTCCGAAGACACACATGTAGTCCAACCCGGTGCGGATGGGCTGAACCTGACGGTTACCGTTGTTGAGCGGCTTGGAGAACGCACATTGCTCTATGGCAAGCTCGATACGGGCTTGGAAATGATTGTCGAGGACAGCGGCCGCTCGACGGTCAGGGCTGGGGAAACGGTGAAATTCGACTTTGATCGTTCCGCCCTGCATGTCTTTGATGGCACAGGGCGCGCCTATCATATGGCAGAGGAGGCGTAAGATGGCTGAGTCCTATCGTCGCTCCCGCTGGTCAAACGCTCTGTTCATTCTGCCCTATATGACGGTCTTTCTTAGTCTGCTTGTTTTTCCGCTCTTCTGGGGCATGTGGCTTTCGCTCAACAAGAGCGACCTTTTCGGTGGTGCCCGCTTCATTGGCCTGAAAAACTATTATCGCGTCTTCAGTGATCCTGTTTTTGGACAGGCAGTCTGGAATACGGTCATTTTCGTTCTTGTTTCTGTGCCCACCCTCGTGGCGCTGGGGTTGTTCCTGTCTTTGGCACTCAACAAGACCACGCGCGCCTCGTCGCTGCTGCGCGGGTTGTTCTTTTCTTCCACTGTCTTGTCGGTCACCATCGTTACGCTGATCTGGCGCTTTGTCTTCATTCCCGGCGATGGCCTGCTGGCCTTGTTGTTTGACAAAATGGGCTGGGAGCAGATTGGCTTTCTTTCCACCGAGGGCTGGTCGCTCTTTTCGGTTGGCGTGGCAACCGTATGGTGGTGTCTGGGCTTGCCTATGATGCTGTTTCTTGCTGCGCTTCAGCAGATACCATCTGATCTTTATGAAGCCGCAGCGCTCGACAATGCGAGCCGCTGGCGGGTGTTGACGCGGATTACGCTGCCTTCGATCAAATCCACCATCGTGCTTGTGGCCATCGTGCAGATCGTCATGCAGTTCCAGCTGTTCGGGCAGGCCCAGTTGATGACCAACGGCGGACCGGCAGGCTCTTCGCGTCCGATCGTTCTTTATATCTTCGATACCAGCTTCATCCGCTGGGATGTCGGCATGGGCACGGCGGCTTCCGAAGTGCTGTTCCTCATCATTCTGCTGGCGGCAATGGTGCAATATTGGGTGACATCTCGAAAAGGGGAAGCTTGAGCCATGGCTGTTCTGAGCAAGAAAAACAGAAGCTTTTCGCCTGACAAACTGACATCCAACCGAGCCCTTTTCTGGATCGCTGCCGTCTTCGCGATTGTCATGATCGCGCCAGCGCTTTGGGTGCTGGGGCTGTCTTTCAAGGATAACACGCTTTTGATGCGTGGGTCCGAAGCGGTGTTCTCTGCGCCATATACCGTGAAGAACTATACCGATCTGTTCCATTCCAGTCTGGTCTTTCGCTGGTTTCTCAATTCCATGGTGGTTGCGGTAGGGCAGACTGTGGGCGTGCTCACCCTATCGTCGCTGGCAGGCTATGCCTTTGCGCGGCTGGAATTCCCATTCCGCAAGACGATCTTTGTTATCGTGCTGTTTGGTCTTGCTGTGCCGGAGCAGGCGGTCATCATCGCCCGCCACCAGATGTTCAGCTGGCTCAACATGCATAATAGCTATCTTGGCCTGATGTTGCCGGGCATGTCCTCGGCCTTTGGTGTGTTCCTGATGACGCAGTTTTTCCGCGCCATCCCCAAGGAGATCGACGAAGCTGCCCTGCTCGACAACACACCGCGCTTCCGCATTTTCTGGAAGGTGCTGTTACCGCTGACCATGCCAGCACAGGCAACGCTTGGTATTTTCACCTTCCTGCTGGCGTGGAACGATTATTGGTGGCCGCTGATTTCAGCCACCAAAAAGGACATGTATACGCTAACCATCGGCATCGCATCCTCACAGCGCAATTTCGCCCAGACCGAGGGGCTTGGCTTTCTCGCCGCGCAGGCTGTGTTCGCCTCATTGCCGGTCATCATTGTCTATATCTTTTTCCAGCGGAATATCGTGACCGCTGTTTCGGGAGGAGCCGTCAAATAGCTATGGGCGGCTAACATTATCGGCAGCCTTCTGGAAGAGGGAAGAAATAGGAGGGCAGGCCGGTCATTTTAGGGGCGAAGGCCCCAACATAGGGAGAGAAAAATGAAATCCATTCTATTGGCAACGGCCTCTGCCGCCTTGCTCGGCATGGCCACAATGGCACAGGCCGACACGACGATTGAACTGCAACGCTTCTTCGGCGCATGCGAAGCGGACTATGGCACTGTTACCGACGTCTCCAAGGCGGTTGGCGAATGCGGCATTATCACGTCTCTGGTCAACAAGTTCGAAGCGGAAAATCCGGACATCAAGGTCAATGTCACCACTGTGGAATGGCCCGGCTATAATCAGCTCAACGCTCAGCTCGCTTCCAACGCAGCGCCCGATGTGGTCTCGGTTCACTATTCAGCGATTTCCGATTACTCCACCCGTGGCCTCTTCATGCCGCTTGATGATCTGTTTGCATCGGCTGGCATTGATCCGGCAGACTTTTCCGACGCTGCCCGTGGCGGCGCCACCAAGGACGGCAAGATGTATGCCCTGCCGTTTGACAACTGGACCATGCTGTTCCATGTCAACCTCAACATGATGAAGGAAGCGGGTCTCGTCAATGCCGATGGCACACCGATTCTGCCAACCTCGGTTGATGAATTCTTCGAACAGGGCAAACAGTTCAAGGAAAAAACCGGCAAGCCATATCTAGTCCAGATCTATGCCAACGAAACCGCTGCCTATATGCGCATTTTCTACACGCTGATGATGCAGCAGGATTATGACTTCTTCAAAGATCCTTCCAAGATCGATCTTTCTGGTCCTGAAGCCAAGAAGGCGCTGGAATTCATGAAGAAGATCCACGACGAAGGCCTTTCCACGCTCGATATGGACTATTCGGCAGCAGTCTCCGGTTTCTCCTCTGGTGAAGGTGGTATTGAGGTCAACGGTACCTGGTTGATCGGCGATCTGGATGCCCAGTCCAAGGAAGAGGGCAATGCGCTCTCCGGTGGCTACACCGTTTATCCGGTGCCGCAATTCTATCCGGCCAAGAACGCCACCTATGTGGACGGGCATGGCTGGGCAGTTCCGCGTGGCGATCGCGATGAAGACAAGATGGCAGCCATCGGCAAACTCTTCAAATTCCTTGAAGACAATGACTATGAATGGGCTCGTACCGGCCATCTACCAGCTGTGAAAGCCGTGTTCGACATGCCTGAATTCAAGGCTCTGCCGCACCGCGACAAGATCGTCGAGATCGCCAAGATCGGGCAGACCCTGCCGGAAGGCGTGATGCGCCAGTTTGCGCTTCAGGATATTGTCGGTGAAGAACTGGCAGCCGCCATCAATGGCAACAAGTCCGTTGATGACGCGCTGGCTCGTATAGAAGAACGCGTCAACGATCTGCTTGGCAACCTCTAGCAATAGTACAAGAGCGCAGGCCAAGTGCTATCATAGTGCGAAGAATAAGGGAGCGGCATTGAATGCCGCTCTTTTTGTCTCTTGCTTGCTTGTCTCTCTGCTGTGCTTTTAGCGAAGCACGATTCGCAGGTTGGTCGGGTTAGTAAAAAAGCCGGAACAGGCAAGAAATGTCGGTCTTCTATTCCTGACAGATAAAGCAAATCTGTCTTATCAGGTAAATTTCAAAGCCATTTATTACCTTGGTCAGAATTTGTCGAGCTGCTCTTGAAAACTGATCTAACCCTTTTTGAAATAAAAGAAAAAGAAAAGGTGAAGGCAAGGTATCGCAACGAGCGAGACTGTCTTTTTAGATCTTTTATATTATCAATTAGGATAATACTGAAATCACAATATTCATTCCACTGTGACAGCTTCCTGTCAGACAAGCAGACTACTATCCCCGCGATGGCCCGCCAAATAAAATAAGGCTGGCTTAATTGTGGAGGAGAAATCATGATTTCCAAAGTGGTCCGCGCAGCACTCGCTGTCGCAGCAATGTCTCTCGTACCTGCCGCAGCGCAAGCGTTCGAACCTGAAAATCCGGAATGTATCGCTCCTGCCAACCCTGGTGGTGGCTGGGACTTCACCTGCCGTCAGGTTGGCAAATCCTTGCAGGATCTCGGCCTGATCGATTCCACCATGCAGGTGGTAAACCTTGCTGGCGGTGGCGGTGGCGTTGCCTATGCAGCCGTGGTCAACAAGCGTGGTGACGATAGCAACCTCATCGTGGCTGCCTCTTCGGCAACAGCAACCCGTCTGGCACAGGGTGCCTATCCGGGCAACACCATGGATCAGGTCCGCTGGGTTGGTGCCATTGGCGCAGACTATGGCGTGATTGCAGTGGCAGCCGATAGCCCGATCAAAGACCTAACCCAACTGATGACGCAGCTTAAAGACAAACCAAGCTCTATTGCAGTTGCTGGTGGGTCCGCTGTTGGTGGCTGGGACCATCTCAAAGTTCTGATCGCAGCCAACGCCGCAGGTATCAGCGATGTGCGCAAAGTCAAATATATTGCCTTCAATGGTGGCGGTGAAGCGGTAACCCAGCTGCTGGCTGGTTCTGTTCAGGCATTCTCCGGCGATATTTCCGAAGCAAAAGGCTTCGTGGATTCAGGTGATATCCGCGTGATTGCCGTTCTGTCTCCGGAACGCCTTGATGGCGACTATGCCGCATTCCCAACCGCGAAAGAGCAGGGCATTGACGCCATTGGTGCCAACTGGCGCGGTTTCTATGCTCCAAAGGGCATGAGCGATGACGCTTATGACTTCTGGGTTTCCAAGATCGACGAACTTTATGATACCCCGCAGTGGAAGACTGTCATGAAGAACAACGGTCTGGCTCCGCTTGATCTGCAGGGCGCAGAATTCGAGCAGTTCGTTGGTGAATCTGTTGCCAAGATCCAGCAGATTTCCCGCGATATCGGCATCATCAAATAATAATAAGCTATCCCGGTTGCGGCGGCTGAGACCGGCCGCCGCAATTTCCGTCTAACGAGGGAATGATCATGAGTGATCGTATCTTCGGAGCTGTTGGGCTCCTGCTGGCCGCGCTCTTTGCCTATTCATCCATGATAATCGAGGAGAGCTTTCTCTCCGATGCTGTCGGCCCCAAGGCCTTCCCGCTGATTATCGCTGCCATTTTGGCTATCTCGTCCCTGACAATCATTCTGAAACCGGACGCCGCGCCTAAATGGCCGACGCTTCCGCGGTTCGTCGAGCTTGTCGCCTCCATCGTCGTGATGGTGCTGTATGCCGAGTTTCTGCCAATTGTTGGTTTTGTGATCGCAACGGCTGTCGCGTCCACCTATCTCACCTGGCGTTTGGGGACATCCGCTATCCAGTCTGTGGTGGTCGGTATATCTATCTCCGTCGGCATCTATGTCATTTTTCACCTTCTCTTTGGCCTGTCGCTGGCCAAGGGCCCGCTTGGTTTCTAAGGAGATCGGATTATGGAAACTTTTTCGTCTCTTGCAGACGGTTTTGTGATTGCGATGACCTTTCAGAACCTCATTCTGGCGCTGCTGGGGTGTTTTCTGGGAACCATCATGGGCGCGTTGCCCGGTCTTGGCCCGTCAAACGGGGTCGCGATCCTCATTCCTCTGGCCTTCTCGCTGGGCCTTGGTGCTACACCGTCTCTCATTCTGCTGACGTCCGTTTATTACGGCGCCATGTATGGCGGTCGTATTTCATCCATCCTGCTCAACATCCCCGGTGATGCGCCTGCCTTGATGACCTGCCTTGATGGCTACCCCATGGCGCGCAATGGCCGAGGCGGGGAGGCGCTCGCGCTTTCCGGTTTTGCGTCTTTTATCGGTTCGTTTCTGGCAACCTGGGGGCTGGTTCTGCTGGCGCCGCAGTTGGTCAAGATTGCGCTCGCCTTCGGGCCTGCTGAATATTTCGCTCTGTTCGCGTTGGCCTTCGCCACGCTGGGTGGTGTTTCTTCCACCAATCAGGCGAAATCGGCTTTCGCAGCGATGGTCGGACTTGGTCTTGCCATGGTCGGGGTGGATACCCAGACCGGTGTGCCACGCTTCACCTTTGGTCTCGTGCATTTCTATGATGGCATTGACTTCCTCGTTGCCATCGTTGGCCTGTTTGCGATCTCGGAAGTCTTCATCTTCATCGAAAATCGCCACGGCGATGCAGATGCAGAAGGCAAAAAGGTCGAGCTTGGTCGTCTGACACCAACCATGAAGACATTTTGGGGCAGTTTCCCTTCGATTATCCGCACCAGTATTGTCGGCTTCATTGCCGGTGTTCTGCCTGGCGCCGGAGCCTCTTTGGGGTCCTTCATTTCCTATTCCATGGAAAAGCGTCTGCTCGACAAGAATGGCACCTTCGGTAAAGGTGACCCGCGTGGTGTGGCTGCGCCTGAAGCGGGCAACAATGCTGCTGCCGGTGGTGCTCTGGTTCCAATGCTGGCGCTTGGTGTTCCCGGCTCTGGCACGACCGCTGTTCTTCTGGCCGTTCTGCTGGCGCTCAACATCACGCCGGGGCCGTTGCTATTTGCCAACAACCCTGATGTGGTCTGGGGCCTGATTGCTGCGCTCTTCATCGGCAACTTCATCCTGCTGCTGCTCAACATTCCGTTCGTGGGTATCTTCATCCGCGTGCTGCTTGTGCCGCCGCGCATCCTGATGCCGATCGTTGCAATGGTCAGCTTTGTCGGGATCTACGGTATTGCCGGGTCCAGCTTCGATCTTCTGATCATGGTGGCCTTCGGTGTCGTCGGTTGGCTGTTCCGCAAGCTTGATGTGCCGCTGGTTCCGGTCATTCTCGGGGTGCTGCTGGGCAACAATATGGAAAGCAACCTGCGCCGCGCCATTACCATTTCTGATGGTGACTGGACGGTTCTGTTCGCAAGCCCGCTCGCGATCACCCTGTGGTCGATCTCGATCATCGGCTTTGTGCTCCCTATCTTCGTCAGCCGCTTCATGCCCAAGAAACCAAAACCGGTTTCTGCTGAAGCAGAAGAGGAAGTATCCAATTAAGACGCATCTCCCGGTCCGACATAATAAACCAGTCCCCCAACGATAACGGATCGGGATTTGCATCAGAAACAAGGGGAGTGCCAGCCATGGGGTGGCACTCTCTTAAAAGCCCTCAAAGGAAAGCAATCCGATTTCTTCGACAAAATCACAGTTTTTTTGGCTAAATTGCTGCGATTATGACCTCGGTCAGAGACTTGACGGAAATATCGGATAAAAAGGGCGATTAATATGATTGCGACTGTGACTGCGAAAGTGGCCATAAGTGAAAAACCGGCAATCAATGAGGGTGGATGAAACCGCAATCAACAAGGAATGAGAATATCCATTGTCACTGTCCGCAATCCTGCGACGATCTCTCTCCTAGCCGATTAATATCAGGGTGCCATGGTGCCGCTGAGAGGCTTTTAGACGGTGTGACAATGTAAATTCTGATTGCTCAAACGGCTAAAGGAATGTGCTAGTGAGCGACGGATTGGAATTCTTGACGGTTGAACCGGCCTCTGACCCTGTGGCCCGAAGGGAAATCGTCGACCTGCTGGCCAGTTGCGGCCTTGATTACGAGAAGCAAATCGAGTTTTTCGTAACGGCGAGGCAGGAAGGGCGGCTCGTAGCCTGTGCAGGCTTCGAAAAGGGCATCATCAAGGATGTTGCCATTTGCCAGACTCTGCGGGGCAGCGCGATCAGCCTGCGGCTCGTCAGCGAGGTAACCTATCTCGCCCATAGCCAGGGATATCAAATTCTTTTCGTCTATACCGAGCCGCATAATGCGGATTTCTTTTTGGGCTGCGGCTTCTATCCGCTGGTCGAAGTGCCCGGACAGACGGCCCTGCTAGAGAATACGCCGGTCGGTATCAAGAATTATTGTGCCTCTCTGGCCCGCTACAAGGTGGAGGCGGACAAGATTGGCTGCGTGGTGGCCAACGCCAATCCCTTCACGCTCGGTCACCTCTATCTGATCACCGAAGCAGCGAAATCCTGTGATTGGCTCCATCTGTTCATCGTCAAGGAAGATGCCTCGCTCTTCTCCTATCATGATCGCTTCATGCTGGCCAAGGAGATGACCAAGGACATTCCCAATCTCACCTTGCATGGCGGTTCAAAATATATGGTCTCGCGGGCCACGTTCCCGGCCTATTTCTTCAAGGACAAGGGCATGGTCGGCCAATGCCGCACCGCGGTCGATCTGTTGCTTTTCCGCAAATATATTGCCCCGGCCCTTGGCGTGACCCACCGCTTTGTCGGCACCGAGCCATTCTGCGATACCACGCGCAAATACAACAATGACATGAAATTCTGGCTCCAGGAGCCAAGCTCCATAGCCCATTCCATCGAGGTGGTTGAGCTGGAGCGCACCAAGCGCAGCGGCATCGCCGTTTCCGCTTCAGAAGTGCGCCGCCTGTTGGCGGGAGGAAACTTTGAAAAGATCAAGGAGTTCGTACCCAAACCGACCTTTGATCTGATCATGAATAAATATGCCACATCAGTTTGACAGCTGACGGCCTGTCGCCGCCATGCGTGCCATCGATTTTAAAAATCTAAAGGAGCGAAACATGCAGATCATACAGGAGGCGTTGGCGGGGACACTCGAATCGAGCGATCTCTTTGTCAGGGTCTCACCGTCAGAAGGACCGCTTGAGTTGATCCTGAACAGCGAAGTTCAGCACCAGTTCGGCGACCAGATCCGAAAGGTCGCGCAAGAGACCTTTGCAAAGCTCGGCGTGTCCGAAGGGGCCACCGTTATCATCGAAGACAAGGGAGCGCTGGATTGCGTGATCGAAGCCCGCCTGGAAGCCGCTCTTCTGCGCGCCGCGGGTGACAAATCGGTAGAGTGGGAGACCCTGTCATGACTTTGCGTCGTTCCATGTTGTTCATCCCCGGTTCCAATGCCGCGATGATCTCGACCGCCTTCGTCTTCAAGCCGGACTCGGTCATGTTCGACCTTGAAGATGCTGTATCCCTGCGCGAAAAGGATGCTGCCCGTCTGCTGGTCTATCACACCCTTAAATCATCGCTTTATGATGGCATTGAGCGTGTTGTCCGTATCAACCCTCTGTCGACACCTTATGGCAAGGATGATCTCGAGGCCGCCGTGCGCGGCGGCGCCGACGTCATCCGCCTGCCCAAGACCGAAACGGCCGACGATGTGAAGGAGCTGGAAACCTGCGTTGAGGAGCTCGAGCGCAAATGCGGCCGCGAAGTTGGCTCGACATTGCTCATGGCTGCTATTGAATCCGCATCCGGCGTCATCAACTCGGTCGCCATTGCCACCGCTTCAAAACGCCTGATGGGCATTGCTGTGGCCGGCTTTGACTATGTGGTCGACATGCAGACCGAACGCGGTGATGGCTCTGAGCTGTTCTATGCCCGCTGCGCCGTGTTGCACGCAGCCCGTGCCGCCAAGATCGATGCCTTCGATGTGGTCTATTCCGACATCAACAATGAGGAAGGCTTCCTCAAGGAAGTCGACGTCATCAAACGGCTTGGCTTCAACGGCAAATCATTGATCAATCCGCGTCAGATCGAACTCTTGCACAATGCCTACGCGCCAACGCAGGAAGATGTCGATTATGCCAACCGTGTCGTTGCCGCGGCTGAAAAGGCAGAGATCGAAGGGCTGGGGGTCATCGCGCTCAATGGCAAGATGATTGATGCGCCCATCGTGGATAGCGCCAAACGGGTTCTGAGCCGCGCTCAGGCTTCCGGCGTGAGACGATAGGGAGGGCTGACAATGGACAAGAACAATCATTCGGCTCCGGGGAGGAGCGAGACGGTGGCAGAACCAGAACTGTTTCAGGGCTTTGCAGCAAAAATTCCTTATCTGGCCGATCCAGTCGCCAAGCTTGATCGCAAGCTGGTCGATACGGTGCAGGAAGCCGTGCGCCGTGTGGGCCTCAAGGACGGAATGACCATTTCCTTCCACCATGCCTATCGCGAGGGCGACAAGGTCATCAATATGGTGGTGCAGATCCTTGCCGATATGGGCTTCAAGGATCTGACGCTGGCTTCTTCCTCGCTGGTCTCAGCCAACGCGCCGCTCATTGAGCATATCAAGAATGGCGTGATCCGGAAGATCTACACCTCCGGCATGCGAGGCAAGCTGGCCGACGCCATCTCCCACGGGCTGATGGACGAACCGATTACCGTGCATTCTCACGGGGGGCGCTGCGCTCTCATCGAAACCGGTGAAATCAACATCGACGTCGCCTTTATCGGCGTTTCGGCATGCGATGCCTATGGCAACGCCAACGGCTTTTCAGGGCGCTCACGCTGTGGGTCTCTGGGCTATGCCATGGTCGATGCCTATTTCGCCAAGAATGTCATCATGCTGACCGAGGAAATCGTCGCCTATCCGAATGCTCCGGCCAGCATTCGTCAGGATCAGGTGGACTGGATCGTTCAGGTGGATGAGGTTGGTGATCCGGCCAAAATCTCTGTTGGGGCAGCTCGTGCCACGACCAACCCGCGTGAGCTGCTGATTGCGCGCCTGTCGGCGGAAGTCATGGAGCATGGGGGCTATTTCAAGGATGGCTTTTCCATGCAGACCGGCACCGGCGGCTCGTCTACGGCAACGGTGCGCTTCCTGGAAGATCGCATGCGCCTTCTGGACATCAAGGCCCAATGGGCGCTTGGCGGACAGACCGGTGGGATGGTCGATTTGCACAATAAGGGCCTGATCGGCACATTGCTCGACACACAGAGCTTTGATGCGGTGGCTGCCCGCTCTCTGGAATCCTCACCCAACCATGTCGAAATCTCGGCTCACTATTACGCAAGTCCCATGTCGAAAGGGGCTGTGGTGGATCGGCTGGATATGGTGATCCTGTCGGCACTGGAAATCGATCTTGATTTCAACGTCAATGTGTTGACCGGTTCCGATGGTGTCATGCGAGGCGCCTCTGGCGGCCATTGCGATACCGCAGCAGGGGCCAAATTGTCCATCGTGGCCGCGCCGCTTATCCGCTCGCGCATCCCGACCGTGGTCAAGAATGTCACCACGCGGGTTACGCCGGGCGAGACGGTCGGTGTACTGGTCACAGACCACGGCATCGCCGTCAACCCGAACCGACCAGACGTGGAAGAGCGGCTGCGCGCTGCCAATCTGCCGGTTCGCACCATGGAAGAACTCTATCAGCGGGCGATCTCCATTACGGGTGAACCCAAGCCGATCGAGTTCCTCGACAAGGTGGTCGGCGTTGTCCGCTATCGTGATGGCACAGTGATCGACACCGTGCGTCAGGTTGCCAAATGACAAGTGGGTCCTTCATGGATGAGGAGATAGGCGAGGGCGATCTTAAGGAAGTGATTAGTGATCCTTCTTTGGAGATCGCCACTGCGCCAACCTATGGGCTATTGAAACAGGAACAACTGGGGATATCAATTTCTCCTGTTGCCTCTGTGTGGTCGTCCCTGCCGGAGCGCCTTGCCGACCTTGTCCATGAAGCCCTCGTTGCCGAAGCAACCCTCACGCCAAAGCCGGGGCTTGTGGATGCCCGCAACAACGGCTCGCACAAGGATATGACGCTGGCGACCTTTCTTGCCAGTGCCGACGCGTTGCGCCCTCTGATGGCGTCATTCGTCAAGGCAGGTGTGGAAACAGCGAGCGATCCTACTTCTGTTGCACTGCAGGCTCTGCGTGGACACGGTCTTATCTGCGAAGAGGCAATGAATGAGGCCACCGGCGGCATCAATACCCACAAGGGCGGCATCTTCGCCTTTGGCCTGTTGCTCGGCGCAGCGGGACGTTGCATCGGACGCGGGGAAGGGCTCTCGGTCTTGGCGCTTTGCGGCGAAGCCGCGCAGATGGTCAAGGGGCTGGTGAAGCGTGAGCTCGCCAACCGCGTAAAGACTGCCAATACTGCTGGGGAATATATCTATCGTCGCTATGGCCTCACCGGCGCTCGGGGCGAAGCGGAAAGCGGCTTTGAATTGGTGCGGCTCTATGCTCTTCCAGCCTTTCTTTGCTCAAGAGAGGCAGGGCAGGACGAGGAAACCGCCTTGCTCGCCGCGCTGCTCGAATTACTCATCCGGAACAGGGATACCAATCTGGTTGCCCGTGGCGGCATGGAAGGTCTGTTTTTCGTGCGCCGTGAAGCGCAACGGCTCAAGCGCCTTGGCGGTGTCTTTGCCCCGGATTTCCATGCAAGACTGATGGCCATGGATGAAGCGCTGATCCACCGGAATTTGAGCCCCGGCGGGAGCGCTGACCTGCTAGGCGTTACCCTGTTTCTCGCGCGCATCGATGCGATGGGGTTGTCGGCAAGCACGGAGGTTTCATGAAAGAACCCTGTTGGACCGATGGCCCGGAGGTCGCCCTCAAGGATATGCTGCTGGCCCGCGAACGGCGGGTGCGTCGGCGCGAAGATGGCCTGGCCCATTATCGCATGCCGACAATCACCTTTTCTGTCGTCATGCCCGGGCCGGTAAAATTATGCCCCATGAGCGAATTACTCGCCAAGGAGGCAGAGCGGGCCGTGCATGAAAAGCTCTCGGCTAAGGGCTGGGAGAATCACATGCTCTGGTCTCAGAACGCTTCCACTGGCCCGGAGGCGTTATTCGCTGTTGCCAGTGAGGCTGAAAAGCTCAAAAAGGCGATGGTCGAGCTGGAAGAAAGGCACCCGCTGGGGCGACTATGGGATCTTGATGTCCATGGCGCAGACGGGCGAGCGGTTTCCCGTCGTGATATCGGCATGGCGCCGCGACGGTGTCTCATTTGCGATCAGCCAGCGCACGCCTGCGCCCGCTCGCGGACCCATGAAATAGGTGACATTATAAGGGCCATGGAAGAAAGAATGCGAAGCTATTTGGAAAAATAAAGTCAACTTTGCCAAAAGTTGTCATGCATTTTGGACGAGAGCATGCGATAGATAGCAAATACTTTTCTGAAACACAGCGTATTCTCAAAAGAAAAATAAAAGAAACAATGCGTTAGCATTGTGTTTCATCCTGTCAGAGAGGTTCGTTGCGCTGGACTCTCAATGAGAATGGCCATCTCTCAAGCGGGAGTTGAAGATTAAACGCGTTGGTACTAGATTATCGACGCATACTTTCAAACATTTTTTCATGGAGTCGCCTTTTGATTAGACAATTGACAGATCCTGAGGTTCTGGAGGCACTCGCAACACATGCAGAACAGTTTGATTTTGTGCTTGTTCCCGGCTTTAAAAATAGTGGACCTGAACATTGGCAGAGCTTTTGGGAGCGGGAAATCGATCTCTTCAGCCGCATTGATCAGAGCCGCTGGGATCAGCGCGATATTGTGCTATGGATTGATGCCGTGGGAAGGCTCCTGACCAAGCGCAATCGTCCCGCTATTCTCATCGGCCATTCGCTGGGGGCTCTTGCTTCTGCCTGCGTCATAGCCCGAGGTGAGTTGAATGTGGTTGGCGGTATGTTCGTCGCTCCAGCCGAGCCCATGCGCTTTGCCGTGGAAGAACGCATTCCGCACGAGAATCTGGGTATTCCAACGGTGGTGGTCGCCAGCCATAACGACAAGCTCATCTCCTTTGCACGCGCCAAGGGGCTGGCTGATGGCTGGGCATCCGACTTTATCGATGTCGGGGAAGCCGGACATATCAACTCCGAGGCTGGCTTCGGTCGCTGGCCTTATGGCTTGACCATTCTTCGCGATCTCGCTGACCGCATTGTCGCCGACAAGAGCAAGGGGTGATCACGCCCGATCACTGCTCTTCCGGCTTTTTGAAAATACTGTTCCAGACATCCAGAAAATATCTGCGTTTTAGCGGGTCTTGATAGGTCAGCAAGCCGATGCCCATCTTGATTGGCAAATAGGCGTTGGTGGAATCCGCTGGCAATTTCAACCGCCGCATGTCTGGCGAAATGGGTATCAAGGCCGAGTCTCGAGCCATTTTCTCTTGCCCGGTTTCAGATAGCAGAAACTCCAGAAAGCGCTCTGCTTCTCTCTTTTTCCTCGAATGTTTGTAGATGAAGGCCGTGCGCGACATGACAATGGTGTAATCCTTGAATTGGAAAATGCCGACATTCGGATCCTTGGAGGCGCGTTCCAGCGCATAGGTGCCGATGACGTTATAGCCAAGGATCAGATCGCCGGAGGCAACCGCATCCAGAATGGCCGATGTGTAGTCATAGGTTCGCATCTTTGCGCGGCTGAGTGCTTCGATCACACGGAAAATCTTGTCGCTTTGAATGGCATCTTGCGTGAAGAACAAGTAGCCCGCTCCCGACGAGGCCGCATCATAGGTGCCCACTTTCTCTTCGAAGGTGGGCAGATTATTGATCAATAGATCCGCCAGATCGGAATGGGTTTTGGGCAGCGGATAACCCCGGAAGGCCTCCTTGTTATAGACCAACACAATCGGCTCATAGGTGAAGCCGTAAAGCTCGTTGCGCCATTCGGCCCAGCTTGGTGTAGCGCCTGCACGATCGGTGCTGAAGGGAGAGGCCAGCCCTTCATTGACCAGCTTTACCTGCAAGTCCATGGCTGAGCTAATGACCAGATCGATGGCGGTGTCCTTGCGGTCCCTTGCATAGAGCACATGCTCGAACAGGGCGTTGGTGGTGATTTCGTGATAGGCAATCTCTATATCCGGATTGGCCGTTTCAAAAGCCCTAATGACGCTTTCAAAGGCGGCGGTGTCCGTGGTGCTCCAGATATCGATCTCGGTTTTTTCTTGCGAGAAGGCAGCTGGTATGGCTGCCAGCATCGCTGTCAACAACACAGTGATCGCGAAAAGCATGTATTTGGCTGAGCGAGCCGAACAGGCTGAAAGAGGTGAAATAAGGGGGAAGAGGCTCTGTGCGCTCATGTGGGTATCCCCACTGTTTTACGGGTGAATATCATTCTCACGCTTAAGCCTCCCAAAGCCGAGTGGCCGAGCCTGAGCTGTGCCTTGTGGCTGCGCATGACCTCGTCAACGATGCTGAGGCCCAAACCTGACCCGTCGTTGCCTGTTCCCGTGGTGTAGAAACGTTCCAGCACCTTTGCGCGTCGCTCCTCCGGAATGCCCGGACCGGCGTCATCCACTTGCAGGATAAGCTGCTTTCTCTCTCTGCCGCGCAGTTTCAGGGTATGTTCAAAAAGAGAGATATCGATGCGGTTATTGGCTGGGCCATGTTTGATGGCATTGTCGATAACATTGCTGATGGCCTCGCGGATAGAGATGCTGTCGCCTGCAATCAGATCGGCAGTCTTGCCGCCATTCTCGATATCGGGCGCAATATTGACCGAAAAATCGATATCGGACTTCACATGCTCACGCAGCAGCGTCTGCAAAACGGTTTTAAGCAAATCTGCCAGATGAATATCCGAGACAATCTTCTGGTCGGCCCGGTGAATGACCATGGCGTGGGCCAACAGCTGGTTGGTCAGGTGAATGGTCTGCCGGTTCTGCCGCTCCGCTTTTTCAATCCGGCCTTTCAAAAGCTCGGGCGACTGCTCCTTGCTGGCCAGCTCCAACTGGCCCTGAAGCGCCGAAAGGGCCGTTCTGATCTGGTGTGTCACATCGGCGATGAAGATTTGCGAGTGATCAAGATTATTCTTCAGCCGCGAGATGAAGCCGTTGATCGAGAGCACAAGGCTGGCCACTTCGCGCGGCGGTGTGACGGGCAGGGGCGTGAAATCGGAAATGTCACGCTGTCGCAAATTCTGCTCTACATCGATCAGTGGATGAAGGGCGCGATTGATCGCGATCCAGACAAACAACAACCCTACCACGGTGATGAAAAGCGCCACCGCGAACCCGCGCCAGAACAACTCGGCGATCATATCATGACGCGCGATGCAGGTTTGGCCGAACTGCACGATGACCCAAAGTGAGCGATCATCTCCGGTGAGAAAGCGCGCCTGCTGCATGAAGCGAACGGACTCGCCACTGTAGGCGTCATCCCAATAAACAGGGCTTTCGCTGGGCTTATAATTGGCCTTGGGGCGCAGATTGTGAGAGGCAGTAATTGTCTCGTCGCTTTGCGTAAAAATGCGATAGAAAACGCGGTCTTCCTTTGCCAGTCCCAGAATCTCAAAGGCAGAATAGGGGATGTCGACCCGCACCTCACCCGAAGCCAGATTGGCCCGTTCCAGAATGGCAAGGGCCGCCCCATGCAACAGCCGATCATAGGATTCATTGGCAGCCTGCTGCGCATAGCCCCACAAGCCGATGCAGATCACCGTCAGAATGGCCAGAAAGCCTGCCCCCATGCTCAGTATGAGCCGGTGGCGCATGGATTTCTGTGTGAGGCGTTTGGAAGCGTGTTTCATCGGTGCCCATGATCTCGCGCGAAGGGTGGATCAAGTCTCATCCATATGCCCGATATAGCCAAGCCCTCGAATAGTCTTGATGAGGAAAGGGGAGCCATCCAGTTTCTTGCGCAGGCGCGTGATGGTCTGTTCAATCGCGTTGAAGCTGGGTGTTTCATCAAAATTGTAGATCTTGTCAGCGATTTCTTCCTTGGTCAAAACCCGATCGAGGCTGGTAAGGAACAGTTCGAGCAATTGTACTTCCTTGTTACGAAGCTCGATATCCTTGCCCGCGACATTGGCAAGCTTTGTGCCCCAGTCGAAGGTGAAATTGCCAGCGGTGAACAGGTTGCGCGCGAGACCGGATTTGCGCCGTGCCAGCGCCCGGCAGCGGGCAATCAACTCGCGAAAATCAAACGGCTTGGTCATATAGTCGTCTGCGCCAGCATCCAGCCCTACGACCCGGTCATCAATCTCCGAACGGGCAGAAAGCACCAGCACCGGCGTATCGAGATTGCGCGCCCGAATGGCTCTGAGCAACTCGAACCCGTTCCTGCCGGGCAGGTTGATATCCAGCAGAATGAGATCAAACTGCTTCTGGCGCAAAATATAGTCCGCTTCATCCCCGTCACTTTCATGATCGATGACATGTCCTTCCTTGCGGAAGCGTTCAACGACGGTTTCGGCTAACGCCATGTTATCTTCAACAAATAAAACACGCATGAAATCAGCTAGTTCAAACCCCTCCCAATCCGGACAGTGTGAATCCCCTCGTGTCTGCCCAGAATAGGTCGAGATTAGGTTTCTCGTTGGTCAGGGTCAATATGGCTAGTCTTAAAGACAGCATTGCAAACCAGAGCAATTCAGCAAGACAAGCCGATTAGCCCCGTGAAACAGGCCTCAGTCGAAATGATAGCCCTTGGTATTTCTTGCAAGGAAAACTAATGAGCATCACACTTTATGTCGCGATTTAAACCAAAGCTTGCAAAATAAAGCGAAATTTAACGCAGAGCGCATAGGCTTGGGACTGGTTTTTCTTTGTCCAAATATGTTTTGCCAGTATGCGTATATCATCCGTGTTCTATCTCTTGTTGTTTTCTACAGTCTGTTTGACCGGTGAGGCTCATGCATCGGAGTTATCCAGTCTGAAGGCAAATATTGACCTCACATGGGTCATGGCGGCCTCGGCGCTTGTCATGTTCATGCAGGCGGGCTTTCTTATGCTGGAAGCGGGGATGGTGCGCTCGAAAAACTCCATCAATGTCGCCCAGAAGAATTTGCTTGATTTTGTCTTCTCGGTGGCTGCCTTCACCATTCTGGGCTTCATGCTGGCCTTTGGAAAGTCCTATGGCATCTTTGGGCTGGATTGGCGCTATCTTGGGCTTCAGGATCTCACCTCTCAGGAGGCTGGCTTCTTTGTTTTTCAGGTGATGTTCTGTGGAACGGCGGCGACGATTGTGTCCGGCGCCATCGCCGAGCGTATCAGATTGTCATCCTATGTGGTCGCCTCTGTCTTTCTCTCGGCCATCATCTTTCCTGTTTTCGCCCATTGGGCCTGGGGCAATGCCCTGATGCCCAATGAGGGCGCATTCCTTGCCAATATGGGCTTTATCGATTTTGCCGGTTCATCGGTGGTGCATGGCACTGGCGGCTGGGTGGCTCTGGCAGGCTGCATTCTGCTTGGTGCGCGTGAGGGCCGTTTTGATCGGCAAGGCAATCCGATCCGGCTCGCAGGACATAGTCCTGTTCTTGCGACTACCGGGGGGCTTTTGCTCTTTATCGGTTGGCTGGGATTCAATGGCGGATCAACGCTCAAGGCCGACGAGAGTGTCGCTTTCATTATACTAAACACTGTGCTCGCTGGCGGGTTCGGCACTGTGACCGGTTTCATGTTCGGCTATCATCAAGATGGCCACTATCTGCCGGAAAAGTCCCTTGCCGGCCTTATCGGTGGACTGGTCGCTGTCACGGCTGGCTGCGCAGTCTTGACGCCATTGGGTGCGATTGTCATTGGAGCCATTGGTGGTCTCGTGGCTGTCATTGCAAACAGCGTTCTGGAACATAAATGGAAAATCGACGACGCCGTCGGAGCTATCGGAGCTCATGGCTTTGCGGGTGTTGTGGGAACCATCGGGCTGGCTCTATTGGCGCCTGCAGAGCATTTCGAAAATGGCCGCCAATATCAGATCATGATTCAGTCGCTCGGTGCAGGGCTCAATTTTCTTGTCAGTTTCGGCCTCGGCTTTATCTGCTTCTGGTTCCTGAAGCGCTTTCTGCGTCTGCGGGCAAGCCGCGAGGAAGAGTTGATCGGCCTCAATATCGCCGAGCATGCCACCCGTATTGGTGTGGGACATGTCGAAGATGCCATGGAGAAGCTGCTCTCCGGTCAGCGAAGCTTTTCACAGAGATTGCCTGCCGTTGCCGGAGATGAAGCAGAAAACCTCACCGGTTTGTTCAACAAACTCATGAGTAATCTTGAAGCCGAGCATAAAAAGCTGAGCGAGCTGGAGATCCTCAAGACCCAGTCCGAAGAAGCTGAACGCATATCTGCTCTTTCCAACGCCACCTTTGAAGGGATCGCCATTCACCAGAATGGCATGGTGATCGACGGCAATCCTCAAATTGCCGAGCTGCTGGACTACAGTCTTGAGGAAGTGATCGGCAAATCGATCATGCAGTTCGCTGATGAACGTCATCGCGGCCGGATCGAGCGCTCTATCGCCGAGAATTGCAGCGAGCCATATGAAGCAGTGCTCGTATCTAAATCTGGCGAGCGGATACCAGTCGCCATTCGCGGGCGTATGATCAACTACAAGGGACGGGAAGTGCGCATTTCCTGCTTTGTTGATCTGAGAGAACGCAAGGCCGCCGAAGAGCATATCCGCATCATGGCCCAACATGATGCCCTGACGGGCGTGGCCAACCGTTCGCTTTTTAACGCGCAGCTGGAAAACGCCGTAAAGACGTCAACCCCACAGCGGGCGGTCGCCCTCATTCTGATCGATCTGGACCGTTTCAAGAATGTCAATGACGTGTATGGCCACCCAGCCGGAGATATTGTCATCAAGGAAACCGCCGCACGCTTGAAGGCGCTTGCTGGCGTCAACGACAGTGTTGCGCGACTGGGCGGAGATGAATTTGCGATCATTCAACGCAATATTCTTTTTACCAATCAGGCCGCCGATACCGGTCACCGGATTGTCAACGAGCTGTCCCGCCCCATCAAGATTGATGACAAGAAATCCGTGATGGTGGGGGCCAGTGTGGGCATTGCGCTCAGCCCAGAACATGCCAAGGATGCGGAAACCATATTCTCGCGCGCGGATATTGCGCTCTACCATTCAAAGAAGACAGGGCGGAATATTTCCAACATCTATCGAACCGGCCTCAACCAGTTGATGGAAAAACGCCGTGCGTTGCAGGCAGACCTTGAAAAGGCCCTCGAAGAGGACGAGTTCGAACTTTATTATCAGCCACGCATCAACGCCAAATCGTTGGAGATTGACTCCTATGAAGCTCTCCTACGCTGGAACCATCCGCAGAAAGGGCTGGTAAGTCCGGCGGAATTCATTCCCGTGGCCGAAGCCAGTGGTCTGATCGTGGACATCGACAACTGGGTCTTCAAGCGTGCCTGTCGGGACGCAGCCGAAGGACTGAAGGGCAAGCATCTCAGTATCAATGTCAGCCCGCTGGGTTTCCAGCAGCGTGACTTTGTCAAGACGATTGAAGAAACATTGGAAAAGACGGGAACCGATCCGTCGCAGATCGAGCTCGAGCTTACCGAGAGCATGTTGATCGAAGATGATGAACGTGGTCTGGCAGTGATGAAACAACTCAAGCGGTTGGGGCTGTCTCTGGCTCTGGATGATTTCGGTACTGGTTACTCGTCGCTTTCCTACCTGTCCAAGTATCCGTTTGACACCATCAAGATTGACCGCAACTTCGTTGTTGCCCTCGGGCAGGAGAAAAGTGCTGTCGCCATCATGAAGGTGATCATCGGGCTGGGTAAAGGGCTTGGCATGGATATCGTGGCCGAGGGCGTGGAAACGGTCGAGGAAGCAGCCTTCCTGCGTGAGAATGAATGCGATCAGCTTCAGGGCTACCTGATCAGCCGCCCCATGACGGTCGAAGAGATCATGCATGAAGTGCCGCTCGATATCCGCTGTTCCATTCTGAGAGCAGAGCCTGACGACAAAACGGACATGCAGGTGTCCAGCCTGCGTGCTGTCAAGGATGGCTCAAGCGAGAGCTCGGAACTCGCAAGTGATCCGGACGTCTCCCCCAAGCGGGCCTAAAGATCTTCGACGCCTGTCGATTGGCTTGCAAACAGGCGCTTTGCATTTAACTCTCAATAATCGCGCTCGAAGAAGATGCCGGCTTTGGTTTCCCCGTCTGAGCTGGCTTCGCCATGGGCCTTGATCTGATCGGTGATATCAAGATCGATGCTCACCTTGCCTGCGTCGCTGGCCGTGCTCTTCTCGACATTGATATAGGTGCGATCGTTGATATAGCGCCCGACTCCGACGGTTGTCTCGTTGGTTTCCGCATCAGATTTGATGTCGATATTGTCGATGCCCGCCATGTTGCGCAGGCGGTCCAGAATGCCGGGGCCGGAATTGACCCCGCTAAGGGTCGCCACAGCATTGGCCAACTGTGCAAGCTGAATGGCAGAGAGTTCGGAAAGCTCTTTGTCAAAGAACAGATGCGCCAGAATTTCGTCTTCCGGCAGTGTGGGGGATGAGGAGAGGCCGATCTCGGGCGCGGAGGCGTAGCCCTCAACGGATACGGTGTAGGTGGTGCCGCTGTTGGTTGAAGTGGCCGAGAAATCCAGAGCCGGGTCCAGTGTTCCCGCAAAGGTTACAGTTCCGCTGTCAAAATCCAGTCGTTTGGTGAGAATTTCAAGTCGTCCACGCTGCATGGCAATGGTGCCCAACGGACGCGGATCTGCTGTGGTGCCAGTAATCCGGATGGAGCCACCCAGTTCTGCATCCATGCCGCGACCGCGTATATAGATGCTGCGCGGGGCCTGAATATCTAGATCAAGCCGCATGGCCGGACCGGCATTCGCACTGCTGTCGCTTTGGGCTTTGGGAGCAAATTTCTCAGCCTGTTCTGCGACGCGTCCTTGCGCATTCTTGTGCGATACATCCACTGGAGAGACGGAAGAGGGCAGGGACTCAGGAATGAGGATCTCGGTTGTCTTGAGGTTGACCTGACCGGAAATGACCGACGCCCCTGTCAGCTCACCTTTCAAGTTCATGTTGGCGTTAAACAGGCTCGTGAGGATCTCTTCATATTTATAATTGCCGTCCCGAATGGTAACGGTGATATCGGCTGGCAGACCGGCGTTGGCGTCCATCCCGATGGTACCATTGACTGTCAGTGTGCCCTTCTGGCCCAGCCGTCCCGTTACAGATTCAATGGATGCCTGCTGACCGGCAAGACGAACCGTGCCGCCCAGATCGCGTAGAACAATGCCTGACGAAAATTCAGAGAAACGCGCGCCCTGTGTCGTGATGGTACCATTGATGTTCGGCGCACTGAATGAGCCCGTTATCTTGGCCGAGACCGAAGCCCCCCCTTCAAGCTGCAAGCCTGCATCGGCAAGGCTGCGTGCGGCAAGGGAGAAAGGAACCGAGCCTTCGGCGGATATGTCCATGCTCTGGCGGGTAAGCGAAAGGCTGCCATTGACATTGAGGTCTGCTCCGCCTCCCGTAAGGTGGTTTTGCAAGGAAACAGAATTGTTGGCAAAGCGGCCCGAGCTGCTGATCGCCAATTGTGGAACACCAGCCTGACGGGTCGAGCGGACAGAGAGGCCGCTAACCGTGCCTTGCCAGCTGGCTTCCGGTGCTGCTGAGGTGCCCGAAATTTTGGCCGTCAGATCTAGCTGACCTGTCGGCGTCTCACCCGTTGGTGCGATCTTCTCGGCAATGGCCAGTGGCAGCGCGTCAAGCGCCACATCAAGGGCAAGCTGATCGCCTGCCGAGCCGGAAACCGTCACAAGACCGCTATCGACAGAAAGCTTGAGGGCATTGGCGAGCGAGGCGCCATTGGCCAGATCGACACGCACCGGTTCGACCAAACCGAGATCGATGCCTTTCCAACTGCCAGTGAAGCGATCAAGCGCGAGGGCTGTTTGCCCTTCCTGCTGCAACAGCTTGCCTTCCAGCGTCAAAGGCGCCTGAGAGACTCGTGCCGTCATGGAGAAAGGCAGGGTGCCGTTTCCACCTTTCATATTGGCCTTGAGCGAGCGGATGGTTTCGCCAGAGGCAGAGATGCGTTCAACGGACAGATCGGAATTCATGCTCATGATGCCGGTCGCATCATTGATCTGCGAACTCAGCGTCAGACCGGAAACAAAGATATCCTTCATTGCCAGCTCCGGCGCTGAAGCATCGACAGTGACCGACTGTTTACCGTCGCTGGCCGACAGGGCGATGTCAGCCTTAAGCGAGCCCTTCAGATCCGGCTGCAGCAACAGGGGACCCAACGCGGCAAAATCCTTGATGGCTGCATCCAGATCGCCCGAGGCCAATCCGGCAGGCGATATGGCAAGAGATCCGGTTACTTCAGCGCCCGGTGCCGTGACCGAGAGCTTGTTGATGGAACGGCTGCCATCTTCATTGGTGACGAGCTCAAGGGCGCTCTCTATGGGCGATCCATCATACTGAGCTGAAAGCGTCAATGTGGCGTCCGGTGCAGCATTGGAAGCAAGATCCAGCTTCAGATTTTCGATCGACTTGTCATAGACCGAAAGAGATTGACCGCGTAGGGCGAGGGTCAGTCGTGGGTTGCTGGTCGTTCCTTCAACCGAGAAATCACCTCCCAGAGCGCCGGAAAGCCCCTCATTGAGTGGCTTGATATCTGATAGGGCAAGGGTACCATCAAGTGCCAGCGCATCTGGCGCGTAGCTCCCTTCTGCCGTAAGGGACGCAAGGCCTGCAACCAGCTCGGCCTTGTTGAGACGTATGGTCTCTCCGTCGAGCGCGCTTTCTACCAGTAGGGTCTTGTCGCCAGAGAGGATCGCGTCGAGCGGGGCTGAACCTGTGGCCAGTTGATCGAGCGCCATGGTGGCATTGATCGCTCCTTCGCGATTTTCAATATCAAGCTCCGGCGCGGTGACTGACAGGGATGCGTTTTCAAGTGTAATGGCATCCTGCGACAGGCTGGCAACGGAGCCATCAAGTGTGAGGGCTGCTTTCTGCAAGGTTCCGCTCATGCGTCCCTTGAGGCCCACATGCCCGATCATCAGAGATGGCGCATCTTCTTGCTGCATTTCAATCTGCGTACCCTCAGAGCCCAGATCAAACGCCATCTTTATGTCCAGACTGCTATCCCGATTGTCCAGAAAGCCATTGGCTTCAAGACGCGCCAAGCCGGACGCGAAGGAAAATTGCTTCAGCTCGATCACATCCTCTTGCGACTGCTCAAGCGAAAGGTTGATGTTGCTGGTACCTGCAACGAGGGGAAGAACAGACTGGGGCAAGAAGGGCGAAAGCTTGCCCAGCAGTTTCGCATTGACACGCGATCCGCTTTCATCAAAGCCGACGACCACTTGCCCGCTGACAGTGGTTTTCCCATCAAGCTTGACGGCAAGGTCCGAGCGCCAGTCATTCGCCGGTCCGTCTCCTTTAAGGCTCACATCAACGGCGGGCAGATTGGCAATATCCATCAGACGCGCGGCGAGGCCTCCACGCGGCTCAGTGAATGTCAAGTCCAACAGTCGCTGGTTTGCGGTAGGGTTGAGCGTCCAGCGCGCGCTAAGCCCATCCTCGGGGGCGTCCTGATAATGAAGATCGAGCACCCCATTTGTCTGGAAGGGGGCACCAACAAGCGCCATGTTGCCAGCCAGAGTGAGTTCGGCCTCTTTGCCCAAGAGAGGTTCTCCAAGAGAGATTTTCCCGATGGACAAGCTGTCGATCTGCGCTTCCACGGCTGGCAGGGTTGGGATAAGAGAGCCACCGCTGCTGCTCTCGGCAGCCGGTTGGCTGCTCGCCAGCGGCGTACGCTCAACCGATAGTTCATCCAGCGAGAGCGCATCCACCGACAGGGTGAGGCCAAACAGATCCGCAAGAGAATAGCGGCCAGACAGCCCCTTGGCGGTGAGCCATGGTCCGTCTTTGTCGGACAAGGCAATTTGGCCGATCTCAATGTCGCCCAGAAGACTGTCAACACCTGAAATCTCCACCTTCTGCTCATCGCTACTGGCAACGGAATTGACCAGTGACGTCGTCATCGATAGCCCAAAGCTGGTGGCAAGCAGGAGATAGCCGACCAGCAGCAGAGCCAGGATCAAGAAAAGTAGACTATAGAAACCCCGGAATAGCAGGGTGCGAGCAGACGTCATAGTGGCCTCATGTCTGGAGAGTCTGGAGAATCAGTTCAACAGATGATTACAACTAGAATGCCTGTCCTAGGCCCAGATAAACACCAAATTTGGGCTCATCCTTTATTTTCTTGAGAGGAACGGCCACATCAAGGCGCAGCGGACCAATTGGCGTGAGATAGCGCACGCCTGCTCCCACGCCGGTGTACCATTCGTCTTCAAATTTGGGCATGGAGCTGTTGAACGTGTTGCCGACATCGACAAAGGCGGCAAGGCCGATGGTATCGGTCACTTTCATGCGGGCTTCAAGGGATCCTGCAATATAGGAGCGTCCGCCGGTCGGGTCGTTGCTGGAATCGCGCGGTCCCGCCATCTGGTAGGAATAGCCGCGAATGGAGCCTCCACCGCCGGTAAAGAAGCGTCGGTCGGTTGGCACATCGCTCTTGGATGCGCCCACGATGGTACCCGCAGAGATCTTGCCAGCCAGCACAAAGCGTTTGGCCCTGTCCAGAGACTGATAGGCAGAAAGGGTTGCGCTCGTTTTGAGGAAGCCGATAGAGCCATCGCTGCTGATGGTCGGCTCCGCATCGATCAGTGCATAGAAGCCCTCAGTCGGGTCCAACTTGCTGTCGCGCTTGTCATAGGCCAATTCCAGCGGCGTAGAGAAAAGCAGATTGGTGTTCGTGCCCGAGCTGTCCGTAATGCGCGCATATTCGGTTTTGAAGGCTGCGCGGGTCGAAAGCGCGTCGGTCCACTGATAACTCAGCCCGACTTCGCCACTGACAGCGCGCTTCTGATAGGCCTCGGGATTGGTGAAATCCAACGACAGCTTGGCGTCGAACGTGCTGGCAGGCCCGATCACGCCTGGCTTCTTGAAGATGATGTCGGCGTTATAATCCAGATCCTTGACGTCATCCTGCCCGATATTGGCAATCGAGCCCTGAACGCGCAGACTTTCCGCCCCGCCAAACAGGTTACGATGCACCCAATAGCCTTCCAACCCGACGCCATCCAGATTGCCGATGGTAACACCGGCGCCGATGGTGCGGAACTTGCGTTCCTTGACGGAAATCTCGATCGGCAGGCTACCATCATCCAGAACCACATCAGCCGTTTTGACGATAACGCTGTCAAACACACCAAGCGCTCTGAGATTTCGGCTGGCCCTGGTAATGGCTTCGGGGCTGTAGGTTTCGCCCACGGGTATGTTGGCCTGCTGGACGATCAGCTCGCTTTTGACATCCTCGTTGCCGGTCACTGTCACCTGCCCGAGACGGGCTCGTGGGCCATGGTCAACGCGCAGCGTGACATCCAGCTTGCCGGTCTTGTGATCGGCAGCAAGGGAGCGCTCTTCGATTTTTGCAAGAGCAAAGCCGCGCTTCTTATAGTCGGCGACAATGGCGCTTTCTGCATCCAGCACCAGCTGCGAATAGGCAGGAGATCCAGCGATGACGCCATATTCACCGAGATCGATCGCTTCCCCGTTGCTCAACTGGGCATCCGGTTTGGAGAAGGTGAATACGCGTCCACTCGATACCGAGACGGCAACCTTGGCCGGACCGGCTGAAGACAATTCCTCATCCAGCGGTACACGATCATAGCGTTCGCCATTGACGGTGATATCCACCGTGCCACCATAAAGGCCTTTTTGATAGAGCGCGGCGATGAGGCGTTTCTGGTCGCTTCGTGCGCGCATCAACAGGCCTGTGGTGCCGGAAGCTGGCTCTTCCTCTTTCTCGATCAGAAGGGACGTGTCTTTCAGCTCATCGGTCAGCGCATCGTCATCGCTCGTAAGTGTGACTGAATAGGTTACAGGGTCTGGGATATCGGCGGTCGGCTCTGCCTCGGAGACGGCTTTGATGCCACTGGTGCTGAACTCATAGCCGAACAACTCAAATGCGGCAGCCGGACTGGTCCAGCCTGTAGACAAAAGCGTACTCGCAAGGCAGAGCGCAACAAGAGAAGAACCTCCTTTGCGAACGAGCCTTGTTTGAGCGCTTGATTGTCGCTCTGCATTGTGTGTCAGCCGAGACAGCAAAATTACATACTCCGAACTCAATGGCATTTTGAGGCGATGAGACCTGATCAGCCCCGGTCAGCTAACATTAGCTTAACCAAAATTTCCAAATAAATTGTAATTATTTACCCTGATACGCAAATTGTTCTCATTCGGTTCAGATTCAATAGCACATTGAAAATAATTCAGAAAGTCTCGTCCGGAAAATAGACACCGCTCAGCTTGACACTGATGGTCCGAAAAGGAAAATAAAAGCTCACTGAGCGCTCTATTGCGACATATTCTGAGTGTTTGATATGTCCAGATTTGACAAAATTTCAAATTTGGCTTTAGCTTTTGATATTCATTTCCCGATTGCTCTTCTTCAGACAAGGTATTTTTGATGGATATTCGCAATTACACCAGCTTTGTTGCCGTGGCCGAATTGATGAATTTCACAAAGGCTGCGGAACGGTTGAATATCACCCAGTCTGCCCTTTCCCGACAGGTCAAGGCGCTTGAAGATTATCTGGGCGTAAAACTTTTCGAAAAGTCTGGACGAAATATACGCTTCACCCCGCAGGGCGAGGCTCTACTGGCCAAGATCAACAATGTTCTGGTGGCGGATAGGGAACTGCGTACCTTTGCAGACGATCTCACAGAGGGGGAATCCGGCCTTCTCAAAATCGGCGCATGCTCGCAACTGATCGAGCGCTACATGCCGAGCTTTCTGAAGAAATGGACCGAAGACAATCCGGACATCGAGATCCGCCTTGAAGATGGCGGTGGACCTGAGCTGGCGAGCAAGCTGGTGGATGGTGTCTTCCATCTGACCATCAGCGCCGAACCGTCTGCACCGATCGAGGTTTTGGAAAGTCGTCCTCTGGGGCAGCTCGGTTTTCTGGCTGTTGGTGGCGCGGAGTTTCTGGGCAATGAGGAAGACCCGATCGAGATTGAAGAATTGCTTAGCCTGCCCATTCTGACGCTCAACAAGAAACATGTCTCCCGTGAGGTGTTTGATGCAGCCTGCCGGGTGAGTGGAACCGTGCCTCGTGTGGTGCTGGAGAGCAATTCGCCCCACACGTTGCTGGCCATGTCTATCGGCGGCAACGGCGTAGCTGTCGTGCCATCGTCTGCCCAGCCGCAAGAGCCAAAGCTGCGCAGCCGCCCCATTGCGCTCAAGGGTGAACCGATTACCTTTGGGATTTGCGCCATGTGGAATGTGCGCCAGCCGTTGCCCGCCTATGGTCAGCGCTTTATTGATTCCCTCGGAGACCATATTTGTAACGAGCAATATCAGGAAGAATTTTCACTTCATCCCGCACAATATGGGCATCTTCAGGTCATATAATCGTTTGATTTTTGCGCAAAACAGCAATCCATGCAGAATGCGCATGGTTTATACGTAAAAATATTCATTGGACGCGCTGTTCCAACTGACGCTACGCTGCTTATTGTTTAGGCAAGATGGCTTGCTGCATCAATATTATGCAGTGGCTGGGCATGGAGTAGGGTAGCGCAAAATGAGCTTCATAAAAAATCTCAATCAGGAAAGCATCGTACTGGCGATTACGGTGGTTATGTTTGCGCTGGCGTCTTTGCTTCTGCCGGGTTTCTTCTCGGCAAACAATCTGGTTGCCATTGTGCGCTCTGTTTCCGTTTTGGGGATCCTTGCTCTTGGCATGGCCATGATTATTATCGGTCGTGGCATTGACCTTTCCATGGTAGCCATCATGGCTATGTCCGTTGCCTGCTATTTGCAAATGCTCAATTCGGGCATGGGAGAGGGTAGTGCTCTTGTTCTGGCTTTGGCTGGCGTGTTGGCCATCGGGCTGATTAACGGCGTTCTGGTGGCCTATGCCGATGTGCCCGCTATTTTCGTAACGCTGGCCAGCTCATCATTTGTTTTCGGCTTTGTGCGGTCCCAGCTGATCAACACCGATGCTGTCCCTGTGCCGTCCGGGCACTGGGTCGAGATTCTTGGCGATATGCGCTTTATGAGCATTCCGGTCGAGGTCTTCCTCTTTGCCGGTCTTGCCCTTGCGACTTTCCTGTTCCTGCGTTACAGCAAGTGGGGACGCTATGTCTATTATGCGGGCGACAACCCGGAGGCTGCGCGCAATTCCGGCATGCCGGTCCGTCCGATGATGGTGCTGCGCTATGTGATTTCCGCGCTCATTGCCTTCATCGCCGGCATTCTTACTGCTTCCAGCCTGCATTCCATCAATACCCGTATCGTCAATTCCAACCTGCTCTATGACATTGTGCTGATCACGGTCATCGGAGGCATCGGCCTCTCAGGCGGCAAAGGGGGCGTGCGCAACGTTTTGTTCGGCGCAGCTCTTATCGGTATTATGCTCAACGCCATGACGATCATCGATATTCCGCTGCTCTACCAGAATCTGATCAAGGCAGGCATCCTGCTGGGCGCCATCATCGTCGACGGTATTCTCAATCCCCGCGATGAACAGACTGCGCAGCAGGGAGACATTTAAAGCAAGCCCCGTATAGACCCCTCAAGACCCCACTACACCCACGAAGTCCAGAACCAACAGTATCTATACCAATAAAAATCAAAAGTCCGAGCAATCACAATCCTTTCCAACAGAGGGACAGACATGAACATCATCAAGACCCTTATGGCCGCGACTGCGGCGCTTACCATCAGCTCAGCCGCCCTTGTTACGCAGGTTGCTGCCGCCGGCGATCCTGCACCACAGATCTATGCAAAGGCCATGGAAGGCAAGCGTATCATGCTCGTGCCGATGGCCATGGGCTTCGATCTGGCGCAGGGCTGGGCCGCTATCCTGAAGCGTGAAGTGGACGCCTTTGGCGGCATCTTCGAAACCCGCGACCCCAACTGGAGCGTGGAAGCTGGCGCACAGGCCATCACCGAAGCCATTGCCTCAGAAAACAAGCCTGACGTTCTGATTGTCATGTCACCGGACATGAACTCCTATTCCAAGCTGATGAAGCGCGCCCAGAAGGCTGGCATCTATGTCATCCTCGTGGACAACCCGGCCAACTTCAAGGCTGATGCCTATGTTGGTAGTGATTGGACCCAGCTTGGCCGTCTGGAAGCAGAAGCCGTTGTCAAAGGCTGTGGCCCGGATTCTTCCAAGAAGATTGGTCTGGTGCAGGGCGATCAGGTCAACGCAACCAGCCTGTTCCAATATGCAGGCATCATGGAAGTGCTCGCCAAATATCCTGAGTTCGAAGTGGTCGCCAAGCCTGATTCCAACTGGGATGCCACTACCTCGCGTAACGTGACCACCACCATGTTGCAGCAGAATCCTGATATCTGCGGCATCATCGACTTCTGGGATGGGGATGCCTCTGGTGCCGCCGCAGCCATTCGCGATGCTGGCAAGCAGGACGATGTTTTCCTTGTCACCACGGGCGGCGGTGAGAAAACCGCTGACTGTGATCTCATCGAAGATGGCACCTATGGTGCCGTGGTCATGACTGACTTGGCTCAGGAAACCCACAATATGGTGGCGATCATCAAATATCTGCTCCAGAGCGGTCAGCCTGCAGGCACCTCAGCGCCGTATATCTACACGTTGCTGAAGGCAACCACCAAAGACAACCTCAAGCCTGACAGCTGTTGGGATCTTGCCGCGCTTCAGGCTGAAGCTGCTGGCGAATAAAAGTCGCGATCTGGTCTGGCAGCGCTTGGGGCGCTGCCAGCCTTAATCGGGCGCGGGCAGGGTGCTTTTAGTCTGCCCGTTCCACTCCGCCTCCTTGCCGGTGCTGATCCGCAGTCAAGCAGGTGGAATCTTTGTTTTTTCTATTCCCACTCCGTCTCTTTCTGGAATCCTCCCTTACGTGACGGATGGCTCAAGTCGTCGGAAAATTGATAGATGGCCTTTCGTGAAAGACTGCAAGCCTGGCGCTACAATACCATTCCTGATCATCTTATCGGGGAGATCCTGACCAAGCGTTGGACGGATAACGCCATTCCCTTCATTGCCCTGGTGATCACTGTGGCCGCCTTCGGATCTGCTATTCCGGGGTTTTTCAGACCCTATTCCTTGCAGGAATCCACCAGGCAACTGGGGGAATTCTCTCTGGTCGTTACGGGGTTGTCTGTTGTCATGCTGGGGGGCGGCATTGACCTGTCGGTTGGCTCCATCTTTGCGCTGGCGACATTTGCGTCTGTTGGGACCTTCTTCATTTTCGAAGCGCCGGTGTGGGTCTGTCTGTTGGCTGCCATCGCAACGGGTGTTGTCTGCGGCGCGATCAACGGCTATCTCATCGGCTTTCTGCGCCTGCGCGCTTTCCTCACTACGCTGGTGACCTTCATCATTGGCCGCGCCCTGTTTGATATTCTCGTGGTGCAATATGGTGCCGCAACGCAGATGTCTTTCATGTCGTCCGACTTGTGGGATTTCATCGGTGATGGCACGCTGTTTGGCTTCTCGGTGCCGGTGTTGACGGCGATTGTCTTTGCGCTGATCACCCACATTGCTCTCACCCGATCGAGGCCTGGCTGGCATGTGCAGGCAGTTGGGGGCTCTCGCCGCTCGGCGCATAATGCCGGTATCCGCGTGCGGCGCACTGTTTTCATGACCTATGTCTTTTCAGGCTTTTGTGCCGGCGTGTCTGGCTTCCTCATGGCAACACGATTGTCGAGCGCTGGGCCGGGCACGGGCCACGGTCTTGAAATTCTGGCGCTGACGGCTGCCGTTGTTGGCGGCAACTCCTTGGGCGGTGGTCGTGGCTCCGTGGTCAAGGGCATCATGGGCGCGATCATCGTGCTGGTGATGACCAACGGTCTTATTCGCCTTGGCTTCGGTACGGGCACCAACCAGATGGTTCTTGGCATCATGTTGGCGCTCGCTGTTACCATCGATATCCGCTGGCTGAAAAACCGCCACAAGGTGCTCAACGAGGTCTATGTCGCGCCGGTCTATCTCAAGATGGGCAAATCGGAATCCGCAGAACCTGGATCCGGCTCGGCCTATTCCCTCAACAACAAGCTTTCCTCGGCCCAGCATATAGGTCTGGGCGAGTTGGAAGGGCCTGAGGATGTGATCCTCGACCGCGATGATCATCTTTATTGCGGCACACGCCATGGCGAGATCATCCGCTACTTTGCACCCGACTATAAACGGTCTGAAGTCTTTGCCCATGTCGGTGGCTTCCCGCTGGGGCTGGCCTTCGACAAGGATCAAAACCTCATCACCTGCGTTGGTGCGATGGGGCTCTACAAAATCTCGCCGGACCGCGAAGTCACGCGCCTTTCTGCCGAGACGCGCCGTTCGCTGACCTCCATCGTCGATGACGCCCGCATGCGTGATCCGAACGACCTCGACATCGCGCCTGACGGCAAGATCTATTTCACCGATTCCACCAAGCGCTATGATGCTCATGAATGGATGCTCGACTCTATTGAGAACCGTGGGACAGGGCGCCTGTTGGTCTATGATCCCAAGGATGGCTCCACCAAGACGCTGCTTGATGGCTACCGCTACACCAACGGCGTGTGCATGGCCCATGATGGTCAGTCGCTCTATTTCTCTGAAAGCTGGAGAAGCCGCATCCATCGTTATTGGATCGCTGGCCCCAAGGCAGGTACCGTGGAATGTGTCATCAAGGATATGCCGGGCTATACCGATAATATCAACCGTGCGTCCGATGGCACCTACTGGATGGCATGGCTCGGCATGCGCACACCCAGTTTTGACCTCTCACTGCGCCACCCGGACATGCGCAAGCGCATGACCCGTCGCCTGCCGCAGGATGACTGGTTGTTCCCGAACATCAACACCGGCGGTATCGTCAAATTCGACGACAGCGGCACAATCATCCAGACCATGGGTGATCTTACCGGTCAGAACCACCCGATGGTGACCTCGATGCGCGAGCATAAGGGCAAGCTCTTTATCGGTGGCATTCTGAACAACCGCATCGGCCTGTTTGATATTGAAGGTGCCGACCCGAACTGGACCGGCATGACGTCCTATTGGGGAGAAAAAGCATGATCCTCGATCCCATCCTCGATATTTTCCGCGGCAAGGCCGTCACCATTCCGCCCATGGATGGCGCTTTCCGTCCGAACACGGTGCTGGATGACGCCGAAATTGTCTCCCACCTTTCCGAGCCGGACAATCTGGCCGTGCTGAAAGGAGAGGTGATTGCCTCCTCGGGCAATGCCATCTATGCCATAAACAAGGGCAACGAGCCCAAGGTGCTGCGCTCTTTCGAAGCGCCGATCACGGCCCTGGCTGTTTCGCCCGACGATAAACTGGCGGTCGCTCTGGAAACTGGCCAGCTCTTCGTTGAAGGGGAGCCTGTCCATCTGCTCGAAGAGATCAAGGCAATCACCGCACTGGCCTATTCCTATGATGGCTCTCTCTGGTTGGCCAATGGCTCTTCGGAACATGCCTGCTCGGATTGGGCTGCCGACCTGATGAGCAAGAAGGCCTGCGGGTCTATCTGGGTGCGCCATACCCCTAGCGAGCCGTTCGAAAAGGTCGCCGGCGGCTTGGCCTATCCCTTTGGTCTGTGCCCCTTGAGCGGTGGCCGTGTGGTCTTCTCTGAATGCTGGAAGCATCGCGTGATGCAGATCGATGCAGACAAGAATTTATCCACGCTGATTGACCAGATTCCCGGATATCCTTCCCGCATCATGCCGACAGAGGATGGTGGCGCTATTCTATCCGTTTTTGCCCCGCGCAACCGTCTGGTGGAGTTGGTGCTGCAGGAAAAACATTATCGCTATGACATGATGGAAAGCGTTCCCCGCGAATACTGGATTGCTCCGGCGCTCTATTCCAACCGCAGCTTCCTTGAGCCGCTGCAATGTGGCGGCATCCGCACCATGGGTGTTTACAAGGCTTGGGCCCCGGCTCGTTCCTACGGCATGGTCGTGCGGTTGGGCAAGGCCATGAACCCGATCACCAGTATGCACAGCCGTTCAAATGGCAACCGTCATGGTGTCTGCTGCGCCATCGAGCATGGTGGCGAGATCATCGTCGCTTCCAAGGGCGGTGATTTGCTGCTTGGCATCGAAGATACGAAAGCGGAGGGCTAAGGATATGGACCCCATCATTCGCATGGAAAAAATCACCAAGGCCTACCGCGGCGTTCCTGCCATCAAGGACGTGGATTTCGAGCTGCACAAGGGCGAAGTGCACGCGCTTCTCGGTGAGAACGGCGCTGGCAAATCCACCCTTACCAAGATGATGGCGGGCGTGGTCGAGCCAACCAGTGGCAAGATGTTCCATCATGGCAAGGAGACGGTCTTTACCAACCCGAATGAGGCACTTGAAGCGGGCATTGCCATGGTGTTTCAGGAAACCAGCCTTGTTCCATCCATGACGGTGGCGCAGAATCTTTATCTGGGCTCGGAGAGCTTCCTCAATCGCTTGCGTGGCACCTTCATTTCGGCCCAGCAGTTCTTGCAATCGCTCAACTTCTCTGTAGACCCGACAGCGTTGGTCGCCACCCTTGGTGCTGCCAAGCGGCAGATGGTCGAGATTGCCCGTGCGGTGCATCACAAGGCCGAAGTCATCATTTTCGATGAGCCGACCGCTACCCTTACACCGGAAGAAAAGCGCCATTTCTTTGCGCTGATCGAGCGGCTCAAAAAGAGCGGCGTGTCGATTATCTTCATCAGCCATGCCCTTGAGGAAGCACTTCAGATTTCCGATCGCATCACCATCCTGCGCGATGGTGAATTGGTGGCCAGTGACAAGACCGAGAATTTCACCCGCGACACGGTGATTGCTGCCATGGTCGGCCGTACCCTTTCGGGCGAGCTTTATCGCGATCGTGGCGAAAGCGGCGTACGCAAGGCGGGCAAGAAGGTGCTCTCCGTGCAGGATATTTCCATGGGCGCCATGGTTCGCAACAACTCTTTCTCCGTTTTTGCTGGCCAGATCACCGGCGTCTTTGGGCTGATCGGGTCTGGCCGTACCGAGACTTTCAAGATCATTTCCGGCATCTACAAGCGCGACTTCCTGCGCGGCGGAACCGTGGTGCTCAACGAAAAGCCGACCCGCTATTATGTACCGCGCGAAGCGGTCAATGACGGTATTGTCTATGTCACCGAAGATCGAAAGAGCGAAGGCTTCTTCGAAACCATGTCGATTGCCGAGAATATCTATGCGGGGCTCATTGCTGCCGGTCATGACAAGGCCTGGTATATCAGCAAGAACGAAATGAGCGATGTAGCGGCCGCCTGGTCCAAAAAGCTGAACATCAAAGCCATTAATGACAATGCCCGCGTGGTCGAGCTTTCCGGTGGTAACCAGCAGAAGGTAGTGATCGGCAAGGGACTGGTGCAGGAGCCCAAACTGGTGATTTTCGATGAACCCACCCGCGGTGTGGATGTGGGGGCTATTGCGGAAATCCATCAGATCATCAACGGCTTGGCTGATCAGGGGCTGGCGGTGGTGGTGATTTCTTCCTACCTGCCAGAGATCATGAACCTCTCAGACCGTATTCTCGTCTGCCGACAGGGGCGCATCGTGGAGGAATTTTCACCTGCTGAGGCGACCGAGGAAAAAATCATGTATGCGGCAGTCCATTAACGGCCCAAAACTCATCGAGGAGAAACATGATGGCATCCGAGCGCGCAATGTGGACCTATTACAAGGGCGATTGGCATGAGGGAGATGTGCGCATTCTGGGCGCCGCTTCTCATGCAACATGGCTCGGGTCTTTGGTGTTTGACGGCGCGCGCCTGTTTGAGGGCGTTTCACCGGATCTGGACCTGCATTGCCAGCGGATCAATCGCTCTGCTGAAGCCCTGATGCTGGACCCGACCTTTACGGGGGACGAGATCGAAGCACTTGCCAAAGACGGCATCAAGAAATTTGCTCCCGATACCGATGTCTATATCCGGCCAATGTATTGGGCAGAGGAAAGCGATATCGGTACCTTGCCACCGCTGGCCTCATCGACCGATTTTGCCCTTTGTCTCGAAGAAATTCCGATGGTGGAGCCGTCAGGTTTTTCCATTACCACCACCCAGTTCCGCCGCCCGACCATTGCCGTTGCACCGACCAACGCCAAGGCAGCCGGCCTTTATGCCAACAATGCCCGCATGGTGCGTGAAGCCCAGAAAAAGGGCTTTGACAATGCATTGGTCACCGATTGCGCGGGCAATGTAGCCGAACTGGCCACCGCCAACGTTTTCATGGTGCGCGGCGGGGAGGTGTTCACCTCCATCCCCAATGGCACCTTCCTTGCTGGCATCACGCGCAAGCGTGTCCTCGGGCTGTTGCGCGACGCTGGCTACACCGTGCATGAAATGACCCTGACGGTTCAGGATTTCATGGAAGCGGACGAAATTTTTTCTACCGGGAATATCTCCAAGGTCATCCCGGTATCTCGCATAGAAGACCGGGAACTCGCATACGGGCCAATCACCAAGAAGGCTCGTTCACTCTATATGGAATGGGCACACGCCTAGGAGGATACCACAATGGCAACTGTCAAATTGCTCACCAATGAAGAAGCCGAAAAGATCCCGGCCGTAAAGGAAGTCTTTGACGAAATTCGCGACCTGCGCAAAACCGACTTCATCAACAACTTCTGGCGTGCGCTGGGAGCGGCTGATCCGGCCTTGCTCAAACGCACATGGGAAGGGCTCAAGGCTGTCATGATGACACCGGGCAACATTGACCCGATGACGCGCGAGATGATTTACATCGCCGTTTCAGCAGCCAACGCCTGTTCCTATTGCCTGCATTCGCACACGGCGCAGGCCCGCGCCAAGGGTATGACTGAAGACACCTATGCCGAGTTGCTCTCCATTGTCGGGCTGGCTGCACAGACGAACCATATGGTGACTGCTATGCAGGTGCCTGTTGACCCCGAATTTTTGGCCTGAGCGCCTGACATAAACACATGACTTGGGCTCCGACGCCTCTTTTTGATGCGGCGTCGGTGCAAAAATCGGAGAAGAAAATGGATATGGCACTTGTCGCTTCCAGACCTGGTGGTCCGGAAGTAATGGAGTGGTGCGCGCTGGAAACAGGCGAACCCGGACCCGGAGAAGCCTTGGTGCGCCACACTGCAATTGGCGTCAATTTTATCGATGTCTATAATCGCACGGGGCTTTATCCCTGGGCAGAAGACACGATGATCCCTGGCGCGGAGGCTGCTGGTGTTGTAGAAGCCATCGGTGCAGGCGTCGAAGGGCTCAAGGTTGGCGACCGGGTTGCTTATGTACTCAAGTTCGGTGCCTATCGCGAGCGCCGCGTGCTTGCCGCGGATCGTCTGGTTGTGCTGCCCGATGGGGTATCCGATGACCTAGCTGCTTCCGTCATGCTCAAGGGCCTGACCGCGCAGTATCTCGTTACCTCCTCCTATGCCGTCAAGGCAGGGGATACGGTGTTGGTTCATGCCGCCGCTGGCGGGGTTGGCCTCATTCTGGGCCAGTGGCTCAAGGCCCTGGGCGCGCGCGCCATAGGCACGGCAGGCTCGGCGGAAAAGGTCGCGCTTGCGCTTCAGCATGGCTATAGCGATGTCATCAACTATCGTGAAGAGAATTTTGCCGAGAAGGTCATGGAACTGACCGGAGGCGAAGGCTGCGAAGTGGTCTATGACAGCGTTGGTAAGGATACATGGCGTGGGTCGATCAGTTGCCTCAAGCCTTTTGGCATGTTTGCCAACTTTGGACAGTCGTCCGGCATGATCGAGGATTTCAAACTCTCCGATTTGGCCAGTGGATCAAAAGCCGCCTGCCGCCCTGTATTGTTTGACTATGTGGCCAAGCGGTCCGATCTGGAAGCACGCGCTGCGGATCTTTTTGACAAACTTGTCAGTGGTGCGGTGAAGGCCGATGTGGTGGCATCCGTACCTTTGAAAGACGCAGGCAAAGCCCACAAGGCTCTGGAAGGGCGCAAGACCACCGGAGCCACCATTCTCAAACCGTGAGGTAGAGCCGAGAGCTGACAGCTGACAGCATAGGCTCACGTGAAGAATACAAAAAGGCCCAGCATCACAAGATGCCGGGCCTTTGTTTATTGGAAAAGCAGGCTGGCCTGTGGCCATATGCTTTAGCCGTTATCGTGGCTCCGAACTGAGGCCCTTATAGACCGCATAGCACATGACCAGCAGCACCACCGCGAACGGCAGTCCGGTGGAAATGACCATCGCTTGCAGGGCGGTCAGGCCGCCGCCAACCAGCAACACGATTGCAACCGCGCCCTCGAAGGTAGCCCAGAAAACGCGCTGCGGAACCGGAGCGTCAATCTTGCCGCCTGCCGTAATGGTATCAATGACCAGCGAGCCGGAGTCGGACGAGGTAACGAAGAAGACAATCACCAGCACGATGGCAATCACGGATGTTATGCTGGAGAAGGGCAGGCCTTCAAGCATTGCAAACAGCGAAAGCGGCGGATTGTAATTGTCGATCACATTGTCTTTGACTGCCGAGGTCAACGGGTCGGTCAGAACCTGATCAATTGCCACGCCACCAAAGACTGCCATCCAGAGGACGCAGACCAGAGATGGGATCAACAGCACACAGGTGATGAATTCGCGCACGGTTCTGCCGCGAGAAACACGGGCAATGAACATGCCGACGAAAGGTGACCAGCTGATCCACCAAGCCCAGTAAAAGGTTGTCCAGCCATGCAGATAATCCATATCGGTCCGCCCAAAGGGATTGGACAGTGGAACGAGATCTTCGACATAAGCGACAAGCCCTTCACCAAAGTCGGTCAAGATCATCAATGTCGGCCCCACAAACAGGACAAACAGCAGCAGCAAGGCCGCGATACCCATGTTGATTTCGGAGAGCATTTTGACCCCGCCATCAAGACCGCGCAGGACCGAGAAGAGGGCAACCGCCGTGATGATGGTGATGAGGATGATCTGTACTGGCGTGCCGATGGGAACGCCAAAGACATGATGCAAGCCCGCATTGGCCTGCTGCGCACCAAAGCCCAGCGATGTGGCGAGGCCGAAGAGGGTCGCAAACACGGCCAGAATATCAATGATATGACCGGTCCAGCCCCAAATGCGATCACCGAAAATCGGATGGAACGCAGAGCGGATCGTCAGCGGCAAGCCCTTGTTAAAGGAAAACAACGCCAGAGCCAGAGCCACAATGGCATAGATGGCCCAAGGGTGAAGACCCCAGTGGTAGATGGTGGCAGCAAGCGCCATCGCCTTGGCCTGCTCAACATTCTCGGCAATGATATTGCCCGAGCCATCCAATGGGGACGGTGTTCCCAATGGCTGGGAAACCGCCATGTGATAGACAGGTTCCAGAACCCCGAAGAACATCAGGCCGATGCCCATGCCTGCGGCAAAGAGCATTGCGAACCAGCCCCTGTAGGAAAAGTCCGGTTCCGCATCCTGTCCCCCAAGTCGCACCTTGCCCCAAGGGCTGACAATGAGAAAGAGGCAGAAAAGAACAAAGATATTGGCAGCACCAAGGAAGAACCAGTCAAAGGTCGACGTGAGCCACGGGCGCAGCCAGCCAAAAATGGATGCTGCCTGTTCTGGCAGGGCCAGCGCATAAAAAACAAAAGCTACAATGCATAGTCCCGAGACAAGAAAGACCGGGTTGTGCACGTCAAATCCGAATGGTCCAACCTGACCCTCGACATTGTCCTGACCGATTTCGTAATCGGTTTCAATAATTTCCGTATCGCCTTCCGGCGCGGGGATGCCAGCTTCTTCGGCATTCGTCATTACGATGCAGTCTCCATATTGTTTTTATTTTGGATGATGAGATAGATCATTCGGATAGTGGGTGCCAACAGCAGGCACCCTTGGCTAGCCACGAACAAGAAAGACCGATGCCTTCGTGTGGCTTGCCAAATGGCCACCATGAGATGACCAGATATAGTCCGATATGTTGGGGATATGGGATGCCATGATGACCAGATCAGAGCCTGTAGCCTCGACGGCTTCCAGCAGCTTCTTGTCCAGATCAATTGCCGGGTCATTGGCAACAATCACATGGGTTGTTGCTTCTATCCCGTGAGCCTGTGTTTGCGCGGACGCAAAGGCCTGCAATTTTTGGCCAAATTCCTTCGGCGTGTGGCCCAAGTCCCCTGGTTCAGGGCCGGTGACACCAACATAGATGACAGCTGCTTCGTTGGTTTTTGCCATATCAGCTGCGATGGTCAACGTCTTCTCCAGCCTGGAGGTGTGACGTAAGTCCACCGGAACCATGATCGTATTGAACATTTTCTCTATCCTCACGTTTCCGTGAATCGGACAATAACGAATAGTATCCTCTGTGTCGAATCAGCATCTGGATAAGTAAAATTTGCGAGGATCGTGACTTGTTCAAAGCTAAGAAAAGAATTGTCTTTTGGACATGCGTGTCCTTGATGTGAAAACACGCTTTGATAGTAGGAGTTTATACATATATTGAACTGAGCAGAAGACGCGGAATAGTCCGGCAATTGCCTGCGTTCTACCGCCTCGTGCAAGTGAATATTTTTGCGGATCTTTGCACGCTTCATCACTATTTGTTGAAGTCATAGCCGATGAAAAGAGGGCGCACTTCGGTCGGTGGAAACAGTACGTGGAAAGGAGCAGGTGTCAGTTAACCAAGCTGGAGTTTTTCCAGCGGCAACGCCGATCTGTTGACCACCGGCTTCGTGACCACATAGGTGAAATAGCGTCTCAGCCCGATATCGGCTTCGAGCATGTGATCGATGAGCCGTTGATAGTGATCGACATCTTTGGCAACGATCTTGAGAATATAGTCAAGCCCGCCGCCCACGGCCCAGCATTCAAGAATTTCCGGATAGTCCTGAACGGCCGTCTCGAACCGCTCAAAATCCTCCGAACGATGGCTATCAAGTTCCACCTCGACAAAAACAACGGCGAGAGCGCCGAAAGCCTTGAGGGAAAGACGGGTTTCATAGGCTTCGATAATGCCTGCTTCTTCCAGCCGTTTCAGCCTTTCCCAGCAGGGGGTGGGAGAGAGATTGACCCGTTGCGCCAGAGCCGCCTTGGTGATGCGCCCTTCGGTCTGCAAAATCTTCAGGATCGCCCAATCTCTGTCATCCAGTTTCAGTCCTGCGGCAGGCATCGTTATCAAATCTCCGTGCACTATCGGCTATTGGGCAAATGGGGTTTGCTGAGCAAACCATTGGCTCTTTGCTATTGGTAGCATAATTGAACCGGGAAAGGCCAAGGACAGTTTCTCTCTGCCAACCAGCCTATGGAAAAAAAACAAATATTGGGTAGGAAAACGAACAAGGCGGGCATTGAGCCCGCCTTGCTTTTGCGTTGGTAATGATCAGAGTTTGGCGATAACCGTTTCGATTGCGTCTTTGGTGGCGGCAATCACGGTGTCGGCTTCCTCTTTGGTCATGCAGAGCGGCGGTGCAAAGCCAAGAATATCGCCCTGTGGCATGGCGCGACCGATCACCTTGTGGCGTTCCAGAAGCGCACCAACCACTGCATAGCCGATCTTGTCAGCCGGGTCGAAGAAGGTGCGGCTGTCCTTGTCCTTGACGAATTCGACAGCGGCCATGATGCCTTCGCCGCGCACGTCACCAACAATTGGCAAATCGCCAACGGCGTCTTTAAGCCCCTTAACAAAGTAGGCGCCGGTATCCTTGGCATTATCGACCAGTTTCAGCTCGTCGATGAGCTTGAGGTTGGCAACACCAGCAGCAGCCCCAATCGGGTGAGCGGAATAGGTCCAGCCATGGCCGATGGCGCCGTATTTGTCCGTGCCATCTTCCAGAACCTTCCAGACCCGATCTGCCACGATGGAGCCGGAAAGCGGCGCATAGGCAGAGGTGAGGCCCTTGGCGATGGTCATGATGTCCGGCTTCAGGCCATAATGATCCGAGCCGAACATAGAGCCGAGGCGACCGAAACCGGTGATCACTTCGTCCACAATCAGCAGAATGTCATATTTATTGAGCACAGCCTGAATGGCTTCCCAGTAGCCAGCCGGAGGAGGCACGATGCCGCCGGTGCCAAGAACTGGCTCACCGATGAAGGCTGCGATGGTATCCGGGCCTTCTTTCTGGATAAGGGCGTCGAGATTGTCCGCGCACTGTTTGACGAACTCGGCTTCGGATTGCTCCAGGTTGTCGCGACGGAAATAATAAGGCGCATCCGTATGCACCACGTAAGGCAGAGGCAGATCGAACTGGTTATGGAATGTTTCAAGGCCGGTGAGGGAACCGGTCATCAGGCCTGAGCCATGATAGCCGCGCCAGCGGGAAATGATCTTCTTCTTTTCCGGGCGCCCCAGCACGTTGTTGTAATACCAGACCAGCTTGATGTTGGTTTCGTTGGCATCAGAGCCGGATTGGCCGAAATAGACCTTGGACATATGGTCCGGTGCGCGGTCGAGGATCATCTTGGCCAGCGTGATGTTGGCTTCGGTGCCATGGCCCACATAGGAGTGGTAGTAAGCCAGTTCCTTGGCCTGCGCCGCAATGGCTTCGGCGATTTCCTGACGGCCATAGCCGATATTCACGCAATAGAGGCCAGCGAATGCGTCGAGCAGTTTGTTGCCTTCGCGATCTTCAATATAAACGCCCTTGCCGCCGGTTACGATGCGGTTGTTCAGTTCACCACGAGCGAACTGGCCGAGCGGCGTGGACGGATGGAAGAAATTTTCCCGATCCCATTGCGCTAATTGATCATTCTCCAACATATCTTTCTCCTAATGTTTGGCGCGTCGGGCGCCTTGTTCGGTCGTCGCGGCCCTCAAGAGAAGTCGCGGCACACATATTTGATTTCAGTGAATTCCTCTAGGCCCTGCCGAGCGCCTTCACGCCCGAGGCCGGATTGCTTCATGCCGCCAAAGGGAATGGGCGCTCCGGTGACCTTGGTGCGGTTGACGGCGACCATGCCATATTGCAAGGCGCGGGAAGCGGCATAGATCCGCTTGGCGTCGCCCGTATGCAGATAGGCGACAAGGCCATATTCGGTGTCATTGGCCATTGCGATGACATCTTCATCGCTATCAAATGCAATGAGCGCGGCGACAGGCCCGAAGGTTTCTTCATGAGCGATCAGCGCATCCCGCGGCACATCGCCCAAAACGGTCGGCTCATAAAAGAGCGGCCCCAGCGAATGGCTCTTGCCCCCGCAGAGCAGCTTGGCGCCCTTCTTGAGGGCATCTTCCACATGCTCTTTCTGCTTCTTCACCGCGTTGGTATTCATCAGCGGGCCGATGTCGGGATCATCTGAGCCCTTTCCAACGGTTAGGGCCTTGGTGGCTGCGGTGAATTTCTCGGCGAATGCCTTATAGACGGAGCGTTCGATATAGAAGCGGTTGGCGCCGAGACAATCCTGTCCGGAGGTTGCAAACTTGGCCGATATGGCGCAATCAACGGCGCGATCAAGATCTGCATCGGCAAAGACGATGAAGGGCGCATGACCGCCAAGTTCCATCACCAGATGCTTGACCGTTTCCGCCGACTGCCGATAGAGCAGGCGACCGATCTCCGTCGAACCGGTAAAGGACAAGGCACGCACGCGTGGATCTTGGGTCCACGGCTCGACGATTTCTGCAGCATAGCCTGTCACGACGTTGAAAACGCCCGCTGGCAGGCCAGCCCGTTCACCCAGTTCGGCCAGCGCCGTAGCTGAATAGGGTGTTTCCCGAGACGGATGGACAACACAGGTGCAGCCCACGGCCAGTGCTGCGGCCGCCTTGCGCGTGATCATGGCACATGGGAAGTTCCATGGTGTGATGAGAGCAACAACGCCGATGGCCTCGCGCCAGACCTCCACTTCACCATCGGGCAGATGGGAGGTGACACCCTCGATGTTGGGGCGTTTGGCTTCTTCCGCATAGAATTCGACGAAGCTCGCCGCATAGTCGATTTCGCCACGGGCTTCCGAAATCGGTTTGCCCTGTTCCAGCGTCATCAGCAGCGCCAGATCTTCCTTGTTTTCAAGGATGAGATCGAACCATTTGCGCAGAATGGCCGCTCTTTCTTGCGGCAGCTTGGCTGCCCATGGGCCAAAGGCGGCCTGAGCTGCATCAACAGCCGCCCGGCTCTTGCTTGCGCCAAGAGCAGGCACCGTGCCTAACAAGGATCCATCCGCAGGATCATGCACGGCAATGGCCGGAGTTTCCCTCTGGGACACCCATTCGCCATTGATATAGGAAAATTCCTTGAACAGGCGCAGATCATCCAGCTTCCCAAGGGCGTGAGACCTGTTTTTGGTCTGTGAGTCAAGCATCTTCGCATCTCCCCTCGTTTTGCCCGATAGTGGGCCATGAGGAAGCGAATGTGCCTCCAAAGATGGTTGCAATTTCAGAGCAAAAATCTGCCCGGACCCTATCGGGCAGAGGATTCATCTTCTGCCCGTTTGGTGAGGGCTCGCACTAGTCGCTGTCGAGGCTTTCCAGATGATCCGAGATGTCGCTCAAAAAGGAAAGACAGCGTGATATTTCAGAGACTTCGATATATTCATCGGGCTTGTGAGCCTGATTGATCGAGCCGGGTCCGAATACCACTGTCGAGATGCCGACACGCTCGAAATGCCCTGCATCGGTGCCGAATGAGACCACTTCGCTGTTATTGATGCCGGTGATCCGGCGTACGAATTGCACAGCTGCAGAGGATTCATCTGCCCAGAGCGGCGGAACGTCTGCTTCGATGATAGTTCGGATCTCTGCCTCGGGGTAGCTTTGCCTCATCAGCGGCAGCAATTCGTCATCACAGAAATATTGCAACTCGGCCAGAATGGCCCGTCCGTCATCGGAAGGAATAGGGCGCAATTCCCAGTCAATCGAGCAACTGTTGGCGGTGATGTTGCGGGCAACGCCACCGTTGATCGTGCCAATATTGAACGTGGTATAAGGAGGCTCGAAGGGGGTTTGCAGATCCGGGTTGATCGAACAGCGATCTGCAATTTCGATGATCTTGCCGATATAGCGTGCAGCAAATTCGATGGCATTCATGCCCTTGCGCGGGTCGGAGGCATGGGCGGAAAGGCCGATGAGGTCCGTATGCATTTCATAGCCTGCCTTGTGGCCATTGACCAGGTTCATCAAGGTTGGCTCACCAACAATGGCAACGGAGGGTTTGGGGCCTCGCGCAATGATATCCCGCGCCAATATGGGCGCGCCGAAGCCGCCGATTTCCTCGTCATAGCAACAGGAAAACAGGATCGGCCGCTTGAGGTCTGTTGCCTTGAAATGGGGAACCATCGCCAGAGCGCAGGCAAGAAACCCCTTCATGTCGACCGCGCCGCGACCATAGAGCTTGCCGTCTTTTTCCAATAGGTCAAACGGGTCGTGCGTCCATGGCTGCCCTCGAGCCGGAACGACATCGGTATGTCCGTTGAGCACGATGCCGCCTTCTACATCAGGCCCGATGGAAGCAAAGAGGTTGGCTCTGTTGCCCGTCTCATCATAAGACAGCTTTGCTTCCACGCCATGGCTGGCCAGATAGCTCGTGATATAGTCAATCATATCAAGATTGGATTGCCCCGAGAGGCTTTCGAAAGCCACCAGTTGCGCCAGTATTTCTTTTGTCTTTTCAAGCAGCTGCTGCATACCTACCTCCAGGCTGAATGGAGGTCGGGCCACTCTCGTTCTTGCTTGCCACAAGCAAAGATTTGAGGGCGGCCCGACACGCTTGTCTTTCCCTAGTCGACGATGACCAGTTCACGCGGTACGTTGGCCAGACATTCCGGCCCGTTGGTGCCAATGGCGATGCTTTCGGTGATCTCCAGACCCCATCCGTCCTGCCACAGGCCGGTCATGAAGTGGAAGGTCATGCCTTCTTCCAGAACCGTTCTGTCACCGGCTCTCAAACTCATGGTGTGTTCGCCCCAATCCGGCGGATAGGCCAGACCGATCGGATAGCCGGTCCGGTTGTCCTTGACGATGCCGTATTTCTTCAACACCCCAAAGAAGGCATTGGCGATGTCTTCGCAGACATTGCCCACCTTGGCCATTTCAAGCCCGGCTTCCATCCCTTCCAGAACTGCTTTCTCGGCATCAAGAAACTGCTGGGTTGGCTTGCCCATGAAGACCGAACGAGACAGCGGGCAATGATAGCGATGATAGCTACCGGCCACTTCAAAGAAGGTGCCTTCGCCAAGCTTGAAGGGGCGGTCATCCCATGTGAGGTGCGGGGCCGAGGCATCCGCGCCCGATGGCAGAAGCGGAACGATGGCGGCATAGTCGCCTCCGATGCCTTCAACGCCGCGCAAGGACGCGTCATAGATCTCGGCAACCAGCTCGTTCTTGGGAAGGCCGGGACGGGCATGCTCCCGAATGCGGGCATGCATGGCTTCGACGATCCGGCCAGCGGTTCGCATCATCTCCAGCTCAGGCTCTGACTTGGCCGCACGCTGCCAATGGACGAGCACATTGCAGTCCACGAACTTGGCGTTGGGCATATGCTTGAGTAGGGAACAATAAGCTGCGGCAGAGAAATAATAGTTATCCATCTCCAGACCGATGCTGGCCGAGGAAAAGCCCTTGTCGATCAGAATGGCCGAGAGCAGATCCATAGGATGGCGCTCGGTGGATTGCACATAATGATCCGGATAGCTCAGGATATTCTCGTGATCCAGATAACAGGTCACTTTTGCGCCGTTGGCATCCTGCGTGCGGCCATACCAGATCGGCTGGCCTTCCATCGTCACGATGACGCACTGATGCACATAGAATGACCAGCCGTCATAGCCGGTCAGCCACGCCATGTTGGCCGGTTCAGTGCAGATAAGGACGTCAACGCCTTTCATCTGCATGGCCTTGCGTGTCTTGGCCAGCCGCCGGTCATATTCTTCCTGAGTGAAGAATAGTCTTGGCTTCACATGTTCCATTGTCATGCTCGGTTCCTTCTTGTCTTGAATGTTTCGTAATCACGAATTCCTATTAGATTTAAAATTCGGCTCCGGCCTTTAGCGCCATGGCGCGTTGGCGGGCGAGCGTCGCAATCGCGGTGTCCTGCACGCCCATGCCGGTCAGATCACATACGGTGATATCCGCCTCTGTTTCCCGGCCCGGACGCGCTCCGGCAACGATAGTGCCTAGCTCGGGAAACTGAGTCTCTCCGGTGACAACAGCCGCTGCGATCGCCGAACGCAATTCGCCCAGCTTGCGTGTCTGTGTCAGGCGATCGGCGACATAGAGATTGGCCTTGCCGATGATGGCTGGTTCGATTTCATTCTTGTAATCGGCGTCCGACCCCATGGCAGTGACATGTTGGCCCGGCTCCAGCCAGTCGGCCATCAGAATGGGAGATTGCGATGGTGTCGTGGTCACCAGAATGTCAGCGCCCTTGGCGGCCCCTTGCCCGCTTTCGAAGGCTTTTATGTCGATGCCGAGCTTTTCGCTTAGCTCGCTGGCTGTCGCCTTCACCTTGTCTGGCGAACGTCCCCAGATGCGGGCGGAGGTAATCGGGCGGACAAGGCACAGGGCTTCCAGCTGCAAACGCGCCTGAAGGCCCGTACCATAAATTGTAGCCACCTTGGAATCGGCCCGCGACAGAGCCTTGGCCGCAACAGCGCCTGCGGCGGCGGTGCGCAGGTCGGTCAAATAGCCATTGTCTAGCAGCACCGCTTCCACGATGCCGGTCTGGGCGGAAAATAAAACCATCAGGCCGTTAAGGCTGGGTAGGCCGAGCTTGGGATTGTCAAAAAAGCCCGGGCTGATCTTGATGGCAAAGCTATCCAGGCCGGGAACATAGGCGGTTTTGACATCCACTTCACCATTGAATTCGGGAATTTCCATCGACAGGATCGGCGGCATGACGACCTGCTTTGTTGCAAGGCTCTCGATTGCCTCTTCGATGCAAGAGACACTCTCGGCATCCAGTGTGACCGCTTGGCGTGAATCCTGTTCAGACAGAATGAGAATGGACATCGGTGCCTCCTTAAAGCGTAACCATTTCGCCGGAAATCAGCTTGTGATGCATGGACATATCGATGTTGCGACCCGACAGGATGGCCACGCAGCGCCCCGGGGCCTCGATCTTGCCGGTAAGCAAGGCCGAGATCCCGACAGCGCCAGCCCCCTCTAAAATTTCTTCTTCCTGCCAATAGGCATGACGTACGCCTTCGGCGATCTCTTCCTCGCTCAGCAGGATCACCTCGTCGACGAGGGCTTGTGTCATCGCAAAAGTGTAGCTGTTCTCAAGACCAATGCCGCCGCCAAGGGAATCCGCCAGTGTCGGCAATTCTTCCACCTGTACCGGTTTGCCCGCCTCAAGGCTGGCATGCATTGCAGCGCCCCGCTGCATGGAAATGCCGATAATGCGTGTCTTGGGGGAGATGCCCTTGATCGCGGCAGCCACACCTGAAATCAGCCCGCCGCCGGAAAGCTGCACCAGCACGGTGTCGATATCGGCAAGGTCCTGCAAGATCTCCAAGCCAAGCGTGCCCTGACCGGCGATAACGTCGGCATGATCAAAGGGGGGAATAGTCGCCATACCGTCTTCGGCAACCATGCGATCGACTGCCTGTTGTGCTTCGTCTTGCGAGCGGCCGTGTATGACCACTTCAGCTCCCAATGCTGCGATGCCGTCTCGTTTGTTCTGCGGTACCAACTCGGACATGGCGATAACGCAACGCACCCCGGCATTGCGGGCAGCAAAGGCAAGGCCGCGCCCATGGTTGCCAGTCGAAACTGCAGCGATACCTTTAGCTTTCTGCTCATCAGTCAGCGAAAGCACGGCATTGGTGGCACCCCTTAGCTTGAAGCTACCAGTATGCTGGCGATGTTCCATCTTGAGATAAATCCCGCCGCCGGTCTTCTCGCAAAGGGTTTGCGAATGGCGCATGGGCGTTTGCACTATATGAGGTGCTATGCGTCTTTGCGCTTGCAGAATGTCAGAGAGGGATATGGGAGGCGACTGAAAGGCGTCGGGCGAGGGGACTTGGTGCGGGCGGGTCATGGCAGGCCTCGAAAGAGTGGCGTGAATGAACCCCTGTCAGGCGGCTTCAGGCAGGGTGTGAAACAGCTGGCAGCTGTTGCGGACGGGTTGCGGCAGGCCAAGAAGACGCAGGATGTACCAGATGGCCGCCTGATTGCTGGTGATGACCGGTTTGCCAAGACGCTTCTCAAGCTCGGGCACCACTTCCAGCGCGCGCAGTGCCGTGCAGGAAATGAACAGGGCATCCGCGTCCGGATGATCGGCCTCAGTGGCCGCCTGAATGAGACTGCGGGCATCGAGCGCCGCCATGATGCGGTCATCCTCTATGCCAAGGCAGGAATGTTTGACGACCGAAATGCCTCGCTCTGTGAAATAGGGTTCCAGCGGTGCGCTGGTTTCGGGCAGATAAGGCGTCAGGATGGCCAGAGAGCCGACGCGTAACTGGTGACAGGCCTCAAGGGCTGCCAATGTAGGCGTTACCACGCTTGCGGTCGGCTTGGCCTTGTTAATCTCGCTTGCCACGACATCGTCGCCAATAACAAAGGAGGCTGAGGTGCAGCCATAATAGACCACATCAAGATCCGCCTCTGGCAAAATCTGCTCGGTCCGTTCCCCCAGAAGGGGCACCATTTTGCGCAGATTTTCCGGCGTGGTGGGATTGGCATAGGTGACCCGATTGGCATAGACTCCGACCAGATCGTGCGGCATGTGCCGCGCAAATTCCAGCTCGGTCGTATGGTCCGTTTCCAACAGCAAAAGGCCCACCCGACAGGGAACGGTCTTGTTGCGCAGGGATAAGGTCAGATTGAGTTGGGTCACCATGGCCTGTTCTTCTTTTCTGTTCTTGTTTCTTTTCACCAAAGCAAAATGCGCGGGTGCTCAACGCACGATCATAACGGGACAATGGGCAAGGCTCGTCACCTTGTGTGAGACGCTGCCCAGAAGCAGGGCTTCCAGATCGCCATAGCCACGCCCGCCCATGACAATCAGGTCGCCCTGATGCTCTGAGGCAAAGCGCATGATGGTGCGCGCCGTTGGCCCTTGCATGACATGGGCGGTGACGTTGCGCCCGCCCATCTCGAAGGCCCTGTTTTTGGCGTCCTGCACCACTTCGCGTGCATGCTGGGACAGGGCCTTGTCGATGACATCAGGGGTGGAGGGGCGCACCATGGAGACCGAAGCCTCTCGCGCCCCTTGATGGCGATAGACACAGATGATCTTGAGCACACAGTCGAGCCCGCACAATTTCTGAAGTTCGACTGCTTTTTCCAGTGCATTCAGAGAACAGGGTGAGCCGTCTATCGGCACGATTATCCTTTCAAACATTCGCCATCTCCTCCCATTTAGCGAAACGCGATATCACGCAGGAACAATGCAATCTGCGGGAACATGATCAGCAATGCTGACACCATGACCAGCATGAAGATGAATGGTGGGGTTCCCTTGATAACATCGAAATAAGGGCGTCGGAAAATTGCCATCGCTGTGAAAATATCACACCCGAAGGGCGGCGTCGCTGAGCCAATAGCCACCTGAAGTGTGATGATGGTTCCCACCAGAACCGGATCCAGTCCGACAGATTTGATGACCGGTGCAAAGATCGGCACCAAGATCAGGATAACCACAATCGGATCCACAAACATGCAGCCAATGAAGAAGGACAGGGAAATGACAATCAGTACCCCGATTGCTCCCATTTCCGAAATGCCGATGGCTGCCAGAATATGCTGTGGGATCTGGGCAAAGGAAATGACCCATGAGAAGGCTGCCCCTGCGGCAACCAGAATGAAGACAACCGCCGTGATCAGGCCTGTAGACTTGGAGATCTCGTAAAGATCTCCAAAGTTGAGAGACCGGAAGACGATCATCTCCAGCACCACCGCATAAAAGACACAGACCGCAGCCGCTTCGGTGGGCGAGAAGATGCCGCCGTAAATGCCGCCAACGATGATAACCGGGAAGCCAAGAGGCCAGATTGCCCCCAAAACCGCTTCAAAGCGCTCTTTCCAGCTTGCTTTCGGTTCGGTAGGGACATCATTCACATAGGCATAGATGATGCTGTAGATCGAAAAGAGCGACAGGATCAACAGCCCCGGACCGATGCCCGCGATGAACAGCTCGGCGATGGACGTGTTGGACACAACGCCATAAATGATCATGCCGATGGATGGCGGAATGAGAAAGGCGATATCGCTCGAGTTGACGATCAGGGCCAGCACAAAGGAATCCTTGTAACCTGCCTTGAGCATGCGTGGGCGCAAGGGCGAGCCAACGGCAACCACAGTTGCCTGCGTCGAGCCTGAAACGGCACCGAACAATGTACAGGCTGCAGCTGTGGTCACGGCCAGACCGCCTTTGATGTGGCCGACAAATTTCATCACCATGTCGATTAGGCGACCGGCAGACTGACCTCTTGTCATGATATCTGCGGCCAGAATGAACATGGGCACCGCAATCAGTGAGGCTGGCCGAATGCCCGCCATGAACTGCTGAACCATGAAATCCATTTTGCCGAAGCCGCCAAACATGGAATAGAAGCCGATGGAAGCACCTGCCATCAGCGGCACCATCATGGGGAACCCGATTAGCAGCAGCGCCACCATGACGAGGAACATCGTAATAGCCATGATACGCTCCTAAACCTCGTATTCGTCTTCGGAATATCCCTCAAGCACCTGGCTGGAAAGATAGATATCCTTGGACGAGATGTTGCGAATGGCAGTCAGAATATATTGCAGCCCGGTCAGGAACAGCCCAACCGGCACCCACAGATAGATCCAGTAGACCGGGATCTGCAAAGCAGGCAGAACACGACCCGATTTGGCGACTGTGAGAATGTAGGAGAAGGAAAAATAGGCCAGCGCGAGCATGATCACCGCTGTGCAGATCGCGATGATAATCATGAGCACCTTGCGTGCAGGAGACATCAGCTTGTCAAAAATTGCTGACATGCGAATATGTCGCCCCTGTCTGGCAGCATAAGAGATGCCAGAGAAAGTGATCAGAACGATCAGAAAACGGTTCAGTTCTTCAGAAAAGAAAATACTGTTCTGAAAAACAAAACGACCGATAACGTTGGCGACGGTATTGGTCGCCATGAGAATGACCCCAAGGGCCAGCATCATTGACTCGATCTTGGCGATCGATATGTCAATCAGCCCCAGCACGCCCGGCAGGGTCGTGTCCGAATGATTGTCCATGGACATGGCAAGCTCCCAACTGAAGCAAAAACCAAGGAAAAGAAGCGGACAGCAAAAGCCCGCTTCCAGCATGGTCAGGGCACCAGCGCTCATGGCCCTGTTCTATCGGGCATAAGAGGGAGGCTGATACCTAGACTGGAAATCCTGCTCCGGTAGCAGAAAGACGCCCAAGGCATTTCCCGCTACCGGTTGGCTTTTGATCAGTCCGCAGAGACGGCTTCCAGATCAGCTTTCATCTGATCCAGAATGGCCTTGCCGCTGTCGCCGGTCATCTCGATGAACTTGGCTTCCACCTTGGCAGCAGCTGCCTTGAACGGAGCGCGTTCTTCTTCGGTCAACACATTGACCTCGATGGATGGCTTGGCTTCCTTGATTGCATCAAGAGCTTCTTTTTCAAGCCCCTTCTGATAGTCGAGGATATAATCGAAAGCTGCGGTTGCTGCATTCTGAACCAGCTCTTTATCGCCATCGCTCAGGCCGTCATAGAATTCCTTGTTGGCCATGACTGCGGTCGTGAAATTGCTGTGACCCGCATAGGTGATGACGTCGGTGACTTCATACAGCTTGGTGGATTCGATGAATGACGTCGGGTTTTCCTGTCCCTGAATGATGTTGGTCTGAAGACCGCCATACACTTCGCCCCACGGCAACGGAGTAGGAGTGGCGCCAAAGGCCTGATAGGCTTCCACCAGAAGCGGGTTGGTCATGACGCGGAACTTGACCTCGTTGAGATCTTCCGGGCTATGCACCGGTTCCTTGGTGGTCATGGCGACTTCGCCTTCCGGGAACATCTTGAGCAGCTCAAGGCCCTGCTCGGCGTAAAGACCCATGAAATCTTCATTGATTGCTTTGGAGGTGCGGAAGAACTCGTTGAGTTTTTCGGTGTCGGTCGGCAAGAGGTAAGGTACAAAGAAGACCTGCGCTTCCGGGATCAGGGCGCCGGTGAACCCGGGAGACTGGTCAACGAACTGCAGGATGCCTGCCTGGGTCTGTTCCATGGTATCGGCAGATTCGCCAAGTGTGCCATAAGGGAAAATCTGAACCTCATGGTCGGAATTGGCTTCAATTTCTTCTTTGAATTTGGTTGCGTATACGCCCTGCACTTCGTTGATGGCTTCTTCGATAGCATATTTCCAGGTGTCCGCCTGGGCCATGGAAGGCACAAGAGCAAAACCGGCGAGCAGGGAGGCAACAGATGTTGCCGTACATAATTTTTTAACAAATGGAGTTTTCATCACTTCCCTCGTTGTCGGATATGAATGCGTTTTTATTGTTGTTGCCACACAATCAAACAGAGACAATTTCAGGTCAATTGAAACATTAAATCATGACAATTTAACTTGAGCCTAAAGACTGACTCTGTTTCAACGCTATGCAAATGAGTAAAATTTCAACGGCAGTTGGCCTAAAACATAGGCAACGGTTTCTCGGATCCTGCCCCCAATAGGGTTGCTATGATGTTGAGGGCGTGGGTCAATTGCTCCTCACTGCAAGGCCCCAGAGCCACTCTGACGGAGTTGAGTTTGATGGGGTCACCTTCATTTGAATGTTCTGCCATGATGAAGGGTAAACTGCCCGCAATCGCTACATTATTTTTCCGCGCTCTTTCCACAAATTCACTTTCTTGCCAAATCTTGGGAAGTGGAATCCAGATGTGAGGTGCGCATTTGTGATTCAAATAGCTGTGGCCCTTGAGCAATCTGGCTGCAAGCTTCTGTCGCTGCTGTAGAGCGCGGGCTTGCCACGATATGAGATGGTCTGCCGTGCCATTATCAAACCAGTGCGTCAGTAAGTCGACTGTCAGGGGGTTGGCCATCCAGTTGGTAACCAAATGGCGGTTTTTGGTGACAATATACATGGAAGGAGGGGTGATCAGGAGTCCGACGCGCAAGCCGGGCATGATGGTTTTGGAGAAGGATGTAATGTAGAAAACGCGCTCCGGATCGAGCTGATGCAGCGTCGGTGGGGCATTTTTGATCAAGGTGCCCAAGACATCATTCTCGATGATAAAGACGTCATTTCTTCTCGCAATATCAAGGATTTCTTGCCGCCTTGCACTCCCCATCACATAGGCTCTGGGGTTAGAGACGGTCGGCGAAATCACAAGGGCTCGGATGGAGTGGTTCTGACAGAGCGCTTCGAATTGCTCCGGTATCAGGCCTTCCTCGTCCATACCGGCGGTTTCAAGGCGCACACCAAGATACTCGCATAAGGGGCGGATGCTGTGAAAGCTGACCTCTTCAGCGCAAATCGTAGATCCCGGAGGCGCGGCACTCATGATGGAGGCAACCAGCGCAGGAATGGCGCCGTTCGTATAAGTGGTGTGGCTTGGGTCCGCATGAATGTGATGGGATTTCAGCCAGCGGCAGGCGATCTTTATATGCTCGCGAAAGGCTTCTTCAGGACGAAAGGATTGCACCAGATCCTTGGTAAAATCCCGTGACAACTCCTCAAGACCCTTCTGCATGGTGTCGTAATGCAGCGACGAGGTGACCGGCTTGAGCATGGAGAGGTCGATCAGCCCTTCCTGTCGGTTCGGTACAAAGGGCATCGGGGTGTCTGTCGTCTCGCGATAACGCACATAGGTGCCGCGTCCGACTTCTCCAGCCAGATAGCCCAGCTTGCACAGGGCGTCATAAGTGCGTGAAACAGTTTGCACGGAGATGTTGAGTTTGTAGGCGAAATCACGGTGGGTCGGCATCCGGTCCCCCGGTTGCAGATCTCCCGCATCGATCGCGTCAATTATCAATCCCTGCAAGGTCTTGTAGACGGGTCTTTTGAGCTTTGCAGGATCTGGCCACCAATTTGTCATGAAAATAGTGATTAGCAATATCAGTACAATTTGGCAATATAGATGACACTATTATCAGTACATATTCCAATTTTTCATAATGATTTGAGTTGCATGGGGTGGGTTGCGCTCGCTCTTTGTGTTCAATTCAGGGTGCAATCGGTGAAAGGATTATCTACGAGCGGGCATGTAGCTTGATAAGAATTGCAGGCGAGGGGCCTTCTTCTGTTGAAAGAAAAGCCTCCCGCCCACATGCCTTGCCACTCCACCCAAGGCTAAATTCTCGGCCATGCGTCATTTTGTTTTCAGGCCTTATCAGATCTTCAGGGCTTGCAAAAGAATCTCCGCGCTGTGAAGCGCCTCCCGTTTGGCTCCGTCTTTTATCTGATGCCGGCAACTGGTTCCCGAAGCAGCGATGATGACGCTCTCATCGGCCTCGCGAACGGCGGGAAGAAGGATCTGCTCGGCGATGGTCATGGAAAGGGCATGATGCTCTTTCTCATAACCAAAGGCGCCTGCCATGCCGCAGCAGCTGCTCGGAATCTCGCTTACATGATAATTCTCGGGCAAAGATAGAACCTTGACGACCAGGTCGCTTGAAGAGATTGATTTTTGATGACAATGCACATGCACTCGCACCTCTTTGGCCTCTTGGGTGAAGTGTTCGGGACCTATATGGCCTGCATCCATCTCTCGGGCGATGAATTCCTCGAACATCAGGCTGTTTTTGGAAAGCGCCTTGGCTTTGACGCGTAGATCCGGGGCAACAAGGTCAGGATATTCATCCTTGAAACAAGCGATGGTGGAGGGCTCTACGGCGATCATCGGTGCGTCTTCGGAAACGATATCGCCAAAGGCTGCCACATTGCTGTCGGCAAAGAGCTTGGCCCGCTTGACGAATCCTTGAGAAAGAGACGACCGGCCACTTTCCTTGTTGCGGAGGAGGATAACCTCGTAGCCGAGGCGCGTAAGGAGGTGGACGGTCGCCATGCCAATATGAGCGTCATTCACATTGGTAAACTCATCACAAAACAGATGAACCTTACGCATGGCTTTGGCCGTGGTCGGCATCTCCCGATTATATTGCTTTTCAAAGCTCAATCGATAGAGTGCGGGCATGCTGCGGTCGAGCGCAAAGCCGGCCGCCAGTTTGACCGGAGCCGAGAGAACCCGGTTGCCCATAAAGAGATTGTAAAGCGGCGCAAAGGGCAGGGCCAACCCCATCAGGGTCGTAAAATGAGCAACCAGCCAGGGGCGCAAACCGCTGCCGTGCAAATCGTAGTAATGCTGCAGGAATTCCGCCTTCATGCGCGCCATATCGACGCCTGCCGGACACTCGCTCTTGCAGCCCTTGCAGGAGAGGCAGAGATCGAGAATATCCTTGATCTCCTTGTGATCATAGCGGTTGGCTTTGTCGGTGCGCGAGAGGAAACCGCGCAGGATATTGGCACGGGCACGGGTGGAGTCTTTCTCCTCCCTTGTGCCCATATAGCTTGGGCACATGAGGCCGGAGGTCACCTTTTTGCATTCCCCGATGCCTGAGCAACGCTCCACGGCGCGCATCAGACCTTGATCCTTGTCCCAATTGAAATAGGTTGGCAGATCTGGCGTTTCCTCGCCGGGGATATAGCGCAGGGACACATCCATCGGTGGCGCGTCGACGATCTTGTTCGGGTTGAAAATGTGAGATGCATCGAAGGTGGATTTCACCCGCTTGCAAAGCTGGTAATTGGCGTCCCCCAAAAGCTCTGGCAGGAATTCGGCCCTGAGGCGTCCATCTCCATGCTCCCCGGAGAGGGAGCCGCGGAAGCGTTTGACGAGCTTGGCTACCTGCTCCAATACGGAGCGCACGGAAGCAATGCCCTCTTGGGTCTTGTGATTGACAAACAGAATGGTGTGCAACTCACCGTCCCCGGCATGGGCCGAGTGGGTGAACTGAACCCCTTCGCGATGCAGAATGCGTTCAAGCTCGGTTACATAGGCAGGCTGATCCTCCACATCCACCGCGCAATCTTCTATAGCTTCAAACGGCTTGATATCGCCCGCTTTCGAGCTGTTGATGCCGCCAAGATCGCGCCGCAACTGCCAGATCTTTTCGACATCTTCGCCAAAGAAGAGCGGCCAGGCATAGCCCATCTTTTTCTCTGCCAATTCTGCGGTGAGCGCGGCGGCCCTTCGTTCTACCGCTTCGCGGCTGTCATCGGCGAGTTCCACGACGATGATGGATTCCGGTGCTCCGATAATCCACTGGCTACACCGGGCGATAGTGTTGAATTTGTTGATCTTGTTGTTCTCCATGGCCTGCTGTACATGGAAGGCGCCAATTAGCTCGCAGCTCGTGGGCTTGTATTTGAGGGCCACAAGCGTCGCCTTCAGGGATTCAATAGAATCCTCGAAATGCATGGCAACCACGCCGATGACCGGTGGCAGTGGCTCGACCAGATTGAGTGTTGCCTCGGTCAGAACGCAAAGGGTGCCTTCTGATCCTGCGATCAGTTTGCACATGTTGAAGTCTGGCCCACCGTCAGTGAAGATATTCGAACGGGCAAGCAGATCGAGCGCATAGCCATTGTTGCGACGACGAATGGACGCCTTGGGATAGCCTTTTTCAAGGTCTGAGCGGGTCTGTTCGCTCTTTAGTTCCTGATAGAGCATCTCATAGAGCGAGCCCTCCAGTGTCTGTTCTGCGCGCTTGGCGTGGAATTCTTCCGGTGCGAGGGCTTGGAAAGAGGCTTCACTGCCATCTGCCAGAATGGCGCGACAGGCGAGCAGATGATCTCTTGTTGAACCCCAGACGATGGAATGCATGCCGCAGGAATTGTTCCCGATCATGCCGCCGATAACGGCTCGGTTTGCCGTGCTGGTTTCCGGCCCGAAGAGCAGACCATGAGGGGCGAGCCAGTCATTGAGACTGTTGCGAATGACGCTTGGCTCAACCGTGACCCATTTTGCTTCTTTGTTGAAGTCAAGAATGCGGTTGAAGCGGCGCATATCCAGAACCAGACCGCTGCCCACCACCTGACCGGCCAGAGACGTTCCTGCCCCGCGCGGGATCAGGGGCACCTTATGCTCCTGACAAAAACGAACGATGGTGATGAGGTCTTCTTTGTCTTCAGGGGTTACGACGCCAAGGGGCATCTCCTGATAGGCCGAGGCATCACTGGCAAAGATTGTACGGCTGGCTTCATCACTGCGCACGGTGCCCTTGATGCTGTGGGCCAGCCTGTCAAGGAGCGAAGGAAGAGCCTTGAAATATTCAGGGTCAGGTATCTGCAATGTCATCATTCTTCTCCATCAAGTCATCCGGAAGGGGAGGCTCCGGCCCCGAAGGGCCGGAAGAGACCGTTACGGGTAGAGAAGGTTCGGCAGGAAGAGGATGATCTGCGGCAGGAAGACAAGCAGGATCTGGATGACCAGCATACTCGCGACGAAAGGTAGAATGGATCGCGCCAGATCAATGAGCCTTGTTCCGCTGATCGATTTGGCAATAAAGACATTGACCCCGACCGGTGGCGTAATCAGACCAAGCTCGGTGCCAACCACCAGAATGATACCGAAGTGATAAGGGTTGATGCCCAGCTTGACGAGCACCGGCAGCAACAGCGGCGTGTAGATCAGGATCTGTGCCGTCGTATCCATGAACATGCCGGTAACGGTGATCATGACCACGAAGAACAGGAGAATGATAGTGCCGTTGTCGGTGATCTGCAGGATCAATTCTGCGACCTGATTGGGAATCTGAGCAATGGTCAGGTAGCGGGCGAAAGCCATGGCAAAGCCCAGAATGATCATCACGGAGCCCGTCGTCATGGCCGAGCGCGAAGTGATCTCATACAGATCGCTGAATTTCATGTCCTTATAGATGAAGAGACTGACGATCAGGGCATAGATCACCGTGATGCAGGCGGCCTCGGTTGGTGTAAAGACGCCTGAATAGATGCCGCCCAGCACAACAAAGGGTGTCAGCAAGGCCCATTTGCCCGCCCATGCCGTTTTGGCGACACGGCACCATGAGAAGGATTGGTCTGACCCGTGGTAGCCACGTTTCCATGAGATGAAAACGGCTACCAGGATCAGCCCCGCGCCAATGAGGAACCCAGGAACGATGCCTGCCACGAACATCTGGCCGATGGAGAGATCGGCGCTGATGGCGTAAATGATCATCGGAATGGACGGTGGGATCATGATGCCCAATGACCCCGCGCAGGCTGTGAGGCCGCCAGAAAACTCGGCGCCATAGCCACGACGGATCATCGAGGGGATCATCATTGCGCCAATTGCCGCCACCGTTGCAGGAGAGGAGCCGGAAATAGACGCAAAGAACATGCAGGCCAGAACCGTGACTACCGACAAGCCGCCCGTTATCCTGCCGACAAGGCTGGAGGCGAAATCGACGATCCTCTGGGAAAGGCCGCCCACCTCCATCACATAGCCCGCCATGATAAACAGCGGAATGGCCAGAAAGACGAAACTGTCCAGCGCAGAGAACGCGATGTGAGAGAGAAAACTAAAGGGAATATCGGTCATCATCAGGGCGATTGCCGTTGAAATGCCGATGGATATGGCGATGGGCATTCCCAGAAACAGAAGCAGGAAGAATGCCACGAACATGACGATTGTGCCGCTCATCTCAGGCCTCCTTTAAAGATGCTCTTCTTTGGCCACCCAGAGCTGATGGCGAGACACCATCCGCTCGATGAGGCGAACTGTCATAAGGGCGAATGTGAAAGGGATCACCGCATAGACCCAGCCATAAGGCCAGTCGAGAGCGGGGGTGGTTTTGCCGATCATCAACGCGTCTTCAGCGATAGCAATCGCATGCCATCCGACCGAGAAAATGAAGACCGTCCAGACAAGGTCGAGTAGCTGGTCCAGCCAGTATTTCGGGCGACCGACAACAAAGATATCGATGATCTCCACTCTCACATGTGCTCCTTTCTGAATGCAGAGGCTGCAGGAGATATAGACAAGCAGGATGAAATCATAGTTTGCCAGTTCTTCTGTCCAGGACAGGGAGAAATTGATGACGAACCGAAAGGCGACCTGCATGAAACAGAGGATGACAAGGAGCGAGAACAGAATGACGCTCATCACCTCTTCGAATTTTTCTGAATATTGAAGCAGTTTGCGCAACATGACCTGCCACCTCCTCCAGGGCAGACATTAGCTTGCATATTACCCTCTCCTTATGCTCGGAAGGGGTAGCGGCAACCGAGAGCCGTGCTGCCTTTCGTGCGGGGGTGAGGCCATCGGATGCGGTTCGAGCAAAAGTGGCACCAGTTGGCCTCGATTTGCGAAAGGCAAAGGGCTCCTCTCCCGGTGGTGGTGGATCAGACCATTGCGAGAGAGGAGCTTTCTCCTCAGGAGCTACTCCGCGGAGACATTCTCGATTTCGGCAATCAATTCGTCATACATGCTTGCGGAAATATCCTTGCCGTGTTGCTCGATAACGGGCAGCGCGGTTTCGCGCATTTCTGCGAGATTTTCCTTGGAAATTTCCGTGTAGGTGATTCCGGTGTCGATCAGAGCCTGCAGGGCTTCTTTTTCAGCCTTGGCCGATGCTTCATGTTCATATTCGGCGAAGATTTTGGCGCCTTCGTCGATGATCTTCTGCTGATCTGCGCTCATATTGTCATAGAAGCGCTTGCCGATAACCAGCACATCCCAGGAATGCATGTGGCCACTGTTGGAGAGATATTTCTGCACTTCATAGAAGCGGGAGAGAAGGATCGTGGCATATGGGTTTTCCTGCCCGTCAATGGTGCCGGTCTGCAGAGCGGAGAAGACTTCGCCAAAGCTCATCGGTGTCGGGTTGGTGCCAAGGGCGCGGAAGACATCCAGAATGACCGGATTTTGCATCACGCGAATTTTCATACCCTTGAGATCAGCAAGGGATTCAATCGGACGCACGCGGTTGGTTAGATGACGGACGCCGAAATTGCCGATGGCCAGGCCGTGAATACCAACCGGATCGAGCATATCCATCAGCTTGCGCGCCCATGGCCCACGAGCAACCTTGGCGGAAACTTCCTTGCTCGGGAAAATATAGGGCAGATCTGGCAGGCGGAACTCTTTTACATAGTTGCCCAGTACTGATGGGGTCGGGACCACCATATGGACCGTGCCCAGCTTGATGGCTTCGAGCACTTCAAGGTCGCCGCCGAGCATGGCGTTCGGAAAGATCTGAACCTCGATATCGCCGCCGGATTTGTCTTCAACATACTTCTTGAATTCTGTAAGTGCTTTATACTGGTAATGCTGCTCGGAAATACCCGTGCTGACCTTGATGGTCTTGCTGGCCGCTTGAACCTGGCCACCGGCAAGTGTCATGGCCGCTGCAAACAACAGTGTGTGAGCCGTCTTTGCTAGAAAATTCATGCTTTCCTCCGCTTTATGCTGGTTGTTCGGCACGGTGCCCTCTCCACCGTTTTCAATCCAGTTCCAGCTTCCTATTCCTCCCAAAGCAGGCGCTCGGATTGACCGAATTGCGTAAATCCCCCCAAAAGGCTGCCAGTCGAATATTCGGAAGACAGCCTGTTCGGAGGGGAGCTGAACAACCCGGTGACTCTTGCTAAGAGGCCACCGGGCAGGGGCAAGATCTAGAGAAGATCTGCGAGGAGCTTGTCGATTTTCTTCTTGTTCGCGTCATCCAGATCGCCAAGCGGATGACGAGGCAGGCCAACATCGAGGCCCTGCGCTGTAAGGGTGTATTTGCAGACTTCCTGCCAATGGGGCACGCCTGCTTCCTTGTCATAGAAGAAATAATCGATATATGGCTGCATCTTGGCCTGCTGGGCGCGGGCTTTGTCGACGTCTTTCTCGACGATGCAGATGTCCATCAGGGTGCGGCATGCTTTTGGCAGAACAGCAGGGAAGCCGCTGAGCCAGCCATCAGCACCTGCCAGCATGCCTTCCATGGCGGCATAGTCGTGGCCGTAGAAGATATCGAGCTTGTCACCACAGTGGAAGCGCAATTCATGCACGCGGTTTGCGTCGCCATGAGCTGCCTTGATGGCGTTGATCACACCTTCATCCAAAAGTGTTTTTACTTCGAGCGGGGTCAGTTCATATCCGGCGAACCATGGGTTATTATATACCATGATGGGAATATCGACATTCTGGCGCAGCTCGCGGAAGTGGCTCATCACCGCTTTCTTATGCGGGTTGAGATAGTAAGGCAGGATAACCATCAGGCCATCGGCGCCCTTGTCCTGAGCAAACTTGCTCATGTCGATGGTGTTAATGGTCGAATAGAAGCCTGTGCCGCAATAAATAGGCACTTCACCATCAATGAAGCCGAGAACATGCTCGAGAATTTCTTTCTGTTCGGTCGGGTTCATGGCGATATTTTCGCCGGTGCTGCCGCAGATGGAAAGATTCTGCGCGCCCTGATCGATCAACCAGCGCAGATATTTTTCCATTTTGGGTTTGCTGTAGGTCTGATCGTCGTTCCAGATCGTCATACATGCTGGCATAAGGCCTGAAGCGTGTTTCATGTCTAAATTCCTTGGTTGTTCAGGATGTCACCTCGGGCACTCCCGGTTGACGGTGGGAGTATGAGATTGATTGTTAGGTTTATTCAAAATGGAATTTAAGTCAACAAAAATATATTCAATCCCATAATGTGGAAGAAAGATGCGATATTTTCCGCAATTATTATCCACAATTGGAAGTTAGGCAAATTGTATCTTTTCAATGTCCATTTATGGCTATCGCCCCAAATGAAGTGAAGGCTTGAGAGAAACCGTGCTTTCTTGAGCTTGAAATGAGGTGTCTTGGCGCTTCTGCAGAACGAGTGAAAAGGGGATGCTCAAGGCAGGCATAGCAAATGTCTTGCTGCAGAAAAAATAGAAAAATATAATAATTACAAAAAGATATAAAAGTGGTTATCGGGTTTCGTCTCTGCTGTAAGTGTCAACAAGACCATCAATTGCTGCGTCATTGGTTCGGCGCTGCTGGCAGGCTGGGCATGATTGGGATTTTTTCGAGCGGCGAATAAATTGATCATCAGTCACTATGGCTCGTACATCTTGGTGAGGAATATTCCGTAATTTGGAATATACCGTAATACCAATTGCTGAATTTGCACTTCGAAACCCATTCAAAGGGTGCACTATTCCGGTGGGTAACCTTTCAGGCCAATTCAGTCGAGTATGGGTTGCCGATGTGAGATTCTGCAATCGGCAGAAAAGCTAAGGGAATTGCTGCTTTTTAGCGATTCTTGCTTAATTGTGAATAGTAGAATAAAGGGTTGTAATCGGTAAAAATTACTATTTATATTATTTATTTGATGGTCAATGGTGGAGATTCTCCAACAGTCTGAGTTGCTATGTTCCGTATTGTGGATTATTTCTGAAATATATCCCCCTTAAATAAGGGTTTTGGAATTTGAAGCGCAGGCCGGGCTGCGTACGCATGAAGGAAACGCGCGAACGACGGTAAATTGACTTGCAATTTTGCCTCGAAACAAGAATTAAACCTGTTCAAATGAGGGCGAGAGCTTCTGTTGCATGACGATAGGACTTCTCAGTCTGGCGCCTCTTAAAAAAGCTTGGAAAGAACAATGGTCAAAAAAAATGATGCCGGCGGAAACGAAGCGGGCGCAAAGCTGTTTACAAAAATGATGACGGTCCTCAATTGCTTTACCCGTGCCAGGGGGCAATTGAGTATCAGTGAAATCGTGGAAACAACCGGGCTCCCGCGTACCACGGTGCACCGCATCGTCGCGTCTTTAAGAGATGTTGGCATGCTTGATCAGGACGGGCGAAGACAGACCTATCGTCTTGGTTTGAAAATGTTTTATTTCGGCAGCGTGGTCATCGCCAACCTGGATTTAACCGGCAATTCGCGGCCGCATATCCTCTCGTTGCATCAGCTGACAGGCGAAGCTGTGCATCTGCATATCTTTGACGGCAGCCATATGGTCTGTATCGAGCGCGAGGAAATGGGTGAGAACAGATTGACGACCCTGACGACAATCGAGGGGGCCCCGACCTATTGCACCAGTGTTGGTAAAGCCTTTCTGGCCTATCAGGACGACAAGCTCGTCAATAGAATCGCCAAAGAGGAAGGGCTCGAAGCCCGCACCGAAAAAACCATCACCGACCTTTCTGCGCTCAAGAAAGAGCTGGAGACAGTGCGTACAAACGGCTACGCAATCGACGATGAGGAAAACGAATTGGGCATTCGCTGTGTTGGTGCTCCAATTCGGGATTCGCGTGGACAAGTCTTCGCTTCCATCAGTGTTTCAGGCACAACTGAGCGCATGCCGATGCCTCGTGTGCTCGGTTTGGCCTCTGCTGTTGCCAATACAGCAGATGAAATTTCGAAAAGTCTGGGCTGGAACCCGAATTTGTGATCTCTAAAACTGGTCAATTGGTTTAATTCCGAAATGTGGGATTGAAAAAGTATCGGTCATCGTTTATTCCTATTTGTGTCGAGGAATGGGAGGTTTTCGATGATTTGCTCACGCAACTATCTTTTGGCGCTCACTGTAGTGCCGTTTATGGTGTCCGTTGGCTGGGCTGCTGATTTTCCAACAAGGCCCGTTACAATCATCGTTCCCGCTGCCGCTGGCGGCGGAGGCGATACCACCACACGCATTCTGGCTCGCAGCATCGAGCAGGAAATGGGGTGGACGGTCAGCATCATCAATCAGGGGCAGGGCGGTGGCGTCGTCGGCTTGACAAGCATGGTCAATGCCGAGCCGGATGGCTATACCGTCGGTTTGCTGTTTCCCTATGCTGGCTACAAATATACTGGTCAGGCTGATTTCGCCGGAGCGGATTTTTCACCAATGGCCAATTTTAATGGGGACTCTTCCTCACTCGTTACATCTGCGTCCTCGCCTTTCGAGACGTTGGCTGACGCATTGGACGCAATCAAGGCCGAGCCTTCGAAATACAAGATCCATTGCAGTGGCGGCTGCGGAAGCGTCTGGGATGTACCCGTTGCCGGCATGATGATGGATTACGGCATCGATGTTGAAAAGATCACCTGGATTCCGGGACAGGGCGCAGCCACAGGATTGCAAGAGCTGGCCTCCGGTGGTGTCGATTTCCAAACAGTCTCCTTGCCTGAAGCCTCAGGGCTCATCTCTGCCGGTCTTGTGCGTCCTTTGGGGGTCTTGAGCCCGGAACCGGTGCCCGGCTTTGAAGATGTGCCTCTTGCCGGTGAAGTCATGGGTCATCCGGTGGATGGCGGCACATGGCGCGCGCTTGGCGGGCCTGCGGGTGTTTCTGATGACATTATCAAGGCGTGGGAAGACGCCGCCCAAAAGGCCGTGCAGTCCGATAGCTTCAAGAATGCAATGAAGACGGCCAATTTCGGCGTCAAATGGATGCCCACCGAAGATCTCGCCGTCTTGATGAAGAGCCATGAAGAGGACACCGCGCGTGTGATGGCTGCCCTCGGTTACAGCAAGTAACAAGAGAAAATTCCATGAAAGCTCATGATAGTATCGTCGGCTTGGTCGTGGCCATTCTGGGAGGGGCGATTGCGCTCTACTCCCAGAGTCTGGTGCCGCCTCGCCATTTGAATTACGGGCCGGGATTCTTTCCCCTGCTTATCGGCATCGGCCTTGTGTTGGTTGGTGGCGGGCTCATCGTCCAAGGGTATGTAACCGGGCGTGACAAGCCCTTGTTTTACCGGCCGCGCTGGCTGGAAAACCGCCAATTCGTCTTTCGTTTCTGGATCATTCCGATCGCAATTCTCTTTTATTGGCTGGCTGTTACGCCTCTGGGCTTTCTCGCCACAGCGACAATTCTGCTCGCAATGATCCAGATAGCCAATGGCGTGCGATGGAAAGTGGCTTTCGCCGTAGCGCTGATAACCGCGCTGGTGGTCAACATCCTGTTTGCCTCCATTCTGCATGTCCCCCTTTCATGGGGGCTACTCACTCCAATTTCAGGATTGTTCATATGGTAGACGCTGGTACAATTCTGGCGCAGCTAGCCGATCCCTATCTGCTTTTGGTGATCGTCGCATCTGCTGCATATGGGCTTGCTATTGGCTCCATTCCCGGGCTGACAGCTCTGATGGCAACGGCCTTGCTTGTCCCCTTCATTATCTTTATGGCTCCGCTCCCTGCGATTGCTTCCATCATCACGGCATCTGCCATGGCGATTTTCGCCGGTGATATTCCGGGCGCACTGCTGCGCATGCCGGGCACGCCTGCCTCGGCGGCCTATACAGATGATGCCTTCAAGCTGACCCGGCAGGGCAAATCGGCGACGGCACTAGGGGCCGGGCTGTTTGCATCCGCCTTCGGTGGTGTAGCCAGCGCAACCATCCTGACGCTCTGCGCCCCTTGGCTGGCCCGCATTGCGCTGTCCTTCTCCAGCGTTGAATATTTCTGGCTCGGGGTTTTGGGGTTGAGCTGTGCCACCTTCGTGGCCGGTCCGTCCTTGCTCAAGGGGCTTGCCTCTTTGCTGTTCGGCCTGTTCCTTGCGACCATGGGGCTTGATCCGATTTCCGGCATGCCTCGATTTACCTTCGGCTCGACCAATTTGGTTGGCGGGCTCGGGCTCATTCCCGTGCTGATCGGCCTGTTCGCTGTTTCGGAATTACTGCGCAACAGTTACGGACAGGATCGACAGATGTCGGAGAAGGCAAAACCTGCCTCAATTGTCAAAACAGTGGTCAAGCTGATGTGGCCGCATAAGATCGGATTGCTTCGGGGCAGCCTGCTCGGCACGGTCGTCGGTTCCTTGCCCGGAGCCGGATCCGACATCGCCGCTTGGATTTCCTACGCTCTGGCGAAAAAATCGTCCAAGCGTGGCAATAGCGATACCGAAGAAGGGGCGGTGGAGCGCATCATGTCAGCCAGTGCGGCCAACAATGCCAGCTTGGGCGGCGCCTACATTCCGGCAACCGTATTCGGCATTCCCGGTGATGCGATTACCGCAATTGTCATCAGCGTCATGTTCATCAAAGGGGTTAACCCGGGGCCGACGCTGTTTCTTAACCAGCCTCAGGTCATCTATGCGATCTTTGCGATCTTCTTTCTGGCAAATCTTCTGATGCTACCGCTTGGCATTGCCTGCATCCGCGGCTTTGGTCTGATCTTGCGCTTGCCAACGAGCATCATTTCTCCGGTCATTCTGCTCTTCTGCATTCTGGGGGCATTTTCGGTCGAGAATACGCTTTTTGCCGTTGGCCTCGTCGCGCTGTTCGGTTTGCTTGGCTATGTGATGGAAGAGAATGAAGTGCCTCTGGCTCCGGCCATTCTGGGGCTCATTCTTGGTCCGCTGCTCGAGCAGACCTTCATGACCACAATGCTTAAATCCCAAGGCGATCTCTTAACTTTCTTCAACCGACCGATTGGAGGAACGATCGGTGCCGTCACCATTCTGGTGTGGGCCCTGATCATCGGTCTCAAACTCTTCGCGTCTCGCGACGCGAAGAACGACGGCTCACTTGCCGACACCGCTTCCTGAGCGGTGCCGACAGGGTACTTTCTTAAAGAATATTCCTGTTGAGTGGAGGAGAATATCATGAACAGGTCCCGCAGAATTATCCGCACAATTCTTTGCACCAGTGCCATGGCTACGCTTTTGGCAGGGCCAGCCCTTGCATGGCCAGACCAACCGGTCAGCATGATTGTTGTCGCCGGTGCCGGCGGTGGCAGCGACTTTACATTTCGACTGTTGTCCCGTGAACTGGAAAGCCAGACTTCGCAGCCGGTCAATGTGATCAATCAGGCACAGGGTGGCGGCATTGTCGGCTACACGACCTACAGCACCGCCAAGCCTGATGGCTACACAATGGGGCAGCTATCGCCCTTTGCACAGTTCAAAATTCTCGGGCAGGCCGATTTTACCGCTGACAGCTTCACGCCTTTGTCTCTGGTCAATGTCGACCCGTCTGCGATCCATGTCGGTGTCAGTTCCGACTTGAAATCGCTTGATGATATTGTTGCCGCGCTGAAGAAAGATCCTGCTTCCTTGCGGATCTCTTGCGGCGGTACATGCAGCGCCAGCTGGGATATTCCGTTTATTTCCCTGATGATGGCCGAAGGCATTGATGTCGCCAAAATCAACCTGATCCCTGCTTCCGGCTCGGCTGCCGGTTTGCAGGAACTTGCCTCTGGCGGCATGGATGTGGTGCTCTGCTCCATTCCTGAAACCGATGCCCTGACAGATGCTGGCATGGTCAAGACTGTTGCTGTTCTGTCCAGCGATCGGCTAGAGCGCTATCCTGATGTACCGACCGCCAAGGAAATCACCGGCAAGGATGTGACCGGTGGCACATGGCGTGGTGTTGCCGGTCCTGCAGGCATGGACCCGGCATTGGTCAAGGAAATCGAGGCGCAATTGAAGGTCGCCTATGAGTCCGAGCGTTTCCAGACTGGTATGAAAGATCGCGGTTTCGGCACACAATATATGGATTCCGCTGGCTTTGCAGCCTTCATCAAGGGGCATGAAGCCCAAACAAAAAAAGTGATGACCGCGCTGGGCGTTGGTAGCGAGTGATCATTCTGTAAATCCTCCCTGGAGCTGACTGGGGCAGTCAGCTCTTGGACTGAAGGCAGGCAATCGGCATTCCCTTGCATGTTGATTGCCTGCCGGATTTTTACCCATTCCACAAAAGTCCGTATTTGCCGGAGCAGCTCGGAAGAGCGAGCTGCCATGAGGGCATGCGCAAAAGCGCGCAGAGCAGGCCGAAGGAGAGCCACATGTCGATCACTATATTCGGGTCTGTCAATCTTGATATGACTGTTTCTGTTCAGCATTTGCCGGTGGCTGGCGAGACGAGTCATGCGGGCAGCTTCCAGACCGGACTTGGCGGCAAAGGCGCCAATCAGGCGGTGGCCGCCACCCGATTGGCCACCTGTCCGGTGAAATTTGTCGCCGCTGTTGGGGAGGACAGTTTTGCCGACAAACTGCGCGCTGATTTAGAGGCCATGACGGTGGACACGAGCCATCTCGTCACCATCAATGGAGCGGAGAGTGGTATCGCGCTGATCCATGTCGATGAAAGTTCGCAGAATTCGATAACGGTGGTTGGTGGAGCCAATATGGCCTGGCCAGATGAAGGGCCTGATGCGGATGTGTTCAAGGGGGCCAAGGTGGCGCTCTTCCAGCTGGAAACGCCTCTTGATGCGACCATCGCGGCAATGCGTAAGGCCAAAGCCGCAGGGGCAACCGTCATCCTAGATCCTGCCCCCATCTCGGAAGGTCATATGGACGCTTTAATTGCACAAGCGGATATCATCACCCCGAACGAGACCGAAACTGCCGCGATAACCGGAACCATGCCAGGTAACTTTCTGGAAGCAGAAACTCTGGCTAAAAGGTTGCTCGCGATGGGACCTAAGCTTGCTGTGGTCAAGCTAGGTGCCAAAGGGCTGGCCTATGCTTCAAGAGAGGAGGGGTCGGGCCACATAGACCCTTATTATGTTAAGGCCATTGATACGGTCGCTGCTGGTGATAGCTTCAACGGAGGGCTCGCCGCTGCTCTGGCTGAGGGCAAGAGCCTTCTGGATGCACTCAAATTTGCTGCAGCGGCAGGGGCCTTGGCCACTACGCGGCGCGGTGCAGGCGAAGCCGTGCCTTCGCGAGCGGAAGTTGAGGCGCTGGTCGCCGGATAGCCAAGAAGCAATTGGGAGATATAATTGCGCCTTCGTTCCTGTTGCAAAGCGTAGGCGAGGGCGTTGCATTTGGGTATACAGGTATCCGGGCATCTGAAGTTCGACAGAAGCTGTATATCAGATGCCTAAACATCATTCTTACACACACATGGTGGCAGAAGGCAGGCGTCATGCGCCACTCTGTTTGCTGTCCAAAAATACTTGCTGCATGGGGGGGTGAAAACGAGTTTGATTTCAATGGCTTGATGAGGATGCGTGACCATAGGTCTTCCGATATCACCTGATAGGTATATATCATAATGATTTTATAAGATTTCTCTTCCATACCTATAGTTGCTTTTTGATTTCTGATGAGCAATTTCGGGAGCTGCTATGCCTGCCTTGCCAAAGCTTATTTCCATGTCGACGTCCGGGGTAAATGCCAACGGCCCCGCCTTTGCATATTCCGCAGCAGGCAATGGTCGCTATGTGGTCTTTGCAAGTGACTCGACAAATCTGACGCCTCAGGATGGAGTCGGGCAGAATATCTTTTTGCGCGATACCGCAACCGGCCGCACTTTCAATGTTGATGTCAGTTCAAACGGGGCAATAGCAGACTACAGCGCCTGGCGCGGCAGCGCGCTTCAGAACCCTGACAACCCAACGGAGGTTGCCTTCACCACGAATGGCTTCGGTGAGGGCTTCAATCTCTATATCCGCGATGTCAATCTCGGCACAACGCGAGTGATTGCAAAAGACATCAGCACCGTGGACTATCCCTTCTCTCAGGATGTGAAATGGCATTTGAGCCAGTTTGGATATTCCAATGACGGCAGTCATATTGCCTATGCCAGTGCCAACAGCACTACTGTTGCCAACGACACCAATCGTGTCACGGATATTTTCGTTGAAGAACTCGCAACTGGCGATGTCGCGCGTATTTCTGTCGCCGCAGACGGGACCGAGGCCAACGGATCGTCCTACAATCCCATTTTCTCGCCCGATGGCACCAAAGTCGCCTTTTGGAGCAATGCCAACAATCTAAGCCCGACCGACACCAATTTCTCATCCGATGTCTATATCAAAGACCTCAATACCGGTGATGTGACGCTGGTCAGCAAGGCCCTGAATGGCGGCGCTGCGAATGGCGCTTCCGTATCTGTGGGCGGTTTTTCCTCAGATGGGCGGTATCTGCTGTTTGAGAGCGCTGCCAGCAATCTGGTCGCCAACGACAGGAACAACGACATTGATGTTTTCGCCTATGACATGCTTACCGGCGATACGATCCGCGTGTCTGAGCGATCAGATGGAGTGGAATCCAATGGCGATGATCTGTTTGCGCGTTTCATTCCGGGAACGCATATCGTCGAGTTCACGACCTCTTCAAACAATCTCCTTGCCGATGATGTCAATATGCGTCCCGACGTCGTCTATACCCGCCTTGGCTCGGGAGAGTTTGAAACGCTTGACTTTACAGGCCCCGTTCATCCCAACAAAGGCATAACGGGCATCAGCTATTCTGCTGACGGAAACTATGCCTATCTTGTGACCAACTCGGCGAATCTGGTCCCCAAAGACAAGGATACGGTGGAGAGCATTGTGCGCGTGCCGATGTCCCAAATTCTCAAGACGTTGCAGCATGAGGGCACATTCAGGGCGGATTCCCTTTGGGGGGATGACAAGAGCAATTACATGATCGGCAAGAATGGCAATGATCAGATACATGGCGGTGCTGGCGACGACTATATTCAAGGGGACAGTGGCAATGACACGCTCGTTGGTGAGAGGGGCGCTGACTATTTGCTAGGTGGAACGGGGTCAGATGAGCTCTTTGGCCGCCAGGGAAACGACTATCTTGATGGCGGCCTTGGCGAAGACAAGATGCATGGTAATTTGGGGAACGACACCTATGTCGTCAATGACACTCAGGACAAGGTCTTTGAATATGTTGGTCAGGGCACGGATCTCATCATCAGCTCTGCGAGCTACATATTGAGAGACAACAGCCAACATGTTGAAAATCTAACCCTCACAGGCCTCGCGTTCATGGGCGTGGGCAATATGCAGAACAATGTCATCAAAGGCACAATGGCGCAGAATATGCTGAATGGCCTTTATGGGCATGACACGCTGCTGGGCTTCGCTGGTAATGACTCCCTTTTGGGTGGCTATGGAAATGATCGTCTTTATGGGCACAATGGAAATGATTATCTCAACGGAGACGTTGGCTGGGATAAGCTGTTTGGTGGCAATGGTGACGACACTTTGGTGGGGGGAAATGGCAATGATTTCGCCCGTGGAGGCAATGGCGATGACACCCTGTTAGGGGGCGATGGCGACGACATTATACATGGCGATAATGGTCACGATACCTTGCGTGGTAATTTCGGCGATGACAAACTCTACGCTGGTGTCGGTGCTGATCGCATCGTCGGTGGTTTGGGAAGCGACGTGATGTTTGCCGGAAATGACAGAGGCAAGGATACCTTTGTTTTCATAACTGACGAAGACAGTCCCTCCGGACCAGATCACGACGTCATCTTCCTCTTCGATAGCGGCGAGGATGTGATCGATCTGGCTCAGATAGATGCCAATGAAAATCTGGATGGCAATCGGTCATTTAATTTCGCTGGCATGCAGGCTGAAGCAAATTCAATCTGGTATGAAACAAACAATGGCGACGCCACGCTCTATGCTGATACGGATGGAGATGCTGTTGCGGATTTCGAAGTGGAATTGCGTGACGTGACCCATCTCTCCTTTGGAGATTTTATCCTCTAGGGGATGCGCATTGCAGACAGTCATAATTATCAAAACAGGGCACCGCTGGGATGCCCTGTTTTCGTTTGCATGTGCATAGGGGAGGGGGATCAGGCCGCCCGGACCTGATCAATGAATTTGTCCACCTCGGCCTTGAGCATCTCGGACTGCTCGGCCAACTCGCCAGACGAAGCGAGCACTTGACTGGAAGCGCTTCCAGCTTCCTGCGAGGCTTTGTTGACGGAGTCGATATTCTCGTTGACCAGCTCCGTGCCCTTCGCTGCCTGATGGATGTTGCTGGAAACCTCGCTGATAGCGACATTCTGCTCTTCCATCGCCGCAGCAATAGCCGTCGAAATCTCGTTGAGATGCTGGATGACGTGGCTGACTTCTTCCATGGAAGCGGACGACTGTTCGGTGGCCGATTGAACCTCTGCAATCTGCTTGGCGATTTCATCGGTCGCCTTGGCGGTTTGCCCTGCCAAGGCTTTCACCTCTCCGGCCACAACCGCGAACCCTTTGCCAGCTTCACCGGCCCGAGCCGACTCGATGGTTGCATTGAGGGCAAGCAGATTGGTCTGTTCCGCAATCGTGGAGATCATTTCAACCACTTTGCCGATGTTGCTCGCGGTTTCCGAAAGCACAGCCATCTGTTCGTTGGTCGAGCTGACCTTGTTGACCGCGTCGTTTGCTGAGCGGGAGGCCGTGGCCACCTGATGAGCAATTTCGGCGATGGTGCTGGTCATTTCTTCGGTGGCTGTTGCGATCGTCTGGACGCTGGCTGTCGTCTGCTGAGATGCCGAGGCTGCCTGCGTGGCCTGCTGCAAGGTCAGTTCACTCACGCTGGTCATGGATTTGGCGCTGGCATTGAGTTCAACCGAGTTGGAAGAAACTGCCTGAACGATGGAGCCGACTTGACGCTCGAACTCATCCGCCATCTGCATCATGATCTGGCGTTTCTCTTCTTCGGCCTTTCGCTTGTTCTCCTGCTGCTCGGCTTCCAGTGTTCTGGCCTTTACGATATTCTGCTTGAATATCTCGACTGTATGGGCCATGTCGCCCAACTCGTCTTTTCTGCTCTGGCCGGGGATGCCGGTATCCACATTGCCGTCTGCGAGACGCTGCATGGACCGTGTCAGTGCATTGACAGGTGAGGTAATGCCACGTGCGATGATGAAGGCGCCAGCCAGGGCTATCACCAAAGCTATGACAGCAATCGTGATCAGGCCGCTCTCAGCACTGGAGAGGCTGGCGTAAACCTGTTCACGCATCGTTGTTTCATCTCGATCTGCGGAAACTGATGTCGCCTCAGCTGCGCTGAATATGGTGTCAGTGCTTGTATTCAGTTTGCCATCCAGAATGGTATTGCGCTCAAGGATCACATTGGTCAGCTCCTTGGTCGCTGCCTGATAATCCTTTGCAAGAGTGGCGGTTTTCTCTTGAAGAGCCTGCCTTTGAGGATTTAGGAGAGAAGTGTGCAAGTCAGACAAAGCCTTGTTGAGAGCCTGCAGCTCGCTTGTCGTGCGCTGTGCGGCTTCATCGCTGTTGTCATCAAGGAATTTCATCACATAAAGACGTGCAAGCAGCAGATGCTCCTGCGCAATTCCGGCAAAACTCGCCGACTCATAGTCACCCGCAGAGAAGGCGCCTGAACGAATGGTGGTCAGGTTTTCCCGCATTGCGAGCCCTTTCGCGCCAAGTTCCTTGTAGACCAGTATATTGCGGCGGTCGATGAGATTGGCAACCTCGTCAAATCCGGATTTATAGTCTTTGAGCGCCTTCGCGATCTGGTCAAGATGGCGGGCTCTCTCCGGATGCTCAATGGTAGATTGCGCCTGTTCCATCAGTGCGCTGACATCTTTATATTGCTTAAGAAAAGCGGCCTTTTCGTCATCTGCAGATGTTCGGAAATAGTTCCGTTGTGCTAGCTGAGTCTTTACGACCTCTGCGCTCAGGCTATCTATAAGTTTGGTGTCCTTGGCCATGTCTCCATAGGCATCGAACTGAACAATCTGATCTCTGAATGCCAGGATCCCCATAATCGACAGGGTGACTATCAAGGCAATCTGGACAAGAAAACCACCATAGATCCGTTGCCCGATCTTGAATCGAGATAAAATATCTCTCGCACCAGTTGAATCAGTCTTACTATCTAAGTTTTGCGAGTTTCGTTGCTGATACTCACTCATGATCGCTATATCCTGTTTGGGATGTAATATCTTGTCGCTATCCAGAAATACCGACGTCTCCTTAAGTTAAAAGTTGATTATCATGGTTAACAAAGGATTTAATTTCATGGATGTACAATATGATTCATGTAAATTCAGGGTTGAAATGAGTGTTGGTTGTGGAATTTGTGTTGTTTTATCTAGGGTATTGTTTTGTATTGAGTAAAACAATATTGTCAGTTTACGGAGGATAGGCCCTTTTTGTCATATTCGTTGCCTCATGCGGGCGACGCTGTCGGCATCAAGGGTAAAAAGTGAGGGCAGTTTCGGCGAGGCGATGGAGCGGGCACGACAGAGCCAACTCTGAGAGCATTTTCATTGAAATTCTTCCTGTCAGCCCTTATGCCTATGGGAAAAATCTATAGCCTTCCAATAAAAGCTTTCCCCCTTCAGCCATTTAACGATGATTTGCAGGTCATTGCATGAGGGAAGCTAGAAAAACCGTCAGGAACCCTCCATGTCCGATCCCAAAAAGCGACGCCCGCTCCGCTCCGAACTCTGGTTCAATGATCTGTCAAATCCCGAAATGACGGCTATCTATCTGGAACATTATCCAAATTATGGTTTGACGCTAGACGAACTGCAATCAGGCAAGCCGATCATAGGTATTGCCCAGACCGGATCAGACCTGTCGCCCTGCAATCGACACCATCTGGAGCTGACCAAGCGCGTGCGAGAGGGCATTCGCTCCGCTGGTGGGATTGCTATGGAGATCCCGGTACACCCCATACAAGAAACCGGCAAACGGCCCACAGCCATGCTGGATAGAAACCTTGCCTATCTTGGGCTGGTCGAAGCCTTGCATGGTTACCCGATTGATGGCGTGGTGCTCAATATTGGTTGCGACAAGACGACGCCCGCTCTGTTGATGGCAGCCGCAACGGTCAATATTCCCGCGCTGGCTCTCTCTGTGGGCCCCATGCTCAATGGCTGGTACAAGGGCAAGCGCTCTGGCTCGGGCTCGATCATCTGGCAAGCGCGTCAGCAATTTGCAGCAGGGGAAATCGACGCCAAGGAATTTCTCAAAATGGCAGCCTCTTCATCGCCCTCGGTTGGTTATTGCAACACCATGGGCACTGCCTCTACTATGAACTCCCTAGCTGAGGTGCTCGGAATGCAGCTGCCCGGCTCAGCTTCCATTCCCGCTCCCTATAGTGAGCGCGCGCGGATTTCCTACAAGGTGGGGGAACGCATCGTCGGTATGGTGCATGAAGATCTGAAGCCATCGGACATCATGACCCGAGAGGCTTTCGAAAACGCGATTGTCGTTTGCTCGGCACTGGGGGGCTCGACCAATGCGCCGATCCACATGAATGCCGTAGCGCGCCATCTCGGTGTGGAATTGACGAATAAGGATTGGGACGCCATTGGTTATGAGGTTCCTCTATTGGCCAATATTCAGCCAGCGGGGCCATATCTCAGTGAGGATTTCTATCGGGCAGGGGGGCTGCCTGCTATCATCGGGGAATTGCTGCGTGCCGGGCTTATTCCCCATCCGGATGTGATGACAGCCTCTGGCAAGCCATTTATTGCACTCTACCGCGATTGCCAGATCGAAGACCGCGATGTCATTCACCCGCTGAGCGATCCCCTGACTGCCAAGGCAGGGTTTGTGTCACTGGGCGGCAATCTCTTTGACGATGCCATCATGAAGACATCCGGTATCAGCGAGGAGTTCCGCTCTCGTTATTTGAGCAATCCCGAAGACCCGAATGCCTTTGAAGGCCCGGTCTTCGTGTTTGATGGTCCGGAAGACTTTCACAAAAGGATCGATGATCCATCACTGGCTATTACACCCGAAAGCCTGCTGGTGATGCGCGGAGCAGGGCCCATTGGTTTTCCTGGCGGGGCGGAAGTGGTCAATATGCGCCCGCCATCCTACCTGATCAAGCAGGGTGTCCATGACATGCCCTGCATCGGCGATGGGCGACAGTCGGGCACATCCGGTGCTGCCTCTATCCTCAATGCGTCTCCCGAGGCGGCGGCAGGGGGAAATCTCGCCATCATCAGGGACGGGGACCATCTGCGCGTTGATCTTGATGCCAGACGTGTGACACTCCTGCTGTCTGAGGAAGAAATTGCAAAGAGACGGGATGCCTTGTTGGCAAGCGGTGGTCCGAGCAATCCGCAAAGCCAGACGCCATGGCAGGAGATGTTCCGCAAGTCTGTTCGCCCGTTTGCAGAAGGGATGATCATCGAGGGCGCCGATAGCTATCTTGACGTTGGCAACACGACAGTTCCGCGCCACAGCCACTAGATACGCGACAAGGCCAATACCCCCTATTGCATGAAGCATGGTGGTGGTTGGGCTTAAGCATGGAAACACGGACACTGGGAAGCAAGAAAAGTGTCCGTGTGCCTGCGCCTCCTAGACATCGAATGTGATATTCTTGTGCCCCAGATAATTGACGACCGCACCAGCTGCAATGCCTGTGGCGTGGGCAAAGCCCTCGATCACAATTGTGGGAAGCGGTAGTCCGCCCAACACCCAGTTAAGCGCATAGGCGACAATGATCGTAACCAGTCCGCCTGCGATATTGACCAGAATGAAATCGCGAATTTCAAGAAACACAGAGCGGCTGCGCGGCGAAACGAATGCCCAGTAACGATAGATGATAAACCCGTAGATCATGCCCACCACGAGCGCCAGACAGACCGCTAATAGATAGGGAAGATACAGGCTGAATAAAAAGCGTATGCCCCAGTTGAGAAGGGCAGCACTGCCTCCGGCCACAAGAAACCGTACCCGCATATCCAGCATCAATTTTGCAACGACCATCATGTGATTCCTATCCATGCTGCCGCGAAGCAGGTGACCATTCCGCCTCCAAGGGCCAGACTCATCCGGTCTCTTATGGCAAAGGCAACGGGGTCATCCTTCATCAGCCCCCTCTGACACATTAGCCAGATGCGCGAAATGAACAGAAACAGGAAGATCGGAAACCCCCATAGCCATGTGATGTCGCCATAAAAGGTCTGTGTGAAGGCATCGTCAATAATATAGAGCACCAGAATAAGTACGGCGCAGATGCCTGTGGCAACTCCATTCGCAAGAATAAGCGGCAGGTCAAGGGTCTGGTAGCCCCGTCCGCGCACTTCGTCTCCTCCGCGCAAGAGAACGCCGGATACTTCCGTATGGCGCTTGGCGAAGCTGAGCGAGCCAAACAGAAACATGGAAAAGACCAGAAGCCACGGTGAGGCAATGGTTCCCGCAGCAGCAATCCCCAGCCCCAGTCGCAGGGTAAAAAGGCTCGCCAACGTGAAGCCATCAATGATGGGATAGCGCTTTAAGCCAAAGGAATAGGCCAGCGTGGCCGCGATGTAGGTGATAACAATGAGCAGGGCGCTCTTGCCCGCCAGCAGTGACAAGGCGAGACCGAGAAGTAAAATTACAGGTACAGACAGGATACCGATCCTTATGGGCAGATCACCACTGGCGAGCGGCCGCTTATTTTTGGACCAGTGTCGCCGGTCGTCTGACAAATCGAGCAGGTCATTGACGAGATACGTGGCCGACGCAACAAGATTGATGCCCCAGAAAGCAACAAATGCTGCCATGATCGCCTGCGCGTCTCCAAGTTTGCCCGCAAGAAACAGCGGAACGAAAACCAGCCCGTTTTTGGCCCATTGATGGGGCCTGATCGCCTTGATGAAGGGCTTCCATAGGGAATGGCGCGGCAAGATCTTTTCGATTGTCGTGTGCTTCTGGGCGGCTGATACCACTTGCCTTGGCGCTTCCACAACAACAGCGGCCTTTGCGCCCTTCCATACGGAAAGATCGGCCATTGCATCGCCGGCATAGGCAAAGCCTTGAGGGAAGCGCTCTTGCAGGACACGCGCCTTTTGAGGACCTTTGAGATTGGTCTGGTCATCACTGGCGATGACTTCGCGTATGTTGGGCAGGCGGGCGGCAACTTGTTTGGCAACACTCACATTGGCCGCTGTTGCCACATAGATGGGACGCCCTCTTTCGCCCTGCTCGGCCACATAGGAAAGCAGGGCCTGATTGAGCGGCAGGGACTGGATGTCGATATCCGTTTCGTTTGCCAGTTTATGCTTCAAGAGCGCACGCCCCTTGAGCATCCACCAGATGATCAGAAAAATATCCCATGGACGCTTCTTGAGAAAGACCAGCATGGCTTCCAGAAGCATGTCGCTGCGCACAACGGTGCCGTCCAGATCCAGAACGAGAGGAAGCGCCAATTTGGTCTGCTCACTCGGCATCTTGTCCTTCATCGGCTATTCCCCTCTCCGAGCATAGAAATCCCAGCAGCTATTCAGATGCGTCTTTTTGAAATCCTGTTCCAGAGCAGCCAGATAATAAGGCGTGATATTCATATCGGTAACATTGCAAAGATCGGCAAAAATCCCGTCGGCGCTTGCCAGATAGGCGCGGGCCTCCTCAATAGAGGGCTCTGGAAGGGTTCGTCCTATATCCATAACCAGTGTGGTATGTTTGGCTGGCGTCAGGCCGAGCAAGCGACCGAACGGATCGGAAAAGGCGATCGTGGTCGTGCTTTGTACCGTGTCCCCAAGCCCCTTTTCCCTGAATATCCGGGCGGCATCCAGAATGGCGTAAAGCTGAGCCAGATTGACTGCCGGAGCATTGGATGTCGGGTCATATGTAAGGAAAAAGCGATCGGTCTGAAGGGCGCGGATGCGATCTCTTTGCTGTTCAATCAATTGTCCGAAAAACTGGCTCCCCTCATCGGTCGGTAAGGGAACGCGCGTTCCGGGAATCAAGACATCCAGTTTTTGCTCGATGGCAGGTTGTTTTTCTCTCACAAGCACCTTCATGCCGCGATGAACAACCATGTCGGCAACGGGAAACAGTGTCGCTGCCAGCAGAAGCGCCGAGGTCACCTTATGGCGCTCCCAGGCTGCTGCTCCAAACAGGCACGCAATCCCGGCGATCAGCCCCAACCCTCCCGTATTCTGGCTCTCTGCCATGAAGGCAGCTGCCATGAGCAGCACAGTATCAATGGCATAAGCCTCATCGGTAATGATGGCAGACCAGCGAAATGCGCGTCCCTTCTGAAAGATAAAGAGACGTGCGAGCGCGGCCAAACCAATAAAGGCAACGAAGCTACCCGCCAGCCAATAGGTGAAAGCGGTATAGAATAGCTTGTAAACGGCTCCGCCCTGATTGACTGAAAGCATGGAGTGAATATCGCTGATATAGGACGAGATGAAGCCGCTCTGTAATTCCAGCCCAAGCAGCAGAGACCAAAACAGGCATATTCCGCCAAGGATGGCCGTCCATCGGCTGCGCCCCAGAATAACGGATGCGAGCAGTATGCCGCAGACCACCAGAAAAGCGGTAATTTTCAAGAAGAACAGCAGGCCGAGCAGATAGGCCAGCAGAATGGCATCAAACCGCGATTTGGGTAGCATATACCAGAGCCCGGCCAAAAGGAGCAGGGCGGTTGCGAAGCGGTTATAGGTGGCAAAATAGCTGATTTCAGAAAGATGGGTCTGGTCCAGTGTCATGGGAACCAGTGTGATCAGCGCCAACAACAGCAAGGCGCATCCGAACTCTGTATGGGATCTGAAACGGGGTACGAGCGCCATGAAGACAGGCAGAAGCACCAGCCATGTCATGATGTGCAAGGAGACAAAGGCGTTGCTGTGGGGAAACAGCGCTTCTCCCCACTTGGCCAAATAAAGCGTCAGTGAACCGATTGGTGAAAAGAAATCGATATGGGGCACCTGTCCCAGAGATATCCTGTAAGCGCCATCCTGAACAAAAATAAAGTCAAAAATCGCTCGGCCATAGGGTGCTTGCTGTAAAAACAGATAGCCGCACACCACGAGCAAAAGTGAAAAGGCCAGAAAAATAACCTGGCGAGGTAATATGTTCTGCATGAGAAAACCGCAACACTAATATTCAACTCTGGCTAAATCTACACTCCAAGATTTAACACTTGGTTGTGTGTTCAATTTTCTCACACTTTACCGATTAGTGCCTCACATAAGCTCGGTTTGGTCTATCGGTCTGAAACTATGGTGAAATACGCATCTGGTGCGGGTAGAGTGCGAAATCCATTGGGACGATCTGCCACAGATTGCTGGCAGAAAGACAGGCAGACATATCTGTGTGTGGAAGAAATGGTGCCGCATAAACACCAAGCCAGTGCATGGCATCCATGGATTTTAAAAATGGAGAAGAAACGACCTCATCAGCCTCAATATCAGAAGCGGGAAAAGACATCGCTTTGAGGAAGAGAATTGGCTGGGGTGGTAGGATTCGAACCTACGATACACGATACCAAAAACCGATGCCTTACCACTTGGCCACACCCCAGCAAGCCCGAATAATTGCTCCGGCTTAGAGTAGGCTTTCTATACAGAAGGCCGATGGGTCGTGCAATGCTTTAAACCAAATTTTTCACAAGTGAGGGCCATCTTTCATAAATCGGCTTGGTGTCCGCTCTTCGTCTTGGCGGAAAAGGGGCTCTAAGGACAGAAAAAGCAGCCGATCTGATATCCGACGTGGAAATCTTTCAAAGAGTTTAGAAATTTGTCTTTTATGCTCTTGCCATACCGCGATGGGGAGGCTATAAGCGCCTCCACCAGAGGTACGGAGCGTAGCGCAGCCTGGTAGCGCATCTGGTTTGGGACCAGAGGGTCGGAGGTTCGAATCCTCTCGCTCCGACCATTTATTCTTATTTCCTCAATAGTTATAGATGGTCGTCACCCATGAAGCGCAGGATGATTCCTTGCGCCTCAACCGGTTTTCATGAGCTTCTTTTTGATATCGGAATGCCGTGCCCGTAGGCCTTAATCCAGCGTCAGATTGTCATCGAACACAGACTTGTTTGCCATATATTCAGGCTCGATGTGAATCGTCACCACGGCGTGAGGCATTTCTTTTTGCAGGGCATTTTCGATTCTGTCACAAATGGCGTGGGCGTCATAGACGCTCATCTGGCTGGGGACCACCAGATGAAACTCCACAAATATCACTCGGCCAGCATGGCGCGTGCGGATATCATGCGCTTCGATTGCTCCGTCCGCATTGGCCATGATGGATGTGCGCAGCTGCAACAGCTCCTCAGGATCAATCGCTTCATCCATCAGACCACTTAATGACCCTTTGATCAACTCCCATCCCGTCCAGAGAATGGAAACGCCGACAAACATGGCGAGCAACGGATCAAGCCACACGAGCCCGGTGAGCTTGGCCAGCGTGACACCGGCGATGACGCCGATAGAAGTAACAACATCCGTAAAGAGATGCCTGCCGTCCGCCACAAGGGCAGGGGAGCGCAGCCTTTTGCCGATGCGCACCAGTGTAAAGGCCCAGCCGGCATTGAGGACACCACCAAGGCCGTTGAGCACCAGTCCGATAGTCGGTACCGACAAATCCCGGGGATGAGTGAAGACCTCATAGGCTTCCATGAAAATGGCGATCGCAGCCAGAACCACCAGCACCCCTTCAGCCACCGCCGAGAGATATTCTGCCTTGTGGTGGCCGAACTGGTGATTATGGTCAGCTGGCTTTTCACCAAGCCAGAGGGCAATCAGAACCGCAAAGGCGGCCGCCAAATTGATCAGGGTTTCCAGCGCATCAGAATAGAGCCCGACCGAGTTGGTCATGGCATAGGCTGCATATTTCAGCGCCAATACCACCAAGGCAACCAAAACAGACCCGATTGCCAACTGCTTGGAAGACAATTTGCTTACCGGCTTTTTCAAGGATGCTGGATCAATCATGGCTTGTCAGGCGAGTCCATTTAGTGTGTTTTTGATAGATGTTGCCCAATCCGTAGGTCTGTCAAGCAGATCGGAGGCGGGTAGTGGGCTTCTCGCATAGGCCTAAGGTGATTCCCATATGTGAAATTGTCCTAACGGCTTTGCCGTGTATAACTGTCTTTGCCTGTTGGTGAGCAGTTCGGGGCAATTGTAATGATACGCCGACAGTCCTAATGTTAGGCAAACTCTCCTTGAGTGCCGATAATAAAGTGTTCGTCTCCTGCAGCGGGGGCCTCGCGTCGATCAACGCTCCAAAGGGTTTCATCGGTTTCCATCATTGAAAAGATTAGAAGAAAAAGAAAGGGCTCTTCATGTCTCGCATCGTCTATGTCAATGGAGAATATCTGCCAGAAGAAGAGGCCAAGATCTCGATTTTTGATCGTGGCTTTCTGTTTGCTGACGGTGTTTATGAGGTTTCGACCATCCTTGATGGCAAGCTGGTCGACAATGCAGGACATCTTGCGCGCCTGCAGCGATCGCTCGCAGAGCTCGATATTCCGGCTCCTTGCTCGATGGAAGAGATCGAAACAATCCAGCACACGCTGATCGAGCGCAACGCCATTGCGGCGGGCAGTATCTATCTGCAGGTGACCCGCGGTGCAGAAGATCGCAATTTCCTCTGGTCCGAGGGCCTGAAGCCATCGCTTATCATGTTTACTCAGTCGCGTGGCGCCAAGATGGACAAAGTGGCCGAGAAGGGTCTCGATGTGATTTCACAGCCGGATATCCGCTGGCAGCGCCGCGACATCAAGACCGTGGCTCTTTTGCCTGCTTCACTGGCCAAGCGCACGGCTATTGCTGAAGGCGCCAATGATGCATGGCTTGTCGAAGATGGCATGATTACTGAAGGTACCTCCAATAACGCCCATATCATCACCAAGGATGGCAAGCTGGTGACCCGCGCCCTGTCCAACAAGATCTTGCACGGCATCACGCGCAAGGCGGTGCTCGCCTTGGCCAAGGAAGCCGGGCTGACGGTTGAAGAACGCAGCTTCTCCCCTGATGAGGTCAAGAATGCTGCAGAGGCATTCGTTACCTCAGCAACCATGTTTGTCACGCCTGTCGTCTCCTTTGACGGCGTAAAGATTGGTGACGGAAAACCCGGCCCCCACACCACGCGCTTGCGCGATCTTTATGTCTCGTTTGCCAAAAAGAGCCTGAGCTAAAAATCATTGCCCCTTGAATGTTGACGGCTTTAACCCCATTTCATCGGAGCAACTTTGATGCATGGAGAAAAGGTCCGCATTATGGGAAATCTCGATAAACCGTCTTTCGAGCCGGTCATGAGCTTGCTCGTCGGCCTGATGATCGTAGCTGCAATGGTGCTGGTCTGGCTACTTTGATGGGGGTAGACGTCAAAAATCAGACCCTTTTACAAGATTGGACATCCCGGCGCGCTCCGGGATGATCTTTTTAAGAGGAATTGGCTATGACCGATAAAGCGACACCAGAGAATGCCGCCGTGGAGCATGTCTATTTGAAAGACCGCATGCGCGGATATCGGGGATGGCTCAAGATCGTCGTTTATACGCTTTCCGGCATTGTCATGTTGTCCATGTTTGCCAGTAACCTGCTTCAAAGCTTCTAAAGGCGATCGGCCGGATTAGCCATTTTTGATTGAATTCTTATAGTCCAATGAGAGCCGGCAGCGCCTGTCTGGATACGCTCAAACATTTTCACGAGGCCATTATGACTGCCAAGCAAAGAAAACGGCTATGGAAACGTTGGTTAAGCCCGTCTCTCATTGCGCTTTGCGTTCTGGTCGGGCTGGCAAGCCAATCAGGCTTCTGGCCTGGTTTGGGCTGACATTAGGCTTTTGCATCCAGATAATGCGCAATGCCTTTGGCTGCACGGAAGCCTTGTGAGAAACAGCCTGTGAGCAGATAGCCTCCCGTTGGAGCTTCCCAATCCAGCATCTCCCCGGCGATAAACAATCCCGGCGCCCTTTTTACCATCAGCGTTTCATCTAACTCATCAAGCAACACGCCGCCAGCAGTGCTTATTGCCTCAGCGATGGGGCGAGGGGCCGTTACCCTGAGGGACAGATTTTTGATGGCGTTTGAGAGCTGATCAACATCATTCATTACGGATTTGTCCGTCAGAGCCTTAAGCAGTGCGGCCTGCACGCCCTGAAGCTTGAGGCTGCGCCGCAGATGGTTCGAGAATGATTGTTTGCCGCGCGGACGACAAAGGCGCTCTTTGACTTGCGCAAGCGTCAGATTGGGGCGCAGGTCGATGTTCAAGGTGACGCTGCCGCCTTTCTCCAGAGCATCGCGTATAGGGGCAGAGAGCGCATATATAGGCCCACCTTCGATTGCGCAATGGCCCCCGCAATGATCAATATCCGATGCGCCGGTTCCAGATGCATTCTTGGGATCTTGGTGAGAGAGTACAAAATCTCCGCTGACAGATTTCCCTCCAAAAGAAAGGCGCACTGACTTCACCGGTGTGCCAGCCCATTCCTTGCCGAAGCTTTCGGGAAGCTCGACATCAAAGCCGCAATTGGAAGGGCGATAGGGCGCACATGCGATGCCCTGAGCGATGAGGGGCGTCAAGAAGGCGCCATCTGTTCCAAGGCGTGGCCAGCTGGGGCCTCCAAGAGCCAGAAGGCAGGCATCCGCTTCAAAGCACTGTTCCCCCTGCTCGGTGTGGAACAGCAATGCACCGGCCTCGTTCCAGCCAATCCAGCGGTGCTTCGTTGCCAAGGTTGTGCCGCGTTCTTCAAGGCGTTTCATCAAGGCGCGGAGAAGGGGAGAGGCTTTCATGACTTTGGGAAAAATCCGACCCGTCGAGCCGATGAAATGAGGCTGCCCCAACATCTCCATCCAGTCGAGAATGGCCTTGGTTCCAAATTCCTCAAGCATGGGCTGCATCCAGTCAGTCGCCTTGCCATAATGCTTGGCAAAGGCGTCGGGATTGGCAAGGCCTGACCGATGAGAGATGTTGAGACCACTCTTGCCCGCCATCAGGATCTTGCGCGCGGGACTCGGCATCGCATCAAACAGATGGATGGACAAATCAGGGCGCAGCGTCGAGAGCCTGTCTGCTGCCATCAGGCCAGAAGCCCCCGCACCAATGATCGCGACCGTCTTCTTTTTCTCTTGCATGTGCCCGTTTCCTCTTCTTTTGATCCATCAGACCTATAGCCGTCCAAGCACAATGGCTAGGGGCTTTTGTGGGTCATACAGAAAAAGGCCTCGAAACCCTGTTTCGAGGCCAGTTGGGACAGCAGTGTGAGTGGGCCGTCCGGGCTCAAGTTCGATTGGTCTCCCTGAACATGGTGCGTGTGTCTTTTCCTCCGCTGTGATTGACTGGGAACCATGCTCCAGACGCCTTGAGGGACCTGTGGCGTCTTTTACCTCCGGGAGTGAGAGGTCGCAGCGAGGCTGCGTAAATCTGTCAAATAACGTGCTCTATTGGCTTCCGCGAAGTCGGAAACCGGCCACTGGGCGCTGCGTTCTCGGCTCGGGGGCTCCAGCCACCCGTTGCCAGATCGTGGGATTGCCCACGGCCTGCCGCTTGTTCCAGCGATAGGGCACATCCTGCCATGGCAGGATTGTGGGATTCAGATTATCCAGCACAAACTCACCGCGGTCTGTTCTGACCACCAGCACAGCATGATAGGTGCCGTCATTCAAAAAGGCGGTTGTGAGCAATAGTGCATCAGATGGCCAGCCTTTTCTAAGCAATTCCTGTTGCTTGGTCAGCGCGTAATCCTCGCAGTCGCCTTCTGTTACATAGGCCGACCACTCATCAATCTGTCCGTCTGCACGGGCCTTGATGCTCTTGTTGATCGAGGCATTCACTTCAAGCAGCTGGTTCCAGCTTTCCTGAGACAACGCTACTGTGCCTTGCCCATAGCGATTGCACGCAGCGGGATTGTTTGCGCAGTAATAGACATGTCCGGCAGGAGGGCTCGTGCGTTCTGTCATACGCATTGTTCCGGCGGCAGCAAAGGCGTCGTTCGGTACGAGCACGGCGACCAAGCCGGCTGACGCTACGCCTGCCAACAGACTTCTTCTTGCAAAGCTTGTCAGTTGTGAATGCCGAAACAAGGTAACCCCCTAAGTGAACAACGCCTAACAAGCCTAGCGAGGGCTTTTAAAGAAGGCGTGAGAAATTATGGGGGATTTCAAATCAATTATAAACGAAAAATTAACCTTGATCCGACGGTTTTATACGATTCGTTTTTGTGAGCCGTGTCGCGTAAAGGGAAATGGCCCGAAGGCCTGATTATGAAGCCCTTTTCAGGGTGTTGTTCTATTCTGTAAAGCCTTGGGAAACTATATTTCGTAGTAAACACAAATATTTGACCGAAATAAAGGCAATGAAAAATATGATGATAATTCAGTGCTTTTGTCACCAGCCTTACCAAAATCAATCAAGGCTCGTAAAAATTGATAGGGATTTTTAGAAAGGCTGGAAACGACTCATAAACGGTCGTGGTGAAGGTGAGCCGTTGCGGAGCCGAGAATGAGTGATAATGTCTAAAAGTGCATGGAAGTGCGTCAATCGCCTTGCCAAGGAGTTTCATCTTTGTGCGCACGGCAGGGAAGCAGGTGCCGCAGAAGCCAGAGAATGGTCATTGCGGGCACGATTAGTAGGAAGCGTTCACTATTGGCTTCGAAATGCAGGCTGCTGAATTCACCATGGCTCCCCAGCAGCGACAGCGTCTCCCAGAAAAAGGTGACGGTGAAGAGCAATCCCAACAGTGCTTTCGTGGAAACCGTGAATCTCATTGTCTTATGCCTGCTTCTCGCGGCCCGATCTCCAAGGCGCCATCCGGGAGCCAGTCGGGCTATATAAGAAGACTATCACATCCTACTTTCGCTTCGTTTAAAGGCATGGATAAAATTCTAAAGATGCTGCGTCGCTTTTAAACCGACGGGAAGAGGGTTGAAGCTGCGCACTATCGGCGAGTTTTGAATCAGAGTCTCAAGTACTTGAATCACTATCTGAAGCTGCTTGAATCTTTTTGTGAAGGAGGGCGAATCCCTTTGTTAGAAACTATGCCTAAGCGTCTGAAGAGATTCACTCTATCAGGGATTTAAAGTGACACCTTCGCGGTTGAACTTCAGCTTCTAGAAGGCTTGTCATAAAAAAAAGAGCGATGGTCGAAACCACCGCTCCTGATCGAACCGGGAATGTCATAAAGGGCGGGCGAGATGCGTAGCTGACCACATCACACCAAACCTTGAGGCGATCTATTCGCAAAGATCGACCTTCATGTCCCAGTTCTTGATTTTCATCGTGCCGTTCTGGGCGAGGTTCAGCTGCATCTTGAAGACACGATCCCACAACTGAGGCTCGTGGCCCACGCCGCGGCGGATACAGTCTTTCTCGGCCATGTCGAAATACTCGTTCATGATGTCCTTGTAATCCGGATGGACGCAGTTGTTGATGATGCAATGCGCACGATCACGAGGAGCCAGACCACGCAAGTCAGCAAGACCCTGCTCGGTTACCACAACGTCGAGGTCATGCTCGGTGTGGTCGATATGCTGGGCGTGCGGAACAACGCAGCAGATACCGGTCGGGTCGGTTTTGGACGGACGAACCGAGGGCGTATGCATGATCTTCAGGAAGCCGGAGCGCAAGAAGTCACCCGACCCGCCGATGCCGTTCACAATGCGGGTACCGCTGATCAAGGTCGAGTTGGCATGGCCATACATGTCGATTTCGATCGGCGTGTTCATCGCAATTACACCGAGGCGGCGAGCCACTTCGGGGTTGTTGGAGATGGACAACGGACGCAGGATGATCTTGTCTTGATAGAATTCACGGCGCTCGATGAAACGCGGCATGCCATGATCCTGAGACAGCGACAGTGAGCAGGAGGAGGCATAGTCAAGACGTCCTGAGTCGAACAGATCAAGCATGCCGTCCTGTAGCACCTCTGTGTAAACGCTGAGGTTATAGAAAGGACCATCAGCCAGCCCGCCAACAACGGCGTTGGCGATGGAGCCGACACCAGACTGCAGTGGCAGCAGATTTTCTGGCAGACGATGATGCTTCACTTCGTTCTTGAAGAAGTCGAGCAGGTAGTTGGCAATTGCTACGGAGCCTTCGTCCGGATCGGCCAGAGCACGGCCCTTGTCGGTATGCTCGGATTCAACGATGGCAACGATCTTGCTCGGGTCACATGGGATGCACGGCATGCCGATGCGGCTGTTTGCCTTGGTGATACCGATGATTTCACGATGCGGAGGAGCATGCAGAACCATGATGTCATGCATACCTTCATAGGAAGGCATCGCGGTATTGACTTCGAGAATGATGTTGTCGCAGGTCTGGATGATTTCCGGGATCACGCCAACCGATGCGGAAGGAACAAGACATCCGTCTTCGGTAACCGCAGACACTTCGATGATGGCGAGGTCGAGTTTGCCGGATTTGGAATCCTTGGTGTAGAAGCCGTAGGCCAGATCCTGAGCAAAAAGCGACAAGTGTTTGTCGCCCATGCGGATGCGGCCTTCGTTGATGGCCTTGGCGATGTTCTTGCCGGTCTGGTAAGGCCAGCGACGGTCGATCATGTCGTTGTCGGCCCAGCGCCCTTCTGTCTCAGCACCAACGGAAGCACCGATGAACAGGTTGAATTTCAGTTTGCCTTGAAGATTATTTTTCTCGACATGCTCGGCCAGTGCGATAGGCACAGCCTTTGGATACCCTGCAGGCGTAAAACCGGACCAACCCAAGTTCATGCCATCCTTGAACATGTCGATGGTGTCTTCCACCTTCATGACTTTGTTCATAAGGAATGGACAGCGGACTCGATCTTCCAGTGTTCCATACATACCCATTCTTGTTTTCTCCTGTGAGGATCTGTTTTTAATGTTTCGGGTCTGCCCAACGTTCCGAGCGGGAGGATTGTGGGCGCATTTCAGAAAAGCAACTCTCGATATGATGCAACCGGGAGGGCGAAGAGGTCAGTTCGGAGGTTGTCAGCCGCGCATCTCTTTCTGTCTCGCGAGTGCGCGCGGCCAGACAGGTCGACGGGCAACGCAAAGCCGTGCTTACGAAGAAAGAATAGCGGGCCGGATCTTTTACCACTCCGGGGATGGTCGACATCTTCTTTGCCTGAGACAGGTTGTCATGCATTGTCTTGAGGGTATTCCCTGATTGAGAACCGCAAATATAATGGCTCTTTTCATCCTAAAGTGTAACACCAACAAAGGGTAGCGGGAATTCGGACCAAGGGTGAACTATTGACGAATATTTGTAAATTTTTGGACAAGAAAAATGAGGAAAAACACCGATTTGTTTTTCATTTTGTCTTGAGTCAATGATCTCTGGGGGAGCGGCTTCGCAATCAGCGAAAATGACCGGATTCTGCTCATGCCTATCCATTTTGAATAGGAGCGCCACCGTATGGTTTTCTGACAGAGGAGACTTGGAAACGAGCGCGCGATTCGGTTTTACGAGTGCGCGCGCTCTGCGCCTTGGGAGGCGGAATGAAGAAGCCGGCTAAGCTCGCCTGGTTTACTCTGGCTGACAGATCTCGCCGCCAAGAACGGCCTTCATCGTCCTGATCAGCAGGCCGATGATCACCAGGACCAGAAGAGCGAAGAGCCCATATCCGATCGTCTCGTGGATGCCCGACTGGATCTTCTCCGCATAGAGCAGAGTGGAAATAGTCAACGCCGCCAGCGGGAAGCTGTAAGCCCACCACGACATGGCAAAGGAGATGCGCGACAGCTTTGGCACTTGAAGCAGGATGATCAGGAAGAAAAACACGCCGGTGTAATAGAGAATCCGCGAGAAGGGATCGATCCCGCCTGTCATGGTGACAAAGGAAACGAATCCCACTGCAGGAGGGGCAATGAGGATCATCAGCGTCGGCAACAGGCGCTCTGGCAATGGATTGTGGAAAACCAGACGGTTGAAAACCAGCGTCAAAAGCACGACCCAGAAGAGGATGCCGATCGCAAAGAAGAACCAGGAAATCTCGGTATATCCCAGCCGACTGCCAGCAATCGGAACGAGGATATTGCCCACCACAGGTATGAACCAGGCAGGATTGAGATGCATCAATTCAAAGTTCCTGTGGCCGATCCAGGTGGAGAGAACGGCCAGCGTTCCAATTAAATGTAGCGCGCTGCCCACGGCCCAGAAACCGAAAGATAAAGCATGAGAAAAAGGGCCGAACGCGGTGCCCATCAGAATCAGCCCGATAGAAGCTGCAGGGAAGAAGCATAGTCGCACCGGATGATGCCATTCCCACGAAATGGCTGCAGGATACTTGATTGCCTTGAGCAGATAGATCCCGAGTAGTATGGCAAAGACGATGCCTGTAAAAGTCAATAAATACAGACTGTTGCTGTGTTCCATGCCAAAGCTTTTCTCAAGTCTCTCTGTCGCGAGGGTAAAGCCGGCCAGCCCCATCACCATAGCAAAGAAGGCATTTGGAAAATGCTCCAGCCGAGATTCCGCTGTTGCTACTGAGGGACCCGATGCGCCGCTAAGGGCCGCTGCGGCAGAGGAGGAGGCCGCCTCCTGAGGGTTGTTTGTCTGCGACATTCTGTCTCTCCATTTATCCGCATAAATTTAAACAAGTAAACTTGATACTTCTTATCACAAGTGTTACAACATAACCAACATTTGATTGTAGGGAAACAACAAACTTATATTTATTCGAAAGTATGAAGGTTTAAGAGGACGTTTCAGCATTCATCGCTTTCCGACGAGGAGAGTCGATGGCACTGCTGCCTGTATCGATCACCCCGGTCTCTAATCGATATGGGCAGCAGTGCATTTTTTATGTTCGATTGAATATGAATCTGTCATTGTTGGCTATGCGACCCAAGATGCTATACTAAGGTATAGAGTCCGTTGGGGGCGTCGGTATTTGCGATTCTAGATCGCAACGGCGGCTCTGGTTTATTTAGCCAAGGTTTGGAGGTTTCATGCGTCTTACTCAGCATTCCAACTATGCAATGCGCCTGCTTATGTACTGCGCTCTCAAGCCTGAGCAGACCGTACGTTTGGCTGAGATCGCCGAAGCCTATGACATCTCCGGTCATCATCTGAATAAAATCGCCCAGCGATTGGTTCATATCGGCGCCATTCATGCCATTCGGGGCCGGAATGGCGGCATTCGTCTGGCCAAAGACCCTAAGGACATCAATGTTGGTGAGATCATCCGGCAAACCGAAGAGAATATGCTCATTGTCGAGTGCTTCTCGGAGGAGAGCAATACCTGCCCGCTGATCTCCGAATGTAAATTCCGCACCTTGCTGCAGAATGCTCTGGAGGCTTTCTTGAAGGTTCTGGATTCGCAGACACTCGCAGACATGGTCGCTCAACCCGATTGTCTCAAGCCGCTTTTGGGTATGGCTGAGCAGATTGGCGGTCTTGGTCAGATGCACCGACCCGACTGCGCGTGATCACTCCTTATTCTTGATATCTCTCATGGTGCCAGTGATAGCGGCCAAAGGGTCCGCGCGGCCTCCTTGCCATGTGAATCGTTTGCCCGGGCCGCTGGAAGCGGGGCAGGGGACCGTGTATTTTACCGAAATTTACCGTTGAAGCCCACGAAGCGTCTGGGGTAGATGATATCCCCAGACAATTGAGATCATTCACAAACCTGCTTGTCATGTCTCATGATCATCGACTTTTTTGGTCGGCACAGGTGGGGGCGGCGGTTTTTATGGGCTCGCGTAAATATGCTAGTATACCATATTTACCCCGAGCGATGCTTTTGATACGTTTCGGTACAAATATGTAATGCTAATTGCGAAGATGACCTCTTGCGAAGGGGCGACTAAAGTCTGCACGAATTTTAACGCGCGCTGACTTAGGATCGAACTCATTTAGTCGACAGCCACAATCAGGTTTTTAAACTGGTATTGTGGCTCTTTATTATTATTTGCTGCGTTTAGGAGTGGACAGGGACAATCATGCGTATTCTGGTTCTTGGTGGTTATGGCCTGATCGGATCGGAAATATGCCGAGCCTTACTGCGTGCTGAGCATGAGGTCGTGAGCCTGTCTCGAACACCCAGAGAAGCAGCTCGGCTGTTGCCGCAAGTCGAGTGGCATACCGGTGACATGCGCCGCATGCTTGAATCCAGCGAATGGGTGCATCTGCTGGATGACGTCGACGCTGTGGTCAATGCTGCGAGTGCTTTGCAGGATGGCTTGATGGCCGACCTGGAAGCGGTGCATCATCTTTCCGTCAAGGCCTGTCTTGATGCATGCGAGGAGCGCGGCATTTTGCGCTTTGTGCAGATTTCGTCGACTGGCGCCGAACCCAACGCCCCCACAGCCTTTATGCGCACCAAGGCAATCGGTGACGATATCGTCATGGATTCCTCCATCGAATGGGTTGTGCTGCGTCCCGGGCTGGTTCTGGCGCCATCTGCTTATAGTGGCACGGCTCTTTTACGGCTTTTGGCCGGATTCCCTTATATACAGCCGCTTATGATGGCGGATCGTCGTATTCAAACCATTCATATTGATGAATTGACCGAAGCTGCGCTTATGGCTGTTGAAGGCCGGATTCCTGCACAAGCCGATATCGATCTGGTAGAAGCGGAGAGCCACTCTTTCGAGGAACTGGTGGCAAGCATGCGCAACTGGCTCGGTTTTTCGCCTGCTGTCAAAAGCTTTCGCTTCTCGGGCTGGACAGCCGATCTGATTACCAGCGTTGCCAATGGTCTCGGGCGTTTGGGCTGGCGGTCGCCCATGCGTACCACTGCGCTGCAGGTGCTCGAAGGACATGTCAATGGCGATCCGACCTTGTGGCATTCCATCTCCGGGCGCTATTGCCGCTCATATGAAGAAACTCTGGCCATGATGCCGAGCACGACTCAGGAGCGCTGGTTTTCGAAGCTGGCTTTGTTGCTGCCGGTACTGGTCGCCACCTTGTCTCTATTCTGGATACTGACCGGCGTCCTGACCCTGTTCGACATGCAACTGGCAGCCAAGAATCTGACAGGCTCTGGCGCAACGGTGCTTCAGGTGCAGTTTCTGCTTGCCAGTGCTGCCTTCATTGATATTGCGCTGGGGATTGCCATCCTTATCCGAAGGATGGCCTATCAGGTCTGTCTGGCCATGGTCGTCATGACCGTGATCTACCTGCTATCTGCCAGTGTTTTGGTGCCCGCTTTATGGATGGACCCCGCAGGAGCCCTGCTGAAGGCGATTCCGGCCTTGATGGTTGCCTTGGTTACCCGCGCATTGCTCGGCAGCCGCTAGCCGCAGCTTCTGCGCTATTTCTTCAGCTTGAGCCACCAGTCCGCAAGGCTCTCGCGCACGCGATCATGTTTGCCCTTTGTTGTCTTCGAAGCGAAAAGCGCATTGAGAATCGCTTCTTCTACGGCTTCAATCGTCGTGCTGAAGAGATGATCCAATTGATCTTCATGCAGCATTTCCATGGCGAGCACGGGCGTGTCCGGAGCATCGTGCGGCAGGCGACCTGCTGTCGAGAAACCGAGTACCACGTCTCCACTGCCTGAGCCAAACTGGGTGCCTGTGCGCGCAAGACCCGCTGTTGCGCGCTTGCAGATGCGCTTGAGTTGACGCGATGTCAGCGGTGCATCTGTTGCCAGTAGAATGATGATAGACCCAAGTTCCGCATTATTTCCGCTTTCCTGACAGGCCTGTATCTCCGCGCCAATTGGCCGACCATTGACCATCAGATCGGGCAGGCGGCCCATGTTGCATAAGGTCGTAGCGGCCAAAGTGAAGCTGCGAGCGCCAATCCCGATTACGCGTGAAGCAGAGCCAATGCCGCCCTTGAGCCCATAGCTGCTCATGCCGGTTCCCGCGCCAACAGCGCCTTGCGCTAGCTGCGGATCATGGCGCGCAAGAGCCTGCAAAACATGCTCTTCTGAAACATGCAGCCCGCGAATATCGTTCAGAAATGCCCCGTCGTTGCATTCCATGACGATTGGGTTGACGGTGCCCGTCGTCTCTCCAATGGCGGGGTGTCCGGCGAGCATATGCTTGACCAGTGCAGTCGAGGCCGTGCCAACCGACAAGGTGTTGGTCAGAACAATAGGCGTTTCCAACTGACCCAGCTCCTCCAACTGCATCAGCCCGATGCTTTTGCCAAAGCCATTGATCACATGGCAAGCCGCAATGCATTTAGTCTGGAAAACCGAATCTGGCGCGGGGTGCACAACGGTGACGCCCGTTTGCGTCGAACCATCCGACAAGGTGACGTGACCGAAGGAAAGGCCTTCTATGTCGGCCATACTGTTGGTCGGGCCAGTCGGCCGTTCGCCAATCTGAATGTCAAAGTCGCGCGCATATGCCATGATTCAAAGTCTCGTTGCCTCATAGGAAAAGTTGGCGAACCCTAGACAAATGTGCAGCATTTCTCAAGATATTCTGCGGCTCTTCTGGAATGACTAACCCCTTGTGCTTCATAAGGACTGGGGCTAGGCTCTTTTGCAAATCGAAGTCGTTTTCTTTATGAGTGTCCACAACGATAAAAATCAAGAACCGAGGGTGCAATGTCTGTTTTGGTAGAGGTAACACGCGGTGTGCGGGTGGAAAGCTGGCATATGGGAGCCATTGCGGTGGTTGACGCGTCCGGCGACCTGGTTTCTTCCATTGGCGATATCGAAAGTCCGGTCTTCCCGCGCTCTGCAATCAAGGGATTGCAAGCTTTGCCCTTGATAGAATCCGGCGCTGCCGATCATTTTCATCTACCGTCCGAAGCGCTTTCCATCGCGTGCGCTTCCCACAATGGCGAAGAGGTGCATGTTGATACGGTCAAAGCCATGCTCAAGGCATGCGGTCTGGCTGAAGGCGCACTTGAATGCGGAGCACATAGCCCGCGTTATGAGGCTGATCAGGCCGTATTGCACATGCGCGGCGCATCCCCCACTGCGGCAAACAACAACTGCTCCGGCAAGCATGCAGGCTTCCTCTGCTTTGCGCAGGAGGCCGGATTTGATCATCATGGCTATGTGAAAGTGGACCATCCGGTTCAACGGGAGGTCCGGGCCGTGCTTGAGCAAACCACCGGCTTCTCTCTTGAAGGAGAGGCAGGGATGGACTTGTGCGGTATCGACGGCTGCTCAATCCCCACTTATGCCATTCCTCTCAAGAATCTTGCTCATGCCTTCGCTCGCTTTGGGACCGGCACAGATTTTGCGCCAGAACGGGCGAAAGCAGCCCAAAGATTGAGGCAGGCGGTTGCCAAGGCGCCGTACATGGTTGCAGGGCACGATCGTTTCTGCACGTCCGTCATGGAGATATTTGGAGAGCGAGCCTTTGTCAAAACCGGAGCCGAAGGCGTCTTTTGTGCCAGTTTCCCAGACCAGGGTCTAGGGGTGGCGATCAAATGCTGGGATGGCGCAACCCGGGCTGCTGAAATCATGATGGCGGCTGCGATTGATGCCTTTGTACCCATGAGTGAAGGAGAGGCCGTCGCCATGGACGATTGGCGCGAGCATAAGCTGGTCAACTGGAACGGTATTCATGTGGGCACAGTGAAGCTGGTCGACGGCGCGCTGTCTCATCTGATGCAAAAGCTCAAGGCTTAACCCATCAAAGTTATGGACCGGTCTGAATGACTTGTGCCGACACCTAAAGCCAGACGATTTCCCGACTGCCATCGGCCGCACGCTTGCGCGACTTGCCAGATAGGGCCGGGCCCGACAGTGGGCGTTGGGTTTCATAGAAATCATCTTTCAGAAGATTGCTAACTGGAATCTTCATGAGCTTATGCAACGCCCGATCCAGATCTTGTGCGTAAAAGGGCTTCTTCAGAAAACCTGATATATTGACGTCGCGATACTGGTCTTTCAGGCTTTCCTTGTCCTTGGCGCTCATCAGCACAATACGACAAAGGGGCTGACGGTCCGTGATATGTTTGACCATTCCTGCACCGAGCCAATCCTTGGTTGCAGGGTCGACAAGCATGATCTGGTAAGGAATGGCTTTGCAAAGCGAAGCGGCCAGCGGACCACTCTCTGCTTCAGAGGTCATCAGATCGAACCGGCTGTCGGATAGAAGCTTGAAGATGATATGGCGAGCTGCGGGTTGCGAGTCGACAACGAGAGCAGACAATCGCGTCTTCTGCGCATCGCGCCGTTTCAGCAAGCGCTCTACATCCGCCTTTTTAAGCGGCGTCTGGATGCAGTCATAAAGGTTGGTTCTAGTTGCCTGAGCGAGTGTTTCTCGACTGAAATAGTCCGCCATCAAGATGGTTATCACACCTTGAACAAGGGGGCCCAGTAGCTCAAGTATATCCAGACCGGAATTGTCAGAAAATTGCTCGCTAATGAGTAGCATATCAACGGGCTGTTCCGCCAGAATGCTGCGCAATAGATCGGCGGATGATGCTTCCAAAACGGCAACATCTTGATCCTGTTCGGAAATTTTGTGAACTAAGCCTTGGCGCTCATTGGCGTTTGCTTCTGCAACGACAATGGATCCCTTGCCTCTCCGCATTGAACCTCGTCCCAATTTCAAGTTCAATTTCTTATACCTTACAGAAAAGTCGTTAAAACAAATGTTACAATCAGAAATATAAAGGGCAAACCCGCACTTTCTGTCTCTTGGCATTCTGCACATGTATGTTGCGCGTAGCTTGTGCGATCGGAGGAACCACCAACGCAAAGCTGCAAATTGTATGAGGCTCAAAGAAAAAACCGCGCACCTGGGGCACGCGGTTTTTTGAGATTTTTAGAGGTAAAAAGCTGGATTGGGGCCAAGCGCATAAAGCTAGGGCGATCAATCCTTCTTGAGGCTCGTCAACAGTTGGCTCATCACATCCTCAACCGCCACCGAGGCTGGCAGGGTGCCGCTTTCTACGCATTTTTCCACCTGTTCGAGCAGTTTGGTGACGCTTTCATTCTCACGCAACAGGGATTTCATCCGGTCTTCCAGCATGGACCACATCCAGCGAACCTGCTGCCCACTGCGTTTATCTTGCAGTTCGCCGCTTTCGGTGAGCTTTTCCTGATGCTCGACAACCTTGTTCCACATCTTATCGAGACTCTCGTTGGCAAGGCCCGAGACGGTCATAACTGGTGGCGTCCAATTCTGGCTTACCGGTGTCATGATGTGCAAGGCTGCGCGATATTGTGCCGCAGCCTTACGGGCGCGCGCCCAACCGTCGCCATCGGCCTTGTTCACAGCGATCATATCGGCGATTTCAAGAACACCTTTCTTGATGCCCTGCAGTTCATCGCCCGCACCGGGCAACATCAGCACGAGGAAGAAGTCGACCATGTCGGCAACTGTGGTCTCCGACTGGCCGATACCAACTGTTTCCACCAGAATGACATCATACCCGGCAGCCTCGCAAAGGAACATGGTCTCGCGCGTACGGGCAGCCACGCCACCCAGTGTACCGGCAGAAGGAGAAGGGCGGATAAAGGCATTCGGGTCGTTGCAGAGCTGTTCCATGCGTGTCTTGTCGCCCAGAATGGAGCCCCCCGTGCGGGTGGATGAGGGGTCAACAGCGAGCACTGCGACCTTCTTGCCTGCTTCGGTCAAGTTTTTGCCCAATTGGTCAATCGTCGTGGATTTGCCAACGCCCGGAACGCCCGTGATACCAACGCGATGAGCCTTGCCGGAATAGGGAAGCAACTGGGTCAGCAGATCGCGTGCAATGGCCCTGTGCTCAGGCTTGCGGCTTTCTACGAGCGTTATGGCTCTGGCAAGGGATGCTCTGTTCCCCTCCAGGATTTGTTTGGCCAGAAGATCAGCATTCAAATGAGCAGGTACCATAACGTCTTTCCTTCGCCCGTTGGGGTGGGCGCTCTCTTGTCTCAGTGTCAATGGTTCGTACGATCAGATTTTCAGGGCCTTTTTGCCATGTGAGTCGCGTGGCGGCAAGGCCGGAACAATGCCTAGCGCATCAAAAGCGCCTTGTCTGCTTGTCAAAATGGGCTGTTGATTTCCGCTTGGCGTCATTCGTTCGGGAAGGGATCGTTCGGTTGGGTAGGCCTTGAGCCGTGGTTTGAAGGCCTAATAGTTTACATCGATCGCGATTTGATCGCGGCTTGGGTCTGGCATGGCGATCGGTTTGGCTGGATTGCAAGCGCTATCTTCGCGCAAGACGACGTGATCATCCTGAACCGTAACCGCATAGGGCTCAAACAGCAGCGTGCCGGATTTTTCCCCGTCGCCCGCAACCGAAAGTTCAGCGCGGAAGCGCATCATGTTGCTGGCCAGACCATAGCTTGGTAGATCGGGCAGCAGCTTGACGACGCCTTCGGTCACGATCTGTTGGTTGCTCTTGCTTGTCAGCGTCAGGTGGAAGCCATCGCACCAGTTGCCCGGAACCTCGCCCTCGATCAGCATGTCGCCGCCCAACTCTGCCCCTGACCGAAGCCCTTCTACATTAACGCTGGCAGCAGAAAAGCCCTTGGCATTGTGTCGGCTCACCCTGAGGGCTTCCCCTCCGAAATGAGGCGCAAAGCGCTCAGACAGTGTCGCGCTGAAGATAGAGGCCGGAACATAGACATCGTACTGACCGTCCGCTTCCGCTCCCAAAATGCCGGGATTGAAATGGAAGGAAAGGCCCGCGATTTTGCTTGTTTCGCGCGAGGGAACAAGCGTGAAATTCTGTAACAGCGACAGGCTGGGCTTGAGGTCCTTGAGCCATGAATCCTGATCGGGTCGCACCAGTGTGCCGAGACGGATGGATTTCTGCCGCACGATATCGGTCTGGATATAGGCATCGATCAACTCGATTGTGCTAGCCAGCTCCTTGTCATCCTTGGCCTGAAACAAATCCTGCAGCCCGAATGGGGCATTGTTCACATTATCATAGTTGAAGCTCAGGATCTGGCCGATCTGCTTTTGCCCATCGAGGCTCTTGACCTCTTCAAGATAGAGAGAGCTGAAATCCGCCGAGTAAAATCGGTCCTCCACCCGTCCCGTAATCACCAGCGCAGGGCGTTCCTCAAGCGGCACTTTGCTATTGAGCGAGTCGTCTTCCTGTTCGCGCGCCGGATCTCCTGCAGCGGATTGCTGCTGTCTCTGTGTTTGCCATTGCTCAAGAGCGCGCTCTTCGAGAATATTGCGCAGATAACGGCTCAGCCTAGTGTGATCCACCAGCGCATTGGGCATGAGATAGGTTATGGACGCGTCTTGCGAATAAAGCAGAAATGGCCGCTGCTGAGTGAAAAGAGCCGAAAAACTCTTGCGCAGTGCAGGCCCAGCACTCGCCGCTTCTTCCAGATCGGAAGCATTCTTATCCGCAGCAGACAAAGGCGCAGCTTCCTGATTTTCGGTCTCTTGGCGCGCGTCAGAGGTTTCAGCAAGCATACCATCGCCAGTCGCGGGCGTAACATCCAAAATGGGGGCACCAATCTTCGGCTCGCCGGTTTGGGCCGGGATATCCAACTCGTCCTGATTGAGCGAGGAGGGCACATTGGGCAGAAGCGGACTGGTCATGGAGGGAGGCATGGTTGACTGCCCCGAAGGGGCTGCCGGTGTCGGCTTTGCCTCGTCATTCCCGGTACCGGTCGTAGCGCCTGCGGCCAAGAGTGAGAAGGGGGCAGAAGGTCTACCGGCCTTCATGACAAAGGGAGCTGTGCGAATATCAGACTGAAGGAGCCAAGGCGATTTGTTTCCTGCGACTAGGGGCTGGCTCGCTCCGTGCACATCGATCCTTTTATAGAGAACAGGCACCGAGCCATTCGCGCTGCTCTTTTCAAGTAACGGCTGGGCAAGGGCTGAAGAGCTGGCAAGACCAGCGGCCACAAGACCGAGCAGCCCCGCAACCGCTGCGCGCGCTTTGCCACCTCTGTCTGTAAGCCTAAAGCTATGTTCGCCAGTCTGCGCTGTCATCTCAATCACTCTTTTCGCAAAAGACTTTTTGCGGAAGATTCGGTTTAGATAAGTTTCCGGTCTTTTTTGAGGCCGATGCCCCGAATTGCACACTGCGCAATAGCCGTCAGACCATCACGCAAAAACGGGCACTAAGTCAATGATTTAAAAGACTAGGGCGTCCAGAGAATGCGCTGCAGTGTTGCCCCTTGCAAATCAGATGACGACGGCAGGCGATCAAACGGGCCCTTATATTCTGAAATGGCAAAGACGAGTGAAACCTTCTCTGTGTTGGCAGCCTTGCAAATGGCCATGCCGCGCCAGAGATTTTTGCCCACTCGACAGGCTCTGCGCGGCAGATGCGCCTGTGCGAAGGTCATGCCGAGACGCTCGCCATTGGGGCCGGCAACCGCATCGCCAACGCCATGGACAACGCCGATCTTGCCACCGGTGCCTTTGAAAATCTGAACCATTTGCATGCCATCGCGAAAGGCCGCATAGGTCCACTGGGTGTCGTTTTCACCAGCGGTCTGGATTGTCTCTATATCAAAGCCGGGCAGGGCCGCGCCAATAGACTTGGGGCCGTATCCGGTTTCCGGCGTCAGGCCACTAATGCCTGCATCGGTGACAGTCAGAACGGCCCGCGGCGGTGGAGCGCCAGCTGAATCCGTCATGGGTCCCATCGGGACGCTGCAACCAGCCAAGGTGAGCAAGAGGGCAAAACCGGGAAGGGAACGCAAAACTGATTTAAGCAATAGTGTGTGCATCAATGATACCGATTTGAAACAGAGGTGCAGGCGCAAATGCAACCTGTCGCATGGTCGAAACACCAGCCGCTGAATGCATAACAGATTCGGAAGAGAAGGACAGTCGGAACACCCGAACAAGCCTGTATCCTTCCAATCTGATCCAGGGGTGGAGATCCTAGAAAATCCGGTAAAAGTGTATATGTGTGACCAAATTATTCAAGCTCTGAATACATATACCTTTTTCGGCCAAAAGCCGCAGTGCAATGCGAATCTTCACAAGGGGCTTATGTCTTCTTTCATGTGATTTGACAACAACTAAGTCTGGATCTGGGCGTTAGTTTGGCAAATGCCTGAGAGAGGGAAAGAAAAGATCAAAAAGAGGCTGAACCCTTCAGGACCCAGCCTCACATCTTTTGGAAGCTTGCTCTTGGCTTATTCAGCCAGAGCAGCCAGAACGCGAACCCAAGAGCGGATGCCCTTGTGGTAGCTTTCCAGATTGTATTTCTCGTTTGGTGAATGGATATTGTCGGTTTCCAGAGCGTAGCCGATGAGCATGGAATCCATACCCAGAATATCCTTGAATTCGCTAACAATCGGAATGGAACCGCCCATACCCATCATGATGGTGTCCTTGCCCCATTCGTCCTTGAGTGCGGCAGCTCCTTTTTGCAGCGGCGGGAAGTCGGCAGAAAGGCTGTGGCCAGGGGCCGAGCCATGTTCGATATAGTCAACCGAGCAATCCGCAGGCAGTCGCTCCTCGACGAAAGCGCGCAGATTTTCGCGAATTTTGTCCGGATCCTGCTTGCCTACGAGGCGACAGGAGATCTTGGCTGAGGCCTGAGACGCAATTACGGTCTTGAAGCCCGAGCCGGTGTAGCCACCGGTGATGCCGTTGAATTCGCAGGTCGGACGTGCGTTGAGTTGCTCGTAAACACTGTAGCCCGTTTCCCCGGCCGGAATAGAAAGGCCAACATCCTTGAGGAATTCTGCGTCGTCGAAAGGCAGCGCATCCCACTGGGCTTTGACATCCGGGGCGAGTTCTTCCACGCCATCATAGAAGCCGGGAATCTGAACTCTGCCATTGTCATCATGCAGATCGGCAAGAATGCGGGACAGAATCTTGATCGGGTTTGCCGCCGGGCCACCATAGGCGCCCGAATGCAGATCACGATTGGCTGCTGTGATGATGATTTCTTCGCCCATCAGACCGCGCAACATCGTTGTAATCGCAGGCGTTTCAGGGTCAAACATGGTGGTGTCGCAGACCAGCGCCAGATCCTTGGAGAGTTCGTCTTTATGCGCATTGAGGAAAGGCAACAGACTTGGCGAGCCGCTTTCTTCTTCCCCTTCAAACAGAATAGAAACCGCAATTGGCAAAGAGCCATGAACTTCCTTATAAGCGCGACAGGCTTCCACGAAGGTCAGCATCTGGCCCTTGTCGTCAGAAGACCCTCGGCCGAAGATCATCTTGACCCCGTCTTTTTCAAAGACCTTGGCATTAAAGGGATCATCATCCCACAATTCCAGCGGATCAACGGGCTGGACATCATAATGGGCATAGAACAGAACATGAGGGCCGGGTTTGTCGGCAGTGTCGCTGTCATGGCCAACGACCATCGGGTGTCCGGGAGTTTCGTGAACGCGCGTGTCGATTCCGATGCCATTCAATTCGTTGGCAATCCATTCGGCAGCCTTCTGGCATTCTTCCTTATAGTCAGGATCAGTAGAAATGGATTTAAAACCGACCAGAGTGACCAGGCGTTTGAGAGAATCATCGAAATTGGCGTCGACCTGCGCCAAAACGGAATCAAGATTTGTCATGAAATTACCTTATCGGAACGGAATAAACACGCGCTCGCACGCGATGCTGATAGGCAAGACGCTATCAGCTTCCTGATGGAGACGCCAGCCTTGCGCTCGTAACTTTCACACATGTTCCCGGAACGATCCGAAGGAGTGCAAACGCCATCATCGGACTAGAGGAATACCACTTCTTCTTCTGCCGACTGTCCTGACCGTCCCGGTGCTGTGAGGGCTGGAATGTCGACATCAAAACCGTCCGAACGAAATGAATCAGGGTGGTCCGCACGGGGCTCCGGGCTGCCTTCATCGTGGGACTGCTTCTCGCTATTCGCTATATTTTCTGCAAACCCAGAGACGAGATCTGCTGTAGAGCCATTTTCTCTAATGGAAACAGAATTAGAGGCATCCCGGGAACTATGGTCCTTCATGGCGGCTTGTGTCGCGGTCAAGTCAGCCGCTGTCACTGACTTTGCCGAAGGACCTTTGATATGAGTAGGCGCTTCATCAAGATCGCTTAAGGCCGTGCTTTTGGACACACCGCTTTTCGTTGCAAACTGCTTACTCAGAGCCTCGGCACTAGCCGCATCTTTCGGTGGTTGGGCTTCGCTCTGGAGAGTGGGGACGGGCGTTTTTTCCCTGGGCTTTGTCCAGCCGAGTTCTTCATCTGTTTGCGGAATATAGCGGGCGGCCAGTTCAAGATGTTTTCGAACAGTGTCAATCGACGTCGGGAGAATTACGAGGGATGCGATACCCAGCTTGCGTGCATTGAGTACATCCTGAGCTGTCGCTTTCTTGGAGCACAGAATGAGACACACACCGCGTCCTCCGGCAAATTCAACCTGTCTTGCGGGAATGAGCATCTTGGCCAGATGCTGAGGGCCATAGCTCTCATCAACAAAGACGATATCTGCCTGCCCTGCGGCAACAATAGACGTCGCCTGCTCAATGTCTGACATGGAGAGCGGGTGCTCTATGCCACAATTTTTGAGCAGATCGGCCCACAATTGACGATCATGTCGCCTAGGGGCGAGAATCATGACTGACAGGCTTTTCACTGGTATCAAGCGACGCGACACTTTTGCCTCACCAAATTATTGTTGTTGTTTAGGCATCAGACCCCCAGTTGTCTGAGCCTATTGTTATTTTTGACCCCTGTTTTGTACAAGAATGCAAAAATAGGCCACTCCTATTGGTAATGGCCTATGATTGCTAACAATTCCTTGTAATCGGTAAAATTTCAAGTTTTTGTATAAGTGTCAGTTAACAGGAACTTGCGCCAATAGAATAGCCACTCAACGTCCGCTTTTAAGGCTGCCTAAAATGCCTCTTACGATAGCTCTGCCTAAAGAAGAGGCAACCGAACGGACGACAGATTTGACTGCTGCCTCAGCAACAGTCTGGCGGCCAGAGCTGCGTCTGCTGGTGGATCTAGAGGGGGCGCTTTGTGGCCGATCACCCCTGTTGAAGTCGGGCAGAGTGAAGCCTGTACGGCTTTTCTTGGCCTTGGTTGTTTCTTCTTGTTGCCGCTGTTCCTCTTCGCGCTGTATTTTATTCTGCGCTCTCGTTTGTAGCACTTCATAGGCGCTTTCCCGGTCTACAACCCGGTCATAGACGCCCAGAATGGGGCTATTGGTTATGATCTCTTTGCGCTCGCCCTCTGAAAGGGGGCCGATACGTGAACTTGGTGGTCGGATCAGGGTGCGCTGAACCATTGAGGGCACACCCTTTTTCATCAAGGTGGAAACTAGTGCTTCGCCGACGCCCAACTCGGTGATGACTTGCCGGGTATCAAGTGCCGGATTGGGGCGGAAGGTGTCGGCTGCTACCCGAACGGCCTTTTGGTCGCGAGGGGTGTAGGCCCTTAGTGCATGCTGTATACGGTTGCCAAGCTGGGACAATACGTCATCGGGCACATCAAGCGGGTTTTGCGTAACGAAATAAACGCCGACCCCCTTGGAGCGGATAAGCTTGACCACCTGTTCCACCTTGTCCACGAGCACTTTCGGGGCATCTTCAAACAGGAGGTGGGCTTCATCAAAGAAGAAGACAAGGCGCGGCCTGTCCCTGTCTCCAATTTCTGGCAGTTCCTCGAACAGTTCCGAGAGAAGCCACAATAGGAAGGTCGCATAAAGGCGAGGGGACTGCATTAGCTTGTCTGCGGCAAGAATGGACACAACGCCGCGACCATCTCGCGTGGTGCGCATCAGATCAAGGATATCAAGCGCAGTCTCGCCGAAGAAATGCTCCGCACCCTGTTGCTCCAGAACCAGCAAGTCGCGCTGAATAGCGCCGATTGAGGCTGTGGAGATATTGCCATATACGGCGGAAAGCTCTTTGCGCCGCTCTTCCATATTGACCAGAAGCGCACGCAGATCTTTCAGATCCAGTAGCAACAAGCCTTCGTCATCGGCCAGTTTGAAGGCAATGTTGAGAATGCCCTCTTGCGTATCATTCAACCCGAGCAGGCGTGCAAGCAGCAAAGGCCCCATGTCGGTGATGGTTGTGCGTACAGGGTGTCCTTGCTCACCAAACAGATCCCAGAAGATTGTCGGAACAGATGCGAAGTCATAGTCTTTACCAAGGCCGATTGTCTCTGCACGCTTGGCAAGAAAATCTTTCGCTTCCCCCTTGGCTGCCAGCCCAGACAGGTCGCCCTTGACGTCAGCACAAAAGACAGGAACACCGGCATTGGAAAAGCCTTCTGCGAGAATTTGCAGCGACACGGTCTTTCCCGTGCCTGTTGCACCCGTGATCAGCCCATGCCGGTTGGCCAAAGAAAGGGGCAGATACTCACCCTGACTGGTCTGTGTGCCGTCTTCTGCGGAAAGAAAAGAGGTGCCGAGATAAACGGCCTCATCATGCAACATGGTCATGGCGATTCCTGCTCTGAGTCTTTGGCTTGCCAGTCATGCTAGAAGACCGACCCGCCCAGTAGAATGAAATACAAACGCTAAGAAGTTCCAGATCCTGACAGTAATGTCCCGGTTCAAAGCTGCAAATGCGCATGCAATGTCAGGAGTGTAATACACCGAATCTTTTACGTTGGTTGATCTGTCTGCGCAATATGATTGAAGGCAACCGGACCAGCTATCAGACAATAGAAGCCATATTTCCGGCGCCCGTGCAGTTCATTCTCAGTGATTGGCCCAAGGGTGGCTCAATCTGCTGTTTCTTTCATCGCCCATTGTAAGCTATGTAAAGACTCAAACGCCTTTGTCTGAACCAATCACATTCAGGAGATCATTATGGAACAAGTCATTGCCCGGATCGCATCCGCAGCAGGCATATCCGAAGACCTCGCCATGACCGCCGTCAAGATCATTCTCAACTTCCTCTCCAAGGAAGCCCCCGAAGACAAAATGAATATGCTGGTTGAGGCTCTGGGAGCGCAGCCGCTTATGGAAAGCGCTGCTGAAACCGAGGAAAGCGGTGGCGGGCTGCTTGGCGGCTTGATGGGCGCGATGGGCGGCATGGGTGGCATGGGCGGTGCCATGGCTGCGCTGAACCAGTTGACCAGCGAAGGCCTAAGCATGGGTGAGATACAGACCGTCGCTTCGGAGCTGATTACCGTCGCCAAGGAAAATGCAGACGATAGTCTGGTGGATGATGTCGTCAATTCTGTTCCTGCACTTCGCCAGATCCTGTAATTGGACACATCCAATACTTGCAGACCGCCTCTTTATACTACACTGTGTTGGTGGTGATCATACCCTATGCTCGCTGCCAACAATCAGGAGGATGGTGCCGGGCAGACCATGGGTGAATAGCTCGGTCACCATTTATTGTGTGGAGGCAAGTTATGACATCTTATTCTATTGCAAAAATCGAGGGAATCGGACCCGTCTATACCGAGAAGCTGAAGGCTGTTGGCATCACCAACACCAAGGCTTATTTGGAAAAAGCCAAGGATGCCGCTGGGCGCAAGGCTCTGGAAGAGGAGACCGGCATAGACCATGCCCGTATCCTAAAATGGGCGAATATGGCTGATCTAATGCGTATCAAGGGCGTGGGGGAGGAATATTCCGAACTGCTGGAAGCTGCCGGTGTGGACACGGTCAAGGAATTGCGCAATCGCAATGCTGCCAACCTGACCGCTGCCATGAAAGAGGCAAATGTCGAGAAGAAGCTCGTCCGTCAGGTGCCGGCTCTGGGAAATGTTGAAAATTGGGTTGCAGAGGCAAAACAATTGCCTCCCATGATGACCTACTGAACTGATGACACAAGCATATTGAAAAGCCAGCGAACCATGTCGCTGGCTTTTTCAGTTTTTCAGAGCGCTTCAGTTGCGGTTTCTTACACCACGTCTCTGCCGCACCCAACTGGTACTGCGGCCCGTATCTACAATGCCCGTCCTCTACGAGATCAGCGAAGCTGGATCTGTCCATAACGCATGGCTTCAACAACCGTTTGCGTCTTGTTGGCAGCCTGCATTTTCTCGGAGGCATTTTGCAGATGGGCATGCACGGTACGTTGCGAGATATGCAGCTCGTCTGCAATGTCGCCCGCGGTTTTCCCTTCGGCCGTCATGCTCAGAACCAGCTTTTCGCGCGTCGAAAGCTCGCCCGGGCGGCTGGAAAGGATCGGATGCACAGAATGCATCTCTGCCAACTCGTGCTGGATGGTTGTTGTCAGGGCTGTTAGCTCACGTTCGGACACATTCAATTCAGGCCCGGCTACGCAAATGGCCACTTGCATGACATTGAAATGATGAACGTGAATGCCGATCAAGGTGCGATAGGTGCGCGGGCTGGTGCCGCTGCGCTGCAAAAGGCCAATGAGCGAGGATTCCTTGATCCAGCTATTTTCCTTTTCATCAAGATTCCAGCTTGTCGGCTTGGACAAGACGGCAATGCGCCGCAAAAGGTCGTCACTACCGCGCACCTGTGCAAGATGGGCGCTGGACAGAATACTATCACCCCAGTGCTGATAGAGTACCAGTTTGCCAAGGTCTCGGCCGGGAAGGGGGAGGCCTGTGATAAGAATATGCTCTGCACCGAACGATCTGAATCGGGATACGACACTCTCGAAAAAGGCGTCGGGATTTCTGGCTGGTTGAGTGACAGAAATGGACTTATCGGAGGGAGCCCAACGGGTATCAGTCATGGATATAAACTGCTGTTTCGATGTTGAAATAAAATCAGACACAAATGCCTGACCGACAAAAAATAAAGCAACAGTCAATCAGGTTGGATTATCTCTTTCCTGACACACTATCGCCTTCCCACTTAGACCCGCTCTAGATGTTGGACTATTGTACAAATCTGGGCAAGCGAAAAAACGGGGAGACAAGATTATCAATGTAATTTTTCGCCAGTATGGTTCAAAAGCTAGGTAAATTTTCCCCAGTTTGATTTTTTAAGATACGGAGCCACATGGAATCGTTCGTAATTTTTGACAGGCTCTAAAACATATGATTCTCTGCTGGGACAGCTATGCGAAAAAACGATGTCCAGCTGGACGATGCGGCAGGAAACGTTTGGACACAAACGGTGGGGCGTTTTTCAGGGGCCGAAAATTTTCGATCAACAGCGCCATTCGGAGAGCTTGCGAAGTAGGGTGTTTAGGCTTTAGTCTAAGGGCTGGAGTGACTTAGCTGCACTTTCTTTGCCAATCTTCAGGACTAGATAAAAATCCGAACTATTCATGTGCTTTCAAACTGAGCTAATGCAAGGCCGAAGCTCCATCGGTTTTTTGCAAAATTTTTTATCCTGTAGAAAGACACATGTCAGAAAACCAGCTTAATTATTGGCTTAGGATAATGAGATAGGACAAAGATCGGTGATGCAAAGTGTATATCCTTGCGATCTGATGCAAAAATAAGTGCAGTGTATCAGTTCACGATAAGGACAGATGCACGAAAAAAGACGATTTGAGGAATGTGCGCAGGGGCGATCAGCTCCTTCGGAATCTTTCCTCTATAATTGGGAGTGAATATGATGAGCGAAGCGTTGAGGATAGCCGAAACATTTCCAGGCTATTCCCGTGAAGACTGGGTCGCGATGGTCGAAAAGGCACTCAAGGGCCAGCCGATTTCTCGCCTCACAACGAAAACAGTAGACGGCACGGAAATCACCCCGATTTTCGAAAGAGCCGCAGGAAAAGCGCCTTTGGCGATGCGCGCCAAGGATACCCCTTGGGCCGTTTGTCAGCGGATGGATCATCCTGATGCAGCCAAGGCAAATGAACTGGTTTTGAATGACCTTCTGAACGGCGTAAACATGATCAGCATTCCGTTTGCTGGTAGCGCCACCGCCCGTGGCTACGGTCTGGCAGCAGACAAGGATGTTCTTGCAAAGGCTTTGAACGAAGTCGTCATGGATCTGATTGCATTCCGTCTGGAAACCGGGGCTGCTGGTGATGCTGCTGCCAAGGCTTTCGCGGATGTTGTTGCAGACAAGGGCGCAGATGCTGCTTCTGTGAAGGTTTCCTTCGGCCTGGATCCAATCGGTTGTTTTGCAAGCACCGGTGCTCTGCCGTCCGATTGGGCCGCAACTCTAGTCAGCACGATCAAGGATCTGAAAGCCAAAGGCTTCAAGGGACCATTCATTACCGCTGATGCACGGCCTTACCATGATGCCGGCGCTAGCGACGCACAGGAACTGGGTGCAGTTGCTGCAACCATCGTCGCTTACTGGCGTGTTCTGGAAGAAGCCGGTTTCGAGGCTTCTGAAGCTCTTGGCATGATTGATGTGGTGCTTTCCGTTGAAGCAAACCAGTTTGCTTCTCTGGCCAAGATGCGTGCGATGCGTCACTTGTGGGCTCTGATTGTAGAAGCCGCTGGTGTTGATTTCTTGCCTCTCTCCATTCATGCAGAGACCTCCTGGGCAATGATGACGCGCCTTGATCCATATGTGAACATTCTGCGTGAAACCACCGCCTGCTTTGCTGCCGGTGTTGGTGGGGCTGACAGCGTTTGCATCGTTCCGCATACGATGGCACTGGGTCTGCCGACCTGGCATGACCGTCGCATTTCGCGCAACCTGCAGACCATGCTGATCGAAGAATCAAATCTTTATCGCGTAACTGACCCTGCCGCAGGGTCTGGTTATGTTGAAAGCATGACTGATGAAACCGGCGCAATTGCCTGGGCTCTGTTCCAGGAAGCTGAAAAAGCTGGTGGTGCAGTTGAAGCGTTGAAAAAAGGCCTCTTTGTTGATGCAATCGCCAGATCCAACGATGCACGCAACAAGCTAATCGCAACCCGTCGCGCTGCATTGACCGGCGCATCGGCCTTCCCGAACATCGAAGAAAAAGATGTTGAAGTGGTCGACGTTGCTCCGATTGCTCTGGCTCTTCCGGCTGCTGGTGAAACCTGCACGCCTTTGAAGGTGGTTCGCCTTTCCGAGCCTTATGAAGCTCTGCGTGATGCTGCCAAGGTTGCCGGCAATCCTCCGGTCTTCTTTGCCAACATGGGCCGCATTGCCGACTTCACCGCACGCGCAACATGGACCAAAAACTTCTTCGAAGCTGGTGGCATCAAGGCTTTGTCTGACAAAGGCTACACCGATCCGGCAGAAGCTGTTGCCGACTTCAAGGCTTCCGGTGCTGCCATCGCAGCCATCGTTGGTCCTGATGGCCTTTATGAAGAAAATGGTGCCGCATTCGCCAAGGCTCTGAAAGAAGCGGGCGCGAAAATGGTTTATATCGCAGGTCGTCCGAAAGATCTCATGGAAGCACTCTCTGCTGCCGGTGTTGATTCTTTCGCTTTCGAAAGCTGCGATGTGCTTGCTGAACTCAATAAAATTCATGACGTTCTGGGCATTGCCCCGGTCGCCAAGGCAGAAGCATAAGGAGCTGGAATTATGAGCAAGATCCCTAACTTTGCCGACATAGCATTCAAGGCGGCCAGCCCTTCTGTGACCGCTGGTGATTCCCTCTGGCACACGCCGGAAGGTATCGACGTAAAAGACGCCTATGCCGAGAGCGAAATCTCCAAATACGATTTCCTCAACACCTGGCCGGGTCTGGCACCGTTCGTGCGTGGCCCATATCCGACCATGTATGCACAGCGCCCATGGACGATCCGTCAGTATGCCGGTTTCTCCACCGCTGAAGACTCCAACGCCTTCTACCGCCGCAACCTTGCAGCTGGTCAGAAAGGCCTGTCCATCGCGTTTGACCTTGCAACGCACCGTGGTTACGACTCAGACCATCCGCGCGTTGTTGGTGACGTTGGCATGGCCGGTGTTGCGATTGACAGCATCTATGACATGCGCACCCTGTTCGACGGTATTCCGCTCGACAAGATGTCTGTGTCCATGACCATGAACGGTGCTGTTCTTCCTGTTATGGCGCTGTATATCATCGCCGCAGAAGAGCAGGGTGTTTCTCAGGACAAACTGGCCGGGACCATTCAGAACGACATTCTAAAAGAGTTCATGGTTCGTAACACCTACATCTACCCACCGCATCCTTCCATGCGCATCATCTCGGACATCTTTGCTTATACGTCCCAGAATATGCCGAAATTCAACTCCATCTCGATCTCCGGCTACCACATGCAGGAAGCTGGTGCTACGGCTGACCTTGAGCTGGCCTACACGATCGCTGACGGTCTGGAATATATCGGTGCTGGCGTGGAAACCGGTCTGGATGTGGATGCTTTCGCACCGCGCCTGTCCTTCTTCTGGTCCATCGGCATGAACTTCTTCATGGAAGTTGCCAAAATGCGTGCCGCTCGTCTGGTTTGGGCTAAACTCGTCAAAGAGAAGTTCAATCCGAAGAATCCGAAGTCCTACTCCCTGCGTACGCACTCCCAGACATCTGGTTGGTCGCTCACCGCTCAGGATGTTTACAACAACATCGGGCGTACCGCGATTGAAGCAATGGGCGCAACGCAAGGGCATACCCAGTCTCTGCATACCAACGCTCTTGACGAAGCGCTGGCTCTGCCGACTGACTTCTCTGCACGTATCGCTCGTAACACCCAGCTGTTCCTGCAGCAGGAAAGCATGACCACCAAAGTCATCGACCCTTGGGGCGGTTCTCACTATGTTGAGAAACTCACCGCTGAGCTGGCTGAAAAGGCCCTTGCTCACATCAAGGAAGTTGAAAGCCTTGGCGGCATGGCAAAAGCCATCGAAGCCGGTATTCCTAAACTGCGCATCGAAGAAGCTGCTGCAAAAACTCAGGCTCGCATCGATGGCGGTTCCCAGACTGTTGTTGGCGTGAACAAATACAAGCCAGACTTCGAAGAAGACATCGAAGTGCTGCAGGTTGACAACACCTCTGTTCGTCAGCAGCAGCTCGACAAACTGGCTCGCCTGAGAGCTGAACGTGATCAGGGTGAAGTGGATCAGGCTCTTGCTGACCTGACCGCAGCAGCCGAGCAGGGCACTGGCAACCTGCTTGATCTCTCCGTTAAGGCAGCGCGCGTTAAAGCCACTGTTGGTGAAATCAGCTACGCACTGGAAAAAGTTTACGGTCGCCATCGCGCCGAAATCAAATCCATCTCCGGTGTCTATCGTAAAGAGGTTGGTGCCATGTCCGACGTCGTACAGAAAGTCTCCAAACTGGTTGATGAGTTCGAAGCAAACGACGGTCGTCGTCCTCGTATCCTCATCGCAAAAATGGGCCAGGATGGTCACGATCGCGGCCAGAAGGTTATTGCGTCCGGCTTTGCTGACCTTGGCTTCGACGTTGATATCGGACCTCTCTTCCAGACCCCTGAAGAAGCTGGCCGTCAGGCTGTCGAGAACGACGTGCATGTGGTTGCTGCCTCTTCGTTGGCTGCTGGTCACTTGACCCTCGTACCGGCTCTGCGTGATGCTCTGGCTGCTGAAGGTCGTCCGGACGTCATGATCGTTGCTGGTGGTGTTATTCCGCCGCAGGATTATGATGCGCTTTATGCTGCGGGCGCCTCTGCCATTTATCCTCCGGGAACGGTTATTGCTGAAGCTGCTATCGATCTCATCGGTCAGCTCAACAAACGCCTTGGCTACACCAAGGACGCTGCTGAATAAGCGCAATGCGCTTTGCTTCAAGCAATTTGACATAAAGAGAGGCCGCCCTTTGGGTGGCCTCTTTTTCGATCTGATGACATGCATTACCTGAGCTGCGACAGGCTGTCTTGGCAGGAAATAGCGGCCTCTTTCTTGACTCTTGTGATGCGCTCCCCACTTGTTGAAGATCTATCCAATGGGAGACTCATATTTCATGCTTATTACCACCACCTCCAGCGTACAGGGCCGCGTCATTCGCGATTACAAGGGCATCGTCAATGGGGAAGCCATTCTGGGCGCCAACGTGTTCAAGGATTTCTTTGCAGGCATCAGGGATATTGTCGGCGGGCGTTCGGGCGCCTATGAATCCGAGCTCCAGCGCGCTCGTGAAATCGCGCTTGATGAAATGACCCAGCACGCCCATCGTCTGGGCGCCAATGCGATCATCGGCGTGGATGTCGATTATGAAACCGTTGGCGACAAAGGCTCTATGCTGATGGTGGCTGCCTCTGGAACAGCTGTCGTCATTGAGTAACGAATCGTCGATACTCTCATCTGAATATATCCGGCAATAGCCAACGCTATCCGGTGCGTGAGGCGTCCTTTGAAGCGGTCGCAGGGACGGGCGTCTTGAAAGGTGAGACAATCAGATGAAAAATCTATGTGTTTTCTGCGGCTCCAGTTGGGGGCGCAGAAAAGAATTCGAAGAAGCTGCCATAAATCTGTCGAAAGAGATTGCGCGGCGCGGCTATGGTCTTGTCTATGGCGGGTCTTCTGCTGGACTGATGGGTGCCTGTGCCGATGCTGCCTTGGCCGAAGGGGGCAAGGTGATCGGTATCCTGCCTGATGCGCTCAAAGCCAAGGAAATAGATCATAAGGGGCTAACCGAACTGCATTTGGTGGAAAGCATGCATGAGCGCAAAAAGCTGATGGAAGAGCTTTCCGATGGCTTCATATCGATTCCCGGCGGCATTGGCACGATGGATGAGCTGTTCGAGATGTGGACCTGGGCCACGCTGGGTTGGCACGAAAAGCCTTCTGCGCTTTTCAATGTTGCTGGCTATTATGATGATCTCATCCGGTTTCTGGATCGTACCGCAGAAGATGCTTTCGTCAAGCATGAGCATCGAGACATGCTAATTGTCGAAACGGACATTGCACGGCTATTCGACCGTCTGGAAAACTATGCCGCCCCGAAGGTTGGCAAATGGATTCCAAAAGATGATGCTCTCTAGGATAGCGTGTCTGTCTTTTGGCATGGTAGCATTTCGATGTGACGCAGACTTTTGGTCCTGACCAGAAAGAGGCATTTATGGTTGAATTTATAAGATTGTCCGATTGTCCCGCCATCGTCGAGCAATGCGCCAGCTTTCATGCAACGCTCTCTGGTGATGACAGCGGCGAGGGATTGGAGATGCGCATAGCAGCCTTCCGTCGACTCGCTCTGGATGGTGAACAGGAAGATGGGATCGTGGCGCTCTTTGATGAAGGCGATCAGAAGGGAAAGATTGCAGGTCTTGCGGTTTTGCTTGCAGCCGAGTTGGAGGCCTTTGAAGAGCTGGGACCTTGGCAGACTGGCGTGAAAATCAGTCCGGCAGTCAAGGATCAGGAAGCTTTGAAATCTGTTCTGAGCGATCAGGTTGAAGCTCTAGCTCTGGATCTGGGCCACGATCAAATCTTCGTGCATGCAGACGAGCGAAGCTGGTTTGAAGCGCGAGGCTATTCCGAGATAGAAGCCTTTGAAAGAGGCGGGGAGACTTTTTGGGTGCTTGGAAAGGCATTGTAAAATAACAAAAAGCCCCTTTTGTCATGGTCTGTATGACCTGAGACAAGAGGGGCTCTTTGAATACTTCAAACTTGCTTTCTTCTACAAGGTCAAAAGGCCTTTCAGATCCTTGAACTGGGCAACCGGGGAGAGATCGCGATATTCATCCAGATCGGCTGTGCGGTTAATCCAGACCGTGCGGAAACCGTAAGCCGTCGCGCCAGCCACATCCCAACGGTTGGAAGACTGGAAAGAAATGGCTTCTGGGAAACAGCGGAACGCTGTCATGGCCAGATCATAAACCGATGACTGGGTCTTATAGGTCTTCACATCATCGGCGCTCAGGATATGGTCGAAAAGGTCGCCTAAGCCGTTTTTTGCGACAGCAGCGTCCAGCATCTTGCGGGTGCCGTTTGACAAGATAGCCAATTGCGCGTCGCGGGCCTTTAATTCTTCAAGAACCGGGCGAACATCTTCAAAGGCATCGGCCTCATGATAGGTGTCCAGCAAGGCCTGACGCATGGATCGATCAGCATCTGGAATGCGCTCATAGGCAAAATCGAGGGCGCGTTCTGTCAGTGTCCAAAAATCGACATAGCGGCCGGTGAGGGCGCGCACCCAGCTATATTCAAGCTGCTTTGACCGCCAGATTTCGGAAAGATGCGCTGCGTTGGGGCCGAGTCGGTCTGAATATCGACGCACGGCAGCATGCACATCGAAAAGGGTTCCATAAGCATCAAATACATAAATTGAGCATGCGTCTGAGCCAGCCATGCTTTTTTCTCCTTGAAATGTCTTTTGGATAGGCCACGAAAGTCGTCCGGGTAAAATTGCACCATTCGCAACTGAAGTGAGGCCCTATAATTTGCACAGGCGTTATAAGAATGCAACGTGTGATCACAGGATATGTTCCAGAGTTATCGGGAAGATTTTTATTGATTTGATGAACAATATGTATCGCTTTTTGCAGATTTTGGGCCTATAAGAATGAACCTCATCTATTTGCACTCCGCTCAAGGAATGGCTTGACCTGAGGCTGCTTTATGGTTTCCATCTAGCTTGCAGTCATCCAGCTCCCACCCCTTGAACCCGGTTCAATCAGCCCCAATCAAAATGAGACAGTTTGCCTCACGAGACTTTTTTTCAAGATTGTCGGGTTTCCGCTATGGATAGGGGAGCGAGCGAGAGGAAATAAAAGCAAGGAATATTTCAATGGCAGAATTTTCACAAACTTGGACTTGGTATAAAGGCGAATGGCTCGAAGGCAACCCGGCGATGATGGGCCCACGCGCACACGCATTCTGGCAGGGCTCGACCGTATTTGACGGTGCCCGCTATTTCGAAGGCGTGATGCCCGATCTTGATCGCCACTGTGAGCGTATCAATCGCTCTTGCGAAACCCTTCTCATGAAGCCGACCATGAAGACCGGCGAAATCATGGAACTGGCTGCTGAAGGTTGTCAGAAATTTGGCGGTCGCGCTGTTTATATTCGCCCGACCTATTGGGGCCTTGGCAGCTTGGCGTCCGTGATCAATGTGGATCCAGATGACATTGAGTTCTGCCTGACGCTGTTTGATGCAGAGATGCCTGATCCGAACAATGGCACCCGTGTAACCACCACCAAATTCCGTCGTCCGACCCTTGAGACGATGCCAACCAACGCCAAGGCATCCGGTCTTTACATCAACAATGCCCGTTGCCTGAAAGAGGCCATGGACAAGGGTTTTGACAATGCCATTGTCTGCGACATGCTTGGCAACGTGGCCGAACTGGCAACCGCCAACTTCTTCATCGTCAAGGATGGTATCGTCAAGACCTCCGTTCCCAACGGCAGTTTCCTGAATGGTATTACCCGTCAGCGCACAATCCAGTTGCTGCGCGACGCCGGCGAAACCGTCGTCGAATGCTCTTTGACCCTTGATGACTGCCGCGAAGCGGATGAAATGTTCTCGACCGGCAACTACTCCAAGGTTGTTCCGATCCTGGCATTTGATGATCGTCAATATGACCATGGCCCGATCGCCAAGAAGGCGCGTGAGCTATACTGGGAATTCGCGTTCAAGAAATAAGGGGTGCGGGGTAACCTGCAGGTCCTGAAAATTTAAGGGGAAGGGATTGACCTTCCCCTTTTTTGTTTCCAGATTTCCGATAGTGGTTAAGTGTTGTGATTTGCCCTGCTTTTGACATTTTACTGGCTTACTGAGTGAGCTAAAGAGAAATAGGCATCAGCAATATATGCCCGCCTCAAATTCGATAGCCTCCATTTGATGGCTCTGCCCGGAGCACAAGTAAGGTTGAGATTGGCGTGTTAAAGATGCTTAGCCGGATCAGGAAGGGTTAAAAATTGCCTTTCAAGATCTGGGCAGGAGATCACCGTCAGGAGCAAAATGATGAAAAGCAAACGACCCCTATCGTTTCTGATTGTTGCAAGCCTGTCGATTGCGTTTGTGCTGCCCATTATTGACGCAGCCAGTGCATTCCCATCCGGCGCGTCTTCGGATAGTGCCCCCCAAGGGCTGGGAATGCTTGTGCAGGCCGCTTCATCCAGGCCATCCAAGCAGGTTACCACCGGCAACGCCCACAATATTCGCCCCAATCCGAAACCGTCCAAATGCCTGATGCTTGCCAAGAAAATCGGCGCATCCCGCGTGTGGTGGGGACGCCATGTCGGGGCCAAGGAAGTGGAAGATGACGATCTGTTCTTCTCGGTCGGTCCGCGCAGGGTTGAGTTCGATGATATCGGGTGCTTCCGCACCAAAAAGGATTGCCAGAACTGGCTCTACTGGAAGCGAACGGAATATCCGATTTTTGCCTCCATCAGTCCATGCCGCAGAGGGTTGTAATCTTCTCTGCGTGAGCGCACTGCCCTCATGATTGTCCGAAGACAATTGATCGTCAAAAAGAAAACCCCACCTCGATGAGATGGGGTTTCTTTTTATCTTTACGGGCTAGTGGTGAGCGATAGGCAACCCACGCGCCCCTTACGTCTCTGAGCGATATCAGGAAGCGGCTTCGAGAAGCTCGGCTACATATTCCCAGTTGACCAGATTGTCGAACCAAGCCTCAAGATATTTCGGGCGCGCGTTGCGATAGTCGATATAATAGGAATGTTCCCAAACATCGCAGCCAAGCAGCGGTGTTCCGCCGTGAACCAACGGGTTTTCGCCATTCGGGGTCTTGGTCACAGCAAGCTTGCCGTCTACCAGAGCCAGCCATGCCCAGCCGGAACCGAACTGGGTAACACCAGCATTGATGAAGTCAGCGCGGAACTTGTCCATGCCGCCGAGATCTTCTTCGATCTTGGCTGCCAGAGCGCCCGGAATGCCGCCTTCCTTGGCAACAGGCTTCATCCATTTCCAGAAATGAACGTGGTTGTAATGCTGAGCTGCGTTATTGAAGAGACCGGCATTTTTGCCGAAGCTTTCCTTTATCACATCTTCAAGGCTTTTGCCTTCCAGACCGGAGTCCTTGAGAAGGTTGTTGCCGTTGGTGACGTAAGCCATGTGGTGCTTGTCGTGGTGGAATTCGAGGGTCTCTGCAGACATGAAATCGCCAAGAGCGTCATAGGCATATGGAAGTTCGGGAAGTTCAAAAGCCATTGAAATATCTCCATTTAATTGAAAGGGCTACCGGCGGGAAAGTCGGTGGAATTTTGATATGTATCAAAAATAATGGTTATTGCTTATGACCACAAGGGGAGCCAAACGCATTTTCTTGAAACAGCACCAAATTCACAAACTTTCAGGTTGCGGAAGACCAAAAATTCCTGGTCAGATAGGTTAAGCAACCTACCATCTTCTCAATCAATGCGCGAGGAAGCCTTTTGTTCCATGCCGAACAGGGAAATCAGTTTTTCTTCAAAAATTCTTGGAGAAAAATCTTCTTCGCGAATGCGCTCAAAACAGGCTTGCTTGATTCTGTCGATCTGGGGCCGATCTTCCAATAGCTCCTGAAGCTTGACGGCGAGAAGAAACGCATCTCCGATGGGAACCAGTGGCGCAACCATGCCGCCTTTCAGAATATCCATCGGGCCGCTGGCGCAAGTGGAAACGCAAGCGATGCCCGCATCCATCATTTGACAAAGGGAAAAGGAATAAGGGGCATTGGCTGCTGCCAGGCAATAAAGATCGAAGGCCTCTGCCATTTCTGCTGCGTCCATCGGGCCCATAAATTCTACAAAGGGAGCGATATGATCTGCCAGTTCCTTCAACTCATGCTCCAGTGGGCCTTGCCCGGCGATGACAAATTTAACATCCGGACAACTCTGGTGTAGCAGCTGGGCTGCATGAAGGAAGGTACCCAGTCCGTCGCCTTCTTCGAAGGGGCCACTCGTACCAATCGTCAAGGGGGTGTCTTCAGCCGAAGGCAGAGGCTTGATTTCTGAGAATTGGGTCTCGTAAGGGTAGGGCATGACATCTACAGGGACTTCGCCCTCGAACAAATGCTCAGCCTCTTCCGAAACGCTCGATGTAAGAGTCACCAGACGGTTGGCATGTTTGAACCCATCAAGCATATCATCATGGCATACGCCGATAACCTTCCGTGCGATCTGCCCCAATCCACGGCAGGCAAAGGCTTCGTGACTGATCGCAAAATCGAAGCGAAAGCGCCGCGTTGCTGTCAGAATCGGCCAGAGCTGCGGCGTGCGTTGAAGCAGCTTTCGGGAGAAGTCCGAGACGGGATACATATTGTAGCCCATGGAGCGCGCATCTTCGGCAAATGGCGAGCCATTTGGGGCCATGATGGTAATGTCGAAGCGCTTGGAATGGGTCAGGTGATGCAGATAGATATCATAGGCTTCCAGAATAGCCGCATCCTTCCGCTCTGGCGCAAAAAACAGCAGTGATTTGCGCGGCTGCTCGGGATTGACGTGACTATCCATCGTCTGCATTCCTGTGTCTCCGGTGGTTGTCTACTTGAAAGGACTACCGGGCAAACCCTTGCATTTGGCAATCCTTACCACCCTTTGAGTCTATGACAGAATTCCCGCGCTACTGCAACAAGGTGGCAATGCTGAACAAAGCGCCGCAACAGAATGGTTGGGAAAACCCTTGATCGCTTGATTTCTGCTCTGCGATTGGCGAAAAGAAGGAAGGCCAGAGCCTGAAGGCCGTCAGACCTGACACATTCCAAATATATCGCTTATCCGCGACCTTTCTCTCTCGTGAATTCAACACCAGCTTTTCAATAAATAAAGAAGAAAATGCCATGACCATTGCTCCAAACTGGCAACAAGCCGAACGAGTCGCCAAAGAAATCTGCTCAGTCTGGGGCGCCGATGCGCCCGGTGGTGTCATTGTGGCTTTCGACGCTGAAGGGGACAGGCTCTCTGTTGCCTCAGGCCTTGAAAATCTCTCCACGGGCAAAGCCTTTTCAGATCAGTCCGTGGGCCGCTTTGCTTCGATTACCAAGCATCTTTTCTGCACTCTGGTTCTTCAGCATCCTGATTTGTTGTCCGTTGATGATCGTCTCGGGGCGCATTTGCCTGAGCTTGGCGAGCCGCTCGCCAGCGTGACTGTTGGTCAGGCTCTGGATATGAGCGGCGGTCTGCCAGATATGCGTGAATGCCTTTCACTGCTGGGCCTGTCGGTTTACACAGAGACAAGCGAAGAAGCCAACCATGCCTTCATGGTGCGCCAGAGGCGGCTTAACTTTGATGCCGGTACCGAGGTGTCCTATTCCAATACGGGCTACCGGCTGGTTGAAATGATCCTCAAGCGCAAGGGTGTTCTGCTGCGGGATTTCCTCAAAGATACAATCAATTCAGAGCTGGGCACCGCCTTTGATGCCCCCCATGTGTGGGCAGAACCCGTCAAGGATCTATGCCCGGGCTATTGGTTCGATGGTAACACGTGGTTGCAGTCGGCAGCCGGTCTTCAGATTTCAGCTTCAGGCAGTGTGACCACATCGGCCTCCGGCATGAGCAAATGGCTGCGCACTTTGATGGCTGGGAAAGGCAAATGGGCAGGTATCCTTGATCAATTGTCCGCTCCTCGAAAACTCGAAAACGGCACAGTCACCGGCTACGGGCTCGGCATTACAGATACCCTTCTGGGAGATAGTGTTTTGATCGGGCATGGTGGCAGCCATCCCGGCTACAAGGCCTATATCATGATGGATCGGCCAACAGGAACCGGCATTGTCTTCCTCTCGAACAGGGATGATGCGGATTCTCGCGACACTGCTTCGCGTGTCATGGCGGCCTTGCTCGATCTGCCCATGCCCAAGCCAGCACCAAGACGCCTTCCGGAAGGATTATACGTGGCAGAGACAGGTCCTTTCTGGCTCGAAGTGGCAGATGGAAACGCAACATGGCTCGATGATGCCAGCGGTCTATATGAAGAGGGCGACAACAAAGTGTCTACCCGTTCTGCCACATCCCAGTTGGAGCTTAAGTGGGATGGTGAGGCCCTTGTCGGAACGGTTGGCTATGTGCCCCGGCATTTGGTTCGAGCAACTGCTGAGACTGTTTGTGATCAGCTCAATGGTTTGTGGCGCAGCGATGAAGGGGCGTTTCTGGAGATTTCCAACGGGAGCCTCACAATGGGGGTGGGCCCCATTCGCCAAACCGTTCCGCTCACGTCTATTGGGGGCGGACGCTATCTGTTCACGATCACTGATAGCCTCTGGACCAAACGCGTTTGTCTCAATTGTCTTGAAACGGACCGCATTGAGTTGGCTCTTAGCCGTGCCCGCATGATCGAATATAAGCGCGTTCGTTGATCACGATTGCGTGAGGCTAAGAATGGAAAAGGCCCGCTTTTGACTGTTTTTAGCGAAATTTTGCAGCATTCAGTTGTTTTGCATGGAGTGAATAAGTCGCTAGAAATAGTTTTGCGAGCTCGCCCTTTGGTTTTAAATATATGTGAACGTTACAGCTATATAATACTATCCATAGGTCTTGCTCTAGATAAAAATAGTATCACATATATTTGTTTTGAATATGTTTGAATTCAGGGATGTTATAGCTTCTCTCGGACATATACTTGGCAACAAATCCATAAAAACAAGGCCCATTGAACGCGATAAGATTTGTGGTATTTAAAATATCGCAAATTTTGTATATTATAATATTCTGAAGGAGACCGGACGTGCCTTTCAGCGAAAACTACGAAATCGAAACTCATACAGAGTTTGATTTCGAAGGAGAAGACTATTGCTCTCTTTTTGGGGCAAGCAACGCCACAGTCTTTCAGAACCCGCAATGGCTGGCGTTGCTTTACGGACGCTTGGTTCCCCACTCAGGGGCCAGGCCACTGATCATATCTGCAAGGAGAAAAGACACAGGCCAGCTTTGTCTGCTCTTGCCGCTGTTGCACACTTCCTATCTCGGGTTGGCATGTGTTGAGCCTGCTGATTGCGGGACCGCTGACTATAACGCTGTTGTCTATGATCCTGCCTTCGAAGAAGAGCTCTTGAGCGATGTAAAGATCAGCAAGGTTATTGTGTCTTTGCTGAAGCCATGCCATTTGATCCTCTTTCGAAAGATGCAAGGCGACAGCAAGATGCTCGCTCATCTGCTGGGCGAGGTGATTGTGGGTGACATGACCTCATCTGGCCATGACATGCCAATCTGGGCACCTTACGAGAAATGGCGAACAGAAACTCTTTCCAACAAGCTTAGGACCGGACTGCGCCGCAAACACAGGAAGCTTGCGGCAATTGGCGAGGTTTCTCTCAAGATTTGCAAAGAGGTAGATGATATCAAGGCGATCATGAAGGCGTTGCAGGATCAACGGCGTGATCGCTATCCTGATGATTTGTTTCTGGAAGATAGCTATTTTGAATTTTACAGCGACGTTGCACTTGAGGGCGCAGAAACCGGATTATCCGAGCTTTCGGCGCTCTACGTCGGTAATGACATCATTGGCATCGAACTGGGCTTCATCCATGACCACTGCTATCATTTCATTCTTTCCGGCATGCAGGGGGGAGACTATTACAAGATGTCTCCCGGTTTGCATCTGATTGATTATATTCTCGATCATCGCGTCGCGCTTGGCGACACCCGGATCGACTTCACGATTGGCGATGAAGAATATAAGGGCAGCTTCGGAGCTACTCCGACCAGATTACGCCTTATGGCAAGACCAATGACGATCTTCGGCAGTCTGGCGCTTAAAGCCTACATGCAAGGTGGACCGGTCAAGGATTTCGCCAAGCGTCTCGTTGCGATGACCAGGAAAAAGTAGGCGCCCAGCGCCGCTATTTCGAAAGACGAAAAGACCGCCTGACAGAGATCTGTCGGCGGTCTTTTGCTTAATTTAAGTGGTATCAGCGGCGGATTAGAGCTTGCCGCTCACCTTGATGGCAAAAGCATATTCCAGAGCTGTTTCCTTGAGGCGATCAAACCGTCCCGATGCTCCGGCATGCCCGCTGCCCATATTGATTTTGAGCAGCAGCAGATTGTCATCTGTGCGTTTCTCTCTCAACTTCGCAACCCACTTTGCCGGTTCCCAATAGGTGACGCGCGGGTCTGTTAGACCGCCGACGGCGAGGATCGCCGGGTAGGCCTGCTCGGTGACATTGTCATATGGGCTGTAGGCCGCGATATATTTATAGTCTTCCTCAGAGGCAATCGGGTTGCCCCATTCCGGCCATTCGGGCGGTGTCAGCGGCAAGGTGTCATCAAGCATGGTGTTGAGCACATCAACAAACGGCACGATTGCCAGAATGCCGGAGAAGAGGTGAGGCGCCATATTGGTAACCGCGCCCATCAGCATACCGCCAGCAGAGCCGCCTTCGGCAACAATCTTGCCTTCAGAGGTGTATCCTTCCGCGACCAGGAATTCGCCAGCAGAAATGAAATCCTTGAAGGTGTTGGTCTTGGTTCCGCGTTTGCCATTGGTGTACCAGGCGAAGCCCTTTTCCTTGCCGCCGCGGATATGGGCGATAGCATAGACAAACCCGCGATCCACCAGCGATAGAGCCGTGGTTGAGAAGCTGGCTGGAATCGAGATGCCGTAAGAGCCATAGCCATAAAGCAGGCAGGGGGCGGAGCCATCAAGCGCCGTGTCCTTGCGATAGAGCAGGGTAACGGGGACCAGTTCGCCATCATGGGCAGGCGCCATCAAACGGCGGGTGACATAGTCCTCCGGTTCATGCCCTGACGGCACTTCCTGCTCCTTGCGCAAGGTGCGTGACCGGCTGGACATGTTGTAATCATAAATCCGGCTTGGGGTTGTCATGGACGAATAGGAGAAGCGGACCGTGTCCGTATCAAACTCTAAGGAGCCGTGGAAGCCGAGGGCATAGGCTTCTTCTTCAAAGGCAATGGCATGCTGCGCTCCATTGCGCAGGCTGCGGATCTGGATGCGTGGCAGGCCGTTCTCCCGCTCCATCCAAACCAGAAATTCCTTGAAGATGCTATGGCTGAGTATGAGCCGCCCGGCTTGATGAGGCACGAGATCCTTCCAGTGGATGCGGCCAGACATTGTCGGGGCTGCAGTCACAAGCTTGAAGTCTTCTGCATCGTCGGCATTGGTCAGGATATAGAGAATGCCCTGACCTTCATCGACGCTATATTCAATGCCCGTTTCGCGTTCTGCGATGAGGCGGGGCTTGCTCGCATTGTCTTTGGCACTTAGCAAATAGCATTCACTGGTCTGGTGATCGTGGCAATCGATGAAGATATAATTGCCGGACTGGCTTTTGCCCAACCCGACAAAAAAGCCGGCATCGGATTCTTCATACAGCAGTTCATCGGCGGATTGCTCTGTGCCTAGTTTGTGACGGAAAACCCGGCTTGGCCGGTGGTTGTCATCCTGCCAAGTGTAGTAGAGATGCGTGCTGTCTTCGCTCCAGACAACACCGCCAGTGGTACGCTCGATCAGATCTGCGGTTTCTTCGCCTGTGCGGAGATCGCGAATGCGGATTGTGAAATATTCAGACCCCTTGGTGTCTACGGCCCAGGCCAGCTTGCTGTGATCAGGGCTGTGGGAGAGTGACGCAAGGCGGAAAAAATCCTCGCCTTCCGCTTCCTTGTTACCATCCAGCAGAATGGTCTCGTCTCCCCCTTCACGCGGGATACGAACATAGAGCGGATATTGACCACCCAGTACATAGCGCGTGCCATAGGCATAGGGGCCATCAGGAGCGGGCACCGAGCTGTCATCTTCTTTGATGCGACCCTTCATTTCTTCAAACAGCTTGGTCTGCAGTTCTTCGGTGTCGGCCATTTCCTTGACCGTATAGTCATTCTCAGCTTCGAGATAAGCTTCGATATCATCGTCAAGAACCTCACGCCCCTTTTGCATGACCTCCTGCCAATTATCGGCGCGCAACCATGCATAATCGTCGCTAAGCTCGATCCCGTGATTGGTCACACGGTGATCGCGTTTTTCCGCTCTTGGTGCGAGAGAGGGGAAAGCGGCTTTGGTGAAAGAAGACCTGTTCTGTGATGACATTATACGACCTTGTTAAACGGCAATAATTCCAGACTACACCTATGATCTTCATGCTGAATGTGCAAGGGCGATAATCAAGGTAAGGAGAGCCTGAGCCTGCTCTTTGGCACGGTTCACTCACTTGGTCCTGTTAAGACAAGGCCTATTTAGACGCATTCGGGCCGGTTTGATCTGTCTTATGTTGCAAATTCTCGCGCAGATGCTAGCAATATGGCAACAAATTCTGGCAACCCATTTCTCCCGCCTTTTGCCAGAGAAGAACAAGGAGCCTTCTTATGCCGCATATGGTTATTTCCTACGCCAAACCACTCGAAGACCAAGCTGATATCAAAAAGATCGTTCAAACCGTTTGGGAAACTGCCGAAAAATCCGGTCTGTTCACGCCTGCTGCGATCAAGGCGCGGGCATTGCCGATTGAGCATTTTGTCACCGGCGGTTCTGATCAGCTATTTGTGCATGTGGAAGCCAAGATGTTTGGCGGTCGCACCGAAGAGCAAAAGAAGACACTGACCAAGAGCCTGTTCGATGCGGTGTCTGGACTGGTCAAGGCGGATGTCGCTGTGAGCGCTGAAGCAATCGATATGGATAAGGCGACCTACACCAAGTCATAGGGTGCACTTTATTCTTTGCGCAGCAAAGTTCTTGTGAGAAAGACAAAGCTCGGTGCCGTGATCATTGATCCTGTGCGCTGGGCTTTTCTATTTCTACCGGGCTAACCGCTATGACGAATGCGCTGCGGGATCAGGAAGCCTTTTGTTTATTGCGGCGGAAGGAGATGACCCCGATTGCAAGGCTTGTCAGGGCAATGACCAGCCCCGCAGACAGGGCCTGCATGGGGCCGATTGTGTCAGCTTTCCTTAGTACAGCCTCATCGGGTGCCGCCGGATTGTAGTGAACCGTGACATTGGTGCCTTGCGGCAGATCCTCAATTTCGGTTTCCGCCACACCGCGTAAGGTGCGTGCCGGATGATGAATGCTCAACTGGTCTCCAATCAAGAAAGAGCCGTCCACCTCATAGCGATAACGAACGTGAGGCTGGAACATCTCGATTGGCTTGCCGTTGGCCTTGGTCTGAATAAGAGACTCCACATGGCTTTCCAGAATCTGGCCGGGCGTCGCTTGCCAGCTATCTGGAATTTGGGCTTGTTGTAGCCCCATCCAACCCAACCCTGCGTAAACGAAGCCCCCAAGAGAAATCGCAAGCATGAAATAGCTAAGGATACAGGGGGATGCATTGGGGCACGATGCCGGTTTGCTCATGGAAGCCTCCACTTGGTTCGAGACAGGGCGACCTTAAGGGGCAGGGCGCAAAAAGCAAGCTGCCAATGAGTTGGAAGCTCATCTGCGTGTCAGTCCTCCGGCTCAAAACGCAGCGCGACACCATTCATGCAATAGCGCAAACCGGTCGGCATGGGGCCATCATCAAAGACATGACCCAGATGCGAACCGCAATTTGCACAGCGAATTTCGGTTCTTTCCATAAAAAGACTGTGATCGGAATGCTCTGAAACGGCTTCTGCGTCGGCTGTTTCATAAAAGCTGGGCCAACCGCACCCTGCATCAAACTTCGAATCCGATGTAAAAAGGCGTTTTCCGCAAGCAACACAATAATATTCGCCCGTTCTATTCTCGAAATTGAGCGGTGAGGACCCCGGACGTTCCGTGCCATGTTGTCGCATCACATGATATTGTTCATCGGTTAGTAATTGCTTCCACTCTTCTTCTTTCTTTAATTCTTTTGTCATAGCATGGCTCCCAACAAAGACACTTAAATCTTGCAAAAATGACCGGCTAAACTTTCACGAATTTCTTGTTAGTCCGGGTTTTCACTGTATGGTCCTGATACGTTGAATCATATAGGTATCCGGAAGCCTAGTCTAAAGGCTAAGGCCTTTGTGGTTTTTCATTGTGTGTGAAACACCATCTCTTCTATGACGCTATGACGTGTAGGTTCCGCGGCTGGTTTGGGAAGATGTTTAGCTGCAATGCGGTTCAGTTGTTTCGCATTGTGGTATGAGGGGCGGTGGAAACTGCTTGCTAAACCGCTATAATAGGTTGGTAAGAATTTCTGCGATTCGAAGTGGGGCGCAATAAAGAAACGTTTGAAGGCTTGGGTGCGCAACTTTCCACAGGAAAATTTGAGTTTATGGGTTATTTTTTTAAATAGACCCTGTAATCCCAAGACTTAAAGTCAGGTCAACTGCTCTTTTAGGGATGGTTGGCCATTTGGATAGTTTGATGAGGAAAGCGCATGGCGTTGGAATTCGGTGGCGGTCTCAATCTGGCATTGGCCACTCCCTTTGCTGCAGCAGTGGTTGCTCCATATCTCAAGCGGCTGATGGGACATAATGTTGCCTGGCTGCTTGCCTTGGTGCCTGCCGGCATTTTCGTCTATTTGTGCCAGTTCATTGGAACAGTTGCGACCTCCGGTCACGGAGTGCATATCACACCGCTGGAATGGTTGCCGCAATATGGCATCCAGTATTCCCTCTTTGTCGATGGTCTCAGCCTGGTTTTTGCGCTGCTGATATCCGGTATTGGCACCCTGATCATTCTCTATTCAGGTGGATATATGAAGGGCCACGCCGACCAAGGGCGTTTCTTCAGCTTCATGTTCCTGTTTATGGGCTCTATGATCGGCGTTGTGCTGGCCGACAATCTGATGACGCTGTTCATCTATTGGGAGCTGACCTCGATTACGTCATTTCTGCTCATCGGTTTCAATCACAAGGAAGAGCGCTCCCGTCGTGCGGCCTTGCAGGCCCTTATTGTAACCGGCGGTGGTGGTTTGGCCCTGTTGGCCGGATTGCTGATGATGTATCAGGCTGGCGGCACGATGGAGATGAGCGAACTGCTCACCAGAGGCGATGTCCTGCGCGACAATGGCCACTATGGTGCCATGCTGCTTTTGATCTTGGGCGGAGCCTTCACCAAATCCGCACAATTTCCGTTTCACTACTGGCTTCGCAATGCCATGGAAGCGCCAACCCCTGTATCTGCTTATCTGCATTCTGCCACCATGGTCAAAGCGGGTGTTTATCTGTTGATGCGTGTGCATCCCGTCATGGGGGACACGACGCTCTGGATGACCATTCTTCCGATTTTCGGCGCGATCACCCTGATCATGGGGACATGGATGAGCCTGCGCCAGACCGACCTGAAGCTGACACTGGCCTACACAACGATTGCCTCACTTGGGCTATTGGTGATGCTGGTCGGGACCTCCAATGAAACCGCCATCACCGGCGCAGTGGTCTATCTGTTTGCGCATGCGCTCTTTAAGGGCGGCTTCTTCATGATTGTCGGAACCATCGACCATGAAGCCGGAACCCGTGATGTGACGCGCCTTGGTGGTTTGCGCAATGCCATGCCTGTTTCCTTCTATGCGGCTGTAGCCTGTGCTTTGTCGATGGGCGGGATCTGGCCCTTCATCGGCTTTATCGCCAAGGAAGAAATGTATCTGGGCCTGCTTGGTACAAACCTGCCTGCCTTGTTGCTGACGCTCGCCGCCGTATTGGGCAACGCGATGATGTTTGGTGCCGCTTTCGTCGTCGCACTCAAGCCATTTCTCGGGGAGGAAGTTCATACCCCCAAGCACGCCCATGAAGGACCGGTTCTTCTGGTTGCCGGGCCGGTAACCCTTGCCAGCCTTGGCCTTCTGGCCATGCTGTTTGGCGATTTCGTGGGGGCGGAGCTTCTGCGCCCCATGGCCAATGCTGTGCATGGGCATCATGGGCATCTGCAAATCGGCATCGGCGCTGTTCATGTCAATTTCGCCTTCATGTTGTCGCTCATCACCATCGCTCTTGGGGTGGGCTTCTATTTCCGATATGAAGCCATCAGATCAACGCGCGGTGTGCTTATCCGCACGTTGGGGGAGGGGCCTGACAGCTTCTTTGATATTTTTATCGCCGGTCTTGTTCGCTTCTCCGCACGCACGATGCGCCTGTTGCAGAGCGGGAATATGGAGGTCTATCTGGCTGCGACTTTCGCCACCATTGCGCTGGCTTTGATCGTGCCTATGATCGTCTTTGACGAATTGCCCGACTGGCCCCAATTCCCTGATCTCTATATCTATGAATGGTCCACTCTTGGTCTCGCGGTCGTGGGGCTATATGCATTGATCGTCGCCAAGACGCGCTTGACGGCGATTGTGTCGCTGGGCATTCAGGGCTTTGCCGTAGCGTTGATCTTCCTGCTGTTTGGCGCTCCTGATTTGAGCTTCACGCAGTTCATGGTCGAGACACTGGCCGTTGTCATCATCGCCCTCATCATGAACCGTCTCTCGCTGAAGGAGCATGACAAGCGGCCGCCACAACAAGTGATGGTTGATGCGAGTTTGTCGATTCTCGTGGGACTCGGCTTCTGTCTGCTGCTCATGTCTGTTACGCAGGGAGCGTTTGATCGTCACCTGAGCGATTTCTTTACTGACTATAGCCGTGTCATCGCCCATGGCCGCAACATCGTGAATGTTATCATCGTTGACTTCCGCGGCTTCGATACGTTGGGAGAAATCGCTGTTGTTACGATCACGGCTCTGTGTGTGCATACCCTTACGTTGGGCACGGGGCGGTCCGGGCTTAAAAGCAAGTTTTTCAAGAATAAGTCTTCCGGCTTTGATGAAGCGACCTCTGGTCAGAAAGGAGCAGAGTAATGCAAACTCTGATTTTTCGGACAACAGCCCCGTTTCTGGCGGCCCTGATGATCCTGTTCTCCATCTTCGTGACCCTGCGCGGACATAATGATCCCGGTGGTGGCTTCATCGGCGGTTTGATCGCTGCATCGGCCTTTATGATGTATGGTATCGCCGCCGGCGTGGAATATGTGCGCAGGGCACTGTATTTCCACCCGATTTCTGTGGCCGCCTTTGGTTTGGTGCTTTCGTCCGGATCTGGCTTGCTTTCCATGTTCGAAGCGCAGCCATTCATGACCAGTCAATGGACCTTCCCCACCATCATGGGGGTAGAGGTGGCTATCTCCACCCCGATGTTCTTTGATATCGGCGTCTATCTGGTGGTCATGGGCAGCTTGACATCCATCGCATTGAAACTGGAAGAGGAATAAAGCGACCATGGAAGGCGTTCTTTCTATTCTCGTTGGTATCTTCTTCGCGGTGAGCATCTATCTGATGATGTCGCGCTATACCATTCGCATCATGCTGGGGGTTGCTGCGCTTAGTAACGCAGTCAACCTGCTTATCTTTACGAGTGGACGCTTGATGCGTGAGGTGCCGCCAATCATCCCTGAAGGGGCTTCGGTGCCCGCAATGCCGACAGCCAACCCGTTGCCTCAGGCTCTTATCCTGACGGCTATTGTTATTTCATTCTCATTTCTGGCCTTTCTCCTCGTGCTTGCCTATCGGGCCTATCAGGAGTTGGGAACCGACGACATAACACAGATGCGTGTCGCGGAACCGGCAGATGAAGATCTGCCTCCTGTCAGTTACTAAGGAGAGAGACAGCTATGGCTGGAAATGCTGATCACGCGGTGGATTATGCCGCAGGAATGCTGATGGCGCCGACCTCGCTGGCGGACTGGCTGATTGTGGCTCCATCGCTGATTACTATCATTGGTGGAGCGTCACTCGTGATGCTGCGCTATCAGGCAAAATGGCATGGCTATCTGGCATGCTTCTATCTGGCTGTCTTGGTTTTGGTGGATGCGTTGCTCTTGTCGCGGGTCATGGTTGAAGGGCCAATTACCATGACAATGGGGCGTTGGTTGCCGCCATTTGGCATTACACTGGTGGTCGATGCCTTGGGCGGATTGATGGCGCTTATCGCCGCGATCGTCGCTCTGGCGGTTTGTGTCTATTCACTGGCGGACATATCGGTCACCTCAACAAGGTTTGGCTTCTATCCTGCGTTGCTCTGGATGATGACCGGTATTACAGGATCCTTCCTCACCGGTGATATCTTCAACCTCTATGTCTGGTTTGAAGTGATGCTGATTTCATCCTTCGGTCTCCTGATCGTGGATGGCGAGCGCATTCAACTGGATGGCGCGATGAAATATGCCGTGCTCAACCTGATGGCAACGACGCTGTTTCTGGTCACCACAGGATATCTTTACGGTGCGGTCGGATCGCTGAATATGGCCGACATTGCCATGCGTCTGAGGGAAATGCCTGAAGGTGCCGCGCCGATGGGTACGATTGCGACGCTATATCTGCTGGCCTTCTCCATGAAGGCGGCGGCCTTTCCGGTCAATTTCTGGCTGCCCGCTTCCTACCACACGCCAAAGATCGTTGTTTCTGCAATTTTTGCAGGGCTGCTGACAAAGGTTGGCGTCTATGCCTTGATCCGCACGCTGGTTCTGGTAATGCCCGAGGGCAGGGACATGCTGAGCGATCTTATCGCATGGATCGCAGCCTTGACCATGATTGTTGGCGCTATTGGTGCCTTGGCGCAGAATGATGTGCGCCGGACCTTCGGCTTTCTGGTTGTTGGCGGTATCGGCTCGTCGATGGTTGGGGTCGCTGTGGGCACGCAGGATGCCATCACCGGCGCTATTCTCTATGCCGTGAACTCCATTCTTGTGATGACGGCTCTGTATCTGGCCTTCGGCATTCTGATGCGCAAGAACGGAGGCAAGGTTAATCTTGCGGATCTCGGCGGAGGTTACAGAGCTTCCAGTTGGCTTTCCATTCTATTTCTGGCGCTGGTCTTTGCTGCATCCGGTTTGCCGCCATTTTCCGGTTTCTGGCCAAAAATGGTGCTCGTGGAATCGAGCCTCAAGGAAGGGTATGGCTGGCTTGCCTTCTCCGTCCTTATCTCTGGCTTCATAACCACCATTGCTATGGGCCGCGTTTGGGCGCATGCCTTCTGGCGCGGTGGTCCGATCGGCACGCAGGACGGACGGGACGCCGCTCCGCTTTATACCTTGTCCGAGATTGTCAGAAGGCGCGTTTTTGTGCCGGTTATGGCACTGGTCGCGATGATCGTCTATATTGGCGTCTATCCATCACCCGTCTTCTCGGTTTCGCAATATGGCGCGGCGACGCTTCTTAAGCCTGATCAGTATTTCGATGCCGTTTTCGGCCCAGTGCGGGCGCAGGAGAAAGAGCGCGCAGAAGCTCAGGCCGTCGAAGGGCATCGTCTCAATGAAGCGTCAGAGAATGGGGCTGTTCAGAATTCGGAAGGAGCGCACTGATGAAATATCTGTTTCTGGTCAATGTTCTGTTGGCCATCATCTGGGCGGCCGTCGGAGGAACCTTTACGGTGCCCAACCTGCTTTTCGGTTTCGTGTTAGGCACGATTGTCCTGTTCATCATCCGAGAAAAAGCTGGCACGCTGCGCTACTTCCAGCGTGTGCGACGGATCGTATCGCTGCTCTTCCTGTTTATCGTTGAGCTAATCAAATCTGCCGCCAAGGTGGCCATTCTCGCTGTTTGTCCCAACATCAAGCTCAAGCCGGGCTTCTTTGCTTATGAGCTGAAAACCGATCGAGATCTGGAAATAACCATTCTGGCAAACCTGATCACGCTGACGCCGGGCACCTTGTCTGTTGATGTGTCCGACGACAAGAAATATCTCTATATTCATGCAATCACGATTGATGATCTGGAAGACATGCGCGAGGAAATCGAAACTGGCTTTGAACGCAAGATCATGGAGGCCTTTCGCTGATGGATCCACTTATGAATATGCCGTCATTTCTTGATGTCGCCATACTGCTGACACTGATGATCCTGTCGCTGTCCTTCCTGTTCACGGCCTATCGCATCATCAAGGGCCCGACATTGGGAGACCGGATTATTGGTCTCGATATGCTGGTTGCGGTCGGCATCGGCTTTATCGCCGTGATCGGGGTGAAAACCGACTTCTATCTGTATACTGATATTGCCATTGCGCTGGGGCTGGTCGGTTTCCTGTCCACCTTGGCCTTTGCCCGGTTTGTGCTGCATCACGGGGATAGCTCGGAATATTTCGATGAGAAAGAGGCCGCCAAAGCGGAAGCTGACGCCAAGAGAGCTCTGGAGGGACTGGAATGATTGGTTTGACCCTTACTATGATATCCGAGGTGTTCGTCGGGCTTTTGCTTTTGCTGGGGGCGGTGTTCGTGCTCACAGCGTCTATCGGTATGCTCCGCTTCCCTGATGTCTATACCCGGATGCATTCTGCGTCCAAGGCCGGTACGCTGGGGTCTGGCATCGCGCTGTTGGCTCTAGCCTTGCATTCAGGAGAATTCGACGTATTCTCTCGTGCGTTGGCTGGTATTATCTTTTTTCTATTGACGACCCCGGTTACAGCACATTTGGTTGCAAAAGCTGCGTACTCTACCGGAACAAAACCCTGGAAGGGGACAGTAATTGACGAATATGCAGATAGTATGGAGAAGAATTCAGACCATAAGTGATTTCTCTATATCTGGCCGTTGAATGATTGTTAACTAGGGAGTTTCGAGCCGAAACTCCCTTTTCTTATGTTTGTTTCTGCGCGCACATATAATCTTGCTTTACTATGAAATTTCCGCATCATATAATTGTTTCCCACAAGCATACAAAGAAAAATGCATTATTTCTTGAAGTAAAAACATAGATACATTACCAATGACGCCAATGGTTTTTGAAACTGGTGACTCTAGTATCCAACAGTTGAGTGCCAGATTGTTCAGGTGAACAGCAATCATCTTGAGCGTCAATTGGAAAGAATGTCCGGATTATGTCAGAAAACACAGATAACAACATACTGATTGAGCTTACCGCTGATATCGTTTCCGCATATGTTAGCAATAATGCTGTGCCGGTAAATGATCTCTCGGGCCTCATTGGCGACATCTATAAAGCTTTGGAAGATACCAAAACTCCCGTTTCCGAAGAAGTTGTCGAAGCACCGAAACCAGCAGTCTCGGTCAAGAAATCAATCACGCCAGATTACATCATCTGTCTTGAAGATGGGAAGAAGTTCAAGTCGCTCAAGCGTCACCTTCGCACCCATTACAACCTGTCTCCCGAAGAATATCGTGAGAAATGGGGTCTTCCCGCAGATTACCCAATGGTTGCTCCAAGCTACGCAGAAGCACGCTCCAGCCTTGCCAAGAAAATGGGCTTGGGTCAGCAGCGCCGCAAGAAGTAAGATACGTCAAAGTTTCCATTAAATATTGCGCAGCGCCGTCTGCGTAGACGCAAAGAATAAGGCAGCTTTCAAGCTGCCTTTTCTGTTTTGTCTTGCTTTTTGCTACACGGTTTTCTTCTTTAAGGTTGGGCTTGTCCATCTACTCTGATTGTAGATTAGGGGCCCTTACATCAGGGCCTTTTCCGCAGCGATCGCCTGCATAAGCGCAATATGCCGCATTAGGGAATATCTGTAATGGGCGGCACGTCCACGCCGCCGCTCCGCCCTGAGTGCCTGACTAAGCTTTCTCAGAATTGCACCTTCATTATTCTTCTCCAGACTTCGGAGCTCTCCTGGGAACATGTGAAGCAAGCCTGGCAGATCTCGGTCGCGTACATACTTTCTCTCTCCAATTCGAACCATGTCTCTGATGAATGTTGAGCCATGAATAACTCTCCTGCCTGCAAGTGTGTCGTTACAACTGGCAAGGCTACCCTTTTTCGGAACGTGAGGAAATGATGACGGCAGCACGGTTTTGCCATTCGCGAAAGACCGAGTGCTAAGCGCCCCTTTGGGCTGAAGACTGTTTTGAACCATGCCTAGATTGTCTCTCAAGCAGAAAGAAGGGGGATTATGGGTATAAGGAGAGTTTCCAAAGTGGGATGGTGAACAAAGAGTAAAGCGACGAAAGGTAACAAATATGAGGGATTTGCGGGGATCGCGGCGACTGGCTTTAAAAATATTCCATTTTTTATGTGAGGAATTTATTCCTGATTCAAGCAGGGGTAGTATATATGTATCAATACAACTCAACGCAACAAATGCGAGCAAGGTTCATGGAGTAAACAATGGAAACTGCATTAAATATCGAAAGTCTGGCGGCCAACGCATCCCCCTGGCTAGGAAATCCGATGGTAAGTGGAGAGGCGCAGAATGGTGTGCACGCTCTTGCGCTGGTAGACGAACTGGTTTCACGAACCTACCGGCTACCGCGTAGCGCCCTGCATGCTGGCACTCGTTGCAGAAAGAGCGTGGCCTTTGCGCGCCAGGTGGCCATGTATCTTTGCCATGTCTGTCTGAGCTACCCTCTCAAGGATATCGCCAGCTACTATGAGCGGGATCGGACGACGGTCGCTTATGCCTGCCGAGTGGTTGAGGACCGCCGCGAGGAGGAAGAAACGGAACTGCTGATCAACAGTCTGGAGAGCGCTCTCGAGACCATGATGCTCGTTACCCCGCTGACCAGAATGAGGGAAAAATGAACAAGACTAGCCATGAGTGTCAGAAAAATACCGCGCTTGAAAATGGTCTTGCAGGAGATTGCCTCAAGCTTATTGGGCAAATCGCCCGCAGTAACAACCGACAGGTGGACCGGTGGCCCAAACCACAAATCCAGAATTTGCTCAAACGCGGCTGGGTGGAGATGAAAGAGACGGAACTGGCATTAACGGACAAGGGCAGAACGGCGTTGCGGCGTGAAAAGCTCAAGCGCGAAGAAATTCGGCTCACCGAAAAAGGGGCAATTGGCACACAGGTTCGTGGGGAGAAGGTGCCGTACAATAGGGCGCGCGGTGACGCTAACGTTGTCAAGACAGAGAACCCTCTGCATCATCTGGCCAATCGTAGGAAAGCGGATGGCAGTTGCTATCTTACTGGCAGTCAGCTTGAAGCGGGCGAAAGGCTATGCAGTGATTTCGATCGGGGGCAACTGGTTAAAACCCTTGGTATCAATTGGCAACGATTGGGACAATCCGAAGGGGCCGTTTCCAAGAATGCACGCAGAGCCAACGCGGGACCCGGTTTTGGAGATGTGGCGCTGGACGCACAGGACCGATTTAGAGCTGCGTTGAAATATGTTGGGGAAGAGTTTGCCGACCCTTTGATCGATTTCTGCTGTTTCCAGAAAGGGCTGGAAGAAATGGAGCGTACGCGCAATTGGCCTGCGCGGTCGGCAAAGCTTGTCTTGTCGCTGGCGCTTGCCAGATTGGCGCGGCATTACGGACTCTTCGATGAGGTCACTGGCCCAGCCCGAAGCGCCATGCGCCATTGGGGCACTAAAGACTATCGGCCGTCTCTGCTCTCATCAGATGAGAGTTGAGCGGAGAGGGCACTTCTATTCTTCTGTTTGATGGTTCCGGCGTTGAGCACCGGTGCTGATTTTAGCCCAATGCCTTTTGGGCATCAGATTTGATACGGCCGATCATTGCGGAAAGACCGTTTGAACGTTGTGGCGTCAAATGGTCCCGCAGGCCGATCTGATCGAATATGGCATCAGCATCCGTACCCAGAATATCTTTGGCTGTCTTGCCAGAAAAGGTGGCCAGTGCGATGGCAACCAGACCTTTTACGATATGCGCGTCGCTGTCGCCCTGGAAGGTCAGCGTCGGGTTGGACGCATCGCCATTTACCTCTGTGGTCAGCCAAACCTGCGAAACGCACCCCTCGACCTTGTTTTCGGATGTCATGGCTTCCTGAGGTAGATCTTCCAGCTCGCGGCCAAGCTCAATGACATAGCGATAACGCTCTTCCCAGTCGTCAATAAAAGAAAAATTCTCAATGATCTCGTCAATCGATAAAGGCATGGCAGTCTCGGTTCTTGTCTGAATCCACTTCTTTGGCGACTACACTAATCAAGCCGGTGGCGTGGAGCAAGGGGCAAGCCATCTATGAGCAAGACTGGCTATAAAGACACTATAAATTGAGGGGATAGGGAGAGGAGGATGGGCAAAAAGAAAGCGCCGAAATGAAGGGCAGGTTCATTTCGGCGCGGCCACTGGCCCAGTGGGACGAGTACGGTCAGATGCTTGATGCAATCACGGATGATGAGGCCGTTGTCAGTGAATAACAATAGAGATTGCATCAAGTGTCCGACCTGGAGTTCGGCTCGCCTAATAGGTGGGACAAAGCCGAAATTCGTTTGGTTTTCACTGTTCCTTATTCAATTAACCGACTTTGTCAGTCGGCGTTGCGAACCATTTCCGCCAAAGCCTGGCGATCAAGTTCCTGTTGTTTGAGCGTGGCTTCGTTCATAGCCAACGTGTTTTCTGGTGCAGAAGTGGTGGTATCTGCCGTCTGATCTTTGTCACCATCTAGGTACATGTAAACCTGCTTGGCTCCGTAACGGGCTTTGGCAGAGAAATTCTCGATTGCCACTTCCCCAGCCGCGCAAACCTCAGGCTGCCGCGAGCAAAAGGAGGTAAAATCCTTCAGAGTGGCTTGCGCAGCTACCAACGCCTCAGACGTTGAGAGATTCGCATTGTCAGATGTGTTTTCACGATCTGCTGGCAGAATCAGAATGACCAGCGATAGCCAGAAAGCAGCTCTGATAAGAAATGACATTCCCGTGCCCTTTCAATTCCCACATATGCCTCACACCTGTGAGGCGACATCCGTCCACGAACCACACCATCACCAACTTTCCTGTTTTGTAATATGATGAAAGTCGGTGCAATTGATGTTGACCCTACGATAGCGTGATCATGTCAAAAGCAGTTTGAAAGAAAGAGTCAAAATAGATTCAAATTTGATCTTTCAAAAAAGAGTCTGTTTACCAAGGCGCATGTCCGCAGAAACCTGCCGCTTTAACCTTAACCGCCGGAGCTCCAAATGGCCTGCAAAGGGCAGGAGAGCCGAGCGGATAAACAGCTATGAACAGCTGTGGATGCAACTATAAGACTGAAATTTATAAGGTTTTCCGGTTTCTAGTTCTATTTTTCTAGTGAATTGTTAACCATAAGAACGTTTTCTTTGCCCTAATCGGCAAAAACCAATTGTTCATCATAATTAGTCGTGAGGAGAGCGTTGGTTTTTTAGCGTTCCTTAAAAGTATGCGTGGCACTCTGATGACAACGCTGCCTGCCGACCAGAAGGTCGACGACCTGTGTTTGTATTGCGTAATTTTTATGGACTCCAAAAGAGAGTGCCATAAACCAGGTGAGGTTAAATCGTGCTCGACGCCATTTGGGACAAGTCGCCCCTTCGGTCTGTTATAGACGGTCTTCTTTATGAACCCAGCAAACTTTGCGATCAGGACAGAGCGCGCCACGCCCTGTTCATTGGGGTGCATTTGGCCGTTGGCCTGTTGGCTCTAGCCACTCTGCCAATTGTTATCCTGACAGCAAGCGACGCCATGGGGGCTGCCGCCTCCAACTTGTCTTTGTTGCCATTGTGGATGCTCACTCCGCTCATCTCCGTACTGTATCTGTCTAAAACGGGTAAGCTGGGCAATGCCTTCTTGCTGACGGCTTCCATGACTGCGGCCTTTATTATCTGGATTGCCAGCATGACCGGCGGATTGCAGTCTCCCCATCTGATTTGGCTTGGTGTCATTCCTCTGGAGGTTGCGCTTTCCGGCAATAAGAGAATCATCAAGCGGGCTCTGGTTATTTGTTTGCTGGCCCTTGGTCTTATTGGCTGCATTGATATGACCGGATTCCTTAAACCTGCTCCTTTGACCAACGGTGGTCTTTCGCTGGTCGGAGCGTTGTCGGTTATGGTCGCCATCCTTTATGCCGGTATGTTGGCTATTCGGATCGAGTTTCTGCATCGTGGGCGTCTTTGCCTGCTTCAGGCGGAAGAAATGCGCTATCGCTCTATTGCCGATACGGTTTCCGATATGATCACGCGCCATGATCGCAGTGGAGACGTGACCTTTGCCTCTCCCACCGCTCAGTCGCTCATCAATGTCAAACCAGAGCATCTCATGGGCAACGGGCTTTTTCAGAGAGTGCATATTCCGGATCGCCCTGCTTTTCTTCAGGCTTTGTCTGATTGCATGAACAAGAGTGATGATGACAAGACACCGGTGACGGTGGAAGTGCGCATCGTGGCTCAGCCGGAAGGCTCTGCTGACGCTTCTGATGAAGTCAAGGGCAGGGAACAGCTGCGCTGGTGTGAAATGAAATGCGCACCAGAGCGCGACGATAGCGGCGTTGTCATTGGTGCCATTGCCGCATCTCGCGATATCAGCAAACGCAAGAAGCAGCAGCAGGCATTGGAAGAGGCGCGCAGCGAAGCGGAATTGGCCAACGAGAGCAAAACACGCTTTCTGGCCAATGTGACCCATGAACTGAGAACCCCGCTCAACACCATCATTGGCTTTTCTGAAATCCTTTGCCATCCTGATCTGGTACATGACAATGAAGCCAAGAGCATCGAATATGCCGAACTGATTCACAAGGGTGGCAATCATCTTCTGCAGCTGGTGAATGCTCTGCTGGATATGTCGCGTATCGAGTCGGGCAATTTTGAAGTTGAGTCACAGCAATTCGATATTGTTGACCTGAGCGAAAGCTGTTGCAAGATGATGCAAGGCGATGCAGAAAATCGGGGTATCGCGCTCTACAGCAAGAATGATGAAGATATCCACGAAGTCTGCCTCGATCCGCGTGCCTGCCGTCAGATCCTTCTCAATCTGATCACCAATGCGCTGAAATTCAGCGACCGTGGTGACAAGGTCATGGTCTCGGTGCGTCATGCCCGCGACCATCGTGGCCGCAAACTGGATCACATGATCGATTTGATTGTGTCCGACAGCGGCATTGGCATTGACAAGCAGGACATTCCCAAACTAGGAAAGCCATTCGTTCAAGCCGAAAATAGTTTGCAGCGTCGCTTCGAGGGCGCTGGCATCGGGCTTTCCATCGTGCAGGGCTTAAGCACCTTGCAGAATGGCCACATGTCCATTGATAGCGAGCTGGGCATAGGAACGACCGTAACCGTAACCCTGCCGCTAGATATGACAAAGACTGCGCTTGAGAGTGACGATCCGTCTGTTGATCTGATCGTTCCTATCGAATCGCTCTTGATAAAGGAAGACACCGAGACTCAGGCAAACAGGGCACACAAGGTCGCCTGACAGTGATTTCCCTGAATGGAAAATCGCTAGAAGAAAACCAAATCCGGTAGAGAACAATTGAGCAAGAGGCAAAACGCAATGTCAGAGACATATGACGATTATGAAAACTGGGAAGAAGAGCGCAGGGTTAGCCCGCTCTCCCTGGTTGTCATTGTGGTCATGGCGCTCACTAGCGCCGCCATTATTGGCAATGCCCTTTTAAGACAGCCCAATTCCGCCGGTGTTGTGATCATGAAGGATGTGCGCAACGAGCATCTGAAAAATCGTGCCAACGCAAAATCCGGTGTCAATGCTCTGGAGCAGGTTAACAAGCAGGCAATGACCCTGACCATACAGAATGCGCTCATGATTGCCGGCTATTATGCCGGTCCTCTCGATGGGGTAGAAGGACGCCAGACGGAAGAGGCCATTGCTGCCTATCAGGATTCGGTTGGTCTCAATGTTACCGGCAAGGTTTCGCAGCAACTCTATGATATTCTGACCCGGCGCAAAGAGCTGGCAACCGGCAGTGTAGCTCAGGTTCAGAGTGTGAAGGTCGCTCCGACCAATCAAACCCAAATGCCTGAGCAAGTGCTGATCACCAAACCGGAACCTCAGCCAGAGCCAAAGCAGGTGTCACAAAAGCTCGATGCATTGCCGCGTATCAAACCGGCAGGCTCAACGTCAAAACCTGCTAGTCCACGGTCAACTGCTCGCATGCAGATCACCCCGAAGCCAGTGCCGCGCAAGCTGGTGTCCATCGGTCCGGTTCCGCCTGAGAGCATTCCGATGGCAACCGCATCTGTAAGCGCCTCGGGAGATCCGGTTCTGGCCAAGGTTCAGCAGGCGTTGAAGAATATCGGCTTTGAAAACCTGACCGTTGACGGCGTTATGGGCAGCCAGACGAGTTCTGCAATCGAACATTTCCAGCGGAGCCGAGGTCACCCTGTTACCGGTCAGGTGAATGATCGCCTGCTGCAGGAAATGATGATCATGGGTTATCTCGATCTGGGCTAACTCCAACCTCTCTCAAGTAAGACAATCAATGCGCCTAACTTCTGACCTGTGGGTCTCTGCCTACTTGCGCCGCCGTAATTCTGCGGGCAAGCCATCAGTTCTTGTCCGTCGTGGAGCCAAAGAGGCTGGCGCCATCTTTGTGCGTGTGGATCGGCTGGACGGTACGCACGACCTTTATGAGCCGGCAAGCCAGCTCTCCTATAGCGAGGACAACTCAAGGCAGGGAGACCGCCTCTTTCGCCGCTGTCTGGAAGCTGTATCCACATTCGATATCATGGACAGGCTGGAGAAAGAGGCCAAGTTTGACAGTGATTTCTGGGTCGTCGAAACAGAATGTGCCGATGCGGGCCATGATCTGATGCTTGCCGATGACTGATCGATTCAGAGCCCCGCTGATAAACAAAAACCCTTGCCACTTGAGAAAAGCGGCAAGGGTTTTGTTTTTGGATTTCTCTGGGCTGCCAGTTTCAGCCTTGTTCCGGTCTCTTTAATCTGCGGCCGAACTCAGGCAGAGCGGAGCCTTCGCTGGCTGCTTTTCGTGAAGGATCTGAAGAGCCTTGCAATCCGGTTTTCCTTAGACGGGCGGCGCTTTTGCCCGCGCCTTCGTCATGGAGTGGCGCGTGCTGCGTGGAGGCGACGGTACGCGGCTGGCCAAACAATTGGGCGACAATCTTGTTCGCTGCAGCAGGATAGAGCTGATGATACAGTGTCATCAACTGGGTGATTTTCTCATAGTCATGAGCAATAGCATCGGGGCCATGCAACAGGATAGAAAGGGTGCTGCTCTCATCCAGCCCGATGGAATAGAGATAAACCACCAGCGCTTCGCCGCCCTTGTCCTGAAGGAGCTGCGTCATATCAAGACGGCGATGGCCTGAAATATCATGCATCAAGTCTGCCGCGCGAATGCGATCATTGCTAAAGCGGGCGGCAACCAGTTCCTGCACCGTGAAGTCATCAAGCATGACGCGTGCCTGATCATCTTTGGTTTGTTGGCCCGCATCGACAATGGTTTCTGCCAGAATGGATTGCAGGATAGTGAGCCTTGTTTCAGCGTCATAGCCATAGAAGCTGTTTGCCATGCCATCCCGTGCGGTTGCGTTCAGAACCATGGATGCGAGATCTACAGGGTCTGTCTCGTTACTCTCGTCCGATGGCGAGGATGAAGAAGCCGCTGTCTCATTCGCGTTCTGGTTCTTCTCGGAGCCCTTCATGGCCTCATAGGCATCGACATCAACCAGCGTGTGCTGAGACAACTCAGGCAGGGACGAAATGTCGTCAGCTTCGCTCTCAGTATCCATCTTCTCGATCGGAGCGGGCGCATCATGATCGGCTTGGAATCCTGCGGAAAATGATGGTGCGCTAACGCTTTGGCGCGTTCCGTCCTCATAGTCCTTCATCTTCTGACGCAGGGCATTCAACGCTTCACGCTGGGCCTCCAACTGTTCGGAAATCACCTGCATCGGGGTTGCTTCAAGATCTTCTAGGGCAGTGATTTCGCCATTTTCCAGAATGTCGATCTCGATGGGTTCAACCAATTCCACATGAGGCATGGCTCTTGATGATGTCTCGAGAAGCAAATCAGAGACAGACGGCAGGTCTGGCTCGGCTTCGACAAGTTCCAGACCAGCAAAGCTGATCATGTCAGGCATGAAGCCAAGGGGCGCATGCTCATGGACCAGAGGTTCATCACCCTCGGAGGAGACTTCTTCATCTACGGACGAAGGAGCGCCACGGGGAATGGGCAGAGGCTCGGCAATGAGTGGCTGATCGGTAGCCTCGGATATGATGGATGCATCCTCCAAAGAGGCGTGTCCTTCAACAGCATCCTCTTTAGCAGAGCCTACTGGCTCTTCGTCCTGCGAGGACATTTCACTCGGGCCGGTTGTTGCGATGCTATCAAGCGACAGTTCGCTTTCAATCGCTTCCACGACCTTTTCAAGTCCCGTTGTGCTCATTTGTGCCAATGGATTGGTTTTTGTCTCTGTCTGTTGGTTTGTGCTTTCCGCAGCAGCAGGGACGGAGAAAATTCGTGGCGCAACTCCGTCTTCGTCCGAGGCAGGAAGATCGCCGGTGAGGCGCGCCAATGCGCGCTCCCAGTCATCTTCAGTCGCCGAGGTTAAATGGGCGCGTGGAATGGACAGGTCATCCTGGGCTGGGGTGCTTGGCGCAGAGGAAGCTGCCTGTTCTGAAACCGGAGCGGGTGTTGGCGCTTTGGTTGCCTTTTCAGCCTCGCCTGAATTTGGTGTAGAAACAGTTTCACTGTTGGATGACTTGCGAATGGTCAGTGTGATTTGAGGTTTGCGTTCAGAAGACCTAGATGCAAGAGGCTCCTTCGAAAGAGGCTCTCCAGCGGTGCGATTGGCCAGCTTCTGGCTTGCTTGTGCCAGGAGTTCAGCCTCTTGCTGATCAAGAGGGCGCTTAAGGGCAGAGCGTAAGTTGTCCAAAGGCGATGTGTTGAAGGAGGCGAGCGGTACCTTCGCGGTCAATGGCGCAGATGGCTCTGGTTCCTCTTGTGGCGCGTCCTCCAGCATAGGGGGAAGCAGCTCGGCCAGCGGCGGCTCTTCTGCTGAAATGACAAAGGAGGTTTTATCGCAGGCATCAAAATCGACATCATTATCAGGAGCCACATAGGACGTCGAGAGAGCCGGTGTGTGATCTTCTTCAGGTTCATCCGCAGGACCAAAGGAAATGGTCGCCTCGCGTTCATCGCCTAAGAGAGGGGACTTCAACAATGGGAAATCGGCATTCTCGCTATCGAAAGCGCCGATTGTGAAGGAAGCTGGCCCGGTTTCTTCTTCGAACGCGCTTGGCTGAGCTATGGCAGCCGTTTCGAGCATTTCCACATCGTCCATCAGCTCTTCAGGCTCAGAGGCGCCCTTCGAAGAGGCAAGGGCTGCTGGCGCTTCTTCTGTCGCTGACACATCTGGGGCTTCCTGCTCAAGCGCATCTGCGACTCCATAGACGATGTCGCTGCTTTCAGATAAGGGCAATGCATCGTCGAGCTGGGACTGATCAGTTTCAGCCAGCTGTCTTGCCAAAGCCTCGATTGCATCATCATCCAGCGCATCCCAATCGCTTTCGGAAAGCTGATCAAGAAGCTTCATGTCTTCTGCATCCAGCAGCAGGGCTTCATCGTTCATCGCAGAGACGGGTTGGGCCGGGGCGGGGTGGGATGCAGAGGCTTGGGACATCTCGGGCAGTTCGTTTTCAGAGGCAGTAGGGGGCTCTGCATTTGGAACAATGGATGATATGTCTTCTCCAAGAGCGTCTGGTTTGTAATGCGCGCACCAATTCTGTTCCATGGAAGAAACCAGCGCATCCAGCTTATCTGTTTCCTTAGGCATTGCCTTGGGCTCCAATTGTTCAAATTTTATGGCTCCAATGCGCTCGATTTTGGCTTGCATCGGGGCGGAAATAGATGGACGGGCCGCTCTGTTCTCCGCCAAATGACGGGCAACGGAGGGCTCTTCAAAAAGAAGCAGTTGAGAGATCAGGAGTGCCGAAAGGTCGGCCCGCAGCGCTATGGCTTCCCGCTTGGCGCAATTCCCCTGCAAGACCTGAACCGTCAGCTCCGCAGCATCAAGCAGCGGTGATTGCGCCAGAACCGGAGCGGCAACCGCATCAACATCGCAGCAAAGCAGTAGCACCACATCCCGTGGAACCCGGCGCATAGAGCAAAGCTTCTGAGAGATCGCGACCCTATCTGCAATGGGGGTTGCGCCGAAATGGCGTCGAAAAATATGTGTGAATTGTGCCTGCGCCAGACGATCGAACTGACCCGCTATCAGGTAGGTCTCTGTTTCCTCAGCTAGGCGCGACCGTGCAACAAGTGATTTCACGTCAGAAACCCTTTGCGTAAATCGCGGCTAGAGAAGAGAAAACAGGCGTTCCCATCCAGTCGTCCTCGTGTTTGAATCCATATCCCAACTGTCAGCCTTCATCTTCGTGGCTATTCTTTAATATCCTGTTAACCATAGGCATTCTGGCCTGACTTTTCATCGCCTGAATGCATGTCGGAGATCGGGACAGAAGCAGCGGGTGCTTTGTTTCCAAATCGGCCCCTTGGCATCTGCATTCTTATGCTGAACAATGGACGAAATCGATTCGAGTGATATCTCGAAATTGTAATGGTATGGTGATGCGCGATCAACTCTCGCTTGCTGCTTCAGGACTGCAGGGCCTTTGGAAAAGAGAAATTATTTCACAGACTTACCATCCATACCTAGCGGACGCCGTGGAGCCGGTCTAACGGTCCTTTGTGCGCTTGTCCTGGGGCTTTCCGCTTGCAGTTCGCGAGTAGGGGATCTTGGTCGGCCCGAGAGCAACAGTTTCGCTGAAGGCTTCATGCACAATACCGGCAGACTGAAGGCAAAACTGACCGGCGAACTGGTCTCTGATTTCAATTTTACCGATGAAGAGAAGACCATGCGTAATCTGGCCTGGAACCTCATCAGGCCACCGCATGCTGAAGACTGGATTTCATCGGATTTGTGGAAATTCTATTCCTCGCTCCAGAATGTCGGGTTACACCTGCTCACCGAGACGCAGACGGCTCGGCTGACGCCGCTCATCGATATGGGCTTTGATCCAAAACGTTATTACTGGGTTCTGCATTCCGAGAAATATGCCTCCCACCATGTGCGCTATGAACGCATTATTCAGGATATCCAGCAAGACCGTGACGCTTTGGCCAGTTTTGTTCCCGCCGCGGAACGGGTGGTGGCCATGGACAACGAACGCATGGCTGCGCTGGAACGCAAGGTTGATATGGATCCGCGAGAGCTGAAAAACGCCTATGCCCGTGTTGATGAAAACAAGCGCTACATTGCATGGGTCTGGCGATCCTTGAAATATCGCATGACCGCCTATGCCTATGCGATCAAGAAGCTTGAAATAGAAACACCATCCCCACGCGTGCATGAGGCCAATCAGGCGCTGCGGTTCCTCTTGGCCGATTTTGAAGAACAGAATGGCACCATCGCCGCTTCGGATAGCCAAGGGGCCGCCAACACGCCTTTGCCCTCGCGCTATACACGTCGTCAGTGGGACAAAGTGGACCGAACCTTGATCAAATAACGCAGACTTTAAAGGGAAGAGAACAGCTATCGCCTCCGGTAAAATAGTATCGGTGCGCCAATGGTCTATTCAAAGGACGCTTCGCTCCAGAGAGGGCCGCACGAGAGCGTTCCCAGCGCGCTGGCGATAGTGCCCCGGTCCCGTTCGGACGCAACCATGGCTCTAACAACCAGGATGCCCTTTTCCCCTGCTGCCGAAATGACAATGGCCGTTTCATCAGTCATGTCTGGGCGCTCCGCCAACAGCCGCTGCTGTCCGCGTGTCGCGAGAACAACATTGAGGTTTGATCCCGAAATCTGGTTGGTCAGACTGAATTGGCTACGACCATTCCGGTCGACATAATCCAGACTCCAGAAATTGCTCGGCAGGCTGCCTTTCAATAAAATCGGCGCGTCAGATACATTGGTACGGCAAAGCCCATAAGCGAAAGTCGGGTCCAGATCGACCGACAAGTTGATTGCGTCTTGCGGGTCTGAAAGTACATACATCTCATGTACCGGCCCCAGCGCCTGAACCTTATGCCATAGATCATTTTCCGCAAAATAGGGTAGGGCAAAAATGGTCGCGATGTGAATGATCGCTGCAACGATGAGAGCTGCCAAAAAGACAAGGGTTTCGCGGATCATGGGCACCCCGTCGCTGCTATAGATGGAAGCTCAATTTCCGAATATCCGCCCCCGCTGGTATGGGGCGTTTCATAGAGCCGCAGTACAAGCTTGAAAGGCACATTGGCCGGACTTTGCAGCCAGTTTCCCCCCATGATCTCTGGGCCGGTCACGATATCAAATCTGCTGCCACTCACACGAGCCACATCCTGACTGTGCAGGCTATAACGGTTGGATGGATTGTCAATCAGCTCGCCAGATCTCGTAGTAAGCGTCAAGGTCCAGATGCGCGAAGGTAGCTCGCTCCCCTCGACGCGATAGTGACAGGCGCCATCAAGCGGCGTGCCTTTGTCATCCGTGGTGGCAACAAAGGCGATGCCTTCTCCCGAGGCCAGCTTCAATGAGCCGCGCCGCGCCTGATCTGCGCGGGAGTAGGGATTGACGTCCGGCCCTGCAGCATCTGGCCAAGCGTGCCAGGGGCCGATTTGGAACAGCCCGAAACGATCTGCATGATTGACGGCAAAATAGGCGCTGCCAATGCCGAGGCCGATGGCGACAACAGCAAAAAGAATGATATCTCCGATTAGGCGCACGCTCTATCGCTCTCGTTCTGGTTTGCTCAAAGTTGACGCTCGACTCTCGTTTTCCTCAAGCCCTTAATGTATCCGTACAGGGATTTACGCAAAGGTCAATTGCAGATCGCCAATTTGAGAAAGGCCAGTCCGACAAATCCGCATCTTTTCTGATCAGCGGCTTATGATCGACGTTTGGTCCCGTTGCCATGCAGTCTTGAGTTCACTCAAGCCTCCAGATGGTGGCTGCTTGAGCTGGGTTAGGCCGGGTACTGAACCAGACTTGTTTGGAGAGGCCGCGGGCAGGGGGAGCAGCTCTGGGGCCTGCGGCTGAGAACCAGAGGCATCGTCATCGTGGTTGAATAGCTTTGATAGCTGATCCAGCTGATTGACCACACTGGGAGACAGACGCTGATTGGACCGTTGGGTCTTCAAGTCTTTGATGCGACCAGCTGCTGCGACCTGAATATTCTGGTGGTTTTTCTGGAAGAGGATCGGGTCTTCAACATAGGGCATGGGCTTCAACTCGACCTGCTGGTGAGCTGCGGTCATGATCTTTTGCCAGGCCATGGCTGGCAGATTGCCGCCGGTGAGGCGCCGAGTATCATGGTTGTCATCATTGCCGAACCAAACTGCCGCTGCATAGTTGCCGGTAAAACCGCAGAACCATGCATCCTTGTAGGATGATGTCGTGCCGGTTTTGCCTGCTGCCGTAATGCCTTCCAGTTGTGCCCGGCGCCCTGTGCCGGCGTTAACAACGGAAACCAACATCTCGTTCATGCCAGCGATGGTTTCTGGCGGGATGATCTGTTCGGGCTTGTGGGTGCGATTGTAATCATAGATGACACGCCCCTTGGAATCGAGAATCTGCAAAACTCCGTGAGCGATGGCTTTCTTGCCACCTGATGCAAAAACGGCATAGCCGGTTGCCATATCCATCACCGAAACTTCCGCAGCCCCAAGCGGCAGAGAGCGCGTGATCTTGAGTTCGGAATGGATTCCCATCCTGTGAGCGACTTCGACGATCTTGTCGCGACCGATGGCCTGAGCCAGACGCACGGGCACGGTGTTGATCGAGCGTCTTAACGCATTGAGCAGTGTGACCGGACCGGAATAGGAGCGGCCATAGTTTTTCGGTGACCAGTTGCCAATGGTAATCGGCGCATCCTGAATGACCGACTTGGGGGTGTAGCCATTCATCAGGGCTGTTGTGTAGACAAAGGGCTTGAATGAAGAGCCTGGTTGGCGCAGGGCATCGGTTGCGCGGTTGAACTGGCTCTTGCCATAATCCTTGCCACCAATGATCGCGACTACAGCACCATCAGGCTCCATGAGCACGGCGGCGGCTTCGCTGACATCATAGCGTTTGCCATTCTCGCGCAGAATGCTGTCGATGGCCTGTTCCGACTGCCGCTGTACGGTCATGTCGATAGACGTCTTCACGGTCAACACACGATGCTTGCCGCCAACGATGCGTTTGACTTCCTCAAAAGCCCAATCAAGGAAATGGTTTGGCGTGTCTTTCTCTGCCTGATCAACGGGCGTTGCCGGATTGCGCAGGGCACCCACAATCTGGCCTTCGGTCAGGAAGCCCGCCTGAACCATGTTAATCAGCACTTCTTTGGCGCGGGCGCGGGCGCGGGGCAGATTGACATGCGGCGCATATTTCGTTGGTGCCTTAAAAAGACCGGCCAGCATGGCCGATTCTGCCAGCGTGAGATCCTTGGCCGATTTGCCGAAATAATATTCAGACGCTGCCGCAATGCCGTAGGTGCCGCCGCCCATATAGGCGCGGTCAAGATAAAGTTTGAGAATCTGGCGTTTGGTGAGCCGTGCTTCCAGCCAGAGCGAAAGAAAAGCTTCGTCGATCTTGCGGGTGAGCGTGCGTTCGTTTGTCAGGAATAGGTTCTTGGCGAGCTGCTGGGTGAGCGTGGAGCCCCCCTGAACGACACCGCCTGCTCGGGCGTTTTCGACAATAGCGCGCGCCAACCCCAGAAAGTCGATGCCGAAATGCTCGAAGAAACGTCGGTCTTCCGTCGCCAGAACCGCCTTGATGAAATTGTCCGGTAGATCCTGTAGCTCAAAGGAATCGTCCTGAAGAATACCGCGCTTTCCGATCTCGTTGCCAAAGCGATCGAGGAAGGTGACTGCATAATCTTCCTGTTCGGGCAGGCCTCCGATCGTACGGTCCATATCGTTGAGCGCCCATGAAAGAGCAAATAACGCGCCGAACACGCCCATGGTCAAGCCGCCCGAGAGCATCTGGATCAGCCAGAAACGCCATCCCGTCACACGCAGGCGGCGCATCACGGAATTCACATTCTCCAGCCAACGCAGCAGGGTTTCCCGGAGCCGATAAAGTCCTGTATCGACAGCGGCATCCAGGGCGAGGAAACGGTATTTCCACTTGACCTTTGTGCTATTTTGAAACGGATCTTTCACGGCTCTGACACTTTGTCTCTGAAATCGATGGACCTAGCAATACTTTGTTAGCTAACGCTCTTCAAGAAGCAAGTCCTGGGCCAGACATAAATTTTAGTTTATTGGGCCCCGATCGTTACGCACTGGCAAGAATAATCACCTCTGACATCATACAGGACTTGACGAACCAATTGCTAATGGTCGACAGATCTTATGGAAACGGGCAAGATGAAGTTATAAGCCATTCACCAGAATGCCTCAAGCCCGCGCGAGACCAGCCGTAGTGCCCTTTGGTACTGCCCAATGCCAACAAGGGCCAAAAGAATGACCGACAAGAAACCGGACCTGATCGCCACAGTCGATCCGACTGCTGAATATGAAAAGCCCTTCTGGCAGGTGAAAAGGCTCGATGAGATGAGCCAAGCGGAATGGGAATCGCTCTGCGATGGCTGCGCGCGCTGTTGCCTCAACAAGCTGGAAGATTGGGACACGGGCGAAATCATCTGGACCAACGTCGCCTGCAGTCTGCTGGATTCCGATAGTTGCCGCTGCAAGGACTATCACAATCGACTGGCAACGATCCCGGATTGCGTTCCGCTTGATGCCGAAAAGGTGTCCTCGATTTCATGGTTGCCACCAACCTGTGCCTATCGCTTGCTCGATGAGGGCTATGATCTCTACTGGTGGCATCCTCTGGTGTCGGGCGATCCCGATACAATCCATCAGGCGGGAATTTCCGTGCGCGGGCGTGTTGTCTCGGAAGAGGGCATGGAAGTGGAAGATTATGAAGACCATCTGGCCAGTTGGCCCGGCGAAGACCCTGATGACGAGCCTGTATTGTTGAACCGGGACCACAAGTAAGTTTTTCCCAGCTGTAAGCTGATGAAAAATCAACACAAACGCAACTTTAACAAGAAAATTACAACTTTAAAAAGAAAATCTCTTGACCTGCGAACGGTCCTGAGGTACATATTAGCTACAGTCGGAAAGGTGTGAGCAACTTTTGCTCCCTCCGACTGTCGTGTGTTTATAATTGGGCTTGTTAGTCCATCTAGCTATTCGCCGCTCGGTTCGCCGCAGCGGCTTTTTTTATGCTCTTGCAAATGCCCAATGGGGCCAGTTTGTCCCTTGAATGCCTTGCGAGTGATCGCGGCATTCAGATGGTTCATCGGTGTGACTGCGGGCTATTTACAACTGACACAATCAGGAACAGGCATGTCAAAGAAACAGTCAAAGAGACCGGACTGGAAGGCCATTCGTGCCGAGTGCGAGAATGCGGGGCGCGCTTCTTTTTCCGCAATCGCCACCGCCCATGGCATCAGCGTTGCTACATTGAGAAAGAAGCGAAAGCTCTGGGAGCAATCGGAGGAGGCGACGAAAGATGAAACCTCGCAAGAGGCTTCCACAATAGATGGATCATCTGTTCAGTCTGCATCTCCAGGGCCGTCAGGCCTATCTGCTCCATCAATTGATCATCTGGCCATGGTCCGAAGGCTTTATCACGCAACGGACCAGCAAATCCGGCATCTTGAACAGCAGTTGCAAAATGGCAGCGCGGCGTTTGACGAAAAGGAAGCGCGCATGCTCGGCACAATAGCTCGCACGCTGGACAAGATCATGGAGCTCAACCCGCAAGGGGATGATCTGGATGCAGCAAGGAAAGAGGATGGAAATGGGGATGACAGAGACGATGATACAGGCACCCTTGACCTCCTCCGCGAAGAGCTTGCGCGCCGCCTTGATGGACTCAAGCAAGGGTCTTCAGGCAAACTTTCTGGCGAGTCTGACACCCAATGAATTGCGGCGCCTCGTGTATGACTGGGAGCTTTGGGCGCGCCCAGACCAGTTGCCGCCCGATGGTGACTGGATCTCCTGGCTGGTTCTTGGCGGGCGCGGCGCTGGTAAAACGCGCACGGGCGCAGAATGGGTCAAAGCTCTGGTACAAGGGCGGCCGCCCTTTGCGTCCCAGCCCTATGGACGCATCGCGCTGATTGGAGAAACCCTGCAGGATGCCCGTGATGTGATGGTGGAAGGGGTATCCGGCCTGTTGGCTGTTCACGACAAACAGGACCGGCCAAACTGGCAACCGTCCCGACGTCGGCTGGAATGGCCCAATGGTGCGGTTGCTCAGATCTTTTCCGCTGAAGACCCGGAAAGCTTGCGAGGCCCACAGTTCGGGGCAGCATGGGGCGATGAGTTGGCCAAGTGGCGTCACGCAGAAGCGACGTGGGATATGCTTCAGTTTGGCCTGCGCCTTGGTCAAAAACCACGCCAGATTGTAACCACGACGCCAAAGCCCACACCTTTGCTCAAGAGGTTGATGGCCGATCCGACATCTGCAATCAGCCACGCACCAACCCGAGCCAACCTGGCCAATCTGGCACCGGGCTTTCTGGATACGATCGTGCGCCGATATGAAGGGTCGCGCCTTGGGCGGCAGGAACTGGACGGGGAATTGATTGAAGACAGGGCCGATGCGCTTTGGAAGCGCGATCAGCTCGACCGGCTGAGGGTTGATGATCCTCCCGCGACCCTCAGCCGGATTGTGGTCGCCATTGACCCGCCTGCGACCTCTGGCAAAAGCGCCGATGCCTGTGGCCTTGTTGTCGCAGGGCTTGATGGAGATGGGCTGTGTTTCATTCTAAGAGACAGTACTCTTAACAGTGCAAGCCCCACAGCTTGGGCCAACAAGGCCATCGCGCTCTATCATCGCTTCGAAGCAGATTGCGTTGTGGCTGAAGTCAATCAGGGCGGGGAGATGGTGACCACTATTCTCGGCAATATTGATGCAAGCGTGCCGGTGCGATCCGTGCGGGCGACCCGTGGCAAATATCTGCGCGCAGAGCCTGTCAGTGCTCTTTATGAGCAGGGCCGGGTGCGCCATGTCGGCAACATGGCCGAACTGGAAGATGAAATGTGTGACTTCGGGCTCGATGGTCTGACGTCTGGAAAAAGCCCCGATAGGCTTGACGCCATGGTTTGGGCTGTGACGCATCTCTGCCTGGCTGATCGGTCTCAACCGAAAGTCCGGGCAATCTGACACTGCAAGAAAGGAAGAAGCATATGCTTCGCTGGACCTTGAAAGGGCCGGCGCGTTCGCGCTCGCCTCAAATTCACAAAGCCAAGTCAAACGCCACTGATCTCGCAGCAGATACTGGCGCGCTGGAAGGCAAAAATTCTCGGACCGGCGCTCTTGTTTCTGTGCACCAGACAGGGCGCCCGCGCTGGACACCACGAGATTATGGCGCATTGGCCCTGCAGGGCTATGCGCGTAACCCGATCGTCTATCGGTCTATCCGCATGATCTCAGAAGCTGCTGCTTCTGCCACCGTCTATTGCCTAGTGGGGGGAGAAAGACTGACCGAGCATCCAGTGCTTAATCTTCTGCATCACCCGAATGAACGGCAGGATGGTGCGACATGGCTTGAAAGCCTTTATGGCCATCTGCTTGTTTCCGGCAATGCCTATATTGAGGCCGTTTTCGGCGCTAGCAGTTTGAAAGAATTGCATTGTTTGCGGCCAGACAGGATGAAGGTCGTGCCCGGTCCAAACGGCTGGCCAGATGCTTACGACTATACCATTGGCAACAGGGCAGTGCGGTTTCATCAGAATGATGACGGCGCACTCGTTCCGCCGATCCTGCATATCACCCTGTTCCACCCACATGATGATCACTATGGACTCAGCCCGCTGGAAGCGGCACAGACAAGCCTCGATGTGCACAATGCGGCCGCTAGTTGGAACAAGGCGTTGCTAGACAACTCCGCCCGTCCATCTGGCGCGCTGGTCTATGCAGCTTCTGAAGCAGGAAACCTTAGTGACGAGCAATTTGAGCGTCTCAAGAAGGAACTGGAGGAAGGCTATCAGGGTGCAATGAATGCTGGACGCCCTTTGCTGCTTGAAGGAGGGCTGGATTGGAAGAGCATGAGCATGTCGCCGCGTGATATGGACTTCATCGACGCCAAGAATAGCGCAGCTCGAGAGATCGCTCTGGCTTTTGGTGTCCCGCCCATGTTGCTCGGCATCCCCGGGGACAACACCTATTCAAACTATGCCGAAGCGAACCGGGCCTTCTGGCGTCAAACGGTTCTGCCGCTGGCGAGCCGCTGTTTGCAAAATATCGCTCGCTGGCTTTCGCCCGCTTATGACGAGACGTTCGATTTGAAGATTGATCTAGATCTCGTCTCCGCATTGGCAAGCGAGCGGGAGGCGCTCTGGAACCGCGTCGGCAATGCGTCCTTCCTCACAGAAAATGAAAAACGCACCGCAGTCGGCTACAGCCCGACGGACGCACCAATGAGCACGACACGCAGCACAGGCGAGGGAGGGAAATGATGTGGCAGAAGCTTTGCAGATTTTCGCGACAAAGGGAGATCTGGCCCATGTTGCGCTTTTTCTTTGGGCCAGTGCGGCAAGTGGCTTGCTCGTCTGGAGCCTGCGAGAACAGGCTGCATCCAACAAACGCTTTCAGGATTTTGTCGAGGAGATTGCGCGCCTCACCAGTTTGCTCGAATAGTAAACTGAAATTCAGTTCATTTTGGGGCGCTGTGGAAAGGCCTGATCACAAGAAGGTTTTTGCCCGTTTTTCCCGTTCTTTGGAAACGCATCTGGGCCATGAACCGGTTGCTCGCATCCGCCTCATCTCAACATCAATGTGAAACAATAGATATAAGCTTATGAAATATATCGATGTCTATCACGCTTCAAAGCATTGCTCAAATCTTGACACTGAGAAGAAGGCGCTGCCGTCTGCTCTGGATGTTGTTAAGGATGATGGGCTGTTTGAAGGCTATGCCTGCCTGTTTGGCAAAGAAGATCTTGGCCATGATGTGATCCGACAGGGCGCCTTTGCCAAGAGCATTGCTGACCGCGGGCTCGACGGGATCAAGCTGCTTTATCAGCATGATCCGGCGCAGCCAATCGGTCAGTGGCTGACCATCCGGGAAGACGGCAAGGGGCTATTCGTCCGTGGCAAGCTGGCAACCGAAGTCGCCAAAGCGCGCGAAATCCTCTCGATGATGAAGGCCGGTATTCTGGATGGCCTCTCCATTGGTTTTCGCACCGTGCGCGGAAGCAAAGATCCCAAGAGCGGTATCCGCCATTTGCTGGAGTTGGATCTTTGGGAAATCTCCATCGTCACCTTCCCGATGCAGCCGGATGCGCGCATCTCGTCAGTCAAATCAGAGCTGGAGGGAGGAGCCGTTTTGCAGACTAATCACAATCCCCTTAGCAAAAGAGAATTGGAACGCAAGCTCATGCAGGACGCTGGGCTGAGCCGTTCCCAGGCCCGGGCCCTCATGGCCCATGGCCTCACTGGCCTCAGTGGCAAGCAGGACGCTGCCTTTCTTGAGCCTTCATGCGAGCTTGCGGCCTTGCGCAAGATGACCCGAGCCATGCTCAGGGCAGCAAACGTTTAAGCCTTTCGACTCTCGCAAACCTTTACTCATTTCAAACGAAAAGAGTCTTCTCATGAAAGAACTGAATATCCCGTCTCCTGAAACAAAGTCCTTGGTCAACGGAGAACTCGGAACGGCCTTCGACGATTTCCTGGTCTCCTTTGAAGCTTTCAAGCGCGCCAATGACGACCGCCTTGATGAAATCGAGAAACGGTCTTCCGATGTGTTGACTGAGCACAAGGTCGATCGCATCTCCAAGGCTCTGGATGATCAGCAGTCAGCCCTCGACAATCTCATCCTCAAGGCCCGCCGCCCTTCTCTCGGCGATGGGGTGTCTTCGGCGCGCAATGCTTCCCTGCTGTCTCCTCGCGCTATGGAACACAAGACGGCTTTTAATCGCTACATTCGCTCCGGTGTCGAGCAGGATTTGCGTGATCTGGAAGCTAAAGCCATGTCCATCAGTTCTGATCCTGATGGCGGCTATCTGGTTCCGGAACAGGTCGAAGCGGAAGTCGGGCGACGCCTCGCGGCTATTTCTCCGATCCGTGGCATCGCAGATGTGCGTGAAATCTCGGGTGCGACCTTGAAAAAGCCTTTCGCCAAATCGGGTCCGGAAGTCGGTTGGGTTGGTGAAACGGCAGCGCGGCCTCAGACCAATGCTTCATCTTTGGCCGAGTTGTCCTATACGGCAATGGAGCTTTATGCCATGCCGGCTGCAACGCCTAGCTTGCTTGAAGATGCGGCGATCAATGTTGACGAATGGATTGCGGCGGAAGTGGAAGCCGCCTTTGCCGAACAGGAAGGAGCAGCCTTCGTCAATGGTGACGGCGTTAACAAGCCAAAAGGCTTCATGGCTGAAACCGTGGTCGCTGAAGACAGCTGGGCCTGGGGCTCCCTGGGGGCCATCGCTACAGGAACTGCAGGTGGATTTGGGTCGACCAATCCCAACGATCCGCTCATTGATCTTATCTACAGTCTCAAGGCAGGGTATCGGCAGAATGCGCAGTTCGTGATGAACCGGACCACGCAGGCCGCGGTTCGCAAGCTCAAAGACAATGATGGTAACTATCTCTGGCAGCCGCCAGCAGCCATTGGTGCCAAAGCTTCTTTGCTGAACTATGCCATCACTGAAGCGGAAGATATGCCAGACATTGCAACAGACGCTTGTGCTATGGCCTTCGGAGACTTCAAGCGCGGCTATCTCATCGTCGATCGACTCGGCCTCAGCATTCTGCGCGATCCATATTCCTCCAAGCCATATGTTCTGTTCTATGTCACCAAGCGTGTCGGTGGCGGTGTTCAGGACTATGACGCCATCAAGCTGATGCAGTTCTCTGCCTGATTGTTACGCGTGACCCTGTGGGGGGAGCTTGCTCCATCCCAACTGGTGCCTTTGTCGGTTTCTCCCTCCCGGCAAAGGCATTTTCTTATCTAGAACAGTCGCATTGCGCGACGAATTGATTGTTTCATTTGTAATGGTGAAGAAATGTCGCTCACTCTTTTGACCGCGCCGGCAGTGGAACCGGTTAGCCTTGCAGAAATCAAGGCTTATTTGAAGATCGATCAGGATACCGAAGATGATCTGATCCGTGCCTTTTTGAGCGCGGCTCGTGTGCATCTGGAACATATGATCGGTCATCACCTTATCACTCAAACCTGGCGCGTTTTGATGGAAGGGCCGCTGGGGGAGAGTTTTCGTTTACCGCTGCAGCCGGTATCTGATCTCCTGGCACTTGCTGTCGTCAATGTCGATGGAAGTGTGACCGAACTGGACGTCTCCGGGCTTTCCATTTTCCAAGCCGACAATCCGGCAACGCTCGCCAATCTCGATGGCTTTCTGCTGAGCAGCAAGCAACGCCTTCAGATTGATGTTGAAACCGGCTTCGGCCCCATGGCGGAAGATGTGCCAGAGCCTTTGCGGTTGGCGATCAAGATGATCGTCGCCGAATGGTATGAGCGTCGCCTGATTGCTGATCCAGAGCAACTGCCTGTTTTGGCTAAAGCATTGGCGCCTCTGATTGCACCCTACAGAAGCTTTCATCTTTAGGTCATTTCAAGGGAAATGATCGATCTTTCAATCTCAAAACAGGAGGGTGCCGTGGCGCAAACAGCTCTCGCTCCCTTTCAATTCGATCCTGCCGGATTACGCCATCAGATTGCGCTGTACCAGCCGATCTATGATGAAGCAGCCCCTTGGGAAGGCGAGGAAACGCTCGAACTGGTGGCTGAGGTCTGGGCAGGTCTTCTTGCGGTGGTTAGCAACGAGCGAACCAACGCAGAACAGGCAAGTAACAGTCTATCGCTTCGCTTTGCTATCCGTCACCGTGAAGGTCTCGAGCCGTTAACTGCGCTTACTTACGAGAATGCGCTTTATGACTGTCTGAGCATGCATGATCCAGATGGCACGAAACGCTGGCTATTGATTGAGGCACGCACCAGATTGGGAGCGCAGTCATGAGTATCAAACTCAATGCAATTGCTCAACGCCTCTTGTCTGACCGTCTGGAATCCTATGCCGAAACAATCACCAGTCAGGCATCGGAAGAGGGCACGGATATTTCCGTTGAAACCGATCTTTCGGAAGATGGCGGCTCAATTAGCCTATCCGGCAATCAACTGCTTCAGGCTCACTATGGTGATCGGGAGAACGCGCCCTCCGGTTTTGTTTCCAGTCTCCTTGAGGGGCTGACACAGCAAAGGAGAAGCGTATGACCAGTTTGTCCTCCGGAGCGCTGGAACAAGCTATTTTGTCGTCTTTTAAAAGTGACAGTGCCCTGATTACATTGCTTGGTGGGGTACGGCTCTATGACGAGCCCAAACGAAATGCACAGTTTCCCTATCTTACGCTGACCACGAGCTATTCGCGCGATTGGAGCACGGGCACCGAAACAGGGGAAGAGCACCGCATTATCATAACCATTTGGACAGCAGCCGATGACCGCTCGCGACAACAGGATATTCTCGCGCGCCTCAGAGCCCTGTTGGACGCGTTCGAACCTGACATGACCGACCATGCCCTGATCAATCTTCTCATCGAGCGCATCGAGCTGCGCCCTGATCGTAAAAACCATCTGCTTCAGGGCATTATGCAGTTGAGGGCCGTGACGGAACGCATATCCAATTGATCCGGCTTGATAAAAGCTTCCATTTTTTCATTTTGAACATCAGGAGAAATCTCCATGACAGCACAAAAAGGCAAGGACCTTTTGCTCAAGGTGCACAACACCACCGAAGACGCGTATATCACAGTGGCTGGCTTGCGTGCCCGCTCGCTCTCGTTCAACGCTGAGAGCGTAGACATCAGCCACACCGAATCCGCAGGACGTTGGCGGGAGCTGCTTGCAGGGGCCGGATCACGTCGCGCAAGCCTATCGGGCAGCGGTCTTTTCAAAGACAGTGAGAGCGATGAGCGTATCCGGTCTTTGTTCTTCGATGGCACCATTGCTTCCTGGCAGGTGATTATCCCGGATTTTGGAACCCTTGAAGGAGCATTCCAGATCACCGCACTGGAATATTCCGGCCAGCATAACAATGAACTGTCGTTCGAGATGGCGCTGGAATCTGCCGGTGCTCTCGCCTTCTCGGCCTTGTGACCGGGGAGGGATGCCATATGGCCAACAGACGACGGGGCGAGATTTCGCTCATTCTTGATGATCAACCATTCAAACTTTGCCTTACTCTTGGAGCGTTGGCCGAGCTGGAGGACAGCATGGGGCTGGATGATATCAGCGCGCTTGCCGAACGCTTTTCGGGCGGCAGAGTGCGAAGTGGAGATTTGATAAAAATCCTCGGGGCAGCTTTGCGTGCAGGAGGTGCCAATATCTCTGATCTTGAAGCGGGGTCTATGCGCTGTAAGGGAGGCGCTCCCGCCCTCACACGTGCGCTTGTTGAGCTGCTAAAGGAGACGTTCAGTCCTGAGCTCGAAGATAGCGTTCTGCAACCTCCCCACAAGGTCAAAGGAATGCCCTCAAATGAAGGAGGGCGTGCCAAAGGCACAAACCCCGGGAAGGCCGGTCTGGTTTAGCTGGATCGGCCTCTTCTTTAGCTTGTTTTCCATGGGCAACGCTGTTTGCCATGGCAAGCCAGCAACTTGGCTGGACACCTTCTGCGATATGGGCAGCAACGCCCAAGGAGCTGCTGTGGGCGCTGAGAGGCCCTCCCAGTCGCAGTCCGTCCATGTCCCGTGAAGATTTTCAGACACTCAGCGCAGCCTTTCCAGATTGAAAAGCGAAAGAGACCAACCGGCTCGGAGACGGTTCTGCTGCTGATCTTGTTTTTGTTTCCGTTCCTTAAAGAGAGAAGGGGGCTGCTATGGCTGAAGAAGTTGTAGAAACGGCTGTCGTGAAAGTCGAGGCAGATATGAAGGCCTTCACAAAAGACCTATCGGTTGCAACCAAACAGGCCGAAAAGCTTGGCGACAAGATTGCTGATGCTTTCGAAGATGCGATCGTCGGTGGCAAAAATCTCGAAACGCTTTTCAGCAAACTTGCACTTGATTTAAGCAAAAGCGCTCTGTCCGCCGGTGTGGAGCCGCTTAAGCAACTTGTTTCGGGATCGGCATCTGGCCTTGCCTCAGGGCTATTCTCTTCACTCACCTCTTCAAGCGGGGCAAGCGGAGCATCTCTGTTCGGCAGTCTGACGCCCTTTGCCAAGGGAGGCGTGGTGTCTGCTCCGACGCTGTTCCCGACAGGATCGGGCACCGGATTAATGGGAGAAGCCGGAGCAGAGGCCATTCTGCCGCTTCAGCGAGGTGCTGATGGAAAATTAGGTGTGGCAGTGCCGGGCGCAAGTGGACCGGCGGTCAACATCGTCATGAATGTCAGTACGCCCGACATACAGTCATTTTCGAAATCGCAAACCCAGATCGCGACTAAGCTGGCGCGCGCTGTTGGGCGTGGTCGCCGCGGCCTGTGAGGTGATGAACACTTCTCACTGGGGCCGAAGCAAAAGGCCATGAAAGAGGCAGTACACACATGTCAAGACTACGGGAGGGGCTGTTCCTGAGATGGAAACAGCCCTTTTTGCTTTGCATATTCAGGATAAATCAATGAACGGATTTCATGAGATACGCTTTCCCCTTGATGTAGGGTTTGGAGCCTCTGGTGGGCCTGAGCGGCGAACCGATATTGCAACCCTGGCCTCGGGATTTGAAGAACGCAATGCCCGTTGGGCGGATTCCAGACGCAGCTATGATGCGGGCGTCGGCCTGCGCTCGATAGCAGATTTGCAGACTGTCTTGCGATTCTATGAGGAGCGTCGGGGGCGGCTCTATGGATTTCGTTTCCGTGATCCCTTTGATCATGCGTCTTGCGATGCCGGAAGAGCGCCTCAACCTAACGATCAGCGGATTGGCACTGGCGATGGGGAAACAACGCACTTCCAGCTACAGAAAACATACGGCGCTGATTATGCGCCCTATGTGCGCAATATCGTCAAGCCGGTTGAAGGTAGCGTGAGGGTTGCCATCGCAGGACAAGAGACGACCGATTACTCAGTAGATGAAACAAATGGCGTGATTTTATTCGATCGAGCACCTGATGCCGGTGAGCAGGTTACGGCGGGGTTCACGTTTGATGTGCCAGTACGCTTTGATATCGACAAGCTAGAATTCTCATTCAGTGCATTTGAAGCTGGCGATCTTCCATCCATTCCTTTGGTGGAGGTGAAGCTATGAAAGTGCTTTCAGATGAAATGAAGGCTCATCTACAGAGTGGCACCACAACATTGGCCACTTGCTGGATCTTGAGGCGTGTGGACGGATTCTGTCTTGGTTTTACAGACCATGATCGAACCATAGAACTGAATGGCGTTTCTTGTGAACCGGATACCGGGTTTACCGGCTCGGAAATTCGGCAGAGCGATGGTTTTGCCAGTGATGATCAGGACATCTCGGGCGTTTTAACTTCCGACCGCATCACCGAAGCAGACCTCATGAGTGGACGCTATGATGCTGCCACCATCGAAACCTGGTGTGTGAATTGGCAGTCTACCGATCAATGCCTTTTGCTGCGGACCGGATATCTGGGGGAGATCAAGCGAGACCGTCAAAGTTTTCAGGCTGAAATCCGCTCTCTTTCTATCGATATGGAACAGGAGAAGGGCCGCGTTTTCCAATATCGTTGTGATGCCAATGTTGGAGATGCCAGATGCGGGCTCAAACTTGATGCGCTGGGTCTCACTTTCAAGGGCGTTGTCAGTGGGATTAAATCGCAGAACTGGTTAGTGGTCACGTTGGAAACCCGCCCTGAAGCCGGGCGCCTTTCCATGGGACGCCTTGAGATGACATCTGGGGCAGCCAGCGGCATGGCTTTTGACATTATTTCCCACCAGCAATTGAGCGAGAGCGAAGAACTCGAACTGTGGCTGCCATTGCATGAGCAGATCGCTCCTGGAGACGGCGTAAAAGTATCCGTCGGGTGTGACAAGAGCTTTTCGACGTGCCGGAAACTGTTTGCAAATCAGCTCAATTTCCGAGGTTTTCCGCACATGCCGGGCAACGATTTTATTCTTACCTATCCCTCTCTTTCGCAACAAAGTGATGGATCTCCCCTTATTGAGGATTAAACGATGGTGGACGAAACAGTCTCAGACATCATTTCAGACGCTAGTGCATCCATGATCATCTCTGAAGCGCTGAGCTGGATAGGAACGCCCTACAGGCATCAGGCGAGCTGCAAGCATGCGGGCTGTGATTGTCTGGGACTGATCCGAGGTGTCTATGCAGCTTTCTGGCCAGAACCGGAACAACCACCCACCTATAGTCCGCACTGGGCGGAGTCGAACAGCGAAGAAACACTCGCAAATGCGGCGCAAAGATATCTGTTACCGGTGGATCGGGATGCTCGTGCGCCGTCCAATATATTGCTCTTTCGCTACAAAAGAGGCTTTCCGGCCAAGCATGCAGGTATTCTGATTGATGAAACCCGCTTTCTTCACGCGCAGGATGGCGCAGGGGGTCAGCTTGTTTCTCTTTCTTCGTGGTGGCTGAGACATTTATCTTATGTCTTCGCGTTTCCTCCGCTTCTCAACTCTTCTCAAACCGGAATTGAAAAGAAATGACCACACTCGTTCTGAAAACTGTGGGCAGCGTTGTTGGCGGAGCGCTGTTCGGGCCATTAGGCGCCGCAATCGGCGGGGCTTTGGGGGCGGTTGGTGGCTATCAGCTGGATCAATCGCTGTTTGCATCGTCCAGATCGGTGGAAGGGCCCAGTCTATCTGACTTGTCTGTGCAGACCTCTACAGAGGGCGCCGCTATTCCTCGCCTCTATGGTCGTGCGCGTTTGACCGGCCAGATCATCTGGGCAACCAATCTTGTTGAAGAAGTCACTTCCCGTAAATACAAGACGGGGGCTTCCAAAGGAAGCGGCGGGTCTTCAACCACTGAAACGACTTACAGCTACTGCGCCAATTTTGCGGTAGGGCTTTGCGAAGGCGAAATTGCCTATGTCGGGCGTGTCTGGGCGAATGGATCAATTCTGGATCTCAAGGATATTACCTACAGGGTTTATCGCGGTACAGACGATCAGCTTCCCGACAGCTTGATTGAGGCCAAGCAGGGGGCAGAGAATGCCCCAGCCTATCGCGGGCTTGCCTATGTGGTGTTTGAAAAGCTGCCGTTAGATGACTTTGGCAACCGCATACCGCAATTGTCCTTCGAAGTTATTCGGCCTATAGGAACCCTGGAAAAGAAGATCCAATCTATTGTTATGATACCGGGCTCTACCGAGTTCGGTTATGACACGACCGAAATCCTGCGCAAGGATGCTGAAGGGGAGTGGAACTCGGAGAACCGACATTCCTACGAACCCGGAACCGATTTTGAAGTTTCACTCGATCATCTGATCGCGATCTGTCCAAATCTGTCCAACATCGCGCTTGTTGTGGCGTGGTTTGGAACAGACTTGCGTGCTGGAGCTTGCGCAATCCAGCCAAGGATCGACAATAGCGACAAGGCAACATCGGGTGATCAATGGTCTGTTGCTGGTCTTACACGGGCTGAAGCCCAAAGCGTGTCTGTTATAGAAGGAAGGGCGGCGTATGGCGGAACGCCTTCTGACGCTTCGGTCATTAGGGCGATAGAGGTCATCAAAGAACGTGGGCTCAATGTCACTCTCTATCCTTTCATCATGATGGATATTGCGCCGGACAACGGCCTGCCAGATCCATATGGTGCTGTAGAACAGGCGCCGTTCCCATGGCGTGGGCGCATCACATGCAATCCGGGGCCTCAGCAAAAGAATTCTGCCGATCAGACATCCCTTGCCTCCGAACAAGTTGCTTCCTTTTTCTCTTCCCGAGACTGGAGTTATTCCCGCTTCATTATGCACTATGCGCAATTGGCCAAGCAGGCCGGTGGTGTTGAGGGCATGCTCATTGGATCCGAGTTGCGCGGTTTGACTTGCGTTCGCGACGATGCTGGGGCTTATCCCTTTGTCGCCTGCCTTAAAACTCTGGCTGCGGATGTGCGCACCTGTCTCGGTAGTGAAACGCGGATTACATACGGAGCCGATTGGAGCGAGTATTTTGGCCATCATCCGCAAGATGAGGAAGGAACTGTTCGCTTTAATCTCGACCCTCTATGGTCCGATGACAATATCAATGCAATTGGCATCGACAATTATATGCCCATGTCCGACTGGCGTGCCGGTGAGGATCATCTGGATGCTGTGCTAGCAGATACGGGGCTCGAGTATTCCTATCTTCAGGCGAATATCGCCGGAGGGGAAGGATATGATTGGTATTATGCAAGTCAGGCCGACCGTGATCAGCAAATAAGAACGCCTATAACAGATGAAACTGCAGGCAAACATTGGGTCTTTCGATATAAGGATCTCGTGAATTGGTGGTCAAACGTCCATTTCAACCGCAATCGGGGGATTGAGAGTGATACGGCGACCGATTGGGAGCCTTGCTCGAAGCCCATTTGGTTCACAGAAGTTGGATGCCCCGCCGTACATCTGGGGCCCAATCAACCCAACGTATTCCCAGATGCAAAATCTTCCGAGTCAGCTTTGCCATACTATTCCTCTGGCGCACGAAGCGATGCGGCTCAACGTGCCATGCTGACAGCCAGTCTTGATTATTGGCAAGTGCAATCTGAGCAATCAAATCCGGTTTCTCCTGTCTACGGAGAAAGAATGGTCGCCTCTGATCAGGTCTATCTCTGGGCTTGGGATGCACGCCCGTTTCCATCGTTTCCGCTCAGTACGGATGCATGGTCTGATGGAACCGCATGGCATACAGGACATTGGCTCAATGGACGGCTGGGAGGCGCCCCGGTGGAAGATATCGTCCGAACCGTGATGAGTGACTTCGGGCTGTCGGATCCTGAATTTTCCTCGGTCCCGTTGGCTGTGGATGGCTATGTCGTCGATCGGCGCATGTCTGCACGATCTGCCCTTGAAAGCTTGTGTGATGCAGTCGGCATTTCATTTGTTACCAGCGGCGATCGTGTGCGGTTTGAATTGCAGGAGCGTCGAGCAAGCGAAAAAGTCGATTTAACGGGGCTTGTCGATGAATTGGAGGAGCCAATCCTCCAGAAGCAGATTGACCCTTGGGAAGAAGAAGCGTCCAGCGTCACTCTTTCTTTCGGTGAGCTCTTTTATGACTATCGGACGTCGGTGGCCCGATATGATCAACCATCTGCCAGAACCCGCAAAGAAAGCTCCAAATCTCTAGCGGTCGTGTCAACGGATCCAATCATGGTTGATGTTGCGAAAAATTGGCTCCGGCGAAATAACTATGCCCGCCACACAGTGCAATTCAAGTTGCCTTTGTCCATGGCCGCGTTGGAAGCCGGGGATTTAGTGACGCTTGAGGGCGAGGATGATCAGAGAAGTTATCGCATCAACGAAATCGAAGATGGTGGTGTCCGCGAGGTCTCCGCTAGTCTCGCAGCCCCCCGGAATTCTGCTCCATTGGCTAAAGATCATCGAGTGAGGGCGTCATCCAAGCTAACTGTTGCAAAGGCTGTTTGTGTTGCCATGGATTTGCCTGCGCTTCCGGGTAAGGCAGATTATCCTCATGCGCCTTACGTCGCGACTTATTGTTCTCCTTGGCCGGGTAGCATGGGGATGTATGAAGGCAGCGCCGATATAGGGTTTGCCCATCGCCAAAGCCTGGACGTTCCCGCAATTCTTGGCACTTTACAAACTGAGCTCGCCGGGCGCGAATGCTTCAGTTGGGATATGGCCAGCTCAGTGCTCGTTAAATTGAACAAAGGTGACCTGTCTTCAGTAAGTGACTTCGGTCTATTGTCTGGCGCCAATGCTGCTGCAATCAGGGCCCAAAATGATGAATGGGAAATTATTCAGTTCGTCAAGGCCGAGCTTGTCGGTGGTAATATATGGAAATTGAGTAGACTGCTCAGGGGGCAACAAGGCACAGAACAGGCCGCTCTGAGTGGGGCGGGCATTGGTGCCCGATTTGTGCTTCTGGACGAAGCTGTCGCACCGCTCAAGGTTGATAGCGGTCAGCTTGATAAGGAATTGCCTTTCCGGATCGTGGCGAGCGGAGCAACACTAGATGATGTCAAAAACCTCGATCTATCAATCGCTATAACTGGACGCGGATTACGGCCCCTTTCTCCGGTACATCTAAAGATCATACGCTCCCAGACCTATGATGGTCTCCAGTTTGAATGGGTTCGTCGAGATCGATTGGAAGCCGATAGCTGGGCTGACAGCTCTATTCCACTCAGTGAAACTCAAGAACGCTACACTGTGGTCATAAGACATCCTCAAACAGCACAAACTTTGCGTGAAGAAGAAGTGGAGGACACCCAATGGGTCTATTCCACCAGCGCCCAAGCCGCTGACGGTGTTAGCGAGTTGACAGAGATCTTGATTGAGATCGCTCAAGTCAGTCGACGTGTCGGGGCTGGAGATGCAGTGTCCCGGCGTATTTCGCTTAGAGACCTGCGTATTCTCTCTTGAGATGACGTCTCAGTGAGCAGCAATGGCTGTTTGCTCCAGAAGCTCGTTCCCATTTCTACCCTCAAAAACCCATCCAAAACAAACCAAAGGAGCCTATCATGAGTCTTTCTGATCAAACCCCAAAGGCAGCTTGGGAATCCAAAATCAACTGGACACAGCTTGTTGCCGTTTTGGCGATGGGGTTGACGATGTTCGGTATTGATCTCGACCCTGATATCCAGCAGCGCCTCGCCGTAACAATCTCCAGCCTATCCGCCGCGATAACGATTATCTGGCGCACTTGGTACACAACGCGAACAATCATTTGAGCACTACAATGAGCCTGATTTTCAATTTGATTGTCATTTTGGTGAAGCTGGCACCCTCGCTGGCTTCCCTTCTCGCCCAATTGTCAAAATTCAGCGCTGATCATTCCTCTGGCTCAGTTGAGAAGAACAATGACTTGGTGAAGAAGCCAAGAACTGCAAGTAAGGATTTGCATGATGCGATGGTTGCAAAATGGGGTGGAGGGGCTGCGCAAGAAGCACGGTATGTTCCAGAGCAAACTGCTGATCCTTCTTTTATTGATCTTGCCTCTGATGAGTTGCGTAAATCAGATGGTTTCAAGCGACAATGAGTTTCTCGAAGAGTTGCCATCTGCCATGGCGCAAGAGCAGAGTGGTAAAATGGCAGCTTGTCTGCTGTTCGAGCCAATAACGTGGTCTGCAAAGGATACGGATCAGACAATCTCTGAAGTGAAACGCCATAACCAAAAGTTAGTCACATATTGCAGCCGATAGTAGACGCGTTGTCTTTTCAAAGTGATCTAACAGGCGTTTTGATTTGTTCAGCTTCGGTTCAGGAAAAATCTTGTAGATTGCTGGCATGCAAAAACTGATCAACAAATATGCGCTTTGGGCGCTGGCTATTATCGCCATTTCCTTCTTGGTTCCAAACAGCCATGCCATCGCGGCTCAATGTCTCGGGGCTGAAGAGATCCGCGTGGCAATCTCTCAAGGTCGTGCGAAAAGTCTGGTGGCAATCACGCAGGCAGCCAACGCCGTCGTAAGTGGGGATGTCATCAAGGCCAATCTATGTTCTGCTGGTGGACGTCTCAATTATGAGCTGGTCATTTTGTCTAGGCAGGGCAATGTGACCCGCCTCGTTCTGGATGCAAAATCTGGCAAAGTCCTCTCTGTAAATCAGTAACGAGCCCTTAACATCGAGAGCGATGCAGACTACGATCATCTGCGATGCATTTGCCTATGCAAATGAAAGCAAAGTGTAGGGGAAGCCAATGCGCATTTTGATTGTTGAAGACGAAGCCGAGTTGAACCGTCAGCTCAAGGACGAAATGGAAGAAAACGGCTATGTCGTTGACTGCGCATTTGATGGAGAAGAAGGTCACTTTCTCGGTGATACCGAACCGTACGATGCTGTTGTCCTCGATATCGGGCTGCCTAAAATGGACGGAATCAGTGTTCTCGAAGCTTGGCGGCGCGATGGCCGTACGATGCCAGTTCTTATTCTGACTGCTCGCGATCGCTGGAGCGATAAAGTGCAAGGCATCGATGCGGGGGCGGACGACTATGTTGCAAAGCCATTCCATATGGAAGAAGTCGTCGCTAGAGTTCGTGCCTTGGTGAGGCGCTCCGCCGGCCTGGCATCGAATGAAATTACCTGCGGCCCAATTCGTCTGGATGCCCGATCTGGTCGTGTAACGGTTGAAGGACTAACTCTGAAACTGACTTCCCATGAATTTCGGTTGCTGTCCTACCTTATGCATCATCAGGGTAAGATCATATCGCGTACTGAACTGGTCGAGCATCTCTATGATCAGGACTTTGACCGCGATTCCAATACGATTGAGGTTTTTATCGGACGTCTGCGCAAAAAGCTGGGTGTGGACGTTATCCAGACGGTCAGAGGGTTGGGCTATAATATGATTGCGCCTGACACGGCCAAAGAATGAAGTCGATAACGCGATATCTGGTCATCAATATATCGATTTGGGCTCTGCTTGCGGCTCTGAGCGCTGGCGTCATTCTTACGTCCCTGTTTCGCACCTCTGCTGAAGACGCTTTCGATGGGCAGCTGGATATGGTGCTCAAAATGCTTGTCGGTGAATTGGCAACACAGCTGTTTAGTTCCGAAGAATTGTCAAGACCAGGCAGTCTAGGGCAACCGCGATTTGAGCTGCCTCTCTCGGGTTGGTACTGGACGGTCAGCCGCTCCAACAAGGACGAACTTGTCTTTGCTTCTCTCTCGCTGGGCGGGGAGAATCTCACCGTAGAATCTCAAAGTGAGAAGCAATATACAGGTGGAATTGGACGCTATCTTCTGGGGAAGGGGCCGGACGGAAAACGAATTCGCATTCTTGAACGTGAGATTTCCTTTGGCCCAGACCAGAGCTACTATTTCCGTGTAACGGGAAACGCGGCTGAGTTAGATGAGCAAATCCGTTCCTTCGAGAATAGAGCCTGGCTGCTCATGGTTTTGTTTGGCGTGGTTCTGCTCACCGCTTCTCTTCTTCTGGTAAGAACTGCGCTAAGGCCACTGACTAAACTGCAGCGACGGGTTCGCGATGTTGCCGTAGGCAAAAGCGAAGCCATCGTAGGGAGTTATCCCGTAGAGGTGGACGGGCTTGTTGAAGAAGCCAATATCCTGATTTCTTCCAATAAAGAAACCCTTGAAAGAGCGCGCACCCAACTTGGGAATCTTGCTCACGCTCTAAAAACTCCCTTGTCCGTCATCACCAATGAAGTCAGATCATCTGATCTGCAAAATGCTGACATGCTGGTTCAGCAGGTTGATGTGATGCGCGATCAGATACAGCTCTATTTGGATCGCGCCCGATTTGCTGCACGTCACAATACCATTGGTACGGTTACCAAAGCAGATCCTGTCTTGAAGAAGCTGACGGGCGTCATGAGCAAAATTCACCCGGAAAAAATGGTTGATTACGAATGTTCTGCAGATTCCGATATTTGTTTTCGTGGTGAAGAGCAGGATCTGGAAGAAATGATTGGCAATCTTGTTGACAATGCCTGCAAATGGGCTTCGAGCAGGGTTGTCGTGTCGTTGACCGAAGGTCTGGAAGAAGCAGCTGTGAAACGTCCCCAAAAAAAGAACGCCAATGTTCGAAAATGGCTCTCTATCATCGTTGAAGATGACGGGCCTGGAATTAGCGAAGGCAAGATTGATGAGGCCCTTAAGCGGGGCAAGCGTCTTGATGAAAGCAAACCAGGTTCTGGTTTGGGACTGTCCATCGTAACAGAAATAGCGAACCTTTATCAGGGGACATTCTCTTTAGAACGGGCATCTCTTGGAGGTCTTCGGGCTGAGTTGGTGTTGCCTGCGATAAAAGAAGAGTAATTTCTTTCCGCAGTTGCGCATAAGCAAAAACGCATAACCAAAGAAAGCAGAACAAAATTTTTCGCCAAATTTTCGACATTTTCGAAACTTAAAGCGAAGTTGTGCGTTGTGTATGCAAATACGGTTATTTTGGGATCTGTTTGGCCGGACCTTTGGACAGTGTTCATGAATACCGTGTAGGCTTCGAACTCGGCTCGCAATTACGACGCCGACGAGCAAATCGCAATTATCACGCAAGCGATCCTTTGATCGCTGCAATGAATAGGGGCTTGAAAATGAAATTTAAATCTATCGCGATTGTTGCTGTTATGGGCGCAATGTTGGCCGGATGTCAGGGCGGGCCGAAAGAAACCTTTGGCGGTTTGACTGGCGCTGTTGCTGGCGGCGTCTTGGGGTCTCAGGTAGGAAGCGGCGAAGGGCGTCTTGTGGCGATTGCTGCAGGGTCGGCTCTCGGTGCTCTTGCTGGGTCATCTATTGGCCGCATGATGGACGAGAATGATCGCAAGATGGCTGCCGAAGCCCAGTACCGCGCTCTCGAATATGGTCGCTCTGGAGCACCGGTTTCCTGGACAAACCCGGATACCGGCCACCATGGGCAGATCGTTCCAACCCAGTCTTACACTGTGAATGACCTGAATTGTCGTGATTACACGCACACAATTTATATTGATGGACAGCCGCAGACCGCTCGCGGCCGCGCTTGCCGCCAGAGTGATGGTACGTGGCGTCCAGTGAACTAAAGTTCTTTTGCAAACCCGCTTTAATTCGGGAAGATGCAGCAAATTGCCGGAAGGGGAGGCTCAAATGTTGGGCTTCCCCTTTTTGTATCTGAATATTTCCAAAAAACGCTGGGTTGGGTAGGGAATGTTAACAGTTTGATAGCTTTAAATTGAAATTCTACAAGGAACCAAAATTAAGGTCGGAGTGTCCGCATGGACAACATGGAAAAGCTTAAGGAAAAGTTGAAGCTTTATCTTTCGACGTTGTCTGAAAGTGCCCAAAGGATGCTGCTGCGAAATTTGGAAAAAGCGCAGCGTGAGGGCAATAGTGACACCGCCGCAGAGTTGATTGTTGCTGCCTTGCGTGATCTTCTCAAAGTTCAGGAAAAAATTGTCCCTCTTGAAGAATTTGCCAAGAAGGATTTTTTCCGCGAAGCGCGCTTTTTTACTTCTGAAATTGATCTTCTTTCCAAAGTCGAAGCCAGAATCAGCCCCACATCTTTCGATGTTATCTGGAGCTGGATCAAGCGCGACATTGCGACGCCTGAGCACCTGCAGAAACTTGCACTGGACTGTGCCGACCTGGAAAAACACGAAATTTCCAAACATTCTGCAGAGGTCTGTGCTGATCTGGTCGCCGCCATAAAGGCTCGACTGAAGGTTGTCTCGCGAGAACTTGGCGGAGAGCAGAAGCTGACCAATCATCTGGGTGGCGAAATCGTTTACAAGGATTTGCTCGATGTGCTGGTCAGTGCCGAACGTCTCATGCCACTGAAGCCCATTTTGAGCCGAATGCCCAAGGAAGTTGCGAGTTGGTCCAGCCCGGAAGGGGACGAGGCCTACAAACTGATTACTCGGTATGTTCAGCAGGCACCGTTGCGTACATCTTGGCTTTTCTCTGCAGTATCCAAGAAGCTGCTTTCCCCGAGACTACGTATTCAATTGGCGACCAAACTATCCGGCTCCGATGATGCTATTCAGGTTGCCGCGACGGTGTATGCTCCGGCGGTCCAGCACATGTTGGCAGAGATGGATGCTCACGTTGCTGAAGTTGATAAGCATCTGAAGGAGTTTTCTGGCTTGCACAACGCGTTGGATCATCTACGATCTTGGAGTGTTTTGGCCAAAGCAGTGGAAGTCGAACTCGAGGTTCCCAATCAAAGCCAGTGGGGTGGTGTGCTTACTGAAATGAGGAAGAAGATGTCGCGCATCCTGAAGAGTGAGGTTGAATCGGCCCCTGGTCTTGTTCGCAAAGCTTTGCGCGCACCAAAGAGCGGAGAACCTGAATCTGTTGATAGCGATTTGATCGTTGATGCTGTCCGTGCTTCCCAGATTTTTCATCAGGCAGAACTTGCAAAAGACGGGCTGGCTATGAATGGCCCAATCGCAGAAGCGCGCAAGGAACTCGAGCAGAGTTTTGAAATCCTGACAAAATCTCTCGTCGATAGAACGAGGCGTGCGGTCGGGCAGGATGTCGAAGTGATCGAAAAACTGCACGTAGCCGCGCTGGACATTGCCAAAAACCTATTCGATGCTGAATTCGCCGACTCTTTGGGGCGGCAGCTAAAAGCTGCAGCTTCTGTGAAAGAGCTTCAGGCCGCAGAGGCCTGACAGTGCTTGTCTGATCCCTTCCTTGCCGCTTCTTTCCATACAGATCGGCCATCGCGAACATACCGTCTTTCTCGGCGTAGGGTTTTGTGTGGCCTTGTCCTGTCTTATCCTATCGTTAGATGAACATGTGTTAATTTGACTTCTCGGCGAAATCAGAAATGCTCTGACTTGGACTAGTGTGAGAGTTGGACCTGTATGTTTTGGACTATCGCTGTTGTATTGACGCTCGTGACCATCGCGATCGCGACCTTTCCCCTCATGCGCAAAGAGCGCAAGCTGGATAGCGCGAACGCCTATGATATGACGATCTATAAATCTCAATTGCAAGAAATTGAAGGTGACGTCGAACGCGGTTTGATTGATGAAGCAGAAGCAGAAGCCGCTCGTGCTGAAGTCGCTCGCCGCCTGATTGGTGCGCAGGATGCGCTGGAAAAAGAGAGCGAAACAGATCGCAAGACTTCTGACGCTCCCGCAAGTGTCTCTCAATTCGAAGGAGGCAAGTCAAATCTTCGCTTTGCTGTCGTCGCGATTGCACTTGTCATTCCACTATTATCATTGGGACTTTATTTTACGCTGGGCTCTCCGGATCTTCCCGCCCAACCGTTGCAAGCCCGCTTATCCAAACCTCCTGAAAATCAGAGCTTGACGGAACTTGTCGCTTCGGCAGAAAAGAAGTTGGCGGCTAATCCGGATGATTTGGAAGGCTGGAAAAGGATGGCTCCGGTCTATGCCCGCATGCGTCGAACGGACGACGCCATTAAGGCCTATCGGAATATACTTCGCCTTGAAGGAGAAAGCGTTGAAGCTTTGTCTGATCTAGGCGAAGTGCTTGTCATCAAGAATGCCGGTGTCGTCAATGATGAAGCGCGCGAGTTATTCCAGCGCGCGAATCTCTTGGATGCAACGGCACCAAAACCGCGCTTCTTTTTGGCCATCGCTCTAGGGCAGTCTGGAGAGACGCAGGATGCCATTGAAAAGTGGCAGGCTCTTGTCGCTGATTCAGCTGAAGGTGCTCCATGGATACCTTTTGCCAAAGAGCAGATAGCCGCCCTGAAAAAGCGCGATGCTTCCGGTTCGACAACCGAAGGGGAGCAAGCTCCACCGCCATTGGCAGGCCCATCAAAAGAAGATGTCGATAATGCAGCCGAGTTGACCGCGGAAGACCGGCAGCAGATGATTGAGGGCATGGTTTCCAATCTTGCTGACCGTCTGAATTCCGAGGGGGGGACAGCAGATGAGTGGGTGCGCCTTATAAGAGCCGAGCTTGTGCTGAATCGTCCTGATATGGCGGCCAAAACCGTGACCCGCGCGCTCGATGCACTTCAGTCCGATGTTGATGGGCTTGAGAAGGTCAAAGCTGCTGCGCGGTCTTTGGGCGTCTCAATCGATCAGTAGGTCAGTTTAAAGTTCCAATAGCAAAACATTGATGCGCTACCAATCGGTAGCTGCCGGATAAGAATGATTAAGAGGATCTGTTTATGTCGAGAAAGCAAAAAAGGATGATGTTGATCGGGGCCGCCGGAGCTGTGCTCTTTGCTGCTGTCGGTTTGATTTTGTTCGCTTTGCAAAATCAGATTACCTTTTTCATGAGTCCGTCAGAAATTGCGGAAAAAGGCGTCGCCCCCGGACAGCGCATCCGACTTGGCGGATTGGTCAAGGAAGAGTCCGTTGAGCGGACAGATAAGGCGCATGTATCTTTCGTTGTGACAGATGGCGGTGCCGAAATAAAAGTGGCTTATGCAGGCATTCTGCCCGATCTGTTCCGCGAGGGGCAGGGGGTCGTCACAGAAGGGATGATGAATTCTGATGGATCATTTGCCGCCGATACGGTTTTGGCCAAGCATGATGAAAATTACATGCCGCGAGAAGTGGCCGATGCTCTGAAAGAGCAGGGGCATTGGCAAGACAGCTACGGCAAGGTCGAGACAAACTGAACCTTGCAACGAAAAAGGAAACCGAGCCTGCTGACAAGATCGCAATGGTTGGCTCAAGCTCGGTAAGGCAAATAGAATTGCATGGCGCGGGGATGCGCCGACAGAAGGGAAAATCCTCATGATCATCGAGCTGGGTCATTTCATGCTTGTGCTTGCTCTCGCCCTGGCGCTGATACAGTCGGTTGTTCCAATCTGGGGCGCGCAGACCAATGATAGCCGCCTGATGGCCATTGCCAGTCCCATTGCTATAATGCAGTTCCTGTTTGTCGGCTTGGCATTTGCTGCCTTGACCCATGCCTATGTTACGTCAGATTTCTCGGTTCAGAATGTCTGGGAAAACAGCCATTCGACAATGCCCTTGCTCTATAAATTTACTTCGGTTTGGGGCAACCACGAAGGCTCCATGCTGCTCTGGGTATTCATTCTGGTAATCTTCAGTGCTCTGGTTGGTGCTTTCGGGCTAAACCTGCCGCCGAAGCTCAAGGCAAATACGCTAGCCGTGCAGGGCTGGATTACGGCGGCATTTTTGCTTTTCGTTCTGCTTACCTCAAACCCGTTCCATCGCATCGCCAATGCGCCAATCGAAGGGCGGGACCTTAACCCGATCCTGCAAGATATTGGTCTGGCTATTCATCCGCCGCTGCTCTATTTGGGGTATGTTGGCTTCTCGATTGCCTTTTCCTTTTCCATTGCAGCTCTTTTGGAAGGCAGGATCGATGCTGCTTGGGCTCGTTGGGTGCGCCCCTGGGTGCTTGTTGCTTGGGGCCTGCTTACGCTCGGTATCGCCATGGGGTCTTACTGGGCCTATTATGAGCTGGGCTGGGGCGGATACTGGTTCTGGGATCCAGTGGAGAATGCTTCGTTCATGCCATGGCTGAGCGGTACTGCGCTGCTTCATTCGGCTATCGTGATGGAAAAGCGTGGGGCATTGAAGGTCTGGACCATTCTTCTCTCCATTTTGACTTTCTCGCTGTCGCTATTAGGTACATTCTTGGTGCGGTCGGGCGTCCTGACTTCTGTGCATGCATTCGCGACCGATCCGTCCCGTGGCGTCTTTATCCTGATTTTGCTCGTTGCTTTCATCGGTGGTGGGTTGTCCCTGTTTGCATGGCGCGCTCCTATGCTCAAGCAGGGGGGCGTCTTCTCTCCCATTTCCAGAGAAGGGTCGCTGGTGCTTAACAACCTGTTTCTTTCTGCAGCGACGGCGGCTGTTCTTGTCGGGACACTCTATCCGTTGGCGCTGGAGGCAACGACTGGGGCGAAGATTTCGGTTGGAGCTCCTTTCTTCAACGCCACATTCGGCCCAATGATGGTGCCTTTATTGATTGCGGTGCCCGTTGGCCCTCTTCTGGCCTGGAAAAGAGGGGATCTATTCGCCGCGATGCAAAGGCTTTTCATTGCATTGGGGGCGGCGATCTTTGTTACGGTCCTTTGTTATGCTCTCATCAATGGTGGTAGCGCACTCGCGCCGCTGGGCATCGGTCTGGCTGTTTGGGTTATGGTTGGTGCGTTGGCAGAGATGCAGCTCCGAGTCGGCCTTTTCAAGCTTCCTCTCGGCAAGTCCTTCTCTCGCCTGATCGGGTTGCCTCGCACCGTCTTCGGCGCAGCATTGGGGCACTTTGGCCTCGGCATGACCCTACTTGGGCTTATTGTGGCAAGCGCTTATCAAACCGAAGACATTTTGGTCATGAAGCCGGGTGACCAAACCTCTATCTCCGGTTATATCTTCCAACTTGATGGCTTCAGGGAGCATGCTGAATTCAACTATGTCGATCTGATCGGTTCCTTCCAAGTCACCAAGGATGGTCAGCAAGTTGCGGAGTTGCATCCGGCCAAGAGGGTTTACACCTCGCGCAATATGCCAACCACAGAAACGGCGATCCACACAATCGGCGGTGTAACCCAGCTTTATCTCTCTTTGGGTGATGCTCAGGAGAATAACGGCATAGGTGTGCGGATCTACTACAAGCCGTGGGTTACCTTCATCTGGCTTGGATGTGTTGTCATGTTCATCGGTGGGTGCTTCTCTATCTCCGATAGGCGTTTGCGTATTGGAGCGCCTGCCCGGAAAGGGCGTGCAAAGCAGGCCGCAGGCACAGCTTGAGCTTGGGTGTTATATGAAGAATAGAGGATTCGGAATGATGACATTTTCTCTCCAGCCCCGAGTGGTTTATCGGTTGTTTGCTGCGCTTCTGTTGGCTCTTTCGTTTCAGTTGGCGACAGGGCCGGCGTTCGCTGTTAAACCGGACGAAATGTTGGAAGACCCCAAACTGGAAGCGCGCGCTCGCGATATTTCAGAAGGGCTGCGATGTCTGGTGTGCCAAAATCAGTCAATCGATGATTCCGATGCTCCCTTGGCTCGTGATTTGCGCATTCTCGTGCGCGAGCGCCTTTCAAAGGGAGATACGGACCAGCAGGTCAAAAGCTTTCTGGTTGATCGTTACGGCGAGTTCGTTCTGCTCAAACCGACATTCTCTTCCAAGAACTTGTTGCTTTGGGCGTTCGGCCCTTTGGTGCTCATCTTGGGTGTGATGGCAATCTTCCTCTTTTACCGACGCAACCGGATGATCGCGCAAAAAGCAGAGGTTGAAGGCAAAAACCATCTGAGTGAGGCAGAACAGGAACGGCTGAACGCGATCCTTTCTGACGATGAGAAAGCTTGATGCGTCTCAATATTCAGACGCGATGGTCGCCAGCCCACCATTCGTTCATGCAGTTCTCATCGCCAATCCTCCTTTCCAGCATTGAACCGGTCGATAGCCGTAAAATCTCCTTTTAAATCCATCCACTTCATGCTACTCCCGCCTGCTCAGGCGCCCGGACGAATAATCTCGGGTGCCTGTTTGTTTGAGTGATGACGCGAAGAAGGATGAGACGATGGCGAAACCGATTTTCTGTGGGCTGGATTTTGGAACATCAAACTCGACATTGGGTCTCTTTCGACAAGAAAAGGTTGAACTTGTTCCTGTAGAAGGCGACAATGTCACTATTCCTTCTGCTCTTTTCTTTGACTTTGAAGAGCATGGCGTCCATTTCGGGCGCGATGCCATCCAGACCTATCTGGAAGGCGGAGAAGGGCGCATGATGCGGGCGCTTAAATCAATCCTTGGTACACCCACCATGCAGGAATTCACCATGGTGGGGAGGGAGCGCAAACCCTTTACCGCTGTCCTTGGACTTTTTCTTAGCCATATGAAAGCCAAGGCAGAAGTGCTTCTTGATGATAATCTCACGCACGTTGTCATGGGGCGCCCGGTTTTTTTCGTTGATAACAACCCTGATGCAGACAAGGAAGCCGAGCAGACCATGCGCGCCATTGCGCAGGATATCGGTTTTACCGACGTCGAGTTCGAATATGAACCGGTAGCCGCCGCGCGAGACTTTCAGCAGGTTGCCGAGCGAGAGGAAATCGCGCTTATCATCGATATTGGTGGTGGTACCTCCGACTTTACGATTTTGAAGGTCTTGCCGGGCGATCTCGATAAACAGTCAGACAACTCCAGAAATCAGATTTTGGCCAATACCGGTGTCCATATTGGTGGAACGGATTTCGACCGCTGGCTTTCACTCTCCCGCGTTATGCCATTGCTGGGCTATCAGAGCCCTATGCTCAAGGAAGGCCGTCTCATGCCGGTCGGCTATTATCATGACTTGGCGACATGGCAGAAAATCAACTTCCTCTACGATCACAAGACGCATAGCGAGTTGCGCTATTTGCGCAAGGAGGCAAAGGAGCCTCATTTGCTTGATCGGTTGCTCCAACTGCTTGAATTGCGTGAAGGTCACAGGCTGGCTCTTTCTGTCGAAAGCAGCAAAGTGACCCTCTCGGATCAAGAAGAGACAGAATTGCCTCTGACCTTTATTGAGCGTGATCTCGTAGCGTCCATTTCCCGAGCAGATCTGATTGATAGTCTGGACGATGGAACTGAGCGTATCAAACGCACAATTTCAGAGGCGCTCAAACTGGCCTCACTTGATGGAGAGCAGATTTCTGCTGTCTTTCTAACGGGCGGCTCTACCAAAGTTCCCTATATAAGGCAAAGCCTTACAGCTATGGTCCCGAACGCCCAAATCATTGAAGGGGATGCCTTTGGATCAGTTGGAATCGGTCTGGCGCTGGAGGCGCAGAGACGATTTTCCTAGGGCATTGATCTGCGTATTCGCATAAGAAATGTGGCAAAAGAGTGCCCAAATGTGTCTGCACTTCGTCGGCGGGGTAACGGATTTTTGATAGTCATTTGCATGAAATATTATAAGTGTATGATTTTGTTTGTGAAAATACACTTCTTCAACATTACGCATCTTTAATTCAAATGGCTCGCATCTGGCCAATTTTGCCCCATATAAATCGAGGTATCGCAATCAAGCGCAATGAGCGCGGCTCTTGTTCAGAACAGCCAGCGCTTTGTGACTTTGAAAAGAATGAAACAATTCACTAGGATACTCTGACCCCTGCCATGATGGGCGCCAGAGCAGAAATGAGCGGAGACCCTTGATGACCAAATCCAAGTTCAAAAATGTGTCAGTAAAGTCCACCTTGTTGGCATCCGCCCTGTGTCTGGGCGTTGTCGCTGGAGCCACTGTTCCAACCCTGATAACCGGCCAGCCTGCAGCCAATGCAGAACCGGTTCAGGTGACAGCACCTGCGCAGCCTGTCGATTTTTCCAATGTGGTGAAAGCGGTTAAACCTGCTGTGGTGTCTGTGCAGGTGAAGACCGAAATTGAACCGCAGAACATTCAGAATTTCTCGATTCCTGGTTTTCCGGAATTCAAGGATCTGCCAAAGGATCACCCGTTCAACCGTTTCTTCCGTCGTTTTGGCGATGAAGATGAGCAGGGGAATGAGGATAAGAAACGTGCTGTTCCACACTATGCTCAGGCACAGGGATCCGGCTTCTTCATCTCCGAAGACGGTTATGTTGTGACCAACCACCATGTCGTCGACAAGGGCGTAGAATTTGTTCTCGTCATGGATGATGGCACCAAACTTGATGCTGATCTCGTTGGCTCCGATGAGAAGTCCGACCTTGCTCTGCTGAAGGTCAAGGATCCGGATCGCAAGTTCAAATATGTGAAGTTCGCCGACAATCTGCCAGCTGTCGGTTCATGGGTTCTGGCTGTCGGCAACCCGTTCGGTCTTGGTGGAACGGTCACAGCCGGTATCATCTCAGCAGATGGTCGTGATATCAGTGCCAAGAACTATGAGAGCTTCATTCAAATCGACGCTGCGGTGAACAAGGGGAACTCCGGTGGCCCGACCTTTAACCTCAATGGTGAGGTGATCGGCATCAACACCGCCATCTACTCTCCGTCTGGCGGCAACGTTGGTATCGCCTTTGCTATTCCTGCTGGCGTTGCGAAAGACGTGATCAATGATCTGCAGCATGGTGGTAAAGTCAAACGCGGCTGGCTCGGTGTTCATATCCAGAATGTGACCGAAGATATTGCCGATAGCCTCGGCCTAGCAGATGCTTCCGGCGCCATGGTCACCAGCACCGATGAGACTGCACCTGCGTTCAAGGCTGGTGTCAAGGTTGGCGATGTGATCCTTGCTGTCGATGGTGACGAGGTCAAAAACACCCGCGAACTGGCCCGCCATATTGGTCGTGCCGATCCGGAATCCGATGTCGAACTGACTATCTGGCGCGAAGACAAGGAAATCAAGCTGACGGTTCATCTTGGAACCTATCCTGAAGAAACTGCGTCCAGCGCTGGCGGGGCATCGCCTCAGCAGCCTGCCGCACCGGCAGAGCTTGATGAGTTTGGCATGAACTTGCAGCCAGGCGATGAAGGGCTGGTGATTACGAGCGTTGATCCCGATGGGCCTGCTGCTGACAAGGGGCTTTCCCGCGGTGATGTCATCCAGTCCGTGGGCGGTAAGCAGGTCAAAAGCATTGATGACGTGAAGAATGGGGTCGAGGCTGCTAAAGACAATGGCCGCAAAACCATCCTGATGCGTATCAAGACCGATGCTGGCATCCGTTTTGTCGGGCTGCCTCTTAAGAAATAGGGCCAAGACAAACAAATATGAACGACAAGGAGGGGGGCATACTAGCTCCCTTCTTACCTTCCGCTTTGCAAGCCTGTGATTTGGCAGACTTTTCCTCTCAAACGACCTTTGCTGAATGGCAAAGACCGCTATAATCCTCTAGACCAGTCAATAGCACAGGTTTGGAGCTCTGTTACGAAGCTGCGAGCAAGGTGGACTAGCCAGAAGCAACGAGGCAGATTATGCGTATCCTGATCATTGAAGACGATATTGAGGCAGCCGCCTATCTTGCCAAGGGCCTCAAAGAGGCTGGGCATCATTGTGAGCATGCCGCCGATGGCGATCAGGGCTATGATATGGCTGCCAAAAGCGGCTATGACGTGATGATCATAGATCGCATGCTGCCCAAGCGCGACGGGCTCTCCATCATTGAACAAAGACGCGCGGAGGGGGATGAAACCCCTGTCTTGATCCTCTCGGCTCTTGGCGAAGTGGACGACCGCGTAACGGGCCTGAGGGCTGGCGGGGATGACTATCTCACCAAGCCCTATGCCTTTACCGAGTTGTTGGCGCGGATTGAAGTCATGGCCCGAAGACGCAACCCCGGTGAGGTGGAAACGACCTACCGCGTCGCTGATCTGGAACTTGATCGCCTGTCTCATACCGTCAAACGGGCAGGGGAAAGCATCCTTTTGCAGCCGCGCGAATTTCGGCTGCTTGAGTATCTTATGAAGAATGCCGGTCAGGTGGTCACCCGCACTATGTTGCTTGAAAATGTCTGGGATTATCATTTCGACCCGCAGACAAATGTCATTGACGTGCACATTTCCCGTTTGCGCGCAAAGATCGACAAGGGGTTTGACCCAGCACTGTTGCAGACCGTGCGCGGTTCTGGATACAGCCTGCGCGAGCCTGATTGATTTTCCTTTTATCTATCTCTTCGGCTGGGCTTGGTTTTCCCGCTAGGCCGGATGAGCCCCATCCTTCAGGAGCGTGAATGTCGCTTGGATCGATCAACAAGACAATGCGCACAACAGCTTTCAAGCTGAGCGCGATCTATTTGATCATTTTCTCTATCTTCGCGATTTTCCTGATCGTCTATATTTCCCTCAATACCCAACTTTTGATGACGCGCCAGCTCAACTCGACCATTGAGGCCGAGGTGCGGGGGCTGGTTGAGCAATATCGCTCCGGTGGCATGCCCGGATTGGTCAAGGTCATCGAAGAACGATCCAGACGCCCAGGTGCCAGCCTCTATCTGGTGACCGATAGTCGTGGGCATTATGTGGCGGGCAATGTTGCAGCATTGCCAAAGTGGGTTCTGGATGAGCGTGGAGCGCTGGAACAATCCGTGCCCTATCAGCGTTTGGGCGAACCTGAGCGCAAGGAATATAACGCCGTTGTCAGTGTTTACGAGATGTTCGGCGGGTATAGGCTGCTTGTCGGGCGCGATGTCGGTGAGCGTGAGATCTTCCGCAAGGTGGTGGAGCAGGCCTTCATCGTTTCTGCCATTCTGATGATCGTCTTGGCGCTGCTGTCTTGGATGTTCGTTTCGCGCAAGGTGCTCAAGCGCATTGATGCCATTGCAGAAGCCTCCGGTAATATCATGCGTGGACAGCTGGATGAACGCCTGCCGGTGACGCAGGCTGGCGATGAGTTCGATCGCCTTTCGGAAAATCTCAACACTATGCTTTCGCGCATCGAAATGCTGATGAAGGGGCTCAAGGAAGTCTCCGATAATATCGCCCATGACTTGAAGACCCCGCTAACGCGGCTGCGCAACAGGGTAGAGGTGACGCTGGCTTCAGAGAGTGGCGATAGCGAGAGCTATCGCGAAGCACTGGAACAGACGCTTGAGGAATCCGATACCCTGATCCGCACCTTCGATGCTCTTCTGCGTATTGCCCGTGTGGAAGCCAAATCTACCCAGATAGAAAAATGTGCGTTGGATATCGGGGCAATCGCCTCCGATATGTCAGAACTCTATGAACCTGTCGCCGAGGATGAGGGTGCGGTTTTGACATGGGAAGCCGAGGCAGAGTGTCTCATCCGTGGCAATCGTGAGCTGGTTAGCCAAGCTGTGGCCAATCTTATCGACAATGCCTTGAAATATGCCGTACGCCATGTTGCCGAACAACGCGAAAAGAGCGCTAAAGATGGCAGCGGGACACTTCCCGATGTCGCTCGGATCCATATCTCGGTTAAACGCAAGGGAGAAAAGCCCGAAAATGGCGATGCGAACGACCCACGCCCGATTATTTTGACAATTGCGGACAATGGGCAGGGGATTGCCAAGGAGGATCGGGCGCGTGTCTTGCAGCGTTTCGTAAGGCTCGATAAAAGTCGTAGCCAACCGGGCTCGGGGTTAGGGCTCAGTCTTGTTAATGCCGTTGCAAGCCTGCATGAGGCACATATAGAGCTTGGTGACAATGAACCAGGTCTCGTTTTCTCCATCCATTTTCCGCCGGACGAGAGAGCCGTTGCGGATAAAGTGGCACAAGAAAGCGATTGACCGACACGCACGCGAATAGATCAGCCTTGCCGCTGAGAGAAGGGGAGAGACAATGAGTGCCGCACAAAACAGGAAAGGCGTTAACGCTTTTTGGCTGGAGGCAAAAGCTCTTCCGCAAGAGGGGGACTTGGATGAGCAACTGTCCATGTTGCTGGAAAGTTGCCAGAAGCTGCAAAAAAGTGATCCTGAAGCTGAAGGCGAAGTCTCAACTCTCTATGCTGCCCTTGAGCAGGAGCCGCTGAAAGGCCTGCTGGCTGGTATTTGCAGCACATCTTCATTTTTGCGCGATCTGATGGTGCAAAAGCCCAAAAGGCTTTCTGACATTCTCGGTCAGTCCGCCGGTGAGCGCATTGATGCCTTGGCTGCAAGCGCCATTGATGAAATACAGGAAAGTGAAGCATCTGTGATGCGTCATCTGCGTCTTATCAAGCAGGATGCCGCTCTGACCATTGCGTTGGCCGATCTGGCAGGATTGTGGAGCGTAAAGCAGGTCACCAATGCCTTGACGAAAATCGCAGACGCAACGCTACGCGGCGCGTTACGCTTTGTGCTGCGCGATTATCACCGTCGCGGCAAGGTCACATTGCCCCATCCAGATGACCCTGAGCTGGAATGCGGCTTCGTTGCGCTTGCCATGGGCAAACATGGCGCTGGCGAGCTCAACTATTCATCCGATATCGATCTGATCATCCTTTATGACTCCACAAGTGGCTGTTGCGATGATCCTTACGAAATGAACCGCACCTATGTGCGCTTCACCCGACAACTAGTCAAGATCATGCAGGAGAGAACGGCGGATGGCTATGTGTTCCGAACCGATCTGCGCCTGCGTCCCGATCCGGGCTCAACGCCTCCTGCTGTGGCGATCCTGGCGGCGCTGCAATATTATGAGAGCATGGGCCAGAACTGGGAACGAGCTGCCTTGATCAAGGCGCGCCCATGTGCAGGTGACATTGCTGCCGGAGATGCATTCCTGCATGAAATTACCCCCTTTATCTGGCGCAAATATTTCGATTATGCAGCGCTCGCCGACGTGCATTCCATCAAGCGCCAGATCCACGCCCACAAGGGCCATGGCTCAGTCGCGATCAATGGTCATAATGTGAAGCTGGGACGGGGCGGCATTCGCGAGATCGAGTTTTTCGTCCAAACCCAGCAGCTCATCGCTGGGGGGCGTAATCCGGATTTGCGAGGTCGGGAGACCATTCCTATGCTGTCCGAGCTTGTCGGTCTGACGTGGATCTCAGAGCGCGCGCGGGATGAGTTGAGCCAATGCTACGAATTCCTGCGCAAAGTTGAGCATCGCATTCAGATGCAACGCGACGAGCAGACCCACATGATGCCCCAAAGCGATGATGGCGTTGCACAAATCGGCCGTATGATGGGCTATGCTTCTGTCGATGCCTTCAAACATGATCTGCGCGACACGTTGGAATGCGTGCAGGGGCATTATTCCAATCTCTTCAAGGAAGAGCAAGCTTTGGGCGCTGAAGGGGGAGGTAACCTTGTCTTCACCGGCGAGGACTACGACCCCAGCACAATTGAAACGCTGACCGAAATGGGCTTTCAGAATCCCAAGGAGGTCATCAATACTGTTCGCAGTTGGCATTTCGGGCGCTATCCGGCCATGCGCTCAGCCAAGGCGCGGGAACGCTTGACAGAGTTTACGCCCGACCTATTGGCCGCTCTTGGCAAGACGGACAACCCGGATACATCCTTCCTGTCGTTTCATGCCTTTCTGAAGGCATTGCCATCAGGAGTGCAGGTCTTCTCCCTGCTACGCAACAATCCGCAGCTGTTTGAAACCCTGATCATTATTCTCGGCGCCGCGCCGCGTCTCGCCCGCACCATGGGGCGTCGTCCGCGGGTGATCGATGCACTCCTTGATCCGGCTTTTCTGGGCGACATTCTGGAGCGGGACTATCTGGATGCTCAGCTGCAAAAGGTGTTGTCTGAAGCGACTTGTTTTGAAGATGCGCTAGATTCAGCCCGGATTTTCGGACAGGAGCAATTGTTCCTAATCGGTGTGCGCATTCTTATGGGGATCATTTCGGCCTCTCAGGCCGGGGCCGCGTATGCCATGCTGGCCGGTGTCATCATTCGGCATATGCTAGAACATTCCCAAAAGGAACTTGAAGAACGCCATGGCAAGATGCCGGGCGGGCAGGTTGCTGTGATCGCCATGGGCAAGCTGGGCGGGCGCGAGATGACCGCATCGTCAGACCTCGATCTCATGTTAATCTATGATTTTGATGAGGATGCCAAATATTCCGATGGCAAAAAGCCCCTCGCAGCAAGTCAATATTATGCACGGCTCACCCAACGCCTTATCACGGCGCTCTCGGCGCCAACCGCAGAAGGGGATCTGTACGAGGTGGATTTCCGCCTGAGGCCTTCCGGTAACTCCGGTCCTCTCGCAACCTCTTTCAAATCCTTCAGGAGCTATCACACCTCCGATGCCTGGACATGGGAGCATATGGCACTTACGCGGGCTCGGATCATTGCCGGCGATGATGGTTTTTGTAAAAAGGTGCGGCAGGAAATTGTTTCAATCCTATCTCGCCAAAGGGACGAGCAAGATATAAAGCGTGATATTGCGCAGATGCGTGCGCGGATCGAGCGGGAGAAGCGCACGTCCGACATCTGGAATATCAAGCAGATTCCCGGCGGTTTGGTGGATGTGGAATTCATTGCCCAAGGTCTTCAGCTTATGCATGCCCATAAGCATCCTGAGATCTTGCACACCAGCACAGCCCAAAGCCTGCGCCTTTGCGTGGATAGAGGTCTGGTTAACAATGCGGACGCCGATATCCTGTTGCCAGCCATTCGGCTTTACCACGATGTGACTCAAATTCTGCGCGTGTGCCTGTCCGAGAGTTTCGATCCCAACAAGGCTGCCGCAGCGCTGAAAGATGTGGTTGTGCGAGCCTCGCAAGAGATCGATATGAGAAGCCTCGAAGAGACGCTTTCGGAATTCCAGATCGATACAAGAGCCTGCTTTGTTCGACTGGTTGGCCCAGTGGAAGAAGGCAGGGACTAGACAAGACAGCAACCTGTTTGATGCGGCCTCGATGGTTGGTCGCGTCACATCCGATTGCTGTTGCGCTCTAATGGGTGGTTGCGCTCAATTGCTGAGGGTGTTTGGTCTGGCTCAGCGTTGCCATATCAGGCGTAACGCCACGCACTTTGCTCGGCAGACAAATGGTTATGCGTGTACCCTGACCAATTCGGGAGCGGATCTTCATCGTCCCGCCGGAAAGGCAGATAATTGTGCGCGAGATGGACAAGCCCAGACCGGAGCCCTTGTGGCTCTTGGTAAACTGGTTTTGCACCTGTTCAAACGGGCTGCCCATGCGATCAATCGCGTCCTGCGGTATGCCAACGCCTGTGTCTGAAATGGTCAGATAACTGTAGCCATCCTTGGTTTCCCCCCTTAGCGCTATCTGGCCACCTTCCTTGGAGAATTTAACCGCATTGTCGAGCAGGTTGAGCAGAACCTGTTCAATCAGATTGAGGTCTGCATAGGCCTGAAGCGTGTCAGGCAGTTCATCCTTCAACGTCAGCTGACGGTTCTTAGCCTTCTCGTCAATGCTGCTCTCGTAAGTTTCCCTGACGAGGGAAGCAAGATCAAGATCCGAGGGCTTGAGATCCACTTCTCCATCTTCTAGACGGGACATGTTCAGAATGTCGTCAATTAGGCCTAGAAGGTAGGAGCCGCTTGAATGTATGTCCTTGGAATAGTCCTTGTATTTGTGCGTTGAGTGCTCGCCAAAGATCTCCTGCTTCATGACCTCGGAAAAGCCGATGATGGCGTTGAGCGGGGTGCGCAATTCGTGGGAAATATTGGCAAGGAACTGAGATTTGGCGCGATTGGCAATCTCGGCATTCTCTTTTTCCTTGGCATATTGTTCGGTAAGGACCACCAATTGCTGAGCCTGCATTTCCAGAGTCTGTCGAGATTTTCTAAGGTCGGATACCGATGCAATGAGCTGCTGCTCGCTTTCCAGCAGGCGCTGCTCTTGCAGTTTGAGATTGGAAATATCCGTTCCCACCGACACAAAGCCGCCATCACGAGTGCGTCTCTCGCTGATCTGCAGCCAGCGGCCATCGGCAAGTTGAACCTTGTAGCTGCGCGCGGCCTTCGGTGACGTACTTACCCGATCAAGCAGGATTTGGCTTTCATCAATGTCATTGTCATCTTCAATGTCGATAACATGCGGCTGCCCGCTATCCATGATCTCATTATAGCTGCGCCCGATAATTTCTTCATTCTCTGGCAGATTGTGAAGTGTCCGGTAAGGTTTGTTGCAGAGCACGAGCTTGCTGTCCTTGTCCCAAAGAACAAAGGCTTCTGAAATGGTGTCCACGGCATCTCTGAGGCGAATGTCGGCCAGCTTGTCATTCTCGGCTTGCTCGATTTGCTGGGAAACATCCATGACAACGCCCATCAGATGCAGCCGATCTTTGGGAGAGACGGTAAGCTCTGCGCGGATCTGAATCCAGATCCAACGGCCATCTTCATGGCGCATTCTGAACCGGCGATCCATCATAGATTGTTCCGAGGAAAGCAAATCCTGCACATGCTGATGCAGATTGCCATCCTCAGGATGCATGCGCTCGTTGATGGTTGCAAAGCTGAGAAGCTCGTCGGACCGCTCCATGCCAAGCAGATCAAACATGGAAGGAGACCAATAGATGTGGCCATTGCCAAGATCCCAGTCCCAGAGGCCGGAGCGGGAGTGGCGCAAGGCCGCATCCATCCGCTGCACAGTGGCTTCGAAGATGCTGTCCGCTTCTCTGGCGCGGGCTCCTTGACTGAAAAAGGCGTAGACAACCAGAAGGATGATCGCACTCATCATGACAAAGATGATGGCATTACGCGTAACATCGGCGCGCCATCCATTGAACAGCTCATCGGTCGGCACCAAAACGGTGATCGCACCACGACCACCGCCCAGATGATGAACCGTCGCCAAAGCATCCTTCTTGTCACTTGTGGTGACATCAAACACACCGGCGCTCGCACCAATGGTTGAAAAGACCTGAGCACGCCCCAGAAGATCGATTTGCGTCTTGCGCATATCATTTGTGAGCGTCGGAATGGACGCGACGATCATGCCAGTCGCATCCGTTTGATAAATCTGATAGTTGGCGGAAATCTCCGTGGTGGGCATGGCTTCTTCAAGCCAGCTCTGGAGCATCTCCTTGCTCGGGCGGCTCGCTGTGTTCGCCGTTGAGCTAAACCCTTCGCCGGCATACTCGACTTCTGCTTCGGTTGGTTTTTCCGTTTCAGACGCTGTTGAAGCAACAGAAGGGGCGCTGCTTGACTGAGGTCCGGTTGCCGATGAAGCAGAAGCCGCGCTGAGGTTTTGGGCGAACATGTCAAGCTGTCGCGCTACGCGCTCGGTTACCAAAGCTGCTATCAGCTGCAATTGCTGACTGGAAGTGGCTTGGATCTCTTCACGTTCACCAAGCAGATCATCGGTGCGCATGACGCCAACAATAGTGATGAAAACGAGAATGACAGCCGGGATAATACGACGCAGCCAAGGCTCTTCGCGGACACGCTGGAAATAGGAAGGATCAGCCAAAAGGCGGGCCGGGCCGGATACATGAGGCTCGTGACCATTCGGTGTTGCTCCGAATAATCTGAATCTTGCCTCCTTGGGCGCGCTGGCTATGCCCGCCTGCGTCATACCCGACCTCCTTGAATCTGTTTTTATCAATTTCTCGGAGGTTTGCCGCATCTCCGAAGTCGAACTCATTTGAATCGACCTCGGAGTGTTTGTCTAGAGTCCCGTGCGAATTTTTTGGTTAACAAGAGGTTAACAAACCTAATTGCACTTTGGGAAATGCCTGATTCTGTTAAAGACTCAGGGCGTTTTGATCATTGCAAGCACCGATTTGCGATATCAGCAACATCTTTCGATAGGCTCTCGGTATTTGCGATTCTCAGAAGCTCTTTCTTGGCCTGTCCCTGTCGGTCAGGCTCCAGCGCCTTCCATGAACGGAAGTTGTTGGCCAGTCGAGCGGCCGTTTGTGGGTTGGATTTGTCCAGTTCGATGATGATATCAGCAACCAGCTTAAACCCTTCTCCATCCTTGCGATTGAACTGTACCTGATTGTTCATGGCAAAGGCCCCGATGAGCGAGCGTACCCGGTTCGGGTTGTTCATCGAGAAGGATGGATGGGAAAGCAGATCCTTGACCCGTTGCAATGTTTCCTCTTGTGGTGCGGAGGCCTGCAAAGATAACCACTTGTCGATAACCAGTGCATCATTTGTGAATTCAGCGTGGAAAGCATCCAGCAGTGCATTGGCGGCTGGCATTTCATTGCGTGTCAGGCTGGCGAGTGCAGCAAACCGATCCGTCATATTGGTCGCGTTGTGATAATGCGCCACTGCCAGATCGGATATAGCCTCTTCCTTGCGAGCCAGAGCCAGATCAAGCAGTCCGTTTCGCAAGGCGCGTCGTCCCGCAGAAGAAGCGTCGGACCGGAAGCTGGTGTCCTTGTCGTCCAGCGCCTTGTAAAGATCAATGAGACTATCCCCCAAGGCAGTCGAAAGGGCATGACGCAGACTTTCCCGTGCTCGATGAATGGCGTCAGGATCCACATCATGGCCGATTTCGCGACCAACGTCGGATTCGATGGGAAGCTGGAGCAGTTGCGCACGGAAAGCATGTTCGAGACTGTCATCCATGAGACAGGCCTTAAGCGCCTCCAGAATGCTGTCATCCAGCGCATGAGATGACGTATTTGCTCCAGCCTGCAAGGCGCGTGTCTGTTGCACCAGATGGTCCATCAGAATGAACTGCGCTGCTTCCCAGCGATTGAACGGGTCCGTGTCGTGTCCCATCAGGCAAAGATAGTCATCATGGGTTAGGTTTGTCCGCAGATGCACCGGAGCGGAAAAGCCCCGCAAGAGCGACGGGATTGCATCCTTGCTAACGCCGGTCAGAATAAATTTATGCTGGCGTTCACGGATCTCCAAAACGGTACAATCGGATTTTCCGATTTCCTGACCTGAGTTCGCATCGATCACCGATGTAAAGCCAACGGGACTGCCATCACGCCCAACGAGCCCGAAACGGACCGGAATATGCATGACCTTCTTGGTCGGCTGGCCGGGAGTTGGCGGACAGGACTGCTCAATGGAAAGAGATAACTGCTCGCGCGCAGCATCATAGGAATAAGTGGCAACGAGATCCGGCGTGCCCGCCTGACGATACCAGAGGGCAAACTGTGAGAGATCGACCGAGCAGGCTTCTTCGAAGGAGGCGATGAAATCTTCAATCGTGACGGCTTGGCCATCGAAACGATCAAAATAGAGATCGAGCCCAGCCTTGAAGCCTTCCTTGCCGAGCAAAGTTTCCAGCATCCGGCAAACCTCTGCGCCTTTTTCATAGACAGTCGAGGTATAGAAGTTGTTGATCTCGGAATAGACCTCAGGCCGCACCTGATGGGCGAGGGGACCGCTATCCTCGGGGAACTGACGTGCGCGCAGTTGCTGCACATCCGAAATGCGTTTCACAGGACGAGAGCGCATGTCGGACGAGAATTCCTGATCGCGGAAAACAGTTAGACCTTCCTTTAGGCACAGCTGGAACCAGTCGCGACATGTGATCCGGTTGCCCGTCCAGTTATGGAAATATTCATGCGCGATTACGCCTTCGATCAGCGCATAGTCGGTGTCTGTGGCGGTTTCGGGTTTTGCCAGCACGTATTTGTCATTGAAGACATTGAGCCCCTTATTCTCCATGGCCCCCATGTTGAAGTCGGATACGGCAACGATCATGAAAATGTCGAGATCATATTCGCGATCAAACACATCTTCGTCCCACTTCATGGAGCGCTTGAGCGAGTCCATGGCGTGATCAACCCGATCTTCCTTGCCATGCTCTACATATATATGCAGCGTGATGTCGCGGCCGGATCGGGTGACAAAACGATCTTCCACACGCGCCAGATCGCCTGCTACAAGCGCAAACAGGTAGGAGGGCTTGGGGAAGGGGTCCTGCCAACAGGCATAATGCCAGAGCTGATCTTCTGGGTAACCTTCTGGGGTAGACATGGTGCCGCTATCGACAAGGTTACCGTTCGCCAACAGATATTTTACCTCGACAGGGGCTTCTATCCGTACGTCATATACGCTCAGCACGTCTGGACGATCATAGAAATAGGTGATGCGGCGGAAGCCTTCGGCTTCGCATTGGGTGCAATAGGCGCCATTGGAGCGATACAGCCCCATAAGCTGGGTATTTTTTTGCGGAGCGAGCTTTGTCACCAGTTCTAGAGTGAAAGCCTCTTGCGGCGGATTTTTCAGAATGAACTGCTCGTCAGAGGCGCTGTAGGCACTATCCTCAAGCACGTCACCATTCAGGCGCGCCGAAACAAAAACGAGATCATCACCATCCAGTGTGAGCGCCGCTTCCTCGGAGCCTCCTTCTCTTGGGGCAATCGACAAGGTCGATGTCACAAACGTTTCAAGCGGGTCCAGCCGAACCGTCAGGGAAACGTGATCAATCGAGTAGGGCGTAGGGATGTAGTCTTCAAGTCGTACGACGCTATTATCTTGGGACATATCAAAACTTCTTAATCGAGAAGAAAATTGCTAGTGCCATTCAGCCTATCTGCGACCCTGTTGCAAAAGCAAGTTAGATACATGGTGCAGTTTTGCCTGCAACCGATGCGATACAACAAATGTATCCTTAGGGTGTAGATAGGGTGGCATGCAGCTTTGGGAAGGGCACTTTTGCAAACTTTACAAGATTACTGTGGATTAAACTTTCGTGCAATGCAGCCATGATGCAAGTGCATAATGTTGTGCAATCATTGACAAATTTGTAACGATACATTCAGGGAAAATGCGCAACTCTCCATGAAACCTGCGTAATTGCCTTTATTCATCGCTATGGCTGTTGGCCAGTTCAAACGGCACAAATTGGCGGAAGTGCGGATTGACGATCAAGCGTCGATCAACTGGCGGCGCGGCGCGCTGATGGCACTTTTGGCGCTCGCAAATGCGGCAGGAAACACCGATTTCAGTGATGCCGGCATCACTCTTGAGATTGAGCCCATCGGAATAGATGACTTCATCTGCATAAGAGAGCTCACAACCAAGCCCAATCGCATATCTGCGCACGGGGGCATGATAGCCAGAGCCAAGCTTGGTGATGCTGGTTGCAACACATAGATAGCGGATTCCGTCAGGCATTTCAGCCACTTGCACCAGAAAACGCCCTGGAGCCTCGAACGCTTCATGCACATTCCAAAGCGGACAAGCGCCGCCAAAACGGGCAAACTGGAAACGTGTTGCCGAGTGGCGTTTGGTAACATTGCCCGCCCTGTCCACGCGCAGAAAATAGAAGGGAACCCCCCGTGCTCCGGGCCGCTGCATGGAAGAAAGCCTATGGCATATCTGTTCTTGCGAAGCGCCAAAATGGTGGCGCATGCGGTCTATGTCATGCCGCGTTTCGCGCGCAACCTCAAGGAACCTCTGATAGGGTAGGCAGAGTGCGCCCGCAAAATAGTTGGCCAGCCCGAGGCGAGCGATCGCTTCTGCAGCATCGCTGCGCAGGTTGGCCTTGCTGACGCGAGCGTCGATCAGATCCCTATATTCCATGATTGCGATCTGATGCGCCAGCAGGAAGGAGAGGGACGCGGAATCCAGTGATCCATTGAGATTGAGAATACGGTTTTCTTCGTCAAAACGGCGCAGAGTCTGGTCATTTGCGGGGTTTTCAGTCAGGCGCACGCGCACAGCATGGCGATCTTCCAGATAGGCCTGAAACTGACTTAACCGGTTGCCCTCAAGCAGGCCATGCCTGCGTGCTAGGTCTTCTGCTGCCAGATCGAGTTCATCGATATAGTTGTCGTGATAGTGAAAATAGTCTCTTACTTCTTCATAGGGCAAAATCGCCCGATCAGCCCCTTCGTATGACTGTGCAGTGAGCGCATCATCCATTACCATAAGGCGTTCGTTGGCGCGTCTATGGGCTTGATGCAGCGTCAAAAAGGCCTGTGTGAGCCAGGGAGAGTTTGATGTCGCCATCTTCAATTCCTGCAGACCAGGATTGGTGTCGCGGAACAAAGGCTCTGCCAGGGCCTCCTTGAGGTCTGCGAGTACGCGATTTGTGTCCGCTGAGGCGAAGTCGTTGAGGGAAAGATTGAAATTGTGGCTGAGCGAGAGCAGTACAGGAGCGGTTAAAGGCCTCTGGTTATTCTCGATCTGGTTCAGATAAGATGTTGAAATGCCGATGCGTTCGGCAAATGTTGCCTGTGTCAGGCCATGGCTTTCGCGCAAGGTTCGCACTTTTGGACCAACGAATAGTTTTTCAGCCATGACGCTCTCTCTGTGTTTGCAAGATTTGCAATTTGCAAAAAAATGTTTGCAAAAACATTCGCAAATTTACTCAATAGAATCAAGCCTTTCATTGACAAACTTGCGTATCTCCATTCAAATGCCATCCAGTCACTGGCCTTTCGGCTAGGAGTCGGAGGAAAATCTCAATAAAATCAATCCCTTTTGGTCTGGAGTAAAAGGGTGGCGAAAAAGAATTCCGGTGACTAAGGCGTCTTTTTCGGAGTGAAGTTGTCAAAATTGGGCAATATTACTCATTTGCGGGGCAAGATGTGTTTCGGCAGGGAGGCCAAACCATCTCGACCAAGCCCCAAGGTAGATTTCCTCTGTATTCATTGGCAATAGGGCCAGTGTCGGCAAAGCGATTCAATTCTCAAGGACCGACACAAGGGGGAGAGATTATGCTGCTGCTCGACGATATTGGAGGCGAGGTGCGTCGCGGATTGGGACATTCAGCCGAACAGGGCTCTGTCACATACCGCACTGTCGTCTTAGCCGAACCGCATCCTATCTTTACAGAATGCCTGCTGAACATGCTGGGTATCAAACGTGAATATACTCCGGTGCTGGATTGTGCGGGGCTTGAACAGCTTCTCAGTGCAGCTCCGGATAGAGAAGACACCTTGCTGGTGCTCAATCTGGACGCCACAAGCAGCCGCGGCTCTGCCGCTTTGAATGATGTTCGCAAAGCTTACAAGCACGCGCGCCTCGTTCTGATTTGCGACCACACAGATGATGGTCTGGCCCATTATGCTCTGGGCAACGGCGCTGACTGGGTCATCTACAAGACGGCCTCGGTTTCAGAGCTTCGTTCCATTTCCAAGCGTATCAAGTCCGGGATTTCGGATGAATATATCGTGGCGGAAAGCGAAGAAGTGCTCGAACGTTCCGGTCTCTATTCCAAGCTAGCCAATCTGACGCCCAAACAGATGACCATTCTGCGTTATCTGCGTGATGGCCTGCTTAACAAGCAGATCGCCTATGAATTGGGGCTGACAGAGGCGACCGTCAAACATCATATTTCTTTGATCCTCAAAAAACTCAACTGCTATCGTCGAACGCAAGCCGTCGCGATTGCCAATCGCATGATGTAAAGACGCAAGTAAAGAGCGCCTTTTCTTGGTTGAGTCGATGTAGATATCTGAATATATAAGTTTGTTTCCAAAAACGGGGTGTACTTAGTACGCCCCGTTTTTTGTGAATCTGGTATTTTGAACGTATTTGATACAAAAATGAACAATTGCCCAAACTTCATTCAGTATTATTGATGGGTCTGACGGGCTTTGCGAGGTTAAATTTACGATTCAGAAACGTGGAAAAGTCAAATTATGATCAAAACAGATAAACAGTGGGGATCATTATGAAACTTCTTCCAAAACGACTATCGTTAAAAATACCTATAATCTTATTTTCTTCAATAACGATGACGGTTGCTGTTTTAGTTGTGCTTGCGATGTGGAAGGGGGAATCCACATCTGTAAGATTGACCGAAACGGCTCTTATGAATGCTGCAAAGGGGCGCGCTAGTACTGTCACAGTCTATATGTCTCAGCTGGAAAACAAGCTAAAAGACATGGCTTCGCACACAACGACTGCTGATGCTGCAACTGAACTGAACGGCGGCTGGAGTGTTCTTAAGGAAAACGCTTCCAAGACATTGCGTCAGATCTTCATCGACAACAATCCCAACAGTGCTGACGAGCGCTATAAGCTTGCCGCCGGGGTAGATGGCTCGATCTACTACAATAAAATTCATGGCAAGCATCAGGAGCGGGTCAGCGCGCTGCTTGCCGGAGATCTGTTTCGTGACATGATCCTCGTGAACAAGGAGGGGAATGTTTATTACAGTTACCGTAAGGGCAAAGAGTTTGGCCGGAACGTGAGCGAAGCCGGTGTCATGCCCGCTATTCTGGAAAAGCAGATTGCTCCGATCATCAAACTTGCCAATGACGATCCGAAAGCCACCTATGGCGGTGATAGCTTTACCGGGTTTATCGAAGCTGACGGACGTGTGACCGCCTATATGGTTGCTCCGGTGCTCAAATGGGGCAAGATCCTCGGGGCGGTCGCATTTGAGGTCAATACGGGTACGCTGGCCAATATTATGTCCGATCCATCCGGACTTGGACGTACGGGCTCAATCGCGCTCGTTTCCTCTGATCTTCAGGCAATCAGTCTTAGCCAGAATACGGTTTCGGAGTTGCCACAGTCGCTTTCCAGCGTCGCTTCACAGGCGCTCAACGGTTCGGTCTCTTCTGGGGATGTGGTGTTGGATGGCGAAGAGGATCGTGCGATTGCGGTGCCGATGACTGTGCTTGGCACCAAGTGGGTTGTGATCGCCAAACAGAGCTATGAAGAGCTGTTGGCGCCATCGCGCGAGCAAGCCAATACGATGCTTATGGCCGGTTTGGTGCTGCTGCTTCTTATGGGCGGCGCTGGGTTGCTCTTTGTCCGTTCGTCCATGGCTCCTCTTCAGAAGCTCAATGGGGGCGTTATGGAAATCGCCAAAGGCAATTATGAAGTGGATCTGCCCAACGTCAATCATGGTGATGAGATCAGCGAACTGACCCATTCTGTTGAGATTCTGCGTGATAGCGCACTTGAGCGGCGTCAGTTGCAACAGCAAAGCGAGGTGGAACAAGATGCCCGTGCCAAGCGCCAGCGGGCCATTGAAGATCTGATCAATGCCTTCAGAGCGTCGTCTTCGCAAATGCTCAATGAAGTGTCCGCCAATATGGACAGCATGCATCAAACCGCCGAGGTACTCGCTGAAATCGCCGACCAGACGGCGGTCAAGGCAAATAGCTCTGCGTCGGCTTCCGAGGTGGCGTCGGGCAATGTGCAGACGGTCGCCTCTGCCGCCGAAGAGCTTTCTGCTTCCATTGAAGAGATTAAGCGTCAGGTAACCGAGACCTCCGGTGTCGTCAATAAGGCAACAGATGCCACCCGCCATACCACGGAAACAGTTTCCGGCCTGTCTCATGCTGCCCAGAAGATCGGCGATGTGGTCTCTCTGATTCAGGCGATTGCCGAACAGACAAATCTCCTGGCCCTCAATGCAACCATCGAAGCGGCACGTGCCGGTGAGCACGGACGTGGATTCGCAGTGGTCGCAGCCGAGGTTAAGGAACTCGCAAACCAGACGTCCAAGGCAACCGAGGAGATCGGTAGCCAGATACAGGATATTCAGGCATCCACGCAGGAGGCGGTGCAGGCTATTCAGGGCATCGCCGAAACGATGGAACAGGTGAACCAGTATACGGCGAGTATCTCCCAGGCCGTGGAAGAGCAGGGCAGCGCGACCTACGAAATCAGTGAGAATGTTGCACAGGCTGCGAGTGGTACCCAGCAGGTCGCTGGCAATATGTCTGACTTGTCTCTCTCCATTTCGGAGACGACTCAGTCTGTCGGACAAGTCGAGGTGAGTGCCCAGTCAGTGGCTGATCAGACTGATCAACTCAGAAGCGAAGTGGACCGCTTCCTGAAAAGTGTTGCTGAAGCATAAAAATCTCGCTTGAGACCGAATAAACTTACGGTTGGGTAAAACTAAGAATGCACAAAACGGGGCCAAAACGAGCCCCGTTTTTCTTTTTTGTTTCTTTGGGGTTTATCGTTTGCCCAAGGGAATGGGTTATGAATGAGCAAAAACTGCGAAATTTACCAGCCTAATGAAATTTTGTTTTATTTTAGAGTGTGTACAAAAGTTTTCCCGCAAAGATTGTCTAAATTTCCTAGAGTTTACCAATAAATAAGTTTGATGCCCAAAACTCTCAGACAGATATTTCGGAGGTTTAAGGGATAACATGCAGATACTGCCCAAGCGTCTCGCAACCAAAATTCCCGCAATCATGGTTGTTTCGGTAACGATCCTCGTTGCCTTGTTCGTCTTTGTCGCTTCTTGGATGGGAGGGGAAACCTCCAAGAAACTTACGGAAAATGCACTTCTGAACGCTGCGCGAGGGAAAACCAGCACAGTGGAAGTCTATTTCCAGCAGATACAGGAGAAGATGGCTTCCCTGTTGACGCATACCACCACACAAAATGCTGCGACCGAAATGCAGAGTGGTTGGAAAACGCTAGGCGACACTGCGTCTGCCGAAATGCGCAAGATCTTCATCGAAGACAATCCCAACTCCGCCAAGGAACGGTACAAATACATTCCAAGTGAGGAAAACTTCAATCGTTACCTCACCGCGCATTCCAAGTATCAGGAAAGTGTCGGGCAGTTGCTTGAGGGCGACATCTTCAAGGACATGATGATCTTCGATAAGTTCGGAGACATGTATTATTCTTACCTGAAGACGGATGAGTATGGCAAAAACATCAAGGCAAAAGGTGCTTTCCAGCCCAAGCTCGCCGAGGCTATTAATCCGATCCTGAAGTCTGCGATGGAAGATCCTAAGAAAGTCATCAGAGGTTTCAATTTCACTGGCTTCATTCTGAATAATGGTGAGATCTCTGGCTATCTGGTCGGGCCGGCATCGAAATGGGGGCTTACCCTTGGTGCTGTGGCTCTGGAAATTGACACCAGCCGGTTCTCAACCATTCTGAGCGACAGAAGTGGCTTGGGTGAATCGGGTGGGGTGGAACTCGTTTCCTCCGATATGGAGCAAGTTGACTTTGCTCAACACTCTACTGGTCAGCTTTCCGGCACTCAGAGCGCGTTGGTCGCCAAAACCCTCGCGGGTGCAGTGGCAACCGGTGATGTGGATGTGAATGGCAAAAAGACCCTGGCCATCTCTGTGCCGGTTGATGTGTTCGGCAAGCATTGGGCTGTTTATACCCACCAGTCTTATGATGAGCTCATGGAACCTGCCAACAATCTGACGAACAGTTTGCTTGTTCTTGGTATTGTCAGCCTGTTGTTGATGGCCGGTCTCGTTGTCTGGTTTATCCGCCGCTCTCTGGCACCGCTTCAGCAGCTTAATCAGGGTGTGATGGAAATCGCCAATCAGAATCTGGATGTTGAATTGCCAAGCGCAGAGCGTAAGGATGAAATCGGCGAATTGACCCGGTCTGTCGAAGTGTTGCGCAGCAACGCTCTTGAAAGACGACAGTTGCAGGAACAGTCTCATCAGGAACAGATCGCTCGTGAAAATCGTCAAAAAGCGATTGAAACGATGATCGATGGCTTCAGAAGCTCTTCCTCAGATCTGCTGAATACCGTCTCTGGCAACATGGAAAACATGCAGCGGGCTGCAAAGATCTTGTCTGATGTGGCAGATCAGACCGCTGACAAGGCCAACAGCTCGGCGTCTGCATCCGAAATAGCTTCCGGCAATGTTCAGACCGTTGCCTCTGCTGCTGAAGAGCTATCTGCTTCGATCGAGGAAATTAAACGTCAGGTGGATGAAACCTCTCAAGTGGTTCATCAGGCAACAGCCGCCACTCGTGAGACCACCGAGACGGTTTCCGGTCTTTCCCATTCAGCCCAGAAGATCGGAGATGTTGTCTCCCTCATTCAGGCGATTGCCGAACAGACCAATCTGTTGGCTCTGAACGCTACCATCGAGGCCGCACGAGCCGGTGAACATGGCAAGGGCTTTGCCGTTGTTGCTGCCGAGGTCAAGGAACTGGCGAACCAGACGTCCAAGGCAACCGAGGAAATCTCTTCCCAGATCCAGGGCATTCAGGCCGCAACCGATCAGGCTGTGTCTGCCATTCAGGGCATCGCCGACACCATGGAGAAGGTCAACGAATATACATCGACCATCTCCTTGGCTGTCGACGAGCAGGGCAGCGCTACCTATGAGATCAGCCGCAACGTGGCTCAGGCTGCAAGCGGAACCCAGCAGGTGGCTGGTAATATGTCTGACCTGTCAGTTTCCATTACACAGACTACGCAATCGGTCGATGAAGTTGAGAAGAGTTCCTCCGACGTCGCTCAACGCACCGACCAGCTTCGCAACGAAGTTGATAGCTTCCTGAAGAATGTTGCAAGCGCTTGAGTGCATGCCTCCAAATCAAGACAATCAGCAGGGCCCTTATGGGGCCCTGTTTTGTTTTGTGGCTGAGGGTACGCTTTTCTTTGGGCATACAGGGTGTTGCTCCATTCCCCTCTTGTCGTGGCTGGAGAAATGAGCTAAACCGGAACTATGTTGATATTTGCTGCACAAAATTCTGGTTGGTGGTGGCAGACGCGATAACGGCGGCTGACCCCTGAACTATGTGTATCAAAATTGGGAACAAGCCGTCGGTTTTCCGGCGGCTTTTGTGTATCCGATTAGCTTTGCACAGGACCCGCCCGAAAGAAGGCGGAATGAGCAACCAACAGGTCGAGGTTTTGGCGACACGCAAGAGCCCTGACAGTGAGGAACAAGATGAGCAAAGAGACTTTATACCCTGGCAATGCCGATATCGATTTCATACCCGACGAAGATTATATAACCGAAGGCGGCATAGAGATTGTCCGCCAGGCTGGCCAGGATGATTTTGCAACGGCCATGAGCGCCTGCCTTGAACAACTGGACAGTCAGCGCGGCGCGGTGCTTTCATCAAACTATGAATATCCCGGACGCTACACCCGTTGGGAGCTTGGTTTTGTCAATCCACCGCTTGTTGTTACTGCGCGTGGCCGGACCATGGCCATCGAGGCGCTGAATGATCGTGGTGTGGTGCTTATTCCTGCCATTCACAAGCAACTCAAGGACCTCTTCATTCTCAAGAGCTATGAAGCCGATGACACGAGCATTCGTCTCGAAGTGAAGGAACCCGAAGGGTCTTTCACTGAAGAAGAACGAAGCCGCGTGCCGAGCGTCTTTTCTGTTGTGCGTGAGATCGTCGGCCTGTTCAAATCCGGGCAGGACAGCACATTGGGGCTTTATGGAGCCTTCGGCTATGACCTTGCCTTCCAGTTTGATGCAATCGAGCTTCAGCTTGAGCGCCCTGATGATCAACGCGACATGGTGCTCTATCTGCCAGACGAAATCATCGTCAACGACCTCTATGCGCAGGAAACCACCCGCTATCGCTATGACTTCGCCTATGAAGGCAACACAACCGAGGGCATGGAGCGCGTGCCCAATGTCGAGCCCTTCAAGCCATCGGATGTGACGCCCCCAGCGGGTGACCACAAAAAGGGTGAATATGCCGGCATCGTGCGTCAGGCTGTCGACTATTTCAAACGCGGTGATCTGTTTGAGTGTGTGCCCGGCCAGACTTTCTACGAGACGGTAAAAAGCAAGCCATCAGCCATCTCCAAGCGTCTGCAACAGGTCAACCCGTCTCCTTATGGCTTCTTCATCAACCTGGGCCAGCAGGAATATCTGATCGGCGCCAGCCCGGAAATGTTTGTCAAGGTCAGCAATGGCGACCTTGTCGAAACTTGCCCGATTTCCGGCACCATCAAGCGTGGTGCCGATCCGATTGAAGATAGCGCGCAGATCCTCAAGCTACTCAACTCCAAGAAGGACGAGAGCGAGCTGACCATGTGCTCCGACGTAGACCGCAACGACAAGAGCCGCGTTTGCATTCCCGGTTCTGTCCGCGTCAAAGGCCGTCGCCAGATTGAGCTATATTCGCGTCTGATTCACACGGTGGACCATATCGAAGGACGCCTGAGGGAAGGGCTCGACGCAATGGACGCCTTTTTGTCCCATGCATGGGCCGTAACCGTTACCGGTGCTCCCAAGCTGTGGGCTATGGAATTCATCGAGAAACACGAGAAATCTCCGCGTGCCTGGTATGGCGGCGCGATTGGCGCTATCGGCTTTGATGGCAATATGAACACCGGTCTGACTCTGCGGACCATTCGCATCAAGAATGGCATTGCTGAAGTGCGGGCAGGGGCAACACTGCTGTTTGATTCCGACCCGGAAGCAGAAGAAGCCGAAACTGAATTGAAAGCCTCCGCCCTGCGTGCAGCAGTGCGCGAAGCGGCCAATCCGGAAATTCTGGCGGAAAGTGCAGAGGTCAAAAAGCCGGGCGAGGGGCTCAAGATCCTTCTGGTCGACCATCAGGACAGCTTTGTTCATACCCTTGCGAACTATTTCCGCCAGACCGGCGCAGAAGTGCTCACCGTGCGGACGCCCGTTGCTGATGAAATCTTCGACAGGGTCAACCCTGATCTCATGGTCATGTCTCCGGGGCCGGGCTCGCCTGAGCATTTCAACACCAAGGCAACCATTGCCAAGGCGCGCGAGCGTGGCATTGCCATCTTTGGCGTTTGTTTGGGGCTGCAGGCGCTCGCAGAAGCCTTTGGTGGCTCTCTGAGACAGTTGGGCGTGCCTATGCATGGCAAACCCTCTCGCATTCGCCTGCGGAAGGGGCGCCTCTTCAAGGGGTTGCCAAAACAAGTGGTGGTTGGACGTTATCATTCACTCTTTGCCGATCCTGTAACACTGCCGAAAGACTTCGAAATTACGGCCGATACAGAGGATGGTGTGATCATGGCAATTGAACATACGTCCGAGCCGATCAGCGCAGTGCAGTTCCATCCAGAATCCATCATGACTCTGGGCGGAAAGGCCGGGATGACAATCATTGAAAATGTCATCGCAAGCGTTAAAGCCAAAAAGAAATAGATCTTGAATGGTCTGGCAAGGGGTGGGAGGTCTCTCACCCCTTTGATATATCTCCTATCCCAAAACTCTACGTCAGCACTCTTGCCAGCACCCCAGACAAGAGATGAGACAGAAATTTGTGACTGCTGCAGTTTTCGAAAATCTTGTTATACTGTTTCTCTACTAAGTATTTTGATGGCAGCATCACATAGGGCTCCAATGCCCCAAAACCTTTGCGCAAATCGGAGCGAGATTATGGCTGTAACCGGAACAATCGCAGCGACCCGAAACGCTCTGATGAGCGGGAAAAACTCTTCTGTGGAATTGGTCAGCGAAGCTCTCGCCGAAATCGAGAATGATGCAGGAGAGGGGCACGCGATCTTCGTTCGCACCTTTAAGAATACCGCTATCACGCAGGCCGCAGCGTGCGATGCCATGCGCAAGATGGGCGTGCCACAAGGGCCTCTGGCGGGCATTCCGATTTCTGTCAAGGATCTCTTCGATGTACAAGGTGCACCAACAACCGCCGGGTCGGCAGTGCTTGCGGAAATGGCAGAACCTGCCCGGCGTGATGCGATTGTCATTGAACGTTTGAGAGCTGCTGGTGCCATCTTTCTGGGTCATACCAATATGACCGAGTTTGCCTATTCAGGTCTGGGTCTCAATCCGCATTTTGGCACTCCGCTCAATGTATGGGACAAAGAAGTGGGGCGCGTGCCCGGGGGCTCCTCGTCGGGCGCTGCGCTATCTGTTGCGAACAATATGGCGGTCGCGGCTATCGGCAGTGATACCGGTGGCTCTGTGCGCATACCATCCGCTTTCAACCGTCTGTATGGCTTCAAGCCAACCACCGGCAGGCAGCCGATGACAGGAGTCTTTCCCCTGTCTTCTTCGCTCGACACGGTAGGACCGCTCGCTCGATCCATGAATTGCTGCCGCATCATTGACCATGTCATGGCCGGGGCCCCTGTCCCGGAGCCAAACTTGCGCTCGATGGTTGGGTTGCGGTTCGGTATTCTGGAGACCATCGCTCTGGACGGGCTGGACATGGAAGTTGCTGGTGCCTTTGTGCGGGCGCTTGAAGCGCTTTCAAAAGGCGGCGCACGGCTGGAGCGGATAAAAATAGATGCCCTCGAGAATTTTAACGAGATTGCCCGATTGGGTAGCCTGGCTGGACCGGAAGCCTATCATCTCCATCGTGATCTCATCGCCGCTAAAGGTGACCAAATGGATCCTCGCGTAAGGATCCGTATAGAAAACGGTGCGAACATTTCTGCGTCAGACTATATCGAAATGCTGACTCTACAAAAGGAGATGATTGAGAAGGCACATCTGGCGACGCGCAATTATGATGTCATTCTCATGCCAACGGTGGCAATGGTGCCACCCGAACTCGCCCCGCTTGAGGAGTCCGATGCCCTTTACGCCGAGGCCAATGTCAAAGTATTGCGGAATACCGCGCTGGTGAATGTTCTTGGCCGGCCAGCGGCAACCATTCCCGTTGGCGATGTCGATGCAGCCCCTGTCGGGCTCATGATTGTGGGCGAAAAAGGTGCTGATGCCATGGTTTTGGATATCGCTGAGTCCATTGATCTCTGCGTCAATTCGGTTTCTTCCTGATTCATCGATTGGCTACACGTCAAGGTAAAATGCATTAATTTGAAATATGAAGAAATTCGTATAAAAAGCGCGAATAAAAGTTCGTTTTTATACAAATAAATTTTTGCTCTGAGATTGGCGTTTTCCTGCATGTTTCCCCGTCTGGTAGGATAGCGCACAGTAAAATCAGGATAAATTCGTTCGTCGATGGTTTTTTGCCGTAAGATTCATTGAAATATACAGGGATGTACAAAATTAATTTTGAGATCTACCTTGTGGTGTAAACGTTTTCCAATATCCACAGATATGTAGGTCTGCAGCGATTGAAATATTTTACTCATCGGACCGTATTTTGCGTTTTTTTCGCGTAGAATCAGAGTCTTCTGCGAAATTTCATTGTTACTTTTGCGTATATTCCTTGTTTGGTAGTGATTTGTCTAAAAGTGTACATATCCAAAAGTCTTAAAGGTCACTCTGTATCTATTGATCCAAATAGGTAAATTCTATACCGATAGTTTTAAATTCACTATGTGAGCATCCCCATGATGGACGAAACCGATAGAAGGCTGTTGGCGCTCCTTCAGAAGGATGGCCGAAGGGCAAGCGCTGATCTTGCGAAAGTGATCGGGTTGTCGGTCTCCGCGACCAATGATCGGGTTCGCAAGCTTATCGATTCCGGCGCAGTCAGGTCGATAGAGGCCATTGTTGAACCATCGACGGTTGGCTTTGGCGTCACTGCTTTCATATATGTGGATTTGGACTACGGATGTAGTGAAGAAGAGTTTGTTTCTGAAGTGACCGCAATCGATAAGGTGCTCGAGGTTCATCACGTGACAGGAACGCATTCCTATCTGCTCAAGGTGCGCGAACGCACAAATCAGGAGCTGAATGCATTCATGGCGACCCAGTTGAAACGGTTGCCGGGCGTGAAAAGAACCGAGACGCTGATTTCATTGGAGACACTGAAAGAGACGTTGAGTTTGCCCTTCTAGGGGTTGCGTTTTTTTGATGCGGCAATAGTACCCTGGAATGTGGCAAATCGAGCGGACAGAGAATGATAGCGACCAGTCCCCCACACGAAGTGTCGCGGCTATAAAAGCAACATTCTCTGTACGTGGGCCTTCGGGCCACTGCGGGTCTTTTGATCTGCATTTGGTCGTCGTTGTCCCCCGCAACGACGACCATTCTCGCAGTCGCGCATCCCCCAATGCGCAATTGCATTGCGCTCTGCGCAAGGTTTGAGGCAGCCTCTAGTGGCTGCCTCTTTTTTTATTGTCAGTTTAAATTGGTTATCCGCCTGACTTGGCGGCTCAGGACTTGTCAAGCATCGCTTGCAGCGCATGATAGGAGGCTTTCGGGGTACGCTTGTAGCTGTCGAAATCGACATGAACGAGTCCGAAGCGCTTGTCATATCCCAATGCCCATTCAAAATTGTCCATCAAGGACCATACGAAGTAAGCCTTGAGCGGCACACCATTTTCAATTGCACTAAGTGCCTGCTTGAAATGGGCATCCAGAAAGGCGATGCGCTCCTGGTCGTCAACAGATCCATTCACCAGCTTATCATTGTTGGCCATGCCATTTTCCGTAATGGCCAGAGGCAGATCGCCCGTATAGGTGTCCTTGATCCAATTGAGAAGATAGCCGAGACCTTCCGGATAGACTTCCCAGTCCATCTCTGTGCGCGGAAGAGGGCCCTTGTTGCCAATCATCTCTGGCAGGCCGGCGCCGTCTTCAGTCTCTCCGGCAGAGACGAGATTACGCGTATAATAGTTGATGCCGAGCCAATCGAGCGGTGCCTTGATGGATTCCATATCCTGCTGCCAGCCTTCTGGCAGGTGCGGTTCGAGATAGGCCAGCACATCGTCGGGATAGGCACCCTTGAACAGGCCTCCAAGGAACCAGCGATTATATATGCCTTCGGTCAGTTTGGCCGCCGTTTTGGAGGCGTGGCTTTCGTCAAACGGGCTGACATGCTCAAAGTTGAGAACGATGCCCAGATCCTTCTGCCCCAGAGCACGTAAAGCGGCGAGGGCCTTGCCATGGGCAACGGGTACAAGATGGGCTGCCCGGCTGACTGCACGTATGTCGCGTAGTCCGGGAGCATGGGCACCATGATAGTGGCTATACCAAGTGACGCACCAGGGCTCATTGAAGGTAACCACGCTGGAGAGCCGGTCGCCGAGGCGTTTGACCACGATTTCGGCATAGTCGGCAAACAGGTCGGTTACATCCCTGTTACGCCAGCCGCCAATGTCGGAAAGCGCATTAGGTAGCTCCCAGTGATACAGCGTCAAGTTTGGCTGTAGACCGCGTTCAAGCATGCCGTCCACCAGCTTGTCATAAAAATCGAGCCCTTCCTCATTCACCTGCCCACGGCCTTCCGGGAGAATGCGGGCCCAAGAGGTGGAGAAGCGGTAGGCTGAAACGCCCAGTTGCTGCATCAGGTCCAGATCACCGTCCCAGCGGTGATAATGGTCGCACGCCTTTGAGCCATTTTCATAGCGGACAACATTGCCCGGAGCTGCGGCGAAGCTGTCCCAATGGCAGGGGCCGCAGCCACCAAAGGCGCTGCCTTCAATCTGATAGGCCGAGGTGGAGGTGCCGAAGGTGAAGTCTTCGGGAAAGTCAGACCGTTTGACAGTAAAATGCGGCTGTCTTGGTAATGCTGGCATGAAGAAATCCCATAAGGTTGCTTGAGCCGGGGAGCGGGCTCATCAGGTAAAAGCGGTGTGGTTGTTGGGTGCACTTCTGTCAGACGCGGCGCGGGCCGGTGGATTGACCTACCACCAGATCCGTTTCCCAGAGTTCCTGCACCGGTGGCTTGTCCGGATTGTCAATCTGGTCGAGAAGAATCTCGGCCAATCGTCGTCCGGCATTCATGATGGAAGACCGTACCGACGTGAATAGAGGCACACCGGGATATTGCAGGAAGGACAGCTCATCGTCAAAAGTGACGACGGAGAGATCCTTGCCAATCTGCAGGCCGCATTCCTGAGCCGCACGCACAACGCCGAGCGCAGTCAGAACTGAAGAGGTGACGAGACCTGTAGGAGCATTTTCCCTTTGGAGCAGAGACTTGGTGACGTCGTATCCATAAGGCTCGATCATGTCGGAAGAGAAAATGAGGCCAGAGTCCACCTCAATGCCACGCTGGGTGAGAGCGGCTTCATAGCCAAGCCGTCTGCGATAGGCAAAATCCATCTCTTCAATACCATTGAGCAGAGCAATCCGCTCATGGCCGAGATCGAGCAGGAAGTTGGTCGCGCGTTTGAAGCTGCTACGGTTGTTCACATCGAGCCAGGAATAGTCGATATTGCTTTCTTCGGTGCGGCCATGCACCACGAAGGGTAATTGGAGACTTTGCAATAGCCCGATGCGCGGGTCTTCTTTATATGGGCCGTGGACGATAACGCCATCCACGCGCTTGGAGCGTGCCAGCTCGCGATAGCATTTTTCCTGCTCATCATAAGGCACAACAGAAATCAGCATTTCAAAGCCAAACTTGGCGTAGGTTGATCCCGCGCCGGCGATAAAGTCGGAGAAATGCGGGTTGATCATGGAATGCTGCGGGCTTTGGGGTACGACATGTGCGACTGCATGGGACTTGCCCATGGCAAGGCGCTTGGCCGAGTAGGAGGGATGATAATTATATTTACGAGCCGCTTCGATGACGCGCGCACGCGTTTTCTCTCCAACCTCGGGATACCCGTTAAGGGCCCGACTGACCGTGGTTTGAGACAGGTTTAGTTTGTTGGAAAGTTCCTTAAGATTCACAGTCGTCACCTCGAACTCAAGCTACCTACAGTCGATAGTATGAGCTTATTCAACTTTATGCGCTTGCCCAGCCTGTGCTACGATAGGCCGAGGCTGGTCCTCCGCAAGCCAAAGCCCTTTGAAAATTTGACAGCATCTTAGGCACAAACCGGTTGAAACCGCAATCCTGTTGTCAAACATTGCGGCATTTTTTACAATCACATGCCCAAAGAGCACGCTTGAAAGTGTAGAAAAACCGCCGGATTTTACCGGTTTGCATTAAATTCATCCTTGACTCTTGTATGCAACCAAAGCATGCTCAGCTCATTCAAAGCGCTTTGGATAAAGCGCAACTTTTGTTTAATAACGATAGGGTGTCGTGTGCGAAGTCGGCATTCTTGGGAGGTTCGCAAATGTTGAAAAAACTTATGCTCGGTGCAGCCCTTGCCGCTCTCTCTGTTGGGAGCCTTCAGGCCGCAGAGCTGAAATTCAAGCCAGGGGAAGACGCGAAGTTCAACTGGGCTTCTTATGAGGAATTCAAAAAGAATGTAGACCTGAGCGGCGAATCCATGACCATTTCCGGTCCGTGGCTCGGTGTCGACAAAGACCTTTTCATGAGCGTCGTTGCTTATTTTGAAGAAGCAACTGGCGTTAAAGTGCAGTATGCTGGCTCAGACTCTTTCGAGCAGCAGATCGTGATTGACACGGGCGCTGGCTCTGCACCAAACGTTGCAGTTTTTCCGCAGCCCGGTCTGGCCGCTGATCTCGCAAGCAAAGGCTATCTGACTCCGCTTGGTGATGAAACGCGCGACTGGCTTGCTGAGAATTACGCAGCTGGTGAATCCTGGGTTGATCTGGGTAGCTACCAAGATAAAGACGGCGAATCCAAATTCTTTGCTTTCCCATACAAGGCCGACGTGAAATCACTGGTCTGGTATATCCCTGAAAACTTCGATGATGCTGGCTACGAAGTGCCGGAGACCATGGAAGACCTCAAGGCGCTGACAGAACAAATCGTGGAAGATGGTGGCACTCCGTGGTGCATCGGTCTTGGTTCTGGCGCTGCGACCGGTTGGCCTGCAACCGACTGGGTGGAAGACCTGATGCTGCGCACCGCTAGCCCGACCACCTACGACAAATGGGTCTCCAACGACATTCCGTTTGATGATCCTGCTGTCGTCAATGCCATTGAAGAATTTGGCTGGTTCGCTCGCAATGATGATTTCGTTGATGGTGGAGCAGGGGCCGTTGCTACGACCGACTTCCGCGATAGCCCGAAAGGTCTCTTTGCTTCCCCGCCGAAATGCTACATGCATAAACAGGCTTCCTTCATTCCTTCCTTCTTCCCTGAAGGGACGCAGTTGGGTGTCGATGCCGACTTCTTCTACTTCCCGGCCTATTCTGACAAGGATCTGGGGACACCGGTGCTCGGTGCTGGCACGATGTTCGCCATCACCAAGGACTCCAAAGCAGCTGAAGCGTTCATCGATTTCCTGAAAACGCCAATCGCGCACGAAATCTGGATGGCTCAGTCCGGTCTGTTGACCGCATTTAAAGGTGTTAATCTCGATGCCTATGCCAACGACTCCATGCACAAACAGGGTGAGATTTTGCTCAACGCAACGACCTTCCGCTTTGATGCATCTGATCTGATGCCAGGTAAAATCGGCGCTGGTTCCTTCTGGACCGGTATGGTCGATTACACCGGTGGTAAAGACGCCAAAGAGGTTGCCGGCGAAATCCAGAAATCCTGGGATGCTCTGAAATAAGTGTGCAGAGACATCTTCCATCAACACGCCGGTTCCCGTTTTTCGGGGGCCGGTAAACTATAGGCGATCGTTCCTGTTTCATTTGCCGAGTGCTGTGAAAGGTCGATCGTGACTTAAATCGAATTCTAAAATGCTTCGATCAGGCTAAGTCAGGCCTTAAGGAGAATGTCTGGGGCCTCGCTTCATGTGGCAATCGCGTTTCGGAACCTTTTGCGGTTTCAAGACGTTGTCCCGAAGAGTGGCTGTTCTAGCCGTCTTGTTGACGTTTCCAAGCAAATATCGGCAAGGGTCGTGAAACTCAAACCAAAGAACCGGGGAATGGTAGCCTCCACGCAGACGGGCGCAACGATCCGTACGTACCTTCTATCAATTTCCGGGCAATATTAAGGTGGAGCGTGACTAAATGGAGCAATTAGCATCGGCACTGGGGACCGTTATCGTCGGGGTCCTTGCGTGCGTGGCGTATTTTTATGGCTCGAACTGGCTCCTGGATCGTGTCTTTCCAGCAAATGCAGCGTCTGCCGAAAAGGGCATCAAGAATCTTCAGATCGCTCATGCTGTCCGTCCATGGCTGTTTCTTGGTCCGGCACTGCTGACATTGGGCCTTTATCTTGTCTATCCCGCCCTCGATTCTGTGCGACTGTCCTTTTACAATAGCGACAGCACCCAGTTTGTCGGTTTGGACAATTATGTGTGGCTGTGGTTTGACGACGGGTTCCGTCAGTCCATGTTCAACAACATGCTCTGGCTTATTTTTGTGCCGGCCATGTCGACTTTCTTCGGCCTTGTGATCGCGGCGCTGACCGACCGGATCTGGTGGGGCAATATCGCCAAGTCACTGATCTTCATGCCAATGGCCATTTCCTTCATCGGCGCGTCTATCATCTGGAAATTCGTCTACGAATATCGCGGTGAAGGCTCCGCCCAGATTGGTATTCTCAACGCCATTGTTGAGGCCTTGGGGGGCGATCCTCAGGCGTGGATCACAATTCCCTTCTGGAACAACTTCTTCCTGATGATCATTCTAGTCTGGATTCAGACCGGCTTTGCCATGGTCATCCTGTCTGCGGCCCTGCGCGGCATCCCAGAAGAAACGATCGAAGCAGCAACGATTGATGGCGCCAATGGCGTGCAGATCTTTTTCCTGATCATGGTCCCTCAGATCTGGAAAACAATCGCCGTTGTCTGGACGACCATCACAATCACCGTGCTCAAGGTCTTCGATATCGTGTTCGCGATGACAAACGGGCAATGGGATACGCAGGTGCTCGCCAACTATATGTATGACTGGATGTTCCGCGGTGGCGGCGATTTCGGTCGCGGTGCCACAATCGCAGTCATCATCATGTTGCTCGTCGTTCCGATCATGATCTGGAACATTCGTTCAGCTACTAGAGATTCCAAAGGGCACTAGAAATGATCTCAGGATCCAAAACAAAATCGCCCTTGATGTGGGTAGTTCATCTGTCCGTCCTCATGCTGGTTCTTCTATGGACCTTACCGACAATCGGCCTTTTCGTTTCCTCTATCAGGGACAAGGACCAATTGGCGGTTTCTGGCTGGTGGACAGCGCTATTTTCTTCCGAACAGAATGTGATAGGACGGTCCGTTGACCCTGAAGATCAGGTGTTCAAGGATGGCCTTTATGTTCTGCAAGGCAATGTCCTTGAGCAGGATGAAAACTCGGGCACGATCAAGGCCTTTGGCTGGCGTGCTCAGGAGCCTGCTGCGTTCAAGGTCGGTGAAACGGCTGACATGCGACGGGATCGCAAGATGACCGTTGAAAGTGATGGCAGCTATACCATCACTCAGCCGGAGGAATGGACCGGAAAACGTGGTAAGCGCATTTTCTACACCATCGAGACTCCTCCCATTTTTACACTCGATAACTATCGAGAGGTTCTGACAGCCGAGGGGATTGGCCAATCCTTTGTCAACTCCTTGACGGTGACCATTCCTTCTACGGTCATCCCGATCCTGATCGCCGCTTTTGCTTCTTATGCTTTGGCATGGATGCATTTTCCCGGTCGAGCGGTGTTGATCGCGGTGGTTGTCGGCTTACTTGTCGTCCCTCTCCAGATGTCGCTCATACCATTGTTGCGGCTCTATAACGGTGTAGGATCATTCTTCGGCGTACCCGCAAAGACATATCTGGGCATATGGCTTGCGCATACAGGCTTCGGCTTGCCGTTGGCAGTCTATCTGTTGCGTAACTATATCTCGGAATTACCAAGAGAAATCATCGAGTCAGCCCGTGTCGACGGAGCCAGCCATTTTGACATCTTCGTCAAGATCATTCTGCCTCTGTCCTTCCCGGCGCTCGCCTCCTTTGCGATCTTCCAGTTCTTGTGGGTCTGGAACGATTTGCTCGTGGCCATGGTGTTCCTTGGCAACACGGAGGATCAGTTGGTGCTGACTGGACGCCTGCGCGAAATGCTGGGCTCTCGCGGCGGCAACTGGGAAATTCTCACGGCATCCGCTTTCATAACGATCATCGTTCCACTGGGCGTCTTCTTCACGTTGCAGCGCTATCTGGTGCGTGGTCTGCTGGCCGGTTCGGTCAAGGGCGGTTAAGTCGGAACCATAAAGCCGACTTTCCCAAACAGTGACATACAAGCAATTGAACTGGAAATTCTATGATTGGAAAAGAAATTGACAAGGACTGGTGGCGTGGTGGTGTGATCTATCAGATCTATCCCCGGTCCTATCAGGATACCAATGGAGACGGTGTGGGTGATCTGAACGGGATTACCAGCCGCTTGCCTTACATCGCCTCTCTGGGCGTGGACGCAATCTGGATCTCTCCATTCTTCACATCGCCAATGCTCGACTTCGGCTACGATGTCTCGGACTATTGCGATGTTGACCCAATGTTCGGGAATCTGGCCGATTTCGACAAACTGATTTCTGCGGCTCATTATCTGGGGCTCAAGGTCATGATCGACCTTGTGCTGTCCCATACTTCCGACCAGCATCCGTGGTTTGTGGAAAGTCGGCGCGACCAAACCAACCACAAGTCAGACTGGTATGTCTGGGCGGATGCCAAGCCGGATGGAACCGTGCCCAACAACTGGCTCTCCATCTTCGGTGGGTCTTCATGGCAATGGGATAGTCGCCGCAAACAATATTATCTGCATAACTTCCTCAAGTCGCAGCCAGATTTGAACTTCCACAATCCGGACGTTCAGGATGCTTTGCTTGATGTTACCCGCTTCTGGCTGGATCGCGGTGTTGACGGTTTCCGCCTGGATACGATCAACTTCTATTTCCATAGTCAGACGCTGAGGGACAACCCGGCTCTGCCTCCGGAATTGCAGAACTATAATACGGCGCCAAGCGTCAACCCCTATACTTATCAGTCTCACCTCTATGACAAGAGCCAACCGGAGAATCTGGAATTCTTGAAGCGGTTCCGGGCCTTGCTGGACGAATATCCGGCAGCTGCGGCTGTGGGTGAAGTGGGGGATGACGAGCGGGGTCTGGAAATTCTGGCTGATTATACGTCCGGTGGCGACAAGATGCATATGTGCTACGCCTTCGACTTTCTCGGACCTGATGCACCAACACCGCAGAATGTCTACAAGGCCTTCACGTCGCTGCAATCCGAAGCGCCAGATGCTTGGGCCTGCTGGGCTTTCTCCAACCATGATGTCGTGCGCTATTGCACCCGTTGGCCGGTGAAGCCCGACTTGCAAGATACCGTCAACCGTCAACGCATTGCGCTTCTGCTCTCGTTGCGTGGGTCTGTTTGCCTCTATCAGGGCGAAGAACTCGGGCTGCAGGAAGCTGATGTGCCATATGAGGAACTGCAGGACCCTTACGGCATCGAATTCTGGCCGGACTTCAAGGGCCGCGATGGATGTCGCACGCCGATGGTCTGGGAGTATGAGCATACCAACGCTGGTTTCTCTGAATCCAAACCATGGTTGCCGATCCCAGAAGATCATGCTGCCACGACCGTCGATATTGAAGAACAGAACGAAACATCGCTACTCAATCATTATCGCGACATGCTGGCCTTCAGGAAACTCCATCCTGCCTTGTCAAAAGGGGCCATTCATTTCGTGACGAATGACGAAGAGGGGGATGTGCTGATCTTTATTCGCGAAAGTGAAGAAGAACGTCTCCTTTGTGTCTTCAACCTTGTTGCTGAAGAGCGCGAAGTGCCGTTTGATTTCGAAAATGTCGAGGCACTTGAAGTCGCCGGCTTTGAAAGCTTCATGATGGATAACTCCCTGCATCTGCCCGCTTATGGTGCTTATTTCGGGGTAATGAAGTGATGATGAAAAGTTTGCATGTAAGAGCTAGTAACTTGTTTCTCGGGAGGGCAGGATGGCAAGCCTGAAGCTTACAGATATCGAAAAGGCCTATGGCGTCACCAAGGTCCTCAAGAATATCAATCTGGAAATCGAGCAAGGCGAGTTCATCGTCTTCGTTGGGCCTTCTGGCTGTGGTAAATCCACCCTTCTACGCATGATAGCGGGGCTGGAGAGCATCACCGGCGGCGATTTGCAGATTGACGGACAGCGCATGAACGAAGTGCCTCCGTCCAAACGCGGCATTGCCATGGTGTTCCAGACATATGCGCTCTATCCGCATATGACGGTTTATGACAATATGGCCTTCGGCATGAAGATCGCCAAAGCTTCCAAGGAAGAGATCCATGAGCGGGTCTCCAAGGCAGCAGACATTCTGCAGTTGACCCCGTTTCTGGAGCGTCTGCCCAAGGCGCTTTCTGGTGGCCAGCGCCAGCGTGTTGCTATTGGTCGCGCCATTGTGCGTGATCCCAAGGTCTTCCTGTTCGATGAACCTCTGTCCAACCTCGATGCTGCCCTGCGTGTCGCAACCCGCATCGAGATCGCTCAGCTCAACGAGAGCATGCCGGACACCACGATGATTTATGTGACCCACGACCAGGTGGAAGCCATGACGTTGGCGGATCGCATTGTCGTGCTTTCCACGCGCGGTATCATTGAGCAGTGTGGGGCGCCCATGGAGCTCTATGAAAACCCGAAAAATGTTTTCGTGGCGCGCTTCATCGGCTCTCCGGCCATGAATGTCTATGACTGTAAGGTCATGGAAACCGGCGAGAAAACCCGCGTTGCCTTCGAAGAGGGCGGACATAGCTTTACGGTGAACGTGCCCAGCACACCAGATCAGAAAGGCAAGCCAGCCAAATTCGGCGTTCGTCCTGAAGATCTGCGTCTGTGTGAAGATGGCGATGAGCCACTTTACAAATGCGAAGTGCGCATCGTTGAAAAACTCGGTGAAGTGACCTTGCTCTATCTGGAACCACCGCATGAAGGGGAAGAAGCCCTGATTGCCAAGATTCCGGGCACCCATGACTTCAAGCGGGGCGAAATGGTAACCCTGACCGCAGACGACGAAAAACGCCATCTCTTCAATGAAGAAGAAATTTCCTTCCGTTGGATTGGCAAGGAATAGACTTCAGTCTTCGATTGAAAAAAGCAATGCAAAGGCTTTCATGCAATCGCATGGAGGCCTTTGCTGTATCAGCGTTGGATAATAAAAAGGCCAGCAGAAAAGTTTGCTGGCCTTGGGCTTCCTATCGGTCTTCTGCTGTGGCTTATTCGATTTCCGCGATGACCTCTGCCACAACACTGAAGAGCTGATCAATATGGCTCTTCTCGACGATGAGCGGTGGTGAGAGCGCGATGATGTCGCCGGTGACACGGATCATGGCACCTTTCTCCCAGGCTTTGATCATGGCTTCCATGCCACGAGAACCCGGTGCGCCTGCGCGTGGTGCAAGCTCAATACCGGCCACAAGCCCGAGGTTGCGCAAGTCGATGACATTGCGTCCGCCCTTAAGGCTATGCACCGCATCTTCCCAGTAGGAAGAGAGAGCGGCGGCATTCTCGAACAAGCCTTCTTCGGCATAGGTATCAAGTGTCGCAAGGCCTGCAGCAGCAGCCATCGGATGACCCGAATAGGTATAGCCGTGGAACAGCTCGATGGCCGCATCGGCATGGTCCATGGCGGACTGATAGATCTCGTTAGAGACGATTACGGCCCCAGCAGGGATGACGGCGTTGGTCAGGCCCTTTGCGGTGGTGATGATATCCGGGGTGACTCCGAAATATTCCGAAGCGCTCGCCTTGCCCAGACGGCCATAGCCGGTGATGACCTCATCAAAGATCAACAGGATACCATATTTGGTGCAGATCTCGCGTAGACGCTGCAGATAGCCCTTGGGCGGCATCAATACGCCCGTGGAGCCCGCCATAGGCTCGACGATGACGGCTGCAATGGTTGAGGGATCATGCAAGGCGATGATGTCAAGCAGCGCATTGGCTTTCTCGATGCCGCCATGTTCCGGGCAGCCGCGAGAGAAGGCATTCTTGGCAATGTCATGGGTATGCGGCAGATGGTCAACGCCCGTCAGCAGGGAGCCGAAATGCATGCGGTTCTTTGAGATGCCCCCAACAGAGATACCGCCAAAGCCGGTGCCGTGGTAGCCGCGCTCGCGACCAATCAGACGCGTGCGTGCTGCGTCGCCTCGGGCACGATGATAGTGCAGGGCGATCTTGAGGGCTGTATCAACGGATTCCGAGCCAGAGTTGGTAAAGAACACATGATCCATGCCCTCGGGGAAAAGGTCGGCCACGCGAGAGGCGAATTCAAAGGCTTTGGGATGACCAAACTGGAAGTTCGGCGCATAGTCCATCTCGGCGACTTGCTGCTGCACTGCTTTGACAATCCGCGGCGCATTATGGCCCGCATTCACACACCATAGCCCGGCGGTGCCGTCCAGAATATCGCGTCCGTCAGCACTCTTGTAGAACATGCCGTCGGCAGAAACCACCATACGCGGATCTTCCTTGAAGCCGCGATTGTGCGTGAAAGGCATCCAGAAACTGGATAAATCATTTGGCATTTTGCTTTGGTTGTTCATCTGGACCTCATTGGGAAAGTGATTTTGTTATCGGGCAAGTGTGCTGTGCCAGTGCAAAATGAACAAGTCTTTATTTTTGTATCCATAACCTATTGAAAATACGTACGCCGATAGTAAAGTGTTTGGAATATTGAACAGCTGAACGGGTGTGCTTAGCGCCAGAAGAGGAATAAAATGGTTGAGCCCCATTTGCCTCATACCGATTTGCCGCAAATGGGCGAAACCGAAGAGGATGTCGGTGCCGATATCGGCGAGCGCTTGCGTCAGGTCCGATTGGCTTACGGCCTCTCCCAAAGAGCGCTGGCCAAGAAAACAGGCGTTGCCAATGCCACCATATCACAAATCGAAAGCGGGCAGTCCAACCCTTCCGTCGGCGCGCTCAAGCGGATACTGGATGGCGTGGATATGGATCTAGCCCGTTTTTTCTCGTTCGAGCTCAGCGCAGAAGGGCGATATTTCTATAAGTCGAGTGATTTGAAGGAGATCGGGCGCGGTAAGTTGTCTTTTCGACTTGTCGGCGCAGACAGGCCAGAGAAGAGCATTCAGATGCTCCATGAACGCCTCATGCCTGGGGCGGACACTGGCCGTGTCGCTCTTAGCCACAAGGGCGAGGAATGCGGTATCGTACTTTCAGGAAGCCTTGAGGTAACGGTGGGTGACGAACGCCAGATCTTGCGACCCGGTGATGCGTGGTATTTCGAAAGCGCTCTGCCTCATCGTTTCCGCAACACGGGAGCAGAACCCTGTGTCTGTATAAGCGCCTGTTCACCGCCGACCTTCTGAAAGGGTTTTAATCTCGCTAAGCTTGCGGATTGCGGATGCAAAAACGGCGGGAGGTTAACGCCTGCGCTAACTCACCCGCCGGAATTGTTTCTATCATAGGGGCTCTTACGAGTGTCCCCTCATTGCTCGCTGTGTGCTTCGCTCTTGCTATCGGAAAGCTTGTTGCCGACAGCAATGAGGATGAGCACGGATACATTCATGACCAGCGCATAAATGGACGAGGGGACCATGAAGCGTCCATTGCCCATGAATTGCGCGATCACCAGAGCCAAGGCCACATTCTGCAAACCACATTCGATGGCAATCGTCAGGGCCTGCTTGGCGCTCAGTTTGAACAGGCGGCTGAACAGCAGAGCGGAGCCAATCGCTGCCAGATTGAGCAGAATGACCGCAGGCCCAACCGTGCTCCAGTGGGCCATGATGCTGTTCCACTCGCTATAGAAGGAGTTGACAACAATGGCTGCAAAGATTGCCGATGCGACAAATTTGGCAGGTTTTTCAATGCGGCTGGCAAAGTTTGGCAGAAAGCGGCAAATCGCCATGCCGATTGCCAGGGGCAAAGCAGAAATAGCCAGAACTTTCAGAGCGGTTTCGCCGAATGGCAGGGCATAAAGCTCGCTGCTGCTCGGGCCATCCACGCCCGAGCCGCTAAAGACGATGAAGGCAATGGAAAGCACCGTCGGGATGGTGATGAAAGCAACCAGATTGGTAAGGATCGTCAGCGAAATGGACAACGCTGTTTTGCCGCGAGCCAAAACCGTGAGCAAGTTGGAAGAAATTCCACCCGGTGCCGACGCCAGAATGATGAGGCCGATGGCATAAACGGTATCAAGGCGCGTAACCAGAGCAACGCACAGGGCGATCAACGGCAGAAAAACTAGCTGAGCAAGCAGACCTGCACCGACAGCATTCCATTGGCGTGGCAACGCCTTGAAGTCAGACAGGCGAACCGAAAGACCGACTGTCATCATGATGAGAGCCAGACCGATGGGAATAAGGGGTGTATTCACAGGATGACCTTTTCTTTTTATTGGCCAGAAGAGATGGATCGTTGGGCGCTGCGCTATCGGGATATGCTGGTTGATAGAGGCGACTGGTTTGCCCGTGCGACCTTGGAAATACTCACAATGACCTAAGGTGTCTCACTTAGTTGCATAGTTTAATGAACAAGAGCGCATTAATAAAGTAGGTGAGAGAGATAAAATTCGCATTTCCGTAGGAACTGACTTAATGGAAAAATCAGCCACTAAGGATGCGTAAGAGAGTTACACCTAGGTAAAAGTGGGAGACATCGTGAAAAAACTGATTATTGGCGCAATGGCAATGGGCCTGTCATGTTTGGCTGCAGAGGCTGCTGAATGGAAAGTGGGAGATATTACGGTTTCCGCTCCCTTTGCACGTGCGTCTGCCGGAATGGCAAATGCGGGCGGTGGTTTCATGCAGATCACCAACGAAGGGGATGCTGATCGCCTCATTGCAGCCAGCGCAGATGTTGGAAAAATGACCGAACTGCACACGCATATCAAGGATGGCGATGTGATGCGCATGCGTCAGGTGGAGGCAATCGACGTGCCAGCTCATGGAGAAGTGGCGCTTAAGCCGGGCAGCTATCATGTGATGTTCATGAAGCTGAAGGCCCCGCTGAAGAAGGGCGAGACATTCCCGCTGGAGTTGACATTCGAGAAGGCTGGCAAGGTTACAATTGAAGTGCCTGTTGCTGGCGTCGGCGCAAAGTCCGCACCACAGATGTAAATTTGCCTTGAACGGATAAAGGGCTGCAGCGACACCATTGTTGCTGCAGCTCCAATGGCGTCCGCTTAGCTTAGCAGCATGATGAGAAGAAAGGCGAACAGCCACTGCAACTGGAACATGGATGTTCCCAGCAGACACTGATTCTGCAACGGGGCCGTTTCTGCCAGAAAGAACCGGCGAATGGGCATCGCCAGAGCATAGATCATCAGCAACCCGGCGATAATCAGACTGACAAGGCTCAGTGTGCCCGGGTGGATCATACTATTGACGTGCACCAGCCCAACACAGGAAAATAGCATCAGGATGGCATAGAGGCGCCTTGCGGCCTGCGGTCCGATCTGAATAACCAGCGTGTGGCGCCCGCCTTCCGCATCGCCGATGCGATCTCGAAAATTGTTGACCACAAGAACCGCAGCAGCAGGCAATCCGATATAGAAACCGGCCCAGAAGCTCTCGACAGTCCATGTTCCTGTGAGCAGATAGGCGCTGCCCATAACCGACATGATGCCAAAAAAGCAGATGACAAAGACTTCCCCGAATGGAGAACCGGAGATCGGGTAGGGGCCGGAGGAATAGCCAAAGGCGCAAATGATGCCCACAATGCCGATAAGCAGAATGGGCCAGCCGCCCACATAGACCAGATAGAGGCCACAAAGCGCTGCGAGCAACAGAAACAGAAAGGCCGCCAAGCGCACCTGCCAGGGTTTGAGCAGCCCTAGAGAAGTCACGCGGGGCGGACCGAGCCGTTCGCTTGCCTGATCAAGGCCCGATGAGGCGTCGGCTGCGTCATTCCACAGGTTGGTTGCAATCTGAATGCTGACAGACGACAGAATGATGATGGGAAAGACAATCCAGTCTGCAGAGAGCTGAGCGCCAAATACAATAAGGCCAGCCAGCAAAACGGGGCTGAGGGATAGAATAAGCGTTTTGGGTCGCATCGCCATCAGCCACACCGATGACCAACTGACATTATTCTGAAACCGCTCAGCCATATTCATATCTGTACGAGCCAAAAGGAACCTCTCAGGGCGCATTGATCAAGTGTAGACGAAACCTTCTTCAGGCGTTGCTACACTACTTTTGGTCTAAATAAAATTCCTGAATCGAAATTCGTCTTAGGAATCGCAAGCTTTGCGCCAAAAAGTGAATAAAGGTTACAAAACGGCAACCTGTACTCGTATTCGGGCGTAAATGCCTACCCAAGCCTTGAAAGCTTGCCTGGCTGCGCGGTCAATCCAGATAAACAATGGACTTTTTCTCAACACTGATGTCCTGACGAATGGATTGTAGCGTCTTGATCAACACTGGATCATTCATTTGGTCGATGGCATGATAAAGCGCCTCGTCACTCATACCTGACAAGCAATCGGTCAGGATTGGCGCCAATTGCTCAGCGGGATAGAGTTTGAGGAGATCAACGGCATGGAATTGAATGAATACCAGCCCGTTGAGATCTTCCAGCAATTGCGCCCGGCCAGTTTCATCTTCGCTCTTGCCAAGCACAAGGTCTCGGACGATCGCACAATCTGCTTCATCATACCCATTGGCGGCCATAATTTGAGAAATTCTCTTGGCGCTGTGTTCGCGTTTGCGGCCTTCTATGACAGCTACATTTTCTTGTGGAGGCGTTCCGTCCGCTTCTTCAAACTGCCAGCTTTCCAGCGTTTGGGCCCGAGCTGCAATCTTGACCAGATCATCAGCCGTAGGGGCGAACTCTTCGCACACGAGACTTAGTCTGAAACCGCGCAGTAATTCGGTAGGCACAGCGGCAGTTCCTTGCGGAGCCGTCATGCGGGGATCTTGCGCGTTGGTCTGATCAATAATTTCAAAAATATCTTCAAGCGGTGTCTTTTCAAGCGGTGTCATTGGGGGGACTCGTTGCGTGAAAGGAAAGGGAATGGAACGGCAAAGGTTTGATGTCGAGATTGCCCTTGGAAAAATCAAAGAGCGTTGCAATTTACAACTTCAGCCTATCTATAAAGTCAAAAAGACGCAAACTTTCTTCGAAATACGAATTAGTACTTATCTAATAACTGATTTAAACTATTGAAATATATGCATAACTAGTGACAATATGAGATGATTGGGACCATTCGCAGAAAGCGGCCAGCCGCCGCAGTAGCGACGACGAGCGCAAGACGTGTGAGCACTATGTATCTTCTCGATGCCTTCAGGAAACCGCTTCCCGAGAACAGCGTGCATGAACATGTCAATGTTTTCCTGAAAACACCGGATTCCATCTATCTTGGGCATATAGCAAGTGCTGCAGTCCTCATTTTTATTGCCAGCAGCAATGCTTCTGTACCTACATGGTTTCTGATCCTTTGGGGTATTTTGGAAATCATCTTCTACCCACTGCTGATGGAGGTCTGGCGGCGTACTTATATGCGGATTAGGCCTAGCAAACGCACGCCTTATCTCTGGATAGGCCTGATGGATTATCTCAGCCTTGTTGTGGGGGCCAGTTGGGGCGTGATGACCTTTGTCAGCCTCAATCCTGATAATGTTGCGCACTTTGCGATCCAGATGTCCATTGCAGCCGGAGCGACGGCTGCGGCCGTTCGTTCACTGGGCGTTTTTCCGCGATCCTTCGCCCTGTATGCTGTGCCTTATCTGGGGCTATTGTCCTTGCGGCTCATTCTGCTAGGAGACGAATTCATTCTCCTCGGCGGGCTTGTGCTCGTTTTCCTCTCCATGATGCTGCGCTTTGGCCATGACACGCTGGAATCCGTGTCGCAATATATTCAAATCAGCAACGAGAATCTCGACCTAGCTCAGCGCTATCGGGAAGCGGCCGAGGCAGCACGTCACGCCAACCGTGAAAAGACACGCCTCCTGGCTGCCGCTAGCCATGATTTGCGCCAACCATTGCATGCCATCGGTCTGCATATCGAGACATTGCCCCTCAAGACAATGGATGAAAAAAGCCGAGAGACGCTTGGCCGTATCCGCTCCTCTTTGCAGACACTGTCCAAGCTTTTCAACTCGGTGCTGGATGTCAGTTTGCTTGACAGTGGCAAGGTGCAGGTGCGTCCTTCGCTTTTTGATCTCGAAGATATGCTCAACCATGTGCTTGATGACTACGAGCCATTGGCTGAGATTGCCCACGTCACCTTGATGCTCGAATGCCCCAAGGTCGGAATTCTGGCTGACGGTATATTGGTGCGGCGCATGGTGCAAAATCTGCTGTCCAACGCCATTCGTCATTCCGGCGGAGGCTTTGCGCGCATTCTTGTCGAGCAGGCGGGAGAGGATCTGAGCATATCTGTCTGCGATGACGGTCCGGGCATTCCGGCAGAGCATCAAGCTGTCATTTTCGAAGAATTTACGCAGATTAAAAAAAGGCGTCAACGGATCATGCCCAACATGGACACGTCCGATCAGGTCGAGAAGGGGCTCGGGCTGGGATTGGCGATCGTCCGGCGGCTTGCCGACCTCCAGAATATCGCGCTTGATCTTGATACAAGCCCGTCGGGCACCAAGATCACGCTTAGGGGCTTTAAAAGCGCACCCCTGTCACAGAAAAGAAAGCCATCCAAAGGGGCGTCAGATCGCATTGGGGCAGTCTTCGGTTACAAGAGGATCCTTGTGGTGGATGATGATGAAGGAACGCGGCAGGCAACGGCTAGTTTGTTGCAAGCGTGGGGGTGCCAGTTGGCAACTGCTGAAAGCCTGGAAGCTCTGGATGACATCGAAGGGCCAATTGACCTCATCATCTCGGACTTTTCATTCCCAGCCCGATATACCGGTCTTGACATCATTAAGAAGGCTCGGATGCGTTATGGCAAAGACCTGAAAGCGCTTGTTATATCGGGAGATCTTTCTGACAAGGTGCATCAGCGCGTCAGCCGGGAAAAACTGCTTCTCATCCATAAACCGGTTCAGCCGGTTCAGCTGCGATCCGCCATGCTCGGCTTGTTTTCCAGTGATAGCGACGCGCAAGTCATCTCGTAACATATCCATCATGGTATGATGCCAATGCATCGAGGGACATGATGAACAGGCTATCAATTCAGTCCATAGCTCGCCGCAATGGCCGACGCCGCGGCCCGGTTCGAGACGCCCAGATTTTTCATCAGGGCTGAAACATGACTGCGGACCGTGAAGGGCGATAGATCCAGCTCGCGAGCGATTTCCTTATTCGAAAGGCCGTGGCGCAGCAGCTTGAGAATCTCGATCTGGCGTGGTGTCAACTCATCCAGTGCAGGTTTGATCAGGCCGTTGACGTCAGGCGAAAGCCCCTCATCGCTCAGGCGAACCTCGATATTGCCCTTCATGACGCTTTCCACCGCTTGGAGCATTTGATCGGAAGAAACGGATTTCGAGACGTATCCATTCACGCCAAGCGCCATGATATGATCCACCTCGGCGGGGTCATTCATCATCGAAACCGCAATGATCGGGCAAAGGGAAAAGGTCTGCCTAAGTCGTTTCAGGTCGCGCATATAGTCAAAGCCGGGAAACAGCAGGTCAGAGATGATCAGATCCGGATCGGGTGCGGCAGAAATCTGCGCATTGAGATCACTGGCGTCGCCTGCCTCGTCAATGCTTGCCTCCGGAAACAGGCCGGACAACAATTGCTTCATGCCGGTTCTGTATAAAGGATGGTCGTCTGCCAGAATGATCCGCATAAGGAATCCTCCCCGATAATCAAAAGGGTTGAATGAAGAGCCGGGGCCAAAAAGAGTGGTCTATGAGGATAAGTGTCCAATGAAGGTGCCGAACTGTCCAGAGCTACATCTGTACAAGCCCGGCGACCGGTCATTAGTGGTCTGATTTCGCGAGGAAATGGTGATCAAGGCCAGTGTCATAATCGAGCCCTTCACGGGTAAGGACGATTGGCGGCACGTCCTTGTCGTTGACAAGCCCTTTACGCGCAAGCGCTGTCCAAACGGCCCGGTTGTTGAAGCCCGTTGCATCGGCGCTGTTTACGACATACTCGCCCACATGCAGATGGTCACCATGGGCATGCGGCAGACGGAGAATGGTAATCGTGCCATCGGTGTTCCATGCCTCATCCGGCTGAGAGCGCGCCAGAATTTGGGTCAGGACAAGGGTCTTCAATTGCAGTTTATTGAGTTTGAGCGGATTGACGCGCTTCATGAGGACGAAACCTTTCACAAAAAACAAGAACGGAGCAGCAATCTGTTGGCCGCGGCCGCTTTCGGTGCCCTGAGGCGAATGGTCGGACGCATCGGCCCGACCAGAATTGATGTCTTTAACAAACCACAGCTGAGGCGTAAACGCCAATGGCTTGCTTGTCAGCCGTTGTTTTTAAAGAGGCCAGTGATGCTGGCGGATGCAAGCTGATTGCGCATGATATTGAAACGCACATAGGCTCCGGTCATGCCGTCCGGTTCGATTTCATCCAGACTCAGGGCATGAAGCGTAAAGATATAGCGATGGGCAGGATCATCCGGCGGCGGATAAGCGCCCGTGAAATTCTCTGTTCCTGCGTCATTGAGTGCGCTTTTGGCACTGGCCGGCAGGGTGGCGCTGGAAATCTCACCAGACTCGGAAACAGGAATGTTGGTGATGATCATGTGCCAGAAACCCGATCCGGTTGGGGCGTCCGGATCATAGCAGGTCAGGGCAAGGCTTTTGGCCTCTGCCGGAACGCCGCTCCACTGAAGGGTAGGGGAAAGGTCTTCTCCACCTAGGCCTTGTGAAACGCTCTTTTGGGGTAGCGGATCGCCATTTTTAAAGTCGGGACTGATAAGCTGCATGGATTATCCTCCTGAAGAACTTCTGTGCTCTGACCAAACGTAAGAGCACGCGCAAAGACTAAAATGAAATCAATAGCCTGTACCGGCATTCTGTCGGCACCATTTTCCGACCTTGCCCTGAAGTGAGGGCATGAGGTCTGTTTCCAGACTAGGCAAATTTCACGAGATTACAAGAAGGCCGCACAAGGCGAGGAGTATTTGGGCAAGGCTGTGGCTTCTCAACTTTCTCCCCTTGTGGACAGAAAAGACGTTTCACAAGGCATCATGAAAGAGGGGCATGCTCGACCTGCAAACTCACACGATCTGCAGCAAAGCGGGTCTTGGAATATTGCACCGGTCGCCCTTCGAGATCGGCATTGATCGCAAAGGTCACCAATACTATCGAGCCTGGTGACAGGCGCAAGATCTCCACATCATCCAGCGTCGCGTGATAGGCCTCGATGCGCGTTGATATGCGCACATAATCATCCAGCCCGCAGGCGGCAAATGCTCTGGTGACAGAATTAAAGCGCAGCAGATTGTCCGCCATATCGGGAAAGCGCGCATGCTCGAACCATGCTGTCGCACGGCTGACCGGAGTATCATCGCCAACACCGACAGACCGGACCTGAAGCACCGGCGCTCCGACATCCAGCTGCAGGGCCTGCGCAACCTCTTCCGGCGCAGGCATCACATCGTGCGACATCATGCGGGATTCGCCCCTCTGGCCTTGTTCAGCCAGACTGGCCGAAAAGCGGGTGCGCTTGGAAATGGGATAGGTCAGACGGTCTGGCTGAATGATAAAAGTGCCACGTCCCTGTTCTGCGCGCAGAATGCCTTCGCTGACAAGGGCCGAGATGGCAGAGCGCACCGTGTGGCGGTTGACCCCGAATAGCTCGGCCAGCTCCATTTCTGGCGGCAGTTTTCCATGCTTGTCTCCCAGCCCCGAAGTAATACCTGCCCGGATTGCGTCGGCAATTTGTCGCCACAAGGCAATGCCTGTGCGACGTCCTATGCCACTTCTGATGATGTCCGAAGCCATAACGCCGTGCTCCTCTGGGCGATGGGACAGGGGAACTGCCATCGTGGCCTGATTCGCATCATAACGGCTATCTTTATGCGCCCAGCTGCCCATATCTTTGTTTCCTGCTGCCGCTTTGGCGGCTCTTTGTGCCTCTGCCATTTGGAAAATTTAAAAGTCATGCGGATGTCATAGGGGCGTCATTATCTGGCTGTATCTCATGCATAAGTTTACTTGTCTATATGAATATACAAATTTGCAAGCGTGAGCCAAGATTCATGGGAATATGGCGCAAAGACCAAAGGCTTTCTCGTCATGGACGAGATGCGGCCCAGCTCTTTTCCCTGAAAGAAGGCTTTTTGCAGCAACCAGCTCAAACCGGATTTGACCCCAAACTGGAATGACCATCATGCAACACACCCAATCATCACAGGCCGAGGCAGCCTATGCTGAAAAGGCCCAAAGCAATGAAAAGGCACGGGAAGCCCTCTCGCCACAGCAAAAAGCACGGCAAGAGCGCATGTCTGTTCTGGCTCATGCCCAAATGGCGGAACTGATCCGGCTCTGGAAGACGCTAGAGCTTGACCCCGGCTGCGAACTGCTGCGCGGGCCAGAAACCGGATTGGTAGCCTTGCGCGGCCGCATCGGAGGAGGCGGGGCACCCTTCAACTTTGGTGAAGCCACCATGACGCGCGCCACAGTGCGTATAGAAAATGGTGCCATCGGCCATGCGCTCATGCTCGGACGCGATCATGGCAAGGCAAAGCTGGCCGCTGTGATCGACGCGATGGCAAGCGATCCCGAGATGGAAGTGCGGATCGAAATGTCCATACTTGCTCCCCTCAAAAAACTGGCAACGGACAAAGATAAGGGCAGGGCGGCACAAACGCAGGCCACCCGCGTCAATTTCTTCACAATGGTCAGAGGAGACGACTGATGGCTGAAATGATGTCTAACAATCCAGCCACAGGGGCGAATCTGGATGCGATGATCGGCGGGTTAGGCGACCCCGTTTTTCAAACCCAACGCCTTTTTCGCTCTATCATGTATGCCATGGCTCGCCCCGGTACAATTCATCCGCTAAAAACCGACGCGCAGCCTCCAGCGTCCATCTATCCATTGACGGCAGCGGTTCTGGCGACATTGGCCGATGCGGATACATCGGTATGGCTGGAAGAGGCTCTCGCAGACAACAGCGCCCTTGTAAATTGGTTGACCTTCCATATCGGCGCGCCATTTGCCGCCGAGCCTTCAGAGGCGTCTTTCGCTGTGTTGAAAGGTGGCAAGGAGATGCCCGCGCTCGATGGCTTCGCCAAAGGGTCACAGGATTATCCGGATCGCTCCGCCACATTGATGATCGAGGTAGAAGCATTAAGCGACAAGCCGCAATGGTGTCTTTCCGGTCCCGGCATCAAGGATCAGAATAGCCTGACGGTCTCGGTGCTTTCCTCTTTGTTTGTGTCCCAGTGGCAAGACAATCACGCGCTCTTTCCTCGCGGTGTCGACATCATTTTCGTCTCTCCCGACGCAATTGCCTGTTTGCCGCGCACAACGCGCATTGCCCTTGCAAATCCCAACGCCTCTGACAAGCAGGAGCACTGATATGTATGTTGCTGTAAAGGGCGGGGAAGCCGCCATTAAGGCCGCGCACGAGCTGCTGGCAGATCGCCGCCGGGGAGACAGAGCGCTGCCTGCCATCTCGCTGGAGCAGATCTCCGAACAAATGGCTCTTGCTGTGGATCGGGTCATGAGCGAAGGCGCTCTTTATGACAGGGAATTAGCGGCCCTTGCCATCAAGCAGGCTCGTGGAGACATGATCGAAGCGATCTTCCTGTTGCGCGCCTATCGCACAACGCTTCCGCGCATGGGATATTCCAAGCCGGTGGATACCAGCGCGATGCAGATCCATCGGCGCATCTCGGCAACCTTCAAGGATTTGCCCGGCGGGCAGATCCTCGGGCCGACCTTTGATTATACCCACCGCTTGCTTGATCCGTCGCTGGCGACGGATGAAGAGGTACCCGCACCAGAAGCGGTCAATCCTTCAGATGATCAGACTGATGAGCCTATGCCGCGCGTATCGGATCTGATTGCGGGGGAAGGTTTGATGGAACCCGACAGTGAGGAACCGGAGAGCGGCTGCGATTGGGACGAGCCGGGTGACTTGACGCGCAAGCCGATGCAATTCCCCATGAGCCGAGATCTGCGCCTGCAGGCGCTCTCCCGTGGTGATGAAGGCTTCCTTCTCTCGCTTGGCTATTCCACCCAGCGCGGCTTTGGGCGCAGTCACCCGTTCGCCGGAGAAATCCGGATTGGCGAGGTTGATGTGGAAGTGGAGGTTCCGGAGTTGGGCTTTGCCGTGTCCGTTGGCCGCATTCAGGTGAGCGAGTGCCAGATGGTCAACCAGTTCAAGGGCTCCAAAACCGTGCCGCCGCAATTCACCCGAGGCTACGGGCTGGTGTTCGGCCAATCAGAGCGCAAGTCCATGTCCATGGCGCTGTGTGACCGAGCCTTGCGGGCCAAGGAGCTGGAAGAGGACATTCTCGCGCCCGCGCAGGACGAGGAATTTGTCATTTCCCACGCAGACAATGTGCAGGCAACCGGCTTTGTTGAGCATCTCAAACTGCCGCACTATGTGGATTTTCAGGCCGAGCTGAAGCTTGTGCGCCAGATGCAATCGGAATTCTATGAGTCAAGTCCGCAAACAGCAGAGGCGGATGATACGCAGGAGGCGGCACAATGACATCCGCACCTTTCAGCTCAAGCGAGGCGCAATCGGGCGCCATTGCCGACTATAACTTCGCCTATCTCGATGAGCAGACCAAACGCATGATCCGCCGTGCGATCCTCAAGGGCATTGCCATTCCCGGCTATCAAGTGCCCTTTGCCAGCCGCGAAATGCCCATGCCCTATGGGTGGGGTACCGGCGGCGTGCAGGTAACCGCCTCCATCATCGGACCGGACGATACCCTCAAGGTCATCGATCAGGGGGCTGACGATACCACCAATGCGGTGTCTATCAGGGCCTTCTTTGCCAAAATGGCAAAGGTCAAGACGACCACCCACACCGGTGAGGCGTCCGTCATCCAGACCCGTCACCGCATCCCCGAAGAGCAATTGCATGAAGGGCAGGTGATTGTCTTTCAGGTGCCGATCCCCGAACCCTTGCGTTTTCTGGAGCCGCGCGAAACCGAAACCCGCAAGATGCATGCGGTCGAAGACTATGGCCTCATGCATGTGAAGCTCTATGAGGATATCGCCCAGAAGGGCCATATCGCAACCAACTATGCCTATCCGGTGAAGGTGAAGGGGCGTTACATCATGGACCCGTCGCCAACCCCGAAATTTGACAATCCGAAAATGAATCAGAGCGAAGCTCTCCAGCTTTATGGGGCGGGCCGCGAAATGCGCATCTACGCCATTCCGCCCTATACCGATGTGGTAAGCCTCGATTTTGAGGACTACCCCTTTGAGGTGCAGACCTTCGAAGAGCCTTGCGCTCTATGTGGTGGAACGGGCGTGTTTCTTGATGAAGTCATTCTCGATGATCAGGGCGGGCGCATGTTTGTCTGCTCTGACAGCGACTATTGCGAAGACCGCCGCGCCAAAGGCCATCGCGGAGCCCTGTCTCCGGATATTTATGAAAGTGAAGAGAGCCTCTCCGCACAAATCAGTCAGGAAGGAGCGGACGCATGACCAGACATATGGATATGACTCATGCCGGTGATCATCTGCCCAAGACATCTCTTGTTGCGCCGCGCCCCATGGACCTCAGTGAAAAGCCGCTGCTCCAGGTGCGCTCTGTAAGCAAATATTACGGTCGTCGTATCGGCTGCGAAGATGTGAGCTTCGATTTGTGGCCCGGTGAGGTGCTTGCCATTGTCGGGGAATCCGGCTCAGGCAAGACAACGCTTCTGGATTGCATCTCCACGCGCATGACCCCGACCTCCGGCATGGTCAACTATCGTATGCGCGATGACACAATGCGCGAAGTTTTCCGCCTGAGTGAAGCCGAGAAACGCTTCCTGATGCGCACAGATTGGGGCTTTGTACATCAAAACCCGGCCGATGGCCTGCGTATGACGGTTTCGGCCGGAGCCAATGTTGGCGAGCGTCTTATGGCGATTGGCGAGCAGCATTATGGTGATATCCGGCAGACGGCGTCCGACTGGCTTGAGCAGGTGGAGATCGCCAAGGACCGCATCGATGACCAGCCCCGTGCCTTCTCGGGCGGCATGCGTCAGCGATTGCAGATCGCGCGCAATCTGGTAACCGGTCCGCGCCTTGTCTTCATGGATGAGCCAACCGGCGGTCTTGATGTCTCGGTGCAGGCCCGTTTGCTCGACCTGCTACGCAGCCTCGTTGCCGAATTGGGGCTCGCCGCCATCGTTGTCACGCATGATCTGGCGGTGGCGCGCCTGCTTTCCCATCGCATGGTGGTTATGAAAGAGGGCCGCATCATCGAAACCGGCCTGACGGATCGCGTGCTTGATGATCCGCAAGCGCCCTATACCCAGCTTCTCATCTCATCCATTCTTCAGGTTTAGGAGCGTCAGATGGAAAACACACTTTCGTCCTCCAATACACTGTCATCGATAGTCAAGACGACACCGGTTATTCTGACGGATGTCGCCAAGAACTTCACGATGCATTTGCGTGGCTCTGTGTCCATTCCGGTCGTTGCGGGGGTCAATTTCGCTCTGCGCGCAGGGGAATGCGCGGTGTTGGGCGGCCCGTCCGGCGTTGGCAAAAGCTCCATCCTGAAGATGATCTACGGCAATTACAGCGCCAACTGCGGACAGATCATGGTGGCCTATCGCGAGACGATGGTGGATATCGCAACGGCTGATCCGCGCACTGTGCTGGCTGTGCGCCGCGAAGCTGTTGGCTATGTAAGTCAGTTCCTGCGGGCTATGCCGCGCGTTCCCGCGCTTGATGTCGCCGCAGAAGCGCTGGTCGAGCAGGGCGAAGAGGTAACAAGCGCACGCGATAAGGCAGGCACCATGCTGGCGCGGCTTAATCTGCCAGAAAAGCTCTGGCAGTTGCCGCCTGCAACTTTCTCAGGTGGTGAACAGCAAAGGGTCAATATTGCTCGAGGCTTTCTGACCAATCATCCCATCCTGCTGCTTGACGAACCCACCGCCTCACTTGATGCAGCCAATCGGGCCGTTGTGATAGATCTTATCCGGGAGAAGAAGAAGCAGGGTGTGGCGCTTCTTGGCATTTTTCATGATGAGGACGTGCGCGAAGAGATCGCGGATGCCATAATCGATGTTGCCCATTTTGCGCAAAGTGCCAAGCTGGCTGGTGAGCGCAATGCAACGCAAAGAGCAGGCTAGAGACATGAGTAACGAGCAGAATAACAATGCGCCCGAAGGTACTGAGGTCACCAAACGACCACACAAGTTGGGCGTTAAGCCAACCATTCATCCCACAGCAACCGTGACCGACTCCGAGCTGGGCCGCTACACGGAAGTGGGCGACAGAACGATGATCATAGAAAGCACCATGGGGGATTACTCCTATATTGAGCGGGACGGCAATATCTGGTGTGCCACCATCGGCAAATTCGCTAACATCGCCCAGTCTGTCCGTATCAACGCGCCCAACCATCCATATTGGCGGGCAACCCTGCATCATTTTACGTATCGAGCAAATGCCTATTTCGATGATTGCGAGCAGGAAGAGACCTTCATCAACTGGCGGCGCGATCATCGCGTCGTCATCGGCCATGATGTCTGGATCGGCCATGGCGCCACCATTCTGCCAGGGGTGACTATTGGTGATGGCGCCATCATCGGAGCTGGGGCCGTGGTTAGCCATGATGTGCCCGATTATATGATCGTCGGTGGCGTACCTGCTAATCCAATTCGCTCGCGTTTCTCCCCTGAAATAGCAGAGGGAATCAAGGCGTTGGCCTGGTGGGATTGGCCTCATAAAGCCCTGCGTGCCGCGCTAGACGATTTTCGGAATCTGGAAGCGGAAGCCTTTCTTGAGAAGTATAAAGGTACAAAATTTCAGTGATATAGAAGGGAATATTGACTTTGTAATAAGGTTACAATTTTCTTTGCAAAACACAGCTTGTCATGGAACTGAAATGGTCGAGACAAGCACATGTCACATAAGATGCGTAATCCTTCGCGGGTTAGAGATTGAAACCCGAACCAAGATTTTTGGCTTGTTCAGTTCAAGCCGCGAAGGAGATACCAAATGCTGGAATTGACGAATGTGACACGCCGATTTGGCGCCAACACAGCTGTGGATGCGGTCACCGTCTCTATTCCTCAAGGTCAGATGGTTGGGGTGATCGGGCGATCCGGCGCAGGCAAATCCACCTTGCTGCGGATGATCAACCGCCTCATTGATCCCTCTGACGGTTCCATCAGTTTCGGCGACAAGCAGGTCTCTGCCATCAAGGGGCGAGAGCTGCGTGACTGGCAACGCGATTGCGCCATGATCTTTCAGCAGTTCAACCTTGTGCCGCGTCTTGATGTGTTGACCAATGTGCTGCTCGGGCGCCTCAATCATCGCAACACGATCCTCAATCTCCTCAATATATTTTCTGCCGAAGAACGGGCACAAGCCCTCATGGCGCTCGAACGCCTCGGCATCGAACAAACAGCGCTGCAGCGGGCAGGGACCTTGTCGGGTGGTCAGCAGCAGCGCGTGGCCATCGCCCGCGCCCTGATGCAGAGTCCCAAGGTCATTCTGGCTGATGAACCGATTGCCTCTCTTGATCCGCTCAACGCAAAAATCGTTATGGACAGCCTCAAGGATATCAATGAGCGCGACGGCATCACGGTCGTTACCAACCTGCACACGCTGGATACGGCACGGACCTATTGCGAGCGTGTCATCGGCATGTTCCATGGCAAGGTTGTGTTTGATGGCCCTGCATCGGATTTGACCAGTGATGCGGTGAAGATGATTTACGGCTCCACAGCGGAAAACGAGATCTCCGAAGCCATCACCTCGACCTCAATCAAGGAATCCTCTGAAACGGAAAAGGCCCCGGCCATGTCGCTGGCCTCCGCAGAGATCGCCTCGCCGGCGTAAATGGCTCTGATTTGAAGACAACCAATCGATAATCCACTCAAAAGCTCACATTGAATGACGCCGGTAAAACCGGTTGATATCTGGAGACGTCAAATGTTCAAGAAAATTGTTCTGGCCGCTGTTTCTGTGGCTGCTCTCGTTGCTGGTGCTGCTGCTCCTTCCGTCGCTGCTGAAAAAGAATTCCGCATTGGTATCCTTGGCGGTGAAAACGAAGCCGACCGTCTACGTAACTTCCAGTGCATGGTCGACAAACTGCCAGAAGCTCTGGGCGTTGAAAAAGTATCCCTGTTCCCATCTGCTGACTATGATGGCACCATTCAGGGCCTGCTCGGCGGCACGCTTGATTATGCCGAGCTGGGCGCTTCTGGTTATGCCAAAACCTACCTGACCAACCCTGATGCTGTTGAACCAATCCTCACCACGGTGCAGATGGACGGCTCCACCGGTTATCACTCCGTGATGGTGGCACGCAAAGATTCCGGCATGACCGATGTGAAGGACATGAAAGGCAAGAAACTCGGTTTTGCCGATCCTGACTCCACCTCAGGTTTCCTTGTTCCTTCCGTTACCCTGCCAGAAGCTGTTGGCGCTCCGGTAGAAGAATTCTTCGGTTCCACCGGCTTTGGCGGCGGCCACGAGAACCTCGTTCTCGAAGTTGTCAAAGGCACTTTTGATGCTGGCACCACTTGGGCTTCAGGCGTTGGCAAATTCGAAGACGGCTATTCCTCCGGCAACCTGCGCAAAATGGTCGACAAGGGCATTCTGGACATGAACGATCTGGTTCAGCTCTGGATTTCTCCGCTGATCCCGAACGGTCCGGTCGTTGTGCGCTCTACGCTTGATCCTGAAGTGAAAACCAAATTCAAAAACTTCATGATGAACATGCCTGAAGCCGATCCAGAGTGCTTCTCTGCCATTCAGGGCGGCAACTACAAGGGCTTCACCGAAGTCAATGTTGATTTCTACAAAGCCATCATCGCTGCTCGTAAAGCAAAGATCGGCTCATAATCGGGCTTTCGGTTCTTTGAATTGAAACACGGATGACCCGGTCGCGCCGGGTCATTCTCTTTTCTCTCAGTCAAGGCAAACACGGCCAATTCTCTTGTCACTGACCTGAACATGAAGGGAAGTCCCTAGCTGATGTTCAGTTCACTGACAATGGGACAGGGCGCTATGGAAGAAAGATGAAAGACATGAAACCACCCGTCGAAATGTCTCCTGCTTGCGCGGCAACAGAACGGCATTGGCAGGAACTTAGCCGCAAGAGGCGCCGCTATACCCTTCTTTCCGTTGGCATCCTGCTTGTTGCTCTATTCGGCTCTCTCTGGTTTGCCAATGAGACCAACGCGGGCAAATTTTTCGATCGGCTTCCCTATTTCTTCGACTTTTTCGGCGACATGATCCCGCGCGACGGATGGGAAATCTGGCGTGCCCTGTTTGATTTGCCCTCGCCCTATTTTGACGGCAGCTTGAAGTTCAATTATCCGGACGGTCGGGTCTATCTCATCGGTTCGCTCTACATGCCCGAATATGTCTACAAGATGCTTGAGACGATCAATATTGCGATTTTCTCAACGCTTATTGGCTTTTTCCTGGGCTTTATTCTCTGCTTCCTTGCAGCAAGCAACCTGACGACGAAAAAATGGCTGCGCTTTGTCGTGCGCCGCATCCTTGAAATACTGCGTGCCTTCCCTGAAATCGTTATTGCCGGTTTCTTTGTGGCTGTGCTGACAATCGGGGCCGTGCCTGCGATGATCGCGGTTGCTATCCATACGATCGGGTCGCTGGGCAAGATGTTCTTCGAAGTGGTCGAGAATGCCGACATGAAGGCCGACGAGGGGCTTCAGGCCGTGGGCGCCAACTGGGTCGAGCGCGTCTGGTTCGGCATCGTGCCGCAGGTGCTGCCAAACTTCCTGTCCTATGCCTTGCTGCGGCTGGAAATCAATGTGCGCGCTTCCACCATCATTGGTGCTGTTGGCGGCGGCGGCATTGGCGAGGCGCTGCGTCTTTCCATCTCGCGTGGCCATGAAGCAAAGACGTTGGCAATCGTCCTGCTGCTCTTTGTTACGATCATCGCCATCGATCAGTTCTCTGCCTGGCTGCGCAAGAAGATTGTCGGCAATCAGGCCTTTGCCTTTGGCGCAAGCGCGTAACGGGAGATTTCACCATGAACACGATTGCTGCCTCACCTATGCAACCGGATATGCAAGAGATGATCGCGCGTTATCCAGCGGTCTTCAAACCAAGTTTTTTCAAGCGGTTCCGTGGTCTGATCATTTTTATTGCCGTGATCATCTATGCCTTTGTCGGCTCCAGCTTTCTGCATATCGGCAAGGTGATTTCCAATGGCAACTGGGATATCGCTGGTGCTTATCTCGCCGATTGGATCTCTTATGAAGCCCGACCTGATATCAAGTTCGAGAACGACTATCTCAGCATCGAATTTCCACGTTTCTCCGCTCTAGGCAAGGATCCGCATCCTGACTGGATCGTCGAGTCCCAAGAAACTAAGGAGATCATGCCTGAGGTGGAACAGTATGAATCTGCCGCTCCTGCGCAGGCTTTCTCCTTTATGGCACCAGATGCACCAACGGCAGAAAAGCCTGCCGAGCCCGCCAAGCCAGCGTCAAGTTTCAGCTTCATGGCCCCTGATGCCCCCACAGCAGAGAACCCATCTGATGTCGGTGGAGCAAGTCAAGAGGCCAAGGCCGAGATCAAGACAGTGACCACCAAGGCCGAGGTTTCCATCGGCCCGGCCCATGTCACTGTGATACCGGGTTTGGTGACCATCACCAAGGGTGATGAGACGTTGGTCATCGAAGTGGAGCGGGACAAGGCTGTTCATCCGCGCGGCCAATTGCCCAGCTGGGCCCAGCAGAAATATGAAAATGAAAAGGTCGTCGCCCGTTTCGGCTTTGATGGCCGCGTCGAAGTGCAGGACTATAAGGTCAAGGTGCATCACCGCTTTCTGGGGTGGGAGAATTTCATCTTCGATACCAATTCGCCCTTCTGGAACAAGAGTGCGGGGGAGGTGTTCAGCCTTATTATGTCCGGCGATCGGATCGACCCAGAGCAATCCAACTTCATGCTGGCTATCGACAATATCCTCAATAATGGCGAGTGGCAGCATGGGGATGTCTGGCTCAAACTGATGCAGACTATAGTCATGGCCTTTGTCGGTACGCTCTTTGCTTCCATCATTGCCTTTCCCCTGTCGTTTCTTGCGGCTAGAAATGTCACGCCGAACCGCTTTCTCAATCAGCTCATCAAGCGCTTTTTCGACTTCCAGCGCTCGGTTGATATGCTCATCTGGGCTTTGTTCTTCACCCGTGCTTTCGGACCGGGGCCGCTGGCTGGCATCTCGGCGATCTTCTTTACCGACACCGGTACATTGGGCAAACTGAACGCGGAAACTCTCGAGAATATCGACGACAAGCAGCGCGAGGGGATCAAGTCGCTTGGAGCCAGCCCGGTTCTGGTGCAGCGTTATGGTGTTGTGCCTCAGGTGCTGCCGGTGTTCCTGTCCCAGTCGCTCTATTTCTGGGAATCCAACACCCGCTCGGCCACGATCATCGGCGCGGTCGGCGCAGGCGGCATCGGCCTCAAACTCTGGGAAGCCATGCGCACCAATCAGGATTGGGAGAATGTGTTCTACATGGTCATTCTCATTCTGATTGTGGTCTATGTGTTCGATACCATCTCCAACAAGCTGCGCACCAAGCTGACGAAGGGCTAGTCCGGCCTCTTCATCACCCGCAAGCAAACAACACGCGATTGGGGCAATCGGAAAATCGCCCCAATCGACCTTCAGAGTCGCTTCTCTGATCCAATACCCAGCCTAAGGAAGATGTCCCGTGCCACGCTACGCCATATTTTTTGTTCCCCTCGCAGAAGATCCTCTCAACAGCGCCGCCGCCGACTGGCTGGGCAGGGACGTGTTCTCCGGTGCGAGCGTGGCGCGCCCTTCGCTGGTGGATGGCATAGACCTTGAACAATTCGACGCACTGACCGCATCGGCCAGACGCTACGGCTTCCACGGCACGCTCAAGGCTCCGTTCGCGCTGGCCGAGGGCAAAAGCATCGAAGAGCTGGAAACGAAGTTGGAGGCCTACTGCAAGACACTGAAGCCCTTCACCTTACCCAGATTTGAGGTTGGCCAACTGGGGGCTTTCTTTGCCCTGCGCCCCAGTGAGCCTTCCGAGCCGCTCAAGAGACTTGCTTCCAATCTTGTGCAGGATTTTGACGCCTTTCGTGCGCCTCTTGAAGAAAAAGACATTGTACGCCGTAATCCCGACAAGCTGACAAAAAGTCAGCGCGACAATCTGTTTTCATGGGGCTACCCCTACATATTCGATGATTTCCGCTTTCACATGACCCTCACCAATCCTGTGCCCGATGCCCTTGCGCCCGCATTCCATTCTGCGCTCGTGGCGCATTTTGCCTCCCATATCGAAGAGCCAAGGGAAGTGCTCTCGCTGGCACTGTATGAAGAACCGGAGCAGGGCGGCTTCTTCACGGTTCGACGACAAATACGGATTGGCTAGATCTGCCGCAGGTTTGCTGCCAAAGGAATTTTGCAAATGAAGAACGAATTGCTTTTGAAGAATGCCACGATCGTCATGCGCGACGAGATCGTCAAAGGGTCCGTGCATGTCAAAGACGGCATGATTGATGATATCGCCGAAGGAGCGCTGAGCGCCGCATTGGACAGAACCGCTGAAGATATGGAAGGTGATTTCCTGCTGCCCGGTTTCGTCGAATTGCACACGGATCACGTCGAGGGCCATTATGCCCCACGTCCGAAAGTGCGCTGGAGTGCCATGGCGGCGGTGCTCTCTCATGATGCGCAAATCGCAACATCCGGTATCACCACGGTGTTTGATGCCTTGCGCGTTGGTATCGATCATGATGCCGATCTTTCCTATGACGACATGAAGACCATGGCTGATGCCTTTCAGCGTGGTGTGGAAGAAGACACCTTGAGGGCAGACCACTTCATCCATCTGCGCTGTGAAGTCTCTGCCGATGATTGCCTGACCGCCTTTCACCAGTTTGACAAATATGACCTGATCAAGCTGGTCTCCGTTATGGATCATGCCCCCGGTCAACGCCAGTTTGTCGATATCGAGCAATATGCTGTCTATTACAAAGGCAAACTGAAGATGTCCGATCAGGACTTCCGAGAGATGTGCGAGCGGCGCTCGGCCGCATCCGAGCGCAATTCTGATCGCCATCGCACGGAAATCGCCGATATTTGTCGTGAGCGCGGTGTTATTCTGGCCTCCCACGATGATGCAACCATCGCACATGTAGAAGAGTCCGTGCGCCATGATGTGCATGTGGCGGAGTTCCCCACCACGATTGAGGCCGCCAAGGCTTCCCATCAAGCCGGGCTTGCCGTATTGATGGGCGCGCCCAATATCGTGCGCGGCGGCTCTCACTCGGGTAATATCGCCGCAAGCGATCTGGTCGATCTGGGGGTGCTCGACATTCTGTCTTCGGACTATATCCCATTCTCACTGGTGCAGTCCGTGTTCCGTTTGGCCGATCAGGACAAGAAACTGAGCCTGCCCGAGGCTGTCCGTCTTATCTCTGATACGCCCGCCAAGGCTGTGGGGCTCGATGATCGCGGGGCACTTGAAGTTGGCAAGCGGGCCGATATGGTGCGCGTGAAAAAGTCGCGAAACACGCCTGTCATCCGTCAGGTCTGGCGCACGGGATCAAGAGTTGCCTGAGCGAGATATGGGTAGAAAGATGAATAGTGCATGGGGAAGTGGCAATGGTGTTCCAAGATAGCAAAGAGGTGACCGTTCATGCCGCTGGCACTCTCGTTCTGCTCGTCGGCCCGAGTGGCTCCGGCAAGGACAGTCTTCTGGCCTATGCGCGCGAAAAATTTCTGGATGATCCCCGTATTCTCTTTGTACGACGTTGCATCACCCGTAAGGACGGAGATCCAAGCGAAGATCACGAGAGCATGAGTGTAGCAGAATTTCAAAAAGCCGAATTGCAGGGGCGCTTCGTTATCTCGTGGGGCGCGCATGGTCTCTATTATGGCCTGCCAGTTTCATTACTTGACCACATGGCCGCTGGAGGCGTTGCCATCGCCAATGGGTCTCGCAAAACCATCCCGATCTTAAAAGAGCAATTCCCGCAGCTAAGGGTAATCAATCTGACCGTTGCACCGGATATCCTTGCCAGACGGCTTGCGCAACGGGGCCGGGAGAGTGCTGAAGAAATTGAAAGACGACTGGCTCGAACCGCAGAGCTATCCACTGATCCGCTTTTTGGTGATGAGACCACGCATCTGGACAATTCTGGCCCACTGGACATTGCAGGTGATGCACTTGTCACAATGGTCACGCGTTTGGCCAACGAGCAGAGCGTTTAATCCTGCCCTTGCATGAAGTTTTGCCGGGCTGGAGCTGTCGAAAAATGTTGGCTGATCACGTCTTTTATTGTTTCGGCATTGTCTAGTGCGCGCAGCATTATGGGGCCCATAGGACGATCAGTATCGCGCCTGTTCTTGTGTTCAAACAGCAATTCAAGATCATGCACCAATCCGTTGGGCTTGAGGGACGCACGTGACAGCCAGTAGTCTTCCTTTTGAACAAGGAGCCTGTCAGAGCCTCCCGGCAGGACAATAAGCTTCTTGTCGGTCAGAATATAGCGAACCTGTCTGGCTGCGAAAGGCGGTGCTTTCAATCGGAAATAACAGCGAGCCAAATGGAGCCACGCATACCCTGTGATCCAGAAAGCAATCGCCATGAGGGCGATGGCAATCGGTCGGTCCGATGATCCATCTTTGAGAGATGGGTGCTTGAGAATGAGCAAAATTGAACAGACGCTGGTTACAAAAGTGACTACCAGCATGATGCGAAACCAGACCCTGTGGCGTTGTGGGCGTTCGGCAAGATCCCAGTTGGGCGATGCTAGCCATTCAATGCGATCATCCCCGATAAGCGATCCGATAACCGGGTCTCCCTTCGACAGTCTATTCATTCATTCACTCGTATGGCCCGGTTCATTCTTGCAGCTCGGCGGATCATTAGATCTGGCGTTTCCCGTATACAGACTTTCATGCGGCATTGAGCGGGATGAGCATCAGCTGCGAATTCTTATCACTTTGAATTATTACAAAAATTACCATTTTTATTCGCTAAAGACCACAATGTGATGCAATTAATGCTAATATTCATATTTAATATTCAGAAATATTTTAGAGGTGATCTAATGTTGATGCTGTATCTTATAATGACGTTGCTTATTGGTTGGCAGTTGCAATAAACAACAAACTTGGCGCTGTCAGAAAGACTCTCCCAACCCCTTTTCTATTCCACTCGCTCAGTCAAAGAAAAGCCCTGAAGCAAGGCTGCATCAGGGCTCTTTATCTCATGAGAAATTTGGGGGACAGGCCTAGAGGCCCTTGATCATGCCGCCATCAACGCGAAGCATGGAGCCGGTAACAAAGCTTGCCTGCTCAGAGCAAAGAAAGGTAACCACGGCGCCGAACTCTTCTGGTTTGCCATAGCGGCCAGCCGGAATTGTCGCACGGGAGGCTTCCTTGACAGCTTCCACATCCTGTCCGGATTTCTTCGCTTTGCCAGCATCAAGCTCCGCCAGACGGTCAGTTGCGATGCGGCCTGGCAGAACCATGTTGACGGTGATACCTGCGGAAGCCACTTCGCTAGCCAAGGTCTTGGACCAGCCCGCAATAGCACCACGGACACCGTTTGAAAGGGCAAGGTTCGGAATCGGATTGACGATACCGGACGAGCCGACTGTCACCACGCGGCCCCAGCCTTTTGCACTCATGGCTTCCAGCGCCTTGTCTGTGATGGCGAACATCGGTGTCGCCATGGCGTTGAAGGCAGCCTGCCATGATGCTGTGCTCTGCCCCTTGGCAGGACCAGCAGCCGGACCGCCACAGTTGTTGACCAGAATGTCGACAGGGTCTTTATCCAGCAGTGCAATGATGGCAGCGACAGAGGCTTCATCCGTCATGTCGAGCGTAACCGTGCTCACCTTATCCTTAAGCGCGTCTGGCAGGCCCTTTGGCAAAGCGCCAGAGCGAGAGGCTGCAATGACATCCGCGCCTTCTTCTGCCAGCAAAATGGCAGAGGCTGCACCCAAGCCGCGGCTTGCGCCCAGCACGAGCGCGCGTTTTCCTGTAAGACCGAAATCCATCAGCCAAGCTCCTTCAATCTTTTTTCCTGCCGAGCGATAATTCGATCCACTTCGGCTTTTGCTGCGGCCGTCAAGCCCTTGCCCGGTTTGCGCATGGCTTCGGAGGCGATGACGCCGCGTTTCTGCAACACATATTTGCGTACAGCGAGGCCAAGGCCCGGCTGTTGTTCGTAGCATACCAGAGGTAGATAGGCATCATAGATGTCTTGTGCACGGTCTATGTCGCCTTTTTCAGCATAGGCAACCACATCTCTGAGCATTTCGATATAGGCAAAACCGGTCATGGCACCATTGGCGCCGCGCGCCATGGCTTCCGGCAAGAAGAGGGCGCCATTGCCGCAGAGAATGGAAATCGGTCGGCGTCCACCTTTTTCAGCTTCCCGCACAGCGGTGACCTTCTCCAGCCCCGGCCAGTCTTCATGCTTGAGCATGACTATCTGTTCATTCTGCGCCAGAATGGTATTGAGCGTATCAGTGGAGATGTTCACACCTGTGGTGAGCGGAAAGTCCTGCAAAACAACCGGTACCCCGGCGCCCGCAGCCTCACAGGCATTGCCATAATAGGCAATGATCTGCTCATTGGTCTTAAGGTTGCCCGGAGGTGCGATCATAACGCCCGCTGCGCCCAGATCCATAGCTTTTTTCGACAATTCGGCAACGGCGGCAAGACCGGGTGCGGATACGCCGACCACTATGGGGGCACCATTGGCGCGCTTGATCACGCGCTCGGCGATGGTGACTGCCTCGGACTGCACCATTTTGGGAGCTTCTCCCATCATGCCGAGCACGGTGATGCCGGTGGAGCCTTTTTCGAGGTAAAAATCAGTCGCGCGATCCAGACTATCGAAGTCGATGGCGCCCTGATCATCGAATGGTGTGACCGAAATGGCGAAAACACCTTTGGTGTCACTGCTAAGAAGCGTCATGTTTCTTCCTTTCTGACCATTATTTGACAAAGAGTTTTCGGGGGAAATTGGTCAGTCTTTCATAGCCCGTTTCCGTGATGGCGATGGTTTCGGACATGCCGTAGCCGCTTGCCAGAAGATAGGTGTGGAAGGTCTGGCCCGGTTCGAATTTCCATGTGCAACTTGGTTCTGCCTCAAGAGGTTCGCCACCATTTGGCTGCAACAGAAGGCCGACCGAATAGAAGGTCTTGTTGGTGTAGGTTTCGCGCAGGCCTGCAGAAAGGATGCCATCGCGATAGATGCTGTCTGGCACTGTTGCTGCCACACCCGGACGCACTTCCGCAAGAGCGGCGTCCTGAATGGCGATCAGTTTCTCTACGATGGCGTGATCATTATCTTTTGCCGGAGCGATACGGATCGGGCGCATGAAGCGGGCATGATAGTGATGCACGTTCGGCGTCACCTCGATCTGCACGATGTCGCCTTCTTCCAGAACTCGGTCAGAATAACCTCCATGCAGGTGGAAGGCACGTTCGCCCGAGGACATCACACCGGGGCCGGGTAGGTCGGAGCCAGCGCGGATCATGGCTGCGCAAATCTGTGCGGCCATTTCGCGTTCGGAAACGCCGACTTCGGAAGAGTCGATGGCGGCCTGCATGCCCGCTTCAGCGGCCTTGGCTGCAAGGCGTTGATAGGCGATCTCGGCTGGGGATTTGATGAGGCGCATGGTCGGGGCCAAGGCACTCTCGTCCTGCCAGATGATGCCCGGCAACGCAGAATTGAGATAGTCAAACCGCCCTGCAGACAGAGGCCATGCAGAAAGCTCGATACCCAGTTTGGCGGTGTCGCCCATGCGGCTCCTGATCGCGTCTGCGGCCACTTTCATACGGTCGTCACTGTCAGTCCACATTACGCGGTCGGCAAAGACACACGTGGTGTCGAGATAATACTCCTCGACATCGCGACAAAAGAGCGTTGGCTCGCCGTCCGCCGGGATGATGGCAAATTGCAGCGTTCCATAGGCGCGGGTGAAATAGCCGGTGACCCAGGTGACGGTTTCGGGCAGAAAGGCAATGAGTCCGTCCAGATCGCGTCTTTTCAGTTCAGTTTGGACGCGTGCAAGACGGGCGAGATATTCCTCGCGTTCGAACCAATAAGCAGGTGTAGGCATGTAAAATCTCCTTGAGAGGGCCGAACCCGGCGGATGTGCCACCGGCATCAGATCTCAAATTTGGCAATGAAGTACCCAGTCAGAACAGGGCAAACAATTTCCAGTTGGCCCGAAGGGTCAGCCGTTCAGAACGAGTTCGGTAAAGCGGGTCAGCATGGTCTTGGCTTCATCGGCTTCATGAGCTGAAGCCTTCAGCTCTTCGATGTCGGCCCCGTCCAGCTCCATGCGCTCGCGGTTCTGTTCAAACCAGATCGGCGCCTGCGCAAGGGTCACTTCCGGATGGCCCTGAATGCCCCAGATGTCCTCGTCCTTGTAGCGCCAGACATGGTTGGCGCAATCGTCCGAATAAGCCAGAATGGTCATGTCCGGATGGGCGCCGAGCACTTCGTCATTGTGCCAGACGAACATATGGACAGTCTCATGCAGATCCTTGGCGATCTTGTCAGTGCGGGCCGCTTCGGTGACCGGCAAATCCTTGTACCCGATCTCGCAGCTGGTGCGGCGGAAAACCTGATCCTTGCCACAAAGGGCTGATGCCAGAATCTGGTGGCCGAAGCATACACCAAGCATCGGGATTTTCAGTTCAGCCGCTTTATGGATCAAATCATGTTCGCGATGGATGAAGTCGATATCCTCATAGGCACCATGGGGGCTGCCGGAAAGAAAGATCCCGTCATAGCCATCCAGTGATTGCGGAAACTGGCCGTCAAAGGCCCAGAAGCGATCAACATTGAGGCCCCAGGTTTCGAACCTCTCGTCAAGTTTGGCAACCGACTGCAAGGAGCGGCCATTGCCCAGATATAGAAGACGTTTCCCCATTGTAAGGGCATTCCTTGTTGTTGGGCGGGCCCTGCTTTTCAGCCGCAGGGCCACGCTTGAAAGCGGGAAGGGGATCAGCGGCGGAACAGCTCGACCGGCAAATCGGAAAAGACCTCGGGTTCCCCCGTTTCGCGAATGACGAAAGTCTGTCCGATGCCGGCAACAAGGCCAGTATCCGTGTCAGGGATCATGATATGCACAAAGAACACCATGCCCGGCTGCATCACCAGCGGGTTGCCCGAATAGATCATCGGCGGCACGTCCATCCATGTCGGTTTGAAGGTGCAACCAAGAGCATAGCCACAGGCCGCATAGCGGGCCTTGGCAAAGCCGCCTTTATCCAACACGCGCCGGTGGATGTCATCAAGTGTTCCCAATTCGCGACCGGGCAGGGCATTCGCCTTGATCTCTTCGATGGCATCGCGAGCGACGCCCATCTGGCGTTCTTGACGCGGATCGACAGGGCCAACCGTGAGCGTACTTTCGATGCAGACATGATAGCGACAGTGGGACGCAGCCAGTTCTACCAGAACCTGATCCTGCTCTTCGATATAGTGAGCGATACCGGAATCGCGACCGAACAGGGCTGCAGCACCAGCATTGACCATAGGGCCGCCAGATGGAGTGTCGCCACCACGGGTTACCATCGCATCAAAAGCGGCTCCAATCAGAGCACTATCAGGGATACCCGGTTTCACGCGCTCAATCGTGGCGCTTACGGCCGCATCAGCCAACTTGCCAGCAATACGGACATGCTCCAATTCGGCCGAAGATTTTATGAGGCGCAGCCCACGAATGATCCATGAGCCATCAGCCGTTTCGCAAAAACCTTCCAGCGCAGTGTCTACCGTGCGGCCGTTAAAAGCGGTAAGACCATAGCTGGCATATTCGATGCCGACCTTCTTGCCCTTCAAGCCCTTCTCTTCAAGAATGGCCCGCAAGTCCAGGGCCGGATTAGCGTCTTCAGCATTGAGCCAGATGCGCACCTCGTCATAAAGAGAGGCCACTTCAGCCTGCCGCTTGTCCGGCGTGCGGGTGAGAATAACGGTGGAGCTTTCGTCGGCGGTAATCACTCCGGCCTGAAAGAACACGAAGCCAGCGGTGTCAAAGCCGGTGAGCCAATAGTGGCTTTCCTGCGCAAAAACCAACAGGGCATCAAGCCCTTCCTCGCGCATCCGCTTACGGGTTGCCGCCAGACGGGCTGCATATTCCGCGGGCGGAAATCTTAGCAGGACGTCCCGTCCGCCTGGTGTTTTGGCGGCATATTCTTTCGGAACAAACATCTCGGTCACTTGACTTACTCCATCTCGCAAATATCAGCCATGGTCATCAGATAGACGCGGATCATGTCGAGATACTCATCGATCTCTACGCGTTCATCCGGCATGGTGTTGTATTTTCCGCCCGGGCCACAAACGACGCCTTCCATGCCGCCGACGGCCCATAGATGTCCGGCATCGGTGCCGAAATAGGCTGGAGGGGCGATGGCTCCGGTGGGTTGGTCTTTTCCGCGTACGGCCTTGTAGGCAGTATTGAGCGCGGTGACGATGCGGGCATCCTTGGCGACTTCAAAGGCAGGCATGGTTGGCTGACCCTTGCGGGTTTCCGGCGTAACCGTAGCCTTGAGACCGGGGAAACGGGCTTCCAGCTCATCAAGCTTCTTGCGCAAGTCATTGACGGCATTCTCGCGCGTCTGGCCAGGGCCATAGCGGCCAGATCCCTTGATGCGGACATAATCGGCCACCTGCGGCGGGCGCCACTCATGCAGCTCTTTACCAAGCGCACCATGCACAACACCGACATGAACGCGGTTCACCGAGCGATGCTCTTCTGAAGGGGCATCCGAGAAGGTCATCTCGTTGAGTTCGGGGATGAGCGCACACGCGGCCATGATGGCATCGACACCGGCTTCTCGCTTGGAAAGATGGCGTGTGATGCCTTCCAGCTCGATGGTAAAGGTGAAGGCCGCTGCATGCATGGTAATGGCTTGCAGATCGGAAGGTTCTGAATTGATGAAATAGTCAGCACGCAGACCGGAATTGACTGCCGCCAAGGTGCCAATACCGCCTTGCAATTCCCCGATCACATAAGTGAGGATCACATCGCCCTTGAGGCGTTTGCCACTATCGATCAATGTCTTGACGGCACAGAGCGAGGCCATGTCACCGGCTTTCATGTTGGAAACGCCAATGCCATAGATGAACTCGTCATCAACGAGACCGCCCCATGGATCTACGGTCCAGCCTTCCGTCACCGGGTTGGTGTCCAGATGCCCGTTAAACAACAGGCTCTTGCCGCCACCAGTGCCGCGCCAACGCCCGATGGCGTTGACACGGTTGCCCACCACAGGCATCAACTCAACTTCCAGCCCCATCTTTTCCATGATGGAAGCCACATGTTCGGCCAACTTGCGCTCGCCTTCTGTTTCTGAATAGCTCTTGTGGCTGACGACATCAGACAGGATATCAAGGCATTCCGACCGGTTGAGAGCCTTTGCCAGATCCAGTGCTTCAGACATTTTCATGCTCCGTTTCATTTACGCCAAGCGACACTTGAACGGGAACAGCGTCGAGTAGGGCTCTGGTGTAGGAATGGCGATCCGCCGCATCGGCATCATCACGGTCGAACAGATCAACCAGTTTGCCATGCTGCATCACCGCAATACGATGTGCGATCTGGCGGATCAGATTGAGATCATGGGTGATGAAGATGCAGGCGGTGCCCGTGTCTTTCTGAAGGTTGACGAGCAGCTCTGTCACCGACGCCTGTACGGATACGTCCAGCGCTGCGGTCACCTCATCGCATATCACCAGATCCGGTTCGGCGGCAAAGGCACGAGCGATGGCAACCCGCTGCTTTTCTCCACCGGAAAGCTGGTGAGGATAGCGGTCTGCATACTCAGTTGGCAGGCGCACCAGTTCGAGCAACTCCCTGATCCGATCCTTGATCTGATCGCTTGGGACCACATCGTAAAGATGCAGCGGGCGTGAAAGGATGGTGCCGATTGTCTGGCGGGGATTGAGAGACGCATCCGGATGCTGGAACACGATCTGTACTTTGCGGCGATAATCTCGGGAGATCTGCTTGCGCCCATTGACTTCGATATCGCCGAATTTGACCTTGCCGGTGAAGTCATTCAGCCCCGTCAGGGCTTTGGCAATAGTGGATTTGCCCGACCCACTTTCCCCGACAATGCCCAAAAGCTCGCCGGGGCGAACGCTGAGGGATACATCCTTGGCTCCCCAGAAAATCTCGCTTTCATCTGGTTTGATCTTGAGCACCTTCTCCTTGAAGGAGAGGGGGGAATACCGCACGCTGACCGCATCAAGCGAAAGCAATGGCTCTTTGGTTTCCGGCTTCTTGACGCCCAGCCAACGATCAGGATGCGGAACCGCACTGATAAGGCGCCTGGTGTAGCTGTCCTGCGGATTGTTGAATACTTCGTCGACCGGTCCATGCTCGACGAGATCGCCATGATGCAGAACCGAGACCTGATCGGCGATGCGAGAAACGAGCCCCAGATCATGCGAGATATAGAGCGCCGAAACGTGGGTTTCCTCGCGCAGGCGGTTGAACAGGTCAAGGATTTGCCGCGCCGTCAGAATATCGAGCGCCGTGGTTGGTTCATCGAAGATGATCAGTTCCGGTTCACAGGCAAAGGCGGTCGCAATGACCACGCGCTGCTTTTCGCCACCCGATGCTTCATGCGGATAGCGGCTGAGCATTTCCTTGGGGCGGGTGATGCCGGTGCGCGCAAGGGCGGCTTCGGCTTCTGCGCGCGCCTGTGCCTTGGTCAAACCGCGATGGGCCATGAGCACTTCGGTGATCTGGTCGCCGATGCGCATGGTCGGATTGAGCGAGGTGGAGGGGTCCTGAAAGACCATCGAAATGCGCTGGCCGCGAATATCGATCATCTGGCGCGGCGACATTTCGAGCAATTCCTGCCCGGCCAACCGAATTGCGCCATGCTTCTCAATGGCATTGTCCGGCAAATAGCGCATGATGGACCAGGCCATCGAGGATTTGCCCGAGCCGCTTTCACCCACAAGACCATGGGTTTCGCCCGGAGCGATCTCCAGATTGATATTGTTGAGCGCTTTGACCGGTCCGTTGCTGGTGGCGTAGGAAAGGGAGTAGTTACGAATGGCAAGGCGTGGCGCTTTGGCATCGAACGGGACTGCCTTGTCCTTGACCGGTGGATGGGTGTTGACATGTGTGGCTGACATCAATGGCTCCTGCGGGGGTCAAGGCTGTCGCGCAAGGCATCGCCAAACAGGTTGAAACCGAGTGCGGACATGGCAATGAAAATGCCGGGAATAGCCACACACCATGGATTGCGGAACATGAATTGGCGTGCTTCAGCAACCATCAGGCCCCATTCCGTGCTCGGAGGCTGGGCACCAAGACCCAGAAAGCCGAGGGTTGCGCCAATCATGATGGCAAAAGATACGCGAATGGTGGATTCCACTATGATGGGGCCAAGCGCGTTGGGCAGTACTTCGCGTACCACGATATATATGCCGGATTCACCGCGCGCGACGGCTGCTCGCACATAGTCGCGTGTGCGGACCGAAAGCACTGCGCTGCGCGAAATGCGAGCCATGCCGGGCGCAAAGGCCACGGCAACCGCCAGCATCGCTTGCCCCATACCGCCGCCAAGGACCGTAACAATCAACAGGGTGAAGAGCAATTCGGGAACAGCAAGAAGCCCGTCGAGAATGCGCATGATGGCATTGTCGATCTTGCCGCCAGCCACACCGGCGATCACGCCAATAATAGCCCCGATGCTCACGCCAAGCAGCGTGGCGAATACACCGAACAGCACCGTCGTTGGGGCGCCATTCAGAATGCGCGACAGAAGATCTCGCCCGAACTGATCCGTACCCAGAAGATGGGTAAAGGATGGGCCCTGAAGTCGGTTCAAGGCATCGAAAGCCTGCGGATCATAGGGCGCGAGCCACGGACCGGCAATGGCGATGGCTGCAGTGATCAGCAACAGAAAGATGCCAACGAGCGCATTGGGTGCCAAAAAGCTTTTAGGCATAACGAACCCTCGGATCTAGTATGGCGATGATCACGTCCGACAGGAAGTTGGACAGCGCATAGACAGTGGCGAGCAGAAGCGTAACCGCCTGAATGACGGGCAAGTCCCTGTTCTCCAGAGCGTAGATCAACAGACGCCCCAATCCGGGCCAGGCGAAGATTTCTTCAACAACGATAATGCCGCCCAGCAGATAGCCGATATCAAGCGAGATAACGGCAACAGCCGGAGCCAGAGAATTTGGCAGGGCATGGCGCCAGATCACCCGCTTTTCGGTGAGACCCTTAAGGCGCGCCGCACGAACAAAATCTGACGACAGCACTTCGGACATTTCCGAGCGTACCTGTCGGGAAATATGCGCCATCAGCACCAGACCCAACGTCACGGCTGGCAGCACGACGTGAGAAAAGAAGCCCGGTATGCTCTCCCACGGAGCTGTGAAGCCACCGGCGGGGAAAATCCCGGTTTTGGGCGCGGCAAAAACCACCAGCAACAGGGTTGCTGTTACGAATTCGGGCAAGGCCGAGCCCATATAGCTGAAGACAGCCAGAAGCAGATCCATGAGCTTGCCGCGGCTGACTGCAGCGATAGCACCAAGGGGAATGGCAATGATGGTGACCAGCACAAGCGCTGTGCCTGCCAGAACGGCGGAATTGACGAATGCTTCGCCAACAACGTCGGAAACTGGCAGGGACAGACGCAATGACATGCCAAAGTCGCCGTGAATGACGCCGCTCACCCAACCCGAATACTGCATGTACCAGGGAAGGTCGAGATGAAGCTGCTTCTCCAACGCCGCCACAGCATCAGGCGTAGCATATTCGCCCAAAATCATGATGGCGGCGTTGCCCGGAAGCACCGCCGTAATCGCGAAAACCGCGAAAGTGACGATGACCAGTACAAGGAGAATAGACAGCAATCGGCGGAATAGATATCCGATTGTCATGTCAGTTTATTCTCAGGCTTCTTGGTCCAACCAAACATTTTCAAAGTAGAAGTATCGGTTGATCGGAGCCAGATTATAGTCTTCGGTCTTGTCGCTTGATGCGGTCAGCAGATCTTCCCAGAACGGGATGATGTAAACCTGATCGTCAAGCATCATCTGCTGTGCTTTAGCGTAGATCTCTGCGCGCTTGGCAGGATCGAGCGTTTCGCGGCCTTCATCAACCAGAGCATCGAACTCTTTGTTCTTCCAAGCGGAATCTTCATAGGATGCATCGGAAGTCAGCAGAAGGCGGAAGGCTGCGTCAGCGGTTGGCTGCATACCCCAGTAACCGATATAGAAGTCGCCCTTCATCCAGACATTGGCCAGATAGGTGTCATGCGGCATGGTTTCAACTTCAATGTCAAAGCCTGCTGGCAGAGCCATCTGCTTGATGGCAACGGCGACCTGCGCACGAATGGCCGGACGGTTGGACGCAACCATGGTGACCTTGAGGCCGTCTGGATAGCCCGCTTCAGCCAGAAGGGCTTTGGCGGCTGCCGGATCGTAAGGCACTTCCGGAGAATCGATGACATACTGATATTCAGGCGACAGGATATTGTCATGAGCCGGACGGCCAAGGCCTTCCAGAATGACGTCCACAAGCATCTGTCGGTCAACAGACATAGCCAGCGCTTTCCGAACGCGGACATCGCTCCAGGGTTTGGCATCGTGACGCATAACTACGTTGACGAAACGGCCGGACGGGATGCGTTTTGCTTCAATGCCAGCAGAACCGGCGATGCGTTCATAGTCGGCCTGCTGAACCGTCAGCATGACATCCATCTGACCATTGAGGAAGTTAGCGGTTTCTGCTGCAAGGTCAGGGAAGAGGTGCATCTCGACTGCTTCCAAATAAGGCTTGCCAGGAATGAAGTAGTTTTCATTCTTGACCAGACGCACCATCTGCGCACTGTCATAGGTTTCCAGCTTGAAGGGGCCGGTGCCATTGACCGTGGTTTCCAGCGTTGCCGGATCTGCTTCCAATGCCTTGCGCGAAACGATGCGGGCGTTGGCATGTGCGGTAGCCGTTGGCAAGTCAGCGAAAGGAGAGTTGAGCTTGAAAATAACAGTCAGGTCATCAGCAGCTTCAACGCTATCGATCATGGTCAGGACAGAACGGGCCGAGGCCGGACGATCCGGGTCCAGAATGGCTTCGTAAGTAGCGACAACGTCATCAGCGGTCAGCGCAGAGCCATCATGGAAGGTCACACCTTCACGCAGTTTGAAGGTAAAGACTGTTGCGCCTTCACTACCTTCCCAGCTTTCCGCCAGATCGGCCATTGGTTTGTTGTCAACTCCGATGCGGGTCAGGCCGGAATAAAGCATGTCGAGGCATGGATATTCTGCAGGACCGGACAGGGTCAACGGGTTCAGTGTTGCAATACGCGTGGAGTGGCTGACCTTGAGAATGCCGCCGGCTTTTGGTTCTGCGGCAGAAGCAAGACCGATACCGGTCATCGGAATAAGACCGGCTGCGGCCATACCCAGCATGACGCCACGGCGGGAAATCGTAAATTTGCTCATTTTACCCTCATGAGGTTGATTGCTAGTTCGTGTTTGTTTGGTGAATTGTTCTTATCTGTTCTTTTTGGAAGAGGCCGCCTGTCAGGTGATTACAGTCAGATCATCCGGCAATGCGGTCAGTACTTCAGGGGCCCCCTCTGTGATGAGCAGAGTGTGGCCGACGCCCATGGCAAGTCCGGTGTCGCTGTCACCATTCATGACATGGTAAAAGAGGGTCATGCCCGGCTGGCATTGTGTCGGATTGCCCGAATAGATCATGGGCGGAACATCCATGCTGGTGGGCGCATAAGTGCAGCCGACCGAATAGCCGGTGGCGCCATAGCGGGCGCGCTTATATCCGCCTTTGTCCAGACCATCGGCATAGAGATCGAAAATCTCGCCCAGAGTTGTGCCCGGGCGGGCAATTTCGGTCATCCGGTGTAGGGTTTCCATACCTACGTCATACATCTTGCGATGGGCATCCGAGACGTCTCCAAACAGGATCGTCCATTCGGTTTTCACATTGTAATGCCGATAGGCGACCGGATATTCGACCAGCACCTGATCCTGCGTCTCAATCCGGCGTGGATCGGAAACGCCACGGCCATAAACGGCGCGATTGCCCGAATTGAAGATTGGGGCATTGGGAGGCATATCAGCGCCTTGTCCGAGTATGGAGGTCAAATAGGCGGCTTTCAGATCACTATCGAGAACGCCGGGTTTGGCTGCATCGATAACAGCAAGAAGCGAGTTGTCGAGAATCTCGGCGGCCTTCTTCGTGTAGGCGATTTCTGCGGGGGACTTGATGAGGCGGAGACGGCGAATCAGATGGTCGTCATTTTGCAGCGTGCACCAGCCTTCCAGCGCGTTTTGCACACGCCAAAGGTTCCATCCTGTCAGGCCGTGGGTATTGAGTTCGATAGCTATATTTTTGCCTTCCAGACCAAGCTCGGCCAGGATGACTTTGAGATCTTGCGCCGGATCGGCTTCCTCTGAATCCCACCAGATCCGAATGTCGGAAATCGTGCTGGTTTGTCTGGCTTGCACAAGATCCGGACGACGGGTGAGGAGGATGGGTTCGCGGCCATCTGCGGGAACAACAAGGCACTGGAAAAAGACAAAACCGCCGGTATCAAAGCCGGTTAGCCAATACATGCTCTCTTGAGCAAATACCAACATCGCTTCGCAACCCGCTTCACCAATCTTCTGACACAGGCGATTGTGGCGGGCTTTATGCTCCTCTCTGGAGAATGGGAGGCTTGGTTGAACGAGGCTATCCACGAGTGGTTCGTCCTTTTTTGATCGTTGCGTTGCATTGAGCTTAAAGTATGGTATACCAAAGGTCAACCACATGAATTCAGATTGTCTCTCAATAAAATACATGCAGTATTTTCGGCTGTTTGAATTGTAAGGATGGGATGAGTATAAGGAGAGTGGTATAGGCTCATCCTTGCCGATAAACGGCATCTGTACGTGACTTGTGGAACTAGAAGAGCGAGAAAAGCATGCTGATCGAGACCAGTAAGCGGCTGGCCCAACAGGCTTATGAAAAGATCCTGGAACTCATTCTCTCAGGAGAAGCCGAGCCGGGGGAAATGTTGACCGAGCGTCGGTTGGCTGAAACGCTGGACATGTCGCGCACCCCCATCCGGGATGCTCTGTTGATGCTTGAAAGCGAAGGTCTTTTGAAGCGTCATGGCAGCCGTGGGCTTCAGGTCAAGCAGATGCGCATCGAGGATTATATGGAAGTGCTCCAGATCCGCCTGCTGCTTGAGCCGGAAGCGGCGCGGCTTGCTGCGGGTCATTTGACTGCGGAGACGATTTCAGACCTGCGCAAGCGCTTGCATGACCTGATTGATGGCGCAGAAAAAGGCGCAACTCGACCTGATCGCGAAGCCGTTCGCGCCGTTGACGATGGTCTGCATGGAGCGATCGCTAACATGGCCGGAAATGCACATCTCGCGCAAATCATCCACTCTCTGAGACGACAAACCCAGATTTTTGACCTGCGCAGCATTCCCGAGCGCTTGACATCGACCTGTCAGGAGCATTTGGCCCTCATAGATCTTTTGGAACAAGGCAAAAGCGAAGAGGCGGCTGAAGCGATGCGTGAGCATCTCGACCATGTTCGCGCGAGTATTATACGGAGACTTACACCGCAATGACATCGCACTCGGAGGGCGCTGTCGCGCTCGAATTGGAAGGGCGTAACTCACCGCCGGCCGATCTAGACCTTGCTCGCAAACTGTTCGACGAATTGGAGCAGCGCACCAGCAATGCCTTTGGCTTTACGCGTCCGTCCTTCGGGCTAGGCGAACAGATCGCCCATGATATGGTGCGGCGCGAAGCGCGCAAACTGGGCCTTGAAACAAAAATTGATGCCGGTTGTAACCTCTATATGACCCTCAAGGGTCGTAAAAGCGGCCCCGGCTTAATGATTGGTTCGCATCTTGATTCAGTGCCCCGTGGCGGCAACTTTGATGGCGCTGCTGGCGTTTTGATGGGGTTGGCTGTTGTATCCGGTTTTGTAAAGGCCGGTATCAAACCGGAGCGTGATATCACTGTCATGGCCATACGGGCCGAAGAAAGTGTCTGGTTTGGTGCTTCCTATATTGGCAGCCGCATGGCGTTTGGTCGGTTGGATGGCGATGAGCTTACGGCTCTTAAGCGCTCTTCCGACGGCGTATCTTTGCTGTCTGCTATTGACGGAAATGGTGGTGATGCAAAGTCCATTGCAGCCGGAAACGCTTTCCTTTCGGCTGAAACAGTTGGTATGTTCATCGAACCGCATATCGAGCAGGGGCCTGTTCTTGTGGATAGAAAGATCCCTGTCGGGATTGTCACCGGTATTCGCGGTTCTTTCCGTTACCGAGCAGCTCGCTGCCTTGGGGAATATGGTCATTCTGGCGGCACCCCACGCGATTGTCGGGCCGATGCGGTGCGCGCTGTTGCCACGCTGGTAGTGCGCCTTGATGAAGCCTGGATGCAGCTGGCCGACGAAGGTCATGATCTGGTCGTCACCTTTAGCCAGTTTTCCACCAATCCCGATGAGGCTGCTTTCAGCAAGATTGCTGGTGAAGTCGATTTTTCTCTCGACGTGCGCAGCGAGGAGCCCGAGACGCTGCAGCTAATGCAGGAGAAACTGCACGAGGCCATTGCTGTCATTGAGCGCGAGCAGAGTGTTCGGCTCGATATGGGCAAGATATCGACCAGTACGCCCGCCAAAATGCAGCCTTCCATTGTAAAGGGGCTGGAAAGCTGTGCGCAGGATCTTGAACAGACAACGCTCACCATGCCATGCGGTGCTGGCCACGATGCTGCTGTATTTGCCGCAGCTGGCGTGCCGACTGGTATGATCTTCATCCGTAACGACCACGGCAGCCATAACCCTGAAGAGCATATGGAACTGGACGATTTCGCTCTGGCGACCAATCTGCTCTCGGCATTTTGCCTGAGCGACCCGTTGGAGGTGGCTGAATAGGGGGGGTGATAAGGCCGGAGGCCTAACGCGCGTACCTTCTAAAGTTCTCTGGAAGCAGCACAAAAAAAGCACCCGGCATCACGCTATGAATGATCCGGGTGCTGAAGGTGGGATAAACCGCCCTTGGTGCGGCAACATCTTGTCAAGATGGTATACCATCTGTATGCATTAGCTGAAATGCAAAATCAAGTGTTTCTTGTGCTTGTTATTGTGGATTGAACTGTCTGCTGTACTTCAGTGAGAGCGCGGGTCGTTAATTTGATGCAAGCGCGTCTTTCCTATATCAAGAAACTCATACAGAAAGGGTTGGTAACATGACCAAAACAGTCGATTTGAATTGTGATATGGGCGAGGCTTTCGGTGCCTATACCATCGGTGATGATGCCGCGATGTTGGAAATCATTTCCACCGCCAATGTGGCGTGCGGGTTTCATGCGGGCGATCCCGTCGTGATGCGCGACACGATTCTTGCAGCCAAAGCGCAGGGCGTTTCCATCGGGGCGCATCCTTCCTTTATGGATCTCTATGGCTTCGGGCGCCGACGCATCATGGGTGACAAGCCAGAAGATCTTGAGGCGCAAATTATCTATCAGATCGCTGCGATTGACGGCATGGCACGCGCGCTCGGCTGGCCTATCAGCCATATGAAGACGCACGGGGCACTTGGCAATATGGCAGCAGAAGATCCTGTATTGGCAGAGGTTTGTGTACGGGCTGTGGTTGCGGTCAATCCCAAGCTGGTGGTCGTGGCGCTTCCTTATTCCGAAATCATGAAGGCTGCCGAAAAAGCAGGCCTTGAGGTGGTGTGTGAAGTTTACGCAGACCGCACCTACACCGCAGATGGCATGTTGACGCCGCGTTCCCAAGAGGGGGCCGTGATCAAGGATCATGCCCAGTCGGTCGATCAGGCGCTCGCCATGGTGCGTGATGGATATATTCCCACAACAGCAGGCACAAAGCTTCCTGTAGAAGCTGGATCTATTTGTGTTCATGGGGATACGCCAGGCGCTGTTGCCACAGCAAAAGACTTGCGTGAGGCCTTCATCAAGGAAGGAATCGCAATCGCCCCATTTGCCCGCAATTGATTTCAGCTGGCAGGTGGCGCGAAAAAGACCGCTGCCTGCCGTCCTTGTTTCCTAAGCGGCAATCATTGGACCAAGCGCTTAAGAAAGAAGGTGAGCTGATTATAGCAAGCTGCAATGATCCAATTGCTTGGATCAAACAACTATCAAATTGCTTTAAGATTTTAAGAGAAATTTTGGCTGGGGATCCTGGACTCGAACCAGGACCGACGGAGTCAGAGTTCAGACCGCGCATATCCTATATAATTGAAATAACGTTATTATTCGATTTAGTCCGTTGCGCCTGTGCCGAGTTTTGTGCGAGCAACAATTTTGTTTCTTGTCCTTTCCATGTCAAGAAATGCGTATCTTTGCTCTGTAACAACAACGGAACTGTGACCCAAAATTTTGCTTACCTCTTCCATGGACAATTCATAGTCCTGAAGCAAGCGACACCCTGCAGTTCGGCGTAAATCGTGCCATTTAAGGTCTGTTATCCTTGCGCGGCGGCATGCGCTTTTGAAGCCTTTCTGCATATTTTGCAGGCGTCTCCCGTCATCGTGGCGCAAGACATAAGGGCTTTTGAAGTGCCGAGGATGTGTGCCGAGATTTGTGCGGGCCCGTTGCAGGATCGGAACTTCGCGTGGTTTGCCGGATTTGGTGTTTGTGCCTAATTTGATGACGCCTGCCGACAGGTCTATTTGTTTCCATGTGAGCGAGAATAATTCCTCACGCCTTAGGCCGGTGTCGATTGCCAATTCGATTGCTAGCTGGACAGCAGGCGTGGTGTGCGCCAGCAAGTGCTTTTCTTCAAAGGCTGACAGATAGCGGGTGCGCGGCGGGCTTTCTTTCAAGCCTCTTCGGCTGCGGGCACGTAAGAAGGTTGGAACTGGATTCATATCGATCCATTCCCAATCCATCGCGCTTGTTAGCATGGAAGAAAGGCAAGCCAGATCGCGGCGTACTGTTGCAGCGGTAACGCCATCATTGCGCCTAGAGACTTCGAAATCAGATAGCACTGACCGGGTGATTTCGTCGACCATCATATGACCCATTAGGGCATTTAGGTTTTTGATCGATACGCCATAGCGAATAGCTGATTTGGGTTTAAGGGTGGGTAGATGTTCGAGGATAAAGCGTTCGGCAAGATCAGCAAAGGATTTGCGGGGCTTTTCGCCCCAAGCAATCCGCTCTAATTCGCCTATCCAGTCCTGCAGGCGCTTTTCAGCAGTGCGTCTATCTTTTGTCTTGAGAGAACGCCTGTATTCTTTACCGGACCGGGTAACTCTTCCCCAATAGCTCGACCCACGTTTGTAGACATTGGCCATTGATTAACACTCCTTTTCCGGGTTTCCCACCAGCGTTCAAAAAGCTTCTTGTCAAATAGCCAATGACCGCCTGGGCCTGATGGCTGGAACGCTCCGGGAATTTTCCCTTCAGCAGCTTGCCTTATCCAATAGCGGCTCGTGAAACCATGTTTATTTGCGATGGTGGAAGCACGTACATAATCAGGCATGGTGCTATTCTCGTTTGATGATGGTGGGCGTGACCAAGTCAGACATGCAGACATGACAATTCGCTTGGTCATTGGCGTTTGAACAAGTTGAAATAGGACAGATGATTGATTGGGCTGGGCTTAGTCGTTGCACCAGAATTTAGGGCCATCGGGCCAGCGGCGGGCTAGGCGCTGTTGCAGGAGGTATTTGCCTGCGTCCTGTCCATCGACTGATACCTTGACGAGCGTACGGCCATAGTAGCCTTCACCATAGGTGCGCAAGCTGATTTCGCCTTTGCTGAGGAAGCTTGATAGGGCTCTGGTGGCGTTGGCGGCCAAGCGCTGTTCTCCGCTGCATTGGCCATTCGTTTCAGGCGTATCAACATCCTTGAGGCGGTATTTGGTGCCTTTGAGCCAGAAAGTGTCGCCATCGACAACGCAAGAGACGCGTTTGCCGCTGGAGCAAATCGGCATTGAGACCCGGCCATGGTCCGTTGGTGTTGTCTGATTTTCGTTCATCACATACAGGCCATAGACTGCGAAAGAAAGCACTGCCCAAATTCCCAGATTTCTCATTTTGCTTGCCTCTTTGCGTTGAAACTCATTCGGTCTTTGGGCTCTCGTTCATTGCTGCGCAATGAACTGGCGCGCGGCATGTCCGCTTGCTCCGGCGTTGAGCGCTATGCGCTTGTACCTGCCATTCCTAGCGCATGTAGGTAAAGGTCTAGTAAGGCTTCCATCTCTTGCCGCTCATTGGCGTCTTGTTTGCGCAAGCGGACGACCTGGCGCATGGCCTTGGTGTCGTAGCCGTTGCCCTTGGCTTCAGCGTAGATATCCTTGATATCGTCGGAAATGGCTTTCTTCTCTTCTTCGAGCCGCTCGATGCGTTCGATAAATGCGCGCAGCTGATCGGCTGCGACCCCGCCATTGTTGGTCATTGGATTGCTCCTGAAAGAATAAAAAGAGAAAGGAGAAAAGCAGATGTGCTGGCCATCACCCCCAAATATGAAAGGCCTTCCCGCAAGGCGAAAAAGGTGGCTTTCAAAGCTGGTTTGCAAGAGCGCCGCCGCATTGGAATATAGATCTCTTGCATCTGCCTTTCTCCAGTTGGCGCAAGAGATGAGGGAGGAATGCTTGTCTCTCGCGTGCCATCGCCTTGTATGGTGATGAATACATGGCTTTGCGCAAGAAGAATATTAAATTCAAATAAATTGAATAGTCAATATAAAAATTCAAATAAATTGAATTTCATGAGTGCAACTGATGTTGTTGATCGAACGAATTAGCTTGCTCAATCATGTATCGCACTTGTTGTAGAGACATTGAGAGCGTGTAGGAAAGGAGTGCATCGTCAAGCTTGTCGGCTTGTGAAATGGCTTCAATGAGGGTTGCCTCTAATTGGTTGAGAGTTTCTGCCGTTTCACTAGAAGTAAGCTTGATCATATTCCTTTCCTCTTCATAGCTGCGTTCAAACCCTTTGCGCTCTTTGATGGCCGTGTTAGTTTGGCCTTTTGCGCCGGTCATCATTAAATAAACGACGATTAGCGCAAGGGTGATTGCTGCAATTTCGGAATAGATATACAGCACCTTGTTAGATCCTGATTGGTGCTTTGCGACAAGGATATTTTAGACTGTAAAAGGGGTTGCAACAAGCGCGTGAAAAAGGCGCAGCTCACATTGTTAAGGTGCGCCTTTTAAGGATTTTTTTAAAGAATGTTCGCTTGGGCGGGGCTACATAATTACCTAGCTAACAATACGCAACGTCGGCCTAGTTGGCTGCTTTTCTTCAAAATCGCCATATAGAGCGACAAAATCAGGTTTGTTGAAGCTAGTGATTTTTAGGACCTCTTCAAAGCTAAAGCTCAGTTCTTTAAGGTGAGCTTTGATTATTGATGGCAAAACAGAGGGGGGCTCGAAGGCGATATCTAAACTCGCAGGCTCTTTTAGCCTCCAACCTCGCTTACTAATTTGTTGCCACAAGTATCGGTTTTGGTTCGGTGTCAGGAAACCCATATCGTTTGCGCACATAAGAAGCGATTGCATAGATGCCTTCCATTCTTTCTTCAAAGACGCCAAAAGCTCTAGAGTAATTTTTCTGCCGCTAAATACCTGCTGCATTTCATTGCGTGGCAACAAAAGAGCAGAGGCAAACTGATTGGCCTCATCTTCCATTGTGGGAGACGGAAAGCGATGCATTACGAGGTGTCCGAGTTCGTGTGCAAGGGTGAATCTAATTCTGTCAGCGGGGTGTTCTTTGTTTATTAAAAATATAGGTGGCTTTCCCGGTGCTGCAAAAGTGACGCCGCTAATTGATAGTCCGTTGAAATTGGTTTCTCCTATTATGATTCCTGCTTCTTCGATTAATCGTGTCAGGTTTTTTATAGGCCCACTTGGTACTCTCCAGAAAGACCTAACCTTGTTAGCGATCTCTTCTGCGGACTCCCACTCATCATACGGAAGGTTTGGAACTTCAGTCTTTGCGTGAATATCAACTTGCTGCAAGAGGCGATTTAGGTGAAAAATTCGGATGTTTAGTTCCGCTGTTATTTGATCAATAACGGGAGCTGAGACCTCAGATTTATTTCCTCTAAACATTGTATGAACGCTCACTGGTGGGCCGTAGACGCGATCAGGAATGGAAAAAAAGGGGATTGGTAAATTAAAGCAATCAGAAGCCCGTTGAATGAGCTTCTGATCAGGTTCTACGAGATCGTTTTCAAGGCGAGACAAAAGCGTTTGTGGAATATTCAGTTTGGCTGCTGTATCTCTTTGCGTCAAACTGCGAAATTGCCTTGCTAGTCTGAGTAGATCTCCAAAAGTTGCCATGGTTATTCACTTGATGCTGTTTTGTTTGGATTCTTTACAGAAACCAAAGGTGGATTGTTGCTGGGATTATGTGGGGGTATCGGAACGATGTTGAAATCGCGGCCAGATTCTTCTTCTGGGATCTCGTAGCTCCAATTTGAATGTGATCCGCTTCTAGAGACGACAGAAACTGATGATATCTCGGTGCCTAATACATTAGGTTTCCATGTAATTTCAACCTTTTCGGCTTCCTTGGGGAGTCCTGGAAGCGATTGCTGTGGATCTATGAAGTCCATTTCTGCTTGAGTCATGACGTTTCGCCCGAGACCTTCGCTATCGCCTTTTTTGAACCTAATAATCACTTGCCCTTGCACTAAGAGCTTGATCGTTTGCGGTTGCTCGAAAATTGCGACGTCTTTGTCTAGAGTAAATTCGGAACTCGCGAGATTTGCAATTTCGTCAAACACGAAATTAGCAATTGTACGAGGGTACCTCACTGGGCTCTTAGCTCTTTCGGCTCTGGAGGCTTTGTAAAACACGAACTCTTCATATGCGGAGCACACTAGTTGTCGCAGAGTTCCGTGATATGGGTTGAGAATTGCCTTTACGTCTTCTTCTGTCAAATGGCTCATAGTTTTCCTCATAATTGAACCGACTCATTTATGACGCCTCCCTCGTCCACTTTATGGTATGAAAGAAAACTGCAAAATGGAAGAAAATTATTCAGATTTGATTTTGATTTGGTGTTTGTCTTCATAAATTCAAGTGAGTTAAGTAGCTAAATGCTATGGATACCTGAAAATCCTAGGTTGCAATGTTTCTGTTTTGTTCTCATAATGACTGTGTGGGAAGGCGCGTTATGAGTGAAAGAGAAATCAAGTTGCTGCTAATGATTGATGCCTGTCAGGCGTCTGGTTTCTCGCTAGATTTGCTCGAATGGTTGACGCGCGGACTTGATGCCCATGCCTTGGCGATTTGTTGCGGCAATGTATCCGCTCTTCCTAGATATAGAAAATCTAATGAAACCCCGTAGGTCTTTCGGATGGAAAGGGCTCCGTCCAGAGACAAACGACTTCTCCCGCTTAGCCAATTACTAAGAGTGGTTGGGGATGCGTTGATCGTGCGAGCAAATTCAACCTGGCTTAGCTCCAAGTAGTCAAGGAGCCAATTTAGGCGTTGTGCAATGATCTGCGGATCTGATTCATTTGTGTTTTTCATGCCCAAACAATCGCACAATTCAAAAAAGTTGAACATTAAAGAAACTTGCAGTTGACAAACTTCAATTAATTTGAAGATTATTGCTGTTATGAGCACAGCAAAATGCATCGTGGGTGATTTGGGAGCTAGGTCCGTTGCAAAGCGGCTGGGCGTTGGCGCGTCTGCTGTTTCCAATAATGTTGTCTTGGGGTCTTTTCCTGCGTCCTGGTTCGTTCCTCTCTTCCTCATGGGGTTAGAGAAGGGTGTTTCCGTTCCTGTTTCCCTTTTCCGCTGGCGCTCTGTTGATGCTCTCAGTCTGCAAGGCTGTGAGGTTGAATTCCATGTTTCTGGCGCGGCGGATGGCTCATGAGCGGCGAACACAAGCTTTTATGCAATTTCAACGGACGCGATATCTATGGCGAACTGCTGGCGGCGAGTAAGCTGGACGTCAAAACGGTTGGCAGTGACGCGCTGGCAGAAGTTACCGGATATCGCAAGCAGAGCATTGATCGCTGTTTGCGGCGGCGCTCCAGCCAAGACGACATGCGGCAACAATCGCTTTCGCTGTTTATGCTAGCCGATTTGATTGCCTTCTCTGATGGGGAAGCCCTGCGGGCGCTTCGGCTTTTGCTGGAGCTGGCAGGCCTTCAGGCCGTGCCGTGCTCGGATTGCAATCCGGTGCCAGCGGGGGCTGGTGCTGTGGCTGGCGTCAGCTCTGATTTTGCCGGTCTGTTGGCTGGTATGAGCAAGGCACTGGAAGACGATGCGCAAATCTCGGTTTCGGAAATCCTCGATTATGATCTGATTGAAGCGGCGGACCGGCTACACCTCAATGCGCTGTCTCTCAAAGAGAGTTTCAAGGCAAAGGTGGCGCAGGCCAGCGCCAAGAAGCCGAACGGGCGGAAAGGGGGCGCGGATGGCCGTTAAACCCTTGCCTCCTTTGCAACTGACCTTTGATGCGCTCGGCTTTGGCCCTGACATGCTGGATAAGGTGCCGCATGTCTTCAAGCGTAAAAAGGGCAAGAGCAATCCCGAACCAACGGCATGCAGTGCGGACCCTTACAAGCTTTGTGCCTTTCGCTTCCAACGTCAACTTGGCTTTAGGCGCTCTTACGCTCTGGGCGAATATGCCTCTTTCGCGCTGAAATATACCGAGTTGCCAGAGGGCAAGCGGTTTCGCGATTTTGCCTATTGCATCATCGCGGCTTCGGCAGTCAGTGAGCGCTATTTCCTGAAGCCTGAAGAGATTTTTGTAGAAAAGCGCGATCACATAGAAATCAGTGGTGCGCGCCATATTGCGCAGCATCTGGCCGTAGAGATTGGCCGCTGCTCGACTGTGATGGTGGGGCAGGTTTTTGACCGGCACCATGCCAGCGTGCGCAATGCCGTTGACCGCGTGGCCGTGTTGCGGCTGGCAAGCCCTGCGCTGGAAGCGGAAGTCAGCAATCTTGAAAATGTTGTTCTTGACCTTTGGGCCTTGGCTGACGAGGGCGAAAGCCTTCGCAAGCGCATTGCCTTGATTGCGTGAGGGAAGGCAAACGAGTGAAACGAGAGCCAACCATGCCAGCGAAAGGTCTTTGCGAAGCAACGAGCGAGAGCATCGTTCATTCTGGGTGGATCGTTGAGGCCGGGGCTGTGTCTCGGGCTATCCAGTATTTTGACCGGCTGGTGGAGCCGCGCATTGTTGCGGCTGATGACCTCACGGCAACCGTTAGCCATGTGCAAAGCGGGCTAGGAAATCGTGCTTATCGAATGTTCGGATTTTCGATGCTAGGCGAAGCTGAAAGCTTTGTTGACCAGATCGCGCAGCGGGCGGTTGAGGGCAGGGGGCGGCTATGCTGAAGCCAAGGCGGCGTCCTTATCGGCCATCCATTGACCGGCTCGAAACGCGACGTATTCAAATTAACCTGATTGAGCAGCGCGGCTTTAATCCGCCAGTTGTGACCATGCACGGGCCATGGAACTCGCCCGACTGGCGCGAGCGCAATCTCTTTTTACATGAAGCAATCGCGGTGCGGGACCGGCTTAACGAGCTGTTGCCGCAAGAGGCTGCAATGAAGGGCGTGAGTGATGATCAATGATCGGGGCAATCGCAGCGCGCAGCTGTTTTCTGGCGGTGTTCCTCTGATGGGGCCGACTTTACGCGCTGAAGCACCGAAGCGGGTGCAAGAGCGCGTCAGACGCGAGCGCGAGGCCGCGACGGTAGAGCGCGACGATAAGGGGCGTGTGCAGCTCTGTTACACCCGCATGCAATGCGGCAATGGAGGTGGGGTAAACAGGGTTACTCTTCCGCGCTTTGTGGCGCTGGAGCGGATGCGGGATGAGAAGGGGGAGCGTTGATATGTCAATCCAAACCTTCTCGGGGTTGTGCATGCGTAATTCGAAAATTATCGCCTTTATTAATTGCTACCCACTTCTTCGGATCAAGAGTAAGTGTATCGAGCGTTTCTGTGTCTATCACCATGTTTTGAAGGTTTGCTTCTTTCAGCTCAGCACCAGTAAAGTTTGTATTCTTAAATGTTGTAGCTGCAAGGCTAGAGCCAAACAGATTGGCGTTCTCAAAACTAGCATTCTCTATATTCGAAGTAGCAAAAGTGCTTTTAAACAAATCCGCATTTTTGAAGTTGATGCGGATCTTGCTTTCGTAGAAGCGCCTGAAATTGGCATCTCCAAGCTGGGGGCGCCACTGATCGTCGTGTTTCGATCCTACTTCATTGCGCAATTCAGATATTGCTCTAATTGCTGCTTTGAGGCTGCTGGATGTGTCATACTGGTGAGAGTAGCTTCGGCTTCTCGAGCGTATAAACGTACAAAGCAAATTTTGCACCGGGAAATAATAGTCTCCAGTTGTATCTGTGAGTGCAAGGGCCTTGAGCTGCAAAATCCCTGCTTCTCTCAATTCTCCCCTTTGATCGCTAGAGAGCATTTCTGCGGCTCTTGCGTATCTTTCGGCAAGCTGTCCTTCTCTTGCGAGTTCGACCTGTTTCTGGATCAGCAAGTTTCCATCTCTAACCTTCAAAGCATAGTAGATAGCCCCGATGGCTGCCGCTCCGGTGACAATAGGAGATATGAGGTAGTAGAAGCCTTCAAACCCTCTGAGGGGCTGGTTATTAAAGAGATCCCACAAACTGGGGAATGCAACTCCAATGGCACAGCCGAAAGCGAAGATCGCTATGAGTTGAATTATCGCAGTTTTGTTGAGCTTGCCCATTGGAACCTCTTCTTCATAAAACCCTTAGCAGCAAACGACAATCTGTCCTCGTTTGCAACTGCAAGGCGCAGGGTATCACCAAGCTTTCGCGAGGTGGCGTGATGGCGAAGGTTATTGTTGCCTGCGAGTTTTCCGGGATCGTCCGAAATGCCTTTCTTGACCGGGGTCATGATGCCTGGTCTTGCGATCTATTGCCGACTGAGAATAGGCCGAATAGGCACATTATGGGCGATGTTCGCGACGTGCTGCATGATGGCTGGGATTGTCTGATCGTGGCGCACCCGCCTTGCACGAGGCTTTGCAATAGCGGTGTGCGCTGGCTGAGCAAGCCACCAAAGGGCAAAACGCTGGCTGAGATGTGGCGGGAGCTGGAGGAGGGTGCTGCGCTGTTCTCGGCCATGTGGAACGCTCCTATTCCGCATATCGCGGTCGAAAACCCGGTGATGCACAAGCACGCCAAAAAGCTGATCGTGAACTATCAGGAATTCAGCCAATCAATCCAGCCATGGCAGTTTGGCCATGGTGAGGTCAAACGCACCTGTCTTTGGTTGAAGGGCCTGCCCAATCTCGAACCGACCGATATTGTAGAGGGGCGAGAGGCGCGCGTGCATCGTATGCCACCGGGGCCTGAAAGAGCCAAGGAACGATCGCGCTTTTTCACCGGTATTGCCGACGCGATGGCCGACCAATGGGGGGCAGAGATTGAAGCAACGGCAAGGAGGGCGGCGTGATGGCTGAACGGGTCAATCTGTTGATTTGTCGAGATAATGAATTAAGACAAAAACCTATCGGTGATGTCTCTTGCTTAGATGTTTTATCTAAATTGAATATTTTTCATCTGTTCTTCAGTGAGTATGCCAATCTCAAGTACTGCTTGTATACCGCTAGGATCATAGTCAATTCCTTCCATGACTACATTGTCAAAAATCGCACCATCGAAGTCACAAAGGTGAAAACTGCAGTTAGAGAAGTTGATATAACCGAAGGTGGTGTTGGTAAATTTTACTCTCGAAAAGTGACAATTTCTAAAATTGCACTCTGTGAACTTCGTGTTGTAAAAAGTGAAATCAGATACGTATGCGTCTTTAAGGGAGAAGTTCTGAATAATACAACTAGACAGGTCGGAGCTATCTCTGAGCTTTTCATCTCTTTCTTCCACCTTCTTTCTGAAACTGCTAGTTACGACGCGGTCGACAAAATTGAAATGGATCATATTGGGAAAGTTGCCGCTAAACGACAGAACCCATTTCAATGCGAAATCAGCATCTGGTTTTCTAAGTTTTTCCGGTTTCTCGAGTCTTTCACGCAAAAATCCACAAAGGAGGCAAAAGATTTCGAAGGCTCTACCTTCTGGGTCAATACTTGCAAGTTCCGTAAGGGTCAGTATACCTGCGTGTCTGATGGTTGTTTTCTCGCTCCCCAACATATCCGAGCCTTTCTGATAGCGATCCAGGTGTTGCCCTGCTTCAGTCAGCCTGAGATGCGAATGAGAAACGATGGAGCGCCAGACCGCCAGAAAAATGCCTATTGGGGCAGCCGTGATGAGTACGAGGCTGCGCCAATCAGCGAGCGAGAGACCCCAAAAAAGTACCTCTTGAGTTACAGGCTGCATTTACTTCGTCCATTCAAAAATTGCCACTTATTCGTCTTATGGTTGCGTAGCAAACGTGTCTTCTCTGTTCAAGTCTCAGGTGTGCGTCCAAAGAACCTCTATTTGACAATCCTACCGAAACAGCGCATGATTCCGGGTGAGGCGTCAGAACCTCTTTTGCTAGCGGACACCGCACCCGACAGTCAGCGGTATTTTTGTGCCCGAAATCCGGAAAATGGCCGTATTGCGTGCGCACTCGCCTATGGGCGGGAGGGCGGTGAATACAATACCCGCAAGGGGAATAAGCCCGCCTGTCTAGCACAGGTTCTGAACCTCCCGCTCACCAGTGGGTCGTCAGAAGCTCTCTGTGAGTGGTGTCTAAACGCCATGCTAGAGGCTTTCATGATGACTTGCCATTCCTCAAGGCAGAGGCGCGCTTGCGCTCTGTCTCATTCCCTAGACCAGATAGACCTTGCTCTGGAGGCCGAACGCACGCTGATTGACGCGATGCTGTTCGTCGCCAATGAAACGCTTTGCAAAGGCCGTGAGGGCCAAATGCTGCACGGTCTGCTCTATCTCCTAAGCGAACACCAAGCCAAAACCGAACAAGCCGCCTCAGACGCGCACAGAGCCTTGAGAGAACAAAGGGAGGTGGCGTGATGCGAAGTTCACTGGCAGCCTTTGGGAATACCGTACTTTTGAGACTTTTCATATTCAGGCCGAAGGGCGGGATCGCAAAGCTTCGTAATGGACAGGCCCAATGCTCCATACGAACCGTCCGTAATCGGCATTTGATCTTTCCAAGCCCAAGCTTTTTCAAACTGTCTTTGTGTGAGATTTTTGGCGCAAGCCGGAATGCCAAAATCATTCAAAGCTACACCAATAGTGTATGGTTCTGTATGACAGAAAATAGTGTTGCTGATATTGACATCTCGAAAATTGACGTTTTTCAGGTTGGCACCCGACAGATCTGCACCACTAAGGTCGAGAATATTCAGCTCAGAAAAGTTCGAAAAGTTGACACCAGCCAGATCAGCATTCTTCAGTATTACAACATCCCAACTCGCGTTTGTTGTGCGAATTCCTTGGAGATTGGAACCGGTGAAATCAATCGAGCCAAAGTAGGAGCCGGTAAAGTTCGCGAGATACAAATTTGCGTGCGAAATGCTCGCTTGTATTATACGAGCTCCTGTGAAATCTACGCTCGCCAAATTAGCGTTGACAAAATTTGTCCCCCAAACGAGAGTACCACGACCAACATCATTCAATTTGGCATACACCAGATTGGCGCCTTTGAAATTTGCATACGAAATATTCGCTCCAACCAGATTTATATCTTTCATTTGAGCACCTTCGAAGTTGGACTCACTAAGATCGGCTCCGCTAAAATCTGCGTCATCAACAGAAGCATTTGGCAATTCCAAAAAACTGATTTGAGCGCCTTTAAGGCACTGGTACGCGGAATAAGGAGCCAGATCACTCATAAACTTTCGTTCGCCCCACTTATGGCAGGACAAATCGATTCCGGACAGACTCTTACCCTCCTTATGCAGCGTTTCGAGAGCTTCCTTTTTTCCTACCGAACCTGGAGAGTTCGTCGAAATAATTTGCAAGCTTTGCAGAACCTGGTTCTGCCTATTCTCTTCTCTAGCAAGCCGAAGACCTTCCTGAGAGACCCGATTATCAGCGATGGCAATCCCAAGCCCTGCAAGGGCCGCTACGATGCCTGCCATCTCAAAGATGCGCCAAATGGTCGAGCGCTTTACTTCCTTGCGCAGTATGGTTGCTGTTGGTTCTACGATTTCCACCTTCTGAGCCTTCAGTCGATTGCTCGCACGGGATCGCATGTTTTTCTTTTTACGCAAAATGTAGCTGCGGGTCATCGGCTGGCCTCCGTCTGGATCGCAAACAGCTTAAGCCTACCTTGTTTTAATTCAAGCGAAGGTTGCGTAGTCCCCACTGTCAAAACGGAATGGAGGGACGCGGCATGAAGAGCTATAACGCGGGCCTTGTGCAGCGGGCCAATAAAATCGGGATTGTAACAGAGGCGGCATTTATGGAAGCCTGCCAAGAGGTGCTTGAAGCGCCAACGCTGGTTGACCTTGGATGCGCCTTTTCTGCGCATTTGGGCACGGCGCGCCTGTTTGGTGACAAGGCCGTAGCGCTCTTGACCGAGGTGCATAAATTCAGAAAGGCCGAGCTGCAATGCGCAGATTATTGATTGCGGCTGCTGTGGGGCTGCTGTGCGGCTTTGTTGCCTTTGCGTTGATCGGTGTTCCAGCTTTGGCTTTCTTTTGCCCTGACGGGCTTGTGAGTACGCCTTCATGGGTGGGCGGTGTTGGTCGAGCTGTTGGCTATGGCGCCTTTGCGCTGTGGCTGGTTGGCACTGAGGTCTATTTGCGGCGGCAAGGGGGCTTGAAATGAGCGTGCGTGCATCAAATTGGGCTTGGGGTTTGCAGAGCGTAAGTGGCACAACAAAGCTGGTCTTGATGGCTCTGGCCGACTGCGCCAATCATGAGGGCGTTTGTTGGCCTTCCAATGACACAATCAGCGAAAAGGCCGTGGCCAGCGCTGCGACTGTGCGCCGCTGCGTTGCTCGGCTGGAGGCCTTGGGCTTGATCATGCGTGTGGAGCGCAAGAGGGCAGACGGATCGCAAACATCAAACGTCTATTATCTTCAAATCGGCAGTGCGGGCGGCGCTGGCGTGGCTGTTGTTGAGCCTGAAAGCGAGGCCGATTGCGAGCCAGAACAAGGCGAAGCTGACGTAACGGCGAATGAAAATAATGTAGACATTTCAAGGCCCGCTCAAAATGAGTGCCCCCCCACTCAAAATGAGCGCCCTCCCTCTCAGAATTGCGCGGGGTGGGTCTCACCAGTGAGCGCCCTTGAACCACCAATTAACCAAAATAACCCTAAATCCCATGATCGGCCTGATTTGAGCGCCTTGATGGCGATGGAACCGCATGAACGGGCAAGGGCGATGAAGCGTTGGGGGCTGACGCCTGCCAGCTTCGGCAAGACAACACGAGAGATGGGGCTCAATCCGAGAGCGCTCAAGCAAAATCCGAGGGCCAAGGCAAAGGCGGGAACGCCAGTGCCGCCAGAGCGTCAGCGGGTGTTCGTGGTGCAGTATTCGCCTCAGTGGGAGGCTTGGGTCAAACATCGCGGCAGGTCTATTCCGACCGGCAACTATCGCGATCCTGAGACAGGGCGTTTCCTGACCGGTTGGTGGTTTGATACCCTCTGGCCGCCTGACTGCGCTGAAAGTTCGTAAGGCTCAGCAAGACAGGGAAAGGGGAAATCACCATGCCAACAGCACCAAGCACATTCAAGGCTCCATGGGCACCAAAGCGAACCAAGCAGGACAGGGAGCGGACCAACGACAAGGAACGGCGCAAGCGGCATCCGTGGCGCGGTTGGTACAATCTGGCAGCGTGGAAGAAAATCAGAGCGCGAAGGCTGGCGAGCGATCCGCTTTGCATGATGTGCTTGGCAGAAGGTAAGACCACAGCGGCAACCGTGGTTGACCATATCGAACCGCATCGAGGCAATCGGGATTTGTTCTTCAGCTACGCCAACACGCAAAGCCTATGCGAGACGCACCACAACAGAGACAAGCAGCGCATGGAAGCAAACGGCGAACCGCAAAGCCCATCGCCAAAGCCCGAGCCTGACTTCTATTTCTGAAAGGGAGGGGGAGGTCAAATCTTCCCAGACCCAACATCTGGAGACCGGCGGGGTAGAAGCATTTTTACGGGGCTTGAATTTAAAAGAGAAAACCCATTAAGTGTATGAATTTATTTATTTTATTGTCATGAAAAATTATTTTCTGAATAATTTGGAGCGGCGCGAGATACCGTTAGATTGCCAAAGAAGGCGGCGGGAGTAGAGACCTAAGGTCTTTTGCTTAATTCCAAAATTGCAACTTTAATCAGATAAGACATAAATTCGTCTCCCAAGTCTTCAGATACAAATAGAGCATCTAGAAGATGCTCCTGCAATTGCTGGATTGGCATTTTCTGAGAAGAAGAATGGCAAGCAGATGAGTTTGAGATATTGTACATCATTTACAACCCTGTTGAAAATTTGAGTGGTATTAGATAAAATTACAACTGTTTTAAATTGATCGTATATGGAAATAATCTGGAAAAATTTTTTATTTAAGGAATTGAATTTTATGGGTAATTTAAATGCTAGATCCGGTGCCCATCTTAAAAGGCTGGCCATGGCACAGTCAGTGCAGAGCGCAATTGACCTGCTCATCGAGGCAAGGGCAGAAGAGAGGGGAGTGGGAAAGTGTGATTTTCTCGAAAATCTGACTGAAGTAGACGCAAGTCATTGGAACAAGATTGTCAACGGAAAGGCCACATTGACCTTAAATAAATTTAAATTACTTACTCAGCGTCTTTGCGTGACCGAGGAAGAAGAATATATAATTTTACAACATTATGAAAAAAATCGCAATTCTATCAAAGAAAATAGATTTCGTAAAAAGTCATTCAATAATATGAGTCGATCTCAAATCGAAAATACATTTTTTGCATCTGGAGTTTCTTTGAAAGATTTATGCGATTATAATTGTTGTTTTAATTATATTAGTAATACGATAGAGTTTGAGAGGAAAAAGGGAAGTTTTCTAACTGCACGAAAATTAATACTTGCGGTTCTGCTAAGCTTGAAACGAAAATATATCACGCTACCAGATTCTGTGATGGAGGATATCGTCACTGAGTTGCTTTCCAATTATGCATATATTGGACATATTCAGGCTGACCATCTATTGTTCAAAGATGCGCTTGGTGAGTTGGAGAAACCATTTTGGAAACAATGGGATAAAGGTGGATTGAGCGCGCTTCGTCTACATTTGTATAGGAGATTTTTCGATGAATTTCTTGGTGTCGACAAGGAAAAGATTTATAAGTATCAACTAAAAGCATATAAAATTCTTAAATCAAGTGACGTTAATGAGATGCGGTATCATCAAGTGATCGTCAATAAAAATAAAATGGATATCGATATTGGTTTTAAAAAAATAGAAGATCAAGAAAAATTGAAAAGAACTTTATTTATAAGGGATAAAGTTAATTATACTGATGAAGAGTTGGCGATAGTGTCAAATATATATGCGATTTATTTGATACGACAAGGCCGGTTAGATGATGCAAATGTTGTGCTCGCTCGTGCTATTACGGAACTTGACAAAAATCTTGGGAAATTTTCATGGGGAAGAGCGAATATAAGAGAACGCCAGGGTGTTTGTGCTCTCACAGAATTTGAACTGACTGGAAATATAAATTTAGCGGAAAGTGCACTTGGCTATTTTGACGATGCACTTCAACTTAGTCGGAGGTTAGGTAATACTATTTTTGAAGATCGCATTTTTCATGCTCGAATGCAGATTTTAGCGAAAAGCGGCATTTCAGCTGATGTGGCTGGATGAAAGATTTTTAAGAGTCTGGAATTTAAAAGAAAAAACCAAATATTAAAGTATTTTCAATGTGTTATAAATTTCTATTCGGTCGAATGCCTATCTATCTACCTACTACGAAGTAAAGACGATAATAGCTTTTCAGAGTGAGAAGCGACTTCGTAGCTGCTTTTTACAGCGTATAGATTAACTTGCCTGATATGCTCTGGTGGTTCAGAGCATATTAGAGGAATGTTGCTATTGATATTACGTGTCAAGACTAATGCAATTTTAGGTGAAATTGGAAACCAAATTTCCATGTTTGGATTTAGCAGTCCATTAGAGCCTCCATTCCCAACCCTATAAACCATACGGCTTGATAGAATGAAAGAATGGTTGGTAGACGAAACAGCCCAATGAGGGAAAAATTCAGACAAGACTGCGGATATTTTTTTGTTGCCGCAGACTGTACCTCTAACTCGAATGTCGCGTCCAATTGCAGCCAATTGTTTTTTATCATCCAAAATTGACAGAAGGTCACTAGCGCTTTGGGATTCTGGCCCTTGATGTGTCCGCGCAAGAATTGAGCTCTCGACGACATCTTTTCCTATTTCGATATCGCTAGATAAATTTGCAAAGTCAGGAGTACGCATTAACATCACTTTGACCATCTCTCTGACAGATACCAAAGCTCCGGGGTTGAAAGCGGGAACCGACCTATTCTGCAATATATTCTCAACTTCAGGGAGCCATCGTCCTAAAAAATCGTCGACACGCCCGTAGAACTCTTTCTCCACATGGTCCGATGGTTTGGTTCCTTTGAGAATAGTATTGTAGTCACGTGTAACAAAAGACTTGGAAATTTTCTTTTTTTCTGGTGGAGGATATAGGCCTGCATTGTCTCTTTTTGATCGCCAAACCCGGACTCGTTCGCCGTTAATCGAGAATTGCTTTTGCAATACTTCTGGGACGATGTGGTGATTAACAGCTCTGTCTGTCATGGAATTTTACCAAATGTGAGATGCTAAAAATATTTAAAAAGCGAAATCTGACTCCCATCGCTACATAGTAGAGATATCGCGACTTATCAACCTAACTAAATCCAATTCCATCATGTGAGGGCTGGCGGGTGACTGCTGGCCCTTTCTTGTGACTGGAAAGGCCTGCCCGGTTCTTTGCACCCGAACCGGGCGGGCCGCTTGGGGTTGATATGGCTAGAGGCAGAAAACCGGATCTTGAAAATGTTGTCCCTATGAAGGCAACAGACGGGTTGACGCATGAAGAGCGTGCAGAACGGGACGCGGCGGCGCTCAAACCGTTCGACCTGACCGAATATGAAGCGCAAATCTGGGACAGGATCGCGCCACAGTTAGGACTACAAGGCAGGCTTAAGCCCTATTATGTGGATACGGTGGCTGAATATTGCCGTGCATTGATCCGCATGCGGGCCTTGCGCTCGACCTTGCAGGAAGAGGGCGAGACTTATTCGGTCTCTGGGCGCAATGGCACGCAGTATAAATCACGGCCAGAAGTGGCGCAGCTAAACGAGACTTGGCGGCAATGGCGCAACCTGACTGCAGCGCTTGGCCTATCGCCAACCGATGAACGCGGGCTTGCAGAAGGGCAAGGCGATCTATTCCCAGACGCTGACAATCCCTTTGCAGGGATGGGCGCATGAGCGCGCTTGTGATCGATGCTGAGCTATATCCACGCACTGCGTCGGCCTTCCAATATGTGGACGACATTCTAAGCGGTGTGATTCCGGCTTGTCGCTGGGTGCGGTTGGCGTGCGAGCGGCACCGGCGCGACCTGGAGCAAGCGGCGGGGGATCTGTTCGGCTTTCGCTTCGATCCTGCCAAATCTGAAAAGGTGCTTATCTTTATCGAGGCCATGCCCCACACAAAGGGCAGGTGGGCGGCACAGCGCAAAAGGCTTGTGTTGGAACCTTGGCAGCGTTTTTTTGTGGCGTCTCTGTTCGGGTGGGTGCGCAAGCTGGACGGGTTACGGCGTTTTCGTGAAGGGCGGCTCATGGTGCCGCGTAAAAACGGCAAGTCGGCGCTGGCCGCTGGCATCGGCAACTATATGTTGTCAGCTGACGGTGAATATGGGGCTGAGGTCTATAGCGGCGCGACCACACAAAAACAGGCCTTCGAGGTGTTCAAACCGGCGCGCCTGATGGCGAAAAACACACCCATGTTTCGGCGCACCTTGGGCGTTGAGGTGGCCGCGCAGAAGCTCACGACCAAAATGGGCGGGGTGTTTGAGCCGCTTGTGGGCGATCCGGGCGACGGTGCATCGCCTTCTTGCGGAATCGTTGACGAATATCACGAACACACAAGCGACAAGCTTTATGACACGCTTAAAACCGGTATGGGTGCACGCGATCAGCCCTTAATGCTGGTGATTACCACGGCGGGCGATAACATCGCGGGGCCATGTTACCTGGCCTTTGATGAGCTGAAGAATGTTCTTGAGGGCGTGATAGAAGATGATGAGCTATTCGGGCTTGTCTATACGATTGACGAGGGCGACGACTGGACAGATCCGGCGAACCTGATCAAGGCAAACCCGAATTTCGGGGTGTCGGTCGGGGATGAGTTCTTGCGCTCCGAGCAGCAAAAGGCAATCCGCACGCCACGCAATCAGGCGCGATTCAAGACAAAACATCTCAATGTCTGGATCTCGGCCAAGACAGCTTATTTCAATATGGAAGATTGGAACAAGCAGGCTGATAGAGAGCTTTGCATCCCTGAAGGGAACGAGGTGGCGCGCTTTGGGGCGCTCGACCTTTCCAGCAAGTTGGATATCACCGCGCGGCTCGACCTGTGGCGCAAGCTGGTGAATGGCAAGCATCATTACTATGTGATCGCACCGCGCTTTTATCTGCCTGAAGAGACAGCCCAAGACCCCGAGAAAAAGCATTATCTTGAATGGTCCGAGACCGGCGCGCTGACTGTGACCGATGGCAATATCATCGATTACAACGTGATCAAGGATGACATTGAAGATGATCACGATTGCATCCCCTTCGAGCGGATCGGCTATGACCCTTGGGGCGCGACACAGTTGGTTTTGGAAATCCAGAATGAACTGAATATTGAGGTCACCGAATATCCTCAACGTGTCGTCACGCTTTCCGAGCCCATGAAATGGGTTGAGGCGCTCTTGAAGGATGGCCGGTTGCACCATGATGGCAACCCGGTTTTGACCTGGATGATATCAAACGTCATCGCCAAGCCAGACGCCAACGACAATGTGTTTCCACGCAAACCATCGAACGAAAAGAAGATTGACGGGGCTGTGGCCCTGATCATGGCGCTGGGGTTGGCCATGGCTGAGGACCAGAACGAAGACGAGGACATGGATAGCTATTTCGCATCCCTGTAAATCCTCGCTTTTTGCGGCTTTGGCGGCACGCTTTGGGCAGAAGATATCAACCAAAGCGGGGGCGGTGTTAGCTTTGCTTCAACAAGTTTGTTGCCAACAAACGCAATCAAATTTGCATCAATTGGAGGTGCAGAGTGGACTTAATCAATCGCATCAAGTCGGCCGTTGTTCGCAGCCTGACGATACGTGAGCCGAATGGCTGGGTGTCTGATGCAGCGCGCGCAGACAGCGGCGAACTTGTCACCTTCGAAACCGCCATGGCGCTCTCTGCGGTTTGGGCTTGTGTCAATTTGCTTTCCGGCACTATCAGCACCTTGCCGCTCTCAGTTTACAAGCGAGACGACGACACCCGAGTGGATGCAAGCAAGCACCCTCTTTATAGCCTTCTGCACGATAGTCCGAATTTCAATCAGACTGCGGTTGATTTTTGGGAGCTTATGGCTGCTTCGCTAGAACTGAAAGGCAACGCCTTTGCTCGCAAGGTAAAGACAGGCAACCGGATTGTTGCGCTTGAACCGATATATGTTGAGGTCCTTGTTACTAAAAACATTGATGGCAGCTTGCGCTATCGCTGGACTGAAGACGGAAATAGTTTTGATGTATCTGAAGCCGATGTTTTGCATATTCGCGGCTTTGGCGGCAATGCGCTTGGTGGCTTTTCGACGCTGCATTTTGCGCGCAATTCCTTCGGGATTGCACGGGCCGTGGACAAATCGGCAGGCTCGACCTTCAAAAATGGTATGCGCCCGAGCGGTGCCCTGACCTTTGAGAAGTTTCTCAATGAAGAGCAGCGCAAGATTGTTGAAGAACGGCTGGTCAAAAAATTCTATGGCGCGGTCAATTCCGGGCGTCCTCTCATTCTGGAAGGTGGCACCAAATGGGAGCCGCTCACGATCAATCCTGAAGACGCGCAAATGCTGGAAAGTCGCAAATTCTCGGTTGAAGAGATTTGCCGGTTTTTCGGGGTGCCGCCGCATATGGTCGGCCACACAGAAAAGAACACCTCATTTGGCACTGGCCTTGAGCAACAAACCCTCAGTTTCATCAAATTCACTTTGCGGCGGCGTTTGAAGCGCATCGAGCAGAGCATTAACAAGCAGCTCTTAACTCCTGCGGATAGGGCGGCAGGATTCTACGTTGAATTTGATCTTGAAGAACTTTTGCGCGGGGATAGCAAGGCGCGCGCCGAGTACTACGAGTCCGGCCTAAGGGTCGGTTGGTTCAAGCTAAATGAAGTTCGAAAAAAGGAAAAATTGCCTCCAGTTCCTGGGGGCGACGTTGTGCGCATACAAATGCAGAATGTGCCGATTACGGAGGCGGGAAATGCAGATTGACACGAAAATTACAGCTCCAATTCTGGATGTGAAGGCGCTTTCCGACAAGGGCGAATTTGAAGGCTATGCCAGCACGTTCGGCGGTGAGCCTGACGATTACGGCGATATCATCGCACCGGGTGCTTATGCCGACAGCATCGCAGAGCATGCCGCAAGTGGCTCCATGCCAAAGTTGTTCTGGCAGCATAACAGGGACCAGCCAATAGGGCGTTGGCTCGAAATGCAGGAAGACGACAAGGGGCTTTTTGTTCGCGGCAAGCTCAATATGGGGGTGCAGTGCGCACGCGAAGCTCATGAGCTTTTGAAGGAAGGCGACATTGACGGGCTCTCGATTGGATACCGGATCAAGGAATATTCCGTTGATACTGAGACCGGCGTCTGGACGCTGGAAAAAATCGACTTGCGCGAAATCTCCGTTGTTTCCATCGGGGCCAATCCGAATGCGTTGATTGGCAGCGTCAAGGCTCTCAAACAATCTCACGATTTGACAGAACGGCTCAAGGCTGGGGACCAGCTGACAGAGCGCGAGTTTGAAATGTGGCTCAAGGGATTGGGCTTTTCAAACTCACAGGCGGAACGTGCCGCGCGGCTCCACCTGATCGGGCAGGGGGATCCTGCCAAAGCGGACGATGACCGGGCTTTCTTGCAAGCCTTGTTGCATTAATTCAGCACCCACAGGAGCAAACATCATGGCTGATAAAAAGACACCTGAAGAACTGGCAGCGGAAGTCAAAGCCGGTTTTGAAACAGCAATCGACAAAGTGAAGGAAGTTGCTCAAGAGGCTTTGGGCAAGGCGGCGAAGGGCGAAAAGCTGACCGAGACCACCAAGGAAACGGCAGACGAAGCCTTGCTTAAAATGAACGAGCTGAAAGGCCAGTTTGAAGAATTTGAGCAGAAGATGGCGCGGATCGGCTCAAACCCTGCTGAGCGTGCAAAAAGCATCGGTGAGCAGTTTATCGATGATGAGCAGGTCAAATCATGGATTGCGGATGGCCCGACCAAGGGCAAGGCCGATATGAAGATCAAGGCCACGATCACCACGGCCACCACAGACGCGGCGGGTTCTGTTGGCGGGGCGATTGCGCCACAGCGTGTGCCTGGTATTCAGGAATTGCCACAGCGTCGCATGACGGTACGCGACCTGCTTTCGCCCGGTGATATGTCATCGCCCAGCCTTGAATATGTGCAGGAAACCGGCTTTTCCAACAATGCGGCACCGGTGGCCGAAGGGGCTGCAAAGCCATCCTCGGACATTCAGCTTGATCTGAAAAGCACGAGCGCCAAGGTGATTGCCCATTGGTTCAAAGCATCCAAGCAATCGCTGGATGATGTGCCACAGCTTCGCTCGCTGATCGATAACCGACTGTTGTACGGTCTGGCCTTCAAGGAAGAGTTGCAGCTTTTGAGCGGTGACGGTACCGGCCAGAACCTGCATGGCATCATTCCGCAAGCCTCGGCGTACGCGGAACCTTTTACGCCAGACTCCGGCACCAATATTGACACCTTGCGCCTTGCGATGCTGCAAGCCGTTCTGGCTGAATATCCGGCAACCGGTCATGTGCTCAACCCGATTGATTGGGCACGCATCGAGCTGACCAAGGACGGGCAGGGCAAATATATCATTGGTCAGCCGCAAGGCTCGATCACGCCCACGCTCTGGAATTTGCCGGTGGTCCAGACACAGGCCATTTCGGTCGACAAATTCCTGACCGGCGCTTTCAAGATGGCTGCACAGGTCTTTGACCTTTGGCAAGCGCGCGTTGAAGTCGGTTTTGAAAATGACGACTTCACCAAAAACCTTATCACCATTCTGGGCGAAGAGCGTCTTGCGCTGGCAGTCTATCGGCCTGAAGCCTTCATTTATGGCGATTTGGGCAACGTCACCGAGTAACGGCATGCAATGACCAAGAGGGGCGGCGCGCTGTCCCTCTTCCAGAACTCAAAGGAACGATCATGGTAAAGCGAGATTACGCGGTTTTGCGCCAACATTTGGGCGACAAAATGTATGAAAAAGGCGATAGCCGAACGGTGGAAGAGGCCTCAGTCCAGCACCTTTTGAAAGCTGGGGTCTTGGCTGAATGGAGTGACGAACCGGCGCAAGCTGTGGCTGAGCATTCCAAGGATGACAAGGACGAGCCAGAGAAGGCGGAAACCGCCAGCGCGGCACCGGAGACCAAGGCGGCGGCGAGCGTGCCGGAAACAAAGGCCACTTTGTTCACCGAAGCGGAAACGGCGGCAAAGACTGCCAAAAGCGCCAAGGCTGAAAGCGGGGCCGCAAAATGAAATTCGCGCCATACCAGATAACGGCACCGGATGCACTGCCGGTCACGTTGGACGAAATCAAGACGCATTGCCGCGTTGATGGTGAGAGTGAAGACGATTATTTGACGGGCCTTTTGCAAGCCGCTGTCAGTTATCTGGATGGTTACAGCGGCATCTTGGGCAAATGCCTGATGACACAGGAATGGGCGCAAGAATTTGAATGGTGGGCGACTTTCCGCTTTGCCTTGGGCCTGTCATTGACCTGGCTTCGATTGCCTATTTTGACGGGGATGGGGAAAGCCAGACGATGGACCTTTCAAGCGTGCGGATTGAGCGGCGCGTGCTTGGGGCTTTTGCTTGCCTCAAGGTTGGTGCGAGCTGGCCAGATGCCGACCCGGACGCGGGGCCTATTACGGTTACTTGGCGGGCTGGATATGGGGACGCGGCGGCGGTGCCTGCGGGGATTCGGCACGCTATCAAGCTGATGGTCGGGCATTGGTTTGAAAATCGCGAAGCGGTTTTGGTGGGTGTTGCTGCCAATCAACTGCCCTTGGCGGTGGATGCGCTGATCGCGCCACACAGGAAGGTTTTGTGATGGCTGAGATTCGTATGGAATTGAAAGTCAAATTTCCTTGGTGGTGGCGGCTATATATGGCAGGCGCTGTTTTCTTTGAAAGCACCATAGGCGGCATTGATAGTGAAATAGCAGCGGCGTTCCTTTGCAAACATACCAAGTTTGAGCTGGAAGAAATCAAAGGGGGCCATGATGCAAGCAGGCAAGCTTAACAAGCGGGTGACGTTTCAAGAGCCTTTACATACTGACACCGCAAGCGGCGGGCAGGCTGAGAGCTGGGGCAATGATTTGACCGTGTGGGGCGGCTTTCGACCAGATCGGGCCAGCGAGAAGGAAGGCGGCGGGCGGCTTGAGGCGACCGTGACCGGCCTTTTGCGGGTGCGCAGCTCTAGCCAGACAACGGCCATCAATGAAGATTGGCGGGTTTTGATTGATGGCGAGATTTATTCGATTGGCGGCATCATCAACCCGGACCAGCGTGGGCGTGAATTGCAAATAACGGTCACGCGCGGGGATCTGGTGTAATGGCCAAGACACGTTGGATCGGCAAGGAAAAGGCTTTCGGAAAACTCAAAAGCCTAGCTCCAGCGATTGAAAAGGACTTAAGCCCAAGCCTTGAAAAAAGCGCCGATGAGTTGGCCGGTCTGGCGCGACGTTATGCGCCCAAGAAAAGCGGTGACTATGCCCGATCAATCGAGGCGGACCAGATCAAGGAAGACAAGCAAACGCCAGCTTGGGGGCTGTTTGCTGATTTCATTTGGCGCTTTATCGAGTTTGGCACAAAGCCGGGCAGATACGGGGCGCGGACAAGCAGCGGCGGACGAGACAGGAAAGTTTACAGAACGCATCCGGGCACGGCTGCGAGGCCTCATATCTGGCCAGCCTACAGGATTGTGCAACGGCGCATCAAATCCAGAACATCCAGAACGATAAACAAGGCAATCAAGACGGTTGGGAGGAGGTAACCCATGGCACTCGATTTTACAGCGGCGCAAGAGCAGCTTGTTAGCGCGCTCAAGGCTGCGGGGATCTGTGACGGGCGGATTTATGACTTTATGCCGGAAAGTCCCTCAAAGGGGCGTCCGGGCCATATGGGGCAACATTATCCTTTCTGTGTTCTGGGCAACTTTGCCGGTGATGAAAGCGACGTTGGCAATCTGCTTGGGGAAGTGATTTTCCAAATGCTGGAGGTGCATAGCCGCGACAGGGGCAAGGCCGAAGCCATGGCCATTGCGGCGCAAATCCGCGACAGTTTGCATAAGGCCTCTTTCACGCTGTCCGATGGGGCAAGCATGCGGGTCATTTGGCGAGGGGAAGATATCAACGGACCCGAAAACAGGGTCTATTTTTGTGACATGCGTTTTGAAATCAAACTCTATGAGGCTTGCACATGACAAAGCATCTTGGTCAAGAGCTGTTTATTCAGGTTGAAGACCCTGAGACAGCGGATACCTATGTCGATTTTTGCGGCATTTCCAGCACTGATTTTTCCATGGGGCCGGAAATGGTCGACCGCATTATTCCAGAATGCGAGGGGGACCGGACGACACCGGCACAGGTGACCAAGCGGGCGGGCAATATTGATCTGAGCTTTACCGGCTCGGGTATTGCCGAAATCAACACCCGCACAACGGCCATTTTCGATGCCGCGCGCACCGGGGTGACGCTCAATTTTAAAGTGACTGTGCCGAACTATGGCAGCTTTACCGGGCCTGCCTATGTCAAAATCACTTTTACAGGCAACACCAATGAAGACTTGGCGATTTCTGCTGAGTTCGGGTGGGAAAGCGTGCCGACCTGGGCGGCGGCGGCATAAGGGGCGATCATGCAAATCAATGAATTGACTGGTGAGGTTTCCGTTACTCTGGGCGGGAAAGATTTCACGCTTCAAGCCACCCTGCCAAGGGTGGCCTCTCTTATGGCTGAGCTTCAAATTTCAGGCCTTAAACAGCTCCATTTCATGGCGGCGGTGCATGATCCGCGTTTGACCTATGCGGGCGTCAAATGCCTTGCCGGACCAGACAGCAAGGGCGCGGCGGACGGGTTGCTATTTGGCGCGACCAGTGAAGAGGCGGACGCGGCAATCGTAGCCGCTCTGGCGGCGGGCATGCCCGAGGCAAAAAGCCAGCCGGGAAAGCCGCAAGGGGAAGCGACCGCATCCCCTTCAGACGCATAAAGCAGGTTGCTTTTGCCTATCTTGGATGGAGCCCTAGCGAGTTCAACCAAGCAACCTTGCGCGATTATGTCGACGCAATAGAGGGTTTTAACCAGCGGTACGGCGAGCCGGAAAAACCAAGCATGTCCAAGGAACGGTTCGCAGAATTGAGGGCGCGATATGGCGGAAACTGATCTTGAAAAACTGGTCTTGCGGATCGAGGCGAATACCACCCAATTCAACAAGGCCTTGAAGAAAATCGAGAAGAACACCGCGTCCAGCATGGGCCGAAGTGAAAAAAGCGTTCTTAAATTCACTTCGCGCCTTGGCGGTTTGGGCAAGGCTGCAAAGGGGGCTGTTTCTGCTGTTGGTGGTCTGGCTGGCATTGCTGTTGGCGGTGGGCTGGCTGGCATTGGGGCAACGATCAAATCAACCACAAGTCAAATTGTTGATCTTGCCTCTGAGGCAAAGCGGGCCGGTGTGAGCTTTGAAGCCTTTCAAGAGCTGGATTATGCAGCGGGCAAAAACAAGGTCAGCATTGATGCTTTGACCGATGGCCTTAAAGAAATGCAATTGCGGGCTGACGAATTCATATCAACGGGGGCAGGATCGGGCGCAGAAGCCTTTCAGCGGCTTGGATATGACGCCAAGGAACTCAAACAACGGCTAAAAGAGCCTGACAAACTCTTTGAAGACATTATCGGACGGCTGCAACAGCTTGATAGGGCGGCGCAAATCCGCGTCTCAGACGAGATCTTTGGCGGCACTGGCGGCGAACAATTTGTGCAAATGCTCGGCGATGGCGTTGAAGGCTTGCGCAAGGCACGCAAAGAGGCGCGCGACCTTGGCTTGGTGATGAATGATGAGCTGGTTGACAAGGCCAAAGAGATTGACCGGCAATTCCAGACAATCACCACCCGCATCGGAACCGGCCTGAAATCGGCGGTGGTCGAGGTTGCGAGCGAGCTTTCAAACCTGATCGGGCGTTTTCTGGAGCTTGAAAACGCCATGCCCGATCCTTCGAGCCAAGCGCGAGGCGCGACTGCAGCCAGACGCGCACGGCGTGGCTCGGTTCCAGGGCGGACATTTGATGAAATTTTCGGCTCGGACGATGAAACGAATTATGCAAGCGGGGCGGCAGGCCGAAGACAAAGGCGCAATGCACAGCGAGCAAGCATCCAAACAACGCCAGCGATAAGCACGTCAAGTGATCCGGTTGAAACGATACCGTCAACAGGGTTCAAAGTGCCGGGCTCTGGCGGTGGTTCTGGGGCTGGCGGCAATGCCGATCAGCAGGCCGATAAGGTGCAAGAGGTCATTCTAGCCCTTGAGCAACAGGCGCAACAGCTCGGGCGCACGTCTGATGAGCAGGAACTTTACAACGCCTTGGCAAAGGCGGGTGTGAGCCTTCAGAGTGAAGAGGGGCAAGCTATCGCGGCGGCTGTTAATGGCCTTCAGGCAAAGCGTGTGGCGATGCAAGAGGCGATCAGCACTTCAAGGGCTATGCAGCTTGAGACCGAAGAGCTAGCGCAGAATTTCGAATATCTGGGGCAAGCGGGCGTTGATACGCTCTTGGACATTGTAAGCGGGGCGTCCTCGGCTGAAGATGCAATGCGCTCTTTTGCCTTGCAGATCGCCAACGCGGCGGCGCAAGCGGCGCTCTTTGGCTCCGGGCCTATGGCGTCTTTCATGTCAGCCTTGACGGGAACATCTGGCGGCGCATTGACCGGGCTTTTCACCTCTCTTGCGGGGTCTCTTGTTAGCAGCGGTACCGCTACAACATCATTAAGCCCTGGCTTTCTATTCGACACGGGCGGCTATACCGGCAACCTTGCAGCTGACGAAGTGGCGGGCGTGGTGCATGGCGGCGAATATGTCTTTTCAAAAAGGGCAACCGACAAGATCGGGGCGGGCAACCTTGAGGCGCTGCATAAGCGGCTGAAGGGCTATTCAAACGGCGGCTATGTCGATTCCCTCTTCAGTACAAATCTGGGCGGGATGCTTAATCCTGTAGGCGCTCAAGGCGGTTCTGGTGGGCAGTCTTCAGCGGGTGGCAACACGCACAATTGGTATATTTCCACGCCTGACGCTCAAAGCTTCAAACAGTCCAAAGGCCAAATAGCCGCAAATATGGCGCGCCTTGTGGCACAGGGCGGACGCAATCAATAGGGGCTTTCAGACATGGCGGCATTTTTGGAAATTGTCTTCCCGATCAAAATCGGATTTGGCGCAACGGGCGGACCACAGCGCAAAACGCAAGTGGTGCAAAGCGGATCGGGCAAGGAAGAACGCAATCAGCAATGGGCCAATTCCCGGCGCTCTTGGGATGTCGGCACCGGCATCCGCGATATATACGAGGCCGAACAAGTGCTTTCTTTCTTCGAGGATGTGCGCGGGCGGCTTTCCGGCTTTCTCTTTTGCGACCCGTTTGATTTGCGCTCTTGCGCCATTCTGGGCAACCCGAGCGCGACGGATCAGGCGATAGGCACAGGCGACGGGGCAACAACTGCCTTTCAGCTTACCAAGACTTACGGCAGCGCAAATCCATACATGCGCAAAATCAGCAAACCGAAACAGGATTCCGTTTTGGTGGCTGTTGATGGCGTGGCGCTCGATGCGGCTGATTTCAGCGTTGATCACACAACCGGTCTTGTCACCTTGGCGGACCCGCCAGCGGTGGACGCGGCTGTTACGGCTGGCTTTGAATTTTATGTGCCGGTGCGCTTTGACACAGATGATCTATCCATCGCTTGGGAAAATAACGCGCTTATCTCTGTTCCTTCCATTCCCGTTCTGGAGCTGATTTTATGAAGACTTTGCCCGATGGCATGCAAGCCCATCTTGATAGCGGGGCCACAACGCTTTGTTGGTGCTGGAAACTGACCAGAAGCGATGGGGCAATCTATGGCTTTACTGATCATGATTGCGATCTGGTTTTTGACGGTGTGACCTATTCGGCGGACAGCGGTTTTACAGCAACCGAGCTGCAATCAAGCCTTGGGCTCTCGGTTGATAATGTGGATGTTGAAGGCGCGCTTTCTGCTGATTTCATCACTGAGGAAGACATTGCGGCGGGGCTCTATGATGGGGCAGGGGTTGAGGTCTGGCGGGTCAACTGGATGGATCTTGCCCAACGCCTTTTGATGCGCTCGGGCAATCTTGGCGAGATCACGCGCGGGGATACCTATTTCAGTACGGAAGTGCGCGGGCTGGCAGCTGTACTACAGCAAAAGCAAGGGCGTGTTTATCAGGCCGCTTGTGATGCCACCTTGGGGGATGAGCGGTGCGGGCTGGATGTTTCAAACGGGGCCTATTCGGTTGATGTGGTAGTAACCGGACAGACAGGCGGGCAAGTGCTCCAGATTTCCGGGGCTGATGCCTATGAGGCCAATTGGTTTGACCGGGGCACTCTGACCTTTACCAGTGGCGAGAATGACGGGATCAGCTACGCGCTGCAAAGCCATGTGGTGACAAGCGGTATTGTCTCTGTTGGCGTCTGGTCACCTTTCCTCAAGAGCGTTGCTGTGGGTGACACGATCACCCTTGTTGCTGGCTGTGACAAGCATTTTGCGACCTGCGTCAAGAAATTTGACAACGGGGCGAATTTTCGCGGATGCCCGCACATGCCGGGCAATGACTTTGTGACCACCTATCCAAGCCCTGACAGTGACGATTTATCCGGTGAGCATCGCTATGACCAATATTAAGCGAGACCAGATCATAGAATGCGCGCGGGGCTGGCTGGGCACGCCTTACCACCATCAAGCCAGCGTCAAGGGCGTTGGCTGTGATTGCCTTGGATTGGTGCGGGGTGTTTGGCGCGCGCTTTATGGCTTTGAGGCTGCAAACATTCCGGCCTATTCGCCAGATTGGGGCGACGCCACCAATGCAGAAAGTTTGCTATCTGCGGGGCGAACCTATTTGCAGGAAATCGCCCTTGATGAGATGGGGCCGGGGGATGTGTTTGCGATCCGTTGGCGCGGGGCTAAGAGCGCCAAACATCTCGGCATCCTGACCGGTGAAACGCGATTTATCCACGCCTATGAAAAATGTGGTGTTGTCGAGGTGAGCTTATCCCCTCACTGGCGGCGGATGATTGCCGCTGCTTTCCGCTTTCCCAATCTGGAGGTTTGAACATGTCAACACTGGTTTTGTCAAAGGTCGGCACGGTGCTTGGCGGGGCCTTGTTGGGGCCAATCGGGGCAATGATCGGCGGCACGATTGGCGCGCTTGGTGGGGCCGTTATCGACAATATGCTTTTGGCCGGTGGCAAGGATACCCACACGCAAGGGCCGCGTCTTGATAGCCTGGAGGTGACCAGCTCGACAGAAGGCACCGCGATCAACAGAGCTTACGGGCGGGCGCGCATTGGCGGACAAGTGATCTGGGCAACCACTTTGGAAGAGGTCGCCACCACCACCAAACAAGGCGGCAAAGGCGGTGGCGCAACAGCCACAACGACAAGTTACACATATTACGCCAATTTTGCGGTTGGCATTTGCGAAGGGCCGGGGGTCTATCTCAACCGGATCTTTGCGGACGGGACAGAAATTGACATGTCCAAAATTGACTTTCGCTTTTACGATGGCAGCGAAAGCCAAGAGCCTGACAGCCTGATTGAAAGCGTGGAAGGCGACGGGATGGCGCCTGCCTATCGCGGGCTTTGCTATATCGTCTTTGACCGGCTGGAGCTGACCGACTACGGAAGCCGCATTCCGCAATTCACCTTTGAAATTATCCGGCCAGCGCCGACACGCCAGCTTGAGAGCGCCATTTGTGGCGTTAATCTCATTCCGGGGTCAACAGAATTTGGCTATGAGCCGGACGTGATGCTCAAGCAAGAGCTGTCATCAAGTGGCGCGGTGATCGGGCAAGAATACGAAAATGTGCATCAGAAACAGGGCGCGTCTGATTTGTCCGTTTCCCTTGATCAGCTTGCAACCGTGATGCCGAATATCAAAAGCGTTTGCCTTGTGGTTGCTTGGTTTTTTGATGATTTGCGTTGTGGTGATTGCAGCATCCGGCCAAAAGTGGAAATCAGCACAAAGGCAACATCGCCCTATAACTGGCAGGTTGCGGGCCTGACGCGCGACACAGCGCTTTTAATCACGCAAATGACTGATGATGATGGCAATGATTATCCCGTTTACGGGGGCACGCCTTCAGACAAAGCGGTCATTCATGCCATTACCGAACTGAAAGAGCGCGGCTATGATGTCATGCTTTACCCGTTCATTATGGGCGATATCCCGGAAGGCAACGGCCTTGCCGATCCTTGGGGCGGGGAAGAACAAGCCACCTTCCCATGGCGTGGCCGGATCACTTGCCACCCGGCAGCGGGACAGACCGGAAGCCCTGACCAGACCAGCACGGCAGGCGATCAGATTGAGGCTTTTCTAGGCTCAGCGGCTGTGGCTGATTTTTCCATTTCAGATGAAACAATCACCTATACCGGCGTGGCTGAGTGGAGCTATCGGCGCTTTGTTCTGCATCTGGCCAATCTGGCCAAAGCGGCGGACGGGGTGGCGTCAATCTGCATCGGTTCGGAAATGGTCGGGCTAACCACGGTGCGCGATGATGCCACAAGCTATCCCTTTGTAACGGGCCTTAAAGCCTTATCCGCTGATGTGCGGGCGATCCTTGGGGAAACGGTCAAAATCGGCTATGCGGCGGACTGGTCAGAATATCACAGCCACAGGCCGGGGGATGGCTCGGGGGATGTGATTTTCAACATGGACCCGCTGTGGTCTGATGATGATATTGATTTCATTGGAATTGATAATTATTTCCCTCTGTCTGATTGGCGGCGGGGCAGGGACCATCTTGATTATGATCAGGACGCGGGGCATGTGACGCCCTATAGCCTTGATTATCTCAAGGCCAACATCGAGGGCGGGGAATATTATGATTTCTACTATGCGGACGATGCGGCGCGCGTGGCGCAAGAGCGTACAGCGATCAGCGACGGGGCGCATGGGGAAAACTGGATATACCGCCAGAAGGATTTGAAAAACTGGTGGGCCAACAGCCATTATAACAGGCCGGGCGGTGTGCGTGATAGTGCGGCAACAGGCTGGACGCCAGAAAGTAAACCAATCTGGTTTACCGAGTTGGGATGCCCGGCGCTTGATCTGGGCAGCAATCAGCCCAATGTGTTTTTTGATCCCAAATCCAGTGAGAGCGCTTTGCCCTATTTTTCCAGCGGCGCGCGCGATGATGTGCAACAGCATAGCCATTTAAGGGCAACACTCGACTATTGGGCCGATGATGCCAACAATCCGGCCTCAAGCCTTTATGACGGCTCGATGATCGATATGGACAATGTGCATGTTTGGAGCTGGGACGCGCGTCCATTCCCCTCCTGGCCATTGGATGGGGCAAGCTGGGCGGATGCGGATAACTGGCAATATGGGCATTGGCTATCTTCTCGGGTGGGCATGGTCTATATGCCCGACCTGATGCGCCATATATCCGAGGAATATGGCTTTACCGCCTATGATTTTGATACGGCTTATGGGGCCTGCGATGGCTATGTGATCGATAGCACGATGAGCTTGCGCAGTGCTTGGCAACCGCTGGAACTGGCTTTCGGCTTTGACCTGATCGAAACGGGCGGCATCATCAAGGCGGTTTCCCGAAAGGCCATTCCCCTTTGTGCGGATGTTGATCAAGAGCGCTTACAGGATACGAACGGCGAGAGCGGTGGCGAGCTGGTCACGCTCACACGGGCGCAAGAAAGCGAGCTGGCACGCGGCGTGCGCATTACCTATCTCAATGCAAACAAGGCTTACAATTCCGGCACAGTGACCGCTTGGAATAATTTTACAGGCGCAACGAATGTGTCTGAAAGTCAGCTTGCCATTGTCATGGATGAGGATAGGGCGCAAGGCGTGGCTGAATATCTTTTGCAGGATGCTTGGGCCGCGCGAGAAACCGGACTATTTGCGCTTATGCCTTCCCTGCTGGCCTTGGAACCGGGCGACGTTTTGGAAGTGACCACGCAAAAGGGGGCGCGGGAATTGCGCTTGACCGATGTAAAGGACGGGGAAGGGCGCACTTGTGAGGCAAGCGGTTTTATTGATGCCGGCTTGTCTGTTTCCGGTGCGCGCTATTCGATCCGGGCGAGCAAGGCCAGTGCGGGGCTTTCTAGCATCATGGCGCGCTTTATGGACTTGCCTTTGCTCCAGCAAGATAACGACCCGAATGCGGGCTATGTGGCGCTTTCTGCCAAGCGTTGGCCGGGGGCGGGGCTGGTGTTGCGCTCGACCAATGAAAGCAGTTGGCAAACGAATATTGAATTTACCCATTCGGCTATCATTGGCGAAACCCTAAACGCCTTGGACAAAGGGCCGCTTTATGTCTTTGATCGGGGCAATGCGCTGGAAATCGAGATTTATAGTGGCTCGCTGCTGTCTGTTTCTGAAGAAGAATTATTTTCGGGCAGCAACGCCTTTGCCATTGAAACAAGTGCGGGCGTTTGGGAAATCATCCAAGCGCAAACTGTGGAGCTGATCGGCTCGAAACGCTATCGCCTGACGGACCTTTTGCGCGGGCAGCTCGGCACAGAAAGCGCCATGCTGGAAAGTGTCGCAGCCGGGGCGGCGCTGGTCTATCTTGATCAGGGCGTTGCGCAAGCAGACATGGGGCTATCTGATATCGGCATCAACTATTATTGGCGCTATGGACCGGAAGGCGAAACGGTTGGCTCTGATCTCTTCACGACCGAGCAACACGCCTTTAGCGGGCGGGCGCTCAAGCCCTATGCGCCTGTCCATGCCCGATGGGCAAGTGATGAGGCGGGCGATCATACCATCACCTGGATAAGACGCACGCGGCTGGATGGCGACGGGTGGGAGCTTTATCAAGTGCCTCTTGGGGAAGAGCTGGAGGCCTATGAAGTCGATATCATAAGCGGCGGCGATGTGGTGCGCACTATCGAGACAAGCTCGCCAGAAGCCAGCTATAGCGCCACACAAAGACAGACCGATCTAGGCAGCGCAACGGCTGGCTATGAGGTGGCAATCTATCAAATCAGTCAAACAATCGGGCGCGGGGATGCGCTAAAGGTGGGGTGGGGGTGATTGTGTGTCTGGGCTTGGCCGCTTTTAGTAAAAATGAAGGAGGCAACAAAGGGAGACCGGAAATTGCGGCCCAAAGCTGACGTTCGACGCCATTGCAGAGCGCTTGAGGCACTTCCCGGAAGTCACCGTTCGTTGATGCTACTAAAGCGGCCTTTTAAATAGTTACGTTTAAATGGCATTCTTTAGAAAGTCATAATCTATATCTTGATCTATAATGGCCGATATTTCATCGACCAGTCATAGATTACGACCTGCGAGATAACGGCAATAAGCACTGGACAGATGCACAATGAGCTGAGCATCCTTGTCGCTCGGAGTTTTGGTTGGGCTCACATGCCTTCCATAGTTCGAGGAAAAGCCCCACATCTTTTCTAGCGCAATATCTAGTGGTCTTGGCAAGCCAATTTTTGCTGCTAGTTTGCCAAGGTCATCGTTAGTCCCTGAAATATAGCGAGCTGTTGCTTCGAGAGCTCCCAAGGCGTGGTGAATCGCACCCGTGAGGTCTGGTTCTGGACGCCTTGATAAGTCGGACAGAGCTTCTTGTATTTCTCGAGCTGATACGCTGAATCCTGTTTGTTGCAAAGCATCTTTCGAAAGTTGGACAGCTTCTTCGAAGTCTGCGTCCCCGCGCATTACAACGCCTTCTCCAGCTATGTATTGCCAACCTGCTCCTGTGTCACAAAATATCCTGTTGATACTATCGGCAAACTGAACTGCCTCATTGTAACCGTAGGTTCCCTCAATGAATGAGACCAATCCTTCAATCACGTCATAAACTCGATACCATTCGATATTTTGAATGATGGTTTCAACTTCATCTCGAATGTTAGGCACTTCGCTCCAGTTTCCCTTGTCTGGGCTAAGATAAAGGGTGCGGCAAATCGAGGTGCGAATTTGATCGTAGGAAAGGAGATCGTAAGCCGCTTGTATAATTGCATGGCGCAAACCTTCAGGAGCGTCATGACGAAATCGAATTGCTGGGGTGGAGGCGAACCCATGTCGTTTGGAAAACATAGCATTAATCTCTTCATCGAATTTCTGTACTCAGTCTGTTTGTCGGCAGTGAGCCAACGCAGCTCAAAAAGAGACTCTGACGCTCATCTATAGGTTGAAAAAAAACTGAGTACGGGCATATTTACGAGAGCCTGCTAATTTAGTCCGACTAGACCGCAGTTAGGTTTTCTCGCTTCGATCGAACTTGGTTGCAGGGAGCATTAAGTCGATCCTACAATAACGAGTGTGTCGAATGAAGATCAAAAAGATAACGATCAAGAATTTTAAGGCAATTGAAGATTCAACTTTAGAACTAACGGATTTTAACGTTCTGGTCGGAACAAATGGATCTGGCAAAAGTTCAATTTTACAAGCCCTACATTGGGTGTTCCAATCCGGTCGCAACCGAAAAGTTGATGCTAACAAAAAAAGCACAGATGGTTCTACTCTCTCGGAAACCGATGCAATATACATGCCGTCTCCAGAGTATAGGAATTCGGCAAACGGTTCAGAATATGGAAACTTTCAGAACACCCCGAAACTCGATTTGATTGTTAAAGCAACAAATCTAGAGGGTAACACCGTCACAGCGAATCTTTGGATTAAGTCCGCAAGAAATGAAGGGATAAGCGTTCATATTCCTTCTGGGAATGATCTGACGACAACTATCCGAGATCGAAAGCGTGAAATAAGCGCGTATATTCCTGGTTTGGCAGGAATTCCTTTGCTTGAGGAAAGGCGGTCTAAGATGATCGTCGAAAAACTAGCTGCCGCCGGCGATGCAAACACAGTTCTAAGAAACGTTCTGTGCCTTCTTAAAGAATTGCATGTTAACGGTAAAAATGGCCTCGATCTCGTCCAAATATTTGTATCTGAAGTTATGGGAGAATTTAACTTAAATGTAGAATTTGAAGAAGAACAAGATGTAAGAATTCGTGCCAACTTTCAAACAGGTTCAATGAAAGTAGCAGATCATCGGAGATTTAAACCTTTAGAATTGGCCGGAATCGGATTTCTCCAAGTGATACAGATTTTCTCTTATTTGGTCTATTTTCGACCCGTTTTGCTATTGGTCGACGAACCAGATTCGCACCTTCATCCTATAGCCCAAGAAAGATTGATCGCGGTGCTGTCAAAAGCGGCACAGCTATTTGGAACACAGGTCATTTTGGCAACTCACAGTCCGTCCGTGGTTCGCGCTTTGCCTGCGGAGACTAATGTTATTTGGATGAAAGACGGGGCTGTTCAACCCAACGGAAATGAAACCGCCAGAAATCTAATGGGATGGGGACTACTAGACAAGCAAATTCTCTTAATGACCGAAGACACCGGCACAGCTATGCTTCGTTCAATACTATTGCAATGGCCAGATTTGGAGAGAAAAGTTGCAATTTGGCCATTTCACGGAACGGGAAAGCTCCCCACTCCAGAAACGATTAATGGGCTCAGCACTCTATTCGGAGATAGCGTAAAAATTGCCATCCATAGGGATAGGGATTTTATGATGCCCCCTGAAATAGAGGTAATTGCAGCACCGTACACAGCGAAGGGATATTGTTTTTGGGTTACAAAATGTTCTGATATGGAATCTTATTGGTGTAATACAGAAGTAATCAAAGCCCATTTCGATGTCGACGCTCCCGAGGCAGAGAACATCCTGCAAACGGCAAAAGAAGCGGCCTCTGCTAACAATAAGGCGTTAGAGAAATGCCGCAAAAAAAGGAACGACGCCATGCAGAAAATATCAGAGGCTAAAAGAGGCCAGCTTCAACAGTTTGGAGATGCTGAAGTAAGAGTCGAAGCAACAGTGCACGGCCAGCAGCATGAAGTTCTAGGTAAAGATTTAGTATCCGCCATACGTCAAGTGGCTCAAGAGAAAAAACTTCTCGATGCCGACCATTTTGGCAAAGTGGTTCCGTCTGGCTTGCAGGATGCATTGGCGGATGAGCTACGGGAAAAACTTGAGGCGATGCTGTAAATAACACTTCATTTTTCGTTGTGACAGTTCGAATTAGCAGTGCACTCTCACTTCCAAACGGCAAGTTTAGCGAGGTCTGACATGTGAGACTCTAGCCGTCAAATGTCAGATCCGAGGAAATTGAGAACTTGCACTGCGGCAATTGTCCGCTGTCCGGCTGAACGGGTTGTATGAATTGCTTAGGTGAGCTCCGATATCCCTCGAATGGCCGCTTTACACCTTGGAATCATCGATCTTGCTCCTGCAGTAAATGACAGCAATCCGCCCCTTTTGCAAAACAACCCTCTGAAGGCTCGAATTTCTACTCATATCGAAAGCTCGCGTGTAGTCAGATCGAGATCTCTCTGAGCTCTCACTTCTCAACCACCGCGCGCCATCCCTTACCCTCGTGTTGACCGAAACCAACCGAGGGTCTTTTCATGCCGTCTACAGCGCTTTTGCAATTGCCTTACATTGCGAGCAAACAGAACCAGAAGCATATCACCCATAATGAAGCCTTGCGGATGTTGGACGCGCTTGTGCAGCTATCCGTATTGGATCGCGATTTGACAGCGCCGCCGGATGCACCAAGCGATGGCGCGCGCTATATCGTGGCCGATGGGGCAAGTGATGCATGGGCCGGATGGGATGGCAGCATCGCGGCTTATCAAGACGGGGCGTGGATTGAGTTTGTGCCTTTGACCGGTTGGCTTGCGTGGCTGGAAGATGAAAGCACCCTGCTCATGTATGACGGGGCGGACTGGTCGGATTTTTTAACGGAAAGTGTCGGTGTTGCTCTGGCCGGTGGTCTCTTTGACATGATCGGGATCAACGCCACGGCGGACGCAACCAACCGGTTTGCCCTTTCCTCCAGTGCGAGCCTTTTCAACCATGCCGGAAACGGCCACCAAATCAAGGTCAACAAAGCGGCGGAAACGGACACAAACAGTCTGTTGTTCCAAACCAATTGGTCAGGCCGCGCGGAAATGGGCTGCGCTGGAGAGGATGACTGGTCCATCAAGGTCAGCGCGGACGGGGCAAGCTGGCTAACAGCCCTTTCCATTGAAAGCGCAACGGGCCTTTTGAAAGGCCTTAATTGGGTTGGTGATGTTGTCAACGGCGGCTTAGGGGCAGTCATTGAAAGCGGAACCAACACAAATGGAACCTATGTGCGCTTTGCTGATGGGCTGCAAATCTGCACGTCTTTGGTAACGTCCAGTGACAGCACTTTCATTATTTGGACCTATCCGGCCAATTTTTCCGGCGCGGCTGAAAATGTGATGATGACAGCGCGGGGCTTGACGCCTTATCACGCGCAGCCCAACGGCTCGGGCTCCAGCTCGACCATTGCCGTGAATTGCTGGGATCTGAGCGGCGCACGCGCGTCTACTGACATTACCGTTTTTGCAATTGGGCGTTGGAAATAGGGGCTATCATGCAAATCAATCTCATCCCACAAAGGCGCGATGATGCGCTTGAATTGTCTTTTGCCGATGATGTGTTGACCATCAACGGGGATGCTCTGGACTTGTCGGGCATTCCAGCCGGGGCAACCTTGCCGATCGATGCGGTGGATTGTAAATGGCTGACCTCGGATATCGAGCGCGACGCGGACGGGGTGCTTTCCCTCTCTCTCATTTTGCCGCTAGGCTACATTCCCGACCCGACAACAGACGCAGCAAAAGCGATGCTCTTTCCCGATCCTTTGGAGGTGACCGAAGAGGGCGCAATCACACTACCAAGCTATGAAGCAACGGGGGCAACAGATGACAATAACGGTTGATCTAAGCCAGCTTGTCACGGCTGAAACCAAGGCCAGCACGGCGCTTGAAGCGGCAAAGGTCAAAGCCCTTGCCACGGTGACCGACCAGATAAGCGCGGCGCGGGGCGTGCTGATGACTGACTTGATTGGTCAAGAGATGATCTATCTGGCCAAAGAGCAAGAGGCGAAAGACTGGCAGGAATCGGAGTCGCCAGACCTTGCCGATTTTCCGCTTATGTTTGCTGAGGTGGGCATAACCGCCAGCACGGCGGATGAGCTGGCCATGCTTTGGCTCACGATGGCCAACCAATGGCGACAAACAGCGGCAAGCCTTGAAGCGATCCGGCTTAAATCAAAAAGCGATATCAAAAGCGCGGCGAGCGCAGAAGCGGTGCAAAGTGTGGTTGATGCCATCGACTGGCCAGCCTGAGAAATCAACCAAGCCAAACCGGCCTTTACCCTCGGATTGATCAAATTCAACCGAGGGTAATTTTATGTCTAAAAAGGAAATCAAGGCCATCCAGAAGGCACTAAAGGCAAAGGGCTTTTATAGCGGGGCTATCGACGGATTGCGCGGGCGGCTGACCAACCGGGCAATCATCGATTTCAAGCGCTCTATTAGCTATCGACCGCGCTCTTATGTGGGGCCACTTACAAAGGCCGCTCTGTTTGACGGGCGCGTCGACACGGTGACTGCAGGCCGGACCAGACGAGAAAAGACCATTGCGGCGCTGGATGAACCAAAGTGGCTTCAAGTGGCGCGCTCTTATCTGGGCTTGCGCGAATATAAGGGCAACCGGCATAACCCGAAAATTCTGGAATGGTGGCTTAAAATCCGCATGCCTTTCACCGATGACGAAACCCCATGGTGTGCGGGCTTTGTTGGCGGGGTGCTGGAAGAATGCGATATCCGCTCGACCAGATCGGCGGGCGCACGCTCTTACCTCTGGCAGAATTGGGGCTTGCGGCTGAGTGGGCCTTGTGTGGGCGCTGTGGTGGTGTTCTGGCGGGGAAGCAAGACAGGCTCAAAGGGGCATGTTGGTTTTGTGGTCGGGCGTGATCAGCATGGCAATCTGATGGTGATCGGCGGCAACCAAGGGGACGCGGTGACAATCCGGCCATTCTCGACAGACCGCGTCTTGTCCTATCATTGGCCTGAAGATGATATCCCATATAGTGGGGGCGGCTTTGATAGTTTGCCGCTTGTCAACTCGGATGGAACGCTTTCAACCAACGAAGCGTAAAAAGATATCAACGGGGCGGGAAGCCGTGAGACTCTTTGTGGGAAGGTTTTTTACAACTCACAAATGGAGCAGGTTACATGACTTCCCGACTTTCATTTTTTTCAGCCCTTGCCATTGGCCTTGCTATGGCTTGCATGTGCGCGGCACCGGCCAGCGCGGCAACTATCGACTTTTCCCCTCTCACCTCCCTTGCAAATGATGTCATGCAGACTGTTGTCAGCCTGTTGGCCTCTGTGATCGTCGGCGGGGCCGCGTGGGCGGCAAAGAAATGGTTTGGGCTACAGGTGGACGCCAAACAGCGCGAAAGCCTGCACGGGGCCATTGAGCGCGGTATAAGCAGCGCCCTTGATGCCGCTCTTAAAAGGCTGGATGGCAAAACCACTCTTGAAATTGACAATGAGGTGATCGCGCAAGTCGCAAACTATGTGGTCAAGCTGAGCCCTGACGCGGTGAAATACTTCAAGCTGACACCGGACAAGCTGGCCGATCTGATCACGGCGAAACTCGGTGAGCGTTTCTTGCTCGATGCGGACATTGACGCGCAGCCAAGCGCATAATCTGGGAGGGCTGGCGGCATGTGGGAATGGATCATAGGCGCGTTGCTTGGCTTTCTGGGTGAGCTGTTGCGCTCACTCTATGCCGACTATACCGCCAGCCAATCCATAAAAGAGAATGGCCAGCTCAAAGAGCAAAAGGCCAATCTTGAAAAGCAACTCATTATCAGCAAACAGGCACAAGCCATAAGGGACAAGGTGAATGCGGAAACTGATCTTAACGCTCTTATTGACGGGCTTTAGCCTGTTGCTGGTGGGCTGTGCTTCGCAGATCATCACAATAGACAGCCTGTGCGAAGCACAAGCCGTGCCTGTCTCGCCAGAAATCAAGGCGCAGTTGCGCGCCTGGCTAACGCCTGAAGGCAAACTCAAAGCCGATGCACCCAAGGGCGCGGCGGCATTCCTTAAAAGCCTGCGGGCGAATAATGACCTTATCAAAAGCAATTGCAGCAAAGGGGCAGGTGATGACGACCGAGATTAAAGATTTGGTCTATATCGGGGGAATCGTTGTGGCCGTTGCGGGCTCTCACTTCATGCTACGCGCCCGCGTCATGGTTCTGGAAGAACGCATCAAGGGCTATTCCGAGGCCATGAAACGCATTTTCGAAAGCCTGAGCCGGATAGAAGAAAAGCTAGACGGGAAAGCGGATAAGTGAGGGAGGTAGGTGCAAAAAAGGTGTGCCGACTTTTGTGCGGAAGATATGCACGGTCTGTTCTTCCAGTTCCGCTTTTTCCGGTTGCTTACTCTATTGAATTATCAGAGGAATTTTGGCTGGGGATCCTGGACTCGAACCAGGACCGACGGAGTCAGAGTCCGCTGTTCTACCATTAAACTAATCCCCAGTACAATCAATGGCTTGCGCCAAAGCTTTAAAGAAGCGGTAGAACGTTGTTTTCAAACGTTGTGCGGGGTTTCTATCCCCCTCGTGGGCGGGCGTCAAGAGGGGTTTTTGAAAAAGATGTGACAGTGGACTGTTTTTGCTTTTTTCCCACAGGAGCTTCTATCTTGCCTCCAGCAAATAGGGCCAACGGCAAAATCATCACCACCCGTAAAAAGCGCAGGGAATGCGCAATAAGAGCGATTTGTGAAATGCAATTCGTGGCTTGCCCTTTGGCTTCAGACTGCTAGACTAGAGGGGACAACATAATTGAATCACAAGCTGCGCGCCGTGACTTGTCCTCATGATTGCAGCGCAGCAGGAGACAGATATTGGCACAAGATGGTGGCGAGCCCCCAAACGGGGGTCGTGCATCTGCTGGCCTTAGACGTGTGCATAGAGGGAAGAGTGGATCTGAACGCAACAGATCCGCATCAGCCGGGGAAAAAAACACGGTACCTGTCGGTATAGCTGGTGACGGGCCTGAGACATCAGGCAAAGCCCGTTCATCGCATAATACTGAGCAACAGGAGCACTCTGCTCATAGACAGGCAGAGGGCTCCAATGGTCAGCAGCAAAAGCGAAAAAGGCGTCGCTCACGCTCCCGCAAGAAAAGAGACAATGCTTCGGGAGCAGTGGGGGCGCAGGAGCGCCAGAATACGCAGCCAGTGGCAAAACACTCTCATGGAACGGATGAAACCCGTTCCATGCAAGGGGAAACTGCGCCTGGAGTTTCATCTGATAAAGGGAATGCTTCAGGTAAGCAGACCGGTCGTTCGCAATCCGATGGGGATCAGGGCGAAAGCGGTCAGGTCCAATCGTCCGGTCAACCCAATCAGGGACGTAAATCCTCTCGGCGCAGAAAGCGTGGAGGCCGTGGGCATGATGCCGTAAGGGCTCCCAATATGGCGGCGCAGCGCAGCGAGGCACATTCCAGTGCGGTTCCTGTTCATGGCAACAAGGCGACAGGCCAGCCTTCTGGCGTCAACAAGGCCGATGGGGCAAAGAAAGACGGCAGTGGGTCAAAAGCTGCAAGTGCTGTGCCTCGCCCAGCGCCGAAATCCCAAACAAGACCGCAGCCGTCGACGCATGTTCGCGCGCACCTTGCCTCTGGTGGTGAGCCTTATGCCGCTTTGGATCTTGGAACCAACAACTGCCGTTTGCTCGTAGCCGAACCTTATGGCCAAAGCTTTCGCGTTGTGGACGCCTTCTCGCGCATCGTGCGCCTCGGGGAAGGTCTGTCCCAATCCGGCCGTCTGAGCGAAGATGCGCAGGACAGGGCCATCGCAGCCTTGAAGGTGTGTCAATCCAAACTCAACTACCGATCTGTCAAGCGCTTCCGTCTGATAGCGACAGAAGCTTGTCGGCGGGCGACGAACGGAGGAGCCTTCCTTAATCGTGTCCACCGTGAAACGGGGTTGCGGTTGGAGATTGTGGATCGGGAAACAGAGGCGCGTCTGGCTGTTTCCGGCTGCGCATCACTGGTCCATCCCGAAGCCGATGGCGTTGTGCTGTTTGATATCGGAGGAGGATCGTCTGAAATCGTCTGGTTGGATCTAGATCCGCTTTCAGAAGAGGGCACCGTGCATCCTGGCGAAAAGCGCAATCGACAGACGCGCCGCGCCATGCGGCATCTGTCTGAGCGCATACGCTGCTGGGCTTCGCTTCAGGTTGGCGTTGTCACCCTGTCGGAGAAACATGGCGGCAAGGTCGTTACCCGCGCCCATTTTGAAACCATGGTGGAAGAAGTGCGCGGCATGCTGGGTGATTTCGAAGAGCGTGATGCTCTTGCGAAGGCCATCGAGACCAAGCATATCCATATGCTCGGCACTTCGGGCACGGTAACTACGCTTGCCGGCGTGCATCTGGGGCTCGAGCGCTATGATCGCAGGCAGGTTGACGGCACTTGGCTGACAGCAACCGAATTGCGGGATATGATTGGGCGCGTACTTGATATGAATTTTCAGGAGCGGATGAATAACCCGTGCATTGGTGCCGATCGGGCCGATCTGGTGTTGGCAGGCTGCGCCATTCTTGAAGCCTTTCATAGGGAATGGCCCTGCTCGCAACTGCGTGTTGCAGACAGGGGCTTGCGCGAAGGTATTCTGATGGAAATGATGATTGATGATGGCGTCTGGAATCCGCAGTCCAATCAGGCTAGCAAGAAGACATCGGGCAAGAAAAAACGTTCACGCCGCCGGGGCGGCCGTGGCCATCGCGGCGGTCATGGGCGCGCCAAAGCTACGTGAATGCCTTTTTCTGACGACCATAAGCGCCTATATGGGTGCAAGACATAACAGGACGAAACGAATTGAAGCGGCCTCTGGACCCATCCAGATCTGCCGCCTTTTCGAAGAACGCAACAATCGGAGCCTTGACGATGGCTAAAAAATCCGGCGGTGGAGAAGGGCGTGACAGCCGCGGCCACCGCGTTGAGAAGGTAAGGGTTAAATCTGCTCGTGGTCGCAAGAGTTCGTCAACGCGCTGGTTGCAGCGTCAGTTGAACGACCCCTATGTGCAGCGCGCCAAGCTGGAAGGTTTCCGGTCGCGCTCAACTTTCAAATTGATCGAAATGGATGACCGCTTCCAGTTTCTGAAACCGGGCATGCGGGTGGTGGACCTTGGCTGTGCACCGGGTGGCTGGTGCGACATTGCTGCGCGTCGGGTGCAGTCCAACAGCGACAACCCGCTGGTGGTTGGTATCGACTATCTGGGTATGGATCCCTTGCCGGGTGTGACAGTGTTGCTCAAGGACTTTCTGGATGATGACGCTCCGCAGATGCTGATGGATGCGCTGGGTGGGCACAAGCCTGATATTGTCCTTTCTGATATGGCTGCACCAACGACCGGCCACCAGCAGACGGACCATCTACGCACCGTGCATCTGTTTGAAGTTGCCGCCCTATTTGCCAAGGAAAACCTTCGGCCAGGAGGCGTGTTCCTTTCCAAGGTGTTTAAGGGCGGCACCGAGCATGAAATGCTTGCAGAGCTGAAGAAGGACTATCAGTCCATCGCTCATATCAAGCCACCGGCAAGCCGCAAGGAAAGCCCTGAAATGTATGTGTTCGCCAAGGGCTTTCGTGGTCAATCCGCACAGGATGACGAGGACTAGGTCGCCCATGGATGTGGAGATCAAGCCGTTTGCAAAGGAGAAAGGTGATGCATTCCGTACCTTTCTCAAGCAATGCTGGCTTGATACCTACATCAGTGAAGTGGGACGTAGCGCGACAGACGGGCTGATCCGCAGCATGCTGGGGGATGGTGTTCACTCGCTTGTACCCGGACGGGATGAAAAGGCCTATCTTGCCTATACCGGAGCCCGGCTCGTTGGCTCCATCATCTGTGCCCATCGGCATCATTTCCTCTATGTCTGGGGGCTTTACGTGGCTAAAGACACGCAACGGCGTGGCTTGGGCTGCCACTTGCTGGATCATGCCATGACAGGCCTACATGCGGATACAATTGTCGAGGTCAGTGTTCTCAAGGCAAGCCAGAAGGCGAGAGACTTTTACGACAAGCTTGGTTTTCGTCAGGTGGGTGAAGAGCGCTATGATATGGGAGCGGGCAATCCCGTTCCGTCATTCATTCTACAAGCCCCAGTCGCGCATATCAGGAACCTTGTTGACCGCTAAGGGGCCTCTGGTTTGCAAGTATATGGCGAGGAAAATGAGATTTTTCACTTTTTGAGTGATCCGGTTTCAACGCGGTTGCGTAAGGAAAGCATAAGAAAAGTGAACCCAGACTTATAGCTCCGCTTCCCTGTGCTCTCTGTGTCCCCCACACTCCTGAGATCATGGAGGAAGGGGAGCGTATATTTTGAGATCTTTCGACACAGTCCTGCCAGATCAAATTCAGTATTGCGATAATTTCATGTATTTTTACGCATCAGTGGTGCATCTGGCCGGAGGCATTGCTAAAAATGGATACCCGGCGCACGAACCACACGGTGCATTGTGACTTTTTACACCGACGTGCGACCTTTGAAAATCTTGACCGAGATGAGGACCACACCATGAATAAGAATTGGCCCGATAATCACCCCTCTGTTGCGTTCGGCAAAGTCGGCGTCCTGCTTGTCAATCTCGGCACACCCGATGGCACTGATTACAAATCAATGCGTCGATATCTCAAGGAATTTCTCTCCGATCAGCGCGTGATTGAGGAACCAAGATGGAAATGGTGGCCTATTTTGAATGGCATCATTCTGCAGACACGACCGCAAAAGTCGGGCAAGGCTTATGCTTCCATCTGGAACAATGAGAAGAATGAGGGACCATTGCTGACCATCACGCGTAGCCAGAGTGAAAAGTTGGCCGAGCGTTTTGCAGCCTTGACTTTGGCCCGTCCGGTGGAAGTGGATTACGCTATGCGTTATGGCAACCCTTCGATCAAATCAAAGATCACGGCGCTGGCCGAGAAGGGGTGCGAGCGCCTGCTTGTTCTGCCGCTTTATCCGCAATATGCCGCAGCAACGACAGCCACGGTCAATGACGTGGTGTTTGATGTGCTCAAGGAAATGCGCTGGCAACCGGCCCTGCGCACTTTGCCGCCCTATCACGACAATCCCGCCTATATCGAAGCGTTGGCGACCTCGCTCAAGAACAGCCTGTCAAAGCTCGATTTCGAGCCGGAGGTTATTCTGGCTTCCTATCATGGCATTCCACAACGTTATTTTGACAATGGCGATCCATACCATTGTCATTGCATGAAGACTTCCCGCCTTGTGCGCGAAGCTTTGGGATGGTCCAAGGACTATATGCGCACCACGTTCCAGTCCCGCTTCGGACCGGAGGAGTGGTTGCAGCCTTACACGGACAAGACCGTCGAAAGCCTCGCCCAGTCCGGTGTCAAGCGCATTGCCATCTTCAATCCTGGCTTTTCTGCCGATTGTCTTGAAACACTCGAAGAGATCGATGGCGAAAACCGCGAGATCTTCATGGAGCATGGCGGCGAGCAATTTGCCCATCTGCCTTGTCTGAATGACAGCGAAGAAGGCATGGACATGTTGGCAAGTCTGACGATCAACGAACTTCAGGGCTGGGTTTGAGTTTGCAGGTGGCAAAAGGCGGATAAGTCGAACGGCTTTTATGATGCGTTTGTAGTTTCTGCCTTTCAGCTATATTTGGTCTCAGACTGACAAACAGCAATAATCCGGGCTTTTCCGAAGGTCAGTTCAGGGGGCGGAAAGGCTCACTTTCCGCCTGACCTATTGAATCTATCATCGCTGTGATAAGGGTTGGTACTGTTTATCCATAACAACCAAAGGTAGAGTTATGGAGCAGACAACAAACCTAGCCTTGCCCTATATCGTGGGCAATCAGAACCAGAAGCACATCACCCACAACGAAGCTCTGCGGATGCTGGATGCGCTCGTGCAGCTCTCTGTTGCAGATCGGGATCTTTCTGCACCGCCAGATGAGCCTAGCGATGGTGCGCGCTATATCGTGGCTGATGGCGCCAGCGATGCCTGGAATGGATGGGATGGCAGCATTGCAGCCTATCTCGATGGGGCATGGACCGAACTGCAACCGCTGGCTGGCTGGCTCGCCTGGCTTGAAGATGAGAGCAAACTACTCTGTTTTGACGGCACAGACTGGTCAGATTTCATTCTCTCTGGAGTCGGCAGCGCGCTGGCAAACGGATCATTCGACAAACTTGGTATCAATGCCACTGCTGATGCAACAAACAGGCTCGCGCTTTCAGCAGGCGCCAGCCTGTTCAACCATGCTGGAAATGGTCATCAGATCAAGGTCAACAAGGCGGCTGCCAGCGATACAAACAGTTTGCTGTTCCAGACCAACTGGTCCGGACGCGCAGAAATGGGCTGTGCGGGCGATGATGACTGGTCCGTCAAGGTCAGTGCCGACGGCAGCACCTGGACAACAGCATTGCAGGTAGATGCAAGCAGTGGGCTGCTGTCCGCCACCAATTGGGTTGGTAGCGTCTCGAACACAGGGCTGGGGGCGGTCCTTGAAAGCGGTAGCAACGCGAACGGAACCTATGTGCGCTTTGCTGATGGCCTGCAGATTTGCACGTCGCTGGTCACGTCAAGCGATAGCACCTTTATCATCTGGACCTATCCGGCGGAATTTTCAGGCGCTGCGGAAAATGTCATGATGACGGCGCGCGGTCTTACACCCTATCATGCCCAGCCCAACGGATCTGGGTCTGCCTCAACCATTGCCGTGAATTGTTGGGATCTTGACGGCAATCGCGTTGAAACCGACGTCACTGTTTTTGCGGTTGGTCGCTGGGTTTAAGGAGCTATCATGAAAATCAATCTTGTACCACAGAGACGCGATGATGCGCTCACCTTGTATTGCGCTGGAGACGTGCTGACGATCAACGGGCAGGCACTGGACCTGTCAGCCATTCCGGCGGGTGGAAATATGCTTCTTGAAGACGTGGATTGCGATTGGCTCGCTTCTGATATCACGCGGGATGAAGAAGGCGATCTGACGCTCTCAATCATCCTGCCTCATGGCTATATGGCCGATCCAACCACGCAAGCGGCAAAAGCGGTGCTCTATCCCGCTGCGATCAACGTGACAGAAGAGGGGCCGATCTCACTACCAAGTTATGAGGCGACCGCCTCCTAGCTTTGCTGTGTTCCCCGAACCGACAAAAGAAAAGGCCATCCCGGGCGGAACAATCCGGGGTGGCCTATATATTCTTGCAGCTGAGAGTTGGTGTCAAACGGCTTTGGTTGGCAAAGAGGTTTGAAGTCCGTGATCCACCATCACCTGCCATGCCTCTTCCGGGGTGTCGACTATGATGAAATGCGCGACATCCTTGGGAGAGATCGTACCATGTTCAATCAGGATGTCGAAATTGATGAGGTTTTCCCAGAACCCCTTGCCCAGCAGAATAATGGGCATGCCAGAGGCCTTGCCTGTCTGCTTGAGAGTCAGGATATCAAATAGCTCGTCGAGCGTGCCAAAGCCGCCGGGGAAGGCCACCAGAGCATTGGCCCGCATGGCAAAATGCATCTTTCGCAGGGCAAAATACTGGAACTGGAAGCTAAGACCCGGCGTGACATAGGGGTTGATATGCTGCTCGTGAGGCAACACGATGTTAAGGCCAATATTCTTGGCGCCAGCTTCATGAGCGCCGCGGTTGGCTGCTTCCATGATGCCGGGGCCGCCGCCGGTGCAGATCACGTTATGATGCGTGCCATTGGTCGGATTAAGCGCGCCACCGCGCTCGGAAACGATGCGGCCCAGTTCCTGCGCCTGCTGATAGTAGGGATGATCCTCTTTGAATCGGGCGCTGCCAAACACTACCACAGTTGACAAGATGCCATGATCCCGCATGCCAAGGTCGGCCTTGGTGAATTCGAGTTCGAGACGTGCCCCGCGCAATTCTTCGCGGCGAAGGAAGTTGACGTCTTCATAGGCGAGCAGGTCATTGGTATTGGTTTGGTCATGTTGAGGTGAATTTGATTGCATAGGTAACAGTCACTTCTCTGGTCGTTGCCAAATGGATGAAAACGGGCGGCGTCTTCTACTTTATAGATAGAACAAGTTGACGCGTTTTTAAGGGAATATGATATAATTATTTCAATGAGATGTTGCGTTCCGTCACCAACGTGAAAGGATGACAGGCGAGGGGAAAGAACAAACGACAAAGCAAACCTTTTTAAGTCCAAGATCAAAAGGTCGCTCATCAAACGACCGGGAGGAAGTGCGAAAATGGATGTAAGGCTCAAATTCTGTGGTGCTGCGGGTATTGTCACCGGCTCATGCTATCTTGTGCAGACGGCGGGACACAAGTTTCTGGTCGATTGCGGCATGTTTCAGGGCACAAAAACCGTCCGGTCTCTCAATTATGACGGCTTCCCCTTCGATCCGGCAGAAATCGACTTTGTGTTGCTAACCCACGCCCATATCGATCATTCCGGCTTGCTGCCCAAGCTCTATAAGCAAGGGTTCAATGGCCCCACCTACATGACCGAGCCGACCAAAGACCTGTTGGCCGCCATGCTGCCTGATAGTGGCCATATCCAGGAAATGGATGTGATGAACCTCAATCGGCGCAATGCGCGGCGTGGCAAGCCGCAGATCGAGCCCATCTATACGCAGGAGGATGCGCAGGCCTGTCAGGACTATTTCGAGCCCGTGCCCTTTGAGGAATGGATGACGATCGAAGGCATCCGGGCCAAATTCTGGAATGCGGGCCATATTCTGGGGTCTTCATCCATCGCATTGGAAATTCCGTCTGATGATCCTGATGAGAAAAACCTGCGTTTGCTCTTCTCTGGCGATCTGGGGCCTGATCACAAGCTGTTCTATCCCGATCCGGCCGCGTCGAGCGACTATGACTATGTGATTTCCGAGAGCACCTATGGCGGGCGCAATCGCCCGGATGTCACGCCGGACGAAAAGCGCCAGATCCTGCTGGAAGAGATTCAGCTCGGCCTCAAGGATAACGGGCTGTTGCTGATCCCGTCCTTCGCCGTTGAGCGCACGCAAGAGCTGCTTGCTGATATTCTCATTCTGCAACATACCGGGCAATTGCATGATGTGCCGGTGTTCCTCGATAGCCCACTGGCGATCAAGGCAACGGAGGTGTTCGTCAAGCATGCCGGTGATCTGGAAGATATCGAGAATTTCGTCGACAAGCTCGATACATCGCGCATTCATTTCACCCAGAGCGTGGAAGAGAGCAAGGGGCTGAACCGCATCAAGTCCGGCGCGATCATCATGGCCGGTAGCGGCATGTGTGATGCCGGGCGCATCCGCCACCATATCAAGAACCATATGTGGCGAACCAACACCACGCTGTTGCTGGTTGGCTTTCAGGCCGAAGGCTCCCTTGGACGCTTGCTGAGCAACGGGGCCAAAAAGGTCCGCATTCAGGGCGAGGAAATCCGCATCCGTGGCAAGGTCCGTCAGCTGGAAACATATTCCGGCCACGCTGATGGCGATGAACTGATCGAGTGGATCTTGGAGCGCCAGCCTATCCGCCACGGTTTGTTCCTGTGTCATGGCGAACAACAGGCATCAGAGGCTCTTAAAGCCGATTTGATCGCCAAAGGCCTGCCGGAGAAGATGATCACCGTGCCTGCCATTGATGATGAAGTGAACCTGAAGGTCGAAGGCGTGGCCGAATATGCGCCGAACATCAAGCATCGTGTCCAACAGTGTGACGTCTGTGGCTGGGACGCCCATAACGAGTTTGCCGAGCTTCAGATTGATCTTAAGGAAGCCTTCGACAAGCTTGCCGATGAAAAGGCCCGCAGGGCCTTGGCGCGCCGCATCAAGCGGGCACTGGAAGCTGCTGAATAGAGTGGTATGACAATTGATCCGGCTTTCAGCACTCGAAAGCCGGATTTTTCTATTGGTGGCCCGCTTAGAGCTTGCTTTCGACATAAGCCAGAAGCTGGGAAAAGTCCGTAAAGCTAAAGGCATGGGGGAGCTCATCCAGAGGTGTCTGGCGATAGCCATCAGCGTAAAGCGCGCAGTCAACACCGGCGGCTGCGGCCGTAGCGGCATCCACTTCGCTGTCACCGACAAACAGGCAGTCTTTCAGATCAAAGCCTTCATAGCTGACCCAGAGAGGTTCGGGGGACGGTTTGCGCTGAGGTAGCGTGTCGCCGCCAATGACCTTTGTAAAGAATGCCTCAAACCCGAGATCCTTTAAAATGATGCGGGTTGGCGCTTCGGGTTTGTTGGTGCAAAGCCCAAGCACCAGGCCCTTGGCCTTGAGGCTCTCAAGGCAAGAGGTGACTCCCGGAAAAGGCTGGGTATTTTTGGCTTCGAGCACCAGATCATAGGTGGAAAGATATTCGCCAATGATGGCCTCACGATTGCTTTCGTTAAAGGTAAGGTCGGCAGCTCTGCAGATTTTCTCCACCAGTACCGGAATGCCGTTGCCAACAAATGAGCGCACTTGTGTCAACTCCAGAGGCGCGCAGTCATGCGCTGCCAGCAGTCTGTTGGCTGTGTCATGCAGATCTGGCACACTATCGACCAGAGTGCCGTCCAAATCGAATACAATCGCTTTCATACTGGTTTATTCCTTATTTGCGGGTTGGCTCCCCGGCTCGTTTGGCAAGCCCTGTTATGGGATAAAGAGACTTTCCCCCTGTTGCAATGCCAAGGCGTAAATCATACGCGAATGAGCCCATCAAATGGTGCATAGGAGCCATTTTGCTCTTCCTTTTCTGGAGGATGGAGCGATTCCCGGCTGAAGGGCTGACTATCTGTGCAATTTGTTATCATAGTGACATCAAATCGGTTGCTTGTAGGTGCATCGGCATCAGCAAGGAAATTCCCATGCGTGACTTTACAATCATCGGGGCTCAGGTTTATCTGCCAGACCAGATCGTGGAGACCTCGCTCACTGTTGCAGATGGGGTCATCTCCGAGATTGGAGGCCCTGTAAAGGGAGAAGAGATCGACGGCACAGGACGTATTCTTGCTCCCGCATTGATTGATGTGCATGGCGATGCCTTTGAGCGACAATTGATGCCGCGCCCCAATGTCTTTTTCCCCATGGAAGCTGCCATCCTGGAAACCGACAGACAACTGGCTGCGAATGGCATCGCGACCGCCTATCACGCCCTTTCTATCAGTTGGGAGCCGGGGTTACGCAGTGTTGACCGTGCCCGGGAAATGATCGCGGCGCTCCATCTCTGGGCGAACAGGCTTACGGTTGAAAACCGGGTTCAATTGCGTTGGGAAACCTTCTGCCTTGAAGGCATGGATTTGCTCAAGGACGCTCTGGAAGGGCCTCTCACGCCGTCTCTGGCTTTCAATGACCATACGTCTATGGCGATGCTCCACCCCGATGTTCCCCAACAGCACCGCCCATTTGAGCATTCCTTGCAGTTCCGCGTTGCGGATGCATCAAGTCCGCTATTTCTTGCCAAAATGGCTACCCGCGCCGAGCGGTCGGGGCTTTCTGCTGAAGATTATGTGGATTTGATCAAGGATCGTTGGCAGATGCGCCCGCGTGTGAAGGAGGCCATCGCGGAAGTCGGGCAATTGGGGCGCGAGAAAAATGTTCCGATGCTCAGCCACGATGATACGCAGGATGAAACACGAGACTTCTATCGCCGTCACGGCGCCACGATTTCCGAATTCCCGATGACCGTAGCCGTTGCCGCTGTCGCTCAGGAACGCAGCGATATGGTCATTTTCGGTGCGCCAAATGTTGTGCGCGGTGGCAGCCATCTGGGGGATTCCCCCAATGCCGCAGATATGGTGAAAGCCGGTTTATGCGATATTCTGGCTTCTGACTATTATTATCCGGCGATGCTCGCGGCTATCGCGCGCATGGATGCGGATAATCTCGCTGATCGCCAGACTCTTTGGAAGCTGGTTTCAACCAACCCTGCCAAGGCCATGAAACTGGACGACCGGGGTGAAATCAAGGTCGGCAAGCGCGCTGATCTTGTGCTGGTGGGGTGGCCAAAAGGCCATATGCCGGCCATTCGTCACACCTGGGTTGCCGGTCGCACGGCTTATTGCGCCCTGCCTAGAGGCTAAAGCAAAGAGGCGAGAGGGAGGAGACCTCTTCGGCTCTTTGGACCACATTCAGGGCCCGAGAGGGAAGGGCAGCCTGATGTACAGCGCTTCAGCGCGAGCGACCGACCTCTTGGTTTCCTTTTGGTAAATTCGGCGGGATGACAATTCGGGTGTGGTGTTATTGATCGCGCCGTTCAACGAGATCGGGGTCCGCAGTAATAGGGCGGTAGATTTCCACCCGGTCGCCATCCTCGAGCACTTTTCCGAGCTTGGCTATGCGTCCGAAAATACCAACTTTCTGTGTTTCTAGGTCAATATCGGGAAACTGGTCCAGAAGCCCGGACCTGTGAATGGCTTCCTCTATGGTGCAGCCGTCGGGCATCTCCATCTTCAGCCAGACCTTATGGGTCGGAGTGACATAGGCAACGCCGATATTCATGATGCAGTCTCCTATATCGTGATCTGTTTGCCCACGGGCTCGATCGGGTCGTCATCCATTTGTCGTGCTTTTTCAAACTGATTATCGATCATCCGCTTGCCGACAATAATGAGGCTGAGCATGATGAACCCCCCCGGTGGTAGAATGAGAATGAGAAATCCGGAATAGTCTGGGATGACAGTCATCTCCAAAAAGCTGAAACTTGGCCCCAGTAACAGGGATGCTCCAGCAAAGAGGGTGCCTGAGCCTAGAATTTCGCGCACGGCACCAAGTAGGATGAGTGCAAAGGTGAAGCCGACTCCCATCATCAATCCATCGAGCACTGACGGTAAGACGCGAGCCTTGGAGGCAAAGCTTTCCGCCCGCCCCAGAATGGCGCAGTTGGTCACGATCAGCGGAATGAACAGGCCGAGAATCTTGTAGAGATTATGTAGATAGGCATTCATGAACAGATCAACGATGGTCACTAGACCGGCGATGATGAGCACATAGGCGGGAATGCGGATCTCGGGCTCGATGAAATTGCGCAGCAGCGAAATCAAGAAGCCTGAGGCTACGAGGACCGCCGTTGTGGCCAGACCAAGGCCCAGTCCGTTGGTAGCTGTTCCGGTGACCGCCAGTAGCGGACACAGCGCCAGCGTTTGCGAAAAGAGGATCGTGTTGGTCCAGAGGCCCTCAAGGGTAATCTCGCGATAGCTTTTTGTCATGATCCGCTTCCTTCTTCGCAAATGCCTTTCGGGCAGTGGACGATTTGCTCTTGATGAGCCTTGAAAAATTGCAGACCATTGCGCACTGACAACACCACTGCGCGCGGGGTGATTGTGGCGCCGGAAAGCTGGTCAAAGTAGCCGCCGTCTTTCTTTACCTTCCACTTTTCAGGTGCAGGATCACCAAGCGAACGGCCAGTAAATTGCTTGATCCAGTCTCCGCGAGAGGACTCTATCCGATCTCCCAGCCCCGGTGTTTCCGTATGCATCAAAACCTCAGCGCCGAGCAGAGAGCCTTCCTTGTCCACGCCGATCAGCGATAGGATCGGACCTCCATAGCCTACTGCACTCACCTGATAGGCGACCGCTGCAAAAGCACCGTTTCTATAGGCCGGATAGAGCATGGTCTCGGTGCCGTCAGCGGCTTTGAGGGCGTAGGCATCCTTGACCAGATCATTGTCATGCAAGGCCGCCGGAATGACCTTGGCGAGTGATGATTGCAGGTCTTCCTTTTGTCTAAGGGCGATTGGCTCCAGTGTTGCCAAATGGCTGGACGCGAGAATAAGCGCGCAGATCAGGCAGAACCCACCTAACAGCACTGACAAATAGATCGGGTTATCGCGATGGCGCTCATAGAAAGCTGCAAGTCTTTCACGGCTCTTTTGCCAGGCCGAAGGAGAGGAGTCCGGCGTCTGCAAATTGTTTGCATCGATGTCCGCGTCGCTCATCTTGCCTCTCCCTTCTTGGCTTCTTTCAGCTTGATCGGGTCGCCTTTTCGGGTGCGGCCATAGATGCGCGGCTTGATATAGGTATCAAGCAGAGGCACGGTTGAATTCATCAAAAGGATCGCGAAGGCAACGCCTTCAGGATATGCAGCCCAGGTGCGAATGATGAAGGTCAGGGTACCGACCCCAGCCCCGAAAATGATCTTGCCCAGGGGCGAGCCGGGGGCGGTGACATAATCCGTGGCGATGAAGAAGACCGCAAAGGCAAAGGTGCCCGAAACCAGATGCACGAGCGGGCTTGGGAAATGGCTTGGATCGAGCAGATGGGCAAGGCCGGAAAGGGCGCACATGGCTCCGATCATGGCCACCGGTATGTGCCAGCTGATGACGCGGGTAGCGAGCAGAAAAAGGCCGCCGATGAGGGCCAGAATTGCAGAAGTCTCTCCCATTGAGCCGGGTGCAAAGCCGATCACCATATTTCTGAGGTCAAAGGACTGGGCAAGGATCTGCTGAAGCACTTCGCCGCGGCCCAGTTCGGTCTTGATCGTGCCCAAAAGGGACGCGCTGGTAATCGCATCAATCTCAGGATGCCCGCCGAAGGTAATGGCCAAACCGCCAAGAAAGTCCGGGGCAGATTCTGCAAAAATCGGCTGTGGGCCTAGAAACTGGGTCATCTGGATGGGGCAAGAGATCAACAGAACCGTGCGCGCCACCATGGCTGGATTGAAGACATTCTGTCCGAGACCTCCAAAGGCCTGCTTGGCCAGCGTGATCGCGATGATCGAGCCGACAGCCCCGATCCACCATGGCGCCCATGGCGGCAGGGTCATGGCGAGAAGCCAGCCCGTGAGGATGCCCGAGCCGTCCATGATATGCAGCATGACCGGTTTCTTCGCCACTTTCAGGCAGAGGGCTTCGGCGAGAATAGCCGTAAGGACTGTCACTAGAAACAGATAGATGGATGGCCAGCCAAACTGGATAAAGCCGAAGGCGGTGGAGGGCACCAGCGCCAGTAGGACGAGCCCCATGGTGCGCGATACGCTCGCTCCAGAATGGGAATAGGGACCAGCCAGAATTTGGACGTCACTCATGCTTCCGCTCTTACTTTCTCACTTTTGGGTGCTGAAGAGGCCTCCTCCGGCGTGGCTGTCTTGGCTTTGGCAGCTTCCTCTTGTTCTTTCTGCCGTTTCTTGGCAGCTCGTTCGGCCTTCATGCGTGCCATGGCGGCCTGTTTTTCTTTCTTGATCTTTTCCATGCGTTCATCATGGAATTGAACCAAACGCTTTGTTTCTTCCTGCTTGTGGGCGGCGCGCTGCTTGGCGGTGAGGCTGCCCTTGGCATAGTTGAAATATTGCACCAGCGGGATGTTAGCTGGGCAGACAAAGGAGCATGAGCCACAGGCGATGCAGTCTCGAAGGCCAATATCAACGGCGCTTTCCAGCTCGTCAGCCTTGATGCGGGCTGCCATCTCATAAGGCATCAACCCGCACGGGCAGGCAGCTACGCAAGAGGTGCAGCGAATGCAGGGCATGATCGGTTTCTGCGAGGTTTCCTTGCGCCCCAGCGCCAGAATGCCGTTTGAGCCCTTGATGATCGGGGCGCGCGTGCTGGAAACCGGATCGCCCATCATCGAGCCACCAAGCAGCAGCTTTTCAGGCTCATCAATAAAGCCGCCGCAATGCTCGATGATATGAGAGATGGGCGTGCCGATAGGCACTTCGAAGTTGCCCTTGCGGGTGATCATTTCGCCGCTCACCGTCACGATGCGCGATATCAGCGGGCGACCAAAGCGCACGGCTTGCTGAATGGCATAAGTGGTGGCCACATTATGAACGATGACACCGACTTCGGCTGTAAGCGCCCGGGCAGGGACTTCCAGCCCGGTTAGAATTTGTACCAGATGCTTGGCAAAGCCGGTCGGGTAGCGCGTGGGTACCTCGATGACCTTGATGTCATAGCGATCCTGTTTGGCGACTTGCTTTTTGAGTGCCTTGATGGCTTCCGGTTTGTTTTTTTCAACGCCGATCAGGGCCTTTTTGACGCCAATCGTGTGGCAGATGATGGCAACGCCGTCGATAATTTCCTCTGCGCGCTCGCGCATCAGTCGGTCATCGCAGGTGATGTAGGGCTCACATTCGGCCGCATTGATGATCAGTGTGTGCAGTTCGGTCCGGTTGCGCAAATTCAGCTTCACGGCAGCGGGGAAGGCGGCGCCTCCCAAGCCGACAACCCCGGCTTCAGCAATGCGGTTGGCAAGGGTATCGGGATCTGTTTCAAAGGGATCAAGCGGCGGAGGAAGTGTATCCCATTCGTCCTCACCGTCTGGCCTTAGTGTGATGGTGGGTTCTGGCAAGCCGGAGGCATGTGGCGCCACAAACCGTCCGATCGCAATGATCCGGCCGGAGGTCGGGGCATGGATGGTTGCCGACACAGCGCCGCGCGAGAGCGCCATCACCTGTCCCTTCTTGACCGTATCACCTTTTGCGACAATTGGGTTTGCCGGCGCACCGGTATGCTGCTTGAGCGGAATGCGCATAAGGGTGGGCAAGGGCATCTGCTCGATCTTTTCATTCTCGGCCAGTTCCTTGCGTCCGTCGGGGTGAATGCCCCCTTTGATCTTGAATAGTCTCATTGGGTCAATCCATTAACTCGCCAGAGCAAGCTCTGGTTTGGGCCAGTGCCAGGTTTGAACGGTGGTGCTTTCCTTGCGCATTGCAATCGCCCCGGTGGGGCAGACATCTGCACATTTCTCGCAGCCAGTGCAGGCATCATCGACGACGCCGTGAATCTGCTTGGAGGCTCCCACGATGGCATCGGTCGGGCAGCGCTTGGAGCATTTGGTGCATCCGATGCAGAGATCTTCAAAGACAAAAGCGATCATTGGGCCGGTGTCTTTCATACTGGAAAGATCAGCCTCAACGCCCAGTTTATCTGCTAAAGCCGTGGCCAGATCCCTGCCGCCGGGTGGGCAAAGGGTTACTTCGGCTTTGTGGTCGGCCAGTGCGTTGGCGGCGTCAGCACAACCAAGAAATCCGCATTGGCCGCAATTGGATCCTGGCAGCATATCTTCGATCTCTCCGGCGATCGGATTGCCTTCCACGCGTAAATAATACGCAGCCAATCCCAGACCGCCGCCAATAAGCAAACCCAAAGCCAAAAGAGCGCCTATCGCTGCCAACATCGTCAAATCCTCTTAAGTGCTACATTCTGTGCGCATGAATGATCGGTTGCTAGTGAGATACCAGTCCCGCAAAGCCCATGAAGGACAAGGAAAGAAAGCCTGCAGTTAGAAAGGCAATCGGGGTGCCCTTGAATAGGGTCGGAACATCGGCCAGCTTGATGCGTTCCCGCAGTCCGGAAAACAGGATGAGAACCAGAGAAAAACCGAGAGCCGATCCCAACCCAAACAGAACGCTCTCAAAGAAGGTATGGTCTTCCTGAATATTGAGTAGCGCCACGCCAAGCACCGCGCAGTTGGTGGTAATCAACGGCAAGAAGATACCAAGCCGTTGATGCAAGACCGGTGAGAATTTGTGAATGGCCATTTCCGTAAATTGCACAATGGCTGCGATTAGCAAAATCAGGGTCAATATGCGTAGATATTGAAGCCCCAGAGGCTCAAGGATCAGCGTTTCGACAACCCACGCAGCCGTTGCGGCCAGCGTCAGCACAAACGTGGTGGCAAAGCCCATGCCGAGTGCCGCGGACAATTTGTTTGACACGCCCATGAAGGGGCACAGGCCCAGAAACTTGACCAGCACTACATTGTTGACCAGCGCCGTTTCCAGAAGGATCAGCAGTGTATGTTCCATGCGGTCAATCCATTCGCCTTGGTTGAAAAAGGGTTTGACGGAGAGATTGCATCAACTATGCCAAACCGGCAGGTTGGCCCGTCCAATGGTGCAAAACGGGCTGATTTCTGCCGGTGCCAGCTGCGGGGGGCAGCCCGGTCAATTCTGATGCATTTGCTACAAAATTGCGCGAGTGACGCGCTGTATTGTCGCAAAGACGACAACCAAGCCGCGCAAAACGGCTCTAACCCGCCAAATTACATTCGGCACGCTTGTTGCATCATTCTTTTGTATGGATTTGATACGGAAGCGACAGGCCGCCATGACAGAACAACTCGCAAATCGTGCTCACGCACCTTTCTACACCGTTGAATGCGCCGCGCGCTGCCAGCTGGTGGAGTTCCAGAAACAGGAATATGAGAAAGCTCGTTTGAATGCGGTGCGGGCCAGAATGGCTGAAACAGAGATGGAGTATCGCACCCGCGAGGTGATCGACGGGGCACTCTATTTGCTGCAAAAGCCGCTTAATGTCATGACGGCCCTTTCCAACAATCTGCAACGCACGGGGTGTAGCACAAAAGCGCCTGGCTGCATGCCTATGGGCTGCGCTCTGGATGAGGCTCTTGATTCCGGTCAAGAAGCTGCGCGGACCTTAAGGCTTTCACTACCCAACGATAAAAATGTCCCGCATACGCCAGTCAATATGAACGAAGCGATAAGGGATTGCCTCATTATTTCAGCCGACCGGATCGATGCCAGCGGCATTGAGGTCGACTGGCGAGCCAGTCCGGAACTGCCGATGATCTATAGTGATGAAGTCATCATTCGCGTTCTGCTCCGGATGTTGCTCGACAATGCCATCAACGCCATAGGGGAGAATGGCGCGACCGCCCGCTCGGTTAGCGTCATATCGCGCGTTGGTGCCGATAGAATGGTTGAAGTCAGTATTCAGGATTCCGGCCCCGGTATCGACCGGGCCGCCAGAACAAAGGTCTTCGAGCCATTTTATACCGCTTGGCAGTCAGGCCCTCACCATGCCGGTTTGGGCTTGGCTATTGCCAGACAGATCGTGGCAGACCTGCATGGTGACATCGAGATCCGGGAGAGCAACGTGCGCGGCTCCACCCTCTGTGTCAGCCTGCCTGCCTGTTAGTCCTCCCTAGAAGATTGCGAGCATCATGAGCATTCAGTGTCCAACGACGTCGGATGAAGTCATCAATCACGAAGATGGTTTATGCCCAAAGCCCGTCTTTTGTGCTTTCTATCGAAGAGAACTGGAAACCCTATACAAAGTAAGCCAATTGCTGGGCCGTTCCCTCAATTTGCATGATACGGCACGAGAAGTGCTGCGACTGCTGCATGAAGAAGGGCGATTGCATTATGGCATGATCTGTCTGCTCGACAAGGAAAGCGGACTGCTACGGATCATCGACATTCATCAGGACGAAGCCACCTTTACCAAGAATGTCAGCTATTTGCCCGGAGAGGGTATTGTCGGTTCCATCTTGAGCGAAAAGAAATTGATCGTTGTGCCACGCATCGCCGAAGAACCGCGCTTTCTGGATCGTCTCGGTGTCTATGATCCGCGCCGGCCCTTTATCGGTGCGCCCATCTTTCTGGGCTCGAATGATCCCGTCGGCGTGTTCGCCGCGCAACCGAACTATGCGGACAAGTTTCTCGAAGACAATGCCAAACTGATGCAGATGATCGCTTCGCTCATCGGGCAGGCAATCTTGCTGTCCAGCTCGGTGCAGGAAGAGCAGGAAAAACTGCGCGAAGAACGCGACAGCCTGCGTCGGCGGGTCAAGCGTCAGCATGGGTTTGAAAATATCATCGGAGAAACCGAGGCCATGCGGCTGGTGTTCGATCAGGTGCGCATGGTCGCCAAATGGAACACCACTGTGTTGATCCGCGGCGAGAGTGGCACCGGCAAGGAATTGATTGCCAACGCCATCCATTACAATTCGCCGCGCGCCAATGAACCTTACCTCAAGCTCAACTGCGCCGCATTGCCGGACAATCTGCTGGAGTCGGAACTATTCGGTCACGAGAAGGGAGCCTTTACCGGCGCGACCTCCATGCGCAAGGGCCGCTTTGAACAGGCTGATGGTGGAACGCTCTTTCTCGACGAAATCGGCGAAATCACGCCCGCCTTCCAATCCAAGCTTCTGCGTGTGTTGCAGGAGGGCGAATTCGAGCGCGTCGGTGGCAACAAGACCCACAAGGTGGATGTGCGCATCATCGCGGCCACCAACAAGGATCTGGAAGCTGCCGTGGAAGCGGGAGACTTCCGCGAAGACCTTTATTATCGCCTCAATGTGATGGCCATTCAGATGCCATCTCTCAAGGATCGTATGGATGACATTCCAGAACTGGCGCGATTCCTGATTGGCAAGATCAGCCAGCAGCAAGGTCGGCCACTTTCGCTCAAGGATAGCGCTGTGCGTCTTCTCATGCGACACAGTTGGCCCGGCAATGTGCGTGAGCTGGAAAACTGCCTGGAACGTGCCTCGGTGATGAGCCCAAATGGAATCATTGATCGCGATGTGGTTTCTCTCTCCGGCCTGCCGGAAAAGACACTTGTCGGTGTACCGGCTCAACCTTTGCCGCCGGTCTTGAAAACCCCTGCCGCCGAAGAAACGACATCGGCGGAGAAGGCCTGGCAGAATGAAGAGCTGGATGAACGCGAGCGGGTGATCGCTGCTCTGGAAGAGGCTGGCTGGGTGCAGGCCAAGGCCGCGCGCCTGCTGGACATGACACCGCGCCAGATTGCCTACCGCATCAAGATACTCGGAATCTCGGTCAGACGCATCTGACCGGGATACCTTCTCCTGCTTTCATAGTGAGCCTCCGGGCTTTCTCCTACAGACAGATAGAGTAAGGGATTGGTCGGTATGCCACAAAAACCGCCCCACGCCTGACGCGTGATTGTCGGAACTGCGACAAAACAAAAAATCCTATTCCGTCCTGAAAAATTATATATTTCAATGACATAGTAAAAATTATGCGTCTGGCACAGCCTTTGCAAATCTTTCTTCAACTATGGACCAATGCTGAAGAAAGGATCGGGACCCATGCTGGATGGAATGACGCAGGCGGACAAACAAACCGGATGTACACAAACTTCCTGTGGCAGCTCCAACGACCATTTGGATAAGATGCCCGACGCCATTCGAGAGCGCGTCAAGAACCATCCCTGCTATTCCGAAGAGGCGCACCATCACTATGCGCGCATGCATGTGGCTGTTGCTCCCGCATGTAACATTCAGTGCAACTATTGCAATCGCAAATATGACTGCGCCAACGAGAGCCGCCCCGGTGTTGTCTCAGAGCTTTTGACGCCGGAACAGGCCGTCCGGAAAACCTTGGCGGTGGCCGCCTCCATCCCGCAGATGACGGTTTTGGGCGTTGCTGGTCCCGGTGACCCGCTCGCCAATCCGGCGCGCACCTTCGAGACTTTCCGCATGCTGAGTGAACAGGCGCCGGACATAAAGCTTTGTGTCTCGACCAATGGCCTGTCGCTGCCGGACTGCGTGGATGAATTGCTGCAATATAATGTTGATCATGTGACCATAACCATAAATGCGGTCGATCCTGAAATCGGAGCCCAAATCTATCCTTGGATCTATTGGAACAACCGCCGTATGCGCGGGGTTAAAGCTGCCAAGATCCTGATCGAGCGCCAGCAGAAGGGTCTTGAGATGCTTATCGAGCGCGGGGTGCTGGTCAAGGTCAATTCGGTGCTCATTCCCGGCGTCAATGATGCGCATCTCAAAGAGGTCAGTCGCGTCATCAAGGCCAAAGGTGCCTTCCTGCATAATGTCATGCCGCTCATCACTGAACCGGAGCATGGCACCTATTATGGCGTGATGGGCCAACGTGCCCCAACCCAGCGGGAGTTGACCGAACTGCAAGATGCGTGCGGTGACATGAACATGATGCGTCACTGTCGTCAATGTCGCGCCGATGCTGTCGGTCTGCTTGGTGAGGATCGTGGCGAGGAATTCACACTCGACAAGATTGACGCGCTTGATGTCGATTATGCTGCGGCAATGGCAAAGCGGGCTAAGGTGCAGGCTGATATAGAGGCTGAGCGGCAGCGCCAGAAGGCGCGGCAATCCAGCCTAAAGGAACAGCTCAAAGCAGCCAATGGCAAAACACTCTTCACCGTCAATGGCCTGACGATGGAGCAACAGGCCCCGCTGGCGTCGGTTGCCTCTGGTGCCGTTGTCGATCGTGCCGAACAAGGCACCTTGCCGAGCGACTTAAGGTCCGTGCAAATGGCGGTGGCCAGCAGTGGGCAGGGGCTGATCAATCAGCATTTCGGCTCGGCTAGAGAATTCATGATCTATGAAGTCTCGCCAAAAGGCGCTCGTCTGATAGGTCATCGCAAGACGGCGCAATATTGCACCGGTCCTGTCAATTGCGGAGAGGGCGATGCGGCCTTGCCTGAAACCATCGAGATGCTCAAGGGCTGCGAAGTGGTGCTCTGTTCCAAAGTTGGCTTCAAGCCATGGGACCAGCTGGAAAGCGCAGGGATCATCCCCAATGGCGAACATGCCGATGAACCGATCGTTCCCGCTTTGATGGCCGTTTACAAAGAGATGCACACTTCCGGTGCCCTCGGGCCAGATTGTTCAAAAACCATCAGCGCATAGGGGTATATCATGTCATATGAAATCACGAACCTTTGCGTCAATTGTCATGCCTGCATGGATATTTGTCCGTCAGAGGCGATCAGCGTCGGGCTCAGTCAGTTTATCATCAACCCCAAGGCTTGCAACCATTGTGAAGGTGACTATGCCCACGCCCAGTGCGGCAGCATTTGTCCGGTTGAGGGTGCAATCCTTGATGAATTCGGCGAGGCAGTGAACCCGGCTGGCAGCCTGACAGGCATCCCGCCGGAGCGTGTCGCGCAACTCGTGGCAGAAGGGATTCTGTAAGCCCATGTCCTCCACCTTCGCAAGCAAGCCACCAGAAGAGATTGCTCCAGGGGTGAACTGGATCGGGGCGTTCGATCCTGATCTGCGCACCTTCGATCTGATCCTCAAGACTGCCAACGGCACCACTTACAACGCCTATGCCATTCAAGGGGCTGAAGGGGTGGCCATCATCGATACGGTGAAGGAGGCGTTCGCCGAGCAATTCTTTGCGCGCCTTGAAGCCGTAACGACCTATGATGCGATCACGGCAGTGGTGCTCAATCATCTCGAGCTTGATCATGCAGGCGCGTTGCCCGAGTTGATGCGTCGTGCGCCGCATGCTCATATCTATGTCTCGCAACGCGGGCTCAAGCTGCTACAGGCAACGCTGAAGGATGAGCTGCCCAACTATCACTATACGCTCACCGACGACGGTGACACGCTGGATCTTGGCGGACGCACCGTAAAATTTGTGCTGACACCTTATCTGCATTGGCCTGAAACCAAATGCAGCTTTCTGGTCGAGGACAGAATTCTATTCTCATGTGATGTGTTCGGCGCGCATTTCTGTGATGAGCGGCTCTATAACGATCTGGTCGGAGATTTCCGCTTTTCCTTTGAATATTACTTCAAGCATATCATGCGACCCTTCAAGAAATGGGTGTTGCAGGCCATGGACAAGATCGAGCCATTGGCCCCATTGATGATTGCTCCTTCACATGGGCCGATCTTGCGAGAGCGCCCGATGGACTATGTCAAAAGCTATCGAACGCTTTCCGGGTCCCATTTGCCTAACGAGCTATCCGCCAGAGAGAAGAGTCTGCTGATCTTCTATATGAGCGCCTATGGCGCCACGGCCGATATGGCGCGCTCGGTTTATGAAGGTGCCAGCAGCATCGAAGGGGTGCGGGTCTCTCTTTATGATTTGCAAGGCGGAGAGGTCGAACCCTTCGTCGATCTGATCGAGGGTGCCGATGGCATGATCTTTGGCTCGCCAACCATTAATGGTGATGCGGTCAAGCCCATCTGGGATCTGCTGGCTTCGCTCGTTGCGATTGACACACGGGGCAAGGTCGGGGCGGCCTTTGGTTCGTTTGGCTGGTCGGGCGAAGCCGTTCCAATGATCGAAGATCGCCTGCGAGGCCTCAAGATGCGTGTTCCGGAAAAGGGCAAGCGCATCAAGTTTCACCCAACAGAACAGGAGCTGGACGATTGTCGCCAATATGGACAGGCAATCGCCGAGCTTCTGGCTGGTAAGGCAAGGCCCAAAGTCATCGACTTTGCCGAACTCTGACTAGTAAAGGACCAAGGAGACAATCATGGCAAAAGGAAAACTGACATTCGCGGATATCGATGTGTCCGTCAATGTTCCTGCGGGAACGCGCGTTATCGAAGTATCCGAGAAAGTGGGGGCGGGCATCATCTATGGCTGTCGCGAGGGCGATTGCGGCACTTGCCTGATGAAAGTGGAAGACGGCATGGAAAATCTGTCCGAGCCGACTGTGTTGGAAGACAAGGTGCTCAAGGAAAATATGGCGGGCAAGGACATGCGTTGCGCCTGTCAGGCCCAGATCATCGGTGAAGGCGAAGTCAAGATCAAGCCAGCCTGAGCCGAACGGATCAAGGCAGACTGCAAGCTGCATGATAACCATATCAAAAACAGCTTGCCTTTTTACTCGACCAAGGAAGGACCAAGTAGAATGCCAAAGATCATATTTCAGCATCCAGAATTTGATGAAATGGAAATTTACGCGCCTGCCGGCAGCCATAAGAAGACCGTGTTGGAGTTGGCCAAAGAATACAAGGTTCCCATCCATTTCGATTGCGGCGACGGGGAGTGCGGCTCCTGTGTCATCAAGGTCAGCGATATCGATGGCGGCCCGACCCATATGGGCGTTCATATGACGGACAAGGAGAAGAATGTCCTGCAGGAGCTGGGCAAACTGAGCAGAGACGAGCTTGAAAAAGTCATTGTGAACGATATGCCAAGCGACTGGCGTCTGGCTTGTCAGATGATTGTGCGTGATGAAGATATCCGCATCACTTACGAGAGCGCATGATGTATATCGCAAGAGATGACGGGCTGAATATCGTCGAGACTACCAAAGCCAGTCTCGATCATCAGGCGCTCTACGAGCGCTTGATGTCTTGCGCCAGCGGGAAGGGCAATGATCCCTTCCTTGCGCAAATGCTCGCCAGTTGGATGAGCGGCAAGGGCGCACTACCGCGTTTCATGGGACTAAATGAAGAGACATTCAAGGCCATGATCAGTGGCTCATTTGCCCAGTTCAAAAATGCTGGACTGCAAACCCGCTGCGACATTGAACCGGACCGCGCAAGTGAACTGGAGGACGTCAAAACTCTGTTGCTCGACCATCGCAGCCATCGGAGCGATGAGGAACTATGGATTGCCCAGATCGTTGCGACCGGCTGCATGGGCTCGGACCATCTCTGGTCTGATCTGGGATTGTTTACGCGCAAGAGCCTTGGCGAGATGCTACTGTATAATTTTCGTCCGCTCGCCGAGCAAAACATCAACAATATGCGCTGGAAAAAATTCTTCTATCGTCAGCTTTGCGCCAAAGAGGGCTTTATTCTCTGTCGGTCTCCCAGTTGCGAAACATGCAGTGAATATGATGTCTGTTTTGCTCCAGAGGGCGCCTGAACATAGGCTTGCTAGGCATTCTGTTAGACCGCGAAACTGTCCGCTTCTGGAGCTGCCTTCAAATGGACAGCCAGGGCATTGTCCATCGTGTCGGCATGCAGATCGAACCAGCGTGGCAGATCCTCGACAAAGGCCCGACCGAAGTCGAGATTGCCGGCTTGTACCTTTTCATTGATATAGTTCATCTGCTTGAGAACACGCTCATGCTCTTCGCGATGGTCTTCAAACCCTCTGAAGCCTGTTTCTTCCATGAGTTGGTCTTCAAGGGCGAAATGCTCTTGCGTATGTTCCAGAAGCTGTATGAACAAGGACTTGAATATGGATGGGTCTTGCGTTTCACCCAGCCTGTTTACAATCAGAGTAAATTCCTGATGGACAGAGTCCATTTCGTCAACACCAACTAGATGCCGACCTTCTTCCCACTCGATTAATGTCATCCTTGTGCCCCCACACATTAGAATTTCTACAGTTATAGCATAGCGTGCGACGAAACGGGAATAGCTGTTTTCTCCAGAAAGTCAGAAACATCCATTTCGATAATCTCTATGTTTTTCTTGTTGCAATAGCGGATTTCCTTGGGAGTCGGTTGTTTTATAAGTGCCCAACCAGCTGGAGATGCTGCATCATAGGTGATGTCTGACATGACCATGCGCTCCGTATCGCGCACAAACCGCATGCCCAGAAACAGATATTGCTTTTCTTTGCGATAGCTCTTCAGGAATGATGGCACACCGAACCCGCCCATCAGCTCTGTCAGATAGTCGACAAAATCAGCGTCAGAAGCGATAAAGCTGGCGGTCGGCTCAGGCGAACCGAGTGGCTTGAAAAGGATCGGTAGATCGTCCTTTAGCTCTTCAGGGCCAATGGGAACATAGCGCTCGCCATCATAACGGTTGATCGTGAACCTGTAATCTGTTCCTCCGATACGGGCTAGCCCACGCACGAGATAGTGCGGCGTGCCAGAATAGCTCTGTTGGAGCTGCAAGTCGCGGTTGATGTCGATGACATAAGGTGGGGCCACAGACTTGATCCAGTCATGCAGCGCCGCACGGCTCCAGTCCTCTGCCTTATATAGACGTGTGAGAAACTGCTCGATGAAGCGACGCCCGCGTTTGAGTTCGAGATTCATTGCAGCGCGCGGGAACTCATACATCAGTTTGGGCGCCATCGGGCGTCCCTTGTTCATGGCAAGGATAAGGCTGTCGCTATCGGCGGGCATTGGTTCACCGCTCGATCGATTGCACGCATCAAACAGCACGCCCGGTCCGAGATAGGGGACGACCTCACCACTGCGGATCTTGTCCATAATTTGCTCGATGCTTGCCTGTGTCATCTCATGCCTGCCAATCGTTGGTGCCAATTTGTCTTGATGGATAGGCAAGCAAAAAACGAACCATATTATAAATTATAGATAAGATATTGAATTATCGTGATAATCCTGTTTTGGGATTTTGTCGTATTTGCGACAGACAATAGGAGAGACTGGTCCAATTGTCGCCTGATTAGGCAGCGGCTGTAGCAGTGACGGCTTTGTCGCGCAGATCTGACAAAGACACACGACATCATGTCGCCATTGCGACAATTCCCCTTTTTCAATGTCACTCTTCCAACGCTCGAATTTTGCTGAATTAAAAAATATAACATTGAAAAAACAACGGGTTAACCAAACTTTTCAGAACTGGCACACCCCTTGCAATTCCCTTTGGCAGACACCGTTTCGTGAACCCGTTTGTTTGCGGAACCCACGGAACTCAACAAGCCTCAAGGAGAAGACCTATGGCACTTCGTCAATGCGCAATTTACGGCAAGGGGGGCATCGGTAAGTCCACCACCACGCAGAACCTCGTTGCTGGCCTCGCAGAGCTTGGCAAAAAAGTCATGATCGTCGGCTGCGACCCAAAAGCAGACTCCACGCGCCTTATTCTGCATGCAAAAGCCCAGACCACCATTATGCACCTGGCTGCGGAAGCAGGGTCTGTCGAAGATCTGGAACTGGATGATGTTCTGAAGGTCGGTTTCGGCGACATCAAGTGCGTTGAATCCGGTGGCCCAGAACCTGGCGTTGGGTGCGCTGGGCGCGGTGTTATTACGGCCATCAACTTCCTTGAGGAAGAAGGGGCCTATGAAGAAGATATGGACTTCGTCTTCTATGACGTGCTCGGGGACGTGGTTTGCGGCGGGTTCGCCATGCCAATTCGTGAAAACAAGGCGCAGGAAATCTATATCGTCTGCTCCGGTGAGATGATGGCCATGTATGCCGCCAACAACATTTCCAAAGGCATCGTGAAATACGCCAATTCCGGTAGCGTGCGTCTTGCTGGCCTCATTTGCAACTCCCGTAACACCGACCGCGAAGACGAACTGATCGAAGCTCTGGCTGCAAAGCTAGGGACCCGGATGATCCATTTCGTCCCGCGCGACAACGTTGTGCAGCACGCTGAAATCCGTCGCATGACCGTGATCGAATATGATCCGAAAGCCAAGCAGGCTCAAGAATATCGCGATCTGGCTCAAAAGATCATCGACAATGATCGCTTTGTCATTCCGGAACCAATTTCCATGGATGATCTGGAAGATCTGCTGATGGAATTCGGCATCATGGAAGTCGAAGACGAGAGCATCGTTGGGAAAACTGCCGACAGCGCTGTGGCCTGAGCCTTGTAAGCATTCACTTTGAACTGTTGATCAAGGTGTGGGGCGCATGAGCTCCCACCTTAGAACGGGAAAATGAATATGTCTGAAATGACAAGAGAACAGACCGAAGCCCTCATTCAAGAGGTGCTCGAAGTCTACCCCGAGAAAGCGCAAAAGGACCGCGCCAAGCATTTGACGATCAACGATCAGGAGATCGAGAAGTCGAGCAAATGCATTACCTCCAACCGTAAATCCCTTCCCGGTGTCATGACCATCCGTGGCTGTGCCTATGCTGGGTCCAAGGGCGTGGTTTGGGGGCCGGTCAAGGACATGATCCATCTGTCTCATGGCCCTGTTGGCTGCGGCCAATATTCCCGCGCTGGGCGCCGAAACTATTATGTCGGAAACACTGGCGTCGATACGTTCGGAACAATTAATTTCACCTCCGACTTTCAGGAGAAGGATATTGTTTTCGGCGGCGACAAAAAGCTGAACAAGATCGTTGATGAAATCAACATGCTGTTCCCGCTGGCCAAAGGTCTGTCCATCCAGTCCGAATGCCCGATTGGCTTGATCGGTGATGATATTGAAGCCGTCGCCAAGCAGAAGGGCAAGGAACTGAACAAGACAATCGTGCCGGTACGGTGCGAAGGCTTCCGCGGTGTTTCTCAGTCTCTCGGGCACCATATTGCCAACGACGCCATCCGTGACTGGGTCATAGATCCGGCAACCGGCAAGGAATTTGAATCCACCGATTACGACGTCACTATCATTGGCGACTACAACATTGGTGGCGACGCATGGGCTTCGCGTATTCTGCTTGAAGAAATGGGCCTGCGCGTGATTGCTCAATGGTCAGGCGATGGCACACTGGCGGAAATGGAAAATACGCCGAAGGCCAAGCTGAACCTGCTGCACTGCTACCGCTCCATGAACTACATCTCCCGTTATATGGAAGAGAAGTTTGGCGTGCCCTGGATGGAATATAACTTCTTTGGCCCAACCAAAATCGAAGAATCCCTGCGCGCGATTGCCGCCCAGTTTGATGACAAGATCAAGGAAGGTGCAGAGAAGGTCATCGAGAAATACAAGCCGCAATGGCAAGCTGTGGTCGACAAATATCGTCCGCGTCTGGAAGGCAAGCGCGTCATGCTTTATGTCGGTGGTTTGCGTCCACGCCATATCATCGGTGCCTACGAAGATCTGGGTATGGAAGTTGTCGGCACGGGTTACGAATTCGCTCATAATGACGACTATGATCGCACCATCGCCGAAGTGGGCAACGCAACCCTCATCTATGATGACGTAACGGGCTATGAATTCGAAGAATTCGTCAAGCGCGTCAAGCCGGATCTCATCGGCTCGGGCATCAAGGAAAAATACATCTTCCAGAAGATGGGTATCCCATTCCGCCAGATGCATTCATGGGACTATTCCGGCCCATATCATGGCTATGACGGCTTTGCGATCTTTGCTCGCGACATGGACATGACTCTCAACAATCCTTGCTGGGACAGCATGACCCCACCATGGAAGCGCATGGGCGATGAAACCGCGATTGCTGCGGAATGATCCGGCACCAGAGACATCACTTCTCTCCAACACTTCGTGAGTTCACAGATTGGTGGCGCGAAGGAGGACCAAATGAACCAAGTCGTTGATAATATCAAACCCAGCTATCCTCTCTTCAAGGAAGAGGAGTATGAGAAATCTCTGGGTGACAAACGGGCTCTGTTCGAAGAGAAACATGAGCCGTCCAAAGTTGACGAAATCTTCGAATGGACCACGTCCGAAGAATATAAAGAGCTGAACTTTTCCCGAGAAGCTCTCACCATCAACCCGGCCAAAGCCTGTCAGCCACTTGGCGCTGTGCTTTGTTCGCTCGGCTTCGAAAATACCTTGCCTTATGTGCATGGGTCTCAGGGCTGTGTGGCTTACTTCCGCACCTATTTCAACCGCCATTTTAAGGAGCCGGTCGCCTGTGTTTCCGACTCCATGATCGAAGATGCGGCGGTGTTTGGTGGCCAGAAAAATATGTTCGACGGGCTCGAGAACGCCCGTGCCCTTTATAAGCCAGACATGATCATGGTCTCCACAACCTGCATGGCCGAGGTGATCGGTGATGACCTCAACGCCTTCATCGGCAACTCCCGCAAGGAAGGGCATATTCCGGAAGACTTCCCGGTTCCGTTCGCCCATACGCCAAGCTTTGTTGGCTCCCACACCACTGGTTGGGACAATATGTTCGAAGGCACCATCCGCTATTTCACGCTTAATAGCATGGAAGACAAGGAAGTTGGCTCGAACGGCAAAATCAACATTGTGCCGGGCTTTGAAACCTATCTTGGCAACTACCGTGTGCTGCATCGCTACATGAAGGAAATGGGCGTCGACTATTCGCTGCTCTGTGATCCTTCCGAAGTGCTGGATACGCCTGCTGATGGCAAATACCGCATGTATTCAGGCGGCACCACGCAGGATGAGGTGAAAGACGCACCAAATGCCAAGGATACGTTGCTGTTGCAGCCATGGCAGCTGGTCAAGACCCGCAAATACACCAAGAACACATGGAAGCATGAAACCCCTGCCATCAACATTCCGATGGGGCTTAAGGGAACCGATGACTTCCTGATGAAGGTTGCCGAGATTTCCGGCAAGGACATTCCGGCTTCTCTGGAAATCGAACGCGGTCGCCTTGTCGACATGATGACCGACAGTCACGCCTGGCTCCATGGCAAGAAATACGCCATCTGGGGAGATGCAGACTTTGTCATGGGCCTGACGGCCTTCTTGCTCGAGCTGGGTGCCGAACCAACGCACATCCTTTGCAACCACGCCAACAAGCGCTGGAAGAAAGCCATGGACAAGATGTTGGCCGACAGCCCTTATGGCAAGGATTGCGAAGTGCATAACGGCAAGGATCTGTGGCACTTGCGGTCCCTGATCTTCACCAACCGGCCGGACTTCATGATTGGCAACTCCTACGGCAAGTTCATTGAACGCGACACCCTGAAGAAGGGGCCGGAGTTCCAGGTGCCTCTGGTACGTATCGGCTTCCCGATCTTTGACCGTCATCACCTGCATCGCTCGACCACTCTGGGCTATGAGGGCGCAATGACCATCCTGACGACGCTGACCAACGCCGTTCTGGAAAAGTTGGACAAGGACACCATGGAAATGGGTGTTACCGACTTCAACTACGATCTGGTGCGCTAAGCATCGGCCACATATCGCATCCATGTTCCCTCCGTCACCTTATGCGTGGCGGAGGGCGCACAGGGTGAAAAGGAGACCGAAATGCCAAACGTAATGCTCAGATACAACGACAAGGGTGATCTGCTGTTCTATGTGGCCAAGAAGGACCTTGAGGAAGTGATTGCTTCCGTTGAGACCAACACGGATGAAGCATGGGGCGGTACGGTGGAGCTTTCCAACGGAGACAAGTTCTTCATTGATCCGATTTCCCCGCCACCCGAATTCCCGACCACACTGCGCTTCAAGCGCGGTTAGCCATTCCTACCGGACTTTGTCTCGCCTGAAAGGAGATAGACCATGGCAATGATGATCAATGCAGATGTTTGCACCGCTTGCGGCGACTGTGAATCAACCTGTCCGTCTAATGCAATTTCCCCCCGTAAAGGTGTCTATTACATCGATCCCGCCCTCTGCAATGAATGCGAAGGCATTCATGACAGCCCCCAGTGTATGGAAGGCTGTTTTGAGGAAGACTGCATCGTTCCGGCTGAGTAGTCGTCGAGGGGAGGGACGCGAACATCACCTGCAGCCTGTTGTTCCTCACTGAGTTCGCGTCCCTTTTTTGTGTAACACATTTGAATCTGGATCGGAGGTCCAACATGACCGCCCCGTTGTCGCGCGAGATCGCCTTGCGCATTGGCCTTGCGGCAAATGACTTGCCCGGCATTGACGCCGGTGCCCTGATTTCCATTCTTGGTGCGGCGGTCGGCTTGCCGATGACTGAGGAGAAATTTGCCAATCTCGGAATGAAGCATTTTCGTCAGGCCGGCGGGGAAGCCTTCATCAAGATACCTGGCGATCAGCTCAAGGCGGCACTGCGCATCCTCAAGGGAGATGGCGTGGAGGAGACGCCCGAGGATGTGTCTGTCGATCTTTACCAAGATGGCGATATGCCCGGTTCCATACGCGTTGCCTGCGCGTCCAATTCGGCTGAAGAAATGGACGGTCATTTTGGTTCCTGTCGCCGTTTTCTGGTCTATCAGGTTTCGGGCCGGGAAGCCCGTTTGATTGATATCCGTTCTACACGTGATGGAGAGGATGCCGAGGACAAGAACAAATGGCGCGCCTCTCTGATCGCTGATTGCGAAGTTCTCTATGTGATTTCCATCGGCGGCCCTGCTGCTGCCAAAGTGGTTCGTGCTGGTATCCATCCCATAAAATTGCCAGCCAGCAGGCAGGCGCGGGATATTCTGGCTGATCTGCAGCATGTTTTGGCCGAAAATCCGCCACCATGGCTGGCACGTGTCATGGGACAAGAGGCCAAAAGCCTTACGCCTTTTCTGGAGGAAATGGAAGAATGATCGACGCTGCGCTACTTGATGATGTCGCGGGGGAAGTCTCTGCACAGGGGCCTGGCGAGGAAATCTCCGCCTATCTGCGGAGCAAATGGCCCAAGGTTCATTTCACCTATTGTCAGGATGACGACATCACAACAGCGCAGCCGATCAGAGAACACAAGACATTCAATCTCTATCTGGTCGTGGGCGGAGAGGGCTGCATCAGCTTCACTTCATCCGAGCAGACTGCGACGGGCATCGTTGTGGCAGAAGTTGAAGAGTGGGAGGAATGATGGAAGATCTTTTGGAAAAGACCATGGCAGAGCCAGTCAAGGAATTCGAACCGCGGATTGCGCAGCTCAAGGAGATTTGCAGCAAGATCAAACCCGGAACCCATCATGTTTCACTGGTCGAGGCCATCAGCACCATTTTGCCTGATCTTTCCTTTCGCTATCGCACAACGCTTAGTGGCTGGTATCGTCTGGGCGGGCTGGTCGACGATGAGGGCAACCGCATCGCTACCAATCTGAGGCAATGGGCCGAGGCGGAATCAGATCACGATATGTTTGCCCTTTATGAGCAATATGGCGGAGCGGACTATTACACCACACGTCTTGACGGCAAATGCCACTATTTTGTGGCGCCAACAGGCAAGGGGGCAGCCGACTTTGTTCAGCTTAAGGTAGAAGAAATGACGGAGGTGATTGATCGTCCCCTGTTCGTCAATGATCTGGTGCCAGATGATCTGGAAGATCTGCTTGATCCGCAAGGGGCTTTTGCTGCCCGTGTCGCCCCTACCGAGATTACTCCACCGCGCTATGTCTTTCATTCCATCACCGATATCAGGGCTCTTGTGAGCAACCAGCTTTCTTCGGAAGGGTCTGATCTGCGCTATATCCGTTTTCTGGAAGAGTGGGGCAAAACCACAGCCTCCAGCAAGCAGCGATTTTCCGATCACTTTGTCCTCAAGCTCTTGCCTTTTCTGGATCGCTTTGGCGAGCGCAAAACGGAAGCAACGCCCGTTCCCGTTAAAAAACTGCCGTTGCCGAGCGACAATGTCGCCAACATGAGCGGAACCAACCTGTCGCACTTCCTCAAGGAATATGACAAGAATGCCGGTTTCCCCATGGCCTGGTATTTCAACATGCTGGTCGAACAGAAGATATGGCCGCAGATCGCTACAGCCGTCTATATGGACCATCAGCGCAATTACCGTTATCTGGCGGACAAAGACCTTGAAGTGCTCGAGAACTGGATTCGGTTTCCTTATGTTTTTGGGGCGGGCGCTTTGCCGACATTGTTGTAACACCTGCCAAATTGTCGCTTTTGCTACATTGGGTAAATCTATATTTTGTAACTATTTCAATATATTAGGGTGTGGCACAGACCTTGCTAGTTAGAAAGGCAGATATTTCTTTTAGTGAGGTTTGTGGCCAATGAAACAAAGTGAAATTGCTCAACTGCTTGATGAGCCCGCCTGCGAACATAACCACAAATCCAAATCCGGCTGTGCCAGACCAAAGCCGGGGGCTGCTGCTGGTGGCTGTTGTTTTGACGGCGCCCAGATCGCGCTGCTCCCCATCGCTGATGTTGCTCATATCGTTCATGGCTCCATCGCCTGCGCAGGCAGTGCTTGGGACAATCGGGGCAGCCGGTCTTCCGGTGCGAAGCTCTATAAGCTGGGCCTCACCACCGATCTCACCGAGCAAGATGTGATCATGGGACGCGGCGAGAAGCGCCTGTTCCATTCGATTAAACAAGCCATCAATGAGCAAAATCCTGAAGCTGTGTTCGTCTATAATACCTGCGTTCCTGCTCTTATCGGTGATGATATCGGAGCTGTCTGCAAGGCTGCACAACAGCGCTGGGGGGTGCCGGTTGTGCCTGTCGATGCTGCCGGTTTCTATGGCACGAAAAACCTTGGCAACCGCATTGCCGGCGAGACAATGGTGCGCCATGTGATCGGAACCCGAGAGCCGGATCCTGTGCCCGCTCATCTCGAGCGTGAAGGCATCACCGTCCATGATATAGCGCTGATCGGTGAATATAACATCGCGGGCGAATTGTGGCATGTGCAGCCACTGTTTGATGAATTGGGGCTGCGCATTCTCGGTTCCCTTTCAGGGGATGCGCGCTTTCGTGAAGTGCAGACCATGCACCGCTCCGAAGTCAATATGATGGTCTGCTCCAAGGCCATGATCAACGTCGCCCGCAAGCTCAAGGAAGGCTTCGGCACCCCATGGTTTGAGGGGAGTTTCTATGGCATTCGCGATATGGGTATCGCGCTGAGAGACTTTGCCCGTCTGATCGACGATCCATCCCTTACAGAACGCACAGAAGCGCTGATCAAGCGCGAAGAGGCGAGCGTATATGCACGATTGGCCCCCTTTAAGGAGCGCCTCGAGGGCAAGCGTGTGTTGCTCTATACCGGTGGCGTGAAGGCCTGGTCCATTATCTCGGCCCTTCAGGACCTGGGCATGGATGTGGTGGCTACATCGACCCGCAAGTCCACCGAGCAGGATAAGGCCAAGATTCGCGAGCTGATGGGAGACAAGACCGTCATGCTGGACGAAAGCCAGGGCGCACGGGCGTTGATAGACATGGTCAACGATACTGGAACAGATATCCTCATCGCTGGTGGACGCAACATGTATACCGCCCTCAAGGCACGGATTCCCTTCCTGCATATCAATCAGGAGCGTGAACTGGCCTATGCGGGCTATGAGGGCATGATCACCTTTGCCGAGCAGATCCTGCAAGCGGTGGATAGCCCCATCTGGCAAGCTGTGCGCGCGCCTGCGCCTTGGCAGAAATCTCTCAATGTGGCCGCGGCGGAGTAAGCAACATGGCAGATATCATCAAACGCAATAAAGCTCTATCCGTCAGCCCTCTCAAGGCCAGCAGCTCGCTAGGGGCGGCGCTTGCCTTTCTGGGTATTCGTGACACGATTGCCATGCTGCATGGCGCGCAAGGCTGTACCGCTTATGGCAAAATCTATCTGATCGGCCATTTTCGCGAACCAGTTGCCTTGCAGACAACGGCGATGGATCAGGTCAGCACCATTATGGGGTCTGATGAGAATGTGGTCGAGGGCTTGAAGACCCTCTATGACAAATTTCAGCCAGCTCTTGTCGGCATCCCGACAACCGGCCTCTCGGAAACACAGGGGGCCGACGTCAACGGGGCCGTGGCGACCTTCCGTAAAGCTCATCCCGAATGCTTCAAAACCGCTGTCGTGCCGGTTGAAACCCCAGATTATGTGGGCTCCCTTGAAGCCGGTTTTGCCAAGGCCGTTTATGAAATGATCAATCGCCTTGTGCCTGAGGCGAAGAAAAAGGGCGGCGTGCCATCCAACCGACAGGTCAATATTCTAGTCAATGCATCGCTGACCCCGGCAGATATCGACGAGATCAAGGATATGGTGGAAGCTTTTGGTCTGTTGCCAATTGTTCTGCCTGATCTTTCCACTAGCCTTGATGGGCATCTGGATGAGAAGGACTTCAATCCTCTGACCACGGGTGGCACCTGTGTCGGCGATTTTGAAATATTGCACAAGGCTTCTGCAACGATTGTGATCGGCGCAAGCATGGCACCCGCTGCTGATTTGCTTTTGGAACGCACGGGAGTCCCGGACCATCGCTTTGACCATCTGATGGGGCTCGAAGCAATGGATCGTTTCATTCTGACACTGCATGACCTGACAGGTCGCCCAGTGCCCAAACGCATAGAACGGCATCGCCAGCAATTGCAGGACGCGATGCTGGATACCCATTTCAATCTGGGGATGGGACGGGCAGCTGTGGCTGCCGATCCGGATTTGCTCAAGGCCTTTAGTGATCTTCTAGCGGGTATGGGATGTGAATTGGTTGCCGCTGTTGCGCCTTCCAATACCGCTCTACTCAAGCAAGTCTTCGCCAAAGAGGTCAAAATCGGAGATCTGCAGGAGCTAGAGAAATTTGCTCAGGCTGGCGGTGCAGATCTGCTGATCGGAAACGCTCATTGTGCCGCCAGTGCCGAACGACTGGGGCTGCCACTGCTGAGAGCCGGTTTCCCGCAATATGATCGTATGGGCGCGTCGTCGCGTTGCTGGGTCGGTTACAAGGGATCAAAGCAGACCCTGTTTGATTTGGCAAACTTGCTTATCGAAACCGAACAGGGCGCAGTTGAGCCATACAGATCCATCTACGCACAGGTTCAGGACAGGGAGGGGGAGAGCCATGGCCCAGATCAGCCGCATGCTCACTTTGGTGGATGGCACCATTGATGACGGATTTGAAGACGGAGCACTGAAAATCGCCTTCGCCACCAGCGATCAACACCACGTGGACCAGCATTTCGGAACCTGCGAGAGCTTTGCAGTCTATTTGGTGACCCGCGATGAGGCGCATTTTCATCAGAGCATCGCGTTTGAGCAAGCCGCAAAGGATGGCAGTGAAGACAAGCTGCAGGCACGTATAGCGGCGCTCGAAGGGGTGGCTGCGGTTTATTGCCGGGCTGTTGGAGCGTCTGCCATTGCCCAACTTAAGCAATCGGGTGTTCAGCCCATAAAGGTGAAAGACGGCACAATGATCAAGCATCAGCTCGGTCTCTTTCAAGAAGAGCTGAAGGGAGACCCGGCATTCTGGGTGCTGCGTGCGTTGGAAAGCGTAAAGGGCCTGCGCGATGACCCGCGCCGGTTTGATGACATGGAAACCGAAGGTTGGAGCGAATGAGGACGATATGAGCGATTGGGACCACATGGTAGTCGAACAGGATGATCCGGCACTGGTATCTCCTTTCATTTTGGAGATGGTACGTCAGATCAGGGCCGTGGATTCCTACGGTATATGGGACAAATCGGGTGCGCATGAAATCATCGACCCCTACATCCTGACCAAAGAGCGCAAGCGGCAGGTGCCCGTGATCGGGGACCCTGACGAAGACATCATTGTCAGGATCAAGGCTTGGTATAACGCGCTTTCGACCAGCATCGAAGCCAAAACGGGCCTGATGGCCGTTCCCCTCATTCATCTGACCTATGAAGGGTTCGGACGGGTGATTATCGCGGTGGGCAAGCTGATCGTCTTTGACAAGAATTTGCGCGATGTCCACCGCTTCGGCTTCAAGTCGCTCGAGCATATGCAGCAAGAGGCCGAAAAGATTATCACGAAGGCGTCGGCGCTTATCGAAGACCATCGCGATGTTGCCAAGCTGTGACGTCCAGACCGTCAGAAAACGCTGGGCATTCAGAAGCAAATAGGGGATCAGACCATGGATGAAGCAGAGCTTAAAGCACTGACCAAAGCAGCCAGAAGAGCCAAACGCATCGCTTCGGAGAAAGCGATGGCGTTGCATGATCTGGTTGAAGATCGACTACCCGCCGCATTCGAAGAATTACCGCAGTTGGCAGAAGAAACATATGCCGCCTGTAAGGCGTGGGAAGAAGCCGAAGCTGCCAGCAAGGCCGCGCAGGCGACAGTTTGAGAGGAAAGCAAGAAATGACTGCAATTGTCGGATTGACGCTGGACGGCACCGAATGGACTCCCCAGTTCGTCAAGGCTCTCGATGCAAAGAAATGCATCGGGTGTGGCCGCTGCTACAGAGTGTGCGCCAGGGATGTGTTCGAACTGGTGGAGCGGGAAAGTCTCGATCTGGATGATGAAGACGAGGATCTCGATGATGATGATCCGTTCGGCGATGATGATGACGATGATGATGGATTTTCCGATGATACCAGCATGGTCATGTCGTTGAAGAATAATGGGGACTGCATAGGCTGCGAAGCTTGTTCGAAAATCTGTCCGAAAGGATGCTTTTCCCATACGACAAAAGAAGCCGCCTGATAGATTCTTCGATAAATCAATAGGTACAACAATGCCGCCGTCATGGCGGCATTGTCATTTTAATACTGTGTGTCAGGTGTGGTTTGTCAGTTTTGCGACAATGTATGTAGGTCGTTGTGTTGTGTAAAAATGATATAATTCAATAAGATAGGAGAGTGAATGGCTGCTGGCACGGCTCTTGCAATTTCATTGATAAGAAATGGAACCCGAGCTGAGAGGCACTATCATGTTGACACTCACCGACAAAGCACAAGAAACCCTGCAAGGCCTCATCGAAAAATCCGGCAAGCCGCTGACAGGCCTGCGCATCGCAGCCGATATGGCTGGCTGTGCCGGTGTGAAATATCGTCTGGCGCTGGTCTCAAATCCTGAGCCCGATGACCACATTGTCGAGTGTGGTCTGCTCAAGCTTTATGTCGTACCGCAGAATGCAGAAGTTCTTATCGGGACCACAATCGACTTCGCCGAGACTGAAAAAGGCGGAGGCTTCACTTTCGATAATCCGAATACCGCCGGAATGTGTGCCTGCGGCAAGAGTTTCGCCGCCTGATGCCTGTTTGGTGCTGGCGTCGCGCACCGATCATGAAAGCTTGGATCAATCTCGTTTGACTGGAAGGGTGGTTCGGGATGAATTTGCTGAGGCAAGTGACAATTGATGACACGACCCTGCGTGATGGGGAACAGAGCGCTGGCGTTGCCTTCACACGCGCCGAGAAATGCGCCATTGCGCGGGAGCTTGTGGCTGCCGGGGTGCCCGAACTGGAAGTGGGGATTCCAGCCATGGGCGACGACGAGCAGGAAACCATCCGCGCTATCGCCGGGCAGATTACAGGGCAGGGGCTGAATGCGCGATTGATCGTCTGGTGTCGCATGTGTGACTTCGATCTGGATGCGTCCCGCGATCTTGGTGTGGACATGATTGATCTGTCCATTCCCATGTCCGATGGGCAGATTTTTCACAAGCTCGGACAATCGCGAGACTATGTGCTCAGGCAGATCGCAACCATGGTCCCCAAGGCGCTTGATGCTGGCTTCGAGGTCATGGTTGGAGGAGAGGATTCCTCACGGGCAGATCTGGATTTTGTCTTGGAGGCCATGGAAACGGCTGCCAGAGCTGGCGCCCGTCGCTTCCGATTTGCCGATACAGTCGGCATCATGGAGCCTTTCGGTACGGCTGAAATCTTTCGTCAGTTGCGGTCCAACTCCGACCTTGAATTGGAAATGCATGCCCATGATGACTATGGTCTGGCGACAGCGAACTCTCTGGCTGCTGTTGTTGGGGGCGCAACCCATGTGAACACCACGGTCAATGGCTTGGGTGAGCGGGCGGGCAATGCTTCGCTTGAGGAGTTCGCAGCCGCGGTCGATAGGCTTTACCACGTACAGACCGGTGTGGATCAGCGCCAGTTTAGTGCCTTGTCGCAGATGGTGGCCCGGGCATCTGGACGTCCTGTCCCTCATCAGAAAAGCCTTGTGGGGGCCAGTGTCTTCACCCACGAAAGTGGCATTCATGTCGATGGGCTGGTGAAGAACAAGGAAACCTATCAGGGGCTCGATCCTGAATGGTTGGGACGCCAGCATGAACTGGTCTTGGGCAAGCATTCTGGCACCAAGGCAGTGCTGCATATCTATGGCACCATGGGCATAGCGCTAACCACCGGTCAGGCTAAGAGCATTTTGGAGAAGGTACGCTCCTTTGCCGAAACCTATAAGCGCACCCCGGCCCGTCAGGACCTCATGACTTTTCATCAACAGATTATGGCAAGTGAAATCGCCCATTGATCAGGCATAGCGGTACAGGAAAGGAAACGGACGATGCGAAACGAAGAGCTGGACGCAGAACTCTCTGACTTGGGAAGCGCAGAGGAATTTCTCGACTATTTCGAGATTGATTATGATCCCAAAGTGGTCATGGTCAATCGCTTGCACATCTTGCAGCGCTTTCACGATTATCTGGAAATGAAAAGTCGCATGCCTGTAGCCGGACAGTCTTGGTGGGATTTCTACACCGGTGAACTGAAAAAAGCCTACATGGATTTCGTTCAGTCGGACGCGCTGACCGAGAAGGTTTTTAAGGTTTTCAAAACCAACCAGCCGACTTTCGTTCCACTCGAAGACGTGTTGAGCTGACATGCTGGAAACACTCCCACCACCACGTTTTGATTATGGCGCAGAAGTGCGCGTTATTCGCAACCTGCGCAATGATGGCACTCATCCTGGCTCGGATAAGGGTACGCTTCTGGTTCGTCGCGGGGCGACCGGCATCGTGCGGGATGTGGGCACCTTTCTACAGGATCAGGTGATTTATACGGTGCACTTTACGATGGAAGATCTGATCGTAGGCTGCCGTGACAAAGAGTTAATCCCTGCGGACGCTCCATGGGTGCCGAACCGGTTTGAATTTGGTGACAAGGTCAAGGCAAAGGTTTTGCTTGGCATTGCAGGCGAAGTGGTGGCCTCTGTTGGCGACGGAGGAGAGATCATCAAAGTCATTCGGGATGACGCCATCATCGAAACTTTTGGCACCGTTGCCTATCATGTGCGTTTCCCCGGCCGCACGCTGCAAGTGCCGGAGATGGCGCTGGATAGGGCTATGGCAAAAGAACTGGAGCCAACCGCATGAGCGAGAAAGCAATGCTTCTGGCCTATCACCGCATGACGGCATCGTTGGCGGCCCATCAATGCCGCTTTGACGAGCTGCCCCAAACCGCACAAGACCGCATTCAGCAACAGGTGGAGCGGGCCCTTCAGATGGAGCAACTGGTGCTATCCAGTCCACTCGCTGCCGATGTCGTCATTCCGGATTCCTTGTTGCAAAAATCCATGTCCAGCATAAAGGGGCGTTATGAGGCTGAGACAGACTTCATCGCAGACCTTACCCTCAATGGTTTAACTCAATCTGGCCTAGAGCAGGCTTTGGCCCGCGAATTAAAAGCCGATGCAACGCTTGAAAGAGTGGCCTGGCAAGTGCCGCATGCCACAGAAGCCGAAGTGCGAGCATGGTATGACGCTCATCCAGAACGGTTCTCAATCGGTGAGACACGTGACGCCCGTCATATCCTCATCACGATCAATGAGGATATCGAGGAGAACCGGCGCGATGCCTCTCTTGAGCGCATCAATGGCGTGCTGGAGGAACTGGATGGAACCCAAGAGCGGTTTGCCGAAGCTGCCTTGCGCTATTCCGAATGTCCCAGCGCTCTGAATGGCGGCACTCTGGGGCGTGTGGTTAAAGACACGCTCTATGCTGAACTGGACCAAACTCTGTTTGCAATGGATGCAGACACAACGAGTGGCATTCTGGAAAGCGAAGCCGGGTTCCATATCCTCTATTGTGAAGCCATCTATCCAGCCCAAAAAGCGAGCTACGAGGAAGCCGCTCCCAAAATTAAAGCCGCGATAGACAAGAAGCGTCAAACTCAGGCGCAGAAGGCCTTTGTTGCCTCCTTGCTCAAGGATAATAACGTCGAGCGTAAGGTCGGCTAGCGGCGACATCTGTAAAAACAGAAAGAGATTATTTCCTTTGCTGTAACGACTATGTGGCTTTATTGTCGCCATGTTGTTCTTAAAGGAGAGTGTCTCATGGATCTTGTCGATGGTCTCAAGGCCTTTGTTGCCACTGCGCAAACCGGTTCCTTCACCGATGCTGCCGAGCGCATGGGCATATCCAACCGCTTGACGTCAAAATATGTCGCCGAACTGGAGGCGCGGATCGGTGCGCGTCTCTTGCAAAGGACCACGCGGAAGGTGGGCCTCACACCCGTGGGGGAAGATCTGTTGGCGAGAGCACCGGCCTTGCTGGATGAACTGGACGATCTGATTGGTTCAGTGCGTGAGGAATCCAAAGGTCTCTCTGGCCTCGTGCGCATTTCCGCTCCTGTTTCCTTTGGCGAAATCTATGTGGGCGATATGCTGCGCCGCTTCGTCGGCAATCATCCGCAGATGAATATCGATCTGCGCCTCAGCGACGCTTATGTGGATCTTGCTCGCGATGGCATTGATTTGGCCTTTCGCATCGGCACGCCCAGTGTCTCCTCACTTAAAATGCGCAAACTGGGAGATATGGGCTCAGCCATTGTGGCCTCTCCTGACTATTTGGAAACGCATGGCGAACCATCCACACCGCAAGACCTACTCGACCATATCTGTATGGTGGACGCCAACCGGCGCGATCCGACCCGATGGGTTTTTGTGAAGGAGGGAGAAAATATTGACGTTGTCATCAAGCGCCGTTTTGTCGTCAACAGCGCCAAAGTCGCTCGGGATTGGGCCGTGGCAGGGGACGCCATTGCCTATTGCCCGCGCTTTATCGTTGCGGATGATCTGGCTGAAGGGCGGCTGGTGCCTTTGCTGAGTGATTATCAGGGGCTCTCGACCCCATTGAGCGCCGTTTATCTGGATGGAACGGTGTTGCCGCGCAAGGTCAGGGCGATCATCGATTTCGCCTTGGAAGACATCAAGATCAACAGCCCGTTCTAAAAACATTTATTAGGAACAAAGTCAAGATAGTCATTCAATATAATTACCATTTCATTCTTAGATGGAAATGAGCATATTCACTTCAGACGAAACAAGCCGCCTAACAAAATAAGAAAACAGACGGCAGCGAAAACAAGGAGTGAGTAAAATGAATATTGCAATCGTAGGTGCAGGGAATATCGGTTCAGGTCTGGCAAGCGTACTGGCAAAAACCAGCCACAGCATTACGGTCGTTGACTCCGACAATGGCGTTGCAGCGGCGGCCAAGCTCAAGGAACAGGGCGTTGAAGTCAATGCCGGTGCATTGAAGCCATCTGTTGTTGCTGCCGATGTGGTGATCCTGGCAACCCCGTTCGCTGCTTCCAAGGCAATCGTTGCCGAAGCAGACTTTTCCGGCAAGGTCCTGATCGACGTATCCAACCCGATCACCGACGACTTCTCTGGCCTTCAGGTTGGCTTTACCAGCTCTGCAGCTGAAGAATTGTCCGCTCTTGCCCCCACAGCCAAAGTGGTCAAGGCCTTCAACACCGTGTTTGCCCAGCATTACGCATCTGGCCTCCAACTGAATGGCGAAGCGCTTCAGACATTCATTGCTTCCGATGATGACGCAGCCAAGGCTGTTGTTACGGGCCTCGCCGTTGAAATCGGTCTGGAACCGAAAGATGCTGGTCCGCTTTCTAACGCCCGCTATCTTGAGCCGCTTGGGTTCCTCAACATCAACTTCGGTTATGTTCTTGGCTACGGCACCCAGATCGCGCCAAAGTGGCTCTCTGAATAAATAAATCGCCCAGCAAAACACACTGATCTAAAAACAAATAGAATAATAAAAACAATAAGAAAAACCAGCAAATGGGGAGCCGCAAAACGGCTCCCCCTTGAAAGAGAAATCCGCATCAAAGGAGAAAGACAATGAGCGTGACCCATTCCCTTCAAAGCCTTCGTGATAGTCTTAAGGCGTCTGACCGCATGCCGTTGGTCTTTCTTGGCCATGGCAACCCGATGAACGCTATCGAGGATAACATCTACAGCAAAAGCTGGAATCAGCTTGGCGAAACCTTGCCACGCCCCCAGGCCATTCTGGTGGTTTCTGCTCACTGGATGACCCAGGGCTCGACGCTCGTTGATGTGTCCAATCTGCCCAAAACCATTCATGACTTTTATGGTTTCCCCGATGAACTGTTCGCCCAGCAATATCCGGCTCAGGGTGATCCGAAACTGGCGCGTGATGTGGTTGCGCTACTGGCTAGCCACCATGCGCAGGAAGATGATACTTGGGGGCTTGATCATGGAGCCTGGACTGTTCTGAAGCATCTCTATCCAGAAGCCGATGTACCCGTGTTCCAGCTTTCCATAGACATGACCAAACCTCTGTCATGGCATCTGGAAATCGGCAAGACTCTTGCCCAGTTACGCAACCGTGGCGTCTTGATCCTCGGCTCAGGCAACGTGGTGCATAATCTGCGGGCTATGCGTTTTGGTGGCAAGGCACAGGACTTTGCATTGGAATTTGATACGCTGTTTACAGACAAGCTTTCGAACGGCGACTTCAAGGCGCTTGCGGACCCTAAAGAGCTGGGAACCCTGCTGCGGCTCGCCCATCCGACCGTAGACCACTATCTGCCTGCGCTCACCATCGCTGGGGCATCAGATAAAAAAGACGATCTGACCTTCATGACCGAGAGCATTGATCTTGGCTCCGTCTCAATGCGGTCTTTCATCTTCCACGGTGCCTGAGCCGCCCTCTGGGCAAAAACACACAAACACTCAAACACCAGATAAAAAGAACAACAGTCGCGAAAAGAAGTAACAAGAACAAAGCGAACAGAAAGAACAGGAGACACTCATGCTGATCGACGGAAAATGGACAAAAGACTGGCAGCCAGTACAGAAATCCGATAAGGACGGGCGCTTTGTTCGCCAGACCTCAAGCTTCCGCAACTGGATCACGCCCGATGGCGCTCCTGGCCCGACCGGGGAAGGGGGCTTTGAAGCGGAAGCCGGACGCTATCGCCTCTATGTGGCGCTGATCTGCCCATGGGCCTCTCGCACCCTGATTGCACGCAAGCTCAAGGGGCTGGAAGAGCTTATCCCGATTACTGTGGTCAACCCGACCATGACGGATCAGGGGTGGTCTTTCGGCGGCTATCCTGGAGCTGATGAAGATCCGCTCTTCGGCTCCACCTACATCCACGAGCTCTACACCCGCGCTGATCCGCATTTCTCCGGTCGTGCAACAGTGCCTGCTCTGTGGGACATGAAGCGTAACGTCATGGTCAACAACGAAAGCGCGGACATCGTGAGAATGTTCGATACGGCCTTCGAGCATATGGTGCCTTCTGACCTGCGCCTTTATCCTGAAGATCTGCACGAAGAGATCGATGCGCTCAATCCGGTGATCTACGACACGCTCAACAACGGGGTTTATAAAGCTGGCTTTGCAACAACCCAAGAAGCTTATGATGAGGCCGTTGATGGCGTGTTTGAAACGCTGGACAATCTCGAAGCCCGCCTTGAAGGAGATTACCTCTTTGGCGATCGCTTCACCGAGACGGATATCCGCACTTTTGTGACCCTGATCCGCTTTGATGCCGCCTATAATGGCATCTTTAAAACCAATCGCAAACAGATCAAGGACTATCCAAGGCTCTCGGCCTATATGGAACGGATCTTGCGGCTGCCGGGCGTCATCGACACTGTCAATATGGACCATATCACCCGTGGCTACTATTCCATCAAGGCCCTGAATCCGAACGGAATTCGCCCAACCGGTCCGGCCCATGTGGGCGCCCTGCTGAAGGCCGTTTCCTAAAACGCACGGGCGATGCTAAACAAAGCGCTGAAGCGATCGATTGCTTCTGGACAATGCTGCCTCCAGTGAGCATGATCGCTTCAGCCGTTCTGGCTAGAGAATTCTATGAGATATTTGAACAGAACAAGTTTAGAGGCCGCAAGTGACTAAGAAGACGAGCATTGGCAATTATCTATTCACGCGTTTGCAGGAAATGGGCATAGGACATATTTTCGGTGTGCCCGGCGACTTCACCTTGCAAATGCTTGATCAGATCGACGAAGTGGATGGGCTGAACTTTGTTGGCAATTGCAACGAACTCAATTCCGCCTACGCGGCTGACGGCTATGCGCGCCTGAACCGGATATCGGCCATGATCACCACCTATGGGGTGGGCGATCTTTCCGCTCTTTGTGGGGTGGCTGGTGCCTGCGCCGAGAATGTGCCGATGGTTTTCATTTCCGGTGCCCCTCCGCTTTACGCGATGGAAGGCCGCCTGCGCATTCACCACTCACTGGCCGAAGGCAACTTTGACAATGTCATGAACAGCGTACGCGAATTTACTGTGGCGCAAACACGTCTTACACCCGCCAACGCTGCCTTTGAAATTGATCGTATTCTCAAAATTTGCTGGATTGAACGTCAGCCTGTCTTCATCCAGATCCCATCCAACATTTCCCATCTGTTGATCGATGCGCCACAAGGTCCGTTGGATCTGTCCATTCCTCAGAGTGACAGCGAGAGCCTTGAAAGTGCGCTGGCACTGGTGCTCAAGCATTTGCAGCTGGCGGAGCGCCCGGCTGTTCTGATCGACATGGATGTGGACCGCACCGGCTACACCGATGCGTTTGTTCGTCTGGTGGAAAAATACAAAATCCCTTATGCGTCTTTCCGCTCGGGCAAAGCTATCTTAAGCGAAGCCTCTCCTTTGTTTGCTGGCATTTACAATGGCGCCGCCTCTGAGCCTCAGGTGCGCGAAATCATTGAGCAATCGGATTGCCTGTTCGTGACCGCACCAAGTTTCGTGGAAGCCAGCACCCTGCAATTTATCGATCAGATGCCTGCCGAAACGGTCGTCTCCATCAGAGGCCACAGCTCGACGATTGGCGGTGAGGTGTTTGAAGGCGTCATGGCGGGTGAACTGATCTCCCGTCTTGCCGATAGCATTGAAGAGCGGCCCGAGCCCTCGGTCGCCGTGCAAGACCAGACGGTGCAGCCCGTCGGGGTAGAAGCGAGCAGGTCGCTGACGCAAAGCCGTTTCTGGCCCATCATGGGGAATTTCTTTGAAGAGGGCGATGTCATTCTGGCAGAAAACGGCACCTCTAACATCGCCCTAACCGGGGTCAAATTGCCCGAAGGCGTAAGCTATCTATCGCAAATGGTCTGGGGGGCGATTGGCTACACGTTGCCGGCTTTGCTCGGCACGATGATGGCAAGACCAGAGCGTCGGCAGATCCTGTTTATTGGCGATGGTTCTTTCCAGCTCACCGCACAGGAGCTTTCAACCATTCTGCGCGAAGGGTTGAAGCCGATCATTTTCCTCATCAACAATCGTGGCTACACCATCGAGCGCTATATTCAGGGTATGAAGGCTACTTACAATGATGTGGCCAACTGGGATTATACGGCGTTGATGAAGGTTTTCGCACCCGAAATGGAAGCCTTTACAGCATCGGTGAAAACAGAAGGCGAGCTGGCCTCAGTGCTTGAACAATGCGTCAAGCAGGACTGTGCTTCTTTCATTGAGGTCCATCTCGACCCGTTTGATGCGCCTGAACCGCTCAAGATTTTTGGCCCCAAAACGGCAGAACTGGACTATGGCTCCCGTCGCGGACCGCGGAAGTAAGGCCGAACCATCACGCTTGCGTGGGAGTCTCTCCCACGCCCTTTCTGTCTTAGTGGCAGATGCCGAACAAAAGCAGCTCTTTGACGGCCTGCTTGGTTTCTTCCCATTGTGCATCATTAAGATCACTGCCCTCATTGAGGGTGGAGATCTGGTGCTTGAAATCTGCATAATGCTGGGTGGTCGCCCAGATGGTGAAAAGCAGATGCTTTGGGCTGATCGGGCGAATCTTTCCCGCCGCGATCCATTTGTGAATGACGTTGACGCGCTCTTCCGTCCAGGAGCGTAGCTCTGTTTCCAGATAGTCCTGCACGATGGGGGCACCCTGAATGATCTCATTGGCCCAGACCATGGAGCCATAGGGACGCGTTCTGGCCAACTCCATCTTGGTGTCGATATAGCTGCCCAAAGCTTCTCTCGGATCGGCATCTTCCACGATCTCATCAGCTGCAGCACGCCACACATTGAAGATGTCCTCTACCACTGTTCGGTACAGTAACTCTTTGGTAGAAAAGTAATAAACGACATTCGACTTGGGGAGTCCGGCTTCTTCGGCTATACGACTTATGGATGCCCCGTTATATCCGAACTGCGCAAAAATTATTTCTGCAGCAGTCAATATATTTTCGATATTCTGCGCCCTGTTTTTTTTCTGCTTCGTGTATTGTTGGGGTCTCATGAACTTGCCTGTTTTGTTAGTCTGTGCGGGCGCTGTAGTTATTTGAAAAATTAAGAAGTACTTTTGATTGTCCTGTAGATAAAACTAAAAGTATCCAAAAATACCTGCTGCAATTTTTGACTTTTCTTGTTCGTTTTTTGAGCATTTGCATGAATGTTTGGCAAACACTCAAAAACCTGACCGATCGTGCAGGAAAAATATTGACCGATCGTGCGGATAATGCAAGCGTTCTTACCACGAAAGAGGCGTTTGGCAAAAAAAATCGCAAAACAAAATGCAATCAGCCAAAAACGTTTTAAGGGGAATAGTGGGCTCAAACAGAGTTGAGGGGCGCGCGTGATGTATCACGTCGAGAATATCATCAACGGGATAAGTATATCTTCCAAATCGGAGCGCCTGAGTGCGATCTATAATCCTGCTACGGGAGAACAGATTGGCGCGTTGGCTCTATCGACTGATGATGAGGTGCATGCGGCTGTGGCTGCCGCCAAGGCAGCGCTTGCCGGCTGGGCAGCAACGCCGCCAGCCAAGCGGGCGCGCGTGATGTTTGCCTATCAGGCTTTGGTGCGCGAAAGGGCTGACGACATCGCTCGCGAAATCAGTCGCGAGCACGGTAAAACCCATGACGATGCCCTTGGCGAAGTGGCTCGTGCGTTGGAAGTGATTGAATTTGCCTGCGGTGTACCTGAGCTTCTGAAAGGCGAGTTTTCCCGCAATGTCGGTACCGGCATTGATACCCATTCCGAGCGTCAGCCGCTTGGCGTTGTCGCCGGCATTACGCCGTTCAATTTCCCGGCCATGGTGCCCATGTGGATGTTCCCGATGGCTATCGCCTGCGGCAACACCTTTGTTCTGAAACCATCCGAGCGCGATCCGTCCGCTGCCAACTTTGTTTGTGAACTGCTGATGGAAGCTGGTTTGCCGGAAGGGGTGATCAATGTGGTGCATGGCGATAAAAGCGCCGTGGACTGTTTGCTCGACCATCCAGATGTAAAGGCCGTCAGCTTTGTCGGGTCCACACCGATCGCCGAATATGTCTATAAACGGGGCACCGATAGTGCCAAGCGGGTGCAGGCGTTGGGTGGTGCTAAAAACCACATGATCGTCATGCCGGATGCGGATATGGATCAAGCGGCCGATGCCCTCATGGGCGCAGCTTTCGGGTCTGCCGGAGAGCGTTGCATGGCGGTGTCCGTCGCTGTGCCGATTGGCGAAGAAACCGCCACCCGTCTCGTTTCCAGTCTCAAGCCAAAGGTAGAGGCCTTAAAGATCGGGCCAGCTAGCGATGAGGCTGCCGAAATGGGCCCCGTGATAACGGCTGCAGCCAAGGAACGCATCGTCGGCTTGATTGATAGCGGTGTAGAGCAGGGCGCAGATCTGGTTGTCGATGGCCGTGGCTTTGAGCTGCAAGGCTATGAAAATGGCTATTTCGTTGGTGGTACCCTGTTTGACAAGGTGACCCCGGAGATGGACATCTACAAGACCGAAATTTTCGGGCCGGTGCTCTCTGTCATGGAGCCGCAAAGCTTTGAGACTGCGGTCGAGCTGATCAATATTCATGAATATGGCAACGGCACTGCGATCTTCACGCGCAATGGAGATGCTGCCCGTAAATTCGCCAGCCAGATCGAAGTCGGCATGGTCGGGATCAACGTGCCCATTCCGGTTCCGGTCGCCTTCCATTCCTTTGGCGGCTGGAAGCGCTCAAGCTTCGGCTCTCACGGCATTTACGGGCCGGAAGCCATCCATTTCTATACCAAATTGAAGACCACCACGACGCGTTGGCCCGAGGGACTGACCGAGGGCGCTGTATTCACTTTCCCAAGCTAGGGAGAGCGGCGGGGCCATACGCTCCTGGTGTAAAGAAAAGACTATAAGCGCCTGAAATATAACCGGATAACCGGATGGGGCGCACTTCCAGAATAGCCCGTTGGGCGCAATGAATTGACAGGGGAACCAGATCATGAAGAAGAATCTGCGAGTAGATGGAGACCGTCTTTGGCAGTCTCTGATGGATATGGCAAAAGTCGGTCCTGGCGTTGCCGGTGGCAACAATCGCCAGACCCTGACCGATGAGGATGCCGAAGGACGCGCACTGTTCAAACAGTGGTGCGATGATGCTGGCCTGACCATGGGCGTGGACAAGATGGGCTCCATGTTCATGACCCGTCCGGGCACCGATCCGGATGCCTTGCCGGTCTATGTCGGCTCCCACCTTGATACCCAGCCGACGGGCGGCAAATATGATGGCGTTCTGGGTGTGCTCTCCGCTCTGGAATTGGTGCGCATGCTCAATGACGCTGACATCAAGACCAAACATCCGATTTGTGTGGTCAACTGGGCCAACGAAGAGGGCGGGCGCTTCTCCCCGCCGATGTTGGCCTCTGGTGTTTTTGCTGGTGTTCATTCGCTAGACTATGCCTATGGCCGCAAGGATCTGGAAGGCAAGACCTATGGCGAGGAATTGAAGCGCATCGATTGGGTCGGCGAAGAAGAAGTGGGCGCCCGCAAGATGCATGCCTATTTCGAATATCACATCGAGCAGGGGCCTATCCTCGAAGCCGAGGAAAAGGAAATCGGCGTTGTGACCCATTGTCAGGGGCTGTGGTGGCTTGAATTCACCTTGACTGGCAAGGAAGCGCACACAGGGTCCACCCCGATGGCCATGCGCGTCAATGCGGGCCTTGCCATGGCACGCATCTTCGAGATGGTGCAAGAGGTGACCATGGCCGCTCAGCCGAACGCCGTGGGTGGCGTGGGGCAGGTAACCTTCTCGCCAAACTCGCGCAACGTGCTGCCGGGCACCGTTACCTTCACGGTCGACATCCGCACGGTTGATATCGAAAAGCTCAATGGCATGCGTGATGCCATCAAGGAAAAGGCCGCTGTTATCTGCGAAGAGCTGGGCGTTGGCTGCTCGGTGGAACAGGTTGGCCAGTTCGATCCGGTGACTTTCGACCCCACGCTGGTGGATCGCGTACGCAACGCAGCCATCGATTTGGGCTATTCCCACATGGATATCGTCTCTGGCGCCGGTCATGACGCATGCTGGGCTGCCAAGGTTGCGCCAGCTACCATGATCATGTGTCCTTGCGTTGACGGTCTTTCGCACAACGAAGCCGAAGATATCTCCAAGGAATGGGCCACCGCCGGGGCCGATGTGCTGCTGCAGGCGGTTCTGGAAACAGCCGAGATCGCGGAATAACAAGACCAAGGCATTAAAAGAAGCCAATAAAGAAGGCGCGGATTCCCAACTATGAACAGGGCTAAAGCCCGGTGGAATCCGCCCATGCAATTACCAGAACAAAGGGTTCCGGCATAGGCAAAGAAGCGCCGGAGCATTCAATACACCAAGGCAAGAGGCAGATCGTTCGCTTACCGGGAACGCCCGAACTGTATCCAGAGCAGATTGCTTCTTGGCATGAAAATTGAAGGGAACAGCACATGAGCAAAGTGATTAAAGGCGGCACGGTCGTTACCGCCGATCTGACTTATGAAGCCGATGTGAAAATCGAGGGCGGTGTCATCACCGAAATCGGTCCTGATCTTTCCGGCGATGAAATTCTGGATGCGTCCGGTTGCTATGTGATGCCGGGCGGCATTGATCCGCATGTGCATTTGGAAATGCCTTTCATGGGCACCTATTCCGCCGATGACTTCGCCTCGGGCACGCGTGCTGCCGTTTCCGGCGGAACGACCATGGTGGTAGACTTCTGCTTGCCTGATCCGGGACAGAGCCTGATGGACGCCCTGATGCGCTGGGATAACAAATCCACCCTTGCTACATGCGATTATTCCTTCCACATGGCCATCACATGGTGGGGCGAGCAGGTCTTCAATGAAATGGAGACCGTCGTGCGTGAGAAGGGCATCAACACCTTCAAGCATTTCCTTGCCTATAAAGGCTCGTTGATGGTCAATGATGACGAGTTGTTCGCTTCGTTCCAGCGATGTGCCGAACTGGGGGCTATGCCGCTGGTTCACGCTGAAAATGGAGATGTGGTTGCCTCCATGTCTGCCAAGCTGCTGGAAGAGGGCAATGTCGGACCAGAAGCCCATGCTTATTCCCGTCCGCCGGAAGTGGAAGGGGAAGCCACCAACCGCGCCATCATGCTGGCCGATATGGCAGGCGTCCCGCTCTATGTGGTGCATACCTCCTGCGAGCAGAGCCACGAAGCCATCCGCCGTGCCCGACAGAAAGGCATGCGCGTCTATGGTGAGCCGCTCATTCAGCATCTGACGCTTGATGAGAGCGAATATTTCGACAAGGACTGGGATCACGCCGCCCGTCGTGTGATGAGCCCGCCATTCCGCAACAAGATGCATCAGGATAGCCTCTGGGCAGGCTTGCAGGCCGGTTCTCTTTCCTGTGTGGCAACAGACCACTGCGCCTTTACAACCGATCAGAAGCGCTACGGCGTGGGTGATTTCACCAAGATCCCGAACGGCACCGGCGGCCTTGAAGATCGCCTGCCGATGCTTTGGACCTATGGTGTCGGCACCGGTCGTCTGACGATGAATGAGTTTGTTGCTGTCACCTCAACCAACATCGCCAAGATCCTCAATATGTACCCGAAGAAGGGCGCTATCCTTGTTGGGGCTGATGCCGATATCGTGGTTTGGGATCCCAAGCGCTCCAAAACCATCACTGCGGCCAATCAGGTATCCACCATCGATTACAGCGTCTTCGAAGGCAAGGAAGTCACTGGCCTGCCACGCTTCACCTTGTCGCGAGGCAAGGTGATGGTCGAGGAAAGCACATTGAAGACTGAAGAGGGTCACGGCGAATTCGTAGCGCGCCAGCCTTACACGGCAGTCAACAAGGCGCTTTCCACCTGGAAGGAACTGGTTTCGCCGCGTCCGATCGCCCGCTCAGGCATTCCGCCAAGTGGCGTCTAAGCGTAGCTCTGACGCACGCTGAGTCAACAAATAGCCTGCGGGTGCCTTATGCGTCCGCAGGATAGATTGAAGAATGACGATAACAAGCATACTCCGAACGGGAACAAGCAACGATGATGCACTCCGACTTCCATGTGGTCTCAGCCAAAGACCTCTGTCTGACCTTTCAGACCAATGATGGGCCGGTCCATGCGCTCAAGGATGTCAATTTACAAATAGACAAGGGCGATTTTGTCAGTTTCATTGGCCCGTCCGGCTGTGGCAAGACAACCTTTTTGCGTGCCATCGCTGCTTTGGAAAATCCCACCTCCGGCGAGCTGACGGTGAATGGTACGACGCCCGAACTGGCGCGAAAAGACCGCGCCTACGGCTATGTGTTTCAGGCCGCTGGCCTCTACCCATGGCGCACGATTGCGCGCAACATCAAATTGCCCCTTGAGATCATGGGCTTCACCAGAGCCGAGCAGAATGAGCGGGTCGAACGGGTGCTCAAGCTGGTGGATCTGGAAGGCTTTGGCAACAAGTTCCCATGGCAGCTTTCCGGCGGCATGCAGCAGCGCGCCTCCATTGCGCGCGCACTGTCATTCGATGCTGATATCCTGCTGATGGATGAACCCTTCGGGGCATTGGACGAGATCGTACGAGACCATCTCAACGAACAGCTTCTCAAGCTCTGGTCGAGCACGGGCAAGACCATCGGCTTTGTGACCCATTCCATTCCAGAGGCTGTTTATCTTTCTACCAAGATTGTTGTCATGAGCCCACGTCCGGGCCGTATCACGGATGTCATCGAGAGCACGCTTCCCAAGGACCGCCCGCTTTCCATCCGTGACAGTCAGGAATTCATCGACATTGCCCATCGCGTGCGCGAGGGCCTGAGAGCTGGTCATGGCGATGGAGCGAATGATGCGTAAGCTGTTTGCTGTTTTCACTGTCGTTCTGGTCATCGTTGCGATCTGGTATGCCGCCGCAGTGAAGATGAACGCCAAATGGGCCTATGATCAGGCCGCCCGCGCCAAGGTCGAGATCTCTTTCTCGGAACTGGTCAAAGACACCTGGGCGCAGGAGCGTCCGGTTCTGCCAGCGCCGCATCAGGTGATGACCGAGCTCTGGAAAACGACGGTTGGCAAGAAGATTACCTCCAAGCGGTCTCTTATTTTTCATGGCTGGATCACGCTTGAGGCGACCTTGCTGGGCTTTATCACTGGCACGTTGCTGGGCATAGCGCTTTCGGTTGGCATCATCTATATCCGCGCCATGGACATGAGCGTCATGCCCTGGGCCATTGCCTCCCAGACTGTGCCCATTCTGGCCATCGCACCGATGATCATCGTCGTGCTCAACTCTGTCGGCATTCAGGGCTTGATCCCCAAGGCGATTATCTCGGCCTATCTGAGCTTCTTTCCTGTGTTGGTTGGCATGGTGAAAGGCTTGCGCGCGCCCGATCATATGCAGATGGATTTGCTCAAGACCTACAACGCCTCCAAGAGCGACGCATTCTACAAGCTGCGCCTGCCGTCTTCAGTGCCTTATCTCTTCACCTCCATGAAGGTGGGTATAGCGGCCTCGCTGGTCGGTACCATCGTGGGTGAATTGCCAACCGGTGCGATACGCGGGCTGGGTGCACGTCTTTTGACGGGGTCCTATTATGGCCAGACCATCCAGATGTGGGCAGCGCTGTTCGCCGCAGCCCTGCTGGCAGCCGGCCTTGTGGCGCTCGTCGGATTGGCTGAGAAATCTGTTCTTAAGAAAATGGGGATGGTGCGATGACTCTGGTTTTGACTGCAATTGTCATCTGGATCGTGGCTTCATGGATCAATGTGAAGCTGTCCCGATCCTCGGCCCATAACACGCTTCTTGTGCGGTTTCTGGTGCCCTTTATTTTCGGCGTCACTATCATCGTGGCGTGGGAACTGCTGGCGCGTGGACTTCAAATCCCGTCGGTCATCCTGCCGCCGCCATCGGCCATCGCCACGCGCTTTGCTGCATCTATCGACATCCTGTGGCTCGATTTCGTGCAGACCTTTGTAAAGGGCGCGCTGACTGGCTATATCATGGGCTGCGGAGCGGCTTTCCTGACGGCGATCCTGATCGACCGCGTCCCTTTCCTGCAGCTTGGCCTGCTCCCGGTTGGCAACTTCGTGGCCGCGTTGCCCATTGTTGGTATTGCGCCAATCCTTGTCATGTGGTTCGGCTTTGACTGGCATTCCAAGGCAGCCGTGGTCGTGGTGATGGTTTTCTTCCCCATGCTGGTTAACTGCGTGCAGGGACTTTCAGATACAGGCAGCATGCAGCGCGATCTGATGAAGACTTATGCGGCGAGCTACGCCGATACATTGCTCAAGCTGCGCCTGCCTGCGGCAATGCCATTCATTTTCAATGGTCTGAAAATTTCCACCACCTCGGCGCTCATCGGCGCGATTGTGGCTGAATTCTTTGGCTCTCCGATTGTCGGCATGGGATTTCGTATCTCAACCGAGGTCGGCAAGCTCGGGCTCGATATGGTCTGGGCAGAAATTACGGTTGCGGCTATCGCCGGCTCTCTTTTTTATGGAGCTGTGGCCGTAATCGAAAAAGGGGTGACTTTCTGGCATCCCTCTCAAAGGGGCTAAAAGACCCCATTTAATAACCTAAGAAAAGCAACACCTTAACCAAAATCCTTAATGGAACACCAAAGGGAATAGAAGATGAGAGACACTTTCAAGACTTTTGCGATTGGCGCATGTGCAGCTGCCTCGATCTTTGCAGCCACCGGAGCCAACGCGGCAGATGACTTTACCCTTCAGCTGAAATGGGTGACTCAGGCCCAGTTTGCCGGCTATTATGTTGCGCTGGAAAAGGGCTTCTATGAAGAAGAAGACCTCAATGTCACCATCAAACCGGGCGGTCCAGATATTGCTCCCACGCAGATCCTTGCTGGTGGCGGTGCTGATGTCGTGGTCGACTGGATGCCATCCGCTCTGGCTGCTCGCGAAAAGGGCCTGCCGCTGGTGAACATCGCTCAGCCTTACAAATCCTCCGGCATGATGCTGACTTGCCTTAAGGAAAGCGGCGTAAAGACCCCTGAAGACTTCCCGGGCAAAACCCTTGGTGTCTGGTTCTTCGGCAACGAGTATCCATTCCTCAGCTGGATGAGCATTCTGGGCATTCCCACCGAAGGCGGTGATGATGGCGTAACCGTCCTCAAGCAGGGCTTCAACGTCGATCCTTTGCTCCAGAAACAGGCTTCCTGTATCTCCACCATGACCTACAACGAATATTGGCAGGTGATTGATGCTGGCATCTCTGAAGATGAACTGATCACCTTCAAATATGAAGACCAGGGCGTTGCAACGCTGGAAGACGGCCTCTATGTGCTCGAAGACAAGCTGGCTGACGATGCCGAAGTCGACAAACTAGCCCGCTTCGTGAAAGCCTCCATGAAAGGCTGGAAATGGGCGGAATCCAATCCCGATGAAGCCGCCGAGATTGTTCTGGAATATGACGAAACCGGTGCCCAGACCGAAAAGCACCAGAAGCGTATGATGGCCGAAGTTGCCAAGTTGACCGCAGGCTCCAACGGCGCTCTTGATCCGGCCGACTATGAGCGCACCGTCAAGACCCTGATGAGCGGCGGTTCTGCTCCGGTTATCTCCAAGGCACCAGAAGGCGCCTGGACCCACAAGATTACCGATCTGGCTCTGAAGTAAGCCAGCTCAGCAATAAAGTGGTCTGACTTGATCCGCATCCGGGTTTGTCTCGGATGCGGAGAGAGAGAGCCCCAAAGGCACCGAACAATAAAAGACATCTGATACCGTGCAGGCTTTCCGGGGCATATGGACCGGTTTTGCGCGAACAGGACCGCTTTGTCTCAATTTCAGGGCAGGTAACCCTGTCAGGAGATTGTTCGAAACAGTTTGATTTTTCAAAAAGGGCATGTGCGACAAGATGCTGGTACAGAGTGAACGCAACAGTCGATCTCATGAAGTTTATGCGGCCCTCTCAACGGGAACCCGCGAGCTTTATGATAAAGCGCGATATCTGCAAAAGGCCGATCTGAAAAGCCTGATGGCGCGGGCCTGTGTCATTCGTGAGGCGCGTTGGGGCCGCACTGTGACCTATTCGCGCAAGGCTTTTGTTCCGCTCACCAACATGTGCCGGGATACCTGCGCCTACTGCACCTTTGTCAAGCATCCCGACCATCCCGACGCCAATATCATGTCGCCCGAACAGGTGCTGGAAACGGCACGCAAAGGTGAGGCGCAAGGCTGCAAGGAATTGCTCTTCAGCTTGGGAGAAAAGCCTGAATTGCGCTATGAGCGCGCAAGGGCTGCACTCTCTCTGCTGGGCTATGAAAGCATGACCGACTATCTGGCGGATATGTGCGCGCTGGTGTTGGAAGAAACCGCCATGCTGCCCCACGTCAATGCGGGCACGCTCAGCGATGAAGAATTGGAAAAGCTGCGCCCGGTTTCCGCTTCCATGGGCATGATGCTCGAAACCATCTCCCGTCGTCTGATGCATAAGGGCGGGGCGCATTATGCCTGTCCGGACAAGGTGCCCTTGCAGCGCCTGCGTACGCTGGAGAGGGCAGGGGAACGCAAGGTGCCCTTTACCACCGGCCTGCTCATTGGTATCGGCGAAACATGGGAAGAGCGCATAGAGGCACTCCACGCCATCAATGAGAGTCACAAGCGCCACGGTCACATTCAGGAAGTCATTATCCAGAATTTCCAGACCAAACCAGATATCGCCATGGCGCACCATAAGGAACCCGGCCTTGAGGATATGCTCAGAACCATCGCTGCCGCTCGGCTCATTCTGTCGCCCGATATCAGCTTGCAGGCGCCACCAAATCTTAGCGCCCGCCACATCGCCTATCTCGATGCAGGTATCAACGACTGGGGTGGCATCTCACCGGTTACCATCGATTTCATCAATCCCCAGCATGTCTGGCCGCAAATCGATGTCTTGGCCGAGAGCTGCAAAAGCGCTGGCTTTGCGCTCAAGGAACGCCTTCCCATTTATCCCGACTATTTGAAACGGGGCTCCGCATTTTTAAGCCCTCAACTGCAAGACCGCGTCGCTGCAATGGCTGCACGCGACGGTCTGGCTCAAGAACAACGACACCTGATGCAGGGAGAATAAGATCATGACCAATGAAATAGTAAATTATATTGAGAATGATATTGAGATTGATGCGTCTGCTATCTCCCATCCCGTCAGAGATGTTCTTGATAAGGCATTGGAAGGGCGTGAGATTACGCAAATGGAGGCTGTCACGCTGTTCAAGGCAAATGGGCATGCCGACAAGCAGGCGATCTATCACACCGCGGATCTGTTGCGCCAAAAAGCCAATGGTGATCTGGTGACCTTTGCCGTCAACCGGAACATCAATTTCACCAATGTCTGCTATATGGGGTGCAAGTTCTGCAACTTTGCCAAACGCGCCGACGAAGAAGATGCCCAATGGCACTCGGTGGAAGAGGTGCTACGCCGCTGCCATGAGGCCTGGGACCGTGGCGCGACCGAAGTCTGCATTCAGGGTGGGCTCCACCCCAAGCTTCCCGGCACCTATTATGAAGAGCTCTGCCGCGCCATCAAGGCCGAGCTCCCGGATATGCATCTTCATGCTTTCTCGCCCTTTGAAGTCTGGTATGGCGCATCGAAAAGCCGCAAGCCTTACCGAGAGTTTCTGCAAGGGCTTAAAGATGCCGGTCTGGGCACCATGCCGGGCACGGCCGCTGAAATTCTTGATACCGAGATCCGCAAACAGCTGACCAAGGACAAGCTCAGCACGGAGAAATGGGTCGAGATCATCCGCACCGCTCATGAGGTTGGCATCAAGACAACTGCCACCATCATGTATGGCCATATCGACGCGCCGGAGCATTGGGCTGCACATATCGATTTATTGCGATCCATTCAGAAAGATACCGGCGGCTTTACCGAATTTGTGCCGCTGTCCTATCAGCATGTGGGCACCGCTCTCTATTCCGAAAATCCGGGCAAGGTGCGCATGGGGCCGAGCACGGATGAAATCGACAAGATGCATGCGGTTTCCCGCATCATGCTGCATGGGTTCATTGACAATATTCAGGTCTCCTGGACCAAATTGGGGCCAGACCATGCCATGGCCATGCTCAACCGTGGCGCCAACGACATGGGCGGAACCTTGATGGAAGAGAGCATCTCGCGCGCCGCCGGAGCTGATCATGGGCAAGAGATCACGGCCTATGAACTGACGCAGATCGTACGGGCGTCGGGGCGCACGCCAGCGCGCCGCTCAAGCGATTATCGTATTCTGGATATTTACGACGATCATGACCCGCAACCGCTTGCACCGCTGATCGAGCGGGGTGACAAGGATCCTCTCGACTTCCTCAAGATGTTCCCGGATGCCTCCTCGGGGCTGGAGGCGGCCGAATGAGCGAGAAACAGAAGCTAAAGGTTACCCTGCTGGCCGGCGGGGTCGGCGGGGCGAAGATGGCCGAAGGCTTTGCTTCGCTGGAGGACGTCGATCTCACTATCATCGGCAACGTGGCTGATGATGAGGCGTTTCACGGTCTGTGGGTATCACCGGATATCGACACCATGACCTATACCCTCTCGGGCAGGATCAACCGTCAGCAGGGCTGGGGGCTGGCGGACGAAGGCACACGCGCGCTAGAGACTCTGACAAGCTTGGGCGAAGATACATGGATGATGTTGGGGGACAGGGATTTCGGCCTGCATATCTACCGCACCATGCGCAGAATGAAGGGGGATAGGCCGAGCGATATCGCCGCCGATGTGGCCAAGGCCTTCGGCGTCAAATCCAAAATCCTGCTGCCAACCAACGATGTGGTTCAAACGCGGGTCAAGACGGAACAGGGTTGGCTCAGTTTCCAGGAATATTTCGTCAAGGAAAAATGCGCCCCCGCTGTCAAGGCGCTGGAATTTGCTGGTATCGAAGAGGCGAGCGCAACACCTGAAGCTCTGGAAGCCATTGCGAGCGCAGAACTGCTGGTCATTGCACCCTCAAACCCGCTGGTCAGCATCGAACCGATCCTTGCCATCAAGGGCATTCGCGAGGCCTTGAAAAAGCGTGCAGTGCCGTCCATCGCTGTCAGTCCGCTAATTGCCGGAAAGGTGGTCAAGGGACCTGCTGACAGAATGATGAGCGCTCTGGGGATGCGCGCAGACGCTGTTGGTGTGGCCACCCGCTATCTGGGGCTCGCCGATATCTTGCTGATTGATCATCAGGATGTGGCTCTGTCTGCAGAGATCTTGGACCTTTCCATCGAGCCTCACTGCACGGACATCATGATGAAGGATATGTCTGACAAGATGCGGCTCGCCTCAGAAATTGTCCAACTCGACAGAGATCAAGGGCAGAATGGAGCGGCGGCATGAGCGAACGAGTGCTGGTCCTCATTCCCATGAAGGCACCCACGCAAGCCAAGTCACGCCTCAAAACTGTGTTGAGCGATAGGGAGCGCTCGGCTTTGGCTCTGGCTTTGTTCAAGGGTGTTGTGGCGCAAGTCATGGGGGCCGTCCAAAGCATCAAAAAGGCTGGCAATCCTCACAAGGTCATTGAAATCGCGGTCGTCTCGAGCAGCAAGACTATCGAAGACATCGCCGCTGACCTCGGGATCATCTATCTGGCGGAAGAGGCTGGAGCCGGTCTGGTCGCTGCGGTGGAAGAAGCTGCGGCAAAAGCCAGTTGGCGCGGCTATAAGCGCCTGTGCATTCTTCCCGGTGATCTAGCCGACCCATCGGCTTCAGACATTATGCGGCTGCTTTCATATCCGGTAGACGAGGGGACGATAGCCCTTTGTCCGTCACAGGATTTGGGGACCAATGCGCTGGTCGTAACCCTGCCAAGTCCGATGCCTTTTGCCTTCGGACCAGAGTCTTTCACACGACATTTCAGTCTGGCTGCGGACCGTGGGCTCATGCCGGTCATCCTGCCGCTCAAGAGCCTGCGCCGGGATATTGATACCCTGGCCGATCTGGATTATCTCGATGACAACCGGACCCTCGGCATCATGAGCAGGGAGGAAGCATGACAGATAGCATGGCGTCTTCTCTTTGCATCACCGCCATCCCCAATGTGCCTGATATTGTCGAGGGCGACGATCTGGCGGCGATTGTTGGCGATTGCCTTTTGGCAAGCAGACATATGCCCGTTGAAGGGGACATCCTTTGCGTAGCGCAAAAGATCTTTTCCAAAGCTGAAGGCTGTATCTATCCGCTTTCGACCATTACGCCATCGCCCGAAGCATTGCGTTACGCCGAAGAGCTGGGCAAGGACCCGCGCAAGGTGGAAATCGTGCTGCGGGAAAGCGCCGAAGTTGTGCGTGCCTTCCGCCACCCCGGTCAAAGCGAAGGCACCATGATTTGCCGCCACAGGCTGGGCTTCATTTCGGCCAATGCCGCTGTTGATGAATCCAACATTGCAGAAACGGATGCCGCCATGACGCTGCCGCCGGACCCCGACGCGAGCGTGGTTGCCATGCGGGACGCGCTGGAAGCTCGCTTCGGCTGTCGCATTGGTGTGGTGATGACAGACACCTTTGGTAGGCCTTGGCGCATCGCGCAGGTCAATGTGGCCATAGGGCTGGCTGGTGTGCCTGCCACCTTGCGTGAGCAGGGCAACGAAGATGCATGGGGCCGCACAATGAAAGTGACTGAGGCGGCCTTTGCTGATGAGCTGGCAGCTGCCTCCGGTCTCGTGGTCAAGAAGGCTGCAAAAACACCCCTCGTTTTGTTCCGTGGGCTCGACTGGAGCCCGTCCCGGAGCAAGGCCGAGGATCTGTTGAGAGGAAAACAAGAGGATATGTTCAGATGACGATCGCAATCATTGGCGGCACAGGGCCGCAAGGGCAGGGGCTTGCCTTGAGATTTGCGCGCGCCGGTGTGCCAGTGGCTCTGGGCTCGCGTGATGCCACGCGTGCCGCGGAAATCGGCGTTGCCCTGCGCGCGCAGTTGGACGCCGCCGCCGCTCCAATTACGGGTGTTGCGAACGAGGAAGCCGTTATGATGGCTGATGAGTTGGTCATTCTCGCGGTGCCCTTTGCTGGCCACAACGCCACGCTGGCAGCGCTCAAGCCGCATCTGGAAGGCAAGATCCTTGTCGATATCGTCGTGCCTCTGAAAGAGGGCGACCCGAAAAAGGTCGAGATGCCGCCCGAAGGCTCGGCGACAGAAGCAGCCCAAGCGCTGCTTGGGCCGGATATTCCCGTCGTCGGGGCCTTGCACAATGTGTCCGCAACCACGCTGAAGACCCTCGAATGGGATATCAACTGCGATATTCTGGTGTGTGGCAATTCGCTTCCCGCCCGCAAGAAGGTCATGGCGCTGGTCGAGACGCTCGGTGTCGTCGCTTACAATGCTGGCGACGCTGAAGCTGCTCGCTGCATCGAGGCGATCACGCCCATTCTCATTCGCATCAATATTTCCAAGCAGGTGCCCTTCACCCATGCCGGTGTGAAGATTCAGGCCCCGGCTCACTGATAAACAGAACAATCACCAAACCGACCTTTGAAAAGACTTGAAGAACAAGGACAGGAGAGAGAGATGGAATTCGGTATTTGCTTTAAAGGCTTCGTCGAGCCCAAGCGTGCCCGCGCCCTTGTGCGACAGGCCGAGAACGCCGGCTTTACCTATTGCTGGTTTTACGATAGCCACATCCTTTGGCGCGAAAGCTACATGGCGATGGCCATGTGCATGGAGCACACGACCAAAATGCGCTTCGGTCCATGCGTGACCAATCCGAACACCCGTGACTGGTCGCTTGCTGCTTCGATGTTTGGCTCTCTTGCCAAGCAGTCGGAAGGCCGGTTCGACATTGGCCTTGGCCGAGGCGATAGCGCAGTGCGTGTCATGGGGCTCAAGCCCGCACCGCTGAAGCGTCTGGAAGAATTCACCCATGTGGTCAAGGCCTTGGTGCGCGGTGACGAAGCGCAATATGGCGAATGCCCCGAGCCGGTCAAATTTCCTTGGGCTGAGGGTTATGAACTGCCAATCTGGGTGGCTGCCTATGGTCCAAAAGCGTTAAGCTCCGCCGGACGGGTTGGGGATGGTCTCATCCTGCAGATCGCCGAGCCAAGCATTGTCAAATGGCTGGCAAGCACGGCCATCGCAGAGGGCGAAAAAGCTGGCCGCGACATGTCCAACTTCAAGGTCATGTCCGCCGCGCCAGCCTATTTCGGCACGAAGGAAGAATGCATCGCCGCAACCCGCTGGTTCCCTGCCATGGTGGGCAACCATGTGGCTGACATCGTTGAGAAATACGGCACAGAGCGGGACGATATCCCCGAAGCGCTCACCGCCTATATCAAGGACCGAAAGGGCTATGACTATTCTAAGCATGGCCAGAGCGATAATCCGTATCTTGATTTCATTACTGATGAAATTATTGAGGGCTTCAGTGTTCTGGGCGCTGCCGAGCAACATATCGCCAAGCTTGGTGTTTTGAAGGACGCGGGCGTCACCCAGTTCAATATCTATCTGGACAACGGTAAGGAAGAACAGATCATCGCTGAATATGGCGAGAAGATCATCCCAGCTTTTGAGGCCTGATAGAATAGAAAAACACGGACTGGTTCGATAAGGGCTGGTTAAACTCGGGGCGGGTCTTTGCAGATCCTGCCCCTCTTTTTATGACCACATATGAGAGCCTTCTTTTGGGCTCTGTAGGCGAGATGGGCTCTCAGGCGTGCAGATTCTCATGCCCTTTGGTGGTATCGACCAGCTTGGCTTTCTGCTCGAATCCATCGTCTTTGGTCAGTTCGGCGACATGCAGCAGGGTCGTCATGATCCGTTCGCGCTCAGTGTCGGGTAGATCGAAATAATGCCTTGCAAATGTGTCCCCCAGCGGCGAAGGCGCCTGCTCCAGAAGGGCTTTTCCTGCATCGGTTAGGGTTGAGATCACCACGCGGCGATTGTTTGCGGGCCGAATACGCTCGATAAGCCTTTTTGCGGCCAGTTTGTCAAGAATACCCAGCACGGTCGGCGGTGACAGATCGACCTGTTTCGATATGGCACTCCCGGTGGGGTCTCCCAAATCGCGCACACAGCGCAGAATGATGAGTTGGGGCAGGGTCAGCCCGCTTTTCTTGTTCAGGAAGCGGGAATGGATATCAAGGGCTCTGGCGATCGTGCGGATGGATTGAAGCACGACACGCATTTCTTCATTCGGCGTCATTTTTACTATCTATTTTTTGATGGAACCAAATTTTGTCCAAACTGTTGTATATTAAAGATTAGTGTACTAATAATTACTAGTCAAACAATCAGAAGGAGAATGATAGAGCTTATGTGTGGTATTTGCGGCGAAGTCAGATTCGATGGATCCAGTCCTAATGTTGAAAAAATCGAGTCGATGACAGACCGCCTGGCCTCAAGAGGGCCAGACGCATCAGGGACTTTTTTCAGAAACAACATGGGCATGGGCCATCGACGATTGAAAATCATCGACCTGTCCGATGCATCGGCGCAGCCGTTTGTTGATCAGTCAACCGGCCTTGCGATGGTCTTTAATGGCTGTATCTATAATTACCCAGAGTTGCGGTCCGAGCTGGAAGGCAAGGGGCACACATTCAAATCCTCTGGCGATACCGAGGTCATTCTCAAGGCATGGGCCGAGTGGGGCGAGGACGCTATTCCGCGCCTTCAGGGCATGTTTGCCTTTGTAATCCATGAAGAGCTGAGCGGGCGAACCATTCTGGTGCGCGACCGCTTTGGCATCAAACCGCTCTATCTAAACGAAAGCGACAAGCATCTGCGCTTTGCTTCTTCGCTGCAGTCTATTCTGGCTGGTGGCGATGTAGATCGTTCGATCGACCGAGTGGCGCTTCACCACTATATGACATGGCATGCTGTCGTGCCGGCGCCGCGCACCATTCTGGAAGGTGTGCGTAAGCTGCCCGCTGCAACCATTCGCATTGTCGAGGCTGATGGCACTTCCAGTGAGAAACAATATTGGGTGCCTACCTTTGAACGCTCTCAGGAAGATGAAGAGCGCAGCGAAGAAGAATGGTGTGACCTGTTGCTCGATGGCCTGCGCACCTCGGTTCAGCGTCGCATGGTATGTGACGTGCCGGTTGGTGTGCTGCTTTCGGGTGGCGTGGACAGCTCCATGATCGTTGGCCTGTTGGCCGAACAGGGGCAGACGGGCCTTTCCACTTATTCGATTGGCTTTGAAGATGCCAATAACGAAAAGGGCAACGAATTTGAATATTCGGACCTGATCGCCAAGCATTATGGTACCAACCACCACAAGATCCACATCCCCTCCAGCGAGATGATGGAAAATCTGCCTGGCGCCATCAAGGCGATGTCCGAACCGATGGTTTCCTATGACAATATCGGCTTCTATCTGTTGAGCCGCGAAGTCGCCAAATCGATCAAGGTCGTGCAGTCCGGGCAGGGGGCAGACGAAGTCTTTGGCGGCTATCACTGGTATCCACCGCTGCAGGCGACCTCCAGTCCGGTAGAAAGCTATGCACTTTCCTTCTTTGACCGGAACCAGAAAGCCATGGCGAGCCATCTCAATCCGGACTATCTGGCCGATCACAATGCCAGCCTGGCCTTTGTCGCCGAGCATTTCTCTCGTCCGGGCGCGCCTGATCCGGTCGACAAGGCCCTGCGCCTTGATACCAACGTGATGCTGGTGGACGATCCGGTCAAGCGCGTGGACAACATGACCATGGCCTGGGGGCTTGAGGCGCGTGTGCCTTTCCTTGATCATGAAGTGGTCGAGCTGGCTGGCCGCATGCCAAGCCGTCACAAGCTTGCCCATGGTGGCAAGGGCGTACTCAAGGAAGCCGCGCGAAAAGTCATTCCTTCAGCAGTGATTGACCGGCCCAAGGGCTATTTCCCTGTTCCGGCGCTCAAATATATCGAAGGGCCGTATCTGGAAATGGTCAAAGATGCTCTGACTTCGCAGGCGGCTAAGGATCGTGGCATCTTCCAGCAGTCTTATCTGGATACATTGTTCGCCGCACCATCGGATCATATCACACCGCTGCGTGGGTCCGAGCTGTGGCAGGTTGCGCTTCTGGAAATGTGGTTGCAGGCACTGGAGGATTAGGGCCATGTCTACTGATCGTGAAAAGTCCAAACCATTGGGGCAGCACCGACTGCGCCGTATCAGGCAGGAAGGGATGAGTACACTCTACTCATCCCACAAGCTCACGCATCAGAATGTCGCTCTGGATTGCGGCTGGGGGCGTCTGATCTTCGGCAACACGTTTGAAACCCCTGAGGATCTGATAAACGAGATGCGTAAGGAGCGGCCGGATCAGCGCGATATCGCATTTTACGTTCGCGACCCGCATGTGGTACTGGCGCAGGCTCCGCAGGAATATTTCCTCGACCCATCCCACACCTATCGGCTGGATCTTTCTGTGTATCGGCCAGCACGGCAACGCAAAACGACGTTTCATATTCGTCGCCTCTCCACGCAAGCCGATGCTGATGCGATCAATACCATTCTTGCCGAGCGTGGAATGGTTACGGTGCCTCCAGAATTCTTTTGGTCCCACAGGGATGCCGGAACGGTAACTATGTTGGTGGCTGAAGATGCACAAACGGGCGAAATACTGGGGTCTGTCATGGGCGTTGATCACGCCAAGGCCTTCGATGATCCCGATAAAGGGTCATCGCTCTGGTGTCTGGCTGTCTCGCCGAGTGCTCCGCATTCCGGATTGGGTGAATCTCTCGTGCGTCGCCTGGCCGAACAATTCAAGGCACGCGGTGCTTCCTATATGGATCTCTCGGTGCTCCACAATAATGAGCAGGCGATTGCCCTATATGAGAAATTGGGGTTTCGCAGGGTCAATGTCTTTGCGGTCAAGCGCAAGAACGAGATCAACGAAAAGCTGTTCGTTGGCGAACAGACGGAAACCGAGCTCAACCCTTATGCGAAGATCATCGTCAATGAGGCGCTGCGCCGTGGAATCCATGTGGAAGTCAACGACGCTGCCAATGGTTTTTTCCGTCTCAGCCACGGCGGGCGCTCTGTCCGCTGTCGCGAATCCCTGACCGATTTGACCAGCGCTGTGGCGATGTCCATTTGTGACGACAAGCGCATGACACGCAATGTGGTGGAAGCCGCTGGTGTGCGCGTGCCCGAACAGCTTGAATATAGTGATGATGAAGCTCTGAAGGCCTTTTTGGAAAAGCATGAGCAGCTGGTGGTCAAACCGGCAAGAGGCGAGCAGGGCAAAGGCATTTCCGTCGGCCTGACCAAGCCTGCAGAAGTGCGCGAAGCCATCGAGAGAGCCGCTCAGGTCTGTGAGGATGTTCTTCTGGAAGAATGCTATCAGGGCCATGATCTGCGACTGGTCATTATCAACGACAAGCTCGTTGCCGCAGCCTTGCGTCTGCCCGCTCGCGTGATCGGCGATGGACGCAGCACCGTTGAACAGCTGATTGAAAAGCAAAGCCGTAGACGATCTGCCGCTACCGGTGGAGAGAGCGTTATTCCCAAGGATGCGGAAACGGAACGCTGCGTCGCTTTGGCTGGCTACGAAATGGATGCCATTCCCGAGGCTGGTGTGGAGCTAATGGTGCGTAAAACCGCCAATTTGCACACCGGCGGCACGATTGTCGATGTGACCGAAGAAGTGCATCCGCAGCTCGTCTATGCTGCCATTCAGGCGGCCAAAGCCATTGATATCCCCGTAACGGGTATTGACTTTATGGTCAAAGATCACAGACAACCGGATTATGTATTCATCGAAGCCAATGAGCGGCCAGGCCTTGCCAACCATGAGCCTCAGCCCACGGCAGAGCGGTTTGTCGATCTTCTTTTCCCAAGGTCCATGCCTGCATCTGCGCGACAGGAGCTTCAGAATCGAGAAACAAACTCAACCTGACCGAAGGTTTGAGCAATGGAAAGAGCGTGAGTGATGACAATGCTGGCGATAGACACGGAATATCTGCAGAAAACCCTTGATAAGCTTCTGTCCATCCCCAGCCCTACTGGCTACACCGACTCGATTGTCCGCTTTGTGACGAGCGAGTTGAAGGAACTGGGGCTTGAGGCCTCTCTTACCCGACGCGGTGCGATTTGTGCCATAAGGCAAGGGTCGCGCCGTAAGGGGGCTCGAGCCATCGTCACGCATCTGGATACACTGGGAGCACAGGTCAAGGCCCTCAAGGAAAATGGCCGACTGGCGCTTGTGCCGGTTGGTCACTGGTCAGCGCGGTTTGCCGAAGGCGCACGGGCGACCATTTTTTCCGAAGAAGGGGCCTATCGCGGCACGATCTTGCCTCTCAAAGCATCCGGGCACACCTTCAATGAAGAAGTCGACACGGCTCCAATCGGCTGGGATTATGTGGAGCTGCGTGTTGATGCTTTGGCGCGCAATTTCGAGGATTTCGAGCGTCTCGGTATCGAGGTTGGCGATATCGTCGCCATTGATCCGCAGACAGAATTTATCGACAACGGCTTCATCGTTTCACGTCATCTGGATAACAAGGCCGGTGTAGCCGTGGCGCTCACTGCGCTCAAGGCCATGAAGGACGCCCATCAGGTGACGCCGGTCGATATCCATTTTCTGTTCACCATTGCCGAGGAAGTCGGGGTGGGGGCATCGTCGGTTCTGACGCCGGAAGTCGCTTCCATGATCTCTGTAGACAATGGCACCTCTGCGCCGGGGCAGAACTCTTCCGAATTTGGTGTGACCATCGCCATGGCAGATCAGACCGGCCCGTTTGATTATCATCTCAATCGCAAGCTGGTCAGCCTCTGCAAGGAAAATGATATTCGCTACCAGAAGGATATCTTCAAATATTACCGTTCGGATTCGGCCAGTGCCATAGAGGCGGGGGCAGATGTGCGCACTGCGCTGATTACCTTTGGTGTCGATGCGTCCCACGGCTATGAGCGCATCCATATGCATGCCTTGCGTTCGCTTTCAGAGCTGATCACCGCCTATGTTGGCAGTCACGTTGAGATACAGCGCGACTTCGAGCCAACAACCGAGGGGATCGTAGGCTTTACCAAGCAGCCGGTTGATGAGGCCGAACAATATCTGACCAAGGATGCGGACAACGATGATCTCGGCCCGCAAGCCTGATCGTCCGTGTCAGTCAAAAACCACGCGCGGGAAGTAGAAGGATACCACCCAGTTGGGGGCGTCCACCACTTCGCTGACGCGCAGATCGCCACAAACCGAGCAGAGCATATAAGCGTCCACCGCAGACATGCCATGCTCGGCTGTAATCAGATCGATCATACCAGCAACAGCATCTCTGGCGCCACTCATCAGGTCAGGGCCAACCCCGGTGGTGACTTCATAGCCTTTGCTGTCGAGGTGATTGCTCACAGGACCCGGAGTGGTGAAACGTGGCATCTTGAGTGGTGACTGCTTTATGAGGTCGAAGGTCAGAACGATATTCATCGGGCTTTCAATGGCTGTGCCACACACTTCACCATCGCCTTGTGCAGCATGCGTATCACCAACCGAGAGGAGCGCACCTTTCACTTCGACCGGCAGATACAACACGCTGCCTGCACTCAGATCCTTGATGTCCAGATTGCCGCCAACCCGACGCGGCGGGATGATGTCGTGGCGGCCGCTGGCCGCTGGCGCATTGCCCATGGTGCCTGCGAAAGGCTTGAGCGGAACGCGTGCATTGGGCGCATAAAGGGCAGGGGTCAGACCTTCGCCGTCATAGTTCCAGATATGCAGGGCTGGTTCGGTGAACTGATCCGCCAATAGACCAAAACCGGGGATGTTGGCCGTCCAACCAAAGCCTGAAGGGACGAACTGTTCGATCTTGACCTTCAGTATGTCGCCAGCTTCTGCGCCTTCAATATAGACCGGTCCCGTCACCGGATTGACCTTGGAGGCATCGCGTGCCATCAGATCATCAACCGTGCTGGAGCGGATGATCTGTCCGGCCGATGCGTCAATGCAGGTGAATTCAGCCGTCTGACCCGGCATGATACGCGCTACCGGCTCAATGGAATTATCCCAGCCAAAATGATGATGTGCCGCGTGGATGGTATAGTCGCAGAATTGGCACATATGCTAATCCTTCTTGGTTATGAGGCGGACGATCATGTCGAGCATCAATTGTGCACCATTTTCAATATCCGCCCATTCTGTCCATTCTTGCGGCGCGTGGCTGATGCCATTGCGACTGGGTACGAAAATCAAGCCGGAAGGACAAAATGCCTGCATGGTCTGCGCATCATGGCCCGCGCCAGACGGCATGACAGTATAGGAAGGTGTCCGTTTTTTGGCCTCTGCCACAAAAGCCTCGCGGATGTTCTCATCCAGCTCTTGCGGCGGTAGATAGCTGCGTTCCTTGATGGTGAAGGAAAGGCGGTTGCGCTCTGCGACAGTTTCCACGACCGTTTCAATGGCCTTGCGCAAGTTTGCCATAATGTCTGCAGAGGTATCGCGAATGATAATCGTGAAATCTGCCTCACCGGGAATCGTATGAGGAAAGTTCGGTTTGATGTCGACCTTGCCGATGGTGATCCGCGACTGCTCCCCTCCCAATCGATCAATCACTCCGGGGATGGCCGCTCCAATGGTTGCTAGGCCGGTGAAGGCATCGGCGCGCAAATGCATCGGCGTTGTGCCGGAGTGATTGGCTTCGCCCTTCAGATTGACGCCAAGCACCAGAACGCCAGAGATGCCTTCTACGATGCCGACTGAAAGATTTTCGCTTTCAAGCACGGGGCCTTGCTCGATATGCAGCTCCAGAAAGGCGCGAATGCTGTCTTTGTTCCAAGCCGCTTCTTCGAGAGCTTCGGGGGCATAGCCCTGAACCGTCATCGCTTCAGTGAGCTTGACCCCTTCGGCATCGGTTGCTGCCTCGACCCAACCGGCGGGCAGCTGTCCGCTGATCGTCTGAGACCCGAGCATGCCGCCGAACCGGCCTTCTTCTTCTGAAGTGGCCACCACGACAAGCGGCACCGTCGGCTCTATTCCGGCATCCTTGATGCTGCGGGCGCATTCGAGCGCCACAGCTACGCCTAGCGCGCCGTCAAAGGCACCGCCTTCAGGCACTGTGTCCAGATGAGAGCCCGCCATGACGCAGGGCTTGTCCGCATCCCCCAATCGACCAAACAGATTACCCGCAGCATCGCTATGGACCGCAAGGCCATCACCTTTCATCTGCTCGCTAAACCACTTGCGCACGGACAGATCCGCGTCCGAAAAGCCGATGCGATTATAGCCGCCGGTTTCAACATTGAGTCCGAATTTGTTGATGCTGTCGAAGAGGCGTTTCAGGCGCTCGGAGTTGATCTTGGGGGAGATATCAGACATGCCAGCCTCTTTTCTGTTTGCGGACTGTTCAAATTGAAAGTTGGGACTGCTCAATTTAAACGAGTTTGCATAAATTATAATCAATTATCCGATTGGTCCTAATTTATCATAATCAATGCTTGAAAAATAAACAATTCTGCGCCCTAATTGTTCCTGATAATAATTGAGGGAGAACGTCATGAAACGATTTCTAGCCGCAGCACTTGCCGCGGCCTCATTGCTGTTTGCCTCTCCGGGCTATACACAAACCCCACCCAATGTTTTGATTGTTGGACAAATTGCAGAACCGAAATCCCTTGATCCGGCCGCCGATACGGCAGTCAATGATTTCCGTATTCTGGTCAATATGTATGACGGTCTGGTGCGCTATAAGGATGGCACGCTCGAAGTGGAGCCTTCTCTGGCCAAAAGCTGGACCATTTCCGACGATGGAATGACCTACATCTTCAAATTGCGTGAAGGGGTTAAATTTCACGACGGAACGGACTTCAACGCAGAAGCCGTGAAATTCAATTTCGATCGCATGCTAAAGGACGATCACCCCTATCATGACACGGGGCCGTTCCCGCTTGCTTTCTTCTTCTCTTCGGTCAAGGAAGTGACCGCAGTTGATCCTCTGACCGTCAAGTTCGAACTGAACGCGCCTTATGCGCCCTTCCTTTCCAACCTTGCATACCCGACAGGCCTGATGATTTCTCCGGCCGCCGTTGAGGAATATGGCAAGGAAGTGGGCCGTCATCCGGCAGGCACAGGCGCCTACAAGTTCGCCGAATGGGAATCCAACGCCAAGGTCGTTCTGGAAAAGAATGCCGACTATTGGGATGGTGCTCCTGCGCTTGAAGCCGTCATCTACCGTCCGATCACGGACGCCAACACCCGTGTCGCCGAAATGCTCGCTGGTGGTCTGGATGTGATGGTTGAGGTGCCACCTGATAATCTTGCCCAATTCCGTGACAATGATGCCTTCGCCGTGCATGAGCAGGCAGGCCCACATCTGTGGTTCCTGATTCTCAATGCCAAGGAAGGCCCTTTCGCGAAAAAGGAAATCCGTCAGGCAGCCAACTATGCCATCAACAAGACCGCGCTGGTCGACAATATCTTGCAGGGCACGGCTGAAGTGGCCGCAGGTCCGACGCCTCCGGCCTTTGCATGGGCTTATGACGAGACTCTTGAGCCTTACCCTTACGATCCGGAAAAAGCCAAATCCATGCTGAAAGAGGCTGGCTATGATGGCTCCGAAGTGACCTTCTATGTCACCGAAGGTGGATCCGGCATGCTCGACCCGACTGCCATGGGCACCGCCATTCAGGCCGATCTTGAAGCCGTTGGCATGAAGGTTAAAATCGAGACCTACGAATGGAACACCTTCCTTGGTAAGGTCAATCCGGGTCTTGAAGGCAAAGCCGATATGGCTGAAATGGCTTGGATGACCAATGACCCGGACACCTTGCCGTTCCTTGCCCTGCGCACGGAAGCCTTCCCGGATAAGGGCGGGTTCAACTCGGGCTATTATTCCAACCCGAAAGTGGACGAACTGCTAGAAAGTGCACGGACCTCCACGTCGCAGGAAGAGCGCGCCAAGCTCTATAAGGAAATGCAACAGATCGTTCATGAAGATGCCCCTTGGGTCTTCGTGGCCAACTGGAAACAGAATGCTGTAACCAGCGCCACTGTCGAGAACTTCAAGCTGCAGCCATCCTTCTTCCTGATGCTGCAGGATGTTGCCAAACCGTGAGAGCTCCGGTTCCCCCGTCTCCAACATATGGCGAAGGGGGAGCCATAATCTGACCAACGCCGATCCGCTGTCCCGCATTTCGACCCCTGTTTGTCATATTTGACGACAGGGCGGGGCGGCCATTTTCAAAAACTCGGAGTAGGGCCATGGGTGCCTATGTCGCAAAGAGACTGCTTGCTGCGATTCCGGTTCTGTTCGGACTATCCATCATTGTTTTCGTCATCATGGCTCTGATTCCGGGCGATCCGGCTCTGGCGATCCTTGGCTCTTTTGCCACGCCTGAGAATGTTGCCAAGCTCAATCAGGATCTCGGCCTCGACAAGCCGATGGTGCAACAATATTTTATTTGGCTGGGCAACATGCTGCAGGGCGACTTCGGCCGTTCCTACACGCTCAACCGGCCTGTGATCGATGAAGTACTAGAGCGCTTCTCCGCCACTCTTATTCTGGCCGGGCCTGCGCTGGTGCTGTGTTCCATTTTCGGGCTGTTGGCCGGGGTTATCTCGGCGGTGAAACAATATAGCTGGGCTGACAAGGGCTTAACCTTCACGGTGCTCATTGGCATTTCCATGCCGTCTTTCTGGCTTGGCCTGCTCCTGATCTTTTCCTTTGCCGTGAAATGGCGGCTGTTCCCGCCAAGCGGCATGTATGCGATCTATGGCGGCGGCGATCTGCCTGATCTCATCCATCATCTCACACTGCCAGCCATTACATTGGCTGTTGTCGCCACGGGCGTTATTGCGCGCCTCACGCGCACCTCCATGCTTGAAGTGCTGCGGCAGGATTATATCCGCACGGCCCGCGCCAAGGGCATCAAGGAACGGCGCGTCATCTATGTTCATGCCTTCAAGGCCGCCATGGTCAGCGTCATTCCTGTGATTGGTATTCAGGCCGGTTTCGTGCTCGGCGGTGCGGTCTATATCGAAACGGTGTTCCAGTGGCCGGGCATCGGCTCCATGCTGGTCAAGGCCATTTCCACGCGCGACCTTTTGCTGGTGCAGGGCGGGGTGCTCGTTGTTGCCGCCGCTTATGTGCTATTCAATCTGCTGGTCGATGTCATCCAGTCCATTCTTGATCCGAGGTTGCGCTGATGTCCGAGACCACGATCGAAACACCCACCAAAAAGAAGAAATCCGGCGGCAGACCGAGCACTTTGCGTCTGCTGCTGAACAACACGCTGGCAACCGCTGGGCTCGTTGTGCTGGCGTTCGTCTTTGTTGTGGCGCTGGCAGCTCCCTTGTTGCCACTGGTCAACCCCGATGTGACAGAGCCTGCCAATCGCCTGCAACCCCTTTTCGCTGATGGTCATCTTTTGGGAACAGACGCGCTGGGGCGGGACATCCTTTCCCGTTTGATCTGGGGGACGCGTGTTAGTCTCGCTGTGGGCGTCTCAGCCACATTGATCGCCGCCTGCATCGGCTCTCTGATCGGTCTGGTTGCTGGCTATGCCGGAGGGCGTACGGATAATCTCCTTATGCGCGGCATCGACATGATCATGGCCTTTCCCTATATCCTGTTGGCGCTGGCCATCGTGGCTGCGCTGGGGCCGGGGCTGCTCAACGCGCTATATGCCATTGCCGTTGTCAATATCCCTTTCTTTGCCCGCAATATCAGGGGCATCACCGTCGGACTTTCCCGGCGGGAATTTGTCGACGCGGCAAGGCTTTCGGGCAAGTCGAATGCGTCGATCCTGTTTGGCGAGATCCTGCCCAATGTGCTGCCGGTGATCATTATCACCATGTCCACCACCATTGGCTGGATGATCCTTGAAACTGCCGGTCTTTCCTTCCTCGGTCTCGGGGCACAGCCGCCGCAGGCTGACCTTGGCTCCATGCTGGGGGATGGGCGCAAGATTCTCTTTACGGCACCGCATGTTTCCATCATTCCCGGTGTGATGATCTTCATCCTCGTGATGAGCATCAACCTGCTGGGCGATGGTGTGCGCGATGTGCTGGATCCGCGTTTGAAATCAGGTGCTCTGGCGCGGCCTGTCATGCGGACTGCCGTCATGCGCAACCAGGTGCCAGACGTTGCCCCGCAGGAAGACGCGACCCTTGATATGCAGGGGCTTAAAACCGAGTTCCATGTCGGTTCAGATGTCTACAAGGCTGTTGGCGGCGTGGATCTCAAAGTGCGCCAAGGGGAGTGCCTTGGCCTTGTAGGAGAATCCGGCTCGGGCAAGTCCGTGACTGCCATGTCCATCATGGGTCTGGTGCCAACGCCTCCCGGCCGTATCGTGGGTGGTGCTGCGCTGCTTGAGGGCGAGGATCTGTTTTCCAAGAGCGACGAAGAAATCCGCCTATTGCGTGGGCTCGCCGTCAGCCATGTGTTTCAGGATCCGCTCTCAACCTTGCATCCGCTCTTTACCATAGGTGATCAGTTGGTGGAAGCCATCCGAGCCCATCAGGTGATCTCGCACAAGGATGCCATGGCAAGGGCTGAAGAACTGCTCAAGACGGTTCGTATCCCGAACCCCGCCGAGCGTTTAAAGGTCTATCCGCATGAATTGTCGGGCGGTATGCGTCAGCGGGTTTGCATAGCCATGGCACTGGCCAACGACGTCAAGCTGATCATCGCCGACGAACCAACCACCGCGCTCGACGTCACTGTGCAAGCGCAGGTGCTTTCGCTACTCAATAAATTGCGGCAGGAACGCAATGTCGGCATTCTCTTCATCACCCATGATTTCGGTGTGGTCTCCACCATGTGCGACCGGATTGCGGTGATGTATGGCGGCAAGATCGTGGAAACGGGTACGACGGAGGAAATTCTTTCCTCTCCGACCCATCCCTATACAGAAAAGCTCATAGCCTGCGTGCCTGTGCTTGGGCAACCGGACCGGCGCCTTGACGCGATCGAGGGACGCCCGCCCGTTGTCAACGCACTGCCTGATGGCTGCGCCTTTGCCGAGCGTTGTCCTTATGCCAAAGACGATTGCCGCAAGGGCGACCTCGCTTTGACAGATCTGGGTGAGGGGCGCTCGGTGCGTTGTCTCTATCCGGTGTCCGGCGACAAGGCAAAGCAAGGAGAGCGCGATGTCTGAGAGCATGACCATGAACCAAGCCGATACGCTTCTCGAAATCAGTGATGTCAGCCGCCTGTTTGGTGGTGGCAAAAGCCTGTTCGGCAAAGTCTTGCCAGCTGTCCATGCGGTGCAGAACGTCAATATCAAGGTCCGCGAGGGCGAAACGCTAGGCATCGTTGGCGAATCCGGCTGTGGCAAGTCAACGCTTGCTCGTTTGGTTGTTGGGCTCGATCTCCCAACAGGCGGTGCGATCACTTTTGCGGGCAAGGACATGGTGGCTGAGGTCAAGAAAGACCGTCGGCAGATGGCCCGCAAGGTGCAATATGTGTTTCAGGATCCTGTTGCCTCGCTCAATCCGCGCAAAAAGATCCGCACCATTCTGGAAGCGCCATTGATCCAGCTCTTGAAGCTGAATGCAGAAGAGAGGGAAGCGCGGCTGGTGGAGCTGATGGAAGCGGTCAATCTGGCCCCGGAATTCCTTGACCGCTATCCGCATGAATTCTCCGGCGGTCAGGCGCAGCGTATCGGCATCGCTCGTGCCCTTGCGGCTGACCCCGAACTGATCGTGCTAGATGAGCCGGTTTCGGCGTTGGACGTATCCGTTCAGGCTCAGGTGCTGAATATCCTCGATGATCTGAAAGAAAAATTCGGCCTGACCTACATTTTTATTAGCCATGACCTGTCTGTCGTCGAAAGCATCAGTGATCGCGTTGCGGTCATGTATTTTGGGCGCATGGTCGAACTGGGCGATGCTGCGGATGTCTTTGCAGAGGCACATCATCCCTATTCCCGTCTTTTGTTAAAGTCCGCTCCCGTACCCGGGCGCAAGTCGATGTTGCCTGAAGATGCGAACACCGAGCTGCCCGACCCTTATAATCCGCCACCGGGCTGTGCCTTTTATGCGCGTTGTCCAAGACGGTTGGATATGTGCACAAACGAGGCACCCAAACTTGACGCAGCGGGCAAAAAGGCCGATCACCTCAGCGCCTGTTTCAATCCGGAGAACAAAGACTAGATGTCTATCGAAGACGATCTGGGGCGGAGAGCCGTTTCGCCCCATCACACTCTGTCCAGCCGTCGACGCAAGCGCCCCGATGTGATTGCCGATAAGGTGAGGGACCAGATCGTGACCGCCGACCTGCGGGTTGGGGATCGTATTCCGGCAGACTGGGTGACCCCCGAAACCCTCAATGCGTCCAGAGGCACGGTGCGTGAAGCGCTCAAGATCCTTGAGATTGAGGGCCTCATCGTCACCAAGACAGGGCCGGGGGGCGGTTTGTTCGTCTCCTCCATCGATCCGGAAGACGCCATCCGGTTTCTGGACAATCTTTTTCTCGCCGAGCCGCCATCCATCTCTGATATTTATGCCTTGCGTAAGCAGCTTGAGCCCGTGCTGGCCGCAGAGGTGGCGGGAACCTTGTCTAACGAGCAGTTTGTCCATCTGCAGTCGCTGATTTATCTCTATCAGGATGAACCCGTATCAGCCGAAGACGAATATCGTCAGCGCTTGGCCGAGCTGGACTTCCATTCCGGTTTGGCCAATCTCAGCAAGAACCGCCTGATGGGATTCGTCTGTCGTTTTTTGCATAGCCTGTTGCAGGATAAGTCCGAATGTCGCGCTATCTATTCAGAGCCGACACCCTGGGGGCAAAGGGAAATGGGCGTGAACTATCAGGTCAAATTGCTGCGTGCGCTAAAAATGGGGGATGCTCTGCTGGCCAGTGCCATCATGCGTGAGCATATGATCGAAGCGGAAAAATTCATGATCGAGCGTGCCGTACTGCTGCGCAAGTGAAGCGAAGAGGAGGCAAGGCCCCCCAATCCGCGTTAGATTGCAGCCTAGTCGGCAAGGATCTCGAACAGACCGGCTGCCCCTTGGCCGCCACCAATGCACATGCTTGCCACGCCATATTTCGCCCCCCGACGGCGGCCTTCGATCAAAAGATGCCCTGCCATGCGTGCTCCGGACATACCGTAAGGATGCCCGATGGAAATGGCACCGCCATTGACATTCAGTTTGTCATTATCGATGCCAAGGCTATCGCGGCAATAAAGAAGCTGCGAGGCGAAGGCTTCGTTGATTTCCCAGAGGTCGATATCCTCAACCTTCAGGCCGTTTCGGGCCAGCAATTTCGGGATGGCACGCACGGGACCGATGCCCATTTCTTCTGCTGCACAGCCTGCCACAGCAAAGCCGCGGAAAATGCCAAGAGGTTTCAATCCGCGTCGTTTGGCTTCCTCAGCCTCCATCAGAACACAGGCTGCCGCGCCATCGGAGAGCTGGCTGGCATTGCCTGCCGTGATGCTCTTGTCTGCCCCCAGTACGGGTTTGAGACGTGCAAGTCCTTCTGGCGTGGTTTGCGGCCGGTTGCACTCATCCTGCGACAGCGTCACGCGCTCTTCCTGAGAAACACCGGTTTCTTTGTCTCGAGAAACCTTGACCGCTTCTACGGGAGTGATTTCTTCGTCGAATCGCCCGTCCTTCTGCGCTTGGGCCGTGCGTTGTTGGCTTTGCAGGGCATAAGCGTCTTGTGCTGCGCGGGTGATGCCATAGCGCTCGGCCACCAGCTCGGCTGTTTCGATCATAGACATATAATAGCTGTCGCGCACATTGGGATCGCGATAACGATACTGGTTCCAATATTGCTCCAGCTGTACCAAAGAGATGCTGTCTAGTCCGCCGCCAATGGCGACATCGACACCTTCGTTGATGATCATGTGCGCCGCGATGGCTATGGCATTAAGGCCAGATGCACATTGTCTGTCGATCGTGGAGCCGGCCACCGTGTCCGGCAACCCTGCCGCAAGCACGATATGGCGCCCCACATTGATGCCCGTGCTGCCTTGGGTCAAAGCCGAGCCGAAGGTGATTTCCTCCAGCGCATCGCCCTCAAGCGACGCGCGTTCCATGGCCGCCTTTACCGCATGGGCTGCAAGACTTGGCCCTTCAAGATTGTTGAATGCGCCACGATAGGCCTTGCCAATGGGAGTGCGGGCTGTTGAAACAATGACGGCTTGGCGCATATTTGTCTCCCTCGGCGTTGCTTACATGCCAGCCTTGGGCGAAAAGGGCAACGCTTTGATTTTTGATCGGCTTTGACGCCAGCGGCGGGGCCGCCAGCATATGTTATTGAGCTTCCAATCCGCACCAGTCGGCGATGAACAGGGCCGTAGCCATGGTTACGCGCTTGATGCTTTCCAGCGAGACACGCTCATTAAAACCATGGATGGCTTCGGCATGCGGGCCATAAACGAGCGCTGGTGTATTGGCATAAAGTCCGAAGAACCGCGTGTCCGTGGTGCAGGTGATCGCCATCTGCTCAAGGTCCTTGTTGGTAACGGCCTTATGGGCTGCGCCAAGCGCCTTGATTGCACTGGATGCCTGTTCACTCTTATCGTCTGATAAGGCATACCCTTCAGCCATGAACCCGTGGTAAACAACTGTGGGTTTATTCTCTCTCAGGAAGCTGTTTTCCTCAGCTGCTTGCAGCAAGGTGGTCTCGATATCAGCGCGGGCTGCCTCCAAGTCCTGTCCGGGGAACACGCCCATGCGTACGTCAAACACGCACCATGCCGGTACAGAGCTGGCCCAATCGCCGCCGACAATCTTGCCGACATTGAGGTTGAGGGCGTGATCATGATGGGCGAAATCATGATGCCGATGCTCTGGCGCATTCCAGCGTTTTTCAAGCGCGTGCAAGGCATTGATCAGAGGCACGGCCGCTTCGATGGCGTTGGCCCCATCGCCCGCATAGGCCACATGGGTGGGCAGCCCCTTGAGATGGACCTGAAACCAGATGACGCCTGTCTGGGCCTTGACCAGTGTTTCATCGAAGGGTTCGGGGATGAGGACTGCATCAGCCTTGTAGCCTCGTTGCAAACATGCCAAAGCGCCATTGCCGGTGCATTCTTCTTCGACCACCGATTGGAAAAACACATCTGCGGCTGGGGCAAAACCGGCAGACCGCAGGGCATCAAGAGCAAACAGGTTGGCAACCAAACCGGCTTTCATGTCGCCAGCGCCGCGCCCATAAAGCCAGTCCCCTTCAACCTTGGGAGAGAAGGGCGGCGTTTCCCACATATCAAGTGGACCCGCGGGCACCACATCGATATGGCCATTAAGGATCAGGGAACGCCCCTTGCTGGTTGCGCTTTTATGGGTGCCGACCACATTGACCGCATCATCATAGGAACCGATGACAGGTGAAAAGCCCGGCAATTGGCGGATATCATCAACATTGATCTGCCAGCGATCCACTGAATAACCGCGTTCTGACAAAGCGTCAGCCATATAGGCCTGGGCCGATTGTTCCTGACCGCGCGTGGAAGGATGACTGACTAGTTCGGAAAGAAAATCCGTTTGCTTGTCAAAGTTGGCTTCAACTGCGGAAAGAATTTTGAGTGCAATGTCCTTTTCCATTGTCGCTCCCTCCAATATTTTGTGTGATCGGATCAGAAGGTGGGAATATCACCTTCCGGAATGATCAGCGGCGCACCCGTCGCTGCAATAACGTCATCAAGCGAGACGCCTTCTGCCAGTTCTTTAAGGGCAAAGCCTTCAGGGGTGACATCCACAACGGCCATATCTGTGAAGATGCGCTCAACCGATCCCTTCGCGGTCAGAGGCAAGGAGCATCGCTCAAGCAGCTTGGGATTGCCCTTGCGGTCTGTATGGGTTGTCAGCACCATGACATGGGCAGCCTTTTGTGCCAGCTCGATGCCGCCGCCAACGCCGGGAGAAAATTTGCCCGGAATTTTCCAGTTCGCCAGATCGCCATTCTGGGCCACCTCGAAGGCGCCCAGCATGGTCAGGTCCAACCTGCCGGACCGTACGATGGCAAAGGACACCGCGCTGTCGATGAAGGCACCTCCGGGTAGGGCGCTGATATAAGCCCCACCGGCGTCAATCAGATCGCGATCTGCATGGTCGTAATCCTGCGTCGGGCCGACACCCACAAGACCATTTTCCGTATGCAGCCCCACTTCCATGTCCGAAGAGAGGTAATTGACGACACGAGTCGGCAAACCGATCCCGAGATTGACCAGCATGCCCGGCTCAATCGCACGGGCCGCGCGGGCAACCATTCTTTGTCTAGCGTCGGACAATGGCATATTCCTTGTGCAAGTCTTTAAGGGCGACCACATGATCGACAAAGGGGCCAGGGGTATGGATGGCATCCGGATCAAGATCGCCGATAGGCAGGCAATTCTGGCTTTCGGCGATAACGCAATCGGCTGCCATTGCCATCAACGGGTTGAAATTGCGTGCGGTTTTGGCAAAGCACAAATTGCCGTAAGCATCGCACTGTTCTGCATGCACCAGCGCCACATCCGTGCGCAGGGCTGTTTCCAGAACAAAATCCTTGCCGTCTACGGAGACGATCTGCTTGCCCTCGGCAAGCTCCGTGCCGATGCCGATATCCGAGATGAAACCGGCAAGGCCAGCGCCGCCAGCCCGAATGCGTTCAGCCAGAATGCCCTGTGCGCAGAATTCCACTTCCAGCGCGCCACTATTCATCATCTCGATGGCGTGGCCATTGAGCCCCAGATGGGTGACGATCAGCTTGCGCACCTGCCCATTGGCCAGCAGATGGTCGATGCCCATGCCAGCCTCGTTGGCGTCATTCTTGACGAGGGTCAGATCTTTCTGCCCCTGCCGTACCAACTCGGCAATCAGGTTGAAAGGCGTGCCCGGCACGCCGAATCCGCCCACCATGATGGAAGCGCCGTCGCTGATTTGGGCGACGGCATCTTCAATGGAGTGCTCTTTTTGAGGCAGTCTCATGAGGCATTCACTGGCAAATCGAATTTCGCCGCAAGAGCATCAAGGCTCTCGATGAGGATACCCATGATTTCGTCAATCTGGGATTCATTGACAATCATGGCCGGAGCAACGAGGAAGTGATCTCCTTCCACTCCTCCACGCGTGCGGCGCGAATAGATGATGAGGCCACGCTCATAAGCCAACTCGACCAGTTCGAGATAGCAGTTATATTCCTTGGGGAGCGGCGTCATGCTGTCCTTGTCGCTGACAAGTTCAAACGCCAGCAGCAAGCCCTTGCCACGGACATCGCCAATAAAGGGATAGCGCTCCATAAGGCCTTCAAGACGGGACTTGAGAAGGGCGCCCATGGCGGCACAATTGTCGATGAGGCTTAGCCGATCAATTTCCTTGAGCACAGCGACACCGGCCGCACAGGCAAGCGGATTGCCAGCATAGGTATAGCCGTGCAGGAAGCCGCCGGCATCGAGCAACGCTTCGACCATGGTTTCGCGGGCAACCACAGCCCCAAGCGGCGCGTAGCCGGCGGCAAAGCCTTTGGACATCGCCACGATGTCCGGTTCGATATCCCAGTGATTGGCAGCAAGGAAAGACCCCGTGCGGCCAACACCGGTCATGACTTCGTCATAGATCAGCAGGATGCCGAATTCCTTGCAGATTTCGGCAATGCGTCCGTAATAGCTGTCTGGGGCAACCAGAGCGCCGGTAGAAGCGCCTCCAATCGGCTCCATGATGAAGGCGAGAACAGTTTCCGGGCCCTGCTTGATGATTTCATCGCGCAGCAGTTCGGCATATTTCAGACCACTTTGTTCATCCGTCAGGTTGTCCCGATCCAGATAGCATGCAGGCGCCGCGATCTTGGGCATATCCCGCATCATGGGGTCAAATGGGCGGGCAAGCGGATCATAACCGGTCAGAGCCAGCGCTCCGAAGGTGCTGCCATGATAGGACGGAAAACGGGAAATGACCTTCCAGCGGCTCGATTGGCCCTGCGTGATGGCATATTGGCGCGCCAGTTTGATGGCGCTTTCAACGGCTTCTGAGCCGCCTGAGACAAAGAACACGCGATCCAGATTGCCCGGCATGCGTTCTGCCACCATGGAAGCCAGATCTTCGGACGGTTCCGTGCGGAAATGCAGGCGATAGCCGAAGGTGGACTTGTCCATCTGCGCTTTCATCGCTTCCAGCACATTGGGGTTGGAATGCCCGATATTGGAAACCATGGCGCCGGAAGAGCCATCGATATAGCGTTTTCCGGATTGGTCATACATATAGATCCCTTCTGCGCGGTCCAGAAATGGCCTTGGAGCACGGGATTGGTAGAAGAGATTAGACGTCTTGTTGCTCATTTTGCGCCTTCGAGATGCTTTCTAAGGAAATTCTTGGTTCTGTCTTGCGTCGGATTGTGGAAGACAACCTCAGGGGCGCCTTCCTCGACGACGACACCGCCATCCATGAACAGAACCCGATCGCAAACGCTCTCGGCAAATCCCATTTCGTGGGTGACGATGATCATGGTCATGGCTTCCTCAGCCAACATTTTCATGACCTGGTTGACCTCTTCGACCAGTTCCGGGTCAAGCGCTGACGTTGCTTCGTCAAACAGCATCAGTTTGGGTTTCATGGCGAGCGCGCGCGCAATAGCCACGCGCTGCTTCTGGCCGCCAGACAATTGCGAGGGGTGATAGTCAATCCGGTCGATGAGCCCGACATGCTCGAGCTGCTGCTCGGCGAGCGCATTGGCTTCATCATCGGAAACACCCTTGAGCAGCTTGGGTGCCAGCGTGATATTTTCCCGCACGGTCAGGTGAGGGAACAGATTGAAATGCTGGAACACCATGCCGATTTGCTGGCGTACCTGATTGATATGCTTTTCATATTGGGCGTGTGGCAACAGCTTGTTGACCTGAACCCCATCCAGCCAGACCTCGCCGGAGGTCAGCGGATCAAGATCGTTGATTGCGCGCAGGAGCGTGGATTTGCCCGAGCCACTGGGGCCGATGATGGCAACGATTTGCTGCTGCTCGACCTGCAGACTGATATCCTTGAGAACTTCCAGCTCACCAAAGCATTTCTGGGCGTGGCAAATATCGACAAAGGGACGATGATGCGTCATGGAATGATCCTTCCGACAGGCTTAACGAGAGGCTTGAACACGGCGTTCGAGACGACGCAACACCGCTTCCATGCCCAGATTGATGATGTAGTAGCAAACCGCGGCAACCGCGTAGAATTCAAACGGCCGGTATGTGCGCCCGATGGCCAGCTGCGCCGACAGGGTCAGCTCCGTAACGCCGATAACCGAGACCAGCGCCGAGTCCTTCAAAAGAGCGATCATATTGTTGCCGATCGGCGGAATGACATCGCGCACAGCCTGCGGGATCACGATATAGCGCAGGGATTGGCCGCGGCTGAGTCCGAGGGTTCGCGCAGCTTCCATCTGGCCCTTGTCCACCGCCAGAATACTGGTCTGGATCAGTTCCGAGTTATAAACCGCGAAATGCAGTCCGAGCCCTAGCGATCCGGCCACAAAGGCAGGAAGGTCAATGCCGATCTGAATGAGACCGAAATAGATGAGAAACAGCTGAAGCAGTAGTGGTGTTCCCATGAAGAGCCATTCAAAGCCCTTCATCGGCCAACTGATCACACGCGGCGCATAAAGCGCGATAACGGCGAAAAAGATGCCGCCAAAGAAACTGAGAACAGCTGCCGCCACCGTAATGGCAATTGTCCAGAAGACGCCTTGCATGATGACGTCGAAGAAGCCGGGTACGACCGAAAAATCAAGCCCCATGACGGCCTCCAATCAAATCTTGAAAAATCATTGAATCCGCACCTTCTTGTCGAGCCAGCTGATGCCGCGTCCGGTTGCATAGATGATGATCATGTAAAGAACACCAGCCAGAATGAACATTTCAAATGGCTTGTAGGTTGAGCCGATATAGCGCTGAGCGGTATAGGTAAGCTCGACAACCGAGATTGCCGCAACTAGGGCCGTGCCCTTGATGAGCGCATTGATGTTAACGCCCAGCGGGCGCACCATCAGGCGAAAGGCTTGCGGCAAGATCACATAGCGCGTGGCCTGCCAACGACTCATGCCCAACGTTCTGGCCGCTTCTGTCTGGCCCTTGTGAACCGAAATGATGGCGCCACGAATGGTTTCTGTCATATAGGCCCCGATATTGAGACCGAGCCCGATAACGCCGGCTTGAAAGGCATCCAACTGAATGCCGATCTGCGGACCACCGAAATAGAGCAAAAATAACTGGATGAGGGCAGGGGTGCCACGAAACAGACTAACATAGGCTGCTCCGATGAAACGGATTGCCTTAAGGCGCGACAGTCGCGCCGCTGCGCCCAGTGAACCACAGATAAGGCCAAGAATAGCCGTGAGAACCGACAGTTCGATGGTCAGTACGGCCGCCTTGAGAAAGTGGGGATAGACCCGGAGGATAAGATCAATATCCATATAGTGCAGTCCTCAATGATGATCCTTGCGCTCCAGAAGCGGTAGCTCCCGGATTTCACGCACCAGATCGGCTGTTTCTTCAATCGCAGCTTTCAGGAAAGCTTCGCCATTTTCGGCTGTTGCGAGCGCAGGATCGCCCATGGTGCCATCAGGGGACACCGAAGACCACCAGCGCATCAACATCGCCTTGCCACCTCCACGCGCCAAATCGAGGTTGAAGAATTTGCTCTTGCCATCATGCAGATTCTGGTTCTGGGCCTTTTCCAGATGCACCAGATCCGGATGCAGATATTTGTAGATCGCCGCTTCAAATTCGCCTGCATGGGCGATGCCGCCGATATCGGACGCGCGAACCGCATTGATCTTGTCCGAGCACAGGTTCCAGTAAGAGGCCGAAACACAAAGAATGCCGGTTTCAATGACGGTTTTTCGCGCTGCCAAATCCAGAACCGGGTGATTGGACCCATGAGAATTGAGCAGCAGTATGCGCCGGAAACCATGATGCGCGAGGGATTTGGTTACATCGGTCACGAATGCAATCAGTGTTTCGGGCTGTATCCAGATAACACCCGGAAAATCCTTGTGATGCTCATTGAAGCCATAGGAAATGGGCGGCATGACAAGAACCTGATCAGGTATGGCTTTGGCTACACCTTCTGCAACCGCCATGCCCAGAACCGTATCGGTATCAAGAGGCATGTGGGGCCCGTGATCTTCTGTTGCTGAAACGTTGAGAATCACGACGCGGTCTTTGTCGATATCGCGCACCTCTTCCCAGCTGAGCTTGCCATAGTCAGTCTGCATGAGAAAAGTCTTTCGGGAAAAATTGGCCCGCAGAAAACCTGCGGACCATATTATTTTGAAAAATATTTGGTTTTGAAATTAGCGAATGTCGCCGCCAACCCATTTGTTGGCAATTTCGAGGTAGGTGCCGTCAGCCATCAAGTCATCCAGTGCCTTCTGCATGGCTGCTTTCAGATCCGGGTTGCCTTCGCGGATGGCAATACCAGCACCAAAGGCCTCGGTATCAAGGTCTGGCAGTTCAACCATTTTGTAGCCGTTTTCCTTGATGGCGAGCATGGCTGCGATACGGTCGTTGACGATCGCATCAACACGGCCATTGTCCAGTTCCATGAGCAATTCCGGCAGGCCTTTATAGGTGCGGATCTTGTAGCCGGCTTCACGGGCCCACTGTTCGTGGGTCTCACCCAGAGTAACGCCCAGAGTGGCATCATCAAGCTGAGATACGCTTGTGATTTCAGAGCCTTCCTTGGTGAAGATGGCGCGCTTGGTGGCATAGTAAGGACCAACAAAGTCAACAACTTTGTCGCGTTCTTCGGTGATTGTCATGGAGCCGACGATCGCGTCATACTTGTTGGCCAAGAGGCCGCCGATGATGCCGTCCCATGCGGTGGTGATGATTTCAACTTCAAGGCCCATGCGCTTGGCGATTTCGGTGCCGATGGCCGGGTCGAAGCCGACCACTTCGTTGGCGTCATTGACAAAGTTGAATGGAGGATAGGCGCCACTCATGGCAATGCGAATTACGCCTTTTTCCTTGATGGTGTCGAGTTCGTCGGCGAGAACCGGAGCGGAAATGCTAAGGCTTGCCAGCACGAGCGTGCCGGTGGCTGCGACAAACTTCAACAAGCTGCGACGGTTGATCATTAAGATTCTCCTGTTTGAAGCGAAAACTGTTCCCTGGCGTTTTGCCTAATTTTTAGCAGTGACTAAATTTTTGCCACCTTGTCTTGAAGGTTGCATGGGATGTATCATCAAGCAAATAAATAATTCCAATGATGAGTATAGATTGGATCTATGATGAGGCCCTATGAACAGCGGTTTCCCTGGAATCTTGATTGGAACCTGCTCCGAACCTTCATGGTTGTGGTTGAGCAAAAAAGCATCACCAAAGCTGCAGATTTCTTGGGGTTGAAACAACCTACGGTCAGTGCTGCGCTTAAAAGGCTTGAAGAAATAACGGGCCACAAGCTGATTGTGCGCAAACCCAACCAGTTCAGGGTAACCAGGGCCGGAGATATTCTATATTATGAATGCTCTACGATCTTCGGCAGTGTGTCCCAGCTTCCCTCTCTATTGGATCGTGGTGAGGATGAGCTCAGAGGACACATTACGTTGGTTGTTGCAAGCCATGTGGTTTGTCCCCAATTCGACGAAGTGTTGGCACAATATGCCCGTCTGCACGACAAGGTGACCTTTTCTATCTCTGTGGCTGATAGTGAAGAGATCGTCAGTCGGGTGGGGCAGAATCGCGCCAGCTTCGGCGTCTGCCTCGTCAACAACAGCGCCGAGACGCTGGATGCGGAGATTCTCTATCGCGAGTATTTCGCTCTTTATTGTGGTCCGAACCACCGGCTCTTCAGACAGAAAGACATAGATGTTGCGGAATTGATCGGCGAGCCCAGCGTATCCTTCCAAACAGAAGTGGAAGGGGGGGCTCTGGAGCCTGTGGCGAATCTGCGGGCGCGGGTTCAGGCCGCGACTCGCTGGCATGGGGTCTCATCCAACCTTGTCGAGGTGCGCCGCATGATCGTCGCCAATATCGGAATTGGTGCTTTGCCGGTCCATGTTGCCAGAAGGGATGTGGAGCGGGGGCTGTTGTACCAATTGCCCCCCTATGAAAATCTGCCGCCTGTGGATGTCTATTTGGTCTCCAATCCCAAACGGCGCGCGTCCGATGCAGAAGCAGAATTTCAGCGTCTTTGCACTGAGCGGATATTCAGTCTTCCGCTCAGTGAAAGGACTTTCAAATAGCATCGCTCGCTCTTGGACGGAAACGTTGTAATGGCCAGACTGTCAGGCTTTGTCGAGAATGCTCAGGGCCGTTTGTTCGTCGGTAACAAGCACATTGATGAAATCCCCTCGCAACGCGCCGAGCATGGAGGCGGTCTTGTCGGTGCCGCCAGCAACGGCGATGCGTGTGGGAACCTGCCTGACCTCATCAAGCGTGATGCCCATCAGGCGGTCATCCAGTGGTCCTTGAATCCAGTTGCCATTCGCGTCAAAGAAGCGCCCGGAAATCACTCCGACAGCACCGTTTGCAATGTAATATTTGCTTTCCTCGGCGTTGGTCAATCCACTGGCAAAGACAAGGCTGTTGTCCTTGACCGAACAGACGCCAAACAGGATCTTGTTGCAGGAGCGAATGCGTGCGAACTGTTCCTGTATGATGGTTTCCTTCAGCAAGGCATCGCGCAATTCCTTGTTGCTCAGAGCGGCCGGTGCATGGAGATTGGCAGTCTTTGCGTGCAGCTTGAGAGAAATGAGGGATACACACTCCTCTGAACTGAAGCCGTCCGATGTGCCGCGCTGGCTACCAACGACCTGAACCACGTAGAGATTCGACATGGACTGGTCGGTCAGATTGTTGGCGAGTGCCTGCACGGTGCGGCCCCAGGCAACCCCAACCACATCATCAGGCGCCAGCGCCCCTTCAACAAAACTTGCTCCGGCTTTGCCTATGCGTTGTGTCGGGGAAAGCAGGCCGCCATCATCGGGTATGACCATGCATTCTTTCAGGCCGAATTTATCCTTGAGGGTCTGTGCCAGATTGATGCTAGTGAGTAGATCACTACGTACCGAGATCTTGATATAGTGGTTAGCACGTGCTTCTTGTAGGTAATTGACAACAGTTGCGCGCGACACGCCTAATAGCGACGCGATCTGGTTCTGAGTTAATTCGTCATGGTAATAAAGCCATGCCGCCCACAATCTAGGGTCGTTCTGATAGGTCGCCGGTGTTGCAACGCCATTCGCCGCCGGTGGTTTCCCCACCGAAGCCGTTTTCCCAGACTGTGTTTTTGTCGGCGATTTCATATCCCTTAGGCCTTCCCGAACTTATATTTTTCAATTGTCAAATTATTATAGCAAAAGTCATTGTGGTTGCAATCCCAAATAAATCAAGGGATTTGTGCGGTTACTATTCCTATTTTGACACTTGACAAAAATATCTGACAAAGGTTACCGTCCATATGACGTGAGGATAACGGTATCCAAACGTCACAACTGCTTTTGCTGCTGTAATAGGTGTTTTACCCGAGTTCGGTCAAGTCAAAGTCCAACTGGGAGTCGATGGGCTCGTCAGTTAACGGGAGATGTTTGGCTTGTCGAATGTGTGGGGGAAGGGATCTTGCAAAGGGCATTGGCAGGTTCAATCGGGGTGAGGTCCGAGCGAACAAAATTCATTGGGCCGCGAACCTGGTTGTTGGGTTTGCGTCACAATAAGGGAGGAATACATGTCCAATAGTGTGTCGAACAGGTCTCTGTGGCAATCCGTCACGTCCGACCGCCAGTTCAATTTTCTTGTTGTTGTCAATCTGCTGGTTTTAACCGCCGCGGTCTCCATTTCTGGAATTGACTTTGTCAACGCCTATAACCTTCAATCGATGGCTATCCAGATCCCCGAGCTCGGGCTTCTCGCAATTGGCGTGACCCTGGCGATGATTTCGGGCAACGGTGGCATTGATTTGTCTGGCATCGCGTTGGCCAACCTTTCAGGCATCACCGCAGCCTTGCTGGTCCCTCAATTCATATCACCTGACGATAGTCCGATGACATATGTCTTCGTCTTCGGATTTGTCTGTCTGTGTGTTGGCTTTGTAGGTGGCATCGTCAATGGTCTGTTGGTGTCTCGTGCCAATCTGACGCCGATTATCGCAACGCTCGGCACTTCGCTTGCCTTTACAGGGGTGAGTGTCGTTCTGACCAACGGGTCTGGTGTACGTCTGGGCTATATCGAGCCACTTGATGCTTTCGGCCATTCGCCCATCATGGGAGTTCCGATGTGCTTTGCCCTGTTCTTGGTCATTGCCATCATTATCGGTGCTGTTCTGCGTTTCACGCCATTCGGAACGCGGCTCTTCCTCCTTGGAAGTAATCCGAAAGCCGCTCGCTTCGCCGGTTTTAATGAAAAGAGACTGTTTCTGACGGCCTACACCATTTCCGGAATGTTGGCCTCGGTTGCTGGTTTCATCATTGCTGCGCGCATTTCGAGCGTCAAATGGGACTATGGTACCTCTTATGTCCTCATCGCCATCCTGATCGTTGTGATGGCAGGCGTAAAGCCTGAAGGGGGATATGGCCGCATCTCATGCGTGATTCTGTCAGCAGCTGCGCTGCAGATTCTATCGAGCATGTTCAATTTTCTGAACATCTCGAACTTTTTCCGGGACTTCGCCTGGGGCGTTCTTCTGCTGGTCTTCTTGGCTGTGTCCAAGTTTGACCTCAGGGTCTGGCGCCTCACCAAATCTTGAAAGGGGAAGGACCGGTCTGTCCGGCAGGCACCCTCGATGCCGGGCATTTGAGCCAGAGGGAGTTCTTTAAGGTTTTAGGGAGAGAAAGGAACTACCGCAATGTCTAAACTGAACAAACTCGCAATGTGCGCCCTGATGGTGGGAACGATGTTCTCGGGAGGTCAGGCTGTTGCACAGGACGACAAGGAAATCGTTACCGTTGTCAAGCTGCTCGGCGAAACCTGGTTCCGTCGTATGGATGTGGGCGTAACAGAATATGGTAAAGTTACCGAAGGCGTAACCACCAAGGAAATCGGCCCGGGTAAAGGCGATGCTGCCCAGCAGGTCCGTCTCGTCGAAGACCTGATCGCAAAAGGCGTAGACGCCATCGCGGTCGTACCATTTGATCCGCCCATGATGGAAGGTGCTCTGAAACGCGCCATGGATCGCGGCATCACCGTCATTACACACGAAGCCTCCAACCTGAAAAACACCCAGGTCGACATGGAAGCGTTCGATAATGATGCCTTTGGTGCGCACTTCAACGACCAGATCGCCAAATGCATGGGCGAAGAAGGCACCTGGACATCTTTCGTTGGCTCGCTCGGCAGCCTGACCCACGTACAGTGGGCTGATGCTTCTGCGGCAAACGCCAAAGAAAAATATCCGAATATGAAACTCGTCTCCGCAAAGAATGAGTCGTTCAACGATGCAAACACCGCTTATAACAAAGCCAAGGAACTTCTGAAAAAGTATCCTGACATCAAAGGCTTCCAGGGTGGTTCTGCTGTTGACGTGATCGGCATCGGTCGCGCCATCGAGGAAGCCGGGCTGACCGGTAAGGTTTGTGTCTATGGTATCGGCATGCCTACCGATACGAGCCGCTACCTCAAGAGTGGTGCTGTCACCGGCATCAGCCTTTGGGATCCGAAAGACGCCGGCTTCATCATGAACAAGATCGCGCATCTGGTTCTCAATGGTGAAGAACTCAAAGACGGCATGGATCTGGGTGTACCTGGCTACACCAACATGAAACTGAAAAAAGGCCCGGGTAAAGGGGTTCTTCTTGTTGGTCAGGCTTGGCTCGACATCAACAAGGACAATGTCGACGAATATCAATTCTAAGACAGAGTCTTGAAGGTTGATGGAGTTTTTTCGCGCAGCAGCCAGCAACGGTTCCTTTCGCGAAAATCTCCCCGGGAGAGCGTCTTCCGGCAACGGGTGACGCTCTTCAGGCCAAAGGATGCAGCCAATCACAAGAACCTACTTCTCACTTTGAGCGCATTGGAAAGCACAAAGGGAAGCAGGGCAGAGGGGCTGCATCAAAATTGGCGCCACGCCATGAGGACACGGCGCTAAGGTTTACTCATAGACACAAAACCCTCTTGGTCTGTGTCGAACGGTCGTCTCTCCGTTCAGATTTGGCCCCTTTTTCGTAAAACCGGAGCTGATCGCGAGGAACCGAGGGTTTGCGGGATATAGCATGAATAGCATAGGCACCATTCCCAAGTTTTCTCAGGTTGATGCGGAAGCATCTCAGGATGAAACGCCATTTCTGGAAGTTCGTGGGATTCATAAGCGCTTTGGCGGCGTCCATGCCCTGCGCGGTATCGATCTTTGCATCCATCCGGGGCAAATATATCACCTCATGGGTGAAAATGGCTGCGGCAAGAGTACGCTCATCAAAATCATTTCCGGTGCGCAGCCTGCTGATGAAGGGGAAATCCTGATCAGTGGAGAAAAGGTTTCGGGGTTGGATCCTCTTGGCGCTCTGAGAAACGGCATCGAGACCGTGTATCAGGATCTGTCGCTTCTGCCAAACCTCACCGTCACCGAGAATATTGCTCTTTCGGAACAGCTGGTGGGCGCAGATGGCAAGCTGTCGCGAGGTCTTGATCTTGGCAAGTTGAAAGAAACAGCAACGCGGGCGCTGAAATCCGTGAATTTGCCGACAGACGCACGTTTCTGTTCTACGGAAGTCTCCAGGCTTCCCATTGCGACCCGGCAGTTGATCGCGATTGCGCGCGCCATCGCTTCGGACGCCAAACTCGTGATCATGGATGAACCGACCGCCGCGCTGACCAAGCGCGAAGTCGACAATCTGATTGAAATCGTGGACCAGTTGCGCAGTCGTGGTGTCGCTGTGCTGTTCGTGACCCACAAGCTCGATGAGGTGATGTCCATTGGTGGCCATTTCATTATCATGCGTGATGGTGAAAAGGTACAGGAAGGCGACGTTGCCGGGCATCAGAAGAGCGATTTGAGCTACTGGATGACCGGGCGCAAGATTGATGTCGTGCGCTATCGTTCAACGGAGATCGGTGAGAAGGATCTGCTTGTTGTCGATGGGCTGAAGCGGCGCAACGCCTTTGCGGATGTGTCCTTCTCTCTGGCTCATGGCGAGATCATCGGTGTTACGGGGTTGCTGGACTCGGGGCGCAATGAGCTGGCACGTGCCCTGGCTGGCGTTGAACCGGCTGACGGGGGCTCAGTCGTGCTGGATGGCAAGACCATTCATCTGCGCCGACCGGTGGATGCCATTAAGGAACAGATCGGCTATGTGCCGGAGGATCGCCTTTCGGAAGGGCTGTTCCTGACCAAACCCATTCAATCCAACATCATTGCCCAGATCCTGGATGATTTGCGTGACAAGATGGGCATGGTCAGCAAGCTACGTAGCAAGAAGATGGCCGAGCGACTGGTCAAGGACCTGCAGATCGTGATCGCCAATCTCAATGATCCGGTTCAATCCCTCTCGGGTGGCAACCAGCAGCGCGTTCTGATCGGGCGCGGGCTTACCATCGTGCCGAAGGTCTTCGTCTTGCACGGACCGACCGTGGGCGTTGATGTCGGGTCAAAGGACACAATTTTCCGCATCATTCAAAAGCTCGCCAGTCAGGGCATGGGCGTGATCATCGTGAGCGATGACTTGCCCGAGTTGCTTCAGAACTGTGACCGAATCCTCGTCATGCGTCGGGGCAGGGTGGTTGAAACATTCGAAGCGGAAAATCTGGAAGAAAATACCCTTTACCAGGCAATGGTAGCGGAAAATCCAACGGGGAAACGGTCATGAGTGATTTTACAATAGACAGCATCAACGGTGAGAAAAGCGATAGCCAGATCTCCCGTATTGCGAGCTGGATGATCCGCTATCCGCCGATATTCACTCTGCTCTTGATCGTGGTCGTCTGTGTCGTGATCGGCACGATATCTCCGGAATTCTGGCAGATTTCCAACATCTTCGATATTGCCCGTGCATCTGTGGTAACAGGATTGTTCGGACTTGGCTTTCTGGTCATTCTGGCCGCTGGTGGCATCGATATGTCCTTTGCTGCCATTGCCGGTCTGATGATGTATTGGATCACCACAGCCGTTGCCGCCTATATGCCATGGCTGCCGATGCCGGTCATCATTCTGATGGCAGCTCTAGGGGGCATGATCATTGGTGTCGGCAACGGCCTGCTGGTGCACTACCTCAAGGCTCCGGCTCTCATCGTGACCATCGGCACGCAATATGTCATCCATGGCTTCCTTCTGACCTTCATCGGCACGGAACTGTTCGTCAACATTCCTCTCTCAATGGAGAATTTCGGCAAAGCCGAACTGATGCGGGTCGGCACGCAAAGTGGCTCAATCGCCATTCTGCCAGCCTATGTTCTGGTGCTGGTTGTTGCTGCACTGGTCACATGGTGGATTTTAAACCGTACGCTGATGGGCCGCGCCATCTTTGCTGTCGGCGGCAGCGCAGGAATCGCCGAGAGGCTTGGCTATGATCATCGCAAAGTACAGGTTTTCGTCTTTGCCTATGCTGGGCTGCTGGCCGGTATCGCAGGTGTGATCCATGTGGCGAGTAACCGTCTGGCAAACCCGTTTGATCTCTCTGGCAATGAGCTGAATGTGATTGCAGCCGTCGTTCTGGGCGGAGCGCGGATAACCGGCGGTGGCGGCACGGTCATCGGCGCCATGCTCGGGGTCGTGTTGATCACGCTGGTCGACAATGTCCTCATTCTGGCTGGCATCCCGAGCACCTGGCAAACGTTTGTTATCGGATGTTTCATCATCCTGGCCGGGGCTCTTTTCGCCAACTCGTCAAACCGCTGATGAGGCGTATGGTTGAAAAGCCAAACCGGCATTGAATGTTATACCGGTCAGCGCTTGCTCCTTTAAGGGAGAAGCTGGCCGGAGACCCTGAAATCAAAGATATGGCCATGGTGCGGGAGGCTGAATAATGCGCGCCGATGCTATAATCGCAAAGTCTACTGCAAGGAGGAAAATCATGGCTTTTGATGTAAGTGTGGTTGGACTGTATATTCTGGATATCCTTGGCCGACCCGTAGAAGAAATCCCGCCGGGAGGACAGCTACGCTTCATCGACGAGATCCGCTTGACCGTCGCTGGTACGGCAGGGGGATCGGCAATCGATTGTGCCAAACTCGGGCTCAATACCCGTGCGGTTGGTGCCATCGGTGACGATGAGAAGGGCGATTTCATTCTGCACACGCTGACCGGCTTCGGCGTCGATATCGCCGAAATGCGCAAGCTAACCGGTGTGCCCACATCATCCACTATTCTTAATGTCCGCCCCAACGGTGACCGTCCGGCGTTGCATCGCCGTGGTGCATCTGATGAGCTGACCCTTGGCGAAAAGGACTATCCGGCCATTCTGGATGCCAAATTCGTGCATGTCGGCGGAATGCCACTGCTGGCCAAGCTGGATGGAGCCCCGACCACCGCATTGCTGAAAGCAGCCAAGGACGCAGGCTGCCAGACGACGTTTGACCTTTTGTCCGCTACAGCAGAGACGCTGGATGTTCTCAAACCATCGCTGCCATTTGTCGACTATTTCGTTCCCAGCATCGAAGATGCCGAAGCCATGTGTGGCCTGAGCGTTCCTGAAGATGCGGCCAAATTCTTCCTGGATGCCGGCGCAACCAATTGCTGCCTGACCATGGGCGGAGACGGCTGCATCGTGGCGACACAGGACGCCATGTTCCGGCTGCCTGCTTTTGATATTGACGTCAAGGATACGACCGGCTGCGGCGACGCCTTTACGGCAGGGTTGATTGCAGGGTTGAACCACGATTGGGATATCGAAAAGGCAGCACGATTTGCTTCCGCTTGTGGCGCATTGGTCTCCACTGGCCTTGGCTCGGACGCGGGTATCGTCAGCTTTGAAGAAACCGAAAAACTCATGAATTCGGCCCCCACCTTGCCAATGGCCAGCTGAACGCTGACCTGAAGTAAGCGGGTAGGACCACCTACAATTCAGAACGAAACAAACCGTTCAATCTGGCGCTAACAAGGGCAGGGGAATGCCCTTGGCGCCGGAAACAGGAGATCTGTGCTGATTTTCTAGAAGACCAGCCGCTCCGTCCAAACTGGAGGAAGGACGATGGAAGAATTAGAGCTGCGGCAAGAGATGGTTGCGGCATGTCGACGAATGAATGACATTGGCCTCAATCAGGGAACATCAGGAAACATTTCAGCCCGGAGCGGTGACAAGATCCTGATTACGCCAACCTCATTGCCTTATGACGAGATGGAGGCCGAGGACATCGTTGCGATGGATGCGGATGGCAATTTTGAAGGCAAACGCAAGCCGTCGTCCGAGTGGCGGTTTCATCACGATATCCTTACCAATCGCCTTGATGTCGATGCTGTGATGCATTGCCATTCGACGCATGCCACAGCTCTTGCCTGCCATCAGATGGGGATCGAAAGCTTCCACTATATGGTCGCTGTTGCCGGAGGAAACGATATCCGTTGTGCCCCATACGCAACGTTCGGCACGCAGGCGCTTTCGGACTCCGCTCTTGAAGCCCTTGAAGGACGCAAGGCCTGTCTGCTTGGCCAGCATGGTCAGATCGCTCTGGGTGGAACAATCAAGCAGGCATTCGCCTTGGCGATCGAGGTGGAAACGCTGGCGCATATGTATATCACCGCGCGCCAGATGGGTGAGCCGCCTGTTCTCTCTAGTGAAGAGATGGTGCGCGTCATGAACCAAATGAAACAGATGCACTATGGGGTGACCAGAAGCCAGCAGTAGCCTCAGGGCGCTGGGGCGCATTGTCGGCGATATGTCTGCCTCTGCGATATCAAACTCTCCCATGAAAAGTACGATGGAGAAAGCAAATGAACCGGATCTTTAACAATCCCGATTTCGTCGTGGAAGATGCTGTCCGCGGCTATTTGAAAGCCCACCCGGATATTCTCGCGGCCACAGAGAATGCGCGTGTATTGCGGCGTCCGCTAGCCCCGCAAAAGGACAAGGTTGGCATCGTGACGGGTGGCGGGTCTGGCCATGAGCCCGCCTTTCTGGGATATGTCGGTGATGGCATGGTGGATGCCGTTGCCGTTGGTGAAATCTTTTCCTCGCCTTCTGCCAAAGCCTTCCACGATGCCTTCGTTGCTGCTGATGGCGGGCGCGGTGTTGCTTGCCTCTATGGCAACTATGCGGGCGACAACATGAATGTGAAACTTGCCGTCAAACAGGCCGCAAAACATGACCTGACCGTCAAGACGGTCGTGGCCAATGACGATGTTCCATCCGCTCCCAAGGATGAAATCAAGAAGCGGCGTGGTGTGGCTGGCGAAATCCTCATGTGGAAGGTGGGCGGTGCCCGCGCAGACGAAGGCGCTGATCTTGATGAAGTGATTGCTTCTGCCCAGAAGGCGATAGACGCAACCCGCAGCATCGGTATCGGCCTTTCACCCTGCACCATACCTGCTGTTGGCAAGCCCAATTTCTCCATCGAAGATGGGCACATGGAAGTCGGCATCGGGCACCATGGTGAACCGGGTGTTGCAGTTATGCCAATCAAACCGGCCAATGAAATTGCCGATCTGATGCTTGACCACATCCTGCCGGATCTGCCGTTTGAAAAAGATGATGACGTTGCCTTGCTGGTTTCCGGACTTGGCGCGACCCCAATCATGGAGCTTTATATTCTCTATGATCGTCTGGCTGAGGTGTTGCAAGCTCGTGGCATGAATACGCGCCATCTCTTCATTGGCAACTATTTCACTTCACTTGAAATGCAGGGCGTCACCCTGACGATGATGCGGCTGGATAGCGAGCTTGATCGTCTGTTGTCCGCACCTGCGCGTTCTCTTGGTCTGACGAGGATTTAATCATGACTGCATCCATTGCTATAAAGGACGCTGGCGGCCTGGTCGTTGAACTCATTGAGGCGATCAACGCCAACCGTGGCTGGCTATCCGAGATTGACGGCGCCATCGGTGATGGCGACCATGGCATCAACATGAGCAAGGGCTTCACGGCGGCCGGCGCAAAGCTGGGCGATCCGTTGCCTTCCTTGCCGGATGCCCTCAATACCCTCAGCGAAACCCTAATTGAAGATCTGGGTGGTTCCATGGGGCCACTTTACGGCTATCTCTTCTCGAGTATGGCTGATGAGCTGGAAGGTCAGGAAAGGCTTGATGCCGAGGTCTTTGCCAAAATGATGCATGCCGCCTTTGAGGGCGTCAAGGAAATCGGCTCTGCGGATGTCGGTGACAAGACCCTTCTTGATGCGCTTTATCCGGCAACAGAGGCCTTTGATGAAGCGTGGCGTTCCGGCAAGGATTTTGCCGAAAGCCTTGATACGATGTCAGCTGCCGCCGAAAAGGGGCGCGATGCCACGGTCGATATGGTGGCCAAGGTCGGGCGCGCATCTCGCCTTGGTGAACGCTCCCGCGGCGTTTTGGATGCTGGTGCTACCTCCTGCTGCCTCATCCTGCAAACTCTTGCCAAGGGCATTAAGCAGCGTATGCAAGGCTGATAGAAATTCCCCACCCCCCACAAAAAGAAGCTATCTGTTCTCCATGACAGATACCTCACTCGGCAGTCCTTTTGTTAAGGGCTGCCGATTTTTTATGCTCGGATCGAACAGATTGTTGCAATCGACGATGCAAAAAAACCAATTGCCGTGAGAACGACAATTGGATCTGGTTGCTTATACGGGGAGGTGGGGCTCCTACTGGATAGGATTGAAGGAAGCCCGATAATGTGAAGCGGGAACAGAGGCTGCTTTTCCCCGCTTCATCTCTTCTTCTTGGAGGATGTTATTGAATCTTAGCCCAATTAAAGGGCTCCAATCACAAGAACCTAATCACAGAATGGATTGACCTGTCGCAGCCCAATCCTTGGAAAACTGATCAAGGCCTTTGTCCGTCAGGGCATGATTTGCCAGGCTCTTGATGACGGATGGTGGAATGGTGGCCACGTCAGCGCCTGCCAATGCTGCTTCCTTCACATGATTGGCCGAGCGGATGGAGGCTGCGAGAATTTCGGTCTTGAAGTCGTAATTGTCATAGATAGCGCGGATCTCGCGGATAAGATCCATGCCATCCAGATTGAGATCATCAAGACGACCGACGAACGGCGAAATGTAGGTTGCACCGGCCTTGGCGGCCAGAAGGGCCTGATTGGCTGCAAAGCAAAGGGTAACATTGGTCTTGATGCCCTTATCGGTCAGTGTACGGCAGGCTTTGAGGCCATCAAGCGTCAGCGGCAGCTTGATCACGACGTTTGAGGCGATCTTGCTCAGGCAATCGGCTTCGGCCATCATGGTGTCAAAGTCCATCGAGGCGACTTCAGCGGAAACCGGTCCGCTGACCACGCCGCAGATCTCGGCGATGACTTCCTTGAAGTCTCGTCCGGATTTGGCAATCAGGCTCGGGTTGGTTGTCACACCATCAAGCAGACCATAGTCATTAAGCTCGATAATGTCTTCAATGATAGCGGTATCAACGAAAAATTTCATTCTCTCTCTCCCATTGGCATGTCGTCTCTCGCAAAGGGGGAGTGGCGAGGGCATAGGACATGCGTTTCAAGTCTTGTGTATGCGTGGCGACAACACAGTGCGCCACGCAAGGCGCGTTAAAGTCCGAGAAGCGCTTTGGCGCGCGCGATGATGGCGTCGCTTGTTATGCCGAATGTCTCGTACAGTTCTTCTGCCGGAGCGGAGGCGCCGAAGCTGTCCATGCCGATGACATTGTCTTCGTCACCAACAAAGGTGGCCCAGCCGAATTTGGCGGCTGCTTCCACAGCAATACGCGGGCAAGTGCCAAGAACGTTGGCGCGATAGTCGGCATCCTGCTCCTTGAACAGCTCCCAGCTTGGCATGGAGACCACAGCCACGGCGATGCCCTTGTCTTTGGTAAGCTTTTCAGCAGCTTCCAGCGCAAGGCTGACTTCGGTTCCTGTCGCGAGCAGCGTCAAGGCGCGTTCGCCGTCTCCGACCTGCCTAAGAATATAGGCCCCGCGTGCGGCAAGATTTTGGCCGCTTTCCTCCAGTCGCAGCTGCGGCACTGCCTGACGGGACAAGGCCAGCAGCGAAGGCCGGTTGCGGTTCCGAATGGCCAGCTCCCAGCATTCCAGCGTTTCAAGCGCATCTGCCGGGCGGAAGGTCAACAGGTTTGGCATGGCGCGCAAAGAGGCCAGATGCTCCACCGGCTGGTGAGTTGGGCCATCTTCCCCAAGGCCGATGGAATCGTGGGTCATCACATAAATGGTGCCGATCCCCATGAGAGCTGACAGGCGAATGCCGTTGCGGGCATAATCGGAGAAGACCATGAAGGTGCCGCCATAAGGAATGATGCCTCCATGCGCCATCATGCCATTCATGGCTGCGGCCATGGCAAATTCACGTACGCCATAGCCGATATAGCGGCCGGGTTCGCCTCTTTTGAACTGGCTGTCGACTGCGGGGACGCGCGTCAGGTTGGAACCGGTCAGGTCAGCTGAGCCTCCGATCAATTCCGGCAATACTGGCGCCAGCGCTTCAAGGGCCATCTGGCTGGCTTTGCGGGTGGCGACCTTTTGTGGCTTGTCAAACAGTGCTTTGCGTGCATCCGCTACAGCGGCCTTGAACTCGGCGGGCAGGGTGCGGGCCGTGCGGCGCAGAAATTCAGCTTGCAGCGCCTCATCAGACTGTGCCAGACGGCTTTCCCATGCCATCCGTACTTCCTTGCCCTTGGAGCCGATAATCCGCCATTCCTGCAACAGATTGCCCGGAATTTCAAAGGGCTCCGCTGTCCAGTCAAGCGCTGCTTTGGCTGCGGCGGCTTCTTGCGCACCAAGTGGAGACCCATGGCAGGATTCTGTGCCTGCCTTGTTTGGCGAGCCGAGCCCGATCACCGTCTTCATGGCAATCAAAGACGGCTTGTCTGTGGTTGCTTTGGCAAGGGTCAGGGCCGCATCGATGGAGGCTGCATCATGCCCGTCGCAGCTCTGGACATGCCAGCCACAGGCCGACAGGCGTTTGGGTATGTTATCAGAGAAGGAAACCGATGTCGGGCCATCAATGGTGATGCCATTGTCGTCATATAGCACGATCAGTTTGCCAAGACCGAGATGCCCTGCAAGGGAAATGGCTTCCTGTCCGATGCCTTCTTCCAGACAGCCGTCACCCATGAACACATAAGTATGGTGATCAACAAGATCCGGGCCGAAATCCTTGGCCATGATCTGTTCGGCGAGGGCCATGCCCACGGCGCTGGCTATACCCTGACCAAGCGGACCGGTGGTCGTTTCTATGCCTTTGGCGTGGCCATATTCAGGATGGCCCGCCGTGATGGCTCCCTTTTGGCGGAAGTTTTTCAGCTGTTCCTTGGTCATGTCTTCATAACCGGTCAGATGCAACAGGCTATAAAGCATGGCCGAGGCGTGGCCATTGGAAAGAACCACACGATCGCGATCTGGCCAATCAGGCGCAGTGGCATCGAATTTGAGATGGTTCTTATAGAGTACCGTAGCCGCATCAGCCATGCCCATGGGCGCACCGGGGTGGCCCGAATTGGCGGCCTCCACGGCATCGATGCTCAGTGCCCGAATGCAGTTGGCCAGAGAAAAGGCCAATGCATCGCGGCGTGCGTGTTCAAGCGCTGTCTTAGAAGAATAGGCAGACATATTTTTCCCTCCATGTTGCCTTTGGACTACTCCTTTGTGAAAAACAATGCAATAAAAAATCTCAAAATAACATTTGCAATGTGTTATTTGTTGTGAAATAGGTGTTATGTTGAATTTTTCTCGAGTCTGTCCGATAGTCGCCCATTGCGTAACAACAGATGGATTCGAAAGGAGCCCGTATGAAGCGCGAGGACCGTCAAAAGGCGATCATGGACCTTCTGGTCACCCAGGGTGAGGTTGAGGTCGACAAGCTGTCAGAGCAGTTTGTTGTCTCGAAAATGACCATTCACCGCGATCTGGATGATCTGGAAGCCGAAGGCATGATCCGCAAGATCCGCGGTGGCGCGACCATAGAGTCCGGCACCCGCTTTGAAAGCGACTTCAGATATCGTGAAAGGCAAAGCCAAGGCGCGAAAATGGCGATGGCAGAAGCTGCGTTGAACCTGATCGATCCGGGCATGACCGTCATGGTCAATGATGGCTCAATGGCAGCATTTCTGGGCAAATACCTGCCAAGAAAACGCCCGTTGACCGTGATCACCAACAACGCCGCAATTCTGGATTCCCTCAGGGCAGAATCCGGTATCAAAATGATTTCTCTAGGGGGAAGCTATTCGAGCAAATTCAACGCCTATTTTGGTAGTCTGACAGAAACCTGTCTTGCCAATTTGCGCGCTGATATTTCCTTCATCTCCACGCCAGCTATTTCAGGGCTGGAAGTCTTCCATATGGATGACGTGGTGGTCAAAAGCAAACGCGCCATGATGCGCTCGGGCACCAAGTGCTGTCTGCTGGTTAATCACGCACGCTTTGATCACACCGCCTTGCACAAACTCGCCGACCTTGAAGAGTTTGATCACATTATAACAGACACTGCGCCCTCTGCTGGTGCCCTGTCTGCCATTGAGGGAGCTGGCCTCAGTTTGACCATTGCTGATGCAGCAAACCGGGAGGGTGCATGACCTCTCCCTTTCTTGCTGCGGTCAATTGGTGCGGGTTCCTTTCCGAGCAAATGCAGTTTGCTCTTCGGCCCCTTGAGGCGTGCGCTGCAGTTTTCCCTGCGCGTGCTCATGCCTCCTCATATTCTCTGGCCCGGCTTGCCTTAAAGTGTGCCGGTAACCGGAGAACGACCCAGCGACCACACGGCAATGTCTCCCCGTCAGGGTTCATTGCATGGAAGCTTTCTGATTGTTTCGAAAGCCTGGGAGAGTGTGTCGCTGTTCATGACCAGCAGTTAGAATAGGGAGAAATATCATGAAAATTGCTGTTGCCGGTGATAGTGCAGGCGAAGGTCTTGCTCACATTTTGGCAGAATATCTTGCAGGCCAGGGCAAATATGAGGTGTCCGAGGTCTCAAGGGTTGCGGGCCAAGCCGATCCATTCTACGCCAACATGGCAGAACGCGTCGCGACTGCCGTTGTGAAGGGCGAATATGATCGCGCTATTCTTTGCTGCGGCACCGGTATCGGGGTTGCCATGTCAGCCAACAAGGTGCACGGCATCCGGGCTGCACAATGCCATGATACTTATTCCGCCGAGCGCGCTGCGCTTTCCAACAATGCCCAGATTATCACGATGGGCGCACGGGTGATCGGTGCTGAATTGGCAAAAACCATTGCGGATACCTTTTTTGAAAATACGGAATTCTTTGATGTCAACGGGCGCTCCGCAGGCAACGTCAATGCTGTTGACGAATTGGATGCGCGTAACCGCTAGTCCGGCATGAAGGCAAGCCGAAAGCGTTGTTGAGTGCCTCTAAATAGCCGCTACGCTTCGATTTATCGTGAAAAGTCCGATCCATCCGGTATCGGGCTTTTTCTTTGTCTTGGTCTCGAATTTGCCGCAGTATCACTTTGGAGAAATTCCAGCCTCAGGCACCATAATGATTTTGAACAAGATTGACATCAGCGGGCCAATCACGCAAAAAGAGATCGGATGGTTCTTCCCTAGACAGACTCAGGGAAGATGAAAAGGGAACATGGTGCGGACGACCCAACTCGGGGCCTATGCCATGGCTGCCCCCGCAACTGTAAGCGGATTGCCTTGTTTTGTAACCACTGAACCAAAGGGTTTGGGAAGGGAGCAGGGCGCAAGACCGTGAGCCAGGAGACCTGCCAGCCACCACTATTCTCACTAACCGGTCGGGGTGTATCGGAGATGAGGCAAATTGATTTTTGCTTCCTTGCTTTTCCCTCCCTGCTATCGGCGTGTTTCGTTGAACTCGGTATCAAAAGCCTTCATGCTTTGATGCGAAGTTAGGATCATGCTTTGAAAAATAAGGCAATTTTGCAAATCTGCAGCACTTGCAACAGCGCGGCAGTCAAACAGAATCCGGAAAGACTAGCCACAGAATGTCCTGAGGGCGAGAAGCTGCTTGGCGCGGTGCATTCCGCTGTGAAGGCCGATGCCGATCTGGATGGCCAACTCGTCATTCAGGCCGCCCGTTGCATGAGCAGCTGCAAGCGCAGCTGTGTTGTCGCTCTTCTGGCAAAGGACAAATATCAGTTCGTCGTCGGAGAACTCGACAGCAGCGCCGACAGGGTCGACGATCTTGTTGCCTTTGCAAAAAGCTATGTCGAGGCTGAAGACGGCTTGCCGCAATGGCGCGAACGCCCGCAGCATATTCGCAAGAACACCATCGCCCGGTTACATCCTTTCCCTTCTGAATTCTCAAACGACTCCTAGAGGCTCATCATGTCTTTCAAGGCTCCTCTGTCATCGCCCAAAATTCCAGCCACCGTTGTGACCGGCTTTCTCGGCTCCGGCAAAACCACGCTTATCCGCCATCTGATTGAACAGGCCGGGGACAAGAAAATTGCTCTCATCGTCAATGAATTTGGCGATATGGGGTTCGACGGCGAAATGATTTCCAGCTGCGGCAATCCCAATTGCACCGAAGACGATGTTGTCGAACTGAAAAACGGCTGCATCTGCTGCACGGTGGCCGACGAATTCCTGCCGACCATGGAAATGTTGCTCAAGCGCGAACCGCGTCCGGAGCATATCGTTATCGAAACGTCTGGTCTTGCATTGCCTCTGCCTCTTGTTCAGGCCTTCCAATGGCCCAGCGTGCGCGCTTCAGTGACCGTCGACGGCGTGATTACCATCGCCGATGCCGCAGCGCTGAGCGAAGGCCACTATAGCGTCGATGAAGAGGCCGTTGTGCGTCAACGGGAACAGGATGACTCAATCGATCACGAAAATCCGATTGATGAGCTCTTCAATGATCAGCTCAAATGCGCGGACATGATTGTGATTTCCAAGGCTGATCTCATTGATGAAGATGCCATGGCGAGGGTGGAAGCGATCATTGCGGAGCATCGGCGCGATGGGGTGAAAACCATTCACTCGGCCAATGGCAATGTTTCGACCGCTGTGCTTTTGGGCCTTGAAGCGGGCGCGGAAGAAGATCTCGACAGCCGAGAAGCCGCGCATGATCATCACCATCACAATGACGACCATGATCACGATCACGAGCACGATGATGATCATGACCACCACCATCATCACCACCATCACGACCATGATGACTTCCATTCCGCAGTAGTCGCGCCGCGCGCCTTTGCCTCGATGGATGCGCTTAAACAGGCCGTATCAGATGTTCTGGCTCAGTCCGGTGTCCTGCGCGTCAAAGGCTATGCGGCGATTGAAGGCAAAAAAGCACGCGTTGTGGTGCAAGCGGTCGGGCGCCGCGTGGAAAGCTGGTTTGATCCGGGGGCTGAGAGCTCGACTGGGCTGGTGGTCATTGGTCTTAAGGATTTCGATCTTGATCGCGCCAACAAGACACTGGGCTAAAGAAGACCAACGATAATAAGGCCAAAGACAATAAGGACCGTACCCACATGCATATACTGGCGCCTGATGCAGGACGGATTGATGACGGCGAAGAAGCCGTAGATCTGGGGCAGACCCCCGGTGATATCCTCATTCTGTCTTCTGCTGATAGCGAACTTTCAGCATTTGCCATGTCGGCACGGTCTCGCCCTGATGAGGCCGCTTCGGTGCGTCTGGCCAACCTTATGGCGCTGGGGCATCCCTATTCGGTTGATCTCTATGTGGATCAAACCGCGAGCCACGCAAAAGTCATCGTGCTGCGCCTTCTTGGCGGTGTTGAATATTGGCGTTACGGGTTAGAGCAGCTCAAGAAGCTCTCGCGCGGCTATGATGTCAAATTGCTCGTCATGCCCGGCGATGACAAGTGGGATGAAAGCCTGGCAGAATGGTCGAGCGAACCGGTGACCATTGTGCGGCAACTCTGGCGCTATTGCGTTGAGGGGGGAGCAGAGAATATGGCCCTTGCGCTTCGGTTTGCCGAGGCGTTGATCGCGGGGGACATAGAGGCTGTGCCCCATCCTGTGCCTTTGCCGCGCGTGGGCATTCTCAAACACGGGGAGAGCTTTAGCGGCGAGGAGGGTCTACAGCGCTATTTGGCTGATGTAGCCAATGAAACGCAAAAAGCTGTGGTGCCAATTCTCTTTTACCGGTCTTACGTGCAAAGCGCTATGACGGCGCCGATTGATGCGCTTGCAGAAGCGCTTGAGGCAAACGGGCTGCATGCCTTGCCGATCTTTCTACCGAGCTTGAAGGACTTCGAGGCGCAGGAATTCCTACAAGGCGCTTTAGCCCAGTTGCCACCCGCTGTATTGCTCAATTGCACCGCTTTTGCTCTATCCAAGGCCGGGCAGGCTTACGAGCCTACCATTCTGGATCAGTATGATTGTCCGGTGCTCCAGGTCATTCTCTCTGGTTCCAGCAAGCTGGCGTGGGAAGAAAGCCCGCGCGGTCTCTCTGCGCGAGATCTGGCCATGCATGTGGTTCTGCCCGAGTTGGATGGACGCATTCTTAGCCGCGCCATAGCCTTCAAGGAAGAGGGCGCGCTGGATAGCAAGACGTACTATAAGCCCGTCGAATTGGTTCCACATGGCGACAGGATTGCGTATGTCGCTGCCTTGGCGAAAGGCTGGGCGCGCTTGCGCAGTTCCGAACCCAAAAGCAGCAAGGTTGGCGTGGTGTTGGCAAACTATCCCAACAAGGACAGCCGCATCGCCAATGGGGTTGGGCTGGATAGTCCAGCCTCCGTTGTCGCCTTGATGAGGGCGATGCAACATGCGGGTTATAAGGTTGGCCCTGTGCCCGAAGATGCCGACGCGCTGATGCAGCAGATCCTCAAAGGGCCGACCAACGCACTGGGCAAGGCCATCCGCCAGAGCGAGAACCAGCTGACTCTGGCCGACTATAGGGCCATGTTTGAGGCACTGCCTGAGGCCGTTCAGAACGGCGTCGTGACCCGCTGGGGGCCGCCAGATAATGACCCTATGGTCACCGGCGAAGCGTTCCAGCTAGCGATCCTCACCTTTGGTAATCTGGCCATCGGTGTGCAGCCCGCCCGTGGGTATAATATCGACCCCAAAGATACCTATCACGATCCAGATTTGGTTCCGCCGCACAATTACTTCGCCTTCTATTTCTGGCTGCGGCGTGTCTATGGCGTTCATGCGGTCATTCACGCAGGCAAGCATGGCAATCTTGAATGGCTGCCGGGCAAGGCCCTCGCGCTCAGTGAAGCTTGCTATCCCGAAGCCGTGCTCGGGCCTGTGCCGCATCTCTATCCCTTCATCGTCAATGACCCCGGCGAAGGCTGTCAGGCCAAGCGCCGCACCAGCGCGGTGATCATTGATCATCTGACACCGCCGCTCACCCGCGCCGAAAGCCATGGCGCAGGCGAAGAGCTGGAAGCGCTGGTGGATGAATTCTACACCGCGCAAGGGGTGGATCCGCGCCGATCGGACAAGCTGCTGGAGGAAATCCGCTTTCTGGCCAGCCGAACCGGCCTTGATAAGGATGCTGGCGTGGGGGCGGATGATGACAACCAGACCGCACTGCAGCAACTGGACACCCATTTGTGCGACCTGAAAGAGCTGCAAATCCGCGATGGCTTGCATATTCTGGGTGCCTCGCCTGAAGGGGGCTACCGAACCGATTTGCTGGTCGCCATAGCGCGCGTGCCGCGCGGCAACGAACCCGCTCAGCAGTCTCTCCACCGCGCCATAGCTGCGGATCTCGACCTTACAGTGGCTGGCGTCCGCTTCGATCCTCTGGATTGCGATTTTGCCAAAGCATGGGACGGTCCGCGCCCTGATCTTCTTGCCCGTCTTTCAGACGCCCTGTGGCGCCATTGCGGCGATACGGTCGAGCGGATCGAGCTGCTCGCCAAGGCGTTGGTTGCAGGTGAGGTGGTCTGCCCTGACGGGTTTGAGGCAACAAAGGCTGTGCTCAATTGGGTAGAGGGAGACCTCAGCGCAGCGATTGATGCCTGCGGGCCCGAAGAAACCAGTCATCTGTTGGCCGGCCTTGGCGGACGGTTTGTGCCGCCCGGTCCCTCGGGAGCCCCCACAAGAGGCCGGCCGGACGTTCTGCCAACGGGACGCAATTTCTTTGCAGTCGATGTGCGCTCCGTGCCTTCCAAAACGGCTTGGGCCATCGGAGAACTCTCTGCCGAGCGGCTGATGGAACGCCACTTTCAGGATGAGGGGGAATGGCTTCAAGCCATCGTACTGACCTGTTGGGGCACGTCCAACATGCGCACAGGTGGCGATGATATTGCACAGGCGCTGGCCCTGCTGGGTGTCCGTCCGGTCTGGGAACCGGCATCGGGACGTGTGACAGGCATAGAGGTGCTGCGGCTTGAAGAATTGCGGCGCCCGCGCGTGGATGTGACCTTGCGCATTTCGGGCTTCTTCCGCGATGCTTTTCCCCATCAGATCGATCTGTTCGATAGCGCCGTGCGGCAGGTATCCGAGTTAGATGAAGACGAGGACGCCAACCCGCTGGCCGCCCGTGTGCGCCGCGAAAGGGCCGAGGCCGAAGCGCAGGGCGTTGACGCTGATCTGGCCCGCAGGCAATCTACGTTCCGTGTGTTCGGGTCCATGCCGGGGGCTTATGGGGCGGGGCTTCAGGCGCTGATCGACGAGAAAATCTGGGACAAGCGCTCGGACTTTGCCGAGGCCTTTGTGGCATGGGGTGGATTTGCCTATGGCGCCGGGCAATATGGTGACCGTGCCGCCGACAGTCTCAAGCGCCGTTTGTCAAAAGTCGATGCGGTGATCCAGAATCAGGATAATCGCGAGCATGATCTGCTCGACTCGGACGACTATTACCAGTTTGAAGGCGGGCTTGCTGCCAGTGTCGAGAGCTTCCGTGGCGCTGCACCGAAGGTCTATCACAATGATCATTCCCGCGCCGAGCGCCCCGTTATTCGCACGCTGGATGAGGAAATCGCACGCGTTGTGCGTGGGCGGGCGGCGAACCCGAAATGGATCGCCGGTGTGATGCGCCATGGCTATAAGGGCGCGTTCGAAATCGCAGCAACGCTTGATTACCTGTTTGCCTTTGCCGCGACGACCAACGCCGTTGGCGATCACCATTTCGATCAGCTCTATGAGGCCTATATCGAGGATGATGCTGTTGCCGATTTCCTCAAGGACAAGAACCGGCCCGCTTATGATGATATGATTGATCGCTTTTTGGAGGCGCTTGATCGAGGCCTCTGGACGCCCAAGTCTAACAGTGCCCGATTCAATCTGGAAGAAAACAAGAAACCAGCCACTCAGCAGGAAGGGGAGTTCCTATGAAAAAGACAGACGGTATGACGCAGGAAGAGCTCGACGCTCGCCATGCAGAAAAGATGAAAAAGAAAAAGGCCGCGCGTGAAAAAATCCTCGCCACCAAGACCGAGGAAAAAGGCCTGATCATCGTTCATACGGGCAAGGGCAAGGGCAAATCCACCGCCGCCTTCGGCATGGCCTTCCGCTCCATCGGACACGGGCATAAGATCGCCGTCATCCAGTTCGTCAAGGGTGCTTGGGATTCGGGCGAAAAGCGCATGCTGGAAAAGTTCCCCGAGCAGGTAACGATCAAGGCCATGGGCGAGGGCTTCACTTGGGAGACGCAGGATCGTAACAAGGACATCGCCAATGCCCGCGCAGCATGGGACGCGGCAAAGGAAGCGATTCTCGATCCGGAAAACCGCTTCGTGCTGCTGGATGAGTTAAACATCGTCTTGCGTTATGACTATCTGCCGATTGAGGAAATCGTGGAGTTCCTGAGCGAAGAAAAGCCAGATGATACCCATGTTGTTATCACCGGTCGCAACGCAAAGGATGAGCTAATTGAAATTGCGGATCTGGTGACCGAAATGACGCTGATCAAGCATCCGTTCCGGTCTGGTATCAAGGCACAGGAAGGCATCGAGTATTAGGAAAATTGCTGATTTAATTCAGCTTTTCTGTGTCCAAATCATAGGGCGGGCCAAAGGCGAGTTGACATGCCTTGCTTGCAATCCTACACATGAATTGTTCGATGGTTTTTCTCGTCCAGGCGTGATGAGAAAATGAAAAGGGAACATGGTGAGGCTTACCCATCAGGGACCGACTCCATGGCTGCCCCCGCAACTGTAAGCGGCGAGCGATTGATTAGAGAAATCCACTGACACCGGGGTGTTGGGAAGGTTTAGTCAATTGCTATGACCCGTGAGCCAGGAGACCTGCCATCAGACTGGTACAGGCTGAATAGTCAGCCTTGCCGCCTCTAAACAAGACGCCGGGGTGAGCGTTGGGTAGAGAGATAGTCTGGTGCCCTATTTTACACCAGCAGTCCCTTGCCGATACTTCCATTCCCACAGCGTCTCCAAATTGGCTTGTTGCCGACAGGAGATGACTCTATGCATAAATTACTGACAGGGGCGCTTTTAGCTTCCGCCCTCATGGTTTCCAGCGCCGCTAATGCGCATTTTCAGCTGGTCTATACCCCACAGGTTAATCTGGTCAAAGCGGGCGATGTTCCGCTGAAACTCATATTCTGGCATCCGTTTGAAAATGGCCATGTTATGGATATGGGCACGCCGGAAGCCTTTTATGCCCTGCATAAAGGCAAGAAGATTGACCTGATGGACACACTGGTGCCCATGCGTTTTCAGGGCTCAGCCAATGACGCAGATGCGTTCGACGCCAGTGTGAAGGTTAAGCGCAGCGGCGACTATACGCTCGTCGTGCGGCCTGCTCCCTATTATGAAGAGAGCGAAGATATCTATATCCAGCAGATCGCTAAGAGCTATCTGAATAAGGGCGGGCTTCCCACTGATTGGAATGAACCCGCTGGGCTCAAAACCGAAATAGTCCCGCTCAACAAGCCGACCAATATTCTTGCCGGATCCACTTTTACCGGGCGCGTCCTTTCGCAAGGCAAGCCGGTGGCAGGTGCTGAAATCGAAATTGAATATATCGCAGCTGCGCCAAACATGGAAACCAACACTCCAGGCGAAGTGAGCGTGGATCCTGCTCCGGGTGGCGCTGTGGTCGCTCTTTCCGATGAGAATGGCTATTTCACCTTCGGTATTCCAAAGGCTGGCTTCTGGGGCTTTGCGGCTCTTGGTATAGGGCCTGATACCGAGTTTGAAGGCAAGGAGCTTTCTCAGGATGCTGTTATTTGGGTGAGAGCTTATGACCTCAAATAGCCTTCCATGTCACAGCCGGAGGGTGCGCCATGCATATCGTTGATGGTGCTCTTTCCAACGAGGTGCTGATTGTGGGGTCCGCTATGTCCGCAGTTGGCATCGTCGTAGGCTTGCGGAAGTTGACGATGGACCTCATTCCGGCTGCGGGTGTGCTCAGTGCAACATTTTTTGTTGCATCGCTGATCCATGTTCCGCTGGGATTTTCGAGCGTGCATCTCATCCTGAACGGTCTGGCCGGGATTATTCTCGGCTGGGCTGCATTTCCCGCATTGTTCGTGGCGTTGCTTCTGCAAGCCGTCTTTTTCGCCTTCGGAGGTATATCGGTGCTCGGGGTGAATACCCTGAATATTGCCGCGCCCGCCGTATTGGTTGGTTTGATGGTCAATCCGTTTTTGATCCGAACCACATCGTCCAGTCTTGCTGCTGTATTTGGTGGCGTTGCCGGAGCATTGGCCATCGCCTTGACGACGCTCTTTGTTGCTCTGGCACTTGGCTTCTCAGGTGACAATTTTGCACTTCAGGCGAAAATTGTCTTCGTGGCTCATATCCCGATCATGATCATTGAGGGGCTTCTGTCGGCTGCGGCCATCTACCTCATCCACAAAGTGAAGCCGGAACTTTTGCATGCAATGAACAAGGGGGGAGCCCGATGATCCGATTGAAACAAATGGCGACGGCAGGCCTGCTTCTTCTTGTTTGCGCATTTGCCTCTCCAGCATTGGCCCACAAGGTTATTATGTCCGCTTATGCGGATGGTGAAGCCATCGAGGGAGAATTAGGATTTTCCAACGGTGATATGTCGTCGGATACAACGGTTGAAGTGTTTGCTGATGACGGTGCCAAACTTGGTGAAACCAAAACAGACGAAGACGGCATATTCCGATATACGCCAACCGTGAAGGTGCCTCTGACTTTCAAGGCCAATCTTGGTGCTGGGCATATTGGCACTTACCATATGGCTGTTGATGAACTTCCCGATGCGATCGGGGGTGACGCAAAAGAAAGTGAGGCGATAGCAGAGGTGTCCGCTGTTCTCGAAGAGATCAGTGAAGGCACAGATGGTGATGCGGCAGCAACCGCAGGCCTCAGCCCGGAAGCCTTGCAGAAACTCATTGCGGCAGAGGTTCGCCAACAGCTCGAAACTTTCAAACCAGAATTTGCCAAAGCTGTGCGCAACGAGACCAAGCCACTGCGTAAAGTGATCTCTGAATATACGGAGAAGAACGATATGCAGGCGATCCTTGGTGGTATCGGCTACATCTGCGGATTGTTCGGCATCGGCTTTTATGTCGCCGCGCGCGGTGAGCGCAAGAAACTGTCGGCTACAGCGAAGGAAACCGCATGAGCGATATTCTGGGGGATGCAGGTCGAGCCAAAGGGCTGGGCAGGGCAGAGGCAAACAGCATTGGCGCAATCTTTTCTCATCGCCTCTGGATCCGTGAACTGGATCCGCGCGTGAGAATTGTCGCCGTGTTTGTCTTCTCCATTTGCGTGGTCCAATTGGACAAACTCCTTCCCCTGGGGATTGCCTTTTTGGGTGGTCTGTTTCTGCTGCTGCAAGCAAGAATGCCTTTTGTCACCTCCCTCAAACGGGTTTTGACGGTGGATAGTTTCATCATTCTGTTGCTTGTCATGCTGCCTTTTACGACGCCCGGTACAGAAATGGCATCTGTCTTTGGCTTCTCTGCCAGTTATGAAGGCTTGAGGCAGGCCATTGTCATTCTGTTGCGCGCCAATGCCATTGTTATGGCCTCTCTGGCGCTGTTGGCAACCATTGATGCTGTTACCTTCGGGCAAGCGCTGGCCAAATTGAAGGTGCCCGAAAGGCTCGTACATCTGTTGCTGTTTACTGTGCGCTATATCGAGGTGCTGCACGCCGAATATCTGCGGCTCAAAACGGCGATGAAATGCAGAGGATTTGCTCCCGGCAACAATCTGCACACCTACAAGAGCGTCGGCTATCTTGTCGGCATGCTGCTCATTCGGTCTTTCGAGCGCTCCGAGCGCATTCTTATGGCAATGAAATGCCGGGGATTTAACGGACAATTTCATTTGCTCAAGGATTTCGACTATACAAGACGCGATTTTACCTTTTCGATGATAGCGTGCCTTTTCGTGCTGTCGCTCTTGGCCTTGGAGATGTTGCATGTCGTTGCTGCTTGAAACAGATAAGCTGAGCTATGCCTATCATGGCGGCGCACCATGTCTGAGCGGCGCGTCACTCGCGCTTGAAGAAGGCGAAAGGGTCGGACTGGTCGGCGACAATGGGGTCGGCAAGAGTACCTTTTTGCAGGTGCTGGTGGGCCTTTATAAGTCCCACGATGGACGCATCACCGCATTCGGGCAGGATTTTGTGACCGAAGAGGACTTCATCCAGCTACGCCGTCGTGTCGGGTTGGTGTTCCAGGATCCTGATGACCAGCTCTTCTGTCCGACCGTCAAGGAAGACATCGCCTTCGGTCCGCTCAATTTGGGCTACAGCCGCGCTGAGGCGGATGCTATCGTTGAGGAGACTTTGGCGCTTTTGAACCTGTCTCACCTCAAAGAGCGGGTCACGCATCGGCTATCTGGCGGACAGAAAAGGCTGGTCGCGCTGGCAACGGTCATCGCCATGAAGCCAGATATTCTGCTGCTTGATGAGCCGACGAACGATCTGGATGAGAAGACACGCATTCGGCTTATCGAAATACTTCTTTCGCTGCCACAGGCAATGATTATCGTCAGCCACGATCGCGCCTTTCGGGAAAAGGTCGTGACGCGAACCGTAAAAATGGAGAATGGTCAGATCTTTTGATGAGATGACACCAAACCAACTGCCGGGAGATGAAAACCCGGCCCAATGCTTTGCAGCGCCTCCCATGACGGGGGCTGAAAATCAAGTCAGTGAGGCCGATCCAAGCCGGATGCCAAGACTGACCTGCAGGTTGGAAGAAAGAGATCGGATCGTTCGCGGCCGGACTGTTTCAACCCCCTGCTGAAAACCAGACAAGGAGCCATTGCGGCTCATGATGAGAAAACCACAGGGGACCAGAATGACCAGTTCCAATCACGAAGAAAAACTAGGCCTGATGATTTGCGGCCATGGCAGTCGCAACAAGGAAGCTGTAGACCAGTTTGCCAAACTGGCCGAGCGCCTGCGCCCGCGCTTTCCTGATTGGCCGGTTGATTACGGCTATCTTGAATTTGCCAATCCGGTGCTTTCGAATGGTCTCGACAAACTGGTTGAGCAGGGATGCACCCGTATTCTGGCTGTGCCGGGTATGTTATTTGCTGCGGGCCACGCCAAGAATGATATTCCGTCTGTGCTCAATGCCTATCAGGCCAAGAAGCCTGGCGTGACCATTGAATATGGGCGCGAGCTTGGCCTCGATATCAAGATGATCAAGGCCGCCGGCGCGCGCGTACAGGAAGCGGTGGACGCAGCCAATGTCGAGCATGGCGAAGTGCCTTTGACCGACACATTGTTGATGGTTGTAGGCCGTGGAGCCTCCGATCCTGATGCCAACTCAAACGTCAACAAGCTGATGCGGATGCTTTGGGAAGGCATGGGCTTTGGCTGGGGCGAGGTTTGCTATTCTGGCGTGACATTCCCGCTGGTCGAACCGGGCCTCGAGCATGCCGCCAAGCTTGGCTACAAGCGCATTATCGTGTTCCCTTATTTCCTCTTCACCGGCATCCTCGTGCGCCGCATCTACAATTTCACAGATGAAGTCGCTGCACGTCATCCGGAGATCCAGTTTGTCAAGGCGGCTTATCTGAATGATCAGGACTATGTGATCGAAACCTTCGAGGATCGCGTTCAGGAAATTCTGGAAGGCACCAACAACATGAACTGTCAGCTGTGCAAATATCGTGCGCAGGTTCTGGGGTTCGAGGCTGAAGTCGGCCTGCAGCAGGAAAGCCACCACCATCATGTTGAAGGGGTGGACACCAAAGACTGCGAATATTGCGAAGATAATAAATGCACCAACGAATGTCTCAAGCATCACCCTTCGTCGGAGCATTCCCACCATGATCATGGCCACGACCACGCTCACTCCCAAGGTCACGGCCATGATCATGGTCACTCTCACCATCATGATCACAGTCACGATCACGCGCACGATCATGATCATCACCATGGACATAGTCATGACCACGGGCATGACCACTCTCATGGCGATGGGCACGACCATCATCACCACCCCTATCCGCAGGCCGATCATCCGCTTGGTCCCAAGAGCATGTACAAGAAGGACTGAACCTTTCTCGGGAGCGGTGGCCTAAGCCATCGCTTGCCCGGAGAAGGGGTGGATGTATCAAGATGACGTCACATCACTATGAGAAGGATCCGGCAGCAATCTATGCCAGCTCCTTCTCCATCATCAGGCAAGAAGCTGGCGACGCGCTGGCCACCTTGCCTCCATCGCTTGAACCGGTTGCTGTTCGGCTGATGCATTCTGTCGGCATGACGGATCTCGTCGCTGACTTGCGCTTTTCGCCAAACGCGGCGGACACGGGCCTTGCGGCTCTCACGCGGGGCACGACCATTCTGGTGGATACGCAAATGGTTGCCGGAGGCATCTCTCCGCGCTTTTTCGCTCAAGGGGCTGCGCTGTCAAAGAACCGCGTTCTGGTCACTTTGAATGATCCGCAAGTTTCAGACATTGCCAATGAAATGAAAACCACCAGAACAGCCGCAGCCATGGAGCTGTGGCGGCCTCATCTGGAAGGGTCAATCGTCGCTATCGGTAATGCTCCCACCGCGCTTTTCCGGCTTTTGGAAATGGTGCGGCAAGGGGCAGGGAAGCCAGCTCTGGTGCTCGGCTTTCCCGTTGGCTTTGTTGGTGCTGCGGAATCCAAACAGGCCTTGGTCGATGAAGCCGCAGAGCTTGAGCTTGACTATATCGCAATGCTCGGCCGCCGGGGCGGAACGCCCATGGCGAGCGCGGCCGTCAATGCTCTGGCCATTGCTGCGCTTGGTCAGAGTGACAAACCGATGTAGGAGCGAGCGGATTGATGAACCAACAGCAAAAAGCACCATGGCTGAGCGTAATCGGCATCGGCGAAGATGGGCTTGATGGCCTTGGTGATCTGGCATGGTCGCTTATCGCCGAAGCGAAAACCATCTATGGCGGCGCACGGCATTTGGCCATGATACCCGATGATCTGGCCGACGGCGCTGACAAGAGAGGCTGGCCAACGCCATTCTCTGGCGCCTTTGAGGAATTGGAAAGCCTTATAGGCACGCCTGCCGTCGTGCTGGCCAGCGGCGATCCGATGTATTTCGGCATTGGCGGAACATTGTCACGTCATTTCCAGCGAAATGACATGCGCGTGCTGCCGTTCCCTGGATCTTTCAGCCTCGCAGCCAGTCGACTGGGCTGGCCGCTGGATAAAACGGAAAAGCTGACCATTCACGGGCGCGGCATCGAAACGCTCTTGCCACATTATTGTCCGGCGGCACGCCTGCTTGTTTTGTCACGAGATGGGGCGTCTCCTAATGAGGTTGCCAACCAGCTTTGCGCGCGCGATATCGAGGATGCCGAGTTGACCATTCTGGAACATTTGGGCGGTGCTGCAGAACGCGTTGTTTCTGCTTCCGCCAAGGAGTTGGCCGTCGGAGACGAACGCTTCGCCGATCTCAACGTGCTCGCTATCGCGCTACCGGATCATTTGCAAAGCTGGTACCCCATCCAGCCCGGTTTGCCCGATGAGGCCTTCGAGCATGATGGCAAGATGACCAAGCGGGATATCCGCGCCAGTGCGCTTGCCAAGCTTATGCCCCATCCCGGCGCGCTGTTGTGGGATATAGGCACCGGCTGTGGCTCGGTTGCGATTGAATGGCTGCGTAGCCATCGCACATGCCGTGCCATCGGCATAGAGCCACAGGAAAAACGCCGGACCCTTGCTCGGCACAATGCCGACAGCTTGGGCGTTCCAGGCTTCAAGCTCATTGCCGACACAGCCCCCGCAGGCCTTGAAGGACAGGACGCCCCCGATGCTGTTTTTATCGGCGGTGGCTTGTCTCAAGAGGTCGTTGCCTATTGCCTTGAAGCCTTGAAGCCCGGCGGACGCCTTGTGGCCCATGCGGTTACCCTCGGCTCAGAGCGTCTGCTTCTTGAGATGTTCGAAAAGCATGGCGGCGAGCTGACAAGACTTTCCATATCAAGGGCGACGCCTGTAGGCCCCTATTTCGGCTGGAAACCATCCATGCCAGTGACACAATGGGCTTTCATCAAGCCCTTAGAGACCAAGACGAGAAACACAATCAATGACTAGCAAGTATAAAGGCACCCTTTACGGCGTGGGGGTTGGTCCGGGAGACCCTGATCTGATCACTCTCAAGGCCGCCCGGCTTATCAGCAATGCCACCACGATTGCCTATCCGGCACCAGAAGGGGGCGACAGCTTTGCCCGCGATATCGCCAAGGCACATATCGCGGAAGGCACGAAAGAGATTTCCATAGCGGTGCCCATGCGGCCAGAGCGTAAAGCCGCTCAGGACGCCTATGACGTTGGGGCTGTCGAGGTTCGCGCCCAGTTGGAAGCAGGCAATGACGTGGTGTTCCTGTGCGAAGGCGATCCCTTCTTCTACGGCACATTCATGTATCTTTACGACCGGTTGGCTGGCGATTTCGAAACCGACATCATTCCCGGCGTTACCTCCATTGTCGCTTGTGCCTGCCGGCTGAAGCAGCCGCTTGTCAGCCGCAATGACGTGCTGACGGTGCTTGCTGGCCCGATGTCGGACGAGGAGCTGGAAGCCCGTCTGAAACTTGGAGGCTCCTTTGCCATCATGAAGGTGGGGCGCCATTTGCCGCGCCTGCGCTCCCTGTTGGAGAAACTCGATCTCATGAAGCGCGCCGGTTATGTCGAGCGGGCAACGCTGGCCAATGAGAAGGCCATCCCGCTTGCCGAGCTTGAGGACGCCACAGCGCCTTATTTCTCAATGATTCTTATTTATGACGGGGACGAAGCATGGAAAAACTAATGCCTATTACCATTGTCTGCCCAAGTGCGGCAGCAGGTGAACTGGCCGTCTCCATCAAGACTGCACTCAAGAATGCCGGTCATCCGGTGGAGCTGCATGGCAAGGGCGAGATAGAAGGCTTCGATGTCTCCTTTGCTGATAGTCTGGCCCATCTCAAGGGGGTGTTTTCTCAAGGCCGGGCGATCGTTGCGCTTTATGCCAGCGGTATTGTCATTCGCGCCCTTGCGCCACTTCTCGATAGCAAGTTTGATGAACCTCCGGTGCTGGCCGTTGCTCGCGATGGCAAGTCGGTCGTGCCACTGCTGGGCGGACATCATGGCGCCAACGATCTGGCGCATTTGCTCGCCGAAGCGCTGAGCGCCCATGCTGCCGTCACCACTGCTGGTGATTGCCGTTACCGCTTGGCGCTCGACAATCCACCAAAGGGCTGGAAACTGCAACATGCCAAAAAGGCAGCCGCCGTTATGGCGCGGATCGTCGATGGCGAAGCTGTCTCCGTTTCATCCGATCTGGATTGGCTGGACAATAGCGACATTGCCCGTGCCGATAGCGCTGCCATCAGCCTTGGAGCGAGCTTTGCCCCCGTGCCGGAAGCAAGCACGGAAACAAGCCTGACCTATAGCCCGCAAAAACTCGTCGTTGGGGTGGGCTGCGAACGGGGCATAGCTGCCGCTGATTTGATCACCCATATCGAAAGTGTGCTGGCAAGCAACAGCCTTGCGCCAGAAGCGATAGGCCTGCTGGCATCCATCGATGTCAAAATGGATGAAGACGCAATCCATCAGGCCGCCGCACACTTTTCTGTGCCGGCCCGTTTCTTCGCAGCCGAAGAGCTGGAAGCCGAGAAAGAGCGTTTAAAAAATCCTTCCGATGTGGTTTTTGCCGAGGTTGGGTGTCATGGCGTTGCAGAAGGAGCAGCCCTTGCCGCCGCAGGGTCTGAAGGCTCGCTTCTGGTTGCCAAAGTAAAATCGGATAAAGCCACCTGCGCCATCGGCCTTGCCGCCGAGCCTTTCATAGCTGAGATGCCCGGTAAGAAGCGCGGCTCACTGGCCGTGATCGGCATTGGTCCGGGTACGCCCTATTGGCGTACACCCGAGGCGACCAGCCTCATTGCCAGTGCTGAAAAGCTCGTCGGCTATAAATTCTATCTTGATCTGCTCGGCCCGATGGCCGATGACGAACGCAGATGTGACTTCCCCATGGGGAGCGAGAAAGACCGCTGCCGCTATGCGCTGGAAGAAGCAGGCAAGGGCCATGATGTAGCTCTGATCTGTTCTGGTGATGGCGGTATCTACGCCATGGGCGCTCTGGTTATGGAGCTGCTAGACCGTGATGCCGACAATGGCGGCGTGTCGGATGCTGCCAAACAGGTGGCGCTCACCCATGTGCCGGGCATTTCTGCCTTGCAGGCCGCCTCGGCACGCTTTGGTGCGTTGCTTGGCCATGACTTCTGCACCATCTCGCTTTCAGACTTGCTGACGCCTTGGGAGACCATTGAGCAGCGCGTCAAAGCAGCTGCAGAAGGAGACTTCGTGGTTGCTTTCTACAATCCCGTTTCCAAAAAGCGCAGAACCCAATTGTTGCGTGCCAAGGAAATGCTGCTAACCAAACGCCCGGAAGAAACGCCCGTTCTGCTCGCGTCCAATCTGGGCCGACCGGATGAAGAGCTAAAGATGCGCACCCTTGCGACGCTGGACATCGAAGAAGTCGATATGTTGACGGTCGTTCTTGTGGGCTCGTCCCAATCGCGCCAGTGGCGCTCTGGTGATCGCTCCGTAGGGGATAATGGCTGGATGGCTTACACCCCGCGCGGATATGCAAAAAGAATTGATGGAGAGAACAGGGAATGACTGTCTATTTTATCGGAGCTGGCCCCGGTGCGCCGGACCTTATCACCGTGCGTGGGCTAAAGCTTATCCAACGCTGCCCTGTCTGCCTCTTTGCTGGCTCTCTGGTGCCGGAAGCCACTGTGGCCGAGGCGCCTGAAGGGGCTCTCGTCAAAGACACTGCAGCCATGAATCTCGATGAAATCATCGAGGATATTAAACAGGCCCATGCCGAGGGCAAGGATGTGGCGCGCGTCCATTCGGGTGACCCCTCCATCTATGGGGCGATTGCCGAACAGATGCGGCGCCTTAATGCGCTGGAAATCCCTTATGAAGTGGTGCCCGGCGTTCCTGCCTTTGCTGCCGCTGCCGCAGCTCTGGGGACGGAACTGACCATTCCTGGTATTGCCCAGAGCATTATCCTGACGCGGACGTCGATGAAATCCTCCTCCATGCCGGAGCGGGAAAGCCTCGCGATACTCGGTCAATCCGGTGCAACCATGGCCATTCATCTGTCGGTGCGCAATGCTGCCCATATCGAGCGGGAGCTAACGCCGCATTATGGCGAAGATTGCCCCGCAGTGATCGCCTATCGCGTAGGGTGGCCAGACCAGACTTTCATCCATGCGACGCTTGGAACCTTGCGCCAGAAAATTCGCGAGTCCAAACTCACCCGCACGGCGCTCATTCTTGTCGGTCCTGCTTTGGGCGCGCAGAATTTCGAAGAGTCCAAGCTGTATGACGCTGAGTTTGAGCATATCCTGCGCCTGCCGAAAAAGGCCAGCAAGAAAGGCTAAGCGAATGGGTGAGGGGCTAAAGGCCTTACCCTTCAAACCTGATTTTTCAATGGGGCGATGATATGGGCAAAGGAGCCATGTACGGATCCAACCCGTTGCCCCATTGGAGCAAGAGCCCTGTCGGCTGCCGTCCGTGCTTCAAAGAGCGGGTCTGCTTCACCCATCAGGGTAATGGTCGCATAATGAAACTCATGGGCAGCCAGTTGGGAAGCCCAAGGCAGAGCGGATTGATGCGACAGCTGGCGATAACCAAGCGATAGTTTTGTCTCGGCGAAACTGGTGGTGATGGGCAACAGATCCAGCATGGGGGTTTCAACCCCATCAGCCGATATAATGGACCGCCCCAGCGTCATATAGCCCCCGCATTCTCCAAAGATCAGAACATTGCGCTCAGCCGCAGAGCGTATAGCCTGCCTGAAGGTTGCGGCACAAGCCAGCCTGTCCAGATGAAGCTCCGGATATCCGCCTGGAAGATAGATGGCATCCGCATCTTGATGGGGGGCTTCATCGGCAAGGGGGGAGAAGAAGGATAGGTCGGCGCCCTGATTAGACCAGTCTTGCAAAAGATGCGGATAGATAAAGCTGAAAGCCTCATCCCGCGCGATGGCTATATGCTGTCCTAGAGGGGGGAGAGACTGAAGGGGAGCGGCAATGCCCGTCGGCGCAGGTTCTTTTGCCGTATGCTTGTTGGCAATCTCCAGGATAAGATCAAGATCAACGTCCTCTGACATATGGTCAGCAATCCGGTCGATCATCTCGTCAAGACCGTCATGTTCACCCGCTTGCACAAGGCCCAGATGACGGGAGGGCAATTGCAACTGATCCGAGCCGCGCACGGCACCAACGATTGGCAGATCAAGAGGCTCAAATGCTTCGCGCAATAGATGTTCATGAGCTTTGGAGCCGACGCGATTGAGCAGGATACCGCCAATCGTTAGCGCAGGGTCAAACTCACACAGACCTTTGGCAATCGCGGCCGCTGTCTGTGCCTGACCCTTGACGTCCAGAACGAGAATGACCGGTAGTCCGAGAGCATGCGCCAACGCTGCTGTGGAGCCTTGCCCTTTGGCCGCGCCATCAAACAATCCCATTACGCCTTCTACAAAGAGTAGATCGCCAAGACTGCTCTGCCGCAGGGCTCGCGCTTGCAGATCCTCGCGGGTCATGGCCCAAGGGTCCAGATTGATGGATGACTGCCCGGATGCCACAGCATGAAAAGCCGGATCGATATAGTCCGGCCCGCACTTGGCGGGAGTGACGTGGAGGCCTCTACGGCTCAGGAGACGTTGTAAGCCAAGCGATAGCGTGGTCTTGCCTGCGTTCGAGCTACTTGCTGCGAGAATAAGCCCCGTGGGCAGAAGTGGCATGGTGCTCATGTAGGGGACCAATCAGGACTTGATGCCAAGGGGATCGGAGACAAGTATCTTGCCACCATTGGCAAAGCCGAGCCAATCCAACCCGTCACGCAGTTTGACCACATTGCCGATCACAACGATGGCCGGTGGCTCCATGTTGGAATTGTGGGCGTCATCTGCGATATGGGTAAGGGTCGAGGTCAACACCTCCTGCCGTGGGGTGGAGGCATTGCAGATAACCGCAGCCCCTTCTTCAGGGTCGCGTCCCGCATCCATCAGTTTTTTCGTAATGCCATGCAGATGCTTCATGGCCATATACATGACAATCACCTGAGAGCCCTTGGCTATGCCATCCCAATCAAGGGCCGTGGGCATTTCTCCGGTGTGGTCGTGACCGGTAAGGAAGGTCACTGACTGATTGACATCTCTATGGGTGGCCGGAATCCCTGCATAACAGAGCCCGCCGATCCCCGCCGTAATCCCCGGAACCACACGGAAAGGAACCCCAGCCTCTACAAGCTGCAAGGCTTCTTCGCCGCCGCGCCCGAAAATGAAGGGATCGCCACCTTTGAAACGTAAAACGCGCTTGCCTTCCTTGGCCAGTTCAATAAGACGCAGATTGATATCTTTCTGCTTGGAAGAGGGACGCCCACCACGCTTGCCTGCGAACTCGACGATAATGTCTGGTCGGGCAAAGGAGAGAAGGGCCTTGTCTACCAGTGCGTCATAGACAATCGCATCAGCCTGACGCAATGCATTGACCGCATGAAGGGTCAAAAGGCCGCGATCTCCGGGGCCTCCACCAACGAGCCAAACCCAGCCAGGCTCGAATTCGGGCAATCCATCAAACAGTATTTGGCTATAGGAGTCTTGGGCGGGGGAATTCAACATGTATTTCTAGGCTCTGGCTCTTTTAGATATGGCGTCCCGATTGGCTCCACTATATACCTAAGTACATGACAGATGACACGGAAAAAGCACCGAAAGAGGAAATTTTAAGGCGCGGTTGGACAACTGGTGCCTGCGCAACGGCGGCAACCAAAGCAGCCCTTTCTGCGCTGGTTTCCTCGCGCTTTCCCGATCCTGTATCGATTACGCTTCCCAAGGGGCAAACCCCTTCATTCGCGCTCGATTGTGAGCGGTTGGAAGCGGAATTTGCCGAAGCTGGAATTATCAAGGATGCAGGGGATGATCCGGATGTGACACACGGTGCGCTCATTCTTGCATCTGTGCGGTTTGGTCCTGCCGGTTCCGGTGTTCGCTTCTTTGCAGGCTCGGGCGTAGGGATGGTAACGCGCCCGGGCCTGCCGATCCCAGTGGGGGAACCGGCCATCAATCCAGTGCCGCGCCAATTGATGCGTGAAGTAGTCCAAGAGCTTGCAAAAGAGCATGGCTTTGCACCGGATGTGGACATCACCATTTCGGTGCGCAATGGCGAAAAGCTGGCTAAGCATACATGGAACCCAAGGCTCGGAATTGTCGGTGGCATTTCCATTCTGGGAACCACCGGTGTCGTCGTTCCCTTTTCCTGCTCCGCATGGATCCATTCCATCCACCGTGGCATTGATGTTGCTCGGGCTGAAGGGCAGGGGCATGTGGCGGGTTGTACGGGTTCCACATCAGAAAAAACCGTGCGCACCCTTTATGAACTTCCCGAATTCGCCATGCTTGATATGGGGGATTTCGTCGGTGGCATGCTCAAATATCTAAGGCGCAATCCCGTAGCGCGCGTTACGATAGGGGGCGGTTTTGCCAAGCTCACCAAGCTGGCACAGGGGCATATGGATTTGCACTCAGGGCGCAGTCAGGTAGACTTCGACTGGATGGCGGCTGAGGTGGCGTCCCTTGGTGCTTTTCCTGAGCTTGTCGAGGAGGTTCGGCAGGCCAATACGGCGCTGGCTGTGTTGCAGCTTTGCGAGGCTGCCGGTGTCGCCATTGTGCCGCACGTGGCAAATTTGGCGCAACGCGCCGCATTCAAAATTCTGGGGCCGAGTGAAATCGCTCTCGATATTGTCGTAATTGCGAGGGATGGTACACTTTTGACGCAGTCCGAGATTCTCACCTACGACCAGCTGGAGCACGCTCCATGACCAAACAGCGCCATATTCTTCTTCTCGGTGGTACAGCCGAAGCAAGGGAACTGCTTGAAACCGTGATCAAGTCGACAGAGCATGATGTCACCTATTCCCTTGCTGGGGTGCTCGGCAGCAAGGCCGAGGAAGTTCTACGCAGTCGGATGGGATTTGACAGCGACCATTTCCAGTTTCGCATGGGGGGCTTTGGTGGTCCAAAAGGCTTGCATAGCTACATGCAGGATCATGGTATCGATCTCTTGATTGATGCGACCCACCCCTATGCCACGGCCATTTCACGCAATGCGGTGGAAGCCTCAAAGAGTGCTGGTGTGCCTCTTGCCCGTTTCGTGCGTCATGAATGGGCCGAAACCGGCGAGGATGAATGGACTGTCGTGAAAACGCTCACCGAGGCTGCAGCCGCGTTGCCCTCCGGTGTAACGGCTTTTCTCTCGGTCGGCCGCCAATCCATCGCTCCCTTTGCAAGCCGTAAAGATTGCAATTTCGTGATCCGCAGTATCGCCGAAGCCGAAGAGCAGATGTTCCATTCCGCCACCTTCATTCAAGGAATGCCGGGGCGGTCCATGGAAGAGGAAATGTCGCTCTTTCTCGACTATGATATCGACTATCTGGTGACGAAGAACTCGGGCGCTGGCAAGGCATCGCACAAGATTCTTGCCGCACGGGAGTTGCATATTCCCGTCATCATGATCAAGCGCCCCCATTTGCCCGAAAGCCCAGAATTCAGCGAGCTAGATCCAATTCTCAAATGGATCAACAGCGCGCCCGATGCGCCACAAGATGGAGCAACACAATCACAATCACAATCAGATCCAGAATAACATCTGGCAGCCAAGACAAGAAAAGACAAACAGGAAAGCCCCATGCCAGCCATCATGTTTCAGGGAACCGGGTCCAACGTCGGCAAGTCCATGTTGGTCGCCGGTTTTTGTCGCTATCTTAAACGGCAGGGCTATAAGGTCGCACCTTTCAAACCTCAGAATATGTCCAACAATGCGGCCGTCACTCCCGAAGGGGGAGAAATTGGACGGGCGCAGGCGCTTCAGGCCTTGGCTTGTGGGCTGGAGCCAAGTGTGCATATGAATCCGGTGTTGCTCAAACCCCAGAGCAATGTGGGCAGTCAGGTCGTCGTGCAGGGCAAGGTGGTCGGCCAGATGCAGGCACGAAACTATAGCCAGAGCAAGCACTCGCTTCTGGAATCTGTGATGCAGTCCTATCAGATCATCAGCGATAGAGCCGATTTCGTCGTTGTCGAGGGCGCTGGCAGCGCTTCCGAGGTAAATCTGCGCAAAGGCGACATTGCCAATATGGGCTTTGCCGAGGCCGCTCGGTTACCTGTCATCTTGATTGGCGACATTGATCGTGGCGGCGTCATTGCATCGCTGGTGGGCACACAGCACCTGCTGACACCATCGGATAAAGAACTGGTAAAGGGCTACGTTATCAATAAGTTCCGTGGCGACGCTTCACTCTTTACCTCAGGGTTGGAAATCATAACCAACCATACCGGCTGGCCCGGCTTTGGCATTCTGCCCTGGTTCGATGACGCTGTACGTCTGCCCGCCGAGGATAGCGAAGATCTCGGGCGCGACGTCGCTTCCGCGCATAGTGGAACGGCGCTGAAAATTGCCGTTCCGGTTCTGCCTCGCATTGCCAATTTTGATGATCTGGATGCCTTGAAATCCGAAGCCGGTGTTTCACTCACAATGGTTCGTCGTGGCGAGACGATTCCGCTTGATAGTGATCTGGTGATCTTGCCCGGGTCGAAATCCACGATTGGCGATCTGGAGACCATGAAAAGCGAAGGCTGGGATGTCGACATCAAGGCCATTGTGCGCCGGGGCGGGTCTGTGCTCGGACTATGCGGCGGCTATCAGATGTTGGGTAAACGCATCATGGACCCTGAAGGCGTGGAGACCGAAAAGGGGGCCGTCTGTGAAGGGCTGGGGCTGCTCGATATTGATACGGTCATGGCTGGAGAGAAACGCACCGTACAAGTCACCGGTTCGTATTTGGAGAGTGGCTCGCCCATGCATGGGTACGAGATCCATGTCGGTCGCAGCGAAGGACCAGACCGCGCCCGCCCGATTTTTACGATAGAGGGCAAGGAAGAGGGCGCAACCTCACCAGATGGCCGGGTCATGGGCAGCTATATTCACGGGTTATTCAATGATGATCAGTTCCGCGCGGCTTTCCTCAAATCCTTCGGCCATGCGGCTTCAGGCAAGAGTTATCAGCTTGGTGTCGAGAAGACGCTGGATGCGCTTGCAGATCATTTTGCCGAGCATATGGATGTCGAAGGGCTGATCAAGGTCGCTGCCGCAGGCCTCTAGATGCTCAAGAATCGAACAGGAAAAAGGCCCGACGCATCCGCCGGGCCTTTTATTGTTTCGGCACTAAAAGAAAGGCTTAGCTTGCCATCCAGCATTTGACCGGAGCGAGGCCGTTCATCAGCTGGAAGACGCCGTTCTTTTCCCAGCCGCCGATTTTGTCAGAAACGCCTTCGATGAAGTCATTGAACATCGGGCAGATCAGGCCGCCTTCATCGCGTACCAGATAAGCCATTTCGCTATAGAGCTTCTTGCGTTTGCTCTGGTCCAGTTCGCCCTTGGCCTGAATGAGCAGCTCATCGAAGTGATCATTGTAGAAATGGGTGTCGTTCCAGTCGGCAGAAGATACATAAGCAGTTGAATACATCTGATCCTGCACCGTGCGTCCTTCCCAATAGGACGCGCAGAAGGGCTGCTTGTTCCAGACGTTGGACCAGTAGCCATCAGACGGCTCGCGCTTGATCTCCAGCGGGATACCCGCCGCTTTGGCGCTTTCCATATAGAGCTGGGCTGCATCCACCGCGCCGGGGAAGGCGCTGTCGGATACGCGCAAAACGATAGGGCTGCCATCGTGACCGGATGCCTTGTAAAGGCTGGCCGCTTTCTCCGGATCATATTCGCGCTGCGGGATGCTTTCATCAAAGAAGGGATAAGCCGAGTTGATAGGGAAGTCATTGCCGACGGTACCATAGCCGCGCAGGATCTTGTCGACCATGTCCTTGCGGTCAATGGCATATTTGAGGGCGTTGCGCAGTTCCTTCGTGTGGAATGGTTCACGGTCACACATCATGACGAAGACGTAATGCCCACGACCTGCAACACGCTCAATAGAGAGGCCCGGGGCACGGCTCAAAAGACCGGCAACCTTGGGCGAAATTTTATTGACGATATGCAGCTGGCCGGACTGAAGCGCCGCATTTCTGGCAGTGTCATCATTAATGACCATCATTTCAATGGCATCGAAATGACCCCGACTGGAATCCCAATAGTCAGGGTTCCGCTCAAAGGCAAAGCGAACACCCGGCTCGGCTTCGACCAGTTTATATGCATTGGTGCCGATAGCTGCTGCCGGATCGTCACGACCACCATTGGGCTGGATCATCAAATGGAAGTCCGACATTAGATAGGGCAGGTCGGCGTTGGCGTTGGTCAGTTCGACGACAACACTGTCTCCATCTACCTTCACGCCGGAAATGTTGCGCATGACACCGAGCGCACCGGATTTGGAATCCTTGTCGGAGTGACGCAGAAGCGTCTGCTTGACGTCTTCAGGGGTCACGGTCTTGCCGTTATGGAAGGTCACATCCTTGCGGATCCTGAAGGACCATGTTTTGGCATCATCTGAAGAATCGTAGGATTCGGCCAGACGCATATCCAGAGTACCATCCGGATTGACGTCGAGCAGCGTTTCTGCCCATGTCCGCTGAACCATGAAGGTCATCTGGTTGAGTGATAGCGCCGGATCGAGCGAGTCTGTGCTCTGGCCGCCGCCAATGCCGAATTTCGCAGTGCCGCCTTTAATCGGACCAGCTGCCTGCGCGACAGACCCTAGCAGTGAATTGGCAGCAACCGCCCCCAGACCGAGCGCTGCTGTGCGCCCCATGAATTCGCGGCGGGACATGCCGCCAGAAATGGTTTGATTGGCAAGAAATTCAAAATGCTTTCTCATTGCTTTTCCGTCTTACTATTGATGTCATCCGCAATTAGAGGCGGCTCGCGGGGCCCCGATGAGGCGGAATGGATTGGATCGATCGAGCCGAAACATAGATTGTCTTTGCCTCTACTTGCCAACGCGATGGGATGGCTTCAAAAGGCAATGTTTATATGTTCCTGCACCGCCAAGGCATAAAGCTGCGGTGCTGGGTGTCTCTTCCGGTGGGCTACAGATGCCTGCCGGTCCTAATTTTTATTACGCGGATTAGACGCCCCGCGCTGCGCTTCAGCATGCTAGTTTTATAAACTGGATCACGAGCGCGAGAGTGCGCCCAAGCCTGCAGTGCACTTGCAAGCGACCCGACCTAACAGATTGGAAACATTTAAAACTCCGAAGAAACAGAGCTTGTGGTCGGATCTTCCAGTCACCCGCACAGTTGGTTTTCTTGCTAAAAACCATAGGGCAGGTTTTGGGTGTTTCGGGTGGCAGAATAGAGTAGCCAGACAGCGAATAATTGTCCTATATTGCCGAATATACGTCCAAAATGGCCAATAGCATCATGAATGTCAGCTTTCTTCTCTTTGATGGATTTTCCAATTTTGTCTTGTCTTGCTTGCTCGAACCCTTGCGGGTTGTTGAAGAGCAATATGGCGAAGGAATCCAATGGCAGATACTCAGTATCGACGATGGTTCGGTGTGGACATCCTCAGGGCTTGAGATTAAACCAACAGCTTCAATTGCAGATCTTGAAAGCACGGATATTCTGGTCATTCTGGCCAGCAACAGCTTCAGGCAACATGTGACTGCCGACAATTTGCGCATTCTGGGGCAGCTTGTGCGCCAGAGCGAAACGGTGATTGCGGCGGATGCCGGTGCGTGGGTTCTGGCAGGGACCGGGCTGTTGGATGACCAGACCGTGGCCACCCATTGGCAGATCCAGGCCGACTTTGCTGAAGAATACCCGCAGGTGCATTTGACAAGCCAAGGTTATCTCAGGGAAGGGCGCTACTGGAGCTGCGGAGCTGCGTCCAGCGGTCTGGATCTGATGCTGGACCTTATCGCAGAGCGCTTTGGGGCCGATAAGGCCGTAATGGCCTCTTCCATGTTCATGCAGGACAGCAGCAGTTTCATCAAGGAACAGCTCAATAGCCCGTCGATTTCCGGCAAGGGGAGCAACAAGATTTACGATGTGATCAATATCATGGCTGAAACGCTGGAACGGCCATTGTCCCTGCGCGAGCTTTCCGAGCGTGCCTATGTCTCTCCCCGTAGCCTCAATCGCTTGTTCCAGAGCGAAATGGATATGTCACCGGGGCGTTATTATCAGAATATGCGGCTGGCTCGAGCACGGGAACTGGCGGAAGGGACAGAACTGGGCCTGCATGAGATCGCCTTGCGGTGCGGCTATGCCGACAGCGCCTCTTTGAGCAAGGCTTTCAAGCGGATTTACGGTCAATCCATTCGCCAGCAGGTTTCCTGAACGCGTGAGAAAGCGCGCCTCAGCCAACGAGGCTTTTGAGTGCTTTGAGGATATCATCAAATGCCAATGACGCCCTATTGCTCTTATGTCGAGCCCGCAGCCAGCCATGCACCAGGCCACTATGGGTCTTTATCTGTATATCAGCCCCGGCAGATTGCGCCTCTTTATGATAAAGGAGGGCGTCATCATGCAGCGGATCGCATTCAGCAGGGAAGAGGAAGGTCGGCGGAAGCTTGGCCAGAGTACCAAAATGCGGAATCGCGCGGGCGGTCTCTTGCTTTACTCCGCGTACATCAGCGAAACCGATGAGGTCGCTAAGAGAAAGCAACGGCGCATTGGCATGAGCGTCAAAACTTCCACCATTCATGGGGTATCCCAGATAGGGATAAATAAGCACTTGCCCAAGCAGTCTTGGGGAGTGCCAAACGCCAGCAACACTGGCGCAAAGGGTTGCGCCAGCACTATCGCCGCAAAGCACAATGGAATGCTGCTGTGTCAAATCCTTTGCCACAGCCTGCATGTCTTCAAAATCTGCCGGATGTGGATGCTCTGGTGCCAATCGATAGTCGATGGAAACAACCTGAACGCCGCTAGCAACAGCCATTTCGGCGCAGACGTCATCGTGGCTTTCCAAGCCTCCCAAAACGAATCCTCCTCCATGGGCATAGAGGATCATGGTCTCGCTCGGCTGCCCGTAATAGCGGACAGGAACGCCAGCGATGGTATCATCGCAAACCGGCAGGCCCTTTGGTCGAGCTGCGCGAAATTGATCCGCCATGCGGTCGTAAACCGCTCTTTGGGTGGGCCAATCATCCGGTGCCAGATCATCGGGATAAAAGGAAAGCGTCTCCTTGATGAAAGCGAGGACGTCTTCATCAAGGAGAGTTGAATAGTCCACGCTTGCAATATCCTTTTAGCTTTTAGCTGTCTTCACCAAGATGGCCCGACAGGAATTTCAACACTTTGCGCGCTGAAAGCTCGCCCACGATTTCACCTGCTTTGGTCACGCCAAGCGGCTTGTCATTCTCGGCCAGAATATCGAGCATATCAGCAAGAAGCGTTTCTGCGGCGACCGTTTCTTCGTAACTGTCAGACTTTGGTTTGTTCATGGCGTCAATGGCGCGCAGAACACCAAGTGGGTTCATATGGGCAACGAAGTCAGAGACATAATCATCCGCCGGTTTGGAAAAGATACGCTGCGGTGTGCCGATCTGGCTGACATGACCACCCTCCATGATCGCGATGCGGTTGCCCAGTTTGAAGGCTTCATCAAGATCATGACTGACAAACAGAATGGTGCGCCTTAGCTTTTCCTGCAAATCAAGCAACTCGTCCTGCAGCTTGGTACGGATGAGCGGATCGAGAGCAGAGAAGGGCTCGTCCATCAACAGGATTGGGGCATCCGTCGCAAAGGCGCGGGCAAGGCCGACTCTCTGCTGCATGCCGCCGGAAAGTTCTCCGACCTTGTTATCGGCCCAATCCGCGAGCCCCACCATGGCCAGCTGCTCCAATACCACGTCGCGGCGCTTCTTCTTGGGCATACCGGAAAGCTCCAGCCCGAGGCCAACATTCTCGGCCACGCTCCGCCAAGGCAACAGACCGAATTGCTGAAACACCATCGCTACGCGCTGGCTGCGGATGTAGCGCAATTCCTTGTTGTTGGCTTCGGTGATGTCGATCATGCGATCACCGGTATTGACCTGTACCGCTCCGCGTACCACAGGGTTCAGCCCGTTGACGGCGCGCAAAAGGGTGGATTTGCCCGACCCAGACAGGCCCATCAGGACGAAGATTTCGCCTTCCTTGACCTCGAAAGAGCAATTGTGCACTCCCATCACCTGATCGGTTTCTTCCTGAATTGTGGCACGATCCAATCCCTGATCCATCAGGGGCAGGGCTGTTTCCGGTTTGTCACCAAAAACAATTGACACATTTTCAAATTTGATGGCTGCGGTCACTGTTCACTCTTCCTGTTCAGAATACGATCAAGAATAATGGCAACGACAACGATGACGAAACCACTTTCAAATCCGAGGCTGGTGTTGACCTGATTGAGAGCCCGTACGACGGGAACGCCAAGACCATCGGCACCAACCAGCGCGGCGATGACGACCATGGAAAGTGCCAGCATGATTGTCTGGTTGAGACCCGCCATGATCTGCGGCATGGCATAGGGCAGTTCAGCCTTGAAAAGCACATCGCGATCTGTACCGCCAAACGCGCGGACAGCCTCGATAAGCCGCTCGGGAGTGGATGAAATGCCCAGATGCGTGAGCCGGATAGGAGCGGGGAGGACAAAGACCACAGTCGCAATGAGGCCGGGCACCATGCCAATTCCGAAAAAGACAATCGCAGGAATAAGATAAACAAAAGTCGGCAGGGTTTGCATCAGGTCCAGAATGGGACGCATCAGGGCGTAGCTTTTGGGCCTGTGTGCTGCCGCTATACCAATCGGGACCCCGATGATCATGCATACGGCGCAAGAAGAGAGAACCAGCGTCAGGCTCTCTGTGGTTTCGCGCCAATAGCCCTGATTGAGAATGAAAAGGAAACCTAGTCCGACAAAAAGACAGATTTTCCAGTTGCTTTGCAGGAACCATGTGATGAGAACAAAGAGCGCGATGACAATGAGAGGGTGGGGGGTGTGCAGCATCCAGAGGATGCCGTCAATTGCGCTTTCCAAAATGATACTGAGGGTATCCAGAGCACCCTCCAGATGGGTGCGAATCCATTCGAATATTGCACTCGCCCAATCCCCGACGGGGATCTTGTGGGAATAGAGCCAATCCACAGTAAATGTTCCTTATTTTCTTCTTGTTTGGGCATGGGGCTGCCACACCAAAGGAAAGACCTCGCCAGTGGCGAGGTCCATGATAAGAGTCGGTCAAAGACCAAGGGCCGTTTTTGCCGCAGGCAAAGCGTCCTCACCTTCCGTGGTTTTGACACCATCAAGCCAGCCATCAAGCACGGCCGGGTTGGCCTTGAGCCATTCAGCTGCCGCATCTTCGGCCTTTTTGCCGTCGTTGAGAATGGAGCCCATGATCTCATTTTCCATCTTGAGGGAGAATTCGAGATTATTCAGCAGCTTGCCAACATTCGGGCATTCCTTGACATAACCTGCACGGACGTTGGTATAGACCGTTGCGCCGCCATAATTCGGGCCGAAATAGTCGTCGCCACCGCTAAGGTAAGTCAGGTCAAAGTTGGCGTTCATGGGATGAGGTTCCCAGCCTAGAAACACGATCGGCTTGTCGCGCTTGGAAAGACGCTCCACCTGGCTGAGCATGCCTTGTTCTGAGCTTTCCCTCACGGAGAAATCGCCAAGACCGAAGGCATCCTTTTCAATCATGTCCATAATCAGACGGTTGCCGTCATTGCCTGGCTCGATGCCATAGATAACGCTTTTCAGCGCATCGGCATGCTCTGCAATGGCAGCAAAGTTATTGATACCAAGTTTTGCGCCTGCAGCGTTGGTGGCCAGCGTATATTTGGCGCCTTCCAGATTGGCGCGCACGGTCTCAACGCTTCCCTTTTCCCGATAGGGTTTGATGTCGGCTTCCATTGTCGGCATCCAGTTGCCCAGAAACACATCCACTTTGCCTTCTTCCAAAGAGATGTAGGTAACCGGCACGGATAGCACACGGGTTTCTGTTTTATAGCCAATAGTTTTCAGCACTGTTGAAGTGGCTGCGGTCGTCGCGGTGATATCTGTCCAGCCGACGTCCGAGAATGTCACTGTCGAACAATCAGCAAAGGCAGCAGTGGTGGACAGGGCAAGGATGGAGGCGGCGGTTGCCAGTTTCATAACGTCTCTCGCTTTCAAATCGCTAGGTGTAGGAATAAAAAGTTATTGATTGACTAGTCAATAAATAACAGGGTAAATGATTTTTGCAACCCTCAATCAGGATTTCTCATTTTGGTTAGAAAAGCAGAACATGAAAGACGCGCAGAGCTGATCGCCGCGACAATCCGCGAAATCGCTGCCGTCGGGTCACTGAATGTAACAACCAGTCAGATAGCCAAGAGTGCTGGTGTCTCGTCAGGCTTGGCCTTTCACTATTTCAAGGACAAGGACAGCCTGTTTCTTGCGGCCATGCGCGATATTCTCATGCGGTATGGCATGGAAGTGCGTGAAGAATTACGCAAGGCCGGAACACCTGAAGAAAGGTTGAAGGCAATTGCCTATGCCAGCTTTGAGCATAAGAATTTCCGCCGTGAAACCATTGCCGCATGGCTCAATTTTTACACATTGGCCCTCAAATCAGCCGAGGCGCGCAGGTTGCTTTATGTCTACCAGCGCCGTCTGCACAGCAACCTTGTCTATGATTTACGCTCCCTTGTTGGAGAGCGCGCCCCTGATGTTGCTCGCCGAATCGCTGGCCTCATAGACGGTCTCTACCTTCGCTATGCCCTCGATGGCACGGACAATATGGGACATGAGGCCGGTGAGCATGTGCTCAGGGCCCTGGCTGCTGAATGTACCGAAATCCACGAAAATGAAGATTTATCCATCGAAGAGGCTGACCCAAGCCCGATGGATCCAATTGCCAAACCGCAGGAGTAATTTGCATGAGCATGGTTTTTCAACCACCCGCAAGCCATTTTGTGAATGGGCAATATGTTGAAGATGATACCGGAGTGCCCATTCCGGTCATCTATCCGGCAACGGGTGAAGAGATCGCGCGTGTCTATGCTGCGACTCCTTCCATCATCGATCAGGCTATCGCCTCAGCCACCGCAGCGCAGAAACAATGGGCCGCTCTTTCTGGCACCGAACGGGGCAGGGTGCTTACCCGCGCTGCCCATATCATGTGGGAGCGCAATCAGGAGCTTTCCGAAATTGAAACCCACGATACCGGCAAGCCGCTATCCGAAACCCTGATTGCCGATGCGGCCTCCGGTGCAGATGCTCTGGAATATTTCGGCGGACTGGCCGGAACCCTGACAGGCGAATATATCCCGGTTGCCGGGGACGACTTTGTCTACACCCGCAGGGAACCGCTTGGGGTTTGCGTCGGGCTCGGAGCCTGGAACTATCCTATTCAGATCGCCTCATGGAAGGCCGCTCCAGCCCTGGCGTGCGGGAATGCCATGATCTTCAAACCCTCCGAGGAAACCACGCTGACAGCGCTGAAGTTGGCAGAAATCCTGAAGGAAGCCGGAGCGCCGGCGGGCCTTTTCAATGTTATTCAGGGCTATGGCGAAGTCGGGGCCGCGCTTGTTGAAGATCCGCGCATTGCCAAGGTGTCGCTCACCGGTTCGGTGCCAACCGGGCAAGAGGTTTATGCAAGCGCAGCATCTACGCTCAAACACGCAACCATGGAATTGGGCGGCAAATCTCCGATCATCATCTTTGACGATGCAGATTTGGAAAATTCTGTGTCCGCTGCCATCAATGGCAACTTCTATTCCACCGGACAAATTTGCTCGAATGGCACGCGTGTTTTCGTGCAAAGTGGCATCAAGGATGCCTTCCTTGCGCGCCTGACCGAGCGGATGAAAGGGGCCGTCATTGGAGATCCGATGAATGAGGCCACCACAATCGGCCCCATGATTTCCGAAAAACAGCGCTCCATCGTAGAGGGCTACATCAAGAAAGGCATAGAAGAAGGCGCGCGCCTCGTCGCTGGCGGTAACACCATCTCTGGTGACGGCTACTATATGGAGCTGACCGTTTTTGCCGACGTGATGGACGACATGACCATCGCCCGCGAAGAGATTTTCGGCCCCGTCATGTCGGTTCTCTCCTTCGAGAGCGAAGAAGAAGCCATCCTGCGGGCCAATGATACCGCCTTCGGCTTGGCCGCCGGGGTCTTTACCAAAGATCTAAGCCGGGCCCATCGCGTGGCCGCGCAGTTTGAAGCCGGTACCTGCTACATCAACACCTACAATCTTACACCAGTGGAAGCACCCTTCGGCGGCATGAAAATGTCCGGCGTTGGCCGCGAGAATTCCAAGACTGCCGTCGAGCATTATAGCCAGATTAAGTCTGTTTACGTGTGTATGGGCGACACGGAGGCGCCGTTTTAATGCAAGCTGATTATGTAATTATCGGGTCCGGTTCTGCCGGCAGCGCAACCGCTTATCGTCTGGTGGAAGCAGGAAAATCTGTCATCGTTATAGAACAGGGAGGTACCGATATCGGGCCTTTCATCCAGATGCCTGCCGCCTTGTCCTATCCCATGAATATGCCGATCTATGATTGGGGATTCGCCAGCGAGCCAGAACCCTATCTTGGCGGGCGCAGCCTCGTTACGCCGCGCGGCAAGATTATTGGTGGCACGTCTTCCATCAATGGTATGGTCTATGTGCGCGGGCACGCTTGCGACTATGATCATTGGGATGAAAATGGCGCCACCGGTTGGTCCTATGCCGATGTGCTTCCCTATTTTAAACGCATGGAAAACTGGCATTCGGGCGGCCATGGGGGAGATCCTGAATGGCGCGGCAAGAGCGGGCCACTGCATGTAACCCGTGGTCCGCGTGACAATGTGCTGATCAAGGCCTTTGAGCAGGCTGGCAAAGAAGCCGGCTACGAAATGACCGCCGATTACAACGGCGAAAAGCAGGAAGGCTTCGGCCCACTGGAAGCCACCATCTGGAAGGGTGACCGCTGGTCATGTGTCAAGGCCTATCTCAAACCGGCCATGAAGACGGGCCGCTGCGAATTGGTCAAAGCGTTCGCCCAGAAGATTGTGATCGAAGACGGGCGCGCCAAGGGCGTAGAGGTACTGCGCAAAGGCAAGACGGAGGTCATCACGGCCAACAGCGAAGTGATCGTCGCTGCATCCTCCATCAATTCCCCCAAGCTGCTCATGCTTTCGGGCATTGGCCCAGCGGAAGAACTGAAGAGCCACGGAATCGACGTGATTGCTGATCGCCCCGGCGTTGGCAAAAACCTGCAGGACCATCTGGAACTCTATATCCAGCAGGCATGCACCAAGCCGATCACCCTGTACAAATACTGGAACCTCTTCGGCAAGGGTCTTGTGGGAGCGCAATGGCTCTTCACCCGCACCGGCCTTGGCGCATCCAACCAGTTTGAAAGTGGTGCCTTTGTGCGCTCTGCTGCTGGAGTCAAATATCCGGATATCCAGTTCCACTTCCTGCCAATCGCCGTGCGCTATGATGGGCAAGTGGCAGCCGAAGGCCATGGCTTCCAGGCTCATGTTGGCCCGATGCGCTCCAAATCGCGTGGCGAGGTAACGCTTAAATCCGCCGATCCGAAAGAAGATCCACGTATCCTCTTCAACTATATGTCCCATGAGGATGACTGGCGCGACTTCCGCATCTGCATCGAATTGACCCGTGAATTGTTTGGGCAAGAAGCCTTTGCGCCTTATCGGGGCAAGGAAATCCAGCCAGGCTCTCATGTGACGAGCGAAGAGGACCTCAACGAGTTTATACGCGCCAATGTCGAGAGCGCCTTCCATCCGTGCGGCACGTGCAAGATGGGCGCAAAAGATGATCCCATGGCCGTGGTTGATCCTGACCTCAAGGTGATCGGTGTCGAAGGGCTGCGCGTGGCTGACAGCTCCATCTTCCCACAGATTAACAACGGCAACCTCAATGGGCCTTCTATCCTCGTTGGAGAAAAGGCTGCCGATCACATTCTTGGCAAAATGCTGCCCCGTGATGAGGCTGAGCCATGGATTCACCCAGATTGGCAAACCAGCCAGCGATAGGGCATTGGTCTGCCAAGGATAGTCCTAAGCGAATAAGTAAGGCCGACGCGCACAAGCTGCTGTCGGCCTTTTTTCAATCTAGAGCGCAAATTCAGTCCTCCTCACACGCAATTCAGCATTTGCATTCGGTTTAAGTTTGTGAGAAACGATCCCGACACCAAAGCCCTCAACAATAAATCCGATGGAATAAAGCGGAAATGACCGAAAAGCAGCAAGACCATTTCGAAGTCAAAGGCCAAATCTTCTCTGTTGCGCCCATGATGGAGTGGACGGATCGGCATTGTCGGTATTTCCATCGGCTGCTTTCAAAGAAGGCTTTGCTTTACACTGAAATGGTAACTGCGCCTGCTGTTATTCATGGCGACAGGGCGCATCTGATCGGGTTTGATGACGCGGAGCATCCTGTGGCGCAGCAGCTCGGGGGCTCGGATCCTGAGCAATTGGCCGAGGCAACACGAATTTGCGCCGACTTTGGCTATGATGAAATCAACCTCAATGTGGGGTGTCCGTCAGATCGCGTGCAGTCCGGCATGTTTGGGGCTTGCCTGATGGCTGAGCCGGATCTTGTTGCTCGCTGTGTTGAGGCGATGAAGAAGGTGACGGATGTGCCCATCACCGTTAAATGCCGCATCGGGATTGACGACCAAAATGAAGAAGAAGCGCTCGATATTTTGGTCGACAAGTTGCTTGAAGCGGGCTGCGATGGACTAACAGTGCATGCACGTAAAGCCTGGTTGCAGGGACTGAGCCCGAAGGAAAATCGGGATATTCCGCCCCTGAATTATGATCGTGTCTATCGTCTTAAACAGCGGCTTTCCAATGTGCATATCGCGATCAATGGCGGTATCAAGACACTGGAAGACTGTGCGGAGCATTTCCAGCATGTCGATGGTGTGATGCTTGGTCGGGCTGCTTATCAAAGCCCCGCTCTGCTGGCGCGAGTGGATTGTGATCTGTTCGGGGAAGGGGAGCCGGTCGACCCGTTCGCGGCGGCTGAAGGTATGATCCCCTATATCGATGCGCATATCGCGCGGGGTGGACGCGCAAGTCAGGTGACGCGGCATATGATTGGTTTGTTTCAAAGCCGCCCGGGCGCCAAACGTTGGCGCCAGATTTTGACCGTGGAATCGGTCAAACCCGGTGCAACATCAGACCTCGTGCTTGAAGCGCTCAAGGCCTTGCGGTGATGGTGTAATGCGGCAGAACAATATCAGCGCGATATCGTCAGGCGATCTCCGCTGACAGACCAACTGCCCAAACGATCCAGATAGCTCATGCCCAGAAGGCTTTCGCGCAAGGCCCCGTCTTGCGCCACCATGGCGCGGACATTGTTGGCCTGAAGACCTCCGACCGAAATGCTATCCAGAACAATGGGGGCCGTGAAGGTGCGCCCGTTTGCCGTGCTGACAGGGGCGATATAACTGAGGCGCGCCGTATCGATCCCTATCGCTTCTGCATCGTCTCTGGTCAAGACTACGGCGCTGGCCCCGCTATCAACAAGCATCGAAAGAGAGGAGCCATTGACATCCGCACTCACCTGAAAATGACCACCGGCAGAGCGCCGGAAAGATACGCTGCCATCGCTCGAAACCATTGCCGAGCCGGGCACCAATTCGCCCGTTACGCGGCTGACCAGCATGCGAGCATCGTCCTTGAAACTGTAACCAAGCACCAGCAAGAGGCCCAAAGCGGCCCACAAGACAAGATACTTAAGGGATTTCAATGGAGGCGCGCTGCGTCGGGAGCCGCGTCCCGATAGCAGAAACAGCAGCAATGTCGAAAGCACAGCAACGCTGCCTATGGCTTCGATCGGATAGCCAAATAGCTCGCCGGACTGATGATTATACATCAGTATGGCCACTGCTGTGACGACAATACCCATCAGCGCATAGAACATAAAATATCTCCCCGGTAACTCTCTGTACCCTGCCATATAGGGATTGGATCATGTTAAATCCATGGGGAGGGCAAATGTGGGCGTGATCTGTCGTCACCCGATGGAGGCAAACAGCAGAAGGCCAATGCCGAAGAAGATCTCGCCCACCTGCTGTGAAGCTCCCAATACATCGCCGGTCTGACCCTTGATATGGTGATTTGCCAGCTTGACCATCATCAGGCTTGCCAGAACAATCATGACGAAGGCAGAAATGCCTGAGGCCAACCCGAAATTAGGCACAATCAATAGACCCGTCGCTAGCGCACCCATGGCGATAGAGATGGCATAAGTGCGCGTGGAAGGGGCTCCCAGACCCGCAGAAAGCCCGTTCATGCGAGCCGCTGGCAACGTGTGCCATACATGCATAAGCGGCACGCGAGAGACGACACCAGCCGCAAGATAGGCAAGGCCTCCTCGAGTTACACCATAATTTTCAAAGAGATAATAGACGATGCTAATGCGCATCAAGAGTGACATGCAAAGGGCGGTGGCGCCATAGCTACCGAGCCGGCTGTCCTTCATGATTTCTAGCTTGCGCGCAATGGTATGCCCGCCCCAGAAGCCGTCCGCTACATCAGCTAGCCCGTCCTCGTGCAATCCGCCAGTTACGATCGACATGGAGAGAATGGTCATGCAGGCAAGCAGAAAAGAGGGGAGCGGCGCCGTCCATGCCAAGGCATCAAAAAGTGTCGCTGGAATCAGGGCGAAAAAGGCCAGGAACAAGCCAATGAGAGGCATAGCCCGCGCTGTGCGGTGCATCGAGGGCATCCCTTCGCTGGGCTTACCCAAAAATCCGGGAACCGGGAGGCGGGTGAAAAAGGCAAAACAATCCAGAATATCCTGCCACCAACCCTGAATATATCGAATAACGCTCATAAGAAGAGAAGGCTTTCCATTTGGCGTGGACATTTCCGGCATTTGATCCTCCCTTAGGACCTTTCGTGACAATTGCGTATTGCTCAGTGACTGACCGCTCAGTATATCTCGTGGCAAGAATGATCCGAAATGAGCAAATTCGGCAAGGAGAGGCAAGCGCTTTTCGCAAGACTATGCTAAACGCAAGATAACACTGTGACTTGTGAGCCCTAAGTGGCTGGATTCGGATACTCAGCTTTATCGGCCGTCGCCTACCACCACCGCGACCGGTGTTCAAAACAATCTAAAAGGTAGAATAAAATGATTCCTACTTCCTCCGCTCTCCCTTTTGATGACATCTTGGCATTGCTGGACAAGATGCCGGAGCCAGATGAAGAGCTGCGCGCCAAAGTTCGTGAGAGAGAAGCGTCTCTGACCAAGCCAGCTGGCTCTCTTGGCAAGCTTGAAGAACTGGCTGAATGGGTTGCTGTCTGGCAGAATCGCGAAAAGCCGCAGATTCTCCGTCCGCTCGTTGGCGTTTTTGCCTGTCAGCATGGCATCGCGAAACACGGCGTTTCTGCATTCCCGAATGAGCTGAACCAGCTGATGGTCGACAATTTCAGCCAGGGTGGCGCTGCAATCAACCAGCTCTGCACGGCCTATGATCTTGGCCTCAAGGTTTTCGACCTCGCCATTGAGCATCCAACTGGCGACATCACTGTCGAACCGGCCATGTCAGAGAAAGACTGCGTCGCAACCATGGCATATGGTATGGAAGCGATTGCAGGCGGTACGGACTTGTTGTGCCTTGGCGAAATGGGCATTGGCAATACGACCATTTCAGCCGCCCTGTTTACGGCTCTGTTTGGTGGTTCCGCTGAAGACTGGTGTGGTCGTGGCTCAGGGGTTGACGACAAGGGCATCCAGCTGAAAGTGGATCTCGTCAACAAGGCTCTGGAAACCCACAAGGATCATCTCGACAAGCCTCTCGAAGTGCTTGCACGCCTCGGTGGTCGTGAGTTTGCAGCTATGGCCGGTGCCGTTCTTGCTGCCCGCATCAACAATGTCCCAGTAATTGTCGATGGCTTCAACACCACTGCGGCTGTGGCCGTGCTTCACAAGCTTGACCCGCGCACGCTGGATCATTGCATCTTCTCCCATTGTTCTGCTGAAGGTGCCCATCGTCGCGCTCTTGATGCCATGGGTAAAACAGCTTTGCTCGATCTGGGCATGCGTCTTGGTGAAGGCACCGGCGCTGCAATGGCTGCAGGTGTCGTCAAGGCAGCCTGTCAGGCTCATAACGGCATGGCAACATTTGCAGATATCGGCCTTTAATCCTAAGGTTCAGCTAGGACTTTTCAAACCAATACAAAGCCGGCCGCGTGTCGGCTTTGTTGTATCTAGCCACAGTCAAGTCGAAAGCCGCGTCGCCAGATTTACAAAAACGAGAGGGACTGCTAACTTCCTTTTTAGCCTATCCATGTTCAGCTAGGGTTCCGCTGCCTTTGGCAGGTCTGGACCGAGCGCTGCTAAGAGCCCAAGTGGGCAGACACCTGAAAGATCAAAAGACTAGGGGGGATGGAAAGGGCACGCTAGACGTGCGCCCATTTTAGTCTTGAAAGGTTTTTCTCATGTCCCTTCTTGGATTCATGCTTGTCTTGGCTGCCGCTTTTTGCCATGCCACCTGGAATTTCTTCGTTAAACGCATCAATGCCGGACCAGAACTGGTGTGGACGTTCTCCGCTATAACGGTGGTTATCTATAGCCCGTTGGCGGTGTATTTCTTTCTGCAAATGCCAGCCTTCAATACGTTCAATATCAGCTTCATCATCGGTAGCTGCATTTTGCATCTGGGCTATTTCCTTCTGCTGCAAAAAGGATATCGAACAGGAGATCTTTCTGTCGTCTATCCCACGGCCCGCGCCACAGGCCCCATGCTCTCAACGATCTTTGCTGTTGTCATTCTTGGCGAGCAGGCAACAATACAGGGCGCATTGGGCGCGCTGGTCATCATCTTCGGTGTGTTGATGTTGGCTGGTGGCTTAAAGATTAAGTCGATGGCACAAGCGTCGTCCTTGATGTTTGGGGTTGGAGCTGGGGTGCTGATCGGTAGCTACACAGTCTGGGATGCCTATGCAGTGTCCGTGCTCGCTTTGCCGCCGTTGCTGCTCGACTATAGCTCAAGTCTCGGGCGGTCCATTCTTCTGGCGCCCGTCGCAGCAAAGCGCGCAGGGGCCGTCAAAAAGATCTGGCAGGAGCATAAAGCTGGCCTGCTGGTCATCGCGATTTTCAATCCCTTGGCCTATATTCTCGCGCTTGTTGCTATGACATTTACGCCCGTCATTTACATCGCTCCAATACGGGAGGTCAGCGTTGTCCTGTCGGTACTATTGGGAAGCCTGCTCCTTGGCGAGGGCAATTTGAAAGATCGCCTTATTTGGTCCTGCATGATCCTTCTGGGGGTATCGATTCTGGCGAGTGCCTAAGGGGAGAAACGACTATCCAGCTCTCTTGAGACGAATACGGTTTTTGGAGGGTTGGATCATGTCCATCACGCGGCTTGGCGGGAAGCTTGCCGTAACAGTGGTGCCCTTACGCAGCTCGGATTTCAGATCGAACTTGCCGTCATGCATGGTGACCAGTGCCTGAACGATCGAAAGTCCCAGACCTGAGCCTTCTTCTGCGCTTTGAATGGCGGCCGTTCCCTGACCAAAGGCACTGAGTACCGTTTCGATTTCGTGCTCGGGAATGCCCATGCCGGTATCCTTGACCGAAACCATCTGACCGCCATCTTCAACACCCTTTACCGTAAGGGTAATGCTGCCGCCGTTGGGCGTAAATTTCACCGCGTTTGTGAGCAGATTGAGAATAATCTGGCGGATTGCGCGTTCGTCGGCCCAAAGCTTGGGCAGCGTCTGGTCGGCATCAAGTGTAATGGATATATCTTTGGCCTTGGCGCGGATCCGCAAGAGATTTTCGCAATCTTCTGCGATATAGGCCAGAGTCACCGCTTCTTCATTAAGGCGATAGCGTCCTGCTTCAATGCGCGAGAGATCCAGAATCTCGTTGATCAGATTCAACAGATGAGATCCGGACGCGTGAATATCGTTGGAATATTCACGATATTTGTCATTTGGCAGCGGGCCGAAAACTTCCGTTTTCATCATCTCGGAAAATCCGAGAATGGCGTTCAGCGGCGTGCGAAGCTCATGGCTCATGGTGGCAAGAAAACGGCTTTTTGCCGTATTGGCCTCTTCTGCCTGACGACGGGACTCATCCGAGATGGCCTTGGCTTGTTCCAGCTCGGTTATAAGATAATCCTTCTCAAGCCTAAAATTGAGCATGGCCAGCGTGGAACTATAGAGGCGCTTGGAAAGCAGAATGAAGAAGACAATCGCCCCGATGGACATAAGGGACAAGGTTGGATCTGTCTCTTTTGAATGCATCAGGATTGAATGATTGATGACCAGAGCAATTGGCAGCGAGCCGGCCCAAACCGCAGACGGAATGGGAAAGCTGAGCATCGTCGTAACAGCAATAACGACGAGCATCACCGCAAACTGATACTCTTCCAGATATCCAACGTCTTTGGTTGTCGGCAACAACAGGATCGCGGCCCAGACGATGCCAGCAAGAGCTTCCATGAACAAGAAGCGCCTTTGCCAGTCATTCAGCTCGATATCATTTTCGGAATGTTTCTTGAAGCTTTTGACATAGAGGGTCGTAACGAGATGAATGATCAATGCAGCGACCACCCACAAAAGGGCATTGATCGGCGTCGTCCAGAGCGTGGAAATGGCCGCAGATATCAGAAATAGAACCGGCATGGCATAAGCCGCAGAGATGCGGTTTTCCGCATACATCAGCATCAGCTCATGGCGAAAGCTCGGGCGATATCCGTCTTTGTTGTTGAGTTGCTCACGCACATCGTGGACGGTGCGCAAAACGGCACGCCTCTTCGCAGCACGGGCGCTGTTGGCCTGCTGGGAATTCTTCTTTGACCGATCAGTGCTATAAACACCGGTCATGCGTGACGCCCTTTTTCATTTTTATTAAAATGCTCCTGAAAACATCATTTCCCATTTGTATTAAAATCCGCCTGAAGAAGATGGTAAATAAAGAATGAAATGGTGAAAAGATGTGGGCTATTCGTTGTGGCAGGAAAAGAGAAGGCGTTGAATATATTTGAATATTTAGATCAAATAAGTCTTATTTATTGCAGTGCCAATCAATAAGGAGTAGGCGCGTGGAGCAGGCTGCCAAGCTCAACAGGCTAACAGACAAAATTGAGAACTGTCGGATTTGCCGCGATGCCCCAAACGGCGCTGCAATGCCCCATGAACCACGGCCGGTGGTGCGCCTGTCTTCAACGGCGCGCATTTGCATCGCGGGGCAGGCTCCGGGCATGAAGGTGCACGAGACCGGCGTCCCGTTTAACGATCCTTCGGGAGATCGTCTGCGCGACTGGATGGGGATTGATCGAGCTTGTTTTTACGATCAACGCAGGATTGCCATTGTTCCGATGGGGTTTTGCTTTCCCGGCTATGACGCAAAGGGCGGAGATTTGCCGCCGCGCAAGGAATGTGTGAAGGCATGGCACGACGAGATCTTTGCAGGCATGCCGCAATTGGAGGTGATTCTGGTGATTGGCCAATATGCGCAGCGCTATCACCTGGGCAAAAGACGCGCCAAAACGCTTACACAAACCGTGGAGCAAGCCAAGGCCGTCTGGAATGAAACGGCCGCTCCCCGAATTCTGCCGCTGCCGCATCCCTCTTGGAGGAATACAGCCTGGTTGAAGAAGAACCCTTGGTTTGAAAGAGACATTTTGCCATTTCTGAAAGAAGAAGTGCGCAAGATATTAGCTGGGTAGCTGCAGAAAAATTTTCTGCAAAACATTGGCTCTACAAAAGGATGAGGGGCATTTCTCACATATTGACATTGATTTGAGAATTTTCTTTCGATATCATTTTGTTAATGGGGCGATTATGAGAAAATCTTTGTCCAGGACATTGTCTCGACGCCATAAGCCCAGTCTGAAGATCGGGTATATATCGCTCCTTAAGGGATCGGAGAAAGCCATGCTGGATCGTTTGGATCGGCGCATTCTGCAAATCCTGCAGGAAGACGCCACTATGCCTGTCGCTGAAATCGGACGTCGGGTGGGCCTGTCCACGACGCCATGCTGGCGGCGCATTCAGAAAATGGAAGAAGAAGGGGTTATCACCGGTCGCGTCGTGCTACTGGACCCCGACAAGGTCAACACGAGGGTCACCGCTTTTGTTGCGGTAACCACCAATGAGCATTCTTCCGATTGGCTCAAGCGCTTCGCAGATGTGATCAGGGATTTCCCCGAAGTCGTTGAATTCTATCGCATGGCTGGGCAGGTGGACTATCTGCTGCGCGTCGTTGTGCCCGATATTGACGCCTATGACGCTTTTTACAAAAAACTTATTGCGCGCATCGAAGTGGGCGACATCTCGACCACATTCGCCATGGAGCAGATAAAATACACGACCGCTTTGCCACTCAATTATCTGCCCGATAAGGAATCGCGCTAGCGAGTCAGCCGTGTAGCTTTTTCATATTGCCGTTCAGCGAGAGTCAAAAAACCCGCGAGCCTTTAGGGCGCCGCGGGCTTTTCTATGTCTTTTAAGAACAGAAAACAGGCGACGTTTCCGTCGCCCATCCTACGATCATTTGCGGTCCAGAAGAGCAATGAGGGAAGAGGTGTCCCAGCGATTGCCACCAAGGCTTTGGACCTGTCCATAGAACTGATCAACTGCGGCCGTTACAGGCAGGTGCGCCCCATTGCTGCGTGCTTCGTCCAGAACAATGGCCAGATCCTTGCGCATCCAGTCAACGGCAAAGCCGAACTCGAACTCGCCTTTCGCCATGGTGGAAGCGCGGTTTTCCATCTGCCATGACCCGGCAGCGCCTTTTGAGATAACGTCAACGACAGCTTCCACATCAAGCCCGGCTTCCTTGGCGAAGTGAACGCCTTCCGAAAGGGCTTGCACAAGGCCCGCAATGCAGATCTGGTTGACCATCTTGGTTAGCTGGCCCGCTCCCGATGGGCCCATCAGACCGACCATCTTGGCAAAGGATTCGATAACCGGTCTCGCCTTGGCAAAGATATCCTCATCACCGCCACACATGACAGTGAGCACGCCATTCTCTGCGCCAGCCTGTCCGCCGGAAACCGGAGCGTCAATGAATCCAACATTCTGCGCTTTGGCAACTTCATAGAGCTCGCGCGCCACTTTGGCGCTGGCGGTGGTGTTGTCAACAAAGATGGCGCCTTCCTTCATGGTGGAAAGGGCTCCGTCTTCGCCGATGGTCACTTCGCGCAAATCATCATCATTGCCGACACAGCAGAACACGAAGTCGGCGCCTTCGGCGGCCGCCGCTGGTGTCGTTGCCATTGAACCACCATGCTCTGCGACCCATTTTTCGGCTTTAGCAGCTGTGCGGTTATAGACAGTGACATCATGACCACCCTTATGCATAAGGTGAGCAGCCATTGGATAGCCCATGACACCAAGACCGAGAAAAGTAACTTTGGCCATATCAAAATCCTCATATCGTTAGAGCGGAACATGCTAGTCATAAAAAGAAAAAGGGCGGCCTGATGAGCCGCCCTGTTCGAAAAACATTTGTTAGCCAGCGATTTTTGAAAAATCGGCGACAGTACGCGTTGTTGCGCGGATCTGCGTCAGCATTTTGAGGCGGTTCTCGCGAACCTCGGCGCGTTCGTCGTTGACGAGCACCTTCTCAAAGAAGGCGTCCACTGGTGCCCGCAAGGTGGCGAGGGCTGACATGGCGCCTGCAAAGTCTTCTGCCTCTACAGCGTCTGCGGCAGCAATCCTAGCCTTTTCAATGGCTGAGGCGAGGGCGACTTCTTCCGGCTCATGCAGATGAGCCCCCTCGATAACGCCTTCAAAGCTTGTGCCTGATTTCTTTTCTTCAGCCCGCAAGATGTTCGCTGCACGGCGATACCCCGCCAGCAAGTTGGCACCATCATCGCTGGCGAGGAACGAACCCAGCGCTTCAACGCGTTTGGCGATCATGACGATGTCATCCTGACCACCAAGAGCAAACACGGCGTCGAGCAGATCATGACGTGCGCCTTTGTCTCTCAGATACACGCTGAGGCGATCGGCAAAGAAAGACAATAGATCATCGCCCTGTTCAAAGCCCGGGCGTGCCGTGGCAAAGATGGCCTGCAGTGGCAGGCGAATGTCATTATCCACCAAAATGCGGATGACACCCAGTGCAGCACGACGCAGAGCAAACGGGTCTTTCGATCCGGTCGGCTTTTCATCGATAGCCCAGAAGCCGGTCAGCAGATCCAGTTTGTCAGCCAGGGCAACGGAGATAGAAACAGGTTCTGTCGGGACAACATCACTCGGACCCTGCGGCTTGTAGTGCATTTCGATCGCATCAGCGACCTTGGGGTCCTCATTCAGAGCCAGCGCATAATAGCGGCCCATAAGCCCTTGCAGCTCGGTGAATTCGAACACCATGTCGGTAACAAGGTCTGCCTTGGCCAGCTTGGCAGCCCGTGCAGCCAGAGCCTTGTCGGCGCCAACGGTCGGAGCCAGTGCTTCGGACAGAGCAATAAGACGCTCGACGCGTTCGCTCTGAGTGCCTAGCTTTTCATGGAACACCATGGAGTCGAGTTTATAGAGGCGGGTTTCTAGGCCGGTCTTGAGGTCGGTTTCCCAGAAGAACTTGGCGTCGGACAAGCGCGCGCGCACGACTTTCTGGTTGCCGGCAACGATGGTCTTGCCATCATCCGGAGCAATCAAGTTGGAAACCAGAACGAACTTGTTGGCCAGCTTGCCGGTTTTGGCATCTTTCAGAACAAAGCACTTCTGATGCTCGCGGATCGAGGTCTGGATGACTTCGTCCGGCATGTCGAGGAACGCCTGTTCGAACTCGCCCATCAAAACGACCGGCCATTCCACGAGGCCGCCGACTTCTTCAAGCAGCCCCATATCTTCAACCAGCTCCAATCCTTGCGCAAAAGCGAGGGTTTTGGCGTCGTTGAGGATGATCTCTTTGCGTTCATCAAGATCAAGCACGACCTTGCGCTCTTTGAGGCCAGCCACATAGTCTTCAAAGCGTTTGACCGCAAACGCATCTTTACCGTGGAAGCGATGACCTTGCGTCTTGTCAGAGCTTTCAATGCCTTCGACAGTGAAGGGAACCACTTCAGAGCCTTCGCCTTCAACCGAAAGCGTGCACAGAATGGAATGCAGTGGGCGAACCCAGCGCAGGGCACCTTCGCCAGCCTGACCCCATTTTTGACTTTTCGGCCAAGGGAATTTTCGCACGACATCTGGAACGAGTTCGGCGATAATGTCTTCAGCCTTGCGGCCCGGCTTATTGATGATGGCTACATAGAAGTCGCCTTTTTTCGGATCGGTCTGAACCGTGGCTTCTTCAATCGAAGAAAGGCCCGCACCGCGCAGAAAGCCTTGAAGGGCTTTTTCTGGAGCCCCCACACGTGGGCCCTTGCGCTCTTCTGAAATATCAGGAGAGGAGGCCGTGAGCCCTGTGATGGACAAAGCAAGGCGGCGAGGGGTTGCAAATTCGCGGGCACCCTCATAGGTCAAACCGGCATCCACCAGACCCCCGGTGATTAGTTTTTTCAAATCTTCAGCAGCCCGGCGCTGCATGCGGGCCGGGATTTCTTCGGAAAAAAGCTCAAGCAGAAGGTCTGGCATAGTCTTCTCTATTTACATCGATAATGGGTAAGGTCTTTGGGATTTTGACTAGCAAGACGGGGCGGCTTTGTCACTGATAAAATGACTGTTTCGCTAAACAGTGGGGCAAAGCGCACAAGGTAGCCAGCTTCAAAGAGCCTTATATGGGGTGTAATAGGGCAAACATTGGCGATTTGCCCAAAAAGGAAAAGGCCCGCTAAATCGAGCGGGCCTTGGATGAGTGCGCGTCTATCAGCTGTTGTCACGCCGCAAATGACGCGTCAGGCGTTTTTCAATGACATCCCAGAGCCGACGAATGATCTCGACGCAAACGAGATAGAAAATCGCCGCATAAATATAGGCCTGAAAATCGTAGGTTTGGGAGAAGGCGCGGCGGGTTTCGCCCATCAGATCGTATACCGAGATGATGGAAACCACAGCGGAGCCTTTGATCATCAGGATGAATTCGTTGCCGTAAGGCCGTAGTGCGACGATCAGCGCCTGAGGCAGCACGATTTTGAAGAAGGTGACAAACTTTGGCAAACCAAGGCTCTGCGCCCCTTCGATTTGGCCTTTGGGTACATTCATGATGGCGCCACGCAGGATTTCCGCCTGATAGGCCGCCGTATTCAGCGTAAATGACAAAAGGGCGATCGACCAGCTATCGCGGAAGAGCCACCACAGATGCATATCCTGCCAGAAATGGCGGAACTGTCCAAAGCCGTAATAGAGCAGGAACAGCTGCGCCAGCAGCGGTGTGCCGCGGAAGAAATAGATGTAGCCAAAGGCAATTCGGTTGAAGAGCTTAACCTTCGACATGCGTCCGAAGGCCACCGGCAACGACAGCAATCCGCCAAAGACAACAGAAAGGGCTACCAGTTCAATTGTGGTCAAGAAGCCGTAGAGATATTTGGGGGCATAGCGCGCCATATAGTCAGCATCATAACTGTCATATAAAAACCAGATGATGCTAACGAAAAAGACGATCCAGATACCGAGCAGAAAATACCCGGTGATCTTGCTACCAGTAAAGAATTTGTTCTTGATGCTATCTGGCCGTGGGCGGGCATCCAGAATGGCATCTGCTACATAGTTTGTTTGCATGGTCATCAGCTCAACTCCCCACGACGACCGCGTTTTTCGATGGACTGAAGTACCATAGAGGAGATGAAGGTCAAAACCAGATACATGACGCAGGCGAGTGCGAAAAACAGGAAGGCTTCCTTTGTGTTGCGCGCTGCGAGCCCAGTGGCATACATGGTGTCGGTAAGGCCGATGACGGAGACAAGAGACGTATCTTTGAGCAAAACCAGCCAGAGGTTGGAAAGCCCGGGCAGAGCCAGCTTGATGAGCTGCGGCACAATGACAAGACGCATGGTCTTGAACCAGGGCAGGCCCAAAGCGAAAGCACCTTCATACTGACCTTGCGGAATGCCTTTGAAGGCGGAAAGAAAAACCTCACTGGCATAGGAAGAGAAGACAAAGGCCAGCGCAATGATACCGGCGATGAAGGAATTGACCTCAATGCTGGTGCCCAGCACTTTTTGGAACAGCAGGTTTAAGAGAATCTGACCACCATAATAGACGATAAACAACGTCAGAAGTTCCGGTAGGGCGCGAAAGATAATCGTGAAGATCTTCGCCGCTCTCTGAATGCTGGGTTCCTTGGAATTGATGCCCAACGCGAGAAAAAAGCCCATAAACAGGCCTAGAGGCAAGGTGCACACGCCAAGGGATACTGTATAGAGTACGCCATGCGCAATCTCATCGCCCCAACCTGTGTCTCCGTAGGATAGGAGTGTCAGATAATCCATAATTTGCTGCCAGCTTAAATGAAGAGCCCGGCAGGATTGCTGCCGGGCTTGATTTTAACCGTATCGATTATTCGCCGCCATACACGTCGAAATCGAAATATTTGTCGTTGATTTCCTTGTATTTGCCATTGGCGCGGATCGCCTTGATGGCAGCGGAAAACTTGTCTGCAAGGTCGGTTTCGCCCTTGCGAACGGCAATGCCTGCGCCCTGACCATAGATTTCCGGAATGGCAGGGAAGGTGCCGAGGATCTTGCAGCAAGCGCCATCTTCGGATTTTACCCATTCGTCCAGCACGACAACGTCGTCGGTCACACCGTCGAGGCGGCCAGCTTCCAGATCGAGTTTATATTCATCAGACGTCGGGTAAAGCTTCAGCTCGGTGTCTGGCAGTTTCTGTTCTGCAAAGTTGGAGTGCGTCGTGGAAGACTGTGCACCGATCACCAAACCCTTGAGTTCTTCAGCAGCCGCAGGCAGATCGGCAGGATCGATTGCAGCCAGCTCGGAATCTTTAGGCACAGCCAGTGCACCCGGGGTGTTGTAGTATTTTTCGGAGAAGTCGACCTTTTTCAGGCGATCCGGGGTGATGGACATGGAAGCGATCACCGCATCGAATTTACCAGCGATCAGAGCAGGGATCATGCCATCCCAATCCTGTACGACGAATTCGCAATCAACCTTCATTTCATCGCAAAGCGCATTGGCCATGTCGATGTCGAAGCCGATCAGCTTGCCATCAGCGGTCAGTTCGTTGAACGGAGGATAGGCACCTTCGGTACCGATGAGAACCTTGTCTGCAGCCTGCGCGCCACCAGCAACCATCATGAATGCGGTCGCTGCAATAGCAATTTTGTTCAATAGACGCATAATATTTTCCCTCTTGCATATTGTATAAAGATAAGACCGTCGGCATTCCCGATGGGTCATACAATATCGAGCCTATATATAGGCCTCTCTGGATTGGGCGGTGACTTGCCGCTTGGGGCGCATATTCCCATTATTTTGCTGGATTTGACAACAGGCAATCCGGGGAAAACGGTTTGATAACCAAATTTTGCCCAAATATTAGACGTCTCCGGAATATTGGTGCGTTTGCGCGATCTTTTACGAAACGATGTGTTGTATAGGTCTGGTTATTCTTCAAACAGAAATGGTTCTGCACGGATGGCTATAAAGCGTAAGTTGCGGGATAGTATAAAAAATGGGCAATTACAGAGCGGGGAAAAAAGGATCAGGCAGCAGTATGGCCGTCAGTTTGATAGTCTGTAGGAGTAAGGCAGCAATTTGCCGGGAGAAGTAGGCTCCCGGCAAATGCGATATTGGCTTATTCGCCACCATACACGTCGAAATCAAAGTATTTATCATTGATTTCTTTGTATTTTCCATTTTTGCGAATTGCAGCGATGGCATCCGTGAATTTGTCGGCCAGATCCGTGTTGCCCTTCTTGACGGCAATACCGGCGCCTTCGCCGTTGATCTTCGGATCCGGCGTCAACTGCATCAGGATTTTGCAGCAGTCGCCATCTTCGGATTTGACCCAATCGGAAAGCACGACACTGTCATCGATTACAGCATCGACACGACCAGATTGCAGCTCCATCTTATACTCATCTGGCGTGGGGTAGAGTTTCAGATCGATATCCGGAATTTTCTGCTCGGCATAGTCAGCATGGGTCGTGGATACTTGCGCACCAATGGTGAGACCTTCCAGTTCGCCAACATCCTTGCCTTCAAGACCGCTGTCTTTCAGAACTGCAATTCCCGGAGGGGTGTTGTAGTATTTCTTGGAGAAATCGACCTTCTTCAGGCGGTCCGGTGTGATAGACATGGACGCGACAACAGCGTCGATTTTTCCGGAGATGAGAGCGGGAATCATGCCGTCCCAATCCTGAATGACAAATTCGCAATCAGCTTTCATCTCGGCACAAAGGGCGTTGGAGATATCAACGTCAAAGCCGGACAATTCGCCAGCAGATGAAAGCTGGTTGAATGGAGGGTAGGCGCCATCAATACCGATGCGGACCTTTTCAGCAGCTGAGGCGGCGCCACAGGCCATCATGGCAGCCGCGGCGGCAATTGCAAACTTTGCAGTGAGTTTCATGTTGATTGTCCCATTTCGAAGTCGAAAAAATCGGCGAGACGGTCGAACGGATTGACCTTAAGGGCTTCAAGGCTCCCCCGCCCAAATTGAAAGGCCATGGAATGCCAGTCTCGCATGGGCGTAGTCTTCGTCCAATCAGGCTGCGAGAACAATTAAAAATTTCTGTTGCGCGGGTATCCAGAAAGGAATTTCGGCGAAATGCCAATTGGCAGGCGAATATGGTGTCGGATTGCCGGTTTTGATGCAAAATGTCACTTAGACAACGGAGCTATAGGTCCATCATGTTGATAATAAAATCAGCAATGCCCTCGACATCATCAAGAGCAAACAGAGGCAAGCCCTCTGGCGCGCCAAGAGTCTGGGGCGTGTCGCTCGCAACAGCGGTGATGAAATGATCTTCCGGCGCAATCGGGTCGGTCTTCATCGACTCGGTACGCCTTACTTCAATTTTGGGAAAAGGCTCTGTTTTATAGCCCTCAACCAACACGAGATCACAAGGTTCAAGGCGGGCCAGAACGTCGCTCAAGAGAGGCTCCTGCTCATCCTTGCATTCATGCATGATTGCCCAGCGGGTGCCTGCTGCGACGAGAGCGACTTCGCCTGACCCAGCTTCTCGATGACGGAAACTGTCCGTGCCTTCCTTGTCGATGTCACATTTGTGATGGGCATGCTTGACCGATGAAATCTTGAACCCTCGTTCAGTCAGGGTCTTGATGAGAGCGATAGCGAGCGTGGTTTTGCCTGAATTTTTCCAGCCGGTAACGCCGAAAATCTTGTGACCATGAGTGTCCATCTGGGCAGTGTCCTTGAAAAGAATGTCCGAAGCGACCTGAAATGAAGAGAAAAGCGCGTCTATGCGCTCCTTATTGTCTCTGCATGTTTCAAATCGTCTGGATGATTGATGTTGAAGAATGGGTCTATCATGTGGGAGCCGATTGGCAGCGGGGCAAAATCACAATAGACGCAATGTTGTTGCTCTGCCCATAGTCTCATTTTCCTATTTCCTGCCAAGAGAAATGTCTCCAGTGCATCGGCGCTAGAGACAGGCCACAGGCCGAATGTGGGGTGCAGTCCGTTATCTGTGCGGGCAATCACCGGTCTTGTTCCTTGTTCGGGCAGAAGAGTGAGGAAACGGGTGAGTAGTTCGTCGGGGAAAAAGGGCGTATCCACGGCAACGCTCAATACAAGATCTCCTGCGCCTTCTGTCTGTGCCCATCGCATGGCCGCAAGAATTCCGGCCAAAGGTCCGACAAATCCTTCGACAGGGTCAGAAACGACCTCATACCCACGAGGAAATGCGGCGGACCCTTTCGGAGCGCTGATGAGAATGTGATCCGCTTGTCCTGTAAGGCGATCAACTGTGTTTTGAATGAGTGATTTGCCATTGAGGGACAAAAGGGCTTTGTTGGCCCCTTGCATGCGCTGCGATTGACCGCCGGCAAGAATAACGGCCACAGTTGACTGGTGTTGAGTCTTCATTGTTTCAAGCGTTTCATGGAATCTGAAGCATCAATAGCGGTAAGAAGTCTACATGATTTGCAACTGCGAAGAGAAGTCAAATCCTCATGAATGCGAACCAAAGAGGGTGCGCTTGTGCGCTCATAAAACCGTATGCCTAAAAATATGAGCTTTTCAGGCGACTTATTCGCGCAGTTGTCGGTTATCGCCCTTGACGGATGGTCCAAACCGTTCCAGCAATGGGGAACTGACAATTTCAAACCAGACGAGATAATGTGTTGTGTTTTGGAAAAACAAGAGTGATCAATCGGTGACCGAAGACAAAATCCTTGAAATACTGAAACAATTGAAACCGGCGCCGAATGCGCAGGATATCGTGTCGGCGGGCATGGTGTCTGATATCATCATCAAGGACGGGGCCGTGATGTTCTCTATCTCGGTGCCAGCCGAGCAGGCTGATAGCTTTGAGCCGTTGCGTGAACGGGCTGAGGCCGTAGTCGCTTCGCTGGATGGTGTCAAGAAAGCCATGGTGGTGTTGACCGCCGAACGTGCTCCGGGCGCAGGGCAGGGAAACGCAACGGCTGCTCCCCAACGCCCAACGCCCAAAAAGCCACCACAAGGGGGGGGTAAAATTGATATCGCTGGCGTGAAACAGATCATTGCCGTTTCCTCGGCAAAGGGCGGAGTTGGCAAATCCACAACGGCAGTCAATCTTGCTTTGGCGCTACAGGCCAATGGCCTGAAGGTCGGCATTCTGGATGCCGACATTTATGGGCCGTCCATTCCGCGGCTTCTGAAAATATCTGAAAAGCCAACGGCTGTTCCAAATTCGCGCCGTATGTATCCGATCAAGGCTTACGGCCTGATGGCCATGTCTATCGGACTTCTGGTTGATCCGGACACCCCAATGGTTTGGCGCGGGCCGATGGCCGTCTCGGCCCTTACTCAGATGATCCGCGATGTGAATTGGGACATGGAAGGAGAGCTCGATGTGCTCGTCGTTGACATGCCTCCTGGAACTGGTGACATTCAGCTGACCATGGCCCAGCAGGTGCCGCTAAGTGGTTCCGTCATCGTTTCCACTCCGCAGGATCTGGCCCTCATCGATGCCCGCAAGGGAATTGCCATGTTTCAGAAGGTGAATATTCCCATTCTCGGGATCGTGGAGAATATGAGCTATTTTGCTTGTCCGACCTGCGGTTCGCGTCATGACATCTTCGGCCATGGTGGCGCTCGTTCAACCGCCAGGGAAATCGGCGTTCCGTTCCTTGGAGAGATCCCGTTGCACATGGATATTCGCGAGCGTTCCGACGCTGGCGATCCGGTGATCGTCTCCGAACCCGAAAGCGATCATACTGCGATCTATCTTTCCATAGCCAACGACATGATGAAGGGGCTGGCCGGAGCATCCAAGCCTGCACCAGCCATTGTCGTCGAATAAGTCGAATAGCAAGCCCGCGCGTTGTTTCATAACGTGAGATGATGCGCGGCTTCAAATCTGCCGTGGTTGGAAAGAGTGGTCTTCGTGCTGCGTGATGGCCCCGTTACAAGCCGCTCCGCCAGAAGCTCCAAAGCCCCTATTCAAATTCTGTCCGCGTAGCGACGAGGTGATCTTTCGCCTCGTCTTTTTCTTGGTTTCGCCGCATGCGCGATACCTGCCGTTCGCGTTGAATCGTATAGATGCCCGACCCCAGAATAAGAATGATGCCGAACCATGTGAGCATATCGGGAATGTCGCCCCAAATGAGATAGCCATAAATCAGTGCAATCGGCATGGAGACATAGCGGAAGGAGGAAACAACAGACACCTCCCCATTCTGCATGGCGATGGAAACATAATATTGGCCAAGCGTGAGAAAGGCTGCGGCCATGAACAGATAGAACAGATTTTCAGGATTTGGCGGCAGCCAACCGGCATCACCCCCGACGTAAAACTGAATGAGCGCCAGGATACCGCCGCCGATCGTGGATACGAGCATGGTTGTGAAGGTCACAATCCAGAGCGAGATATGCGGCTTGATCTGGCGAGTGATGAGATCTCGGGTGGCGGCAAACAGCACCGCGCCAACGGCAAAGAGCGAGAAGGCGTTAAAACTCTCAAGACCCGGGCGTACGATGGCCAGTACGCCAATAAAGCCAACCAACACGGCAAGCCAGCGCCGAATGCCAACCGTTTCTCCAAGAAACAGCGCTGCGGCTGCTGTGGTGGCAAGGGGAATAGCCTGCAAAACGGCATAGACATTGGCTAGAGGCATATATTTGAGCGCCACAAGGCAGCCGATTGCCGAGAATGTCTCACACACGCCGCGTAGCAGCAAAATCGGATCTGCGAATTGATGCATATAGCGCAACTGGCGCAGGAAAGCGCAGAAAATCAGCACAAGAATGGTGGCGAAAATACCCCTGAAAAAGAGCATTTGACCGGTCGTCAAGCTGTCGCCCACAAGCTTGTTGAAGGTATCGTTTGTGCCGAAGCAAAAGACCGAAACCTGCATGACGAGGATGCCATAGAGGTTGCCCCTATCGTCGCGCTGAGGTGCCCCTTTGGTGCTGCTGACAGCACCACTTTTCTGACCAATTGCCATGTGTGAGACTTTCGTGATGAAAACCGGCATGAAGGGCGCTGAAGAGAGCCCTTGAAGCTTCTAGCCGCCGGTTACTGACATGTGCCTGCCAATAGAGGGGCGATTGTTAAGTCTGTCAATAACAAAATCATGGCCCTTTGGCTTTCGCTCAATGGCATGATGGATTGCGTTGATAATCCCCGCATTGCTTTCAGAAGCCCTCAACGGAGCGCACAGGTCGGCGGCATCGTCCTGACCAAGACACATGAAGAGGGTGCCCGTGCAGGTGATCCTCACGCGGTTGCAGCTCTCGCAGAAATTATGGCTCAGCGGGGTGATAAAGCCAATGCGGCCTCCGGTCTCGCCAACAGTCACATAGCTTGCCGGTCCTCCGGTTTTGTGCGGCGAGGGCGATAGGGTCCAGCGCTGCGAAAGATCCTGTTTAACTTTGGAAAGCGGCAGATATTGATCGGTTCTATCCTGATCAATTTCGCCCATCGGCATGGTTTCTATAAAGGTGATGTCCATATTGCGCTCATGGCAAAAGTGGATCATGTCGTCAAATTCATCATCATTGACCCCTTTTAGGGCGACGACATTGAGCTTGATCTTGATCCCTTCCGCCAGAGCGGCGTCAATGCCGTCCATGACTTGCTGAAATCGACCCCAGCGGGTGATGGCGCGAAAGCGGTCTTCTCTAAGACTATCAAGGGATACATTGATCCTGCGAACGCCAGCGGCCGCCAGATCCTTGGCAAAACGGGAAAGCTGAGAGGCGTTGGTGGTCAGGGTCAATTCCTCAAGCGCGCCAGTTTCCAGATGACGCGACAGGGACGAGACAAGCGTCATGATGCCCTTGCGCACAAGAGGTTCGCCGCCTGTGAGCCGCAGCCGCTTGACGCCATGGTCTATGAAAACGGTGCTGAGCCGATCCAGCTCTTCCAATGTCAGGATTTCGGCCTTGGGCAGAAAATGCATATTCTCGGCCATGCAATAGACGCATCGAAAATCGCAACGGTCCGTAACGGACAGGCGCAGATAGGTAATTGTCCGGCCAAAGGGGTCGATCAACGGGGCTCCTGTCTGTCCTTCAGCGTCACTAAAGCGCATTGGCTCTTCCTTGCATTTAATTATGACTTGTCTCATCATGAATTGAGAAAACCGGATGTTGATACAACCCGCCCTTACAAGTCAATCGCAGAAACCATCAATTGCCAATCTTCAAAGCGCGTTTCACAAACAAGTGACGATGGACAGGCCCGGTCTTGCCCCGCACTGGCTTATTGCGCATGCTCTGATTGAACGAAATAAAAGGAACGCCACCATGACAAAGGCCTGGCCTACGGAAATCCGCCTGAAGAAGGACAAAAAAAGCCTGATAGTGGCTTTCGATGACGAAAGTGCCTACGAGTTTTCGGCTGAATTCCTGCGGGTTACTTCGCCAAGCGCTGAAGTGCAGGGCCATCACCCTTCGCAGAAAAAGACCATTGGCGGCAAGCGCGATGTTGAAATCATGAAGGTTGAACCTGTTGGAAATTATGCTGTGCGGCTGTTTTTTACCGATTTGCATGATTCTGGCTATTTCACTTGGGATTACTTCAAGGAATCAGGAGAAGCGATGGACGCGATCTGGGCCGAGTATCTGCAAGCGCTTGAAGCACAAGGGCTTGATCGCGGCTAGCAAAAGAGGAGTATCTCTTGCCTCTAGGAATGCTGCATAACAAACAACAAGTACCCTAAACAAAAAGCCGGCCCTTTAAAGGACCGGCTTTGAAATGTTTCAACCAAAAGGCATTATTGCCTGTATTACTGGTTTGCCTGAATGACATGCACCTTGGCGCCGACTTTAACGCGCTCATAAAGGTCAATCACATCTTCGTTGGCAAGTCGGATGCAGCCAGACGAAACGGCCTGCCCGATGCTCCATGGTTCGTTAGACCCGTGAATACGGTAAATCGTGGAGCCGATATACATGGCGCGCGCACCCAGAGGGTTGTTCGGGCCGCCTTTCATGTGAGCTGGCAGGTTCGGAACACGCTTGCGCATTGCAGGTGGAGGGGTCCAGCCTGGCCACTCAGCCTTGCGGCTCACGCGGTGGGTACCAGTCCACTGGAAGCCCGGGCGACCAACGCCGATTCCGTATTTCATGGCTTTGCCGTTGCCCATGATATAATAGAGGCGACGTTCTTTGGTATTGATGACAATGGTTCCTTCAGCCGATTTGGCAAAAGGGCCTGAATATTTGACGGTCTTGCGCTTGATGGGAGACTTGCCGCCATGGGCATAGCCATTGACGTCTTTCCAAGTCTGCGATTCCATGTCGAAATATTTGGAAGCGTTAGCACTTGTGACGGCTACAGCGAGGCCGAACAGAAGACTAGCACCAAGAGTGATCAGTTTTCTCATTATTTTGTCCCGAATTTAAAATGCCAAGCTTCGCGTCAACAGCCAATTAAACTGCCCCGGCTGAGCAAAGCCAAACGAAATTGTTGCCAAGAAAGCGTTACGGCTATTTTCTAAATATGAAGTGACCACGCAAGACTTTTTGAATTTGTTGCTATCACAATTTTGTTTATTTTTTAAAAGCACGCCCTTCTTGTGGTGCTTTTGCAACAGTTCAAGAGGTCTCCGGTGCCAAAAGGTGTTCTTTCTTGCGATAGTCATTTCCCTTTAGTGTATCAAACGAAGAGCGGGGTAATGGCGTATATCAGAAGTAGAAAATTGATTGATTCGTCGTGGAAAGCCCCCGTATCCGCTCGCTGTGATTCAAGGGATCAAATCAAACCTTTAGCCTTTAGAGTTATCTGGGTGGCCTCGTTCAAGTCATAACTTGATAACTCCTCGGGCGTTACCCAGGCGATGGCTTCAAATTCTTCATTGAATGCGACATCCCGGTTGGTCGCGTGGCAATCAAATATCAGATAGATCATGTAGATCTCTTCGGTTGAGCCGTCAGGATAGGTTTTTACGCGCGTATCATCGCGGAAGGTCCATGGTTTGACGCTGTCTATTGTGAGAGCCTCGCCCAGTTCTTCGCGAATCTCCCGGCGCAGGCCTTCCTCGATTGTTTCTCCCTCTTCCAATCCTCCTCCCGAAAGAGCCCATTGGCCCGGAAAGACTCCGCGATGAGACGGCATCTTACAGAGCAAATAGGCGCCATCATTTTCGATGAGTGGGCATAGAATGGTTCTCTTGCGCATGGCGAAAATCCTTTCACTAAATGTCACTGGGAAGAGGAAAAAGGAACGGGCCCGACCATGATAGGCCGGACCCGCGTGATTTGATAGTGTCAACTGACAGGGTAACGACAGCTCTACTTACAGATCGAGCTCTGCAAAGAAGTCATTGCCCTTGTCATCGACCACGATGAAGGCCGGGAAGTCTTCCACTTCAATGCGCCAGACAGCTTCCATGCCGAGTTCAGGATATTCGATGCATTCAACTTTCTTGATGCAGTCCTTAGCCAAGCGTGCAGCCGGTCCGCCAATGGAACCAAGATAGAAGCCACCATGTTCTTTACATGCGTTGGTGACAGCCTTGGAACGGTTGCCTTTTGCCAACATGATCATCGAGCCGCCGAAGGACTGGAATTGATCAACGAAGCTGTCCATACGGCCAGCCGTGGTTGGGCCGAAGGAACCGGAGGCATAGTTGGACGGGGTCTTGGCCGGGCCTGCATAATAAACCGGATGGTTTTTCAGATATTCAGGCATCGGCTCGCCAGCTTCAAGGCGTGCGCGGATCTTGGCATGAGCAAGGTCTCGGGCGACAATGAGCGGCCCACTCAGGCTGAGGCGGGTCTTGACCGGATATTTGGTCAGAACAGCCAACTGCTCTGCCATTGGCTGGTTGAGGTCAACCTTGACGACTTCGCCACCCAAAGCTTCCTCATCAACTTCTGGCAGATACTGTGCCGGATTGGTTTCCAGCTCTTCGATGAAGATGCCGTCTTTGGTGATCTTGCCTTTGCACTGGCGGTCAGCCGAGCAGGAAACGCCGATGGAAATCGGCAGGGATGCACCATGGCGAGGCAAGCGGATGACACGCACGTCATGGCAGAAATATTTGCCGCCAAACTGTGCGCCGATGCCGGTGCCGCGTGCGAGCTTCAGGATTTCTTCTTCCATTTCCAGATCGCGGAAGGCGTTTGCCATCTCGGATCCTTCGGTCGGAAGCTCATCATAATAGTGAGCAGAAGCGAGCTTGGTGGTTTTCAGGTTCAGCTCTGCAGACAGGCCGCCGATGGTGATGGCCAGATGGTATGGCGGGCAGGCAGCCGTGCCGAGCGTCTTGATCTTTTCTTCAAGGAAGGCAAGCAGACGATCTTTGGTCAGCAGGGAAGGGGTTCCCTGATACAGGAAGGTCTTGTTGGCCGAGCCGCCACCTTTCGCCATGAACAGGAATTTGTAGGCGTCTTCCCCTTCAGAGAAGATGTCGATCTGTGCTGGCAGGTTGTTGGCCGTGTTCTTTTCTTCGAACATGGTCAGCGGTGCAAGCTGGCTGTAGCGCAGGTTCTTCTTGTCGTAGGCGTCGAACACGCCCTGGCTCAGTGCGCCTTCTTCATCGCCTTCCACCCAGACATTCTTGCCTTTCTTGCCGACAACGATGCCTGTACCGGTGTCCTGACACATTGGCAAAACGCCCGCGGAAGAAATGCAGGCATTCTTGAGCAGGTCAAGCGCAACGAATTTGTCATTCTGGGTTGCTTCGTCATCTTCCAGAATCTTCTGCAATTGTGCCAGGTGATCCGGGCGTAGCAGATGGGCGATATCGATGAATGCCGTTTCGCTTAGAAGGCGGATGCCTTCTTCTTGGACCACAAGGACGTCCTTGCCCTTGAAAGACTCAACCGAAACATAGTCGGAGGTCAGTTTGCGATAAGTGGTTTCATCCTTTCCCATAGGAAAGAGCTTATATGCTTTAGTGCTCATTTTCGGTCCTTGTTTGCAGTTCCGATAACGGGTGGCCCACCCGCTTCCAAAATATGGAGATCTGATTGCATCAATTGGGAGAGCTGTCTTTGATCGGTGTCACCCTGATGCAAAGGAAATTCCGCAAATCAATGAGTGCAGGGCTTGAGGGCAAATTTCAAGTCCTTCTTATGGCAAATCCTGCGTCAAATTTTGTGCAGATCTTTCCACACAAGACCGTGTCCGACCTGTGGCAAATTGTTTTCTTGAAAAATTCGAATATAAGAAATAAATAATATACTAGATTTCCATGACGCGGATTCCCAACCGGTCCAAATCGCATTTTATGATCATTTCCAATTTAATCAGTGAGGAAAGAGAATGGCCAAGCAAACAGATTACGTCAGCACGCTCTTCAATAACGCAGACGACCCCAACAAAATCACGGTGGCTTATACCATGGGCGTGCAGGCCCTTGCTCAAGGTCATAGCGCTACCATCATGCTGATGGTGGATGCCGTGCATCTGGCCAAGAAGGGGGCTCTTGAAGGCATCGATATCGGTGCGCCGTTCCAGCCAGCACAGCCCCTGCAGGAAGCGTTTCTCAAAGAGGGTGGGCAAATTCTGGTCTGCAAGGCCTGTATGGTTCACAACGGCGTATCCGAGGATGAGATCGACGAACGCATGCAGGTAATAACGGCAGAAGAAGTGGTTCCCATGCTGATGGGTGCAAAGGGAAGCCTGCAGCTCACTTGATGCAACCATCGCAATAATTTTGACTGTCTTTTAAAGAAGGCCATCTCCCTTGAGATGGCCTTTATCTGTTTAGTCAGCACCGTAATTGGGAGTTCAGACACTTGACGTTACGCTCACCAACCACAAATGTAGGACAGGGACCGCACTCTTTTGACTGGACCGCCTGAATGGGTCGAAAGACAACCAACTGGCCTCACTTCTTGAAGCCATTTTACAATCATGTCCAATATTAAGGACGGGAGAGAATTATGAGCAATGTGCGCGTGGAAACCGATTCATTTGGCCCACTCGAAGTCCCTTCAGATAAATATTATGGAGCGCAAACCGCGCGTTCCCTGATCAACTTTCCGATCGGCGAAGAAACCATGCCAGCGCCCATCGTGCGCGCTCTTGGTATTATCAAGCTTTCGGCAGCTCGAGCCAATCTCGCACTCGACAACATGGAACCCAAAATAGGGAGCGCCATCATCAGTGCCGCTGAAGAAGTGGCCGAGGGCAAATTGAACGATCACTTCCCGCTGTCCGTATGGCAAACAGGCTCGGGCACTCAATCCAACATGAATGCCAATGAAGTGATCTCCAACCGCGCCATTGAAATTCTGGGTGGAGAACTGGGCTCGAAAACGCCTGTACATCCCAACGACCACTGCAACCGAAGCCAATCATCCAACGATACGTTCCCCACGGCGATGCATATTGCGACCGCTGAGGAAATCAGCAACAGCCTGATACCGGCTCTGGAAAAGCTCCACGCAGCATTGGCCGAGAAATCCGATGCCTTCAAGGACATTATCAAAATTGGGCGAACCCATTTGCAAGACGCAACGCCCCTTACGCTCGGGCAGGAATTCTCCGGCTATTCGGCGATGGTGGAAAATGGCATTCGCCGTGTTTCCAGCGCCTTGCCAGCGCTTCACGCTCTCGCCCAAGGGGGCACAGCCGTTGGCACTGGGCTGAATGCCAAAATTGGTTTTGCGGAGAAGTTTGCAGAAGAAGTCGCTAATTTTACCGGGCTTCCCTTTGTCACCGCACCAAACAAGTTTGAAGCATTGGCCACCCATGACGCCATGGTGGAAGCTCACGCCATGCTGAACACGCTCGCTGCCAGCCTGTTCAAGATTGCGAGTGATATTCGACTGCTTGGTTCTGGTCCAAGGTCAGGTCTGGGCGAGATTTCCCTGCCGGAAAATGAGCCGGGGTCATCCATCATGCCAGGCAAAGTCAACCCGACCCAGTGTGAGGCTATGACCATGGTTTGTACTCAGGTGATGGGGAACAACGCCGCCGTCGCAATGGCTGGCTCGCAGGGGCATTTTGAGCTAAACGTTTTCAAACCGATCATCGCCTACAACACAATCCAGTCGATCCGGTTGCTTGCCGACGCGGCCCATAGTTTCACTGACAAATGTGTGGTCGGGATCACTGCGAATGAAGACCAGATCGGCGCTTTAATGCAGCGGTCCTTGATGCTTGTAACCGCACTTGCCCCCCATATCGGCTATGATAACGCCACCAAGATCGCCAAAACGGCGCATAAGAATGGCACGACCCTCAAGGAGGAGGCTGTGAATCTGGGCTTTGTTTCAGAAGACGATTATGACAAATGGGTGCGTCCTGAAAAGATGATCGCACCACAATAAGTGCGTGCAGAGCCCTAAAGGCATGTGGAAACTCGTCTCCGTTTCCTCTGCAATATGCTGAAAAATCAATCAAACTCCCGATATTTGTGCAGTCGGTCGCCGAACCGACTGCTTTTATCGGGAGGAGTTGGCCGGGCTTGGCCCTAATTGGATATTTTATGTCATTTTTGCTCGACCAGATCGAAACTCTCATGATAGCGTTTTGAAAAGAGACCTATTCAGAAAACGGCCAATCCATGAAAATGCGCCGTAACCTCGATTTGGAACCAGCCAAATGGCTCGAATAGAAAGACGAACCACAACCAGCATTGTGGCTGACGAACTTAGAAATCGCATTCTCAATGGCGACATCAAAGAAGGTGCTCAGGTCCGACAGGAAGCTGTGGCGCATGAATTGGGTGTCAGCCGTATTCCTGTGCGTGAAGCACTCAGGCTGCTTGAAGCCGAAGGGTTGATAACGCTTGTCTCCCACAAGGGAGCTGAGGTGACGCGGCTTGAACCTTCCGAGATTGAGGAATTGTTTGAGATCAGAACCATGCTTGAAGTGTGGCTGTTCGAGCATTCGATCCCCGCGATCACCCAGGAAGACTTTGCCGAGGCGCAAGAGGCACTTGATGCCATGCGTCATGCGCCTGTCAAGGAGTGGGGGCCGCTCAATTGGCAGTTTCACAGTTCCCTTTACAGGGCCGCCAACAAGCCCACCACGCTCAAGCTTCTTAAGCGCGTGCATGACAATGCTGATCGATATGTACGCCTTCAGCTAACGCTCTCAAAGGATGCTCAGGAGCGGGCGCATCAACAGCACCAAGCTATGATAGATGCTGCCCACATGAAAGACACCTATCTTGCTGGCCGATTGTTGTCCGATCACATAAACAATGTGAAGGGACAGATCATTGCCACGGTTGCGGCTATGCGGGAGTAGGAGAAGGCGATCCGGTCAACCAGACGCTCTTAATGAGACAAGTCCCGCAAAGCCTGCGGGATTTGGGAAAAGGCGTCCAGCACCAGATCTGCTCCCAGCTCGTCTGACGGGATTGCCGTGTAGCCATAGCGCATGACTATGACAGGGATTCCTGCCGCGCGCGCTGCTTCCACATCTGCCATGCTATCACCAATCAGGATGGATTCCTCGGTAATGCCTCCAGCGCGGTTGATGGCAGAAAAAATGTGATCGGGATGCGGTTTCTTGTTGGGCACGGTGTCAGAGCCACAAATGGAACTGAAATAGTGGGAAACTCCGATCTGTTCCAGCAGATCCAAAGACAGATTTTCGGTTTTGTTGGTGCACACGCTCATGCGTATGCCATTGCTCTTGAAGTCTTCCAGCACAGTGTCAACGCCGGGAAAAAGGGTGCTGTTCTTGCAGATATTCTCGCTGTAATGGGCAAGGAACTGTGCATGCGCCAAATCCAGAGCGTCCTCTGAGAGCGTCTTTCCATAATGGGCAAAGCTGCGTTCGATGGTAATCCTTGCGCCAAAACCAACGGTGTTCCTTACCTTTTGAACAGAGAAGGGCGCCAGATTATGCTGGGAAAGAACATGATTGAGGGCTCCCGTGAGATCAGGAGCCGTGTCGACAAGTGTCCCATCGAGATCAAACAAAACGCAGGAAAAACGGCTATCAGTCATTATCTATCTTTCGTACAACAGGTTGACGTCGGCGGCCGGATATTCCGCCTTAATTTCAAGTGACATATTGGATCTGTCGGATCGAATCAAATAGTCAAAAAATGCGAGCGAGACTAGAATAGACTTCAAATCCCTTCCATGACATAGCTGCAAGCCCCTTTGGGGCACTTGGCGTGATGCTGGCGGCATGATATGAGCGGGGCAGGGTAAAATATTCATTGGGCAGGGCCACTTGCTCAACTACCCCGGGTGGAGCCAAGCCGCTGTTTGGGAGATTTATGGCAGTGGGCCCGATTACCTTAGAGATAAGACAGTAAAATCATGAGTGAACAGCTGAAAAGACAGGCAGCGGCTGCTGCATTGGAATTTGTTGAAGATGGCATGAAGCTTGGTATCGGTACCGGCTCGACCGCTCTTCACTTTGTTGAGCTTTTGGGGGAGAAAGTGGCTGCCGGTATGAAAATCATCGGAGTGCCCACATCTGAACGCACCGCTGAATTGTGCAAGAAAAACGGCGTACCACTCACCACGCTGGAAGAAACCCCGCAGCTAGATCTTACGGTTGATGGCGCCGATGAAATCGACCCGAAGATGCGCCTCATCAAAGGCGGCGGCGGAGCTCTCCTGCGTGAGAAGATCGTTGCTTCGGCTTCCAAAAACATGATCGTCATCGCCGACAAAACCAAGATTGTCGATGCGCTTGGCGTCTTTCCGCTGCCTATCGAAGTCATGCCATTCGGGCTTGGTTCTACCATGATTGCGCTGGAAGATGTCTGTAAGCGGTTTGGCATGCAGGGCTCACTGACCCAGCGGAAAGCCGCAGACGGCACGAATTTCGTCACAGATGGTCAGCATTTCATTATTGATGCAACATTTGGCCGTATTTCCGATGTAGAGGGACTGGACACGGCATTGCGTGCGATCCCGGGTGTGGTAGAAACCGGATTGTTCGTTGGTATAGCCTCTAAAGCAGTTGTTGCTGGCGAAGACGGTGTGTCGATCATAGACCCCGTTAGTTAAAGCACACGAATTTGATTATCATAGGATTTTCGCAAAAGGACTGAAACATGAAAAAAACTGCCCTTGCTACCATGCTCTCTGCTGCTGTGATTTGCGCAGGCATGTCTGCTTCGGCTTTCGCCCAGGATGCCAACGCGCAGGCTGAAAGCACAACGGAACAGTCAACACAGGTGGTTGATACCCATATGCAGGCCGCAATCGACGTCGTCGAACAGACCGGTACAGTTCCTCCGTTCGAAGACACCCTGAAGCAAATCGTGCTGAATTCCAAACGTTGGCTGATCCGCGAAAATCCGTCTGCTGAAAAGGACGTCATTGCAACGGTCGACGAGATTTCCAAGCAGTATGAAGATCAACGCCCTCAATTGGTGCGGTCCATCGCTGTTGCATGGACACGTTATTTGAAAGAAGACGAACTGAATGAAGTTCTGGCCTTCTTTAAAACGCCAGCTGGACAGAAATTTGCGAACTATCAGCCACGTATTCTCGGTGAATCCGTACGCGGTGTTCAGGAATTTTCGGCAATCCTGACGAATATTATCGTCAAATCTGCCAAGGAAGAACTGAACAAGAAAGGCTATAAATTCTCCGAATAGGATGTTCGGAAATTCGGCCCTTGAAATCAAAAGGTGCAAATCCGTTGGGTTTGCGCCTTTTTTGTTTTCTCTCGCATCGTGAGGGGACGGCGATGGCATCACGCATGATCAACATTTTTTTGATGCGGTGAAATGCGAATTATTTTCAAATTCACTCTTTCAATCTTGGCGTGTCTGCTTATCTTCAAAACCAGATGACTATATCGCACCGGGTAGAGAAAAGCTGCCACCCATATCCGCACCAAACGCGCAGGGTGGCCATTTTGTTATGAGGCATGGAAATGAGTGAATTTGATTATGATCTGTTTGTGATTGGGGCGGGCTCCGGTGGCGTACGTGCCGCCCGTATGGCTGCTACCTATGGTGCGAAGGTTGCGGTCGCCGAGGAATATCGGGTCGGAGGGACGTGCGTTATTCGGGGGTGTGTTCCCAAAAAACTGATGGTTTATGCGTCCAAATTCGCTCATGAATTTGAAGATGCCGCAGGCTTTGGCTGGACCGTTGGGGAAACATCCTTCGACTGGAAAACGCTCATCGAGCGCAAGGATGCCGAGATCACGCGCCTCAATGGTCTCTATATCAAGAATCTCGAGCGCCATGATGTGGAAGTCATCCAGTCACGTGCCGAAATTCAGGCTCCGCACCGCATTTGGCTGGCTGGTGAAGAACGTCACGTGACGGCCAAATATATTCTGGTTGCAACAGGTGGTCGCCCGAATATGCCGATGGATCTTTCTGGCGTGGAAAATCTCATCACCTCCAATGAGGTGTTCAATCTTGATAAAATGCCCGAGCGGATTGTTGTTGTCGGTGCGGGCTATATCGCGCTTGAATTTGCCGGTATTTTTAATGGTCTCGGCGCCGAGACAACTGTACTTTACCGTGGCGAGGAAATCTTGCGCGGCTTTGATGATGACGTCCGCGCGACCTTGCATGAAGAAATGGAAAATCGCGGCGTTCAAATTCTGACACATGACAATCTCGCTTCTGTCGAGCGCCATGATGAAGGCCTGACGGTAACAACAACCTCCGGCCGAACCCTTCAGGCCGATCAGGTTCTTTGCGCCATCGGGCGTTCGCCTTATACCACCGGCCTTGGTCTTGAAACTGTCGGCGTAGACCTTGCCAGCAACGGTGCGGTCAAGGTTGACGAGTATAACCGGACCAACATTGATCACATCTTCGCAGTGGGGGATGTGACCGATCGGGTCAATCTCACGCCGGTGGCCATTCGCGAGGGTGCCGCTTTGGCCGAGACCCTCTTTAATGACAATCCAACCACCACGGACTACGACAATATCGCAACGGCGGTCTTCACTCAGCCAGAAATTGGCACGGTCGGTCTGACAGAAGCCGAAGCCGTGAAGGTCTATGGCAATCTGGATGTCTATGTAGCCAAATTCCGGCCCATGAAAAACACTCTTGCTGGCAATGATGAGAAAATGCTCATGAAGGTCATTGTCGCGGCCGATAGTGATAAGGTGGTTGGCTGTCACATACTTGGGCCGGATGCTGGTGAGATGTCCCAATTGCTCGGTATTGCCATCAAGATGGGCGCCACCAAGGCGGACTTCGATGCAACCGTTGCTGTCCATCCGACAGCTGCGGAAGAGCTGGTCACCATGAAAGAGCCGACCCGCCGCCTACGCAAATAAAGTGGCCAGCGGTGAGATGGGAAACGATAAGAAAGCGAAAGGCGCAAGTCAGGGGGAACAAGCTCTGGATGCGTTGCCGCTTTCGATAAGACCCATCTTGCCCCACGATGTCGAGGCCGCCACCCTGTGCGGCCTTGAAGCCTGGCAGAGCACCATAAGGGGGTGTCTGGAGGCTTTCTCCCACGATCAGTTTATAGCATTGCAAGAAGCCTTCCGGCTCTACCTCTGTTCTTTTGCTTCCGGTGCTGTGGAGGCCGGGGAGCGAATCATCGTCGCAGAGTTGGACGGCGCGGTCCTCGGGTTTTGTGGCTATGATAACCACAAGGGCTATCTTTCAGATCTCTGGGTGTCACCTGTCTGGCAGGGTAAAGGGGTTGCGCAGGCACTTATGGATGAGGCGCGCAGCACGATGCTAGACCAAGGGCGCCGCTTTCTCACATTGGAAGTCCTCGCCCAAAATCATCGCGCCTTTGCCTTCTACAAAAAACAGGGCTTTGTTGAAACAAAACGGCGCGTGAAATATGATCCTGTCTTGAAAAGAAGACTCATGAAAATATGGATGATGCAGAGGCTGTGACTGGCGCTATGCCGCCGGGGAGCCGCCAATCCTGCTTCATTGTCCGCAATCTGGAAGAAAATCGTGACTTTGCAAGATGTCCTCGACAACCCCGAAGAATGGGTGGCCTATTTCGGCTATGGCTCTCTCGTCAATGACAAAACAAGAAATGCTGAAAGCTTCGGCGTTGCTGTAAGGCTGAAGGGCTATAAGCGCCACTGGTCCGTCTGGGAAGCAAGCCCGGAACGCAAGGCTCTCGGGCTGCACGGGGCCGTGGCCCTATCTGTGACGCCTTGTGCGGACGCCTATTGCGACGGGTTGCTTGTCTTTGATCGCAAAGAGCATCTCCCGCAGGTGGATCTGCGTGAAGCGCACTATACCCGCGTCCGGATCAAGACATATGATATGCAGAGTGAACTGGCTCTGACCGATCTCGTCGATTATTACATCTATGTTGGCCAACCGGCGCTGACCAATGCATCCGATCCGAAATTCCCGATTTTGCAGTCCTACATCGATGCCGTGATGCAAGGCTTTTTCGATAAATTCGGCGAGGCAGGTATTAAAAGATTCGTTGAAGAAACCGAGGGCTGGCATATTCCGGTTCTTGCAGACCGCCATCGTCCTATCTATCCGCGCAGTGTAACATTGCAACCCGAGGAAGAAGCGATGATTGATCGCTATGTGTCTATCAGTGGTGCGCCAATGGTCGGCATGGAGCAGATTGTCTGACTGGAAAGGGATGCGGCTCTGTCTCTAATCGAGTAATCCGGATTTTGAGGCACTGAACTTGCACAGAAAGCGTATGGTGACTTGGCGTGGCTGGAAAGGTACGTTAAAAGCTGTTTCTAAATCGGGCTTTGAAAGCTCTTTGACGATATGCACCCTTTGACGCAATTGCTTTGGTCTGGGCCAGTTTTCCAGCCGAGCGGCATTTGCCGGAAAAGAAAGGTAAAAGCCAGTGACGATCATCGATTCCATCCGCAAGAGCGTGGTTCCCATTCACCCTGAGGGGCACAAGTTCATTGCGATCTTCGCCGTGGCAACGGTCATTCTTGGATGGTTCGTGTCTGCCTTGTTCTGGATCGGCCTGTTTTTGACCCTCTGGTGCTGCTATTTCTTCCGCGATCCTGCGCGTGTGACGCCTCTCAAAAAGGGGCTCGTCATTTCCCCGGCAGATGGCATTGTTTCCGGAGTTGGCCTTGCCACACCTCCCAAGGAATTGGGGTTGAGCAACGAGCCGATGATGCGTGTTTCCGTTTTCATGAATGTGTTCAATGTTCATGTGAACCGGGCTCCCATCAAGGGCAAGGTCATGAAGGTGGCTTACAAGCCGGGCAAGTTTCTCAATGCAGAACTCGACAAGGCCAGCGAAGACAACGAGCGTAACAGCTTGATTCTTGATACGGAATATGGTCCGGTCGGAGTGACCCAGATTGCAGGGCTTGTGGCACGTCGTATTGTTTGCTGGTCCGAGGAGGGCGAAAACCTGCCTACAGGAGAACGCTTCGGTCTTATCCGTTTTGGCAGCCGCGTGGATGTTTATTTGCCTTCTCACATCGTGCCGATTGTTGTGGAAGGGCAAACAATGATTGCCGGTGAAACCATTCTCGCCAATATGGAAGGCGTGCAAGAGAGCATCGGCGCCCATAGAGAGCAATAAGGCTCGCAGACTGAATTTCTAACACGGCATGACGCTCAACAAGCCAAAGAGCAAGGTACTCACAACAAGAGGCATAACGCGAGAAGCTAATGGCAGACGATCAAGATCACGGCATCAACAATCCGTTTCAAGCGTTTGATCCGGATGAAAATCGGCCTAAACAGGGCTTCAAGGCCGTTCCTTTTCGCTTGATCGCTCCTAACCTTGTTACCCTTATGGCGCTATGCGCGGGCCTGACGGGTATTCGCATGGCAATTGACGGGCGCTTTGAAACCGCGCTGGTGTCAATTGCGGCCGCAGCCTTTCTTGATGGTATCGATGGGCGCGTGGCTCGCATGCTCAAGGGGCAGTCCCGCTTCGGTGCCGAGTTGGATTCTCTGACAGATTTCGTCAATTTCGGTGTCGCACCGGCTCTCATCCTGCATGTTTGGATCCTTCATGCCTTCCAGTCCATCGGCTGGATCGGATCTTTGCTCTTTGCCATAGCCATGGTTTTAAGGCTTGCGCGTTTCAACGTCGCTCTGGATGACAAAAACCAGCCTGCTTGGAAGAAGAATTTCTTCGTTGGCGTGCCTGCTCCAGCCGGAGCCCTATGTGTTCTAGCTCCGATTTATCTGGAACTGTCCGGCTTGCCGCATTCCGATCTTGCGGCGCCTATTGTGCTTGTCTATACGCTCTTCATCGCCATGCTGGTCGTCTCCACGGTGCCAAGCTATTCAGGCAAAACCGTCGGCCTGCGCATTCCGCGTGCCAATGTGTTGCCGCTCATCTTAGGCGTAGTGGCGTTTGTTGCCATCCTCTTTTCCTATCCGTGGATGACAATGACGGTGCTCGTTCTGATCTATCTGGCTTCGATTCCGTTTGCCCGTCGCGCTTGGTATCGCCATGACAGACAGATGCCGGAAGACAATCCGATCACGGACGGTATGGTCGCAGACGCAGATGATATGGATGACGACGACGACTGACCCTCAGTCCCGCAAGTCTTGAGAAATTCTGGAACTAAAAAGGCGCTTGCCCGCCTGGATAAAGCTGTGAAAGCGCCAGTTACTTTCTATCGCCTCGGTCTAATGAGGCACACTAATGGGGCGGCTAAAGCTCTTCGGCAACAGTCAGAAGCTTCTGCACAATTGTCATTGAGGCCGACGGGTTGTCCTTCAGCTTTTGTGCTGCTGTTTCTCGCAAGTTCAACAGGGCTGTCTCGACACTGAGTGGCAGAGACGTTGCGTTGGCCCCATGGCTTGGGTCTTCTTGCTTTGCGCGTGCCACCAATGCCTTAAGCTTTTCGATAATGCGATTGGCCTCGGCCCGATGTTCATCAAGAAAAGCCAGCCCTTCGGGTGTGATGGCGTAACGCTTTTTGTTGCCATCACTCTCAACCGCGCAATAGCCGGCTTCTTCAAGATAGGTAAGGGTAGGGTAAATAACCCCCGGGCTCGGCGCATAGAAGCTGTCGGTGAGTGCTTCCACTTCCTTGATGATGTCATAGCCATGGCGTGGCTCATGTTCGATAAGGGCCAGAGCCAACAGGCGAATGTCGCCATGGTTCAGGAAACGGCCACGACGTCGACCGCCTCCACCATTGCCAAAGCCTCGACCGCCGGAGTGACCACCACGGCCAGCTCCACGACCGCCCATGAAGCCGCCACGACCGGATGGATCTCCGGACGCTGCAAAGCCTTCTGGCCAACCATCGTTTCCGCGTCCCTTGCGTCCTCTTCCGCGCTGCATCATGGCTTGTTCTGGAAATTGGTGACCATGAGGCCCGCTGGCGTCGCAATCTCTGCGCCGTCCCTGTCTGCGACCTGAGGGAGAAAATTCTTCTGTAATCATTTTAATTCTCCTTTATAGATATAACTAAGATATATCTTAAATAGGCGTCTAATTAGTTCGAGTCAAGATATATCTAAAATATATTTTAAAAGAAAACCCATCGGCTGGATTGCCGATGGGTTTTGTCATGTTCTAATGCTTTGGCCTAGTCGTATCTGTCCGTCTATTCCGCGGCCTGTGGTGCCTGATGCGCTCTGCGTTTGAAGCCAAACAGGCGGCCTGTACGGCGCATCATCGGCTTCAGCGTAACTGTCGGGAAGGCAAGCAGTACCGGTATCAGGATCAGCGTGAGGATGGTCGAGAAACCCAAACCGGCGATAACTGCCGTTGAGAGCTGTATCCACCATGCAGCTGTAATGGAGCCCACAGCAATCACACGATTGAAGAAGTCCAGATTGATCCCTGTCGCCATGGGAATAAGACCCGCAATCGTCGTAATGGTTGTCAGCAGGATAGGCCGAATACGCTGAGCCGCCGTCTTGATGACAGCCTCCACGACCTCGACCTTCTCGGATCGGAAGCGGTTATAGGTATCGATGAGAACAATCGCGTTGTTCACCACGATCCCTGCAAGCGCCATAACGCCCGTACCCGTCATGATGATCGAGAAGGTTTGTCCCGTCACGACGATGCCCAGAAGCACGCCGAAGATCGAGAAGACGACGGTCATCAGCGTAAGGGCGGTCTGATAGAAGCTGTTGAACTGGGTGATGAGGATCATCGCCATGATGAACAGTGCCGCGACCGCAGCTTTGGCAAGGAACTGGCCGGACTCTTTCTGGTCTTCATCCGCGCCGCGGAATTTGAAGGTCACGCCTTTGGGCCAATCCTGAGCTTTTATCCAATCATCGATCTCGCGCACCTTGGCGTCGACAGTCGTGCCGTCGCTTTGGTCAACGGTTGCCTTGACGCTCATCGCGTAGAAGCCATCCTTACGCGTGATGGACGATACTTTCTGTCGGGCTTCCACCTTGACGAAGTTGCTGATGGGCACGAGCCCGTTGCTGGTAGGCAGTTTCAGCTCATCCAGATGATCCAGATTGCGCTGATCTCTGGGCAAGCGAACGCGAATATCCACTTCATCCTCGGAATCGTCCGGGCGATATTTGCCGATCATGACCCCGTTGGTGAGAAGCTGAACCATGGAGCCGACCGTTGCAATGGAGGCGTTGTAACGTCCGGCCTGCTCGCGGTCGATCTTGAGTTCCCATTCGATGCCGGGCAGGGGGCGCCCGTCTTCGATGTCTACCAGATTGGTGATACCATCAACATGGTCACGCACAATGCCGGTAACCTTGGAAACCTGATCATAATTGTTCGAGGTGATTTCAAGGTTGATGTCCTTACCCGTCGGAGGGCCTTCTTCGGTCTTGGCAACGGCTACCAGAATGCCCGGATATTTCTCGGTCCTATCGCGGATCTCGGTGAAAATCTCTTCCGCCGGTCTGCGACAGCAGAAGTCCGAGAGTTCCAATGCAAGAGACCCGATTGCGTCTGACGGGCGGCTACTGTCCGAGCTGAGGCTGTTGCCGCCGCTACTCGTGCCGGAAGGCGCTGAGGTGGCCACGACATCCTTGACGCCTTTGACCTGCAAAACCTCGTCCTCGACACTCTTGACGATGGCTCGGCTCTCCAGAGCGGACATGTTGCCGCGCGCCGAAACATAAACCATCGCATAGCGTGGTTCTTCGTTGACGAAGAGTTCGGCCTTGAACTCTTTGCCAAAGAATAAGAAGGGACTGATGATGGCAATCATGATGGCGATCACGCCAAGGATCGCGGCAATATTGCCCAGCGGATGCCGCACCAGCACATGCAGGAAACGGGCATAAACCCCGGTCATTCCCGTGACTTCCTTGGGGTTGAAATGGTGGCCACCAGACAGATGCTTGGCGTTTTCGATTTCTTCCCGAGACGCGGATGTCTTGCCGATGAAACCGCCGACAACCGGCAGGAACACCATGGCCGTCAACAACGCTGAAGACAAAACGATGATCACCATGATCGGCAGATAGCTCATGAACTCGCCGATGATGCCCGGCCATAGAAGCATGGGCAAAAAGGCGGCCAGCGTGGTCCCGGTCGACGCCGCAATCGGCCAGAACATCAATCGGGCAGCCCTGATATAGGCTTCCTGACGCGACATGCCCTCGGCTACCTTGCGGTCTGCATATTCCACGATCACGATAGCGCCATCAACGAGCATGCCCACTGTGAGCACGAGCCCATACATCACCATCGTGTTGAGTGTCATGTCGAGAAGCGACAGGATTAGAAAGCCCATCATGAAGGACGTCGGGATCGCGATACCGATCATCAGAGCCGACCGGAACCCGAGTGCAGCCAGCACCAGCATCATCACAAGTGCGATGGCCGTCATGATAGAAGATTCCAGCGACCCCAAAGTCTCGTTGACCGGCTCAGCCTGATCGAGTAGGAAGCTGACCTTGATGGCCGGGTTCCAGTCACTGGTTACATCATGAACCACCTTGCGAACCGCATCATTATTTTCAATGATGTTTGTGCCGAGGCGTTTGGAAATCTCAACCGTAATCGCTGTCTTGCCATTCACCCGCGTAATGGTTGTCGGATCTTTGAATGTGCGCTTGATGGTGGCGATATCGCCCAGTGTTACCACACCCTCGCCATTTTGCTTGATGGGGATGGAGTAGACATCCTCGGCACTCTCGATGAGGCCGGGAACCTTCAAGTTGAAGCGTCCCTTACCGTTATCGAGAAAACCCGCTGGCACCAACTGGTTGTTGAGGGTTACCGCATTGATCAGCTCTGTCTGCGTAACATTATAGGATTCAAGGCGTAGCTGGTCGATCTCCACTTCCAGAAGCTCATCGCGGTTGCCCGATAGATTGGCTTCAAGAACAGAAGAAATCCCTTCAATCTCGTCCTTGAGCTGACGTGCATGCTGATAGAGCGTCCTTTCTGGAACCGCACCGGAAAGGGTCACATACAGGGTGGGCTGCTGCGACATGTTCATTTCAGAAATGGTCGGCTCATCCGCATCGGTCGGCATTTCCGCCTTGGCCTGATCTACCTTGTCGCGGACATCCGCCAAAGCCGACTCCTTGTCAAAGTCGACGGTAAATTCCAGCAGAACCCCGCCATGCCCTTCGGAGGCAAAGCTGGTCATTTCCTTGAGGCCGTCAAGACTTTGCAGCTTGTTTTCCATCGGTTTGACCAGCAGCCTTACGGCGTCTTCTGGCGAAATGCCTTGCTGCGTAACCGAGATATAGAAAATTGGGATGTCGATATCCGGATTGGCTTCCTTTGGCACATTGATGTAGCTGATGATGCCGCCGAACAGAAGAACGACCATGAGGGTCATGACGACCCGCCTGGCGCGCAGAATGGTTTCAAGAGCGTTATGCATCCCTGCTACTCCCCTGAAGCGTCTGCTGTGGTCAGCTTGTCTGCTGGAACTGCGATCACCGGTTGCCCGGATTTGACATATTCCTGACCAACGGTAATCAGCTCCACTTTCTCGGGCAGACCTGTGACCCATATTCCCGTTTCATCGTTGGAAATGATATGAACAGGGGTGAATTGCGCTTTGCTATCAATTACCTGCATAGCGCCCACAATACCTTCATCCGAGAGGGTCAGGTAAGCCGGGCTCATCAGATGGGCCTTGATGGGCGGCAGTTTGAGGCTGGCAACAGCCGTTACCCCCGTCTCGCAATTGACGATCCGGATTGGGGATCTCGATCTCGACAAGGAAGGTGCGGGTTTCTACATCAGACGCGGCGCTTACAAAGCGAACGCTCCCATCAGTCTTCTCGCCGGTAACGAGCGTAACCTCCGCCTTGTTTCCAACTTTGACCGCAGCGATGTCTCGTTCCGAGACCTGACCGACCACAAGCATGGGATCGGGATCCATCAGAACGGCACATGCTCCGCCGGAGCTGAGTTGATCGCCCACTTCAGCCAGATCGCTCTGCACCAGCCCATCAATTGGTGCTAGAATACGGGTTCTCTCCAACTCTAGGCGGGCTTCCTTGACGCCAGCGATCGCGGCATCACGCGCAGCGCGCAAAGCCGCCAATTGGGTTTTGGACGCGAAGCCCTTGGTTGCCAGTTGCTCTTTTGCGGACAGGTCAAACTCCGCCTGCTCCAGAGCCGCCTTGGCCTTGGCCAGATTGGCTTCGCGAGACCCCACATCGAGTTCACAAAGCAAATCGTCTTTGTGAACCCACTGGCCCTTTTCAACTTCGATTGACCGAACAATCGCGGAAGTTTCCGCGCGGACCGTAACTTTGGCATCAGCCTCGGTCCTGCCACGAATGGTAAGACTGGACTGTCTAGGCTTGGCATTGAAATGTTGAACGGCCACCCGAAAGGCCTCTGCTTCCTGTGCCTGATTGCGAACGGCGGGAGGAGGGGTGGTGTCCCCTGTTTCCTGCCCGCTAAAAACGGCTTTACCGGTTGCCATCCACCCGACAATACCTGCCGTACACAGCAGCGCCAGGCCATATGAGCCTTTGAGTCGCAACGCCATGAAATAGTCCCTCGCTATAGTAGCTCCTGCTTGCTGAGCAGCTATACAAATACCAACAAATTGTCGCAGACTAATGAAGTGTGCCGCGACACCTGATTTACTTATGAGTTGATTGCCCTCAATTCGGCTTCCGGCTGAGACAACTGGCCGTTTCTCGCAATTTCGACCAGCGCGCTACCATGCATCCTGAGATAGTCAATGCTGGCCTGAACACAATAGAGGCCATAGCTACGAGCCCAGTCGGCAGCCTTTTTGTCCTCTTCTGTGAGCGCATATTTGCCGTCCTGCGGGCGGTCTTCCAGCTCTGAATCATTACATGAAGTGATTACGTCAAGTTCCTCATGCAAATGGGCAAGTTGCCGTGCGATTGCTGCCTCGATAGCATCCGGCCCCACCAATCGGGCAAAGATCGATATAAGTAGGAACTCGGACTTAAAAATATCTGGCCTGTGTGGTTGCAAAAGTTCCTGAAAAAAGACATCGCGACCGGCATCCGTGATCGAATAGACCTTGCGCGCCGGTTTTCCTTCTTCAGACACATGCCTGCCGGTTACCAGCCCTTCCGCTTCCATTTTATTGAGAGCCGGATAGATCGAGCCGTAAGAGGCATCGATAAAAAAGCTGAAATTGCCTTCTGTCGAAAATTTGCGGATGTCATATCCGGTCCGATCCGAACAGAAAAGAATGGCGAGGCAGATACTGCGAACGTTCATAAGGTGATCCAGACAATTAGGTGATGCCAGCTTATGAGTGTAATGCGCCAGCATATATCTAAAGTCTATATAACGAACCGATATATGTGTCTAGAGGATATATCGAACGAGTATATGTATTTCCACTGCGCTTGCTCCTCATAATTGACGAGATATTGACGCAAGGTGTCATTTACAGATGAGGGAAAGTAACTATAATTGCGAACAGGTGAATGTAGCAGCGAAAGCGCAGGAGGGGATTTGATCCCGCTTCTATCTGGGAGCTGAAAAGCAGAATAGGACATGCATGCCAATTACCGATCTGGTGCCAGCCTCACGAAAACAGGAAAAAGGCTTTAAGGGTATTATTCAGAATCCCTTGATCCGGTTGCTCGCTATCAATTGGCTAATCGGTTTCGTGGTCACTGTGCTCATCGTATTTGGGCTTATCGCCACAAATGCTGCCGGATTGCAGGATCTGATCTTTAATAGCGAAAATCCGCTCGTCCCCATCGCGCTGCTGTTTTTCGGTCTGTTGATCACCATCTGCAGCGTGGCCATGGGCGCGGCGGTTATGAGCCTGCCCAAGGATGATAACTAGCGGTGCTATTGCCCGATGGTGCTGCTGCGCCTCTCATAGAGGGCAACGTCCCGCCAACATCCCTTTTGAGGGCCGTTTGACATCTTTGCTATCTTCTCGCGGACACCAACGCAGCGAAACCCAAATTTCTCATGCAAACGAATACTGGCCGCATTGTCGGTAAAGATGCCAGCTTGTAGCGTCCAGAATCCTTCTTGCTCGGACGCTTCTACGAGCCTGCCCATAAGCTGGGATCCGACATGCTGGCCCTTGGCACTTGAGGTGATATAGATGCTGAGTTCAGCAACTCCGCGATAGACATCGCGGCTCGAATAGGCTGACAGCGCAGCCCAGCCAACAATTTCTCCCGACAAGAGCGCAGCGATGCGGCAACTTTGCAAGTGCCCCTGGTCCCAACCGGTCCAATCGGGTGCCTGTGCGGTAAATGTTGCGTTTCCTGTGTCAATGCCTTCCTGATAGATTTGCAGAATGGCAGCTGCATCATTGGGGCCTATCGGACGGAAGGTGAGATTGGTCGAAGCAGACGATGAAGGACTGTTCGGGGAGGGGGATATAGATGTCATTGCAAGATTCCAAACACGAATGACTAAATGTGACATGCCCGGGCATGTTTTGCAATCAGATCCCACAAAGTCCAAGACACTATTAACCAAGATCAGGAGTCGGCCAGTCTTTCTGCGTGATGGTTAAACCAATCCATAAGAATTGCGCCAACAAATTAACGGTTTGAAAACCTTAAATCTCGGATTTTGGCGGATTTCCTTCAATTCGTCGGCCTGTTTATTTTTGAGATAGGCTTCTTTGTCACCCTTTTTCGCAAGATTTGGCGTGGATCCGCAAACCATAAGCGGAAACCGAAACTGGGTGATATGGGGCACATCATGTTCTTAAGGGAATTGCAGCAACATAAGGACCGGATTGTCGAAAATCTGCGGCCAGACGAGAGGCTGGCTACGGCGTGGGCACAGGGGCTCGCACTGGGCACAGAAACACTGCTCAGCGCGACGAACGTGCTCCGCCAAACAGGAAAGCGTGCGTTACGTTATGGAGCTGCCATCAAGCTGAGGCAACTTGTTTTGCAAACAGGAATCTATTGCCTTGTCATTGGTTTGGCTGTCGGGTTCACATCCATGGGAAGCAAAATCATGTTTGGACTCATTCACCATGAAATGAGCGAAATGGGGGCTGAAGTTGCCTTTACTCATCTGCCTGTAGAAGTAGAAACCGCCAGCATCCGCTCGACCATTCGGCAATAGGCGCGCCCTGTTGCTATCTGCGCATCTGTACCACAGAGCCCCCGTGAGGCCAGCTAGCTTTTATTCTTCCACTTTGAATGGAAGTGAGAAGTCCGCCGTCTTATCGGAATTCTTGTCCTTGAGAAGATAGTGGGACACATAATCGCCTGGCTTTAATCCGCTTAGATTGATCGTCATCTTCAGGTGAATTTCGCGGTTATGGCGAATGAGAGGCACGCCAAGATTGACAAAATCCTCTTGCTCGAAGAGCGTGGTCCCCTTGGGGCCTTCCAGCGAATAGTCAACGCTCCAGCTGGCAACGCTGCTGCCATCTTCTGTTTTGCCATAGGAAAAGGCCACAGGCTCAACATAGATCATCTGTGCTTCATCGGGTTTGAAGACCGGTTCCTTGGCTGTGAAGTTGCCATAGCCGTTGATTTCGTCAACAAACAGGGCCTTGCGAACAAACATGGGAGAGCGCTGCCAGAAGCTGTCTATGATCTTGTCGAGCGCTTCAAAGGCAGGGGCTGGTTGCCCTTCGGCCAGAAGGCTTCTGGCTTCTTCGAATTGATCCGACAGAGCGTCTGCCTGTGCGTATGAAGGTATCAATGTCAGGGCAAGCAACATGGCCATGGTCTGAAGGTTGCGCATCTTTCCAATCCTTCCAGCTTCGATAAATGCTTTTCTTTAGCATGATCTTCTACATACTGGATGGCTATAAATCCATTCATTTGCTTGAAAAATTGCACATTTTTGCCACAATCTCGGGTGATTCAAACAGATATTGTATGACTTTGTCGAAATTCCTGGACAGATTGCGTGATGATCAATTGCGCTGATCGCAAAAACAGGCCGGCCATCACCAGCGCCACAGCGATATCCGGCAGAGCTGAATTGGTGTAAAAGACCACGACACTGGCGCCCATTACGGCGATGTTGCCAATGGCATCATTGCGCGAACAAAGCCACACGGACCGCACATTGGCGTCACCATCCTTGTACCGCATGAGTAGGAGGACGGAGCTTACATTGGCTGCCAGCGCCATGAAGCCGATGACACCCATGATTTCTGCGCTTGGTACATCCAGAAACAGCACTTGATACAGAGTGGACCCAAAAATCCAGAGGCCCATAGCCAGAAGGCTGAAGCCCTTGACTAGAGCCGCTGTTGAACGCACCTTGAGGCTCATGCCGATCACAGCAAGGCTGATGCCGTAGGTCAGAAAGTCACCAAGAAAGTCCAGAGCGTCTGCCTGCAAGGCTTGTGATCCGGCCATCCGCCCTGCGATGATTTCAACAAGGAACATACCGCCATTCAGGGCGATCACGGTCCAGAGTACGGCCTTGTAGCGTTTGTCTACGCCATCGAACACCGGATTGCCGTGACATCCGCAGGAATCGCCACAGGAGTCTTGCTGTGGTTGTGCGTGAGCATGAGTATGCTCATGCTCATGATCATGGGAATGCGCATCATGGCTGCTACAGGTGCCGGTGCCGCAACACGTCTCGCTTGTGAGGCTTTTTGAGGGGGGTGTCTGTGCAGAAGCGCTACATCCGCAGCTATCATGATCGGTTGTGCCCGAATATGCCTGGCTCATCGTGTGCCTCTTTTTCTATTGAAAGCGTTTGATGAACACCAATATAATAGCTCTAGTCACTATAGCTTCAAGGCCTGAAGGACAAAATCAGGAAGGAAATGTTGATATGCTCTCGATCGGTAATCTGTCCAAGACGAGTGGCGTGAAGGTTCCCACCATACGTTATTATGAAAAAATTGGTCTGATAGCGCCGGCGGATCGCAGCCAAGGCAATCAGCGTCGCTATGAGGCAGACGATTTGAAGCGCCTGATATTTATCAAGCATGCCCGTGACCTCGGTTTCCATCTCGATGACATCAAGTCCCTGTTGACCCTTAAAGAAGACACGTCATGCCCATGCTCGGGGGCTGATGAAATTCTGACACGCCATTTGTCTGATGTGCGCAACCGGATCAGCCGTTTACAGCGCCTTGAAGCCGAGCTTGAGCGGATGTCTCATTGCGAGGGGGAATGCGTTGCGGAATGTTCCGTTATCGAAAGCCTTGCCGATCACAGCCATTGCCTTTATGAGCACTGACAGACCCATTCATTTATCATCTAAGCGCGGGGACATGTTAATGACTTGGACGATCTATCTTTCGGGAGAAATTCACACCGATTGGCGCGACCAGATCGAAGAAGGCGCCAAGGCATTGGATTTGCCCGTATGCTTTTCTGGTCCGGTTACGGACCACGCTGCTTCGGATGATTGCGGTGTCGTAATTCTGGGGCAGGAAGAGAATAAATTCTGGCACGATCACAAGGGTGCCAAGCTCAACGCCATCAGAACCCGCACACTGCTGGAAGCGGCCGATATTGTCGTGGTGCGCTTTGGTGAAAAATACAAGCAATGGAACGCAGCCTTCGATGCAGGCTTCGCCGCAGCATTGGGTAAGCCCATGATCGTCATGCACGGTAAAGATCATCAGCATGCGCTAAAGGAAGTGGATGCCGCAGCGCTTGCCGTGACCGAAACACCACAAGAAGTCGTGCAGATCCTGCGGTATGTCATGGAAGGCAAACTTGCCTGAGTGGCTGACATCATGGTTGGGTTACCAGCAAAGCCTGCAACTAATCAGTTCCCGTTATGGCTTTTATAAAACAATTGATAAGACGACGGGCAAGGGATGCCCTATAGAAAGCTTATGACTGGAAAACGATTAGCTGATGACAGCATGACGCCCGGCCGTCTGTTTCTTGAAGGAATGCGGCGCGGCATTCCCGTAGTAATAACGGCTGGACCCTTCGGTGCCCTGTTCGGAGCCCTCGCCATTGACAATGGCATGTCTGCCTTTGATGCGGTCTTGATGAGCGCGACCATTTTTGCGGGTGCCAGCCAGTTGGTGGGGCTCGAACTGTTTGGTCAGCATATCCCCGCTTGGATCGTTATTCTTTCCATTTTCGCCGTCAATTTCCGGCACATCCTCTATTCTGCTTCGCTTGGGCAACATGTAGCCAACTGGTCATGGGTTCGCCAGATGTTCGGCTTTTTCTTTCTGGTTGATCCGGCCTATGCTGAAACGGAAAGACGCGCAGAGCAGGGGGAGGATGTGCAGTTCTCATGGTATATGGGGCTGGTGTTTGTGGTCTATGTCGGATGGGTAGGGATGACCTGGCTGGGCACCATATTCGGCAATTTTCTTGAGGATTCTCATACCTGGGGCATCGATTTCATCTTGCCGATCTATTTCATGGCTTTGCTCATGGGATTTCGAAAACGGCCCTTCTGGTACCCGATTGTCTTTGTCAGTGCAGCCTCTTCGATTATTGCCGCCAAAACGGTTGGATCTCCCTGGCATGTTTCCATCGGTGCGGCCGTTGGTATTCTGACTGCGGCAATTTTCGCCCCAGTGTCGGATGAAGAAACCGGTGATAAACAGGAAGGGTCGCGGTGATGACAGCCACTTTCTGGATTATCATTGGCGGCGCAATCGTTACCTATCTAACGCGCATCGGCGGCCACCTCATCCTCACGCGCTTTGATCGGATCCATCCTCGCGTTCAAGCGGGGCTGGATGCCGTGCCAGCGGCCGTGTTGACAACGTTGGTCGCACCGGCTGTGGTCGATGGGGGCCCTAGCGAATGGGCCGCTTTTGCAATTGCTGTTGTCGCAGGGGTGCGGGTTTCCACGATTCCCATGGTCATCATAGGAGCCGTTGCCGTAGCGCTTTTGCGACAAGTTTTAGGATAATTTGTCCGGCATCAGCCGGGAAAGTCTTTTGTCTGGAGCTTTGATGGTATGAAAATTGGTTTGCTTGTTGCTGGTCCGCTGCCTGAGGAGCTCGTCAAACAGTTTGGTACGTTTGATGATATGTTCAAGGCGTTGCTCTTAAAGCAGGAGCCGAGCCTGACCTTTGCCAGCTATGATGTCTATGAGGACAATTTCCCTGAAGACACAAAGGATTGTGACGGTTGGATTGTAACTGGATCACTGCACAGCGCTTATGAAAAACTGCCCTGGATGATCCGTCTTGAAGCCTTCATCAGAGAGGCGATCAAGGCCGACCAGCCAACCATTGGCATCTGCTTTGGCCATCAGATCATGGCAACAGCTATGGGGGGCGTGGTTGAAAAAGCGCCTTCGGGCAAATGGGGAGCGGCTGTCCACACCTATAAAATTTCCCTGAACGACAGGGAACGCCCCGCATGGATGAATGGCGATGGCGAAACTTTTGCGCTACAGGCAAGTCATCAGGATCAAGTCACAGTTTTGCCTGAAAGCGGTTGTCTGATCGCGGGCAACGAATTCTGCCCCAATGGCATGATCGCTTATGGAAAGGCTGGGCTTTCCCTGCAACTCCATCCCGAGTTATCCAGCGGTATCGTGGAAACCATGCTTCACAAGAGACGCGGCACTGCCATGACAGAACAAGATGCAGATGTAGCTTTATCCCATGTGAATGACCCGGTCGATGCGGACCGAGTGGCGCAATGGATGATGCTGTTCTTTCATCAGTCGTGGGATCGCAAACCAGTTTGAGCGCCGGTCCTGCGATTGAATCGATGCCGTAAGTGGCGCAACGAAACAAAAAGAAAAACGAGATTAAAATGGACAATGCTTCCCTGCCAATTTTCGATGGCCACAATGACACGTTGCTAAGGCTTGAAATGGCCGCGCGTGAGGGCTCTCCCATGTCCTTTATGGAAGGGGATGAACGCCTGCATATCGATTTTCCCAAGGCGCAGGAAGGCGGCTTTGCCGGAGGGCTGTTTGCCATGTTCGTGCCGCCAGTGCAGGAATTGGGCAGCAAGCCGGACTTCCAGTCCATGGTAAAGCCGATTGAGCAGACCTACGCGTTCGACTTGACCGACGCCATGATGGCGCGCGCAATGCTTCTGGCGCGGGAATCTAGTGATCGCATTCGTATCTGTCTTTCCAGTCAGGACATTCGAAAGGCGATGGAAGACAATGCTCTTGCGATCATGCTCCATATCGAAGGGGCTGAAGCGATTGATGCAGATTTCAATGCTTTGTCCATTTTACATGAAGCTGGTTTGCGGTCCATTGGTCCGGTTTGGAGCCGCAGTAATATCTTTGGTCATGGCGTGCCGTTTGATTTCCCCGGAAGTCCTGATTCTGGCCCGGGATTGACTGAGCTTGGCAAGGAACTGGTCAAGCGATGCAATGCGCTCAACATCCTTATCGACCTGTCTCACCTCAATGAAAAAGGGTTCTGGGATGTCCATGCGGTATCCGACAAGCCGCTGCTTGCAACCCATTCCAACGTGCATGCCCTTTGCAAATCGCGTCGAAACCTGACGGACAAACAGCTTTCGGCCATCGCTGAAAGCAAGGGGCTGGTAGGGCTGAATTACTCAATCGGCTTTCTGCGCTCGGATGGAGACAAGTCCCAGCTGGATATGGACCTCGATATCATGGTCGACCATCTGGCCTATCTCGTCGAGAAACTGGGAGAAGAGGGCGTAGGTCTCGGCTCGGACTTTGACGGAACGACAGTGCCGCGTCGGATTGGCTCCGCAGCCGGAAACCCAGCTCTGATAGAGCGGATGCAGGCGCGTGGCTTTGGTGATGAGCTGATTGCCAAGATTGCCTACAAGAACTGGCTTTCCATGCTGGAGCGTTCTGGCCTTTGATTTTTGGGCAGGCCGATGCTATTCGGGCATTTGGCTGTTCTTTTTGGAACGGTCCAGACACAGCTTGAATGGCGAACAAAAAAAGCCCCGTATGAAAACGGGGCTTTTTCAATTGGGGGCAGACGGACTGACGATCAATCGTCATAGTCTCCATCTTCATAGTCATTCTGTACAGGCATCCGCTGTGGGCGCTCACTCGCGTCGCGACCAATGCGGTCTGCGATATGGGCCAGATCAATGAAATGATCTGCCTGTCGGCGAAGCTCATCAGCGATCATTGGCGGCTGGGTTGACATCGTTGAAACAACGCTGACTTTGCGACCCTTGCGCTGCAAGGCTTCTACAAGTTTGCGGAAATCTCCGTCACCAGAGAAAATCACGAAGTGATCAACATGCTCCACAAGCTCCATCGCATCAATGGTTAGCTCGATGTCCATGTTGCCTTTGATTTTTCGGCGTCCGGCAGAATCCGTGAATTCTTTGGTCGGCTTGGTAACAACATGATAACCGTTATAATCAAGCCAGTCGATCAAAGGACGAATGGATGAATATTCCTGATCTTCGGCCAGGGCAGTGTAGTAGTAAGTTCGCAGAAGATACCCTTTGCCGCGGAATTCTCTCAGAAGCCTTTTGTAGTCAATATCGAAACCAAGAGTCTTGGTCGTTGCGTACAGATTGGCCCCGTCGATAAATAGCGCAACTTTTTCTCTAGGATCAAACACGGAGTCACCCTTTATGCTGGTTTTTCGTTGGATTCAATTTCAGGATGAGTGTCGTATACAAACACGTCTGCTCTAAGCCTTGTAAGTGAATGCAAGATTTAAAAATGCGTTATTGAATCTTTAAATTATTCGAAACAATGAATTGCAATCTCGCGAAATCAAATCGATTCTTAGTCTATACAAATTTATATTCAATAACCACCAAGAAAAACAGATTATAAACGAAATCACAACATGATAATCATGTATATGGTATCCAAAATTTTGACAAAAGCGTATGAAATCGGTTTCAGGCCCAGTTTTGCAAAGGTTCGCCCTTGTCAAATAAAAAAAATCGCTTTATCTAGGGGGAAAATCCCCCATTAAGGAGATCGTCTATGGCACGCGTCACTGTTGAGGACTGCGTTGATAAGGTTGAGAATCGTTTCGAGCTCGTGCTGCTTTCCGGTCATCGTGCGCGCATGATTTCTAGTGGCTCTTCGATTACGGTTGATCGCGACAATGACAAAAATCCGGTTGTTGCCCTGCGGGAAATTGCAGATGAAACTGTATCCCCGGGAGACCTGAAAGAAGATCTGATCCATTCGCTTCAGAAATATGTTGAGGTTGATGAGCCCGAGACTGAAGAAGTTCAGCTGATCACCGCTGACGAAGCTGCAACCACCGAATATGAAGGTGTTGCTTCTGAGAACAAGAATGAAGTCGTCTTCGACCAGATGTCTGAAGAAGAGCTTCTGCGCGGATTGGAAAGCCTAGTGCCGCCAGATCGTAACGACGACTGAGCGCAGCAAGGTATCAGACTTGAGTTTGAAAAGGCGGGCGTCATAAGTCCGCCTTTTTTATTGGCTTTTTTACTTTGTTCTGCAATTCTGGCTGTCCGGCATGGTCTGGAGTCGGTTTTGCCCAGTCTGGCGAGTCTCCGCCAGCAGAACATCGTCTTCAGTTTCTAGTTTTTAGCGTTCCGGTTTCTGGTTTGGAAACAAACCGTATGGGCTCGAGTGGTTTCGGGCGCTTAACAATTGAGGTCTCTTCTTCGCCATGATGCGTCAGTACGAACTCGTCGAGAGAGTTGTAAGCTATAATCCCAATGCTGACGAAGCCCTGTTGAACAAGGCTTATGTCTATTCCATGCGCAAACATGGCAAACAGAAGCGTGCGTCCGGTGACCCTTATTTCGTGCATCCTCTCGAGGTTGCCGGCATCCTGACGGATTTGCGGCTGGATGATGGAACGATCGCCGTCGGGTTGTTGCATGACACGCTGGAAGATACAGACGCAACACGCACAGAACTTGATTCCATGTTCGGCGAAGAAATCGGCAAGCTCGTTGAGGGGCTGACCAAGATCAGCCAGCTTGATCTGGTGTCCCGCCGCACCAAGCAGGCGGAAAATATCCGCAAGCTGTTGCTCGCCATCTCCGATGATGTGCGCGTGTTGATCGTCAAACTGGCAGACCGTTTGCACAATATGCGCACCTTGCACTATGTGCCCGAGCACAAGCGCCATCGTATCGCACAGGAAACCATCGATATCTACGCGCCGCTCGCCGAGCGTATGGGCATGCAGGATATTCGCGAAGAGTTGGAAGGTCTTTCCTTCAAATATGTCAATCCTGAAGCTTACGAAGCCATCAATGCACGTCTTGAAGAGGTGCGTCAGCGCAACAAGACCATCATCTCCGAAATTGAAGGGGAGTTGGAAAAGACTTTCGCTGAGAAGGGCTTGAAGGCATCCGTTCGTGGTCGTGAAAAAAAGGCCTATTCCATTTTCCGCAAGATGCAGCGACAGAATATCGGCTTTGAGCAATTGTCCGATATTTATGCCTTCCGCGTGCTGGTGGAAGATGTTGAAGCCTGTTACCGAACGCTCGGCATCGTGCACACCATCTGGCCGTGCGTACCCGGTCGCTTCAAGGATTATGTATCAACCCCCAAACCCAACGATTATCGCTCCATCCACACCACGGTGATCGGCCCCGGGCGGCAGCGCGTTGAGTTGCAGATCCGCACGCATAAAATGCACCAGTTCGCTGAATATGGTGTCGCGGCCCACGCACTGTATAAAGATGTTAGCGGCAAGACCAAGGGGGGGCGGTCTTTGGGGCGTCTGGCCCGCGACAGCAACGCCTATTCATGGCTGCGACAGACAGTTGAGCTGCTCTCGTCGGGTAACTCGGCTGAAGAGTTCCTCGAGCATACAAAGCTGGAGCTGTTTCAGGATCAGGTCTTCTGTTTCACGCCAAAAGGGCGCGTCATTGCCTTGCCACGTGGTGCCGTTCCCATTGATTTTGCCTATGCGGTTCATACCGATATCGGGGATACCTGCATCGGCTGTAAGATCAATGGCGCCGTCATGCCGCTGGTGACCGAGCTGAACAATGGTGACGAGGTCGAAATTATCTGCTCCAAGGCGCAGACGCCTCCGCCTGCATGGGAGAATATAGCAGCCACGGGCAAGGCGCGGGCTGCCATTCGCAAGGCTACGCGAGCAGCTGTGCGCAAGCAATATGCCGGCCTTGGAGAGCAGATCTTGCAGAATGCCTTCAAACGGGCTGATCAGGAATATTCCACCGAACAGATCAAGGTTACCTTGTCGCGGCTTGGTTTCCAGACATTGGACGACGCGCTGGCGGCCGTCGGACGAGGGGAACTCCAGTCCCGTATGGTGATCGAGGCGGTGTTCCCTGATTATCAGGACCAGCGGGCAGCCCAGAGCGAAGGCGAGCGAGGGGAAGGGTGGTTCGGCCTGCCTCATGCCTCGGCTATGAAGTTCCGCATTCCCGGCTCTGGCCGAAAGCAAAATGGCAAGAACGCCCATCAGTCCGGTCAGCGGTCTATCCCGATCCGTGGCCTTTCTGCCGATATTCCCGTTACCTTCGCTCCTGAAGGAGGAGCCGTGCCTGGCGACAGGATCGTTGGCATTCACACTCCGGGTAAAGGGGTTACCATCTATCCTATTCATTCTCCGGCTCTTAGTCAGTTTGAAGACACGCCGGAGCGGTGGCTTGATGTCCGTTGGGATATCGATGAGGAGAATACAGAGCGGTTTCCGGCAAGGATCGAGGTTTCCATCCTTAATGAACCGGGCAGTCTTGCGTCTATCGCCAATGTCATTGCCGAGAATGACGGCAATATCGAGAATATCAAGATGGAGCATCAGATGAGTGATTTCCATGAAATGACTATCGATTTGTCAGTCTGGAACCTCAATCATCTCAACCGGATTATCGAACAGATCCGTAGCAAGAAAACAGTGTCCAAGGCATGGCGAGTCAACTGATTGAAGGTGTTTGACAGACCAGTCAGAGGCGCAGTTAAATAAAAGCCTGACCGGGGCGAGGCATGAAGAGAAAGGAAGAAACAAACGCATGATTATCGGCACCGGGAATGATCTGATCGACATCAGACGCATTGAAAAATCTCTTGATCGTTTTGGCGAACGCTTCATTCAGCGTGTCTTTACCGAAAAGGAAATTGCACGCTCGGAGCGCAAGGCTCAGAGGGCAGCCTCCTATGCCAAACGGTTCGCTGCCAAGGAAGCCTGTTCAAAGGCATTGGGAACGGGGCTTTCTCATGGTGTCTTCTGGCGTGATATGGGTGTTAGCAACCTTTGGACGGGCAAGCCGACCATGGTGCTAACCAACGGCGCGCTGAAGCGAATGCAGTCTATGATCCCGCCCGGTTTCGTGCCTCAGATTGATCTGACCATCACGGATGAATATCCCATCGCTCAGGCCTATGTCATCATTTCGGCAATCCCGGAAAACTGGCCGTCAGCACAATAGCGCCACAATCAGGGTACAAAGACCCTTCGAACTGCTTTTTTGTTCACTTATACGGTCATATGTACACAGGAATGCCAGACTTTTCTGCCATTGTGTTTTCTTGATTGTATCGGCGGTACGCTACCGCTATTACCAAACATGAACCAATTTGAATGGATATGACCGACAAGGCCATCGGCCAGATTTTTACAAAAACCTGCCGGTCATGATTTAAAAAAGAGAATTCAGTGTGTCAGACGATAGCATGAAAGAAAATGAGGGTGGCCTTGGGGAAACCATCAAGGTCATTATTCAGGCGCTGCTTCTAGCGCTCGTGGTGAGAACGCTTCTATTTCAGCCCTTCTCGATACCCTCCGGTTCCATGAAGTCGACACTTCTGATTGGCGACTATCTGTTCGTTTCAAAATATAGCTATGGCTATTCGCGTTATTCGATGCCGTTCGGTTTGCCTCTTTTCTCCGGGCGCATTTTGGCCAGCGAACCCACGCGCGGTGACATCGTCGTGTTCAAATTGCCGCGCGATCCGTCGGTTGACTATATCAAACGCGTCATCGGGTTACCCGGCGACAAGATCCAGATGATTGGCGGTCAGCTCTATATCAATGGTACTGCGGTTCAGCATGAGCGGATTGAAGACTTCATCGATACGGACGCACAGGGGCGCAAGACGCGGGTTGAACGCTTCCGTGAAACCCTGCCAAATGGCGTCAGCTACACCACGCTCAACCTGACTGACAACAACTATCTCGATAACACGCCGGTTTATGAAGTGCCTGCGGGCCATTACTTCATGATGGGCGACAACCGGGACAATTCCTCGGATAGCCGTGTCTTGAGCAATGTCGGCTATGTGCCGTTTGAAAATCTGGTTGGCAAGGCTCAGGTGATCTTCTTCTCCATTGGCGATGGCAAGGCCCCTTGGGAGATCTGGAGTTGGCCAAGTGCAGCCCGCTGGGAACGTTGGTTCACAAGCCTCAAGCCGGATACCAATGACTAGAAACAGAGTTGCATGAATAAGTCAGTATGGGAGTGGATGATGACCGCCGGTTGCTTCACTCCCGATTGTCTGTATAAATGTAACGGGAGACTTGCCAAAAGGAGCGGTTTGGCACACATAAGACCGTCTTGATTGGCAAAGAAGAGACCTCTCATATTAAGCAATATGCCGCGCAGAAACTCTCTGTGTGGCATTCTCTATATAAGGCTCTGTAATAAAATACTGATGTTAGAAAATACAAAAGGAAGGAAACAGGTTAGGGTTACATGAAGAAAAGAGATGTGGCAAAACTCGAAGAGCATCTCGGCTATAAATTCAAGGACAGATCACAGCTGGAACGCGCTTTGAGCCACTCCAGTACTGTTGCGTCACCACGCTTGCAGGTAGATCAAACCTACCAACGGCATGAATTTCTTGGTGATCGCGTCTTGGCTGTCACGATAGCCGATATGTTGCTGAAAGCCTTTCCCAAGGCAGATGAAGGGGAATTGGCCCGTCGTTTCAATGGTCTTGTGCGCAATGAAACCTGCGCGGAAGTGGCCAGAGAAATCGGAATAGGCCCCTATATCCGCCTCGGCGAGGGAGAAGCGCAAGCTGGTGGTCGCAAAAAGGAAGCGATCCTTGGTGATGTATGCGAAGCAATTATCGGTGCCATCTATATAGATGGCGGTTTCGAGAAAGCCCGCGATATCGTCAAGCATTATTGGGAGAGGCGCATGCTGGACTGGACCGGTCCGTTGCGCGATGCCAAAACCACATTGCAGGAATGGGTGCAGGGCAACAAGCTGCCACCGCCAACCTATCGGCTGGTGGAACGCACAGGCCCCGACCACGAACCGGAATTCACATTGAATGTCGAAGTGCCGACCCTCAAGTCGGCACAGGGCAAGGGCCCGTCAAAACGCATTGCCGAGCAGGATGCTGCCCGGACGATGCTTATAAGAGAAGGACAGTGGAGTGCGGACGTCAAGTGACGTCCCCTTCGATTACCTCACAAGGGCTTTGAAACAAAGGCCCTGAAACATAAGGACGTTTATGTCAGATACATCCTCTCCAATGTCTGGTGACACGCCGGAAACAGAAACCAAATGCGGATATGTCGCCCTGATCGGCGCACCAAACGCGGGTAAGTCGACCCTTGTCAATGAATTGGTCGGCTCCAAGGTGTCCATCGTCACACACAAGGTGCAGACCACCCGTTCGCTTATTCGGGGCATTGCACTGAAGGACGAAAAGCAGGTTATTTTCGTTGATACCCCGGGTATCTTTGCCCCCAAACGCCGTCTTGAAACGGCGATGGTCAATACCGCATGGGGGGGAGCCAAGGATGCCGACGTCATCGGCATGATCGTGGATGCGCGCAAAGGGGTAACCGAGCAGATCGAGGATATTCTCGATCGCCTCAAGGATATCAAACTGCCCAAGGTTCTGATCCTGAACAAGATCGACCTTGTGAAACGCGATAGCCTGTTGGCTCTGGCTCAGCAGCTCAATGATCGTATCGCCTTTGACGAAACCTTCATGGTGTCGGCTCTTAACGGTGATCGCACGGATGATCTGATGGTTTATTTCGCAGATCATATGCCGAAAGGGCCTTGGCTTTATCCAGAAGACATGATTTCGGATTTGCCCATGCGTCAGCTGGCAGCCGAGATTACCCGAGAAAAGGTTTTTCTGCGCCTGCATCAGGAACTGCCCTATGCTTCAACGGTGGAAACCGAAAAATGGGAGCAGAAGAAAGATGGTTCGGTCAGGATCGAGCAGGTGATCTATGTGGAACGTGACAACCAGAAAATGATCGTTCTGGGCAAGGGCGGCGCCACCATCAAGGCCATTTCCACCGCAGCTCGTAAAGAGCTGATGGAGCTGTTGGAAACCAAGGTGCATCTGTTCCTGTTTGTTAAAGTGCGTGAGCGCTGGGTTGATGATCCGGAACGCTATCGTGAAATGGGTATCGATTTCCCTATCTAACGCCTGCTACGCGATAAATGTGAATGAATGAAAAGGGAAGAACCTCATTTGGTTCTTCCCTTTTTCGTCGAACCAAAGCATCTTTGCCATATGGAATGGACTGACGAAGCGATTGTTCTTGGCACGAAAAGGCACGGTGAAACCTCTGTTTTGCTGGAGGTGATGACCCGTAGCCATGGGCGCGTGATGGGGCTCGTCAAAGGGGGGCGCTCGCGCCGTCAGCAACCCGTCTTGCAACCGGGCAACAGTCTCACGGTTGTTTGGCGCGCACGGCTGGAAAACCATCTGGGTCAAATGACAACAGAGCTTTTGACCTCCCGTGCCGCAAGATTGATGGCCCTGCCGCTTGGCACCTATGGGATGCAGTTCATATCGGAGCTGACCCGTCTCTTGCCCGAGCGGGATGCGCATCCATATCTGTTTCAGGCGCTCAAGGTGATCGTGGATGAGTTCGAAGAAGGCGATGTCGCCGGTGAGCTCATGGTGCGTTATGAGTTGGCCATGCTCTCCGAGCTTGGCTATGGGCTCGATCTGGAGCAATGCGCAGCCACAGGTCGAACAGACGATCTCATCTATGTTTCGCCCAAATCGGGCAGGGCTGTTTGCGCTGAAGCTGGCAAACCCTATCATGACCGCATGCTGCCACTGCCAGCCTTTCTGCGCGGTAAAGCGTCGTCAAACCGTGTTTCCTTTGAGGAATTGTCCCAGGGTTTTGAGCTGACATCCTTTTTTCTGGATCGCCATGTCTACCGCCCCTTGGAGCGAAACGCACCGGACCTTAGAAAGAGCTTCATAGCCGCCGTGCGCAAGGATTTGACGCTGGAAGACTAGACATCGTGGTTACGGATGGTGACCTTCGAACCTAAGCGGATATGTCGCCGGCGTGCAAACTGGGGGCTATTCTGCTGGAATATGGTTGATTCGCGATGCAAACAATTGCACGAATCGCCCTTTTTCTATAACCAACCTGCATGGGAAACGAAATTGTAAAGTCCGGCGAGTTTGAGAGCATCAACCTGCGCGAAGCGTTGGAAGAGCGATATCTTGCTTACGCCTTGTCAACGATCACACAGCGTGCGCTGCCAGATGTGCGCGACGGCCTCAAGCCGGTGCATCGCCGCATTCTCTATGCAATGCGCCAGCTCAAGATGGACCCTACGGGTGGCTTCAAGAAGTCTGCCCGTGTTGTGGGCGATGTGATTGGTAAATATCACCCGCATGGTGATACCGCTGTCTATGATGCCATGGTGCGTCTGGCGCAGGGCTTCGCCTCGCGCTACCCCATGGTGGACGGGCAGGGCAACTTCGGCAACATCGACGGCGACAGTGCTGCTGCGATGCGTTACACCGAAGCCCGCATGACCGAGGTCGCTCGCCTCATGATGCAGGGGCTTGACGAAGACGCTGTGGATTTTCGCGAGACCTATGACAACGAGGACAAAGAGCCCGTTGTCATGCCTGCGAACTTTCCCAATTTGCTGGCGAATGGTTCAAGCGGCATTGCCGTGGGCATGGCGACCTCCATTCCGCCGCATAACGTTTCCGAGCTGTGTGAAGCATCCCTTCACCTCATCAAATATCCCAATTGTACAGATGAAAAGCTGCTCGATCTGATGCCCGGGCCGGATTTCCCAACCGGCGGCATTATTGTCGAGCCCAAGGAGCATATCCTTGAAGCCTATCAGACCGGGCGCGGTGGCTTCCGCGTGCGAGCCAAATGGGAAATCGAACAGCTGAACCGCGGGGCCTGGCAGATCATTGTCACAGAAATTCCTTATCAGGTTCAGAAGTCGCGCTTGATCGAGCGGATCGCCGATCTCATCCAGAACCGCAAATTGCCCCTGTTGGTCGATGTGCGTGATGAGTCGGCTGAAGATATCCGCGTTGTGCTGGAGCCGAAGAACCGCACGGTTGATCCTGACCTGATGATGGAAGCGCTATTCAAGTTGACCGATCTTGAAAGCCGCATCTCCCTCAACATGAACGTGCTCAATGAGCATAACGTGCCAAGGGTGCTGGGCCTGCGCGAAGTGTTGCGGCAGTGGCTTGATCATCGTCGTGATGTGTTGCAGCGTCGGTCGCGTTACCGCCTTGGCAAGATCGAGCATCGCCTCGAAGTGCTCGATGGCTATCTGATTGCCTATCTCAATCTGGATGAAGTGATCCGCATCATTCGCTATGAGGATGAGCCCAAAGCCCAGTTGATGAAATCTTTCAGCCTGTCTGAAATTCAGGCTGAGGCAATCCTCAACATGCGCTTGCGCTCCTTGCGCAAACTTGAAGAAATCGAGATCCGCACCGAGCATGATAGTCTCAGCAAGGAACGGGCCGAACTGATTGAGATGCTGGGTTCCGAAGAGTTGCAGTGGAAGCGCATTTCCAAGGAAATTCGTGAGATCTACAAGATTTTCGGGCCGGATACCGAACTGGGGCGTCGTCGGTCGCAGTTTGGCGAAGCCAGCGAGCGTGATATCGAAGATATCAATCTGGCCATGGTCGAGCGCGAACCGGTTACGCTGGTTCTCTCTGAAAAAGGCTGGATCCGCGCCATGAAGGGGCATATCTCTGATCTTAGCAGCCTCAACTTCAAGGATGGCGACAAACTCAAATTTGCTGTTCAGGCCGAGACCACAGACAAGCTGCTGCTTATGGGCACGAATGGGCGTTTCTTCACCATGCAGGCTGACAAGCTGCCAGGTGGGCGCGGCCATGGCGAACCGATCCGCGTGATGATTGACATGGAGCCCGGCGTCGATGTGGTCGACATGTTTGTGCATGTGCCCGATCGCAAGCTGCTCGTGACGGCGACAGATGGTCGAGGATTCATAACCAAGGAAGAAAGCCTCATCGCCAACACCCGCAAGGGCAAACAGGTGCTTAATGTGAGCGCTCCGGTCGAGGCCAAGCTCTGCAAGGTTGCCAAGGGCGATCGTATTGCCGTCATCGGCGAAAACCGCAAGATGCTGATCTTCCCGCTGGAACAGCTGCCCGAAATGAACCGGGGTCGCGGTGTTATGCTTCAGCGCTACAAGGACGGCGGCATTTCAGACGTGATCACTTTCTCTGGCGAGGAAGGCCTGACATGGAAAGACAGCTCCGGACGCAGCTATCATCGAACTTTGGATGACTTGGCTGAATGGCTCGGTGAACGCGGACAGGCCGGGCGCTTGCCGCCCAATGGCTTTCCGCGGAGCAACAAATTCGAGAATTGATCATCAACACCGGAGCTTGCTCCGGTGTTTTTATATGCGCAGGTGTCAGTGAGGCATATAGAGCGTCGTCATGATGGGCCAGTGGTCGCCGATGGGCGCTGAAAAGCGTTCGACAGAGGTCGACTCAATTGTGGCGCTGGTCAGGATATGATCAAGGCTCAGAAAGGCCGGCAGACGCAGATGCTTGATAACCGAATTGGGCGAGGGGAAGGTCGGAACGAAATGATCGCGCCGCTCAAGGCCTGCTTGTTCGGCAAAGGCATCCACACGGAAGGCCCAACCTGTTGAATTGAAATCCCCAGCGATGACCTGTAGCGTCCATTGCTTTCTCTCTTCGTCAATGATGCGCGATAGGGTTGCCAATTGCCCTTGCTTCTCGGCAAGAGGCAGCGGCCAAGCCAGATGTACGCTATAGAGCCGGAAGGCACGCGCCCCTGCTGGATGAACCGTTGCTGCCAGAAGCTTGCCATGCATGGGGTTTCTCTGGGCTTGGGTGCCGATATTGTAGGATTTGATATCGGTGAGCTTGTGCTTTGAATAGATGGCAAGGGTGCAGATGCGCCATGACTGACAACGCGCCTGAAAGGGATAGGCCTTTTTCAGGTCTGGCTGATTACGGAAGCGCTTGGGCGCGTACTCCTGCAATGCGGCAACATCGGGATTGGCCGAGAGTATCGTATCCGCCAGAGCCTGCTTGTCGCGCGTGCCCATATAGATGTTAAAACTCATAAGCTTCAGGGGCGTCACAGAACGGCTCTCGGACAGGGCCGCGTCAGCTTGGAAAAACGACTGCCTGTGAAAATATTCCGGTAGCAAAATGATCGCTGAACAGCAGAGAATAAAGAGCACGAGCCAACGCCCGAAGCGCTTGAGAGCCAACAGGGTGCTCGGCCAGACAAAACTCATTGCCAGCGCAATGAGCCCAAGGGTCATGATGACGAGTTGGAAATGATTGATGACATCCAGAATCGGGACGAAAGCCCCCAATAGCGCAAGGGAAGAGATGATGGCCCCCGTGGCCAACCCAGCGAATATGCAGATATCCAGAATTAATCTGATGCGCCTTGGCATGCGACCCTCATGATTGTCGTGAATCACCCTCCCTAAGTTTCAAGGGAAATCGTGGTTGTGGGTGAAAAACATCAAAAATGAGATTTAATCAAGGCACGTCCAGCCCTCAGAACTTAAAACTTCCAGCGGCTTGAAACGCGTCTTGTAGGACATCTTGGCAGACTCGGCCACCCAGTAGCCCAGATAGACATAGGAGAGGCCATTTTCGATGGCCTGCCGGATGTGGTCCAGAATGATGTAGGTGCCAAGGCTGCGGCGATCCATATCTGGCGCAAAGAAGCTGTAGACCATGGATGTTGCATCATCCAGCACATCGGTGAGAGCAACAGCGATAAGCTCACCGTGAGCGCTGCCGGTGATTGCATGGCCCTCTACACGGCGTCGATATTCGACGACAATCGTCTCAATGTGGGTCTCTTCTATCATGGCGATATAGTCCGCTTCGGTCATTTCCACCATGCCTCCATCATCATGGCGGGATCGTAAATAGCGGTGGAACAGGGCATATTGTTCGGACGTTGCCAGAGCGGGTTTTACTATGCGGACAAGATCACTGTTGCGCTTGAGGATCTTTCGCTGATTCTTGGAGAATTCAAACTGGGGAACCAAAACGCGCACGGACTTGCAGGCATTGCAGTCCGCGCAAGCGGGGCGATAAGCAATCGTCTGGCTTCTGCGAAAGCCACCTACGGACAAGAGATCATTGAGATTCTTGGCTTCTGCACCCACGAGATAGGTAAAAATCTTCCTCTCCTGCCTATCGTCGAGATAGGGACAGTCTTGTGGTGAGGTCAAATAGAATTGCGGATTCTCTAGGGCGTGTCTTGTCATTTGTTGCAATAGTTCCTTGTCAGAATCCATCAAAACAGATTTGCAACGTCAAGAAAAGTACAACTGAGGTCTATAAAGGATTCACCTAAAGCCTCATAGCCCATAGTACCACGGAGCAATGAAGGTAAAGCTCAGCCAGATGATGATCATGAGCGGAATGCCAGCCCACAGGAAATCTGCAAATCGATAGTGGCCGGGGCCCATGACAAGCAGATTGGTCTGATAGCCGATAGGGGTGGCAAACGAGCAGTTGGCAGCCAGTATGACGCAGACGACAAAGGGTTCAACCGGGAGGCCGGTCTGGTTTGCAATGGAGATTGCGATGGGCGCAAACAGCACAGCCGTTGCGTTATTTGACAGGATATTCGTCAACACGGCAACGAGCAAGAACAGGCCTGAGAGCAGCACCCAGCCGTCTTGACCCTGCATGGCGTCAACGACCGCGCCAGCGATGAATTTCGCCCCACCCGTATTCTGAAGCGCGACAGCACTGGCGAGCGATGACCCCACCAGCATATAGATTCTGCTATCAAGCGAGCGCACAGCCTGCCGCAGGTTGAGGCACTTGAAGACGATCATGCAAAAGGCACCTGCCAGCGCCGCCGTGGCAATGGGCAGTAAACCCGAAGCTGTCGCCAAGGCTGTCGCCAGAAAAATGAGGATCGCGCGGGGAGCGTAACGTCGGCGTGGCACATCGGTGCTGGAAAGCTCGATGAGCAACAGATCCTTGTTGAGACGCAATGCCTCCACATCGTCACGGGCTCCGCCTACGAGCAATACGTCGCCCGCCTCCAGGCGAATGTCACTCATGGCCATGCGTGGCATACGAGAGCGTCTCTGAACACCGAGCACGATACAATTGGTTTTGGAACGGAAAGAAGCTTGCGCGATGGTTTGTCCGGACATGCGCGAGGCCGGTGGTACGATGACCTCTGCGAGCGTGACGTCTGTCTTGGGCGAAATTTCCTTCAAACGCTGATTGTCGGCCACTTTCGCCATTTTGTGTCCACCCTTAAGGGCGGTCGTCAGGGCCTGACGGGTTGCCGCCACGACAACCGTGTCTCCCGCCTGCAGGGTAACATTGTCAAAAGGGGGCAAATGGGGCGTCTCGCCCCGCTGCACGAGCCTGACGGTCATGTCCTTGAGATCGGGGAACATGCCAGCAACGGCCTTTTTTCCGACAAGTGCGTCGCCTTCGCTCAAGGGGATCTGGGCAATGAATTGCTTGCCGGTCGTTTGGCTGAGCTGATCCGCCATGCTCTTGCGATTCTGCAAGATTTTCGGCATCACCAAAAGCGCATAAATGGCACCGATACTCGATACCATCAGCCCGATTTCGGTGAAGTCGAAGAAATTGAGATCAAGCACTCCCGCCTTGCGGGCTGCATCGGCGACCAGAAGGTTGGTCGATGAGCCGATCAGCGTTGTCATACCTCCCAGAATAGAGATGAAGGACAAGGGCATCAGCACTTTGGAAGACGACAGACGCAAGTTGCCAGCCACAACCGTCATGATGGGAATGAACATCACAACCACTGGGGTGTTATTGATAAAGGCACTGATGAAAGCCGCGGAAATATAGACGCCGACAAAGGCTATATATCGATGTCTCTTGGCTAGCTTCGTGATATGTTGCGCCGGTTTATCCAGAGCGTCTGTTTGAAACAGACCCTGACCGATTATGAGAAGAGCCAAGACGGCAATGAGTGCCGGGTTGGCAAACCCCGCCAGAAGATCGTCAAGAGAAACAAGATCCGAAGCTTCGCTGGTTGCGGGCAATCCGACAAATACCAGCATCAGAAGCAGCAATGAGCCTAAAGCTGTAATTTCGATCGAAAAATATTCGAGACTGTAGGAAACAATCGAGAAAAGAATAACGGCAAACGTGAGCCACATTTGCACTTCAGCAGTTAGGTACATAAGTAAGACAGTCCTTACCAGCCTGACAAAGAGCGCAGACGGTGTCTCCCAAGAAAACGCATGACCAAATAAATTATAGATTTGGAAGGACCTAAAATGGCCTTCAGGGCATAAGAAAATCAGATTATTGACCTATTTGCAAAGGCAATCTGCTGATATCCGTATGGAATTAGACACAAAGCCCACTGACGAGCCTAAAAGCTAGCATCAAAATGCAAATGCCCGCCAAAAGCGGGCACTTGAAATAAAACAAATCATGAAAACGGCAACTTAATGCAAGGATTCAAGATCCCGAAGGGCATCGCGATCCATGATCATGGTGCCGAGAATCATGTCGTGCAGCAGTTGCTTGCGGCGGGTGAAAAGCCCGACGAGAATGATGAGGGGCGTCAGGATCGTGTTGCCAAACCAGAATAGTAGACTGTGCATGATGGCCAACAGCGCATAGGGTTTGGCACCATACCACAGCCGCATCTCTAGCCCCATCACACGCATTCCCGGTGTCGCCGCTTTATAGCCGCCCAGTGTCAAACCGATATAGGGCAGGGCCACGATGGGGAGCAACGCAGCATAGAGCAGCCAACCTAGCCCGAAAGTGATAACGCCCACCACGGCAATAACCAGCGATGCCGCGATCATCAAAAGCATGATCAGAAAAGAGTCGATGAGAAAGGCCAGAATGCGGCGGGAGAGAATGCCATCAAATAGGGCTGGATGCATGTCCGGGTTGAATGCATTCCTGCGTTCCGCGTTTGGTTCGTAAGCCGCATTGGCGTTGTTCATCGAAAAGAGGATCCTTTCTGGTCCTGTCTGTTTGCCCGTGTCGGGCGGAGTGCGCAATTGATATAGATGAGGTGCGTATCTTGAGAGGACTTTTCAAGGATATTTCGGTTTTTGGTGAGAAAATATAGTGAAAAACGGCTCTTGAAAATCGAGCGTCAATAACCGTCTAATAAAATTCGTGGCGACGTGACGGATATTAGACTGTTTTTTACAGCATGCGCAGGAGAATATTGGCAATCGTCGAGCGGATATTTGCCCGTGTGGGCTGTCCGATATAGAGGCAAACAAAAGGGGCATATCACGCTCTTTGATATGCCTCTTTGTTTGTCAGTTGAGGCGACGTCAGGAAGCGGCCCGCAGGGAGCTTTTCTGTTCCAGTGTCGCTACAAGGCGTGAAATGCTGTCAATGACGTCAGAACTGGCTTTTTCCAGATCACGCAAAAGACCAAAACCTTCATCCTTTTTGTCTTCTGCGCAGGCCTTGACGATTTGGATTGCTACATCATGAACTTTCTTGTGCGGAGCCTCCAATGCGGTGAAGGCCGGGAGACGCCGGATTTCCGGATCGTTGATACCGTCATACCATTGCCCCAGACGGCAGCCGTGGTGATCGGCCAGCTTGGCAGTTTTGGCATTTTCACGACCTGTGAGAATATTGACGATGCGCTTGGTGAACAGCACATGATCGATCTTGGCCATTTCGCAAAGGGACAATGCATCACCATCCTGGAACAGGGTGCTGGCATTCTCTGCAAAATGGTCGTTGCTGTTCTGGAGCGTGTCAGACATGCCGATGAGCATTTTTTCATTTTCGGCATTCAGTTCGGCCACGCCTGTGACCGATTCAGAAATCTCCTGCGTCGCAACGGTTTGCTGTTGGATAATCTGGGAGACTTCCTGCATGTTGCGGTTGACCTCACCCACCTGCGAACCGATCTGCTCCATCAACTGGTTCGCACCATGAATCGCGTTTTCACCATCACCAATCGCTTCACGAGAGGTTGAGACAGCCGTTTGAATGGTGCGCATGCCGCCGCTGAGCGCGTTGATACGGTTGGTGATGTCTTCCGTCGCCTTGGTTGTTTGTCCGGCGAGCGCCTTGACCTCGTTAGCAACCACGGCAAAGCCTTTACCAGCTTCACCCGCGCGAGCAGCTTCTATTGTGGCGTTGAGCGCCAGCAGATTGGTCTGGTTGGCGATTTTGTCGATGACCGTAAGGAACGAGCCGATCTGCTCAGACGCTTGTACAAGGTCATTGAGGCTCGTCTCCGTTTGTGATGAAGCGGTTGCAATGTTGGTCATGGCCGAGGATACGGCCTGCATTGTGGCGAGCCCCTGCGTGACCGTTTGATGTGTCTCTTTGGCGCCATCAGCCGTTAGATCCGATGTTTCGGAAATCTGGCCGATTGATCCAGCCAACTCGGAAACCGCAGCCGAGATTGCCTGTACATTGCTCGTGGCGGTGTGGGTGTTGCGCGTGAGAATGGCCATGTCAGCGCAGATTTCATTGATTTCGACCGCAGCATTGGATAGGGCGCGCAAGTTGCCCTGATGGCAGGCATTCTCGCCCTGAGAGGCCACCCCCTTTGTTCCACCAAGAGCAGATAAGGTGCCTATCATATCGGAGAAGACGAGAGCGATGACATTTTGCATCTCTCCAATCTGCGCTTTGCTGCCGCCTCGATGGGATTTGGCAATGGAAGGCACCAACTCAAGGAGTGATCTGGCATAGAGCGCCATGACAGCATTGGCGCTTGCACCTGATGCCTTGAGTGCTGCGCCGTTCTCATTGCTGTTGCGCACAATCTCGGAGGGGCTGGAAGCCTTCAGCATCCTGGCAAGGTGTGCGGGTTGACCCAGCGTTGCCGTGGTCTGGCTCCCCATTGAAGGTTGGAACATGCGCGCCAAATCCGTTTGCTGGTCAATGCAAGAACGAATCGTCTTGGACACAGAAGGAAGGTCTTTTTCCAGCTTCTGGGTTACCGCCTGAATGCCGTTGGTTGCGGTTCCTGCGGAAATAAAGGAGAAGGTTTGTTCCAGCTCTGAAAGGTTGTTTTGTTGGCTATGCTGCGACATCGGTCTCAAGGTTCTTCTAGTAAAAAGGACACATGAGAAAATTATCAATGCAGATGCACTTGAAAATGGTTAACGAAATAATTCAAGGTGCCAAAAAAACCTGTAATCACAAGAAAAATTTCTGCATCTCATAGTAAAATTACCTGTTTTTACGAGAAAATTTTAGTCAGAAATGTCCGGTTTGTTGAGATATTCCACACTGTGTCCCGCTGATTCGATGGCCATGATGATCTCATTGGCGTGAGCCGCATCGCGGGTTTCGATGGTAATATCTATGGAGGCTCCCTTGACTGGAACATTCAGGAATGTGCGGTGATGATCGACCTCCAGAATATTGCCACCAAGGTCTCCGATGATGCTGGAAAGTTCGGCGAGAATACCCGGGCGATCCGGAATGGTGATCCGCAGTCCGACGATCTGCTGCTTTCTGCCAAGCTGGCGCACGATAATCGAGGAGAGTAGGCGAGGGTCGATATTGCCACCCCCCAGAACCAGACCAACTTTCTTATCCTTGAAACGGGCCGGCTCGGCGATAACGGCAGCCAATGGCACCGCTCCGGCGCCTTCTGCCATCGTCTTGAGATAGGTCGCGTAGGCGTTGATGGCGCGCTCTATGTCGCGTTCTGTCACCAATATGATGTCGTCCAGAAGCTCTGAGGCGATTTCAGCGGTCAATTTGCCAGCTTTCTTGACGGCAATGCCTTCGGCAAGAGACTGTCCCCCGCAGAACAGGTCCTTGTGCTTGAGCTCATTATACATCGTTGGATAGAGTTCACTCTCAACCCCTATTACTTCGATCTGCGGGTTGATGCTCTTGGCGGCAATGGCTATGCCGGAAATCATGCCACCTCCGCCGATGGGCACGATCAATGTCTCGAGATCCGGCTCGTCGGCGAGCATTTCCAAAGCGATGGTGCCCTGTCCGGCGATGATCTTATAGTCATCATAGGGGTGAACGAAGGTGAGGCCTCTGTTTTTGGCAAGGCGCATGGCCGCGTCCCCGGCTTCGGCGACAGTTTCGCCCTCCAGAATAACTTCAGCACCAAAGCCTTTCGTGGCCGCGACTTTTACAAAGGGCGTAAATTCCGGCATGACGATGAGAGAAGGAATACCCAGTCTCGTCGCATGAAGCGCCACGGCCTGTGCATGGTTGCCTGCGGACATGGCAATAACGCCATGCTTGCGCTCATCTTCGCTCAGAGACAGCAGCTTGTTAAGCGCGCCCCGTTCCTTGAAGGCGTTGGTCACCTGCATATTGTCATATTTGACGTAGATGTTCGCGCCCAGAATGTCGGAGAGCTGTTTGGCGGGTAGCGTCGGAGTGCGCAGAACCGCGCCCTTGATCTTGTCGGCAGCCTGCATGATGTCAGAGAGAGTTGGGCGGTTTGAGGCGGAAGAACGATCAGACATCACATGGGCTCGCTTTGGTAGGAAATGGTTCAGAGACAATGCCTTAACATCGCCGCGCATTCAAATGATTTTGCACCACTTAAAGCGAAGGTGGTATCCGGATCGGAAAAACCAGTCGGGAAGAGTGCTGGTGGTTGTCGAACCTCGCCTTTTTTCGTTGATGAAGAGATAAAGAACTGTTTTGACCATTTCCCGTGCGCTAGTTTCATACGAAAGCTGAAAGCGGCAGAAGACTGCTCAAAACAAGGTCTGCTTTTATTTTGCCGGAGGCCTAAAATGAATGAGAATAGTGAAGGAATGGTCGAGTGTCAGAAATTGTCTATCAGACCTTGAAGGCTGAAAAGCTTAATGAAACCCTTGATGATCTGGCCTCTATCCTGCACGGGTGCGTTCAAAATGGTGCCAGTGTCAGCTTCATTCATCCGTTTAGCAAAGAAGATGCACGCAGCTTTTGGCTTAAAGATGTCTTCCCCAAGGTGGAAAAGGGCGAAACCGTCTTGTTGGTTGCGCGGGCTGATGACCGCCTTGTCGGAACCGTCCAACTGCAGACGAACCTGCCGCCCAACCAGACCCATCGATGTGAGGTGGCCAAACTGTTGGTGCATCCCGACTATCGCAAGCGGGGCATTGCCACGACCTTGATGGAAAATCTCGAGGAAGAGGCAAGAGCCTTGGGCAAGAGCCTCATCACACTTGATACCCGCTCGGGTGATCAGGCTGAGCCGCTCTATATTCTTCTTGATTACAAGATCGCTGGACGTATCCCCAATTTTGCCAGAGCTGCAGATTGTGATCGTCTGGATTCTACGACCTATATGTACAAGATCCTTGAGCAGACCGACCTGTAAGGCCGGTCTCACAAGAAAATGGTCAAGCTGGAACTTAGCGTTTGAGGGTTTCGGCAATCGTCGGTGCAAAATAGGTCAGAATGCCGTCTGCACCTGCGCGCTTGAATGCCAGCAAGCTTTCCCACATGACGCGTTCCTGATCAAGCCAGCCATTCTGGCCAGCCGCGCAGAGCATCGCATATTCGCCTGAAACCTGATAGGCAAAGGTTGGCATGGCGAATTCGTCTTTCAATCGACGAAGAACGTCCAGATAAGGCATGCCGGGTTTGACCATCAGCATGTCTGCGCCTTCATTGATATCCAGCTGGGCTTCCATGAGGGCTTCATCCGTGTTGGAAGGGTCCATCTGATAGGTTTGTTTGTCGCCTTTAAGGGTCGAATTGGCACCGACTGCTTCACGGAACGGACCGTAGAAGGCTGACGCATATTTGGCCGTATAGGCCATGATCTGTGTGTCGGTGTAACCCTGATTGTCGAGCACGGCGCGAATGGCCCCGATGCGGCCATCCATCATGTCTGATGGACCGATGATGTCCGAGCCAGCTTCTGCCTGCACGAGAGCCTGACGCGTCAGTTGCTCCACGGTTTCGTCATTGAGGATGATGCCATCACGCAGCAAACCATCGTGGCCATGGCTTGTGTAAGGGTCTAGCGCCACATCCGTCATCAGCCCTACTTCGGGCACTTCCTTTTTGATGGCTCGGAGGGCGCGGCAGATGAGATTGTTCTCATTGAGGGCTTCGCTGCCCTCATCATCGCGCAAATCCGGATTGGTATAGGGGAAGAGGGCGATGACGGGAATACCAAGTGTGGCAGCTTTTTCGGCAGCTCGCACAGCGTTATCGATGCTCAAGCGGTCCACGCCGGGCATGGCACCAATCGGTTGGGCTTCATTGTCGCCATCCATCACAAAGATTGGCCAGATCAGGTCATTGACGGTCAGGGCATTTTCGCGGATCAGACGACGGGACCAATCGCTACGACGATTCCTGCGCATCCGACGTCCCCCTGTGATGCTGCCGACATCGGTCATGGCAGAAAGTGGCGTGTCCATGGTGGATTTGGAAGAGTTTGTCATTGCATTATAGGTCCTTGAAACTTGGCCAGCCCGTTGCGCTCCCTTTCAGTCAAGGCGCTGCAAACTGAAGGCTGTCTTGGGAAAGTCGTGCCCAATGCTAATCAACTTGCAAGCAGAACAAAACTGACCAATTGGTAATGATGGCCGGCCTGTTGAAACCATGGTCCATGCTTGAGCATCATCCCGGTCGCTTCATTGTCTTACTTGATCGCGTCAGGCGGACGCTATATTGAAAAGTCAGCAAAATTTGGATCAAACAATGAAGATGAGCGCTCAGTGCGCAGGGCAAGATCATGGATGACATTTTATTTGAGAAACGTGGATGCGTAGGACTTGTTACCCTCAACAGGACAAAAGCGCTCAATGCCCTGACCATAGACATGATCAACGCGCTTTCAAACCAGCTCAAACATTGGGAAAGTGATGATGCCGTCAAGGCCGTCATTCTCACATCTGCCAGTGAGCGCGCTTTTTCCGCCGGGGCTGATATCCGTTTCGTCTATAATAATCGCGCAAACCCGCCTTACGATTTCTTCCGCGTTGAATATCTGATGAATTGCGCGATGTTCCGCTATCCAAAGCCCTATATTTCACTGGTTGATGGCATAGTCATGGGGGGAGGGGTAGGTCTATCCTTCCATGGGCGCTATATTGCAGCGGGTAGCAAGACCCTCTTTGCCATGCCCGAAACGGGAATCGGCTTTTTCCCCGATGTCGGCGGAGCGTATTTCCTTCCGCGCATGCCCCGTAATGTGGGCCTTTATTGCGGCATGACTGGTGCGCGGTTGGGGCAGGCAGACTGTTTGAAATTTGGACTGGTGACCCACCCTATCGAACTGGATCAATTTGCATCCATTCTGGAAGAAATTTCCAATGGTGCCGATCCGGAAACCTGCTTGGCCCAATATGCTGGAGAGGCAAAAGGAGAGGGGCTTGAGGAAGGGAAGCTGAGCGTGATTGAAAATGCGTTTTCTGGAAGCTCGGTTTCGGAAATTATTGCGAATCTGAATGCCAATCCGCACCCTTTTGCAAAAGAGACGCTTGATTTGATGCTCTCCCGTTCTCCAATGTCGGTGTATGTTGCCTTTGAACAAATGCGCCGCGGAGCGACGTTGAGTTTTGAAGACTGCATGGCCATGGAATATCGAATCCTTGAGCGTATTCTCAATGATAATGACTTTTATGAGGGAGTGAGGGCCACGATTGTCGATAAGGATGGGGCGCCCAAGTGGGAGCCTGCTTCTTTTGATGATGTTTCAGAGGAAAAGGTGCTGTCCTATTTCTTGCCTCTTGATCCGGATCGCGAATTGTTCAATGGCTCATAAGAGCCTATGATCTGACTCACTGGCGTTGCATATTTATGGGCGTCAGAGGGACACTACTCATGCGGATGCGATCCTGCTTCCGCGTATGCAAAGACTGAATAGAAACTGCCATGACGCTCAGATTGACCGATGTTTCCCCGAAATACTGGGGTGAGAATTTGCCTTATTGGCTGATTGTTCTGGCGCGTGTCGGGAGCATCGCCCTGATGTTGAGTGGCTTATTCTATTGGGTTGATATTCTTGGTGTGTTCGGAGAGAGCGGACTTCAGCGCGGAATTTGGCTCGCTCCTGTCGGTCGGGTCATTCTGGCCTGCTCCTTCCTCATCGCGTCTGTTGGTGTATGGCAGTTGGCATTCTGGGGTGTTGTCATGTGGGTTCTGAGCGCAGTAACCCAGGCACTGGCCATCTTGCTGGTTGAGGACTTTACCTTATATTCCGGCCTCATTACCATTGCGCATACTTTGGGGTTGATTGCGTTATCAATCTGTTGTGCCTGGCTTGTCTACCGATCTTCAAGGCAGCAGGAAATCTGAATCCATTTCCATCATCCATTCATTTTTGGAAGGCCGGGTAAATTATCCGACCAGCGGGGCGTGCTTACGTTTTTTCTTTAGAGCTGCGGTTTGTTGGGAATAACTTGCTAGGATGTGAACCATTTGGGAAAGGTTTTGTTAGTGCATTTGTAAATAGATGATGAAGAAATGGCGTATTCCGATGTTTTAAAGAGATACAAGCGGCTTTTGTGAAGTAAATATACGCAAGAACCAGAGTGTTTAATAAAATTGATAACCTGTTATTTACCACGGATGCAGAACTCGACGCAAATTATGTAGAATTAGCGCGATTAGGGCTTTGTTAAGGCTGTTGCTTAAGCAGATTTTATTTAGCGACGGCTACTGTGAGTTCAAAGGCGGACAAACCGTCGCTCAAGTTAAAACAAAAACGAGGCTCAAACACATGATTACGTCACAACGCGCAGTGGAAACAGTTAGTGAAGCTGAGGGCGACGTAGAGCTTAAACCACTCTACATGGACGCACTCAGGCTCGTAGAACGCCTGCACCGCAGACTCCTGGATGTTATCAAGGATGAATTCGAACGTCGCGGCAGAACCGATGTTAACAGCGTGCAAGCTTTGCTTTTGTTCAATATCGGCGATTCTGAAGTGACTGCCGGTGAGCTGCGCTCTCGCGGCTACTATCAAGGGTCAAACGTCTCCTACAACCTGAAAAAATTGGTTGATATGGGATATGTCAATCACGAACGCTCCCGCGTTGACCGCCGTTCTGTTCGTATCTCCCTATCGGATAAGGGCCTGGAAGTGCGTCAGATCGTGAGCGAGCTCTATGAACGTCACATCGCGACGATCGAGCAGGTCGGTGGAATTGCTACAGAGGACTTTGCTCTTCTGAACAAATCCCTACAGCGTCTGGAACGCTTCTGGACCGACCAGATCCTGTATCGTCTTTAACGGATTGCCCTGACATGCTGTCCCGCAAGAAACGACAGAAGAGGGCGATTGCAGTGAGCCTTGAGTGCACTGTTCCTTCTGAAACGATGGCCAAAGCGAGCGCAAGCGACATATCCTGCTCGTTTCAATGATGTTCATAATCTGACCAGTATCAGTTTCCCTCGCAAGGCTTGTCCTTGCGAGGTTTTTTGGTTTGTCCGGTCTGGTATTCCTGCAACAGTTTTCAAAAACGTGATCATTACATCCAGAATTTGCCACATTCTGTTGCCAATTGCTTTCAGGTTGCCGAAAAGTATTCATTAAGAATGCGGTAATAAGTGTTCAGCAAAGCTCTTTAGGGTCTTCAAACATGCGAGTCAGGGTTCTAGACTGATCGCAATTGGGAAAATATTCCTGTTTGATGTGATTCTGAGCGGCCCAACTTATTCGGGCGCCGATATAATTGAATATGTGATACAACCTGTTGGCACAGGTGGATTCTGCGAAAAGAATGGCGAAAGTGACCATGACAAATTCAAAACCGGGATATAGTGAAATCGTGACTAAGCAAAAGATAAATCGCCGTACATTCCTGACTTCCGGGTCTCAAATGGTGGCGGGTTTTGCGACAGCCCTTTCAACCCCGGCTTTTGCACAAGCGGTAAACCCTATCGATGAAGTGCTCAATCAGAGCCCGGTCGAATGGGGTGACCGTTTTGATACACCGGGCCAGACGGTTGCTGCTGTCCGTACCGCAGAGCCAACCCTTTCGCCATCAACCGTATCCAATATTGAAAATGCGATGCAGATTTATTACGGCATCGTGCAGCGTGGTGGTTGGCCGATTGTTCCTGATGATCAGGTGCTGCGCCTCGGCCATAAATCGCCCGCAGTGGTTATCCTGCGTGAACGTCTGGGTATGTCCGGTGACCTGATGCAGAATATCGGTGTCAACGATGTGTTCGATTCCTATGTTGATGCTGCCGTGCGCCGCTTCCAGTCGCGTCATGGCATTCATCCCGATGGTGTCATCGGCAAGGAAACCTTCGCAGCCATGAATGTGCCGGTGCAGGTGCGTTTGCGTCAGTTGGAGACAAACCTTGTGCGGGTGCGCTCAATGTCTGGCTTCCTTGGCAAGCGCTATGTTATGGTCAATATTCCTGCTGCCGAGATCGAAACTGTTGAAGAAGGCCAGGTGCATTCCCGCCATACAGCTGTTGTTGGCAAGATTGATCGTCAGACACCGGTTCTCAAAAGCACGATTCATGAAATCAACTTCAACCCCTATTGGCATGTTCCTGCAAGCATCATTCGTAAGGACTTGATCCCGAAAATGCTCAAGGACCCCAACTATTTGCGGGACAACAAGATCCATATTCGCGACCTGAAGAACAATGTTGAGCTGGATGCCTCACAGGTCGACTGGACGACTGACGAAGCGCTGAACTACCAGTTCCGTCAAGAACCGGGCGCCAAAAACTCGATGGGTTCCATCAAGATCAACTTCCACAATAAATATGCGGTTTACCTGCATGACACGCCATCCAAAACCCTGTTTGGCAACAGCTACCGGTTCCATTCTTCGGGCTGCGTGCGTGTTCAGAATGTGCGTGAATTTGTTGTCTGGGTTCTTGAAGACACCCCGGGCTGGGATCGTTTCGCCATTGATGAGGTGATCCGTTCAGGCGAGCGTGAAGATGTATCGGTCCGCGGTAAGGTTCCGATTTACATGACCTACATTACGGCTTGGGCAACCAGTGAAGGTATGGTTCATTTCCGTGAGGACATTTATGATCGCGACGGTCTGAGTGCCATGGCGCCGGCCAGCACACCTGTTCAGGGATAAATCTTCATGAGCCAGCCTAAACCCGGTGAAATCTATATTGAATTTACGGTTATAGGACAGCAGGTGAAGGCCGTGGCTGTCGATGCCACGACAGGTGTCGAGGTGAGTGTTTTCGGTCCTACCAGCGTATCAAAACAGGATTTGCAGAACCTTGCAGTCCGCAAATTGAAGCGCAGGCTCGAGCAGTTGGGCAATGGGTGAGGGGCGTTCTGCCCCTTGTGCCCACAATTCCTTTCATGATCTACATGTAAGAGCTGCAAATCCATCTTGGGTTTGGCTGTGGAGTGTGCTAAATCCTCGAAACAAAGACAATGGTGGCGCAATTTGGTGTACATGGTGTTGCCGAAATGCGCACAATGTTGTGGCCTTCAGTCAAATATTAAAGGCAGACTCAAAGGGGCATTTGTGATAGCCAATTGCCTCTAGTTCTGATCTATGATCGCCCAACAAACGCGAAGGGGTATTGTTCCATGTCAGCAAACGAAGGTGCCAATTCGGGAGCGATTTTCCCAGAATTCTTCACCCGCGATCTCGAAAATTCCGACCCGGCAGTTGCCGCTGCGATTAACAGCGAGCTTGGTCGTCAAAAACACGAGATCGAACTGATCGCTTCTGAGAATATCGTGTCCAAAGCAGTCCTGCAGGCGCAGGGCTCTGTCATGACAAACAAATATGCAGAAGGTTATTCGGGTCGTCGTTACTATGGTGGTTGCCAGCATGTTGACGTGGCTGAAAACCTTGCGATCGAACGTGTAACCAAACTGTTTGGTTGTGAGTTCGCCAACGTACAGCCCAATTCCGGCTCGCAGGCCAACCAGGCTGCCTTCATGGCGCTCATCAAACCGGGCGACACCATCCTGGGTATGAGCCTTGATGCCGGTGGTCACCTGACCCACGGTGCTAAGCCGAACCAGTCTGGCAAGTGGTTTAATTCCATCCAGTACGGCGTACGCAAGCAGGACGGCCGCATTGACTTTGACCAGATCGAAGAACTGGCAAAAGAGCATCAGCCAAAACTGATCATCGCTGGTGGGTCTGCCTATAGCCGTGAATTCGACTTCAAGAAATTCCGTGAAATCGCTGATTCCGTTGGCGCATATCTTATGGTGGACATGGCCCACTTCGCAGGTCTCGTCGCTGCTGGCTTGCATGAGAATCCATTCCCGCATGCCGATATCGTGACTTCCACGACCCATAAAACCCTGCGCGGACCGCGCGGTGGCTTGATCCTGACCAACGATGCCGACATCGCCAAGAAGGTCAATTCGGCTGTCTTCCCGGGTCTGCAGGGTGGTCCTTTGATGCATGTTATTGCTGCCAAGGCCGTTGCCTTTGGTGAAGCGCTCACCGATGACTTCAAGGTCTATGCAAAGGCTGTCAAAGACAATGCGCAAGCTCTTGCCGATACCCTCTATGAAGGTGGTGTTGAACTGGCCGCTGGTGGTACGGATAACCATCTTCTGCTCGTCGACCTGCGTCCGAAGGGCCTGACCGGTAAAGTTGTTGAAGCCGCTCTTGGTCGTGCCTATATCACCTGTAACAAGAATGGCGTGCCGTTCGATCCGGAAAAACCGGCAATTACCTCCGGTATCCGTCTTGGTACACCAGCTGGTACGTCCCGTGGTTTCGGCACCGAGGAGTTCAAGGAAATCGGTAAATTGATTATCGAAGTGCTTGACGGTCTCGTTGCGAATGGGGAAGAAGGCAATAGCGCCGTAGAATCGGCTGTGAAGGAAAAGGTCATCGCCCTGACCGATCGCTTCCCGATCTACCCTGACCTTTGATCATATCGGCAGGGCAGTCTGGTAAGCCATTGGCAGCCCGCCGTGATCCCATAAATGAATTGTGAGGTCGAGATATGAAATGTCCCTATTGCGGTTATGAAGATACCCAGGTCAAGGATTCTCGTCCTACAGAAGACAATACGGCGATCCGCCGTCGACGCTTTTGCGCAGGCTGCGGCGGACGCTTCACCACCTTCGAGCGTATCCAGCTTCGTGAACTGTCTGTTATCAAACGGACGGGGCGTAAAGTGCCCTTTGATCGTGACAAGCTGATGCGCTCTGTTCAGGTTTCCCTTCGTAAACGTCCGGTAGAAGACGAAAAGGTCGAGCGTATGGTCTCTGGCATCGTGCGGCAGCTTGAAAGCGCGGGCGATGCAGAAGTCCCGGCAGAACATATCGGCAATCTGGTGATGGTAGGCCTTAAGGGACTGGATGAAATCGCTTATATTCGCTTTGCTTCCGTCTATAAGAATTTCCGTGAAGCAAAAGACTTTTCTGATATGCTGACCGAAATGTCGTCCGCTCGCCCCGAGGATGATGATCTCTCCGAGTAGCAGAATAACGGGATGACGCGGTCTGGATCGTTTGTGCCACCTCAAACCGATCGGCCTTGTATGCACACTCTCTTGCACACATTCTCTGATGAACAACTGATGGATCTGGCTTTGCGTCTTGGGCGCCGCTGTGCCGGAGCGACTGCCGAAAATCCGGCCGTTGGGTGCGTGATTGCCCGCAATAATTCTGGGCGCATGGAAATTGTCGGGCGCGGATGGACGCAAGAAGGCGGGCGTCCTCATGCGGAGCGTGTGGCTTTGGCCGAGGCAGGAGAACGCGCAAGGGAGGCCACGGCCTATGTCACTCTGGAGCCATGCTCTCACACCGGAAAATCCAGCCCATGCGCTGATGCCTTGATTGAAGCCGGTATTGCACGCGTTGTCTGTGCACATCCCGATCCGGATAGGCGTGTGGCTGGCCGTGGCTTTGAGAAACTACGCAATGCCGGAATCGCTGTCGATGTTGGGCTCATGCAGGATCGGGCGCATCGCGACCTGACCGGTTTTCTCTCTCGCACCGTCCGCAATAGGCCATGGCTGCAGGCCAAGATGGCTTTTTCTCGTGATGGCATGATCGGCATTAAGGGGCAGGGGAACTATCCTGTTACCGGGCCGCAGGCCAAATCCCGTACCTACGCTTTGCGCGCGCGGGCTGATGCAATATTGGTTGGTTGCGATACCGTGCTGATTGACAATCCCGCTTTGACGGTGCGCTTACCGGGGTTGGAGAAGCGATCCCCCGTGCGCGTCGTTCTGGATAGCAAGGGGCGTTTGCCCGTTGAAACGATTCTTGTGCAATCGGCTAAAGAGACGCCCGTCTGGATCGTGACGACCGGGCAAATGCGCAGTGATAAAGCAAAGGTGCTAGAGGCCCGAGGCTGCGTCATTCTCCGCGTCGATGCCACGCCAGAGGGTCATGTTGATCTGAAGATGGCCCTTGAAGCCATAGCGGAGCGGGGCATCAATACAGTTTTTGCTGAATGCGGCGCAAAACTCGCAGATGAAATGCTCAAATCAGGGTTCGTCGATGAATTTTTCCTCTACCAAGGCTCTGAGTTGATCGGCCTGAATGGCCTTGAAGCGCTGCATGGTTTGCCGGAAAAAGCTTTGTCATCGGCCGGTTTCATTCTGGAAGAGAATTGCAATATGGGGCAGGATAAGCTGAAGAGATTTGTTCGCCCTCAAAGTTTGGACGCTTTATACGGAGATTAGCAGCTATGTTTACCGGCATTATCACGGACGTTGGCGAAGTAATGAAGCAGGAGACTATTCCTGCGGGACAGCGGGTGAAGATTGCGACTCATTTTGACCCCGAGACAATCGCTCTGGGTGCTTCCATCGCTTGCAACGGTGTATGCCATACTGTTGTTGAAGCTGGTTCTCTGGACGAAGCGCGCAACTATTTTTCGGTCGAGTCGGCCCGTGAAACCCTTGATCTGACCAATGCGTCCAGCTGGTCAGAAGGGGCTGCAATCAATCTGGAGCGGTCCCTTAAAATGGGAGATGAACTGGGCGGTCATCTTGTGCTCGGTCATGTTGATGGTGTGGCTGAAGTGGTAGAACGGCAAGAGCATCCAGACAGCGTTTTCTTTAAGCTCAGGGCACCAGGTCAATTGGCTCGCTTTATTCCGCCTAAAGGGTCTGTTTGCCTTGATGGTACCTCTCTGACGGTCAACGATGTGGAAGGGGATGACTTCACAATCTTCCTTATTCCCCACACGCTTTCCAACACAGCATGGAAAGAGAAAACAGTGGGCGACAAGATCAATCTTGAGGTGGATATGATGGCTCGTTATGTCGCACGACTGAATGAATATACGCCATCCTAGAATTCTGATATTAGATTGCTGAGTCTAATTGGAGAGCCTGTCTGGGCTCCCTTCTCGCCACATAAAGGAAACAATCATGGTCGAGAAAATCAGCATCACCACGCCAATTCTTTTTTCTGATCCGCTACCTGAAGCTGTTGATGTCGCCATCATCGGGGCAGGCGTCGTGGGTATCTTTGCGGCTCTATATCTGGCGCGCGCTGGCAAGAAGGTTTGCGTGCTCGAAAAGGGTCGAGTATCGGGCGAGCAGTCGTCCCGTAACTGGGGCTGGATTCGTCAGCATGAGCGCGATGAGGCCGAGGTTCCCATCGCAATAGAGGCCTTGCGGCTCTGGAAAGAAGCCGATGCCGAGGTAGATGGCGCAACCGGTTTCGTCACCACTCCGATCAATTATCTCGCCTCCAGTCAGGAGGAGTTGAAGGGTCTGGAAGACTGGATGTCCATTGCCGAGAAGTATGGGGTAAATTCCGTGCGTCTCGGCAGCAAAGAGGTTTCCAATATCTTTGGCGGTGTATCCAATAACCAATGGGTTGGCGGTACGTCTACGCTTGATGACGCCCGCGCTGAGCCATGGGAAGCCATACCGGCTATCGCCAAATTGGCCCATCAGGAAGGCGTAACCATCATCGAGAATTGCGCCGCGCGTTCGCTTGAGATTGAAGCGGGGCGCGTGACCGGATTGCATACCGAGCAGGGTCTTGTAAAATGCGATCATGTCGTGCTGGCTGCTGGCGCATGGTCTTTGCTGTTTGCGCGCAATCACGGGATAAGTTTTCCGCAGCTGTCGGTGAGTCTCACGGCCATGCAAACGGCGCCGATGCCCAACTTCACTGAGCATAACAGTGCCGATGAAGATTTTGCTCTGCGCCGCCGCAAGGATGGCGGTTATACGCTAGCTGTATGTGATGGCAATGATTTCTTCATTGGGCCGGACGCCTTCAGGAATTTCTTCAAATATATTCCGCTTCTGAAGGAAAGTTGGGACCATACATTCCTCACTCCCTGGGCGCCCAAAGGTTTCCCCGATGCATGGACCACCAAGCGGTCTTGGTCAGCAGACCAGCAGACACCGTTTGAGAGATGTCGTGTGCTGGAGCCTCAACCTAACATGAAATATGTTCAGAGGGCCGTCTATGCCTTTGAGAACCGCTTTCCGGGTGTCGGATCACCCCAGATCATAGATGCCTGGGCAGGCATGGTGGATGCCCTGCCGGATGTCGTTCCGTTGATCGACACGATCGAGAAACTGCCCGGCCTTGTGATTGCGACAGGCTTTAGCGGCCACGGGTTCGGTTTCGGGCCGGGGGCGGCGATGGTCGTCAAGGATCTGGTGCTGGGCAACAAGCCGACCCACGACATCTCGCGCTTCAGATTTGAGCGATTCACTGATGGCTCGCCAATGCTTCTTGGACCAGCGCTTTAGCGCTGGACCCGCAATGTCTGTCTGTTGGATTTCTGCCTTTTCAGCAATTATCGAAAAAAATTCGAGGTCAATACGATATAGGCTTGACGTATGATGCGTCTGGTCCGATGTTGGCCGGTGAATTCTGCACAAAATGCTGGACAACTGCGAGCGGACATGGTTTGACAGGCAACCCTTCGGCTTATGCCGCCCCATGCCCCAAGACTTCGGATGGAAATCATGACTAAGGAAACCCCCAATATTCTAATCATCGAGGCCCGGTTTTACGAAGATCTTGCCGATGAACTGGTCCGCGGAGCTGTCGAGGCTCTAGAGGAAGCTGGTGCGACTTACGAGCGCGTTGCCGTTCCCGGTGTGCTGGAAATTCCTGCCGCTTTGTCAATGGCGATGGCCGCTGTTGAAGATGGCTATTCCGACTATGACGGGTATGTTGCTCTTGGCGTCGTGATCCGTGGTGAAACGACCCATTACGATATCGTCGCCAATGAGAGCGCTCGCGCTATCATGGGGTTGGCTGTTGAGGGCTGCGTGGCCGTCGGTAACGGCATCCAGACCGTCGAAAATGGCCAGCAGGCTTGGGCGCGTGCGCGTGTTGAAGAAAAAGATAAAGGTGGTGCTGCAGCTCGTGCTGCATTGACCATGATTGAGCTACGCGAGAAATTCGGAATAGAAGAATGAGTGAACAGGAAAAATCTGTCCGTACCGCAAACAAGCGTGGCTCTGCCAGGCTGGGGGCCGTTCAGGCCCTCTACCAGATGGATGTCGGTGGGACACCTTTGACCGAAGTTTTGCAGGAGTTCGAGCTTTACCGTCTTGGTAAAGAAGTCGATGAAGAACTCTATCTGCCAGCGGACTATGCCTATTTCAGGGATATCGTGAGTGGTGTTGTGCGCGAACAGAGAACACTGGATCCACTCATCAACAGCGCCTTGCAAAAGGGCTGGCCCTTGGCGCGCATCGATCAAACCATGCGCGCGATCCTGCGCTGTGGTCTTTATGAGGTCATGTTCCGCAAGGATGTTCCTGCACCGGTGATCCTGTCAGAATATATCGACGTGGCCAAAGCCTTCTTTGAAGGGGATGAGCCGCGCATGGTCAACGGTGTGCTTGATGCTCTGGCGCGCAATATCCGCAAGGATGAAGTCAGGGCAAAGACCCAGTAAGCATTCCGGGAGTGATCAATGGCCAATGCCGAAGGACAGGTGCGCCTTGGTGAGAGCGCGCTGATCAAACAGTATTTTGCGCCCTTGTGTCACCCGGATATGTCTTTTGGTCTCAGTGACGATGCCGCTTTTCTCAATCTGGCGTCCGATCAGCAGCTTGTTCTTACAAAGGACATGCTGGTCGCAAATGTGCATTTTTTTGCCGATGACGCACCAGAGCTGATTGCCAAAAAGGCATTGCGGGTCAATCTTTCCGACCTGGCTTCGAAAGGGGCCAAACCTGTCGGATACCTGTTGGGACTCGGTTTGCCTTCAGACTGGACGGAAGACTGGCTTTCCCGCTTTTGTAAAGGGCTTGGTGAAGACCAGCAGGCCTTTGATTTTCCGCTGATTGGCGGGGATACGGTCAAGAGCCCTGAACGGCTGACCCTTTCCATCACCGCTTTTGGCGAAGTGCCCAAGGGGCGCACCATCTTGCGCCGCAATGCCAAGCCTGACGAGGATGTCTATGTCACCGGCACCATAGGGGATAGCGCTCTGGGGTTGTTGCTGCGCCGCGAGCCTGAGGACTATCCTGAAATCGGTGAAGAGGGCAAAGCTGTTCTCATCAACCGCTTCCTACTGCCTCAACCACGCTTGCAAGGTCTCGCCCTGATACGCCAGTTCGCCACGGCATCTATGGATATCTCCGATGGCTTGATGGGAGACGCTGCGAAAATGGCGTCCGCGGCCGATTGCGCGTTGCATCTGGACGATGCAGCCGTGCCACTCTCTCTGTCTGCCAAAGCGATGCTGGATGTAACCTCGGCTTCCAGAGATGTGGCTCTGACGGGGGGCGATGATTACGAACTTCTCTTTTGTGCTCGTCGTCAAGATCGAGAGGCCATCCGGGCGGCGGCCTCTGCACTGAATGTGCCTGTCACCAGAATTGGCAGGGTTGCAGAAGGGAAGGGCGTGTGTCTGCTCGATGAGAGTGGACATGAAATGGCTCTCTCCAAAGGTCCTTCTTACGAGCATTTTTAAGGTATCCACCTTAAGGAACCCAAACCGCAACAAGGCAAAAGAAAAGGCCTGACCTTGTGAGGCCAGGCCCTTTGGAACTTATTTTGCGTAAAGAATGCTTTCCTATTCGCCGATACCTGCGCCAATGCCTTCCACAAGACGGCTGAGGAACTGGGTATCCTTGCCACCTGTTGGCGTGACCTGACGGGAGAAGTCGAACAACTTGCCATCTTTCAGACCATAGCGAGCCGTGCGCGCAACGCGCTGTTCGTCGTCGAAATAAACGGCAACCACAGTCTGGTCGACAGGGCGCGAACGCATGAAGGCAACCGGCTGCTTGCGCGTTTGGGAAATATAGTAGAATACCTCACCGCCGAAATCAGCCGTCGTGGAAGGGGTGCCCAAGGTCAGCAGAACCTGTTCACGGCTGGCGCCTTCGGCAATCTGATCAAGAGTATAATCAGAAGGAACAAAGCCGTGGATGGATGTTGTTTCGGTAAAGCAACCTGATAGCAGGACCGTGCAGAGGCAAGCAGCCATTCCTGCTGCTCTTGCCGGAGAAAGCAGGGTCTTAACCAGATGAGTGTTGCGGCCATTTGAAACTGGACGATCATTGCGCATTGAAGGTGCTACTCCTCGTAATAATTGGTCCACACACAGCTGCAGGCGTGATCACCCGCGCGGCATCAGAAGAACCTAATCGAGATACATTTCAAACCACTCGAAAGTATCTCTGCCTTTTCAACCATATTTCCTTTAGTCGGTATCTCGTTTACACAAAAAATGCAATCATTGTGAAATGCTCAAGGGTGATTTAAAGCATTGTGCAAACAGTCTGTCCGCTCTTATGGCCGGATAACTTGTCTGCCCTTATAGAATGCTTCATTTCGCCTATCGCAAAACCGCCAACGGAAATGACCCGATGATCTTCAACCTGTTCAAAAGCAAAGCCCAAAAGAGAGAAGAAATCGCCGATGATCTCTATCGGCAAATCGTGGCGGCGGCGAGGCAGCCAGAATTCTATCTCAGCTATGCTGTCGAGGATTCCGTCACAGGCCGGTTTGAAATGATCGTTTTGCACGCCTATGTTTTTTTCTATCGCATGAAAAGCGAAACAGCAGAGAATAGGGAGCTGTCTCAGGCTGTTTTTGGGCGTTTCTTCCAGGATATGGATGACTCCCTGAGGGAGCAGGGGGTGGGCGACCTTTCCGTGCCCAAGAAGATCAAGAAGATGGCCCAGTCTTTCTATGGGCATGCTGAAGCCTATGACAAGGCACGAGACCAAGGTGTGGAAGCCCTTGCAATTGCTCTCTCGCGCAACATATACGGTGAAGAAAGCAAGCCTTGCCCAGAAGCTGCCGGATTGGCCCGTTATATCCTTGACTGCGATGAAAAATTAAAATTGCAGTCCATGGAAGATTTCAGTAAAGGTGAGCTGAATTTTCCCGAAATCGGGCCTTTTCAAGCATACTGATCAGTCAGTTTGCAAAAGGCTTTGTTTCGGAGCCGGACGAAGTGTGTCGCAAATGCTTGTTACTCGATCCAAGGTTTTTGGCGACGGCTCACTGCACATCCAATCGAACGCATGATCGCGCGTTCGAGCACAAAGAAGAAAACGCCATTATGTCGAAAAAATCTACTGATCCTGTACTGGCCCCGCGCGCCCCAGTGATCTCCCTGCCAATAAATGTCGCTCGGTTGAAAAGCCTTGGCGAAATGGTCAAGGGATCCGCCGATGCCGAAGCCCTCAATGAAATGCGAGACCGTCTCGGTATTCTGGCCGTGAATGCCTTTTCTATTGAAGCAAAGGTTTCTCCATGGAAAAAGCGCGGTGTTCAGATCGAAGGGCACGTGCGCGGAGAGGTGGAGCAGTCCTGTGTCGTGACGCTGGCACCTGTCGTGGAGCAGATCGACGAACCTTTCAGAATCACGCTGGTGCCCAAAGGCTCGGAATTTGCCAAACGCGCGATTGAAAATGCCACAATGAGCGAAATGGTGATTGATCCGGAAGGGGAAGACCCGCCAGAAGAGTTCGAAGGTGAGGAAATCGACGTCGGCGAATATGCCGAGGAGTTTTTTGCTCTGAGTCTTGACGACTATCCTCGTGCGCCCGGTGTCGAATTTTCCGGTCATATAGAGGACAAAGCCGCCTTTGATGGATCTGAAAACCCCTTCGCTGCTCTGGCTGTTCTCAAAGAACCTAAGCCAAAAGACGAGTAGAGCGGGCTTGATGAGGGCGATTTCCAAATAATGCGGTTGTTTCTTGGCAGAATTTGGATATTGTCCCAACAACAATAATAGTCGAGCCAAACTTTGCAGTCGCTTATTGGGCTGGACCAAATCCGGTTACATATTAACAGACTGGATGAAGAAGAAGGCGGGATAGAGATATCTGTAATGTCTGAAGTCATTAACATTTCGCTGGATGTCATGGGCGGGGACAATGGTCCTGCTGTCATCCTTGAAGGTGCAGACCTTGCATTGGTACGTCATCCTGACGTGCGCTATCATCTTTATGGTGATCAGGAAATTATGGAAAATTTGCTGGATGATTATCCTCGCGTAAAGCAAGCAAGCACACTGCATCATTGTGAAGTCGTTATTCAGATGGACGAACGCCCCAGTCAGGCTTTGCGCCGCGGACGTGGAAAATCCAGCATGTGGCGGTCAATCGAGGCCGCGCGGGATAACCAGTCTCAGGTTTGCATTTCTGCCGGCAACACCGGTGCTCTGATGGCAATGTCCAAATTCTGTCTGCGCACCATGGCCGATATCGAGCGGCCGGCCATTGCTGCCATCTGGCCCACATTGCGCGGCGAAAGCGTCGTGCTCGATGTGGGGGCCACGATTGGCGCCGATGCTCAGCAGCTGGTGGATTTTGCCCTTTTGGGTGGCGCCATGGCCCGCGCTTTGTTCGGTATCGAACAGCCAACCATCGGTTTGCTCAATATCGGCGAAGAAGATGTCAAAGGCCTTGATGAAGTCAAAGAGGCTGGCCGCATGCTGCGCGATTTCGAATTCCCGCAATTCAAATATAAAGGCTTTGTTGAAGGCAACGATCTTGGTACCGGCGCAGTGGATGTGGTGGTGACCGAAGGCTTTGCTGGCAATATTGCCCTGAAAACTGCAGAAGGCACTGCCAAGCAGCTGGCTGAATATTTGCATTCCGCCATGAGCCGTACTCTGATGGCCAAGATCGGCTATCTGTTTGCCCGCTCCGCTTTTCAGCGCTTGCGTGAGAAAATGGACCCGCGCAAAGTCAACGGCGGCGTATTTCTCGGCCTCAATGGCATCGTCATCAAGAGCCACGGGGGGACGGATGGTGAAGGCTTCGCTTCAGCCATCAGCCTTGGCTATGACATGGTCAAAAATGGTTTGACCGAAAAAATCGAACAGGATCTGTCTGTTTATCACAAGAACCGAGTAGTGCCTGACGAGGAGAACGCATAAGTGAGCGTCACAAGGTCTGTTATCGTAGGATCCGGATCCTATCTGCCCAAGAAAATCGTAACCAATGAAGATCTGGCCAAGTTCGTTGATACGTCTGACGAATGGATTCGGCAAAGGACAGGCATTGAACAGCGCCACATCGCTGAAGAGGGGGAGTTTACCTCTGAGCTGGGCTACAAGGCCGCTATAGAAGCGATCAAGAGCGCCGGTATCGATGCGCAAGAAATTGACTTGATCATCTGTGCAACGGCCACTCCGGATAATACTTTCCCGGCAACATCGGTTGCGATCCAGAATATGCTGGAGATCCATCATGGTGCCGCTTTTGATCTGCAGGCCGTGTGTTCGGGTTTCGTCTTTGCACTATCGACCGCCGACATGTATCTGCGCTGTGGCAAAGCCAAAACGGCTCTGGTGATCGGTGCCGAAACTTTCTCTCGCATTCTCGACTTTGAAGATCGCACGACCTGCGTGCTCTTTGGTGACGGCGCTGGCGCTGTCATTCTCAAGGCCGAAGAAGGGGAAGGCGAAATTTCCGATCGCGGCATTCTGACCAGCCATCTGCGCTCTGATGGTCGTCACAAGGAAAAGCTCTTTGTTGATGGTGGACCATCGACCACTCAGACCACCGGTCACTTGCGCATGGAAGGCAAGGAAGTCTTCAAACATGCGGTTGGCATGATCACGGACGTCATCACTGATGCGTTCAAGGCAACCGGTATGACCGCTGATGATCTGGACTGGTTCGTGCCTCATCAGGCAAACAAGCGTATTATTGATGCCAGTGCCCGTAAACTGAATATCGCGCCGGAAAAGGTCGTGATGACAGTTAATCTTCATGGCAATACGTCAGCTGCCTCCATTCCTCTGGCGCTTGATACCGCAGCCAAGGATGGCCGCCTCAAAAAGGGCGATGTGATCTTGCTCGAAGCAATGGGCGGAGGCTTTACCTGGGGCTCTGTCCTGCTGCGCTGGTAGTCTGCTTTTGTTTCAACGGATCGGCGCAACATTCACCAATTGTGCGGATTTTGCGCTGAGTTCGTATTTTTGACAATGCTTTGCTTGTTTTTGCTAAAAGTGTCAGCGCTTTACTATGCGACAACACCTTATTAGCGATTTTTCCAACAACTAGACTATGTTAGGGGCGTTTTTTTGTAGATAGCTTTGATAATAAGTTGCTTCAAAGGGCCTTTGACTTATGATTCTGTATGAGTGGCATTCAACGCGCATATGATTGTTTTGATTTATTCGGCAAATGAGAAAATTAATGCGCAGTCTTACAGTTGACGGAAGTCAATTACGGAAATACCCTGCTTCAACGGTATGAGTCATATAGATCTTTTCAGAGAGAGGTTTGCGACATGGGGGGCAAAACGGTAACGCGCGCGGATTTGTGCGAAGCGGTCTATCAGAAGGTAGGACTGTCGCGCACGGAATCTGCAGAGCTTGTCGAGATGGTACTGGATGAAATGAGCAATTGCCTTGTTGAAGGACAACAGGTCAAGCTTTCTTCTTTCGGAACCTTTTTCGTAAGAGATAAGAACGAGCGCATCGGTCGTAATCCGAAAACCGGACAGGAAGTTCCGATTTCTCCTCGGCGCGTGATGGTGTTCAAACCATCCAACGTTCTGAAAAAGAAAATCAACGACTCTTTGGCTCCTGAGGCATCTTAAAAAGATCGCTTTCTCGTGCGAGCTGGTGTGTAGCTGATAAAATCGTCTCGGCAAATGGCTGATGGAAACAGGCTCGAGTCTTATATGCACTCGGGCCCGGCTGTTTTATGCTTTTCGGCATATCGAGGCGAAATGTGTGACAGGTGGATGTCTTGCGGAAGAGTGCTGACGCTTTCAGAACAATTAGCGAGGTCGCTCAGGATCTCGATTTGCCTCAGCATGTCTTGCGTTTTTGGGAAACGCGCTTTTCCCAGATAAAGCCTATGAAACGCGGTGGTGGTCGCCGCTATTATCGCCCCGACGACATTGACCTGCTTCGTGGTATCCGTCATCTGCTTTATGATGAGGGCTATACCATTAAAGGCGTGCAGAAGATCCTGAAAGAGCAGGGGGTGCGCCACGTTATCGACACGGTCGGCGCCGCCGCGGAAGAAGCTCAAACTTCTCAAGCAACCACAGAACAGCAAGCTGCAAACCCTGCAGAAACTGGCTCTCCGGAACCTACCGCTCAGCCGCAAAATCGGGTGCCCACGCAAGCGCCTCAACAAGCGCCCCAGCAAGTACTAAAGCCGGATGTCTATCCTGCGCAGGATATGTATCTGCCGCCGCATCCTGCAACTCAAGTGCCACTGCAAAATCAGCCACCAGCAGCCTCTAGCAAACCCCAGCCGATTGCTCATCCTATTGATCATGCTCAGGCCATGCAGCCTCAGCAATCGGCTCAGGCGATTGATCGGGCTACGGCGGGAGGGTATCAGGCAACTCCAGATGCGTTGGCTAGGAACAATTTGGGCGATGTAAATTCTGATGTTACCGGAAGCGAGCATACTGCAGCAGGTCCCCGTGTGGCCGCGCCCCATCCATCTCAGATGCCGCAGGCGGCAAAAATGGTGCCTCGTAGCGAAAGGGGCGTCACCCCTGACCCCGCACCCGCACCAGGACCCGCTGCCTATAGCAACCCCGCTCCTCAAGGTGCGCAAGGCCGTCAAGGCCAAGGCCGCGTTGCGCCGCACTCCATGCCAAGCTCCGCGCCACGGCAGACTTCAGCGCACAGACGGGACATTCCACACATGCAACCGGTCGCGGCTCCAGAAGACAGAACCGTCGGTCGCCAGCCTGTTGCGCCAGCCATGGCTCCAGGGGTGAATGCTCAAGAAGACAATCAGCCTTTGCCGCCAGATCTTCGTTCTGGCGATCCTCAATTTTTGCAAGGTGGGAGGAGCGCCAGTCTCTCAGTAGAGGAAGCGCGTTTAAGGGCATTGCAAGAAGAGCAGAAGTCGGGCTTCTTTTCGCGCTTCATGGGGGGGCGTTCAGAGGCAAGTGATCAAGAACTGGCTGCTATGACACAGCAATCCTTATCCCGAGACGAAATAAGACGCTTGCAATCAACGCTCTTTGAGCTGCTGGAGTGCAAGCGGATCTTGGATCAGGCATTGTCAGACTGATCTGATTATGCTTGCAAAATTGTAACTTTAGGAAAGTCTAACGCAGTGCGTCCATCAGCTCTTGCGAGGCACTGGCTACCGACTTTGTGGCCAAAGCGCTGGCGTTGAATGCCGCCTCTGTTTCTATCAACTCTACAAGACGCGCCGGATCCAGCTCTGGTGCTGCTGACACCGGTGCTATGGACTCTTCTGGTCTGACTTGCCGACTCGTCGGCGTCGCCGGTTGAGCTGCGTTATCAGCAACAGGATTGGCTATCCCGTATGCGATATCCTCAAGACGGTCAGAAGCGGCAAGCATGCCGGCAGTTGATATGTTCAAAGCTGGAATCATAACGTGATTATATCTGTCAGCTTTTAATGTAGTGCTACTTGAAAAGCTAAAATTGTAACGAGTTTTGCGTGTGGCTGTATGCTAGATAAAAAAATGGCCCCACCATCCGACAGGGCCATCAAATACGTCATGCACGGTCAGTGGTCACGACGTTCTGGTGTAATCATGCAACAAATTCGGTCGACAACATTTTATCACTCTCTCACGTTCTGTTAACAAGCGTAGCAGAAGAGGTGAGTGATTCCTCTGTGTCAGTTATGGAGATTTCTATAAAGGCCGTATTGCATGAATATGACAATCAGTTGCCCTGCAATAAGTACTGAATACCAAACATCAGCAAAGCCGCGGTATGAAAGCCGACGGGGCTTATTGCTGCATTCAAAAAGCAGATAGAATTATTGTTTGGAAAATACTGTGGGGAAGGATAATTGGTCGGAGCGATAGGATTCGAACCTACGACCCCTTCACCCCCAGCGAAGTGCGCTACCAGGCTGCGCTACGCTCCGACAAGAGGCTTTATAATGGCTCTGTCATCATCTTGCAATGTTTGAGATCGCCTGATGCACATTATCCTCAAGCTTTCGAGAAAAAGAGCGTTCACAAAATATGTCTTAAGGGTAAGAAAGCGGATAAAGCGCTGATTTACCGATAGATTAGTTTGTTGCCGTTGGCACTGGTGAGGGCGCCAACCTGTCTTGCGTCCTAATAGGCGCCCTCTTGATTGAACAGCTTGAGGGGCGTGACAGCCAGAATGTAGAGATCAAGGGCAAGAGACCAGTTCTCGATATAATAGATGTCATGCTCGACGCGTTGCTTGAGCTTTTCATCGTCATCGATTTCCCCGCGCCAGCCATGGATCTGTGCCCAGCCTGTAATGCCGGGCTTGACCTTATGGCGCGCCATGTATCCATCGGCCACTTCCTCAAACAGGCGTTCATTGGTTTGTTGCCGTGGCACATGAGGGCGAGGGCCCACCAAAGACAATGATCCAAGAATCACATTGAACAATTGTGGCAACTCATCAATGGAGGTCTTCCGAATGAACCGCCCTACCTTGGTAACGCGGCTATCATTCTTGGTTACAGATTTCTGTGCGCTCTGATCACTCTGTGAATGGTAGAGGGAGCGGAACTTGAAAATCACGACCTCTTCATTGTTGAATCCGAGGCGCTTTTGGCGAAAAATGATGGGGCCTTCGCTGTCCAGCTTGATGGCGATGGCCGTGCCAATCAAAATCGGAGAAAGGAGGGCAATCGAAATTCCGGCGATCACTACATCGCTCACTCTTTTCAGAAGGCCGCCCCAGTTGGCTATGGGTTTGGCGAATACCGGAACCGTAGGCAGATTGCCCACATAGGAGTAGGTGCGCCGGCGAAACTGCATCTTGTTCATATGGGCGCTAAGATGGATATCAAGCGGCAATATCCAGAGTTTGTGCAACATCTGCAAAACGCGCTTCTCGGCAGAAACCGGAATGGTAACGATTAACATGTCGATTTTGCAAAGGCGCGAAAACTCGACAAGATCGTCCACCGTACCAAGTTTCGGATAACCGGCAACTATGGGGGGCGAACGCTCATCATCCCGATCATCAAAAATACCGCAGATGCGGATATCGTTATTTTCCTGCGTTTCCAGTGAGGTAATGATCTCAGCAGCTGGATCCCCCCCGCCAACGATCACCGCACGGCGTTCCAATCGTCCATCCTGTTGCCATATGCGCACAAGTAGGGACTCAACCGCACGCATCACTGACACGGTCGCGATGCCTGAAATGAACCAGACACCCAGCCAGCCACGATTGGCGTCGATGGGAGTTTCCGAGAGGTAGAAAATAAGAAGGAACAACACAATCACCATCGTCCACGCACCGATGGTTCGGCCAATTTGGGGCGCCAGATGATTCATATCGAGAATGGAATAGCCATCAACCGAAAGCAGAAACAGGCTAAACATGATTGCGCCTGCCACTGAGAGCAGTACAGGAAAACTCATGCCAGCGACAATCGCACCGCCCATCATAGAGGTCGATATGATGCCGAGAAGAGCCAGAACGACAAAATCTGCTAGCTGAAACAGACCACGAACGATTCCTGGTGCGTAAGTGGTTTCAGAGAACTCGGCAGCCACTTCGCGAGCCAGATCCGTAATATGAGCATCTTTGTTCTTGTCGACAATTGGCTCATTGGCATCTAGTACGGCGCGTGAAGTGAAGGCTGTCCTCGGATCAAGAGGCTGCATTCTGGGTCACCCACATTTAAAATTATTGTCCCAACCAAGGATATAGCAAACAAAGTCTGACTAAGTTTTAATGGTTGAACCGAGAAAAACTTTGCCAGTTGGTTTTGGATATTATCGTTAAAGAAGTGCTTTATAGCAAATGAAACCTAGAAGTATAACGCAACTTTAAGGCTGGAATTAAAAATCAGAAGATGCGCTCTCGAATGTAAATTGTATCTCCCGGGCGAACAGGGGACGTCAGGCGCACATGTCCAGTCAGGATCTTGCCGTTCAATTGGCGGGTAATGTCGACATAACGCTGCTGGGCTCTTGGCGTGAAGCCGCCTGCGATGGCGATCGCGGTCTGTACTGTCATGCCACTCACATAGGAATACTGACCAGCAGAATTGACTTCGCCCATGATGAAAAAGGGTCGATACTGCGCGATTTCTACCGAAACGTCGGGGTTGCGTACATAGCCGTTGGCGAGCTTGCCTGCGATGATCTTGGCGAGTTCACTGGTTTGCTTTCCGCGAGCCGCCACATTGCCGATGAGTGGGATGGAAACATAGCCAGCCTGATCGACAAGATATTCTTTATTGAGATCTTCCTGATTGAACACGGTTACGCGTATCCGGTCGCCGGCATCAAGCTCATATGGCCCGACGAGGGATTTATGAAATGCATCACCGGCGGGCCGATAGCTTGAACAGCTACTGACCGTCAGGGCTATAACCAGAATGACCAAAAAACGAAACATGGTTCGACTCGCTTGACTAACTCGGTTTTATTCAAATGTTGTTATGGTTAATGTCGCGTAAATTTCCGGTAATTGTGCCCGATGTTTATGCGCGCCAGCTCAGATTGCATCAAGGGAAAAGGTAAAACGTCTCTCGTTAATAAAGTGGTTACTATAATTTGTCCCAATAGGCTCAGCATAAGGGGGCTGATATGGCGATGGAATGTGAGAACCGCATTGGCGATAAAAGAGCAGGGAGCAACGCCCGCAAATCTATTGCGGCATTGAGATTATCTCCACGGGTCTTTTTACGATTGACGCTGGCTTCCCTCGCCATTGGAGCGGTTTTATTCGCCTATAAAGCTTACCAGCCTGAAGAATACCAGTCCGAAGCGCGCATTCTGCTGCTGGCGCCACAAGAACAGTATTTCCCCTCTGTGGTCGATTCTGCATCTCTTTATAAGGGAACGGACAGCCAAACCGAATTGGCTGACAAGCTGATTAGAGATCTGAAAAGCCCACAAATTTTGTCGACCATCGTCGATCAATTGCATCTGACCGAAGACAAGAGCTTTGCTGCCAGTGGAACATTGCAGACACTCGGGATGATGCTTCGTGTTGGCTCTTTCTCGGTTTCTGCCAGAGAGGCCGTTATAGACCGTGTTCAACAGTCTCTTAGTGTCGAGCGTTTGGCCCCTAGACGTGTAATTACAATTTCCATGAAAGCGCCAAGAGCCGACGCCGCTGCCAAAATCGCCAACAGCCTTGCTGAAGCCTATATTGATTTGCTCTCGAAAAAGCGTCATCAGGAACTCAATGTTTCAATTGATAAGCTGAACGGACAGATCGAGGCCCTGTCGTCCCGTTTGAAACAAACCGGAAAGAGTGAGGGGGAGCAAAAGGCAAATGCCGGTGATTTGTCCAGCATGGAGCAAAAGGGTCGCAAACAGATGGTCGAGCGGCTTCGTGTGAGGCAGGCCGAGCTGAAAACCCTGTCTACGCTCGATTTGCTGCCCCCCGCGGCGCGCGTTCTGGTCAGGGCGACAACAGCCTACACACCTGTTTCAAAGGCAGCCTTCCTTTGGGCTCTATTTGGGGCTGCTACGGTGTTTCTGTTTGGCTTGATAGGAAGCGCTGTCTTCTCACGCTTTAAAAAGAATACGGAAAGAGGTTCGGCCCGTTTGGCTGATGGGGCTGACTTACCACAAGAAATCCGTCTGTCATTTCCGGCCCCAGCCGATTTGCCCATTATGCCAAGCGCTGACATCCACATGGTTCAGACAAGGCAAGTTGCCAATAAGCTTGATACCTTGTCAGTAGAGCAGGGGACCGGCCGCCGCGCAGCCATCATCTTCGATCTGGTTGCTGAACAGCTCAGTGATGTCACCCACGCACGCATCGTTCTGATGGCGCAGGATCAAGCCTGGGGAGCGAGGGGATCGGCTCTGGCCAATCGACTGGTTAAAGAACGCTCCGTTGCTTATGTCGATCTGATATCCGCTCAGTCGCAAGCAATCGACGGCGACGGGCCGAAGGCTTGCGGGATTGCCGATCTACTGGATGGCAATGGCAGTTTTTCAGATTTTATCGATGAAGAATGGACCGGGAAGGCAAAATGCATCCATGCGGGTAGTCGTACTCTCAATCGCAGTGATTTGCTCTCTTCGGAGTTTCATGCGCTGCTAATTGCACTTGAGGCTGCTTATGACATCGTCATGCTCGACTTGGGAACTGCGTGCGAAGATGTCAGTATTCTTCGCGGTTTTGCGTCTGTTCCCGATGCACTAGCCTTTGTTATCGTGCCCGAAATCGCCGAAAGCGAAGTTGCCCAGCTGCATGAGGCCGTTGGACATCTTGGCTTCGCTGACAGCCTCATCGTGACGGATCTTGAGTTTAGCGATAGCGATGACAATGCAGATGAGCCGGATAATTTGTTGCAAGCGGCTGAATAGCGTGTTGGTTCAGCCATAGGCCTCTTACATGCCGGTTTTTAGACCTGTTTTTCCATCCAGCGTATGATCAACCCTGCGGGCACAATCCAGATAAGGCCGGTAATCAGGAAAAACAGGATTTGAGCGAGGGGCGTGGCGTTGGCGACAACTGCCGCGCCAATGGTCATGCCAACTGCGGCATAGAGAATAACCCAGGCAACAAGCATGATCATGCCGAAGAATTTCCGAGTGCGTTGGCTCATGGTTGCTCCATTGGTCTGCGGTTTTGTGTCCTAATAGCTTAGCAATTGGTCCGTGAAAAGCAAAAAAGCCATCTCCTTGATCCGACTATGGAATTAGAACGGCCCTTATCTTGGTAGAGAAGCGCAAATTTCAAACAGTTTAGCCCTCAGTTGCCTTGACCCGACGTGCGCAAGCAGAGATGCTTATGTCTCGAGGTGGACTATCTAGAGAGAATTGAGGCATCCGATGGTGAGGAATGAAGCGGCTTTGGAAAGCGCAATCTATTATGTCGACAAGGAGGAAGACAAGGCCAGCAGATCTCGGCATATGGTGCGGTTCTGGCTCTATTGTGTCGCCTTTCTCGTTTTCCTTATGGTCGTGGTGGGCGGTATTACTCGTCTCACAGACTCGGGGCTTTCCATTACCGAATGGAAACCCATCCATGGCGCCATCCCGCCCATGTCAGTTGAAGAATGGAACGAGGAGTTTCTCAAATATCAGCAGATTCCTGAATATGAGCATGTTAACAAGGGAATGACGCTGGATGATTTCAAGAATATTTTCTGGTGGGAATGGGGGCATCGCCAGCTGGGGCGCTTTATCGGCGTGGCTTTTTTTGTTCCCATGCTCTATTTCTGGCTTTCCGGAAGGGTGACCGCATCACTTAAGCCACGGTTGCTCGTGTTGCTTGGCTTGGGCGGATTGCAGGGCTTTGTCGGCTGGTGGATGGTTGCGTCAGGGCTGGTGGATCGCGTCGACGTCAGCCAATATCGTCTCGCTACCCATCTGATCCTCGCATCAATCATATTCTTTGCGCTGTTATGGGTCGCACGCGGCTATAGAACCGGACAGAAGATGCCCGAATGTGTCAGTGCGGATCGTCACGTCTGGTTGATGGGGATATTGACCGTCTGCATCATGGTGCAGATCTTTCTTGGCGCGCTGGTGGCAGGCACTCATGCAGGCTTGATTTACAACACATGGCCATTGATGGATGGCGGTATCATACCCGAGAAGATCTATGACACGGGGTCCGTCTGGCATTCCATATTTGAGGATCATGCCACCATCCAGTTCAATCACCGCATGATGGCCTATCTGGTCGCTGTGATATGTCTCTTGCTATGGTTCCGTCTCAGGCGCGATCCCTTCCAAGGCGACATAATGCTGCCAGTCAACATTCTTGCGGGTCTGCTGGCATTTCAGGTTATCATCGGCATCACCACCTTGCTGTTTGCCGTGCCTTTCTCTCTTGCCTTGTTACATCAGGCCGGAGCAATGCTTGTATTGGGGTCTGCGACCCTTGTAATGCGCGATTTATACGATAATGCCCGGAAATATTGACCCGATCAAAGCATTGGCTGTGAAATGAACGGGCGGCAGCACTGGCGCCCTTCTTTACGGAGTGCCATCCGTTTCAGGCTTGGGTGAGGGCGCTTCCGGTGCGTCCTCCTTGTCCTCTTCCTTTGGCGCCGCCAGTTCCTCCTGAGGCTCCAACTGGTCCCATTTGGTCAGCGCATTCTGGTTGAATGACCAGCGATAATAGAGCGCCATGAATAGCCCGAAGATGGTGCCCGCAACAAGCGCAGCGCCGATGGCCATGAAGGGTGTCAGTTTTTGGCTTTGCCAGAGAATGAACCACATGATCGCGCCCCAGAGCACGGCAAAAGGCGCTCCGGTGGTGATTATATTCATGCCGATACTGTTATAGTGTGGCGGCTTTATTCTGACACCACGGCCGCGCAAAAACCGATGCAGCGGCGGCGCATAGTTTCCTTCCACAATGGGTGTGCGTTTCAGTTCAGCAATGGCGAGTGTGTAACGTTCATCAAAATTCATTCGTCTGACCTAGCAATGGATATATTCCAAATATCAAACCTATGCACACCTCTTGAGACTGGCAAGGACTATCAGAGAGGATAAACGGGTTGATATGGTCAGAGCATGGCGGACACAAAAAAGGCCGGGACTGTCCCGGCCTTTCGAGATGATTGCAATTCACATTCAAGCCATTGCCTGTTCGAGATCGGCGATGATGTCTTTTACATCTTCAATGCCGATTGACAGGCGGACTGTATCCGGAGCCGCACCCGCTGCGGTCTTCTGCTCATCGGTCAACTGACTGTGAGTGGTCGATGCCGGGTGGATGGCTAGAGAACGCGTATCGCCGATATTGGCAACATGGCTGAGCAGTTTGAGGCTGGTGATGAACTTCACACCTGCATCATAGCCGCCCTTGAGGCCGAATGTGAAGACGGACCCTGCACCCTTTGGCAGATATTTCTCTTGTGCAGCCTTATGCGGGCTGGACTCAAGACCTGCATAGGAAACCCAGCTCACCTTGTCGTTGCTCTCAAGCCATTTGGCGACGGTGAGAGCGTTTTCGCAGTGGCGATCCATGCGCAGGGGCAGGGTTTCAACACCAGTCAGGATCTGGAAGGCGTTGAATGGCGACAGGGTCGGGCCCAGATCGCGCAAACCAAGAGCGCGGCAGGTGATGGCGAAAGCCATCGGGCCAAAGGTTTCGTAGAAATTGACGCCGTTATATTCCGCGCGCGGGGTGTTGACCATCGGGAACTTGTGAGACTGCGACCAGTCGAAGTTACCGCCATCGACGATCATCCCGCCCATGGAGTTACCGTGACCACCAATGAATTTGGTCATGGAGTGCAGAACAATGTTGGCACCATGTTCAATAGGCCGGCACAGATAAGGGGTTGCCATCGTGTTATCAACAATCAGCGGAATGCCGGCATCCTTGGCGACTTTGGCAAAGCCCTCGATATCGCAGATCACCCCACCAGGGTTGGCGAGGCTTTCGATATAAATGGCTTTGGTCTTTTCATCAATCAGGCCGCGCGCTGCTTCCGGATCAAGTGCATCAGACCATTTGGCATGCCAGTCAAAACTTTTGAAGGTGTGGTTGAACTGGTTGAACGTACCGCCATAGAGCTTGTTGGCAGCGACAATGTTGTCACCTGGTCCCATCAGGGAATGGAATGTAACAAACTGCGCTGCATGGCCCGAAGCAACGGCAACACCCGCTGAGCCGCCTTCCAGCGCAGCGATGCGTTCATCAAGCACAGCGGTCGTCGGGTTGGTCAGACGCGTATAAATATTGCCGAATTCCTTGAGCGCAAACAGATTGGCTGCATGCTCGGTATCGCGGAACTGATAGGATGTCGTCTGGTAGATCGGCGTGGTGCGTGCGCCAGTGGTCGGGTCGGCGTCAGCGCCAGCGTGAATGGCAAGAGTGGAAAAGCCGAGGGCTGTTTCTTCGCTCATAATCGTCCTCTTCATAAATCAGTGCAGAGCGTGCGGGCTTATCTCGCGACGTGCTTTGCCAATAAAAAGTCAATGTATCTTCAAGATTGAAGTGTGTGGCAACTCTAGACCAGCACAACCCGCCGCGCCATTTGAAAGTGGAAAATATCGTTTTAAATTTTGCTCGATTGTTGAACGAGGTTTCTAATGATGGCGGTAAAAATGAAATATGAAAGGGAACCAATCAGGGATTTTATATGCTTGATTTTATTTGCTAATTTGTAGTTGAGCTATCCGACCTTCCGCCGGGCGTCAAAATGTGCAGCGAGTGCGTAAAATTGAGCGCACAAATAGGAAGAGCGACAGATTGCTCCGCCGCTCAAATTCAATTTTCGCAGTTCATGTGCTGGCTAATTGAACATCACGCTTGGATGTTCAATTTTCGGGCAGCGATCCATGACCACCTTGAGCCCGGCATCCTCTGCTCGCTTGGCAGCCGCGGCGTTGAACACATTGAGTTGCATCCAGACTACCTTGGCTCCAACGGCAATGGCTTCATCCGTTACTCCGCCCGCGGCTTCGGAATTGCGGAACACATCCACCATGTCGATAGGGCCGTCTATATCGGCAAGACGGGCGACCACGCGTTGGCCCAGAATTTCCTGACCTTCCTTGCCCGGATTAACCGGAATTACGTGGTAGTCATGATCAAGCAGAAAGCTCATAACCCGATAGCTGGCACGCTCCGGTTTGTCGCTGGCGCCAACCAGGGCGATGCGCTTGACCGAAGAGAGGATGTCCTTGAGATAGTCTGCGGTATAGTCGCTATGGTCCATGGAATGCTCCTATTTAAGGCTGGGCCAGTCGGGCTTTCGCTTTTCAATAAAGGCATTGACGCCTTCTATCGCATCATCTGCGAGCAGATTATTCGTCATCACATCCGTCGCGAGTGTATAGGCATCGGCCAGGGGCATTTCGTCTTGCCGATAGACAGCTTGCTTGCCAAAGGTCAGGGCTTCGGCAGATTTGCCTGCAATCTCTATCGCATATTTGTCGACGACGATCCGCAAATAGTCCTTCGGTACAACGCGATTGACAATGCCATAGGCTTTGGCGGTGTGGGCGTCGATCATTTCACCCGTCACCAGAAGCTCCATTGCCTGTTTGCGTGGAACAGAGCGGGTGAGGGCAACCCCAGGACCGGTGCAGAATAATCCGATATTAATGCCCGGCGTACCGAAATCGGCTTCGTTGACAGTGATGGCTAGGTCGCAACTGGCAACCAGCTGGCAGCCAGCCGCTGTGGCGGTGCCCTGGATTTCTGCGATGACGATTTTTGAGACTGTCTGGATTTTCTGCATCAACGCTGAGCAGTCCGTGAAAATCCGGCTGAAAAAGGCTTCGCCTTTATCCGCATCATTACGATGGGAATTAAGTTCTTTGAGATCGTGTCCGGCGGAGTATACCGGTCCGTTGGCGGCAAGAACGATGACACGTGTTTGAGTGTCGGAGTCTGCTTCATCAAGCGCTGCGCTCAATGCAGCGATCATCTCTTCCGAAAGCGCATTGCGGCTTTTGGGACGATTCATGATCAGGCGTCGCACAGGGCCGACCTGTTCGGTCAATAGCGCATCTTCCTGATTGGTGGCTCCTGTGGTCATTTTGGCCTCCCGGGACTCACTTGATTTTATTTGCTTCTGCGACCATGCCCGCTATTTGAACAGCAAGTCAAGCTTGGCCGGTATGCGTCGTCTTTTGCGCGAAACTGACAATTGGATGAAGTGGCCCTTAGAAGGCGTATAACCGGCAAGCGAGGGTCAATAGAGCGCATAGCTGGCAGATTGGAGGCTTTAAAGGCTATGACGAACTATTTGAGAATTTACAGGAATTCTCAGATTCGGAATAATGAAGGCGTAACGCAATGGTCAGCGAGGAGGTACGTTATGGAAAGCAAATATGCATGCGAAGCCCTCAAGAATCACGATGTCCTCAAAATCAACTATCATGGCTATGACAGAAATGTTGAGGTTCATGCTGTTGGCAAAACCTTGCGCGGCAATGAACTGATGTATGTCTATCAGACATCCGGAGGATCGCGTACTGGCGACCTGGGCTGGAAGCGCATGAAGGTGGCCGACGCCAAATTTGTCGGAACCATCAATGGCGCCGCCAAAACACCCCGGCCAGACTATCACCATGAAGATACTGGCTTGCATGACACGGTTTGCACGCTGTAGGCAAACAGGCCATCTTGGCCCAACGCTGCATGCAGTTAAGGTGTAATCGACAAACCGCCCGCAATTGGCTTTGTTGGGCGGTTTTATTTGGACAGTCATTGGTGAAAGGGCGGCCAAGGTGAAAAGCGGACCTTGGGTGCCAAAAATAGATTTATTTTTTGTGGTAATTATATACCGCAAAAATATCGCATTGTTTTTATTGATGAATTTTAAACAAATTGGCTTGACAAAAACAAGGGTTGCTATAAAAGGAGCGCCAGACATTGCGGCGGCCTGAGAACGGTCGCCGTTTCACGTTGTCACATGACACCGAAATACGGAAGTGCAATGAAAACTTTTTCTGCAAATCCTTCCAACATCGAAAAGAAATGGATTCTGATCGATGCGGAAGACCTGGTGCTTGGTCGCCTTGCAGCGCTGATCGCAATGCGTCTGCGCGGCAAGCACAAAGCAACCTTCACCCCGCATATGGATTGCGGTGATAATGTTATCGTAATCAACGCCGAGAAGGTTAAGCTGACCGGCCGTAAATACGAAAACAAAAAATACTACTGGCACACCGGTCATCCGGGCGGCATCAAAGAGCGTACCGCTCGCCAGATCATCGAGGGGAAATTCCCTGAGCGTGTGATCCAGAAAGCCGTGCAGCGCATGCTGCCAGGCGGCCCGCTGTCTCGCGTACAGCTGTCTAACCTGCGTGTCTATGCAGGAGCAGCACATCCCCATGAAGCCCAGTCTCCAGAAGTGCTGGATGTTAAGGCACTGAGCGCCAAGAATGTGAGGGTCATTAAATGAGCGATACAGTACAGTCTCTTGAAGACCTCGGCTCCGCTGTTGGCGTAGAAGCTGAAGAAACCGCTCCGGTTCATGTCCAGAAGCTCGACGCTCATGGCCGTGCCTATGCTACCGGTAAACGTAAAGACGCAGTTGCTCGTGTTTGGGTTAAACCAGGCTCTGGCAAAATCACCGTAAACAAAAAAGACTTCAACGTCTATTTTGGTCGTCCGGTTCTGCAGATGGTTCTCAAGCAGCCAATCGTTGCTGCTGACCGTGATGGTCAGTATGACATCATCTGCACCGTTTCCGGTGGTGGTCTGTCCGGTCAGGCTGGCGCTATCCGCCACGGCATCTCCAAGGCTCTGACCTACTACGAACCAGAGCTTCGCGGTGTCCTGAAAAAAGGTGGCTTCCTTACTCGCGACTCCCGTGTTGTTGAACGTAAGAAATACGGTCGTGCAAAAGCTCGCCGTTCCTTCCAGTTCTCCAAACGCTAATACCGCGTTTCGCTTTGCTATTCGAAAAGGCCCGCTTCGAGCGGGCCTTTTTTGTATTGGATGCGTGAAGGGCGATCAGAAGGGCAATGTCGACTTTTGCTAGAATCCTCTCTGAAGCCAGATAAAGAAAAAGCGCAAAGACAAACCAGACTTTGCGCTTCCTCTCATGGATTGGACTTGTAGACAGGCGGGCGGGCTTCCCCTAGAGCGTCGGGAAACTTGGGCGTTTGATGATTTCGTTGATCAGGGTAATCGCTGCCGCAATGCCGCCAATGGTGAAAACAACACTCAGCATGGAAGCGACTGAGCTGCCAAGCAGTGCAACGTCATAATTGTCGTGTTGGCTGGCAAAGGTCATCAGGCCGACGATCCCGTGGGCTGCTCCGCTTCCCGGAATCATCGGAATGCAGCCAGCGATGGCGAGCATGCTGCCCCCGGTAGGCACATAGACCGGCAATAGATACAGCAGGCGCACATAGACCGTAACGGCCGCAGCAGCCATCGTGGAGGACATGGCCAATCCCCATTGAGCATCCAGTCCCAATGTGCGCACAGCAAGGGCTATGCCGCCGCCAATTGCCGTCCAGCCAACGGTCCGCCAACTGAAGTTGAACAGAATACCGAAGCCTGCAGCGGCAATGCCACCAAACAGGATATGATGCACAATATTGTGGTTGAGCAACTGGTCATAGGCACCGAACCGCATGAGAATATAGCGGGAGAGGGCGACTCCTACCGTCAGGAAAATGAGAATCATGAAAACAGTCAGGGCGCGCGCGCTCCCCAGCGTAGGCGAGCCTTCCATGATGTCGGTTTGCGCATTCATTGACGGAACGCCGGGGACGAGCAACAGCACCGAAGCAAACATCGCCATCTCTGGCGTTACGCTGCCAACCAGCTGCGATATCAGGCCACCAATTGCCGAAGACACAAAGGCGACGATCGTGACCATGGCAAACACATTCTGCTTGTTAAGCACCATGAAATGCCGGATCGTCTGGCCGATGAAGCCCGCAAACCAGATGGGCAGAAACGCCGTCGCGTCTGTTCCGAGTAATTGACCAAAGGAAGCGCAGGCAAGGCCGGTGGCAAGTGCAACAGTCACCCAATGATGCTTGGGAGTCTTTTTCCTCAGTCCCGCCACTTCCTCAACAATTGCCTCGGGCGTAAGAGAACCCTGTGAGGCGCGCACGGCGAGGGCGCGGGCAGCGTTGTTGAGTTGAAGGTTGACGCCATGATGGCCCACTTGCAACAGCCGTGAGATGGTGTTTCCAACATCGCCGCCATCACGGACCGTCAGGCTGATGGAGGCATACCCGATACGCACCGCTATGGTTTCTGCGCCCAGCCCCTTGACCACCATTTCGATGCCGTTGCGCACAACCTCGGCCTTGGCGCCTGATTCCATGAGCATGCAGCCGACATTGAGCGCTGCCATGGCAATTTTTTCCAGATGCCGGTGTCTGAGCCGAATATGGTCTTGTGAGGAGGGGCTGTCGATCATGTCTGGTCTCTGCTTGGTGCCTGTTGCAATAAATGTGTTTGGCCACGCTGGCAAAGCTTAATCGATCAGAGCCGGGTGAATGCCGCGAGCCAAACCCAACGGTCAATTGGGCATATAATAGAATTTGAATTCGAATGCTGTCTGTGTTCTCGCATTGTATCACATGCTGGACCTTTGCGAGGACGGCCACTGACTAACCCATCAAGGCATGAAAATGCACCGGGATAGTTGCTTCAGCAGACCACTCAAAATTGCATGGCTCGACTTTGCAGGGATGCTTTTTACAAAAGGTAATGGAAGACAGACCGTCGCCCCCAATAACGCAATAGCATCACGGGGGCGATTTCTCCTGGCGGAATGGGTGTTCCGTCTGGAATAACCCGGCTTTGTGGGTCTGGTGGGGTCCGGGTTATTTCAAGACTGGAGAACCAGTCTTGAATGGGGTTTTTCGGCTATTAGCGCCGGACTTGTAGCGCAAAAAGGGTTGGCACAGGGCACAAGGCCCTAGATCGTCTCACCTCGCTTGAATTTGATACCATAGAAGATCGCAAACAACACAGGCACTACGATCAATGTCAGAACCGTTGCAGTTGCCAAACCGAACATGATGGTGACAGCGAGAGAATTGAAAAAGATGTCCGTAACCAACGGGATAAGGCCAAGAACGGTTGTGAGCGCCGCCATGGTTACAGGGCGCAGGCGCGAAACGGCAGCACGCGTTATTGCATCATGGATGCTGATTTCGTCCTCTTCGTTTAGTCGCTTGATCTCCTCAATCAGCACAATGCCATTTTTCAGCAACATACCCGAGAGGGAGAGGAAACCGATGAGGGCGGTGAAACTGAAAGGCAGATTGAAGATCAAGAGGCCTGCAGTTACCCCGATAATGGCAAGGGGTACAGTGAGCCACACCACGAGCGTCTGCTTGAATGAATTAAAGAGCATGACAGTGATGGCAAACATCACCAGCACGCCTAATGGTACATTGGCAAAGACAGCGCTGGTTGCCTTGGATTGGTTTTCATATTCACCACCCCATGTCAGCTCATAGCCTTGGGGCATTTCAATGGCTTCCACTTTACCATGCATACGATCAAAAAGATCAAGGCTGGACGTCTCCGAGTATGGATCTGCATCTGCCCAAACCTGAATGGTGCGCTTGCGGTTGCGGCGCATGACAAGCGGATCTTCCCAGTCCAGATCGATTGAATGGACCACCTGATCAATGCTTACATATTTTTGCAGCACCGAGCTGTAAACCTGAATATCCCCAAGCTGATCAACGCTGTTGCGTTCATTAAGCGGCGGGCGCAAGACAACAGGCAGGATGTCTGAACCATTGCGCACCTGAGCAATGGGCAAGCCATGAACATTCAAGAGGATTGCGCGGTCTATGTCCGCCTTGGTAATGCCCAGACGGCGCGCCTCGGCTTCTGCAAATTGAGGTCGCAGAACCTTGGTGCGCTCCTGCCAGTCTTGCCGGATATTGATGGCGTCCGGGTCAGAGCGATAGACATTGATGACCTTGCTCGCCAATTCGCGCAAGACCGCAGGATCAGAGCCTGTTATGCGTGCCTCGATTTTAGACCCCGCTGCCGTTCCCAGTTCAAAGCGTCCCGTTTTGACGAAGGCATAAGGGGCGTTTTCCTTCAAGGTCTTGTCGACCCAACGGCGCAGATTGGGCAGCTCCTCAAAATTCTTCACTTCGATAATGAATTGGCCATAGTTGGCATAGGTGCGTTCCGCCCTGTAGGTCAGCATGAAACGCTCTGCGCCGCCACCAATGGTGGTGGTTACCTGTTTGATCTTGTCATTCTTCTGCAAAATCCCTTCAAGACGATCCATGTCCTTGATCGTTGCGCGGATATCTGACCCTTGCGGCAACCAGTAGTCCACCGTGAGCATGGGGAGTTTGGATGTCGGGAAGAAAGAATGCCCGACAAATCCGAAGCCATAGATTGCGGCGGCCATACAGCCGACCATGACGGCCATGGTGCCCCATCGCCAACGCAAGGATAGAAGGAGGAAGGATTTATAGATCTGGTAGATAAAGCCTTTGTAAGGATCAATCTCTTCGCGCTCACCACTCTCGTTGCTTTCTTGGCGAACCTTGGTCTCCGAAAACATGACGGACGCAAGGAACGGCGTCAGTGTCATGGCCAGAATCCAGGAGATGGTGAGCGATATCATCAGCACCCAGAAAAGGGAGCCTGCATATTCTCCCGTCTTATCTGGCGAAAGCCCAATCGGGGCAAAGGCGACGATGGAAATGGCTGTGGCACCAAACAGGGGCCAAACGGTTTGAGTGACAATCCGGTGAGCCGCCTTGACCTTGCTAAGGCCCTGCTTGAGCCCGACGAGAATGCCGTCTGTAATGACAATGGCGTTATCTACCAGCATGCCGAGGGCGAGGATCATTGAGCCAAGAGACACGCGATGCAACGGCATACCGATCAGCTCCATGACCATCAGGGTGCCGCAGATGGTCAAGAGCAGGATCGCGCTCATCAGAATGCCGGACCGCAACCCCATCGTCACGAGAAGAACAACGATAACGATGACAATCGACATGCCCAGATTGACCAGGAAGTCATCAATGGATGTCGTCACCTGTTGCGGCTGATTGTAGATCATATGAAGGTCGACGCCCAGAGGCTGGCTGTTTTCCAGCTCTTTAAGCCGTTGGGAAACATTGTCGCCAACTTCCGTCACATTCACCCCTTCGGCAAACGAAATGCCGATCGTCATGGCCGGACTGCCATTGAAACGGTAAACATGAGACGGCGGGTCGGCATAGTCGACCTTCACATCTGCAATGTCTGAGAGATAGACAACATCGTCTCCGGCCTGTCCCAGAAGGATATCCTTCATTTGATCCACGGTGCTGTAGTCGCCGGTCGAACTGATGCGGATATATTCGCTACCGACTTTAATGCTCCCTGCATTGGTGACCACATTCTGGTTTTGTAAAAGGGTCTGAAGCGAGGCAACCGAGAGATTGTGTGCCGCGAGCTTGGACCTGCTGATCTCCAGAATGATCTGTTTCTGCAAGGTGCCGCCGATGACAACCTTGCCCACACCATCAACCAACACCAGCTCGCGCCGCAGGAAGTCGACATAGTCGCTCAGCTCCTGATGGCTATATCCATCACCGGTCACAGCCATATAGATGCCATAGACGTCGCCGAAATCATCGTTGATGACAGGGGGGTAGGAGCCCGTTGGCAAGTCAGCACTCATATCGTTGATTTTACGCCGCATTTCATCCCAGATTTGCTTCAGTGCGGCGTCCCGATATTTGTCCTTCATTTCAACGGTCACCTGACTAAGGCCCGCAGATGAGATGGAGGTGATATGATCGACATAAGGCAACTGTTGCAGCGCCGTTTCGATCGGCAGCGTTATTTCCTCTTCTACTTCATACGAAGACGCGCCGGGATAGGCCGTCGCAATAACGGCTTCCTTGATCGTGAATTCAGGGTCTTCAAGACGCCCAAGATGCATATAGGCATAAATTCCCCCAGCGAGAAGCAGGATGGTCATCATCCAACTGACAACCTTATTCTTGATGGCGTAGTCTGTGAGTGTCATTACTCTCGTCCTGCAAACAATGCGCACGTCGGGAAATGGGCTTCCCCTCATACCTGCAAAAATTAGGCGTTCAGCCTGAACGGGGGCATGCGGCACACCCGTTCGCGTTCCGAAAAGGAGAGGGGCTTACAGCCCGCCTTCTTTCTTGAATTTTCTAACCTTCATGCCCTCGGAGACATAGGAGACACCAATAGCTATGACGCGGTCTCCGTCTTCAAGCCCTTCAGAGATGCGCAATTGTCCATCCTGAATGCCATAGACCTTGACTTCGCTCTTGTGGGCTTCGTTTTGATCGTTCAGCTTCCAGACCCAGCGCTTGCCATCTTCATCAAATACAGATTCGAGTGGCACCAGAACGCCGCCATCATCACTATGGGCCAGCAGGCTCGCCAGATTGAGACTTGCTGTTACGCTCATGCCGGGAAAGACGGTCAGGTCATCGGGGCGTGGCATGGTGACAGTTACCTGATAGGAGCGGGTCACAGGATCAGGAATTGTATCGATTTCCTTGTAGGTCGCGGTAAAGTTCTTGCCCGGAAGGGCGTCAAACTCGATCTGCAGCGTTGGCTTCACCTCGAGCTTGCGAGGGTTGAACCGCAAAAACAGCTTTTCAGGAACATTGAATTCGACATCGATATTCTTGGTGCCAAGGAACTGAGCAATCTGTGTGCCTGCAGCAATGGTTTGATAGCGCTCGACATATGTCTTGGCGACAAGGCCTTCGAAGGGCGCTTCAAGTCGGGTGTATTTCACATTGTCCCTTGCTGCCTTGAGGGCAGATCGTGCCGATTTGAAATTTGTCTCTGCGGAATCAAGCGTAGACTTGGCTACATGCTTCTGCTCGAAAAGCTTCTTTGTCCGCTCCAGATTGATCTTGGCCAGATCGAAAGCCGCTTGTCGTGAGTCAACCACTGTCCGATAAGGCTCATCATCAAGCCGGGCAATGAGCTCTCCCTTTTTCAAGGTCTGCCCGGCATGCACGGGAAAATCCTCGATCTGCCCGTCGACACGAAAGGAAAGGATCGCCTTGCGCGACGCCGTGGTCACACCTGGGAATGATTTGGGCAAACTAAGGGCAACACGCTGCGCTGTTGCAATCTTGGCCGGACGTGCGGAAGGATCTTCAGTGCCATTTTCATTGGCATCTGCAGAATTGAAGAAGGATTCATTACATCCGGATAGCAAAAGAGCCATCAGGCCAATCAGCATGAAGTGTTTTGACATGAGCCGAACCGAGAAAGTGTGAATGGCAACTTATTGCGCATTGATCGAGCGCGTTTGTTCGCAGAAAACATACATACGTGTATGAATAAATGTAAAGTAGAAATATTATGAGATACCTGCTATCTCCCCCGAGAAGGGAGGTGACATGATAAATATTCTATTGCTGGTGGATAAAGAGAGTGGCGAGAAAAACAAAAGCTGACAAGGAAAAGACCTATCAAGCCCTGATAGAAGCGGCAGCAGAGTTGTTCCGGAGCCAAGGCTTTACGGCGACGACATTAAATGAAATTGCAGAGAGGGCAGGGGTAACACGCGGGGCTTTCTACGGGCATTTCTCGAGTAAGTCTGAAGTCATTCAGGCAATTTGGGAAGAGCAGGCCTTGCCCTTCTTCGAGCCCATTAAGGATACCTTGCTCAATTTGCCCCAAGACAAACCTGCTGAGGCATTCCGCCAACAAATCAACAGCCTGCTTGAACTGTTCGAAGACAACAACATTGTTGGTCGCGCGTTCTTCATCATCATGCACAACATGGAGATATCGGATAAGGACAAGGAATTGGTCGAGTTCCTGTCTGATAAATATAAACTCTATGAGCAGGTGCTTTGCTGTGCCTATAAAAAGCTGGGCGAAGCGGGCAACTTGAAGCAAGGTGTTAATCCGGACCACGCCGCCATGGGCTTTCTCTATATTCTCATTGGCATGATAAATATGGCTCTGTTGCCTTTTGGCGACTTCGATTATGAGCGTGATGGATATCCGGTGTTTGAACACTATCTCAACAGCGTTCTGATGGATTAAGGCACTCCATTGATTAGAATTTTTCATGAGAGGAGCGGGGCGAGCTGAGGCTGCGCACAAATCGCATATTCTTCAAATGATTGATCAATCGAGAGAAAACGCAAAAGCGATTGTGCCGTGCTCTTGTGCCTAGCAAGCCGGAAACTTTTCGAGGCTTATGTGGAAATGTCATTCTCATGACAAAATAGCCATTGATTCAACACCCCATGATCTTTAAACAGGTCCGCGGAGAGGTGGCCGAGTGGCTGAAGGCGCGCCCCTGCTAAGGGCGTAGGCGGGTAACTGTCTCGAGGGTTCGAATCCCTTCCTCTCCGCCATTTCCCTAAATTTTCATATATACTTCAATCGTTTGTCGTGTAGTTGCGATAGTGTCCTACTTTATGCCCTATCGTTAATACTTGGCCATTTGCAGGTTCCGCCTGCGATCGGATACAGACACGACCTAAACACAGCAACGAATCTAACGGTTGCGTTTAGTGCGATTTCACCGCACCTCAAAATCAACAACTTGTCACAGAATTTGTTTATAGGGGTCTCAGAGGTCAATTGGGAATATTTTGAACATTAGGAGACAAAATCTACTCTAGGCGTAGAACGGGCGGATAGGGACCTTCACTGAAGGCTACAACCACAAAGTCGCTTCCTTGTTCCAGTCTCTCGAAGTAGCACCATGTTTCCCTGCTAAATCTCAATAGCTTTTGGACCGCTTTCAACATTTCCCCAGTATTGGTATGAATCTCGGCCCGGTTCCGACTGGCCGACAATTTGGGTTTCTCGATCCTCATCGCTTGAGCTTGCTTTTGAGCTCGTCAATCGTGAGCCAAGGCCGTTGGTGATGAATCATCCGATGGCAATTAGAGCAGACCAAAGCTAAATCCGCTAATTTGGTTTGGTCTGTTGGTGACATTTCCGAAACCGGCTTAGTGTGGTGGTACTCGATGAAGCTCTCACCTGTCTCACCATAGACCTCTTCGAAGTTGAAGCCACACACCTCGCACTTTAGTTGCCCGTCACGCTCAAGAGCTTGAGCCTTTTTGTTCTTCACGATTTCTCTATTGCGCTCTCGAAAGCTATGCATACGCGTGAGCAATTGGCCTTCGGGCGCTTCTTCTAGGTCGGGCGAAGGCGTTAGTTCAGAAGGCCGCAAATCGGCTTTGAGCATTGCCTTGATGGCATCGGCTGTGCGCTTGAGCTCGTCTCTGCGGCTAAAATAGGTATCCCAAACAACCTGTTCGTCTTTGCCGCCACGTTGAAGCCCCTTTCCCTTGTAATCAGAGTCAAAGCGCCTCAGGTTCATCAGCTTCATGTAAACCACATTCGGATTCCTAAAGCTATCAGATTTTTTTGTGTTGAGATTTTTAAGCCAAGCTCATTCAGTAGCGAACTAAGCTCTGCAACTTCTTTGGATGCTTTGTCGGGGAAATGGGGCGAATGATCGAAGAAAAAGTCGAGCGTCAAAATGAGTTCATCGCGCGACCACTTCGGATTTCTTTTTGCCGCAGATTTTTCTTTCATCATTCCACCACTTCTAGCAGCAACCAATAGGTGCTACGATCGTGCAGATTTGTGCATAATCGTTCATCGCCACATGGGCGCACGCCATCCAGCGGCGACCGCTTCAGCCTCATCACAGAACCAGCGTTCGCCCTTGCTCACATTGTGTCCGTCGTCGAATGCTTTGGGACTGATGTCTGTGGTTATGACTGGAGGGTTCAGCTCATCAGGTTTTTCGATTTAAGCGGCTTGTGATTTATGTTGCAAGCGGCGCCGTTGGATTGTCTTCTGTTTGATCCTTTGCCTTTGTTCCAGAATTGCCTGCCCTCTTCCGAAGTAAACGTCCGCTGGTGTGAGATTTCCAAGGCTCTCATGGTATCGGCAATTGTTATAGTGGTCGATGAATGCCGCGATCTCATTTTCCAGATCCGTCGGGAAGAAGTAGTTCTCCAGCAGGATCCGGTTCTTGAGTGTCTGATGCCAACGTTCGATTTTGCCCTGTGTCTGCGGATGACCAGGTGCACCATGTATCTGCTTCATTGACCGGTCTTCCAGCCAGTTTCCCAAATCCTCGGCGATGTAACATGGGCCATTGTCCGACAACAGGCGCGGTTTATGTTCGACCTTCACGCTATCGCAGCCAGAAGCCTCAAGAGCCCAATTGAGGGTATCGGTAACATCATGGACCTTCATGGTGGTGCACAACTTCCAAGCCACGACATAGCGAGAGAAGTCATCAAGAATGGTGGACAGGTAAAACCAGCCCCAGCCGATAACCTTGAGATAAGTGAAGTCGGTTTGCCCGCTGCCCGGCAAGCGATGTTTCCATCGCTGAGAGGAGCATCTCGTTGGGACGGGTTGTCTTGTCCCGGAACTCATTATCAGCTTTCATGACGATGAAGGCCGGAGACGTGATCAAGTCATGAGCTTTCAGAAGACGATAGACCGAAGCCTCTGACACAAAATAGCTTTCCTTGTCTGTGAAGGTCACCGCCAGCTCCCGGGGAGACAATTCGGTTTCCTCCAGAGCCAGCTCGACGATCTTGTCACGAACATCATCCTCAATCCGGTTCCAGACCCGTGAAGGTGCAGAGCTGCGATCTTCCAGCCCTTCAACACCATCGATCAGGAAACGATCGTACCAACGATAGAATGTTGATTTAGGAATGCCCAACATCTTCAATGTTCGAGTTACCGGCAGATGGGATTCCTCGACAAGGCGGATGATCTCATGCTTCTCGGATGCGGGATATCTCACTCTTCTTCGCCCCCATCCACTGACTGGCAGTTGATTGCAAAGCAATCAATGAGAGGGATCGATCATACTTTTTTAAGCAGGCGGAGCTCAAGTGTTTGCTCAGCAACAACTTCCTTAAGATCCCGAGCCTCCTTGCGCAGCAACTTCACTTCATCGCTGGTGGCAGCACGAGCCGTATCTCCGGCCAGTCGCTTCTTGCCAGCTTCAAGAAATTCCTTCGACCAGGTGTAATAGAGGCTTTCGGAGATACCTTCGCGGCGGCACAGGGCGGCGATACTGTCTTCGCCACGCAAGCCGTCCAGCACAATGCGGATCTTTTCTTCTGCCGAATACTTCTTCCGGGTCTTGCGGCGGATGTCTTTGATGGTTTTTTCTGCGGACCAGATTTCTGTCTCATCTTCGCTTCCTTGAGCTATTGTCAATTCTGGTGTTTGAAGCTTTTCAAGCAGCGGCCTTTTGTTGGTTTGACGGCTTGATGCCGTTGACGAAGTCGACGCCTTCAATGACGTCAGCGAGATGAGCGAAGCCACGAAGCTTTCGCCAGTTTTTCTCGGCGCATTGGCCGAGTTTGAACATCATATGCAGCATACCTTCTCTGCTCAGGCTTCCCTTTGTTCGCTTGGTGCGATGGCGGATGGTGGCAAAAGCGCTCTCAATCGGATTTGATGTGCGGATACTCTGCCAATGCTGAGCGGGAAAGTCGAAGAATGTCAGGAGTTCTGAGCGATCCTTGATCAAGCATTCAACTGCCCTGGGGTATTTGGCCTCATAGCTTTCGATGAACAGGTCAAAAGAGAGATTGGCATCCTCACGGGTCTCTGCCTGCCAAATATCATGCAGCATTTTCTTGGCCTTGGGCTGGGATCGCTTGGGCAGATAATTGAGCACGTTTGCCGTTTTATGGACCCAACAGCGTTGCTGACGGGTGGATGGAAATATCTCTTCCAGCGCCGCCCAGAATCCCATGGCTCCGTCGCCGATGGCCAATTTCGGTGCCTTGAGGCCATGCTTTTGAAGGCCCAGCAGAACCTCTCGCCAGCTCTGGGTGGATTCGCGGACGCCATCGTCGATAGCCAGAAAATGCTTTTCACCTCGCGAGTTCACCCCGATCACCACTAGGGCACAGAGCCGGTCATCAGTGCCACGCAGGCCGCTGTAAATGCCGTCCGCCCAGATGTAGACCCATTCATCACGGCTGATGTCAGCTTTGCGCCAATCCTCATACTCTGCCGCCCATTGTTTCTTCAGCCGAGATATTGTCTTGGCAGAGAACCCGGTCGCGTCCGGCCCGAGAAGTGCCTTCAGAGCGTCCTCCATCTCACCGGTCGATATGCCCTTGAGATACAGCCAGGGCAAGGCTGCCTCGATAGACTTGGACTTGCGGACATATGGCGGAACAAGGGCTGACCGGAAGGTGACCGGTTTGCCGACCTTGGAGCGGACTTTGGGGATTTTCACCGTGACAGGACCAATTCCGGTCTGAACAGCACGTTCGGGGTGATGGCCATTGCGGACAACTCCGGCCAATCCATCAGGTGTCTTCTGTTCCTTGAACTCCTGTAGGAAAGCTTCCAATTCCGCCTCGACAGCCGTTTGCAGAAGTTGCCGCGCACCCTTGCGCAGCAATTCTGTCAATGGGTCAGCAACGGTATCTCGACCGCGCAATTCGACGATGGTATTCTCATCCATGGTGGTGCGTCCTCGAAGATTGGTGGATTCGCGTAGCAACGACGATCCAATCAGATGCACCGCCAACTTTCAAATCCTCCAAACACCAGATTCACCTATAGCTCGATCCCCGACGATATCCGGGACAAGGTCGTCAAACTAGCCCTTAACGAGCCGGAACTATCGCCTCGAGAATTGGCAGTGATGTTCACCGATACAGAACGATATTTTGTCTCGGAAGCCTCGGTTTATCGCATTCTCAAGGCCCACGACATGATCACCAGCCCGGCCTATATTGTGGTCAAGGCAGCTAGCGAATTCAAAGACAAGACCACGGCCATCAATCAGCTTTGGCAAACCGACTTCACCTATTTAAAAGTTATTGGCTGGGGTTGGTTCTACCTGTCAACTATCCTGGACGACTACAGTAGATACATTATCTCATGGAAGCTGTGCACCAACATGAAGGCAGAGGATGTGACGGATACCCTGGATCTGGCATTGCAAGCTTCAGGCTGTGATCAAATCCATGTTGCTCATAAACCACGCCTGCTCAGCGATAATGGCTCAAGTTATGTATCGTCCGATTTGGCCGATTGGTTGCAAGAAAAAGGCATGAAGCATTCACGCGGCGCTCCGTACCATCCGCAGACACAGGGCAAGATTGAGCGTTGGCATCAAACCCTAAAGAACCGAATTTTGCTAGAAAATTACTTTCTGCCCGGAGATTTGGAAAGGCAAATCCAAGCCTTCATCGACCATTACAATCACCATCGGTACCACGAGAGCTTGAACAACGTGACACCGGCTGACGTCTATTTTGGAAGGGACAAAACCATTCTCAGACAAAGAAAAATCATCAAGCAGGAAACACTCGAAAAAAGGCGCTTGCTTCACCGAAAAACTGCCGCTTAATATCGACAACCAGATGAGACAAATGCTCTCTTACTTTGAAGCCAAATTGGTACCATTTCATTTGATAACGGACAGTCCTTTTTTAGATACCGAATAGGACTATGAGAATTTCAGATCTGGCTTATGTAAGGCGATCAGCTAGTCATGCAATGGACTAACAACATTCGAGCAAACCCATAACACAGTTGCAGGCTCGTCACTTGTACAAACGATTGCATGTCCCATCGTGCTATCATAGTAACAGCTGTCACCAACATTCAACTCGCTGGGAGAATAGAGCTCAGTGTAGAGCATAACGCTGCCTTCCAAGATATAGATAAACTCTTCACCGGGATGCGAACTAAAAGGTTTAAATTCATCAACGGATCGCGCATTGATCTTGGTTAGCAGAGGAACGATTTTCTTTTTGGCGATATCAGCGCAGAGCAGCTCATATTCATAATGCTCCGTTTTCATAATGGCGCCAGAACCTGCGGCATTGATAGATCGACGCCCTGTAATGGGAACGCCGGGCTTGTTGGAAAACAACTCGGAAACATCGACATCAAGGCCATTTGCCAGACTGAGAATGGTTTCATAGGTTGGAGACATCTGCCCATTCTCAATTTTGGAAAGGGTCGAGGGGGCAAGCTGACAATGTTCAGCGAGTTGCGCAATGCTTTGTTCATTTTGTTTCCGCAGCCGCCTAACGATAATTGCCAGAGTTGACGGTGGCTGACGTAGTCCACGTCCATTTGAAAAAGCAGCGTCTTTCATTCTAAATTTCCATCCCTAATTCTGCATGGCATGGTTGTGTCCAGGCAAACGATAGTGCAAAAATAGCAACTTTACTAGTCCAAGAGAAACTACCTGGCGTCAAGCGCTGGCCGCTTTAAGCATGCTTACAGATGCATAGTCTCTTAGCTTTTTCAATTGATCCGATTTCATTTGGATGCCATCCCGAAGGCTCACCTCTCTTTGCTTATGGCGCCGTTGACCAGGTAAACGAGAAACTCCTGCCCGTTCCAATTCCTGCAATAGCAGGGCCGCCCGAGAGGAAAAGCTGTTTACACGACCAAAATCGGGATCAATGACGATAATCAATTGCCCGGTGTGTGGTGTCTGCGCGCCCGGATGTGCGCTCCAGTCAACTTCAAAAGAAAACTTTCCGCCTGTTAATGCGGCGCAAAGCAACTCTATCATGAGCGAAATGGAAGAGCCTTTATAGCCTCCGAATGTCAGCAAAGCTCCACCATCTAGCACCGCATCAGCATCTGTGGTCGGCTCTCCATTTCTGTCGACACCATGATTGGGCGGAATAGACAAACCTTTTTGTGATGCGATTTGCACATCACCGTTTGCCATAGCGCTGGTTGCCATATCCGCGACCAACGGCAAATCTCCTTCAACCGGTGTTGCGAAGGCAATCGGATTGGTGCCAACAATGGCTTTAGTGCCGTCGAAAGGTACGGTACATGCCATGCTATTGACCATGGAAAGAGCAATCAGACCATTTTGAGCAAATCCCTCGACATCAGGCCAAAGCGCACTGAAATGATGTGAATTTCTTATAGCAAGAACTGCAACGCCATTTCTACGCGCTTTTGCTTCTACGACAGATCTGGCCTTTTCAAGCGCAGGCTGCGCAAAACCATTTGCCGCATCCACACGAACGAACGCGGGACCATCCACTTCGATGACGGGTTCAGCTTGACCATCAACCCAACCACTGGAAAGCGATCCCAAATAACCGGGAATACGAAATACTCCGTGAGAAAGAGCTCCATCTCGTTCGCAAGAAGCACAGTTCTTGGCTAAAATCGACGAACTTTCAGCACGAACACCTGCGTGACAGAAAATGCTATCGAGCAAATCAACGAGTTCTTCATAAGGAATTGTAATATCTGTCATACTGTGCGCGTAGTCCATAGAGCCAACTAAACCACTAAACATGCCTAAATTTTACGCAGAAAAGTGCCTAAAAAGCATATCTTGGCGAATATTTCTTATAGGAATGATACCCGCACCATAGCGATCAGCGCAAGAAGAATTTAATTCACGCGCAACTCAAACTCCACATGATAAATTTTGTTACATATTGCCAGTATGTTAGATAAAAACAAAGATGTTGAGATAAAAGATATCCCTCAAAAAAGAAGCTCATTAAATAGCACTTCTCGTGCACAATTAGTATTGAAGTTACATTGAATTTCTTATAGGAAATTATTGGCGCTTTGTATGGGCCGCTTTTGCCTATCCTGAGGCGTTAAGTCAACGCACATCAGAAATAAACAACCGTTGGAGTGATCCTAAACAGCCATAGAAATCGGATCAGATCCCGCACCAGAATATAAAAAGCATAATATATGGTTCTGCAAATCTGCTGATTCCATAAATAGCTTTGCCAAAACCGATGTCTCCCACAAAGAGAAAACGAACTAGAAACACAGGTATGGATTAATGATAGAGCGCTTTGAAGTTGGAACCCGCATGAGCGGAATCGTAAAGCACAATGGAGTTGTATATCTCTGTGGCCACGTTGGTCACGGCGCAACAGTCGCTGAACAGACCAAAGATTGTCTCACTCAAATAGAAGGAGCACTTGCTCAAGCAGGTTCTTCTCCAGAAAAAATTCTTCAAGCAATCATATGGCTGCCAGATATGGAAAAATATTTTGAGGATATGAATTCTGTATGGGATTCCTGGGTCCCCGATGGCCATGCTCCGGCTCGCGCTTGTGGTGAAGCAAAACTCGCCAGCCCGGACTATCTAGTTGAAATTATTATTACTGCTGCATGTGACTAGATTTAGATGCGCCAAAAGCCACTCACATTTTACGATACTTGTGAGTGGCAATTTGCTAACGCCAGAGCTGTTTCATACTATTAGAATCGTCCGATTTTTCCCACAAATCCGTCAATATCTTGCGCAAACTTGGCAATCTATACCAGATCTATTGCACGAGAAAATTCATCCGTGTCCAATTACAGAAAGCAATTTCTGGGGGCAGATTGGAACTGAGATTCAATGCGGCAAAATATGGTACTGCAAACCTGGATTGCTTACTTAAAAAGCTGGAGAGCCTTTCGGTTCGCCAAAGATTGACCTCAAAAAAGCGCCCCGCGTTTCTTTCCGCCTTCCTAAGATGACGAGCCAAAAGCATCGCAAATAACCTGCGCTTTAACCATTAATTGGCACCTCCGCACCAGCACAGCTTTCGAATTATATCTATAGATTTTTACGCCTATACGACGTTTGTCCTTGACAGTTAGTATTAACATAAACATGATGTATAGGAAATTTAATTTCTAATAAGAAAATTCAACAATCACAAAAACACACAATTCAGAGAAACAGCAGCAATTGGAGTATCCCGTGAAACTCTCAAAAAGCCTCAGTTTTATACGCCCTGTTGTTACCGCTTTGGCGGTAACCCTTTCTTTGGGTGTATCTCATAATGCAATGGCACAGTCAAAAGACGTCCTTGTCGTCGCTGTTCCAGGTGATATTCAAAATCTGGACCCAACCCTTTCAGGAGGAGATATTCCAACTCAGGAGTTCCTGACAAACGTTTATGATTGGCTGATCGACTACAAAATGATCGAAAATGCAGATGGCACTCTGTCCGCAGATCCCAGCGGTTTTGTTGGAGGCCTTGCTGAAAGCTACGACTGGAGTGAAGATGGCAAGACCATTACATTCAAACTCCGCAAGGGCCTGAAGTTTTCAAATGGTGATCCTTTAAACGCAGAGGCTGTAAAGTTCACTTATGATCGCATCTTCGATCAAAAGGGTGTCGCCGCCTCACTGATGGGCATGGCAAGTGTAAAGAAAAAAGAACAGATCAAAGTCATCGATCCTTTGACTGTTGCGCTCACAGTAGAAAAGCCAAACACATTGCTTTTAGGCAACATGGCTCAGTTCCCCCATTCCATTCTGAATCCCAAAGTGGTCAAGCCACATATGACAAAGGAAGATCCTTACGCTCATGAGTGGCTAAAAACCCACGTTCAGGGAACAGAGCAGGGCGCATTCAAACTGGCCAATTGGACGCCAGGCGATAGTTGGGTGCTAGAGCGCAATGAGAACTACTGGGGCACTCCGGCCAAGCTTTCTAAAGTTATTTTCAAAATCATTCCAGATCCCTCCAGCCGTCTGGCGCAGCTAGTAAGCGGCGCAGTCGATGTGGCTTACAATCTGCCAACGTCAGACATCAAAGCCCTCGAAGAAAATCCAGATATTACAGTAAATAGAGACACTAACCGTACAGTTACTTATATCGGCCTTAACAATAAGGTGAAGCCGTTTGACAACAAATTGGTGCGTCAGGCGATCTCATACGCCTTTCCGTATGACACGATTATTGATCAGGTGATGAATGGATATGCCACCCAGCTTACCAGCCCAATTCCGGAAGGCACTCCTCCGCATACCGATGAATTCTTCAAATACAAGAATGACCCTGCAAAAGCCAAGGAACTTTTGAAAGAAGCGGGCTATCCAAATGGCTTCTCAACCACTTTGCAAATTCCGTCAGGATTGCAAGAAGCTAAGGAAATGGCGATCTATGCGCAGCAAACCCTCGGCATGGCAGGCATCAAAATAAACATTCAGGAAATGCCGTCTGCTGCCTTCACCGAGAATCTGCAAAAGCACACTCTTGGTATGTTCTTCGCCTCAGGCTGGACCTCTATTAACAATGATCCTTTCTATCATCTGTTCTGGCTGTTCCAATCGAAATGCTGCAACTATGCAAATTACGATAATCCTGAACTGGCCAACTTGATTGAGAAATATACCCTCAACACTGATATCGAGGCTCGCAACAAAGCAGCTGTCGAAGCACAGAAGATGATTGTCGAAGATGCTCCATGGGTCTTCCTCTATCAGCCACAAAACCTTGTCGCCACACGCGCCAACGTTAAAGGCTACACCTTCTTCTCTGCCGACCGGTACAACCGCTTCCAGTATATGTACAAAGAGTAGAAGTATCCCCCTTGGCTACTTGTCGGTGGGGTCGCAGTACTCCACCGGCACCTTTTTCCATCCCAATTCAATTGTCAGTTCTTGATGATTTGGAACGGAAGGTTTCTTGCATGCTCCCCCATGCAACGGCAAGCCTTTCGACTCTGAAGCTCTATCTATTCATGAGGTAGATCGTTGATTACCTATGTAGCGCGCAGACTTCTGCTCCTCATTCCCGTTCTGTTGGGTGTTACAATAATCACCTTTGGACTAACACGCGTCATTCCCGGCAACCCTATCGACATGATGGTCAGCCCGATGGCGACCCCCGAAACGCGAGAGCTTGTCGCCCAACAAGCAGGCCTCAACGATCCGATGTGGATGCAGTATTTGAGATATATCGGAGATGTTCTTCATGGCGATTTTGGTGACTCCTTTGTCACAAGTCAGCCGGTATTGAGCGATCTTCTTTCCCGTTTCATGCCGACTTTCGAACTCACCCTAGCAGCGATGACAATCGCGCTCGTTTTATCTATTCCCCTTGGTATCGCTGCCGCCGTATGGAGAAACAGTTTGATCGACCATGCCGCCCGTATCTTTGCGGTTACTGGCGTCGGCATGCCCGTTTTCTGGCTCGGTTTGCTAGGGGTATATGTGTTCTACTTCAAACTTCATATTCTACCGCCTCCGCAAGGCCGAATTTCTCTATATGTTTCCGCTCCACCGACCATCTCGGGTCTGTTTACTGTAGATGCCTTGCTGGCCGGAGATTGGGAAGCCTTCAAGTCGGCGGTCATGTCCATCATTTTGCCTGCAGGCGTTCTCGGATTCGCTGCCATGGCTCCACTAGCAAGAATGACAAGGGCAGGGATGGTTGAAGCCCTCGAATCTGACTATGCACGCACCGCTCGCGCTCTAGGTTTCAATGTGCGCTCTATCGTTCTTCGGCATTGCTTCAGGAATGCTATTCTTCCGCTGATGACCATGACTGCCATGGTTTATGGCTACATGCTCGGCGGTGTGGTTCTGATCGAGAACATCTTTGCCTGGCCCGGGCTCGGGCGCTACGTTTTCACGGCCATAACCTCTAGCGATTATCCCGCCATTCAGGGGTTCATTCTCTACTCGACCACGCTCTATGTGCTCATCTTTCTGTTGGTTGATATTTTCTATGTCATCCTTGATCCTCGCGTTCGCCTTTAAAGGAATGCCCTATGGTTGCCTTATCAAAATCCCCCACCGATGAGACGAGTGCCAACGACAAAGCGGAGCCGGGCATCATGACACGTCTCTCTCGCTGGATTGCCCACAATCCTGTCACTGCCCTTGGTATCGGCATTGTGCTTTTCATTGCGATAGCAGGACTGCTTGCACCATTAATCGCACCTTATGACCCTTACAGTCTCAACCCCAAAAACCGACTACTGCCACCATCAGCAACCCATTTTTTCGGAACGGGCCTATTTGGTGAAGACATTTTTTCACGCATTCTCTACGGCGCACGTATTGATTTGCTAATCGGTATCGGTGCCGTCATTTTCGGCATTGCGGTCGGCTGTCCCGTTGGCGCACTGGCAGGATATTTCAGTGGTAAAGTTGATGAAATCCTAATGCGCGTTATGGATATCATCGCTGCATTTCCGGGTTTTATTCTCGCCATGGCTATTGCAGGCGTTCTCGGTCCAAGTATCCCGAACTTGATCATAGCCATCGCCTTCGTCAATGTTCCCGTTTATGCCCGCCTGATGCGGGCGAAGTTTCTCATCATCCGCAGCTCGACCTATGCCATGGCGGCACAGGGGGTAGGGGCTTCTCGTTGGCGCATTCTATGGTGGCATCTGCTCCCCAACAGTCTCGCTCCGATCTTTGTGCAAGCTACACTACAATTCGGCTGGGCTATTCTAGATGCCGCCGGACTTAGTTTCATCGGTCTCGGAGTGCGCCTTCCAACTCCGGAGTGGGGCGTCATGATCAGCCTTGGCGTACCGCAAATCATCTCAGGACAGTGGTGGGTTTCCTTTTTCCCCGGACTGGCAATCTTCATCAGTGTGATGGGATTCAATCTGATCGGGGATGGTCTCAACGATCTGCTTGATCCAAAATCAAAGTGATAAAACCATGACCAATCAAGCATCCACACAAATGACGCCGACCCAGGAGCCCTTGTTACGGCTGGATGGTGTCCATGTCACCTTTGATGCTCCGTCCGGTTCTGCCCACATATTGGATGGTGTTAATCTAAGCATTCAGTCTGGAGAGATTCTTGGCATCGTTGGTGAAAGCGGTTCTGGTAAATCTGTAACGGCGATGTCTATCATTCAGCTTTTACAAAAGCCTGGACGCATCTCTGGAGGCCGCATCGTCTATAAAGGCACAGATCTGATGCAAATCTCAAAGGAAGAGATGCGAAAGATTCGTGGCAACGAAATTTCCATGATTTTCCAAAACCCGCGGTCTGCCCTCAACCCAGTTTTTAAAATCGGTCGGGTTATTAATGAGGTTCTGAAAATTCACGAAGGCCTATCTGGTGCTAAGGCCCACAAAAGAGCGATAGAACTTCTTAGTAATGTCGGCCTGGCTGATCCAGAGTCGGTCCTTACGCGCTACCCTCATCAGGTATCTGGCGGAATGGCACAAAGAGTGATGATAGCTCTGGCACTTGCCTCTCGTCCAAGTCTGCTGATTGCCGATGAACCCACAACCGCACTCGACGTAACGATTCAGTACCAGATTATCCAGCTGCTCAAACGACTCCAAAAGGAAGCCGACCTCACGCAGATCGTCATAACACATAATCTTGGTGTGGTGGCCGAGCTCTGTGAACGCGTCGTCGTCATGTATGCAGGTACCGTGGTGGAGGAGGGAAGAACAATTGATATCTTCGACTCTCCCAAACACCCTTATACGCGCGGCCTGCTCGCTGCCCGCGCAGCACATGCGTCAGGTGAGGGAAAGCTACAGACGATCCCGGGTCAAGTCCCGGATCTTCGGGAGCGCCCGACAGGCTGCCCGTTCCACCCACGCTGCGCCTTCGCTACCAAAGCCTGTTCCAAGGACGCTCCATCCCTCATGTCGGTTGGAGAAAATCACAAGGCTGCATGCCTTCGTTGGGAAGAGATTTCATGACCAAACCAATTCTAGAAGTCGACAATCTCGGCAAAATATATCCCGTTCGGCAGGGACTTTTCAAACGAGGCAACCTGATTGCAGCTGAAGAAGTCGGTTTTTCAATTTCATCGGGACAAACTGTTGCTCTCGTCGGGGAAAGCGGTTCAGGCAAATCTACCGTAGGACGCTGTCTTCTTAGACTAGAAGAACCAGATAGTGGTTCAGTCCAGTTTGAAGACCGCGAGCTGAATTCCCTATCTGAAAGACAACTGATGGGTCTGCGTGCCAAAATGCAAATGGTATTTCAGGATCCACTGGGCTCACTAAATCCGCGCCACCCGGTTGGCAAACTCGTTGCCGAACCGCTTATGCTTCATGGTACGGTTCCTCCAGATAAAATAAAAGATCGCGTAGACGAATTATTTGAACTTGTCGGCCTGAGGCGAGACCATGCCGATCGCTACGCCCATCAGCTCTCAGGTGGCCAACAGCAACGTGTCGGGATTGCCCGAGCCCTCGCAACCAATCCCGACCTCATTGTACTAGACGAACCGACTTCTGCTTTGGACGTGTCAGTTGAAGCGCAAATTCTCAATCTCTTGGTGGATTTGCAAAAGAAGTTTCAGCTGGCATTTCTTTTTATTTCCCATGATCTGTCCGTTGTGCGCCTTGTAGCAGATGTCGTCATCGTCATGTACCTCGGCCAAATAGTGGAAAGTGGTCCAGTAGAAGATGTGCTAAACAACGGGTTCCACCCCTATACCCGAGGTCTTGTTTCAGCAACGCCGATCGAGCATCCTCTCGAGCAAAAAGAACGCATCAGTCTGCAGGGCGAGCCAACCTCACCAATTGATCCCAAACCACATTGCCGTCTGCTCTCGCGTTGCCCTTTCGCAAAAACGGAGTGTGGGCATTTGCCTGCAAAACTGAAAGAAATCAAACCCGGACACTCAACCCGCTGTATTCGCTTCCAGAATGAACATCAGGATGGCCATTGGAAGCCCGAAACAACCCGATGATCCATCTGCGTACGGCAGGTATTGAGAGGAAAATATGACTAAACAACAAAATCGTTTGGCTTCCTTAAAAGCAAAAATGAAAGAAACCGGAACAGATCTGGTTGCGATAGGCCCTAGCTCACATATGGAATGGGTTCTAGGATTCCGCACACACGCCGATGAACGGCCCTGTCTGCTTCTCATCACTCAGTCAAGTGAGGCCTTCCTGATGCCCGCACTCAACGCGGAAGGCACAAGAGAACGGTGCGATATTCCATTCTTTCCATGGTCGGATGATGAAGGGCCTGCGCAAGCCATAAAGAAGGCGCTCGAACACCTTGACGGTGAAACGATCAGAACCGTTGTTCTAGATGAAACGATGAGAGCCGATTTCGCCTATACTCTTACCAGAGCACTGCCAAACGAAATAAACGTCGAGTTTACCGAAAAGACCGTTGGTCACCTGCGCATGATCAAGGATGCTGATGATCTGGAGTTAATCCAGGCTAGCGCTCTCATTGATGATCAAGCTATTCTCACCGCCTTTGACTTCATCAAACCCGGCATGACTGAAAGTCAGGTGGCAGCACAAATAAGAGAATATTTCCAGTCGCAAGGAGCAACGCCGGCCTTTTGGATTGTTGGATCCGGCCCCAATGGAGCCTTTCCGCACCATAGCGTCAGTGAACGCGTCATCCAGACAGGAGACGCAATTGTAATTGATATTGGAGCACGCAAAAACGGTTTTCCAAGCGACATCACGCGCATGGCTGTTATTGGCGACCCTTCCGAGGAATATAAAAAGGTCCACGCAATTGTGGAGAAAGCCGTGCAAGCGGCGCTTCTGGCTGCCAAACCCGGAGTACCCGCCAAAGCTGTTGATGCGGCCGCGCGTGGTGTGATTACGGATGCCGGATATGGCGAATATTTTGTTCACCGCACCGGACATGGGCTAGGGATCGACGGCCACGAACGACCATTCATAACTGCGACAAACGACATTATCCTAGAAGAAGGCATGGTCTTTTCCATTGAACCGGGCATCTACCTTCCGGGCAAGTTTGGAGTCCGCCTTGAGGAAATTGTTGCATTGACCAAAGAAGGACCTCGCGTCTTTTCGGCACTTCCTCGCGACTATCACATAATCAAGATCTAAGGAGTTGGCACGAAATGAAAATTTCTTGCACATCAATATCAAATTGCGGATCAAGCAACTCTCTGGTTCTTGTTCTGAGCGAAACAAAGCTGTCCGAAACTCTGGTTTCAACTCTGGGAGAACCGGTTGCAGACCAAATTACAAGAGCCATCTCAGCAGTCGGATTCACAGCTGAAAAGAAGGCAATTCTTTCCATTCCGGCACCCGCGGGAACCTCTCATAAACGGATCATTCTGGTAGGAGCCAGAGGAGCAGAAACTCCCAGAGAGTTCCGTGAAATAGGAGCAACAATAGCGGCGGCTCCCGACGCTTGTGCAGCAGAAGACATTGCACTTTGGACAGAAAGGCACGCGCTCGAAATACTGCGCGGATTAGCCATGAGAGCTTACAGCTTTGATGTTTACAAAGCCCCACAACCATTGGTCAAATCAGTTTCGTATTGCGGCACCGAAGACCTTTCCGACACAACACTCAACGGTTTAAAAGTTGACGTTGATGCTATCCATTTTGCGCGTGATCTGGTCAACGAGCCTGCCAATGAATTACCTCCGTTAAAAATGGCTGCCCGTGTGATCTCTGCCTGCGAGGAAGCAGGTATCAAGACGCAATTGCTGGATCAGAAAGCCTTGCAAAAAGAAGGCATGGGCCTCCTGCTGGGTGTCGGGCAGGGCTCGGACAATCCCCCTTGTGCTGTAGTCATGACCATCGGCAAAGGAAAATCGGCGCCTGCAGCGCTTATCGGAAAAGGTATCTGTTTTGATACCGGCGGCGTCAATGTCAAATCTGTTATGGGAATGTGGGAGATGAAAGGCGACATGGCTGGAGCGGCTGTTGTGACCAGCGCCATGCTTTCGCTAGCCAAGAACGGATTCAAAGGCGATATCGTTGCAGTAATTGGCCTTGCAGAAAACATGACCGGCGGTTCGGCTATCCGGCCAGGAGATATCCTGCGCTCCTACAACGGACAAACCGTCGAGGTGCGAAACACTGATTGTGAAGGGCGATTGGTACTTGCTGACTGCCTAAGCTATGCCCAGCGCCAGTTGGGAGCGCGTAAAGTGATTGACATTGCGACACTGACCTATGCCGTACAGATCGGATTGGGAACCCGCTACGCAGGAATTTATGGCAATGCCGAAACACTGCTGAGTTCAGTCAAACAGGCAGCAGACAGCGCCTGTGAGCTTGTTTGGCCGATGCCAATCGATGAAGCCTTCCATGCTCAGCTGAAATCGGATTTCGCAGATATGCTCAACTGGCCGGGTGTGACCTACGGCAACGCTTCGATCGCGGCAGCCTTTTTGGAAAATTTCATTGATGACGGTGTCGAGTGGGCTCATATCGACGTCGGTGGACCGGCCTATGCGGGTGCTGAATCCGCATTTGCACCCCCAGGGGGGACCGGATTTGGAACTGAAACTCTAGCCAATCTGGCTCGGCTTATCGCCTGACAGGTTCCTTCAAGACGATAGGGATAAAGATGAAGGTTTTCATTAGTGCAGATATAGAGGGAACTGCGGGTATCAACTTCTGGGATGAAGCCAGACGCCATGTCCCCGGAGAGTATTCTCAGATCCAGTCTTTGATGACCGAAGAAGTTATCGCCGCTTGTGAAGGCGCCAGAGAGGCCGGTGCAGAGGAAGTTCTCATCAAGGACGCTCATGCAACCGGCCGCAATATCATACTGGAGCGCCTTCCCGAATATGCCCGAATAATTCGCAACTGGTCTGGTCATCCAGACGCAATGATGTTTGGACTTTCCGAAGACTACGATGCGGCTATCTACACCGGGTATCACTCCAAAGCTGGGACCGAAACCAATCCGTTGGCCCATACATCGAATTTGCGCATTTATCGCGTGTTGCTGAATGGCGAGGTGGCTTCGGAATTCACCCTAAACGCTCTTTGCGCAGCAAGATATGACGTACCTTCAGTATTTCTGTCTGGCGATCAGGGCATATGTCAGGACGCCCAAGCCTTTGTACACGGTATCGCAACGGTAGAAACATTGATTGGCGTCGGTCCGTCAACCAATTCCATCGCGCCGAGAAAATCCAGATCAGAAATTCGCTCCGGCATTGCGGCTGTCCTTGCCAAAGACACCTCGGCAATGTTGCCGCCGATCGCCCCGTCTTTTGAACTCATTATAGAATTCAATAACCCTGAAGATGCTTATAAGGCCAGTTGGTACCCTGGGGCGAAAAGCCATAGCCCGAGAACAATTGCCTTTGAACACAAGCACTTTTTTGAAATTCTACGCGCCTACCACTTTATGAAATAACAAATTAAATCGCCAACCAAAATGGCGAGATAAATCACACGAAAGAGATTTGACCTCCGCAGTAATATCGGGGCCAAATGAATGGAGCCAAAGTTGACATCAAACAAGATTTCCCGCGTTGCCACAGACGTTGGTGGCACATTCACAGATCTGGTTTTCTTTGAAACAGATTTGGAAACTGGCAAGCAGACTATCCTGTCAGCAAAATCAGATACAACACCACCCAATTTCGAGGAAGGTGTTCTGAACGTAATTGCAAAGTCAGAAGTGGATATAACCGAAGTCGAATTTTTCGTTCATGGTACCACCGTGGTTATTAACGCACTGACAGAGCGCAAAGGAGCTAAGGTCGGTCTGATTACCACGCAGGGTTTTAGAGATGTTCTGGAGATCGGGCGCGGTAACAGACCAGATTTCTTCAACCTAAAATATCGCAAACCTCAGCCTTTCGTTGAGCGCTACCTGCGCCGAGAACTTGCAGGCCGCATCGATTATAAAGGCAATGAAATTTCACAGATTGATATCTCTGATCTGGAAGGAATTCTTGCGGACTTTCAGGCCGAAGGTGTTGAAGCCGTAGCGATTTGTCTGCTGAATGCTTACGCCAATCCTGTTCACGAACAACAGGTGATGGAAGCCGTCAAATCCCTCTGGCCTGAAATACCGGCAGTTAGCTCCCACCAAATTACTCGAGAATGGCGCGAATATGAGCGGACAAATACGACCGTTTTGTCCGCCTACGTTCAGCCTGCAGCACAGCGCTATCTTGAAAAACTGGAAACTGGCCTTCAGAGCAGGGGGTATGATAGCAACCTGTTTGTCATGCAATCAAACTGCGGCGTGGATTCTCTGGAAGCCATCAAGTCAGTCCCGATCACAATGGTAGAATCAGGTCCAGCCTCCGGTTTCTGGGGCGCAGCAGAACTTGGGCGCATTATTGGCGAGCCGAACATTCTGGCGCTCGACATTGGAGGCACAACAGCAAAATGCTCTTTGATCTCTGGCGGACAGGTGACTATCAAGACGGATTACTGGATTGAACGGAATCAGAAATCTGCAGGATATCCGATCATGGTTCCGGTCGTCGATCTGGTCGAAATCGGTAATGGCGGCGGATCTATTGCATGGGTTGACGAATATGAAAAATTGCACGTCGGCCCCCAATCGTCTGGAGCCAGCCCAGGTCCAGCCGCCTATGGCCGCGGCGGGCATAATGCAACCACAACCGACGCCAATCTATATCTAGGGCGCATCAACAAAGACTATTTCTGCGGCGGTACTGTTAATGCTGACATGCCTGCGCTTGACCTCGCCCTCGATAAGCTATCCGACAAGCTTAAACTAGACAAAAGCGAAGTCGCCAGAGGTATCATCCGAATAGCTAACGCTAACATGGTCAACGCCCTAAAACTGGTTTCCATTAATCGTGGATATGACCCCCGAGACTTCACTCTGGTGGTCTTTGGGGGTGGCGGGCCAATGCACGGTGTAGCATTGGGGCGTGAACTGGGCATGAAAAAGGTCGTCGTTCCGCGTGGCGCACCAGTTTTCTCGGCATGGGGCATGATGATGTCCGATCTGCGGCGCGACTATTTTGTTACCCGCCTCATCGGCCAAAACGAAGTCAAAGCCCTCAACACTTTATTCGAAGAAGTACGACATCTCGCTTACAAGGAATTTAGTAAGGAAGGCCTGACAGCAGACAAGATCACGCTGCACCCACAATTGCGTTGCCGTTACCAAAATCAGGAATTCGCAGTTGAGGTGCCCATCGAACCCGAAGTCATGTCTGAAGAAAATATGGCACTGGCTATTGAACAGTTCCATGGCATTTACGAGCGTGAATACTGCTATCGCCTTGATGCAGAGATGGAAATTATCGGCATTCACCTCATAGCATCCGCCGAAGTTGGCAAACTAGAGATTGTTCCTCAACAAAGAACCGGAGCCTCTCTTGCTGATGCGGTCAAGGGAACGCGAAAGGTCGACTACGCCATGGAAGGCGTTCACGAGGCCACCATTTACAATGGTGACAAACTCGAACCGGACATGAGTTTCAGTGGCCCTGCCATTATCGAGGACTCAGGCACAACCATCGTCATTCATCCGGGCAACCGGGTCCATATAGACGCCTACGGCAACACACATATCGAGATAAGGGACTAAGACATGACGAAGGAGCAAAAATTCGATCCTATCACCTTCGACATCATCCAGAATGCCATGGTAGCAATTGCTGATGAGATGTTCGTAGCCCAACGCAAGACATCGATGAGCGCTATCATCTATGAAGTATTGGATATGTCTACCGCAGTGCTCGGCCCCGCAGGCGACGTAGCTGCTACGGGTGCCGGAATCCCAGCATTTATTGGTGTTCTCGACAAGTCGGTAAAAGGCTTGATCGCCAAATTCCCGCTTGACCAAATAAAGCCGGGCGACGTGTTTGCAACGAATGATCCATTTTACGGGGGTGTCACCCACCTCAATGATATGGTTTTAGCCGCGCCGATTTTTTCAAACGGAAGGATCGTATCCTGGGTAGCCAATATCGCCCATTACAACGATGTCGGCGGCAATGTACCCGGCTCCATGTCTGCCGATGCTGAAGAAATTTTCCAAGAAGGAATACGCATTCCTGCAGTCAAGCTGTTTGAATCTGGTGTCGAGAACAAAGCCGTATTTGACATAATGATTGTCAATTCACGACTGCCGGATTTCTTGCGGGGAGACCTCTGGGCGGGAATTGCCGGTTTGCGAACGGGGGAGAGACGCGTTCTGGAGTTGGTCGAAAAATATGGCGCAGATACCTTTGTGGCCGCTCTTGATAACTATATGGAACTTGGGGAACGTCGCGCCCGAGACGGGCTATCGAATATTGAAAAAAACACATTCAGTTTTGAAGAAGAACAAGACAACGGCGACATCTATAAAGTGAGCATAGACATCGCCGATGACCTGTTCACCATAGATCTTTCTGACAATCCCAAACAAAAGGGTTCATCAAACTCATCAAGAGACGGAACGATCATTGCAGCTCAATTGGCTTTTAAAGCATTTATCGATCCTGACGGCCCGGGTAACGGCGGGTTCTTTCGTCCACTTGAAGTCATCACCAAACCCGGAACTGTTTTCCACGTCGAAGAACCCGGCGCTATGGGCTATTATTCCGAAACAGAAATACGCCTATTTGATTTAATCCTCAGAGCACTGGCGACCCATTATCCTGCCATCATTCCAGCAGGCAACTTTGCGTCCATTTGCGGAACGGTCGTTGGTGGTGAGCACCCTGATAGCAAACGCCATTTCACGATTGTTGAACCCGAGGTTGGTGGCTGGGGTGCCTGGCATGGATTTGACGGCATATCGGGACAGTTTTCCGGGTTCCATGGAGAAACATTCAATTGTCCGGCCGAAATTGCAGAGGCCCGCTACGGCATGATTGTCGACCGCTTTTCACTCAACTCCGAGCCAGGAGGAGAAGGTCAGTGGCGTGGAGGCAAAGGCATTGAGCTGCACTACCGTGTGAGAGTCGACAACAATTTCATGTCCGTCGGCTATACACGATCTCGAATCCCGCCATGGGGCGTTGATGGAGGGTTCGATGGCTCGACAAACTATGTCGAGGTTGTGAGAACAGATGGCAGTAAAGAGCGCTATTCTTTTGCGACAAATGTGCAGGTTAACGAAGGTGACGTCATCCGTGTTGTTACAGCAAATGGAGGCGGATGTGGCGATCCGAAAAATCGTGATCCCAAAGCAATAGAGAACGATCTACGCAATGGCTACCTGACCAAAGAACGGGCCACTCAGATCTACAACTGGAAATAATCGAGGTCTCGTTTTTATAAACAGCACCCACAAGACCACTCGCCACCCCGCAGGGCGAGTGGCCTCAATTTTCCTAGGCACAGGGCATCGTAAGGAGAAACAAAATGAGCGGAAAAACTGTCCGCATCGCAACAGATGTCGGTGGAACCTTTACTGACCTTGTCAGTTTCGAAATCGATCACGCAACCAAAGAGAGCCGGATCATCACGGCCAAATCAGACACAACACCACCGAACTTTGAGCAAGGAGTGCTCAATGTGCTGAAAAAGGGTGGGGTTGATCTTTCAAGTGTCGATGTCATGGCACACGGCACAACGGTTGTCATCAATGCGCTTACTGAACGAAAAGGCGTAAAAGTCGGGCTCATTGCAACAAAAGGCTTTCGCGATATCTTGGCGATTGCCAGAGGTAACCGGCCTGATTTCTTCAATCTCTATTATGAAAAACCAGAGCCTTTTGTTCCAAGGGAACTGCGACTGGAAATCCCGGGCCGTATGAATTACATGGGCGAGGAAACCGAAGCATTAGATCTATCCTGTTTGCAGGAAATCGTTGAGACCTTCAAAGCCAATGGCGTAGAAGCTATTGCCGTTTCTCTTCTGCATTCTTATGCCAACCCAGCCCATGAAATTGCCGTGCTAGAGAAGCTCAAACAGCTTTGCCCCGAGATCTCTGCTGTTGGTTCGCATCAGATTAGCCGGGAATGGCGAGAATATGAACGGACCAATTCTGCTGTCCTTTCTTCTTATGTGCAGCCCGTAGCCGAGAAATATCTACATAGACTAGAAGCCGGCGTTCATTCTGACGGTTTCAACGGTCAACTCTATGTCATGCAATCCAACTGCGGCGTAGATACGCTGGAAGCAACGGCCCAGATACCAATCACGATGGTCGAATCCGGACCTGCTTCTGGCTTCTGGGGTGCAGCAGAGCTTGGAAAGCTCATTGGTGAAAAAAATATTCTCGCTCTTGATATTGGTGGCACAACGGCAAAATGTTCGCTCATCGAGAACGGCGAAGTCACCATCATGACAGACTACTGGATCGAGCGAGACAAGTCATCAGCGGGTTATCCAATTATGGTGCCTGTTGTCGATCTGGTTGAAATTGGCAATGGTGGAGGCTCTATCGCCTGGGTAGACGATTATGGCAAGCTCAACGTGGGCCCTCAGTCTGCTGGTGCATCACCAGGGCCAGCGGCCTATGGCAGAGGGGGCACAGACGCAACAACAACCGACGCCAACCTGTGGCTAAATCGCATCAACCGGGACTATTTCTGCGGCGGATCAGTCAACGCGGATGTCGCAGCAGCAGGGGCAGCTTTGCAAAAGCTGGCAGACCGTCTGGGCATTGATCAGGATGAGGCTGCACGGGGCATTATTCGTATCGCCAATAACAATATGATCAATGCGCTTAAGTTGGTTTCACTTAATAGAGGCCATGACCCGCGCGAGTTTACTATGGTTGCTTTCGGAGGCGGAGGCTCCATGCACGCTGTCGCTTTGGCCAAAGAACTCGGCGTCAAGAAGGTCGTTGTACCCGCCGGAGCATCGGTATTCTCGGCTTGGGGCATGATGATGTCCGATTTGCGCCGCGACTATTTTCTGACAGCTCTTTCGGACATGAACGGAGAATCCATCCCACAAATCGAACAGCGCTTCCTGTCTCTTGAAGCAGAAGCAAAGGCAAAATTTGTCGGTGAGGGCATACCTGAAACTTCTATACGGTTTAAACGCTATGGCAAATTCCGTTACCAAAATCAGGAGCATACAACGGAAGTGGCTGTTGGTGGTCACTTGACGATAGAAGATCTCCAAAAGATCGTTGAGGACTTTCACGCAGCATATGAACGTGAATATACATATCGCCTTGACGCGCCGGTTGAGATGGTCGGACTTCACATAATTGCTTCTGCCGAAGTCGGTAAATTGCAACCGAACCGACAGAATCCGACCAAAGCTCCGGCAAGTGATGCTTTAAAGGGCCGCCGACATGTGGACTTCGCAACGGAAGGAAAGCATCAAGCTGATATATATGATGGCGCGAAGCTAATGGCCGGCATGACATTTTCCGGCCCTGCGATTATCGAAGATCCCGGCACAACGATCGTTATCCATCCCGATAACAAAGTGGTTGTCGATTCTTGGGGCAACTTCGTCATCCAGATCTAGATTATCCCATTTTCTGGCCAGAGAAAGCTCCGGCCCTGCTGGTTCAGATCCTCTTTGAGGTGAGCCAAAAAGGAGAATTGAAAATCATGGCTTCTAGCGATCCATTCACGCGCGCAGTCATTCAGGCCGGCCTTACAGCCGCAGCAGAAGAAATGTTCGCTGTTCTGAGAAAAACAGCGATGAGTCCGATTATTTATGAAGTGCTTGATGTCGGAACGGGCATTACAGATACCAACGGTGATATCGTTTCGTCCGGAGCTGGTATTCCCGGTTTTGTCGGCGTGCTCGACAAGGCGGTAAAGCAGATTATCGAAATCTATGGTGAAGACATCAATAGTGGCGATGTCTTCATAACCAATGACCCCTATTGGGGAGGCGTAACTCACCTAAATGACGTGGTCGTGGCCGAACCTGTTTTCCATGGCGATACACGTGTAGCTTGGACAGCATCAATTGCTCACTGGAATGACGTTGGCGGCAAAACGCCGGGCTCCATGGCCGCAGACGCAACGGAAATCCTCCAGGAAGGACTGCGCCTGCCTGCTGTCAAACTGTTTGATAAAGGCCAGAAAATAGACTCTGTCTTCAAAATTATCTCGGTAAATTCACGTCTGCCAGACTTTGTTATGGGGGATCTATGGGCACAAGTCTCAGCAGGTAGACGCGGAGCCAAACCCATAAAGGAAATGGCCGAGCGCTATGGACCTGAGGAACTTCAAGCTGCAATCAATGAAGCCTTTGATATTGGTGAAGCAAGGGCTCTGGACGGCCTGAGCAAGCTTCCTGAAGGTTCCTTCCATGTATCTGCCTTGCAAGATGAAGGTGATGAATGGCATGCAGACATTCACATTACTCCAAAAAGCCTGACTGTTGACCTGACGAATGCTCCGGATCAAAGGGAAGGGCCCTTCAACACGTCTCATGATGGCGCCCGCATAGCATGCCAGTTGATTTTCAAGGTTCTTACCGATCCGACACTTTTTGCAAACGCAGGCTCATTCCGACCTCTGAAGGTCATCACGCGTAAAGGCTCCATATTTGATCCTCATGAACCAGCGGCTCACGGATACTACTCGGAAACGCGTATTCGCCTCTCAGACATGCTTTGGCAAGGCATGGCGCAAAAAATGCCCAAACGCCTGCCTTCCGGCAGTTTTGGTTCTATTTGCGGCACAGTGATTGCGGGCGTTCATCCAGAAACCGGCCGCAGCTACACAATGGTTGAGCCTCAAATGGGGGGGTGGGGGGCAACCAGCGAACGCAATGGACTTGACGCAATGTATTCTCCTAACCATGGAGACACATTCAATTGTCCTGTAGAAATCTGCGAGGCCCGTTATGGCATTGATGTTGGCTGGAAAGCCTTGTCAGAGAGCCCTCTGGGAAACGGCCTCTATAAAGGAGGGCGTGGCATGACAACTTCTTACCAACCGCGTGCAAAAGCAGTAATGTCCGCAGGCTATTCTCACACGAATGTGCCAGTCTGGTCCGTTGCAGGAGGAGAAAAAGGAGGCTTCAATACAATCCGTGTCAAACGTCCGTCCGGTGAAATAGAAACCTATGCCTTTGCTTCCAACATCAAGCTAGATCTCGGTGATGAAGTTCTGATCGACACAGCAAACGGTGGTGGCTGGGGAAGCGTGGATTAAACCCGTGCTGAAACAAAGCCAATAGCTGCTACGCGATACACGGCATAATCGAACACTGTGTATCGCGTCTTACTTTAAAGTTGTAGAAACAAATAGGAGCTATTGTCGACTCTAGAGATTGAGTGGTTTTAAGCGGCGGCCTTTTGTTCGTTTGGTGCTATGGTGGATTGTGGCAAAAGTGCTTTCAATCGGGTTTGGTGTTCGGATGGTCGTAACCGCTGTTTTGCTCACACGTTGCGGGGACAGTTCCAGGGAAGGTGCTCATCGATGTTGCTCTGCTTGTGACCATTGAAGATGGCTTTGAGCGTTCGTGCCAGCCATGCATGGGGATCGATGCCATTGAGTTTGCAGGTTTCGATGAGCGAGGCAATGATCGCCCAGTTTTCGGCTCCCGCATCATGACCGGCAAAGAGTGCGTTCTTGCGATTGAGGGCAATTGGCCTGATTGTCCGCTCGACACTGTTGTTGTCGATCTCGATCTGCCCGTCGGTGAGGAACAGGCAAAGCCCTTCCCAGTATTGGGCGATATAGGCCAGCGCCAGGCCCAGTGGCGATTTCTTTGAGATACGAACGCGGTGCTGTGTGAGCCAGGCTTGCAGGTCTGTGATCAAAGGCGCCGACTTTTCCCGCCGTATCGCAAGCCTCGTATCAGCATCCATGCCTTTGATCTCAGCCTCAATGCGGTATAGGGCTGCAATCCCTTCGATGCCCTCCTGCGCAATGGGAGCTGTGCCGGCGCGCGTGATCTCGACCAGCTTGCCTCGGAGCGCTTGTCTACGCCATGCGGAGAGATGGTTTGGTCGAACCCCATGCCGCTTGGCAATATCACAGACACGAGCACCCGGCTGAAAACTTTCCGAGACGATCTGCGCCTTCTCCTCGTCCGCCCACTTGCGTGGCCTTCCGCGCGCACACCGCGAAGGAGTGAGAAACTCCGCTGTACTTTCCATGGAGATACTCCATAAATATCAATATAAAGATCTCATTGCAGATCTCGCCAGTGGTCGCAACGTGGGGCGAGAACAGCGTTTATGGATTATGAATGAGAGGTGGCTAACGATTATCTGATGGTGTTTGTTGAGCGATAGGATTTCTGAATGAATTGGTGACTTGCTTGATGGATTAGAATTTGGAGCTATGGTTGAATCTGGTGTTTTGTTCCGTCTCAGCACCTATGGGACAGATTGGGTTGATTTGACAAAGGAGGATTTTGGCTCATCGTAGCTCTATCAAAGGAAGCGAAGATGAGACAGAAATCTGGTCCGCAGAAAAAACCATCAAAGACATCCGCCGCAAGACCCGGAAGAAGTATTCGGCAGAAGAAAAGATCCGCATTGTGCTGGACGGCTTGCGTGGCGAAGACAGTATCGCCGCCCTGTGCCGCCGCGAAGGTATCTCCGAGAGCCTTTATTACACCTGGTCGAAGGAATTCCTTGAGGCTGGCAAGAAGCGACTGGCCGGAGATACGGCTCGTGCTGCCACCAGCGATGAAGTGAAGACGCTTCGCAAGGAGGCTCGGGACCTTGAGGAAGTTGTCGCTGAGCAAACACTTGAGCTCCGCCTGCTTAAAAAAGTATGATCGATCCCTCTCATTGATTGCTTTGCAATCAACTGCCGGTCAGTGGATGGGGGCGAAGAAGAGTGAGGTATCCCGCATCCGAGAAGCATGAGATCATCCGCCTTGTCGAAGAATCCCATCTGCCGGTCACTCGAACATTGAAGATGTTGGGCATTCCTAAATCAACATTCTATCGTTGGTACGACCGTTTCCTGATCGATGGTGTTGAAGGGCTGGAAGATCGCAGCTCCGCACCTTCACGGGTCTGGAACCGGATTGATGATGATGTCCGTGATAAGATTGTCGAGTTGGCGCTGGAAGAGACTGAGCTGTCCCCACGGGAACTGGCTGTGACCTTCACAGACAAGGAAAGTTGTTTTGTCTCAGAGGCTTCGGTCTATCGCCTTCTGAAAGCTCATGATCTGATCACGTCTCCGGCATTTATCGTCATGAAAGCTGATAATGAATTCCGGGACAAGACAACCCGTCCCAACGAGATGCTCCTCTCAGCGATGGAAACATCGCTTGCCGGGCAGCGGGCAAACCGACTTCACTTATCTCAAGGTTATCGGCTGGGGCTGGTTTTACCTGTCCACCATTCTTGATGACTTCTCTCGCTATGTCGTGGCTTGGAAGTTGTGCACCACCATGAAGGCCCATGATGTTACCGACACCCTCAATTTGGCTCTTGAGGCTTCTGGCTGCGATAGCGTGAAGGTCGAACATAAACCGCGCCTGTTGTCGGACAATGGCCCATGCTACATCGCCGAGGATCTGGGAAACTGGCTGGAAGAGCGATCTATGAAACAGATACATGATGCGCCAGGTCATCCGCAAACACAGGGCAAAATCGAACGTTGGCATCAGACACTCAAGAACCGGATCCTGCTGGAGAACTACTTCTTCCCGACGGATCTGGAAAATGAGATCGCGGCATTCATCGACCACTATAACAATTGCCGATACCATGAGAGCCTTGGAAATCTCACACCAGCGGACGTTTACTTCGGAAGAGGGCAGGCAATTCTGGAACAAAGGCAAAGGATCAAACAGAAGACAATCCAACGGCGCCGCTTGCAACATAAATCACAAGCCGCTTAAATCGAAAAACCTGATGAGCTGAACCCTCCAGTCATAACCACAGACATCAGTCCCAAAGCATTCGACGACGGACAAAAATAGGTCACCTGACTGATTCCTGCCTTCCTGCAGAGCTCTGCAACGGGGTACACCATCATCACCCAGATTCAAAACAAACGCCTTCTGTGCGACCGAAAACTTCGATGCTTTTATCGCTTTCTCTCCTTCTCTCAGCCAGAAGAATAGCGCGGAAAACTGTTATTCAAAACGATCCAGTTTTCAGGGCGTAGAGCAATCACACTTACCTCACCATTGAAACAGATTTGATCATCGCCTGAAGTCTGTCGCCGGTCCTCAGGTCGAGGGCGTGGAGGCTTTTGTTTGAGATGCGGGCTATGAGGGTCTGTCTGTCCAGATCTTCGCCCAGAGTGAGGAATATGTTGGCCATATGGTCGCCGAAGGGCTGGATGGTCTCAATGGTGACGGGCGGAGTGTTTAGGATGGAAGACGAGCCTTCGGGCATATGCCGGGAGAGAGCGACGTCGCTGGCTTCGATCCTGAGACGTATGGGGTGTCCGATCGGCCCCTTGACGCCGGGGACATAAAAGGGACGTCCGGAGACCATGATGGTACTGATGCCAAAGGCATCGTCCATCGCGGAGAGAGTGCCGCCAAGGACGGAGGCGGCATCTGGCATCAGAGCGAGCGACAGATCTGGATTGGACAAGAGGGACTGCAGAGGTCCGGCGGCCTTGACCGTGCCCTGTTGCATCAGAACCAAATGGTCAGCGAGGCGTTCCACTTCACTGATGTCATGGCTGACATAGAGAATGGGGATCTTCAGTTCATCGTGCAGGCGCTCCAGATAGGGCAGGATCTCGTTCTTGCTAAAGCGGTCGAGCGCGGCCATGGGTTCATCCATGAGCAGGATGCTGGGACAGGACAGAAGGGCGCGGCCAATGGCCACCCGCTGACGTTCCCCGCCGGAGAGCTTGTTGGGAGAACGCTGGAGCAGGGGCCCGATGCCGAGCAACGAGATGACATCATCCTGATCTAGCCGGGCCGTGTCTGATGGGCTGAGAGGTTGGCTGCGCTTTTGCCCGTAGACAAGATTCTGCTTGACTGAGAGATGGGGAAAGAGACTGGCTTCCTGAAAGACATAACCGACGGGGCGTTTGTGAGCAGGCAGAAAGCGGGATTGGTCTTGCCAGATGGCACCCTTGAGGGAAAAGAACCCCTCTTGCATGGCATTGAGCCCGGCAATACAGCGCAGGACGCTGGTCTTGCCACAGCCCGAGGGGCCAAACAGAGCGGTGATTCCCGCGGCAGGCAGCGTGAAGGCTGCGTCTAGCTTGAAGCTGCCCTGAGGGCCCTTGAAGCGGGCTGAGATCACGTCGGACTGGTCGATATGAAAGTTGTACGGAGGATGAGTGCCGGTCATTGCATCCGTCTCCTTAAACGCTTCTCGATAGTTGTCGTGCTGAAGATGACAAGAAAGGAGAAGACAAGCATGCCGCCTGCCAGAATGTGAGCCTTGTTCCACTCCAGTGTTTCGACATAATCATAAATGGCGATGGAGAGCACCTTTGTCTCGCCGGGGATATTGCCGCCGATCATCAGAACGACCCCGAATTCTCCCACCGTGTGGGCAAAGCTGAGGATGGTGCCTGTGATGAGGCCGGGCCTTGCTAGCGGCAGCACGACGGAGAAGAAGCAATCCAGAGGTGACGCACGCAGGGTGGAAGCCACCTCCAGCGGCCGATCTCCGATGGCCTCGAAGGCATTCCGCACTGGCTGCACCATGAAGGGTAAGGAGTAGATGATGGACGCTACGACGAGGCCAGCGAAGGTGAAGGGCAAGGTGTGCCCGACCACCGCCGCAATGGAGCGACCGAGCATGCTGTTCGGCCCGAGCGCCAGCAACAAATAAAAACCGAGCACGGTTGGTGGCAGCACCAGCGGCAGGGAGACCAGTGTACCGACCACCTCCTTCCACCAGCTCTTCGATCTGGCGAGCCACCAAGCAATCGGCGTGCCGATGATCAGCAGCAGAATAGTGACGGTGATCGCCAGTTCCAGTGTCAGGATTATGGCCTCGAGCAATGCTAGTCTCCTTCTTGCCCTTTATCGCCCCTTACGTGCCGGGCGTTGACTATTTGACACCATAGCCGAATTTGAGGATGATTTCTCTGGCGGTTTCCCCCTTGAGAAAGGCAAGGAAGGCCTTGGCGGCTTCATCTTCTGCTCCGGTTTTCAGCAAGACAGCATCCTGCTTGATAGGAGCGTAAAGATCATCAGGGACGACCCATCGGGAACCCTCTTTGCTGTTGACGACCTGAGACAGGGCAACAAAGCCCAGCTGTGCATTGCCGGAGGCGACAAACTGGTGGGTTTGGGAAATGCTGTCACCGCGCACCAGTGCGTCCATCACGGCAGCCGGGACGTCCAGCTTGTCGAGGGTTTCCATGGCGGCGGCACCATAAGGGGCTGTCTTGGGGTTGGCTATGGCGAGCTTGTGGAACTTGTCAGGAGCCCTGAGAACGGCACCATCGCTATCAACCAGATCGGGATCGGTGCTGTATAGCACGATCTTGCCCTGAGCATAGGTGAAGCGGCTATCGGGTACGGCCAGTCCATCTGTTTCTGCCTTGATCGGTCGGGCTTGATCCGCCGCCAGAAATATCGAGAAGGGCGCGCCATTTGAGATCTGTGTATAGAGCTTGCCGGTGGAGCCGAAGCTCAGCGTGGCTGTATGGTCAGTTTCGGCCGCAAAAGCTGTGGCAATTTCCTTGGCTGCTGCCGTGAAGTTGGCAGCAACCGCCACCTTGGTGTCAGCGGCAAGGGATGGGCCAGCAAGGCCAACGAGTGAAAGTGTAAGGGCGGAAAGAGAAAGCAGATTTTTGAAAGAAGGTGTCATAGGGACAGTGCCTTTCGGGATGGTCGGGTTGCTTGGAACAGAGTGTATTAAAAGGACTGCTATTCGACGCCGAGGATGATTTGAGATGCCTTGATGATGGCGCACATCTTGTCGCCAGGTTTGATGTCTAGGCTTTCTGTGCTCTGGCGGGTGATAACCACGGTGAGGGTTTTACTGTTCCCTATATCGAGCTGTATCTCGCTATTGACCGCGCCCGGTTCAACCGAACTGACCGTGCCCCTGATCTGATTGCGGGCAGAGAGGCGCGCTCCGTCATTGTCGGCCATCAGCACCGGCGTTGAAGCCTTGATGAGGGCGAAGGCTTCGCTGCCAACACGTAGATCCAGGGTCTCTGCGCTTTTGTTGGTGATCACGGTGGTCAAAACCGTTTGCTCCGATACACGCAGACTGATCTCTGAATTGACCGCGCCGGTGATGACATCTTCGACGATGCCGTGAAAGACATTGCGGGCACTGGTGCGCATGGCGAAACTCCATAGAAGGGGGCTAGAAAGCGGGGAGCTGCCCCTATTGCCGCAGATATCCTGTTCGATCTCCGCGAGAAAGGCATTGAGCCGTTCGGTGAGGTGTTGGTGGGCGATCAGAGCCTTTCGTCCCTCATCGGTGAGGGTGGCGCCACCGCCTTTCTTGCCGCCAGGCTTTGCGTCCACGAGCGGGGTGCTGAACAGGTTGTTGAGCGCATTGACTGCGTCCCAGGCAGCCTTGTAGCTGATCTTCAATTGCTTGGCTGCAGCCGAGATCGAACCTTCCTTTTCGATCTGGGATAACAGAGCAAAGCGCTCTGCACTTGCTCTGTGTCCTGCCTTGTCGAGGAAAGACAGAATTGGGCGAACCGATTGGGGCTGTCTCGTCATGCTTCTGTTTTCCTTCGTTATGTAGGTCAACTTCATATCGGTATATAAAGGAAAGATACAAATCTGTGATCCCGTGTCAATTCTGTATTCTGAGTTTATCAACTAGAAATAGTGCGCTTTTCTGAGATGTATAGTTTTCATATGGGTTAAGACTGTAAGAAGCTATAGTTTCTTATAATATTCAGAAAAAACGCTTATGTTATAATTGCAGTATTGAAAATTGTTCAATCGAACGCCGGTATAAGCAACTTCTGGCTCTGGCATTTATGAAATTATACATCTCGACCTGACGCCTCTTTGCTCCGACTTTGAAGGTTCACAACTATCGCAGACTGAAGCTTTGGTACTAGGCTGAAACTTTACTGCCATCCCGACAAACCTCTTGGCTTTCAGCGCTTGTAGGTATCATGACGCTGGTCGAAGGCTTATGGACTTGCGCAAATATTGGTACGTGATGCTTTTTGTAAAGCAGTCGGAGCATTTGGTTTTTAGAAATTACGCTTTGTGTAAGAGTTGCTCGGCAACAGACCCCGCCAGCGCGACGCCGGAAATTTGCGCTTTTTCCATGCGACGAAGCAGAGTGGCAATCCTGTTTGCAGCATCTTCTGGCGCAAGGCCGCCATCTCGGATATTGGAAATACAATTGCGACGGCTGTCAGGTAGCCTTGGTTCTGGTGACCAGGTGATATAGGCACCCAGACTATCCGCAGAGGAAAGACCGGGCCTTTCACCAATGAGAACCACAACAGCCTTCGCGCAAACCATCGCCCCGATTTCGTCGCCAATGGCAACGCGACCGCGCTCTGCCAACACGATACCGGCAGGTTCGGGCAAGAGCGATTGCAGGTGTGTAACGACTTTGACTGCATTGGCATTCACCGCCATTGCAGACAAACCATCAGCAATGACTATGACAATTCCCTCTTTTGGCAAGGTGGAAAGATCAGTCTCTGGCGCCAGCTTTCTACCCAGATCCGGTCTGCGTATATAGCTTGAGCGATCAGGGGCTGCGCTTCTCACGCTGGCGAGTGGCCAGAAGACAAGCGCCTCACACAAGCTGGTCTTGTCCATGTCGGACCAAACCGCTTCACGCGCGCGTGCATGGTCCAGGGCAAAGGCCAAGGAAGCACCGGTCGGCACGCCACTGCCGGAACGACCAAGTGCAACACGAGCTGCCGTCATTTCACGCAAATGCGTATCAAGTTGGCTTGCCGAAACGTCTTTTTTCATTGTGCAGCCTCTGTCAGAGCCAAAAGAGAAGGGCCGCTAAGGGCTGGCTCGGATCGCATTCTACCTGTCTTATCCGTGATCCCCTTGTTTTCCATCCAGTCAGAGAATTCGGGAGCAGGGGCTTTGTGAAGGGTTTCTCGCACAAAGATCGCATCATGGGACGATAGGCTCTGGTAATTGAGCATGATGTCATCGGCACCGGGTACACAAATGACAAAATTGACTCCGGCCGCAGATAGAGAAACAAGAAGACTATCCATATCGTTCTGATCTGCATCTGTATGATTGGTGTAACAAACATCAACCCCCATCGGCAGCCCGAAAAGCTTGCCGCAGAAGTGATCCTCGAGACCGGCGCGCATGATTTGTTTTCCGTTGAAGAGATATTCTGGTCCTATGAACCCGACGACGGTGTTAACGAGGAGAGGGCGGAATTCTCGAGCGACCGCGTAGGCGCGGGCCTCCATTGTCTGTTGGTCCATGCCGTGATGGGCATCCGCAGAAAGGGCTGCTCCCTGTCCGGTTTCGAAATACATGACATTGTCGCCAATCCTTCCCCGCTTTAAAGACAGGGCCGCCTCATGAGCTTCACGAAGCAGGGAAAGATTAACGCCAAAACCTTCATTCGCTTTTTGAGAGCCCGCAATTGACTGGAAAACAAGGTCGACCGGAGCTCCGCACCCTATCGCCTCCAGTGCCACAGTTACGTGACCAAGGCAGCAATGCTGGGTCGGTATCTCCAAGGCTTCGACCAACCTGTCAAGCAGCGACACGATGCGGATATAGTCCTCGACTGTGTCGGTTGCCGGATTGACGCCGATTACCGCATCGCCAGTCCCCATGATCAGGCCATCAATTGCAGAGGCCAGAATGCCTCGGCTGTCGTCCGTCGGATGATTGGGCTGGTTGCGAGTGGCCATACGCCCTTCAAGGCCGATTGTATTGTTGAATTTCGTGACCACCCGGCATTTCTGAGCCACTGCTATCAGGTCTTGGGATCTCATAATTTTGGAGACTGCGGCGACCATCTCCGGCGTGAGCCCGGGCTGCAGTTTGCTCAAGATTTCCGATGTTGTCGTCGGAGCCAGCAACCATTCGCGGAATTCCCCCATGGTCATATGGGAGATGGGAGCGAAGGCTGGCAGGTCATGGCTGCTATAAATCAGCTCCGTGATTTCGTCATTCTCAACACCGAGAATATCCGTATCCAGAAAGGATTGAAGGGGTAGATCAGCAAGAGCAACCTGCGCGGCTAGCCTCTCGACAGGGCCTTCTGCCGCAATGCCTGCCAACTCGTCGCCAGATCGTTCAGGCGTTGCCTTAGCGAGCAGATCTTTCAAGCTTTCAAAGCGATAACGGGTCTTCCCTATGGTCGATGAATAGCTCACGTATGTTGTCCATTCCACTATGATCGTTGCCGATGGGCCGTATGAACGGTCACGAAGCTATCGGCCCTCATTTTGTCCCTTTGAGCGTCGCCCGGTGCGAGATTGGGTCCGTCAGAACGAGCACTGCTCCCCTTACCCCATTTGTGACCGTTGCAACAAGCGGGGGAGCAACTGTCGCAGAATGATTGGAGCTATTACGACCAACCCTACCGCGGTTGCAATCAGATTTGGTGCCACCAACAGCAAAGCCGCTACAATCAGAATGATGCGCTCGAACCAGTAGAGTGGTGCGAAAAGCCAGTTGGAAACAGCAGATGCCAGAATCCAGATGCCGAGCACTGCGCCACCAAAGGCCAGCGCAAAGGCTTGCCAGGTAAAGCCATCAGTCACTATAAGAAGGGCTGGCTGAAAGGCAAAGACGAAGGGGACCAGAGCCTTGCCCATGCTCAGGCGGAAGGCCGTATTGCCTGCCTTGAAGGCGTTTGCGCCCGCTATCCCGGCGCCGGCATAGGCGGCCATGGCCACCGGTGGTGTCACGTCAGCCAGAACGCCGTAATAAAAGACGAAATAGTGCGCCACCATCTGCTGCACGCCGAGCATACCCAAGATGGGGGCCGCAACTGCAACCATGATAATGTAGTTAGCGGTTGTGGGTATGCCACACCCCATCAGGATGCAAACCACCGCAGTCAGCATAAGTGTGAATAGTAGGGTCAGTGATGGCACAGTCATCAACTCAAAAGGCAAGAAGGCGGTCATTGCATGGAGTGATGTTGCCCACCCTTGCGCAATGCTGGTGACCATATAGGCGATCTTGAAGCCGACCCCGGTCAGAGTAACAACCCCGATCACAACCCCCACCAACGCCGCTGCAGCTGTGACAGACAAAGATTGTTTCGCACCCAGAATAAAGCCCTCAAAGACCTCATAGATCGTACCCTTGATGCCTCCTATAAGGCCGGAAGCCTGAATTTGCTGGATAGCCAAGACAACGATGCAGGCAGAAATTGAATAGAAGGCTGCGGCAAAAGGCGTGCGTCCAGACAACAGAACGGCGACCAGAATTGCCAAAGGCACAACCGATAACCAGCCCTCTTTCAGCACCTTCCATGCGTTTGGCAATTCAGAAGCAGACATGCCCCTGAGGCCAAGGCGGCGGGCTTCCAGATGGACCTGAACCAGAACGCCGAAGAAATGCATGAAGGCGGGCACAAGCGCCGCCGTGAGGATCGTAGTGAGCGGCACATTGAGATATTCGATCATCAGGAAGGCGACCGCGCCCATGACGGGCGGCGTGATCTGCCCACCGGTTGAGGCGGCCGCTTCAACTGCGGCTGCGAAATGACGTGGATAGCCGATGCGGATCATGGCCGGAATGGTAAGCGCTCCGGTGGTCACCGTATTGGCAATGGATGAACCCGAGATCGAGCCGAGCATGGCCGAAGACAGCACGGACACCTTTGCCGGACCGCCCGCATAACGTCCGGCGAGCGCAGAGGCGACATCGATAAACAACTGGCCCAATCCAATGCGCGTTGCCATTACACCGAAGAGCACGAAGTGGAAGACATAGGTGGCGATCACTCCGAGAGCCGTACCGTAGATCCCCTGCGAAGTGAGATAGAGATGGTTGACGATATTGGCCCAACTGGCGCCCGGATGAACGAGGATTCCCGGCATGGATTTGCCGAAATAGGCATAGGCCATAAACAGGATTGCGATAACCGGCAATGGCCAGCCCATGGATCGACGCACCGCTTCCAGTAGCACGACAATCATGACCGTTCCCATAAAGATATCAATGGGCAATGGGTTGCCGACGCGGAAGGCAAGCTCGCTATAGATCCACGGAACATAAAGCGCGCTGAGCACCCCGGCAATGGCGAGACCCCAGTCAATGAGCGGCAACCCGAAAGGCGCCTTCCAGCTTGGAGTGACGATCTTTTTGCCAAAGGCCGAAAAACTGAGAAAGACGACCAGCAATGTGACACCCAGATGCAGCCCGCGGTGGACCGTTGCCTGAGGGATGCCAAAACCGGCTGTATAATAGTGATAGCACGAGAGGAGAAACAGGATCGCTGCCGTGATCAGCGTTAGAGGCCAAGCCAGTGTCCGGAAGCGGAGTTCTGGGTCAAATTCTTCCTCGATTGCCTGAAGTTCGTCGGCTGATAGATGATGGATTTCCTCGCCATCTTCTTGTTTGCTGCGGTCCTCTGTCATCCCGTGCGCTCCTGTCGGATAGTGGTAAAGGGGGCAAGAACGGCCTCGCCCCCCTTCAGATCTGTTTAAGGTTCAGGCAAGGGCCCGAGCCGATGGGCCTATTTAATCAGGCCTGCTTCCTTGTAGAATTTCTCTGCACCCGGATGCAGAGGAATGCCGACACCGTTAAGGGCTGTGTCTTCCGTGATCATCTTGCCTTTGGCGTGGCCCGCATCAAGCAGCTTGCGGGTATTCTTGTTCCAAAGGGCCTTCGTGATGTTGTAGACCAGCTCTTCGGGTTGATCCGCGCTTGTGACCCACTGGGCACCAACGGAGAGCGTATTCACGCTATCTGCGTTGCCTTCATAGGTCCCGCCGGGAATGGTGTCCGGACCAAAGAATTTGAAGTCTTCGCAGATTTTCGGAGCTTCATCGCAGGTGATCGGGATGAGTTTCACATCATGCTGGCTCGCCAGTTCCGAGATGGCACCTGCAGGATAGCCGCCTACGAAGAAGAAGGCATCCATCGCGCCATCGCGCATCCGGTCTGCAGCCTGGTCGGGTTTGAGATATTCCGGCTCAATGTCGTCTTCGGTTAGGCCATAGCCATTGAGAATGATTTTTGCATCAACAAGGGTGCCCGAGCCGGGTTCATCCATGGAAACCCGTTTGCCCTTTAGATCGGAAACACTGGAAATGCCAGAGTCAGCGCTCACAACGAGATGGATGCTTTCCGGATAGAGGTTGGCAATGGCGCGCAGTTTTTCAACGGCCGGTTTGCCTTCCCAGATGCCGGTTCCGGTATAGGCCCAGGTCGCAACGTCGGACTGTGAGAAGCCGGATTCTAGCGTGCCACCCGCAATGGCGTTGATGTTTGCAACAGAACCGTTGGCAGACAGAGCCGAGGCAATCAGACCCGGGACGCCGCACGAACCGCCCTTGTCACATGGACGAGACCCCGGAGGGTTGGAAATCGCATTGGCGAGAAGGCCGCCAATCGGGTAGTAGGTGCCTGCGGTTCCGCCCGTGCCGATACGGAAAAATGCCATATCCTGTGCCACGGCAGCCGAAGCGGCCAGACTGAGCGCAAAAGCGACGCCAGTAAAAATCTTAAAATGTTTCATAAGTATCTCCTATCCTCGACAGCAGTGAATAAAAAAAGCTACCTCAACAATTCTTCGACCACAAGTTGCTGAAGGCTGTTTTGATATAAAAGTTGCTTGCAAAATGTGCAAATGAGCTAATTGACCAAACTTAATGCAATATTCTCTTGGCATACTGAAAAAAAAGCAACCCTATCGCCCGTTTCATTCTGAAACCATCTTTTGACCGTTATGCGTCCCTGCGGCTAACAGGCAGCCTTTGATGCTTCATGGCTACAAGATCCTTAAAGAGAATATTTTTGAAAAACATACCTGTCATATTCATCATTCTGTGGCACGATAGGCATCGGAAAGAAAATCAGGATTGATAGATTTGGAACGCCTTGCTACTCACTTTGGATGGATAGGGAACATGCTCATCATGTTGAGTGTGCTTTGTCTTGTATATTCGGGTGGCAGCTTTACCCATGCTGATGTGGTTCAGACGCTCGGCCAGAAACAGCTCTCTCAATTCGAGATCGACCAGTCTTTGCATGATATGGGGCCGCCTTGTCAGGGGTGCCCGCAAATGCAGGATGAACAGCAGATGCATTGTGGAGGGCAGATTCTTGCGCTCTCTTGTGGTGCAGATGTGCCAGGTCCAATCTTAAGTCATACCGTCCCCGCACACACGGTCCGCGATTTTATCGCCCAAATCTTCTCGCCGGATCCTCCACCGCCGCGTTTTGCCTGATTGAATTTGAACCATAAACTCAAATCTCAATCAAAGGCGACTTTCCATGAAACAAGCATTTGTATTCGCGCCAACTCTGCTGCTGTCAGCTCCACTTACTTTGGGGCCGATGGCACATGCCCATGATGGTGCGACAGGCATTGTCGAAGAGCGCATGCATTCAATGAAAGAGATGGGCAAGGCCGTGCGCGCTGTCAAAGCCATGGTGCAAGATCCGGAGGCATATGACGCGGAGTCTGCCCGCAAGCAGGCCGAGATCATCAAACAGCATGCTGGCCAAAATCTTGTCGATCAGTTTCCTGAAGGATCTCTTCAAGCCCCCACCCACGCCAAGCCGGAAATCTGGACTGACTGGGAACGTTTTTCTCAGTTGTCCAGCCAGTTGGAAAGCTACGCAGATGGATTGACGCTTGCGGCTGACAACGGGGTGATGATGGATGGATCCATGATGAGTGGGGCCATGATGGAAGGGGCCGGGCATATGGGGAGTATGATGGGCACAGATGCTTATGAGGCCAATCAACTCGGGCAGATGCCTGCAGACGGCGTTTTCACCATGATGGTTGAAACATGCTCTGCTTGCCACATGGAGTTTCGGGCCAGAAAACCATAAAGTCTGGCCATTCTCCCATTTTCAAAACGATAACGTGTCCGTGACGTTCAGCCTTTGCACTGAAATATACGGACTCCATGATACCGGCATCAAAGACCTGGCGCGCCATCGCCTTGTCTGTGATTGCCGATTGGAAAGCGACGATGAATCTGAATAGACGCAATTTTTGCAAGCTCGGTGCGGGTGCTGCCGCCGCAGCCCTTGCACCCTATCATTTTGCCCTTGCGCAAACGGAAGATGGTTTTCTCGAAATCCGTGCCCAAAAAGCCGAACAGTCCCTTTACCCAGATAGTCCAAAATCGACTATCTGGACATATAACGGAACAACACCCGGACCGGAAATCCGTGTTAAGCAGGGGGAGCGGGTGAAGGTGCGCTTCATCAATGAACTGGATGAACCATCCTCTATTCACTGGCATGGTGTGCGCATTGAAAATGCTATGGACGGAGTGTCCGGTCTGACACAAAACGCCGTCAAACCCGGGGAACGATTTGAGTATGATTTTGTCGCTCCCGATGCCGGAACCTATTGGTATCACGCCCATAACAGAAGCTGGAATCAGGTCGGGCGTGGGCTCTATGGCCCGTTGATTGTCGAAGAGCCATATCCTACCTTCGATTCCGAGCATGACATTACCCTCGTGATAGATGATTGGCTGTTGGATCAGAACGGGCAATTTGATGAAGGCTCCATGGGCATGATAATGGACTGGAGCCATGCCGGACGTCTGGGTAACTGGATCACAGTCAACGGCAAGAGCATGCCCGAGATCGACCTGAGGGCAGGGGAACCCTATCGTTTGCGCCTCATCAATGTGAGCAACGCACGCACTCTTGAGCTGGATCCAAATCGCTTCGAGGCGAAAATTTTGGCCTTTGATGGACAGCCTTTGCCAGAGCCAATCTCCATGCCCTATGAGCCATATCTATTGTCTTCGGCGCAGCGCGTGGACCTTTTGGTTATCCCGAAGGAAGGGCAGGATTTTGTCCTTGAAGAGCTTTCCGGCAACAAGCCATTTCCTTTTGCCACCTTTCGCGTCACAGGCAAGGTAAATGGCGCTCCGTCTGTTCCTGTCTTGAAACCCAACGCACTCACCGAGCCCGACCTCAATGCTGCCACAACACATCGATCGCTTATTACGGGCGGCGCGATGGGGCGCATGGGAAACATGACCTACAAGGGGGCCCCCCTCGGTCGGCAGGAGATGATGCAGTCCATGCAGTTTTGGGCATTCAACGGTGTGGCCAACCTGCCTGAGCAGCAGTTTTTTACGGCCAAACGCGGGGAGACCGTAATTATTGAAATGATCAATGATACAGCCTGGCCCCATGCCATGCATGTTCATGGACATCACTTCCGTATCGAGGAAAGGGAAGGCAGCACCATCGATGAGGGACGCCCGTGGAAGGATACCTTCCTGATCGGACCAAGCCAAACAACTAAAATCGCGTTTGTTGCAGATAATCCCGGTCAATGGCTGTTGCATTGTCACATGCTTGAGCATGCTGCTGCGGGCATGACCACATGGTTCGAGGTTGTCTGATGGCAAGCAAGAAAAAATCAAAAAGCCAACATGTTCCAAAATTCATAATGGTCGCAACGGTTCTGTCCGCAATCGTCGCCGTTGGGCTTGGGGTTATGCTTTACGCAACAGATAGCAGCGGCCAGGGGCTGCTGCGTCCTGACAATGAGGTGATTGTCACACTGGGTAAACAGATCTATTCAGAGCAGTGCGCAGCCTGCCACGGAGACAATCTTCAAGGACATCCCAATTGGCGCGAAACCAATGAAGACGGTCGGCTGCCTGCGCCGCCTCATGATGAAACCGGCCATACATGGCATCATGCCGACGCGCTTCTATTCGGTATCACCAAATTTGGTCTGGCCGAGATCGGGAATATGCCGGACTATCAGACTGACATGCCGATATACAAGGATGTGCTAAGTGATGAGGAAATCATCGCGGTGCTCTCATACATCAAAAGCACATGGCCTGAAAATATCCGCCGAATGCACGATCAGCGCAACGCGATGAAGTAGATGAACTCTTGAGCCGGAGGCAGAATCGCCCGTGTCATTCCCCTTTGGGGGAGAAAGACACAATGGCTTCAAAGCCTCTGGCTTTTCCGGCAATGGGCGAGTTAAGGCGCAGCGAAGCACCGCTGCCCTTGACGATCGCCGCGACGATGGCAAGTCCCACGCCGCTGCCCTTGGCGCCCGTCTGTCCACGTTCGAAGGGGCGGGTCAGGCGACTGAGTATGTCTGGCGTTATTGCATTACAGTCGTTGCGCACCACAAGCTCTCCATTCTGGCGCAACTCAATCTCTACCAGACTATTTGCTGTCGCATGCTTGAGAGCATTCTCAATAAGATTGCGTAAGAGGATGGCAAACACATTGGCATCGATGAGTAACGGCACCGGCTTGTTCGGTAATCGGATTTTCAGCCGATCACTATCCTCCCGGAATTCATCCAGAACCAGCGCGAAGATGGGCAAGATATCCCTTGCTTCTTCCGACAACATCGCACCGCCTTCGGCGCGCGCCAGTTGCATCAGCTTCTCTGTAAGGCGTGAAAGAGACTTAAGGGCCGTTTCAATCTGGCGGGCGCGTTCCTGAAGCGGCGCGTCTTTTGCTTCGGAGATGAGCCTTTGTGTTTGCGCAAGAGCCGCAGCTACGGGGGTTCGAAGTTCATGTGCGCTGTTGGCAGTGAAACTACGCTCGGCTTCCAGCGTCCTGCGCATGCGATCAAGCAGGTTATTGACCGCGTCTGCCACAGGCTCGATTTCCGATGGCAGGTTCTCTGCGCTGATAAGGGAAAGATCTCCGGAGCCACGGGCTTCAATCTCCGCTCTGAAACCTCTTATTGATCGCATTGAAATGCGCACCAGCAACCAGACCCCCAGCATGCTGAGCGGTACCAGAATAAAAAGCGGCATGGCAAGCGCTTCCAGCGTGTCATGCGCCGCCCTCTGACGTCTGGCCATAGGGTCTGCGACAGAAATGATCACATTGCCATCCAGCGTGGAGCCCGTGAAAATGCGATAATCATCCAGCGTTAAAAAGCCCAATTGCTCTACGGACGGGAAAATATCTGCTTCTGCATTTTTGGATTGAAGCAGGATCCTGCCTTGAGCGTCTCTCACAATATAGGTGAGATACTGGCTTTCAGGCGAGGTGAAAACAGGCTTTTCATCATCTTCTCTTTCATGCTTGTCTTCGTTTTTTTCGTTGTCATCTTCGTCATCCCGCTCCCTATGGAGCCGACGTTTGAAGCCTTCGCGATCAAGACCTCTTTCTTGGCGCCACGATCTGCCAATGCGCCCTAAATTTAGGCCATCGATCTCAAGGTTGCCCATTTCATCGCGCGTGTCTCGCCCTTCGACAATATCATGAATGACGGGAGGCAACAGGCGCTCAACGGCCTCGGCAAGCGCCTGATCGAAAGCGCCATCCAGTTCGTGCTTGACGACAAAGCCGCTGACCGTTGTCGCGGCCGCCCACAGAAGGCCAACCCCGAGGGCCAAACCGAGCGAGAGCCGCAGTTGCAGGCTGTTTTTTACGAAGGATTTCAATCTCATGGCTGCTCCAGCCGATACCCCATGCCGCGCACGGTTTCTATAATCCCGGCACCCAGTTTCTTGCGCATCCGAGAAATATGAACCTCAATGGTGTTGCTCTCGATTTCAGAGTCAAACGCATAAAGGCTTTCTTCAAGTTGGCTCTTGGATAGGAGATTGCCGGGATGTTGCAAAAAGGCTTCAAACAAGGCCCATTCCCGCGCGGTGAGTGTGACCTGCTTGCCTTCGCGAGCGATGGAGCGGGCGGCGATATCAATGTCCAGAGAACCAAGTTTGACAATTGGATTGGGGTTGCCGCTATAGCGTCTGGCAACAGCCTTGAGGCGCGCCGTCAACTCCTGAAGATCAAATGGCTTGACCAGATAGTCATCGGCTCCGGCATTGAGGCCGTCTATTCGATCAGAGATCTGGTCCAGTGCTGTGAGAATGATCACCGGTGTAACATCGCCTGATCCGCGCAATTTCTTGAGGAACGGAATGCCGAGGCCGTCAGGAAGCATGAGATCCAGCAGGATCAACTCATAAGGCGCGGCGTGTATATAGTCACTTGCAGCATCAAGACGCTGTACCCAATCCACGCTGTGTCCGTCTGCGGCAATCTGGTCGCGCACCGCGGACCCCAATACCGTGTCATCCTCGACCAACAAGACCCGCATCTTTCTTTGCCTTCTTTTTGATTATTCTACACCGAACGGCTTTCAAAGCCTGCCGCAGTGTTGCTGCGCAACCTTACAGGAAGCTGAAGCAAAAAGAAATTATCAGTCAGGTCGCCTTCAGTCTGGTCCGCGATAGTGCCCCCATCAAATCAACGCAACGGGAGACCAGAGCCATGAAGAAACTAATTGCAGGTGCCTTGCTGATCAGCGGCATCACACTCGCAGCCGGAGCAACCTATGCCGACGGTTACGGCCATGACGGACGCGGTTATTCCGGACAGGAACGCGAATATGACCAAAGCGAAGAAGCCCGCTATCGCGATCATGATCGCGACAGGGATCATCACTTCAGCCTGTTTGGCTGGAAGATGCCCTTTGGTTGGGACGATGATGACGATGAGGATCATCGGGGAGGGCGCGGACAGGCCGCAGCACAAAATCCGACAGGCCCGATCAACAACAACAAACTGATCAACAAGGGATCATCCCCGAAGGTCACTATGAACTGACTATCCCACGCACCTGGAGCCAACCTCTCGGCCCCGAACCGGATAATAAAAATAGCTCGGGGCAAATATATTTTCAAAGGAAACCAGACATGAATAAATACCTCGCTTCTGCTGCTCTCGCCAGCGCGTTCGTGTTGCCCGTCGCAGCGCAAGCCAAACCGGTAACCTTCTCAACCACCATGAGCAACTATGGCGGTCCGGAAGCCTATATGGTGATGTATGTCACCGATGCCTCCGGAGCCTATCAGGGCTCGTTATGGATGTCGGGTGGCCGCTCAAAATATTATCGGGATCTGCGCGATTGGTCTCGCGCAACAGGTGGCAACTCAGCCGAAGTGGATGGCATCACCGGTGCAAGCGTTGGGAGCGGGCGTACGCTGAATGTGACGCTGGACTTGTCCGATGCCCTGTTTGATGCAGGCTATGAGCTACACATAGACACAGCCGTTGAACATATGGGCTCAGCTCCCTCGGAAGTCGTTGTACCGCTTGATAGCGACAATTCAGGCAAGATGACATCTGGCCGTCGCTTCATTCAGTCATTCAGTTTCGACATGTAACCCCTGTCTCAGAAATCAAATTGATTGCCTTGATTGATAACGAGATTTCTTGCCATGCAGCAGCTTATTCATAAAATCACCGGCCTCTTTCTCATGCCTCTTGTTCTGGTTATCGCCATCAGCGGGTCGGCCCTTTCCATTTTTCCTGTACTGGAACAGACCAGACAATCGTCAGATCCCGCAAGGAACCTTTCGGTCGCGGCGCTGGCTGATGCGGTTAAACAGAGCCATCCCGGTACATCACAAATTGTGCGTCACGCCTCCGGGCAGATCGTTGCCTACTATTTCGAGAATGGCAACTCCGGGGCAGACCTTATCAATCCAACAACGGGCGAGAGCCTTGGGGCCTACCAACCATCGCAGACCCGGATTTGGCTCACCGATTTGCATCGGTCCCTGTTTCTGGGTGATGGCGGGCGCATGACCGCTGGTTTGGGGGCCGCGGTCATGCTGCTCATCTGTGTGTCTGGTCTGATTATGCTCAAACGCCGCATGGGGGGCTGGCGCCAGCTCTTTGGTCCAATCCGGGGAACGCTGTCCCAACGTTTTCACCTTGAATTAGCGCGGATGGCCATACTCGGATTGAGCCTTAGTGCCGTTACGGGCCTTTATATGACTGCTGCAACATTCGGGTTTGCGCCAGACGGTTCCGGTTCGGACATGGCTTTCCCTGCGGTCAATGGCAGTCCTCCAGCCCCCATCATCTCCCTTGAGGGGCTGCAGAATGTACCGGTAATACAACTGCGCGAACTGACCTTCCCCTATAACGGGGATGCAAGTGACGCTTTTACGCTGACGACCGCCAACGGGTCTGGATATGTGGATCAGGCAACCGGTGCGCTATTGGCTTATACGCCCAATAGCAGTGCAAATCAGATTTATGAATTCATCTATATGCTGCATACCGGTGACGGACTTGCGCCGCTCGCTCTGCTGCTCGGTTTTGCGTCGCTAGGTGTGCCAGCCATGGGGGCGACCGGGGCTCTCATCTGGTGGAAGAAAAGACAAAGCAAACCAAGGATTTCCAACAACACAAAATCACAGGATGCCGACGCAGTTATTCTCGTTGGCAGCGAAGGCAATAGCACTTGGGGTTTTGCGCGTAGCCTTCATGATGGGTTGTCCAGAGCCGGATTGCGCGTTCACACTGCCAAAATGAACGATATGGCCAAAATTTATCCGAATGCGAACCAGATCTACGTCCTCACGGCTACGTATGGCGATGGGGAAGCTCCTGCATCTGCCAACAACTTTATGACGAGGCTGGATGCCTATGAAGGCAACAAGGATGTTCCCGTTGCCATACTCGGATTTGGTGACAAGCAGTTTTCTCAATTCTGTCAATTTGCCTTCAGGGTTGGCGAACGCTTTACCCGGAATGGCTGGCATCAGTTTATGCCGCTGGCCACAATCAACCGGCAGTCCGTCCAGGAGTTCAACCATTGGAATGACGCCTTGTCGCAAAATCTTGGCATCACGCTGGAACTGGATCCCGTTCAGATCGATGTGAAACGCCACAAATTGCGGCTCGTGTCACGGGCAGATTATGGACAAGACGTGCAGGCGCCAACCTCTGTTTTTCGGTTTGAGATAGCCAACGACACGAAGTCGCGGATCTCGCGTCTGATGGGCGGAAGCCTGCCAGCCTTTGAACCCGGCGATTTGCTCGCCATCACGCCAGAGGGAGATAAGGTTCCACGCTATTATTCGCTCGCATCCGGCCGCAAGAACGGCTTTGTCGAAATCTGCGTGCGCAATGTTCCCGGCGGCCTTTGCTCAGGGCAGCTGCATGGCTTGAAAACTGGCGATACTATTGAGCCAGCCTTTCAGGCCAATCCCGGTTTTCGTCTGGAAGCGTCCAAGGCTCCGGTTATCCTGATTGGGGCTGGGGCAGGCATTGCTCCTCTTGTCGGTTTCATTCGGAATAATCGCCGCAAGAGACCAATGCGTCTTTACTTCGGGGCTCGTCACCCAAGGTCAGATTTCCTTTATCGTCGAGAATTGGGCGAATGGCATAAGGCGGGGTTCCTGCATTCCTTGAAGGTAGCCTTCTCGCGCACACAGCAGCGACTCTATGTTCAGGATCGGTTAAGGCAAGACGCAGCAGAACTTGCTGCGCTCGTGCGCGATGGTGCCCAGATCATGGTGTGCGGTGGTCGAGGCATGGCCAAAGGCATCGAGGAAACCCTAACAGATATTCTGCAAACCACCGGGATTGAATTGACAGATTTAAGAAAGGAAGGGCGGTATGTTGAAGATGTCTTTTGATATGAAACGAAAGGGTCCCCAGCCAGCTGGCTTGCACCGGCATGTTTTCAACGGCCAAACGATGGGTACTCGCTATAGCACCATCATCATGAGCGAGAAGGCGCAACGGGACGAAGAGCTTGAAAATGCGCTGTTCGCCGCCGTGGAGCGGGTGGATAAGCAAATGTCCACCTGGAAACCGGATTCAGATCTCATGCAGCTAAACAGAGCCAAGGTCGGTGTATGGACGACAGTGCCAGCAAACCTTTTCAAGGTGCTGGAAGAAGCCTTGGCGATCAATCGCGCTTCAAGTGGCCTGTTCGATCCGAGCGTTGGTTCCATCGTCGATGCATGGGGATTTGGAGCCACCTCGCGACAACCCGATGTAAAAAGTATCCGTGAGCAACTGGGCCAGACAAGACCGCCGATACATGCGCTTTTGGAGCTGGATCATCAGCGGCAGGCCGTACTCAAAAAGGCACAGGTAAAGCTCGACCTATGCGGTATAGCCAAGGGATATGGCGTTGATGCCATGGCCGAAGTGTTAAATGCGTTCGACATCAAGAACGGGCTTGTGGGTATCGATGGTGAAATGCGCGCTGTTGGCTCCAAGGTAAGCGGCGTGCCATGGTCTGTTGCTTTGGAGAAACCTGACTATAGTAAGAGAGAGGCGTTTGGTATGGTGCATTTGCAGGACGCTGCCATTGCGACCAGCGGCGACTATCGTCACTGGGTAAAAGTTGGAAGCCGCACTTTTAGCCACACGATGGACCCGCGCCGCAATGGCCCACTTCAAAATAATGTAGCTTCAGTCAGCGTGATTGCCGAGCAATGCATGACTGCGGATGCATGGGCAACCGCACTCATGGTGATGGGCGCGGAAGCCGGATTGCATGTCGCCCGTGCCAAGGGGATCAATGCCCTTTTCCTCATCAGAGATGGAGAAAGGCTCAAGCAGATCACTGCGGGGCCTGTATTCGGTGCTACTTCGTCAGATGAGCAAGCTGATCACTGATTTCATCCACGAAGATGTGCGTCACGTCATCCTTGCGAGAGGTGACAAGGCTAACAAGAACGAAGAGAATAGTAGCAACAGGCAAGCCCAGAATGCCGGCATTCAGCCCAAAAAGACTATTATCCGTCATATACATCACGATAACGAACAGACCTCCCAAGAGGATGCTGCTCAAGGCTCCCGCAGCAGTGCCCTTCTTCCAGAAGAAAGCACCAACTATGGCAGGGACCATCACTACAAGCCCCGATGAGGCGGCGACAGACAGGATCGAGATCAGGCTCAGTTTGAGGGAAGCAAAGGCCAGCGCGATTAGAGAGATGATCGGGATTACGAAGCGGCCAATTTTCAGCTGTGCGGCATCCGTGGCTCCGGCTTTGAACCCGCCATAGACATCGCGCGCCAACATGGAGGATAGGGTCAACAGGATGGAATCGATGGTCGAGATGGCCGCTGCGAGAATGCCAATCATAACAACGATGGAAAGAGCGGGTGGCAGGAAATCTGCCCCGAGCAAAGCCGCGCTGGCCAAATCGGCATTTTCCAGATCAGGGAAGGCTTCAAATGCAGCAAATCCCCAGAGGACGGCAACCATCGTGTAAACAAGGCCAAAGCAGAGGAAGAGCAACAACATGCGACGCAGGGCGCCCAATGATTTGGGCATGAACAGGCGCTGGCTGACTTGCGGGTTGGAAATGGAAAAGAAAAACCAGGGAATGGTCAATCCAAGCATTGTCTTGAAGCTGAAAAGACCCGGTCCGGGCACCTGAAGCATTTCCGGTTTGGTTTCTGCGATGCTGGCAAACATGCCAAAAAAGCCGCCCAACTGATCTATAACCACGATAGTCACGAGAACTGAAGCTGAGATCATCAGCAGCGCCTGAAGGCTGTCTGTCCACATAACGGAGCGGATACCGGCAACATAAGACAAGATGATTGCCAGCAATGTCGCAATCACAAGGCCGACAGGAAAGGAAATGGCGCCATCACTCATGCCTGAAAGCAGATAGCCGATACCGGCCAGCTGAACGGCGGAGTAGGGCACCAGAAACAGACAGCTCGCGAGCGCCACCACAATGGCCACCCAACGTGAGCCGTAGCGCGCACCGAGCATTTCCGAGGGTGTTACAAAACCGTATTTCTTGCCTACCAACCAAAAGCGGGGACCGAATATGGCCACGAGTGAAACACCAGCGAAATAGACAATTTCAAAGCCGAGCGCTCCAACGCCTCCCTTATAGGTGAGGCCCGCCAGACCAACCATCATGAAGGCTGAATAGGTCGTCGCCGAATAGCTCAGCGCCGATATCACGCCACCGAAGTTACGGCCGCCAACAAAATAGTCCGTCATGTCCGGGGCGTTGCTCCGGCGCGACAGATAGGCAACGATGCAAGCGATAACGATGTAAATAACGATCCCGGTCCAGATGAATGAAGTGCTCACTGTTCCCCTCCCTTAAAGCCAGCTGTCGCCGCAAGGTTTAGGAAAATGATGACCACAGCGGCACAGATCCAGAACAGGAAGCTTCCATACCACGCTGCGATATGACCAATGGCAAGATAGGGAACCGCATAGAGCGCGATTATGACGAGGCCAATCAAGGCGAGCGAGGTTCTTCGGGACACGAATGGAACTCCAATATTCAAACGTAAATTTACAGCGCATTGCTTTCGTAAATGCCTTGCCGCGCCAGACAGAGTGAAGTGATAAATTCATCTGAACTAGACAAAACCTATTTCCATTGATTTGAAATACAAAGGTGAATTGCGATCAATATAATCCGCTTTGGAAAGGCCGCTTATTTTCTCCCACTTTGCCGATTGATGTCAATCTCCGAAACAAAAAGCGGAAAGTTCAATTGAGGTTGAAGCTCTTCTCTTTAGAAAATTCCGTGGCCAGCTACTATTTGAACCAAGGGGGGGCGAAATTGTAGTTCCTTAGATCCTGCTTTTGATAGAAAGATCCATTGTAACTGCCTGTGGTGAGAATGAATCGGGGGCTAATAAATCGAAAATCGCATAGCGATAAATTTCAAAGCTGTAATTATGTCTAGGTATAATACGTCGGTCAAAACAGAAGTTTTATGATGTAGCCTAATAACTCAATAAAATATAATGGCTTAGCTTGCGTGTCATAAATTCGCAACAAATATGCATTTACGGCATCAAATATGGAAAATACATATATTTAACAATGGTATCTATTCTGGTGATTTTCAAATATTCCAGATAATAAAATCAATATATAAAAGTTTGGAATAAATATATTGTAGAATTATTCGGTTTTTCATTTGTCAATATTTGAAAAATATAAAATTTGAAATAAACTCTCGATGTTATACGGGGCGGCAAAATTACGGTCGACCTTTTGGGTGTTCCCATATTTGAGCACCAGAAACCATTGAAAAGAAAAATTAGATTCTGAAAACCATTTTACTCACAACGCGTTGATGCGTTGGTTCTGGAGAAAATTATGGCCAACCCGGTTATTTCCATCACAGGGGGCGCAGGCCTCGAAAATGATTATGTCGCTTTTACCGTTTCTCTTTCAAAGGTATCGGATGCAGAGGTCTCGGTCTATTATCAGACCATTCAGAATGGTAGCGCCATCGAAGGGTATTATAACGACTACGATCTGGAATATGGTACGCTGATTTTCGCCGCAGGTGAAAAGACCAAAACCATATATGTCAATCCTTATAGCGATAATCTGGACGAGGCTGATGAGAATTTCTCGTTGGTTTTATCCGATCCAATCAATGCGACCTTGTCTGGTGGAGAGAACACACTTTCTGCTACGGGTGTTATCCTCGATGATGATGGATCGGGCTCTAACTTGGCCCTCTTTGTGTCTGACCCACAAATCGTGGAGGGCGACAGCGGCACCAAATATGCTGTCTTTGATGTTGAACTGTCTCGTTCCTACGCCCACAACATAACCCTCGATTATAACACCAAGGACGGGACGGCAATTGCGGGGGATGATTACACTGCGCAGAGCGGTGCCATAACCTTTTATGCAGGCCAAACGATCAAGAGTGTTTCTGTGCCGATTACAGCGGATACGATGGTTGAGGCACCCGAGAATTTCTCACTGGTGGTAACACCAACCGGAGCTATCACCAATTCGGTCTCGGATTCTACTGGAGTAGCCACAATTCTGGATGACGATCCGGACACTGCGAACCTGCCGGTGATTTCCATCTCAAATGGTGAAGGGGCAGAAAACGAATATATTGTTTTCACGGTGACGCTGTCCGAGGCATCCGATGCAGAGGTGACCGTATATTACGAGACTCTTCAGAATGGCTCTGCTATCGAGGGATATTACAACGACTACGATCTGGAATATGGGACACTCACTTTCGCCGCCGGTGAGACCGTAAAGACAATTTTTATGGATCCCTATAGTGATAATTTTGATGAATCTGACGAAAATTTCTCTTTGAGATTATCCGATCCGATCAATGCTACGCTGGCAGGCGGCGAGGAGACCCTATCTGCCACCGGGGTGATCCTGGATGATGATGGAACAGGATCTGATCTGGCTCTGTTTGTTTCTGATCCCTTTATCATTGAAGGCGACAGCGGAACGAAGCAAGCTGTTTTTGAAATACAACTTTCTCAGCCATATGATCAGGCCATTACCCTCGACTATGTAACCAAAAATGGTACGGCGGTCGCCGGCGCAGATTATGTGGCCAAAAGTGGAACCGTCACCTTCGATGCAGGTCAGACGATTGCCAGTGTCGCAGTCGATATCAAAGGGGATACAAAAATTGAGGACTCAGAGAGTTTCTCACTGGTTGTGACGCCAACTGGTGCAATTACAAACTCGGTTGATGACTCTGCAGGCATTGCCACTATACAGGATGATGACCCCGATAAAGCCAATCTACCGGTGATCTCCATTTCAAATGGAGAAGGAGCTGAAAACGAATATGTCATTTTCACAGTAACGCTCTCTGAAGCATCGGATGCAGAAGTCACAGTCTCCTATCAAACACTCAAGAACGGCACCGCGAGCGAGGGTTACTATAACGACTACGATCTGGACTATGGCACAATCACCTTCGCAGCAGGAGAGACGGTCAAAACGCTCTATTTTGATGCCTATAGTGACAATATTGATGAACCTGACGAGAATTTTTCGGTGCTCCTTTCCGACCCAACCAACGCCACGTTGGCTGGCGGCGAGGAAACCCTTTCTGGAACAGGTGTCATATTGGATGATGATGGAACGGGCTCAGACTTGGCTCTGTTTGTTTCTGATCCAACGATTAGGGAAGGGGATAGCGGAACAAAGCAAGCTGTCTTCGAAATCCAGCTTTCTCAGCCATATGACAAGGATCTCACCCTTGACTATACAACACGCAACGGCACTGCCGTTGCCGGATCTGATTATGTGGCCAAAACCGGTTCCATAACATTCGATGCAGGGCAAACCGTTGCAAGTGTAGTGGTGAGCATTAAAGGCGACACTAACGTTGAAGATTCCGAGAGTTTCTCGCTGGTTGTGAGCCCGACCGGCGCCATAACCAATTCGGTTGATGACGCTGCCGGTATTGCCACAATCAAGGACGATGACCCTGCTACAGCCAATTTACCGGTTATATCCGTTTCCAATGGCGTCGGGGCCGAAGACGAATATGTTGTCTTCATTGTGGAGCTTTCCGAGGCTTCCGATGCGGAAGTGAAAGTTGACTTTAAGACCCAGCAAGATGGTAGCGCAATCGAAGGCTATTACAACGATGTCGAGGGTCTTTCCGGTACACTGACATTTGCAGCTGGAGAGACCGTAAAGACGATATTTGCGAATCCTTACAGTGATAATCTGGATGAGGCAGACGAAAATTTCTCGTTGGTTTTGACTGATCCCACCAACGCAACATTGGCAGGCGGTGAAGGCAGTCTCTCGGCCACGGGTGTCATTCTTGATGACGATGGAACAGGGTCAAATCTTGCCTTGTTTGTGTCCGATCCGGTTATCACAGAGCCCAGAAGTGGTGTGGCACAGGCTGTGTTTGAGATACAGCTTTCTCGGCCTTACGATAAAGACCTCACTCTTAACTATTCCACCCAGAATGGATCTGCCAGCGCAGGCCCGGACTATATCGCCAAGAGTGGAACCGTAACCTTCAAAGCCGGCCAGACTGTCGCCAGCGTAGCTGTCAATGTTAAGAGCGACACGATCATCGAAAACACCGAGACCATTTCGCTCATAGTCACGCCAACTCTGGTCATCGCCAATGGAACCGAAGACAATATCGGCATTGCAACCATTCTTGATAGCGGCATCGACTATGAAGTGCGCAAGGGCGGCAATGGCAATGATTATCTGAGTGCCGGCTCTGGTGATGATTTCCTGTTTGGATATAAGGGAAGAGACACTCTGAATGGTGGTTCAGGTGGCGATACGATGTATGGGGGGCCTGGAAATGACACTTACATCGTTGATTCCTGGTCAGATCGCATTATTGAGCAAGCCCCCAACGGTACTGATCTGATAAAAAGCTCCATAAGTTTCAATCTGAACATTAAGGGTAACAATGTTGAAAATCTTACTTTGAGTGGAAGTAAGGCGATCAATGGAACCGGCAACGGTTTGGCCAATACAATTTGGGGCAACTCGACACAGAATGTTATAAACGGATTAGCCGGTTATGACAGGCTCTTTGGCGGAGCCGGAAACGACACAGTGAAGGGTGGAAACGGAAATGACCTTGTCAATGGTGGCAATGGTCAAGACCGTTTGTTCGGCGGAGCCGGTAGAGACAACCTTGTGGGTGGGCTGGGAGCCGACTATCTCGATGGTGGTAGCGGTGCTGATCGGATGGCTGGCAATCAAGGCAACGACACGTATATCGTTGACAATGTCAACGACAAGGTAAGTGAAGTCGCCGGGCAGGGGGTAGACCTTGTCAAAAGCTCCGTGACCTTTTCCTTGAAGGATAATAGTCAGTTCATCGAAAAAATGTCCTTGATCGGAAATCAGAATATTAATGGAATCGGCAACGGGCTAGCCAACGTTATTTGGGGCAATGGTGCCAAGAATGTTCTCTTTGGTGTCAATGGAAATGACAAGCTTTACGGCGTCTCCGGTGACGACACATTGCATGGAGGAAATGGCAACGACCTGCTGAACGGGGGCAATGGCAGTGATCATCTGTTCGGGAATGCCGGAGCAGACAAACTGTATGGTGGGATTGGCAATGATACACTCAATGGTGGCCTTGGCGCTGACAAGATGTGGGGCAACAAGGGCAACGATACCTATATCGTCAATCATACAGGCGATGAAGTTAATGAGGCCCCAGGCCAAGGGGTCGACCAAGTTCGAAGCTATATCGACTTCTCGCTAAAGGCGCACAGCCAATATATCGAGACACTGACCTTGATGGGCAACAAGGCCATCAATGGCATTGGCAACGGATTGGCCAACACGATCGAAGGCAACAACGCCAGAAACATCCTCAACGGTGTAAATGGTAATGACAAGCTCTTTGGCAATGGTGGCAACGACACGCTCAAGGGAGGGTTTGGCAACGACCTCTTGTATGGAGGCAATGGCGCCGATGTACTTGAGGGCAATCAGGGCAACGATACCCTGTATGGCGGCGCCGGTGCTGATAGATTTATTGGGTCAACAGGCTTTGATCGCATGTATGCTGGTCAAGACAATGCTCAAGACACTTTTATCTTTAACAATGCCAACGATAGTAAGGTTGGGGCTGCTCATGACAGGATTTTTCTATTTGACAGTGGAGAGGATGTTATCGACCTGTCTGGTATAGACGCTAACACGCAAAGCGGCGGCAACCAGACTTTTCAGTTCAGTGGCCTCCATGCTGACTTCAACTCTGTCTGGTATGATGATACCGGCTCGGACGTTACCATTTATGGCGATGTCAACGGAGACGCCGTTGCCGATTTCCAGATCCAACTGGTGAACCTGAATAATATCAGCGCATCGGATTTCGTCCTCTGAGTATCCATTTCATTACAAACAAATAAAACAGGCAAGGTCGCGTACGAGCGCCTTGCCTGTTTATTGTTTTCATCGACTAGGTTCTGTTGACAAACTGTTTGACCCAAAGCCTTGCTGACACGATATGAATGAAGCCCAAATAGCTTCTGGCCGTTTTATCATATCGAGTTGCCAATCGTCTGGCATTCTTGAGCTTATTGAAACATCGCTCGATCTGGTTGCGCAAAGTATAGACGAACGGATCGAGGAAAGGCTGTTCTTTGCGATTAGATCGTCCTGGAATGACCGCAATGCCCCCCTTATCCTCGACGTCCTTCCTGATGGCATTGGCGTCATAGCCCTTGTCAGCAATGAAGACCTTCGGATCTTCCAAATCCTCATCTTGTAACAGAGCATAACCGGTATAATCGGAGCACTGCCCCGGTGATATCTCAGCCTTGATGGGTAAGCCATGAGCATTGGTGATCAGGTGAATTTTCGTCGTGAAACCACCTTTTGAACGGCCAAAACCTTCTTTTGGAGTCCCCCTTTTGCGCCCGCTGCCTGATGGTGGGCGCGGATGACGGTGCTGTCGATCATTTGAACCTGATTTGGTGCGGCGCCACTCTCGTTCAGCGCCTCAAGAACCATCTCCCAGAGACCCGCCAACGTCCAGCGTCGGAATTGGCGATAGACCGACGACCATTTGCCAAACTCCTCCGGCAAGTCACGCCACTGTGCTCCAGTACGAGCAATCCAGAAGATACCATCCAGAACCAAGCGGTGATCTCCCGCAGGGCGACCGCCACGACCACGGATCGAGTGGATAAAAGGTTCGAAAAATGCCCATTCGGCACCGCTCATCGTCAATCGCGCCAAGATAGCCTCCTTGAAAGCTATCTTGAATCATATCTCAGCTGATTTGGGAATCCAGTTTGTCAACAGAACCTAGCTGCCTGAAATTTTACAAAATCAGGTCTGTTTGCCGCAGAGAATTGACATCGACGATCTGGATTTCAAAGTCGGCAATAGCATCGCCGTCATGGTCGCCATAGATGAATGCATCTGTCGCCGAATATCTGATCCAGACAGAATTGGCTGATGCCATCGTGCCGGTATAAGAAAAATCCTGATCACCAGCGTTGGATGTGTCTGCATCAATCTGGCTGAGATCGATAACATCCTGCGTGGTTTCAAACTGGAATATCTTGTCGCGCGCTGTGCCCGGCTGGCTGTCCTGAACAGTTCTGAAGACAAATGTGTCCTTTAACTGGTCTTGCCCTGCATATAACAGGTCTGTTCCGAGGCCTCCAACGAGCGTATCCATGCCCAGACGGCCATGCAAAAAATCATTGCCCTGATTGCCAAACAGATGATCGGCATGGTTGCCGCCATAAATCACGTCATCGCCGACGCCGCCAAAGAGCCAATCATTGCCGTTACCTCCACGCAAGGTATCAGACCCTAGATTTCCATAAAGGCGGTCGTGGCCATTGTCTCCGTTGAGCGTATCATTGTGCTGATTGCCATATATGATGTCGTCCCCAAAGCCGCCATTGAGGATGTCATTTCCATTAAAGCCGAACAGAACATCATTGCCCTGATTTCCAAACAGGGCGTCGTTATGATTGCCACCATAGAGCTTGTCGTTGCCAAGGCCGCCGAACAGCCGGTCTTCTCCGTTGCCACCTCTCAGCGTATCATTGCCCATATGGCCATAGAGATGATCAAACCCGTTGTTGCCAATGAGCGTATTGTCTGTGGCATTTCCCCGGATGACGTTACTGAGGGCGTTTCCTGTCCCGTCTGTTGCTGTTTTTCCGACGAGGGTTAGATTCTCGATATAGGCGCCGTCATTTTTCAAGGAGAAATTGACGAAGCTCCGTACGAGGTCAGCACCTTCTCCGGCAAATTCGCGTGTACTATCAGATGAGTGATCAACGACATAGATGTCGTCTCCAGCGCCGCCATACATGATGTCTACATTTTGCCCACCATTGAGAAGGTCATTGCCAAATCCGCCAAAAAGCGTGTCGTTACCTATATTGCCAAAGAGCCTGTCGTTGCCACTGCCACCGTTAAGATTGTCCTGCCCCAGCAGACCAAAGAGTGTGTCATCTCCAGCCTCTCCTTTGAGGCTATTGTCCCCCTTGTTACCCTCAAGCTGGTCATCAAGCGCAGTGCCAGTAGCGGAAAGATTGCCTGCACCCAGAAGCTTGAGCTTGTGGGCGCCGGTTCCGAGTATCACATCAGCCGAACTCCAGATGGTATCCCCATCAACGACATCAAGCTTGACGTTGCCGTTCGACACATTGACCGTAACCGTCATTGGCGCATTTAAACCACCTCCGGAAAAGGTGATCGCATTGGTCCCATTGTATATTGGCTGGCTGTAACCGCCTGACTGACTGGACCACACCGTACCCGCCGAAGTCGAGACGGCTAAATAATTGCGTCCTTCTCCCACGGAGTAGAAATTATTGTTGTCGGCATCATCAAAGGCAACTCCGGTTAGAAAATAGGAAGAGCCGGATGTCGCAAAATTCTGCGTCGTCATTGAGGCATTGTAGTCAACTCCGTTGTCAGCGTAGGTGAATACGCCATAGAGCTGACCAATGCCCACCTCCCTGAAATAGTCATAGAGAGTATTCTCGCGATGGCCTGCACTGAGGAAAAGACCTTGGTGCTGTAGATAGACAAATTCTTCAGCATCATAAGTGCCTGTTGAGCCGCGCCAACTGAGATTTTCTCCCCATGCCCATGAGCCGGTGAATGAGTATCCAGCATCGGCCATGCGATCTCCCGCATCACTACCATAGGCACCGGTATGCGAGAAAATGTCGGTATCTAGCATCCATTGGCTGTGAGAAAGAGCAGAATCAATAAGAATTTCATTCATTGCCAAAGGCTGCTTGATGCTGGCGCTGATAGTTCCGGCGGGAAGATCGGCGTTCAAATCAATGCCATAGCGCGCAGCTTCCCCCAAAGGATCAAGTCTAGCCCTGTTGATCAGTTCCAACATGAGTTGTTCATAATCTGATGGCGCTGCCATGACTGATACTCTCCCGACTGTAGGTTCATTGATACGATGGTTTTCTGCGCCTTCGTATTCTAAACGCTAGGGTTGCATTTTGGATCTTAAGAAACGGTGTTAACTGATAAATGTGATGGCAGTGAGAACAGAATCAGGTGATTTTTAGAAAAAGAAATTGAAAATTGTAGATTATTGCTCGGTTTGATTGAATGCTTAGAATATACATTCAGGGAGCTGAGGTGCAATTACACAGAGATTTTCCGGGTGCGTCTTGCTTTTGTCATAACAAAGAAAAAAGTGACTTGCAGGAACAAGCCACTTTAAGTTGGTCTAAGTGCTTCTCAAGCTTATGTTGAGGACGGAGAAGTCGTAAAATAGGTTGCTTGTCCAGCGACTATCAGGCTGCAGCCTGCTGCGGCACATCAATTTCCAGGCGATCTCCTGATTCTGGATCAAAGAAGTGGATTTTTTCAGGCTCAGCTCTGAGATAGAGCGTATCGCCGGGGCTGAGACGAAGACTAGGATCAAGGCGCGCCGTCAATTCCTGCTTCCCAACAAGACAAATGGCATGCGTGTCCGAGCCCAGCGGTTCCAAAACGTCAACGCGCGCAGCAATCAAGGCATTCTCCTTATCGCAAGGAATGAGATGCTCCGGACGAATACCCACTTCAATCAATTGACCATCGGCCTTTTCGCAAGCCGAAACACTCAAGGCAAAGCCTTCATTGGTGAAATTGACCTTGTCGCTGTCGCGTGAAACGGTCGCGCTAATAATGTTCATCTTGGGAGAGCCGATGAATTCACCAACAAACCGACTGATCGGGCGTTCATAAACGCTGACTGGATTGCCTTGTTGCATGATGATTCCATCCTTGAGAATAACGATGTGGTCAGCCAGTGTCATGGCTTCAACCTGATCGTGAGTCACATAGATGGTGGTCGTTTCCAGAAGATTGTGCAGACGCTTGATTTGGGTGCGCATATCAACACGCAGCTTGGCATCAAGGTTGGAGAGAGGCTCGTCAAACAGATAGACTTTCGGGCGGCGGACAATGGCGCGTCCCATGGCAACTCGCTGGCGCTGTCCACCTGATAGCTGGCCCGGTTTGCGTTCCAGAAGGGGAGAAATTTGCAAAATATCTGCCGCCTCTTTTACGCGTTTGCTGATTTCACCGGCCTCCATGCCGCGCATTTTGAGTCCGAAGCCGATGTTTTCCGCAACAGACATATGAGGATAAAGCGCATAATCCTGAAAAACCATGGCGATATCACGGTCACGAGGCTCCAGTTCGTTGACCACTTCATCGTCGATTTTAAGGGTGCCTCCCGAGATTTCCTCCAACCCGGCAACCATCCGCAACAAGGTCGATTTGCCGCAGCCGGAAGGCCCGACAAAGGTCACAAATGCACCATCCGCAATATCCAGATCAATACCCTTGATCGCGCGAAACGTCCCATAGTTCTTGATGAGACGTTCAAGCTTAATACTCGCCATCAGTTCCTCCCAGATGACCTGCCGGGATCGGTAAACCCCGACTATTCCACGTGTAAATTGGCTCCATAGTCGGCATCAGTGCCGATGAGGGGGACAATCGATAGAGACTGCAAAAAGTCGGCTTGTCATATCGATTAATTATCGCTATATTATCGATAATGAAACTGAGATGCAAGCTCTGGGTACAAAATGGCGAACGGAAATCTTGATAAAATGGCAGGAGGCGCAGTCGCAGCTCCAAAGCGCGGTGTGAAGCGAAGCCGCACTGTCTATGAAGATTTACAGCGTGAAATTATGCTGGGTGCTCTGCCGCCCATGGCGACCATTGTGGAAATGGATATTGCCGAACGTTTCGCCTGTAGCCAGAGTACGGTGCGTGAAGCTCTGATTGCCTTGAGCAATGATGGACTGGTAGAGCGTCGTTCTCACCGCGGAACATTCGTTGCTGATGCGCGCGCGGATGATGCGCACGAGCTGATCCGCATTCGTCGAGACATTGAGTCGCGCAGCATGTCGCGCGTTTTGCGCCGCTTTGGTGCGCTGCTCAAAAACGAACTGGTCGACATTATCGAGGCTATGAAAAGTGCAGCGATGCAAGACGACGTCTATCAGGTGACCATTCATGACCGGGCGTTTCATCTGAACCTGTTTGATGCTGCAGATCTGCCAAGTGTCCGTCCGGTTCTTCAGCGCTGCCTTATTCATAACCACCGTTTCAAAATTTTGAATTCTGGTAGTCAACGCGATCTGTACGAAACAGCTGTGCGACATGAGGCAATTCTGGACGCCTTGACCGCGGGAGATGCCAAAGGGGCAACCGCCGCCATGGCCCACCACGTTACCACGATTGAGGAGTTCGGGCCCGATATTACGGAAGAAGAGGAGTAGGATTTGCGCGCTGCCTGAAGGGAAGGAGGGCGGCTTTATCATTCAGGGATAAGTCAGGAGAGGGGCTGTCTTTGAAGGAAGATCGAAAGATCGGGGAAAGAGTTGGCCGAAGCCCGAGCGGCCTCGGGAGGAGCGGGAGGCTTCTCTTGTCATACTACGGGCATTGAGGAAACCACTTTGCCGTGATTGCACGGTATAAAGCGGAGGAGAAGATGAAGAAATCACTGTCAGTCGCAGCGCTTGCTGCGGCAATGTTTGTTTGCGGCTCAGCTGCAAACGCAGAAGATACTGTGAAATTCTGGTATCATTTTGATAATGCAGACAACCCTATGGCGGATCTTGTCTCAAGATTTGAAGCCAAGAATCCTGGTATCAAAATTGAGGCAGAAAATATTCCATGGAATAGTTATTACGACAACCTTTATACCTCTATCATCGCAGGCAGCGCACCAGACGCCGCCATGGTAAAAATGCACGCTCAGCCCCGCTTGGTTGAAATGGGTGCCTTGGAGCCGCTTGATGATCGTATCGCCGCATGGGATGGAGCGAGCGATATTCAGGAAAATCTGTTCGATTTGACCAAAGGTCCTGATGGCAATCAATATTATCTGCCGGTTCAGTATGTTGTTCTGTATCTCTACTATCGTGCAGACATGTTCAAGGAATTGGGTCTTGAACCACCCAAAACATGCGATGACTTCCGCAACGCTGCGATCAAACTGACCCGCGACACCAATGGTGACGGCCGCAAAGATGTTTACGGCTTCGGCTTCCGTGGTGGCAAGGGTGGTCATGATCACTGGGGCAGTATGGTCCTCTCTCGTGAAGGCGCAAGCTTTGACAAGGGTGGTCTGACAAACGATGCAGCTGTTGCTGGCACGCAGTTTGTTGTTGACCTGTTCGAGAAAGACAAGGTCTTCCCACCATCTGCACCAAATGATGGTTTTAAGGAAGTGACCGGCGCATTCAAAGCTGGCACAACCGCAATGACCATTCACCATATCGGCTCTGCAAACGACATGGTTGCCGCTTTGGGTGATAAGGTGTCTGCAACCACCGTGCCTGAATGTGGTGGCGGTCGCTGGACCTCCTTCGGGGATGAATCCACGGCGGTTTTCTCATCCGCTTCCAACAAGGATGCTGCCTGGAAATGGATTGCTTTCCTTTCCTCCGAAGGCAACAACAAAGAGTTTAACGAGTCCACTGGCCAGCTGCCGGTAACCAAGTCTGACTCCGCAAACTGGACCTTGCATCCGAAGCGTTTCGTTGATGCGACTGTCGCATCCTTGCCGTTCGCCCATATGCTTCCGAACCGGCCGGAAACGTCCGACTTCGTGAACACCGAATGGCCGGTCAACATGCAGCGCGCCCTGACAGGCGAAATCACTGCTAAAGAAATGAACGAGAAAATCGAAGCCCTGTTCAATCACTAATTATTGAGCAGATGCAATTGGTTCGGTCGAATTCATTTCGGCCGAACCTATCCCCCAATGACTCCGGTTCTGCGCTGTCGGACATCTGCTCCTGGATGGAGATGTCAGGATGGCGGCACATAGGACACCGGCCCGCTACCCGGTGAAATGACTATGACTATGACTGCATCTGAGTGGCCATCGAGCCGCGCGGCGCTCGCTAAGCGCGTACTGCCTTATGCGCTTTTATCGCCCGCCGTGATCGTAACCTTGGCAATTGTTTTCTTCCCAATGCTGCAAGCGGCCTGGATGAGCCTGCATGACTATGTATTGTGGAAACCAAATGCTATCAGCTTCGTTGGCCTGAAGAATTTCTTCGCCGCGTTCAACGATGAGGTCTTCTGGATCTCTCTTAAGCACACGGTGATCTGGATTGGCTTGACCATCCCGAGCCAGCTCCTTCTTGGGCTCATAACCGCGCTGCTGCTAAACCAGGAATTTCCGTGGCGTCCTCTGGCGCGTGCACTCATCATCATTCCCTGGGCGCTGCCATCCGTTGTGATCGGCCTGATGTGGGTTTGGATCTACGATTCCAACTACGGTATCCTCAACGACTTCCTGCTTCGAATGAACATCATTCAGGATTCCGTACCATGGTTGGCTGATCCGGATACCGCACTTTATGCCATTATCCTCACGCTCACCTGGCAAGGGTTCCCATTCTTCGCGGTGATGATCCTTGCTGGCCTGCAATCCATACCGAAAAGCTACTATGAAGCCGCATCCATCGACGGAGCCAGCAAGTGGCGCCAATTCTGGCACATTACTCTGCCGGGCATCTCCGGTGTGCTGGTGACGGCGGTCCTTCTGAGAACGATCTGGGTGGCCAACTCCATTGACGTGATCTACGTGATGACCGGCGGTGGCCCGGGCTACTCCACCTACACATTGCCGCTTTATGCCTTCGTCAAAGCGCGCACCAATCTCGATTTCGGTTACGGATCGTCTCTCGCAGTGCTCTTCACCATCATGCTTCTTGGCGTTGTTGTGGTTTATCTGCGCAAGGTTGGAAAGGACACGAAATAATGGTTAGCCATAAAAGCAAACTCCGTCGCTTTCTGACTGTTGAGCTGCCGATGGTAGTCATCCTGCTCTTCACCTTGGGCCCGTATCTCTGGATGATGCTGACGTCTCTGACACAGGAAGACAAACTCTTCACCCAAGGGCCAAGCCTGATCGGGGCAACCTTTGAAAACTATATCCGCCTATTCGAGACGGTTGGTTTTCTGGACAATATGATCACGTCCTTCATTGTGGCTGCGGGCACGGTTGTCGTGGGCCTAACACTGAGCGTAACGGCGGCTTACTCCTTCTCGCGCTTCCGCTTCTTTGGCAAGAAATACCTTCTGACGCAGTTTCTGATCATCAACATGTTCCCGATCGTTCTGCTGATCCTGCCTCTGTTCGTGTTGATGCGTGTGCTTGGTCTGCTGGATACCCATCTGGCTTTGATCATCGCGAACTCCACTGTCGCTATTCCCTTCTCGGTCTGGATGATGACCAGTTACATCAATGGAATCCCCAAGTCCCTTGATGAGGCCGCGATGACAGACGGATGTTCGCGACTGGGCGCATTGCGCCGGGTGGTTCTGCCGCTCTGCATGCCGGGTATTGTGGCAACGGGCATCTATATCTTCATCACCGCTTGGAACGAGTATCTTTATGCGCTGTCTCTCGGGGGCTCCAATGTGCGCCCGATCACAGTCGCCATCCAGACGCTCATTGGTGAATATGAAGTGCAGTGGGGTCTGTTGACGTCCGGCGGTATCGTCGGAGCTCTGCCAGCCACCATCTTGTTCCTGATCGTTCAGAAACGTCTGATCAGCGGCATGACCCAGGGTGCAGTGAAGGGGTAGGGGCCTTGTGCCCCATGGAGACAAGACAATGAACAACCCAATCGGAATCATATCGATGCAATTTGCCCGCCCCTTCAGGCGGGAGCATCTGGGCTTGTTTGCCCGGATGAAAGAGCTCGGATTTGATCTGGTAGAACTGTTGGTTCCCGAACCTGAAGAAGGGCTTGATGCAAGCGATGTAAGAAAGGCGCTCGATGATGCTGGTCTTACCATTGCGCTGGCCGCAAGAGTATCTCTTACACGTTCTATTTCGGATGGAGACCCAGCAATTCGCTTAGCGGGATCCGACTATCTGAAATATTGCATCGATCTGGCGCATGCAGTCGGCGCCATTTCGGTTGGCGGTCCATTGTATGGTGCTCCCATGGTGTTTGCAGGACGGGCGCCCGCGCCCGTCACTGATGCGGAAATGAAAGCTAGAGAGCAGCGGGTGATTGAGGCCTTGTCCAAATTATCCCTCCTGGCCAACGGAGCAGGTTGCCTGCTCGCTCTCGAACCCCTCAATCGCTACGAAACGGACGTGATTTCTACGGTTTCGCAGGCCATGCGTGTGATCAGTGCGGTGGATCACCCTTCGCTTGGTCTGTTGTTTGACACGTTCCACGCCAACATCGAGGAGCGGTCCATTCCTGATGCGATCCGGCTGGCAGGCGATAAACTGGTTTATTTCCAAGGAAATGAAAATCATCGTGGCTTTCCCGGTACGGGAAACATGAACTGGCCAGAAATTATGAAGGCTCTTCGCGACATAAACTATCAAGGGCCGATTACACTCGAACCCTTCCGGCGCGATGATGACCGGATCGGTTTGCCTATCGCTCAATGGCGCCCACCTCACGAAGACGAAAGCCAGAAACTGATTGCCTCAATAGACCTGGTGCGCGCATGTGCCCACATGGCGGAGTTTCAAAGATGACACTCAATATCGGCTGGATTGGCTGTGGCCGCCACGCGTCTCAAATGCTGATGCCGCAATTGGCTAAGAATGATCTACGAATTGCTGCTGTTTGCGATCTGAACGAACAGGCCGCCTCCAAGGCTGCATGGCAATATGGTGCAGATGCTTCCTATGGCAATTTTCGCGACCTGATTAATCACAAGGGGCTTGATGCCATCGGTATGGCTGTCGGGCCAGAGGTTCATCATGATGCCGCACTTGCTGCTCTCGCAAAAGGGCTGCCCGTCTTTATAGAAAAGCCACCCGCAAAGGATCTGGCTAGCACGCAAGAGCTTGCAGATGCCGCTGACAAGGCTGGCAAGCCGGTCGTTGTCGGCTTCATGAAACGCTATGCAACGGGCAACCGCATCGCAAGGAATATTCTAAAAGCACCTGAATTCGGGCCGATTATGGGGCTCTCTGGCTACTATATGAACGAGCCCGCTTACTTTGCAGGCAAGGCCGACTATTCAAGCTTCTACCTGCATCACTGCGTGCATTATATGGATCTGTTGCCATGGATGGCAGGGGCCCCCTTTGCAGATCTGTCAGTGCGCGTCAACGTTTCGGAACCGGGACATATTCTCGTTCACCTCGGCTTCGAATGCGAAAATGGTTCGATCGGCTCCGTCGCAATGGGCACAACCCAATCACGCGGAACGCCTACCGAAAGCATGATCATCATGGGTGATCACAAGCGGATCGAGATCCAGAATATCATCCATGTCAAATATTTCCGTCACCCACCATTCAAGGCGGATGACAGGGAGGCCACTCTCAATCCGAACGTTGATACGCTCTGTTGGGAGCCAAACTTCACTGCTGCAGCCAACGAAGATCACAAAGGCTATGCAGCTTTGATCGCCGATGCCGCCGCCGCCTTCAGGGGCGAGACATCGGCCGCACCGCAAATCCACTATGGCGTCGTAGCGATGGCGTCTCTCGAACACATGACAGCTTTGATCGAGCAAGAGTTCAAGAAACAAAAGAAATAACGCCAAAAAGGATCAAGGGAATTGCCGCGCCCTTCCACAAGCATTGCGACAATTCCCCCACAAACAAGGAAAGGAAACACACCATGGTAAACAGATATCTTCCTACCCCTGTGTTGCATCGTGTCGTTGAGAAAGATGGATTTGTCTTTGTCGGCGGTACCGCTTGCGATGATACCAGCAAGGATATCAAAGGGCAAACGCTCGAAACCCTCGAAAAGATGGAAGGCTATCTGCACGAAGCAGGGTCAGACAAGAACAAGGTTCTGTTCGCAACCATCTATCTCGCCAGTCTCGATCTGAAAGCCGAGATGAGTGAAGTCTGGGGTGACTGGTTTGAAGCCGAGCATCTTCCTGCACGCGCAACACTTTGTTCTCCTGATTTGGGCGGCGACACCCTGATCGAAATTTTTGTTACGGCATACAAGTAAGTCTCCACGAGGTTTAAAATGGCAGATAAAGCCCCAACTGTTCTCGCAAACGCAATCAGGTTCCTTTCGGCTGATGCAGTCCAGAACGCCAAATCAGGCCACCCCGGCATGCCTATGGGCATGGCTGAAATGGGGGTTGCCCTTTGGAAAGGTCATCTCAAACACAACCCCAAAAATCCAAAATGGGACAACCGCGACCGCTTTGTGCTCAGCAACGGTCATGGTTCCATGCTGATTTATAGTCTGCTGCATTTCACCGGCTATGACGTTACCATGGACGACATCAAGGATTTCCGTCAGCTACACAGCAAAACGCCAGGGCATCCGGAATATGGTGTAACGCCAGGCATTGAAACAACCACCGGACCTCTCGGACAGGGCATTGCCAACGCTGTCGGCATGGCGCTTGCCGAAAAGGTTTTGGCTGCTGAATATAACCGGCCGGGCCACACCATCGTTGATCACAACACCTATGTGTTCCTTGGCGATGGCTGCATGATGGAAGGCATCTCCCATGAAGCCTGCTCGCTCGCAGGAACCCTAGGTCTTGGCAAGCTTATCGCGCTTTACGACGATAACGGCATTTCCATTGATGGTGAGGTGAAAGGCTGGTTTACAGATGATACTCCGAAGCGTTTCGAAGCCTATGGCTGGAATGTTATTCGTGACATTGATGGGCATGACATCGAAGCTGTTGAAGCTGCTGTTGCTGAAGCGAAAAAACAGAGCGACAAGCCGACCCTGATCTGCTGCAAAACCACCATCGGCAAGGGCGCTCCGACTGTTGGTGGCACTGCTGCCTGTCATGGCAATCTGTTAGGCGACGAAGAAATCGCCAACGCACGCAAGCTGATGGGCTGGACCTATCCTGCATTCGAAATTCCTCAGGAAGTCTATGACGAAATGAGTGCTGTCGATGAAGGAGCTGCAGCAGAAGCCGCTTGGAATGACGCTTTCGCAGCCTATGAAAAAGCGTTCCCCTCAGAAGCCGCAAGCTACAAACGTCGCATGGCCGGTGAAGTGCCTGCTGATTTTGCCGATAAGATGAAGGCTTACATCGCGGAAACCGCCAAGGCTCAGGAAGAAATGCCGGTTCGGATGGCCAGTCACAAGGCAATCACCATGATCGCCAAAGAACTGCCAGAGCTGATCGGTGCGTCCGCAGACCTTGCTTGCTCGTGCCTTTCCATCTGGGATGACTGCAAAGCCATTACCCCTGAAGATGGAGGCAACTTCCTCTTTGCCGGTATTCGCGAATTCGGCATGGGTGCCATCATGAACGGTCTTGCCTTGCATGGCGGTCTTATCCCGTTTGGTGGCGGCTATGTTACTTTCTCGGATTACCAGAGAAATGCCATTCGTATGGGTGCGCTCATGAAACAGCGCGTTATTTATGCACTGTCCCATGATTCTATCGCCGTTGGCGAAGATGGTCCAACCCATCAGCCGATCGAACATCTGGGCTCACTGCGCATGATCCCGAACCTCGATGTCTGGCGTCCATGCGATGCAACAGAGGCTGCTGTTGCTTGGGAATGTGCTCTAGAACATGACACGACCCCGACGCTAATGTCTCTTAGCCGTCAGGTTTGCCCAGCCTTTGCACGCAATGACGCCCAGATCGATGCCATCAAACGGGGTGGCTATGTCATCAGCGAAGAAAAAGGCGATCTGCAGGCGGTAATCATCGCAACGGGCGGCGAAATGGATATCGCCCTCAAAGGGCAGGCCCTTCTGGCCAAGGAAGGCATCAACGCGCGCGTTGTTTCTATGCCATCCACGTACCTGTTCGATCGTCAGGATGCGGCTTACAAGAGGGAAGTTTTGCCTGCAGGCATTCCGCGGGTGTCCGTTGAAGCCGCTCATACCGACTACTGGCGCAAATATGTCGGGCTTGAAGGCGCTTGCGTCGGCCTGGACACCTTCGGCGAGTCTGCTCCTCCGGCTGTGCTGTATGACTTCTTCAACATTACCGACAAAGCGGTTGCTGAAGCGGTCAAATCTGTCCTCTAAAGCGAGGCTGCCGATTAGACTGGCAGATCTGCAATCTGACAATCTGGAGGCCGGCGCACACCGCTGGCCTCCGGAAAAGAGGACAGCCTCTGTCCTTTATAGAGGCAATCTGAAATTCAAGATCAATCCCGAAAAAGGGACGTACCGTACTGGAAAACGCGGTCATAATTCAGGTGGGCCATCCGTTTCAATTCATGCGAAGCGACCCACCTTAAATGAACGTCTTTCCGGGCGAGGAGGAATTGTTTTGGCAAATTCAGCAATTGAGCACGAAGTGATTGGCAAGATCGATGGCAAGGATGTCGAAGCCTATCGCATCACCGGCGGTGAAACGACCATCGAAGTCATGACCTATGGGGCCATCCTGACGCGCGTGTTGCGCCCAGACCGGAACGGCAAAGTCGAAGACATCGTGCTCGGCTATGATGATCCCGCGAGCTATATAGATAATCCGGGCAATGCTGGCGCAATATGCGGCCGCTTTTCAAACCGGATCAATCTGGGCAAATTTACGCTGGAAGGGAAAGATATTCAGCTACCTACAAACAGTGGTCCCCACCATTTGCATGGCGGCTTGCCCGGCTATGGCAAGCGCCTCTGGCAGGCGGAGCCAAATGCTGAAGACAATTCCGTTACCTTCCGCATGTATAGTCCCGATGGCGATCAGAACTATCCCGGTACTGTCGAGGTGACGGCGACCTATCGTGTTGATTGCATGGGCTCGCTTGAGCTGACAATGGAAGCGACAACCGACAAGACTACCATTATAAACATTATCTATCATGGCTATTGGAATTTGGCAGGACATGCCAGCGGCAGTGTCGAAGACCAGCAGCTCTGCATCCTCGCTGACCGCTACACACTCGTAACACCAGAAAAAATCCCAACCGGTGAGATTGTGCCTGTCAAGGGAACTCCGTTTGACTTCAACAAACTCCACGCCATTGGCGACAATATTGCCGATGCTTGGCCGGATGGAGGATATGATCACAATCTGTGCCACGCGGTTTATGACGGAAAGATGCGGTTGACTGCGAAAGCGGCCGATCCTGCCAGTGGACGGGGATTTGAACTCTACTCAAACCAGCCCGGCGTACAATTCTATACGGCCAATCATTTCAAGGATCAGCCAACAAAGGGGAAGAGCGGTGCGCTGTATGAAACCTATCCCGGCTTTGCGCTTGAAACGCAACATTATCCGGATTCGCCCAATCACCCCGAGTTTCCTTCGGTGGTTCTCAAACCCGGTGAGACCTACAGCAATCGCATGAAATTCGTCTTTTCTAAGAATATGTCAGTCTAGCAATTGCGTCCCGCCAAAGATAACTGGCATCGCAAAACAAAGAACGATTTCGTGTCTGGCCGCCTAAATCGTGGCCTCACATATCGCCTGACAAACGATCTTCCTATGGTGAGGGGCGGACCTCCCAACCTCACCAATCCAACTGGCAAGCTGCACTATATTTCCCTTCCTTGAGAGCCAAGCTTTAATTCTATTGGTAAGGGAAATTGTTCCTCCGCAGCTTGCCATTTTTTTGGCAAAATTGAGGTCATCCTGAATTTGAATTCAAATTCAAAGTAGAGTGTTAATATAATTCTTGTTTTTTGTAATATATAATAAAAATGTAAATTTTTAAAAGTAGTTTTGTGGATACTCTATAATTAGGTTACTGTAAAATTCTCGCGGGCAACGACTGCTTAATGGTGGAGAGTAATATAAATATTCAACATTTGGAGAGACATCAAAACGATGTGTCATGCGTATAATCAACTACTTTAGAGCCGTTCTGTCAAGCGGGGACAATTCGCGAATACTTTCTTTAGGTGTTTGTTTCTAGTGATGAATATAATTTGTGCACGATGTGCGTTGGGCGATCATTTGCGTATTTCTAACCAATTGGCAGAAATTCGACCCCAATAGCGAGTCAATAGTGTGTGGATGTATGGTAAATGTCTGAATATCAGGCACGAATTGGAAAACTGCAGAAATTTTAGTCGTCACCCAAAATCTTGTGACAATTGCCTGATAACCGGCTTTCAAATAGCCCCGATGCGATAAACTGTCCTTACGGGTAGACTCGGATACTTCAGCCTCGCCTTTGGCGACAGATCCGACAGTCCCCATTGCCTACCATCATATTTTCTCATACCTATATCTGATTGCTCAATTATGAAAATGCGAAAGGATAGCCATGTTTGAATGTCTGAATATCGAGAGCTTGCGATTGCGGGCAAGCGGTAAGTGGGTTGATTTTGATGAAGACATTGTACCGTCCAATCCTGCCGAAATGGATTTTGCCGTAGCACCTGTCATCCTCGAGGCGTTGCAAGAAGCCGTTGATCATCAGCGCTTCGGCTATTCTTCTCATGGCCCCCACGGCCCCGAAGCGCAATTGAAGAAGGCCTTCCAGGATCGCATGCAAAGAAAATTTGATTGGGGTGTCGATACCGAGACGGTTTTACCGGTGACCAATCTCGTTCAGGCGATTGCTGCAACGGTTTTCGCATTCAGCGAAAAGGGCGAGGGCGTCTCTGTTCAGATTCCTGCTTACCCAATGTTTCTTGCCGCCATCAAGCAAACAGGAAGGAACGCGGTCTGCAACGCCATGCCCGTTGTTGATGGTCGCTATGAGCTAGATATCGAAGGGCTAAAAAGGCAGATCACATCAGATGTAAAGATCCTGCTGCTATGCCATCCCCATAACCCAACGGGGCGGGTCTTTTCCAAGGAAGAGCTGGCGCCACTTGCCAAACTTGCCCAAGAGCACGGACTTGTTGTCATTTCAGATGAAATACACTGCGACATTCTCTTTGATGGCCGTAAGCACACGCCTTTCTTGAAGATGTTCCCGGAATTGGCTGATCAGACAGTTACGCTGCAATCGGCTTCCAAAACATTCAACATCCCCGGACTGGGCTGCGCTGTGATGTATTTCGGCAGCAAGACGCTCATGGATCGCTTTTCGCAAAAACTGCCGCCGATGCTTTTAGGGCACCCTGGCATTGGTGGTATGTTGGGAACCATCGCAGCTTGGGAGAAGGGCGATGTCTGGTTCGCGGAAGCGTTGGCTCAGCTCGAAGCAAACCGGAACCTCTTTGTTGATCGATTTGCACGTGAGATGCCGGAAGTGGGGTTGATCAAACCCGAGGCAACTTATCTGGGTTGGGCTGATTTCTCCACGTTGGATCTGCCATCTTCAGCCTTTACTTATTTGCGCGATACAGGCCGTGTGGTTGGTGGCGACGGTGCCAATTTCGGCGAGGGATACGAACAATTTGTCCGCTTCAACTATGCAACCTCACCACAAATCCTCAACGAGTTGATTGACCGTGTCTTCAGAGCACTCAAGGCAAACAACAAGGGCTGATTAAAGCCTTGGGGAAAAGCCTCCAGACAACATTAAGCCCCCGTGGATGGATATCCATTGGGGGCTTTGTCATCTTATCTTGAAAGCCTAGAGTCATCTAGTGCGCTGGTTGGCTTTCATAGTCAGCAGGTTGGTTGCTTACGGTTTCGCTCTCGGGCAGATATTTCGCCAAATGCGGATAAACCAGAGCAATCGAAATCAGGATGGCCATGACATCTGCTACAGGCTGGGCGTAAACCACGCCAGAGAGCCCGAAGAAATAGTTCAGTGTAAAGATCATCGGGATGAAGATGAAGCCCTGTCGGCTGATTGAAAGAATAAGTGACTCCTTAGCGGCCCCCATTGCCTGTAGAGTGTTGATATAGACAAACATGATGCCAATGACGGGACCTGTCAGTAGCAGGGCTTTGACAAAGCGTACGCCTTGATCATAAACCGCCTGATCTTCGATAAAGGCATTGACGATATAGCCAGACCCAAGCCAGCTAGCCAGTGTCAACACTGAGCCCATGACCAGAGCATAAATGATCGTTGTCTGCAAGATTGCACGAAAGCGCTCTGCATTCTTGGCTCCATAGTTATAGCCCAACAACGGCTGAATGCTGACACCAAGCCCGATCTGCAACAGCACTGCTATCATCGACACCTTTGTTGCGACGCCCATTGCTGCGACAGCAATGTCGCCATAGCTCGACAGCACATTGTTGAGAACGATGATTGAGGTGCTCATAAGGACGTTGTTTAGAGCAGCCGGGATACCAATGGAGATAACGGGCAGGATGACGCCGCGAATGCGGAAGTCGGCAAAGCTGATGGAAAGGGACGTTTTGCCACCCGATACCAGACGCCAGAAATAGTAGGCCGAAACAACGTTGCCAATCAGCGTCGCGATAGCTGCCCCGCCAACGCCCATATCAAAATAGAGAATGAAGATAGGATCGAGAATGATGTTGAGCCCCGTGCCCAACATCATGCCGAACATTGCTTCCTTTGCCTTGCCTGCAGAGCGGACGATATTGCCGAAGGCAACACTCATGATCACAAAAGGCGCACTGGGAGCCACATAGGTCAGATAGTCACGTGTCGGCACGATCGTGTTGCCGCTCACCCCAATCGCTTGCAAGATTTGAGGCATGCAAAACAGGAAGACTGTCGCAAAGACAATCCCTACGAGCCACGCCGCGTAAAAGCAGAAGGAACTGACGTGATTGGCAAATTCGGGGCGTTTTTCACCAAACGCCCTGGAAATGACGGATGTACCACCAATGCCAATTAAGTTACCCGTTGCCATGAATAGTAGAAAAACGGGCGTTGCTAGCGAAACGGCAGCTACCTGAAATGGATCGTTGGTTTGGCCAACAAAGAAGGTGTCGGCAATGTTATAGACAAGAATGACAACCATGCCGGCAATGGTTGGCAGGGCGTTCATGAGAATGGCTCGAGGGACGGGCATTCTCTCGAAGAGATAGTTCTCTTTGGATAGGTCTTGCGGTTTCATATCTCGTGCGGTCCGTTCTTATTGTTATGTGTCAAGTCCAGAATATTGTCGTGAAGCTGCTTCAGGCTCTTTTCCAGCGCTTCAATCTGGTCTTGTGTCATGCCTTTTAACATTTGTTCGTCAATCCGCTTTTTGGCTCTTTGAACCTGGTCGTGGATTTTTTGTTCAGCTGGCAGGAGGATGACCAGCTTCTTCCTTCGGTCTTTGGGATCATCGACAAAGGTAACCAACTCTTTTTGTTCAAGGCGCCTCAAAACGCCAATAACGGTGGAGTGGGCAATGTCGAAATAGTCCTCGATGTCCTTTTGGGACGTATCCATGCCTTTTCGGCTATTGAGAAAGCGCAAAAACTTGGCTTGCGTCATGGTTAGACCAAACGGCTGAAGCTCGTTATTCATATATTGGCTTAGCTTGTCGTTGATCTGTTTGAGAATGAAACCGACACCAGCAAATTCGGACATTGCGCCCTCCGGAGATTGTGTAGCGTGCTACATTTAATGCTGGAATAATGTCTTTTCAATGAAGATGGGGCGGATTTCATGTCCAAATCACACGAATATAAAGGATGGTTAGCTCTTATGCAGAAAATGCGCAGCAGGTTTTAAAAAGGGGGACCCTGAAAAATCTTGCTCGGGTTCCTATTTAAGCCTAGGTTGCCCGCGCTTGAGCGAATAGTGAATTCAGAGCTTTACAGGAGACATTTCATGCATGGTGAATATAAGGTACATGGCGGGAAACTAGTCGTCGCCGACGTCGAGGTTAAAGATGGCGCTTTGAGCGACGTACAGATCGCCGGTGACTTTTTCCTCGAACCTGCGGAAGCTTTGGACGATATATGTGCATCCCTTGAAGGCGTGTCGGCTAGTGCATCCGTCGAAGAGATGGCCAAGGCGATCAATGCCAAGCTCGATAGTGATGTTGCGATGATCGGCTTTACACCAGAATCTGTCGCTATCGCCGTGCGCCGTGCTCTTGGTGTCAGCAAAACATGGCGCGATTACGAGTGGCAGATCATTGATAGCGGCGCGGTGCCTCCCGCTATGCATTTGGCACTGGATGATGTACTCGCACAAGAAGTTGCTTCTGGTCGCCGCGCTCCAACACTACGCTTCTGGGAATGGGATCGGGCTGCGATTATCATCGGTAAATTCCAGTCCCTGAGGAACGAAGTCGATTTGGGCGCGACCAAAGAGCATGACGTGGAAGTCATTCGCCGTGTGACGGGTGGAGGGGCCATGTTCGTGGAGAAGGGGACCGCCATCACCTATTCTCTATATGCGCCAACAGACCTCGTAGCCGATATGAGCTTTGCCGATTCCTACGCTTTTCTTGATAATTGGGTACTTAAGGCGCTCAATGAAATGGGGATCGACGCCTTTTACAAGCCACTCAACGATATCACCAGCTCTAAGGGCAAGATTGGCGGCGCAGCACAAAAGCGCTATCAGCGCAATACGGTGTTGCACCACGTAACGATGGCTTACGACATGGATGCCTCCAAGATGATGCAAGTGTTGCGCATCGGGCGTGAAAAACTCTCGGACAAAGGCACTGCGAGCGCTGCAAAGCGTGTCGATCCGGTCAAGAGCCAGACTGGCATGGAGAGACGGGCCGTAATCGACCACATGAAGCAAACTTTCATGTCCCTGAATGGTGGAGCCGAGAGCGGTATAACACCAGAAGAATATGCTGCTGCGGAAAAGCTTGTGGCCGAAAAATTCAGCACCGAAGAATGGCTGAACCAAATCCCATAATCTAAAACAGGTAAACCGCCTCTAATTATACCCTATCAGGGGCGGTTAACCGGTGCCCTTAGTAAGCTGGCCTAATCCTGATAAAGAGGAGGCTCATCTGCGAGCTGCTGACGAACGAGCTTGGCGAAGTCTTGGGCAACGGATGATTTGGCTTTGTTTGCTGAAAAGCAAATGGAGAATGAAAAACAGATCTTGGGTCTGAGTGGACGAACGACGACCCCAATGCCTTCCCAGCGTTTTGCCGAAAATGGCTCCAACACACCAATTGCCAAGCCCTCGGAAACCAACGCATAGCCAGCCTCTGCATGTTGCGTCGAAATCCAGTTATAGTTCTCGATGCCCTTTTCTCGAAAATTCTTGAAAATCTTATTCCAGTTGAGCGGTCCCTCAGCCGAAAGTCCGATCAGGGTCTCTCCATCAAGATCGCCATGGTTTATGACGTCCTTTTTTGCCAGACGGTGGTCTTTTGGCAATACACAAACAAAAGCCGCATCGTAGAGAGGCTCTTGTATGACACCCGGCAACTCGGCGGCATGATTGGAAACACCGACGTCTCCTGCACTCGACTGGAGCTGTGAAAAAATTTCCATGGGCATGCGTACTTCAAGGCGCACTTTAGTTTCTGGGTATAATTGGTGGAAGTTTTTTAGAACTTTCGGCATGAGGGAAGTCGCAAGAGCGGGCGTCGAAAAGACACTCAACAGACCCATCTGCTCCTGACGAATTCGATCTGCTACAGCTTCAAGTTGATCAATTCCGGCAAATGTTCGCTCGACCTCCTGATAGAAACGAAGCGCTTCTTCCGTTGGTTGCAGTCGGCTTCCCTTTCGTTCAAACAACCGAAATCCCAAATTGATTTCAAGATCCGCAATCAGACGACTAACGGAGGGTTGTGTAACCGCCATCATGTTTGCCGCACCTGTGATGGTGCCGGTATTCATCGTGGCTCTGAATGCTTCAATCTGTCGTAGTCGCATGGGCGGTCCATTTTTCATAAAGAGCGAATGATATTATTGACAGGGTATAGCATCTACGCATAGAAGACAAAAAAAATTCGATTTGACATTATGCTGCTGCTAATTATCCATATGTATAATAATAACAATATTTCGAGCGCCACAGGACAACTGAAGTGACACAAAAAAAAGCAATCGAGTTCATTTCCAAACTGGTGTCTTTTGATACCAACTCAGCAAAGTCAAATCTCGAACTGATCAATTATGTCAAAGATTATTTGGCCGGCTTCGATATCGAGAGCACTCTTGTTTATAATGATGACAAGACCAAGGCCAATCTTTTTGCTGTGATCGGTCCGAAAGTTGAAGGCGGCATTATCCTGAGTGGCCATACAGATTGCGTGCCTGTAGAGGGGCAGCCTTGGGATACGGATCCCTTCACTGTCGTCGAAAAAGACGGCTATCTCTACGGCCGTGGCGTGGCTGATATGAAGAGCTTTTCTGCCATCAATCTTTCGCTTGTTCCGGAAATGGTCAAGGCTGACCTCAAGAAGCCAATCATTCTCGCGCTTTCCTATGATGAAGAAATCGGCTGCGTCGGCGCACCATTCATGATTGAGGAAATTGTCAAGCAGGTGCCAAAACCGGCCGCCGCCATTGTCGGTGAGCCAACCCTCATGAAGATGGTCAACGCTCATAAGGGTATCAACGTTTTCAAGACGACCGTCACCGGACAGGAAGCCCATTCTTCAAAGATCCACTTGGGCGTGAGCGCTGTTATGACAGCCGCGAAACTGGTCTGCTTTCTCGAAGGTCAGCTTAATTTCTATAAGGAACACAGCTTCCCAGACAGCGGCTTCGAGCCTCCATACACGACGGTGCATGTTGGCATGATCGAGGGTGGCACTGCGCCAAACATCGTTTCCCGCGATTGCTCCTTCTATTGGGATGTGCGCGATATGCCGTGGGACAAGATCAGCGACATCAAGGATCGTTTCGATGCCTACTGTGCTGAACTGCTCAAAGAAATGCGCAAGGTTGCTCCGGGCTGTGACATCGTCACCGAAGTGATTGCCGCTGCGCCCCCATTGGCACCCGAAGAGGAGGGCGCCGCTGAAGCGATCTGCCGTCATCTGACCGGCCAGAATACCGGTAGCGTCGTGCCCTATGGTACCGAGGGTGGACAATTCCAGGAAGCTGGAGTGTCAACCATAGTTTGCGGGCCGGGGTCAATTGATCAGGCCCACAAAGCCAATGAGTTTTTAAAAGTTTCTGAAGTCGACAAGGCCGTGGATTTTATCACCAAATTGATCGTGCTTCAGACAAAAAGCTGAATCACATGAAGGTCGCTTGTACAAAAGTGGTATTTGGCCTTGTACAAAATGTGATCGCGTAACAAACTGCAACCCACCGAGCAAAATTCGTTATCTTTTATAAAAAAGGGAACAGCAAATGACATTAATGAGAAAATCACTGTTGGTAGCGGCTGCTATCGGCGCCCTTGCAATCGCCGCTCCTTCGCAAGCACAGACTTTCAAATATGCCTTTCAGGGCGACATGGGCTCTTTGGACCCATATAGCCTCAACGAGACCTTTACGCTCGGCTTCCAGGGAAACTTCTACGAAGCCCTAACCGCTTATGACGAAAATCTGAAGCTTATCCCGGCTTTGGCCACGTCTTGGGAAAACCCGGAACCAAACAAATGGATCTTCCATCTGCGTGAAGGCGTCAAGTTCCATAACGGCAACGACTTTACTGCTGATGACGTCATCTTCTCTTGGGAACGTGCCCAGACCGACGGCTCCGACCTTCGTGGTCGCGCAGGTCAGATCGCTAGCATGACCAAAGTGGATGACTACACAATCGAGGCAACCACTGGTCAGCCAAACGCTGTTCTGATGCAGGATCTTACCTTCCTGTACATCATGGATAAAGAGTGGAGTGAAGAACACGACACGCTCGAAGCCACCAGCCCAAGCGACACCAACACGAACAACTATGCCAACCTCAATGAAAACGGCACCGGCCCATTCATGGTTGTCGAGCGTCAGCCAGACGTGAAAACCAAACTGGTTCGTTTTGATGGCTACTGGAAAGACATCAAGTCAAACGTCAAGGAAGTCGAGTTCACTCCGATCACGCAGGCTTCCACCCGCGTTGCTGCTCTGATTTCCGGCGAAATGGATCTGGTTTACCCGGTTGCTGTTCAGGACTGGAAACGTCTTGATGAAGCAGAAGGCGTTGCTCCGCTGACCGGACCTGAAGCCCGCACGATCTTCCTTGGCATGGATCAGGAGCGCGACGAGCTGCTCTATTCCAACATCAAAGGCAAGAACCCGTTCAAAGATCAGAAAGTGCGTGCAGCCTTTGCTCATGCGATCAATCTTGATGCGATCAAGAAGAAGATCATGCGCGGTTCTTCCACGCCAGCTGGCATTCTGATTGCTCCGCAGATCAACGGCTTCAATGCTGAAATCGCCAAGCCATATAGCTATGATCCGAAACTCTCCAAGAAACTGCTTGAAGAAGCCGGGTATCCTGATGGTTTCGAAGTTGGTATGGATTGCCCGAACGACCGTTATGTCAACGACGAGAAGGTTTGTCAGGCTGTTGCTTCCATGCTGGCTAAAGTTGGTGTGAAGGTTGACCTGAACGCTCAGCCAAAGTCCAAATATTTCGCCAAGATCCTTGCAACAGGTGGTTTTGACACCAGTTTCTACCTGCTTGGCTGGACACCTGGTTCCATCGATGCGCACAACGCCATCCTGAACCTGATGCATTCTGTCGACAAAGACGCTCAGAAAGGCATGTTCAACCTGGGTCACTATTCCAATGCTCGCGTCGATGAACTGACTGACGAGATAGGCAAAGAAACCGATCCTGCAACCCGTCAGGCAATGATCGACGAAGCATTCCAGATCGTCAAAGACGAAGTTGGCTATCTGCCACTGCACCAGCAGCCTCTTTCCTGGGGTGTTCGCGAAGGTGTCACCGTGCCGCAGCGCGCCGACAACGTTCTCGACTTCCGCAACGTTGTTCTTCCTGAATAACAATAACAACAACATCGCCCGGGCATCGCAGAATGCCCGGGTTTTTGCTTGGAGATGATCTTCAGGCAAACAACTCGATCTCAGGGAGCAAATTCCGTGATTTCATTCATCGTGAAACGGCTGCTGCAAAGTGTGTTGGTTATGCTGACCGTGGCATTCGTAGCCTTTGCGCTCTTCAACTATGTCGGCGATCCAATCAGCAATATGGTTGGTCAGGACACGACCTTTGCAGAGCGTGAGCAATTGCGAGAACAGCTTGGTCTTAATGATCCATTTATCGTGCAATTCGGACGTTTTGTCGGCAAGGCGGTGCAGGGAGACTTCGGTCTTTCCTATCACCATAAACAGCCTGTCAGCGATCTGATTGCCGAGCGTATGCCTGCAACGTTGGAGCTGTCTTTCATTTCGGCCTTGATGTCCTTGTTGTTGGGAATCCCGTTAGGGGTCTATACAGCTTTGCATCGAGACAGCATCATTTCAAAACTGATCATGACAGGATCTTTGATTGGTGTGTCTCTACCGACTTTCCTTATCGGTATTTTGATGATCCTGCTGTTTGGTGTCGTTTGGCGCGTCCTGCCAACTTTCGGACGCGGAGATGTCGTCCATCTTGGATGGTGGTCCACCGGTTTGCTCACCGAATCCGGCCTCAAATCCATCATCATGCCAGCCTTTACTCTGGCGCTGTTCCAGATGACATTGATCATGCGTCTTGTTCGGGCTGAAATGCTGGAAATCCTGCGTACGGATTTTATCAAGTTTGCCAGAGCACGCGGGCTGCCCAAACGGTCTGTCAATTATCGCCACGCCCTGAAAAATACGCTCGTTCCGGTGATCACGATTACCGGTCTGCAGATCGGTTCCATTATCGCATTTGCGATCATTACCGAAAGTGTTTTCCAGTGGCCGGGTATGGGGCTTCTCTTCATTCAGGCCATCAGTGACGTCGATATTCCTATTATGGCGGCCTATCTGGTGATGATTGCCCTGTTCTTTGTGGTCATCAACCTGATTGTTGACGTTTTGTATTTCCTCGTTGATCCGCGCTTGCGCGTAGACCGCGTATCAAGTGGTCGATGAGAGGTGTCCCAATGGTAAATCAGGAATTCTTCCAATGAAACAAGCCCTGAAACGGTTTTTTGACGGCGACCTTTGGTACAGCTTCTCCCATTCGCCAATCGTTATCCTGTCTGCAGTGGTGACACTTCTCATCATTCTGGCAGCCATCTTCGCCCCCTGGATTGCTCCGCACAATCCATTCGATCTTGCTGCGATCGACATTATGGATTCCAACCTGCCTCCGGCATGGAACGAGTTTGATGGCGATATCCGCTTCTTGCTTGGAACGGACGATCAGGGACGCGACATTCTTTCGACCATTCTTTATGGTGCCCGTATTTCGCTTCTGGTTGGCTTTGCATCGGTTGCCTTCTCTGTTGTACTCGGTGTCGGGCTCGGCCTCGTCAGTGGCTATGTTGGCGGCCGCACAGACACCTTCATCATGCGTATTGCTGACGTTCAGTTGTCCTTCCCTGCGATTCTGATCGCATTGCTGATTGATGGTGTCGCGCGCGGTATTTTCCCACGCGAATTGCATGATGAGTTGGCGGTCTATGTGTTGATCTTCGCCATTGGTATCTCCGGTTGGGTGCAATATGCCCGTACGGTGCGTGGAGCGACCATGGTGGAAAAGGGCAAGGAATATGTACAGGCGGCGCGCGTCATCGGCATTCGCCCGGGTACGATCCTGTTCCGTCACATTCTGCCAAACGTAACCGGTCCGGTTCTCGTTATTGGGACGATCCATCTGGCCCTTGCCATCATCACCGAGGCGACATTGAGCTTTCTGGGTGTTGGCGTTCCGCCGACCACTCCATCGCTGGGCACCTTGATCCGTATTGGTAACGACTATCTCTTCTCGGGAGAGTGGTGGATCACGATCTTCCCCGGCGTTGCTCTCATCCTGCTCGTCCTTGCCGTGAACCTTCTTGGTGATTGGCTGCGTGATGCGCTCAATCCGAAACTGCGATAAGGCGAGGTGGATCAATTATGACTCTTTTGGAAGTAAAAGATCTCCGTATCGAATTCCCCAGCCGTCGCGGCACAATGGTTGCCGTGGACAAGGTGAATTTGCATGTCAATCCTGGTGAAGTTCTGGGCGTGGTCGGGGAATCCGGTGCCGGCAAGTCTACCATCGGCAATGCCGTAATCGGCCTACTTGAGCCTCCCGGGCGTATGGCTGCGGGTGAAGTTCATCTTCAGGGCGAGCGCATCGATAATCTCAGCGACAATGCCAAGCGCAAGCTGCGTGGCAAGCGCATTGGCATGATCTTTCAGGATCCGCTAACGTCGCTCGATCCTCTTCAGACCATCGAAAAGCAACTGGTGGAAACCATCTTGCTGCATCTCGATCTGAATGAGAATGAAGCCCAACAACGTGCCGTTGACCTTCTCCGGCAGGTCGGTATTCCCGATCCAGACCATCGGGTCAAACAATATCCGCATCAATTCTCTGGCGGCATGCGACAGCGCGTGGTGATTGCTCTGGCTCTGTGTGCTGAACCGGAAGTGATCATTGCCGATGAGCCGACAACCGCGCTGGACGTCTCCATTCAGGCCCAGATCCTTGAATTGATCAAGAAGCTCTGCATCGAGAAGAATGTGGGCATGATGATCATTACCCATGACATGGGGGTGATTGCTGATGTGACCGACCGCGTTGCTGTCATGTATCGCGGCAATCTGGTGGAAGAGGGGCCGACGGCCAAGATTCTTGGTGATCCGGACCATCCTTACACTCAGAGCCTAATCAGCGCTGTGCCACGTCCAGACAAGCGTCTGGATCGATTTCCTCTGGTCGAATATATCGAGTCTGCCGGTGATGCCAAAAAGAGCCTTGATGTTGCCAACCATTGGCTGGGTCAGGCGCGTGACTTTGGTGACCACTATACGGGCCCGCTTATTCACGTCGAGAATCTCTATATGCGGTTCCTGACCAAAAACTCTATGTTCAAGAGCAAGCGGGAATATTTCGATGCGGTAAAAGACGCCAACTTCGAAATCAACTCAGGCGAGATCTTTGGCCTCGTTGGAGAGAGTGGTAGCGGTAAATCAACCATCGCTCGCATGATTTCCGGCCTTTACACTCCAGCGGAAGGCAGCATCTATTTTGCCGGCACGGATCTGACCCAGATTACGACAGAGAAAAAGCGCGACTATTTCCGCCGCCAGATGCAGATGATCTTCCAGGATCCATTTTCTTCGCTTAATCCACGCAAGAAGGTTCTGGATATCGTTGCCGAGCCGATCCGTTTCCACGGATTGGCAAGCTCTCGGGCAGAAACGGAAACCATCGTGCGTGATTTGCTCGATCATGTTGGTCTGGGCGACAAAGCGGCGCTCAAATATCCGCATGAATTCTCGGGTGGACAGCGTCAGCGTATCTCCATTGCTCGCGCATTGGCGACACGGCCTCGCTTCCTGATCTGTGATGAACCGACATCTGCACTGGACGTGTCCATTCAGGCCCAGATCCTCAATTTATTGAAGGATTTGCAAGCGGAATTGGGCCTGACCATGCTCTTCATCAGCCATGACCTGCCGGTTATTCGCCAGATGTGCGACAAGGTCGGCGTTATGCGACATGGCCAATTGCTGGAAGTAGCAGACACCGAGCAGCTGTTCGAAAATCCGCAGCATGAATATTCGCAGCATTTGCTCGAATTGATGCCCAAGCTCAGCAATGTAAAAGCGGCTTGATCAAACAAATGACATTGAATGCTCTTGCGAAAAAGCGCGGCCTTGGCTGCGCTTTTTTATTGGCTAATGCAAGCAGTGATGCGGTTCAGTTAAAATTCTCCTTTGATGTTTGCCCTTCGCAGAAGTCCGAAGCATGTTTTTGCGTAGCGTGCGAATGCTTCATGTGCCTTTCGGCACCGTTATGACCGGCCAGGGAATTGCGTTTCTCAAGCTTAAAAAGCATGCTTTCGAAACCGAAAAGATTTCTGGAATTTGGGGGTGGCGAATCACCCTTGTTAGGGTGTTATAACTTTACATTGAAAGGTGACGTTGAAACCTGAGGGGAAATTTGAAGGTTCTTTCAAAGGGTGAGATACGTGCTAGAATGGCAGAGAGATTTTTCCTGACTGGGGAAAACTGCCAATATTTCTGCTCACTTGATGCGCAAAGAGCGAAGGCATTTGCTTAAAAGTTGCCATTTTTGCCCCGATTCAACCACAGTGCTTGTATTTTATGCAGAAGCATTTGACGATAGTTTTTAGTAGTTCAAATTTTGACGGTACCTGCCGTGGAAAACAAGGCATCTGTATACTTTTGTGACATATCAAGCGCGTAAGAAGGCATTAGTTTGCGATTTTTAAAGCATGAATGCGCAATAAGGTATCATGATTGCATACTGACATCTGGAGGACAGCCTCCGGTATCGCCAATGGCTATATAACAACTGGACGTTCGGGCTCATGAACACAAAGATTTTCCAAATCAAGCTAAAGCAAGAAGTTCTCCGGCATCTCAAATATTCTCTCGGTAAGGATCAAGGGCATGCAACGCCTTATGATTGGCGTATGTCCCTGTCTCTGGCTCTGCGCGATATCGTCGTTGACCCTTGGTTTGATAGCACCCGCAAAACCTATGACAGCAACGCAAAACGCGTTTATTATCTGTCGATGGAGTTTCTGATCGGGCGTCTCATTGAAGATGTGGCGATCAACCTCGGATTTGAAGATGTCGCCCGCGAAACGATGCGTGAGTTCGGGCAGGACTATGACGCCATTGTGGCCAACGAACCCGATGCCGCGCTCGGCAACGGCGGTTTGGGCCGTCTGGCGGCTTGTTTCCTCGATTCCCTGGCAACGTTGGGCATTCCGGCTCATGGCTATGGCATTCGCTATGAACACGGCCTGTTCGAACAGCATTTTGAAAATGGGGCGCAGGTGGAGACGGCTGAAGGTTGGCTCGCTCAGCGCAACGTGTGGGAGTTCGAACGCCCAGAAGTGGCCTATATTATCGCCTTTGGTGGTCATGTGAGCGAAACAGATGGTCGTGCTGTTTGGTATCCGGCAGAAACCGTCAAGGCTCAGGCTTATGATGCTCCGGCCCTTGGTTGGCAAGCACGTTGGTGCAACACCTTGCGTCTTTGGTCCGCTAAACCGACCCGCGCATTCGACCTTGAGAGCTTCAACCGGGGCGATTTCCTTGCGGCGAGTGCGCCGGAAGCTCTGGCGCGGACCATTTCCCGCGTCTTGTACCCCGATGACACCACAGACACCGGTAAAGAGTTGCGTCTGAAGCAGGAATATTTCTTTACCTCTGCTTCCATTCAGGATCTGATCCGGCGCTATCGTTCCACCAACGATGATCTGCGCGATTTGCCCAAAAAGGCAGCGATCCAGCTCAACGATACGCACCCGGCCATCGCAGGCCCCGAATTGGTGCGTTTGCTCACAGATATTCATGGCATCGAAATCCATGAATCCATCGATATCACTCGCAAATGCCTTGGCTATACCAACCACACGCTCCTGCCTGAGGCGCTGGAGCGGTGGCCTGAGCATCTATTCGCACGCATTCTGCCGCGTCATTATCGCATCATTGAAATCATTCAGGATCAGCATCTTAAAGACACCGGGTCGGACATCCGTATCATCAAGGATGGCAACGTTAATATGGGTGAGTTGGCCTTTATCATGGCAACCCACGTCAATGGCGTCTCGGCTCTCCATACCGAGCTGGTCAAGGAAACCGTCTTTGGCGATCTGCACAAGGTCTATCCGAAACGGATTATCAACGAGACCAACGGCATCACGCCGCGTCGCTGGCTATATGACTGCAACAAACCGCTTCGCAATCTGATCAACTCCACCATCGGCATTGAATGGCCGGATGATCTGGAACAGCTGGAACGTCTGGCGCCCTACGCCGACGATGCCGCATTCCAGGAAGAATTCCATAAGGCGAAACTCGAGAATAAACGGCGTTTCATCAACTGGCTCTCTGATATTCGTGATATTCAGATTGATCCAAACGCAATGCTCGATATTCAGGTGAAGCGTATTCATGAATATAAGCGTCAGCTGATGAACCTGATCGAAGCCGTGGCCTACTGGAACGAGATCAAGGAGAACCCGACTAAAGACTGGACGCCACGCGTCAAGGTTTTTGGTGGCAAGGCAGCTCCGGGTTATGAAGTGGCCAAGAAGATCATTCACTTGATCAATGATGTCGCTACCGTCATCAACAATGACTCGGCAACGAAGGACTATCTGCAGATCGTATTCCCCGAAAACTACAATGTGTCCATGGCAGAGATCCTCATGCCAGCGGCAGATCTGTCCGAGCAGATTTCTACGGCCGGCAAGGAAGCGTCAGGCACGGGGAATATGAAATTTGCGTTGAACGGTGCCTTGACGATTGGCACACTGGACGGTGCCAATGTCGAAATTCGCGACCATGTAGGGGCGGAAAACTTCTTCCTGTTCGGTTTGACCGCAGAAGAGGTTGAGGAACGCCGTCATCAGCCCGAATACTCCCGCCGCGCCATCGAGGCCAGCCCGCGTCTTTACCGTGTGCTGAACCAGATCGCCAGCGGTGTATTCTCGCCTGATGAACCTCATCGCTACGGTTCAATCGTGCAGATGATGTATGAGAGCGACTACTTCCTTGTGACTTGTGATTTCGACGACTATTTCGATACGCAGCGTAAAGTCGATAAAGCCTATCTCGATACCAAGGAGTGGACCCGCAAGACGATTTTGAACACGGCCAATATGGGCTGGTTCTCATCGGATCGCACCATCAAAGGCTATGCAAAAGATATCTGGGGCGCCAAATCTCTTTATGAGCGCTAACCGCTAACAATGACCCGACGGCGAAATTTGAGCCTTTGCCGTCGGGGTCTTAGAATTATAACTAGAATCCGATTTTATAAAGAATATCAGCTCCTGCGACAAATTGGCGGTATGAAATTCTAGGTTAAAAAAACAAAGGGATACTACCCAACTGGCAGTTCCATTTGCGGATCACATGCTCTAGCGTAAAAGTAACAAAGGGGGAGCAGGGCGATGACGACATATACTTCAAAAAGAGACGCTCAGGCCATTCAGAATGGTGTTCACAGCAATCCATTCTCGGTTTTGGGGCTGCAAGAATGGGAAGACCAGCTTGTTGTTCGGGTCTTCATTCCCGGCGCATGCGAAGTAGAAGTAATCCACCACGAAACTGGCGCACTGATTGAGGAACTGGAACGCGATGATGTCGCGCCAGATCTGTTCGCCAAGCCGATTGCAGGCAAGAAAGAGTGGTTTGCCTATAAGATCCGGGCCCGCGTTGGGGATCATGTCTGGATTCAGGAAGATCCTTACCGTTTCGGTCCCGTTATCGGTGAGCTAGATGAATATCTTCTGGGTGAAGGAACCCATCAGTCGCTCTGGAAAGTACTCGGGGCCCATGTCATTACCCATGATGGAGTCGAAGGGACGCATTTCGCTGTCTGGGCTCCCAATGCGCGCCGCGCTTCTGTCGTAGGCAACTGGAACAACTGGGATGGCCGGCGCCATGCCATGCGTCCGCGTGGGGTAACCGGTGTTTGGGAAATTTTCATTCCACAAGTGGGCGAGGGGCAGGCATATAAATATGAGCTGCTTGATCGTCAGGGCCAACTGCTTCCATTGAAGGCTGATCCCGTTGGTTTTGGCTCGGAACATGCTCCGCGCACCGCTTCAATCGTTCGTAAGCTTGATGGTCATGACTGGCGAGACGACGAATGGATGCAGGGGCGCGAGCAGACGACAAAAATTGACAAACCGATTTCCATCTATGAAGTGCATCTGGGGTCTTGGCGCCGCGTCAAAGACGAAGGGAACCGGCCGCTGTCTTATTCAGAACTGGCCGAACAGTTGGTTCCATATGTCAAGGATATGGGCTTCACTCATGTCGAAATGATGCCAATCTCGGAATATCCATTCGATGGTTCTTGGGGGTATCAGCCTGTTGGTCTATTTGCACCGACCATTCGTCACGGCACGTTGGAAGAGTTTCGTGACATGGTGGAAGCGTTCCATGCTGCAGGCATTGGTGTGCTGATAGATTGGGTGCCGGGGCATTTTCCTGAAGACCCTCACGGTCTTGCCCGCTTTGATGGCACGGCGCTTTATGAACATGAAGACCGCCGCGAAGGCTTTCATCCGGACTGGAACACGCTCGTTTACAACTATGGTCGCCGCGAAGTCTCCAACTTCCTGTCCGCCAACGCGCTTTACTGGTTCAATGAACATCATATCGATGGCTTGCGTGTGGATGCCGTGGCCTCGATGCTGTATCGGGATTATTCGCGCAAGGACGGGGAATGGATTCCCAACAAAGATGGTGGACGCGAAAATTACGAAGCTATCGATTTTCTGCGTAACACCAACATTACCTCTTATCGCGAAGCCCCTGGCATCATGACGATTGCCGAAGAGTCTACGGCATTTCCAGGTGTGAGTGCTCCAACCAATCATGGTGGACTGGGTTTTGGCTATAAATGGAACATGGGTTGGATGAATGATACGTTGCGCTACATGTCCCATGAGGCTGTGCATCGCAAATATCATCATCACGATATGACTTTCGGAATGCATTATGCCTTTTCCGAAAATTACATTCTTCCGCTTAGCCATGACGAAGTCGTCCATGGCAAGGGCTCTTTGCTAAGCCGAATGCCCGGCTACCCGGCGGATCAGTTCGCGAATCTACGGGCCTATTTCGGCTTCATGTGGGGGCACCCGGGCAAGAAGCTGCTGTTCATGGGTGGCGAATTCGCGCAAGGGGAAGAATGGAACCACAATGAAAGTCTGGACTGGCATCTTCTTCAATATGACTTCCAGCGTGGTGTGCAGTCGCTTGTGCGCGACCTGAACCGCGTTTATCGCGAGGTTCCTGCACTTCATAGGAATGACAGCAATCCAAAAGGATTTGAGTGGATCGAATGCCATTCTGCTGAAAATTCCGTATTTGCCTGGATTAGATATGGCGATGAGGGCGATGCACCGGTTCTGGTGGTTTGCAACATGACGCCGGTTGAGCGTCAGAGCTATCGCCTTGGTGTGCCCAAGGCGGGTCGATGGGTGGAAATTCTGAACACGGATTCAAGCCTTTATGCAGGCGGTGGACGTGGCAATCTGGGCGCAGCAGAGACCGAGAATATTGGTTCGCATGAACGCGATGTTTCGCTCTCACTGACCTTGCCGCCACTTTCAACGCTCTATTTTCAACTGGAGCAAGCCTGAACGGATTTGAACGTGTGTCAACAATCACAAGTGGGGAGAGCATTTTATGAAACTCGATCGTGAAACGTCGAAACTTGCCAATCAATCGATGGCATTCATTCTCGCTGGCGGCAAGGGCAGCCGCTTGCAGGAACTCACGGATAAGCGCTCAAAACCTGCCATGTATTTCGGCGGAAAGAGTCGCATCATTGACTTTGCTCTCTCCAACGCCGTGAACTCCGGTATCCGACGTATCGGTATTGCGACCCAGTATAAGGCCCACAGTTTGATCCGCCATCTGCAGAGGGGGTGGAGCTTTCTGCGTGAAGAACGTAACGAGTTTCTCGACATTCTGCCCGCATCGCAACGCATGAATGACGAAGCTTGGTATCAGGGCACATCGGACGCCATTTATCAAAATATCGACATTCTGGAGAGCTATGGCCCCAAATACATTGTCATTCTCGCCGGTGATCACATCTACAAGCAGGACTATGCCTTGATGGTGCGTCAGCATGTAGAAACGGGTGCGGATGTGACGGTCGGCTCCATTGAAGTGCCTCTGGAAGAAGCCAAGGCGTTCGGCGTGATGAAAGTCGATAAAGATGATCGCATTTTAGATTTCATCGAAAAACCCGAAAATCCACCTGCGATGCCAAACGATCCTGAACGCGCTCTGGCATCCATGGGAATCTATGTGTTCGAGGCGAAGTTCCTCTATGACATTCTGCGCGAGGAAGCCTGCAATCCCGATACGCATCACGATTTCGGTAAGGACATCATCCCTAAGCTGGTCAAGGGTGGCAAAGCTATCGCCCATCCATTTAGCCGGTCTTGCATTCGTTCCGGACTGGAAACGAAACCATATTGGCGTGACGTGGGAACCGTAGATGCCTTCTGGGAAGCCAATATCGACCTGACGGACTTTATTCCGGAGTTGGATATCTACGACAATGATTGGCCGATCTGGACGCATCAGGAGCTGACGCCACCAGCCAAATTTATTCATGACGAAGAGGGCCGTCGTGGTCAGGCCGTTTCTTCAATGGTATCCGGCGGTTGTATCATTTCAGGTTCATCCCTTAATCGTTGCCTGCTCTTTACAGGCGTAAAAGCACACTCATTCTCGAAAATGAGTGGTGTCGTGGCGTTGCCATATGCCGAAATCAATCGAAAGGCACAGCTCAAGGATGTCATTGTTGATCGCGACGTCAAAATACCAGCGGGTCTGGTTGTCGGCGAAGATCCTGAACTTGATGCCAAACGGTTCCGCAGAACTGAAAAGGGCATTTGCCTAATCACCCAGTCCATGATTGACAGATTGGACCTATAGATGAACATTTTATTTGTTGCTTCCGAATGCTCACCATTCGTAAAAACCGGCGGTCTGGCCGATGTAATCGGATCAGTACCAAAGGCTCTCGAACAGCTTGATCACACGATCAAAATTCTTTTGCCTGCCTATCCTGATGTGAGTGGTTGGGCTCAACATGGTGATGTTCTGCTCGAATTGGAAGATCTGTTTGGAGGCCCTGCACGCGTCATATCCGTGCGGGCCAAAGGGCTTAATCTTCTGCTGTTGGAAGCACCCCATCTCTATGACAGGAAGGGGACCATCTATCTTGATGAAGAGGGGTTCGACTGGGAAGACAATCCCATTCGTTTTGGGGCCTTATCACTGATTGGTGCTAAAATCGGCTTGGATGGCATTGGCGGTTGGAAACCTGATGTCGTCCATGCTCATGATTGGCAAGCAGGCCTCGTTCCTGTCTATATGAAGCAATCCGGCCGAGAAGCGCCTCCGTCGGTCATGACAATCCACAATATCGCATTTCAGGGGTTGTTTGATGGCAGTGTCGTACAAACTCTGGGATTGTCGGGCGATATGTTCAACCCAGATGGTTTTGAATATTGGGGGCATGCCGGTTTCCTAAAAGGCGGATTGGCCTTTGCAGACAAGATCACCACGGTAAGCCCCACCTATGCCCATGAGCTGCTGACGCCTGAATTCGGAATGGGATTGGAAGGTCTTCTCAAAAGCCGAAAAAGCGACCTTGTCGGAATCTTAAACGGTATCGATCTCAGTGTATGGGACCCGCAGGAAGATCCCAGTCTGACAAAGACCTACAGCGCCAAAAGCCTAAAGCGCAAAGCAGCCAACCGGGAATGGCTTGAACAGCAATATGGCTTGGCAAGCAATCCTGATGCGCCTTTGTTCGGGATTGTCTCTCGCCTGACAACCCAAAAGGGTGTCGACCTGCTTATGGAAGTCATTCCGACCGTTGTCGAGCGTGGAGCGCGGCTTCTTGTCCTCGGAACGGGTGAGAAACGGCTCGAAGAAGCGTGTCTCAATGCAGCACAGAATGCACCGGAAAATATTGCGGTTAAAATCGGTTATAGCGAAGATTTGGCACACAAGATCCAGGGGGGCGCGGACGCAATTCTCGTGCCTTCGCGCTTTGAACCCTGCGGTCTGACACAGCTTTATGCCTTGCGCTATGGCACAATCCCGGTCGTTGCGCATACGGGTGGCCTTGCTGATACGGTTATCGACGCCAATGCTGCCGCTCTAGCGACCAAATGCGCTACAGGTATCCAGTTCGCACCGACGACAGTTGAAGCCCTTGATTTGGCCATCCATCGGACATGTGACCTGTTTTCCGAAACCAAGAAATGGAAGGCAATGATGCGACGCGCCATGTCGCAAGAGGTGGGTTGGAACCAATCCGCCGAGCTATATGCAGACCTGTACAAGTCGCTCATTTGAATGACTGTGCCCAGTAGGACCGATCATTGATGAAATACAAGATATCCCATGGAACTCCACATCGACTGGGTGCCTTCTATGATGGTGAGGGCACCAACTTTGCGGTTTTTTCTGCGAATGCGAGTCAGATCGATCTCTGCCTGTTTTCCGATGACGGGACGAAAGAGATCGACCGGATATCTATGCCCGAAAGAACAGGACCGGTTTGGCACGGCTATCTACATGGTTTACAGCCGGGAACGCTGTATGGCTATCGCGCACACGGCATCTATGCACCAGAGCAGGGGCATCGTTTCAATTCCAATAAATTGTTGCTAGACCCTTATACGCGCGAGATTTTCGGGAAATGGACCCCGTCGGCGACCCTGTTTGGATATCAAAAAGGCGCAAGCGGTGGAGACTTGACCTTTGGCGCTGCAGATAGCGCGGCTTGCGTTCCGAAGTCCGTCGTTTCGGATCCGGCACTTAATGACTTTCTGCAAACTGAGGCGCCTGTCATGGATGGGCGTGATTTAATTTATGAGGCCCATGCCAAAGGTCTCACCAAACTTCACCCTGATGTGCCAGAGAGTTTGCGCGGCACCTATGAAGGGCTCGCCAGTGATGCCATGATTGATCACCTGTTGTCGATCAATGTACGAGCCGTTGAGTTGATGCCGGTGCACCATTTTCTTGACGACGAATTTTTGCTCGACAAGAATCTGGTCAATTATTGGGGCTATAATTCCATCGGTTTCTTTGCTTTGGAGCCACGGTATCTGGGGCCTGATGGTATTGTCGGTTTCCGAGCCATGGTGCAAAAGCTAAAGGCTGCCGGAATACAGGTCTATCTCGACGTGGTGTTCAACCACACCGCAGAAGGCGACCAGAATGGTCCTACCATTTGTTTCCGCGGTTTGGACAATGCGACCTATTATCGCCTGATTGCTGGCCAGCCACGCTATTATGTCAATGATACCGGCTGTGGCAACACGGTCAATGTTTCGCACCCGTATGTTCTGCGTATGGTTCTGGATTCCTTGCGCTACTGGGTGCTTTGTATGGGGGTTGATGGCTTCCGCTTCGATTTGGCAACGACGGTTGCTCGAGAAGACTATGGCTTTGATCTTTACGGCGGCTTCCTTGATGCCATCCGACAGGATCCCATTCTCTCCACCGTGCGCCTGATCGCGGAGCCATGGGACATTGGCCCGGGTGGCTATCGTCTTGGTGGCTTTCCGCCTGAATTCTCCGAATGGAACGACAGCTATCGAGATACCACACGTCGATACTGGAAAGGTGATCCGCAAACAACGCCAGATCTGGCCTCCCGTTTGCTCGGCTCGGCTGACAAATTCGATCGGGCAGGGCGCCGCGCCTGGTCTTCGGTTAATTTCATTTCTGCCCATGACGGTTTTACGCTGGCCGATATCACCCGCTACAACAATCGCCACAATGATGCGAATGGTGAAAGCAACATGGATGGCCATGGCGCCAACTATAGTGACAATTGCGGCACTGAAGGCGATACGAAAGATCCGGTCATTCTTGCGCGTCGCAAACGCCGTCAGCGGAATTTTCTGGCTACACTGTTTCTCAGTCAGGGTAGCCCAATGTTGCTGGCGGGCGACGAGATTGCCAATAGCCAGAAGGGCAATAATAACGCCTATTGTCAGGACAACGAAATTGGCTGGGTTGATTGGGCCAATGCCGACAATGACCTGATGGAGTTCGTGCGCTACCTGAGTAGCTTCCGGCGCGAGCACAAGGCTTTGCGTCAGGACCGCTTTTTGCATGGTGCCAAGCGTCAACAGGACGATCTGCGAGACGTGGAATGGACTGATTTTGGTGGCTTCTCGCTCAAATGGCGCGACCCAAGCCTCTCAAGCTTCTGTCTCACCTTGCGTTGCTCTGCTGAAGCACCGTCATATGAAAAAGACAATGATGTTGTATTTATAATTTTTAACCGCAGCAATGTTGCTGCCAGTGTTGTTTTGCCCTCCTGTCCAGATGGATTTCGCTGGGTCAGGGCCTTGGATACGGCACAACAAACCCAACACCCGAGCCTGGAAACACAGCAGGATTCCACCGAAATTTCGGGTTCCTCCGTCGTTGCCCTGATACTAGAAGCGGATACTGCAAACACATGAATCAAGACAAGCTGAACGCTCTTGCTGGTTTTTTTGGAATTCACACTGCTTACAACGATTTTGACGGCAATCTGGTTCAGACGTCAGCAGAAACTCAGTTGGCCCTTCTGCGCGCCAATGGCTTGCATCTGGACAATGATGCAATGATCGACGAGGCCATTGACGCCTATGTGGTGGCCGAACAGGATCGATGGTTTCCTCGTGAGTTGATCACCGGTACCGGCTTTGATTATCAGTGCAATTTCGGCCTTGGTGCCCGTTGGCACATCGAGTTGGATGAAGACCTTTCTGACGAGGTTAGAAGCGGCATACCGGATGAAGCCTTGTGTGGCATTGCCGACACGCATATCTCCCTGCCACCCTTGCCATCAGGAATCCATGAGCTGGTTTGTGAAGTGGGTGGGCGAGTCGAAATCGTCACGCTTATCACTGCCCCGCTTACAGCGCCATCCGTTGAGCAATTGACGGGCAAAGGCCGCGTTTGGGGTATCAATGCGCCGTTATATGGCTTCCGGTCACATCGCAATTCCGGCATTGGTGATTTTGAAGACCTGGCTCAGTTTTCCGAGTATGTGCAATCCCTTGGCGGGAGTTTTGTCGGCATAAATCCCGTGCACGCCTTGGGCTTTTCAGATCGATATGCCATGAGTCCCTATTCTCCGACGCACCGGGGCTTTCTGAACACCCAGCATATCGCGATTGATCGGTTTTGCGGCATGCAGGATACTCCTCAACTTCATGCGTTGTTGCAGGCCGTGGAAACGCAATGGACTGAGTTGAGAGCAACTGATCAGGTCGAATATCAATCCCATCGCGTATGTCACAATGCGGCATTGCGCGATTTACATTCGCTCTTCCTTGCTCATGCAGATCAGGCATCTCTCGACGCTTTGGCGGCCTTCAGAGCTGAGAAAGGGTCTTATCTTGAACGCTTCGCGCTCTATGAGGCTCTATCAGATCATTACGGCCCTGAATGGCACCGCTGGCCGGTGCAGTTTAGAGATCGCCAAGAAGATGCCATACGTGCTGCCAGAGAATTGTATGCTGCGCGGATTGACTTCCATGTCTGGCTCCAATGGATAGCAAGTGTGCAGCTGACCCAAACACAGCAACGGGCAAGCGGCAATGGTGGCTTGGGGCTCTATCTGGATCTTGCCGTTGGCGCGCGTCGCGGAGGCGGCGAAAGCTGGTGCGAGCATGACAGTGTCGCTCAGGGCATTTCTTTAGGCGCGCCTCCTGATCAATTAGGGCCTGACGGTCAGAACTGGGGCCTCGTCGCCTATGCGCCCAAAAAGCTGGCCGCGAACAAATACAAGTCTCTACGCAACATCTATCGATCCGCCATGCAATATGCAGGCGTCCTGCGTATTGATCATGTGCTCGGTTTGAACCGAAGCTTCTGGATACCTGATGGTGGCATACCCGGAGCGTATGTGACTCAACCACTCGATACATTCCTTTCCATTCTCTCCATTGAGGCAGATGCTTCCAATACGGCTGTAATCGGGGAAGATCTCGGCTTGGTGCCAGACGGTTTCCGCGATGCTGTGCAAGCGCATGGCATTTATGGCTACTCGGTCCTGCAATATGAAAAATGGCCCGATGGCCGTTTCAAGCATCCCAACGAACTAAGAGAATTCAGTCTGGCCAGCTTTAGCACCCATGATACGCCAACCCTCAAGGGCTTCATCTCTGGATGTGACATCAAGTGGCGGGACCGGATCAGGGGCTCTGAGCATCCTTCAACCGCAGCTTTGGAAGCGCGTGCGCACGATGTCGCGGAACTCGCCAAACTGGATCCGGATGAAAGCACACATGGCGATTTGAGCTTTGATCATCTCTTTAACACGATCCATGGGAGTTTGGCGCATTCACCGGTCGCGATGTTGGCTGTGCAGCTGGATGATATTCTGGCTGAGGAAGAAGCACAGAACCTGCCCGGGACCGTCGATCAGCATCCGAATTGGCGCAGAAAATGCTCACTGGAGCTGGAGGATCTGCCTAAGGACAAAGCCTTTGATGAGGTAGCACATATGATGAAAGAGAGCGGCCGAAGTCTCTGAGATCTTACCGTTTCGCAATATGTGTCAGGATGCAGAAATGGCCCGTCAGCTTCATGCCGACAGGCCATTCCTTTTGGTTTCCAATTATCATTCGCGTCAGCGACGGCAGCCAAACCGTCTTTCCCAATAGACGATGGTGTCAACGCGTCTTTGTTGCCCCGGTGTCAAACGCCCCCATGGAGCATAGCATCGCGGGCCAAAGACCTGTCGTGCTCTGGCGGTTTTGAAGCAATATCCTTGTCGAGCGAAAATGGCATTGCGGGCATACCAAAGCTCGCCACAGGTCATGTTGCGATAGCCCTGCGCAGCGGCCTTGTTTGGTCCCAGCGCTCCGTCCAACAATGGTGATATGAACATGATGCCAGCAGCCATCATGATGGAAGAAAATAACCGAGCCTTTTTCATTAATCTATCCCCTTGATCAATGGCCCTACGGCCGCAATCCGCTTACCGTCTTGAGATATTAGTATATCCCGAAAAATGCCGACATAACATTGATCACCTGTACTAGGCGGTCAAAATGGTGCAGGAACAGGGCGCGCAATAAAAAAGCCAGCTTTGCAGGCTGGCTTTCTTGTTGGTTATTCTCGATCGGATCAATAGACGTCGCGAACGTATCGCTTTTCCTTTTTCATCAGGTTGACATAGTCCATGGCACCGTCTGAGCTGAGACCAGCCTGTTCTGAAATCACCTTGTGCAAGGCGCGATCCACGTCTTTGGCCATCCGAGAGGCATCGCCACAGACATAAAAATGACCACCTTCTTCGAGTGCAGCGTAAAGATCCTTAGCATGCTCTTGCATACGGGTCTGGACATAGATCTTCTCAGCCTGATCGCGAGAGAAGGCAAGATCCAGCCGGTTCAGAATGCCGTCAGATTGCATCTTGGTCAATTCGTCCTTGTAGATGAAATCGGTCTTTTCATGCTGGTCACCAAAGAATAGCCAGTTATAGCCCTTGGCTCCGATTGCCTGACGTTCCTGAAGGAAGGCGCGGAACGGAGCGATACCAGTTCCCGGTCCAACCATAATCATGGGAACATCGTTGTTTTCTGGCACGCGGAAGCTCTTGTTGGGCGAAACAAAAACCTTGGATTTTTCATTACCGACACGATCAGCAAGAAAACAGGATGCAACGCCACCATGTTTGCGCCCATGGCTTTCATAGCGTACGGAAGCAATTGTTAGATGCACGCTGTCTGCAAACATCTTCGAGCTGGAGGAGATAGAATAGGCACGATGCTGCAAAGGTTTGAAGAGCTTGATCAGCTCATCAACCGAAAAGCGTGCTTTGGGATGCAGTCTTGCAATATCCAGAGCATCCTTGGACCACAAATACGCTTCCATCGCCTCTTTGTCGTTGAAGTCGACAATATGCTGGAGATGCTCATCATCCGTGCGAGCCGCAATGGCCTTGATGAATTCACTGGACGGTGTTGAAATCTCCAACTGGCTGAACAGCAGTTCTTCAAGCGACTTGTCTTTGCCGGATACAGCGGTATCTCCGGACACACCCAAATAGTCCAGCCACTCTGAGACGAGGGCAGGGTCGTTGGTCGGGATAATGTTCAGGGCATCGCCTGCAACATAGTTTGGTCCATCGTTGGAAAGATCAAATTCGTAATGGCGAATTTCTTTCGCGGAGCCTTCACCGGAAAGCAGATGATTGACCGTAACCGGCGCTTCAAACGGGTTCTTGCGCGTCCATTTAGATTTGGCCGGCTTGGCAGCCGCCGCAGCGCTATGCGGGATTGGCCCACCTGCGTCTTCGGGCTTGTGTTTTGCCAGTTCTTCGCGCGCTGAGGCCATCCAGCCGTCAGCACTTTCTTCAAAGTCGACGTCGCAGTCCACACGAGCCGCCAAACGCTTGGCACCCAGTTGTTCGAACCGCAGGTCAAACTGCTTACCGGCTTCGCAATAGCCGTCATAGGCGGTATCACCCAGCGCCAGAACAGAGAAATGCATATGTTCAAGGCGAGGGGCGTCCGCCGCCTTAAGGGCATCCCAGAAGAGTTGCGCGTTATCAGGCATTTCCCCTTCACCATAGGTGGAGGTAATCAGGAAAACATAATTCATTTCGACCAGCGCGGATACTTCCACATCATCCAGCGAGGCGACAACGGCGTTGACGCCTTCTGCCTTGAGCGTGGCGGCGAAATCTTCAGCCAACCCTTCCGAGTTCCCTGTCTGGGTACCGAAAAGGATGTGAGCGGTAATGGTCGATTGGGATTCGGACGTAGAGGACTTTTTGCCGGCGAGCATCTGGGTGTGCAGCCCCGCATAGAAGCCAGCTAACCAGGACTTCTGGTCTTCAGAAAAAGGGGAGTCATCAGGAAGGAAAGGTATGGTCATCTCTCATTGATCCGTCAATTGAAATTGATATCGAAAGGACGTCTTGGAAAGCAGGTGCTCATGGCACCTGCTTGACCAGTTCCTGGCTGGAAGTCGCGGCAAACAAGCTTTCGAAATCCGGCAACTCGCCCATGGCTTTGCGGTTCAACCGATCCTGAAGCAGGATCCAACCATATGTCCCGATGGAATCCATCAGGCGGACGTTACGGTTGGACAGAGCCGTTTTATAGTCCTTCATGCGCTTGTCAGAAACCAGCACGGCCAGTTCCAGATCTGAATAGTCTTCCAGAGCCTTGCGCGCGATGCCGGACAATTTCGTCATCAGGGTGAAATCCTCGGTGAGGATTAGCTTGCGAACACCGCTATTGAGCGTTTCCGCACTGATTTCAGCGCCGCGATAGCGCCCTTTGACGATCTGCTGGGCCATGTTGATCACGGTGAAATTGTTGATCAGCTCATACATCAGCTTGGTGTCAGTTTCACCTTGCTGAGGAATGATGCCGTTCGCAATCACCTTGCCATCCCGATAGGCCAGCTTGAACTTGCGCAGTTGGTACGAAACCAGTGCGTTTGCTAGCTCTTCGGTCAGTTCCTTGCGTGGTTTGGCCTTCAGAATAGCTTCATAATTCTGATAGGTTTCAAGCGCCAACGGCGTGGCGAACTTGAAGTTAGCCATTTCAGTATCAAAATTTTCCAGAAGGAACTTGGCTTTTTCAGAACCGGTGAACTTCACGTGATGACGCAGCAGGCGCTTGACTGCGATCTGGTGGAGCTTGGCCCGGTCACTATCGCCGTCAAGACGATGCAGCTTGACCGAGTCATGGCTGTAGAGGGCTTCCAGCTGATCATAAGGATCATACTGGTAGGCAACACCACCGGACATGCCGTTACAGAAGCCCTTGCCAAAGCCGCCAAGGTTCATGATGGCTCCGTTGGTCATATATTCGCCGCAGAAGTCACCAACCCCTTCGACAACTGCGGTTGCCCCGGAGTTACGAACGCCAAAGCGGTCGCCAGCGCCCCCTTCAACAAACAGAGACCCGCCAGAGGCGCCAAAGAGAGCGAAGTTGCCGATCAGATAGTTTTCTTCTGTACCACCACCCGGCGTATGGATGGCGATGTTGCCACCAGATGCGCCCTTGCCGACACCATCGTTACAGGTGCCGACATGATGGAACACCATGCCGGAGTTACAGAAGGCCGCAAAAGACTGGCCAGCTGAACCGTGCGTGTGGATTTCCAGCGTTTCTGGCTTGAGCATGTTGCGCCCGCGATCATCGGTATAGACCATCGGCATGGACTTCACATGCTTTTCAGAAATTTCGTGCTGCAGCATGCGTTCGATGTCAATCGCCAACTGGCCACCAACGGTCTTGTTGCGGTTGTCCAATTTCTTCTCAACAACGAGCTTTGCATTTCTGTGATGGCGCTGAACAGCCTTGTTCTTGAATTCCTTCAAGAGCATATCGTCAATTTCAAAATGCGCTTCCAGATAAACCGGCTCTTTGATGTGAACTTCTTTGACCACTTGCAGCATGTTGCGCAGATCCATCTGACCGATCGCGCTTGGATGCTTGATCAGGTGCAGATAGTCTGAGCGGCCACGGGCTTCACGCATGCTCTTGAAGCCGAGATTTGAGAGAATCTCGCGGCATTCATGGGCGATATTCATCAGATACTGTCCAAGAGCGCGCGGGTCACCATCGAACACTTCTGAGTTTGTCGTCAGGCCTGCAGGGCATTTGACGTTACAGTTTTTCGCCATGACGCATTTGAGCATCATCAAGGCCGTCGTACCAAACTCGAAGCTGTCGCCACCAAGCAGGCAGGACTTGATCACATCCGTTGCGGTCTGATGAGCGCCGGAGCAACGCAGAATGACCTTGTCTCGCAGACCGTTGGCGCAGAGTGCCTGATGCACTTCAGCAAGACCGATCTCGGCTGCACGGCCCGTGTTTTTGAGCGAGGTAACAGCTGCGGCCCCCGTACCACCGGTGTTACCGGCAATGTTGATGACGTCAGCACCAGCCTTGGCAACACCCACAGCGATCGTGCCGATGCCTTCAGAGGACACGAGCTTGACGATAACTCTTACACGTGCCGCCTTGGCGTCATGAATGAGCTGAGCCAGATCCTCAATGGAATAGGTGTCATGATGTGGAGGAGGCGAGATAAGCTCAACACCCGGCGTGCCGCCACGTGCGGCAGCAATCTCGACCGTTACCTTCTTGCCCGGAAGCTGGCCACCTTCACCCGGCTTAGCACCCTGTGCGATCTTGATCTCGATTTCTTCCAGCGTCGGGTCAGCCAGATAGCCGGTCCAAACGCCAAAGCGACCGGATGCAAGCTGCTTGATGCTCGAAGAGCGGATCGTGCCATAACGGGAATAATGCTCGCCACCTTCACCAGAGTTGGAGAATGCACCAACCATATTTGCACCATGGGCAACGGCTTCATGAGCTGGAGCGACCAAAGCCCCGTGAGACATGGCGCCAGAAGCAAGCATCGCCGTAATTTCGTGAGCAGGCTGCACTTTGTTCAGAGCCAGCTTGCCATTCGGGCGCTTGTGGTTGGCCAGATAGTTATGCGCAAGCCCTTTGGCGGTGATATGAATATGTTCGCCATCAGTTTCCATGGTGAGCAACTCGTCACCGAACTGTTTTTTCAGGGCTACAGAAAGGGCGACCAGTCTTTCGTGGCTATATTTGCTCGCAAAGAAGGCCGTAAAGCTGTCGTCCTTGTTGTGATGAACCCGCAAGCCACGCACATAGAAGTTGTTGTTGCCGATCAGATCATGCCGGAACAGTTCGTGCTGAAATTCATCTGCCGTGGTTGCCCAGCTGATATCCGTTGGGAAGCTCAGCACGTCACGCAGAGCCGCAGGACGTGCTTCACGTTCCTTGGCCAGTTCCAGTGCAAATTTGCGATAATTTGGCGTGATCTTGAAGGCGTCGATTTCCTCCGGCGTGCGGCGACCAAAGCTGGTGTTCCGATAGGAATCCGAACTCTTGCCATAAGCATCCTTGAGTTTTTCAACCGGCAGAAGGCGCAGATCATTGACATTTGCATCGCCCTTTTCAGGTGCGGACAAATCCGACTGGATCGGCTCTTCGGTCATTTCGACGAACCCGCGAACAGCCAACGTACCATAGGTATGACCGGCCCCCTCGGAACGCTCTTTAAAGAGGCCGAGCAGAGGAATGTCATCTTCGGTTTTGACTTCGCACGCGCGAATGTGCCAATCAACAACGCTTTTTGCAACAGAAGCAAAGTCAACGCCACCAACCGTGTTCTTCATGTTGGGGAAGTAGCGTTTCAGAATGGCTTCGTCGGTATCAAGGAAGTTCGGCTCAAAGAATTCACCGCCAATGTAGCTCTCCGCGGTGCAGAGGCCAACCTTACCCATGGTCTTCATGAGGGATTTGTTGGCCGCGTAGATGAACTGCTTGATATTTGCCTTGGCAGCGTCAAGGTCGCCCTTAGCAAACTCCATGGCGCGGGCTTCCACGACGATCGGCATAACAGCCGAGGCACCAAAGCCCAGAGCCGTCGCGATCTGATGGGCAGAGGCAATCTGACCACTTTCCGCAACAAGAGACACACGGAAGCGCACGCCCTGTTCAATTAGGCGCTGGTTGGCAGCCGAAATCATCAAAGGCAGAGGAATGGCGGCTCTTTTCTCGTCCACCATCGCGTCGGACAGGATGACGATGCCACCCTTTTCGCGCGCAGCTTCTTCCACCTCATCGCAAACGGCATCAACGGCGGCGATGAGATCGTCCTGTGCCTTTGTCTTGTTGGCTTTGTGATCAACAAGGAAGGTCATGGCGATTTCGGTGACTTCCACATCGCCTTGCGCCCGAATGGCAGCCAGATCATCTGGCGAAAGCACCGGCGTTGGAACGACCAACTGCTTGGTTTCGCCTTTGTTAAAATGTGGCTTCGCACCCAGGGCAACACGCAAGGTCATGCCGTCTGCTTCGCGTAAACTGTCGAGCGGCGGGTTGGTGACCTGAGCAAAGCGCTGGGAGAAATATTTCGACATGCCGCCTTCCTGATCGGTCAGCGCGTTGATCGCTACGCCGTAGCCCATAGCCGAAATCTTTTCCTTGCCGGTCTGCATCATCGGATCGAGCAGGAACTTGAAGCTTTCCTGGTTGAGACCATAGGCAACCGAACGCTGAACATCGGTGAAGGATTCCGCAACCTTGGTTTTGCCATCTGTGCGCGGCAGATCATCAAGATTTTTGCGGGCTTTCTCTAGCAGCGAACGATAGTCGCGCTTTGAGGCGAGCATCTTGAGGGCTTCATCAGACGTAAAGGACTGCTTGGCCTCATGATCATAGTAGAGCATGCCACCAGCTTCGATGCGTCCACGCCGCAGGATGCTTTCAGGATCGAAATCAACCTGACCGGCTTCTGACATCACACAAAGATATTCGTCCGTCTCTACAGAGCGGAGAGGGCGCAGGCCCAAACGGTCAAGGCGCGCACCCACGACATTGCCGTTACCGAAGATCAAAGCGGCCGGTCCGTCATTCTTTTCTTCATAAAGAGAGAAATATTCGAGCATCACGCGAACATCTTCGGGAAAACGCGTGTCATTCTCCCAAGCTGGCGGCATCATGGCCACAACAGCCGTGATCAGATCAAGATCGTCCTCAATCAGACGACGCTCCAGCGTTTGGTCAAGACGCGCAGAATCAGACTGCCCGGGAGGGGAATAGATCTGCTGATTTTTCATCTGGGCAATGGTTGCTTCAGAGAGACGGTTCTTCTTGTCCGTGTTGAGCTCGCCGTTATGCGCCATCAAACGGAACGGCTGCGCCATGGAAGGCTGCGGCTCGGTGTTGGTGGAGAAACGCGTATGGAAGAACAGCGAGTGGATCTTGTGATCCTCATCGGTCAGATCGTAAAAATAGGGGATGACCTCGTTCGAGTTGAGGCGGCCCTTATAGACCTGCGTATGCGCAGACATGGAAAGCGGGTAAAGCCCCTTGAGGTCAGGATCCAGATAAGCCACGGCTTCAATGGCCATTAGCGCATCATGAATCTTGCGGTCAAAGGTCTTGGCATCCATCGTTTCATCTTTAATGAAAACAACCTGATGCACCGTCAGCATATATTTCAAGGCTGCCGGGCGAATGACCGAATTGTTCACCGGAGCATCGCGTACAAGAACGATGCGCAAACCATTCTTTTCAAGGCTTTCCTTGATCAGCTTGTCTGCAGCATCCCAGTTCTTTTTCAGCTCTGGCAGGAAGAAGTTGCCAACGCCGAATTCGCCCAGTTCCAAAGTGGGGAGGCCTGTGATCTTGCGGAAGAAAGACAGAGACAAATCAACGCAAACGCCAGCGCCATCGCCGACACCTTCCGCGCTCATGCCGCCACGATGGGGAACGGTGCACAAAGCTTCGTTCGCCTTCAAAAGAACATCATGGGTTTGAACGCCGGATTTGTAAGTCAAGAAGCCAACACCGCAGCTGCTTTTTTCAAAGCTATGGTCATACAGGCCGAATTGATTCTGAGACTGTTCCAAACCGCTTATCCTCACTTTTTAAGGGCGCGACCTCTAAGTCCGGTCCAAAATATGGACCAAAGTGCGAGATCGTCGTCTTTATCCGAAACCGGACCATTGCAGTGATCCGTAATGACGACGAGCATACCGCTCGACGGTTCCGCTTTGCATTGCACCTTGGAAGGTGCCTGCGCCATTGAACTATCGCGTAATAAAAGGCTGTGAAACCTGAGTTATACAGACAATTATAGCTCAACTCTTGCAAAAAGGGGCGCAAAAACCCCGATCATCTATTTTACTCTTTAAAACAGATGCCGAGAATTCATGTCACAGAACTAAGGCTGTGCGTAAATGGTATGGGGGAATGCGTCAAGCTCATAAAAGATGAAAACGGACGATTTTTTCGTTTGCCGGTCATTTTTCCGCACATTCTGCGCAATTGTTTCTTCAGGTCCGTGTATTAAATACAAACGTTCCAAAGCTGAAGATGTTTGATTATATGCAGAAAAGCCCGCAAATGTGCGGCGATAGGCCTCATGATTTCCATTGCTCAAGAGTGCTGATCCACTCGATCAGCAAAAAACTCTCTGTGCCATATCGTTCGCGAGTCCAGTTTTGTGAAACACCATCATTGCGCTTGCATAGACTGTCTTTGACTTGAGACTAACCCGGCGAGATCTAGTTTAAAATTGCCCACGCGTCGTCAAAGGTAAAGCGTATATTGGAGCCTAACCTTGCCGATTGCCCGCTATAGGCAACCACTTCCGCTCCATCACTCATCTCAAGGCAAATACGATATCTCTCGCCTAGATAGGTGGAGCCGACAGCACGCGCGGGCAATCCGTTTTCCTGATCGAGCCTGATATGCTCGGGGCGTACGCACAAGCTAACCGGACAGGCCTCCATCTGTGATGCAACAAATTGATCCTGCCGCGTGCGGAACTCCTGTCCATGAACAACCACATCGCGCCAGCATCCATCCTGTCGCTTTTCCAGATAGCCTGTCAGGATGGAACTCTGCCCGATAAAACGGGCTACGCGTTCGGTTTTGGGCTGGCTATAAAGATTTTGCGGCTTATCGACCTGCGCCAATTCACCATCAAACATCACAGCAATGCGATCAGCCATGGCCATGGCCTCAGACTGATCGTGCGTTACATAAACCATGGTGGCGCCAGATCGCTCGTGGAATTCGACAAAGGAATTCTGCATTACCTCACGCAAATGAGCATCAAGATTGGAAAGGGGCTCGTCGAGCAACACTGCATCTGGCTGCATGACGAGACAGCGAGCAAGTGCCACCCGCTGCCGTTGCCCGCCAGAGAGTGTCGCGGGTTCCTTGTCCGCAAAGTCTAGCAAAGAAACCATATCAAGTGCATCGAAAAGAATTGCCTCCATCTGCTCTTCGGGAATCTTGCGTATCTTGAGAGGATAGGCGACATTCTCGGCCACCGTCATGTTGGGCCACAGCGCGTAGGACTGAAATACAATACCCATATTGCGTTTCTCTGGCGCCAAATGGCATCGCGCATCGGATAAGACGCTGCTGCCTTTATAGATGGCGCCAAAGTTGGGGCGCTCAAACCCCGCCGTCAGCCGCAGCATGGTTGTCTTGCCGCATCCGGAAGGACCGAGTAGGGCAATCATTTCGCCATCTTCAATATCGAGTGAGACGGATTTCAAAACCTCGATATTGCCGAAGCTTTTAGAAACATTGTCGTATGTCAGCTTCGCCACGGTAGTCTCCTATAGCTATCAAATCGCCACGGGGTGCCGCAGAGGATAGCGACATATCTCTTCTTGCTATCGATTCTGCTAGATGTGGTGAACGAGTCTTAATCCACCATTTAAAAAGCCGGATATTACGGTTCGATGACGCTTAAATGAAACTAATGTAGCAAGTTGCATGGTCGCACTATCGGGTTCCCTTTGCTAGATGGTTTTGGCAAGGCATTGAAAATGTGAGATTTTTTAAGGGGTTGTGCAAACGACAAGCGAACTGAAACGGGAAGTACAACCCGTTTCATTTGAAACAAGAAACTCTTCAACGAGAAAGTCCGTAGTCAGTATGTCTGTTTCACATAGCTGCCTGGAGCGTCTTCGAGCGGGGAATATTGTTCCGAGCCTACCGGGCGCGCATCGACGCAAGATGTTTCTTTGGTAATAATCCAACGGTGCCAGTCAGGCCACCATGAGCCCTGTGTTTCCTGCGCACGTTCCAGCCAATCGCCTAGCGCACCTTCTGCAGGGCCGCCACGCCAGAATTGATATTTGCGACGCTCTGGAGGATTGACGACGCCTGCAATATGTCCCGAGCCGCCTAATCTAAAATCCACCGGTCCCCCAAAGAGCTTGCACCCCTTGAATACGGAGCGGGCAGGGGCGATGTGGTCTTCCTTCATGGCAAGGCAATAGATTGGCGACCGGATTGCTGAAAGTTGAAGCTGCAGACCATCCAGTATCATAGTTCCCGTTGCCAGCGCATTCTCCAGATAGCACTTGCGTAAATAATAGGAATGACAAGCCGCCGTCATGCGGGTGCTGTCCTGATTCCAGAACAGAAGATCGAAGGGAAACGGCTCAAGCCCCCGCATATAGTTGTTGACGAAATAGGGCCATATCAGATCGTTTGGCCGCAGCATGTTAAAGACATTGCCCATCGACATGCCGTCCAGATAGCCTTGCGCATTCATGACCTTTTCCAGCTCGGTGAGTTGCTCTTCATCGATGAATATCTTGAGGTCTCCCGCTTCGGTGAAATCCACCTGCGCAGCAAAGAGCGTTATGCTGTTGATCCAATCAAGATTTTTGGCTGCAAGATAGGCTGCCGCAGCAGAAAGCAAGGTGCCACCAACGCAATAGCCGACTGTATTGACGCGATCCTCGCCTGTTATCTGCCGAATTGTTTCAATGGAATTGATGACACCATCCTGCATATAGTCTGCAAAGGTCTTGTGCTTCAGGCTTTCATCAGGATTGACCCATGAGACAGCAAACACAGTGTGGCCCTGTTCCACGCACCATTTGATGAAGCTTTTGCGCTCATTGAGATCGAGAATGTAATATTTATTGATCCATGAAGAGAGGATGAGGAGAGGCGTTTTCAATACTGTGTCGGTGTTGGGTTCGTACTGGATAAGCTGGCAGATATCATTCTGGGCGACCACCTTGCCCGGCGTGATGGCAATATTTTCTCCCAGACCGAACACAGAGATATCCGTCTGCCGGATGAGCAAATTGCCACCGCCCGCCTGAATGTCCTCGGCCAGCATCTGCATGCCGCGGATCAAATTCTCTCCGTCATTTTCCAGCGTCTCCCGTAGCAGCTCGGGATTCGTCAAGACATAGTTGGAGGGAGAGAACGCATTGATTATCTGATTGACGTAAAACAGCGCTTTGAGCCGGGTGTGGTCATCAATCGTCTCGGCCTCGCTGACCATTTCATTGGCCCACTGAGACGCAATAAGATAGAGCTGCCTAACGAATGAGAAGAAAGGATTACTCTGCCATTCCGGATCATTAAAGCGCAAATCATCCTTGCCGGCAAAGGCGACATCCTCTTCATCTTCTCCGAGCATCTTGCGACTGGATGCTCCCCAAAGATCAAGACAGCGCCCCCAAAGTCGCGTTTGCGCTTCCATCGCACGCACCGGATCAGAGGACCAGTAGTGCGTCACTTTACCAAAGGTGCGCACCATATGGTTTACATAGTCAACCGTATGCGTATCCATGCCATTTTCACGCGGACGAAGATAAGCGGACGCAACCTTGCCAGCCTGCTCAACAACCTTGGCGATGTTGGCTGCAAATTTCTCTGGGTCGTGGATCATGAAATCGGAAAAATCCGTCGGCCCCGCACTTCCACTGGTAGAGGAAGACGCACCAGCAGTCTTGTCCGCGCCGTGCGACCCAGCTGTGTCATCGTCCTTGTCTTTCTCATCAACCATCTAAAGCCGCCGATCCACACAATTCATTAACGGGAAACATCTGACCTGGTGCCTTAATCCGAGATAGGCCGGGAAGGTCAAGATAATCGCTTGCATGCTTTAGACAACACCGACAAGCACATATTAACAAGGCCATTGGCATTATAGCCAAGGACACCGATCGCACTATGGTCGACAGGTTAAAACATCTAAAAATCTGATGAACTCTTGAATTTACAGGCGATTGACATAAATAGATGCTTTAATGCGACAATTCGGAGCAGGATGAGTCTGCTGATTGTAGTATCATGCAGATCATGGTGATCTCATAGAAAAGGAAGCATGATTGGCTTCCTTATCAGTCTGTATCTTTTCCCTGGAAATACAGATCCATAAAGCGGGCACGCTTCTGACAGGAATGAAACCGATGAATGAGAAAATTGGCCTTGCTCTTAGCGCTTCTCTCGTTTTGTTTTTGGCAGGATGCTCTGCGACACACTCCGATCTGGAGAGCGGGGAATTGACCGATACCAATGACGTCTATGCTGCATCAACCCCTGATGCAGCCAATGCGCAGGCAGGCGAAATCTCCAACGCGCAAGCGTCAACCATCGCGCGCGTACCTTTCGCGCCGAGCCAATTGGGTTATTCTCTGGATCTTCTCAATGAAGGCCCCGACACAACGGACTATCCGGCGATCACCAATCTCAAGGATAAGGATCCCTCGCTGTTGGCGCCCGAAGAGAGAAAGAAATTGGAAGAAGAGCTCTTGCAACTGAATGCGCGAGCGAAGCAGTAAAATCCGCTTGGTATTGTTTGGTATTTGACCATTTGATCAAAGTTGCCGATTTGCCAAGAATCCTGTCCGGAGTCGGTAGCCACATTTAATGTGGCCATCTTATTGACTAATTCCCATGTGCAAAAACTGATTTAGATCTGGCAAACCAATCCGGTTAGCGCCATTTTCACCAACACTTCACAAGGCTAAGCCTTCAATTCTGTCCCTGTCCTAATATCAAGGAGCCTAACTATGGATGAGTTCCATAAAATACGCCGTCTCCCTCCTTATGTCTTTGAACCGGTCAACCGGATTAAGGCGAAGGCGCGAGCGGCGGGCGCGGATATCATCGATCTGGGCATGGGCAATCCTGATTTGCCAACACCAAAGCATATCGTGGAAAAGCTCACCGAAACGATCCAGGATCCCCGGACACACCGCTATTCGACGTCACGCGGCATTCCTGGCCTTCGTCGTGCACAGGCCGCCTATTATGAACGTCGGTTCGGTGTGAAGCTCAATCCTGAAACCGAAATCGTCGCTACCCTCGGCTCGAAAGAAGGCTTTGCCAATATGGCTCAGGCCATCACCAGCCCTGGTGATGTGGTGCTCGTGCCAAATCCGACTTACCCGATACATTCCTTTGGTTTCATCATGTCCGGCGGTGTTGTTCGCTCCATGCCGGCCGAACCGAATGAGGAATTTTTCCGGTCCATCGACCGTGCCGTACGCCATTCGATTCCAAAACCGATCGCGCTCATCGTCAACTATCCGTCCAATCCGACGGCCTACACGGTTGATCTCAACTTCTACAAGGAAGTGGTCAAGATCGCCAAGGAACATGACATCATGGTTCTGAGCGATCTGGCTTATGCCGAGATATATTTTGGCGATGATTTGCCACCCTCCATTCTGGAAGTGGAAGGGGCCAAGGATATCGCGGTTGAATTCACCTCGCTATCCAAGACCTTCTCCATGCCGGGCTGGCGCATGGGATTCGCTGTTGGCAACGAACGGATGATCCGCGCCCTGACTCGCGTTAAATCTTACCTTGATTATGGTGCTTTTACACCTATTCAGGTCGCCGCAGCGGCTGCCTTGAATGGGGCGGAAGACTGCATCAAGGAAGCACGGGACGTCTACAAATACCGCCGCGATGTAATGGTTGAGAGCTTTACGCGCGCTGGCTGGCCGATACCAAGTCCGGATGCCACCATGTTTGCCTGGGTGAAGGTGCCTGAGCAATTCCGCGACATCGGATCTCTGGAATTTGCCAAGCGCCTTGTCGAGGAAGCCCATGTTGCGGTCGCTCCAGGCGTCGGCTTTGGCGAATATGGGGACGACTATGTTCGCCTTGCGTTTGTAGAAAACGAGCAACGCATCCGACAGGCTGCCCGCAACATCCGCCGTTTCATGGCCTCTGCTTGAGTATAAGTCCTCAGGATCGCTTGTAGATAGAAACAAAAATGCCATCCGCGAATGCACACAATTCTGGCAAAAGCCAGATTGCTCTTGCGGATGGTCGTTGGCTTGCGTATTTATTCTAAACAACAGCCGTTTTGCTCTTGAATTTCATGAATTTTTTTCTTTCGGAAATTAATTTGACAAAACAGCAAGCACAATAAACTCGACTTATCGGACTACAAACTAAATGAGCGATCCTCTCAAGCTCGGCCTTGCTGGTCTTGGCACTGTAGGCATTTCAGCCCTTAAACGTCTCGTCTCCATGGAAAATGAACTGGCCATCAAATCCAGTCGAGCACTCCGTGTTGAAGCGATTTCCGCAAAAAACAAAAACAAGGATCGTGGCATCGACCTGACCGGGTTCGATTGGTACACAGATCCTGTTGAAATGGCCACAAGCGATAAAATCGATGTTTTTGTCGAATTGATCGGGGGCGATAGCGGCCCCGCAGAAGATGCCGTAAGAGCTGCCATCAAGGCTGGCAAACATGTCATCACGGCCAACAAGGCGCTGCTTGCCAAACATGGCAACGAGCTGGCCAAACTCGCCGAAGAGCATAATGTCTCCATCAACTTTGAAGCCGCCGTCGCGGGGGGGATTCCAGTCATCAAGGCTATCCGCGAAGGTTTGACGAGCAACAATATAACGCGCGTCTATGGCATTCTAAACGGCACCTGCAACTACATCCTAACGCGGATGGAAGATGAGGGACTGTCCTTCGAGGAATGCCTCAAGGATGCCCAGCGTCTGGGATATGCTGAAGCGGACCCGACATTCGATGTCGAGGGCAACGATACCGCCCATAAGCTTGCTATCCTTACCAGCCTTGCATTCGGTCACGAGATCGAAGTGGACTCCATTTTCCTGGAAGGCATCACCTCTATTACGCCTGCCGACATCGCTGCTGCCGAAGAGCTCGGCTATCGCATCAAGTTGCTTGGTGTCGCACAAAAGACAGATTCCGGTATCGAACAGCGCGTGCATCCAACCATGGTGCCTCAGGATTCCGCCATCGCACAGATTGATGGCGTCACTAACGCTGTTGCCATTGAAGGCGATGCGATCGGCTCGATCACGCTGTCTGGTCCGGGAGCAGGGGGCGACGCAACTGCTTCGGCCGTAATCGCGGATATCGTGGATATTGCCCGTGGTCTTGAGGTGAAACCACTCGGACGTCCGGCGTCCGTATTGGAACCCTACAAGCGCGCTCGTATGCGTGCTCATGAAGGCGGATATTACATACGTCTTAAGGTTAGCGATCAGCCGGGTGTCTTTGCATCCATCGCAAATCGCATGGCTGAACAGAGCATTTCACTCGAAAGTATAGTTCAAAGAAAAGCAAAATATAAAGTAGAACAGAAAAGTGAAACAAACTCAAAGGATAAGAACCATCAGGATGTTGTTCTTATCACCTATGAGACAACAGAATTAGCTATTCGCACCGCGATCGAAACGATCGTCAGTGACGGACATGTGGTAGCATCTCCACAAGTAATCAGAATTGAGAGATTGTGAAATTGGAATAATTTCAATTCAATGGCTTTATCTTGAATGCCGATTTCATTGAACATATCGCCCCGCGGGGCAAAAGGGGAATTTGAATGAGTGAAATCAGAGAAGCACCGGTCCTTGACCGTATCCTGACCTTGGAAATCGTTCGCGTTGTTGAACGTGCGGCCGTTTCCGCAGCACGCCTGAGAGGCAAGGGTAACGAAAAGGCCGCCGACCAGGCCGCCGTTGATGCCATGCGCCGCGAGTTGAACCAGCTACCTATCACCGGTCGCGTCGTTATTGGCGAAGGCGAACGGGATGAAGCGCCGATGCTCTATATCGGCGAAGAGGTCGGTAATAAACAGGGACCGAAAGTTGATATCGCTTTGGACCCTCTTGAAGGCACAACTCTGTGCGCCAAGAACCAGCCAAACTCCCTTGCCGTCATTTCCATTGCAGATGAAGGCAGCCTGCTGAATGCGCCTGACGTCTACATGGACAAGATCGCGATTGGCCCGGGATATCCCAAAGGGCTAGTTGATCTTGATCGCTCCCCGGCCGATAACCTCAACGCGCTGGCAAAAGCCAAGGGCGTCGATGTTGCTGATCTCAATGTCTGTATTCTCGACCGACCACGTCATGCCAAACTCATTGAAGATGTACGCGAAACCGGCGCAGCCATCCGTCTGATCGGTGATGGTGACGTGCAGGGCATCATCCATATCACCGACCCTGACGAATCCGGCATGGATATCTATATGGGTATTGGTGGTGCACCCGAAGGCGTGCTGGCTGCCTCAGCTTTGCGCTGTATTGGTGGTCAGATGCAAGGCCGCCTCGTCATCAATAACGACGAACAGCTCCAGCGTGCCATCCGTATGGGCATTGAAGATCCGTCCAAGAAATTCGATATGATGGAATTGGCCGGAGGAGACGTTACTTTCGCCGCAACGGGCGTAACCGATGGCAACATGCTTTCCGGTGTGAAATTCGGCAAAGAAGTTATCAAAACCCAGACGGTTGTGATGCGGTCTTCCACCGGCACTGTTCGCTGGGTCGAAACCGAGCATCGTCAGTTCGAGAAATTCCATCTTGATTGATTTGCTTGACCATTGCGTTTGAAAAAGGCGGGGTAAGATACCCCGCCTTTTTCGTGGTTCCCCTGCACGAACATGCTAAATTGTCAGCCGAAAACTGATTCCTGCAATCGAGAGACTAGATCCAGCAAATGCTATCCGACTATCAAACCAGCAAAAGCTATTTGGGCGTTGATAAATCCGCAAAAGAACGAAGATGGGTAGAAAGCTTGGATCTGAGGGGCGTTGAGCTGGCAAGCGCCATTGCACAAGGGGAAGATATTCCCGATATCGTCGCTCGGGTCATGGTCGCCCGCGGACAGGATAGCGAAAGCGCCGCGCATTATCTGGACCCGAGCATCAAGCGTCTCATGCCAGATCCTTCCACCATGACGGATATGGATAAGGCCGCAGACCGGATCGTCCGCGCCATTCAAAACCGGGAAAAGATCGCGATCTTTGGAGACTATGATGTGGATGGAGCCACATCAAGCGCCCTTATGGCTCTGTTTCTGCGCCATTGCGGCTGCGAGGCAACGATCTATATTCCAGACCGCATATTTGAAGGCTACGGCCCGAACCCCGATGCTATGGACCAATTGATCGAGCAGGGGCACACCCTGATTCTTACTCTGGACTGCGGTTCGACCTCCTTCGATGCTCTGCAACGCGCCCATGAGCGCAAGACCGATGTCGTAGTCATCGACCACCATCAGGTGGGGGAGGAGCTTCCCCTTTGCGTTGCTTTGGTCAACCCAAACCGGCAGGACGATCTGAGCCAATTGGGCCATCTGGCAGCTGTCGGGGTCACATTCATGACCCTTGTTGCCGTGAACAGAGCGCTGCGACAGACCGGCTTTTACAAAAGTGTTTGCCCTGCACCCGATTTGCTTGGCTGGCTGGATCTGGTAGCGCTGGGAACCGTGTGCGACGTGGTTCCTCTTATTGGCCTCAATCGAGCGTTCGTTGTTAAGGGGCTCATGGTCATTCGTGCCAACCGGAATCTTGGTTTAAATGCGCTTTTGGCCGTTTCCCGCGTTTCCGGACCTGTCAGTCCCTATCATCTGGGCTTCATGCTGGGCCCGCGTATCAATGCCGGTGGCCGTATCGGTGACGCGGCGCTCGGAGCCAAGCTTCTGACCAGTGAGGATCAATCACAAGCCGAACATATCGCTTCAGAACTAGAAAGACTGAACAAGGAACGTCAGGCGCTTGAACAGATCATGCTGGAAGACGCCATCGCGCAGGCTGAAAGGCAGCTGATGGAAGACCCCGACGGGGCGGGTCTTGTTACCTACAGTTCTGATTGGCATGCAGGGATCGTCGGGTTGCTGGCTTCACGTCTCAAGGAAAGATTCCGGCGGCCCGCCTTTGCCATTGCACTCGGCCCCGACGGTACTGGCACGGGCTCGGGTCGCTCCATCGCAGGTTCTGATTTGGGGGGCGCCGTACGCGCAGCCCATGCGGCAGGATTGCTTGTCAAGGGCGGAGGCCACGCTATGGCGGCCGGTTTAACAATCGAAACCGACAAAATAAAAGAATTCCGCCATTTTCTTCATGAACGTCTTAGTGAGCAGGTGGAACAAGCACGCTCCAACGATGAATTGAGAATTGACGCAGCCCTGACCGCGACCGGCGCTACAGAAGATCTTGTCAAGATGCTTGAAAAGGCAGGCCCCTATGGCGCAGGCAATCCCGAACCGATCTTCGTGTTTCCCTCCCACAAAATAGCCTTTGCCGATGTCGTAGGGCAGGGGGGACACATCCGCTGTACCCTGTCAAACAGTTCTGGCGGCAAGCTGAAGGGCATTTGCTTCAGAGCCGCTGAAGAACCGATCGGCAAGCTATTGCTGGAGAATAGAGGCAGTAGCCTACATGTAGCGGGCAGCCTCTCCCTTGACTATTGGCAAGGACGGCCCTCCGTTCAGCTCCGCATCATTGATGCCGCCGAAGTCAAAGGGCCATAGCAAGGGGCTTTAATGAGGAGGTTATTCGGCACGTTTGCGCGCAAATTGTTGCTCGATGACTTCCTTGCCCCACGTCGTGTCCGGCTTTTCATCTACAAGCTCGAAGCCGTATGACTCATAGATGTGGCGCGCCGCATCTAGGCCCTTGAAAGTAGAGAGATGAGTTTCCTTGAACCCGGCTTTATCAGAGAAAGCTACAGCGCGACTAAACAGCTGACGCCCGACGCCTTTGCCGCGCAAGCTCCCATCTACGATAAACCACCGCAGATGAGCAATATTGTCGCCTATATCTTCCCCATCCAGAGCAAGGCTGGCCAAAAACTTGCCGTTCTCTTCGACATACCAGAATTGATTGCAAGGCTTGTCCAGCCTCTGCACGAACTCACTCATTCCGCTCGCGACAATTGCCTCGAATACGGCCCCGAAGCCAACCAAATCAAAATAGAATTGAGAATGCAGCGCTGAAATCTGGCCAATAAGGCCCGCTCTATAGCCCGTTTTAATCTCGACTCGTTGTGGACTTTCCGCTGTCTCTGTATGCCCAAGAGCATTGGCGTAGAGCCTCAAGCCTTCAACGATTTTTACGACACTTGACCGGTCCACTGAATCGAGTGCATCGCGAACCTGCTCATTGGCATGCAGGTTGATGGCTTCGAAAAGGGTTTTCCCGCTCTCGCTGAGTGAGAGCCCTTGCTGACGTCTATCGGCTTTGTCGTTTACCTTGACAACCAGTCCCTGTTCAACAAGGCTTTTGACAAGGCGGCTGATGGTCGATTTTTCCAGTATCAGGGCATGGGCCAAATCTTTCGACTTAATGCCGTCGGAAAGGCCGATCTCCAACACGGCGTGCACAGCGCTTAGAGAATAGTCGGTCCCTGCCACATGCTTGGCCAGGACACCCCATTGGCGTACAAGTTGACGCGAAGACGTGCGGATATCATTAACGAGGTTGTCCCTGACATACATTCTGGTTCACCGCTGTGTTATCTGAATTTTTTAGTTCGATTAAGCAACTAATTACGCCCAAAGCACCCCTTTGCGCAAGGTGAAATGAAAAGTCTTTGGACAAACTGTCATCGGAATGAAAAAAAGTCTAAAAAGCCAAATTTGAGGCTTGCGCTTTAGGACAAAGCTTTTTATAAACCGCCTCACCGATTGATGAGCGCCCTTCGTCTAGCGGTTAGGACGCCGCCCTTTCACGGCGGTAACACGGGTTCGAGTCCCGTAGGGCGTACCAATCGCACCCAAAAAAGCCTTCCGCAACTCATTGAGTTTCGGAAGGCTTTTTTGTACAGCACGAAAGTTTGGGGTAAACATCATTTAAGCCTAGCCATGGCATTATCAGCCATCTTCTTTCCTGTTCGCTGCCTTTACATATTTCCGTGCTTCCTGCGGCGTTTTGTGTTCCAAGAAGATCATTACCTCATACTCGGAGCCTCCAGCCTCGGCCAGTTTAGTAGCGCCGGCTTTGCGCAATCCATGTGGTGACCCAGGAACGCGGATTCCTTATATTGTTTCCCAAACCAATTGCCGAACGGTTCAGTTGTATAGCTTTCATCAGAAGATTTGGTTTTCGTGATGAAGGTTTTCTGATGGCTTGGAATGTTGATTAGAAACTCTTCTAGGTTGGCATGAAGTGGCAGGTCAACCAATCCACCTGTTTTGCCCCTATTGTAGCGAATTCCGTTGTCATACAAGCTGTGCCAGCCCATCCGGTTGACGTCCTGTCGAGCAGCTCCCTGCGACGGAACTTCAAAATACTGTCCATCAATATCACCTGTTTATTCCTCCGCACTTGGTGTGCAGACACTAACGGATACAGGTGCGTCAATTTTAATCGCCAATTCACAAGCGAAAAAAGGTGGAGAGGCTGTTTGCTCATCTCAAGCGCATCATGAAACTGCATCGGTTATGCCTCAGAGGGCCAAATGGAGCCAGGGACGAATTCTATGTCGCAGTGACAGCCCAGAACCTGCGCAAGATGACGAATCCGATCTCTATCCCGGCGTGAAGTGCCATCAACAGCCTCTTTACCGCACCAAATTCCTCCTCAAAATCTACCACTTTTTCGACGAAATCCGCCGCAAATACCAATCTCGACCACGGATGAGCAATTTCGAATTATGGAGAGATAGCCCGGTTTGTTTGAACAGTCTTGAGCTTATTTATAAGTGGAGCTGGCCTTGTTTCATCCGGCGATGTTGAACGGTTTCATTCGATTGAAGTGGACCTGATCTGGTGTCTTGCGGTCAATGCATAAGTGCTGTTTTTGTTGATGAAGTTATTCTAACTCTAATGTTAAGAAATACGCGCTTTTTTGTTTAATGTAGCTGTAGGTAATATCGACAGTGGAGGATGACATCGTAGGTATGGTCGATCGTAGCGGTTTAACTTTCTGAGTTGAAGCAACAGCTATGCAAATTGCCCGTTCCGATGTGTCAAATTTGGGTTTCGACTGTTCTGTTGTCTGATGCTTGAAAAGAGTGTCGGACTTTCCGCAGAGTAGTTCCCTAGTGGAGGAAAAATATGAAAATCACACGTCGTTTTGGTCTTGCACTTGCTGCCGGTATGCTGCTCACACCGTTTGTCGCTCAGGCTGCGGATAATTATCCAGACCATGCAGTTAAAATCATCATTCCCTATGGCGCTGGCGGTACGACCGATACATCCGCACGGCAGCTTGCCTCGCAGACCGAAAAGCTGCTCGGCCAACCGATCGTTGTTGAAAATATGCCAGGTGGCAGCGGTGCAAACGCCATGCGCGCCGTTGCGGCGGCTGATGCTGATGGATACACATTAATTGCTGCGACCTCATCACCCTCTTTTGTAACACCAGCTCTGCGCCCGGTCGGTTACGATCCTCTCAAAGATTTTGAGCCTGTTCTCAACTATTCCGGCCCCTATCATGGCGTTCTTGTGAAGGCGGATTCGCCCTACAAGACATTTGAAGACATGATTGAGGCGGCAAAATCCGGCACAAGCCTCAGCTTTGGTACGGCAGGTGCGCTTGGTGGTGCTCATCTGGCATTCACTTCCGTCGCCAAGCAGTCGGGTGGCGCTTTGCAACATGTGCCTTTCAATGGAGCCTCGGCAGCCACCGCGGCAGTTCTCGGCGGTCATGTCGACATCTCGCTCGTTCCAGCCTATCGTGATCTCGTCCAAGACGGGCAGCTTCGCCTGCTTGGTGTGCTTGATGGCTCACGAGATCCTGAATTTCCCGATTCGCCTACTTTGAATGATCTTGGCTACAAAGCTGAGTTCCCCTCGATTGTCGGCATTCTGGCTCCTGCTGGAACCGACCCTGCGATCATCAGCAAGCTGGAAACTGCGTTCACGAAAGCTGCAAGCTCAGATGAATTCAAGAAATTCATGACCAAGCTCGGCCAACCAGTCCGTATCATGTCGGGCGAGGCACTGAAAAAGACGATCTCGGAAAATTTCTACGCCTATCAGGAAATTGCTAAAGAAATCAGCAAGTAAGTGAATGGCAATGACCTCTAAAACAAAGCATTTTCAACTGACCATGCCAGCTCTGACCAGCATTCTATTGCTGGTCAGTTCGCTTGTCGGAATCTGGATCGCGGATTCTGAAATTCAGATTTTTAGCTTTGGCGATCAGTGGCCGGATGCACGCACGGTTCCCGTGGTCGTGCTCTGGTTGCTGGCAGCAATTTCTGCATTGAGGCTGATCCTGAATTTCGGGGAACAGAAAACCCCGATCGGTCCTGTCCATCGCTATGGTCAGGTGTTCATCGTTCTGCTGGCCGCAATTATTGCGCTTTGGTCAATGCCGCATTTTGGTTTTCTTCCTGGAGCCATCTTTTTTGGCATTGTTGCCACGCTGGCGCTGGGTGAGCGGCGGCCGCTGCTTGTCTTGGGGCTTCCTTTGATTGTCGCCATTACCGTCTACTATGGCGGGCGTTACGGCATAGGCGTTCCCCTTCCTTGATGAATTAACATATTTTTAGTGTGAGGACTTCCGCAGTGCTTTGGGATGCATTTCTTCAATTGCTGGATCTCTGGATTGTGGCTGCGGCCCTGATCGGCATTACAACCGGCGTAATTATCGGCGCCATTCCGGGGCTGGGCCCGACAATGGCTATCGCGTTGCTTATTCCGGTAACATTTGCCATGCAGCCCGTTCCCGCCATGATACTGCTTCTGGGTGTCTATCAGGGGGCAATTTTTGGCGGATCGATTTCCGCTGTCCTCCTTAATGTACCCGGCACACCATCCTCGGCGGCGACTGCGATGGATGGTTTTCCCATGGCGCGGCGCGGCGAAGGTGGACGCGCCCTGCGGCTGGCGCTTTTTGCCAGTGTCTTTGGCAATATCTTCAGTTGCCTTGTGCTCATGGCGCTTGCCGAACCTTTTGGCGCGACTGGCGCTTGATTTTGGGCCTGCCGAAATGGCGGTGTTGATGCTGTTTGCACTTTTGGTGATCGTGCTTTTTGGCGGCGGTTCCCGGCTTGATGCCTTGATCATGGTGCTGGTTGGTGTTTGCGCAGGCATTGTCGGACTTGATCCGATCAGTGGTACACCGCGTTTCACGTTCAATTCCTTCGCCATGGAATCCGGCTTCCAGCTCATTCCGGTCCTGATTGGACTTTTTGCAATGTCGGAAGTGTTTCTGCAGGTATTTAACCGAGCGCCGGAGGTTCGCGCCGATGTCATGCCGGAGCTGCGCTCGTCCCATGTGTCCGTTGCTGAAATGTGGCGCATGCGCCTGACGCTCCTCTATTCCTCCATGATCGGCACCTTCGTTGGTATTCTGCCGGGCATCGGCTCCACCGTTCCTGCCTTCATGAGCTACAGTCTGGCGCGCTCACGCTCCAAGGAACCGGAAACATTCGGCAAGGGCGCAGCCGAAGGCATAGCCGCACCCGAGGCTGCCAACAATGCTGTGACGGGCGGTGCTCTGGTCCCCACGCTGGCGCTTGGCATCCCCGGAGACGCGGTCACGGCTGTCATTCTGGGCGCATTCATGCTGCATGGTTTGGCACCCGGTCCGTTTCTCTTTGAAAAGAATGGACTTGAAGTTTACGCCATTTTTGAAGCGTTGCTGTTTTCATCTATTCCGACTGTTATCCTTGGCCTTCTTCTTTTCCGTGCTGCCATTCATGTAACGCGCATTCAGCCACGGCATCTGCTGCCAGCGATTGCCATTCTGGCATTGTTTGGCGCTTTCTCGGTAAACAACAACCTGTTTGATGTTTGGGTCATGTTAGGGGCTGGCTTTTTCGGCTTTCTCTTCCGGCGCAGCGGCTTTCCGCTTCCGCCTCTGCTCATCGGCCTCATTCTCGGGCATCCCTTTGAGCAAAGCGTGCGTCAAGCTTTGCTGACAAGTGGTGGAAAGTTCGCAATTTTTGCAGATTCTCCCATTACGCTCATTTTGCTGGTGCTTATTGTGATGTCGATCACAACCAGCGTCTTCGTATATTTCAGAAGCAAGAGGCCCGGTCGCGATGGCTAATCTTTCCAATTCCAGCATGGTCTGTGATTGCCACATCCATTCCTTCTTCAAACGGCCAGCAAAGACAAGCGGGGCCTATGACCCCCCACTTGTAGACATTGCGGATTATGAGCAGGAGGTGGCTCCTTTAGGCATTAAGCGCGCTGTTATCATTCAGGCGTCAGTCGATGGAACAGACAATTCGCGGCTGGTTGAAACACTCTCGCAATCAGTGGGGCTCTCCTTGCGCGGTGTTGCTGCGATCAACCCGGAAACGGCCGATCTGCCAGCGCTGCATGCAGCTGGCGTGAGTGCCATCAGAATTCAGGACCGCGCGAGATTGGGGGGCAGCGATCTTCACACATTGCCTGCTCTTGGTGAAGTCGCCGCTGGCCTAGGCTGGCACATCGAGTTGAACACCGAACCACGGAGTTTCGACGACATAGCGTCTCTTATGCCGAAGCTTCCGAAAGCGGTTTTACTGGTTCTAGATCATATTGCCCATGTCGACCCTGACGTGCCTGGGGATTTGCAAAAATTGTGCCGTCTGATGGATACGGGCCGCGTCTGGGTCAAGCTTTCCCCCACCCGAGTCAGCCGCCAGATAGGACACTATGACGATCTGGACACTTTGGTCGCAACCATTGCGCAAGCCTACCCGGACCAATGCATTTGGGGCAGCGACTGGCCGCATGTGATGACGAAGCCGCCGCTTCCACAAATTCCACCTATGCTGAAGCTGCTGCAGAGGGTTCTGTCTCCCGAGCAGTATCTGGCCTGCACATGGAAAAACGCCGAAAAACTTTATGGCTTCTAGGAAGCCACGGGTGGGATTTTGAAACCGGATGACATTGAAATCTCTGCGTGGAGGGGGCAGGTCATAGACGCTTCTATCATGCCGAAAGTTGTCTCCGGCAACACCGCATCCCCTGTCGTGATGATCGCCGAAAAAGCCGCTGACTTGTTGCGGTAGTAAAGTGGCGGGCTCCAGAGGCTGGCCTAAACACGGTGCTTAAAGATGAGCGAATCAAAATTTGCAGCATATGTCATCGCCCAGTTTTCCGGGAGAAGCTCACACCTGCGAGAATCGGGTGTGGGCCTGTTCGCCATCAACGCCTATGGGTCCAACTAGGTTGATTTGCTAAGAGAGAGAGATTTTGTCTCATCCTAACCCCATAGGAAAGGTTATGAGACAGACATCAGGCAAAAAAAAATCATCATACAGGATACACTCGAAAAAAGGCGCTTGCTTCACCGAAAAACCGCCGCATAGTATCTACAACCAGATGAGACAAATGCTCTCTTACCTTGAAGCCACTTTGGTACCATTTCATTTGATAACGGACACCGTCGTGGACCCGGAGTTTGCGTTTATCCTGAAGATCTGCCATCACTTGAAGTGAATTGCCCCTATAATTGTAGACACTTTGGGGTTTCAAACTGCCTATCATTTCTCAAGCCTGACGCATCAGTGAAGAGCCTGTCTGATAACATTGATCGTTTCCTTGATCCTTTCTTGGTGACGCTGAGCATTATGGGTCACGGACCAGACTTCGCGCTCGACAAGCGGGGTCTTCGCTCCCAAATGCACTAGGTCATCCTGATGCTCGACGAGGAAATCGGGCAATGCGGCAATGCCGCCCTTTGCGAGGACAGCGGCCAATTGAAGGTCAATGTCATCCAAATAAATGGCAAACTTTCCGCCAGCTATCTGTTTGAGGGCCACATGTTGTGGCGTAGCTACGGTCTCGTCGCTTTGACCAATATAGCGCCTCTTATCTTCGGGCGTGTTCGCAACATAATCTCGATGCCCGTAGAGGTGAAACGCAATCGAACTCATTTTGGAAATCGCGAGATCCCCTTCTTCCGGGCGAGACAACCGAACCGCTATATCAGCCTCGCCACGATGCAGCGAGGCAAAACCGATTTCACCAATGAGCTCGATTTCTAGTTTTGGATGCTTAAACCCGAATGCCAAAAGGGGGGCAATCAATCGCGCTTTGGCAAGAGAGGGTGGGGCCGAGATTTTGATGCGACCACTCATCCCCGGCCGTATCCCTTCCGCACAAAGGGCCGCTTCCTGTGCAGCGTCAGACATGCGGCCCGTTACATGAGCATAATCTTGCCCTGCTGCCGTCAGCACCAATCGCCTTCCGCGACGGTCAAAAAGCTCGAGCCCTGTTTCTCGCTCGAGCGCTTGTATCCGTCGGGTCACTGTGGTTCGTTCAACGCCTAGCTCACGGGCAGCTGCGGCAACGCTGCCGGTTTCAATCACGGCTCTGAAATACCGAATATTCTCCCAATCCATCACACCAGACACGCCTTTCAAGGTTAAAATATGCATCAAATATATGCGCAATTTGCGCATTCCAAAAGGCAAGAAAATTACAGATCCTTCACCTCGTAACGATTTAACGAGGTCAATCATGAACAAGGTTATCGAATTGTCCGGTCCCGGCGCTGTCAAGAATCTATCACTTGTCGTACGAGATCCTGGAATGCCGAGACACGGCGAAATCCGGCTGCGGCAGACATTCGCAGGCGTGAATTTTATCGATATCTATCAACGCAAGGGCATCTATCCGCTCCCCATGCCAGCTATTCTCGGCGTTGAGGGCGTAGGCGTGGTGGAGGAAATTGGAGACGGTGTTAGCCATCTCGCTGTAGGGGATCGTGTTGGCTACGCCGGCGTTGTGGGTGGATACGCTGAGGCTCGAATTTTGCCAGCATGGCGCGCGATAAAGCTTCCAGCAGACATTTCTGACTCGCACGCCGCAGGCAGCCTCCTGCGGGCCTTCACCGCCCATATGCTACTCTTTAGAGTGCACGCAGTGTCACTAGGAACAAAAATCTTGATCCATGCGGGGGCGGGCGGTCTGGCCAGCATTGTGGTGCCTTGGGCCAAACTGTTGGGCGCGCGGGTTATTGCGACAGCAAGCTCGGATGAAAAGGCGCAAGTTGCTTTCGGCTATGGAGCAGATACCGTGATCATTGGCAGAGATGCGGACATAGCTAAAGCCGTGCTAGATTGGACGGATGGCGAAGGTGTGGACTTCACGATCGATGGCATCGGCGAGCCAACATTCAGGGCCTCTTTGGAGGCCACGAAGAAATTTGGAACCTTTGCAAGTATTGGCCAAGCTGGCGGCGCCCTTGCATCGCTAACAGCAACAGATTTGAGTCCTTTGAGAAGTCTTGCATTCCATGCACCAAGTGTGATGGCATATCTGTCAAATCCGGTGCGATACAATGCAGTGACACCCGTGATGATTCATGCGCTAAAAGCCAGTACTGAAATCCCTAGGGAAATCCTGTATCCGCTGTCTGACGCGGGTGCAGCGCAAACAGCTTTGGAAAACGGCCGTACAACTGGCATACCCCTGTTGGTAATCTAGAGCGAGCTTTGGCACGAGACACAAAAGCCTTCTTGTCTCATATGCTGCGCTTCAATCGAATGGCTGGGGTGGGAAAACGGGGCTGCCGAGAAAGCTCGTAAACAAGTGTCCGTATTTGGACGGCCCCGTACCATTTTGATAAACGGGAAATCGAGGCTCTATATATATCACCCAAAATTTCCTAGACATCCAATTGTGCCATAATTCGGATTGGGCCGGCTGTAGCTCTCGCCTTTCTGGCAATAGGTTAAAAAGTGCTATGCAGCCTCGTCCCGAGTAATCAGGCCTTGCCCAGCTATTCCTCCAAGTCAGCGTGTTCAACACCAAGAGCAGAATCCAGATCGTATGCATTCTAGGCAAGGAAAAGGTCGTATGTTGGAAACGAATCTCGTTTGATGCCATCAGCAAAGGGATGATTGTGGGGAATATCTTCGGCATGGCTTTCCGCTAGTTTACAACAATCCTCTTCTCCATAGGCGATGATGGCGAATATAGTCTCATTTTTCCGGGCTGAGGGCTTCGAGCAGAATCTCGATCTCATCGAGCAACGTGCCAATTCGTTCGCCGCCAATTTTGCTTTCAATGTCTTGATAAATCTTGGCACTAGCCGGGGCTAGCTTCCGAATGAATTGGCTTCCTTCCTTACTCAGGCAGACCAATGTGCGCCGACCATCAGAGCTATCACGGCTCACCTCCACAAACCCGCGAGCCTCCAGCGTTCGCATAATGCGTGTAAGGGAAGGGGCAAGAATACAGGCTTGCCGGGCCAGAAAACTGGCGTCCACAGTTCCCAACTCATCCAGTACGCGCATCACGCGCCATTGCTGCTCCGTGACATCATGCTCCGCGAGCAAGGGCCTGAAATAATCCATCACCGCCTCGCGCGCTCTCAATAGGGCGATTGGCAACGTTCTTTGTGTCTGGCTCAGTTCCATGCCAGCGCGGGTCGGTTGTTTTGTCATTCCCTAAACTCCTTCGGCGTGATTGCTTCTACTGTCGAGAAATATTCAGAAATCGATGCAAGATCGCAAATTACCAGACTTTGTAACACTAGACTAAAATTGAATAGTGGCCAGATTGACATTAGCAGAATAATTTAACATGTTAAGTAAATAATTGGGAGGAAATCGTGCCACATCTGAAAATCGAGTATTCAGCGGGTCTGGAAAGCCGTGCTGACATAGCGGAGCTATGCCGTACAGCCTATGAAGCGATGCTTAAAACTGGAATTTTCCCTAAGGCGGGAATTCGAGTGCGTGCCTTCAAGGCGGATTTTGCCATCGTTGCTGATGGGCTGCCGCAAAATGATTTTGCGGCACTCACCCTGTCGGTCGGTTCTGGTCGTTCAACAGCACAGCTCAAGTCTGCAGGGGACGAGATATTCGCAGCAGTCAGCGACGCTCTTCAAGAACCTTTGGCCACGACGCATTTTGCGCTCTCCCTCGAAATTCGTGTCATCAACCCAGACCTGAGCTGGAAAGACACCCCTATTCATGCCCGCCTATCAGGCCAGAATTAAAGGAAGATCTATGAGCGCTCTTGATGAGAATCTATCCAAAGCCCAGGGATATCTTGCGAAATTCCGTGAGACTGGTGTGATGAACCATATCGCCGGGGCCAGTGTCCCTGCGAATACTGGTGATACATTTGAGACCATCTCCCCGGTGGACGGCTCTGTTCTGGCGCAAGTCGCCAAAGGGGATGCGTCCGACATCGATGCGGCTGTCGCAGCTGCCAAGGACGCCTTTGTCGGTTGGTCAAAAATGCCCGGAAAGGAACGAAAGGCCATCCTGATCAAGGTTGCGGAAGCCATTGAAGCCCGGGCCGAGGAAGTTGCCTTTACCGAGTGCATGGATACAGGGCAGGCCCTGCGTTTCATGTCGAAGGCTGCTGTTCGTGGTGCCGCAAACTTTCGTTTCTTTGCCGATCAGGCCCCTTCAGCCGAAGACGGGGTGGCTCTTCGCAATCCCAATCAGATGAATGTGACTTCGCGCCGGCCGATCGGACCGATCGGTGTGATCACGCCGTGGAATACACCCTTCATGTTGTCTACCTGGAAGATTGCTCCGGCTCTCGCCGCTGGTTGCACCGTGGTGCACAAACCCGCAGAATTTTCGCCCATGACGGCCAAGCTTCTTGTTGAGATCGCGGAAGAGGCTGGGTTGCCGAAAGGCGTCCTCAACCTTGTCAACGGGTTTGGCGACGGTGCCGGTCGTGCTTTGACCGAGCATCCGGACATCAAGGCTATTGCCTTTGTTGGAGAAAGTCGCACCGGTTCGCACATCATGCGTCAGGGCGCGGATACCCTTAAGCGGTTCCATTTCGAACTTGGTGGCAAGAACCCGGTAATCGTGTTTGATGACGCCGATCTTGATCGCGCAGTAAACGCAGCAACCTTCATGATTTATTCGCTGAATGGGGAGCGTTGCACCTCATCCTCGCGCCTGCTGGTGCAGGAAAGCATCTATGAAGAGTTCACGGCCAAGGTGGCAGACGTTGCCAAGAGCATCAAGGTCGGGCATCCGCTTGATCCGGAAACTGTCGTCGGGCCGCTCATCCATCCGGTGCATGAGGAAAAGGTCTTGTCCTATTTCGCCAAGGCGCGCGAGGAGGGGGCAACCATTGCAGCTGGTGGTCAGAAGGTCGGTGAGGTTGGTTGCTTTGTTAGCCCAACATTGTTCACCGGTGCCAACAATAGCATGGCCATTGCACAGGAAGAGATTTTCGGTCCCGTTCTGACTGCCATTCCGTTTAAGGATGAAGACGAGGCTTTGGCCCTTGCCAATGATGTTCAGTATGGCCTCGCGGCCTATCTCTGGACAAGTGATCTGGATCGCGCCATGCGCATGACCGACAGCCTTGAGGCCGGAATGATGTGGGTGAACTCAGAAAATGTGCGTCATTTGCCATCGCCGTTTGGGGGCGTCAAAGCATCCGGCATCGGGCGAGATGGTGGGGACTGGTCCTTCGACTTCTATATGGAAACCGTCAATGTTTCCTTCCCAAGACAACATCACAAAGTGCCTCGGTTGGGCTGACCGGCTCAACCCAAGAGCACATTGGGGCAGGCAAACCTGCCCCAGACTACTGTTAATCAAGCGTTCCAGTGAGAGCCGCAAAACAAAATACAGGACACCTATATGTGTCCAGGGGAGAGAGAAACATGCCTATTCCAGCACCAAATCTGTATCCGCCATTTAACATTCTACGCCTGAGCCACGTTGTTTTCGGCGTCAAGGATCTCAGCGCAAGCCGTCGCTTTTATGTAGACACTCTCGGCCTGCAGGTCACCGATGAGACGGATAGTGCAATCTATCTTCGTGCTCTGGAAGAGCGTGGCCATCACTGCCTTGTCCTGAGCAAAACGGACAAAAGCGATGTACAAAGCCTGTCTTTCAAGGTGTTTTCCGAGGACGAACTGGACAAGGCACATGATTGGTTCAAACAAAAAGGCCATCGGGTTGAATGGGTCGAACGCGATTATCAGGGGCGCACTCTCGCTACCGTCGACAATTTCGGCATGCCGATTGAATTCTATTTCCAGATGGATCGCCTTGCTCCAATTCATCAAAAATATGAACTTTACAAGGGCGTGAAGCCGCTACGCATCGATCATTTCAACTGCTTCTCATCTTCGGTTGATGAGAGTGTGGCTTTCTACAATGAAATTGGCTTCCGTGTAACGGAATATACCGAGGACGAGGAAAGCGGCAAACTATGGGCTGCCTGGACGCATCGCAAGGGCGGCGTGCATGATATCGCCTTTACCAATGGTCTGGGGCCGCGCCTGCACCACACCGCTTTCTGGGTGCCAACCCCACTCAACATCATCGATCTGTGCGATCTGATGGCGACCACTGGCTATGTAAGCAATATCGAACGCGGCCCGGGTCGCCACGGCATCTCCAACGCCTTCTTCCTCTACATTCTTGATCCGGATGGGCACCGTATCGAGATCTACTGCTCTGATTATCAAACTGTTGATCCCGATCTGGAGGCCATCAAATGGGACCTCAAAGATCCTCAACGCCAGACTCTTTGGGGAGCACCGGCTCCACGGTCCTGGTTCGAACATGGCTCCCTGTTTGAAGACCTTGAGCCAAAACAGAGCGATATGGCAGCAAGCCCGATCATCGCCCCGTGAGTTGATGGTTCGGGATGGGCCGGAAAGGCCCTTCCTAGGCAGTTCGAAATGAGGACTAACTGATGCTCAAAGATCCGTCACTGCTCAAGCAGGCCGCTCTCGTTGGGGAGCACTGGATACCTGCGGACGATACGGGAATAGTGGTCACCAACCCGGCGACGGGCGAGACCATCGGCTGTGTCCCAAGCCTTGGAGCCGCTGAAACAGAGGCAGCTATCAAGGCCGCAGACGCTGCGCAGAAACTCTGGGCTGCCAAAACAGCCAAGGAACGATCGATCATCCTGCGGCGCTGGTACGATCTCGTGATCGAGAATGCGGATGATCTGGCGCTGATCCTGACGTTGGAGCAGGGCAAGCCGCTGGCGGAAGCGAAGGGCGAGATCCTCTATGGCGCATCTTTCATCGAGTGGTTCGCCGAAGAAGCGCGCAGGGTTTATGGCGATGTGATCCCCGGTCATGCCGAGGACAAGCGGATTGTTGTCATCAAGCAACCGATTGGTGTCGTTGCAGCGATTACGCCGTGGAACTTTCCCAACGCCATGATCACACGCAAGGCAGGCCCAGCGCTCGCAGCCGGTTGTGCCATGGTTCTCAAACCTGCCGAGCAGACGCCCTTTTCTGCCATTGCGCTCGCAGTCCTTGCGCAACGGGCAGGGCTTCCTGATGGTCTGCTGTCGGTCATTACCGGGCCTGCGCGAGCCATTGGGGCGGTGATGACCGGCAGTGAAAAGGTTCGTAAACTGACCTTTACCGGCTCGACACCGGTGGGGGTGGAGTTGATGCGACAATGCGCGCCAACGGTCAAGAAGCTGGCGCTCGAGCTTGGAGGCAATGCGCCATTCATCGTGTTCGATGATGCGGATCTGGACGCCGCTGTTGAAGGGGCGATCATCTCAAAGTTTCGCAACAATGGCCAAACCTGTGTCTGTGCCAACCGGATCTATGTCCAATCCGGCGTCTATGAGGCTTTCGCACAAAAACTCGCTGCAAAACTGTCGACCCTTAAGGTTGGAAATGGTTTGGAGCAAGACACGATCTTCGGTCCGTTGATTGACGACAAAGCCATTGCCAAAGTCGAGGAACATATCACAGATGCCACAAGCAAAGGGGCAAGCCTCATGTGTGGAGGCTCAGTCCATGCACTGGGGGGCACCTTCTTTGAACCGACGGTCCTCACCGGCGTGACACAGGATATGGCGATCGCTTCGGAGGAAACCTTCGGTCCTGTCGCTCCGCTGTTCCGATTTGAAGAGGATGCTGACGTCGTTGCCATGTCAAACGACACCGAATTCGGCTTGGCTTCCTATTTCTATACGCGCGATTTGGCGCGTGCGTGGATGGTCGGGGAACAACTTGAATATGGAATGGTCGGCATCAATACCGGTCTTATCTCGACAGCTGAAGCGCCGTTTGGCGGCATCAAATCCTCTGGCCTCGGGCGGGAAGGGTCCCGTTATGGCATCGAGGAATTCATTGAAATCAAATATCTCTGCTTCGGCGGAATAGCCTGAGGAGGCTGACTATGAAATCAATTCCCGCACGCATTGCGGCCTTTCATGCCAATGGTTCCGATCGCTATGGCTTGGTAACGGATGAAGGCATTATCGATTTGACGCCAGAGTTCGGAACGCGTTTTCCGAGCCTCAAGGAAGTCATCGAAGCCGGAGCACTTGAAGAGCTCATCAAGGCAGCGGAAGGGCGTTCTGCTGCTTATCGAGAAGAGGATGTCGACTATCTCATTCCTATCGACAAGCCGGAAAAGCTGATTTGCATCGGGGTCAACTTCCCAGATCGCAATGCCGAGTACAAGGACGGGCAGGCCGCCCCGTCCAAGCCGTCGATGTTCATTCGCTTTCCGCGCAGTTTTACTGGTCATGAAGGCAATCTCGTGCGGCCGCCGGAAAGTCCTCAGCTCGACTATGAAGGCGAAGTCACCATTGTCATCGGCAAGGGCGGGCGGCGGATCGCTGAAGCGGATGCCTATGACCATATCGCCGCTCTGACCCTGTGTAATGAGGGCACCATTCGCGACTGGGTGCGTCATGCCAAATTCAATGTCACCCAAGGCAAAAACTGGGACAGCTCGGGCGCCATAGGCCCTTGGCTTGTGCCTTTCCGGTCAGCCGACCAATTGGATGACATTGAACTGACAACCCGGGTCAATGGTGAAATGCGTCAGCAGGACCGCACGTCGCGCATGATGTTCAGCTTCCGCTATATCATTGCCTATGTGTCCACCTTCTGCACGCTGGTTCCTGGCGACGTCATCGTTTGCGGAACACCCACTGGGGCTGGCGCGCGATTTGATCCTCCTGTCTGGTTAAAGCCGGGCGATGTGATCGAAGTGGAAGCAGAAGGCATTGGCCTGCTACGCAATGGCGTGGAGGATGAACAATGCTAAGTGAACAAGCCATTCAAAATGCGGCGGCAGATTTGCTGAAGGCAGAACAGACACGGCAGCAGATTGGTCTGCTCTCCGTTCAATATCCTGACATTACTTTGGACGATGCCTATGCCATTCAGGCTGCTCAAATGCCGCACAAGAAGGCGCAGGGCCGGTCCATCATCGGCTGGAAAATCGGTCTGACGTCCAAGGTCATGCAGGATGCTCTGGGCATTTCTACGCCGGACAGTGGGGTTCTCTATGACGATATGGACTTTAAGAACGGGTCTTCCATACCGGCGACCCGCTTTATCCAGCCGCGTATCGAAGCGGAAATTGCCTTCATCATGAAAGCTCCACTGGATGGAAAAGTCAGTAGGGAGGATGTTCTGGCGGCGACCGATTATGTCGCTCCAGCTCTGGAGATACTGGATACGCGGATTGCAAGGCAAGACGCCAAAACAGGCCAGACCCGAAAAATTTTCGATACGGTCTCAGATAATGCCGCCAACGGTGGCATCGTGTTGGGAGAACAGCGCCATGCACCCGAGGCGTATGACCTTCGGTGGGTGGGCGCAATCCTGACCAAGAATGATGAAGTTACGGCCACGGGCCTTGGGGCTGCTGTGCTGAATGATCCGGTCATGGGCATCGTCTGGCTATCGGAACGGATGGGGCACTATGGCCAGCGCATCGAAGCAGGGCAGGTTGTCTTGGCCGGCTCCTTCATCGCGCCTATCGAATGTCCGGCCGGCACACGCATTGCTGCCGATTATGGCGATTTCGGCCATGTAACTGTAAATTTTGAATGAAGGAGGCTCCCATGCCAGCCCCAGAGAATATCTTCAAAACGCGCCTCAAGGCAGGTGAGACACAAATCGGCCTTTGGCTGGGTCTGGGAGATCCATCTGTCGCTGAATTGTGCAGCGGAACCGGATTTGACTGGTTGCTGATTGATGGAGAACACGGGCCGAACGGTTTGCGCGATACGCTTGCGCAGCTCCGTTCAATCGGTGCAAAGACGCAGGCTGTGGTCAGGACACGCGATGATAATCGGGCCGAGATAAAGCAGATGCTTGATATCGGGGCTCAGACTCTGCTTGTTCCGATGATTGAAAGCAGCGAGCAGGCTGCCGAGGTTGTTCGGTCGGCGAAATATCCACCACATGGCGTAAGAGGCGTGGGGGCGGCTCTGGCTCGTGCTTCTGAGTATAATGGCATTGCCGACTATCTACAAACCGCCAACGAAGAGGTTTGCGTTTTGCTTCAGGTAGAGAGCCGGGCCGGGCTTGATGCTCTTGATGACATTCTTGCTGTTGATGGCGTTGATGGCGTTTTTGTAGGGCCAGCTGATCTGGCTGCGGACCTTGGATATTTGGGGCGTCCGGGAGCGCCAGAGGTGCAGAAGATCGTCACCGATACGCTCAAACGCATTCAGGCAGCAGGCAAAGCAGCGGGAATCTTGACGTCCGATCAATCTCTTGCCCAGGGCTACAAGCAACTTGGGGTCGAGTTTCTGGCCGTTGGCTCCGATGTCGGTGTTTTGCGCGCAGGGCTCGTTGCCTTGCAAAAGAATTTTGCTTGAATTCGACAAATGTAGGCAATGGAAAGCAGAACCAACTCTGCTATATTGTTAACAAGTTAAATAAAAATTTGAACTGTGAGCGGCGAACTTTAGAGGAGAGATTGTCCATCAAACCGATTTGATCACAGGCGGTCACAGGGGGAGGAATATCAATGACCATTTCCAGACGTAATTTTCTTGCAGGGGCTATGCTTGCTGTTTCCATGTTCGCTAGTGGTGGTGCAAGTGCTGACACTAAACTGGTTCTGTCCAGCTGGCTGCCGCCACGGCATCCGTTGGTCATGGGAGCCATTAAGCCTTGGGCGAAACAAGTGGACAAGGTCACTGAAGGACGCGTGACTGTTCGCGTTCTTACAAAGCCTCTGGGGGCACCCCCTGCGCATTTCGACATGGCAAAAGATGGTGTCGCCGACATCACATACGGTCTTCACAGTTTTACCAAGGATGACCGCTTCCTGCGCTCTCGTATTGGGCAATTCTCATTTCTTGGCAAGAGTGCGACCGAAATCTCCAAGAATTTCTGGACTATCTATGGTGGTCAGCTGGAGGCGGCCAAGGAACATGAAGGAACCAAGCTTTTGGGGCTTTTTACCCATGGTCCCGGCGTGCTGCTTTCCAAGGACTATCATTTTGACAGCCCGGACAGGTTTCAGGGGTTTAAGCTTAGAACTCCGGGGGGCTATCCTGCTGACCTGATGTCAGGGGTGGGCGCGACCACATTGTTCATGTCATCGGGTGAAGTTTATGAAAAGCTCACGCGCGGTGTGATTGACGGCATTTGCATGGCTATGGATTCAGTCCGCGCCTTCAAACTTGATAAGCACATCACCGACGTCATGACTGTGCCCGGTGGCCTTTACAACACCTCCTGGTTTTTGGTGATGAACCAGGCCAAATGGGATGGCATTTCAGATGAAGACAAGACCGCGATCATGTCGGTTTCCGGTGAGGCTTTTTCTGAACTGGCTGGCAAAGCTTGGGATGACGCCGATGCCAAGGGCCTCACGTCCACAAAGAAGGCTGGTATCACTGTCTATGCAGCAGACGAAGCCGTTTTGGGCAAAATCCTAGACGTCTCGGCTGGCGTTGAGAAACTTTGGATCGAAGCTGTTGAGGCGCAAGGCTACGATGCCGCCGCTGCTCTTGCGAGCATGCAAACTGTAAAGCCAAACAAATGATGGCTGCACATCGTAAACACCCGAAGCCCCTCAAAGGACTTCGCTTCATCATCGTCCGTGTTCTGCCTGCAATGGCTGCGGCCTTCCTGCTCACACTCGTGGCGGTAACCGTGATCGACGTTATCGGGCGCTATTTCTTTGACGCCCCATTGCCCGGCGCCTTTGAATTGACCCAGATCCTGCTTGCCGATCTGGTGCTGGCGGCTCTGCCCATGACTACATTCAAGGACAGTCATGTGGAGGTAGACCTACTAAGCCATTTCTGGAGTTCCGAGACCTATTTACGGATAGGGCGCTTCGGGGCCGCGGTTACGGCAATTGTGTTCTTTGTTCTCAGCTGGAATGTTGGGGAGCATGGCTTGAAATTGTTCGAAGACGGCGCTGTGACCAACGATCTTTCGTTGCCGGTTTGGCCTGCCGCTTTACTTGGAGCCATCACCTATCTGGTCAGCGGCCTGATTGTGCTCGTTCCAATGCGCAAACGCCAGGAGTTTTGATATGACCGAACCTCTCATTGCAACGGCTCTGCTGTTGGCGCTTGCCATGTTTCGCGTCCCAATCGCGATCGCCATGATTGTGATTGGGACCATTGGATTTGCTCTTTTACGCGGCATCGATGCGTCTTTGATCATGGTTTCAACGACGGCATTCGATACGGTATTTTCCTATTCGCTTTCGGTTATTCCGCTGTTCATTTTCATGGGCAATCTGCTTGCCTATTCGGGCGTCGCTGCTGGATTGTTTTCGGCAACCCAACGTCTTGTCAGGCGCCTGCCGGGCGGACTGGCAATGGCTGCGGTTTTGTCTTGCGGCGGCTTTTCGGCCGTATCAGGATCGTCGCTCGCAACGGCTGCGACAATGTCAAAGGTTGCGATGCCATCCTTACGGAAATTTGGCTATTCCGACAGCCTTTCCTCGGGGGCAATCGCTGCAGGTGGTACACTGGGTATTCTTATTCCGCCTTCGGTTATTCTAATCATTTACGGGATTTTGACCGAAAGCGATATCGGCCTGCTGTTTCTGGCTGGCATCATCCCCGGGATCATAGGATTGTTGGGCTATGTTCTTGCGGTTTGGGTCGCTGTCAAGCTGAACCCATCGCTGGCTCCAAAATCCTATGATATTGACGATCATCCGGTCGAAGGCCTCTATGGTGTCATCCTGTCTGTCGCACTGTTCGCCTTTATCATGATCGGTATCTATGGTGGGTTCTTCACGCCGATTGAAGCTGCAGGCATGGGCTCTGGTATGGCGCTCCTTATGGTCGTTGCAACCGGTCATGCGAAGGTAAAGGAAGTCTGGCGCGCATTGATGGATACGGCGGAAAGCACAGCCATGATCTTTCTTGTCATCATTGGCGCGGAGGTTTTCTCCAACTATATCAACCTTGCCGGTCTCCCCGATGAGTTGGCTTATTTCATTGATTCTCTTGAGGTCAATGCCTGGATCATCATGGCGATGATCATCATCATCTATCTGCTTCTTGGCACTGTGCTGGAAAGCCTTTCCATGATCCTGTTGACCGTTCCGATCTTCTATCCGCTGATGTATCAGTTGGACTTCGGCATGGATCTGCTGTCGGACACGGAATTCGCCTTGATCTGGTTTGGCATCATTGTGGTTGTTGTCACCGAGATCTCGCTGATCACGCCCCCCATTGGCATGAATGTTTTCGTTCTCAAGGCGACCTTGCCCGATGTTTCGCTCAAGACCATCTTCAAGGGCATTCTGCCGTTCTGGATCGCCGATATTCTGCGGCTTCTGCTGCTGATTTTCTTTCCCGTTCTTTCGCTGTTATTGGTCGCCGGTTAGGCCGGGGACGCAGGAAGTGAGGGAGCGGGTGCACACCATTCACCGTAGAGGGAGGAAAAGCTATGGGTGAAATCGTATTGGCCGCCAAGGTCACACATGTACCAACCATGGTCATGTCCGAACGGGATACAAAATTGAAAGGCTGCAGACAGGCCGCCATTGATGGGCATGCCGAGATCGGCCGCCGGGCACGCGAAGCCGGAGCGGATACCTTTGTGGTGCTCGATACCCATTGGCTTGTTAACGCGGCCTATCATGTCAACGCCAATCACCGCTTCAAAGGGATGTTCACTTCGCATGAATTTCCCCAGTTCATCAAGGATCTGCCTTACGAATATGAAGGAAACGCGGCGCTCGGCAACTTGATCGCGGAGACTGCGCGAGAGGATGATGTCTATACGCTGAGCCATCAGGTCGATAGCCTTGACCTGGAATATGGCACGTTGGTTCCGATGCGCTACATGAACGCAGACTCTGCTTTGAAAGTCGTTTCCGTTGCGGCCATGTGTACCGTGCACAGCCTTGAAAGCTCGCGCAGGCTGGGATTGGCGATCCGCAAGGCAATCGAGAAGTCCGATTCAAAGGTTGCGCTAATCGCCTCCGGCTCACTCAGCCATCAGATCTGGCCCAATGATATCTATGCCGAGAATAACGGCACCTTCACCATCTCTTCCAAATTCAATGAGGTCGTGGATCGTCGTGTGCTTGAGATGTGGCGAAATGGCGAGAATGAGCTCTTCCTCGATATGCTGCCCGACTATGCAAAATATTGTGACGGCGAGGGCGATATGCATGACACCATCATGCTTTTTGGCGCCCTTGGTTGGAAAGACTATAAGGGCAGAGGTGAAGTGATCACCGAATACTTCCCGTCTTCGGGCACCGGTCAAACCAATGTCGTCTTTTCTCTCGACTGATTGGCGGCCTAAGGAAACAGATGCCCGGGACATGGGGGCCCGGGCCATCACGCGCAGCCTAGGTCTGGCCCTTCACCGGGCCAGATCAGTATTTTAAAGCACAAGTGAGCTGCATTGATTTGGGAGGAAACCTCATGCAATTTCATTTAAATGGCTTCAAACCGGGGAATTATCAGATTCCCGATGCTGCTAGAAAACCATATCCGAACCCACCGATCGAAGATCTGCCGGCTCAAGTTGACGTGCTGATTGTGGGGACTGGTCCCGCAGGTCTGACCATGGCGCGTCAGATGAGCGAGTTTGCCGACATTACCACTTGCATTGTCGACAAAGAGCCCGGTCCGCTTCTGTTCGGACGTGCAGATGGCATTTCTTCTCGCACTATGGAAATTATGGAAGCGTTTAACAGCAGCGAAATGGTCGTGAAAGAAACCTATCAGCTGAAGCAAAATACATTTTGGGAACCGGATCCGGAAAATCCGCAGAATATCAAACTGACTCATAAAATTCCTGACGCGAGAGCCGGACTTTCCGAGTTTACTCATGGGATCGTCAATCAGGCACGCCTTCACGAGCTCTTGCTGGATGGTATGAAAAACTCCATCACCGCTTTGCGCCCGCACTACAGCCGCGAACTGGTCTCCTTGGAGATTGATGACAGCCTGACACAGGACTTGGACGCATATCCGATCACGGCCACATTCAAGCGCACCGATAAAGAAGGCAAGCAAGCCGAAGAGGTCATCAAGGCCCGTTATATTGTCGGGAGCGATGGGGCGCGAAGCAGTGTGCGCAAAGCCTTGGATATTCGGCTTCAGGGGGAATCTGCCAACAAGGCGTGGGGCGTCATGGATATTCTTCTCAAGACGGATTTTCCCTATATCCGTGTGAAGAGTTTCCTCCAATCTCATGACCACGGGGCCGTCATGACGATTCCGCGGGAAGGTGGATATCTTTGCAGGTTTTATGTGGAGCTGGATCTGCTGGGCAAAGATAAACGCGTGGCAGATGTCAAACTGACCGAGCAGGATCTGATCGCGAAGGCGCAGAAGGTGTTCCATCCATATAAGCTGGATGTGAAAGAGGTCGCCTGGTGGTCCATCTATGAGGTAGGCCAGCGCATTGCAGACCGCTTTGACAATCGACCGATTGGCAGTTCAGATAACATTATTCCCCGTGCCTTTGTGGCTGGTGATGCCTGCCACACTCATAGCCCGAAGGGCGGGTGGGGGTTGAACACCTCGCTGCCGGACACCTTCAATCTTGGATGGAAATTGGCCGCTGTTCTGCAAGGTCGCAGCGATCCAAAGCTTTTGAGCACCTATGGCACGGAGCGTCGCAAGGTTGCGCAACAACTGATTGACGCTGATCGTGAGCTATCAAAATTGGTTGCCACGCGCCCCGTTGCAGGGGACGCTTCCGAGCAGGCCAAGATTGATACCACCAAGATTGAAGCGTTCATGAAGCGTCAGAGCGGCTTTGTGGCTGGGACGTCAATCGAATACTACCCGTCATACATTTGCACCGGGCAGGAAAATCAGGAATTGGCAACGGGCTTTCATATAGGCCAGCGGTTCCACTCTGCTGAAGCTACGCGCGTGGCAGACGGCCGGAGCCAACATCTGGGGCATCTGGTGAAGGCGGATGGTCGTTGGCGCCTGTTTGTGTTTGGTGATACGCAATCGCCAATAGAGCCGACTTCGGCCTCTGCCCGGCTGGTTGATTTTCTTGCCAACAATGAAAAGTCGCCGGTGAAGAAATACACTCCGAAAGGGGCGGATATAGATGCGGTCATCGACACGTATTCCGTCTTCCAGCAGCAGGACTTATCCATGCACGACCTACAGGACTATCTGTGGCCAGCAAAAGGTAAATACGGGTTGCGGGATTACGAGAAAGTGTTTCAAACCGACTCGGACAAGGACGTCTATGAAATGCGCGGCATTGATCGATCCAAGGGCTGTGTGGTCGTGGTCAGACCAGACCAGCATATTGCGACTATCTTGCCTCTCGATGCGCATGATCAACTCACTGAGTTTTTTGATGTATTCATGCTGGATCAGCGCGGGCAGTAAGACCATTACTCTAAACATTCGTTTGTCGGACAAGCAGATCCCTTCAGAATAGAAGGGATCTGCATAATACGGCCCCGGCCTCCTGTGCGATCAGGGCAAGTCCGCGTCAGATGGCGTCTGGGGTCCACACTCCCAATCATCCGTATAGCCTGTACTTTTCAATAAGCTTAAATGTGGGCGCGCGCTTCTCCCGCCGGTTGTTGGTGCTCTTGTGAACTTATCCGGTCTTCGCCAATGCTAAAGAGCTACCGCGAAGGTTGAACTTGTCTAATTTAAAATTAACATGTTAAGTATTAATCCGGAGGGAGCCTGTTGTGGTGTGAGCGAGGAGAGGAACCTCGTAAACACGCGGCTTCCCAATTGACAATCTGGGAGGATCACAGTTGAACATCATCAAACGCACTATTCTTGGCGGGGTAGCCCTCGTCACCACACTGACAGCCATGCCTGCTTTTGCGGCAACAGAGCTTGTTCTTTCAAGCTGGCTACCGCCGCGCCATCAGTTGGTCGTGGGGGCGATCAAGCCGTGGGCAAAGCAGGTCGAAGAGGTCACCGAAGGTCGTGTGAAAATCCGTGTGTTGGCCAAGCCGCTTGGCGCACCACCCGCCCATTACGACATGGCACGTGATGGCGTGGCTGACATAACCTATGGTCTACACAGCTTTATCAACGATGGCCGGTTCCTTAGGTCTCGCGTCGGTCAGTTCTCTTTTCTTGGCAATGATGCCGTGAGCGTTTCGAAGAATTTCTGGACCGTATACACCGAAGATCTCGATGCTGCCACTGAACATGAAGGGACGCATGTCCTTGGTCTTTTCACCCACGGTCCGGGCGCGCTTCTGTCCAAAGACAGGCATTTCGAGGCGGCGAGCGATTTTGCCGGCTTTAAGGTGCGTACTCCGGGGGGCTATCCTGCAGATCTGCTAAAAGGTATGGGCGCCACAACGCTGTTCATGTCGTCAGGCGAGGTCTATGAAAAGCTGACGCGCGGCGTGATTGACGGTGTTTGCATGCCGTTGGACTCGCTTCTGGCTTTCAAACTGGAAAAGCATCTCACCGACGTGATGACTGTTAGTGGCGGGCTTTATAACACCTCATGGTTCCTTGTGATGAACCAGGCCAAATGGGAAGGCATTTCCCCGGAAGATCAGGAGGCAATCATGTCTGTTTCCGGTCTGGCCTTCTCTGAGCTGGCCGGCAAGGCATGGGACGAGAAAGATGCGGAGGGCTTCGAAGCGACCAGCGATGCCGGAATCAATGTCTATTCGGCGGATGGCGCAGTACTTGATCACCTTCTGTCCGTTGCCACTCCGCTTGAGAAAGCGTGGGTAGAAGCCGTCACAGCACAAGGGTTCGATGCTAAAGAAGCTCTGGCCAAGATGCAGACTGCAAGGCCGTCTAACTAACGCGTCCGCCTCTTCAACCTTATAGGGTTAGTCACAAGGCGCTTTGCTTTGGTTTCAACCCGCCAGAGAGACAATCTCTGGCGGGTTTTTAGTGTCCTGAGCAACAGCAATGCTGGTTCATTCAGAGCGCGAAGTTTTTTGTTTTGTGCAATGGTTTGATGACGAAGTTCTATTGGAGGAAATATTAAAATTGCGCGCGTAAAATTTTTGTGCTTCCCTTGTCAGGACAAGAATGAGATGCAGACAAATGGCCCGCACACCCAAAATCCGCAATATGGAACAGTTCGCAGAGGCAAGCGGCTTGTCGCGTCCGACCGTTTCCAAATTCTTCAATGACCCGAATAGCGTCAGGCCCTCGACACGCAAAAAGATCGAGGAGGCGCTGGAACGGTTTGACTATCGCCCCAATATCTACGCCATCAACCAGAACCGGCGATTAACGAAAACGATTGGCATTGTTGTTCCCTATCTGTCGGATCCCTTTTTCGGGGAGATGGTGCGCAATCTTGAGCAGAAATGTGTTGCTGCTGGCTACTCTCCATCGCTTTTCAGCTCGAATGGCTCTGCTGAGCATGAGGGCAAGATATTTGATGCTCTTCGATCAATGAAACCTTCCGGGGTCTTGTTGGCACCACTTGGCCGCCTGTCGAACCAAGACGCTGTTGCCGCCTTTTGTCAGGATGTGCCAACCGTTTTGTTCGATAGCAATATCAAAGATGTAGGGATGGCGTTCGTTGGATCGGACAATGCCCAGTTTACGACTTTGATGGTTGAATATCTCTACCGGAGTGGTGAACCTCCTGCGCTTCTTGAAATGAAAACGCCACCCAATCCCAACTCGCGCAAACGACGGCAAGGCTATATCAATTCCATGAAAGATCATGGGCTAGAGCCGGAGATTGTTCAGATTGATGGTGAGGGATGGGCGCTTGAGGATATCGGATATGAGGGTGGGCTGCACGCACTTGCCTCTGGGGCTTTCAAATCCCGTACGGTATTATGCAGCAATGATCGTCTGGCAATCGGGTTTCTTGCGGCCTGTCATGAAAAGGGTCTGAAGGTCGGTTTGGCTCCTGATGCGGATATCCGTGTCGCTGGGCAGGACGATCACCCGTTTTCCCGTTTTACTTATCCACAACTCACGACAATAGCCCAAGACTATGATGCAATTTCTAGTCGTTCTGTCGAAGTCCTTCTGGAATCTGTCAAAAGTGAAACGACCACGGAGGTCAGGCCCGATACTTTCTTCGAAGGAAAATTGATTATGCGCAAGTCAGCCTAATCCTAAATGTTTACGCGCGTAAATAATTAGTTGACCGCGCGATATCGTCATGTTCTATTTCCTCCCTATTCACCACAATCTAGGGAGGAAGATTGGATGTTTAGCAAAACACTATTGGGCCTATCGACGGCCATGACTCTTATCGCAACCGGAGCCTTTGCTGCGGATGGGGACAAATCCTTGACAATCGCGATCGTGAATAACGGTCACATGATCAATATGCAGAAAGTGGCCGAGGCCTACACCGAGAAAACCGGTGTGGCGCTCAACTGGGTCTCGCTCGAAGAAGGGGTTCTGCGTGAGCAGGTAACCTCGGACACGGCGACCGGAGGAGGCCAGTATGATGTTATCAATATCGGTATGCAGGAAGCGCCAATCTGGGGGGAAGCCGGTTGGATCGAGCCGCTGAATTTCGGTGACGATTACGATATCTATGACATGCTTCCGGCCATTCGCAACGGCCTGTCTTACGATGGTCAGCTATATGCAGCACCATTCTACGGCGAGTCCTCAATGGTCATGTATCGCAAGGACCTGACGGATGCTGCGGGCGTAACAATTGCCGACAATGACAGCTGGGACAATATTCTGGCTGCGGCCAAGGCAATCCATGACCCAGATGCAGGCGTGTATGGCGTCTGCCTGCGCGGCAAACCGGGGTGGGGCGACAACATGGCTTTCATCACGGCCATGGTGAACTCGTTCGGCGGCGCGTGGTTCGACAAAGACTTCAAGCCTACGATTGACACTGAAGCGTGGCACAAAGCGATTAACTTCTATGTCAATCTCCTTGGCACCTACGGCCCTCCGGGTTCGGAAGGCAACTCCTTCAATGAAATTCTTGCGCTTTATAATGAAGGCAAGTGTGGCATGTGGATCGATGCAACCATTGCGGCCTCATTCCTTGAAGTTGACGGGGTTGCCTATGCGCAGTCTCCAAATGCTGGCAACCCTGTTGGAGCCAACTGGCTCTGGGCATGGGCAATGGCTGTTCCTACCGGGACAGACAAGGCAGAAGAAGCCAAGGCATTTATCGAGTGGGCAACATCCAAGGACTATATTCAGGCCGTTGCCAACCATCCGGACTTTGGCTGGGGGGCTGTACCAACCGGTACGCGCAAATCAACTTACGCAAATCCCGAATTTCAGGCCGCAGCAAACTTCGCTTCGGCAGAACTTGCTGCGATTGAATCCGCCGCGCCTGAAGCAACGGATCTGAAGCCATATGTCGGGGTGCAGTTTGCTGCCATTCCGGAGTTTCCCGAAGTCGGTTCTGCTGTCGCTCAAGAAATGGCTGCCGCTCTCTCTGGTGCGAAAACCGTCGATGAGGCTTTGGAAGCCTCTCAAGATGCGGCCGAATCCATCATGAAAGAAGCCGGATACTTCGAATAACCATCTCCTCACATCAGTGAAGGTCGGCCATGATCGACCTTCACATTTACAATATTATGGGTTGAAAAGGCTCCGGCGATCGCAGTGCGTTGCGGTATCGGCCGGAGCCCAACATGCCCGCACTATGGGATGCGAATGGGGTCATTCGCAGGGACGGGTGAGATATGTCCAAAAGAAAGCTTGCGCGGCTTCTTCAGACCCCAGCGGTTTTGCTGCTGCTGGTTTGGATGCTGGTGCCTTTGAGCATGACGCTTTATTTCTCGTTCATTCGATACGTTCTCAATAATTTGCGTCGGCCTGAATGGACAACTCCTGCGCTGAGCAACTGGCGCGGGTTCGGCAATTATGAGTTTGTTCTCGATGCAAAGGACTTCTGGTTTGCGGTTCAAAATAGTCTGTTCATTGTTAGCAGTATTCTGTTCCTTACCGTTACACTAGGGGTTCTGATTGCCATTTTGATCAATCGGGCCTTTCCGGGGCGGGGCATTGTGAGGGTTTTGTTGATTTCTCCCTTCTTCGTGATGCCAGCCGTCAACGCGGTTCTCTGGATCAACATGATCCTGGACCCGGTGCTGGGGCTACAGGGTATTGCCATCAGAGGGATCAACGACCTGATCACCTTGCTCAAGGACGCGCCGCTCGTTGGCTGGTTCTTCTCGCTGTGGCCAACATTGGAGCCGATTTCCTTTAGGGCTACGCAGACCTCAGCCTACGCCGTAATCATCATGGTCACATGGCAATGGACACCCTTTGCGGTTTTGATTTTCATGACATCTTTGCAGTCTGAGGATCAACAGCAAAAAGAGGCCGCCGTATTGGACGGCGCGGGGGCATGGTCGCAGTTCCGTTTTCTTACCCTGCCGCATCTTGGGCGACCTATCGCGATTGTCGTGATGCTACAGGCGATCTTTCATCTCTCGCTCTATGCGGAAATCGAGATCGTTAGTCGCGGAAACGGAAACAAGAATCTTCCCTATCTGATCGGCGAGTTCGCCAATAACAACATTGGTGCAGCCAGCGCAACAGGGATTTTTGCCGTCATTTTGGCCAATATCGTGGCGATTTTTCTGCTGCGCATGATTGGCAAGACATTGATGGATTAAGGAGCTGAACCATGGCTATCGTTGCTGAAACAAACAGATTTTCAAAGACAAGTCGTACCGTTCTTGCCTGGTTGGTCGGCCTGCTATTTTTCTTTCCCATCTTCTGGATGATCCTGACAAGCTTCAAGACGGATGCTGTTGCGGTCAAGCCGGAGTTTCTATTCTCCTTTACGCCAACGCTTGATAACTACATCAACATGACGGAAAACTACGACTATTGGCGCTTTGCGGCCAATTCGGTCATCACATCGGTTTTTGCAACAATTTTCACATTGGTTGTTGGAATTCCGTCTGCCTATGCAATGGCTTTCAACCCAAGCCGACGCACCAAGGACGTGCTGATGTGGATGCTGTCCACCAAGATGTTGCCTGCGGCCGCAGTGCTCTATCCGATGACCTTTCTTACCAAGAACTTCCTCGGCATCTTCGATACGCACTTCCTGCTGATCCTGGTGCTCAGTCTCATCAACCTGCCGATCGTGGTGTGGATGCTGTTCACCTACTTCAAGGAAATCCCGCGAGAGATTATCGAAGCAGGCAAGATGGATGGCGTGAGCACATGGGGGGAGGTGAGGGAGATCCTCATTCCGCTGGCATGGGGTGGCATCGCCTCTACCGCGCTGCTCTGCTTCATTTTCTGTTGGAATGAAGCCTACTGGACCGTCCGTCTAACCACCACGGAAGCTGCAACCCTTTCCAAACTGATCGAGGGCAATCGTGCGCCCGAAGGGCTTTTCTTTGGACGTTTGTCTGCGGTGTCGGCTGCGGCTGTCGGGCCGATCATCGTGCTGGGATGGTTCTGTCAAAAACAGTTGGTCCAAGGTCTGACCTTTGGTGCCGTGAAGTAGGAGGAAATGATGGGACGTATAGTCTTGGAAAATGTCACCAAAAAATTTGGTGATCTGGAAGTCATCCCGCCCTTGAACCTGACCATCGAGGATGGTGAATTCGCGGTTTTTGTCGGGCCATCGGGCTGCGGGAAATCAACCCTCCTGCGCTTGATTGCAGGTCTGGAGGAGGTAACGTCGGGCCGTATTCTGATCGATGGGGAGGATGTTACCAATATTCCCCCTTCCAAGCGCGGGCTGGCCATGGTCTTCCAGACATATGCCCTTTATCCGCATATGTCTGTGCGCAAGAATATCGCTTTTCCATTGCGCATGGCCGGAATGAACGAAGCCGAGCAAAATACGCGCATTGAAGCGGCAGCGACGGCTCTCAACCTCACCGACTATCTCGATCGTAAACCGGGGCAGCTTTCGGGCGGCCAGCGCCAGCGCGTGGCGATCGGGCGGGCCATTGTGCGGGACCCTACGGCGTTTCTGTTTGATGAGCCCTTGTCGAACCTTGATGCAGCCTTGCGTGTGGGGATGCGCCTTGAAATCAGCGAAATGCACAAGAAGCTCAAAACGACCATGATTTACGTCACCCACGATCAAGTTGAAGCCATGACGATGGCGGACAAGATCGTTGTGTTGCAATCGGGCAGGGTTGAGCAGGTCGGCTCTCCGCTCGATCTTTATAGAGAACCCCGCAACGCGTTTGTGGCCGGTTTCATCGGCTCTCCCAAGATGAATTTCATCGATGGAGAAAAAGCCGGAACCTTGGGCGCTCATACAATCGGAGTTCGTCCCGAGCATGTTCAGATTTGCCCGAAAGGTGAGGGCAATGTCTGGCAAGGCAAGGTCGGCGTCGCCGAGCATCTTGGCTCAGACACTTTCATCCACGTGCATGGCATTGACGGATGCGACCCGATGACCGTTCGGGCTGGTGGAGAAGTAAAAATCAACCATGGGGACACCGTCTATCTCTCCGCCCAAATGGACCAGATCCATAAATTCGATAGCGAGGGGCATCGGGTCTCATGAACCGTCTTGAAGGGAAAAAGGCGCTGATTACCGGTGCTGCGCGCGGAATAGGGCTCGCCTTTGCTAGAGCTTATGCAAGTGAAGGCGCAGAGGTGGTCATTGCCGATATTGATAGCGCACGCGCTAGAAGCAGTGCGCATGCCATAGGTAGCAAGGCGCACGCAGTTGAAATGGACGTGGCAGACCAGCAAAGCATTGAGACTGCAGTAGACACCGCAGTCAAGACGTTGGGGCAGGTCGATATTCTAATCAACAATGCAGCCCTCTTTACCGCCGCACCTGTCACCGAGATCCGGCGAGAGGATTTTCAAAGGGTCTTTGATATCAATGTCGCTGGCACGCTTTTTACGATGCAGGCCGTTGCTCGCCACATGGTCGCGCAGGGCATCAAGGGCAAAATCATCAATATGGCCAGTCAGGCAGGCCGAAGAGGCGAGCCTCTTGTGTCCGTCTACTGCGCATCGAAGGCAGCGGTGATCTCGCTCACCCAGTCTGCCGGGCTCAATCTCATCCAACACGGCATCAATGTGAATGCGATTTCACCCGGTGTGGTCGACGGCGAACACTGGGATGGTGTCGATAGTTTCTTTGCCGATCTCGAGCAGAAGGCACCCGGCCAGAAGAAAAAGGAGGTCGATGCGGCGGTTCCCTATGGGCGCATGGGGCGTGCAGACGATCTGGTCGGTATGGCCATTTTTCTCGCGAGTGATGAAGCAAATTACATTCTCGGACAAACCTATAATGTGGATGGTGGACAATGGTTGAGCTGATCCCGCTTAGAAATGACACTCTTGGAGATATACCTTCGTGCGTTAAAACTCCGACCTATGATCGTTCAACCCTTTCTGCCGGAATAGTCCATATCGGTCTTGGCAATTTTCATCGGGCGCATCAGGCATGGTATCTGCATCGCTTGATGGAGATGGGGCTGGCCAAGGACTGGGCGATTGTCGGCGCTGGCGTGCGCGATCATGACAGGGCGCAAAGAGAGCGGTTGGTGGCACAGGATTTTCTGACCACGCTCATCAGATTGGACCCCAAGGAGAAGTCCGCCGAAGTCACCGGGTCGATGATTGACTATGTGCCTGTCGAAAAGGGCAATCGCCCGCTTATCGAGCGCATGTCCCAACCTGATATCAGGATTGTCGCTCTGACTGTCACAGAAGGGGGATATTATCTCGATCCGGCGACAGGACAGTTTGACGCCACACATCCTGATATGGAGCATGATGCTGCCAACCCAGATAGCCCGCGAACCGCTTTTGGGGCCATGATTGCAGCGCTCAAGCAGAGAAGGGGGGCGGGAACCGGCCCCTTTACCGGCTTGTGCTGTGACAATCTGCAAGGCAATGGAGGCATATTGAAGCGCACCCTTGTTTCGCTCGCCAAATTGTCAGATGCGGATCTTGCCGACTGGATCGAGACGCATTGCACATTTCCCAATTCGATGGTCGATTGCATCGTTCCAGCCACTGGGGCCAAGGAATTGGCGTTGGTTCATTCTTTCGGCATCGATGATGCAGTGCCTGTAACCCACGAAAGCTTCAGGCAATGGGTTATCGAAGATAACTTCTGCAAAGGTCGCCCAGATTGGGATAGGGCCGGAGCTACCTTTGCACCGTCGGTCCATGACTATGAGACCATGAAATTGCGCATCCTTAATGGAGGCCACCAGATAATCTCCATGTCAGGTGATCTGCTCGGTATCAAGACCATTTCTGGCTGCATGGACCATGAAGCTATTCGGGCATTTTTGCTGAATACGATGAAGCGTGAGGTGTTGCCAAATGTAAAGCCCGTGCCGGACATGACGCCATCTTCATACCTCGAGCTTATTGAAGCCCGTTTTTCAAATCCCGAAATTGTTGATACGACGCGCCGTGTTGCCTTTGACGGCTCCAGTCGTCAACCGGGCTTCATCATTCCGTCCATTCGTGATGCGCTGGCAAATGGCCAGCCGATAGACGGATTGGCGCTGATGAGCGCTTTGTGGATGCGCTATTGTTATGGCAAACGAGAAGACGGCTCTGTGATTGAACCGAATGATCCCAACTGGGCTGCACTGAACAAGGTGGCAGAAGCATCGGTTGATGACCCGACAAACTGGCTGAACCAGCGACAGTATTACGGGGATATCGCCCAGAATGATCTTTTCCGGGAGGCATTCATCCGGTGGGCAATATGTCTCGCTGAAGATGGTGTAGATAGCGTCTTGCAGACATATTTGCATCGATGACCACTATCTTGGGGCCCTGCCTTAGCTTTCGTGGCTATTGCAGGGCTTTCTTGTATTAGGCGCTCGCGTAGACGTGCCAATCACAGCAAAAAAACTCGCAGTTTTCAGCCTTCTTGCATGTTTCAACGTTAGGGCTCATGACTTGAGCATGGCATATAGAGACTTTCTCATTTTGTCGGACATGTCTGATGCCTCGCGATAATTACCATTTTGGGCATACATCCATGATCCTCCAACGGAGAGAACAATGGGAATTGATGCATAGCCTGGAAGGCGCTCATAGCTTATGCCACCAGAAGGCATGACCATGATATCCGGGAAAATGTGCCCGAAGTCCTTGAGGGTTTTGGCACCGCCCATGGCTTCGGACGGATAAAATTTGAGAAGATGGAAGCCATCAAGTCGTGCTTGAATGATTTCGGATGGCGTTACGATGCCAGGCACATGCACAACGGAACGCCCCTTCGCCCGTTTCTCGACATCAAAGCACCGCCCCGGAGCAATGGTAAAATCAGCCCCCAACGCCTCAGCCTGATCATAGCGTTCCACATCCATCACACTCCCAGCCCCGATGACAATATCCGGATAGGCCTTGCGGCATTCTTCTAGGGCTTTGGGGGCGATATCTGAGCGCAGGGTAATTTCGATGGCGATAGCGCCACCAGCAACGAGCGCATCGGTTGCGTCAAGGCAAGCCTTTACGGACGCAGGATTTATAACGGGAATGACCGGGCCGGCCTTCAGTTTGGAAATCAGGGTTTGCTCATCCATGATAGGTTTCCTCCATGAGCTTGATGGTTTCTGCGCGTCCGGGCGCACCAAGACGTCCTCCGAACACGGTGCATTTGAGTGCCGCAGCAGAACTGGCAAAGCGGATGGCGTCTTCCAATGGTTGGCCTTCGCATAGAGCTTGCGCTATGGCGCCGTGAAATATGTCTCCAGCGGCTAATGTATCAACGACTTCGACTTTGGGGCCAGCGACATGCCGTACGGGGCCTCCTTGAGCCGGGCACCAATAGGTGCCGTCGCCACCTGCTGTTACACAGACAACAACGCCGTATCGGTCATTGAGCGCGGTAACGGCATTTTCGGGAGAACTTTTCCTGTCGCATAGAAGGGAGGCGCCAGGCTCTGATGCAATCAAATGGGTGGCCCGCTTTGCCAGATCAAGGAGTACATCACGTGGGGCGACGTCTGCATCAAGAATGGCCATTGCTCCGGCGTCCCTGGCTGCATCCAAGGCAAGCGCAGCGGCACCAGGCCAGCGCACATCGCACATCACCGCTTTAAACTGTGAGAAGTCATTGGTTGGTAGCCCCTCAGGGGAAGATTGAGTCACCGGGTCATAATCGACGACGATCCAGCGCTCTCCGGTTTCGTCAACGATAATTATTGCTCGAGCGCTCTTACCTCCAATAACGGTGCGGACAAGACCGCAATCGACGCCTTCGGACTGCAAATCCTTTATCAATTCCTTTCCTGAGGCATCGTCACCGACGCTGGCCCAAAGCGTTGCCTTGCCGCCAATGCGAGCGGCAGCCGTTGCTGCGCTTGAAGCCATACCGGCAGCGTTGCGAGTCGCCCGCTCGGCTATAAACTTGCCGGACCCACTGGAAAATCCACTCACTCGAAAAATACTGTCCTCGGTGAGGGCGCCAACAAAAAGAATGGGCTTCTGAGAATCTGACGTCATGAATTGCTCCGGCGATAAAAATCAACTTAGCAAGAGGAATACGAGCAGAGGATTGCTCCGAGTTGGGGGAAAGGATTACCGGAGGACTGTTGTCGTATCTCCGGCAATCATCTTGTGTGGCTTAGTGACTGTGACGCGGAACTTTGGTGTTTCCGATGTCCCGATACTTATCTGCGCCTTCCAGAACCATACCTTCTGAGAATGGACGGACATGCTTGCGGAACAGTTCTTGCCACGGTGTCTGGCTCTCAGGCACGTTGGGTCCACCACTGGCAAGCAAGTCGGCGCGTCGCTTGGCAATTTCCTCGTCTGAAACCTTAAGCATGACGGCGCGTTTATTCAGGTCAACACGCACGAAATCTCCGTCCTTGATGATCGCAAGGTTGCCACCTGCTGCGGCTTCTGGCGATACGTTGAGGATCGATGCCGAGCCGGAGGTGCCTGACTGTCTGCCATCCCCTATGCATGGCATAGCGTGAATATCCTGCTTGATCAGATAAGACGGCGGACGCATGTTGACGACTTCCGCACCTCCCGGATAGCCGATTGGTCCGGCACCCCGCATGATCAGAATGCTGTGTGCCGTTATCCCGAGATCAGGATCGTCAATGCGATTGTGGAAGTCCTCGGGGCCATCAAAGACAAAGGCTGGCCCTTCAAAAGCATTGGGGTCGTCCGGATTGGATAGATATCGGCTACGGAATTCGTCATCAATGACTGACGTTTTCATGATTGCAGTATCGAAAAGATTTCCACTTAGATTAAGGAACCCAGCCTGCGCTGCCAGTGGCTTGCTAATTGAACGAATGACTTCCTGCTCTTCTATTTCGGCTTCCTGATAGAGTTCGCCAAACTTTTTGCCAGTAACAGTGAGTGCTTCTGGATGAGGAATGAGGCCGGCACGGAGCAGCTCGCCTATAACCGCAGGCAGGCCACCTGCACGGTAGAAATCCTCACTGAGATACTCTCCCGCAGGCTGTACATTGGTCAACAGCGGAACTTCATAACCAATTGCATCCCAGTCCTCGTTGGAGAGCTCAACACCCAAATGCCGAGCAATGGCATTGAGGTGAATAGGCGCATTGGTTGACCCACCGATCGCCGAGCAGATCACAATGGCATTTTCAAACGCATCGCGGGTCATGACATCGGCAGGTTTGAGGTCTTCAAACACCATGTCTACGATGCGTTCTCCCACGTCATAAGAAATCTGCGACCGTTCCCGGTAAGGGGCTGGAATGGAGGCAGAACCGGGCAGCTGCATGCCAAGGGCTTCTGCCAGACTGTTCATGGTCGAAGCTGTCCCCATCGTGTTGCAATAGCCCACAGACGGAGCTGAGGACGCAGCCATCTGAAGAAACTGCTTGGCGTCAATGGCTCCCGCTGCGAACTGTTGACGGGCTTCCCAGATAATCGAGCCCGAACCGGAACGCTCGCCCTTATACCAGCCGTTGAGCATTGGGCCGACGGAAAGAGCAATAGCCGGAATGTTAACGGTTGCCGCAGCCATAAGCAGGGCAGGAGTGGTCTTGTCACAGCCGATATTCAACACGACCGCGTCAATCGGATAGCCATGCAGGGCTTCCACAAGGCCGAGATAGGCCAAGTTACGATCAAGCATGGCCGTCGGACGTTTGCCCGTCTCCTGAATAGGATGAACCGGAATTTCCATCGGGATGCCGCCAGCGGTGCGAATGCCATCGCGGACCCGCTTCGTTAGTTCAAGATGATGCCGGTTGCAGGGTGACAGGTCTGACCCAGTCTGGGCGATGCCGATAATCGGTTTGCCAGATTGCAGTTCCTCAAGCGTCATTCCATAATTGAGATAGCGTTCGATATAGATGGCCGTCATTTCAGGGTTGGAGAGGTCGTTGAACCAGAGCTCCGAACGGAGAGGGCGGCGTTTCTTTTCATTGGACATAACGAATTCCTTTTGGCTATTCATCTGCCTAGCGGCCTGTGATGCCCGGGAAGATGAGCAAGGTGGCGACTGCCAAGATCTGGAGACAGATGAACGGCAAGAGCGATTTGAAGATTTCACCCAAAGAGATATCCGGTGGTGTAACCGACTTTAGATAGAAGGCAGCCGGACCGAATGGTGGGGATAGGAAGCTGACTTGCATATTCATGGCAAAGACCACACCGAACCAGACTGGGTCGTAGCCGAGGTCTTTGACGATTGGGACAAAGATGGGCATGCAGAGCAGCGCAATACCGACCCAGTCAAGGAACATGCCAAGCAGGAACAGAATGCCCATCATGAACAGGATGATCACAATCGGTTCGTTCGATGCGCCCTGAATAAGAGCCGAGACAAACCGAGTACCTCCCATAAGATTGAACACTCCCACTAGGGCAGATGCACCAATACCGATCCATACGATCATGCCCACGGTTGCAAGCGTTTGCCGGATGGCACCAAGCAGCAGGGTCTTGTTAAATTCACCCCGAATGACGGTCGAGAGAAGTACGCCTACCACGCCTACTGCGGAAGCTTCTGTTACAGAGGCAATACCGCCATAAATGGACCCCAAAACGAAGATCACTACCATGACGGGAAGGAACAGAGCCTTGAGCAGGCGCAGCTTTTCGGCGCGTGTCATGTCCTCTGGCTCGGCGATGGGTGCGAGAGCTGGATTGGTATAGGCACGAAAGAGAATGTAGGCCGCATAGAAACTGGCCAGCATGAAGCCGGGAAGGAAGGATGCTGTAAACAGATCACCGATGGAGACGTTGGCAGTCAAGCCATAGATGATCAGAACGATGGAGGGAGGCACCATAGTACCCAACGCGCCACCAGCACAACAAACACCAATGGCAAGCTTGCGGTCGTAACCAAGACGCAGCATTTGCGGCAAGGCAAGCATCCCCAGAAGGATGACCTCGCCGCCGACGATACCAGACATGGCAGCCAAGATGACGGCAACCAGCAAGGTCTGCAACGCGACACCGCCACGAATACGACCCGCGAGCAGTTTCATGGCATCAAACAAGTCCCTCGCTATGCCTGATCGGTCTAATATGGCAGCCATTAGCACAAACATAGGCACCGAAACAAAGACGAAGGAATTGACGAAACTGAAAATGCGGCTTGAAATCAGTGGCAGGACCATGGGGCCCATCCAGCCAAGCGCGAATATAAGAGCAACCAGCAAGGTAACAAAAGCCAGCGGCATACCGGTTAAGAGTAGGCCTACAAGCGTGACGAACATGGCGAGTGTGGCACCTTCAATGCCCAACGCCTTGATATTCATGAGGAAGTCCATCATTTAGCTCCCGCTTTGAAGGCAAACTTGAGTGTGTAGATGAAAAACTGGATCGTCAGGGCAATCATGATGACGAATAGGAACACCTTCAGTGTGCCGGGGAAGGGCGGATTCCATGCCGAGCCGCTCGTTTCTAGATGGAATTGTCCCTGCGGTGTCCATATCGCACGCTGGATGCTTGACCATGATGCAAAGGCGAAAAAACCGGTAGAAACCATGCACACAAACGAGATTACGGCATCAAGATAGCGGCGCGGTCCATCCGGTATCATGCTATAAACCAGCACGACCCGAATGTGTTTGTTATGGGCGGCAACATATAGGCCGCCGAAGATGAAGGCACATGCGTTGAGAAATACGACGGTTTCATGTGCCCATGTTGTCGGACTATTGAAGACATAGCGCATGACAACTTCGACAAAGAGAATTCCTGCAGAGACCAGAATACCGACAGAGAAAACAATCCCCATTCGGTTTACGATCCTGCCGAACAAACCTGCCTCGGGGCATGCCTTCGGCGGTTTCTTGTGGTCAGCGATACTGGCCTCTTCGTTGGGTTTTTCTAATCCGGTCATTTGACACCTGTGGGTGGCCAAGGGGGAGAATGGATCTAGTCTGGAACGACTGGATCCTCGCCTCATCGGGGAGGCGTTTTAACAATCGGGATCAGCGCGTCAGGTTAGGCGCACATCGGGAAGGCGTCTGGGCGACGCCTCTCCCAGCAGACGGCTCTTGCCGTCCGGTGCCTAGTCGGCTCCCATAAGTCCCTTTGATTCCAGATAGGCAATCAGAGTGTCATAGACCTTCTGAGAATAGGGCGATGCCTTGGCTGCTTCCGCCCACTGCTTCTTGGCGATAGAACGGAACTTGGCACGTTCGGCTGCTGGCCAGTCATGAATCACCACATCAGAAGCCGAATTGGCAACGGCCGCCTGATCACGTTCATTCAGTTTCTGGATCTGATATTGTGCAAAGTCCTTGGTCGCTTTGGCGACTTGATTTTGCACCTCCGCCGGCATGGAATCCCACGTCGCCTTGTTGATGCTGACCTCGATCAACGGCAGGGAATGGAAGCCGGGGTAGACAGGGTGTTTGGCAATATCATGCAGACCTTGCGACTGGTTGGTCGAGAAGGTGTTGTAATCGGCGGCATCAATCACGCCTTTGTCGAGCGAGGTGAAGACTTCCGAGCCAGGCAAGTTAACCGGAGCGGCTCCTGCGGCTGCAAAAACCTTCTGCACCATGCCTTCTGGCGCACGAAGCTTAAGACCTTTCAGGTCATCGACACCGTCAAGCGGCACCTTGGACACAAAGGCTTCAAGCCCCGGTGTGGTCGGGCCTATAAAGTGAAGTCCATAAGGTTCAAGAATCTCATTCATGAGTTCTTTGCCACCGCCGTTGTAGACGAAATCGAGCATCTGGTTCGGATCTGACCAGGCTCCGACTGGATTGGCAATAAGCCCGAGAGCAGGTTCCTTACCCGCGAAGTAAGAGGTGTCTGTAAAGTGACCGTCGATAATCCCCGCAGCCACAGCATCCTGCGTTTCACTATGAGCAACGATGGTTTCAACTGGCATCATTTCGATGGTGACCTTGCCGTCAGTCTGCTCTGCGACCATTTTGGCCCAGTCTTGCTGTAGTCCGAAATTGGGGTTGCCGGCCGGGTCTGATGACTGGAAGCGCAGGGCATAGTCTTGCGCAAAAGCACCAGAAGCCAATGCCAGAATAGAGACGGCGCCGAGGGCCAGCGCACGAACAGTAACAAGCTTCATTGTGTGATTCCTCCCGTGAATCCGTAAATGGGCTTTCCCATTCTGTGATGGGTAGGCAGGACTCTCCCTTCCTCCAAAGCGAATTGTCGTTGCCTCGCCATAAGTGATAAATGATTGCGCAATCATTCGTCAATCAACCAAATGTCTATAGACAGAAATACTCTATAAGTTATGATAAACTCATGGCTAAAAGACGATCATCATCATCCCGCAAGCCAACCCTTGTTGATGTGGCGAAAGCGGCAAATGTTAGTGCAATCACTGTTTCGCGCACCATTCGTTCGCCGGAACTGGTGTCACCACAGATGCGCATTAGGGTCGAGGCCGCAGTTGAGAAGCTGGGATACAGCCCGGACCCGGCAGCATCTGCTCTTGCCTCCAGGGTCACGCACAATATTGGCTTATTGCTTCCATCCCTCACCAACACTGTCTTTGAGGATGTATTGGATGGGATTTATGAAGTCAGTGAGGAGACGCGGTTTTTCATCCAGATTGGCGACACTCGTTACAGTGCGCTTAAGGAAGAAGCGTTGATTGGCACTTTTCTGCGGCAGAAACCGGCAGGACTAATTCTGACAGGCTTTGAACAGACAGAAAAAGCAAGAAAGATGTTGTCTTCTGCACACTGTCCGATTGTTCAGATCATGGATTATGGTGGAACCCCGATAGATATGGCAGTAGGATTCGACCATGAAGCCGCAGGGTATGCAGCAGCTGCCCACCTAATCGAATGCGGCTATCGCAATCCCGGCTGTGTCGGAGCGCGGCTTGACGCCCGCTCTCGCCGTCGACTGGATGGGTTCCGGAAAGCCTGCCAAGAGGCGAATCTCTGGGATGAACGAAGAATGGTGACGACACCACAATCATCCTCGGTTGGGCTCGGCCGTCATATGCTGGAAGAAGTGCTTTCAAAAGACGAGACTGTTGACGCTATCTTTTGCAACAATGATGACATCGGCATAGGTGTCCTTGTCGAGGCACAGAGGCGCCTGATTTCAGTGCCTGAACAACTTGGCATATGCAGCTTTCACGACATGGAAATGACCAAGCATATGCATCCGGCTCTCACAGCCATTGCCACGCCTCGCTATGAGATAGGTAAAATGGCATTTGAAATGCTGTTGGCTGAAATAGACCAACCTCAAAGCGTCAAAAAGCGGATTGTTAACTCCGGCTTCGAACTAAAAAAGAGATCGTCGACCAAAAACCTGGCAGGCAAATTTTAAAAGGGTTGATCAGCTTGCGCGCGCTGTCTTTCCACTCATAGTCAGTTTAGCAATTTCTCTATCGCCGTTTTGAAACTGGCTTCGAATAGGGCTGATGGGCCAGTCGGTCTGGCCTTTTCTAATCTGACCAACTGGTAAGAGACTGACATTGCGGGCTCAAGTTTGAGAATCTTGACTTTTGCAGATGAGGTTTTTGCCACAAGCGGATCTGTGATTGTAACGCCCAGATTAGATGAGGCCAGTCGGCAACCATTGGCCAATGACGCTTCAATGGAATTGCTCGTGTTGATGTTGGCAGCGTTAATCGTCTTTTCCAAGGACAGTCGTAAGGGCGATGTTCTGCCGGGAAGAATGAGGCGCTCTCTGGAAAGATCTTCCATGGCGACGCATTCCTTTTGCGCAAGGGGATGCTCTTGTGCCACAACAGCAACAGCATCGCCTCTACCAAGCAAAACGCTGAACAACCCCGTTGGCACATATTCACTACAAATCAGCCCGATATCATAGTGTCTTAAGCTGACAAGATCCAAAACACGTTCAGTGCTTTCGGTATCGAAAATAACGCTCAGGCGGGGGTGCACTGCAAGAACCTCTGGCAAAACGACAGAAGCACACAACTTGTTTAGAGAGCTCACGGTTCCAAGCCGAATAAACCCTTCCGATTCAGCATTAATATCCTGCGCAACACGAGAAATATGGTCGAGCCCAACAAAAACCCGCTCAACTTCGTGAAAGAGTTTAGACGCCTGGGCCCGGGGAACCAGCCTGCCGCGCACCCGATTGAAGAGCTGAAAGCCGATTTCCGCCTCAAGGTCCCGGATCAAACGGCTAACTGCTGGCTGAGTAATATTAAGGTTGGCTGCGGCGGCGCTGATTGATCCTGCGATCATTACGGCGCGAAAAGCCTCAATCTGGCGCTGTTGGATGTGATGCATAAAAAGTAGAATATAACATTTCGGCATAGACCGGCAAGAAAATTTGAATTGTGTTCTATTGATTTGCGGCGTTAGGCTGCAACTGTCCAGAGACCGTGGAGGTACTCTGGATCATAAATTTCGGGAGGAAAATACATGGTATCGAAACCATGCGTCGCGATGACACTCGCTGCAGGCTTGCTGGCAACCTGTTTCTCTGTCCCTGCAGCTCTTGCTGCTGATCTGAAGATCGGGATCGCCGGTTCACCAACCTCAATGGACCCCCAGTTCTATGTCATAGGCACCAATAGTGCCATGGCTCGTAATATCTTTGATGGTCTGGTCAATCAGGATGATCGTCAGCAGCTTAAACCAGCCCTTGCAACCGAATGGACCGCCGTTGACGATACGACCTGGCAGTTCCATTTGCGTGAAGGCGTAAAATTCCACGATGGTTCAGACTTCGATGCTGACGATGTCGTGGCCTCTATTGCTCGCGTGAAGCTGGCCTCGGAAAATAGCCCAAGCTCTTTCATGCCTTATGTGAAGGGCATTACTGCGGTAACGGCGATTGACCCGATGACGGTCGAATTCAAGACCGAAACAGCCATGCCGCTTTTGCCCAACAACCTCTCGCGCATTGCTATTTTGCCGTCAGAAGAAGGGGAAACCCCAAGCTCTGATCTGAACACCGGCAAGGGCGTGATCGGAACCGGTCCATTCAAATTTGTCAGCTGGATTCCGGATAGCACCATCGAGCTGGCACGCAACGATGACTATTGGGGCGACGTCTCTGAGTGGGACAATGTAACCTATAAGGTCTTTTCAAACCCATCCGCTCGCGTTGCGTCTCTTCTCTCAGGCGATGTTGACATGATCGAGCAGGTGCCGCCTGCTGATATCGGAACGCTGGAGAATAAAGACGGCGTTGGCATCGTCAGCAACAGCTCCAACCGCGTCATGTATCTACATATGGATCAGGACCGCGACGACTCCCCATTCGCCAAGGGCCCGGATGGACAGAACCCGCTTAAGGATGTTCGCGTCCGCCATGGTCTCTCGTTGGCCATCAATCGTCAGGCGATTATCGATCGGATTATGGACAAACAGGGTGTGCCCGCCGGTCAGCTGGTACCTGAAGGCTATACCGGTTATGTCGATAGTCTGAAGCCGGATCCGTATGATCCCAAGAAAGCCAAGGAGTTGTTTGCAGAAGCAGGCTATCCGAACGGTTTTGATCTGACCTTCCATGCCTCCAACGACCGCTATCCCAATGATAGCCTTGTTGCACAGGCCATCGGGCAGATGTTCACCCGTGTTGGCATCAACACAGACATCGTGACCCTGCCGAAAAGCGTCTATTTCTCGCGCGCGTCAGCGCTGGAATTCAGTTTTATCATGGGCGGTGCAGCCGTCGAAACCGGTGAAGCATCCGGCGTTCTGGGGCCACTGCTAGAGACCTACGGCGACAATTCCGGGCGAGGAAACCGCGGTCGCTATAGCTCCAAGGCTTTCGATGAAGCCCTGCAGCGTGGCCGTAGCCTTCTGGATGCGGATGCGCGGGACAAGGCGCTTCAGGAAGCCATGAAAATCGCCATAGATGATATGGGTGTAATCCCTGTCTTCTTTTTGGCGCATACATGGGGGCTGGAAAATAGCCTGACCTACAATGGCAGAACGGACGGCTACACGCTCGCAGCCAACGTCCATTCGGCAAAGTAATAAGACCCCGCAGTAAGACCCCAAGAGCCAAGGGCGAAGCGATGACATCAAGTCACCGCTTCGCCCTAACAGAAAGACTATGCCATGTCTGCGAAGGCATCCCCGACCAAGAAGAAATCCATCATCATCGATTGCGACCCCGGCGTTGATGACACGTTGGCCATCCTTTTCGCGCTGGGTTCTCCCGAGCTGGATGTAAAAGCAATTACCACTGTTTGCGGCAACGTGCCGCTTGAAGTCTGCACCAAAAATGCACTGAAGATACTGGAGCTTGCCGGTAGAACAGATATTCCTGTTCATGCGGGTTGTGATAGTCCGATGATCGGTGAGCCGATCTTTGGCAAATTTCACGGAGCGGGCGGGCTGGGCAAGCTGGTTTTGCCCGATCCGGTGACGCAGCCATCCCCCCAGCATGCGGTGGGTAAAATGGCTGAATTGTTGCGCGCAGCAAAAACCAACAACGAAAAACTGACCATTTGCACACTGGGGCCGATGACCAATCTGGCCCTTCTAATCAAGCTACACCCCGAGCTGCTCTCATCAATTGAATGTGTAGTTTCTATGGGCGGTGCTTACAGGATTGCAGGCAACCGCACCCTGACATCCGAATTCAACATGCTGGCAGATCCCCACGCCGCCCGTATAGTCTATTCCGCAGGCCTAGACTATGTTGCCCTTCCACTCGATGCCACCCATCAGGCGATGACATCTCCCGAGCGGGTCTCATGGTTTAAGGGCGGGGAGGCCGGTTCGCCGCTCGCTGCGACTTATGAGCTCTTGAGCGGCTGGTCGCGCAACGATCCGCGTCGCTACGGATCGGATGGCGGCCCCATGCATGACCCTCTGGTAACCGTCTATCTGGTTGCGCCACATCTGTTCCAGACCGAACTCGCCAAGGTCTTCGTCGAATGCGACAGCCAACTCTGCTATGGTCAGACGGTGGCTGACTGGTATGGCCAAACCGGAGAAAAGGCGGATGCACAAATCGTCCAGAAAGTGAATGCAGACGGTGTCTTCTCCATCATGAGTGAGCGGATCAGATTGCTCTCCCAAGCAGGGTGATGTGATGGGAAAACGGATATTTCTTTCTTCAGACCCCGGTATCGATGATATGGCAGCCATTCTGTTTGCCCTTGCAGACAGAGACATAGACCTCATCGGCATAGGCGCCGTGGCTGGCAATGTTGCTATGCAAACGGCACTGGAGAATGCACGCTTCACATGCGCGCTGGCGGTCCCATCTTGCAAGGTGGCTTGCTACGAAGGCTCTAGCGGCCCTCTGCTTCGTGAGCAGATTTACGGTGCACACAAGGCGCTTGGCCTGTTTCAAGATCATCTCGTCGATCTTGAAAGCAGCCTACCTGCTGTCGAGGCTGGCGTGGACAATGCGGAAAATAGCGCGGCTCTGGCGATGGCGCAGGCCATCAGGGACGCTGCAGCCATGGGTAACCCGATCACTTTTGTTGTAACGGGACCGATGACAGATCTTGCTCTGGCAATGAAGCTGGCTGGGAAAATGGCTTGCCTCGAAGGAATCGAGAATATCGTTGCCATGGGGGGCGCTTTTGAGGCTCTGGGTAACCGAGCCCCATATGCCGAGATGAATATGCTCGGCGATCCACATGCGGCGCGCATGGTTTGCGAGAGCGGTATTGCACTGACGCTTTTCCCGCTGGATGCTACCTGGACATGCCGCCTGACACATCGGGATCTGGATCAGATTGCACGCGAAGCAGGACTCGTAGGGCAAGTTTTTGCACGTCTTTTCCGTGCCAGTGATCGCGAGAATCCTGAGCTTTATGGCGGTCCTGGCGGGCCCGTTCATGATCTTCTGCCCGTCGTCTGGCTCGTCGCGCCCGAATTGTTTTTGACCCGACGCTCGCGCATTAGCGTGGCCACTGGTCCGGAACTTGCTGGCCACACGAGCCGTGTCCGCAAGAAAATCTGCAGTGATACATCGAGTAACGAAGGGTGTACTTTGCCGCATTGCATCGCTGAGGAGGTGAATAGCGATGGCATACGTGCGTTATTCCTTGATCATCTCAAGTCTCTCGCCCAAACCGGACGCAGGACCAAATCCAACAAGCATCAGAGCTTAACAAACAGGGAGGAAGACCTGCAATGACAGCTTATCTTCTTCGCCGTGGTGGACAGACCCTTCTCACCTTGCTGGTGATGTCAATCCTCGTCTTCGTTGGCGTGTATCTGGTTGGCAACCCGGTGGATGTCATGATCTCCGCAACGGCAACGCCTCAAGAACGCGCCGAACTGATCGTGCGCATGGGGCTCGACCAGCCGGTCTGGGTGCAATATTGGCACTTCCTCAAAGGAGCGCTATCGGGTGATTTGGGAAATTCCTTTCTCTATAACCGCCCCGCGCTGGGCCTCATTTTCGAGCGCATGCCCGCCACACTGGAACTGGCCTTCAGCGCCCTGTTCCTTGGGTTGGTTTTTGGTATTCCGCTTGGGGTGATTGCCGGCCTGCGTCCATCGAAGCCGGAATCGCGCGGCATTATGGCCTTTTCCATCCTTGGTTTCTCGCTGCCCACTTTCTGGGTCGGGCTGATGATGATCCTGCTGTTTGCTGTCAAGCTGGATATCCTGCCAGCCTCTGGCCGTGGTGAGACAATCGATGTGCTGGGCGTGCCGCTGAGCATTTTTACCGCCGATGGACTATCCCATATCTTCCTGCCTGCGCTCAATCTGGCCCTGTTCAAGATATCGCTTGTCATCCGCCTGACCCGAGCAGGCGTATCCGAAGCCTTGCAGTCTGAATATGTGCGCTTCGCGCGGGCCAAGGGGGTGAGCGAATGGCGGATCGTCTTCTTGCATGTTCTGAAGAACACACTCATTCCACTCATCACCGTCGTCGGTCTGGAGCTTGGCGCGTTGATCGCCTTTGCCGTGGTCACGGAAACCATCTTTTCATGGCCGGGAATGGGCAAACTGATCATCGACGCCATCACAACGCTCGATCGCCCGGTTATTCTCGCCTACCTGATGATTACGGTGCTCATGTTTACAGTGATCAACCTGATCGTGGACCTGACCTATACGCTGGTTGACCCACGCGTCAAAATCGATGGGGGATCAGAATGACCGATATGACCAGCAACATGAACGCATCGGGCCCGTCTGAAGACCTTGCCGCCCAGATTGCAGCGGCCAACAGCTTCCCGCCCGAGCCACCTGCACGGCCCATTCGCAGCGCCATCAAGCGCGTCCTGACAGACCCCTTGGGGCTTGTGGGTACGGTGATTGTTGTGGTGATGCTCCTGGCGGCCTTATTCGCTCACTGGATTGCGCCGCAAAACCCTTATGATCTGGCCGTGCTGGATATCCTGGATAACCGCCTGCCGCCGGGCTCGGAAAGCTTTTCGGGCATGACCTATTGGCTGGGCACAGATGATCAGGGGCGCGACCTTTATAGCGCCATTCTCTATGGCCTCAGGACCAGTATCTTCGTGGGTATTGCCTCTGCTGGTATTGCGCTGGTGATTGGCTCTGTGATGGGGCTCATTAGCGCCTACTTTGGTGGTCGCACCGACACGCTGGTTATGCGTCTGGTCGACATTCAACTCAGCTTTCCTCCCATTCTGGTGGCGCTTATTCTGCTGGCCATTCTGGGGCAGGGCGTTGACAAGATCATCGTTGCCTTGGTGGTGACCCAATGGGCTTATTATGCACGAACCGTGCGTGGTGCGGCTCTCGTGGAGCGCGGGCGAACCTATGTGGACGCGGCCCGCTGTCTGGCTTTGCCTTCGCGCATGGTGACCATGAACCACATTTTGCCAAACTGTCTGCCGCCGCTGATTGTTGTTGCTACCATGCGTGTGGCCTATGCGGTCAGTCTGGAAGCCACTTTGTCCTTCCTCGGCATCGGTTTGCCGGTGACTGAGCCTTCGCTTGGTCTGCTCATTTCGAACGGCAACAAATATATGCTCTCCGGTGACTGGTGGATTTCAGTCTTCCCCGGCGTGGCCCTGTTGTTGCTGATCGTCGGCATCAACCTTGTAGGCGACCGCCTGCGCGATGTGCTCAATCCGAAGTTCAAGGACTAGATCATGACTACAAATATGACCAGCAGATCTGACTATGCTCTTGAATTGCGCGGCCTTGAAACCGTTTTTGACGGCGACAAGGGAGCCGTTGCCGCCGTTCGCAACGTCAATCTGGCCATCAAGCCGGGTGAAATTGTAGGTTTGGTGGGCGAATCCGGGTCCGGCAAGTCGGTGACAGGCCTCTCTATCATGGGCCTCATTGACCGGCCGGGCCGGGTATCAAAAGGTGAAATCCTGCTCAATGGTGAGGATCTGCGCAAAGTGTCCGCCAAGCGTCTGCGCTCTCTCAGGGGCGATCGCATGGCGATGATCTTTCAGGACCCAATGATGACCCTCAACCCGGTACTCCGGATCGATACGCAGATGATTGAGGCCATCACCGCCCATGATCCCCGCATTGACAAGACGGTTGCCCGCAACCGCTGTCGCGATGCGCTCGGTATGGTGGGGATCCCCGACCCAGAAGAGCGGCTCTATGCCTATCCGCATCAATTCTCCGGCGGTATGCGTCAGCGTGTCGCCATCGCCATTGCCATGCTCAACAATCCCGATCTGATCATCGCTGATGAGCCGACAACGGCGCTTGATGTGACCATTCAGGCGCAGATCATTGCCGAGATGCAAAAGCTCTGCAAAGAGCGCGGCACGGCGCTTATCTGGATCACCCATGATCTCACCGTGGTGGCTGAACTGACCCAACGCGTCTATGTGATGTATGCGGGATCAGTTGTGGAAGAGGGCCCTCTGGATGATGTTCTCGACAATCCGCTTCATCCCTACACGCAAGGACTTATCCGGTCCATTCCATCGGACAATGACCCCGGTGCGCGTCTGTTCCAGATACCGGGCATGACGCCCCCCATTGACCGGATGCCCAAGGGGTGCCGGTTCCATCCGCGGTGCCCTTATGTTCAGCTTGATTGCCTGAACGACATAGAGCTGACCCAGACCAGCGCGGCGCGCTCGGTGCGGTGTGCGCATCCGATCAATCAGGGAGAACAGGTCTCATGATCTCCAATAGCGAAAAACAAGAAGCGCAGCTAAAGGCTTCCCTGGATCAGCAGGCACCCTTGCTGGAAATCGATCATGTCACGCGCCGCTTTGAGCGTAAGCCTGATTTTGCCGCCAAACTGGCCGCCCGGTTGGGTGCGCCCATCAACCGCCGCACGGTGCATGCCGTAGACGATGCTTCCTTTGTCATTCATCAGCGTGAAGTGGTCGGGCTGGTCGGTGAATCCGGCTGTGGCAAGTCGACCCTCGGGCGTATCGTAGCGGGCATTGATGACCCGACAGAAGGTCGCATTCTCTATCGGGGGCAGGATGTTGCCCATGCTTCAGGGGAAGCGACCAGAAAATTCCATCTCAAGATCCAGATGATCTTTCAGGATCCGCTCGATTCTCTTAATCCGCGCTACCGTATCGGCAAGTCCGTTTCCGAGGCTGCCCGCTATCACAAGGTCGTGCCAGAAGAGCAGATGACCGAGCATATCGAGAAAGTGCTCCTGCAATGTGGTGTTGATCCCACCACCCAGAACCGCTTTCCGCACCAGTTCTCTGGTGGTCAGCGACAGCGGATCGGGATTGCCCGCGCGCTGGCATTGCGTCCGGATTTGGTGGTCTGTGATGAAGCCGTGGCATCTCTTGACGTCTCAATTCAGGCCCAGATCATCAATCTGTTCATGGATCTGCGTGATGAATATGATCTGGCCTATTTGTTTGTCAGCCATGATATCGGCGTTGTGCGTCATATCTCCGACAGGGTTGTCGTGATGTATCTGGGCCGGATCGTAGAGCAGGGGACAACGGCGGAATTGTTCGCCAAGCCAAACCATCCCTACACTCAGGCACTCTTAAGTGAAGTCCCCAGCCTGAAACGGCGGCATTCCTCTTTCCATACGATCAAGGGAGAGATACCTTCGCCATTGAAACCACCCTCGGGCTGTCACTTCCATCCGCGTTGCCCTCATGCCATGGAACGCTGCAAACTGGAACGGCCAATGCTCAAGGCGGTTGCTTCAGGGCATATGTCTGCCTGCCACCTCAATGATGAAGGATAGGGCGGGCTCCCATCGCCAATGGGACAATGTGCCCCCAGCTTAGTGCCGTGACGAAAAGGACAAGCAAAATGATTACGGTTTTCGGTTCCATCAATCTCGATATGGTGATCCGTGTTGCGGATTTTCCCCGCCCCGGCGAGACCATCACCACCCATGGTTTTGACATGTCCGCTGGTGGCAAGGGCGCCAATCAGGCGCTTGCCGTCCGTCGGGCTGGGGGCACCGTGCGCATGGTAGGGCTGACCGGAGCAGATAGTCATGCTCAGCTTGCGCTTGCTTTGCTTGAGGAAGCCGGTGTTGACCTCACGCGCACGAGGGCCTGCAAGGAAAGCACCGGACTGGCCTTCATTCAGGTGGAAGACAGCGGTGAGAATACCATCGCCATCGTCAAGGGTGCCAATGGGGAGGTTACTCCTCAAACCGCAGACAATACACTTGGTGATCTCGCAAAGGGTGACCTTTTGCTATTGCAGCAGGAAATCCCCTTTGCAGCCATCAATCATGCCCTTGATCTGGCAAAAAAGGCCGGAGCCAAAAGCGTGCTCAATACCGCACCCTTTCAGGACGCCTACCTGCCTCTGGCCAACAAAGCCGATGTGGTTATTTCCAACGAAACCGAATTTGATGCCCTGATGCCTGGGGCCGACCCTATGGAACAGCGGGCAAAGGCTTTCGTGGCTCAAAAGGATCGCTTGTTGATCGTAACGCTGGGCGCCGAAGGTGCGCTGGTGGTCGAACCGGGTAGGGAACCAGTTCAGGTGCCGTCCCCCAAGCTGGACAAGGTGGTCGATACTACAGGAGCTGGTGACACCTTCTGCGGTTATTTCTGCCAGATGATGGCCGATGGAGCCGATCCTGTCTCCGCCACTCGCAAGGCGGTGAAAGCAGCAAGTCTGGCCTGTTGCAAGAACGGGGCTCAACCGTCCATCCCGCTCGCGGCAGATGTGGCCTGAGTTTTTTCTCGGATCTGTCGTCTATTCAGGTCCGGTTCCACTCTTTAATGGAGTTTGATCATGTCTTTTCGTGGTGTCTTTCCCTATCTCGTCTCGCCTGTCACCTCTGATGGTGTCGTGATGAAGGGCATACTGACTGATCTCGTTGATCATCTCGTCGAGGCCGGCGTGCATGGGCTGACCCCGCTGGGCAGCACTGGCGAATTCGCCTATCTCTCACAGCAGCAACGCAACGAAGTCGTGGACACCGTGATCAAGGCGAACAAGGGGCGGGTGCCTGTCATTGCGGGCGTGGCCTCAACCTCGACCGCAGACGCTGTCGCCCAGACCCGCCACATGATCAATGCCGGAGCGGACGGCATTCTTGCCATTCTGGAAGCCTATTTCCCGGTCAGTGAAGCCGGGGTCGAGAGCTATTTTACCCAGATTGCCAAAGCTGCGGATGGCAAGCCCGTTGTGCTCTATACTAACCCGCAATTCCAGCGCTCAGACCTAACCTTGCCGGTTATCGAGCGCTTGAGCCAAATCGATAATATCCGCTATATCAAGGATGCCTCAACCAATACCGGGCGCCTGCTTTCCATCATCGAACGCACCAGAGGGCGTATGGAGGTATTCTCCGCCTCCGCGCATATTCCCGCCTGTGTCATGATGATTGGTGGCGTGGGCTGGATGGCTGGCCCCGCCTGCATCGTGCCTAAACAGAGCATCGCGCTTTATGAAGCCGCCCAGAAGGGTGACTGGGACAAGGCGATGGAGCTGCAACGACCTCTCTGGCGGATCAATGAAATCTTTGCCAAATACTCCATAGCGGGATGCATCAAGGCTGCCCTAGATCTGCAGGGCTTCAAGGTGGGCGACCCCATTTCGCCCCAGGCGCCCTTGGGCAAGGAAGCCCGCGATGAAATCGCCGCGGTTTTGCGCGAAGTGGGTGCTTTGAGCTAGAACGTCAAGCGCCCCTTTAGACAATACAAACAGCGCAGAGGCGACTTACCGTCATGGAGTTCCTATTTCCAGAAAAGTTTTCCCGCACCGCCTGATATGACTAGGGTTACATCTTTTAGCGCCGAGATAGGAGAAACCCCGGGGGGAACCGCGACAAACCGCGGTTGCCACTCCGGATGGAATTTCTGCTTGAAGGCACGCAGCCCTTCGAAATTATAGAAGGACCGACCGTGCCGATACATAATGGCTCCGAAACGGTTCCAAAGACGGGCACCTTTGCGCACTTGCAGACCCGCAAGCGGAGCAAGACTGAGGCTGAATTCCGCAGCACCGGTTCTACGAGAATACTCGATCAGTTCAATGAATAGGAATTCCATAACGCCGTTGGCCTGTTCAGGCGGGTAGCGCATCAGGTCTATTGAAACGCGAGAGCCGTCCCCCGGACGAAGAATATTGGCAAAGGCCACAATCTGCCCATGGTGCTTGATGGTGGCAATCGGGAAATTCTGCAAATAGTCCGGGTCAAACCGTCCTAACGAAAAGCCTTTTTCTCCACCAATCTTGTCCGCAATCCACGCATCTGAAATCGACTTCAATTGAGCTATCAAAGTTGCATCGTGAGGGGCTTCATTGATAGACAATTCGAACCCATCCTTCAGTGCCTTATTGTGTGCTGAACGCATGGATTTGAACTTACTGCCAGCAAGGGTGAAATCGCGCAATAGAATTTCGGCTTCTTCCCCGATCTTATGGAGGGAAAAGCCCATTTCGATCCAGAGCGAAAGATAGGCTTTGCTCACCTCGAACATGACTGGATGAGCACCGTTATCGTAAGCCTCTTCCCAAAATGACCAGACGAGGGGCTCGATAGAATCCCTTGGTCCAACAGGGTCAGAATAGGCGATCCACTTGTTGCCTTGCACCGCATACATGATGAAAGCATCTTCACTGTCGTTAAAGAACAGCTCCTTGTCTCCGGTCAGAGCCAAACAGGCTTTAGGGTCATTCTGCTGATCAATGATGGCGCGGGCTTTCTGTAGGGCCGATTGATCAGGAGGCCTAGTATGGAAAGTCGCAGGCTGAATGGCGAGCCAAACAGTTACGAACAAAAAGAAGGATGATCCGGCCAATCCGGCGCGCAAAGCACGGGAGGTATTAGCTATGCTTGAAAAATCAGTCCAGAGATCTGTGCTGTACGGGGTCGCCTCATGCATGAAGAAAAACACTGTTGCTGCACTGACCGCTATTCCGCCCGCAAGAGCAAACCATCCCGGGCTTAGTACACTACGGGTCAATTTGGCCGAACGGTTAAAGAGGCTTCGAAAAGGCCAAAGCACAATCGCCGTAGTCAGCAGCAACAGGACGCTATCCAGATCGAGTTTGTTCATCAAAGCTGCACCAGAAGCTACAGCGAGAGCAGCTAAAGTGAGCCAGTAGGCTCCGGATATTCTGCGCACAAGTCCTTGGCTCAAGATGACCAACAAGACACCCAAAACGGCAGAGAGGAGGGCGCCACCCTCAAGAAGAATGGAAGCCAGCAGATCATCGGGATCGATTTCATCAGGCCGGACTGAAGGCATGAGCGCAATAAGAACCAGATAACTGCCTATGCCGAAGACAGCGAGGCCAATAAGAGTGGGAGCCACGCCACTGGCTGCCTTCATGACCGGACGGAGAGGCTCAGACACATCGCCGAACAGTCTGGTGATAAACCCACCGGCAAAGCGGGCTTCATTGATTGCGACAAAGGCTAGGGCAAGAGCAAAGGGTATAAGATAATAAATAAGCCGATACAGAAGCAGCGCAGCGGCGATCTGATCAAGCGGCACACCCTTGGGCAGCGCTGCAATAATAATGGTTTCGAAAACACCGACACCGCCCGGCACATGGCTCAGAACGCCCGCCATTGATGCGGCAGCAAAGACTGGCAGAAAGGTAAGAAAATCAGGGCGAGCCCCCGGCAGCAAGACATAGAGCGTAAGGGCTGCCATGGAGGTGTCAATCAAGGTAAAGGCCAACTGAGAGAAAAGCACTCCCGGCGTTGGTGCCGAGAGTTCGAATTTGCCCAATCGTAGGCTCTTTCCGTTCAGAGACATAAGCAACAGGAATAGCACGACGGCCACAGCGGCCACGCCAGCCCAAACTCTGAGGCTGTCGGGTGCGATTGGCAGAATATTCACCAGCGCGTAAGGGTGAATCGCCAGAGCAGCAAGGCCGATCACCGTGATACCGAAGCCGAAAGCGAGCGCTGCAAAGGTCGAAACGCTAGCAATCTCGAACAAACTCAAGCCAAAAGCCGAATAGACCCTATAGCGCACGGCACCGCCAGAAATCACGCTGACACCGATTGTGTTGCCGAAGCTGTAGCCAAGAAATCCGCCCACTGCGATGGCATTGGCAGGCACTTTCTTGCCTAGGGACCGCAAGGCTGACCAGTCATAACCGATCAACGCAACATATCCGGCAGCCGTTGCCAAAAGAGCAGACAACAATGTCCACCACGGGGTCATGCGCACCTGAGCAATAACGTCTGCCGCCTTGACTGGCTTTAAAAGGTGATAAAGCGCGTAAACACCGAGCACGAACAAAACGAGAGCAAGCAGTATTGGCGCCGTTTTTCTTGCATAGGAAGCCCAATCAGATTGAGCTAGGCTATCGGAGTTTGAACTGGACAAGCTGGTCTCTCGCTTTTCAAATTAGCAAAATCAGGACCAACGAGAGCTGGAACATTGATTCGGCCCGATTAGAATCGCCTAATTACTGAGCATTTGCGACAGTTTACTGGGCAAATTTCTTACAAATTTGTAAGAATAACTCAATAACTTCCGCAAATATCGACGACAGAACAGACAAATGCCCAAAGCGCCTGAGCAGACACCGCAAACGCAAGGGAAGGCTTAGTGCAAAGAACACCAAGACGCACTCCGATACTACCGTTTAAAGCAACGATAAAACCATCAAACATGTGCAGAGCTATTCTTCCGGCTCGAACCCGAAATTCGGCGCAAAGGCCTGAATCGCTTCGATAACTTCAACAATCCTCGGATCGGATTTTCTCTCGAGCAAAACATAGATCCCCATGAGCCAGCGAGGGATTTCCTCATCTGGAGCCATTTCAACTTGAACAAGCCCCTTACTGCTAAGAAAACTATTCAGCTGTGTCGAATGAACCAGCACCATGTCGGTTTCCAGCACCATATCAACACAAGCCGTCATGGAATTTGACATGAAGGTGTGGCCAAACCAGTCAGACCGAGGCTCATTTGCATCTGCACGTTGGCCGAGTTGTCGGTCTTCGGGTTGAACAGCGATACATGTTGGCCATTGGGTGATCTCTTCGCGATGACGCGGTTCCGCAAGCAGGGGGTGCTCAGGCCGGACATAATAGGCATCGGCAGCCATGCCAAGAGGTATGAATTCTACTTCGCTACGTTTATTGAAGTCTGGGATAATATGCCCGACGAACAATGAAATATCACCGGCGAGCAGATGGTCCATACAGGCCATCATGTTCCCGACACTGACATTGATAGAAACCTTTGGAAAAGCCTGATGATGCTTGATTAAATAATCTTTGAAGAATTGCGTCCAGGTAGAATACCCCGTACCAATACTTATACCATGCTCGCGTTCTTCACGAAGTTGATCAATATTGTCTATAGCATTTGCATAAATCCGGCGCATAAGATGCGCACTTTTATAGAGAGTCTCACCATAAGTGGTCAGACGCACACCGCGAGAGGACCGCTTGAACAGTTTGACCTTCATTTTTTCTTCAAGCTTCTTGATGTTGTAGGTCAAAGCAGGTTGAGATATCAATAACTTACTGGACGCCGCAGCAAAAGACCCTGCGTCTGCGACTTCAAGAAATTGCTCTAGCGTGCGATCCATTTTCCGATTTCTCCCGAATAAACGGCGCTCTCAGCTATAAAATTCATTTATATTAGAGCCGTTTTTTTGTATTGGATTTAAAGCCTCGAGAAATCTATATTCGCGTCAAGCCATTTGTCAATTCCAGTAAACCTGAAATTGTCATATGCAAAAAGAGGGTATTTTTGCGAGTGATTGCACTATAACACACAGTTATCCGACCATGGTGGAGGCTTCAAAAAGTAGTCATGCCGGATAATACGTAAAAATACTTTCTTTGTCTCAAGTTTAAAATTCTCGTTTCGAAAGGGAGAAAGTCATGAGACTTGGAAAGATCGGAACACTTCTGGTTGCTTCAATCGCATTCGGGGCTCTTAGCTCTTCTGCATCAGCTCTTACACTCAAAGTGTCGGATTCTCACAACAACAATCACTCAACTGTTGTCGCACTGAATGAGTTCAGCTCTGCAATTGAAGAGCGCACCGGTGGTGACGTCGAGGTGCAGGTATTTGGCGCAGGCGTGCTCGGTACCGAATCCGAAATGATCAACCAGCTGCGCATGGGTATTCTGGATATGGTGCGGACTGCACCAACGGATCTGGAAAAATTCAACCCGGTCTACAGTGCTTTCCTGCTGCCGTATCTCTTTAAAGATGCAGCTGGCGTTGAAAAAGCCATGAACGCAGTCAAAGATGATGTGTTCCACTCTCATCCGGATTCCGGTTTCATGGGCCTTGCTTGGAATACTGCAGGGGCTCGTAGCTTCTACACCGTAGACAAGGAAATCAACAGCCCGGCTGATCTGGAAGGCTTGAAAATCCGTGTGCCGAACAGTCGTTCAATGACACAGGCTGTCGAAATGCTCGGAGCAACGGCAACGCCTGTGCCTTGGGGTGAAGTTTACACAGCTCTGCAGCAGGGCATCGTGGATGGCGCGGAAGGGAGCCCGACCTCTCTGATCGACGGCAAGTTCGTTGAAGTCATTCGTCACTTCTCCTTCGATCGTCACTTCACCATCCCGGACGTGCTGATCATCAGCACCAAAACCTGGGACAAGCTGAACGACGAGCAGAAAGCAATCTTCAAGGAAGAAGCGGAAAACTACACCAAGCGTGTTGCTGTTCTTGAAGAAGAAAAAGTTGCGAAGGCGATCGAGCAGTCCAAAGAGCAGGGTGTAACCTTCAAGGATGTTGATCTGGACCCCTTCAAAGCGCGCGTTATGCCGCTCTATGACGAGCTGCGCGCCAACAATGAAGAAGCTGCCGAGATCGTATCTCGCATTGAAGCAGCTCAAGAGTAAGGTGAGCGGTATCTAACCCTCGTATGATGTGTTTCCGGCTAAAGCCGGAAACACTGCCTTTCTCCTCTAATTAAGGCACAAACCTTCATGGTGAAATTTCGGAATTATTTGGAAAAGGCTGTGTTGTCTCTGATCACGGTCTTTCTGGTCCTGCTCGTTGTGATGGCATCCTGGCAGGTCTTCGCACGCTACATTCTTAATGCTCCGCCCCAATTTACGGACGAAGCCATGCGGTTCACGATGATCTGGTTGGTGTATCTGGGGGCTGCTCTCGCCTTTGGTATCACTGATCGCCACATGTCACTTGGACTTTTCAAGGATATGTTCAAGGGGCGGACCCGTATCATGTTTGAAGTCTTCAGCTTCGCATGTGTTTTGGTGTTTTGCCTGATCGTCATGATCAAGGGCGGCATCGCATTGGTCCTCATAGGTGAGGGTCAGTATTCGGACAGCATGAACCTGCCTATGAACTGGGTGTATATGATTATTCCCTTCTCGGGATTCCTTTCAGTCCTGCTCAAAACCCAAAATTTTGTTGAGGTCGTTAAAGATATAAGGAGCGGTTCGAATGGATACTAATCTCGTCATTATGATCCTGTTGCCGTTGTTTCTGGTCTTCATGTTCTCCGGCATTCCGATTGCGATCGGTATCGGCCTGAGTTCCCTAGCGGCAATCCTCGTTATTCTGCCATTCGACATGGTTGCCTTTCAGGGCGCCCAGAAGATGTTTGGCGGCATCAACAGCTTCGGCATGCTTGCCGTACCTTTCTTCATGCTCGCTGGCAACATCATGAACCATGGTGGCATCGCCAGAAAACTGATCGATCTTGCTCTCATGTTTGGTGGCCGCATGCCAGGCGCTCTGGCGCACGCCAACGTTATGGGCAACATGCTGTTTGGTACATTGTCCGGCTCTGGCATGGCCTGTACGGCTGCCATTGGCGGCACCATGGCCCCGATTCAGAAAGAAAAGGGCTATAATCCAGCCTTCTCCGCTGCGATCAATATTGCATCCGGCCCCGTAGGCATGCTTATTCCGCCAAGCGGGCTGTTGATCCTGTTCTCGATCGTCAGTGGTGGCGTTTCTGTTGCTGGCTTGTTCATGGGGGGCTGGATTCCCGGCATCCTTTGGGGTGTTGCTGTGATGGTTGTTGCCTACTTCATGGCAAAGAAGCACAACCTGCCGACAGAAAAGTCTGACCGCACGTTCGTTCAGAAGCTGAAAGTCTTCTGGGACGCCGTTCCTGCTCTGATGCTGATCGTCATCGTTATGGGCGGCATTGTTGGCGGTGTGTTCACCGCTACGGAAGGTGCTGCGGTTGCTGTTGTCTACAGCCTTTTGCTTTCTTTCTACTACAGAACCATCAGTGGCAAAATGCTGCTGAAAACCTTGAGCGATACCGCCCTTACAACCGGCGTTATTCTCTTTTTGGTGGCCGTTTCGAGCTTGATGAGCTGGATCATGGCTTATGCCCAGATCCCGCAGATGATCGGCGAAACGCTTCTGCAACTGACCGATAACCGTATCGTTCTGCTGCTGATCATCAACATCTCCTTGCTCATTCTGGGCACCTTCATGGACGCCACACCAGCGATCCTTATTTTCACACCGATCCTGATGCCAATCTGTACCGGCATGTTCGGGATGGATCCGATCCACTTCGGCGTAATGATGATTTTCAACCTCGGTATCGGGAACATCACTCCGCCTGTTGGCTGCGTGCTCTTCGTGGGTGCGGCAGTGGGAGATACGAAGATCGAAAAGATCATTCCGTTCCTTCTCCCGGTCTTCGCGGTTCTATTCGGTGTGCTGTTGCTTGTTACCTACGTTCCGTCCCTGACGCTGTTCCTGCCACGCCTTATCGGGCTCTGATCACAGGTTCCTCGTCACTGAAAATGGCTCTTGGCCGCCAATTTTGGCGACCAGGGTCTACGGTGCTGGCCGCATCTCAGTTTAACTCATTCACATGATTACAAACTCGAAAGCCTAGCTTATGAAAAACGTAAAAATCGCATATATCGGAGGAGGCAGTCAGCAGTGGGCTCTGCACCTCATGGCCGACCTCGCTCTTTCCAAAACCCTTAGCGGCAGTCTCGTTCTGTATGACATCAACAATGAAGCTGCTGAAAAGAACAAAGAAGTCAGCAAGCACATTTTCTCCCGCCCGGAAGCAACCGGAAAATTCGAAGTTGAGGTCGAGGCCGATCTCGACCGCGCACTGGCTGGTGCGGATTTTGTCGTTATTTCCATTGAACCTGGCCCGACCGAAAACCGTTTCATAGACCTCAAGATCCCTGAAAAATATGGCATCTACCAAAGCGTTGGTGACACGACGGGCCCTGGCGGCATCGCTCGCGCCATTCGGTCTATTCCGGTCATGGCTGATTTCGCCAATCACATCATGGACGTTTGCCCTGATGCATGGGTCATCAACTACACCAACCCTATGGCATGGTGCACCGCGGCTCTCGTAGCCGCCCAGCCGAACATCAAGGCCGTTGGTTGCTGCCACGAAGTGTTCCACACGCAGGAAATGCTCTGCAAGTGGGTAAGCGAGCATTATGATGTGCCGCTTCCAGCACGTCATGACATCAAACTCGACATTGCTGGCGTGAACCACTTCACCTTCGCAACAGGCGCACAGTGGAACGGCCAAGACATCTTCGAAGAATTTAAGTCGGCCATGAAGCCTCTTGATGTTGATACCCTGAAAGCCAATGCTGCAAACCGCACCAAGGAAGAGCTTTGGTTTGACTCCGACTTCGAGATTGCCAAGGATCTGTTCAAGCGCTTTGGCGTACTTGGAGCAGCGGGGGACCGCCATCTGGCAGAGTTCATTCCATGGTATATCAAGAGCGGTGAAGAGCTGAATAGCTGGGGCGTTGTTCTCACGCCATACGAATGGCGCGTCAAACGCCAGGCATCGCAGGACGAAGCCCGCCAGGAATTCCTTGATTCCGACCTCAAACCTTCGGGCGAAGAAGGTGTCTTGATGATTGAGGCGCTCAGCGGTGCTTCCGACAAGCCTTGCCGTACACAGGTGAACATGCCGAACACGGGGCAGAACAACTTTGCTCCTTTGGGCAGCATCGTGGAAAGCTACGGTCTGGTCAGCGAAAACAAGATCGAAACCGTATCTTGCGGCATTCTGCCTGCTGCTGTGCAGTCCCTCGTGAGCCGGAACCTGACGGTGCAGGGCCTTGTGCTGGAAGGTGTCATGGAAAATGACAAGGAGAAGATCTTCAGTGGCTTCATGATTGATCCGCTGGTCGCCAACTCTCCACGCGACTGCGAAGCCCTGTTCGAAGAGCTCTGGACTGCTCTAGAGAACCTCAAAGACTAAGGCGCAAGCGCAAGATTTTGAGCTTATAAAGATTGACGCTGGCGTGGTTCACAAGACCGCGTCAGCGTTTTTATATGTGCAGTCAAGTCCCGCGTAAGCTGCTGAGTAGCAGCTTAATGTAAATGCGGGTAAAGGATATAATTGCGGGCGAGGCCGCCTTCAAAATAGCCCTAGAGCCAAACCTCAGGGGTCTATGCCGAGAATTGGCGCTGGCCGATTATCGCATTTCAATATCGATGTGCGCCCCGTATCGAGCCTTGAGCTGATCTATTTCCTTGCCCGAAAACCCCAAACTGGATGCCTTGCGCAGAAACTGCGTCAGTTCATCCTGTTCCGACAATTCCGGTTTCATACGCTCACCCATAATGGTCGCATGTTTGTTTGGTGTGCCCATAATTTGTCCTCTGTCAGACAATGAAAAATGCCTTTTGCAACGCCGTCTAAGGAGCTTCTGCGCGTCAACAAGGGCGCACAAGACTCTACTAAGCTTTGCTGCGAGATAAACGATCACTGCAATCGCGATTGGCGCCACTCCTGAAAAGAGTGGGCTAAACACGAACAAAAATTCTCATCACTTCAGGATATGGGAGGAGGGGTATCAGGCGGAATGGTCGCTCCCCTAAGATCTATCTCTACAATAGAGTAGGGGATGATATGAAAAGGCCCGTTGTGCGTATCAAGGTCGCTTTTAATCAGGAAAAAAGAAAACGAACCATCTGAAGAACAGGTTTGATACTGCTGTTCTTCACCGCAGCCGATTAATTGCGTGCCGTCAGAGGCGGAAATCTTGGTCGCTTCGCTACAAGACACCGGCTGCTTGTGATCAAGCGCAAATGTCTTACCTGTCCCGGCATAAAGCCCGAACAACAAAAGCATGATAACAAGAATGCTTCGCAGTTGGCGTGACATGTGCGTGAAGACACTTCCTTAACCGAGCCCGTTGATTGGTACGGACTCATTATAGACTAGGTAGGAATAAGATCAAATTTCTGCAAGAGGAAGAGAAAAATAAATAGACAAAAGAGACACATGCCACAAAAATATGGACAGCAAAAAACCCCGATGCTGGCACCAGGGTCTCAAGATTGTTTAAGCCTTCAATGGACTGTTAGATCGCTTTAGCCAAGCACTTTTAGACTATCGGCATTTTCTTTGCCGTTGCGACCTTCAACCATTTCATATTCAACCTTCTGACCTTCGGTAAGGGTTGTTAGGCCGGAACGTTCAACCGCAGAGATGTGAACGAACGCATCTTTTCCACCTTCAGCTGGCTCAATGAAGCCATAGCCCTTGGTTGGGTTGAACCACTTAACAGTTCCGGTTGCCATTTCAAATTTCCTTTTGACTTAAGGGTCTTGTCCATGGGTACCTCATGTACACCATGGGGTAGTCATCTTCTTCGTGAGGCCCTGAGTAGCCGCTTACGCGCGCGGCAAACCAAACGCTTCAGAAAAACCAACGCTTAAAGATTACATCACAAAAATCAAAACTCAAAGATTAGATTTACGTCTGTTTGGAAATTTCACATTAATGTTACAAATACCAATTCTAATCTAAAATATTTTCATCTAAAATCATGAAATTACTTACAAAAACGTCATGTGTGCCGTTTTGAAAAATGATTTCAATGAAAGTTATTTAAACGAATTTATAATTTAAATCGCTAAAACTGCGGTCAATGACGAAATATTTGCCACAAAAATTCCCAATTTGCTCGAAAATCAATCAGGAGCAATGCATCGGACAAAACACGCCGCAATGGAAGAAGAAAAATGGTAAAAACAATATATATATTTCCATATCCAAGTAATGCTCAACCTCATCGCGGATAGTCTTGAAAATCGGCACAATAGCGACATTTTTCGCCCATAATGACTATAAATACCTCCTTCCTTGCACGTCATGATAGACAGCCAGATATTCTAATTCATGTAGCAGATATTCGTAGCCGTCCGGTCAATATTCCGCTATCGCAATGCGATTAATCAAGCACATGGTCGCGTGAGACACGCGACAGTGTTAGCCCATTAGCAGTCGTGCCCCGTTTGGTTGCCCGGCAATTAACATGGCTCCGAAGAAATGTCGTTTGCTTGAAGCTCTGATTGAGACCCATGAGGATTAAAAACTTACCCTAAAAATAAATAAGGGTAATAAATACTAACTCTAAATCAGTCATGAAATTTGGATCAATTCACCTAACACCCGAGAAACGCACGAAAGCATTATCTCGTCTGGGTTGATTTCGACGCTATGGTCGGCTTCCATACCATTAAGGGAAAAAACTGATTCAATAGGACTATGCAGCCGACCAGCAATCACCATTGAGGCAATTCAATGCGCTTTTCATTCGCATCTCTCGCTCACAACGCCATGACCTACCATCAGGATTGGCCTAGGCAATGGCGGAGCCCAACTCCAAAAAACCACTATGATGTTATCATTATTGGTGGAGGAGGGCACGGTCTTGCTACTGCCTACTATTTGGCAAAAAACCATGGCGTTCGAAAAGTTGCGGTTTTGGAAAAGGGGTGGATCGGCGGAGGAAATACCGGACGCAACACAACCATCGTACGCTCCAATTATCTTTGGGATGATGCCGCCCATCTATATGAAAAATCGCTGCAACTTTATGAGGGGCTTTCCAAAGATCTCAATTACAACATCATGCTTAGCCAAAGAGGTGTTCTTAATCTGGCCCATAGCCTGCAGGATGTTAGAGACACAAAGCGACGGGTAAATGCCAATAAGCTCAATGGTATCGATGCAGAATGGCTCGATGCAGAAGCGGTGAGGGCCTTCTGCCCGATCATTCGCACAGACAAGAAGGCCCGTTATCCGGTTCTTGGGGCATCCCTACAAAAACGGGCAGGTACGGCGCGCCACGATGCCGTTGCCTGGGGCTACGCGCGCGCAGCCGATATGCGCGGCGTTGATATCATCCAGAATTGCGAAGTCACAGGCATTACCAGGCAAGGCGACCGCGTAACTGGAGTTGAAACCAATCGCGGCACCATAACGGCTCACAAGATCGGTATTTGCACCGCTGGGCACTCTTCGGTTCTAGCAGAAATGGCTGGCTTTGCTGTGCCTATTACCAGTCATCCCTTGCAAGCCATGGTTTCCGAGCCAATCAAGCCCGTGCTCGATACAGTCGTCATGTCGAACGCTGTCCATGTCTATGTGAGCCAATCAGACAAAGGCGAGCTTGTTCTGGGAGCAGGCATTGATGCTTACCAATCCTATGCTCAACGGGGCTCGTTCCATGTGGTGGAGCATCAGATTTCTGCCCTACTGGAACTCTTTCCAATCTTCTCGCGTCTAAAACTGATGCGCATGTGGGGTGGTATCGTCGATACAACTCCAGACGCTTGCCCGATCATCTCAACTACGCCAGTTAAGAATCTTTATCTCAACGCAGGCTGGGGCACCGGAGGGTTCAAGGCCATACCCGGATCCGGTTTTGTTTTCGCACACACCATCGCCAATGAAGCGCCGCACGCGTTGAACGCAGCCTTCACGCTCGATCGTTTTTCGACAGGTCACTTGATTGATGAACATGGCGCCGCTGGCGTCGCGCATTAGAGGGAACTGAGCATATGTTGAAAATCAAATGTCCCTATTGCGGTGACCGTGACGAAACCGAGTTTTCCTATGGCGGTGAGGCTCATATTGAACGCCCTGACTCCCCCTCCGAGGTTTCAGACGAAGCGTGGGGAGCCTATCTCTTTGGCCGCCCCAACAAAAAGGGGCTCATGCGCGAACGCTGGTTCCATGTCCATGGGTGTCGCCGATGGTTCAATCTTTTGCGCGACACGAGCAATCACACAATCATCGGCTCCTACACGGCCCTTGAGAAACCGTCTATTGCGGAACTTAAAAAAGAGAGCCGGAAAGGAGGCGCGAAATGAGTGTCAATCGACTGCCCTCTGGCGGGCGGATCAATCGCGACGTTCCGATCCGGTTTCGCTTTAATGGCACCTACTATCTGGGATATGAGGGTGATACGCTGGCGTCCGCATTGCTCGCCAACGATATCCATCTTGTTGCTCGCTCCATGAAATATGCCCGACCGCGCGGCATCATGACCGCTGGGCCTGAAGAACCCAACGCAATAATGCAAATCAATGTGTCCAACCGCAGCGAACCAAACTCCAAAGCGACGGAAACCTATTTGCATCCGGGGCTCATTGCCGCGTCGGTCAACGCATGGCCTTCTTTGCGATATGATGCAAGACGGTTGAGCAGCATAGGTCAGCGATTGATGAGCGCCGGCTTCTATTACAAGACAATGTTCGGCTCAAGCACGCTATGGCAGAAGGTGTTTGAACCAATCATCCGCAGATCCGCAGGATTGGGCAAAGCGCCGAGCGATCCGGATCCCGATGTCTATGACCATATGCACAGACATGTTGACCTGATGGTGGTCGGAGCGGGGCCAGCAGGATTGGCAGCCGCCAGAGACGCCGCACTTTCCGGGGCACGGGTGGCTCTGGTTGATGCTTTGCCCGAATTTGGAGGCTCTCTGCTTTCTCAAAACCGAACCATCGACAAGATAAGTGTAATGGATTGGGTTTCTGGCGTCACTTCAGAGTTGGAAACCTGTGACACTGCGCTTCTTTTGCCGAACACTACTGCGATTGGCTATTTCGACCAGAATTATATCATTGCCATTGAAAGACGTCTTGATCACAAGGGAGAGGCATCCACCCCAGCCAATGTGAGAGAGCGCCTATGGCACATTCGCGCTGACAAGGTCATTCTGGCCACAGGCTCCCATGAAAGGCCTCTGGTCTTTTCAGACAATGATCGGCCGGGCATCATGCTCGCAGGCGCGGTTCAAAGCTATGTCAATCGCTTCGCTGTTCTTCCGGGCAAAAGCGCCATCCTGTTTGCCAACAATGACGCGGCTTATGAGGCCGCGCTGGATTTCAAAAAGGCTGGTGGCGATCTTGTTGCCGTCATCGACCCACGGCAGGAACCTCAGGGCCCACTGGTTGAAGAGCTGTTCGCTACCGGAACGCGTTTATTGTCTGGCCATGTTGTAACCGCGACACTTGGTGTCAATCGCTTCAAGGGGGTCAATGCTGCACCATGGAACGGTCATACGATCACCGGCAAGGAGGAGCGGTTTGAGGCCGACATTCTGATGATTTCTGGCGGTTGGAGTCCGGCTGTTCATCTCTTTAGTCAGGCTTCTGGCAAACTGCGCTATGACGCAGAAATATGCGCATTTGTGCCGGATATCTACGGCCAGAAGGAATGCTCTGTCATTGGAGCTGCCAATGGCGACTTCAGCTTGATCGAAGCGCTGCGTGCGGGCAGCCGTGAGAGCATCAAGGCAGCAGCGGCCTACGGTAAACCTACAAGAAAAACGGCCCGCCGTTATGCCGCTGAGGAACCAGACTCCGGTGTGCCCGAAGCCTGCTGGCAGGTCCCCGCACAAAATCCAACGGATCAAGGGAAACTCAAGCAGTTTGTTGATTTTCAAAATGACACGACTGCCGCAGACATTGCCCTTGCCAAGCGAGAGGGCTTTGACTCCGTTGAGCATATGAAGCGCTATACCTTAAGTGGTTTCGGAACGGATCAGGGCAAAACCGGCAACATCAACGCCTTGGCTATATTGGCCAGGCAAACCGCATCTTCCATTGAAGAAACGGGCACCACGACCTTCCGTCCGCCTTATACGCCAGTTTCATTCGGGGCAGTCGCCGGACGCTTTGTTGGCCCCCTGACGGACCCCGTGCGCACAACCCCGATGCATGAAGCGCATGTGAAGGCCGGAGCACTATTTGAAAATGTCGGTCAATGGAACCGCCCTTGGTACTATGCCAGAGCAGGCGAAGACATGGACGCAGCGGTCAGGCGAGAATGCAAGGCGGTACGCAAGGGCGTCGGTATGCTCGACGTTTCGACTTTGGGGAAAATCGATATTCAAGGGCCGGATGCACGCGAGTTCATCAATCGGCTTTACACAAACTCCGTCACGAACCTGAAGCCCGGGAATTGTCGCTATGGCATCATGTGCGGAGAAGATGGCATGGTGTTGGATGATGGCGTCATCACATGCCTTGATGACACGCATTTCATAACCACAACGACCACTGCCGGCGCAGCACATGTCTTGAGCCATATGGAAGACTATTTGCAAACAGAGTGGCCTGATCTCAAGGTCTATTGCACTTCTATTACGGAAGAATGGGCAACCATTGCCATCAATGGCCCCAAAGCGCGGGATGTCATGGAGCGGCTCAACGCTGACGAAGATTGGAGCGCAAAAGCCTTCCCGTTCCTCACGCACAAAGAAGTCCAGATCGGCGGCGTGATGGCCCGCATATTCCGGATCTCGTTCACTGGAGAACTGGCCTATGAAATCAATATCCCGGCACGATATGGACTTGCTCTTTGGAGCCATGTGGCCAACGTTGGACAGGAATGGAATATAACGCCATATGGCACCGAGGCCATGCATATCTTGCGGGCCGAAAAAGGCTATATCCTGGTTGGGCAAGACACTGATGGATCGCAGACACCGCAAGACCTCGGGCTCAACTGGATTGTCTCCAAAAACAAACCGGATTTCATCGGCATGCGATCTCACGCCAGACCGGACACTGTGCGCAGTGATCGCAAGCAGCTCGTGGGATTGATGACAGAAAGCCCGGAATTTATTCTGGAGGAAGGCGCGCAGATCGTTGAAAACCCCGACGCGCCGACACCAATTCCCATGGTGGGGCATGTCACATCCAGTTACTGGAGTGAGCATCTGGGTCATTCCATCGCGCTTGCTCTCATTGAAGGTGGTCTTGGCCGGAAGGGCGAGCAGCTACACAGCTTCTCATTGGGTAACTGGCACAAGGTGACAATTGTCGACCCGATTTTCTATGACATTGAAGGAGCCCATCGGGATGGATAACTTGCAGCACCTTTCAGCTCAATCCCCTTTATATGCCAAACGAGATCTACTCAAAAACGGCTCCGGCCAAGCCGTTACTCTTTCGCTTGAAAGTGAGCCTAATTTGATCACGTTGCGCGGCAATAGTGCGGACAAATCGTTTCTGGCGGCAGTCAAAAATCTGATCGGGTCGCCCCTTCCAGTCAAGCCATGCAGCAGTCAGGAGAAAGGCGAAGTTGCCGCTCTCTGGATGGGACCTGATGAGTGGCTGATCATTGCCAATGAAACAGATTCTTTAAAACCTCTGCCGGAGATGGCTTTGGCTCTCGCAGAGTATCACTGTGCTTTGGTTGATATCTCAAATAGCAAAGTCATGCTGTCCCTTGCGGGGCCATCCTCTCGCGATGTGCTAAGCAAGGGCTGCTCAATTGATTTCTATTCCAATAAATGGAGAAAGGGGCACTGCGTCAATAGCCTATATGCGCGATGCGATGTCACAATATGGCAAAGGGCAACGCGTGATCACTATGCTATTCTTGTCAGAAATTCCTTTTCCGACTATGTCTCGGACTATCTTCTGGATGCTGCGTTGGAATATAACGTAGCCTAAAATATGAATAAATAGAATAGTTTAGCATTAGTGAGCCAAAAGAAAACCCGCCTTGAAACAGGGCGGGTTCTTTCATTTCATATGATGCATAAAGATCATTCGGTATAGAATTTGCGACGGGCATCCTGCTCTACGCCAAGCACCATTTGCAGTTCTGCCAATCTGCGGAAATGCTCTTCCTTTTCCTCGTCAGTCTTGGCTTCGCTCAACTTTTCGAACTCTTCGGCGATGGCCTTCTTCAGTTCGATTTCGCGCGGCATGGCGCCAGTTTCTTCCAAAATGCGATAGCCAGCCTTCAGGAAGGTATCGTCACTCTGTTGAGGTGGCTTGGGTTTGCGTGCACGCTTATAACCTTCAAGCAAACCTTCCGATTTCACTTTCGCAATAAGATATTCAGTGACGTCTTTGTTAGGCATCATTTACTCCATCAGACCGTTCCGGCCCTTTAAAGATAAGATCAAATTCATGACACTTCAATGAGTAGAAGGTTATGTGGACGGCTCTTTGATGAGCCAGACCAAACCGCCTTACAGTCCGAGCGCATCAGCCAAGAAGCGCTGCGTAGTCAAGGTCTTCCAAGCCAGCGGCACGCCGTGCGGAGGTGAGTGTATTGGCCATCAGCAACGCAATGGTCATCGGACCAACGCCACCCGGAACCGGCGTTATGAAACCCGCATGCTCTGCAGCGCCATCATAATCAACATCGCCAACAAGCCGCGTTTTGCCTTCCCCACGTTCGGGAGCGGGGATGCGGTTGATCCCCACGTCGATGACACACGCACCATCCTTGATCCAGTCGCCCTTGATCATTTGGGGGCGACCAACCGCAGCAACAACAATATCCGCAGCCTTCACAACGCTTGGCAAATCCTTTGTCCGGCTATGCGCGATGGTTACCGTGCAGCTTTCTGCCAGCAAAAGAGCCGCCATCGGTTTGCCAACAATGTTGGAGCGCCCGACCACCACCGCGGATTTGCCGGAAAGATCACCCAGAGACCTCTTGGTCAGAATAAGCGACCCCGCTGGCGTACAGGGCACCATTGCCTTGTCTTTGGCTCCTGCAGTGAGCAGCCCTACATTGATTGGATGAAACCCGTCAACATCCTTGTCAGGGCGGATCAATTCCAGCACCTTGGATTCATCAATATGATCAGGCAGGGGGAGCTGAACCAGAATGCCATGAATGCTTTCGTCTTCATTCAACTCGCCCACAAGAGACAAGAGTGTGTCTTCTGAAGTATCTGCTGGCAGAGCATGTTCCACCGATTTGAAATGGCATTCATTGGCAGCTTTGCCTTTGGACGCGACATAAACCTTGCTGGCAGGATCTTCTCCAACAATGACCACTGCAATGCCTGGCACGACGCCGGTCTCATCGATCAGTTTTTTGCCCTCGACGGCAATTTTTTCTCTCAGCGCTGCGGCAATCGCCTTGCCATCAATGCGTGTTGCGGTCATGTGCTTCTCTCTTTCAAGACGTGTGATTCCATGCTCATGCGGCAATAAGTTGCCAACAGCTATAGACTCCTTAGAACAAGCCTTCAATGTCGCCTTTTTCATTAAGGTGGATAGACAGGGCCGCCGGTTTGCGCGGCAGTCCCGGCATTGTCATGATTTCCCCGCAAATCACGACAATGAAACCCGCCCCGGCAGAAAGGCGAACTTCTCTGACAGGGACGTCAAAATCACTTGGTGCGCCCAGCAGCGTCGGGTCTGTTGAGAAGCTATATTGGGTCTTCGCCATGCAAACAGGCAGCTCGCCATAACCCTCCGCTTCCCATTGCTCCAGTTGCTGGCGGATCTTCTGGTTGATGAGAACACCCCTAGCGCCATAAATCTCCTTGGCCACAATCTCGATTTTTGTCACGAACGACATGGAATCCCGATAAAGCAACTTGAATTGCGGCTTTTCCTGCTCTGTCATGGCTACAACGGCTTCGGCCAACGCCACAGCCCCTTTGGAGCCATCCGCCCAGTGCGTACACAGAATGGCCTTGCATCCCATGCTCTCAACATAACGCTGCACCACGGCGGTTTCTTCTACGGTGTCCGAGGTGAAATGATTGATTGCAACAACGACAGGAACTTCGAACTTTTTGACATTCTCGATGTGGCGACCAAGATTCGCACATCCAGCCAAAACAGCATCCTCATCAGGGGTGCCCAAATCGGCCTTGGCTACGCCGCCATTCATCTTGAGCGCCCTGACGGTTGCCACAATAACGGCAGCATCAGGCGCGACACCTGCTTTGCGGCATTTGATGTTGAAGAATTTCTCCGCCCCGAGATCGGCTCCAAAGCCAGCTTCCGTTACGACATAATCGGAAAGCTTGAGTGCAGCCTTGGTGGAAAGCACCGAGTTGCAGCCGTGAGCAATATTAGCGAAAGGGCCGCCATGCACAAAGGCAGGATTATTCTCCAGCGTCTGCACCAGATTGGGCAGGATGGCCTGTTTAAGCAGAACCGTCATGGCCCCGTCAGCGCCGATATCGCGGCAATAGACAGGTGTGCGGTCCCTGCGATAGCCAACAATAATGTCGCCCAAACGGCGCTGCAAATCCTTATGGTTTTCTGCCAGACAAAGAATGGCCATCACCTCTGAGGCGACAGTAATGTCGAAACCAGATTCTGACGGAAATCCGTTCGCAACACCGCCAAGTCCCGTCGTGATCTGCCGTAAGGATCGGTCATTCAAGTCAACAACGCGACGCCATTTGATCCGCCGCACATCAATGTCGAGTTCATTGCCCCAATAGATGTGATTGTCGACCATCGCGGCGAGCAGATTGTGCGCCGCTGTTACCGCATGAAAATCACCCGTGAAATGCAGGTTCATTTCTTCCATCGGAACAACCTGCGCCATGCCGCCACCAGCGGCGCCACCCTTAACGCCAAAACAGGGCCCCAGCGAGGCTTCGCGAATACAGACGCTTGCCTTCTTGCCAATCGCATTGAGCGCATCACCCAACCCAACTGTGGTGGTTGTCTTGCCTTCCCCCGCGGGAGTAGGACTTATGGCCGTCACCAGAATAAGCTTGCCATTGGGGCGATCTGCCAGTGCGTTCATGCAGTCTTGCGAGAGCTTGGCTTTGTCATGTCCGAAGGGGATTAGCTGTTCTGCGGGAATAGAAAGGTGTTCGCCTATCTGGGCGATTGGTTTCAGTGTGGCGGCGCGGGCAATGTCTATATCACTTTGCATCGATAGCGGGTCTCACTTTTAATCGGACAGTGGAATGCTCTGGTTTTGGTTCTGTTAAGATGATGTATTGCGAACAACAGGCAAAAATCAAGCTACCCCTGTAACAAATGCCATTCTTTCGACAAGTCAGGCAGTCACGCCTTGCAGGTGACAAAAATACTGGTATACCAAAGGGAAACAAAATACGAGGGAAACAGTAGTATGTCACATATTCATTGGCTTGGTGCGGGGCTTTCTTCCGTGCCGGGTATCCGCCGCCTTATTTCCAAAAACCGAGAAATCACCCTTTGGAACCGTACCCTCTCCAAAGCAGAGGCAGCAACGCAAGGATTGAGCGGCTCATTCGATGTCAAGGAATTCACCCTTGATGCTCTCAGTGCAGAATTGAAGCCCGGAGATGTCGCTGTTTCCATGCTGCCTGCCACGATGCACTTACAAATTGCCGAACTTTGCCTTGAGAAAGACGCTCATTTTGTTTCGTCTTCCTATGTCAGTCCGGAAATGGCTGCATTGGACGAAAAAGCAAAGGCCAAGGGGCTGACCTTCGTCAACGAAGTGGGCCTCGACCCCGGTCTTGACCATTTGCTAGCCCATCTCCTTATGAGCGATTACAAGGCAAGCGACGCTTACGATCCGGCCAATAGCCACGAATTCCGGTCCTTCTGCGGCGGCTTCCCAGCTGTTGCCAACGACTTCCGCTATAAATTCAGCTGGTCTCCCCTTGGGGTTCTCAAGGCTCTCAAAAGCCCGGCAAAAGCCATCATGGGCGGCAAGGAAGTCAACACACAGAAACCATGGGATGCGATTTCAGACTATTCTGCCAATCTGCCAGGTGGCGCAGAAGTCTTTCAGTCCTATCCAAACCGCAACTCCTTGCCCTTCATGCAAGCCTATGGCATGGGCAGCGATTGGAACGTCCACACCTTCGTACGCGGCACCTTGCGCCTTGATGGCTGGTCAGATGCGTGGGCCGATATTTTCCATTTCGTTGAAAATGAATTGGCAGGTCCGGATGGCGATGCAAAACTGGCGGCCATGAGCGAGCAGCTCTGGACGGACTATGCTTATGATGAGGGAGAACCGGACAGGGTTGTTCTGGTTGTTGACCTGAAGGCCAGCAAAGATGGCAAGGTTGTCTGGCACAAAGACTATGCCCTTGATTCCAAAGGCAGCAAAGAATTCTCAGCCATGGCGCGGCTCGTCTCCATTACTGTTAGCCTCGCGGTTGAAACTGTTTTGGAAGGCTCTCTCCCTGCGGGCGTATCCGCAGCACCGTCAGATCCTACAACGATCCATCGCTGGTTTGAAGAAATCAAGGCGCATGGGGATGAGTTCCACCTGACCGAACATGTGTCCTGATAGAGCATCATTTAGCCATTGCATCAAAGGTCCGGCATCTGTCGGGCCTTTTTGACTCGCAAGAACATATTTTATTTCGCTCCATTAGGGATAAGCATAAAACGAAAGACTAACGCACAGAGATTAATTATTAGGCATGCCCAATTCATTGGCATTCTGTCCATTTGCGTCATTAGCACAAACAGATTGACGAAAATGCCCGCCATTTTGCCAAAGTGACCGACAAAGCCACTTGAACGCCCCACCAGGAAGCGCAAAGCTCAGACAAAAGACAGTCAGAAGCTGCCTAACACCCTTCCTCTGGAGCGTTATCAATGAGCGAACCACTCAAGAAAATTCACTGGCTCGGCGCCGGACTGGCCTCCGTTCCCGGCATCCGCAGACTTGTCGCCAAAGACTACCCCGTCAATCTTTGGGAGCAGGATCTTGAAAAAGCCAAGGCAGCAACAAAAGGCCTTACCGGCAACGTAACGCTGCATAAAGCCGACAACGACGAGTTGGCAAAGGCAATTGCAGTGGGCGACATTGTCGTTTCCATGTTGCCCGCCTCCATGCATCTCAACATCGCCAAGCTATGCCTTGAGAAGGGGGCAAACTTTGTTTCCTCATCATATATCAGCCCGGAGATGGCAGAGCTTGATGCCGAGGCAAAAGATAAGGGGCTTATCTTTATCAATGAAGTCGGGCTTGACCCCGGCATTGATCATTTGCTTTCACATTTGCTCATTGAAGATTATAAAGCCAGCCCGCAATTCTCGCCCGACAACGAGCACGACTTCCAATCCTATTGTGGTGGTTTTCCGGCCATTGCCAACGACTTTACCTACAAATTCAGCTGGTCGCCCCTTGGCGTGCTCAAGGCGCTGAAAAACCCGGCCAAAGCCATCGTTGAAGGCAAGGAAATCGACATCGCCAAACCATGGGACGCTGTAAAATCCTATGATGTGGCCCTTGCTGAGGGCATGGAAACATTCCAGTCCTACCCGAACCGCAACTCGGTTGTCTTCATGCCGCACTATGGCATCTCGGAAGACTGGACCATGAAGCGTTTCGTGCGCGGTACTTTGCGTCTGAATGGTTGGGCCGAAGCATGGAAAGATATTTTCAATACCATTGAAACAACAGACGCGGACAAGGTAGATGCCGAACTTGGCCCGCTAAGCGACAAGCTCTGGGCAGACTATCTGTATGAAGATGGCGAATTTGATCGCGTCGTGCTGACGGTCGAATTAAAAGTTATGCGAAACGGCATCACAATCTGGCACAAGGCCAAAAGTATAGATAGCGTCGGAACCAGACATGCCAGCGCCATGGCGCGTCTTGTCTCCAACACCGTCAGTCTGGCGACGGAAGCCGCCTTTAAGGGCAAATTGAAGCCCGGCGTGCAGGCTGCGCCCTCAGATCCCGCTGTCATTCGCGAATGGCTAGAGACCATCTCCGAGTTGGGAGATGCGGTGCATCACACAGATTACTGTGTCCAATCCCGTATTATTGCAGCTGAATAAAAACAGTTATCCCAATCGCATATAAAGAAGGGAGGGTGCCAAACCCTCCCTTCTTATTTGTTATGAAACCTTCTTGATAACTTCTTGCCGTGCCTGTTGCTTGGTTAGCAACTTGCCTTGTTCGTTCTTGGCAAGCAGCGTACGCGCCTTCTCATATTTCGGGTCATTCCAGAAGATGGTGCAGCCATTACAGCCACGACCACAGCAGCCTTCTGTGCCAAGGCGCGGGCTCTTGGTTGAGCGCTTTGTCTGGTCTGCATCCAGAGCGTCTTGAAGCTTCACATTCTTGCGGCCGTAGAGACCTTCATCGCCGGTACCTAGCTCAAGTTCATGGGCTTCAGCATCATGCTTCAGTCGCGCCCACTGCGCCGGCGTCAAGGCGCGTTCCTTGCGTACGACGGTCATAACGGGCACATGCTGGGCCAGCAAGCCAGGATCTTCGTGATCAAACAGCGAGAAGGGAATGCGGATTTCGGGATTCGTGCCCGGATTGACCACATCCTTGATTGTGCCATTTTTGGCATCCTCAAATTCATAAAGGCGGATCGGAATGGGCGAACGCAGGTGAGGGGAGACAAACTCGAAAACATCACCCGCCTCGAGCTTGTTCTTGACCAGAACAACAAAAGCATCATCGCGCACTTCCTTGACCATGCCCGCAAATTCCCACTCAGCAAAGGTCGAGGTCTCTTCATAGCCATGAGCATAATTGGTCAGACGCCCTTCATGGAAAGCAAGCGTATAGCCGCGGTTTGGTACCGTTGCCAGCTCTTCCATATAGGCTTCAGGATCCCAATTGTCCGGGTCTTCATACCAATCATCAATCGCCATGCGGTATGCGCGGGCAACAAGGGCCACATAGTATGGGCTTTTGCCGCGCCCTTCGACCTTGAGGCTATCAACGCCAATGGAAAGATAGTCTGGCAGCTTGGGCATGATGCAAAGATCCCGGCTATTGAGAATGTAGGAACCGCGCTCATCCTCAACAATCTGCATCAATTCTCCGGGGCGCTGTTCCTCCTCTAGGAAGAAGTCAAACAGTTCCAGATTTTCTTCGCTCAGCTTCAGTTCGCGCACAGTGCCGTCACGTAACTTCATATGTACTTTGTATTTCCAGCGACAGCTGTTTGCGCAGGAGCCCTGATTGGCGCCGCGCTCAGCCATGAAGTTCGACAACAGGCAGCGGCCGGAATAGGTCATGCACATGGAGCCATGCACAAAGGCCTCAAGCTTCAGGTCAGGGCATTTCTCCCGCACCTCGGCGAGCTCCGGATAAGAAACCTCACGCCCCATAACAACGAGGCTGGCTCCCTGGCTTTCCCAGAATTTAACCGATTGCCACGAACAAACATTTGCCTGCGTTGAGACATGCAATTCCAACTCGGGCGCTTGCGCCTTGACGAACATGAAGACACCCGGATCGGCAACGATTAGCCCATCCGGCTTCACCTTGCGCACTGTCTCGACATATTGCGGCAGCTTGTCGATGTCCTTGTTGTGAGAAAACAGATTGAGCGTTAGATAAACCCGCTTGCCATGTGCATGGGCGAACTCGATCCCCTCAACCACATCTTCCAGCGTCATCTGGGACTTGGTTCTGAGACTCATGTCTGGCGTGCCCATATAGATCGCATCAGCGCCATAAAGCACCGCCATCTTCAGCTTTTCTAGATTACCTGCAGGCATCAGTAGTTCGCTTCGTTCAGGCCTCTTGACCCTTGTCGCAAGAGTGGATGTCTCGGACACGCTCATAGATAACTCCTATTCGGGATAAGGCGTGTTTGATATCAAACAAAAGCGGCTCTTTCCAGTCACAAAGTAGGTATTTTCTCGTTCATGACGAACACGAATTTGTACTGGGCCAACATATTAGTTAAAAATACGGATCCCGCATGTTATGATCGAAGGAACGAAATAGCTGCCACATGCCAAACCAGCATTCAAATAGCAATAGGCGCACGACACGAAATAAGGCACCCCCATGCAGTTTAAGAGTGAATATAGACTTCCAGCAAATTACAAAAGAATAAAGAGATGTCTTAAGTCGCCCGTAACTTTAAAAAGACTCCTTCCTAATTGTATTGACGTTGAACAACTGGACTCAAATACACTTCTTGCGACCATAAATAGCTCCGTCTTGGATGGAAAAATCATCCATTATCTGTATCACTTCGTTGATGCGGGGGAAAATAGTCCCTATCTTGAAGTAGATTGGCAAGGAACAGATCCTGCAGCTTTATTGCCAAAGGGCGGTCATAAAATCACCCTCACTGAAGAAGAGGGGGAAATGACGGTCCTTGAGTTAAACAGCACTCTGCATACGACACTGAATGGCAAGCTGGTCAAAAATGACCCCACCGTCAGCAAGGCAATCGTGTCGGACTATTTTTCGCGCTTTGTAGCCGAATTTGATCAACTGGAGGGAAATGACATGAGCAATGATAAACCCGAGTTTGAAGACGTTCTTCACGAGGCAAAAAACCCGGTTGAAGAACTCGAGGCGGAAGCTGAAGAAGCGGCAGTAAAGGGCTTTCTGGGCGGCCCGCAAATGTGGGCGCTTATTGCACTGGCAATTGTCATTATTCTCCTCTTGGTCTTCTACTGAGGAAAGTGCTATTTAATATGTCAGTTTAAGTTCAACAGAAGGCTTGCGTCTCGATGAATTTGAAATGCCATATTAAAGATCCATCCATTTACCTTCGCGCAGCGCTCTCTGTCTGCGCGGGGATTGTTTTTTCTACAATTACCGGCGTCGCTCAAGCCGCGACCCCACTTGTGTCGCCCCAATGGCTGCAAACTCATTATGCTGATGAAAACATCGCCATACTGGATCTGCAACCCGCAGAAGGATATGCCCGCGTTCATATTCTCGGGGCCGTCAACACCGATTTCAATAAATGGCGACAACCCAAGCCCAAAAAAGGCATGTCGTTGCCCGACACGCGCTATCTCATTGAACTGATCGGTTCTCTGGGTATATCCAAGGACACCCATGTCATTCTGGCGCCAATCGGCGTCAATGCAAATGAAATGGCCATAGCAACCAGAGTCTATTGGACTTTCAAGATTTTAGGGCATAAAGAAATTTCCATTCTTGATGGCGGCCTGATTGCCTATAGCGAACTACCCGAAGCGAATTGGTCGAAACAGCCTGTACCGGTCAATCGGGTTGATTATGAGGCTATGGCCGATCTCTCCAAGGCGCCTGAGGCCGCAGAAATATTGGCAGAATGGAAAAAAGGCACATCCTTCGTCGACTATCGCTCCGAGGGCGAATTTTATGGCAAGGTAGGGGGCGCACGGCCCGGGACCATTCCGAACTCAAAAAACCTCCCCTTTGACAAGCTTGTAGAACCGATTAAGGGTGGACAGTTTCTGTCTCTGCCGGAAATCAAAAAGATCTTTACCGACCGCAATATTCCTATGAGCGGCCCCCAGATCGCTTTTTGCAATTCTGGCCACAGAGCCTCATTGGGTTGGTTCGTCTCGCATGAATTGCTAGGTAACAAGGATGTGCGTCTATATGACGGCTCTATGGCCGAATGGACAAAATATCCCGACTACCCAATTGCCATTCCCAAATAAGCTGTAAAGAAATGAGCGAGCAGAGCATATGCCAAGCGCTCGCTCCTTTAGCCGACAGCACTCTTTTTCTTTGATTTGTCGGGCGCGGTCGTTTCTTTTAGTTTCTCGCTATTCTTTGCTGCGTCGGATTCGGAATCAAGAACAACGCGTTCAAGATCCTGCTGTCTGACCTCCGTTTCGATCTCAACAATTCGCTCCGTTGAGATGCCAAGCTGGTCAAGAGCTTCCCGCCCGAAGGTGATGCCACTCTCGAAGGTTTCTCGAATATGGTAGTCAACTTCGCTTAAGGCGAGCTGCACAGCATGTGCCCTGTCCGTCGCACGGCAGAAGATTTTGGCCTTGGGAAAGCACTGCTTGATTAGCTCGATCGCATGGGCCATCACCTGTTCATTCTCAACGCATAACGCTATAAGCAGGGCATCTTCAGCCCCCGCAGCCCGAAGCACATCTTCGCGTGTCGCATCGCCATAATAAACGGGAAGGCCCAACCGGCGCGCTTGAACAGCCCGGCGCGCATTGTTGTCAATGGCAACGACGCCCAGCCCGTTGGACATGAGCATCTGGGCCACCACCATGCCGAAACGCCCAAACCCCACCACCAGTACCTGTGGAGCATGATCGTCAAATTTCTCAGGGGCAGCATCTGGTTCTCGTTCCCCCGTGACGGTTCGACGAGCGATATAGGCGGCATAGGCCTTGCCCACCAGCGGCGTCATGATCATGGAGAGAATGACGACCGCAGACATGACCGTGAAGAGATCGCTTTCAAAACCGGTTGAGGTGGCAGCAGCAAACAGAACAAAGGTGAATTCGCCAGCTTGAGGGAGGGTAACAGCAATTCTCATGGCGTCTGCGTTCGGAGAGCCGGTCATTTTCGCAAGAAGCCACAAAACCAGCCCCTTCAGCCCCATGACCACGATTACGCCAACAATAATCTGCCAGAGATAAGCTAGTGTGATTGGCAAATTAAGTGTCATGCCCACTGTCATGAAGAAGAGGCCCATCAGGAGCGAGCGGAAGGGAAAGATATCAGCTTCAAGCGTGTGCCGGTAGCTGGATTCGGCGAGCATGATGCCAGCCAGAAAAGACCCCAAAGCCATCGACAATCCAGCCCAATGCATCAACGCCGCGCTGCCAAGTGCCACCAATAACGCCGCCGCCAGCATCATTTCGCGCGCTTGCGTATTGGCCAGAATAGCGAACAGATGGGAAAGGAGATACTTACCAACGACGATCACTAGAAGCACGGCAGCAACCGTGATTCCGATCTGGTTCCAGGCTGAGCTTTCTGCGTGTGTAGCGCCGCCTGATACAAGAATATCTACCATCGCCAACAAGGGCACTATGGCAATATCCTGCATCAACAAGATACCAAAAGCACGCTGCCCATAGACAGACGAAAAATCGCCCCGATCTTTTAAAATTTGCACAGCAAATGCCGTCGATGAAAGCGCCATGCCAAAGCCGCCGATGATGGCAACCGTATTGGGAAGCCCGAGCAAAATCATGACACCGGAAAGAACGAACCCGGTCAACAGGATCTGGCTGGTTCCCAGCCCGAATATATCGCTCTTCATGCGCCATAACCGGTTTGGATTGAGCTCTAACCCGAGCACAAACAACAACAAGACGACGCCCAACTCGGCCACTGGCTGGATTTTTTCAACGGACTGAATTGCCCCCAACCCAAATGGCCCAATCACAATGCCTGCGATGAGGTAGCCAATAATCGCACCAACTCCGGCTCTCTTTGCAATTGGAACCGCAACGACAGCCGCGCCCAGAAATACGATTGCTTCGGAGAAAAACAGGGGTTCTGTGGGATTAGCCATATGCGCCTACATGTTGCCGGTACCGAGATAATTGGAGCAAACCAAATCTACAAAGAAATACTGATTCTAATCCATTATAGCCCTGAAAATGGTGAATATATAATGTGCCCGCGCGAATGCATGGAAAGCTAACAACCATCCACCCATCCGTTGTATCGATTATGTGATGACAGCGCATATGTTCCACTATCAGGCTACAAAAAAGCCTTCCCGAAACAATCGGAAAGGCTGGAATTTATACGCGACAACAGGTCAACGCAGATGTTGGCTTACCATTTACCGGTATTTTTCATGGATGCCCATGGCTCGGCCGGTGGCAGCGGATCACCCTTCTGCAACAACTCGATAGAGATATTATCAGGAGACCGAACAAATGCCATATTGCCGTCGCGAGGCGGACGGCTGATAACAACACCGGCGTCCATCAATTTTTGACAAAATTCATAAATATTGTCTACTTCATAAGCGAGGTGGCCGAAGTTGCGACCTTCGCCATATTCTTCAGGATCCCAGTTGTAGGTCAGTTCAACGCAATTTTCCAACTCACCATCAACCGAGAGGAAAATGAGCGTAAAACGCCCATCGGGATTTTCTGAACGGCGGACTTCTTTCAGACCGAGTTTGTTGCAATAAAAATCGAGAGATTCTTCAATGCTGCTGACTCGCACCATCGTATGGAGATATTTCATATGAATGCTTCCCTAGAGCTGAATAAAGTCGTCCCCTAACTATAGGATTGATGAAATGAATTTCAATAGCCCTGAACAGCTTGCCCAACAGCTCCTGGAACTGATTGACCATGCCGATCATATCGTCGCCTTTACCGGCGCTGGGATTAGTACGGAAAGCGGTATCCCTGATTTTCGTTCTCCCAATGGCCTTTGGGCTAAGATGGACCCGATCATGTTTGATGATTTCGTTGCAGATGAAGACACGCGTCTGGAAGACTGGCGTAGACGTTTCATCCAAAATGAAGAATTTTTGGCAGCGGAGGCAAATGAGGGTCACAAAGCGCTCGTGCGTCTTGAAAAGCGCGGGAAACTGGACTGCACGATCACCCAGAATATTGATGGACTGCATCAGAGAAGCGGCCAGAATCCGGATAAAATCATCGAGATTCACGGCAACGGAACCGTCGCCAGTTGCCTTGATTGCGGCGCGGAAATGACCCTGGCAGAAGCAAAACGGCACATCGAAGAAACCAGCCACTCTCCTCTATGTCCCCACTGCGGTGGATTGGTCAAAACGTCCATCATCAATTTTGGACAGGCGATGCCGGAAGAAAAAATGATGCGTGCGATGAGACACTCTGGAGACTGCGATCTCTTTATCGTTCTTGGGTCTTCCTTGGTTGTCTATCCAGCCGCAGGACTCCCGCAAATTGCCAAGCAGCATGGCGCTAAGCTGGTCATAATCAATAGAGATTCAACACCCCTTGACGAACTCGCCGATATGACGTCCCAACAAGAAATAGGCTCAATCATGAAATTGATAGCCTGACGCTATTCTTGAAGAAGTCAGTTACTATTTGATCACTTGCAGGACCATTATTTGGGCAGTTGCCAAAAGCTTGTTCCGGGCAAAGAGTCTCAAACCCCAATCACTTAAAAAGTTAAAAAATTATTGATGCAGTCTCTGGTCAAGATGATATCCTCGTTCCGAGAATCGACCAGTGTATTGAGTCGGGAACGAGGCTACGAATTGCGTTGAGGCAGGGCTATGGGTGTAAAAGTCGTACCAGAGCAGCAACTTTTTGACATTGGCACTGCCGATGATGCGGCATTGGACGTCACGCAAATTGCAGGCAAAATCAAATGGTTTGATGTTGCAAAAGGATTCGGTTTCATTGTGCCTGATGATAACAGCTCGGATATATTGCTCCATGTAACCTGCCTGCGCCGCGACGGATACCGCACTGCATATGAAGGCGCGCGCGTTGTTTGTGAAGTTCTCCAAGGCCCAAAGGGGCTTCAGGCCCTGCGCATTCTTTCCATGGATGAGAGCAGCGCCGTCCATCCTTCACAGCTTCCGCCAGCAAACACCCATGTCAAAGTGAACCCCACCAGCGAGTTGGAAAAAGCTTGGGTGAAATGGTTCAACCGGGAAAAAGGCTTTGGCTTTCTGACACAAGGTGAGGGGACCGCTGACATTTTCATTCATATGGAAACGCTGCGCATTTATGGCCTCACCGAATTGCGCCCGCATCAGGAAGTGCTTGTCAGATATGGCCCCAGCCCAAAAGGGAAGATGGCCACTGAAATTCGCCCGTCTACCGGTGCTCACATTCCTTCATCCCATTAGATTGACCTTATTTTCTTTCTTGCCGGCACCAAGTCTTCGGCTTGGTCATTTCATTGCCCATTTCTGAGCCTAAATATAGATCTGTGTCAGCCCTCACAGGATGCTCGGTCGGGCAGCGAAACTTTTTGTTGCCAGCGCTTTACCTAAGGTAATTTCCAATGCAGATGCGCAAAAGCCAGTTTTCACTCCAGTCACTGATCCTGCTTAGTCTGATTGTTTATGCTGGTTTGGCCATTTGGCTTTCGGCACACGCCCACTCAGCACAGATTCCAGCAACGATATCAGAGTATGAAATCAGCACCTTTTTGGCTGAAGAAACGCATCTCGTCATCAAAAGCGGGCAGACGAACCACGCATTCACAATCGAATTGGCGCTCGACGACGCCAGCCGCATGAAAGGCCTCATGTATCGCACAAGCCTTGCGGACAGAAACGGCATGCTCTTCGACTTTGGCAATACCGAGCCTGTCTATATGTGGATGAAGAATACCTATATATCCCTTGATATGATCTTTGTAGAACCTGACGGTCGCATCCATCATATCGTCAAGGGAACCACGCCACTTTCTGAATCTGTCATCGGATCCGCAGGGCCGGTTCGATATGTTCTTGAAGTTCCGAAAGGAACCGTGGACAAGCTTAATATCAAAGTGGGTGACGAACTGCTTCATCAATTGTTCACACCCAAATTATCAAAATAGACAGAGAGTCATCTTTTGCGCTTGCCCAGGAGGCATGCTGTTGCTATTCAATCGCCATTCCGCTTCGGGCTGGTTTCATGATCAGCCCGATGCTTGGCACGGAGCGTAGCGCAGCCTGGTAGCGCATCTGGTTTGGGACCAGAGGGTCGGAGGTTCGAATCCTCTCGCTCCGACCATTCAATGGGGTTATTCGGCAGACCTGTCAGAAAGGGCACCATGACAAAAGCGAGAATTTTCAAACCCTCGAAAAATGCCATGCAGTCCGGTCAGGCAACAAGTCAGGATTGGCATTTGACCTTTGAACCCGTTTCTGCCCGAAAAATCGACCCTCTGATGGGCCATATGTCTTCAGCGGATACACGCCAGCAGATTAATTTGTCGTTTCCCACCAAAGAAGCCGCAATAGCATATGCTGAACGTGAGAATATCGACTATCTGGTTATGAAACCCAAAGAGCGCAAGAGAAACGTCAAAGCTTACTCTGACAATTTCTCCACCACGCGCGTTGAGGGAAACTGGACCCACTAATCTCAGCAGCACTTCCATGCTGCAGATATACCCAGCAGGGGATACAGTTCCCTTCGCAACAAGATGGCCCCTTAGCTCAGTTGGATAGAGCAGCTGACTTCTAATCAGCAGGTCGCAGGTTCGAATCCTGCAGGGGTCACCACTTCTTTTCCCATGGTCATTCTGACGTGATGCTGCATTCATGCGACTTGGGGCATGCGTGCACCATTGCCGGATTATCAAATAGACATTCAATTTCTTTATGGTGTCCCTTGTTTATCGAGGCCGCAATCAATAGCATTGCGAAAAATTTGGGACCGATTTGGAAAAGAGAGAGAATTATGAAACTGTCTACTGCCACAACCATTTTAATCATGTCGACATCCGCAGCTTTTGCAGATTGTTCTGAAGTGACATTTTCGGATGTGGGCTGGACAGACATTACGGCAACAACGGCAACAACGGCAACGGTTTTGCAGGCCCTTGGCTATAAAACAGAGACCCGTATGCTCTCCCTGCCTGTTACCTATATTTCGCTGGAGGAAGGCAAGGTAGACGTCTTTTTGGGTACTTGGCTCCCCACGATGGAAGCTGACATCAAGCCCTATCGAGAAAAGGGGACGGTGGATACCGTTCGCGCCAACCTAGAGGGCGCGAAATATACGCTCGCCACCAACGAAGCCGGAGCGAAGTTAGGCATTACGAGTTTTGACAGTATTGCCGAACATGGCGACGCGTTGAAGGATACGATCTACGGTATCGAACCGGGTAATGACGGCAACCGTCTGATCATGTCCATGATCGAGAAGAATGCCTTTGATCTTGGCGATTTCAAACTGCGCGAAAGCTCCGAACAGGGCATGCTCAGTCAGGTGCAGCGCCTTTCCAAGCGCGACAAGCCGGTCGTTTTCCTCGGCTGGGAGCCTCATCCGATGAACTCAAGCTTCAAGCTCACCTATCTAAGCGGAGGCGATGACTATTTCGGAGAAAATTACGGCGGCGCAACAGTTTACACCAATACCCGTGCAGGCTATGTCAAAGAATGCCCCAATGTGGGCAAACTGCTGAGCAATCTCGAATTCTCCCTGAAAATGGAGAATGAGATTATGGGCTATATTCTGGATGACGGCATCAAGCCGGAAGAAGCCGCAAAGATTTGGTTGAAAGACAATCCTTCCATTTTGGATCAATGGCTTGATGGTGTAAAAACACGCGAAGGCGAAAACGCTTTGCCAGCAGCCAAGGATTCTCTGGGGCTGTAATCTCGCAAGCGACGGGGCCCGTGCACAACGGGGCCTCGTCAAATGAAAGATACGCTGAGACATGAGCGCATCAAGACATAAGGAATGCCAGCTTTGGAATGGCTCTATTCCCACAAGATCCCCGTAGGGGATTGGGCAAGCGCAATCTTTGAATGGATTCGCTGGAATTTGGAAGGCGCCCTTGATGCAATGAGCATAACCATCGAGAATATCATCGATGGCATACTATGGTTACTGCACACCCCGCATCCACTCATCATCATTGCCGTGTTCGTTGCCATTACGTGGATTTTGCAACGCAGCTGGAAGACTTGCCTGCTTGTTGGTGTCGGATTTCTCTTTATCCTCAATCAGGGCTACTGGCGCGAGACCACCGAAAGCCTGACGCTTGTCCTCTCGTCTTGCGCCGTGTGTATGGCGCTCGGAGTACCCGTCGGCATTGCTGCGGCCCATCGGCCGCGCCTTTATGCTGTTATGCGCCCGATCCTTGATTTGATGCAAACCCTTCCGACCTTCGTTTATCTCATTCCCGCCATCGTTTTTTTTGGCATCGGTATGGTGCCGGGGCTGATCGCGACGGTGGTGTTCGTTTTGCCAGCCCCGATCCGTTTGACCCAATTGGGCATTTCGTCGACCCCGCCCACGCTCGTTGAAGCCGTGAAAGCGTTTGGAGGCACGAAGAAAGATGTACTGTTAAAGGCCGAATTGCCTTATGCGATGCCGCAAATCATGACAGGTCTCAACCAGACCATCATGCTCGCCTTGTCGATGGTGGTGATCTCGGCACTTGTTGGAGCGGATGGGCTCGGTGTACCGGTGGTTCGGGCGCTCAATCAGGTCAATACGAGCCTCGGCTTTGAGAGCGGCTTTGTCATCGTCGTTGTCGCGATCATCCTTGATCGCATTTTGAACAGGAAGCGCGAAAATTGACCACCGCCATTAAACTGGATCAGGTTTCAATCGTCTTCGGAGACGACCCGGAAACCGCCTTGCCATTTATGGATAAGGAATGGGACCGCGCTGCTATTCAGGAAAAGACCAATCAACTCATGGCCGTGCGTGATTGTTCTCTGGAAGTCGAGGAGGGCGAAATCTTCGTGCTGATGGGGCTTTCCGGCTCTGGCAAGTCCACTCTTTTGCGCGCTGTCAATGGCCTCAACCCGGTGATACGCGGCGCAGTCCATGTCAACAATGGCAATGCGCTGCTTGATGTCACCAAAGCATCCGCAATGCAATTGCGTAAAATCAGGCGCAATCGCGTCGCCATGGTGTTTCAGCAATTTGCTCTTCTACCTTGGCGGACGGTAGCCGAGAATGTCGGGCTTGGCCTTGAATTGGCCGGCATGCCCAAACGCCACCGGCGGGAAGCCGTGTTGGAACAGCTGGCCCTCGTCGGCTTGGAAAACTGGGCTGACAATCAGGTCAGCGAGCTATCCGGCGGTATGCAGCAGCGGGTAGGGCTCGCACGAGCCTTTGCTACACAAGCCCCGATCCTGCTGATGGATGAACCATTCTCCGCCCTTGATCCGCTGATCCGTTGCAAGCTGCAGGATGAGTTGCTCGACCTGCAGCAAAAGTTAAAGCGTACGATCCTGTTTGTCAGTCATGATCTGGATGAAGCCTTTAAGCTTGGCAACCGGATTGCCATCATGGAAGGGGGCCTCATAAAGCAGATCGGCACGCCACAAACGATTTTTTCCAAACCAGCCGATGCTTATGTTTCGGACTTTGTTGCCAACATGAATCCCCTGGGCGTTCTCAGGGTGAGTGACGGCATGGTCAAGGCCAGCCGGAGCAGCTATGAAATGACAATCGCCCACGATACGCTTCTGTCGGAAAGCCTGGATCATCTGGTTACCACACAAACTCCTTTGGGGGTTACTCGGGACGGAGAAATCATCGGCGAGCTATCCTCTCGCAACGCATTGCAGCTTCTCTCGGGACACCTGTCCGAAGATAGCAACTAAAGCGCCGCCTGATCTACGATTGTATTTCTCCGCTTTCTATCGCTATGATGAAGAACCATGAATCCATTTGAGGTTTGATGCAATGAAGAGCCGCAGCTTTGCCGTTATTGGCCTTGGCACATTTGGCAGCACAGTCGCCAGCGAGTTGGCCAATTTTGGCAATCATGTGCTGGGCATCGATGTGAACGAACAGAATGTAGCCCGTCTAGCTGATACGCTGAGTGAAGCCATCATTGCAGACGGCAAGGATGAATCAGCTCTGAAAGAAGCTGGACTGGCCGACTATGATGTTGCGATTATTGCCATCGGCGAAGACCTGGAAGCCAACATCCTATGCACCATGAACATCAAACTTCTCGGCGTGGAAACCATATGGGTGAAGGCCCTCAACAAAACCCACCACAGAATTCTATCGCGCCTCGGGGCGGACCGCGTCATTCTGCCTGAACAGGAAGTCGGTCAGCATATTGCGCAAATGCTCCACAATCCGCAGGTGCGTGATTATGTCAGCCTTGGCAATGGTTTCCATGTGGTCGACTTCAAGGTGCCAGAAGTACTGGAAGGCAAATCCTTATCCGATCCGGATTGGTTTAACCACGGAGAGTTGCGCGTACTCGGGTTCATGCGAGAAAGCCAATATTTTTCAGGCGAAAACCAACAAGCAACCCTCAAAGAAGGCGACAAGCTGCTTCTGCTGGGCAAACGCGCCAACTTGAGACAGTTTGGAGACACTCTGCGTGCCCGGAGCTGACAATCATGGTCGTATCGCACAGTAAACGCAAAGCGACGCAATTGCCGCCACCGTTGGTGCTCGTCCTGCTTTATGCCTCCCTCATCGTAGCTGGAACCATCGGCCTGAAGCTGCCCGTCGCGACGGTGGCGCCCATTGGCTGGTCTGATGCGATATTTACCGCCACGTCAGCGGTCACAGTCACAGGTCTTGCCGTGCTCGATACGGGCAGGGACTTCACGATCTATGGCCAGATCATTATCTGCAGCATGATCCAGCTAGGTGGATTGGGCTTGATGACATTTGCGGTCCTCATCCTTTCCATGCTCGGCCTTCCCATAGGCTTTTCCAATCGCATCTATTTACGAGAAGACCTCAATCAGACCTCGGCAACTGATCTCATGGCCCTGACAAAGGTCATCATACGCATAGTGCTTCTATGTGAGTTGGTCGGCGCACTTGTTCTCTCCATTGTCTTCATTCCAGATCTGGGCGTGGCTCAAGGGGCATGGAGTGCGGTGTTCCACTCGGTTTCCGCCTTCAACAATGCCGGTTTCTCACTCTATTCTGATAGCCTCAGTCAATGGGCGGGGAATCCGTTGCTGAACCTGACAATCATACTGCTCTTTGTAATTGGCGGACTGGGCTTTACGGTTATTGCAGATGTCTGGCAGCTGCGCTCATGGCGCAAATACTCACTGCACACCAAGCTGATGCTCTTTGGCACTGCTATTCTGCTCGTATTCTCAACTCTGGCATTCACCTTGATGGAGTGGAACAATCCCGAGACACTGGGTGGAATGAATTGGGGAACCAAGCTTGTTGTCAGTCTGTTTCAGGCGGCAACCCCTAGAACGGCGGGCTTTAACACCGTCGACATGGCCTCCCTTAATGACAGCACCACTCTGATGTTCATGATCCTGATGGTGATAGGCTCCGGCAGTACGTCCACCGGTGGAGGGATCAAGGTCACGACTTTCATCGTGCTCTTGTTGGCTACCATCGCCTTCTTCAAGCGCCAAACAGCCATCGACATTTTCGGACGCAGGCTCGGCGCCGATCAAATCATGAAGGTTCTGGCGCTGGCAATGGTGTCACTTGCCCTGATTATATCGAGCATGTTTGTGATGCTTGTGTTCCACGAAGGTAACTTTCTGGATATCGCCTTTGAAACCGTATCTGCATTCGGAACGGTAGGTCTTTCCAGAGGCGTCACTGGTGATCTTGACCAGATCGGCCGCACCATCATCATGTTCATTATGTTTGTTGGGCGCGTTGGTCCTCTGACGATCGGGTTCGTGCTAGCGACCCAAAAATCAAAACGGATTTCCTACCCATCCGGCACTGTCTATCTGGGATAGTCAATGCAAATTGATAGTCTAGGCCTATCGATTTCTTATCGTTAGCGACAGACCGTCAAGCTTAGATAAAGACCTGATTGCTATTCACTGGTCGCTCAAGGAAGGTGAACATGGGTCTCGTCTTGCCAAATTTGGGCGTATCGAGATCGAGCCTTTTGTGCATGATGCTATCGATATCGGCCGCCGTGAAGGGCTTTTTCAGGAAACCGGTGATGCCAACAAAGGCGGCAGACCGCTCCAGATGATCGGTGTCGCTCGTCGACATCATATAGATGCCAATGCGCTCCGAAACACTGCGGATCATGCCCGCAAGCTCCAACCCGTCAACATCCGGCATATGAAAATCTGTCAGAATAAGGTTAGGGCGCTCGGCGACGATTGCCTGTAGTGCGGTACGGGCACTGTCTGCTTCTATGACTTCAAAGCCGAACCGGCTTTTCCCAAGGATCTTCTTCGTCAGTTTTCGCATCGTAGCAGAATCGTCAACAACGAGAATGCGATAGGTCTGTGTCATGACGATATAAGTCATGAAAACATCAGCAGCATCCTGCGCTTTGAACGGCTTCTGCATAAAATGATAAGCGCCAAATTCCTTCAGAACGGCTTCAGACTTTTCATCCATTCGTCCAGAGATGGCGATGGTCAAGCATTCTTTGGAAACCGTATTCGGTAATTCGGAAACAAGCTGTGGACCGGTCAGGCCCGGCATATGGATATCGATAAAGGCGACATCGATCTTTTTAGACTTCAGAACCTTTAGCGCCTCCGCGCCATCCGCCACAAAGGTGACGTCCAGATAATGATCATTCTTGAAAGCCAGAATGCCGCGTCGAATAACATCGCGCGTAATCGCGCTATCATCGGCAACAAGCACCCGAAGCATCTTGTGAAGAACATGGGGTTCTTGCTGAACCTTTTTCGGAGAAATCATATCATTTCGCTCTAGCGCAAAAAATATTGGTAAATAGGAAGGGCCAGTTGGTTGGCTGAGTGCTTTTGACATAAAAAACAAAAATTACTATTTCATGACCACAATTGTTCCGGTTTAGATAAAAAGATCATACCACACCCTACTAGGTTTTGAGTTACGCAATCAAAACAAGCACAATATTTAGTGTAAAGCATTGAATTTTATAGAATAATTTTCTACAAATAGTCGGAATAGGCCCAAACCAAACCACCATTGAGTGCTAAATATATTTATACATCCCAGTCCATATTCCAAAATTTCCTACACGCAATTCGCCTCATTTTTCATAATCGGCACCCTTCACAGCCACGCTTCTTCGAACGCGAGAGCACCCAAATTTCATATATTGTAATTGTTGGGCAGAGGGGACATGTCATACCAAGCTTTTTCATCCCGAATGGGCAAGAGCTCTGTCCAACCCACTCGAAATCCGCTAAACAACAAACACCAGTCCCATTTATACGCTGGAGCTGAATAGCATTCTAGGAGACATCCATGTCAGATTTTGGCCCATTTTCTGTCGATCCAAACAGTCCTCCCGGCTATCAGACCACGGGTCCACAAAAGCCTGAAGTGGACTGGATCACATCCTTAAGCGATTCCATCGAGCATCATCTGTCATCGCTTTGCTCTTCGCGCACCAAGGCCTTCATAGCACTGATGCTTTTTGCGCTTGTTTGTTTTCTGCCCGGCTTCAATTCCATTCCGCCAGTTGATCGTGATGAAGCCCGCTTCGCTCAGGCCTCAAAACAGATGATGGAAACCGGAGACTATGTCGACATCCGCTTTCAGGATGAGACACGCTACAAAAAGCCGGTCGGCATCTATTGGCTGCAAGTGGCCAGCGTCAAGGCGACGGGACAGGACTGGGACGCCCCGATTTGGGCCTACCGCATCCCGTCACTTGCCGGAGCCATGCTCAGCGTTGGCTTGACCTTCCTTGTCGGCATGCGCATGGGATCTGTGCGCAGCGGCTTTCTCGCCGGCCTTGGTATGGCCGCAGCCATATTGCTGGGTGTCGAAGCGCGGCTGGCCAAAACGGACGCCATGCTGCTCGCCACAATTCTCGCCGTGCAGTGGCTCCTTTGGGAAATGTATGATCTGCGGAGTGGCTTGAGCAAAGGGAAGGGCGCCTTACTCTGGGTCGCTCTTGCCTTCGGCGTTTTGATCAAAGGACCGATCATCCTGATGGTCAGCATCATGACCATAATCACTCTTTCCATTCGGGAGCGATCTGTTGGTTGGCTGAAGGGCTTTGGCTGGAAATATGGCCTCCCGCTGTTCCTTGTCATAACCATTCCGTGGTTTCTGGCAATCGGCATCAAAACCGATTGGGCCTTCTACATGGATTCCATCGGCAAGGACATGATGGCCAAGGTCGCTTCCGGCAAAGAATCCCATGGCGCTCCTCCGGGCACCTATCTTGCGGCCAGCATCGGCACTTTCTGGCCTATCTCCGTCTTTTTCATTTTGTCCGTCGTCTGGATTTGGAAACAACGGGCGCAGCGGACGGTATTCTTTGCTCTGGCGTGGCTCTTGCCTACCTGGATCATTTTCGAACTCGTTCCGACAAAGCTGCCACACTATGTGTTGCCCGCAATGCCTGCTCTTGCCATTCTTATGGCAGAAGCGCTTGAGGCCCGCGCTACCAGTTGGGCGAGCCTGTGGGGACGTATTGTCTCCCTACTCATTCCCATTGTCGCAGTCATTCTGGGGCTGGGTGCTCCCATCGGTCTGATTTTCATTGAAGGGATCATCAACCCTGCTGCCTTCGGTCTTGGACTTGTGGCGGCCGGTCTTGGGTTGCTCAGCTATGCCGTGTTGACACGCGGCCGCGTAATGGCTGCCTTCACACTTGCGTGCCTTACAGCGCCTGTTCTGTATCTCTCGCTGCATGGAACCATTTTCCCTCAATTGCGTTCTGTCTGGATATCTAACCAGCTGCAGGAAAGCGTCAATATGGTCAAGCCTTGCGAGAGCGTTGAAGTGGCCAGTGCGGGCTATAGCGAGCCGAGCCTTGTCTTCCTCATCGGAACAGACACATTGCTTACCAATGGCAAAGGTGCCGCCGACTTCGTAAAGGAAGCAGGATGTCGCCTCGCAATTGTTGAACAGCAGCAACAGCCTGCCTTCCTCGATGCGTTGGGGGATAGACGAGGGGACTTTGAACAAGCAGCAACCGTTGAGGGCTATAAGCTCAATGGTGGCAAATGGCAAAGTTTCGGCCTCTATCGCTATAAGATGTAAGAAAAGCAAGGATTGAGACGAAAAGGCATATGTCCTCGTTTACTCGTGTAAAAACCGCGCTCATCCAGTTGAAAAGCCAGTATTCTGCCTTTTCGACTCTAAGAGCCGTACGCGCTTTCCATGCCAGGTCGAAACGGTATGACCCGATCATCAAGGAGCCCGATTGGGTGTTGGTTCTGGTGGTGACTTTGAGCTTCATCGCTCTGGGCATGCTCTTTGTCGATGAGGCGGCTGGCCATTGGAAAGCAACGCTCTCAAAAGAAACCTACGATCTTTTCCAAAGCGTGACACGCTGGGGCAAATCTGAGAATTATCTCGTGCCATCGGGCCTCGCGGTTCTCATGACAGCTCTGCTTCCATGGCAACGCCTGAGCCTTGGTGCAAAGGCCGCCCTTTGCCAGATACAATTGGCGGGACTTTTCATCTTTATCGCTGTTGCCGGGGCAGGGCTGTCGAACAATATCCTGAAAATACTCTTTGGCCGCGGCAGACCCCGCTATTTCGAGGAGTTTGGCGCGCACTATTTCAATTCACCCGGATTTGCGTCCTCCTTTCAGAGCTTTCCTTCCGGACATTCCACAACGGCTGGTGCCATGGCCATTGCTCTTACGCTGTTGTTTCCGCGCCTTAAATGGCTTTGGATCGCCGCCGGGCTCTGGATCGCCTTTTCCCGCGTTGTCGTTGGCGCGCATTATCCGTCAGATATTGTTGCAGGATTTGTATACGGCGCGGTTTTTACATGGTTCCTTGCAAAATACAGCACAAAACGCAGGCTGCTGTTTCGCGCGCAAGAGGGATTAATCAGATTGCCAAAAACCGGCGGATTTTCCTTTGCCAAATTCATGAAAGCTCTTCACATGCTAGTGCAAAAAGCCTAAAGAGTGAGCAACTCGGCATAAAGTGCCGAAATGATCACCTCGCAAGGCTGAGCATCTTAAAGCTGTCGCATTCTCTGGGCTACTGATTGGCCGGATTGCATTCAGACCACGATGCAAGACTTATCGAAACCATACTCAGCGTCGGGAATGCACCATGCTATCCACCTTGCCACCGCTCAACCACACCCTTGAAGTCAGTGTGGTTATTCCATGCAAGAATGAAAGAGAAAATCTGGCTTTTCTCATCGACGAAGTGCATGCAGCCCTTAAAGAGCGCGCATTCGAACTGATTATCGTGGATGATGGCTCGACGGACGATACAGGGCCTTTTCTGAAAGAAGCAGCCGCTACACGCCCGTGGCTGCGTCACGTGCGTCACGAAGCCTCCTGCGGGCAGTCCAACGCCGTGCGTACGGGGCTTCTACTCGCCAAGGGGGAATTCATCGCAACCCTTGACGGTGACGGCCAGAATGATCCGGCCTTCTTCCCCCAGATGATTGACGCCCTCAAAGCAGGAGGTCCCGATCATGCTCTGGCTGCGGGGCAGCGTATGAAACGTACGGATGGCTTTGTCAAAAAGCATGGCTCACGCCTTGCGAACAAGATCCGCCAGTCCATGCTCAAGGACAACACCCGCGATTCCGGTTGCGGTCTCAAGGTTATCCGCCGGCAGGTTTTTCTCAATCTGCCATTCTTTGAAGCATGGCACCGTTTTCTGCCCGCCTTGGTCGTACGCGAAGGATTGAAGGTGGTCCATATCGATGTGATTGACCGCGGGCGCAGTCACGGCGTTTCCAAATATGGTATTTTCGATCGCCTTTGGGTTGGCATCATCGACCTGTTTGGTGTTCTCTGGCTGCGCAAGCGTCGTAAGAAAATTCCTGTTATCACCGAAATCGACCTCAGCCCCGACATCTCTTCAGATGCCTCTGGCAATGATCAGCACTAACCTTCGCGCAAGAATGTTTAGAAAGACCCTTTGATGCACTCAACTTTGTGGAATGACATTCAAGTCTGGCTCAATACTGTTTTTGTCGCGCAGTGGGACGTCTGGCTGGTCCTTGGTTTTGTGGCACAGGCCATGTTTACGATGCGCTTTGTGGTCCAGTGGATTGCCAGTGAGCGCGCAGGCAAGTCCATCATGCCCGTCGCCTTCTGGTTTTTTTCCATCGGCGGAGGCGCTCTGTTGTTCATCTATGCGCTCAAACGGGCCGATCCTGTATTTATTGTGGGGCAGGGGGCAGGCCTGCTGATCTATCTTCGCAATGTTTGGCTGATCTTCAAGGAACACAAAGCCAAGAAGTTGATGGAAAATACGCCCGTCGAATAGCAATGCATCAAGCGGCGGCGGCGTGACCAAACATAAAGATCGCGGTAGCAACAATTGCAAGCATCAAAAAAGCGAAGCTGCGCCATTTGTCCTGCGGTCTCTTCCTGGCTGCCTCGAAAGCCACGAAGCACTGGAGAGCATAAAATAAAGCGAATGCACGACTGGCAAGAGAGATGACCTCATTTACATTGGTTGCCAGCAATATACCCATGCCGATCACTGTCACCAGAAGATAGGCATGTCTTGCGTCTACCTTGCCGTGCGTTACCTCTCGAATGAGACCGACATTGCCAATACCATCTGCAAGAGCTGCCGATATCTGGCTCCCCATCGCAGCAATCGTTAGTGCTGCAGGCAATATTAGTCCAACAGAACCGGCGACGGTAATCACCGCGGCTACGCCTTCTCCTTGTTGCAAATCTTTGTAAAGAGGCAACAACAGCAAAAAGAAGACGAGATAAATAATGCCGGAAATAAGTTGCGCGTCTCTCATCGCCTTTGTCCGTGTATCCGCCTTGAAGCGCCCTCCGGTAAACCGGGTCGTCTCAAATCCTTGCACAACGACCAAAAGGCCTAGTAGCACAGGAATAGAGGCGGTGGACAGCTTTCCAGCGACTGCGGAAAACGCACTTCCATCAAGCATTATCTGTGAATTCATAACTGCGAGGGAAGCCAGAAACCCTCCAATCACTGCGAGATTGAAGGTTGTCGCAAATCGTTCAAGCCTTGCAACCCTTTCTGCTCCGCCTGACCACCCCAGAATACCGATACCTAAAAGCAGCCCCAAAGCGATAACTGTGCCCCAGTGATTGCTATGGATGCCGAAAGACGTGAGCAGGAAACTCCCCAGTAGGGACAAATAATATGCGACAGATATGAAATAGGCAAAAGCGAGAATAATATGGCTTAGTTCTTCAACGGACGAGAGGAGCTTATCACGGCCCTTATCCAACTCGCTTTCAACAACGACAATATTGTAACGGATTGCCCAGCCAAAGAAAAAAGCCAGGAAGACAAGCACCATCATGGCCGGGGCAGCAAATCCACCAAATGATCGAACAAGCAGCGGCGCTGAAACAAGAAACCCACTTCCAACAATGGATGCCAGAGGTGTTATGGTTGCTTGCCACTCTTTACTACGAGAAAAATTCGAAAATTCCAGAAAAACGACAACGGCTATTGCTACTACAAAAAAGGCTATTTGTGTCATGAACTTAGTCTCAAATAAAAGCAACCTGTCGAGCGTCACGATGACCACAAGACAGACTACCCTCATATAACGCCCGGACGAGGAATTTGTTCCCAAACAAAAGCGGATCACCAGTAAGGCAACCCGCTTATCTTAACCGCGACGACATTTAATCTTTAGATCTTGAGAACAGCAAATCCTTTTTCCAGATCCTCTTTCAAGTCAACAATATCTTCCAGCCCGACATGCAATCGGATCAATTTGCCCGGGTCGTCCCACGTGGTTGCCGTGCGATAGCTACGCGGATCAACATAGGTGATGAGGCTTTCAAAACCTCCCCAACTGAAGCCGAGCGCAAACAGCTCCAGCGCATCAATGAAAGCAAAGGCCTGCTTTTGCGTGCAGTCCTTAAGCACAACGCCCATAAGTCCGCAAGCTCCTTTGAAGTCCCGTTTCCAGATGGCGTGCCCGGGGTCGCTTTCTAACGCCGGAAAAAGAACACGATCCACTTCGGGGCGAGCCTCCAGCCATTTGGCAATCTCGAGGGCGCTCTCCTGATGCTGCCTCAACCGCAGCCCCATTGTCCTTAGGCCGCGCAAGGCGAGATAAACGTCATTCGGCCCCACATGATATCCCATGGCCCCATGCACGGCTTCCAGACGTGGCCATGCTTTTTCATTGGCAGAAACCGCGCCCAGCATGACATCAGAGTGACCAACAATATATTTTGTGCCCGCCTGAATGGTCATGTCAACGCCATGCCCCATGCTGTCGAAATAGAGCGGCGAAGCCCAGGTGTTGTCGAGCAGGACCAGAATATCGCGTGCATGAGCCGCTTTCACGATCGCAGGAATATCCTGCATCTCAAAGGTCTGGGAGCCGGGCGCTTCAGTAAATACCGCACTGGTGTTGTCCTTAAAGAGCGTCCCGATGTCAGCGCCGATCAGAGGGTCATAGTAATCAACCTCGACGCCCATGGAAATAAGCACCGTGTCAGCAAAATGCCGTGTCGGCTCGTAGGCGCTATCGGTGATCAAGACATGGTCACCACTTTTACAGGCAGCAAGCAAGGCCAGCGAACAGGCAGCCAACCCGGACGGCACCAGAACTGTTCCAGCCGCACCTTCTAGATCCGTTAAAGCATCACGCAGTGCATTGGTCGTGGGGGTTCCTCTGCGCCCGTAAGAATACTTAGCCTTGCCAGAGTAAAGTTCTTCTGTAGACTTGAAGATTACGGTAGATCCATGAATCACGGGTGGATTTACAAAACCATCATTTTCTTCCGGGTTTCGTCCGGTAGTGACTAATCTTGTGTCAGTGTGATAGTTTTTTGTGCATTTTTCGTTTTTAGCCATTTTTATTTGGCCCTCCTGGCACTGTTAGTCCGTTTGAAGTTCAGCATATTTAACTGCTAAAACCATAAAAAAGAACAGATAGTTTCAGTTTTACGACATCCGTGCACAATTTTCGTGCGAAATTCGTCTTATTGTCCGCATGTCTGTATTTTGCCTCTTGACCCAAGTGCAATAATTTTCTGAGATACCCCCTGTCAAACGGTATATTTAACGCTTGGCCAACAAAAACGACAGGGGCATGGGCTGCTCATGCAATCCATTGCTATCTGAAACTTATCGAGACAATCCTATTCTTATTTGGGCAACAAACGAAGGCTGCAAAATGAAGAAAGTTCTTATTTCCGTACTTATGGGTTCTGCCATGGCTGTAGGCGCGTCCGCTGCCAGCGCAACAACCCTTGAAGATGTTAAAGCCAAAGGCGCTGTTCAGTGCGGTGTTAGCCAGGGTCTGCCAGGCTTCTCCAACCCGGACGATCAGGGCAACTGGACCGGCATCGACGTTGACGTTTGCCGCGCTGTTGCTGCTGCCGTATTTGGCGATGCTACTGCTGTTAAATACACCCCGCTGTCTGCTAAAGAGCGTTTCACTGCTCTGCAATCCAGCGAAATTGATCTTCTTTCCCGTAACACCACCTGGACCATGACCCGTGACACATCTCTGGGTCTGAACTTCGCTGGTGTGAACTATTATGATGGTCAGGGCTTCATGGTTCGTGAATCTCTGGGGATCACTTCTGCTCTGGAGCTTGATGGCGCTTCTGTTTGCACCAACACCGGCACCACCACCGAGCTGAACGTTACCGACTATTTCCGCTCTCATGACATGCAGCTCGAACTGGTTCAGTTCGAAAAGTCTGACGAAGTTGTTCAGGCTTATGACAGCGGTCGTTGCGACGTTTACACCACTGACGCTTCCGGTCTCTATGCACAGCGTCTGAAACTCACCAACCCTGACGAACATATTGTTCTGCCAGAAATCATTTCCAAAGAGCCTCTCGGCCCAGTTGTCCGTCAGGGCGACGACGAATGGTTCAACATTGTGAAATGGTCTCTTTTCGCCATGATCAACGCTGAAGAACTCGGCGTGTCTTCCGCCAATGTTGAAGAAATGAAAGAAAGCAAAAACCCTGCAATCCGTCGTCTTGTCGGCGTTGAAGGTGCTTTCGGCGAAAATATCGGCCTGTCCAACGACTGGGCTTACAACATCATCAAGCAGGTTGGTAACTACGCTGAAATCTTTGATAACAACGTAGGTCCGGATACTCCGCTGAAAATTTCCCGCGGCGTAAATGCCCTGTGGTCTAACGGTGGCTTCCAGTACGCACCGCCTATCCGCTAATTGGCAATAAAGATCCCCGGCAGGACAAAACCGTCCGCCGGGGTTTTTTATAAGCGTCATCTAAAGAATAACAAAATCTAAACGCGCATACTGTTTGGATGTCGCACTCGATAGATCGGCCTTTTTAGATAGGTCGGTGTCACACGAGGATAATATGGCTGCTAAACCTCAACAGACCGCCGAGCGAAGCTCTGCCAAAGGATCGATATTCAACGATCCGAAGGTAAGGGGCATTATTTATCAGCTCTTGCTGGTCGCCGGGCTCGTATATTTTTTCTGGAGCATCGTTCAAAACGCCTCCCATAACCTGGAAAAACAAAATATTGCTTCCGGGTTCGGTTTTCTGGGAAACACCGCTGGCTTTTTGCCGAACCAGACCCTTATCGACCTTTCCGCAACATCTACCTACGGGCAAGCATTGCTCGCGGGGCTTTTGAATACGCTTTTGATCGCCGTGATCGGCATTTTTCTTGCCACGATCGTTGGCTTCGTCATGGGTGTTGCACGGCTCTCCAACAACTGGGTCATTTCAAAACTCGCTACGATGTATATTGAAATCGTGCGCAACATTCCTTTGTTGCTGCAGCTTTTCTTTTGGTACTTCGCAGTTTTGCGCTCACTGCCGCATCCCAAGCAGTCATCATCGATATTTGATATCTTCTTCCTCAACAACCGCGGGCTCTATATGCCGCGCCCTGTTTTTGAAGATGGATCAGGTAATATTCTGCTGGCACTTGTGATTGCAATTGTCGCCAGCATAGGCATCAGCATTTGGGCAAAACGCCGACAAATGGCAACCGGTCAACGGTTCCCGGCCTTTCTGACCAGTCTGGGACTCATTATAATTCTACCATTTCTAGCCTATCTCGTCTCCGGCATGCCCGTCAGCTACGATTATGCGCAGCTCAAAGGCTTCAACTTCAAAGGTGGCATGAAGGTCATTCCCGAATTTGTCGGCTTGCTGCTGGCTTTGACGATCTATACCGGCGCCTTCATTGCCGAGATTGTTCGTGCGGGTATTCTGGCTGTGAACCATGGCCAAACGGAAGCGGCCCATGCACTGGGCTTGCGCAATGGTCCGACCTTGCGTCTGGTCATCATTCCTCAGGCCATGCGCGTCATCATACCGCCGCTCACAAGCCAATATCTAAACTTGACGAAGAACTCCTCTCTGGCCGTTGCCATCGCCTATCCCGATATCGTTTCGGTAGGCGGCACTGTGCTCAACCAGACAGGGCAGGCGATCGAAGTTATTGCCGTCTGGATGATCGTCTATCTCAGTATCTCGCTGTTAACATCGATCCTGATGAACTGGTACAACCGGTCCATTGCGTTGGTAGAGAGATAGGAGAACCTCATGTCACAAAAACCATTCTCCTTTGTCCGTAAGGAAATGCTCGACGAGCGGTCTGCCCCGATTTCATCGCAAGGGCCGCTCTACTGGATGCATCAGAATCTCCTATCCTCGATCCCGAATGCCTTATTGACGCTGTTCGGTATCTTTGTGATCTATCAGATCCTGAGCGCAATCATTCCCTTCGCCCTGCTCAATGCCGTTTGGGAAGGCTCCGACCGAGAAGCCTGCATCGCCAATGGCGCTGCTCATGGTGCATGCTGGGCCTATGTGAAGGCCTATTTCCCGCAGTTCGTCTATGGACGCTATCCTGATGACCAAATCTGGCGCGTCAATATCGTCTTCATCGTCGGCGTACTAGGTCTCATTCCAACGTTAATCCCGTCTGTTCCGTTCAAGCGGGCCAACGTTCTGTTCATGTTGCTGGTCTTCCCGGTCATGACATTCATTCTGCTGTCGGGTGGCAACCTGTCTTTTGAAGATCATATCGTTGGCTTTATTGTCGGCTTTGCGATTGTTCTGGGATTGGGAGCATTGATCACCTATGCCACGCAAGGCAAGATGAAGCCGGTTCTTCTGACCCTGTCGGCCATCGGAGTCGGCATTGCCATCATTTATGCGGTCATGTCCATCGATTTCGGACTGGAACCCGTTGAAACGGCAAACTGGGGCGGATTCCTTGTTACCCTGGTCATTGCGATCACCGGCATTGTGGCATCCTTGCCTTTGGGGATCGTGCTGGCACTTGGCCGCAGATCCCAGATGCCGGTTGTCCGCTTGGTGTCGATAATCTTTATCGAGTTCTGGCGCGGCGTACCACTCATTACGGTGCTCTTCATGTCGTCTGTCGTGCTTCCGCTTTTCCTGCCGGAAGGCGTCAATTTCGACAAGTTGTTGCGTGCGTTGATCGGTGTGGCCCTTTTCTCCGCTGCCTATATGGCGGAGGTCGTTCGAGGAGGCTTGCAAGCCATACCCAAAGGACAGTATGAAGGGGCAGACGCTCTTGGTCTGACATTCTGGCAGTCTACCGGCTTGATCATTATGCCGCAGGCTCTCAAACTCGTCATTCCGGGCATCGTGAACACTTTCATCGGGCTATTCAAGGATACGACACTGGTTTTGATCATTGGTCTGTTCGATCTTCTGGGGCAGGTACAATCCTCCTTCACTGATCCAACCTGGTCGACCCCTGTTACATCACATACGGGTTACCTCTTTGCAGCTATGACCTTCTGGATCTTCTGCTTCGGTATGTCCCGATATTCAATCTTCATGGAAAACCGGCTGCACACCGGTCATAAACGATAAGCAGTCAGGAGTAATAAAATGAGTGACAACGCAGTCGAAGCGTCTCCGGCCGAAGTCAAAAAAATGCAAATCTCCGAGACCGATGTTGCCATCGAAATCGATGGTATGAACAAATGGTACGGTGACTTCCATGTACTCAGAGACATCAATTTGAAAGTCATGCGTGGCGAACGCATCGTTATTGCCGGTCCTTCCGGCTCGGGCAAATCGACGATGATCCGCTGCATCAACCGTCTTGAAGAGCATCAGGAAGGCAAAATTATTGTCGATGGTATCGAGTTGACCAACGACTTGAAAAAGATCGACGAGATCCGCAGGGAAGTGGGCATGGTGTTCCAGCACTTCAACCTTTTCCCGCATCTAACAATCTTGGAAAACCTGACGCTGGCTCCAATCTGGGTACGCAATATGCCCAAGAAGGAAGCCGAAGAGATTGCCATGCACTATCTGGAACGCGTCAAGATTCCGGAGCAGGCCCTGAAATATCCCGGACAGCTTTCCGGTGGTCAACAACAGCGTGTGGCGATCGCTCGCTCGCTTTGCATGAATCCGCGCATCATGCTGTTCGATGAGCCGACATCAGCCCTTGACCCTGAAATGATCAAGGAAGTGCTCGACGTTATGGTCTCTTTGGCCGAAGAAGGCATGACCATGCTCTGTGTGACCCACGAAATGGGTTTTGCCCGGCAGGTCGCCAACCGCGTGATCTTCATGGATGCAGGCCAGATCGTTGAACAGAACGAGCCTGAGGAATTCTTTACCAATCCTCAGCATGAACGCACCAAGCTGTTCCTTAGCCAGATTCTTCACTAGAAACAAACCTCTGGATAATCTTGGCAGAAACAACAGAGCCCGGGCAAATGCCCGGGCTCTTTTTTTCAAAATACAAAGGTCAGGTGAGCCAATCAGGCTCTGTCGCAAATAGCGCGATCTTAGAAGTGATAGGTCAGGCCGACTTTTGCCACCGCGCCATCAATATCTGTCTTGGTGCTGGCACCACCGATATTGTAGGTTTTGTCATCAGACCAACGGTAACCGGCCTCTGCACGCATGGATACATTTTCAGCAACCATGGCTTCCACACCACCGGTCAGACCGACAAAGGTATGGACATTGTCGTCATTTGCATCCGTTGCAAGGTTGGTGAGTTCAGCATCCTGAAAACCAACGCCAACGGCTGCATAAGGCATAAAGAAGCCCATATCATAGCCTGCGCGGGCGCGCAATTCGGCGTCCCAGTTGCTTTCAAAGCGAGTGGTTGCGCTTTTGTCGTTGATAGTATTGTAGTTGGCGAGCAATTCAGGGCCGAACACGACATGATCATAAACCATGTTGTAACCAGCATAACCACCAAGTGTCATACCGTCCCCATCCACAGAAGCAGAACCGCCATTGGAGTTGGTTTCGCTCCAGATGCCGCCAAGTGCAACACCGGCATAAGCACCTTCCCATGGATTACCCGCCATGACCTCAGCCGGAGCCGGAGGCGCTACGTAGGGATCAGATTGCGGCAGGTCAGCAGCCATGCTGGCCCCGGTCGCAGCCATCAAAACAACCGCACTTGAAATAATTACTCTTTTCATATTCATCACCGCTAGTTTGTTGTCTTCTCGTGTGAATTACGTAAGAGACTAACGTTTAGCAGTGAGACTTGTTCCTAAAGTGGTCGAAATAAGCCATAAATGTGACGACACTCCGCCGTGACAACTTTGCAACATCTGTCATGCTGAAACCGTCAAATCAAAGCAAAATTATGAAGTTATCCGGTGGAAAACCGTAAAAATGCTAGTCTTTTTCGATGATGCTATCGTCCCTTGAGGCCCATTCTGTCCAAGAACCGTCATAAAGTGAAAGCTTTTTCTGCCCCATTGTGTCGAGTGCTAGAAAGAGGATCGCAGCTGTCGCACCCGAACCGCACGAGGTGATGATGGGCTTGGACAGGTCGACACCGGCCTCAATAAAGCGCTCTTTCAAAAACGCAACATCCTTCAATTGGCCGTTATCATCGATAAGGCCGTTGAAGGGAACATTCTTTGAGCCAGGCATGCGACCAGAGGACAGGTGAGGGCGGGGCTCAGGTGCAATCCCACGCCAACGTTCTTCCGAGCGCGCATCAACAATCTCTACGCCGTCATCCTTGATCGCCTTGAGCATGTCATCAAAATTGCGCACGGCCCCATGGTCCAACTGTGCATTGAAACGACCGCGCGCGCGTGGTCGGATCTCATCCGTAACCGGCCTTTTCTCAGCCTTCCATTTCGGCAGCCCCCCATCAAGGATATAAACGTCTTTGACACCCATAACGCGGAAGGTCCACCAAAGGCGCGGTGCGGAGCTTAGTCCCAGCCCATCATAAACCACCACGGTTTGGCCATCACTGATTCCCATTTTAGAGACTTCGGCGTTAAACAATTCTGCACTTGGCAACATGTGCGGCAAATCCGTAGACAAGTCTGCAATTTCGTCAATATCGAAAAACAGCGCACCCGGAATATGCGCACGCCTGAATTCGGCCTTAGGATCACGTTCAAGCTGAGGCAAATACCAGGAGCCATCTAGAATAACGACATCAGGGCTATCCAGATGCGCTTCCAACCATTCCGAATCCACCAACCACTTCGTACGCTCAGCCATGTTTATTCTCCGACACTTTTCCTCTGACGACAAGCTGCCGCCAAGAGCGGTGACAAGTCATTCCAATGCATAGCATTTTATCAATGGCAGACACCATCTTTGCAAACAACAAATCACGACTAAAAAGAAAGAGCGACCCAGCGCTGACGACCAAACACAAAAAAGGCCGGCGCAGGCCGACCTTTCTGTCTTTGAAAAATACTCGAACTGCCGGATCGATTAATCCTTTTTGGAAAGCTGTTCGAATGCTTCCATTGCATGGGCAGAATACATGAGAGCCGGGCCGCCGCCCATATAAATGGCGCAACCGAGTGTTTCTTCGAGTTCTTCCTTGGTGACACCAAGGCGAACCAATGCAGCAGTATGGAAAGCCATGCAAGGCTCGCAGCGCAAGGCAACAGCAATTGCCAGGGTGATCAGCTCTTTGGTCTTTTCGTCAAGCGCGCCATTCTTGGTCGCTCCACCAGCCATGGCATAGAATCCGGCGATGGTGTCTGGCTGGTCCTTTTTCAGAACCGCAACCTGCGAAGAAACGTCTTTCATCATTTGTTTGTAATCGGAAGCCATTACGAACCTCATTTTTAGAATTGTGAACCATGATGGTCGACTAATGTATTACGCGCTCCTGCATGTTATTTCAATAGTTTCAAACATATTCAGGTACAAATATTGAGTATTTGTTCTGCTTGTTTAAAACTTGGATTTATGATTCCCCGAATGCGCATAATCAACACCTGTCCATCTCAGGCATCTGCTGAACACTATAACGCTGTTTAACATATGATTGGACGGGGCGCGTCCAGTTTTGAACTAACAATATCGCGATAAAGAGACGCAAGCCAGTCTCAATAATTGAGACAGTACTAAATGAAGCCCAGCCCAACTTTATATTCAGTCGGCGAATTTGATTCGAATTCTGCGATTCTGTTTACCCTTATTTTCAATCTTGGACACAACAACGGCACCAATCTCGGATGTTTTCTTGACATGAGACCCGCCACAGGGTTGTAAATCCACGTCGCCAATTGCAACCAGACGAACTTTGCCAGACCCACGCGGCGGCTGAACAGACATGGTCTTCACAAGATCTGGCTGGGCGTCAAGCTCTTCATCAGAGATCCAACGGGTTGAGACCTCGTGATCCTGATTGATGAGCTTCATTAGCATTTCGGTGAGAGATTCTTTTGTAAAATCAGGATCGGGCAACTTGAAATCGAGGCGCGCTTCCTTTTCACCGACCTGACCACCAGTCACGGGGTAGGGAACTGCAACAGAGAGCAAATGCAGAGCCGTGTGAAAGCGCATATATTTATAGCGCAGATCCCAATTGATTTCACAACTCACAGTGTCGCCCACAGACAATGAATGGCCCTGACCTTCGGCCGGAACATGAAGAATATCAGAACTTTCCTTGTCTTTTAACGTCGTTGCGACATCGACCTTTGTGCCATCGGCCGCTGTAAGAACGCCCGCATCCCCAGGCTGCCCACCCCCCATGGCGTAGAATACGGTTTGATCCAGAACGATGGATCCATCTTCCCTTATATCAACGACCTTGGCTTCGCAGCCGGTCAGGTAAGAATCATCACGAAACAGATCTTTGGTCACGGGAATTGCCTCACAAATTGTCTATGAAAATTGTTTGCAGGACTGCAGTATTCACACTGTTGCACGGCCATGAGAGAAGAGCAAGGGACTGCAATCGACGTCATCTCACCAAGAAAAATGGCAAAAAAAAGCGCTCTCTGTCTTGGAGGACTGAAGAGAGCGCTCAGCTGGTTCACAAGGGAGGAAGTGAACCAGAATGGTTGCTTATTGCTTAGTAAGCCTGACGATAGATCGCCTCGATATCGGCAACAGACAAATCAACAGGGTTCCAGTCGAGCAGGCGACGAATGTCGTGCGCTTCTTTCGCCATGGAAGCGAGGTCTTCTTCTGGCACGCCATGTGCGCGTAGACGCATGTCAAGCCCAAGCGCTTCGCAGAAAGAACGAGCCCCTGCCAGAACATCTGGTGTCGTGGTGCCGGTGAAGCCCAGAGCCTTGCAAACCTTAGCGGTCTTCTCAGGTGCAGCCGGTGCATTGGCAGCCAGCGTATGCGGGAAAATCAGCGCATTTGCGATGCCATGCGCCAGTTTGTAGCGCGTTCCCAGAGGGTAGGAAATGGCATGCCCCGAGGTCGTATTGACCGGACCAAGACAAACACCGCCATAAAAAGCAGCCAGAGCCAAGCCCGTGCGGGCTTCTGCATCTGAACCATCCTCAACCGCACGTTTGAGATATTTACCAACAAGTTCAATACCCTGCAGCGCATAGCTATCGATGATCGGGTGGGAGCGTTTGGACGTGAAAGCTTCTACGCAATGGGCCATGGCATCAACACCCGTTGCCGCAGTTACCATGGCAGGAACCGTCATGGTCATGGTGGGATCGACGATGGCCAGGTCAGCCAGCATATGGACGCTTTCCGTTGCAACCTTGCTCATGGTTTCCGGATTGGTCACCAATGCGCGCGTGCCAACTTCAGAGCCAGTACCGGCAGTCGTCGGAATCTGAACAAGGCCGACTTTGCGGGGGAGGGCGCGGTGAGGGCCTGAGATATCGTCAAATTTGACATCCTGCCAAACGAGAACAGCTACAAGCTTGGCAAGATCCATGGCAGACCCGCCACCAAACCCGATAACGACATCGCAACCGGCGGCAGCCTCAACAGCCTTTTCCATATTGGCAATATCAGGTTCCGGCACAACATCACCAAAACAGGTAACATTTTCCAGCCCGAGAAGATCTAGTCGCGCAACATTGACAGCATCTGCGACAACGAAGGGGGCTTTATATCCCTTCTGCTTGATCCAGTCAGCAAGGGTACCAATGGTCCCTTCGCCAAACCTGATGACAGATGGAAACTGCATTTCTAGTGGAGATGTAAGGGTTAGCATCAGTTGAATTCCTCCCAACGAAGATCTTCCGGATATCTGTATGAACGAATGAAAACACCCGTCTCTTTATTAAACTCAACGCCCAAATTGCGCCCAAATAGAATATTTGTCAATCTTGTATTTACATGTAAATTCCAACCATTAAACCCACCAAACACGAAATGCATACCAGCATTGCAAATCAACAATCGAATTTTTCAGTTATTATTCAATGATATAGAAGAGTTTTTCTATCAACGGTAAAGGACTATAAATTCACACACGCCAACAGAAGCACCTATACTATTCGCTAGGCGATACAATTTAAGTTGACAAATTGGCAGATTGTAAGCATGGTAGCCATCAAGGTCCGAGGAGACCTGTGGGGCCAACCAGCCTCGCCCCTAATTGGAGGACTAAATGTCGACAGTATCGGAACCCAAAAGCGACATGTGGATTGGCAGTGGTTTGCTGATCTTCTGCGCTATCTCAGCCTGGCTAACGCTGGACATCAAAAGCGGCATGAGCAGTTCAGTTGCCGGCCCATCCATGGTCCCATGGCTCATGATTGGTGGCACCGCGCTCTTATCTCTTCTTTTGATTTTTCGCGCCAAAGCCCAAGCGGGTGGGGAAGAAGCCAAGACCATTTCTATGCCTGATGCGCACACTTTGCTCATCATGCTGGCTTTCGTACTCCTTCTGGTCGCCTATGCAATCGCATTTTATCCAATCGGCTACATACCAGCCACACTCGTGACCTTCTTCGTTGGTCTCTGGTTGCTTGGCGAAAGACGCTGGCTCGTCTTTGCCCTGTTCCCGGTGATCATGACACTCGCCGTCTATTATGGCTTCACAGAACTTCTGTCGGTCTGGCTGCCATAAACCCTATAGCCAAACCGTTCATTCTCGGGAGGATAAAGAATGAAAAAATCACTACTCACCCTTTCCGTCGCAGCTGCCGCAGTCATGGCCGCTGGCACAGTCTCCGCAGCAGATTTCCCGGCACGTCCTATTCAGGTCATTGTCCCTTACTCCGCAGGTGGCTCTACCGACCTTTCCCTGCGTGTCTTCGCTGACATCTTCGAAAAGAACTTCGAAGACAAACAGATGGTTATCCGTAACCAGCCAGGTGGCGGCGGTGCTATCGGTACATCTGCAGCCGTTCATGGTCGTCCTGATGGTTACACCCTCGGCGCTGCTGCTCAGGGTCCGATCGCCATCAAGCCACATATTGGCGGCGCTGACTATGAAGTAGACGACTTCAACTTTGTTGGTCTGTTTGCTCGTTCCCTGCAGGTAATGGTTGCTTGTAAAGACGCACCGTTCACCGATTTTGACAGCTTCGTAGACTATGCAAAATCCAAGAAGCCGCAAGTCGGCAACTCCGGTGCTGGCGGTGCCAACCAGGTCTCCGCAGAGGCATTCGCTGAAGCAGCCGGCATCAAGATCGAGTCTATCCCGTTCCAGGGCTCTTCCAAAGCCCGCACAGCCTGCATCGGCGGTCATATCGATGCCATGGTTGCCTCACCGGCAGAAGCCAAAGCTGCTGCTGACGCTGGCCAGATGACGCCTCTGTTCGTCATGGAAGAAAAACGCATCGACCTGTTCCCCGACACCCCGACGGCAGTCGAAAAGGGCGTTGACTTCACATGGTCTTCCTGGAAAGGCCTGATCGCTCCGAAGAATGTAGACGCCGATGCTCTGGCATGGCTGCGTGACGCGGTTAAAACCGTCGCAACTGACCCTGCATTCATTCAGAAGATGACCGACATGGGCGAATTCGTAACCTACGAAGACGCTGAAACCTTCGAAAAGCGCGTTCACAACGACAGTGACGTTGCCAAGAAGGTCCTCGAAGACCTCGGCATGCTGGGCATGAACAAGTAAGCCAAATCGCTTGCTCAAGCCGACTATTACTGGAGCGCGGTCCCCGCGCTCCAGACTCCAACGAAAACAACTGTCACGTCTGAAGACGAAGACTTCAGCAGATTTGCCTGAAAGTTGACCATGGACACGCTCTCCTATCTCGCACCCCTCCTTGACTTCGAAGTACTCTGGACGATTGCTCTGGGCACTTTGGGCGGGCTGGTAATCGGCGCCCTGCCTGGCCTGACTGCCACAATGGGTGTTGCCCTGCTCATTCCCCTCACTTTCAGCATGACGCCCGTCATGGGCCTGAACATGTTGATCGGCATTTATATTGGCGGCATCTATGGTGGGTGTGTTTCGTCCATTCTCCTTAGAACCCCCGGCACGCCAGCCTCTGCAGCCACCGTGCTTGACGGCTATCCACTCGCTCAAAAAGGGCAGGCGGGTAAGGCCCTCGGAATGGCGACCATCGCCTCTACCGTTGGCGGCCTCATCGCAGCCATTGTGCTCGCAACGCTTGCCCCGCAGCTCGCCAGCGTCGCTTTGGAATTCGGTGCTCCGGAATATTTTGCCCTTGCTCTTTTCGGCCTGACCATCATTGCATCGCTCTCTGGCGATCTGGTGAAGGGGGCTATTTCGGGTTTGCTTGGCATTTTGATCGCCTGTGTGGGGGCAGACCCGATTTCCGGCGTCATGCGCTACACCTTCGGCATCAATGGGTTTGCCTCCGGCTTTGCCTTCACACCAGCCCTGATTGGCTTGTTCGCTCTGTCTGAAGTTTTCACCCAGCTCGAACGCCTGTCCACCAAGGATGATTCAATCATCACCAACGTGACCGGACGCTGGCCAACAATGCAGGAAATGAAAGAAAGTGCCTCGGCCCTGATCCGCGGTTCCCTGATCGGTACCTTTATCGGTATCGTACCGGGCACAGGTTCTGGCACCGCCTCCTGGATTTCCTATAACGAAGCCCGTCGCTCTTCAAAAACGCCGGAGAAATTCGGCACCGGTCACGTCCCAGGGGTTGCCGCAACCGAAAGCGCCAACAACGCGGTTTGCGCTTCGGCTCTTATCCCGCTGCTTGCCCTTGGCGTTCCTGGCGATGTTGTGACTGCCGTTCTCATGGGCGGTCTGATGATCCAGGGCCTCGCTCCCGGACCGATGCTCTTCCAGACCAACCCGGACGTTGTCGTCGGCATCTTCGGCGGCACCTTCATCGCAACGATCTTCATGTTCATCTTCGGCATGGCGCTCATCCCGCTCTTCTCTAAGATCCTGATGGTTCCACGCAGAATGCTCACGATCTCCATCGTCATTTTCTGCTTCATCGGTTCCTTCTCGATCAACCTGAACCAGGTCGACTTGCTGACGATGGTAGGCTTCGGGGTTCTGGGCTGGGGTATGCAGAAATTCGGCTTCAGTCAGGCTGCCCTGTGTATCGCCCTTATCCTTGGCCCAATGATGGAATCAAACCTGCGCCGCGGTCTTCTTCAGACCGGTGACAATGTAATTGAATTCATCTCCGGCCCGATCACCCTTCTGTTCATTGGCCTCACAATTCTGTCACTTGGCTGGCCATTCATTTCCAAGGCTATTGCGAATTCCAAAAATTCCAAGCAAGCCACAAACCCAACGGAGTAACCCCATGACCAAAGAGGCATATGTTGCACTCGTCACATGCTTTAACGAAGACGAGACACTTAATTACGAAGCAACCCGCGCCCAGGTACGTCGGCAGATCGAAGCAGGAAACAACATCCTGTGCGCAGGCACAAACGGCGATTTCTCAGCCCTGACCTTTGACGAAAAGGTACGCCTGACTGACGAAGTGGTTTCCGAAGCCAAAGGCAAATGCAAAGTCATCGTCAATGCTGGCATGCCTGCAACCTTTGAAACGGTCAAGCTTGCCAAAGAATTCGACCGTATTGGTGTTGATGGTATCGCAGTCATTGCGCCTTTCTTCATCGCCTGCACACAGGACGGTCTGGAACGTCACTATCTGACGGTTGCTGACGCAGTCAACACGCCGATCTATCTCTATGATATCCCGGCACGTACCCAGAACCATATCGAGCCGGAAACCGCTCGCAAGCTTTCGTCCCATCCGAACATTGCCGGCATCAAGGATTCTGGTGGTCAGCAAGAAACGCTGGAAGCTTACATGCAGGTTGGCAAGGACGTAGAAGGCTTTGACGTCTATTCTGGCCCTGACCATCTGGTTCACTGGGCTTTGCAGAATGGCGCTGCTGGCTGCATCTCCGGCCTCGGCAACGTGATGCCTGAAGTGCTTGCCAAGATCGTATCCTGCTTCAATGCTGGCGACGAAGCGGGCGCTGCAGCAGCACAGGAAATCTACGGCAACTTCCGTAAAGACCTCTATGGCCTCGGCTTCCCTCCAGCCATGGTGAAGCGTGCCCTGTGGGTCATGGATCACTCTGTTGGTGCCTCCCGTCAGCCAGCCCTTCTGCCAGATCCTGAGCAGGACAAACAGGTTGAAGCCCTTCTCAAGAAATATGAGCTGATCAAATAATGGTTAAGGTACTCACCACTTCACCCGGCTTTGGCAAACATGGCCGGGTGCCAGATGAAATCGCGGCTCACGGGTGGGATCTCGTGCGCTGTGATGACACCTCCAAACCGGACGGCGGTGTTTCCGAGCAGATCGCAGATGCAGACATCCTTGTTGTCGGTCTGGTTCCTGTCACTGCGGATACACTGGTCGGTGCGGACAATCTCAAGGCCGTCATCAAGCATGGGGTAGGGGTCGACAATATCGACATTCCAGCCTGCTCCGCCAAAAACATGCCGGTTTGCAACACGCCTGCCGCGAACGCAGACGCTGTTGCAGAGCTCGCAGTCGGCTTCATGTATGCCATGGCCCGCTTCATCCCGCAGGGGCATGTTTGCGTGACCAGTAGCAAATGGGAACGCCGCGTTGGCACTCAGCTTGGCGGCAAGACCCTGGGCATCGTAGGCCTCGGCAACATCGGCAAACGCCTCGCCAAACTGGCCATCGGCGTTGGCATGAAGGTTGTTGCAACCGATCCTTATGCTGACATGGCATTCGCCAAAGAGAACAGCATCGAAATCCTGTCTCTTGAAGACCTGCTGGGCAAATCCGATTATGTGTCCCTGCATATCTTCGGCGGCAAGGACAATGCAGCACTGATCAACCCGGATACCATCGCCAAGATGAAACCGGGCGCTAAACTGATCAATCTTGCCCGCGGTGAAGTTGTTGAACTGGACGCCATTGCTGCGGCTCTGGATAGCGGCCAGTTGGGCGGTGTTGCCATTGATGCCTATGTCACGGAACCACCTGAAACCTCTCATCCGGTCTTTAGCCACCCCAATGCGATCTTTACCCCGCATTCCGGTGCCGATACTAAGGAAGCAGTTGAGAATGTTGGCTTGATGGTCGTTGAAGACATTGCCACCATCATGGAAGGCGGCATGCCGAAGCGTTGCCTCAATGCCGGCGACCTGAAATAGGTAAGAAAAACAGGTGAGGGCTGCAAAGCCCTCCGTTTCTATTCTAAGGAGAGAGACATGTCTAACAGCCCGGTAGTCATCACCATGGGCGATCCTTCCGGCGTAGGCGCGGAAGTGACTGTAAAAGCCATGGCAGCGCTTTCTGCCGAACAGAGAGCCCAGTATGCTGTTATCGGCGACATGGACACGCTGGAACGCGCAATCGCGGTGAGCAAAGTGGACCTACCATTGCACGCGCATGGCACTGTGGGTCAGGAAGGGTCTCTGGCCGTCATCCATCTGCCAATTGAAGGACTGCCCGGCGAATTCGGCGTTCTGTCACCGGCCTGTGGCGAAGCTTCCTTCCAGTATATCAAGAAGGCTGTTGACATGGTGCAAGCTGGCGAAGCTGCCTGCATTGTGACCGCACCGATCAACAAGGCCGCCCTCAACGCTGCCGGCCATCACTATGATGGTCACACCGGCATGCTGGCCCATCTGACCGGCTCGAAAAGCTCCTTCATGTTGCTGGCGTCCAAAACACTGAACGTGCTGCATATCTCCACCCATGTGTCTCTCAAGACCGCCATCGAGCGCTCCACGCCTGAACGCGTACTTGACACCATCCGCATGGGCCACAAGCACTTCAAGCGGATGGGATATGACAATCCGCGCATTGCTGTTGCAGGCATCAACCCCCATTGCGGGGAAGGTGGTCTCTTCGGCGATGAAGATGACGAGCATACCTTGCCCGGCGTTGAAATGGCGCAGAAAGAAGGCATCAATGTTGTCGGACCAGTTCCGGCCGATACCGTCTATCACCGCGCACATAACGGCGCCTTTGACCTTGTCATTGCGCAGTATCACGATCAGGGCCACATCCCGATCAAGATCATTGCCTTTGATTCAGCGGTCAATGTTTCGCTCGGTTTGCCAATTGATCGCTGCTCCGTAGACCACGGAACGGCCTTTGACATCGCGGGTACCGGCAAGGCAAATCACGTCAATATGCTGAGCACCCTCGATTACGCAAGCAAGCTTGCGGCAACTAGGGACAAACGGTGATATCACCTTTTCTCCTGATCCCTATTCAAACTAATCCACCTTTATGGGAGCCTTCGGGCTCCCTCTTTTTTACCTTCCTTCGGGTGTGCCACAAGCATGTGCCGCAACAGACAAAGAAAAAGCGCAGAGACCTGATGATCTCCGCGCTCATGTTCGATGCTCAATTACAAAAAATAATGCGTTACTGATCCGGCATTGTCAGATCAATAAGGCCACCACCAAACAAACGATCCCGCGAATGCTCAAGGTGGGCACGCATCAGGGATGAAGCCAGCTGGCTATCGTGATTCTTGATAGCCTGATAGATTTCATCATGCTCTTCAAACACATGATAAAGCGCCTTACCACCCTCATTAAGCAGGGATTGCCCATGCATCTGCATGCCCACATAGATATGTTCGCGCAAGGCACGCATCGCCGTTTCGAAATAGTGGTTGTTTGAAGCTTTAGCGATAGCAATATGGAAAGCAAAGTCGGCATCTTCCCTGTGGACCAGACTGCCGGTTGCTGTCCGCATCATTTCCAAAGCTTCTTCCATATCGGTAAGAATGGCCTTATTGTGCCGCTCCGCAGCCAGAACAGCAGAGGTTGTTTCAAGATTCAGCCTGAACTCATAGCATCTCTGGATATCGGCAAGCGTTTCCACCCGCGCAAAGCCAACCGGAGAAACAGAAGGCGCACGCACGAAATTACCTGCACCTTGCCGGGCATAGATCATGCCTTCCTTGCGAAGCTTTTCAAGAGCACTGCGCAGCACCGGCCTGGAGACACCGAGTTCTTCAGACAAATGATGTTCCGACGGCATGCGTTGATTGACTGGATAGTCGCCATTTGAAATCCGGCTGAACAGGGTGTGATACACCTTGTCAGCCAAAAGCCTTCTTGGCCGGCTCTTTGTTTCATTGGCTTCACTGCTCTGAGTCACGATTCTAAACCTCTGGCATTAATTCATTCTGTCTTTTACTAGCTTTGACGCCAAATTTACAAGTGTGTCCTTAGACCCAAAGCCACCTGATTTCGTTATGATATACAAGTGATCGCCGCTTCCAATGGATTTCGACATGGGCAGGCCTGGCAGCACCTCACCAAGAACTTGTAAGATTCCGATATTCAAGCGCGCGCAAATAGCTGCGGCACTTTCTCCCCCACATCCTAGGAATGTGCGGGGTTTTGCGTGTGCAATCCATTTAGAAATACCGTCGGCAAACAGGTCTCCGGCTTCCTGACCCGAAATAACAGTTTCACCGGGCGTCATCTGGATGACCTTTACATCCTTCTGCAATGCGGCAGGCTCTGGCACAACCCCGTTTGGCGCCCCAACAATGTTGAACGTTCCAAGCTGGGCCAGAGTTACAGGATCGCGTGACCCGATGGCAAACAGGGCAGGGGCCTCAGGCGCAGGCATAGCGTCCGTTCTTGGATCGGGTGCAATTTTGCTCGCCAACGCTTCGGCAAGGCCAGCTGCACCAACAAACAGGCCATCATCTGCAAATCCTGAAATGGCAGCCTCGATGTCTTGTTGCGTAGCAGCATCAAGACCGCATGTTTCCGGTAAATCTGCGATGTCAGTGACAGCAATGGGCGTATCAACACCTGCGCCAACCAGAAGCCCGTTTTCGACAAAGCGCCCCAGACGCGGAATAGCCGGACAAATCAGTGTCTGATCACTTGCAAATCCCAGCGCCTTGATCTCAGCGGCCACATGCCCTTTGAGGCGACTGTCGACCTTTTTGAAAATGCGAAGTGATTGCGCACCCTCGTGGGATCGGATCATCGACAATACCTGTTTCACACGAGAAACAGCATCTTCCTGAGAAATTTCTCTGGAACCCGTGGACACGGCAACAACATCGGCCCCCTCGGACATAGCCGCAGGCAACTCGGAAACAGACAAGGCACAGAGAACTTTCAGGCCACGATCCGCAAAGGCAACAGAACTATCAAGCGCCCCTGTCAAATCGTCAGCAACGATAACTAACTTCACGTCTAGACCCATATATTTGTTAATTTTGAATTCCACGTGATGCACGGGATATTTGATTTGAAAAATATAGCATGTTCTGTGCCTTAATCCAACAACGCATTTAGCCGTACCCATGTGTAAAGAAAATTTTATTGACAAATTTGCAAGTCGAGAAGCACCGGTTCTTTGGCTGCAATTATTACGCTAAAGGTTTCTTTGTCAGAACGAAAAATAGATGTTCTCCCAGAGGCAAAAGGTAACTATTACCCAGCACAGTTTAGATAATCACATTTCAAAATTTAAGAAATTAAGTAGTGATACACAAAACCATAACTGAAAGCTATACCATTGTTTTCAAACAACAAAGTCGAGATGGATAGATCTCCATTTTTTGAATTTAATTTAGAATTTCTCAAATCAAGTTTGCATCATGAACCCTTTGCCCTTACTGTGTACGTGTATGTACGACGTAACTTTAGATCGAAAAAACCAATTGTTTCTGACTTCTGAGCTGCGCTGCGCTTAAAAATGCATCCGGATTTCCCAAAGGCTCAGACCGAGTTCTCTCCTGCAATTTCGCTGGCAGGATTGACAGGATCAATTGCCACCATATCAGTTGGTTGACACTTGAGAGAGTAACGAATGCCGGATCCCATTATCTCCATTGCCAGTCTGTCTCGCACAGAAGCATTTCCCTTTCTTTTCACCGCCACCCTCTCGGAAGCATCCACTTCGGAGGTATCCGTCGATTGGGGCATACTGCAAGATGGTAGCGCCCGCATTCAGGACGACGTGAATATCGGTTCTGGCACCTTGACGTTTGCTGCAGGCGAAACTGAAAAGACGTTCTACATTTTTTCTCAAAGCGACTCTATAGATGAGGCAGACGAGAACTTTACCGTTGTACTGACCAACCCTGTCAATGCCACGCTGGCAGGCGGAGAAAATCGCATGACGGCCACCGGCATTATCGAGGATAATGATGGCAGCGGTTCCGATCTTGCTCTGTTTGTCTCTGACCCGATCATCCATGAAGGGGATAGCGGAACCAAGCAAGCTGTCTTCGAGATCCGTCTTTCCGAGGCACCCACGTCGAGTATTTCTCTGGCCTATCAGACCGTTGATGGCTCTGCTGTCGCAGGCGTTGACTATACCGCCAAAAGCGGAACAGTAACCTTTCAAGCGGGCCAGACCGTCGCCACCATTGCAGTGGATATATCTGGCGACACCACCACCGAAGGGGATGAGTTTTTCAACCTTGTTGTCACACCAAACTCTAGCATCGCAAATTCTGTCGAGGATTCCACGGGCACTGCCTATCTACTCGATGACGATGCTGGGTCGGGAAACCAGCCCGTCGTTTCCCTTTCCGGCGGTGTGATGGAAGAAGCAGACTACCAGACCTATCTCTATTTCACGGTTACACTTTCCGAGCCATCCAGCGACACCGTTACCGTCAGAGCAACAACACGCGAAGACGGCAGCGCTACGGCATTGAGCGACTATTACACCAAGTATGATACGATCACATTCGAACCTGGGCAAACAGAGCGACAGGTAATCATCTCTATTCTGGCGGATTCGGACGTTGAAAAGTACGAGAATTTCTCTGTCGTTCTGTATGAGCCAACAAACGCCGTTTTGGCAGGAGGCGAAGATAGTATTTCTGCCACGGGCATCATTCAGGATGACGACGGCAGCGCAACCGACGTCTCTTTGTTTGTTTCCGATCCGGTCGTCAGCGAAGGCACGACCAGCGGCAAGCTGGTGTTTTTCGAACTGCAACTTTCTCAGCCATCCAGCTCGGATATTACACTCAGTTACAGCACGGAAAACGGGACTGCGACGGCTGGACAGGATTATGTTGCCAAAAGCGGAACGGTCACCTTTCTTGCGGGCCAGACCGTCGCGTCTGTTGGCGTTACGCTCCTTAATGACACGGTCAGTGAGGGAGATGAAATCTTCTCTCTCGTCGTTACGCCCAATGGCAGCATTGCCAATGGAAGCGCGGATTCCACTGGCATTGCTACCATCCAGAATACGGATGTAACGAACCAGACCATCCGCGGCAATGCGGCAAACAATAGTCTGTCTGGCGGCGTGGGAAATGACACTATCTTCGGTTATGCAGGCAATGACACGATTGTTGGAGGCGCGGGCAACGACCGAATTTATGGCGGAGCCGGTCTGGACACCATGTCAGGCAATGCGGGCAATGACATCTATTACGTCAACGCCTATGGCGACAAGGTCAACGAACAGCCCGGAGAAGGCACCGACCGTGTCTTCAGTTCATCCAACTACAATCTCAAAGCCAACAGCCAATATATCGAGCATCTGACGCTTACGGGTAACGCCAATATCAACGGCACCGGCAACATGCAAGCCAACATCATGAATGGCAACATGGGCAACAACCGGCTCAATGGCCTCGCGGGAAATGACTCACTCTACGGCAGGGGCGGGGCTGATACCCTCATAGGAGGCACCGGCAATGACCGTCTTTATGGCCACAATGGCTATGACACCCTTAACGGCAATCAGGGCAATGACCGCCTGTTTGGTGGCAATGGCAATGATGTGCTCTATGGCGGCAACGGCAACGACACGCTGTTTGGAGGCGCCCATAATGACCGCCTCTATGGTGGAGCAGGCTTGGACACCATGTCGGGCAATGGCGGCAACGACACCTATTATGTCGACGCCTATAACGACAAGATCAACGAGCTCGCCGGGCAGGGAATCGATCGTGTCTTCAGCACCACCAACTACAATCTCAAGGCCAACAGTCAGTATATCGAGCATCTGACCCTGTCGGGCAACGCCAACATCAACGGCACCGGCAACATGCAAGCCAATATCATGAATGGCAACATGGGTAACAACCGCCTTAATGGCCTTGCCGGAAATGATACGTTGAATGGCAAGGGAGGAAACGACACTCTTAATGGCGGCACCGGTTTTGACCGTCTCAACGGGCAGCTGGGCAATGATCGTCTCAATGGCAATCAGGGCAACGACATACTCAATGGTGGAAATGGCAATGACATCCTCAACGGGGGCCTGGGCAACGATCAGCTCTATGCGGGCGCGGGTGCTGACAGACTGATAGGATCCGCCGGAGCCGACAAAATGTATGCAGGCAATGACAATGCAGTTGATACCTTTGTCTTCAATAGCATCAATGATAGCCGGGCGGGCGCAGCCCAGCATGACATGATCTACCTCTTCGAGAGCCGGGAAGATCAGATTGATCTCTCTGGCATTGATGCCAACCTGTCGGCGGCAGGAAATGATAGCTTCCAATTTTCCAGTGCAGGAGCTAGCGCCAACGCTGTCTGGATCCAGACCTCGGGCTCAAGCATCATGCTTTTCGCGGACAATAACGGCGATGCTGTTGCCGACTTCGAAATTGAGTTGGTCAATCTGACTTCACTCGATGGATTGGATATCACATTGTAACCCGTCGTAACCCGACGTGTCTGTCGCTAGTTGACAGAGATGGCAATAGATCGCTGTCAACAAGCGCGCTCTCATTTCATAAAATCACGGTGCCATATACGCCTCGATCTCTCCTTCTTTCTCTCGAAAAAGGAGGTGGATTTTTCACGCCTATATGTTGCTAATCATCAATTGCTTTACTTGATTTGGTGTTTCCAATAGTTTCTGCAACAAACAGACCAACAGACCCAAATGCACGGACCAGATAAGCGATGAAAGACCCAGTGAAAAGCGCCAGCTATCGCACGGATATCGACGGTTTACGGGCATTCGCGGTGCTTTCTGTCTTCCTGTTCCATCTCAACTTTGCCTTCATTCCTGGTGGCTTCGTTGGGGTAGATGTTTTTTATGTTATTTCCGGATATGTCATTCTGCGCAGCATGCTGCCAGACATTATCGATGGGAAATTCTCGCTTGCAGGCTTTTACGACCGGCGCATCCGCAGGATCTATCCTGCGCTGATTTTGGTTGTCGCCCTCGCGCTGGCGGTTGGCTTCATCATCAACACGCCCAAGGAGTTTGTTTCACTGGCGGAATCATCCGTTGCTGCGTTATTTTCCGGCTCCAATATCTATTTCAATGATCGTCTGGACTATTTTGCCGCAGCGGCCAGAACCATCCCGTTGCTACACACATGGTCGCTCGGTGTAGAGTTCCAATTCTACCTCCTCATTCCCCTGTTGCTGCTGCTATCGGCACGCTTTGCGACCAATCGTTCCAAAGCTATTCTGATGGCTCTGCTGGCCTTGCTCGCTATTTCCTTCATCAGCAATGTGCTTACCGTCTATTTGCTTTTTGACAGCAACTTTGCCTTCTATATGCCCATCACACGCTTCTGGGAAATTGGTGTTGGTGGGCTGATCGCCTATTGGGACGGTCGCTTCAAGCCGGGCAAAGCGCTGTCAGCTGTCTTGACCTATTCGGCAATCATTGGCCTTGTTGCATCCGTAACGCTCATAGATGAGAACACCACGTTCCCCGGCCTTGTCGCTTTGTTGCCCGTCTCGGCAACGGCAGTTCTGGTGCAAATCGTTCCGCGAAACGGCAGTTTTTACAAAAGGGTTGTCACGTCTCCTCCAGCACTGTTCTTTGGCCAGATTTCCTATTCGCTCTATTTGTTCCACTGGCCAATCATCGTATTTCCGGCCTTGTATCTAGGGCGCGACCTAGTTTTTGCAGAGAAATGCGTTCTGTTCCTGCTTGCCACCGGCTTGTCTTTTCTCAGCTGGAAATTCATAGAAACCCCCTTACGGCGAGCGCGTGAAGGGCGTCGCCATAGTCTGGCCCTTGGCGGGATGGGGGCAATACTAGCTGCCCTGTGCCTGATAGCCGGTATCGTGATCAATTTGAAGGGTATTCCGCAGCGGTTGAACCCGCCAGCACAAGAGATCTATTATCAGGTTGAAAATAAGGGCTCCCCGGTTCCGCCTTGTACACCGATTGAAGGATTGCACGGCATGCGCAAAGCGGCGATCTCTTCATGTCAGACTGAGGGCGCAAGCAACAATGAGCTGTTCATCATGTGGGGCGATAGCCATGCAGGAATGCTTTGGCATGAACTCAAGCCTGACCTTAATAAGCTTGGTATGAGTGGCATATTGGCCGTGATGCCAGCCTGTCCGGCGCTACTGGACGTTCATATATCAAAGCTGAAAAACCGCGAGGAATGCGCACAACTGGGACACTATTTACAGGAAGTCGTAAAAGCGAAAAAGGTGCCTCTTGTTGTACTCTCCACCCGCTGGGGCAACTATGCCTCGGATATGGTTTCGCCCGGCGATGGGGGCTTGCCTACACCGCTGTTCGACGACAAGAACAATGGCCAGAAAATCAATTTCAACGATGCCTTGGCGCGCACCGTAGCCAATTTTACAGATCTGGGTGCTCATGTCGTCATTGTCGGCCCCGTGCCCGAGATCGACTATAACGTACCCGAGATGCTTATTCGCTCAACAAATCTCGACTTCCTGTTGCCCATCTCTAAGCGAGAAGCATTTGACAAGCGACAGGCCAAAACACTCCAGGCCCTGGAGCGGTTGGCCAAAAGACCCGACGTTACCGTTGTTTATCCTCATGAGAGGTTTTGTTCTCAAGGCGCATGCGCGGTGGTAGAGGGGAAAAGACCGCTTTATATTGATGATGATCACCTAAGCAATCTTGGGGTTGATCTCATCTTGCCCGATATCATCGCGGCGATGCGCTCAAGCCATAGAGCCCTGAATTAACGCGCATCGCGTCGCGCAAGCCGCGCTTCAAGATCTGCAATGCGCGCGTCCCGCTCCGCAAGCAGTTCAGACACTTTGCCTGTGTCCATCTTGCGAGGAATATGCTGCGGACAATTGACGTCCCACGCGATAAGATCAAACAGGATAACCCGCTCAGGTCGCCCCTTGCTCTCCGCCATTTTGAGCTGATCCAGCAGCGCTTCATCATCTTCCACCACGCTTGCCGTGCCCCAAAGCTTGATACGCCGCGCTTCTTGGTAGTCGATCAAAAACAGATAGGCTTGCTGATTTTCCGAAAGATTGCCAAGCGTGATATATTGCCTGTTTCCAGCCAGATCGGCAAAAGCAAGTCGGGTATCGGTGAGCACTTGCAGAAATCCAGCGGGCCCGCCCCGATGCTGAATATAAGGTTGGCCCTGAGCATTGGCTGTGCCAAGGAAAAAGCTCGTCTGCTGCGATATGAAACGCTCCAGTTCCGGCGTCACTCGTTCGGACCATGGGCGCTTTTGTTCCATACGGGCATAGAGCTCTCGCGAGCCCTTCGCCTCTTGTGTGGCTTTTACCGCGCATGAAAACGCCACATCACTAGGTGTGAAACCATGAGGGATCATCTTACAGCCCCAGCTCAGCAAGGGATGGATGATCATCAGGCCGACGCCCCAGTGGCCAACGGAAAAGACGATCCGTTTCCTTGATGGGCAGGTCATTGATGCAGGCAAAGCGCACTGCCATCAGTCCTTCTTCATCGAATTCCCAGTTCTCATTTCCATAGGACCGTGTCCATTGACCGGTTTTATCCTGCCATTCATAGGCAAACCGCACTGCAATCCGGTTACCTTGAAAGGCCCAGAGTTCCTTGATCAGGCGATAGTCCAGCTCTTTGCTCCATTTCTCGCTCAGAAAGGCAACAATCTCCGCGCGTCCATTGAGGAATGTGCTGCGGTTGCGCCAACGGCTTTCTGGCGTATAAGCGAGCGAAACCGCTTCGGGGTCGCGGCTGTTCCAGGCGTCTTCGGCCAGACGGACTTTTCGAACAGCATCATTGCGCGAAAACGGGGGTAGGGGTGGTCGGCTCATGAGAAACTCCTCAAGCGAGATGATAAGAATAGGGAGAAGAAAAAAGGCGGCGAACACAGGGAACGCCGCCAGTTGGGCACCGATTAGGCGGCGACGCCTTCTGCCACTGGGAAGTCGATCTCTGTTTTGGCGACTTCGTTGAGATAGTTGGTCCAGATATTGAACGCGACATGCAGGACAATTTCGATAACCTGAGCATTGTCGTAGCCAGCAGCGCGGACTGCGGCCAAATCGGCATCTGCGATGTGACCGCGGTTTTTGGCAACTGCCAAAGCAAAGACGATGGCGGCATTTGCCTTTGCATCAGTGGAGCGCCCTTGACGGTTTGCGGAAATCTCTTCGGCTGGCAGCTTGGCAATGTTGGTTGCCAGATAGGTGTGAGCCGAAAGGCAATAGCCGCAGCCGTTAAACTCGGAGATAGCCAGCGCAATCCGCTCACGAGTGGCCGCAGGCAACTGTCCTTTGCCCAACGCACCGAAAAGACCAAGATAGCCTTCAAGAGCAGCAGGGTTTACCCCTGCAAGACGGAAGAGGTTCGGCGCGCTGCCCAACTGCTTGGTTACTTGTTCAAGAAGGGGGCGAGACGCTTCTGGGGCTGCATCAATCGTGGATGGGTATGGTATGCGAGACATGTTTGTTTCTCCTTTGTTAGTATCGCGTTTGCTTTCGATGCAGTCAAAATAGGGCTTCCAATTTATTTGATAAGACAATAAGATTGGAAGGAAACCTTCCGGAATTTGGAAACATGTCTGATCGTCTTGACGCCATGTCTGTTCTCGTTGCCGTTGTTGATGCGGGTAGTCTCTCAGCCGCAGCGCGCAGCCTTGGTTTGCCACTCACAACGGTCAGTCGTCGGATATCCGACCTTGAAAGCCGTATCGGCACCACCATTCTCAACCGGTCGGCCCGTGGCCTGACAGTGACTGATCAGGGCACAGCCTATGTAGCGGCCTGTCGCCAAATTCTTGAGGAAGTTGATGAAGCAGAGCGCACTGCGGCCGGGGAGTTTTCTGAACCCAAGGGGCTCTTGACGCTAACGGCACCGATTGTGTTCGGGCGCTTGCACATATTGCCGGTGCTGACAGATTTTCTGGCGTCCTACCCGGATGTAACGGCGCGTCTGGAGCAAACGGATCGCAGTGTCAATCTTCAGGAAGAGCAAATAGATGCAGCCATACGCATTGGCCATTTGCCAGACAGCAGCTTGCGCGCGCGCCGATTGGGTGAGGTGCGACAAGTGGCCTGTGCGAGCCCATCCTATCTGCAAAACCATGGACACCCACAGACGCCAGAAGACCTTGTCTCTCATTCCTGCGTCACATTTGAAAATCTAATGCCCGCAGACCGCTGGTCATTCGGTTCAGACAAATCCGCAAGACAAGTGCCGGTCAATACGCGTCTCGGCGTCAATACCGCCGAGGCCGCAATCGAAGCCGCCGCTTCCGGATTGGGTATAACGCGTGTTTTGTCCTATCAGGTATCCAAAGCAGTCAAAGAGGGCCGCTTGGAAATCATCCTTATGGAAGATGAGCCACAGCCATGGCCCGTCAACATTATCTATCTCGGTCGACCGGTGCCACAAAAGCTGCGCAGTTTCATAGACTTCGCCTCACCGCGTTTGCGCAGTGTCCTCAGCTAGAACATCTACAAACTCCAACTTGCAACACTCCCATCTCTATCGACATAGCCGCGCGTTTGCATATCGCAGCAAACCGCGACGTCTCGCCTCAATGGATACAAAAGGATACCATAGGATAAGATTTGCGACTTGTACAAAGGCTCAACCGCAAGCTACTTTCAAAACATTGAATTAAAGGAAATTCTGTCCTGATTCTTCCCTGTTTCGAAAGCACCATGAGCCTCGCCATGAACATTCTGAAAAAGACTCTTGTTCTTCCGCCCATCTTGATAGCAATCGCTCTTTTCATGTTTTTCAGCCAAGCGGCCAAGCCTCCAAGGGCAGCAACCGATAAACAGGAAAAAGCAACGCCGGTCAAAGTGATTGCCACCAAACCCGTCTCCGCAATTCCTTCCATATCAGGCTTTGGCAAGGTGCAGCCCAGCCGCACATGGGATGCCGTGGCGCAAGTCGCAGGCCCGGTAGTCTGGACTTCGGAAAAACTCCGTGACGGTTTGCTCATTGCAGCGGGAACCAGCCTTCTTCGTATCGACGAACGTGAATATGACCTAGCCCTGGCTCAGATAGACGCTCAAAGTGAAGCCCTTGATGCAAAAGATGAAACCACGAAGGTATCATTAAAGATCGAGGAGCGCTCTCTTGCTTTACTCAAGGAAGATCTGGCCCGCAAAACCGAATTGCTTTCACGCGGCTCGGCGTCCCAATCGATTGTAGACACCGCAGAGCGAGCACTGCTGACGCAGGATGCCAAGGTGCAGTCTTTGTTGAGCGCGCTCAAATTGAATGAGGCTGAACGCAAAGTGCTGCTGCAACAGCGCGAAATTGCTGCACTCAACCGGGAGCGCACCGAGCTGAAAGCCCCCTTCGATGTACGGCTCGAAAGCGTAGATATCGCCGTCGGCCAATATGTAAACAAGGGCCAACAGCTTTTCTCGGGGGATGGCATAGCCATTGCGGAAATCGTCGCGCAATTCCCCATTGGCGCGCTCAATCCACTCTTTGGCAAAGCTGGCGAGGAGGGGGCTCCATTGGAAGCTCTTGCAGAGGGAGGCGGACTATCGCAGAGACATGACGCCTTGAAAGCCAAGGTGATCCTGCGCACACCGAAAAAAGATATCCTGTGGGATGCCAAGGTCGACCGCGTTTCGGCGGTCATGAACCCCAAAACCAGAACCCGCGGCATCGTGTTGACCGTTACAGACCCGTATGGTCAGGCAACTCCGGGCCAAAAACCACCTTTGGTCAAAGATACCGCCGTAGAAGTCATCCTTCAGGGGCAACCTAAGAAGGACAAGATTGCTGTTCCCGCATCAGCCATTCGCAAAGGCAAGGTGATGGTTGTGGACGCTGAAAAGCGTCTGCATTTCAAGCCGGTCAAGGTGGCTTATATTCAGGGCGACATTGCGGTTCTGATGTCAGGTCTTGAACCAAATGACAAGGTGGTCGTATCCGACCTGCCTGCACCGGTGGACGGCATGCTAGTCGGGCCAAAACCGGACAAGAAGCTTCTGGAACGTGTAATGGCTGAAGCCTCTGGCAAAGCGCCTAGCGAGGGGAACAAATAGTCATGATCCGCTATTTCGCCAAACATCCCACAGCAGCCAACCTGCTGATGGTCGGCATTCTGCTGATCGGCATTCTGGCTTTGCCGAAACTGCAACGCGACACATTCCCGGCAACCGACCCCACCCAGGTGGAGGCTCGCGTCAGCTATCCCGGCGCCACGGCGCTGGACGTTGAAGAGGCGGTATGCCTCCGCTTCGAAGAAGCGCTCGGCGTTATTCCCGACAAGCTGGAAATGACCTGTGAAGCCAGAGAAAATCTCGCCATCGCAGTCGTGACCATGATCGAGGGGCGCGATTTTGATACCTTCTACAACGATATCAAAAGCGAGATTGAAGCCATTACCGGTTTTCCGGCCAATGTAGAGCGCCCCACCGTTACCAAGATGGAGCGGACCGCAACAATCTCGACAATCGCGATTACCGGCATTGACGATCCGGGCGCCCTGTTTGCCTATGCCGACAAGGTGCTCTCGCGGGTAATGCGCAACAAGCAGATCGCGCAAGCCACAATGAAGGGCTTTGCCGACCCATTGATTGACATTCGTGTATCCGAAACGGCCTTACGCGACCTGGGCCTTAGCATCACCGATGTGGCCAACGCCATCAAGGTGCAGAGCGTCGACCTGCCAGCAGGCACATTGGAAACAAAGAGTGGCGATCTGGTGTTGCGCTATGCGGACCAGAGGCGCAAACCACGTGAATTTGCCGAACTCGTCATCAAGAGCTCAGATGATGGTGGCATCGTTCGCCTGAAAGACATCGCCACCGTCACCAAGACTTTCGAATTTGCCGAGGACAAAGTCACTTTCAACGGCCAGCGCGCCGCCCTGATTGAAATTGCCAAGACGCCCAATCAGGATACCCTGAAGATCAAGACCCTCATCGATACCATTCTGGAAAGCGAACGTGCCAGCGCCCCTCCGGGTGTCAGTCTCGATATCTCGCAGGATGTGTCGCCGAACATCGTCGACCGGCTGCGGATCCTCACCGACAACGGCATACAGGGGCTTGTTCTCGTGTTCCTGACCATGTGGGTCTTCTTCTCCCTGCGCTACAGCTTCTGGGTTGCCATGGGACTGCCGGTCTCCTTCCTGGGTGCAATTTTCGCCATGCAAGGGCTGGGCTATACGCTCAACACCATGACCATGGTTGGGCTCATTGTCTCCACCGGCCTCTTGATGGACGACGCGATCGTCATATCGGAAAATATCGGCGCCCGCCTCAAGCGGGGCGAGAGTGAGCTGGAAGCAGCCGTAAACGGCACAAGGCAGGTACTGCCAAGCGTCATTTCCTCCTTCCTGACGACAATCCTCATTGTTGGCCCACTGGCCCTTATGGCAGGCAAGATCGGCGCTGTCCTCAAGGTACTTCCGGTTATTCTGGTCATTACGCTTGCAATCAGCCTCATCGAGGCTTTCCTGATCCTGCCATCGCACCTTTATCACTCGCTCAAGAATCAGGGCAGCCGAAAGCAATCCCGTTTTCATGCCGCTTTCGAGCGAGGCTTTGAGCGCTTTAGAACCGGTATTTTCGGCCCGATGATCGATTGGGCCGTGAGTTGGCGTTATCTCACGACTGGCTTCATCATTGCGTTGCTGATTCTCTCCTTTGGCGCCTTCTCCAGCGGGATGCTGAAATTCCGGTCCTTTCCCAATCTGGAAAGCGACACGATTCAGGCTCGTATCCTGATGCCTCAGGGGACGCCACTTTCTGAGACTGAGCTGGCTGTGCAGCAGGTCGTCAAAGCGCTCGACAAGGTCAACGCGGATTTCGCCCCCATGCAGAAAGATGGCAAGGATCTGGTGAACAACGTCCTTGTCTATTACGGGATCAACGCAGACGCCAACGAGAAGGGCCCCCATCTGGCAACCATCAGTGCCGATCTCCTGCGGGCGCAAGATCGGGAGGGCTCGCTTCAGGAAATGCTCTCCAAATGGCGTAAATATACCGGACCGGTTCCGGGCAGCCTTGCCATGAAATTCACCGACAAGGAACGCGGAGTGGCTGGCAACGCCATCGACATCCGTTTGCGCGGCAGCAATCTTGAACAGATCAAGCAGGCAGGCAACGACCTCAAGGCCTTCCTCTATAATTACGAAGGCGTGGTGGATGTGCTGGATGATCTGCGCCCAGGCAAACCCGAGTTTATCGTCAAGCTGCATGATGACGCCGGAGGCCTTGGCCTGACAGCCAAATCCGTCTCAGAAGAGCTCAGAGCGGTCGTTCAGGGCAATACAGGTCTGGAGATCCAGACGGGTCGCTACGGCGTTGATGTGCGCGTCAGGCTGGCCGAAGGCGCCATTGATAGCCGGGGAGGGATCAACTCCATCTATGTGACGGCAACAGACGGATCAAAAATCCCACTATCGACCGTAGCGGATATCACCGAGAGTCGCGGCTATGCTCGCATCAACCGCGTGGACGGTCTGCGCACGGTCACCATTCAGGGCTCCATCAAACCCAAAGTAGTCAATGCGCGCGAATTGATGATGGAAGTGAAAACCGGGTTCGTACCGCAATTGAAGAAAGCATATCCGGCAGTAAGCGTCGCCTTCAATGGACAGGGCAAGGAAGCAGCCACAACAGGCGGTTCGCTTCTCACCAACTTCTATATCGGGCTGGCGTTCGTCTTCATCCTGCTCAGCTTCCAGTTTAGAAGCTATGTCTTGCCTTTCGTGGTGCTGGCAGCCATTCCTCTGGGTGCAATCGGCATGGTAATCGGCCATCTTCTCATGGGGCTGGATATCTCCATACCAAGCCTTGTGGGATTGGCAACACTTTCCGGCGTGGTAGTCAACAACTCTATCCTGCTGGTATCCTTCATCCATGAGGAAATGGCAGCAGGGCACGACCCGTTGCAGGCAACAAAGCAGGCAGCCAAGGCCCGTTTGCGCGCTGTGGTGATGACATCCCTCACAACGATAGCAGGCTTGTTGCCGCTGCTCTCCGAGACGAGCACACAGGCGCAATTCCTTATCCCGCTGGTCAACAGTCTCGCCTTTGGCTTGCTCACCGCCACCGTGTTGTCGCTCTTCCTTGTGCCTAGCCTCTTCGCCATTCTGACAGACTTCGGATACGGAAAGAAAAAGGCCTGATCGACACCATGATGTAAGGAATCAAAAAGGCCTGTTACTCGAAAGTAACAGGCCTTTAATATGGCTCCCCAGGCCGGACTCGAACCAGCGACCCAGCGATTAACAGTCGCTTGCTCTACCAACTGAGCTACTGGGGAAAACTCTTTTTCGTTGATCCGTTGTTTCCGTCTCAACGTTGGTGAGGTGGTTTCTAATGGAGAGAGCCGCGCTTGCCAAGCCCCTTTTTTCATCTTTTTAATTTCTCTTGTGGATCAGTGGAAAAGACAGGGCAACTGTCATAGAAAGCTTAAACTGCAGAACAGCACCAAGCAGTGCATAAGCGCCATAATTCCGCTGTTTTGCCGTGGTGGATTGGCAAAAAGAGTAAATTATCAACAACATCGCAAAGATTGCCCGTCAGATGATCAGCCCGCAAAAAGAATTTCGCTTTGGTCCCAAAACGATAAAAATACCCCAGTCACCATTTGCCAGAAAGGTCTTGGGCGTGCTTTTGATTCTGGGTGGTATACTCGGATTCTTACCGATCCTCGGATTCTGGATGCTCCCGCTCGGCCTACTGATCCTTTCGATCGATTTGCCATTCTTACGCAAATATCGCAGAAAGATCGCCATCAAGATGGAAAAGCGCAAGAGAAGCCAACTGCTTCCAGCGCCTCAGAAAACACAGGAGCATGATCTGGCATGAAGACGCATTCCGCACGAACGACGCTCGTTGTGGGCGGAGCGAGATCTGGCAAAAGCGCATTTGCTCAGACGCTCTGTGAAGACAGTCCCTTCAATCTGATCTATGTGGCTACGTCACCGGTTTTTTCTGGCGACAAGGAGATGGCAGCACGGATACAGAAACACAAGGACGACCGGGGCCCACGCTGGCAAGCGATCGAAGAAGAGATCGCCATTGATCGCGTCGTGAAAGAACATGACAACGCAGAGACAGTGCTTCTAATAGACTGTGCCACTCTTTGGCTTAACAATCTGACTTATCATGATTTACCGCTGCAAGACCATGTGGGCGGCTTTCTCGATGCCATGGCAGAAACGCATGCTCATATTGTTATCGTTTCAAATGAAGTGGGGCAGGGGATTGTTCCGTCATCCCCGCTGGTGCGGCAATTCCGCGACCATCAGGGCAGATTGAATCAGCAACTTGCCAAAGCGTGTGAGCGTGTCGTTGAAGTGCGCTGCGGCTTACCCCTTCTGCTCAAACCAAATGACCAACCAAAGCTCGTTCTTTGACGAAGAGGCAATAAGTCGGAAGCTCTACACAAGGACTTCCAGCCTTTAGATCAGAGCGCCGGTGCCAAGCAGTGCAACGATCACAAACTGGCACTGACAGGCACGTCCATACAGCTTTAGAGCCAGCACAATATCATCTGCTCCGATCTGCCGCCTTCCTGTGTCGTTGACAAACGGCTCATCCACCAACACGCTTTCATAATAGCGCGGGCCGGAGAGGGCAATGTCAAGCCTGCGGGCCATGGCCCCTTCAGGCCAGCCGGCGTTGGGAGACCGGTGGCGCCGTGCATCAGCGAAAAAGCGCGTCCATGACTGGAAGGCAACCGTGCGGGAGCGATGCAGGGAAACAGGCGAGAAAAGCAATAGAATCATGGTGAGACGCGCCGGAATGAGATTGAGCACATCATCGAGCCTCGCCGCCGCCCAGCCGAAATAGAGGTAGCGCTCATTCCGGTGACCAATCATGCTATCGGCAGTATTGACGATTTTATAGCAAATAAGCCCCGGCAGGCCGAACAGCACCAGCCAAAAAAGTGGTGCAACGATTCCATCGGAATAGTTCTCCGCAAGACTCTCTATGGCCGCGCGCGTAACGCCCGCCTCGTCTAGCTTACTGGTGTCGCGTCCGACAATCATGGAAACAGCAGCGCGTGCACCTTGCAAGTCAGATTGTGATAGCGGCACGGCGACCCGCTCCACATGCTCATAAAGACTTTTCTGAGCGAGCAGGGTCGAAGCAATCACGGCAATCAGAACGCCCCCAACGCCACCAAGCTCCATCAACCCGAGCTGTATCCCGGTTCCCAGAGCGCAGCCCAGCAGAAGAAGGATAGCCAGGGGAAAAGTCCCCGCTAACCGCCCCAATAAGGCACTTTGGTCCTTGGGGCGATTGAAACGTTTCTCGAAAAAGGAAATCGCTTTACCGAAAAAAACCACAGGATGCGGCATCCGGCGCCATAACCAATCAGGCTCACCAAACACCGCGTCCAGAAGCAAAGCCAGAAGGACCGCACCTGCGAACAGTCCACCAAATGGAATCACCGATACATAACCTTGCCAAGTGCTTCGTCAAATCGGTTCATCGCTTTCTGATCGATAGGAATACCGAAACGGATATAATCGGAGCGATAGTCGAAGATCCGTGACCAGATGTGCATTTCAGCCAGCTTGCGATGAAGATCGCGAGCGTCTTCCTTGATCACCAGACGGAAAAGCGACGTGCCTCCAGCGGTGTAAAGACCACGTTTATCGAGTACCTTGTCCATCAGCTCGGCTTGAGCCTGAAGCTTTTCACGCTGGCTCTTTTGCCATTCCAGATCACTCAGCGCTTGAGTGCCAACGCGCAGGGCAGGGGTGGAAACAGCCCAAGGACCCAGCATGTCGCGAATCTTGCTAATCTGGACCTCATGCCCCATGAGGAAGCCGAGCCGGATGCCGGACAGACCAAAGAATTTGCCAAAGGAGCGCAGAATGACGCAGTTTGGCATTTCAGCGAGATGCGGCATTACGCTCAACTGAGGATTTACATCCGCAAAGGCCTCATCAACGATGAGCAGCCCCCGCTGGCGATGCAGCTTGCTCGCCAACTCAACCAGCAACTCCGCTTCCAGCGTCCGACCATCGGGATTGTTCGGGTTGCAAACCAGCAGGCAATCGCCCGGGAAGAATTCCTTCGGCACTTCATTGACCATTGCCACATCAACACCGGCACGCGCCATGGCGCGCTGATGCTCAGAATAGGTCGGTCCGAGAATGAGGCAACTCTGGTTTGTGCCCAACAGCACCGGCATGGACTGAATAAGAGACTGCGTCCCGGATGACGCAACAATCGATACTTCATCGGGAACATTGTAAGCCACGCGCGCAGCTGCCAGACAATCGACAAGATCCGCTTGTGTCGGAAGACAACCAATTGAATCCAGTGCAGAATCTCTATCAAATGGATAAGACACGTGGTTGATACCAGCAGATAGATCCAGCCAACCTTCCCGTGTTCCGCCATATCGGTTCATTGCTGCGGACAGATCGCCCCCATGCATCATAATGTTGTCGTCGCTGGCTACCATAATCCAAGCCCCAAATTGTTCGGCAATTGAGACTAACGCATAGACCTTTTAGCCATGGGATGCAAACCCAAACGGGCTTTTGAGCAACCGTTCGGATTGATATGACCAGAATAATTGCCAATGCCAAATTGATTTGAGAATTCAACAAAACAATAGCATTTACAAATAGAGCGCACCCATTGCGTTAACTTTTGCACCTTTCCCAACAGGGCCGCCCAATAGATGCAATTGTAATCAATTTTTCAATAGCAGAAAAGGCCTGGGTCATGTTCGCATCAGACCCCAACATAACTAATGAAACGTCCATAAATCTATGTAATAACGCATATTTTTTCCATGCCCGTCAAGAACGCGCCAGAAATTGGCCATTTACAGAAAGGCCATTTCATTCCGCATGAAAGTGCAATTTTCGGCAAGTTTTATTCAATTACGATCACAACTTGAGGTCACATTTTATTAATAAACTCTGTGCAAAATACCGGCCAAATTGCCCCCACCAGTCAAGGGAGTTTTCTGGTGACTTGTACTGAACATCGCCGCCTGCAGGAATTGAAGCGCTATGCGATTCTGGACACCGAACCAGAAGAGACATTTGACCGCATTACACGCCTGACCAGAGATTTGCTTGATACCCCAATCGCCCTCATTTCCCTTGCAGACGAAAACCGCCAATGGTTCAAATCCAAGCAGGGGCTGCATCTGGATGAGGCCACCAGAGAAGGGTCTTTTTGCGCCGTCGCATTGGAAAGTGGCCACCCACTCGTTGTCGAAGACAGTTTGCTGGATGATCGCTTCAAAAACTCCGATATCGTACAGGGCCCGCACAAGATCCGCTTTTACGCGGGCGTGCCTTTGACATCGCCTTCGGGCCATCATCTTGGCGTCCTTTGCATCATGGACCACAAGCCACGCAAGCTTACTCACGATCAACTGGCCAATCTATATGATATGGGGCGCGTTGTGATTGACGAAATCGAACTCAGATCTCTCGCAACATTCGATTGCCTGACCGGACTGCAACAAAGACAGGGCTTTTGGCTCAAGGCGCGACAAGAACTTGAACGTTCAAAACGATATGATTCCGATTTGAGTCTGATCCTTTTCGATATCGACAGATTCAAGAAAGTGAATGATTCTTATGGCCATGCGGCAGGGGACAGAGTGTTGCAGCAGATCGCAGATATCTGTCGCAGCCAGATACGCGCTTTTGATACACCAGCTCGTTTTGGAGGGGAGGAGTTCACCATATTGCTACCCCAGACCGAAATAGCTGACGCCTTTCAAATTGCGGAACGAATCCGCACAAGCATTGCCAATATGCCAACCTACTATTGTAATCAGGAGATTTCCGTTACCACCAGCTTTGGCGTCTCATCCCTCAACACAAGCAACGTCTATTCTGTCACGGAATTGTTACGCGTCGCGGATAAATGTCTCTATCAGGCGAAAAGCAAAGGCAGGAACAGAACCGTCACAATCGCAGCATGACATGTCCTTATCTGGCCAGTGTAAAAAGCGCGCCATGAAAGAGGAGGCAGATGTCACAGCATGCACAAAACCAGAAGACCTGCTTTAGCAAGTCTTAATAAGCGCTTGAATTATTTAGGAGAGTTGGAGGCTCGAGCCGGAATCGAACCGGCGTACACGGATTTGCAATCCGCTGCGTCACCACTCCGCCATCGAGCCATCCGTGCGTATGTGGTGGAAGCTCAATAGCAAATGGCTATTGATGTCTCAAGTCCAAATCCACGACATTTTTGACATTTTTGATAACACCCCCAGAAATTTTATCTCCCGGCACAGAAAGTCATACACCTTTAAGTATATATACAGCCTTTGCCCTTGCCACGACGCCATCAGAGCGATATTGAAATTGAAAAGAAATACGCCTTCCCACGGAAGGAATAGCACTTAATATAGTGCACTCTATAAGCCCGCCGGTACAGGCCTGTGAAGCGATGAGGAGTTCGGAAGATGATCCAGTTCGATCAAGCGCGGCGTAACATGGTGGACAACCAGATCCGCACGACAGATGTCACGTCCTACGCTATTCTGAAAGCCTTCCTTTCGGTGCCGCGAGAAAAGTTTGTTCCAGACAGCAAACAGGAATTGGCTTATTCGGACGCAGACATCCGCATCTCCGATACGCGCGTGATGACGCAACCATCGCCTTTGGCGAAAATGCTGCAACTGGCCGACATAAAACCAGACGATCTCGTTCTGATCATCGGCTCTGGCTCTGGGTACACGGCTGCTATCGCATCTTGGCTATCCAACACAGTCGTTGCAGTGGAAAGCGATGAGGCGCTGGCGACAGCCGCAGAGGCAGCCATTTCGGATCTGGGGTATGACAATGTCGCTGTAATTCCGGGCGATGTAAAAGAAGGCGTTCCTTCCGAAGGGCCTTATGATGTCATATTCATCAATGGCACCGTGGAAGAGATCCCTCAATCACTCCTCATGCAGTTAAAAGAAGGGGGAACCCTTGTTGCAGCAAAGGGTGATAAAACCATGGCTGAAGCGGTGCGCATCCTGCGCAAGGGAGACAACTTTTCCAGCATTTCCGCTTTTGATACCAACGCGCCAGTGCTGAGAGAATTCCAGAAGCCGCAAGCCTTTCATTTCTAAGCGCAATCGCCTGATAATCATTTCATAATGACTCGCCGTCAGAATCAGGAATTAAGAGCAGAAATGACCGCTACCAGTATCTTGGAAGAACATTTCCACGAGGAAATCCTTTAGCTTCCACAATATGATACACATGCACGACATCATTGTGCGACAAAATAGTGGCTACATCTTTACGGCACCGTTTCTTAAAGTGTTGCAATAAAGCAGTATTCACATTTTTTTAAGAGAATCGAACGACTGACCTCTAGGAATACATTTGTCTTCCTATTATGGTCCTCGACAAAAGAACATCCAAGTATCGACGTGGTGAGGCTAACCATGTCGAAAATTCATTTAGGAGTAATGGTGTGGCTAGGCTTCGGACAATTTCGCTATGTGCTTTAACTGCACTGCTATGCAACGTGCATGGCGCTTCTGCTGAAAATCTTTCAAACGCATTGTCGCTTGCATATAGCAACAACCCGACGCTCAACGCGGCGCGTGCTGGTTTGCGCGCAACCGACGAAAATGTGCCTCAGGCCCTGGCAGGTTATCGCCCGACGATTTCGGGGACAGCATCAGCCCAGCGCAGTTGGACAAATTCCGAATTCCGTTCCGGGTATCTGGAAAATAGCCAAGCCAATACGCTGAACATGGTGCTTCAGGTCCAACAGATTCTTTATCGTGGCAATCGCACCCAAAATGGTGTCAAGCAAGCTGAAGCAGCCATTGAAGCAGCAAGAGAAAGCCTCAAAAGCACAGAACAGTCCGTTTTGCTCGAAGTAGCCACAGCTTATATGGACATCCTGCAGAACCAGGCCATTCTTGAGTTGCGCAAACAGAATGTTGCTTTCCTGAGAGAGCAGGCGCGCTCCGCAAGAGATCGCTTCGCCGTTGGTGAAACCATCAATACCGACGTCAATCAGGCTGAAGCAAGCCTCGCTGCAGCAATTTCCATGGTACATGCTGCGGAAGCCAATCTGACGGCAAGCCGCGCAACCTACGAACAACTGGTTGGCAAAAAGGCAGGCACTCTGGTTGCCGGCTATTCGGTTGACAATCTGTTCCCCAAATCCTTGAACGCAGCCGTCAATCAGGGCCTTTCCCAGCATCCGGCCATCCGCTCAGCAACCTACAATGTTGATGTATCCGAATTGGCTGTAAAGATCGCTGAAGGCGCATTGCTTCCCACTGTTTCAGTAACAGGGCAAGCCGGCCGAAGCTGGTCGAACAACAACAATAATGCCAACATTGACGGCGCAACCAACAGCGCTTCCATTACCGGTAACATCAGCATTCCGCTTTACTCTGGCGGCGCCAACCATTCAGCTGTTCGTCAGGCCAAGGAAAGTCTCGGTCAGGCGCGCATTCAGCTGGATCTGGCGCGAGCACAGATTCGAGCCGGCATCGCTTCCGCATGGGCGGCCCTGCAGGCTAGTATCCCGTCCATCACAGCCGCTCAGGCACAGGTCAAGGCAGCACGACTGGCCACGCAGGGTGTGATCGAAGAACAGAAAGTTGGTCAGCGTACACTGCTCGACGTTCTTGATCAGCAGGAAGACCTGATCTCTGCACGCATTGCCTTGGTTCAGGCGCAACATGATCGCATCGTTGCATCTTTTGCGGTTGCCTCCGCAACCGGCAATCTTTCCGCTTCCAATCTGAAGCTGAAAGTGCAGCGTTACGATCCTACCGAGCACTACAACGCGGTTCGTGACAAGTGGGTTGGCTTGCGCACCCCAGATGGACGCTGAGTAGCCAACATTCAGATCGCGAAGAAAACTCAAACGAAAAGCCGGCTCATAGTCGGCTTTTCGCGTTTTGGTAGGTCTGAGACCAAATTGATCGCGCACCAAAACAAGTATTTCAGCATCGTTCATTTGTTGCGCATGATCGAAAAGAGCAGGATTACGGGGAAATTAACGCATATTTCCTTCACTCCACATCTCATTGATGCTTTTTTGCGGAACAGATTTCAACAAATTGACAAACACTCTATAGTTAAAAGATGGGCGAATCATGTTCACGGCGCAACATGCGCGCTCTATGACCTGTTTGTCGTTAGTTTCGGGTGAGGCCATGTCAAATTCCAGTGCAGCTCAAGAACCTTCCATGGAGGAGATTCTCGCTTCCATCCGTAGGATTATCTCGGATGAAGAAGCTGCTATCGGAGATGAAGCAACTCCAGCCAAAGAGCCAGAGGCAGATCCCGATGAAGCCATGAGTCAGGAAGCGCTCGACGCCCTGTTTGATGAACCTTCTCCTCAGCCGGAACCGGAAGAAGAGGAAATCGACATGGCCGCAGCTATGGCTGCCATGGAAGAGGAAGAAGCCCCCAAGGAAGAAGACGTTCTTGAGCTTTCATCCGAATGGCAAGAATCCGACTTTGTCGAACCCCAAGACGACGACGTCATGTTCGCCAATGCAGAGCAGGCAACCAAGGAGCAGGAGGAAACGGCTCCGATCGAGGATATCGTCAATCAGAAGCTGGAAGAGGCTGTTCCTGAAGCTCTTCAGTCTGCCTTCAGTTCCGCTTCAATGCCCGATGGACCTCTGCCGAATGTCGAACGCGGCGCACCTCTGGTCTCCGATGACACATCTCAGAAGGTCACCAGCGCCTTTGGTGATTTGACTCATACAATCTTGAACAACAACTCACGCACGATTGAAAATGTCGTCGAAGATATGCTGCGCCCGATGCTCAAGGCATGGCTCGACCAAAATTTGCCAGTGATGGTAGAACGCTTGGTGCGTGCGGAGATCGAACGAGTGTCCAGGGGCGAGCAGCATTACCGCTGATCGCCCGCCCCAACTCCTTCACAATCGTCTCAAGACTCCCCCAATTGCGTGTTTTTGTCGTAAAAATTGCGCCCATAGCACGAAGTTTGACCAGTTAGCCTCGCAAATGGTTGACAGTTTTGGGGGAATGGGATTTACACCATAACCGATACAGTTTTCGTACCGACCAGTGCGCTGTCGTAGCTCTGCTTGTGTCGGTTCAAGCCTCAGAATGACAGATCTGCAAGCGAACGCGCTGGGCGATCTGCAATATGGATGTGCAATGCTTGAAAAAACTTTTGATGCGGCGACCGTAGAGCCGCGCCTTTATGATGAATGGGAAAAAGCCGGCGCATTCAAAGCCGGCGCTGGCAAGAAGGATGGACAGGACAGCTTCTCCATCGTCATCCCACCACCGAACGTCACCGGCTCGTTGCACATGGGACATGCCCTGAACAACACCCTTCAGGACGTCATGATCCGCTATCACCGCATGAAGGGGCTGGACGTCCTCTGGCAGCCAGGCATGGACCATGCAGGTATCGCAACACAGATGGTTGTTGAACGCCAACTGGCCGCCAACAATGAGCCGGACCGCCGCTCCATGGGCCGCGATGCCTTTGTTGATCGCGTCTGGCAGTGGAAGGGCGAATCCGGAGGCACCATCTTCAATCAGCTGCGTCGCCTTGGTGCCACTGCTGACTGGTCTCGCGAACGCTTCACTATGGACGAGGGCCTCTCCAAGGCCGTTCAGAAGGTTTTCATTCAGCTTTACAAAGAAGGCCTGATCTACCGTGGCAAACGCCTGGTCAATTGGGACCCGAAATTTGAAACCGCGATTTCCGATCTCGAAGTCGAGAACAAGGAAGTCGACGGCCATATGTGGCACTTCAAATATCCACTCGCAGGCGGTGAAACCTACACCTATGTCGAGAAGGATGAAGACGGCAATGTCCTCTTCACCGAAGAACGCGACTATATTTCCATTGCAACGACCCGTCCTGAAACCATGCTGGGCGATGGCGCCGTTGCGGTTCATCCGTCCGATGAGCGCTATGCACCAATCGTTGGCAAGCTTTGTGAAATCCCGGTTGGACCGAAAGAGCATCGTCGTCTGATCCCGATCATTTGTGATGAATATCCCGATCCGGACTTTGGCTCTGGTGCCGTTAAAATTACCGGCGCGCACGATTTTAATGACTATCAGGTTGCCCGACGCAACAAGATCCCTTGCTACCGTCTGATGGACGTACAGGCAGGCATGCGCGCCGATGGCGCCCCTTATGCCGAATGCGCTGCCAAAGCGCTGGAAATCGCCAAGACCGGCGAATTGCCCGGCGAACGCGAAGTGGATGAAATCAACCTCGTTCCTGACGAATATCGCGGTCTTGATCGCTTCGAGGCTCGCAAGCAGATCGTTGACGCCATCAACGCTGAAGGCCTTTGCGTTTTCGCCAAGGATGAAGAAGGCAACGACGTTCCTTTCGTCGAAAACAAGAAGATCATGCAGCCGTTCGGCGACCGCTCCGGTGTTGTCATTGAACCAATGCTGACTGACCAATGGTTTGCCGACGCCAAGACCCTTGCGGGTCCAGCGATCGACTCGGTCAGGGAAGGGCGCACCAAGTTCGTTCCGCAGAATTGGGAAAAGACCTATTTCGAGTGGATGGAAAATATCGAACCTTGGTGTATTTCCCGTCAGCTCTGGTGGGGCCATCGCATTCCGGCCTGGTTTGGCCCGGATGATCACATCTTTGTTGCCCATGATGATGCAGAAGCGGCTGAACAGGCCAAGGCGCATTATGGCACGGATGTAGACCTGAAGCGCGACGAAGACGTGCTGGACACCTGGTTCTCCTCTGCTCTGTGGCCATTCTCCACCCTTGGCTGGCCTGACAAGACGCCCGAGCTGGAACGCTATTACCAGACCGACGTTCTGGTTACCGGCTTTGACATCATCTTCTTCTGGGTTGCTCGCATGATGATGATGTCCATGCACTTCATGAAGGAAGAGCCGTTCCACACCGTTTATGTTCATGCGCTGGTGCGCGATGAGCATGGCGCCAAGATGTCCAAATCCAAAGGCAACGTCATCGATCCGCTCGATCTGGTTGACGAATATGGTGCGGACGCCGTTCGCTTCACCCTGACGGCCATGGCTGCACAGGGGCGCGACATCAAGCTGGCCACCAGCCGCGTTGCAGGCTACCGCAACTTCGGCACCAAGCTCTGGAACGCAACCCGTTTCACTCAGATGAATGGCTGCGAACGCACCGCTGACTTTGATCCTTCGGCCGTTAAAGAAACGGTCAACCAGTGGATCGTTGCCGAGTTGGCCAAAGCGGCGAACGAAGTGTCTGACGCCATTGAATCCTATCGCTTCAATGATGCCGCCAACACGCTTTATCGCTTTGTCTGGAACCTTTATTGCGACTGGTATATCGAGCTTTCCAAACCTGTTCTGCAGGCCGAGGGCGAGAGCGCAGCCAAGAGCGAAACACAGGCTTGTGCAGCTTGGGTTTTGGACCAGATCTGTCTGCTTCTGCATCCGATCATGCCATTCATCACGGAAGAACTCTGGGCAGAAACCGGCAAAGCCGGTCCGGCTCGCAAGGGTTTGCTCATTCTTGAAGACTGGCCGAGCTTTGACATCAAGGACACCGGCGCAGCTGATGACATCAACTGGCTGGTCGACATGATCTCTGCCATTCGGTCGATCCGGTCTGAGATGAATATCAAGCCATCCACTCAGCTCAAGCTGGAAGTTGTTGGTGCATCCGAGGAAACCAAGGCCCGCCTTGCAGCCCATGATGCCATCATCAAGCGTCTGGCGCGCGTTGAAGACATCAAGGTCTCTGAAGCCGTGCCACAGGGCTCCGCTCAGGTTGTTGTTCATGAAGCAACCGTTGCGCTGCCACTGGCAGGCATCATCGATCTGGATGCGGAAAAGGCGCGTCTCGAAAAAGACCTCGACAAGATCGCCAAGGTCGCCGAAAAATTCGAGAAAAAGCTGGGCAACGAGAAGTTCGTTGCCAACGCTCCAGCAGAGATCGTTGAAGAGCAAAAAGCCAAACTGGCCGAGCAGAATGAACTGAAAGCCAAGGTTCAAGAAGCCCTCGACCGCATTCTGGCCGCTCTCTAGCGTCTGGTCGCACACGACACAAATTGAAACCCCGTTAGCATCCGCTGGCGGGGTTTCTATATCCCTTGTTTGAATTGAGGAGAAGAGCAAACAGGCGTAAACTCGCATTGTAAGGCCCATCAAATGCACCTTAACACTGGGAGGATTTTATGTCTGACTGGGTCATCAAGGGATATGATTGCGCCGAAGAATTCTACTCCAGATCCTTCAGGCGGATGGAACAGAGTCAGGTAGAGCATTTATTGAGAAAGCTCTATGAACAAACACTACCGATCAACGACAGGACGCGCTACACGATGAGTGAGGATGCTTCCTTCATCGTTACGCACCCTGACCGTATCGGCAAAACAATGGCAATCGGCTCCGAGCTTCGTTTCATCGCGCAGAGAATAACCCACTAGCGCCAGACAAAAGGGCGCTGTCTTTACGAAATCTGCACACCCTTGGCGCCAGCGAGATCCTGAATGAACTGCCAGGCTACACGGCCTGAGCGGGATCCACGCGTCGTTGACCATTCCAGCGCAGAAGAACGCAACTCATCCGCATCCACCTCGATGCCATATTCAGTCACGTAGCCCTCAACCATCGCCAGATAGTCATTCTGAGAGCAATTGTGAAACCCGATCCAAAGCCCGAAACGATCGGAGAGGGATACCTTTTCCTGTACGGCCTCACTCGGGTTGATCGAGGTTGAGCGTTCATTCTCGATCATGTCCCGTGGCATCAGGTGGCGCCGGTTCGAGGTCGCATAGAACAATACATTCCCCGGACGGCCTTCGATACCCCCGTCCAAAACCGCCTTGAGCGACTTATAGGCCGTCTCGCCAGTATCGAACGACAGGTCATCACAGAAGAGAATGCAGCGCTCTTCGTGCTCTCTGAGGATATTCATCAGGATTGGCAGGCTATCGATATCCTCGCGCGCAATCTCTATCAGCTTGAGTGCGGTCGCCTTGCCTTCCAGTTCCTTGTTGACCGCCGCATGACAGGCCTTCACGAGCGAACTCTTGCCCATGCCGCGCGCGCCCCAGAGCAGGGCGTTGTTGGCAGGCAGGCCCTTGGCAAAACGTTGGGTATTTTCAAGGATCATATCGCGGTTGCGATCGACCGCTTTGAGGAGAGAAAGCTCCACCCGGTTTACCTTGCTGACCGCCTGCAAATGCGGTACCGGATCTGCATGCCAGACAAAGGCATCCGCCGCTCCAAGATCCACATCTTCGGGAAGTGGGGGGACAGCACGCTCGATGCTCGCATGTATGTCCTTCAGAATTGCGGCAATATCAGCAAGTGTTTTGGCAGTCATGAAACCGGAGTCTCCGTCTTTTGTCGCCCTGTGCCAAATTAGGTGCAGAAAAACAGCAATAATGGCTGCCTTCACCCTTTCCCTTTGCACAAAGGATCATTATGTCTAAGCCTTGATTAGCAGAATTGGACCGGACGTTGCAAACCATCAACTGACTATTTGCAATCTCCGCCGGGACCGCTATAGTCCGCTCAAATTTACAAAAGCCTAAAGGGACGGGATACGTCCATACTGGCCTCAAAGGAGCAAGAAATGTTTGTAACGCCAGCTTATGCACAGGGCGCAGGTGCCGCCGCCGGTCCGGAATTCCTGATTTCCGTTTTGCCGTTCATCCTGATTTTCGTGATCATGTATTTCCTGATCATTCGCCCGCAACGTCAGCAGATGAAAAAGCACGCTGCATTGATTTCCAATGTTCGTCGTGGCGACACAATCGTCTCCAATGGCGGCATTGTCGGCAAAGTGACCAATGCGACTGACGAAAATGAAATTTCTGTCGAAATTGCAGAAGGCGTAAAGATCAAATTGATGCGTAAGTCGATTGCCGAAGTCCGCTCCAAGAGCGAGCCAGCAGGCGACGCTAAATAATCGCATTCGAATATTTGATACTCATATGCACTCGGACATGGTCCGGGTGCACTGCCTATGGTGGTAGGATAGCCTTATGCTACATTTTGCCCGATGGAAGGTGACACTGGTTTTGCTAGTGGTGATTGTAGGCCTTCTCTTTTCTATTCCCAACCTCTTTTCCGACCAGGAACTGCAAGCCGATTATCCAAGCTGGCTGCCAAACAGCAAGATTGTGCTTGGTCTTGACCTGCAAGGTGGTGCGCACATTCTCATGCAGGTGGAAAAAGAAGGCATTATCGAGGATCGGCTCGAGATCCTGCGCGGTGATGTCCGTTCTGCTTTGCGTGAAGATAAAATCGGTTACACTGGTCTGGCTGCCAGAGATGGCGCTGTTCAGGTCCGCATCCGCGATATCACGCAGCTAGACGCTGCGCGTGAAAAATTGCAAGATCTGGTTCAACCTGTCTCGACCTCGCTACTCACTGGTGGTGGCGCGATGGAAACCTCGCTCGAAGTCAATGACGATGGCCTGATGCGCCTTGTGTTGACCGAGGAGGGCATCACCTCGCGCGTATCAAACGCAGTGGCTCAGTCGGTAGAAGTCATTCGCCGCCGCGTTGACGAACTCGGAACGACCGAACCATCCATTCAGCGCGAAGGGGAAGATCGCATTCTTGTTCAGGTCCCTGGCCTGCAAGACCCGGATCGCCTGAAAGACATTCTAGAAACAACCGCGAACCTGTCTTTCCGTATGGTCGACACGTCCATGGCGCCAGAAACGGCTCTTCAGACGCGTCCACCGCTGGATTCCGAAATTCTCTACGAGGCTGACGATCCACAGAACCCGACAGCTCAGGAAAACCGTGTTCCATATCTCGTCAAGAAACGCGTTCTGATTTCCGGTGACGAACTGGATGACGCGCAGCCCACATTTGATTCCCGTACAAACGAACCGGTTGTCTCCTTCCGCTTCAATACATCGGGCGCTAAAAAGTTTGCTCGCGTTACCGAGCAGAATGTTGGCCTGCCATTCGCCATCGTACTTGATGAAGAGGTTATTTCAGCCCCATCCATCCGCGAACCAATCCGCGGCGGTTCCGGCATTATTTCCGGCTCCTTTACAGCCGAAAGCGCCAACGACCTTGCCGTGTTGATGCGCGCCGGTGCGTTGCCCGCCAAGCTGACCATTGTTGAAGAACGGACGGTTGGTCCGGGCCTTGGCGCTGACTCCATTGCTGCCGGTGAAATTGCCGGTATCGTGGGTGCTTTTGCCGTCGTGATCTTCATGATCATTGCCTATGGCCTGTTCGGCATTTTTGCCAATATCGCGCTGGCGGTGAACGTTTGCCTGTTGCTCGGGGTACTTTCCTTCCTCGGTGCCACGCTCACATTGCCCGGCATCGCCGGTATCGTGTTGACCGTCGGCATGGCAGTGGACGCAAACGTTCTTATTTTCGAACGCATACGAGAAGAAAACAATTATGGTCGCTCTACAATTGCTGCAATTGATGCGGGTTACTCCCGCGCTTTGGGCACCATTCTCGACGCCAACATCACGACATTTATCGCCGCAGTGATCCTCTTTTCTCTGGGCTCCGGTCCAGTGCGAGGATTTGCTATTACGCTGGCCGTTGGCATCGTAACGACCGTCTTCTCGGCATTCACTTTCAACCGATTGATTGTTGCGACATGGATCAAATACCGTCGCCCATCCAATCTGCCAATCTGACCTACCGGAGATAAGAAAATGAAACCAATTCGTTTTATCCCGGATGGCACCAAAATCCGGTTCATGCGGCATCGGTACTGGAGCTTTCCGCTTTCAGCCACCTTGCTTGTCGCATCCATTGTATTGTTCTTGATCGCGGGCCTCAATTACGGCATCGACTTCAAGGGCGGTACTCTGATTGAAATCCAGACGGCTGAAGATGTCGCCGATCTGGCGTCTATCCGTGGCAACCTCAATGCGTTGGATCTGGGCGATGTGGAAGTACAGGAATTCGGCGCACCGAATGACGTGCTGATCCGCGTTCAAACCCAGGGCGGCGAAGGCGAAAGCGCAGAAGAGGCACAGCAGCGTGTCGTGTCTCTGGTCAAGGAAACCCTCGGTAACGCAGTGACTTACCGCCGCGTTGAGGTGGTTGGTCCCCGAGTTTCGGGCGAACTGGCAACGACCGGCGCCATCTCGGTCCTCTCGGCGTTGCTCGCCATCATGGTCTATATCTGGTTCCGGTTCGAATGGCAGTTTGCTGTTGGGGCTGTTGCCGCTACGGCGCATGACGTGATCATGACCATCGGTGTGTTCGCATTGTTGCAGATCGACTTCAACCTGACCACCATCGCAGCTATCCTGACGATTGTCGGTTATTCTTTGAACGATACCGTGGTTGTTTACGACCGTATTCGTGAAGATTTGCGCAAATACAAGAAGATGCCGCTCAAGGAAGTGCTTGACCAGTCCATCAACCGGACGCTCTCTCGTACGACCCTGACATCCTTCACAACTTTGCTGGCACTTGGCTCGCTCTATTTCCTTGGCGGGGAGGTCATTCGCTCCTTCACCTTCGCCATGATCTGGGGTGTTTTCGTCGGCACCTACTCATCGATCTTCATCGCAGCCCCACTGCTGATCTTCTTCAATCTGCGGTCTGAACATGTTCAGAAGCCAGACGATGGAGAAGAAGTAGAAGGCACAGCAGCGTCCTGATCGATGGTATTCAAATGGCTGCAGGGCAAAAAGGCCTCGCCCAATTTGAAAGACAATTCCCACGCCGGAGAGACAACCTCTGGCGTGGACACTGATCCAACGGTTGAAACAGACCAAGATACTATGGCTCCGGCATCCGGCCTTGAAATGACAGATGCCTATTATCCCGGACATGACCCAATCGATTTCTATGGCAATGGCGGCTTCCGCTTTGGCGAAATGTCCCATCAGGGAGCCATTCTGTTTTTGCCCAGTGGCGTGCACCGCTGGGACGTCGAAACAGTCAATGCTCTGACGACTGATCACTTTGAAAAGCTGCTGGCTGAAAGCCGCGACATCGAACTTCTGATCCTTGGAACGGGCAATCTCATTGTGCCACTCGCCCAATCGCTTGCGAACCACATACGTCAAGCGGGCATAAAGCTGGATATCATGGACACGGGCGCAGCGGTAAGAACCTTGAATATTCTGCTATCTGAGGACCGGGCCGTTGCTGCGGCGTTATTTCCAGTGTCATAACCGACCATCAACGCGGAGTACTCCATGTCTGGTTCCGAAGATATCTTTTCTTTCTGCCAGAGTGAATTAAAGGCCCTCGATCCTGTCAGCCATTTCGCGGCCCTGACGGCCCCGCAAGAGAAGCGGCCTGCACTGATGGCGCTTTTTGCCTTTCTTACCACTCTTCGCCGCATACCCGCTCAGGTCAGCTCAAAAGAAATGGGCGAAATCAGACTGCAATGGTGGCGAGACATCCTATCGGACAACCAATCAAACTTCACCGACGGATGCGGGCTGGCCAATATTGGCCCCCTGGCTACAGCACTCAAGCAAACGCAGAAAAAGTTCCAGCTCCCGTCCGATCAACTGGAAGCCATCGTGGATGCCTACTCATTAGATCTTTCCACCAGTCCGATTCCGGATGACAACACCTATGATAGCTACGCGAGATCGACAAAGGGCATGCGCCTCGCTCTTGCCTGTCGCATTTTGAATGATGGCCAATCGCCAGACCAGCTTGCCCTGCTATTCATGACAGCAGGCAAGGCCATAAGCCTGGCTGAACACCTTCGGACGTGGCCAGAAGCGGCAAAGGCAAAACAGCTCTTTCTGCCGCTTGATATATTTGAAAGTTTTGGCCTTTCAGAGCAGGACCTTTACGCTGCGCCGCACTCCAAGCAGAGCGCAGAGGCGATCATGGCCTTGTGCCAGAAAGCGTCCGATTTGCACAAAGAGTCCATAGAGGGTCTCAAAAACATAAAAGAGGGTGGAAACGCCCATCTGACACCAGCCTTTATGGCTCTCGCACCTGTACCGCTAATATTACTAAAACGCCAGCGGAAACCTCATGATCATCTTGAGATTTCCAACTGGCGCAGCTATTGGAGCATTTGGCGTATGGCCAGCAAATTCTAGAAAATCAGCTGATTTGAATGGCGTCCAACCAGGCTTTCGTGTCATCCAGCGCGCGTTTGGAAAGAGCTTTTTTCTTGGAAAGCTGCTTTTCTACGCCACGCATCTTGGATCCATCCTCACGTCGGCGAGAAAATTCGACCGGTGGAAACAAGCCAAAATTGATATTCATTGGCTGGAAAGAGCGTTTGCCTCCGTTGGAGTCAATCAAGTGCCCACCGGTAATATGAGCCAACAAGGCACCAAAAGCCGTAGTCTCAGGTGGAGGCACAGCAGCCCGCTCATGCATTTCAGCTGCAATGAAACGACCAGCGAGCAAGCCAATAGAAGCGGATTCCACATAGCCTTCACAACCGGTAATCTGTCCGGCAAAACGCAGGTGCGGATGGCTCTTCAGCCGCAAGCTTTCATCAAGAAGCTTGGGCGAATTGAGGAAGGTATTGCGATGAATACCGCCAAGCCGCGCGAACTGGGCATTTTCCAACCCCGGGATCATACGAAACACCTCAGCTTGCGCACCATATTTCATCTTGGTCTGAAAGCCGACGATATTGAACAAGGTACCTAACTTGTTATCCTGTCTGAGCTGGACGACTGCAAACGGGTCTTCATCAGGCTTATGCGGGTTGGTCAGGCCAACCGGTTTCATCGGACCATAACGGGGCGTGTCCCGTCCACGTTCGGCCATGACCTCGATGGGCAAGCAGCCGTCAAAATATTTCGCCTTTTCCCATTCCTTGAACTCGGCTTTATCAGCGCTCAACATAGCCTCGAGGAAAGCGGTATATTCCGCTTCATTCATGGCGCAGTTGATATAGTCAGCTCCGGTGCCCGACGGGCCTTTTTTGTCATATCGCGACTGAAACCAGGCTTTATCCATATCGATGGAATCGAAATGAATGATTGGCGCAATCGCATCATAAAAGGCGAGGGACTCTTCGCCCGTCAGCGCCAAAATAGACTTGGACAGGGCCTCGGACGTCAACGGACCGGTCGCCACCAAACAGGGGCCTTCATCCGCAGAGGGCAGGGAGTCCAGCTCTCCTCGTTCAATTACTATCAGGGGATGACTGGAGAGCTTTTCCGTCACCGCTTCAGAAAAAGCTTCCCTTGCAACCGCCAAAGCGCCGCCAGCCGGAATGGAATTGGCATCTGCGCATGCCATGATCAGCGAGCCAGCTTCACGCATTTCCTGATGCAACAGGCCAACCGCATTGGCCTCATGATCATCCGAACGGAAAGAGTTGGAGCATACAAGCTCGGCGCAATGATCCGTCAAATGAGCATCCGTTGAACGATTCGGCCTCATTTCATGAAGGGTAACCGGAATGCCCGCATTGGCCAGTTGCCAGGCGGCCTCTGATCCGGCAAGCCCGGCCCCGATGATACGCACCGATTTGTTGCTCTGTGTCACTTCGCTGATCTTTCTGTTTGGATTGACTATGCCTGACGAACCGGCAGAAATCCGTCGAGTAGCGATACCTAACACTGTTTTGGAAAAATGCAAGACATGCTGAAAATCTGACCCAAATTTCATCGCAGGAAACTCGGGTCTTGTTCGTAGGACAATAGCCACTTTTTTGTTGGCAGTTTGACGACGCAGTGATAACACACATTGAACCACAGATCGAAGGCCTATCAAGCGGGAACAATCTTCATGAAATTCAAACTCATAACAACCGTTCCCCTTTTGATTGCGTTGGCAGGATGCAACGCCCAGACATCCAGCTCCACCAGCGGCTGGATCAGCGCCATGAACAATCGCGCCCCCACGAAAACTACCATCTATGTTTGCCACGCATTCGGCTGCAGCCTGAAATATGGCTATCACTTTACCAAGGGCGATCTTGCAAAACTCAAGAGAATACTCTACGCCGGACGCAAAAGCCCCGAGGCGGAGCTTAAGGCCATAGGCAATGCTGTTGCTTGGTTTGAAAAACGCGTCGGTCCGTATGTCGGTTCAGATAAGGACAAAGGCGGGTTGGATATGAAAAATGCAGGTGTTCCCGGCCAGATGGACTGCATAGACGAAGCCAGTAACACCACATCGCTCATCACTTTTGCCCAGCAGCATGGCTTTCTGAAATACCACAAGGTTCAATCGCCGGTCGCACGAGGCTTCTTCCTTGATGGCCGCTACCCTCACGCAACCGCCGTCGTACTCAATACCGAGAATGACAGAAGCTACGCGATCGATAGCTGGATCTATGACAATGGCGTCTTTCCCAAGATCAAGCCTCTGGAAGACTGGATGGCTGAATCCCCAGCCAGACATTAGAGCCTCTTTTATCCCACAGCACACCATGATGCTCAGCCGCTAAGCCTGGAGATAGCTGGCTGGCAGAGCATCTGCGCATAACAAAAAACACATTCTGCGGCCACTGACCGTTGAGTGTCGATTCTTTGGATTTAGATGCCTGAAATTAGAAAAGCCCACCGGGGGAGGAGATCCGGTGGGCTTCTAAGGGTGTTTCAAAACGGGGAGGAATCGTTTCGAAACGTCTCAGACTTTCGGGAGGAGGAGAAAGTTTGGATTCCTATAAATCTGTTACATACCAACCGCGCGTCGTGCGGTCTGCGTTACGTCTGCACGAGAAATGCTGACTTCGCATTCTCTATTCGACAGACGATTAAGATTATCGACCGTGTCACGAAAATTGCGCCACTGCCTATAATTCTGAACAACCGTATCAAGCATCTTTTCGATCCTACGTTGCCGAACCTTCAAGTGACTCTGCATCTCTAAAGAGATGACTGTTTCGATTTCTAATCAACATCTCGTTGCTGTTGATAAATAGATAGCAAAAGACTCCCGACATTTGCACTGCAAAAATATGCATAGCTGTCTTGCAGATCATGCAAAACCGTCATTGCTATTTCAAAGGCCCCACACATTTCGCATAGCCAGAACGAAATTCAGGAAATTAATACATCACTTCAATGACTTGGAAATATGCGGTTTCGAATCTCAAAATCACGCGAACATACGTAGTAGGACGTATGCTTACTTGGTCAAGAGCAGGGGGCTTGTGAAAAGCAAAAATCTTGAGAAGGAAAGTCAGAAAATTGCAATATTCATTATTTCGAATTTTGCAACGCAACACAAATAGCGATCACATCAGTGATTTAGATCAATGCATGCTAAAACACAATGAGAGTTTTGGAAAAAAATGAACAAGTTCAATAGCTTGAAATTTTTCCCAGAAACAATTCTCATTGTGCATCGCCGAAAGTATTACGTATTTTCCCTCAATAAAAATCAAAAAGGACTCACGATTTAGAATCACGCCGTTCCTTCAGTTCTTTCAAAAACTGACCCGTGTAGCTTTCTTCGCACTTCATGACGTCCTCAGGCGTTCCTTCAACGACGATCTGCCCGCCGCCGTCACCACCTTCCGGTCCAAGATCAAGAATCCAGTCTGCAGTCTGGATCACTTCAAGATTATGCTCAATCACGGCAACCGTGTTGCCCTGATTGACCAATTCATGAAGAACTTCGAGCAGCTTGGCCACATCATGAAAATGCAAGCCTGTGGTCGGTTCATCCAGAATATAGAGCGTCCGCCCCGTTGAGCGTTTCGAAAGCTCCTTGGCAAGCTTGACCCTTTGCGCCTCGCCACCAGAAAGCGTCGTGGCTTGTTGCCCCACTTTCACATAGCCCAAACCGACCCGTTGCAAAGTCACCATCCTGTCACGTACAGCAGGAACCGCAGAGAAGAAGTCAGCCGCTTCATCAACGGTCATATCAAGTACGTCTGAAATCGACTTACCCTTGAACTGAACTTCCAGTGTTTCTCGGTTATAGCGATGCCCTTTGCAAACATCACATGTAACATAGACATCCGGCAGAAAATGCATCTCGATCTTGATGACGCCGTCGCCCTGACAAGCTTCACAACGCCCGCCTTTAACATTGAAGGAAAAGCGACCGGGTGCATAGCCGCGCGCCTTGGCTTCGGGCAGCCCCGCGAACCAGTCTCTAATAGGCGTGAAGGCGCCAGTATAGGTGGCCGGGTTGGAGCGCGGCGTCCGTCCGATGGGGGACTGGTCGATATCGATCACCTTGTCGACATGCTCCAGCCCTTCGATCCGCTCATGCGGCGAGGGCATCTCCCTCGCCCTGTTCAGCTTCATGGCCGCGCTCTTATATAGCGTATCAATAAGGAAAGTGGACTTGCCGCCGCCAGACACCCCGGTCACACATGTAAAAGTGCCAAGAGGAATGGAAGCCGTAACATTTTTGAGGTTGTTGCCACGCGCATTGACGACCGTGATCTGTTTCTTTTTCTTTCCCTTGCGGCGACTATGGTCAACAGAAACGGTCTTCGCACCAGAAAGATACTGGCCCGTGAGAGACGCCGGATCGGCCATGATTTCGGCCGGCGTGCCTTGAGACACGATGTGCCCACCGTGAATACCAGCCCCAGGCCCAACATCGACAACGAAGTCAGCTTCCAACACAGCGTCTTCATCATGCTCAACGACAATCACCGTGTTGCCTAGATCCCTCAAATGCTTGAGTGTTTCCAACAAGCGTGCGTTATCGCGTTGATGCAAGCCGATAGATGGCTCATCCAAAACATAAAGAACTCCGGTCAACCCAGAACCAATCTGGGAGGCCAACCGGATGCGCTGGCTTTCACCGCCAGAGAGCGACCCCGAACCACGCGAGAGCGTCAGATATTCAAGGCCAACATCGTTGAGGAACTTCAGCCGCTCGCGAATTTCCTTAAGGATACGTTCCGCAATCTCGATCTGTTTTTCAGACAGGGTGGCGGGCAGATCCTGCACCCACCGGGCTGCGGCGCGAATGGAAAGACTTGAAATCTGTGAGATATGCTTGCCATCCAGCTTGACCGCAAGCGCTTCGGGTTTGAGGCGATGCCCATCACAGGCAGAGCAAGCGTGGGCAGATTGATATTTGCCAATATCCTCGCGCACCATGCTGCTCTCGGTTTCTCTAAACCGACGCTCAAGATTGGGAATGACACCTTCAAACGGTTTGGTCGTCTTGTAGGATCGCGCCCCGTCATCATAAACAAAGAGCACCTTCTCCTTGCCGGTACCATAGAGAATGACTTCCTGCGCCTTGAAGGGCAGCTCGATCCAGGGAACCGTAAGAGAGAAATCGAAATGCTTGGCCAACGCCTCCAACGTCTGGCGATAGAAGGGAGACGAGGTCTTGGACCAAGGCGCAATCGCCCCATCCTTGATGCTCCGGGAGTTGTCAGGGATGACGAGCTCGGGGCTCACCTGAAGTTCACTCCCCAGACCATCACAAACAGGGCAGGCGCCGAACGGATTGTTAAAGGAAAAGAGCCTTGGTTCGATCTCCGGAATGGTGAAACCGGAAACAGGGCAGGCGAACTTCTCCGAAAAAGTAACCCGCTTGGCTTCCCCATTCTCTTCCTTCTGATCCACCATTTCGACGATGGCCAGCCCATCGGCCAACTCCAGAGCCAATTCGAGCGAGTCGGCAAGGCGTTTCTCGATGCCTTCCTTGACCACCATACGGTGAACGACAACCTCGATATTGTGTTTGAACTTCTTGTCCAGCGTCGGCAAATCGCCGTCATCATACATCTGCCCGTCAATCCGGAAGCGCGTGAGCCCGCGCTTGACCAACTCGGCTAACTCCTTGCGGAACTCGCCCTTGCGCCCACGCACAATGGGCGCCAAAAGCAAAAAGCGGGTCTTCTCGGGCAGCTCCATGACACGGTCCACCATCTGGCTGACCGTCTGGCTTTCAATCGGCAAGCCTGTCGCCGGACTATAAGGAATACCCACGCGCGCGAACAGAAGGCGCAGATAGTCATAGATCTCAGTCACGGTCCCGACTGTCGAACGCGGGTTACGCGAGGTCGTTTTCTGTTCGATGGAAATGGCAGGAGAAAGCCCCTCAATGGAATCCACATCGGGCTTCTGCATCATTTCAAGAAACTGGCGAGCATAGGCCGAGAGGGATTCAACATAGCGTCGCTGCCCTTCGGCATAGACGGTATCAAACGCTAGCGAGCTTTTGCCGGAGCCAGACAGGCCGGTCATGACCACGAGCTGATCGCGCGGAATATCAAGATCAACATTCTTGAGATTATGTTCCCGGGCACCGCGAATCGATATCGCTTTCATCGAAGGTGCAACGGACACTTTTTTATCAATCGTCATGTCAAACAGTCTTTCTATCAGCGCGAGGCAGGCGTCTGGTTTTCACCCGACTATGCTTTACGATGCCTGGAGAGCCAGAGATCACAGCTCCCTTGGCAACGGGTCACATTTTTCTCCCGATGCAATATCGGTTTATAAAAATCAAGGCAATGGCCAATTTTGATTGCTTCCAATCATGGTCATGTTAGGCGCAGGGCTTTTATTTGTACCTGATTTGTTCTATGTTGTGAACCTATTCATTGCAACACGACTATGCAAATTACGCATGAACCAAAGGATGGGGATTGCGCCAAAGCCCATATGGAAGTCAGCAGCGAAGCCGCATATGCTGTGCCAAAACCCTGATCGGATCATCAGGACACAGCAAAGAAACAAAGGACAAAGCAATGGCCGGTAGCGTAAACAAAGTCATTCTGGTTGGCAATCTGGGAGCAGATCCCGATATTCGCAGAACTCAGGATGGCCGCCCGATCTGCAACCTGTCTGTCGCCACTTCCGAAAGCTGGAAAGATCGCAACTCTGGCGAACGGCGCGAACGGACCGAATGGCACCGCGTGGTCATTTTCAATGAGGGCCTGTGTCGGATCGCCGAGCAGTATCTCAGAAAAGGCTCAAAGGTCTATCTGGAAGGCCAGCTGCAGACGCGCAAGTGGCAGGACCAGAGCGGACAGGATCGATATTCCACAGAAGTCGTCTTACAAGGCTTTAATGGCAACCTCACCATGCTGGATAACCGCGGCGAAGGCGGTGGCGGTGGCGGATTTGGCGGCGGCCAGTCCGGTGGCGGCGATTTCGGCGGCCCTGGTGGCGGTGGTTATGGTGGCGGAAACCCGGGCGGCTTCGGCGGCGGCGGGCAGGGCCCTTCAGGGGGTGGCCAGCCTTCTGGTGGCTTCCGCGACGAAATGGACGACGATATTCCGTTTTGATGCGTATCCCATCACAGATAAAGAATCAAAAACCCGGCTCAATGCCGGGTTTTTCCTTTAAAGATCTATTTTTTAGCCAGTCGTTACAACGCATATCGGTTCAAAGGATCTCGAGTAACTCAGTGAGATGAAGTCAGCTGCGCTTCGACCGATTTGTGGTCTACATAAGACTGCGCTTCAATATAGACGCGATGGACCTGCGGCACACGCTCACGAATGTGACGCTCAAGATCTGCAATCACTGTCTCCAACTGCCCCACAATCATGTCATCGCGAAAATCGAGACTAAGCGCGAGAAGAATTTCGTTCGGCCCACGATGCATGGTGCGCAATTCATTGACCGTGGTCACGGCCGGATGCGCATTGACGATTGCAGCGATCTCGGCCTCGCTCTCGGTGGAAGCAGCTTCCCCAATCAACAGGCTCTTGGTTTCATAGGCCAGCAATATCGCGGTCATGCCAAGAATAAGGCCGATAACAATAGAGGCCGCCCCATCCATCCAGGGAAGCTCAAGATAATGGGAAAGGCCAATACCTACAGCTGCAACGATGAGGCCGAGCATGGCCGCACTGTCTTCAAACAGCACAGTGAAGACCGTTGGGTCTTTGGAGTCTGCAACCGCCTGAAAATAACTCCGCTTGCCCTTCGTATTGCGGAATTCGCGCAAGGCCACAAACCAAGCCCACCCTTCAAAGCAGAAGGCCACTCCCAATACGACAAAGTTGATCGTCGGGTCTCCGATCGGTTCGGGATGCAGCACTTTTTCAATGCCCTCATACAGAGACAAACCGGCACCGACAGCAAAAATAAGCAGAGCCACAACGAACGCCCAGAAATACAATTCAGCCCCATAGCCGAAAGGATGCTTGATGTCTGCAGGTCTCCCGGAGCGTCTTATACCATAGAGTAACAATCCCTGATTACCGGTATCGACAAGGCTATGAATGCCTTCCGACAGCATCGCGGATGATCCTGTAATTGTAGCTGCGACGAATTTCGTAATTGAAATCAACGTATTGCCAGCCAATGCTGCATAAATGACTTTCTTTGAACCGTGAGATGCCACGTTATTTTCTCCCAACGACGGTATCTATAAGCAAATTGTCGCTCAATCTTCTACCGGATAGACCTGAGTATGAAAATAGACAAAAACTGGAGATGAGGCTTTGACAATGTAATTGTTTTCGTATATTCGTAATTACTAATATACGTAATTTGACAGCAGGAGAGAGTTTCCATGCGCAATGCACTCCAAAAACGAGGCACTTTTCTTTCGGCCTGTTTGTTCGCTCTGACCGTTGCAGGCTATGCGACCACCGCAAACAGCTTCACAGTCCAGCAAACATCCATTGAAGACAAAAAGGCGGTTTTTGCCACCGTGCAGAGCACAGATTCCCTCTCGGCCCGCGTGCGGACATCTGGCACCGTGGAGGAACTGAACGTCACTGAGGGCAGCTATGTCGAGGCTGGAGAAACCATCGCCATGGTGCGAGACCCCAAGCTGAGCCTTCAGATCGAAGCCCTTGATGCCCAGATCAATGCGGCGCAGCGACAAGTAGCCAACCTCAAGACCGAACTTGATAGGGCCCAGCAGCTTTTCGAACGCGGCTCGACCACGAAAGCGCGGCTTGATTCTGCAAACACACAGTTTGATGTCGCCCAGAGCAATCTCGATGCAGCCAAAGCACAAAAAGCAGTCGTTGTTCGCCAGATGGAGGAGGGGGCTGTTTTGGCGCCTCAGGCCGGGCGTGTGCTTGAAGTGCCCATCACGGTTGGTGCCGTGGTGATGACCGGCGAATCCATCGCCACCATTGCCAAAGACAACTATATCCTGCGCATGGCTCTGCCAGAGCGCCACGCCCAATTCCTCAAGAAGGGAGACCCGATCGAACTGGCCGGTCGTGGCATGGAGTGCGATCCGTCCTGTCTGCAAACCGGCGAGATCGTCAAGGTTTATCCGGAGATCTCGGATGGGCGGGTTCTTGCCGATGCCAGCGTTGAAGGCTTGGGCGACTATTTTGTTGGCGAACGCATTCAGGTTCGCGTCGGAGCGGGCAGCCGCATGGCTTATCTCGTGCCGCGTGATCTGGTCTTCACCCGTTCAGGCATCGATTTTGTGCGTGCCAAGGGCATAGACGGCCAACCGACTGAAATCGCGGTGCAGGTGGGCCAACCCTACAATGAGAATGGCAAAAACATGATTGAAATTCTGACCGGCGTTGCTGTCGGCGACGAACTCATTCAGCCATAAAGGGACGAAAGTCATAAAATGAGTAAGAAATCCCATGCTCTTGGCATTTCGGGCAACCTGGCCAAGAATTTTATCACGTCGCCCCTGACGCCCTTGATGCTGATTACGGCTTTCGCGCTTGGCGTCATCGCCCTAATGATGTTGCCTCGCGAGGAAGAGCCGCAGATTTCAGTGCCGATGGTGGATATTCAGGTCTCTGCGAATGGCCTCAAGGCAGAAGATGCTGTCAAGCTTATCACGGAACCGCTGGAAACCATCATCAAGAGCATCAATGGCATCGATCATGTCTATTCCAACACCTATGACGACCGCGTCATCGTAACGGCCCGTTTTCTTGTGGGAACGGATTCTGATGCCGCCGTTCTCAGGGTGCATGACAAGATTCGCGCCAATCTGGACCGGATGCCCGTGGGCATATCCGAACCCCTAATCGTTGGACGCGGCATCGATGATGTCGCCATCACGGTGCTCACTCTGTCTCCCGAGCCATCGGTAGCTGACAAGTGGAACGATACCGCTCTTTATGACATAGCGGACGAGCTGCGCGTAGAATTGGCCAAGCTCGACAATATTGGCCTGACCTATATCGTCGGCGGCCAGACCAACCAGATCCGCGTGGAACCGGACCCGGAAAAACTGGCCCTCTACGGCGTCACTTTGCAACAGCTGGTTGGCAAGATACAGGCAGCGAACAAATCCTTCACGGCCAGTTCCGTGCGTGAAGCGGGCAAAACAGTGCCTGTTGCCGTTGGTCAGACCCTTGATGGTATGCCTGATATCGGCCTTTTGCTCCTCACCACGCTTGATGGACGCCCGGTCTACGTCAAGGATGTAGCCACCATCGTGGTTGGAGGCAGTCAGGATGACCACCGCGTCTGGAACCTGACGCCAAAAGAAGGGGGCGGCTTCAACAGATTGCCCGCTGTTGAGCTGGCCATTGCCAAGCGCAAGGGTGCCAACGCCGTTGTCATCGCGCATTCCATTCTGGATCGCGTCGAACAGCTCAAGGGGGAAATCATCCCTCAGGGCATTCAGGTGGACGTAACCCGCGACTATGGTGAAACGGCCAACGAAAAAGCCAACGAACTGCTCTATCATCTGGGGCTGGCGACCGTATCCATCGTTATTCTTGTGGGGCTCGCCATTGGCGTTCGCGAAGGCATCGTTGTGTTGATCGTCATCCCGACGACCATCCTTCTGACACTCGCTGCGGCCTATCTGATGGGCTACACGATCAACCGCGTATCCCTGTTCGCGTTGATCTTCGCCATCGGCATCCTCGTGGATGATGCCATCGTGATGATCGAAAACATCTCGCGACACTGGGCCATGAAGGATGATCGCTCCAAGATTCAGGCAGCCATCGAAGGCGTAGCCGAGGTGGGCAACCCGACTGTTATCGCCACGCTGACTGTTGTGGCTGCGCTTCTGCCAATGATGTTCGTATCCGGCATGATGGGCCCCTATATGAGCCCGATTCCGGCCGTTGCCTCTGCCGCAATGGTGCTGTCCTTCTTCGTTGCTGTCATGCTGACCCCATGGCTGATGAATCTCATCGGCAAACCGGGCCATAGCGAAGCTGAGGACGGCGGCGTGTTGGGGCGCGTCTATCGCTCCTTTGCCAGACCCGTACTCCACGGTCGCAGCCACGCCTGGGCCTTCCTGCTGATCGTCGGCTTTGCCACCATCGGATCGACCATGCTGATCTATACCAAGCATGTAACCGTGAAGCTCTTGCCCTTTGACAACAAATCGGAAATGCAGGTCATTGCTGATCTGCCTGAGGGCTCTTCCATGGAAGATACCGACCGGCTTCTGCTGGCGGCAGCCCACAAACTGGAGGGCGTTGAGGAAATCAAGTCCATCCAGTCTCACGCAGGCACAGCAGCTCCGTTTGGCTTCAACGGCCTTGTTCGGCACTATTTCTTCCGCTCCAACCCGGAAATGGGCGATCTGCAGATCAACCTGTCTGGCAAGGCGGATAGAAGCCGCACAAGCCATGAGATTGCCCTTGAAGTGCGTGATCTGATCAAGGATCTGCCTGCGCCAGAAGGCACCGTGCTGAAGGTGGTGGAAGTGCCACCTGGACCGCCGGTTCTCTCGACGCTTCTTGCTGAGATCTATGGACCCAATCCGGAAACCCGTCGTGCCGTGGCAACCGAAGTGCGCAAGCTGTTTGAGGAAGTCCCGTTCATTGTCGATGTCGACGACAGCTTCGGCACACCAACGACACGGGCACGCCTGCGCATCGATCAGGACAATCTGGAATATCACAATGTTTCACAAGGCGATGTCTACAACACGATCTCCTATTATCTGAACGGTCAGGTGGTCGGCTATTCCCATAAGGGCGGCGGACGTCGACCGGTTGAGATCGCTGTGAAACCGGACAAATCCGACCTCACCATTTCCGAACGGCTCCTGACCATTCCGGTGCCGCAGAACGCCATTCCCGACGAACGCGGCGTGGTGGAACTTGGCGACGTGATCCGCATTGATCGCGAGCAGGCAAGCTTCCCGATCTATCGCCACAATGGACGTCCGAACGAAATGGTTCAGGCCGACCTTGCCGGAGACTTCGAGGCGCCTATTTACGGCATGCTGGCCGTACAGGACAAAATCGATGCCCATGACTGGGGTGATCTGCCAAAGCCGAAGATCATTCTGCACGGGCAGCCTGAGGATGATTCAGAAGTCGCTCTTTTGTGGGACGGCGAATGGGAAGTCACGTGGGTCACTTTCCGTGACATGGGGGCAGCCTTTGGCATCGCCATCCTTGCCATCTATGCCCTTGTGGTTGCGCAATTCCACTCCTTCCGCGTGCCGCTGGTGGTCCTGACGCCCATCCCGCTGACACTCATCGGCATCATGATTGGTCACTGGATCTTCCATGCACCATTCTCGGCCACCTCGATGATCGGCTTCATTGCGCTTGCCGGTATCATCGTCAGGAACTCGATCCTGCTGGTCGATTTCGTTGGCCATGAAAAGGGGTCGGGCAGGCCGCTCGAGGAAGTCCTGCTGGAAGCGGGCTCCATCCGCTTCAAACCCATCATGCTCACGGCACTTGCCGCGATGATTGGTGCTGTGGTCATTCTCGCAGACCCGATCTTCCAGGGCCTCGCCATTTCGCTTCTGTTCGGCTTGGCGTCCTCAACCCTGCTGACAGTGCTGGTCATCCCGGCCATCTATATCGCCCTCAAAGGGACTGACCGGCCGGTCTAGCGAGAAGGAAGAGCACACAAACAAAAGAAAAGCCCGGCACAGTGTGTCGGGCTTTTTGTTAAGACGTTTATACTGACGAACAAATTTCAGCTATGCGGACGAAGCGGGCATTCGGTGCATAGCAACGGTTATCGTTACATTTTGGTATTAGCTCCTTCTGTTTTGGTTGTGTTTATTTATCAACACTACTAAAACGGAAGTAGAGTTAATGAAGGAACCTTACCTCAATGCAAGATCGTTTGACCGGGCGTGGTATCAAATATTTAGTGCATTTCACTAAATATTCCAACTTCCCTAGTATTATGATAAACGGACTCTTACGCCGCACTGAGTTGGATCGCCGAGGATTATGTTACAATTTCAATGACGACATGAGGCTTGATAGACATCCAGAAACCTTGTCTGTATCTATCGGATTCCCAAACTACAAAATGTTTTATCGTGCTCGGCAAGACTACGCAGACGACACTTGGGTGGTTCTTTTCCTCCATCCAAACGTTCTGATCCAAAAGCCCTGTGCCTACTATGCGAGAAATGCCGCGACCGGATGCTACAAAGATACAAATCCCCAAAGCTTGCAAAATAAAGCATCTTTCGACGCAATGTTTTCGGACATAGGTCCTGTGAAGCGCAGTGATCTTGGTATTCCGGATCACTTCACCACGGACCCACAAGCAGAAGTTTTGGTTTTTGCAGACATAGAATCGAAATACATCATTGGTGTCGGCGCACAAAACGATGCTCAGAGAGCTGAAATTCTGTATAATTACACTCGCTTCAAGGATAAAAGTGTACAATCATTACCGCAACTTTTTAAACCGCGAGAAGACTACGAACACTGGACGTGAAATGGCAAAACGTTTTGTATATGTTCCGACCGAGGGCAATCCGGGAGTAGAGGAGGTGGAAATTGAGTTCGAATGGTTCCCTGGGTTCGCAGTCAGCCAAAAGCAGAAATCAATCTCCGCCTTACATGACGCCGCCGACGAAGCTGGGTTGAGCCCGATTCTCGAGATTTCAAGCAAATCGGAGGATGAGTTAGGGGTAAAAGCAAGCGCTTTCAATCTTTCGTTTGTCACAAAGTCAACTAATCGCAAAATTTCTGTCGAGTCCGCTTTTCAAGGGAGCAAGGTCTTTGCTTTCTCTGGCCCATTCCCTGACATATATGACATGACCGCAAAACAAGCAAAGAAGGAAATCCGTGTAAGACAGAACGGTACACTCACAGGGTTCAAATTCTTTAAAAAGCAGTTTCCGATTCAGCCACGCACATTTTTCTATGATTGGCTATACATCAATACGCTTCACAAGGACGAAGAGCTTTCTGCCGATATATGTAGGTTCGCAGGTTTTTCCGACATCGAGTTTAATCCGGACAAGTCGGTGAACTGTCAAGCCTTCTCTGCTGCGTTGTATGTTTCTTTGGTAAGATGCGGTGCCCTTGCAGAAGCTCTGGAATCTGAACTCTCATTTAAAGAGCTATTGACACCTTTTTACGAACGTCGTGAACGAAGAATTCCACTTCAGCGTTCGCTAATCTGATTGCCTATTGAGCATCCACGCGAGGATATTGACTTTCAACATCCTCTATGGACTCGAACCGGCCCTTCACCCGACAGCGATGATCGCCTTGATGCCATCGGCGATGAATTGCACCGAAAGCGCGGCAAGAAGAACGCCGAGCAGGCGGGTCAGGATGTTCCGTCCGCTTTCGCCCATCATCTTTTCCACCCAGCCCGCGACGACGAAGGTCAGCAGCACCAGCAAAAGCACAAAAATGACGATCGCGAAGATCGCCCCGCGGCTGATCCAGTCAGAGGATTGAGAGCCCAAAAGCAGTACGGCGGAGATAGCGCCGGGCCCGGCGATGAGCGGGATCGCCAACGGGAAGACTGCAATGTCATGCATCTCATCATCTGAGAGCGCTTGCTCGGCAGACTGCGATTTCCGCTTTTCGCGCTTTTCAAACACCATCTCGAAGGCAATGGCAAACAACAGAAGACCACCGGCGATTCGGAAGGCTGGCAGCGAAATACCCAGAACCTGCAGTATGACATGGCCAATCAGCGCGAAAATCAACAAAATCCCCGCAGCCACGATAACCGCACGTGTCCCGATTTTAATGCGTGCCTGCTTGGATGCACCGCTGGTTACAGCAAGAAAGATCGGCGCAAGACCAATCGGATCAATGGTAACGAAAAGGGTGACAAATGCATTGAGCATGACGTCAATTGGCGGCATTCAGGGCGCCTTTCTGCGAAAAACAGGGTTGGACAATGTGCGATAAAGCGATGCAATATCAAATGTGAACCCCATCATTGACCATGCGTGCAACATATTCAACATCCATCCTGTGATTGTTGCGCCATTTTGCGCACAGGAAGCGAGCAAAACTTTGCTGCACGAGGCTAAATCAGCTATACAGGGATACCTTTTGACAGGGATAGAGATTCTCCTTTGACAGATACACAAGATACACTCTCGGGCGACGGTCCCGGTACCGATATCAAGCCCGTATCCATAACGGATGAAATGAAGCGCAGTTATCTCGATTATGCGATGAGCGTGATCGTGTCTCGTGCGCTGCCCGATGTTCGCGACGGCCTCAAGCCGGTGCATCGCCGTATTCTTTATTCGATGCATGAAAATGGCTACGAGTGGAATAAGGCGTACCGCAAGTCTGCGCGTGTTGTCGGTGACGTCATGGGTAAATATCACCCTCATGGTGATAGTGCCATTTATGATGCATTGGTGCGCATGACGCAGGACTTCTCCCTGCGCGTTCCGCTTGTCGAGGGCCAGGGTAACTTCGGCTCGGTCGATGGCGACAGTGCTGCTGCCATGCGTTATACGGAATGTCGCCTTGAAAAGGTCGCCTCCACATTGCTGGACGATCTGGACAAGGACACCGTTGATTTCGTCGATAACTATGACGGCTCCGAAAGCGAACCGGCTGTTCTGCCTGCCAAATTCCCGGACCTGCTGGTCAACGGGGCAGGGGGTATCGCCGTCGGCATGGCAACCAACATTCCGCCGCACAATCTGGGCGAAGTGATTGACGCGTCCGTTGCTCTTATCGACAATCCGAGCCTCAGCCCCGAAGAGCTGATGGAAATCGTCCCGGGTCCGGACTTCCCGACCGGCGGCATCATTCTTGGCCGTGCCGGCATTCGCAGCGCATATGCAACGGGCCGCGGCTCGGTCATGATGCGAAGCAAGGTCGATGTGGAAGAGATCCGCAAGGACCGCATGGCGCTGATCGTTCACGAGATTCCCTATCAGGTAAACAAGGCGACGATGATCGAGAAGATCGCTGAAGCCGTGCGCGACAAGCGCATCGAAGGCATCTCCGATATTCGCGACGAATCTGACCGTCAGGGCATGCGCGTTGTTATTGAATTGAAACGCGACGCGGTCCCCGATGTCGTTCTCAATCAGCTCTACCGCTTCAGCCAGCTGCAAACCTCTTTCGGCTGCAACATGGTTGCGCTGAATGGTGGCAAACCAGAGCTGATGAACCTGCGTGATATTCTGGTCGCCTTCAACGCCTTCCGCGAAGAAGTTGTCAGCCGCCGGACCAAGTTCCTGCTCAACAAGGCCCGTGATCGGGCTCATGTGCTGGTTGGCTTGGCCATCGCTGTTGCCAACATTGATGAAGTCATCCGCACCATCCGTCAGGCACCGGATCCGGCAACGGCCCGGGCCCAGTTGATGGAACGCCGCTGGCCTGCGGAAGATGTTGCGCCCCTGATCACGCTGATCGACGATCCGCGACACACGATTCATGAAGATGGCACCTATAACCTCTCTGAAGAGCAGGCACGCGCCATTCTCGATCTGCGCCTGCAGCGCCTGACAGCTCTGGGGCGTGATGAGGTTGGCGATGAACTGAATGCGCTGGGTGAGAAGATCTCGGACTATCTTGACATCCTGCGCTCACGTGAACGCATTTTCACCATCGTTAAAGATGAAATGCTCGCGCTCAAGGAAGAGTTCGCCACCCCGCGTAAAACGGAAATTGTCGAGGGCGGCGCAGACTTTGACGACGAAGATCTGATCCAGCGCGAAGACATGGTCGTTACCTTCTCGCACTCCGGCTACATCAAGCGCGTTCCGCTTTCCACCTACCGCGCACAGCGTCGTGGTGGCAAGGGGCGCTCGGGCATGGCCACCAAGGACGAAGATTTCGTCACGCGGCTGTTTGTGGGCAATACCCACACGCCGGTGCTGTTCTTCTCCTCGCGCGGCATTGCCTACAAGATGAAGGTCTGGCGCCTGCCACTCTCTGCCCCTCAAGGCAAGGGCAAGGCCCTGATCAACCTGTTGCCACTGCAACAAGGCGAAATCATCACGTCGATCCTTCCTCTGCCGGAAGATGAAGAGAGCTGGGATACGCTCGACCTGATGTTCGCCACCGTTTCCGGCTCCGTGCGTCGTAACAAGCTGTCGGACTTCAAACAGGTCAACCGCAACGGTAAGATCGCCATGAAGTTTGAAGACGGGTCTGAAGACGGCATCGTCGGCGTTGAAACCTGCAGCGCGACCGATGATGTTCTTCTGACCACAGCCAAGGGCCAATGCATCCGCTTCCCGGTTGAAGATGTGCGAGTTTTCCAGTCTCGCGGGTCCACCGGCGTGCGCGGCATCCGTCTTGAAGAAGACGACAAGGTCATCTCCATGTCGATCCTTCATCACTTCGATGCAACGCCTGAAGAAAGAAACGAGTATCTACGTCAGGCAAATGCCGCCCGTCGCGCCGTCAATGGCGAGGATGGGGCAGAAGTCGCCGCAGATGCACCAACCACCGCATTGCCGGTTGAACGCTACGCTGAAATGGGAGCGGCAGAACAGTTTGTTCTAACCCTTTCGGAAAATGGCTACGGCAAGCGCTCTTCCTGCTATGAATATCGCACCTCGGGTCGTGGCGGCAAAGGCATCGTCGCCATGGCAGTCAACGAGCGCAACGGACGTCTGGTCGCCAGCTTCCCGGCTGAAGAAACCGACCAGATCATGCTTGTCACCAATGGTGGCCAGCTCATTCGTTGTCCGATTGATGGTATCCGCATCGCAGGTCGCTCCACTCAGGGTGTCACGGTCTTCAAGACCCGTGAAAACGAGAGTGTGGTTTCGGTAGAGCGTATTCCTGAGGACGAAAAAGAGGAAACCGACGAGACGGGTGTTGATCCGACAGGTGAAGCACCATCCGGCGAAACGCCTTCTGACGATACGCCTTCGGATGATACGCCAGAACAGGAATAAGCGCTTCGGCGGCATTCAATATGATCACGAAAGAAAAGGGCTCTCATGGAGCCCTTTTTATTTGCCCAAAACGGCAGAGATAAAGAAGCCGCAAAAAATAAGCAAGTGATCCGTCAAGATCACTTGCTTATTCTACCAGGTCAGAAATCTCGGTGGTGTCGCCATGGACCATCGTCCAAGCCACCGGGGTAGGGTATTCTATGGAATTTAGAGGCTCACCGGCTCACAGGTTTGCGCTCCTTTTCGCGCAATGCACTGGCCAGACTGGACATCATTCCAAAGAGACAGACTTGAGAGTTCAAAATCGGAACCATAACCTTCAGAGAGGGCGGCATGCCCGCTTGCTGCAATAAAGGTCAGCCCCATGAAGCAAACAAGAAGGCCAGTTGCTACGATTAACTTGGTTCTTTTAAGAGCAGTCATTTTATCAGTCCCGAATACAGGATCCTCATTCTGTCTTTTCGTGTCCATTTTAGAGCTCCTCAGATGAAAGGGCACTGAGCGAGCCGTTCATCTTTCATTCACCTTCGTTAACATCCTTCATTTATAAGACGCGCGAAGGTGCAGAATGGTTCAATTTTTTTTCTTCCTTGTTTGTTAGACCATTTCTGTCTTGTGCTTGAAGAGCGGTGAGTCTAGGACTTTCTTCATGACAGACAAAATCGCCATATACCCGGGATCCTTCGATCCGATCACCTTGGGGCACCTCGATATCGTTGAGCGCGCGTGCCATATCGTGGACAAGCTCGTGCTCGCCATTGGTGTGCATCACGGCAAGAAACCATTCTTCTCCAAGGATGAACGCTTTGCCCTGATCAACCAAGTGGTTGCGCCCATCGCGCGGGATACGAACACCGTGCTTGAAGTGGTGGCTTTTGATGACCTTGTCATCGACGTTGCCAAACGCGTTGACGCCACCATTCTGATCCGCGGCCTACGCGACGGCACAGACTTCGATTACGAAATGCAAATGACGGGTATGAATGAAACACTGGCGCCAGAAATTCATACGATCTATTTGCCTTCGAGCGGAGCAGTCCGCCACATTGCCGCCAGCCTTGTAAGGCAGGTAGCAACCTTGGGCGGAGACATATCTCCGTTTGTGCCTGATGCAGTTCAGGCCGCATTCCAACAGAAGCTCACTAGCTGACAGGAAATTTCATGGCTCTCATTCATCGCACATTGGCATGCATCGCTCTCGTTATGGCGCTTGCGCTGACTGCTCCCCTGACCGCACAGGCTCAGGACAAGGAGAACACGCTCTATCTGGACACCAAATATGGCCGGGTGGTCATCAAGCTGCTTCCCGATATTGCCCCAAACCATGTCAAACGCATCAAAACCCTGACAAGAGAAGGCTTTTATGATGGCCTCAAATTCCATCGGGTCATTGATGGCTTTATGGCCCAAACGGGCGACCCTCTCGGGACAGGCGCTGGCGGATCTGATCTTCCTGATCTGAAAGCCGAGTTCAGCAACCACGCCTTCAAGCGCGGCACCATTGGCATGGCCCGCACCAACAACCCCAATAGCGCCAACAGCCAGTTTTTTATCACTTTCGGTAATGCGCCATGGCTCAATCGCCAATATACCGTGTGGGGTGAGGTCACCTCCGGCATGGAATATATTGACCAGATCAACAAGGGCGAACCGCCGCGCAATCCTGACGTCATCGTTAAGATGCAGGTCGCTGCAGATGCAGCCGAATAACTCCATTAAAACACACTTCAACAGGATGAAGCCACCTGTGGCTTGAATTCAAGGACCCTTTCGAACCAATAAGGAAGAGACAATTGGCAGAGATTAAAGATCCCGAAAACACACTCGTTATGGAAACCACAAAAGGCAAGGTTGTCATCGCGCTGCGCCCGGACCTGGCACCGGCCCATTGCGAACGCCTCAAAGAGTTGGCTCGCGAAGGCTTTTACGATGGAATCGTCTTCCACCGCGTGATCGACGGCTTCATGGCGCAGGTTGGCTGCCCGCATGGCACCGGCACCGGCGGTTCCGACAAACCGAACCTGAAAGCAGAATTCTCCGCAACCAAGCATCTTCGCGGCTCTTGCTCCATGGCCCGCGCTATGGACCCGAACTCTGCCAACAGCCAGTTCTTCATCTGCTTTGATACCGCTCCTTGGCTCGACAACCAGTATACCTACTGGGGTGACGTTATCGAGGGCATGGAAAATATCGACAAGATCAAGCGCGGCGAACCAGTTCAGGATCCCGACAGCATTGTTTCCATGAAAGTCGCAGCAGACCTCTAAGGTCTGACGCACATTAAAGATTGAAGAGCCCGGACCACCATGAGCTATGACACCCGTTTTCCCAAAATGCGCGTCGCCCGCTCATGTCGCAATTTCGAAGCCATCAAACGCTTCTATTGCGATGGTCTGGGCTTTTCCCTTCTCGGCTCCTTTAAAGGGCACAATGGCTTTGATGGACTGATCATCGGCCACCCGAATGCACCCTATCATCTTGAATTCACCAAAGAGCAGGGGATAACCGCCCCTAAAGCCCCTGATGAAGAAGGCCTGCTCGTCTTCTATCTGCCAGACAAGACAGAATGGCAGAAACGGGTTGATATGATGCGCAATGCGGGATATGAACCCGTTCAATCCAACAATACCTATTGGGATGTCGACGGGATCACCTTTGAAGATCCCGATGGATATCGTGTTGTCCTGCAAAACCGCGCTTGGTCGAACTGAATGACCGGGCGCCCTATAAACGCCCATTTGAGAATCGCCTGAACCATGCGCGTCGACTCCTTCGACTTTGATCTCCCCCAAGACTCTATCGCCTTGCGCCCCCACAATCCGCGCGATGAAGCAAAGCTGCTTCTAGTGCCACCAACCGGCGCTTTCGAAGACCATAGCGTGCTCAACCTTCCCGATTTTCTTGAGCCGGGCGATGCGCTTGTTTTCAATGACACAAAGGTTATTCCTGCCGAGCTTTCCGGCACGCGGGTACGGGGCGAAATCCGCGCAGGCATCCATTTCAATCTGCACAAGCGCGAAGATCTTTCCACCTGGCGCGCCTTTGCTCGACCAGCCAAGAAAGTCCAGCTGGGTGATCGCATTGACTTCAGCGATAGGTTCTCGGCAGAAATTTCAGAAAAAGGCGATGCGGGCGAGGTGTGTCTGCGGTTCAACTGCGACGGACCGGCCCTTGATCGGGCCATCGCATCCGTGGGACATATCCCGTTGCCCCCCTATATTGCCTCAAAACGCGCAGAAGACGAAAAAGACAAGACCGATTACCAGACGATCTACGCAGACAAGGATGGCGCTGTAGCTGCCCCCACGGCCGGTTTGCATTTTACTGACCGTCTGTTTTCCATGCTTGATGAAAAGAAGATCGAGCGCCATTTCGTGACACTGCATGTTGGCGCAGGCACCTTCCTGCCGGTTAAGGCAGAAGACACCAACGATCACAAGATGCATGCCGAGTGGGGCGAAATCAGCGCCGCGCTTGCCGAGAAGCTCAACGCAGTCCACGCCCGCGGCAACCGTATCATTGCTGTCGGCACCACATCCCTGCGGCTTCTGGAGAGCGCGGCAGGGGACGACGGCGTCATTCGGCCTTTCTGCGGAGATACGGATATCTTCATCACGCCCGGCTATCACTTCCGCGCCATTGATGGCTTGATGACCAACTTCCATTTGCCAAAATCAACCCTGTTCATGCTCGTTTCCGCCATTATGGGGCGCGATCGCATGCAGGCGGCCTATGCCCACGCCATTGCCAATGGCTATCGCTTCTATTCCTACGGAGATTCTTCGCTTCTGCTGCCTGAAAGACAAGAAGGCGCGGCGCAAGGAGAAGAGACCAAATGACAGATCAGATGCAACCGAGTGAAACCACGCCACCTCTTGGCGCCGACCGCATGAACAAAGGCCAGCCTGTGCCCAATCCGGCTCCAACCGAATTTGGCTTCAAGCTTTTGGCAACGGATGGCAAGGCACGGCGCGGTGAAGTCTTCATGCCGCGCGGCACCATTCGCACGCCAGCCTTCATGCCGGTAGGCACCGCCGCAACGGTCAAATTCATGTATCCGGGACAAGTGCGCGACCTTGGGGCCGATGTCATATTGGGCAACACCTATCATCTGATGCTGCGCCCCGGTGCGGAGCGTGTGGATGCCCTTGGGGGCTTGCATAAATTTGCCAACTGGCCTTACCCGATTCTGACGGATTCGGGTGGGTTTCAGGTCATGTCTCTGGCGCAGTTGCGCAAGATGAGCGAAGAGGGGGTTGAGTTCAAATCCCACATTGATGGCGCCAAATTCATGATGACGCCGGAACGCTCCATCGAAATCCAGTGCCTGCTCGGATCTGACATTCAGATGCAGCTGGATGAATGCACGCGTCTGCCAGCCAAGGAAATTGAAATTGAAAAGGCCATGCAGCTTTCCCTGCGTTGGGCGGAGCGGTGCAAGACTCAATTTGGCGACCGTCCCGGTCAGGCCATGTTTGGCATTGTTCAGGGGGGAGACATCCCGCGTCTGCGTGAAGAATCAGCTTTGGCTCTCAAGGCAATGGATCTCAAAGGCTATTCCATCGGCGGATTGGCTGTGGGTGAGCCTCAGGCCGTCATGCTGGACATTCTCGATGTCACATGTCCTATTCTGCCAGAGAACAAACCACGCTATCTGATGGGCGTCGGAACACCCGATGACCTGATGGAAGCGGTCAGCCGCGGTGTAGACATGTTTGACTGTGTCATGCCAACACGGGCAGGACGCCATGGCTTGGCCTTTACGCGCTTTGGCAAGGTCAACCTCAAGAATGCCCGTCACAAGGATGATCCGCGCCCACTGGACCCTGAGAGCGATTGTCCAGCCGCGCGTGACTATTCCCGAGCCTATCTCTATCACCTCGTCAAATCCAACGAGGCCCTCGGCGCCATGCTGCTTTCCTGGAACAATCTTGCTTACTATCAGAGCCTGATGCATGGCATGCGTGATGCGATCGAGGCGGGCCGGTTTGAAGACCATAAGGCCGAAGTCAAGGAAGGCTGGGCTCGGGGCGATATGCCAGCCCTCTAGAGCGCTTGTGTGTCCCATTTAACAACAAGGCCATAGTCTCTTCCAGAGGCTGTGGCCTTTTCTTTAGGCCAAATCTGAGAACGCAGCCAGAGATGACATAAATCGTCTATGCATAAAACGCAGGTCAAAGTGAAAGAAGAGAGTGGTACGCCATCAAGGGTTCGAACCTTGGACCGTCCGATTAAGAGTCGGATGCTCTACCAGCTGAGCTAATGGCGCTTAACCAACAACAAAACGAGAAGTCTTGTTTATCAATTTGATGACAGTCTTTTACCAGAGCAGGAGAAAAAATCAATATACGCGTTAATACGCTTTTGGGTGTTCTGCACCGTTTTGTTAAATTTTTTCATCCAAGCGGAACACGTCGATGCAAAGCGGCCTGCATCACAAGCCAGACCAGATGTCTTCTTTGCAATATCAATGATTTGGGGGGAGAGGGGAATGGTATGCCCGGAAGGATTCGAACCTTCGACCGTCCGATTAAAAGTCGGATGCTCTACCAACTGAGCTACGGGCACATATTCCATAAGTGATGGTAAAACCATCGCATTGCCTTTGTGTTAAAGGCCGGACCCTTGTAGCAGAATTTTCCACTCAGTCGAGCGATGAATTCCGCTAAATATGGTTTTCTACAACAAATTTGTCTGGAAAACCAAACCAAACCTAAAAACCAAAACGACTGAATTCCTCAATTAAGAGAATCCCATAAGCGCTTCAAATTTCGAGGAAAATGGTATGCCCGGAAGGATTCGAACCTTCGACCGTCCGATTAAAAGTCGGATGCTCTACCAACTGAGCTACGGGCACTTAACGTTGGTGAGCGCTGTTGTAACGCATTTTGCGCCCCAGTCAACACCCTCGCCAAATTCATTTTACTTTTCGTGGAAAACCCTCATTAAGGTCATAAATTCGTGATTTCAAACCTGAATAGAGAAGCGATCAAGGCGTGTTTGGATGCACGCTTCAATCTCTGGGTTTCTGACCTCCTGGAATCGACCTGAACGGCATCGTGCCCCCTTATCCGATCTCCGAGTGCAAAGGTGGATAAATAGGGATATGGACATCATATTTAAAAGCAGCATGCTACAGCTGAAATGGATGACGAGTGCAAGGCATATCGCGACAGCGTGATTGGACAAAGCAATCTCCACCCCCTAAGCAGAAAACCGCGCTTTTTTTTAAACATGAATTCGAAAATTTGGTATTTCGCAATTGAAGGAGCTAGGAAATGAATTTTGATGTATCGATCACCGGCGCGATTCTCGCTGGCTTCATCTCCTTCATTTCCCCTTGCGTTCTGCCGTTGGTGCCGCCTTATCTTTGCTATATTGCTGGCGTGAGCATGGATGAGTTCACCGGCAACGAGAACAAACAGCGTGCAGCAACGCGCATTTTCATTTCCGCTCTGGCCTTCGTTCTGGGCTTTACCACCATCTTCGTGCTTCTGGGTGCAGGGGCCTCGGTGATAGGGCAATATCTCAAGCTCTATTCGGGTTTCTTTTCCTATGTTGCTGGCGCCATCATCATCATCATGGGACTGCACTTTCTGGGCGTTTTCAGAATTGCCTTCCTTTACCGTGAAGCGCGCGTAAACGTTCAAAAAAAGCCGGCAGGGATCATTGGCGCCTATTTGATTGGATTGGCTTTTGCCTTTGGCTGGACCCCCTGCATCGGCCCCGTCCTCGCAACGATTCTGGCAATCGCGGGAACCGAGGAAAATGTTCAACGCGGCATGATGCTCCTGACCGCCTACAGCCTTGGTCTGGGCGTGCCGTTCCTACTCGCAGCGCTCTTTGCCGGGCAGTTCATGAGCACCATGCAACGCTTTCGCAAGCATATGGGAACCGTTGAAAAGGTCATGGGGGCTTTGCTGGTCCTGACTGGCATTCTTTTCATCACTGGTCAGGTGCAGAATGCAGCCTTCTGGCTTCAGGAAATGCTGCCAGCTCTCAACTCCATCGGCTAAAGGAAAGGGGCTGGAAGCAGCTCCCAACCCCTTTTAAAGACCAAGCCAGCTTGAAGGGCGCTTACTCCTGAGCAACAGCCTCTACCGCTCTATGTCTGCGCAGAAGGCTGAGTGGAAAGGTTGCCAGCACAACGCCACTCATCACCAAAATAAAGCCGACAAGATGGAAAATTCTGAAGTCTTCGCCAAGGAACATCACGGCCATAAAAATACCGAAGGGCGGCATCAAATACATCACAAGGCCTGCCGTTGCCGGACCAAGCACCCGGATCATATATTGATAGGCCAGTAGCGCCCCGATAGAGGCCGAAAAGACCAATCCAGCCACGCTCAACCATTGATTCATACCGGTGGGCAGCGTGTCATAATTGGCTAATTCCCAGATCATGAACGGGATCTGGATAACAGCGCCCACCAGCCCAACAATCGTGAACATGCCAATCGTGGAAAGCGATTGAAACAGCTTTTTCTTCGAGAGCACCGTGTAGACAGCCCAAGAAGTTGCCGCCGCCACAAACAGCAGATCGCCGCTTGAAAATTCAATCGCCAATAGCGTTTCAAGGTGACCTTTACACACAATCAGCAACACACCGGTAAAACCCAGAATAATCCCTATGGCTTCGCGTAGCGAGATCTTGCGTCCCCTGAAGATCCATTCCAGCAGGATGATAATGATCGGACAGGAGGAATAGATCAGCGTGCCATTGGTGGCCGAGGTGTGTTTGAGCGCCATATAAACGCCCGAACCGCTAAATCCCATCCCCATGAAAGCCGTCAGCAGAATAAGTTTCCACTCAGACAGGAGCGCCTTGCGGTTGGCATAAAGTGATGACCACGCAAAGGGCAAAACGAGCGCTGACGCAATCCCCCAGCGCAGGAAGGTGAGCGTAAAGGGTTCAATCGTATGAACGGCAGCAGCACCGACAACAATATTCGAGGCGAGCAGAAACGGGCAGACCGCCATCAGCAGATAGGCAAAGAACTTGGGAGACAAGAGACAATTCCGAAAAACTGGAAGAAGGAGGGTATTCTGGGGCCGATAATAATTGCTTTAAAGAGCGGAAACAATCTCTATCTGTCGACAGACACCATACAAAAGAGCAGGCCTACTGATAACAAAACCGCATTCTAGTTCAAAGCAAGGCTTTGTCCACGATAGGCGGAAACCGAACAATCATAATTGGCATAGTTCAATTGCGCACAAACCGACGCAGCCTGTGCTGCGTTGGGAATAGGCCCAAGAACGAGGTGAAGAGCCAACCGCCCATCGTCAAGCTCTGTAACCCGACTAAGCGGACGCAAATCACCAACCAGATTCTTCTGCGCACCAGAAACCTCTTGCCATGCTGCTCGGATATCACTGATGGAAACAAAAGCTCCTAGATCAATCCCAAATGACGTTTGACTACTTAACCTTACGTCTGTTGGAGCAGAAACAACCTGACTGACAGGCTGAAACGCACCGTCTGAAGCCACGTGCTCTGTGGGTTTGTCTTTGGGCAGCATCTGTGCGTCATGAGGCGCAGACCTTTCAAAATCCATCGTCAAAGGCTGCTCGGTCACCTTGATGTTCGGTTGATCATTCACCTTGAAGGGGTCAAACGAACCGCTATTGGCTTCCAAAGCGCCGGTTGCTCCGATGGATCCCGTTGATTGGGTATCAATAGGCTGAGAGATCTGACCATTGGCCAGAATAAAGGGGTTGCGGCTATCATCCCGTCGTGGAAGGTCCACGACGCGTACTGAGCCACTCTGCCCAACAGGGCCATCAAGCTCCAGTTTGGCCAAACGCTGTTTCAGACGATCATTTTCATCACGCAACCGTTTCATTGTTACATGAAACGCACCGACTTCCTGCTTGATCTTGTGCAATTCAGCGATTAAGTCCTGCAACTGCTGCGCATTGATCTCAGTTCGTTTCGAAAACGGATTGAAGGTCTGATTCTGTTGGTCGACGAGAGCCGTTTCCGACTCACCAAGTGCCTTTTCAAGGTTGGCGGACGGCATTTGATCGATAGACCCGGTAACTAGACGTGCATCGGCGCTGTCCAATGTTGCCACAACATTGGGGTCTCGGGCGGAATCACCGGTGTCATCCACCATCGTCAAGGCAACCAAACCTGTTAGCACTGCCGCAAACGCCCAACCGGCCATCATGGTCACATCGAAGATGGCTTTGCCTGGCCGCGCCATACAAATGCCTCCTTACACGCGCGAATCTTATGTTTCACGCATTTTTAAGGAAAGTCTTTTTTTGCTGTAACCGCAAGGCCCGTTCGTATATCTGTTTCAATTGTTCCTTAGGAAAATACTATAAACGGTCCTTTACTCTGCAAAGACAGGTCTCAGGAGGCTAAAGATGACACATCGCACATGCCAGGCAATCATTCTGGCAGCCGGACACGGCACCCGCATGAAATCAAAAACACCCAAGGTCCTTCACAAGATCGCCGGGCTGTCTATGGTTGGTCATGTGGCCCACGCCGCTCATCAGGCCGATGTCGATCAGGTCGCCCTCATCGTCGGACCGGATATGGATCCTGTTTTGCAGGCTGCCCGCAAGATGCATCCATCTGTCGTAGCTTGCGAGCAGACAGAACGTCTGGGCACCGCCCATGCGGTTCTGGCCGCACGCGAAGCTCTGGAAGAGGCAAAGGACGATGTCATCGTGCTCTTTGGCGATACCCCGCTCTTGCGCGCAGAAACGATCAGCGCCATGCGCGAAAAGCTGGCGGAAGGCTTTGACGTTGTCGTTCTGGGCTTCCGGACAGAGACTCCGGACCCTTACGGGCGCTTGCTCGAATCAGATGGCAATCTGGTCGCCATTCGCGAAGCCAAGGACTGCACCCCCGAGGAATTCCAGATCAATTTCTGCAACGGTGGAATCATGGGCTTCTCCGGGGCTCATTTACTCGAGCTTCTGGACAAGATAGAGAACAACAATTCGCAGGGCGAATATTATCTCACCGATGCGGTGGAACTGGCCAACGCACAAGGGCTCAAAGTGACAGCAATCGAGGCCCCGGAATCCGAACTGCAGGGGGTCAACAGCCGCGCCCATCTGGCCAAGGTTGAAGCGACATTCCAACAAAGAGCCCGTCAGGAAGCCATGGATAATGGTGTTACACTGACCGCGCCAGAAACTGTTTTCTTTGCCTATGATACGAAATTGGGCCAAGACATCACCATTGAGCCAAACGTCTTTTTCGCTCCCGGCGTAACCGTGGCGGACAATGTCACCATTTTAGCCAACTGCTATTTCGAAGATGCAGAAATCGGCGAGGGCTGCGCCATTGGCCCCTATGCGCGTCTACGTCCGGGCACAGTTCTGGAAGCAAAAGCGAAGGTGGGCAACTTCGTGGAGATCAAGAAATCTCTTGTAGAAGAGGGCGCAAAGGTCAACCACCTGACCTATATCGGCGACGCACGCATCGGCTCCAAGGCGAATATCGGCGCAGGCACCATCACTTGCAACTATGATGGCTTCAACAAGTTCAAGACAGATATCGGCAAAGGCGCCTTCATCGGTTCCAACACATCTTTGGTGGCTCCGGCAACCATTGGAGACGGTGCAATCATTGGCGCAGGCAGCGTCATCACCGATCCTGTTAACGCTGATGATCTGGCATTCACACGCGCAAGACCCATCGTCAAGGCAGGCTGGGCCGCACAGTTTCGTTACAAAAAATCAAAAGATTCCAAATAATTAAGTGTGAACAAAGGGGCGCTTTGCGTCCCTTTTTCCGTTTTCGTTAGAAACTGCAATCGGATTTGATTTCAAGAATCTCACAACAGTGCGTTAGTGATTATTCAAATCAAATTATCCGTAGTCAGTTGGAAAGAGATTGCCATGTGTGGAATTGTCGGAATTCTTGGTAAGGAAGCGGTAGCGCCACAATTGGTGGATGCCCTCAAGAGGCTTGAATATCGCGGCTATGATTCCGCCGGTGTCGCCACGATCAACCAGAACAAACTCGACAGACGCCGCGCTGCTGGCAAACTGCGCAATCTGGAACAGTTGCTGACTGAAAACCCATTGCCGGGCACCATCGGCATCGGCCACACCCGTTGGGCAACCCACGGCATTCCAAACGAGATCAATGCGCATCCCCATCAGGCTGGCAACGTGGCTGCGGTGCATAACGGCATTATCGAGAATTTTCGCGAGTTGCGCGAAGAGTTGACAGCCAAGGGGCATAAATTCGAGACAGAAACCGACACCGAAACTGTCGTGCATCTTATTCATGACGAAATGCAGGCAGGCAAGCGCCCCATAGAAGCCGTCTCCGCCGTTCTGGGTCGTCTGGAAGGCGCGTTTTCTCTCGCGATCATCTTTGGCGGCGAAGAGGACCTGATGATCGGTGCCCGCCGAGGCTCTCCATTGGCCGTTGGCCATGGGGATGGCGAGATGTATCTGGGCTCTGATTCCTTCGCCCTTGCGCCGTTCACCGATGAGGTGACCTATCTGGAAGAAGGCGACTGGGTTGTCCTGACCAGAAGGACGGCCACTTTCTATAATGAAGACAACATGCATGTCGAACGGCAGGCCACCACGGCACTTGCGTCTGCGAACATCGTGGACAAGGGCAACTATAAGCATTTCATGGAAAAGGAAATCCATGAACAGCCAGAAGTGATTCAGCATACGCTGGCCCATTATGTGGATTTTGCCAACGGAACAGTTCGCTTCAAGGGCAAACTGCCGTTTGATTTTGCTAGCCTTAACCGCATCTCGCTTAGCGCTTGCGGCACGGCTTACTATGCAGGCGTGGTCGCCAAATACTGGTTTGAGAAGCTTGCCCGCATTCCGGTCGACATGGATGTCGCCTCCGAATTTCGCTACCGCGAAATGCCAATGCAGGAGAATGGGCTGGCGCTCTTTATCTCCCAGTCTGGCGAAACCGCCGATACGCTGGCTTCCTTGCGCTATTGCAAACAGGAAGGCCAGCATATTGCCTCCATCGTCAATGTGCCCGAAAGCACCATAGCGCGCGAAAGCGATGTCATTTTCCCAACCCTTGCCGGAGCAGAAATCGGCGTCGCGTCCACCAAGGCTTTCACCTGTCAGCTCTCGGTTCTGCTCGCCCTTGCCATCATGGCAGGCCGTGCGCGTGGAACCATTTCGGCAGGAGAAGAGCAAGCCTATGTCAAAGCGTTGAGCGAGTTGCCCAAATTCATCCGTCAGGCATTGAAGGCAGACAACACCATCGCCGATCTGGCCCATGAGCTTTCCAAGGTCAAGCATGTGCTTTATCTGGGCCGTGGAACCAACTTCCCGCTGGCCATGGAAGGCGCGTTGAAACTGAAGGAAATCTCCTACATTCACGCCGAAGGCTATGCGGCAGGGGAACTCAAGCACGGCCCGATCGCGCTGATTGACGAAACCATGCCGGTCGTCGTCATCGCTCCCGATGACAGCTATTACGACAAGACCGTTTCCAACATGCAGGAAGTCGCCGCCCGCGATGGCCGGATCATTCTCATCACCGATGAGTCGGGCGCCAAGAAGAATGCGCTGGAAGACAGCACCACAATCGTCATGCCCACCGTCCCAGACGTCATCGCACCGATTGTCTTCGCTCTGCCTGTGCAGATGCTGGCTTACTACACTGCCAATTTCATGGGTACTGACGTGGACCAGCCACGCAACCTTGCAAAATCCGTAACTGTGGAATAAGCCATCTGCACCATTCACACAAACAGGCCCGCTTGCCTTTGGCTGGCGGGCAGTCAAGTGTACCCCCATGCCCCTTATCCTGCGGACCATAACGCTTGAAGACCTGCCACTATACCGCGCCCTGATAGCCCCCAAGCAGGCGTTTCATCGTCTCAATGGCCCTTATCTGGGCATGCCGACAGAAGCAGATCAGAACAAGAAAATCATGGAATTCGGTTTCGAGCTGACCAAGCCGAACCCGTCTTTCAATTTTCAACTGGTTTGTGATGAAGAAAATGGCCGTATTCTGGGTGAGGTTTCCTACTACTGGAAAGACCAGAGAACCAACTGGCTGGAAGTGGGCATTGTCCTCTTCAATCAATCACATTGGGGCAGGGGCATTGGTTCTAAGGCCTTGCCCATGTGGATAGACAAGCAATTGGCTGAGCGGCCTGCGCTTGTGCGGATCGGCCTCACAACATGGTCCGGCAACGCTGGCATGATGGCTCTTGCAGAAAAAATCGGTCTGAAGCAGGAGGCCTGCTACCGCAAGGCTCGAATACTCGACGGCAAATATTTTGACTCTCTGGGTTACGGTATCCTGCGCGAAGAATGGGACGCGCTGAGAGAAAAGCACCAGGAAACGCCTTCAGCCTCAGCCATTCAGGGCTGAGCACCCACCGCTCGGCTCAGTCGTCCGGGCCATCCGGCCGCGTGCCGACATAAAGCGCGGAACCGGCAAAAAACAGGATCACCGGGATCAAAAGCCAGACACCGGGCTGAACCGCAGTAACAAACATGGCAAAGCCCAGCGCCATGCCGCCAAAGGCAAAATATTTAGCCTTGCGCGGTATCGCCTTATGATCGCGCCATGCCAGAACCGGTGGCCCAAACACTCTGTGCTGCAAGAGCCAGGCTTCAAGCCGTGGTGACGATCTGGCAAAACAGAAGGTGGCCAGAATGAAAAAGATGGTCGAGGGCAGCAGAGGCAAAAAAGCGCCCACAATGCCGATGCCCGTCAAGACAAGACCCGCAAGCAAATAGAGCGGCTGTTGAAACCTTTTCATGCTTGTGCCCTTTTGGCCTTTAGCAACAAAAAACGGGGAAAATTCTGAACATTACATACAAGATATTGCGTTAAATGCCATTCTACAACTGGTCTCGCTCATTTTTCGAGCAGGAAACCGCTTTCTTAATCTTTTAAGTCGAAGCAGGGCGCATTATCTTAGTATAGATTGAGTGCGTAAATTGATTGACAGCTTGCCATCTCACATCATGATCAGGCCCGAGGTTGAATCTGACTCTTTCTGCGCCCCAAAGGAACATGGAAAGAGACAATTGACGCATCAGGTGCCAATCTCATACGGAAACAACACAGATGACATCGAAGAATAATGAAGAAAAAAAAGGCCCTCTGGATCGCGGCAGGCTCACCTTTGGCGCCCGCGTGCGAAACTATTTTCTGACCGGCCTTGTCATCGCTGCCCCAATCGGGATCACGCTTTACATCACATGGGCCTTCATCGGCTGGGTCGATTCCACCGTAAAGCCCTATATTCCGCATATCTACAACCCGGATAACTATCTGCCATTTTCCGTGCCCGGGGTAGGGCTTGTCTTTTCCTTCCTCATCCTGACGATACTGGGTTTTCTGACGGCGAACTTTGTCGGACGTTCGTTGTTGACCTTCGGTGAGGTGTTCGTCGGGCGGATGCCGCTCGTACGCAACCTTTACAATGCCCTCAAGCAGATTTTCGAAACGGCGCTGTCGCAAAAGGGCAAGACATTCACCAAGGCTGTGGTTATCGAATATCCTCGCCGCGACCTTTGGGCTCTTGCTTTCGTTGCCACTGAAACGACCGGTGAAGTAGCCCACCGCATTGAGGAGAAAGAAAAGCCGGGTGATGCCCATCAGGGATATATCTCGGTATTCCTGCCAACCACCCCGAACCCGACATCCGGTTTCCTGCTGTTTGTGCCACGCCGTGACATCATCATGCTCGACATGAGCGTTGAGGATGCCGCCAAGCTCGTGGTGTCAGCTGGTTTGGTCTCTCCTGAATTCATCGCAAAGCATGCCGTTGAAGAAGACCACGAAAAGGCCCGAAAACTGATCGACATAGAGGTGGATGACGAAGAAAAGGCCCCAGCGTCAAAGGATCAACTTTCTTCACTCAAGAAAGTAAAATCCAAAGAGTCAGAACCTGCCGAATAAGGGCTCACCTTCGCTCTTCCCATCTTGGACGCCCCGATTGGCGGGCGTCCTTGTTGGCTATCCAGCCTTCAAAAGCCGGATGGCTTCATCTCTTCCGAATAGATACAGAAGATCACGCAAGGCATCCCCGCGCTTGCCAGTCAGCCCCGGATCCATCTCGATAATGAGACGTGCTTCCTTGCGCGCCATTTCCATCAGATCCTTATGCACCTCAGGGTCGGTGACCCGAAACCCCGGCATGCCAGATTGCTTGGTCCCCAGCACATCGCCTTCGCCCCGCAGGCGTAAATCGGCCTCTGCAATGCGGAACCCGTCCTCGGTTTCGCGCATCATGTTGAGCCGCTCCTTGGCGATGTTGCCCAAAGGACCCTGAAACAGCAAAATGCAGGAAGAGGCCTTGTCGCCGCGCCCGACACGCCCGCGCAACTGATGCAACTGAGCCAAGCCAAAGCGCTCGGCATGTTCAATCACCATGATGGTGGCTTCAGGCACATCCACGCCCACTTCAATCACCGTGGTCGCAACAAGGATTTGTGCGTCACCATCCTTGAAATGCTCCATCGCCGCCTTTTTCTCATCAGCTGACATACGGCCATGGATAAGCTCAACCTTATCACCAAACACCTTCTTGAGGCTCTCGTACCTGTCTTCTGCGGCTGTGACTTCAAGCACTTCGGATTCTTCAACCAGCGGGCAGACCCAATAGCATTTGGCACCTTTTTCAAGCGCAGTGTTGAGCCGACCGACCAACTCTCCAAGCCTATCAAGCGACATGGTGCGGGTTTCAATGGGCTTGCGACCGGCGGGTTTTTCGGTCAACAGCGATACATCCATGTCGCCATAATGGGTGAGCACCAAGGTGCGCGGAATTGGCGTTGCCGTCATCACCAGAAGATCGGTCGCCACCCCTTTGTCAGACAGCGTCAAACGCTGATGTACGCCAAACCGATGCTGCTCATCAACGATGGCCAATCCCAGATCGGCAAACACCACAGACGGCTGGAAGAGGGCATGGGTTCCGATGAGAAAGTCAATATCCCCCTGTTCCAGCGCCTTGAGCGTTTGTCGCTTCACTCCGGCGCTGTCCTTGCCCGTCATCACGGCCACGCGAATACCGACGGCCTCGCAAAGCGCTTTGACGGACTGATAATGCTGCCGTGCCAAAAGGTCCGTCGGAGCCATCATGGCCACCTGTGCACCGGACTCGATGACATCCGCTGCCGCCATCAGGGCGACCATCGTCTTGCCGCTACCCACATCGCCCTGAACCAGACGCAGCATCCGCTCAGGCAGGGCCAGATCTTCCTCAATCTCGGCGATGGCCTGTTGCTGGCTCCCCGTGAGCGTAAAGGGCAGGGCCTCTGTAAGCTCGGCTTTGAGTTTGCCCTCCCAAAGACGCGCCAGCCCCTTGGCTTTCTTCACATTGCTACGCACCAGCGACAGCGCAAGCTGACTGGCCAGACATTCATCATAAGCCAACCGACGTCTGGCGATAGATGTCAGATCAAGATCCGCCAACCCCAGAGGATTATGAATGCGGTCCAGTGCTTCATGGAAGGCTGGCCAGCCTTCACGTTCAAGCAATGCCTTTTCCTGCCACTCCGGCAAAGGCTCAAGATCTTCAAGGCTAGCCTCAACGGTCTTGTGTACCATCTTGCCAGACAGACCGGCGGTCAAAGGATAGACCGGCTCAATCAGCGGCATGGTAGCGAAATCATCCTCGGACACCACATGGTCCGGGTGCGTTATCTGCGGCACCCCGTTAAAGCGCTCCAGCTTGCCCGAAACATATCGCACAGAACCAACGGGCATTTGCCGCTCTAAATAGCCGCCATTGGCATGGAAATAGGTGATCGTGATTTCGTCGGTCTCGTCATGGGCCAGAATCCGATAGGGCACCCGCTTGTTATGCCGTGGTGGCGGCAGATGCTTGTCAATCGTCAGGCACAGCGTCACGATCACGCCATCTGGCGCCTCGGCGAGCGCAGGCTGCAAACTGCGATCAATAACAGCGACGGGCATATGCAACAGCAGATCGATCCGCCGCGCTTCCAAAAGCACATCGCCTCGCAACAGCCGCGCAAAGGACTGGCTGATTTTCGGGCCAACACCCTTCAGTGTCGTCAGAGACGCAAAATAGTGATTGAGACGGTTCGGGCGCATTGCAGTAAGTATGATTCTGTAAACGGGAACGGGCTAACATCAAGCATGGCCAACTCAAAGGGCCGCGTCAATACATGTTCTCCTTTTGTTTTGTGATAGACGAACGATCTATAGCTGACAAGGCGCCTTCTAGTCGCTATACAGAGGCAAAGAATGACAACGCCCTAAAGGAGCAAACAACTATGTCCCATGGCACCACCCGCAGCAGTGAAGGTATGGATGTACGGCACAAAAAGATTTTGATGCGTGCCTGGCACCGTGGCGTCAAGGAAATGGACCTGATGCTGGGCCGCTTCGTCGACAATGAACTGGACAATCTGACCGATGATGAGTTGGACCAGTTGGAAATGCTCATGGACCAACATGACAGAGACCTGATGCAGTGGTTCACCAATGAGCTGCCCGTGCCCGAAGCTTTCGACTGCCCGATGTTCCATAGAATCAAGCACTATCACAAAAATTTCGAGTCCGGGCTTCTATAAGCCGCCTGCCACCCTACATTCAAAAGACCCAAGAGACAGAAAGGCTCTATTCGTGCTATAGAGCCTTTTCCCGTCTTGTAGCACCAACCTCCTTGCTGTTTCTCCGCCATGTCCACAATTGCCAAATCCCTAGCCTCTTCCATGATGCTCCACGTCAGCCATGTGCCTGATGGACTGGAGGGATTGGCCGTTGCCGAAGTGGCTGAAGCCCACCTGAAGGCAGACAAGAGCAAGAAAATCGCCGCCGTCTATATTGCGCGCGATGACCGACGCATGGCCTCCATGGAGCAGGCGCTCAAATTCTTTTCGCCCAAGCTCACCTGCCTGTCTTTTCCGGCATGGGATTGCGTGCCCTATGACAGGGTGTCGCCCAATGCCGAAATTTCAGCCCGTCGCATGACCGCGCTGTCGCGGCTTGCCTACAATATCTTTGATGCCCCCGTCATCCTGCTGACCTCCGTCAATGCCATGCTCCAGCGCGTGCCGAGCAAAGAGTCGGTCAAAAAGCAGAGCTGGTCTGCCAAGCCGGGCAATTCGGTCGACATGGACGACCTCATAGTATGGCTGGAGACAAACGGCTTTCTGCGCACTCCGACTGTGCGCGAACATGGCGAATATGCTGTAAGAGGCGGTATTGTCGATCTTTTCGTGCCCGGAGCAGAGGAGCCGGTCAGACTGGACTTCTTTGGCGATACGCTGGAAAGCATCCGCAAGTTCGATCAACATACCCAGCGCACAGTCGGCCAACTGCGCGGTATTGATCTTGTCTCAGCGTCAGAAGTGGTTCTCACCGAAGACGCCATTTCCAATTTCCGGCGGCGCTATACATCCAATTTCGGCGCAACCACACGCGACGATCTGCTCTATCAAGCCATTTCAAACGGCCATCGCTATCAAGGCATCGAGCATTGGTTGCCCTATTTCAATGAAGATCTGCAAACGCTGTTCGATTTTACCGATGATGCGCCGGTGATCCTCGATCCACTCAGCGATGATGCCATCACCGAGCGGCTGGATGTTATTCAGGATCATTATGCCGCCCGCCGCGAAACCCTTGATAGCGGGTTAGATCAGGGCGTGCCCTATAAGCCGGTTGAGCCTCATCTGCTCTATCTGGATCGCGAAGGCTGGTCGGGCATTCTTGGCTCCCAGAAGCGCGTAAGGCTTTCCCCCTTTGATGTGCCCGAAACCGGCGTTGAAACAGTCGTCAATATGGGCGGCAAGCAGGGACGCACCTTTGCTGCCGAGCGCAGCGCAGAGAATGTCAACGTGTTCGACGCGGTCATCGAGCATATCAAGACCGTCAAGGAGAATAAAAAACGCGTCACCATCGCCTGCTGGACCCCGGGTTCAGCCGAGCGCATGCATCAGGTGCTGACAGACCATGAGATGCGGGGCCTTGTTCCCTTCGAGACATGGCAAGCGCGACAGGTCATCAAACCCAATCAGGTCGGCCTGACGGTCCTTGAGCTAGAAAGCGGTTTTGAAACCGACAAGGATGTGGTGATTGGCGAACAGGACATTCTGGGCGACCGCCTTGTCCGGTCCAAGCGCCGCCGCAAGAAAAGCTCTGACGTTCTGACCGAAGCTGCCAGCCTGACCGAAGGCGACATCGTTGTTCACATCGAGCATGGTATTGGGCGTTTTATGGGCCTTCAGACCGTCGATGCAGCGGGCGCACCGCATGATTGTCTGGAAATCCACTATGCTGGCGGCGACAAGCTCTTCCTGCCGGTCGAGAATATCGAACTGCTCTCGCGATACGGCTCCGAAGACACCGAAGCGCAGCTGGACAAGCTGGGCGGCGTTGCCTGGCAGGCACGTAAATCCAAGATGAAAGAACGGATCCGCATGATGGCGGATCAGTTGATCAAGGTCGCTGCCGAACGTGAATTGCGCAAGGCCGAACGCATCACGCCGCCGGAAGGGCTGTATGACGAATTTGTCGCTCGCTTCCCGTTTGACGAGACCGAAGACCAGTTCAATGCCATCGAGCAGGTCTTCGACGATATGGGCTCCGGCCGTCCGATGGATCGCCTCATTTGCGGTGACGTGGGCTTTGGCAAAACCGAGGTCGCACTGCGCGCGGCCTTTATCGCGGCGATGAACGGCCGTCAGGTCGCGGTGGTCGTGCCGACCACCTTGCTTGCGCGTCAGCATTACAAGAATTTCGTGGATCGCTTCGCCGGTTTCCCGCTGGTCATCGAACAGGCCTCCCGCCTGGTCACCACCAAAAAGCTCAATGAGACGAAAAGAGGCCTCAAGGACGGTTCTGTCGATATCGTCGTTGGCACCCATGCGTTGCTTGGCAAATCCGTCGATTTCCGAGATCTCGGGCTGCTGATCATTGACGAGGAACAGCATTTTGGCGTCAAACACAAGGAGCGCCTGAAAGAACTGCGCGCGGATGTGCACGTATTGACCCTGTCCGCGACACCGATCCCGAGGACCCTGCAATTGGCGCTTACGGGCGTCCGCGAATTGTCGTTGATCGCAACGCCGCCGGTAGACCGGCTTGCCGTACGCACCTTTATCTCACCCTTTGACAAGCTCACCATCCGTGAAGCCCTGTTGCGTGAGCGCTATCGCGGCGGCCAGAGTTTCTATGTCTGTCCGCGCGTGTCCGACATTGCTCAAGTCCACACCTTCCTTGAAGAGCAGGTGCCTGAAGTCAAGGTTGCTGTTGCCCATGGACAGATGCCCGCCGGTCAACTCGATGACATTATGACAGCCTTCTATGACGGCAAGTTCGATGTGTTGCTCTCTACCACCATCGTGGAATCGGGCATTGACGTTCCAACGGCCAACACCCTGATCGTGCATCGTGCCGATATGTTCGGTCTTTCCCAGCTTTACCAGCTGCGTGGGCGGGTAGGGCGTTCCAAAACCCGTGCCTATGCGCTCTTTACTGTTCCCGCTAAAAAGACCCTCACGCCAACCGCAGAGCGACGCCTCAAGGTTCTGCAAAGCCTCGATACCTTGGGCGCAGGCTTCCAGCTTGCCAGCCACGATCTCGATATACGCGGTGCAGGCAACCTGTTGGGCGAAGAACAATCCGGCCATGTCAAGGAAGTCGGCTACGAGCTATATCAGCAGATGCTGGAAGAAGCCGTGGCATCCCTGCGTTCCGGTGATTTGACCATCATGGAAGACAAATGGTCACCGCAGATTTCCATTGGCACTCCGGTTCTCATTCCGGACAGTTATGTGCATGATCTACAACTCCGGCTCAATCTCTATCGCCGTCTGGCCGATCTGGTGGAAGCTGACGAGATTGATGAATTCGGTTCCGAGCTGACAGACCGGTTCGGCCCTCAGCCCGAAGAGGTCAAACATCTGCTCAAGATCGTCTATATCAAAGGGCTCTGCCGCAAGGCCAATGTCGAGAAGATCGATGCAGGCCCCAAAGGCGCCGTGCTTGCTTTCCGCAACAACGAGTTCGCAAACCCTGCGGGGCTGGTTCAATATATTACCGAGCAGGGAAGCCTTGCCAAACTCCGGCCTGATCAGAAGATCTTTTTGGCCCGCAGCTGGAACTCTGCCAGCGACCGCCTCAAGGGCACGGCCGTGATCATGACGCAACTGGCCAAGCTGGCACAATCTGTCACATAAGTTTCAAAATACAAAAATACAATCAAAAGTATCTTTTTAAATATTTCAATTTTATAGGGTACTTCAGATGTTTTCAAAAAATATTCGAGTTATTTTCATTAGTACGTTATTTCTTTTCGTAATTTCGCCCCCCATATTTGCACAAACTATCAGTTGCCCTAAATTGCAAGAAATGAGTGACAGAGTTGGAGATGAAATCGTGCAGCTTCTTGCCGAGTACCCAGGGACTCATATCGCACTTGCAACATGCATGTACGGCGCTGAAGAAGTATACAAAAGTGAACATGACGCAGGAGCAGCGACAATTACCTTTGGTGGCTGTGCATTTTTAGCGTGTTATCTTGCAGGTACTGACAATTGCATGTCAGTTGGGAAAAGGTGGCTTAATTTGACTATTCAAAAGGTTAGAATTGACCAAATAGGCAACAGATCTCATTGCACATAGTATATTTTAATTGCATCAAAATATTCAAAATCGCACAACAGGATTTTCAAACAGATCCTTGAGGATCTTGTCGACATCGAAATCCGGGCTGCGCGTATCGCAATAGTGCAAAGAGAAGTCCAGCGTGACATAGACCGCCCGCGTCGAACTATGCTCCACAAACGGGCTGAGCTGAACAATCGAGCGAATGCGCTGCAACGCCATGCGGGCTTCAAACAGATCCGTATCCGGAAAAAAGGCAACCACTGAGCCATTATCAAGACGGGCCAGCATGTCTTCGGCCCGCATCAGGGAGGCAATAAGCCGACTGACCTTGGCCAGCAGAGCAGGGGGCAGACTCTCGCCGCCTCTTTTTTCATGCACTAAATCGAACGTGATATCAAAACCAACGAAAGTCACCGAAGCTCCGGCGTCTTCCTCCCGCAACACATCCAGATGAGATTTGAGAAACTCCTCTGAATAGAGCCGTGTCACTTCATCGGTCGGCATCAGCAATCGAGCTTCAGAGAAGATCTTGCGCAATTGGCGCCGATAGCGCTCTTCCCGCACGAGAATATCTATACGGTTCTCAAAGAAGCGTTCGGAGAAGGGGAAAGAGACAATATCCGTAGCCCCGGCCGCAAGACCTGCCAATCCATCCTGAACAGCCCGCTTGTGGCAGACCAGAATAATCGGGAATGAGAAATAGTTGGGATTGCGCCGAAGTTCGGAGATAAATTCGACGAGATGCTCATTATAGTCGCAAAGCTCCACGACGAGCGCATCAAATGGCTTCATTTCCAGATAATGCAAAGCCATGGAAGGCGTGAGGGCAGCCACCGTTTCCACCGTCTCGGGCAATGCCAGCTGAACCGGCAGGAAAGCCGCTCCAGCCCCAAGATAAAGCAGGCTTTGCTTATCGAGATCCTTAGGCGGCGGCACCACAGGCAAGCCCACGCCAAACCGCTTGAAAGTCAGCGACCGTCTCTCGGCCTCCCGGCGCATGGTTGCCAGGCGCATAAGAGATGTCAGACGATTGGCGATCAGATCCTGCGTCAACGGCGGTTTGAGCACATCAGCGAAGGGTTTCATCTGTTCTTCGGTGAGACTGATGGATGTATCGGCGATGGCCACCATCGGCACCCGCGCATCAGCAAAGCCGAACTGCTTGCGCAAGGCATCGGCTCGGGCGACCAAAGAGGGCACATCCTCGCTCTTTACGTCGAACAGATCCAGCAGCAGGATGCCGGCTTCTTGCGAGACCTTGTCCAGATCTTCATCCGAATGGACATAATGAGACCAGACCGCAAAATTGACTTGAATGAGAACATCTGCCCAAGCTGGAGTATCAAGGCCAAGATCAGAAGAAGTGAAAATGAGTGCATGCTTGGCCATTCGGCTGACTTACGCCTTCATATGAAAAGGAACAGAAAAACGCCATTCAAAAATAGCGCAAAACGGAATTATGCGACGTTGGCCACCTGACTGGCCTCGATCAGGCTTTCTCGCATGACCCTGCCATTCGTCTGGCGCGGAATAGCTTCGACAAATATGATATCGCGTGGCCATTTCATGCTGGAAACGCGTTTTTCCTTGAGATAGGCGTAAAATTCTTCCCGCGCAGTCTCCTTGTCATCCACCACGAGCGCGGCCATCAAATGGGCAGGATTGTTTTCCTCCGAAGGTACAACAAATGCCGCCGCATCGGCGACCACGATACAATCCCGATAAAGAGCATCAAGATCCGTCCCACGCTCGGTAAAGCCACCAAAGGCCAACACGTCGCCCAAATCTCCAAGCGGGCGGAACAGAGCACGCTGATCGCCATGTTCTTCGGTTACAAGATGACAGCCAATTTCGGTATGAATGAAACCGTCTTCCGTCGCACGCAGTGTCTTGCCTTCTACAGCACCGGCCAGCGGAAAGGCACAATGAGGCAGCATGGCTCCCTTGAGGCAGAGTTCACCCCCGACAATCGCGCTGTCGGTCTGTGCGCGAGATTCTTCCATGCCGTAAAGGAAGGTTTCCATCCAGACGCGCGAAGGATCATGCAGAGAATTGATTGCCCCCAAGGGCACCGATCCTACCTCACTTGGATGACGCCGGATTTGCGAGAAGAGGGCAAGATCCTTGAAGTTGGTCAGGTCGATCAGGCGAGCTGCGGTTTCATTCTCTGCAAAAACGGTTTGCTCTGCATGCACACGATTCCATACCAGCATGATGCTGATAAGCTGCTCGCGCACCTGCATCGGCAGGAGTGCGTGCGCCTCTTCCCAAAGGCCACCAGGCAACACCACATGCTGCCCGCCAAACTCGGCCAATGCATTGATATAGCGCCCGAGCGTCCGGAAATTGTGGAACTGAAGTCGAGCCCCGACATCAAGAGCCGCAACCATTCCCACAGCGAAGCCGATCAGCCCGGACAAATGGTGGCTCACAAAAGAGCAATGCTCGCTACTAAGATCCGTTTGTTCATGAACATAGCGCGCAATGGCAAGTAACTGATTGTGGCTGCGCCCAATCGGCATGGCCTGTTCGCTCCCCGCAGAGCTCCAGTGGATCGCCAAAACGCTGTTGGCGCTGATCTGGCTGCCATGCTCGAACAATCCGTCTTCGGCCACATTGTCCTCGCCATCCAGAATATCGCCAAGATCAATAAGACCTTCAGGCGCATTCTCCCCGATGCAAAAAACAAAGCGGATGGAAAACATCTCGGCGGCCACATTGCGCACGCGCACCGCCACAGCTTCTTCTTCATAATGGGAGCAGCACACAATCGCCTTGGCACCGACCTGTTCAAGCTTCTCGCGCAAATCCGCTTCGCCACTTGTGAGAGGGATTGGCGCCAGAATGATGCCCATGCGGCTCGCCACCAGTGTCAGCACAGCGGCGTCGGCACTAGGCGGAATGAGCATCGCAACCACCGTATCGGCTTTCATGCCAATGCCAGTGAGAAACTCACAGAGCGCAACCACACGCCGCCATGTGCGAATGAAAGAGAGGCATTGAGGTCTTCGACCGCTCACCGAATGCAAACCCTGATCATCTATCAGTGCCAGATCATCCGGCCGTTGCTCGGCGTGCCGCGCAAAAACCAAATCAAGGCGATCTTCCCCCCACAGACCTGATGAAGAATAGGTTTCGATTTGTTCAGGGGTTGAGAGGAGCATTCTGGACCTCTTGGTATGTTAGACACGCAAACAGTTTTAATAAATTGTAGCTGATTCCGATATCTGCCACACAGCTTTTATGAGGGCTATACTACCGTTTCTGCTTGTTTCTTGCAAAAAACAGCAGCTTTTTTCTGCTATTCCCCATCATACCAGAAGGTTGTCGGACGATATCCAGCCAACGGACGCCCCTTGGCCTCTGTTTCCGGATAGCGAATCCTCTTCCATAAACCAACCCATTGCTCGCCCTTGTGAAAGAGCGGAACACCATAAAAGCCGTTGATCAGCGTTCGGTCAAAGGCTCGAACGGCCGCCGTAAAATCGTCCTGACTGCGCGCAGAGAGAAGAGCATCAATCATCGCATCAATGGCAGGGTCATCAGCGCCGGCCTGATTAAACCACCCATCCACATCTCTCTGGGAGGAATGCCAACGGGACATTTGTTCATTCCCAGGTGAAAGGGATGCGCTCCAGGACATCTTCATCATGTCGAAATCCATGGTCTTGCGCCGCTCCCAATATTGCGCGGAATCGACGGTCCGTATTTCCATCTTAATGCCCAATCGCTCCAGCACACGCGCATAGACCAACGCAAGGCGCTCTTCCTCTTTGGAAGTAGACAGAAATTCAAAAGCAAGTGGTGCACCTGTGGCCAGATTCACCATGGCCCCATCCTTCAGCCCATAGCCTTGGGAGGCCAGCGCCTTCATGGCGTTACGCATCACTTTGCGCATCTCGCTGTTATTGGCAGCTGAAACCGGGGCGTAGCTGCCATCCAGAATATCGGGGTCCATTTCATCCAGATAAGGAGCCAGCAATTCCTTTTCCCGATCATTCATCGGCAAACCAAGCGCAGAAAGAGAGGAATTCTGGAAGTAGCTGCCTGAACGCTTGAAGAGGCCGTGATAGAGATTCTTGTTCACCCAATCGAAATCAAATAGCGTCGCCAGCGTGCGCCGAACAATGCGGTTTTGAAAAACGGGTTTGCGCGTATTGAAAACAAAGGCCGACATGCCGGTAGGTAGATTGGACTGAAAGACCTTTTTTTCGACGTCCCCCTTTTCTACGGCATTGAAATCATATTGATCGGCCCACCGTGCAGGATCGGACTCTGGCTGAAGATCAAACTTGCCTTTCTTGAAGGCCTCGAACATTGCTGTGCCGTCCCGATAATATTCGATCTGGATTTCATCGAAATTGTCTTTTCCCACCTTGATGGGCAAATCCTTGCCCCAGTAATCAGGGTTCCGTTTGAGCACAATCTTCGAGCCAGGATCCACTTCATTGATCATATAAGGACCGGAGCCGATAAACTGATACATACCGGACTTGGAGAATTTCTCCGGATCGATTGCATGTTTGGGTAACACTGGCAGCATACCGATCAGCAGGGGCAACTCTCGGTCTTCGCCATTTTCAAACACAAAACGGATTTGCCCTTCGCCCGGCTCTTCCAGCGCAGCAATACGCTTGATTCGGCTTGTGTAGGCGGGGCGACCATACTCACGCAGCAAATCGATCGTGAATTTGACATCTTCAACCGTGATGGGGGTTCCATCCGAAAAGCGTGCTTCATCACGAATTTTGAAGGTAATGGAAGAGCGATCTTCGGGCATATCGACCCATTCGGCAATCAAGCCATAAAGCGAGAAGGCCTCATCGTCACTGCGCGCCAACAATGCTTCATAGACATTATGGCCATAGTCCACATCCCAAAGGCCGCGCGGAGCGACGCCCTTAAGCAAGAACGGGTTGAGACTGTCAAAACTGCCCTGTAGCCCATATGTGATCTTGCCGCCTTTGGTTGCGTTAGGATTGACATAATCCAGATAGGCGAAATCCTTGTCATATTTGGGCTGACCATGCATGGCGATGCCGTGAACAGGCTCTGCCTTTGTCTGGCTTGCTGCAATTGGAGAAAGCATCAACGCGCAAGCGGCAAGCACCGAAAAGAGCATCTTCTTCGAAGCCATTTTCTGCATCGATAGCTGGCGAATATCTCCCAAAACCATATGAGGGGTCCTTTGTCGCAAACCGGAGAACCGGAGGAAATAAGTTGAATCAGTCTCTGCAAACAATCTAACACAGGCGGGAAAACCACCGCAGCATGATTCTGCCTCTGGAATTTTGTGCGGACAGCTTGTAGAAGAAATAGCGCATAGTCACTATTCTGCCCAATTCATTGTGAATGAAGAGGCTAGTTTTGGATTCAGGACTGCTGTTGAATTGCAACCGTTTGCCGCGTTTGGCATAGATGCTGGGAAAAGCAAAGACGAGATCTGCAATTTCAATATCAGTCATAACGATCGAGTGTCGCACAGATCGACATATAGAACAGGAACTTCGCCTTCCTGCAGTAACGGAACAAAATCGGGATTTTTATTAATGGTCATGTTTGACAGGGCTTTCAAAAGAATTTTGCCGGTTGCGTCGGCCACCATGGCCCTCACAGCGATCGCATTTCTTGCACCCGTGCACAGCGCCCAGGCACAAGCACAAGCAAACAACGCCAATGCTCCGCATTGGATGAAATTCTGCAGCGAAGATGCGAAAACCAAAAAGCAGCTCTGCGCGATCACTCAGGAACTGAAGGCTGAAACCGGCCAGTTTCTTGCTTCGATTTCGCTGCGTGAGCTGGAAGGGGCCAAACGCAAGGCGCTCGTCATCGCTATCACGCCGGGCATGCTGCTGCGTCACGGCCTGACCATACAGATCGACAAAGGCAAGCAGATCAAGGGAACCTTCTCCATCTGCTTCCCCAATGCATGCTTCTCTGACGTAGCTGTTGACGCCACATTCGTCGATCAGATGAAAAAGGGCGCAACCATCTCTGTCACCGCGCTCAACCAGCAAGCACAGCCAGTGCGCTTTGATCTAACCCTGAGCGGCTTCACTGCAAGCTATGACGGCGACCCGATCGATCTGAAGAAAACCGCTGAAGAACAGCAGAAGCTTCAGGAACTGCTGCGCAAACGTGCTGAAGAACAGCGCCAGAAGCTGCTTGATCAGAAGCAGAAGGCCGAATAGGCCAGTCATGGCTTTACAAATAAAAACCGCGATCCGTTCATTTCGGATCGCGGTTTTTATTGCGACATTTTGAATCGGCTCTTTCGGTCTAATTTACCAGATCATCTTCCGGCTGATAGATGCCTTCTTTCATGCCCTTGAAGAGTTGCCGAACCTGCGGATGCCGAATAGGTTCACCTGAACTGTCCTTGAGCAAATTCTGCTCGGACACATAGGCCACATATTCCGTCTCATCATTCTCCGCAAAGATATGATAGAAAGGCTGATCGCGACGCGGGCGAACATCTTCAGGAATGGAATCATACCATTCTTCCGAATTGTCAAACTCGGGATCGACGTCGAAAACGACGCCACGGAAAGAATAAACCCGGTGGCGCACGATCTGACCGATCTGAAATTTTGCTATTTTCATTTCCGCCATGAGACCAGGCTCCATTTTCTTATAGTTGCCTAACGTTGCCTCGCAAAAGGCCATTGTCCTTAGCCTAGCATATATTTTGATGCAGACGCTATGAACATTCTTTTGATCAGCTCGTTAAAAAGTGAAGGACTGTACTCATCACACTCGGCAAGCCAAGTCAATAAAGGCCAACACGAGGCTGGCCAATATTTGCTCGATTCCGAGCCTTTTTACGCATTTTATCCGCTTGTCAGTGCCAATAGACGCCCGCAGCGGAGATCATAAAGCTAGCCGGACAAACCATAAAGTGCGCCCATTTCCGGATCTTTCTCCGCCACCTGTTTTGCCAGATCGACGATCACCTTGGCTTGTTTCCAAGTGGCATCATCCTGCATTTTGCCGTCGATCATTACGGCTCCGGTTCCATCTGGCATGGCTTCCAGAATACGCAAGGCCATTTTGACTTCATCTACGTCCGGACTGAAAACACGCTTTGCAATGCTCACCTGTGAGGGGTGCAGAGACCATGTTCCCATACAGCCCAAAAGGAAGCTGTTGCGGAATTGCGCCTCGCAAGCGTCAGGATCGGAGAAATCCCCAAAGGGACCATAAAAGGCCTTGAGACCGTAGGTCATGCAGGCATCGACCATCTTGGCCATGGTGTAGTGCCATAGATCCTGCTGGTAGAAAGCACGCTCTGTGCCTTCTTCTACATCACCAAGCACCCGATAACCCGGATGGCCACCGCCCACGCGAGTCGTTTTCATACCACGCGATGCGGCGAGGTCCGCAGGCCCAAGGGAAATGCCATGCATACGCGGGGAGGCGGCACAAATGGATTCCACATTGGCCACACCCTCTGCCGTTTCCAAAATCGCGTGAATCAGGATCGGCTTTTCAACCCCGTGCTTGGCCTCCAGTTGCGCGAGGAGCTGATCGAGATAGTGAATATCCCAAGCGCCTTCCACCTTGGGCAGCATGATGACATCAAGCTTGTTGCCCACTTGCGAAACGATATCGATGACATCGTCCAGAAACCACGGGGAATTGAGGCAATTAACGCGCGTCCAAAGGCCGGTAGAACCAAAATCATTGTCTTTTGCCAACTGGATGAAACCAGCTCGCGCTTCTTCTTTCATATCTGCCGGGATGGCATCTTCCAGATTGCCCAATATCACATCAACCGTCTGGATAAGATCAGGAATCTTGGCGCGCATCTTCTCGATATGCGGCGGCACGAAATGAATCATGCGCTCCACTCTCACCGGCAAGTCGCGATAGGGAACAGGCGCCCCAATGGCCAATGGTTTGTAAAATGCACGTGGCGTTTTCATCATCTCTCTCCCCTTATGCGCGCTGCCGCAAGAAGCTCTCGATTTTGCCCAAATCGAGCAGCGCAATCCTCGCGCCTATTTGCACCGCAAAAATTGCTGCAGCGCAATAAGACTGTAGGGGAAGATACGGAAGAGGTAGAAGCTATGGCGTATTGACGGGCCAGAGTAGGGTGCGCGAGCAAGGCAATTCGCCCCGCTTAGCCCCAGCGGCGATGTGCCCACATCCATTGGTCCGGAGCTTCACGGATCCAGCTCTCAAACTGGGCCTGTTCAGCGATGGTCGCTTGCAGAATATCGTCTTCAACTGCGTCACTGTGGGGCATCGGAACGATTTCAGCCTGCACCTTGAAGTGAATGCCTCTGGTGCGTTTGATACGCAACGCAATAAGCGGAGCCCCTTTCTTGCGAGCCAGACGGGCAGGAAAGCTGTTGGTCGGGGCAGGGCGGCCAAAAAAGTCGATTGTGGCCCCGTGACGATCGCGCAAATCGCCCATGATCGCCACAGCCGTTCCGCCAGAAACTGACGTAAGCGCACGCATACCGGCACGGTCGCCTTTCACAAACACGCCACCACTGAAGGTTTCGGCGCGCTTTCGCACCATATAGTCATGAACCAGAGGATTCTTGAGCTTCTGCATGACGACAGAGCAATCAAACCCGTTATGCGAAGAAATCGCGCCGCCCAGTTCCCAGTTGCCAGAATGCAGAGAGACGATCACGCCGCCGGATCGCTTGATCTCGTCCACGATCAGCCGGTAATTCTCAGGCTGCTCGACCAGTTCGTCCATGCGTTTGGCGATTTTGTCAGCCAGCACGGCCTCGGCGAAGGTCCGCCCGAGATTCTCCCACATAGCAAGAGTAATGGCATAGAGCTCGTCGTCGGATTTTTCTGGAAAGGCGAGCCGAAGATGCTCCATCGCCCGCTTCTGTCGCCTAAGGCGTGGTGCGATTGAGCGCCAGAGCCAGCCCATGAAACCGGAAGACACATAGAGTGGCATCGATCGCAGGATAAAGATGACAAACATCAGCAATGCATATTCAATGCGATGAGCCAGCGTGACTTTCTTCATGCAAAATACCTGCGGCCTTCTGTTAATTCCCACCGGACGGTTCGGTATCGGCCCTTTGTAGCTCAGTGACACAAAAGCGCAATGTACAATGTGGAAAGCTTGCGTTCCAGCCAAGCGCCCACGCCGGATAAAACTAAGAATGTTTCTCGCGCTTGTTGATGGCGTCAGCAGTCCAACCAATCTTCGTTGGCGCATCCAGTCCCGCTTTCATCATCAACTTGCGTAAGGAAGGAACCATGTTGGCAAGTGCCAAACCGGCCGTGCGCGCTCCTTGCCCGAAGGGCAGGGCGGAGATGAGCGACATATTGAGCATATGCACTCCTGCTGTGCGAGACCAGATATCGCTGCGCCGCAGCTGACCATAGGTCTGCACCACATCATCTGCGCCGGGATCGCCTGCGCCATCTTCTCGAATGACATCGGCCAAGCTGGAGATATCGCGCAGACTGAGATTGAGCCCCTGTGCCCCGATTGGCGGGAAGGCATGGGCGCTCTCTGCAATCAACGCTGCACGCGGACCGTAAAACTGTTTCGCCACCATGCCGGAAAGCGGGAAGCTCTGCGGATCACTGATGACCTCAAACGCGCCGTAAATAGAATGGGATCGTCGCTCCAGCTCAAGCGCCAACAAATGCCGATCCATTCCCTTAAGGCGTTCGGCGTCTTCAGGCTTGACCACACACACGAGACTTGATGTAAAGCCGTCTCGATAGGGCACCAGCGTGAAGGGGCCTGTCTTGGTGTGAAACTCTGTCGAGATATTGTTGTGCGGTGTTGAGGGATGATGCAGGTTGACCACCATGGCGGTCTGCGGGTAGGCCCATTTGCGCATCTCCACTCCGGCTGCCTCCCGCACGATGGACTTGCGTCCGTCCGCAGCAATGGCAAGCCGTGCCTGCCAGACAGAGCCATCCTCCATCTCGATCATGGCCCCATCGCTCTCCAACCGAACAGAGCGAGCGAGCTGCTTATCCTGAATAACACGCTCCTGATCCTGCACTTCCAAAGCGGCATGCAAGGTGGCAACGAGGCGATTGTTATCAATATTGTAGCCAAAGGCCTCCAGATCGATCTCGGAGCTGTCAAATTCCGTTGTCGGCGCCTTAAAAAGGCGTCCGGTATCGTCAATGAGACGCATGATCTTGAGGGCTTGCCCCTCCGCTGCAATGCCATCCCAAAGTCCCAGACTTTGAAGATAGGGCACCGAGCTGCCAAGCAGGGCCGTGGTTCGCCCGTCTTCACCGCCATGCTCAGGGCCAATCAGAACACAAGAGAGTCCGAGCTTTGCCATTTGGATGGCAGCAACATGGCCTGCAGGCCCGCTTCCAACCACAGCAACATCCACTTTTCTTTCGTGCGACATGACAGCTCCCTTTGCGGACTGATTCCGCAGGATCATATGAGTTCGCATGGGTCATAGCCTGTAAGGGGCAGAAAATCCAGCCTGAGCCGATCAGAGCATCTATACCGCCTTGACACTATGACACCATGGCTATCTTGCAATTTGCACCAACTCCGGTTCATATGACAGCGTGAATCCACTTACGAAGAAAAGGCGGTGTCCAGATGAGTCCACTGGGAAATTTTTTCGACACCAGCAGCAGCCGGGAATTACAAAAGCAAATGGCCCGCTTCCGTGCGGAGCATCCCGAACTCGCTGCAGCCGAAGCAAAGCCTCGCATCGCCCTCTTTCTGGCGATCGCAGCGGCCTCTCTTTTTGCATGGTTCTATTTGTTTGCCATGGTAGTCGACATGGCACCGGACATGGACATGCGCGCACTTGGGCCTGGCATGTCTGCCTTCAACGTTTTCAACGGATTTGAGAGCCTGGACCCGACAACGCGTGCCTTCATCGCCGCTGTTTGCGCGCCGTCTGCTGCTATCGGCCATTTCGGCATGCCCAGTCTGGACGCCTGGGGCATGCAGGATCTCATCATCGTCTTTGCCATGTGGGTCATGATGGCGATTGCCATGATGTTACCCACCGCCGCACCAATTCTGAAAAGCTATGCGTCCGTGCAAGAAGCAAAGGGCAGAAAAGCCGGACCATTCTCCGTCTTGTTGCTGACTTTGGGCTATCTAAGCATCTGGATCGGCTTTGCCTTCCTAGCCACCCTGCTGCAATGGGGACTGACGGAAATCCAGACCATGTCACCAGTTATGGCACCCGCATCCATGGTATTCTCTGCAAGCACATTGCTGCTCGCTGGCATTTATCAATTTACACCAGCCAAGCAGGCCTGTCTGTTACGTTGCCAGCTGCCCTTTCCCTATTTCAATCGACGCACGGAGAAGGGCTTCTTCCGCTCTTTTGCTGGCTCTTATATCATGGGACTGGAGCAGGGGCTGTTTTGCACCGGCTGCACATGGGCGCTCATGGTTGTGATGTTTGCTGTTGGGGTCATGAATGTGATTTGGATGGCAATTCTGGGATTATTGATGGCAATAGAGAAGGTTGTTCCCAATCCATGGGTAACGCGCGGTATCGGTATTTTCCTCATAATCTGGGGACTTTTAGTGCTCTCCATCTCCCCTGCAGGGCGAACCATTCTCGGCATTTGATTTTTGTGGCAGTTGCCTGATGTTTCCGATTGCTTCCCGCAGCAGTTTGGGATAGGGACAGCGCATGCAAAAACAAACCGCATTTCTAGTTCATCTGTTGACTGCCTCTGGTGCAGCATTTGCCTTGTTGGCAACACTGGCCGCTTCGAACAGCGACTGGACAGCCTTGTTCTTCTGGCTGCTCGCCGCCCAGTTCGTCGATGGCATCGATGGACCGATTGCGCGCAAAATGAAAGTCACGCAGATTTTGCCCAATTGGAGTGGCAACAGTCTGGATTTTGTCATCGACTATGCGACCTATGTCTTTATCCCTGCTTTCGCTTTCATGAAAGCGGATTTGATGCCAATGCCTTATTCGCTTATCGCGGGTGCCATCATCGTCGTAACCGGCGGTTTGTATTTTGCCAATGACCAGATGAAATGCCCCTCGAATGCCTTTCGTGGCTTTCCGGCGGTCTGGAATGGGGTGCTCTTTTATTATTTCCTCTTCACGCCAGATCCGATCACCGGCTTCATCATAATTGTGTTGTTGGCTGCGGCCCAATTTATTCCCGTTGAGTTCGTTCATCCTGTCCGGGTCAAATCCCTGCGCCCGCTGACACTGGTTTTCGTGGCCGTCTGGTCCGTATTTGCCTGCCATGTCGTTTTCAACAATATGGTGCCAACGTCACTGGACCGTATTATTCTGGCAATCAGCGGCATCTACCTGTTCGCCATCGGACCACTACTCCATTTGCGCAGGATCAGACCCGCAAGCTGACAGCAATAAGGGCAGCCCAACAGATCAAAAGCACGCTCCGAAAGTCAACCAATGCCTTTGCGGGAGACATCCTGTTCTCTTCGGTTGTTGCCATAAACAGACGATACCTTACACACAATGTGAACAATCCAAGGCGCTTGGCAATCCGTCGTGCTTGTTTCATCCTGCTATATATGTCAATGTCCTAGCAGAAAAACACCAAACCATGGAGCAGCATCCTGGACCGCGCTCGACTTCTTTATTCTCCGGCTTTGCGTTATTTTGCGGCGGTTGCCGAGCATGGTGCGATCCGCGCGGCTAGTCGTGAACTCAATGTTGCCTCCTCGGCCGTCAATCGACAAATTCTCTGGCTCGAAGACAGCCTGGGTGTACCGCTGTTTGAGCGGGTAGGGCGCCGGCTGCAACTCTCACCCGCCGGTGAGATTCTCTTGCGACACGTTACCCATGTTCTGCGCGACTTCGAACAGACAACCTCTGAACTGGACGCCCTGCGTGGCCTCAAGCGCGGCATTGTACGCATCGCCAGCGTAGAAAGCGTTGCAACCGAACTTCTGTCCGATCTTGCGGCTTCCTTTGGCAAGAGCTATCCCGATATCCAGCTCAGGATCACGGTGACCCATTCCGACAATATCGCCCGTCAGATCATCGATTCCGACGCCGACATCGGCTTTTGTTTCGATCCGCCGGATGAAGACCTGCTTGCGGTCAATTATTCCCACGCCTTTGAAATCGGTGCCGTGGTGAACAAGAATCACCCGCTCGCCCAGATGGATTCCTGCTGCTTTCATGATTGTCTGGATTTCCCGATCATCCTGCCGTCGCGCGGTCTGTCCCTTCGCACAGCCCTTGACCGCTTGCTCGCAAAGACAGAAACCGAGCCATCCATTTTTGCAGAAGTCAGCACGCTTCAAATGATGCGCCGATTGGCAGCGCGGGACCTAGGGGTCTGTTTTCAAACCCGGATTGGCCTTAACGACTCGCTCGATCATGCAGAATTGCGTTTCGTGCCGCTTACCGATGAACAGCTTCATTATAATACGCTGTCGATCCTGACCCATCAGCAGCGCAAGTTGAAGCTGGCCCCGGCGATGTTCCTGACTCATGCTCAGCAATTCTTCAACAATCGCTTTTCCTGAGCAACAATCACCCTGCCATCAGACGCATAAGGAGAACAGTCAGAGACCATCTGATCACTAATTGTGCACATTTATTAGACCTGATTAATTTCCATTCAAAAAATTCGTTAAAAGGTCAAAATTTTAGCGACGAAAAGGATTTTGCGTATGGATTGTCAATTCATTGTCACTTAAACAGAGTGTGAACCCAAGCTGTAATAAGATTGGCGATTTTCCGCCGCTACACTGACTGCTAAAGAAGCATTCAGTGTTTTGCATTTATGGGAATGATGGGAAATCGTTCAAAACAAGCTCTGTAAACAGGTCGTGATGACATCAGTTCCCCTTCTTGAAGCCAAAGGCCTTACCAAGCGCTTTGGCACTCTGCTGGCCAATGACGCGGTGGATCTTGTCGTGCAACCGGGCGAAATCCACGCACTTCTGGGCGAGAATGGTGCAGGCAAATCGACCCTTGTTAAAATGCTTTACGGATCTCTTGAGCCCACTGCGGGCGAGATCATCTGGAAAGGCAAAAAAGTCCATCTGAAAGACCCGGCTGAAGCGCGCAAGCTCGGTATCGGCATGGTTTTCCAGCATTTTTCCCTGTTCGACAGCATGACAGTCGTGGAGAATATCGCCTTGGCTTTGCCCAAAGGGCAGAAGATGTCGGATCTTGCCAAGCGCATTGAGCAGGTCAGCAACGAATATGGGCTGCCTCTCAAGGCGAACAATCTGGTAGCAGATCTGTCAGTCGGGGAACGCCAGCGCATCGAGATCGTACGGTGCCTGCTGCAAGATCCTCAACTCATCATCATGGATGAACCAACCTCCGTTTTGACCCCGCAAGAAGCTGAATTGTTATTCAAAACGCTGCTGCGTCTGGCCAGCGAAGGGCGCTCGATCCTCTATATCAGCCACAGGCTGGAAGAGGTGCAGCGCATTTGTGATACGGCCACTATCCTGCGTCATGGCAAGCTGGTAGCCCAGTGCACGCCGTCTCAAGAAACGGCGTCTTCGCTCGCCAGCCTCATGGTTGGCTCGAGCGTCAAATCCGTTGAGCGCGAGAAAGCCGATCTGTCCAATGCCCCGGTAAGACTTCAGCTGGAGCATCTGGATCTACCCGCATCAGGGCCATTTGCCATTGAACTCAAGGATATCTGTCTCTCCCTAAAGGGGGGAGAAGTCGTTGCCATTGCCGGTGTGGCTGGCAATGGGCAGTCCGAGTTGTTCGACGCCATTTCGGGCGAACGGGCGACACTGGCCGATGCCGTTGTGATCGATGGTCAGAAAGTCGGCAACAAGAGCATCACCATACGCCGCAAGCTTGGCGCTGCCTTCGTGCCTGAAGAGCGGCTAAGCCATGCGGTTGTTCCATCCTTGCGGCTATCAGAAAATGTTCTGTTGACCCGCCATGGCTCCGATGTGCCATCAATGACCCGCAAGGGCATGTTCATCAAGCGCACCAAAACCGGCAAAGTCGGTCAGCGAATTGCCGAAAATTTCGATATCCGTAAAGGCGAACCAGACCCGAATGCAGGCAGCCTTTCTGGTGGCAACCTGCAAAAATTCGTTGTCGGTCGCGAGATTGACCGATCCCCGACCATTCTCATCGTCTCCCAGCCCACATGGGGCGTGGATGCAGGGGCAGCAGCGCTCATTCGTCAAGCGCTGATTGATCTGGCCAGAAAAGGCACTGCCGTTTTGGTCATTTCACAGGATCTTGACGAGATTTTTGAAATTGCAGACCGCATCGCGGTCATCAACAAGGGCTCCCTCTCTGAGGCGAAGCCAGTAGAAGAAATGACCCTTGAACGTGTTGGCCTGCTCATGGGTGGGGTCCACGGCGATGCGCCAGATGACGTTGATCTGTCGATCCCCGCCAAGGCAACGCCTGAAGATGGAGGCTCCAATGCGGCTTGAAATGCAAAAGCGCGGCGCGCCATCCCAAGTCATGTCCCTCATGTCACCCGTTTTGGCGATTATCCTGACGCTGATCACCGGCGCCATCATGTTTGGTCTGCTCGGCTTTAACCCCGGCAAGGCCCTCTATGTCTATTTCGTGGAGCCTCTGCTGGACCCATGGAGTCTTCAGGAGCTGGTCGTCAAGGCATCACCACTCATTCTGATCGCGGTGGGTCTGACAATCTGCTACCGCTCGAACAACTGGAACATCGGCGCTGAGGGGCAGTTTACCATGGGAGCCATCTTCGGCTCCGTGCTGCCGATCATGTTCCCGGACTTCCAGAATTATGCCGTATTCCCAATCATGCTGGCCATGGGCGCGATCGGCGGCGGGCTATTTGCCTATATTCCGGCCTTGCTTAAGAACCGCTTTGCCACCAACGAAATCCTGACCAGCCTGATGCTCACCTATGTGGCGCTGCTGTTCCTCGATTTCCTCGTGCGTGGCCCATGGAAAGACCCGGATGGTTACAATTTCCCAGAAAGCCGCCTGTTCAATGATTATGCGCTGACGCCAAGCCTGTTTGAAGGTGGGCGGATGCATATCGGCGCGGTATTCGCCGTCGTTGCTGCAATCCTTGTCTTCGTGCTCTTCATCCGCACGCTGAAAGGCTTTGAAATCAAGGTCATCGGCGAAACACCGAGGGCAGGGAACTTTGCCGGTTTCTCAAAGGAAAAGATGACCGTGTTCGCCTTCGTCGTGTCTGGCGCGCTCACAGGGCTTGCCGGTATTCTCGAGGTTGCCGGACCAATTGGCCAGCTGCGTCCGACCATTTCGCCGGGCTATGGCTTCACTGCCATCATCGTGGCCTTTCTGGGCCGCCTCAACCCGATTGGCGCCATCTTTGCTGGCCTGTTGCTGGCTCTTTCCTATCTGGGTGGCGAGGCCGCACAGGTTGATCTAGGCATTTCGGAAAAAACAGCCAAGGCATTCCAGGGCATTCTGCTCTTCTATGTTCTGGCCTGTGACACGCTCATTCACTATCGTATACGCATTGTGTGGCGCAACAAGCTGCGCGCAAAAGAGGTCGCCTGATGGAATTCGCAGATGCCTTGCTTGTCTCTATTGTAACGGCCTCAACCCCGCTTCTGCTTGCCGCAATCGGTGAGCTTGTCGTGGAACGGTCCGGAGTTCTCAATCTCGGTGTCGAAGGCATGATGATCATGGGTGCGGTCTGTGCCTTTGCCACATCGCTGACCACCGGCAACCCCTATCTGGGCATTCTGGCCGGTATCGCAGGGGGCGCAGTCATGGCGCTACTCTTTGCGTTCCTGACCTTGGGCCTGGTGGCCAACCAATATGCGACCGGCCTAGCGCTCAGTCTGCTGGGTTTGGGCTTTTCCGGCATGATCGGCGAGCATTATGTTGGCACACCCGGCGTCAAACTCCCGACCCTTGATATTCCGGTTCTATCTGACATCCCCGTCATCGGGGACGCCATATTCAATCAGGACATCCTGTTTTATATGACCATTGCGCTCGTCTTCGGCGTAAGCTGGTTCCTGTTCAAGAGTCGCACGGGCCTCATCTTGCGATCTGTGGGCGAAAACCATAACTCCGCCCATGCACTGGGTTACAATGTCAACCGGGTGCGCCTTTATGCCGTTCTGTTCGGCGGCGTTTGCTCCGGTCTCTCTGGCTCATATCTATCGCTCGTCTACACCAACTTGTGGATCGAAAACATGACAGCAGGCCGCGGCTGGATCGCACTGGCGCTGGTTGTGTTCGCCTCCTGGCTACCATGGCGTACAATCGCCGGAGCCTATCTGTTTGGTGCAGTTCTGATCTTACAGTTCCATGCGCAAGGCGCTGGCTGGGAAGTGCCTTCGCAGCTGCTATCGGCCTTGCCCTATCTCGCAACAATCGTCGCATTGGTTTTCATTTCCCGCAACCGCACAGTGGCTCGGGTCAATACACCTTCCTGTCTGGGACAATCCTTTGTTCCAGACCGTTGACGGCCAAGCTTTTGGTCGCTTTCTGCCATAGTTGGCAGCAACAAACAGCGCTCTGGTCTTTTTGTGAGGGCAGCGCGCCATAAAAGAGACAAGTCTCAGAACATGATCCGAACCATCGGATCAGGCAATGAAAGAGGGATGCAACATATGCGTAAACTATTCGCAGCGGCAGCAGCCGTCGCTCTCGGCCTGACCGCCTCTCTGGGGGCACAGGCTGCAGACAAAACCAAAGTCGGCTTTGTTTATGTCGGACCAGTGGGAGACATGGGCTGGTCCTATCAGCACGATCAGGGCCGTCAGGCTATCGAAAAGAAATTCGGCGACAAGGTTGAAACCACCTATGTCGAAAGCGTTTCTGAAGGCCCGGACGCTGAACGCGTTATCGAAAAGCTGGCTCGCGCAGGCAACGACATCATCTTCACCACGTCTTTCGGTTACATGAACCCGACCGTGAAGGTAGCCAAGAAATACCCTGACGTGAAGTTCGAACACGCAACCGGCTATAAACGCGCTGACAACGTATCCACCTATGCTGCCCGTTTCTATGAAGGCCGCTATGTGATCGGTCAGATCGCAGCCAAGATGACCAAGTCCAAGATTGTTGGTTACATCGGCGCAACCCCGATTCCGGAAGTTATTCGCGGCATCAACTCTTTCATGCTGGGCGCACAGTCTATCGATCCGGACATCAAGGTCAAGATCATCTGGATCAACAGCTGGTTCGACCCGGGCAAGGAAGCTGACGCGGCCAAAGCACTCATCGACCAAGGCGCCGACATCCTGGTTCAACACACTGATTCCGCAGCACCTTTGCAGGTAGCAGCAGAACGCGGTGTGGTTGGCTTCGGTCAGGCTTCCGACATGATCAAGTTTGCTCCGAAAAACCAGCTGACGGCGATTGTCGACCATTGGGACGAATACTACATTTCCCGCGTTCAGGCCGTCATGGATGGCTCCTGGAAGTCTGAAGACACCTGGGGTGGCTTTGACATGGAAATGGTTCACATGGCAGACTTCACCAACATGCCGGAAGACGTTGCCAAAATGGCCGCTGAAACCGAAGCAAAGATCAAGTCTGGCGAGCTGCATCCATTTGACGGCCCGGTCTACAAGCAGGACGGCACCCTGGCGGTCAAAGAAGGCGAAACCCTTGACGACGGCACTCTGCTCGGCATGAACTGGTACGTTCAGGGCATCGACGGCAAAGTTCCGCAATAATATGCAGAACTCGGCTCTTAGCCATTTCTGAATAAAAAAGCCCTCGTGACATAATGTCTCGGGGGATTTTTGTATTCAGAACACTCACCCAACCAACATTTCGCCCGCTTTCCCGAGAATTGAGAATAGATGTCCCATTCTATTTTCGTTTATTTATAAAAAACGCCCAACAGGCTTAATAACGAGAATATCTCATTAAAATCATAATCAAACAGCACCTAATACATGGAACAAGAATCCAAAAAATCAACAAACATTTTATCCTAAAGTATATATTTTAAAGAATATGCAATTGAACTGGTACATTTCTAGACTTGCTTTTTGAGTTGAGTTGGCGCAAAATCCATAACGTTGATATTTTATCACCAGAAGTTTCCAGGGCAGCACTCCAGGAGCCGTTTTATTTGGGGGACCCGTTCTAACGATTGCTGTCAATGAGGTCCAGCCAACAGGTCGGGCCTCATTTTTTTTGAGCCCCCCCTCTCATAACGCTCCTCTCTCCAGATCGGAACCGATACAAACCTGCCTAACCATGGGTGGGATGAAAAGAGTTACTGATGGTATTCCGCAGCCAGACATGCGCCGGAGACTTATCAAAGGAGGCATGCCAGACAAGCGCTATAGGAACTTCCTTGAGCTTAAACGGCGGCACCGCTACCTTAAAGCCATGCTGCTGAGCAAAGCGCATGGCAATGCTTGAGGGCAGAGTGGAAACCACTGGCGCTTGCTTTATCAGATGCGGAACAAGCATTAGCCGTGATGTGGTAGCCGCCACTTTGAGCCGCTTGTAGGTTTTGCCCAAAGCCCGCCGCAGCGGATCCGGCTCGCCCTTGCTTTCCTGCATGACCAAATGCGGCAAGGCCAACCATTGTTCTAGCTCATCAGGCAAGATCTCGTCGAAAAATGCTGGATTGTAAAGGCAAAGGAATTGCTCATAAAACATGAGTTTCCGCTTATGGTGCACACGTCCTTCCAGATAGGCTCCGATTGCGAAATGAATGGAGCCACTATCGAGCTCATCATAGACATCAATCGACCCAAGAGGGTTAAAATGCAACGTCATGTTAGGCGCTTCTCTTCGGACCAGAGCCAACAATCCGGGTGCAAAATCGGCTTCAGCGATATCTGGCAGCGCAATGACAAAACTCTCATGACACTGGGCAAGATCCAGAGACTTATCCTTGACGGTAAGCGCTTCCAGACTGGCAAATACCTCCTCAAGGGGTGATTGAAGCCCGTGCGCAAATGGAGTCATAACCATTTTGCCGCCCTGACGGGTCAAGAGTTCATCCCCAAAATGGGTGCGCAGTCGAGCCAGATTGTAACTCATGGCAGACTGGCTCACGCCTTGGGCCTTTGCAGCCAGTGTCACATTGCATGTTTTGAGCAAAAGCTGAAGGCTCCGCAGAAGATTGAGATCAAACTTATCCATCAATTTGACTTATTTCGCTTATGAGTTTCACTGATTGGCCTTTCACTGACGATACTCATAAAATCAGCACCGAGCAAAGGGACTAAGTCAATAAACCCAAACCTTTACGCCAAATTATGGTTGAAAAAATATTTTATGCCCGCTATCCGATTAGAAACAGATTTGAGGATAGTGTTCGGGACTTCGAGATACGGGAGGATCACGTGGACCTCAGAGAGTTACACTTGACGCACTGGGCCTTGACAAAGCGTGGTGTCAGAAAGGACTGTCTGGATGCTTGAGCCAACGCCTTTTCCCGCCATAGACTCCGATCTGTATTTCGCGCAAGCAGCGCAAAAGACAGCCAGACTACCTCTTACAGACGCAGAACTGGCAGGCCCCTTGGCCAAATATTTTAAGGAAGCCATTCCTGAACCCGATCCGTCGCAACTCGCACTGATAGACGAACCCTGTAATCCTCAAAAGGCGATTTTACCAGACCAGATCAATGATCTTCTCGATCCGGGATATCTGGAAACGGAAACAGGCTGGTGTATACTGCCCAACGGAGCCGGTTTCATTGCCAACAAAATGCTCTACCCCGATGTCACGACGGACATGATCGATTGGTGGTTTGTCTGGCATCCGCTCGAAGGTCTGCGCTATCGCCTCTGGTATCCCGATTGCCACGCGGACACTCAAGTCTCTCCAGAAGATAGAGAGCGGCTGCTGGATGAGAGCATTCCGCTTTCAAAGCGTAATTGGGGCAGGGTGCACTATGTGACAGAAGACGCCGGCGGTGGCATGGAGAATATCGCCATTCAATTCCTCTCGCCTCAAGATTTCGGGTTCGACATAGAGCGCTTCAGGGAGCCCAACATAGCCGCCTTTGCAGGAGGTTTCGGGTTGTCCAAACCGGTTGGAGCAGCAAAGGATGCAATACCGGCACCAGCCATCATGTGCCATTCCTTCCGGAAAACAGAACTGGGCCTTGAACACCGTACGCGTTTCTGGATGGGCTATCTGATCAGAGATGGCAAACCTCGCCTCATGCTCCCACCGGACAGAGCGGTTCCTGCGCCAGCGGTGAAAGGTCTCGCCCAGCATTGCTTACGAGAGTTTACCCGCCTTGGCGAGATGCTACCACGCATTTACGCGGATATGGGGAATAGCCCGATGATTTGAACCAATTGGCATATTGTATCGGGTAGGCGCCAATCGCCACTTAATGTGGGGATTAAAGTGAGCCAAAGGCGCGACCCGACTGAGAGGCCAGTCACCCGTATGACAAACCTCTCTATAAGGAAAGCCGGTCAGAGCCATCTCTTGACCGGCTTTTTTGTTTAAAATCCAATGAGCGCTTCAGATACGCGTTTCCGTTTTCTTATCGAAGACATTGGTGCGCTTCATATCGATTGCACAATTGAACTTGTCTCCGATAGCAACATCGATGCGGTTGTTGATGCGGGCCAGCACCGAGTTGATGCCCCATTTGATGTGGCAGAGAGTATCAGCCCCTGTTGGCTCGACAACATCCACTTCACCTTGAACCACTTCATGGCCATCCTTTACAGGTTCTTCGGTGTAGCTGATATTTTCAGGACGAATGCCGATTATGACCTCCTTGCCGATATAGGCGGACAAATCGGAGTCATAGCCCTTGAGCGAAAGATCAAGCTTTTGACCGTCGGGATCTTTGGTCAGCGGAACATGGGCCACCACATCATCATCCACGGTTTCAAGCCGCGCATTGAGAAAATTCATCGGCGGTGACCCGACCAGACTGGCGATAAAGACGTTGGTAGGTTTGTTATAGATCTCTGCCGGTGTCGCATATTGCTGCACGATGCCGTCCTTAAGGATGGCAATCCGGTCCGCCAGCGTCATTGCTTCGATCTGGTCATGAGTCACATACACGATCGTGGCGTTAAGTTCCTTGTGTAAACGCTTGATTTCCGTGCGCATTTCAAGACGCAACTTGGCGTCAAGGTTTGACAGTGGCTCGTCGAACAGGAAGATTTCTGGTCGGCGCACAAGGGCCCGCCCCATGGCCACGCGCTGCCTCTGGCCGCCCGAAAGCTGCGCCGGTTTCCGGTCCAGCAAGTGATCAATCTGCAACATGGTCGCCACTTCCGACACCAGCTTGTTGCGTTCCTCCTTCGGGATGCCGCGCATCTCCAGACCGAAGGCGATGTTTTTCTCCACGGTCATATTCGGATAGAGCGCATAGGACTGGAACACCATCGCGATGTCTCGGTCCTTGGGATGCACATCATTGACGACCCGATCTCCGATCCGGATTTCTCCTTCCGTGATATTCTCCAGACCGGCAATCATATTCAACAGAGTGGATTTGCCACACCCCGAGGCGCCAAGGAGAACGAGGAATTCACCATCATTGAGATCGAGGGATACATTCTTGATGACCTCGACCGCCCCAAAGCGTTTGACCGCATTTCTTATTGATAGGGATGCCATATTTCTTCTCCTTATCCTTTTACCGAGCCTGCGGTCAGGCCGCGGACAAAATATCGACCGGCAACGATATAAACCAGCAGCGTCGGCGCTGCGGTGATCAGGGCAGCAGCCATATCAACGTTATACTGCTTGACCCCGGTGGTCGTGTTTACAAGGTTGTTGAGCGCAACCATCAGCGGCTGCGACCCTCCGGTGGTAAAGCTGACACCGAAGAGGAAGTCATTCCAGATCTGGGTGAATTGCCAAATGACCGCCACCACGATGATTGGTGGGGAAATTGGCAAAAGGATACGGAAGAAGATCGTGAAAAATCCGGCGCCATCAATGGTCGCAGCCCGAATGAGTTCATCAGGAATCGTGACATAATAGTTCCTGAAAAACAGGGTGGTGAAGGCGAGGCCATAGACAGAATGCACCAGAATGAGGCCATAAACCGTGTTGGTGAGCCTCAGAATACCAAGCGTCTGAGCCATTGGCAGGATAACCACCTGAAACGGCACAAAGCAGCCAAACAGAATGAGCGCAAAGATGATGTTGCTGCCCTTGAAACGCCATTTGGTCAGCGTGTATCCGGTCAGCGCGCCAAGGATTGTTGAAAACAACACCGCTGGAATGGCCATCATCACCGAATTCATGAAATAGGGCTGCAAGCCGGTGCATTGAACACCGATACAGGCCTGATTCCATGCATGCTGCCATGCGGTAAAATTCAATTCATGAGGCAAGGCCAGCAGCGAACCGCCCCGAATTTCTTCCAGATTTTTCAAAGATGTGCTGATAACCACATAGGCAGGCATAAGAAACCAGAAGCAAAACAGCAACAAAATGCTCCAGATCAGCAGCCGTCCGACCCACTGGAATGACGAATTTTCGGGTCTTACGATATCCAGATTAGACATTTTTCGACCCCCTCAGTTCTGAATAGAGATATGGCACCATGATCGCCATCACGGTTAGAAGCATAATGATGGCTGATGCGGCACCAACGCCGATCTCGTTGCGGCGGAAGGTCATCTCATACATGAAGTTGGCTGGCAGCGTAGAGGAGTATCCCGGGCCACCGTTGGTCAATGCAACCACGAGATCGAAGCTCTTGATGGCGAGATGGGCCAGAATGACCACCGCACTCATGAAAACCGGCCGCATGGAAGGCAGAATGATCCTGAGATAGATCTTGGCGGTCGATGCCCCATCCAGACTGGCTGCCTTGATGATATCCTGATCAACGCTCCTCAGCGCTGAAAGGAACAGGGCCATGACGAAACCGGATGATTGCCAGACGGCCGCCATGACAAGCGCATAGACAGCCATATTCTGATCGACGATCCATCCAAAGGAAAAAGACTCCCAGCCCCATGAGCGCACCACGGTCTCCAGGCCCAGAGACGGGTTCATGATCCATTTCCAGGCGGTACCGGTGATCACGAAGGAAATCGCCATTGGGTAGAGGTAAATCGTGCGGATCGCGCCCTCTATACGAATGCGCTGATCAAGCAAAATTGCCAGCAAAACACCAATAATGATGGATATGGCGATGAAGGCCACACCAAAGATTATCAGGTTCGTGAATGCGACATTCCACCGGTCCATCTGGAACAATCGCTCATACGGACGTAATCCGATCAGGGTGTAATTGGGCAGCATCTTCGACTTGGAAAAAGAGATATAGGCCGTCCAGATAATGAATCCGTAGACAAACAGCAATATCGCCAAAAAGCCGGGAGCGATTACAAGCTTGGGGATCAGTCTCTCCAGCCTAACCGCGATTTTTCCCGCAACACTAGCCATTTGGGCTCTCCTTTCTGGGGTGTGGAGGCCAAGGCAAACTCTGCTTTCAAGCGATATGAAAGGAGCGGAAAGCCTCCCTGGATGAAAGGGCCGACCAAAAGGCCGGCCCAAACCCCGCAAGCTTTTATTTGGCGAGCCTGATCGCATCGATCAGTTTCTTGGTTGCTTCTTCTGAGGACATGTCAGAATTGAAGTGCGCCGTTACAACGTCAAGGAAAGCACCGCGAACGGCGCCAGCCTGTGCAATCTCGTGAGCAACAGAGCCGACCAACGTGTCATTTTTGGCAGCAGAAGTCATGTCTTCCATGGATTTGATGGCGCAGGAGTCGAATTTATCCATAGGCACATCCATGCGAGCAGGAATAGATCCCTTGTAAAGATTGAAAGTTTCCTGGAACTCCTTACCCAGGATCAGTTCTGCCAACAAATCCTGTCCTTCTTTCTTGTCTTCGCCTGAGACATTGAACATGGCGAAGCTATCAGAGTTCAGAATATAGCCACCATCGGATGGTGTAGGAGCGCAGATATAGTCGACGCCGGGTTTCTTGCCCGCCGCGGCGAATTCGCCTTTGGCCCAGTCGCCCATGATCTGCATGGCGGCTTCCCCGCGCATAACCATAGCGGTGGCCAGGTTCCAGTCGCGACCCGGATAATCGGGATCAATATAGTCACGCATTTTCCGCATCTGGTCGAACACCTTGATCATGGTGTCAGAGCCAAGAGCGTCCTCATCCAGATCTACCATTGCTTTCTTGTAGAAATCGATGCCACCGATGCCCAGAACGACGGTTTCGAAAACCGTTGCATCCTGCCAGGGCTGCCCACCATAGGCCAACGGAACGATACCGGCTTCCTTTAGCTTGTCAGCCGTTGCGTTGAATTCGTCCCAGGTCTTTGGCACTTCAGCTCCGACTTTTGCCAGAACTTCCGGGTTAGCCCAGATCCAGTCGACACGATGCACGTTGACCGGCACGGCAACATAATGACCATCATATTTGACAACATTCTTGATGGCTTGTGGCAGGATGTCGTCCCAGCCTTGAGCGTTGGCTACGTCGGACAAATCGCCCAGAGCGCCAGCTTCTGCCCATTCGGCAATATTCGGCCCTTTGATCTGAACGGCAGCAGGTGGATCACCCGCCAATACGCGAGAACGCAGCACTGCGGCCTGCGCATCGCCGCCGCCACCAGCGACAGGCGCGTCGATCCATTTACCGCCACGTTTTTGAAATGCTTGTTGAAGTTCCTTGATGGCCTTGGCTTCCCCGCCAGATGTCCAATAGTGCAGGACTTCGGCAACAGGTTCAGCCTGAGCTGCAAGTGGCGTAGCAGCCAACGCAATCGCTCCCATAAGAGCGAGCTTCAGAGATTTCATTTTTTCCTCCCAAGATAAAATGAAAACAAAATATGCCTATTGATTGTAGAATGGATTCTCTGGAACCAGCAGCCGGTTTTTGTAAGTTTTTGTATCAGAAACTGTGTTTGGTACCGATGTATGTTACAAATTGTAACATTGACACTCTTGTTGTCTAAAATGGATTAGTCAAGAGTATTAGGGGGGAGGAAACAGGATGCAGCGTATCCATATCATTGAGGATGATCCTGAAATTTCAGCGCTTTTGTCTTCCTATCTGGATGCACGCCATTTTCAGTGCGTGGTCTCGGAATCCGCAGAGGTTGCCTATAGGCGCGGCAATGTCATGTTTGATCTACTGATCGTCGATCTGATGTTGCCCGGTGAAAGCGGCCTTGAATTCTGCAAGAAGGTGAGGGCCACGTCTTCTGTTCCGATTATCATCCTCTCGGCAGTAAAGGGAGACACCGAACGCATCATCGGGTTGGAACTGGGAGCCGATGACTATATGGAGAAGCCCTTCAATCCACGCGAACTGTTGGCGCGCATCAATGCGCTGTTAAGGCGCACAGGGCCGGGCGAGCGCAAGACATCCGCTGGCAAGCTCTCCTTTGATGGCTGGGTATTGGATCTGACGAACGAGCAGTTGCATGCGCCAAGGAATCTGCTTGTTCCGCTCAGCACGCGCGAATATGCCGTTCTCTCCATATTGGCACAGGCGTCCCCCAATCCGGTATCCCGTGACGAATTGGCCCAGCTGCTGATTGGCCATGACATTGAGCCTGGTGATCGCCGTATTGATATTCTGGTTAGTCGCTTGCGCAAGAAGCTGACCGACGTGGATAGCAAGGCTCAGTACATCCGTACGGTGCGCAATCAGGGCTACAAATTCTGTTGCGAGATTGAAAGCTCCAATGGAACGAGTTCAGCGCGATCGACCACTCTCTAGAAAGAGCTGAAGGCCATGCGGCAATCCATTCTGTCCATATTCCCACGCAGCCATGCCGCGCGTATCGCGACAATGCTCTCTCTGGCCTTCATGGCAGGTATCGCTACGACCTGGATAGTGGTGCAAACCTATCTGGACCGAAGAGCAGAGCTCTCCATTGCAGAAATGACGGGCGGCCGCCTGTCTCAGATCATAGAGCGCTGCCTCAATAGTCTCGAACCGGCCAAAATGAATTGCGCTGGACAGGAGAAACCCTATAGCTTCCGCTTTCATAATAGCTTCCCAAGGGAGCAAGACAGCTTTGTGTCACCGCTGATCCTTATATTGAACGATAAGCGCGTCAGGGCAGCGGTTCGCTTCAGGGATAATCCGCCTTTACCGGGACTGCTCAGTTCGCGCAACAACAGCACGGATTTGCAGCAAGACAGCATCTATAACCCGACACTGGATGCGACAGATGGATCACGCACCTTCAATCAGCCCATCCCGGCTTCTGTGCGTCTGGCATCCCTTTCTCTGGCCATCGCCAGACAGGATATAGAAGCCACGCTCTATATCTTCCTTGAACAAGATCAGGTGCTTGAAATCTCGTCTCCCTTGCTCTGGCGGGCGCGTTTTTCCGAGACACAAGGCGCATTCCTCACGCTCTTCGTCGCCGCACTCACTCTTTCGCTTTGCTTCCCCTTTTCCTCCACTCTCATGCTGCCATTCAGAAAGCTGAGCCAAGGCACCAAATACACGCGCAAATCTCTCGGACCGTTCGCTCCCACTGAGGCGCTAGCCATTCAGGACAATATGCGCGAACTGGTCAAACGTTTCGACCGGGAACGCGAACGACAGCTACTCGGCCTTGCTGCCATTTCCCACGATCTGCGTACGCCTGTAACCCGCATGTTGCTTCGCACGGAAATGATCAAGGAAGAAGAGACCCGAGAGCGCTTTGCCAGCGATCTGGAAACCATCCACGATCTTGTGGAAGGGGCGCTTGATTTCCTCTCTCTGCACAAGAATACCGAAGAGCGTCATCGCTTCTCGCTGAGTTCGCTCATCACCAGCCTGTGCGATGACTATCAGGATATGGACAAGGATGTGAGCTTTGACTCAACGCTTCCGATTGAAATTGAAGGGGTTGCTTCCGTATTCAGCGTCGCCCCATCCATCGAGCTCTCCACCCAGACACGCGGTTTCATGATAGGCAAGCCCAAACAGTTGCGCCGGGCACTCTCAAACATCATTGATAACAGCCTCAAATATGGGAAATACGCCAAGGTGTTTCTTGGCTATGATGGCAGCGAGCAGACCGTTATCACCATCGTTGATGGAGGTCCAGGCATCCCCAGTGACCAGATCGAAAAGGTGTTGCTTCCTTTCGAGCGGGGCAATGAAGGCCATAAAACCAAAGGCGTTGGGCTGGGGCTGAGTATCGCCAATGAAATCGTGCACAACCACAAGGGCGAAATGACCCTCAACAATAGCAACGAAGGCCTGCGCGTTGAAATCACACTGCCACGCGACATTTTCACGAACTAGTACCGAAAGGTCCGTAAAGCGCATTCGATGGACAAGAACCTGTCGATAATCTGCCTCTGAATTAGAGAACTTAGTAGCATTGACAATTCATGCAATCGGCGTGTCAACCAACAGACAATAGGGCACAGCATTCGCACATGTGTAAAGTCTTCTTGCAGATTCAAAGCCTTACAAACCAAAGTTTTAGCTTTTCTCAAAGCCCCCCCAGAACAGCCAATGAATAGGGATGAAATCGAATTCATAATTTTGTTTGAAATCGATTTCATTTCTCCCCAGACTGCAACCATCATTTGTGACATGGGAGGAAGCAGATGAAGTTGAAAACAGCACTTCTGGGGATGGCCGTGATGGCTCTGGCTGTTCCTGTAGCGCAAGCTGAAGACTTTACCATCGGCTTGTCAAACGGCTGGGTTGGCTCTGAATGGCGCACCCAGATGATTGAGGAAGCTCAAGCAGCTGCCGAAAAATGGAAAGACAAGGGCGTAGACATCAAGGTCGTTGTGCAAAGCGCCAACGTTGATGTGCCCGGACAGATTGCGCATGTTCGCAATTTCATCAATCAGGGCGTCGATGCCATTATCATCAACCCCAACAGCCCGACCGCCTTTGACCCGGTCTTCGCACAAGCCAAGGAAGATGGCATTCTGGTCATTTCGACCGATGCGGAAGTCTCCTCGGAAGACGCAATCTATGTGGGCATCGATCAGACCAACTGGGCCGCTCTGAGTGCACAGTGGCTCGCAGATACCCTTGAAGGCTCAGGGCAGGTGGTCGCCATCAACGGCGTTGCCGGACATCCGGCCAATGAAATGCGCATTGCTGGCTATACCAGTGTGTTTGACCAATATCCTGATATCAAGGTCGTCAACGAAGTCAACGCCAACTGGGATCAGGCACAAGGCCAGCAGGCCATGCAGAACCTACTGGCAACCTATCCCGATATCGACGGTGTCTGGGTACAGGATGGCATGGCAGCGGGTGCCTGGCGCTCTCTGATGGATGCCGGAAAAGCCGGTGAAGTGGCAGCAACAGGCGAAATCCGCAAGGACTTCATCGATCTGTGGGTGAAGAATGATTTCACCTCAGGCGCCTCTGTGAACCCTCCTGGCGTCATGGCCAGCGCTCTCAATGTCGCGGTGTTTATGCTTCAGGGTAGGGAACTGAAAGAACCGGCCTCTGCAGGCCAGTATAAGAACGCCATGTATCTGCCTATTCCGTTCATCGACGGGGACAATGTCGAAACTGTTGCCAAGGAACTGGAAGGCAAACCGGGCTTCTATTCCTACACAAGCGCGCTGAGCATCGACGAAGCGGAAGCATACTTCAAGTAATCACGATGAGTGATGCCGCAGACCTAAAGTGTCTGCGGCATCCTTCGACAGACGATAACGAAGGTGCATCGCCATGAGTCGATTGAAGCTACAGCAGATTTGCAAATATTACGGTGCAACAACTGCTTTGGCCTCCGGGGATCTGCTGCTCGAGCGCGGCGAAATCCATGTTTTGATTGGAGCCAATGGATCGGGCAAGAGCACGCTCTGCAAGGTCATCGCTGGCAGCGTTCGGCCAGATGGCGGCACGTTTGAACTCAATGGCAAACCGGTCACGCTGTTTGGCCCGCAAGCTGCGCGGGAAATGGGCATTTGCCTGTTCTATCAAGAGCTGAGCCTGGCCAACAGCCTATCAATCGCCCAGAATATCAACCTTTATCACCTGCCAACCCATGCAGGTGGCCTGATAGATGATGCCGAACTCAACAAGAGAGCTGAGCATTATATCAGCAAATTCGAAACGGTAATCGGAGAGGGGTTCACCCCCGATGCTCCGGTGGCGAAGCTGCGCCCCGACCAGAAACAACTGGTTGAAATCATGAAGACGCTGGCCAGCGAAGCCGAGATCCTGATTTTTGATGAACCGACCTCAGCGCTTGATCGCTCGCAGGTGGAATGCTTTTTCTCCATCTTGCGCGAGCTGAAGGACGAGGGGCGGTCGATCATCTTCATTTCCCATCGTATGGACGAGATCTTCGATATTGCGGACAGGATCACCGTCATTCGCGACGGCACAACAGTTTCCTCGCGCCTTATTGAAGAGACGGATCACTCTACAGTCATTCGTGACATGATCGGAGAGCAGCCCGAAGCCGCAGCCCTAGAGGCCAGCCTAGCCCCGCAAGCCGAAAAGAAGACCGAAAGCTGTCTGGTCGCCGAAGGACTCTCGGGAGCGCATATTCGCAATGTCGGCTTTTCCCTTGCCAAGGGTGAAATCCTCGGCCTTGGAGGCTTGCACGGTCAGGGTCAATCGACCTTGCTACGCACCCTGTTTGGCGCCGAAAAGCTCCAGTCCGGCTCACTGCTGCTCAATGGTGAGGCGGTTCACCCGACAAACCCGCGCGCGGCCATCAAGAATGGCTTTTCCTATGTTTCCGGTGATCGCGTGCGTGATGGTGTCATAACCGGCCGTTCCATCATGGAAAATGTGTCGCCCATCCATTTCCTCAAGGACAAGACATTTCTCGCCTTCCCGAGTGTGCTTGCACGCATCATCGAGCCTGCTCTCGGCGCACTCAATACCAAATATTCCAGCCTCGGAGCCTCCATCAGCTCTCTTTCGGGAGGCAACCAGCAGAAGGTGGTCATCGCCCGCTGGTTGACCAATCCGCCCGATATCCTGTTGTTGGACGACCCGACAAAGGGCATCGACCTCAGCGCCAAAAGCGAACTCTTCGCGCTGGTGCGCAAGCTCGCGGACGAAGGCATGGCGATTATTCTCTATTCGTCCGAAGATGGCGAGCTGCTTGCCCATTCAGACCGCATTCTGGTCTTCAACAATGGCTCGGTTTCGCGCGAACTCGTGGGCGAAGACAAGACACGCTTCAACCTCTATGAGGCAGCATATTCGGGGGCACAATGACCAAGGCCATATCATTCAAATCCCGCATGGCAACCTTGTTAAGGCGCTTTCCCTTCATACCGGCGCTTGGCATGCTGATGCTGCTGTTCATCCTGAACGGCATCGCCGAACCCAACAGTATGACGGTGCGTGCGCTCAAGGGCGTTGCGAGCACCTATCTTGCCCTTGTGTTTCTGTCCGTGGGCCAGACCTTTGTGGTCTACACCGCCGATATTGACCTGTCTGTGGGAGCCATCCTGTCTCTGGTCAATGTATCCATTGTGGTGATCATGAGCCAATTCGGCGGCGAACCCTATGTGGTTTTGTTAGCGCTGGGCGCAGGCATAGCGATCGGCGCCTTATGTGGCCTGATGAATGGCATCGTCGTCTCCGGCTTGCGTATGCAAGCCATCGTGGCAACCTTTGCCACCAGCATTCTTATTTCCGGTATCGCGCTCTGGGTATTGCCGGTGGCTGGCATGCCGGCACCAAGCCTCTTCTGGAAGGTCTATGGTGGGCGCAGCTATGGCATTCCCAATGTCTTCTTCTTCATCGCCATTCTGATCGCGCTTCTGGCTATCATGGCGAAAACCGGGCTTGTCACCAAGCTGCTCGCCGTGGGCAATGGACAGCTATCGGCTTATCAATCCGGCCTGTCAGTGACGCGCATCCGGATCTACGGCTATATCATCTGCGGTATTTTTGCAGCCCTTGCCGCCTTCTGCATCACGGGTGATACGGCCAGCGGCGATCCGCTCGTGGGCGGAGCCATGACACTGTCGAGCGTGGCCGCTGTTGTGCTGGGGGGGACAGCCCTTTCCGGCGGCATCGGGTCAGCCTTTGGCTCGGCCATCGGAGCGATCATCATCGGCTTGATCAGCTCGCTTGTCTTTTATGCAGGCGTCCCGTCGCAATGGCAGAATCTGGCCCAAGGGGCGACAATCCTTGTGGTGCTGATGCTCGGTGTTCTGGCTTCCAAGAGGATCAACCAATGACCATCATGCAGCATAGCAACCCGCAAGTGTCCCGATCCACACTCTTTGTCTATCTGAAAAACCCGCTTCTGGTCGCATTCATTCTGATCGTGCTTCTGCTCACTGCGGGCGAAGCATTGTCACCCGGCTTTGCTTCGATGGAACAGATCCTGCGTCTGCTCATCGTGGCAGCCTTGCTCGGTATCGTCGCTGCCGGGCAAAATCTGGTTATATTGGGGGGACGCGAGGGGATCGACCTCTCTGTCGGAGGGGTCGTATCCCTGAGCGCCGTGCTCGCTGGCAATGTCATGGATGGCAGCAACGCCAATATCATTGCCGCCATCCTCGTTTGTCTCGCTGCTGGCGGGCTGGTAGGTCTGATCAATGGCGTTGGCGTAACCATTTTCGGCATTCCGCCGCTTGTGATGACCCTTGGCATGCTCGGCGTGCTTCAGGGCCTTCTGGTGGTCATAAGACAGGGCATTCCATCGGGCCTAGCAGCTCCTGCGCTTGCCAATTTTGTCTCCAAACCCTTCCTGTTCAATCTACCCGGCATCATATGGCTCTGGGCAGCGGTAGGGCTGCTGATGGCCTTCCTGCTGATGCGCACATCCCTTGGACACAAGATTTACGCCATCGGCTCAAACGAAAATGCCGCCTATATGGCGGGTGTGCCGGTGCGGCTGATCCGCATCATGCTGTTCGCCCTGTCGAGCATGTTCGCAGCGCTCGCGGGCATCTGCATTCTTGGCTATTCAGGTACCTCCTTTGCCAATGTGGGCGATAGCTACATGCTGTCTTCGATCATCGCGGTTGTTCTCGGAGGAACCCCACTTTCCGGAGGCAAAGGCGGCTATACAGGCACGATGGCCGGTGCTTTCCTGTTGATCCTGATGCAAAGCATCCTGACCACACTCAGCATAGGCGAATCCGGTCGACAGGTCGTGTTTGGCCTCACCCTGCTTGTTCTCCTCTTGTTCTATGGTCGCAGCAAGGCCTTGCGCGGATAGCAACAACAACAGGAACAAAAAGGGGGACCATAAGAAGCGAACGAGGGCAATCGTGAACAAGAGGGCAAAAATCAAAGATATCGCACTCAAGGCCGGTGTATCGCCGACGACGGTCTCGCGCGCCTTGAGTGGCACAGGGCTGGTCGCGGAGCCGACACTTAGCCATATTCGCGCGATTGCCGAAACACTGCACTATCGCCCCAACATAAGCGCGCGCAACCTCAGAACCCAGAAGACAATGTCGATCTTGGTGGTGGTCCGCGACATCGGCAACCCCTTTTATCTGGATATCTTCAAGGGCGCAGAAAGCATAGCCCATGATGCAGGTTACTCGCTCTTGATGGCCAACACCGAGGACGACCCCAAGCGAGAAGCCGACTATTTCAACATGTTGAGCGATGGCCGTGCTGACGGAATGATTCTGATGACCGGCAAAATGCCGCTCGATTGCGACTTGCCTCACGACATCTCCCAAAAAGTGGTTGTGGCTCTTGAAATGATCGACAATGTCGACTTGACCCACGTGGTCATTGACAATGAATACGCCTCCATCGAGGCGATTGATCATCTCGTCTCGCTGGGGCACCAGAAGATTGCCTATATCGCAGGCCCCATTCCCGAAGGCATGAGCGTGAGGCGTTTGGCGGGATTTCGCCACGCCATGATGGCCGACGGGCTCAAGCTGCCGGAGGCCTATATCCAACAGGGCAATTTCAGCTATCAAAGCGGAGAGAGAGCCGCCGACCGTCTTCTTGATCTGCCAGACCCACCGACCGCCATTTACACGGCCAATGATGAAATGGCTTTCGGCGCCATACGTGCGGCCAAAAAGAGAGGGCTTTCCGTACCCGAGGATCTTTCGATCTTCGGCTTTGATGACACCTATCTCGCCGAGGCTTTCGTGCCCGCCTTGACGACCGTGCGCCAGCCATGCCTTGAAATTGGACGTCGTGCCATGACACGGCTGCTCGCCCATCTTTCCGGCGATAATCCGGACACGGACTCCATCGTGGTTCCAACAGAGATTGTCATCAGGGAAACAACCGCACCACCGCCACAAAAGACCTATCATCCATCGTATTGAGCAGGAATCCGGCTTGATTGGCTGTTCAGGGAGACACAGGCCTCGGTCCCTGTATCAACACAAAAACCAATTAGAACCAGTATCTGAATATGAATTAGGGGGAAGACACGCATGACAATGACACCCAAAGACACTCTGACGATAGGCCTCGTGGGAAGTGGTTTCATCACTGAGTTTCATCTCAAATCGATGCTCGGTGTACGTAATGTCAAAGTAGGTGGGGTTTATAGCCGTAGCGAAGAAAACCGCCAGCGCATCGTCGATCTGGCCGCGGAGCTTGGGCTTGGTCCATGCACCTCCTTTTCTTCGCTGGACGGCATGCTTGAAGATGAGGGCATCGACGCCATCTGGATTCTGTCGCCTAATCACACGCGCCTTGATATCATGCGCCAGATCCATGCAGCCGTGACCGAGAAGCGCAGCAAGATTGTTGCCGTTGCCTGCGAGAAACCGCTCGCGCGCACCATCGGTGAGGCAAATGAAATGCTCCGGCTGGCGGAAGACGCCAAACTCAATCATGGCTATCTGGAAAATCAGGTCTTCTGTACGCCAGTCTTGCGCGGTAAGGAGATCATCTGGCGGCGCGCAGCGGCCAATGCCGGGCGACCTTATCTCGCGCGCGCAGCCGAGGAACATTCCGGCCCCCACGCAGCCTGGTTCTGGCAAGGCGACAAACAGGGCGGCGGCGTGCTCAATGACATGATGTGCCACAGTGTCGAGGTTGCGCGCCATCTTCTGACCGATCCGGCAAAACCGCGCAGCTCGCTCAAGATCAAGGCGGTCAATGGCACCGTGGCCAACCTAAAATGGACACAACCCCAATATGCCCAGCAGCTGAGCGAGCGCTATGGACCAGACGTTGACTACCGCAACAGACCATCGGAAGATTTTGCCCGCGCCACCATCACGCTGGAAGATGAAGAGGGCCACGACCTGATGATCGAGGCGACGACGTCATGGGCCTATGTGGGCGCAGGTCTGCGCATCCAGTTGGAACTGCTTGGACCGGAATATTCCATGGAATTCAATTCTCTGGCCACCGGCCTCAAGATCTTCATGTCCCGCGAAATCTCGGGTGCCGAAGGCGAAGATCTGGTCGAAAAGCAAAATGCCGAGCAGGGGCTCATGCCCGTGCTGGAAGATGAAGCAGGCATCTATGGCTACACCGATGAAAACCGGCACATGGTAGAATGCTTCCGCAAGGGAGAAACTCCAAGCGAGACATTCGTAGATGGAGTTGCCGTGGTGCAAATGCTCATGGGACTTTATTATTCGGCGGAAGAGGGCAGGACGGTCACCTTCCCGGCAGAGGAGCTGGAAAATTATGTGCCAATGGTCGCGCGCGTGGGCGCTGACTAAGCATCAAGGGAAATAGAGTATTCCGGGCGACGCAGACCCTTTGACGTCGCCCATTTTATTATCTGGAGAAACTCACGGGCAACGTGAATCTGATCTGACTTTTTCCCGTTCCAGCCGGAATGTCGGGGAAGGGGGCGGCTCTTTGCGCCATCTTCAAGGCCGCCTTATCGAGGGTGTCGCTCCCGGATGAGCGCACCAACTGCAAACCGGACATGGCCCCGTTGCGCGCAACGACAAAGCGAATGACCGCCGTTCCGGTCTCCCCTCTGCGCCGCGCCGCATTGGGGTAGCGTTTCTTGCGTGCCACTTCAGAACGCACCTTGCCCTTATAGTTCGACGTCAGAGCATCGCCGTTGGAAGTGGTGCTTCGGCCCCCGTTGCCACCTGTAGCGCCAGCACGCCCCTTGCTGTTGGCAACAGAACCACCCTTGCGAGATGCTACAGTTGCTTTGCGGGCTTTCTGTTGCTTTTCAGCGGGCTTGGCGGCTACCCGTTTGGGCGCAGGTGGGCGCGCTTTAGGCTGCGGCAAACGCTCGATAACCTGGGCTGTGGCTTGAACGGGCCGCGCTTCCACTGTCTTGACAGGATCTGGCTCAATCTTGCTTTCTTCAACTATCTGACGCGGAGCCACCACTGATGCGTCTTTCAATACTTCAGCTTCATCCGTATCGACGGGCTCGATCGCCTCGGGCTTGACGATATCAGGGCTGTCCAACGCATCATTTGCGGTCAGATCTTGTAGCTGGCTATCCAAAACAGCGTCCGGCGTAACCGCAGCCATCTCTTGTGCACTGATTTGCTCAACGGCCGGGCGAGTTTGTTCAGTGACCACCTCTCTTGGTTCAACAGGCTCGACAGGATCAACGGGTCTCTGGCTCTCGGACACCTCCTCGACGCGCGTCGGCTCCACAGCATCCTGCGCCACGGAGTTAAACAGGCTACCCACTTCGAGCGCCGTCGCGCCAGCGCCCCGTTCCTCGCGGAACTCTTGCGGAGCATCAAGCAACAGCCATGCACCGAGACCATGCACGAGTAGGGATAACAGGATAAATAGGGACAAACCGGATAGGCGCATCAGTCTCCCTCACGCAAGGTAACCAAACGGATTTTGCGATGCCCCGCAGCACGAAAGGCCTGCAATACGGTCATCAGTTTTTTGGCGGGGAGCGCCTTATCAGCCAGTATATGAAGGATTTCATTGCTCTGGGGCGAAGTAGGAGCGACACCACTCGCGCTGCTGGCCTTGGCTGGTTGCAGTGCATCGGCAGCAGGGAACAGCGCTAACATCTCTTTAAGGCTCAGCTCGCGTCCGTGATGAATGAGCGTGCCATCAGCCAATATTTCTACCGCATTGCCAGCAGGGGGCATTTGCTCAAGCTTGCTGGCATTGGGTGGCGTCAACTCAGAGGAAACCGGAGGCGCAACCGTACCGGCAATAAGAAAGAAGATCAGCATCAGAAACACGATGTTGATGAGCGGTATGGTATTGTCCGGCAGGACTTTCTTATGGGCTTTCGCCTTATGCATACGCATGGTGATCAACCAGCTTCAAAGGCTGGATCTCCTTCAATCAATTCGCCAGAGATACGGATTTGAGTTTGCTCGACTTGACGGTCTCAAGAAGCGCAACCAACTCCTGCAGGGTGACATCGCCCCTTGGCACAATCACAGCCCGCTCAACACCTTCTGCAAGAAACGGCTCCAATGCCGCATCCAAACCGCCAAGCTCCGTTACACGGCCATTGAGCCGCAGCACGCTATCATCAGAAAGAGACATGATCAGCTTGGGCCGTTCCCCGCCTGAACCAGACCCAACACCCGCGACGCCCAGATCCAGCTGACTATAACGTGAGAAGGTGGAGGACAGCATGAAGAACAGCAACAGCAGAAAAATGACGTCGATAAGAGACGTCAGGCCGACAATTGAGCGCCTTTTGCGTGGCGCACTAAGTCGCATAGCCAAGCCCCCCTTGACCGGATGTCGCCTCTGCAGAATAGGCCGACGCTTTGTCCGTCAGTTGGCCAGTCAGCACCGCCGTTACCAATTCTTCCATCACGCTCTGTTCGCGCTCAACCCTGCTAGCGAACCAGTCTGCGAATAAGCTCGCAGGAATGGCCACAGCCAAACCCACTGCAGTCGTCAGCAGAGCCACCCAAATGCCACCCGCCAGCACCGACGGATCAACAGTCGCCCCGCCTTCCTGAAGCCGCTGAAAAGCCTCAATCATGCCGATCACAGTGCCGAACAAACCCAGAAGGGGTGAAATCTGACCAACGGTTTCAAGAAACCGCAACATGACCCGCGTTTGCGAGAGAGACTGCAAAGCAACCCGTTCGATATCTTCGCGTATCAGGGCCTGTTTATCCGGATGGTTCACTTGCCCCCGCATGGCGTGCGCGACAACGATTGTGACAGGGGACTTGCCTTTATCCAGCAAGGCAAGCGCATCTTCCCGTTGCCCAGCACGCCAAAGTCCAATGGCCTTGCGTGCCCGGCTGTGTCGACCGATACCGATAAAGGAAAACTGCCATAGCTTATAGAGAATGACAGACAAGGAAAGAACCGACAAGACAGCAAGCAGCATGACCACCGGACCACCCATGTCGATCATGGAGTGGATTTGCCCCCATAGGGCATTCAGATCAAAACTGCTCGAGGTGTCGGCAGGCGCATTTCCAACGGCATCACCAACCACATCCATAGCGGGCCTAGCTCCAGAAGATTGCCCCATAGTTTGAGTGGTTTGAGCAATTGTCGTGGCAAGATCCGAAGCTGACCCTGTTGCACTTTCAGTCATGATGAAACTTCCGATTAACAGAATATAAGGTTAGAAAAACAAGGACTGAGGGTCCAAAGGACCTACAGCCCCAGCTTGATATTGGTGCGGGAAGAGGGGCGTAGCGCAGCAAGACAGCTGCTGGCCGTCATGCCCTCTGCCTGACAGTCCGAAACGTCATTGATCAGAATTTCGCTCAGCGCGTCGCAGTCCACATCGGGCAAATCAAATTGACGCAGCCGACGTTTGCCTTCGCTCAAGGCGCCCGTACTCAGAACCATCAGATCCTGCGCCAATCCCTTTTTATCCAGCATGACAATCTCTATTCCCATCGTCTGCAAGGGCATACCAAGGTCATTGCGGATGAGGAAGGACAGTCGGCAGGCACCTTCAAGCGCTTGAGCATTGTTAAGCTCAACAGAAATCACCCTATCGCTATTCGGTGCAGCTTCTGTTGCCTGTGCAGAAGCGTGCAGCAGAGGAAAAAGGCAAGAAAATCCAATCAGAAAGGACTTACGAATTGGCATTCTATACGCTCCCAAATTTAAGAAACCATCCATCCATCAATGCAGCAGAGCTGGTGATCTCTTCAAAACGAGCATGAAGGTCAACCCTAGCCATCACAGCGTCAGGACAAGAAGAAACGCACCCCTTCGACCGATTCAGGCAGAGATGTGCGTGAATAGTCAGAATATCTATTTATGAGTAAAATATTCAAGTTAACAGACTTGCGCTAAAGTGACATTTTCTATCGCTCAGACGCCACGCGATCAAAGCCGGCTTTAGCGATAATGCATGACAAAGCGATGCTCACCGACGTCGTGAATATCGGCCTGCATGTCGAAGACTTGCTCAATCGTTTCGTTGGTCAGGAAATATTTTGTCTCACCGTTGGCCACCAGGCGCCCGTCTTTCAGGCCAACAATCCAGTCTGCATAAAGCGCCGCATAGTTGATCTCGTGAAGAACAACAACAATGGTCTTGCCCGACTGGGCTGAAAGGGAACCAAGGCGCTGCATAAGCGTGCGGGCGCTTTTCATATCCAGATTGTTCAAGGGCTCATCAAGCAGCAAATAATCGGTATCCTGCGCATAGGCCATGGCCACAAAAGCCTTCTGCCGCTGCCCCCCCGATATTTCATCAATGAAGCGATGCCGGATGGAAGCAAGCTCAAGGCTTTCGATGGCTTCATCAACAAGCTTATTATCCTCAACCGTTGGCCGACCCTGATGATGCGGGAAGCGGCCAAAGGCAACGAGATCTGCAACGGTCAACCGCGAGGCCAACTGGTTGGATTGGGTAAGGATAGCGAGTGTCTTGGCCAGCTGCTTGCTCGGTGTCTGGGTTACATCCAGCCCGTCGACCTCAATGGTGCCTTTTTGCAAGGGCTGCAGGCGAGCGATGAGGGAGAGCAGGGTGGACTTACCAGCCCCATTGGGGCCAACCAGCGCTGTGACCTTGCCCTTTGGCAACTGGACCGAAATATCACTGAGAATTGTCTGCCCATGCAAAGCATGGCTGATAGAGCGGATGTCAATCATCGGCTCCTTCCTTTCAAAATCAGGAGAAGGAAGGTCACACCTCCCAGAAACTCGACAATCACGCTGAGAGGCGTAGAGAAGTTGAGAAGTTGCTCAAGGATGGTTTGCCCCCCGATGAGCACGCAAGCCGACAGGAGCGAGGCCGCAGGCAGCATAATGGCATGTCTATGGGTGGGAAACAGATGATAGGTGAGGTTGCTGACCAGAAGGCCGAAAAAAGCAACCGGCCCGACCAGTGCGGTTGAGACAGACACCAGACTGGCGATGATAACAAGCGTTACATAAACCCGCTGCTTGTAATTGATGCCAAGATTGATCGCCGCATCGCGCCCCAGCGCCAACACATCCAGATCAAATCGAAAATACCAGGCAGCAATCAGCCCCAACGCCATGATCACACTGCTTACCAGAAGCAGATCGCCGTTGATGGAGTTGAAGCTGGCCATGGAAGAGGTGGCAGCAACCACGAAATCATTGGGGTCAATCAGGCGCTGAAAAAAGGAGGTAACCGAGCGAAACAGAACTCCGAAGATAATGCCCGTCAACAACAGACGATGCATATCTTCCCCGCGCGCTTGCTGCGATTGCCCGAGCAGAGTGCCGAACAGAGCCAGTGAGGCAAGCATCATGAAGAAGAAAGACGTAAAGAAGGAAACCTGAGGCGCCAATTGCGCAAAGCCGAGGCCGCCTAGAAAGAAGACCAGCGCGGTTTGTAGCAGTGCATAAAGGGCATCGAACCCCATAAGGGAGGGCGTCAGAATGCGGTTCTTCGTCAGCGTTTGGAACAAAACCGTAGAGACCGCAATGGCAATCGCCACCAGAGAGATACCCAAAAGCTTGGTCCCGCGAAACCACAATACGAACTCCCAGTTACCCCGAGCGTTGATCGTCAAAAAGGCAACGGCGCAGACCACAAACAGCAGAAACGCATATATCAGGCGTCTTTCAACCATCAGGCGCTTTTCTCCTGCTGGCTTTCAGCTGTCGAAGGACGGCGCGGCGGAAAATAGAGCAGCCACAAAAACAGCGCAGCACCGACAAATCCAAAAATGGTTGCTGCCGGAATTTCGAAGGGATGGCGCACGATCCGCCCAATGAGATCAGAGAGCAGAACCAGCCCCGCGCCCATCATGGCTGTAACGGGAAGCGTCTTACGCAAATTATCACCCAGCCACCGGCTGACGATGTTGGGCACGACCAGCCCGACAAACGGAATGACCCCGACAGTGACCACCGTCACCGCTGAAATCAGTGATACAATCACCAACCCCAGCCGCACGATCTGGTGGTAATTGAGCCCCAGATTGATGCTGACATTGCGGCCAAGTCCGAGAATGGCGAACTGGTCAGCCACAAGATAGGCCACAATCATCAATATTCCGGTCAACCACAAAAGCTCGTAGCGCCCCTGAAGGATGCCCGAAAATTCGCCATTGAACCATGTTTGGAGATATTGCAGCAGATCCGTCTGGAAGGCGATGAACGTCACGAGCGCGCTTACAACCCCGCCATAGGCTATCCCCACCAACGGCACCAGCAATGGCTGATGCGCAGGCAAGCGGCGCACCATCGCCAGAAACACCATCGTACCCAGAAGCGAAAAAACGCAGGCAGCAATCATCTTGAGAAATATCGATGCCTGAGGCATCAAAAAGGTGATGAGCAACAGCCCAAGCGCCGCAGTCGAGCCGGAGCCCGCCGTCATCGGCTCAACAAATCGGTTGGAAACAATCATCTGCATAATAATACCGGCAACAGCCAACGACGCACCGGTCAGCAAAACGGCCAGCGTACGCGGAATACGACTGACCAGAAGCAGATTCAGACCTTCTCCGGTTTGCAAAAAGCGACCGGCATCCAGATCAATCGCACCAACAAAAAGGCTCGAAACGATTCCGAGCCCCAAAATGGCAAGCGCGAATATCCAACCCTTGATCATGTTTCATCACCTTTGAATGACAATGATAAACAAGGCAGCCAACACACATAGCAATGCAGGCTGCCTTGTTGTCATCACGATCAATCAGCCTTGCCAAATGCCTTGATAACCTCGTCAAGCGTGTGGGTCATGGACTGTATGCCGCCGCTGGCGATATAGATATTAGCCGCATCGAGATAGACAATATGGCCTTCTTTCCATGCCTTGGTTTCATGCACGAGAGCATTGTCCAGAGTGGTATCTGCCGAGGCGCCACTGGCTCCGATCGCAGCAGAACGGTCAATTACCAGCAACCAATCGGGATTGACGTCGCGGATAAACTCGAAGGAAACCGCCTCGCCATGAGTGGCATCTTCCACACTTTCAATGGCTTCAGGCAAGCCAACCGCATCATGCAACCAACCGAACCGGCCCGTTGCACCATAGGCCGAAATTTTCGGCCCGTTGGCCAGAATGATCAGCCCGTTGCCTTTGCCCTCAACAGCGGCTTGCGCCTCGGCAACCTTGGCATCGAATGCCGCTTCCAGCTCCTTGGCTTTTTGCTCCTTGTCAAACAGTGCTCCATAGGCTTCCAGACGGGCCTTGGCCTGACCAACCATGTCGGTCCCCCAGATCGTCATATCGATGGTTGGCACCATTTTCGACATCTGGTCATACTGCTTGGCGGAGCGACCACCAACGACAACCAGATCCGGCTGCAGCGCATTGATGGCCTCGTAGTTTGGCTCAAACAGACTTCCAACGCCTTCCGCCGATTGCGACAGATGATCCAGATAGGAAACATAGAGCTTGTCGGGCACACCGACCGGCTCAACCCCCAAGGCATCAATCGTATCCAGAGCGGCAACATCCATCACAACCACAGAGCTCGGATGGCTGGAAAAGTGCACGGCATCCCGTGCCGTTGGTATTTCCAAGTCTTCAGCCAGAGCTTGCGGAGCAACAAATGCAAGCAGGCCAGAAAAAGCCAAAGCAAGGCGAAACGGTCGTGAAGTCATCTATCAATCCCTTGTAAGCACTTCAAAAAAAGAGGAGGCGGGAGAGGCAGAATTGCCTCTTAAACATGAGTGTCACTTGCAACATAGGCCAAGATGTGGCAATGAAAAGCACCAAAACAGGCTCATGACTTAAATTTGAATATCAAATTCAAGATATCAACAGCCTATTTGCCAACCACTCGCGCATTGGCATCCACGCTTCCCAGCAATGCAATCAGCCCTTGAGGCAACTGCTCTCTCCAGGCAAACATGTCGTGCGCCGTTGGGAACTCCTGATGGACCACGCTATAGCCTTTAGCAAGGAGCACATCATGCAGATGCCTGTTTGGCTCCAAAATGCTCGCAAAGCCATCGCCACGGCTGGTCTCGAACAGGCCTGCTGCAAGATAGAAGCGAACCGGCGCACGATCATGGGTCGCCACGCGCCGGGCAATCATATTGGCGCCAGAATATGCTCCCTTGTCCGACCACCAATAGGACCCCGAAAGCGACAACACCGCGCCAAAGGCTTCAGGATGCTTGAGCGCGATGGTTGTCGAGCCAAGGCCACCGAAGCTTGACCCGCTGAGAATTGTTCTCTCGGCCCGCGGAGAAAAGCCTAACTCTTCACGCACCAGGGAAAGGACATCCTTGGCCATAAAGGCAGCAAAGGCGTCATTATCCGGCAGTTCTTTCGCGCGCACCACATTGTCGATAGAAGAAACGAATACAGCGGCCAGAGGCGGAATTTTGCCTGCGGCAACCAGCGCATCAATGCTGCGATCCAGATGCCCTTTGCGCAAAAACTGTTCGCCATCAAAAACAAAAAGCAAAGGCGTATCGGGATCGGATGAATCAAAGCCGGCACTGCGATAGATCCAGATATCTCTTTCATTCTCCAGTTCGACACTTGCAATTCGGTGATGGCTAAGCGCTCCCTGTGCTTCAGACACGACCTCAAACCATGGTTCCAACGCACCGCCACCGGCTCGGAAGGTCGAAGACTGATTGTAGGCATCCGGTGCCTTAGTCGGCCATGGATAGCGATTGAGCGGGTCTGCCTTGGCCTTTGCCAGAATCGCCACACGGCGTGCGCGTTTAGAGCCATCAAAATCAGGCACATCCTTCGCCAACTGATAGGAGAACAAAGTTCCTGCAGGCACAGACACCGTCCGGAACCAGACATCGCTGTTGCCAAGCCTTTCCAGCGCATAGATATCATTGGCAGGGCCACCTAGCATTTTGACATTTCGTTCAGCCCCTCTTGCAAGAAAGGTCAACAGTGTTTCGCCCTTGTTGCCCGGTTCCACCATAGGCGTGCCTTCTTTGGTGATGTCCTGCCAAAAGGCATCAGTGTTCCCCTCCTGTTCCAGCTTCTCGGCCAAAACACGAAGGCGAGGGCTTTGATAGCTGCGCTTTGGAGCATGCAGGTCCTTTTCAGCGACCATGCTTGTCTGCGTTATGGCAAGAGAGCCCGCCTCAGAGCTGGAGACTGCCAGATAGGAAGGCTTGTCAGGCATCATGAACACCACATGCTTGCGTCCTTCGCCTTGAGCCAGAAACTGCCGGTAATGCGTCCCGTCTTTCCCCGCAAGAGCGATATCAAATGGCAAGCCAGACGTTTCAAATGACACACCAACCAACGCTCCGGAATCAACAAGCAAATGGATAGCGACAGGCTTATTGGCGACCACCTCAACACGAATGGGGTCGTGGATGGCATCTATTTGTTCAATCACCTCGGGAGACATGGCATGGACACTCTGGGAAAAAACACCCACGCCGACAACGAGCAACGCCCGCACGGCTTGAGCGATAAAACGGGACTGGATGAACATTTGGGCAAACTTTCCAGTAGGGACATCAGAAGATCAGGAAAACGCTGATAAACGCACCAAAACCTCCCGCCCGAAAACGGGCGAGAGGCGGGTCAGAATTCATTTCTGGTAAGGATCAGAATTTAAGATTGGCGGAGAAATAGTATCTGCGCCCATCCACGTTGAAATCATCCGAGACATCCCGATAGACCTGCTTGTCAGCAACATTGAGAACACCGGCTTTCAAGGTGAAATTATCATTCACCTCATAGGCTCCCGTCAGATCTGCGGTGAAATATCCATCCACCTTGGAAGCCCCGCTCATGTCCCCATCGCTAGGCACATAGGTATATTGCTCTCCGGTATAGTTCGCCTTGGCGCTCAGCGTTAATTGATCCGTCGCCAGCCAATCCACGCCTACATTCACCGTATGCTCTGGCTGATAGGCAAGAGGGCGCTTCACTCCGCTAATAGCCTTGGCATCCAGATAGGTATAGTTGGCGGTGATTGTCACATCATCACGCGGACGCAGTGAGAAACTCGCCTCTACCCCCATGGTGCGGGCTTCATCGATATTCTCATAGGTAAACATCGGGCTGCCATCAGCCGCAAGGCCGACATAGTTGGCATACCCCAGAGCGGCCACCGTGTCAGATGTCCGCGCAGGCGGGAAGGGGATCATGTCTTTGATCTCGTTATGAAAGGCTGTCAGCCCTACCGAGAAGAGATCGCGATCATAGGACACTCCGGCTTCGAAGCTGGAACCGATCTCCGGATCAAGATCTTCACTACCGATCATATAACATCCGCCACCACAGGAAACCTGATACCAGTTGGGGCTGTTTTCCAGCAGCGTTGGCGCCTTAAAGGACGAAGACCAACCGCCTTTGAGGGTCAGCTCATCCGTCAGGTTGAAAACGCCATAAAGACGAGGACTGACATTCCAGCCGAATTTCTCATGATTGTCAAAGCGTGTGCCGAACGTCATTTCGAACCGGTCGGTGATCATGGCCTGATCTTCAAGGAACAGCGCACCTTGCCAAACCGAAGACTCCGTTCCACCGGCCCCCATCAGGACATAGTCATCATTGATCTCCTGATATTTGTAGGAAGCACCAACGGTCAGCTTATGCGGAACGATCAGATCAACCTCGGTGTTGACCTTGCCGTCGGCATTGAAGTTATAGGCGGTGTTGGGCTGCATTTCTCCCGTGCGGTTGCCATGCCCATAATCATTGTGGATCTGGTCTCCATATACCTTCACTTCCGACGAGCCGAAATCATATTCACCGCGATGGGTAACGCCTACCGATTTGCGCTCCAGCGTGGTTTCATCCTGCTTGCGGCTGGAGAAGCCCAGATTGAAGTCCATTTCATGACTGTCATTGATCAACCAGGTTGCTGTGCCATCAATGAATTTGTCGTCGCTTTCGGAAAATCCAGGAAGAGGCGTACCATCACGCTGGAGGCCGGGGTTCAGATCATCATCATCAGCCACGCGCACATCATAGCTACCGAAGGTTTTCAAGAACAGCTTGTCTTTGACAAGCGGCCCGGACAGGGAGAAGGACCCGCGCCCATAGTCACCCGACTTGCGGTTTTCCTGCACGGTCACTTCTGTGGTTAGAGAGCCATGCCATTCATTCTGCGCTCTCTTGGTGATGATATTGACAACACCGCCAATGGCATCCGACCCGTAGAGTGAGGACATGGCGCCGCGAACGACCTCAATCCGTTCGATCGCCTCAACGGGCACCCAGCCGGAATCATAATCATTGCCGCGGAACACGTTGGGCGCAGAATTGACTCGCTTGCCATCAATCAGAAACAGGGTGTAGCGCTCGCTGAGGCCGCGAATCTGAACCTTCTTCTGGTTGCCCGAATAGTTGAAGGTAATACCGGGCACATCGCCAAGAAGCGCACGGGCATCCTGAGCGGGCAGTTTTTCAATGTCTTCAGAAGTGACAACACTAACGCTGGCCGGTGCATTGGTAACATCCGTCTCGGACCCTGCCGCAGTCACGACAATGGCGTTGAGCATGTCTTCTTCGGTTATCTCCTGAGCTTGGGCTAGAGCTGTGGTGGTCAGAAGCGATGCCAGCACGAGGGTCGGGCTGGTCAGGCCCAAAACAGTGTGACGGGTCTTTTGGTCCTTGTTGTTGGTTATTCTATTGAACGCATAAGAAGTCATTGGAAAACAACGAACCTTTTTGTTTGGAAAGGGATCGAGCCAGATATTCGGGCCACATTCGCGCCCGAAATATATCTTGACTTTAATAGTCAAGTTAATGGAAGTTGGCGTTTGATGTAAATTTCGAAGACTTTCGCCGACGCGCCATTCTTTTGCGCAAAAGCGTCAAGTCAGCAGCGCTCATGACTTGCCCGCATGCGGCGACGCACCCACGAAATCTAAGTAGAGTATCCCGACTGGAGAAAGAAATGGCTGGTTTCCAAATGTCACCAACCTTTGCAAATGTCGCTTTCCTTGATGGGAAACCAAAACATCATACCGGCATTGTAGCCCAAGAGCTGTCTCCCTGTTTCCAGCTTTTGCTGTTTCTGGAAGGCGGACAGAAATTCTATCTTGATGACATGTTGTTCGATATCGATGCGGGCAGGGGCTGTCGCAGTCAGCCGCAAATCGCAATCATCCAGCGCAATAAGTCCTGCACCCTGCGCAGCCTGCCAAACCATGGCGACAGCATCCTGCGCAAGATCAAGCTTTCACTACCAGTTGATTGGCTCCAGACCGTCACAGATGCACAAGACGGAGGAATTCTGAAGCAGTTCCAGAATGGGCAGATCACCAGCTATTTATGGCAGGCCAACTGCGACATGGTGCAATTGGGCGAACTGATCATCAATCCGCCCCCCCAATTTCAGGAATCCAATGCCCCCGAAAGTCTCAGGCTCTATCGGCTGGCCAAGGCCATGGAACTGCTATCACTTGCCTGTATGGATTTAACCAACAGGCAACACCAAACGCGGCCCCTTGAAAAGGTCCATATCTACAATCAGGCAGAGCGCGTGCGCAGCTATGTTGTCGAGAATCTGCACGCAGACCTGACCATCGAGACCCTCTCACGGGAAACCGGCACGAGCAAACGCTCTATCCAGCGCAATTTCAAGCATCAATTCGGCCTGACAGTATCTGACTTCATTCGCAAACAACGTCTTGAGAAAGCCCGGCAGGCCATCGAAAATCAGGGCATGCCAATCGGTCAGGCCGCTTTTCTGGCAGGGTATAACAACCAGTCAAGCTTCACCAACGCCTTCAAGCAGACTTATGGATCAACACCCAAAAACTGGCGGAGAAAGGCCGAGCCGCGCAAATCTGGTGCTTAGCTTAGCTTAGCTTCTTACACGTCTATGCTTGCCCTAAAGCCAGCTTTTCCCGCTTTCGGCGTCAAAAATGGAAAGCTTGTCCATTGACGCATAAAGCCGGATCTTTTCGCTAGCTCGAAACTCATGTTCGGGCTTGAAGGTGGCAATCAGCCTTTGACCTTTCACGTCAAAGGAAACGATTTTCTCCGGACCGGTCAATTCCACAATTTCAACCACGCAATCAAACGGAATACCGCCTTCAATAGGCTCCAGCCTGAAAGCCTCGGGCCGAATGCCAACCAGCAGCTTTTGAGGCACATCTGTTGCAGCCGAGGAGCGCTGTTCGCGATCAAGAACAAATGGCTGATCAGCAGCGTCCAGTTCGATAAGATTGGTGCCCGCAAGCGGCTGCCCCTTGAACATGTTGATCGGAGGTGATCCCATGAAATCGGCAACAAAGGTTGTCGCAGGCCGATTATAGATTTCCTCCGGCGTGCCTAACTGCTCGATATGGCCATCGCGCATGACGGCAACGCGCGTTGCCAGCGTCATAGCTTCGATCTGGTCATGGGTCACATAGACAATCGTAACCCCCAACATCTGGTGCAGCCGTTTCAATTCCCCGCGCATCTCCATGCGCAATTTGGCGTCGAGGTTGGATAGGGGCTCGTCGAACAGAAACAGTTTCGGCTTGCGCACCAGAGCGCGACCGATCGCAACACGCTGGCGCTGTCCGCCAGAAAGATCTGATGGTTTGCGCTCGAGCAGATGATCAATCTGCAATACCTTGGCGGCTTCCAATACCGCGCTCTCGCGCTCGGCTTTCGGCACATTTCGCATTTCCAGCCCGAAGCCGATGTTACGCGCAACCGACAAATTCGGATAGAGCGCATAGGACTGGAACACCATGGCAATATCGCGATCTTTGGGATGAACCCCGTTTAGGGTGCGACCATCCAGCGTAATGGTGCCAGAGCTTGGGTCAAGCAAACCCGAGATCAGGTTTAGCAAGGTTGACTTGCCACAGCCAGAAGCTCCCAACAGCACGAGGAATTCGCCGCTCTCCAACGTTAAGTCGATGCCCTTAAGCGTTTCTTGCGAACCGAATTTTTTGGTAACATCACGAAGGTCAAGCGAACTCATGAATCGTCTCCGGCTTTGTTTTGGGAAGATAACATCTTGGATGGGTGGAAATGGCGAGCGACGCGGTCCCGATGGCAGCTTGCACCGCCTCTGGCCAGTCTTTGCCTTGCGCACGCGCTGCAAAGAAGGCGGCATTGAACACATCACCTGCGCCGATAGTATCCACGAGCGCCACTTTGGGGGCAGGGCATGACAGAATGCCATCCGCGCGCACAAGCATGGCCCCATTGCCGCCACGCTTGATGATCACAGTGCCCTCATCAGGCATATGGCCCAGCAGCCACTTACCAGCGGCTTCAGGATCGGCTTGACCGGAAAGAGAGGTAGCCTCGATTTCGTTGAACAGAATATACTGACAATTGGCGAGCCACTTCAGAGTCTCGGCTCTGATCGCATCAGTCCAATCCTCAAGCGGCCAACCTGTATCAAGGGCAATCGCAACGTCATGCTGCCGGGCATGCGCGAACATTTGCGGATAATCTTTGGTCAGGCTGTCGGTCAGGAAAGAGCCGCACACCAGAAGAACGCCGCCTGAAAGCGCCTGCCAATCAATCATCTGCTTCACCTGAGGCCAAGAGAGAGCGAGCAAATGCCCCTTGGTCGTCAGAAAGGTGCGTTCCCCATCCGGATGCGTTACGCCAACCGACACAGTCGTATTTCCAGAGGCGGCAGGCCAGCCTGCAGCAGGCGCTCCGAACTCGGCTTTCAGCCAGTCGCCAAAATGGTCAGACCCGATATTGGCCGCAATCTGATAGGGACACCCCAAGGCTTGCCATGCAAGAGCTACGTTGCCAGCAGCGCCGCCAACACGTAACTCATCATGTTCGACAATCAGTTCCGTCCCACTTGGAAGGTTCGGCGACACCGGCCCCATGATCAGGTCGACATTCACATTGCCAACCGTTGCCAGAGCTAAGCTTTTCTTCTTCATTCTCAACTGAACCCTTGTTATTCCACTCTGGTAACTTTGGTGCATCGCAATGGCGTGCCGACATTCTCGACGCGCGAAGCTGCAAAATCGACCATGAAGCGCTGCGCAGCAGGCAAAACCGAGAAGATGGCAGCAAGACCCTGTGCTGACGGACAAGAAACCGTAATCGCTCCCTTGATCGACTCTTTGCCCGATGCGTCAAACACCACCAGAGGCGAACTCGTTTCCGCTACAAATTCGGCAAAACCGGTCACCAGATCGCAGGTTTCATCTCTAGCCCGAAACAGAACAACACCGACGCTCTCACCAAGCATTTCCACCGGCCCATGGCGGAACTGCCCCCCTTCCAGACTGAAGCATGGCAAACGCGAAAGCTCGGTCAGCCCAAGCGCAATAGCTTCCGCCACCCCCTGCAGCTGACGCGAGGAGGTGACAACCGTATTCACATCACCAAGCGCCTTGACCGCTTCATCAATCGCAATAGAGGGCTCGCCCTGAAGGATGGCAAACAGATCATCAAGATCCTGCCCCAAGGCGCCAAGAACCGCGGCATGGAGCGCCGCAGAGACCGTAAGGCTCCTTGTCGCAGCAAAGGGGATCTCCGATCCGCCAGCCCCCACGAGACAAGGCGCAAGCCCTGCCAAACTGGAATTGGGCTCCATCGTCAGGCCGAAGACATGATCCTTGGGCGCACAGTCACGGAACCAGCGCAAAACCTCTGCACTTTCTCCCGATTGCGAGGTAACAATAATCGTCCGCCCATCAACCGGCAGCGGCTGGCCAAGCTGTTCAGACAGGGGAACGGCGATGGCGTCGATGCCACTAGCCCGGTATAGCGGCTCCAGCGCGCGCCCAACGGCATGGGATCCCCCCATGCCCAGCAGCAGCAACCGGCCGGTCTGGCGCAAGGACGCAGCAATCTTTTCAGCAGGCTCTTTCGCACCATCGATCGATGCCTTGCTGTCTTTGAACTGTCTAGCCATTTCGTTATAAATGGCCAATTGTGCCTCGGTTTCTGGTTTCTTGTTCATTTTCAACCTTTCACGCCTCCATTGGTGAGGCCGGAAATTAGGGCTCTTTGCATGAGGACACCGACAAAAACGGGAGGCAACGCGGCCAACACGCCAGCCGTTGCGATGAGGCCATAATCAGACACGCGCCCACCAGCCAGATCGGCAATGGCAACGGTCAGGGTCTTGGCCTGCTGGTTTGAGGTAAAGAGAAGCGCATAGAAAAATTCATCCCACGCCAGGAGAAAAGCAAAGATCAGCGAGGTCGCAATCACCGGCATGGCAAGCGGCAGAATGACAATGCGCAAGGTCTGATCCAGACGCGCCCCGTCTATGGCGGCGGCCATTTCCAGATCCCGCGGGATGGGATCAAAACCAGCCTTGAGCAGCCAGGTGGAAAAGGGCGCCAGAATACTGAGATAGACCAGTGCAAGTCCCCACGTGGTGTTCAATAGGCCCGCCTTGGCAAGGATCATGTAAAGCGGTACGGACAGCGCCACCGGCGGCAACATATAGGTAGCAACCACAGCGCCCAGAGACCACCCGACGCGGGGATTGCGCGATGCGGCCCAACCCGCGGGAATGCCGATGGCCAACGCGATCAACGTTGCCATACTGGCCACCTTGATGCTGTTGAATAGCGAGGCGACGAAAGCCTCTCCCATGGAATTATTGCTACGCGAGAGCAATTGCCCATAGCGGGAAAAATCAAACACCTCCGGCCAGAAATGCAGCGGTTTGGCAGAAAGGTCCGCATTGGAAGACACGCTCATGATAAACAGCCACAACAGCGGCGCCAAAATCACCAGCGCCACCAGAAGCGCCATGGCATGGACAAATATGGAGAAAACACGCGATTGATGCTCCATCAGTTGGTTCCTCCTGCCCAGCTGCGCATGATGCGAATGTAAATGACGGCGAGAACGGTAATGGCGAGCGTGATGATCAGCGCGAGCGACGCGCCGGATCCGGCGCGCTGGAAAGCAAAGGCTTCCTGATAGACAAGGATCGACAAGGTGCGCGTCGAGTTCGCCGGTCCGCCACGGGTCATGATCCAGATAATATCGAACACCTTGAAGGCCTCGATCGTGCGCAACACGACCGCCACCATCAGGGGCCCAACTAGATAAGGCAAGATAACATAGCGGAAGCGGCGGAACGCATTGGCACCGTCCGATATGGCGGCGGCCCTTATGTCATTGGGCACTGATTGCAAGGCGGCCAGCGCGATCAGGGCCACCAGCGGAAAATTCTTCCAGAGGTCCGCCAGAATGAGCGCCATCATCGCCGTTTGCGGCTGCCCCAGCCACGACTGATATTGATCGATTATGCCAAGCTTGAGCAGGGCAGCATTGAAGGCGCCATATTCAGGATTATAGATCAAGCGCCACAGGGTGGCATTGACAACGGTCGGCAAGGCCCAGGGCAAAATCAGCATGCCGCGCAATATGGTGCGGCCGTAGAATTTCTGATTGAGTAGCATCCCCACCAGCACACCAATCACAATTTCAAGGGTCACCGAGATCAGCGTAAACTGCATGGTCGTGGAGAATGCACGCTGAAAATTCCGACTTGATAGCATCTTGGTGAAATTGTGTAGACCAACGAATTCGCCCTCAGACCCGACAAGACGGGTGTTGGTAAAGGAAAGACGGATCGTGTCGATCAACGGCCACCCGATCACAGCGATCATGACGCACAGAAGCGGAAGCATCAACAACCAGACATGAAGAGTCTTGCGGTCAGACAACATGAAATTGGACCTTCATTCAATTTGGATTGACTGGAGCGGACGTCCGGAGGGCGAGACGGCGGCGTTGAGCGCAGTGACATACGCAAAACCAAAGCCCAATTAGGCTGAAGGATGCAGCACGATAATATAAAAGTCACACCTTACAGCAGCAAACCGGACGGAGCCGGGACCAAGGATCCCGGCTCGCAATCTATTTATTCAAGTCCGCTATTCTCAGCAGCAGCCTCAAGCGCATCCTTCGGAGAAGACATGTCCAACAGGGCTTCCTGAATGCCCTGCTGAAGCGCAAGGGACATTTCCTGATAGTGCGGCGTCAAAGGACGGGGATACATGGCTGCAAGGCCTTTCTCGGCGGCTGCAATCAGTTCTTCCTGACCTTCGGTCACTGCGGGGTCTGTGTAGGAGCTGGCCCAGATTGGCAAGCTGAGGCGAGCATAATCGTTCTGAACCTTCTGGGAGGTCATGTAGACGATATAGTCCCATGCTTCGTCAGGATGTTCGGACGTGGAGGTGATGCCAAGGCCCATGGAACCGTTGACGGCGGATTCTTCGCTGATACCTTCAACGCCCGGAGCAGCAACGACGCCAACATTACCGCCGACCTTGCTCTCTTTGGGATCGTTGGCAAGGTTATACATGTAGGTCCAGTTGAGCGCGAAAGCCGCATCCCCATTCTGGAAGACATTGCGGACGTCTTCTTCAAGAAATTCCTTGGAGTTCGGGTTCGTCAGGCCGGACTTGTAGCTATCCACCATATAGTCGAGGGCATCCAGTGCACCACCTTCAGCAAAGGCTGGTTTGCCATCTTTGATGAAATCGCCCCCATAGGCACTGACAAGCGTGGTGTAATCGCAGATTGCCGCTTCGGCCTGTGCCCAGCTCCATGCGATGGGATATTCAACGATCCCGGCATCCTTGATCTTCTGCGCATCGGCCTTCAATTCGGCCCAAGTGGTAGGCGCTTTCTCGATACCTGCTTTCTTCAACATTTCCTTGTTGTAGAACAAATACTTGGTATCAAGAATCCAGGGCATACCATAATATTTGCCATCATAGCTGACCGTCGTCCATGCGCCGGGAAGAATGCCGGATTTCATTTCGTCAGTGATCTTGTCAGAGACATCAACCAGAACACTATTCTGGGCATATTCGGCAGGCCAGATCACATCATACAGAACCACATCATAGCCACCGCCGGCCCCCTGAGAGAGCACGGTCTTGTCATGCAGACCTTCATAAGGCACGAATTCAAGATTGATCTTTACGTCGGGATTGGCTTTTTCAAATTCGGTCGTCATGGCGCGAATATCATCTTCGCTATAGGCGGCCTGCGCCATGAACAGGGCATTGAGCTGGGTTTCGGCAAGCGCGGCACCGGAAACCATGAAGGTCAGGGCGGTGGCTGCCAAAGAGACTGCTGTAATCTTCGAACGCATAAATGTTCTCCTCAAATGAAACTCGACACATCTGTGCCGAGGGTTCTGATAACGCCATGAAAAAGCTTGAGTAGCGTCACGTAGGGGGTGATTAGGCCGTCTTGGGAAATGGCCGATAGCTCTTGGTTGGCTATTTAGTCAAGTAATTGGACTTAATGATTGCGTAACTTTCGCAAGCATGTCAATGTCTTTTTATGAAAAACAGAAAAGCGACCATTCGCGCAGTGTTTGGAAGCAATGCCGGAAGCGCCGGAGCCCATAACCGTCGCGTGATCATAGATGCGATCCGCGTAAACAAGGCTCTGTCCCGGGCAGAGCTTGCGCGCGCCACAAAGCTGACCAAGCAGACCGTCTCCAATATCATTGATGAATTGGAGCAGGACGGGCTGGTCATGCCTTTGAAGACGATCCGCGAAGGCCGCGGCAAACCGGCTAAGCCTTATACACTGGCATCCAATGGTGCCTTCGCCATAGGCCTGCAAATCGACCGCGATGTTGCGCGCCTGATTGTGGTGAATCTCACCGGAGACATCATGATACGGCACTCTGTGAAACTTGATTCCGTTAATCCGGAGGAGGGGTTCGAAACCCTTGTCGATCTGATCAACGCGGCCAGAGCAGAGCTTGAGCAGATGTGCTGTGGTGCTTCGGGACGCACGGCCGGCCTTGGCGTCGCCATGCCGGGTCCGTTTGGCAAGCTGGCAGCAATGGCCAATGAAGCCAATGGGGCCAACGACGATGCCTATTCCATGGCAGTCTGGCAAAGGTTCCCCCTTGTCGAACGCCTCAAGGAAAGAACCGGTCTGGACGTGAGCCTGCAAAATGACGCCGCAGCGGCGACCATTGCTGAAAAGCTTATGGGCAACGCCGACAGCTTCCGCAACGTCGTTTGCTTCTATTTCGGCTTCGGCCTCGGCGCTGGTTTGATCATCAATGGCGAGCTCTATACAGGTGTAGATGGCAACGCGGGCGAGATCGGGCTTCTCAAGCCAGTCATCAGTAGCGCGGAAACCGAAAGCCTTGAGCATATGGCCTCGTTAGCCTCCTTGTGCCACGCCATGGGCTGGAACCCCTCAGATGACAATTTGTTTGCGCACATAACAACGGCGCTGGAAGAGAACAACTTTGTTATGGAGCGCTGGCTTGAGCAGGCAGCCTCCTATCTCAGATGGGCAGCGCAAGGCATGAATCTGATGTTTGCTCCGGAAGCGACCATTCTGTGTGCCACAGCCCCAAAGCCATTGATTGATCGCCTAGTATGCATGATCAACGAAGACATGCGCAAAATGATCAATCCGTCCGGCGCGCCATTCATGATGGCAGGAACCGCAGATCAATGGGCTGTCGCAATAGGGGCAGCATCCGAACCCATCAGCAACAGTTTTTCGCCGCGCCATTCCGCTTTGGTCAAGAGCTAAAAGACGAAGGGCAAACAGCGCCATAGTTTTATTCGTAAAAACCCGCAGGTAAAAAGCGACTATTCAAACAGGAATTTAAAGCGCCTAATATTGTCTAGTGCAATTGTATCCACGTCTATACAAACAGAAATAATAATACTACAATGCCTCCCGGGTTATATTATTTTGTGATGATTTTTTGTCGGGGGACAAAGGTTTTGCTAGAAGATTCGGACTCTTGAAAATCAGGACTGTATTTCTGAGATGACGTTTTCTCAACGAGTGTTGTGAAGATGATCTCTAGAATTGTGCCATAAGTAGAGCTGCGGTTATGATTGAGAATTCAAATACTATTGCAAATCGGAAAAAGCGTTTGGCCTATATTGATGCCGAACCGCTGATATTTGAGGGTGCCAAGGCTCTTCTGAATGGCTCTGACTTTGTCGTGGTTAGAGCCATGGATGACTTCGAGCAGACGTCGGTCGAACAAGCCCTGAGCCTACATCCAGATATTGTCATGATACGCGTTCAGAATATAGAAGAAGGGGAAGTGCTCATCGATCAATTGGGCAGCCGTGGCATTAATGTGCCCTTCGTCTTTTTGGATGCCGATGAAAAGCTGTCCGAGCTGTTCAAGGAACGCGGCTCCAATTATGCATTTTTAAGCAGGACGGTGACCTCGCAAAATTTCATGAATGCTGTATCCATCGTAGCCAATGGCGGAAACTATATCGACCCAAACATTTCACTCAACAAGCACAACGGGCACCGCTCCATAAACAGTGAAACAGACAACGCGCAAGACGACCAGATTGAAATCAGCATTCTGAGCGAAAGAGAAAAGACAGTCTTGCATCAAGTCGCACTGGGGCATTACTCAAAAGAAATCGCCGCCAATCTCAATCTGAGTATCAAGACCATCGAAACCTACAAGAACCGCGCGATGAACAAATTGCAGCTCGCCGACCGGGCATCGATCGTGCGATATGCCGTGACAAACGGCTGGTTTGATACCTGATTAAAGAGCCATTTCTTTAAAGGCGCTCCATGAGCCTTGGCATGGTCACCAAATGCGCGAGCATGCTCTCCAAGCGGAGATGACCAACTTCCGAAAATACGCTGGGAATGAGATTTGAGGGCAGGAATTGCCGAAATACACCAGAGATTGAGCTCGACGCGAGCCCATGCGAGGCAAAAAGACCTTTAAAGAAGCACCAAAATTGTGGCTGGAGCCACCGCGCCCAATGGCTCCTATACGATAGATTCCCGGCGAGTTTAAAGCGAGCGCATATCAGGCGCTCTGAAGCTTGCCGCGAATATCGGACAGAGAGATCACGTTGGAAGGGCGATCCTCAAACAGCGTCTCTTGCGCATCCTGCTTGACCAACTCCTTCAGAGTATCAGGATTGATGGACTTCCCATCAAGGTCACTCAGCGTATTAGCCAGTCTTTCCACCAAAGCTATCGAATCCATGGCCAGATTCCTCTCGTGTTGCTACTCAGCACCCTTGTACAGAAATAACATTTAAGAAAAATAAATAAGAAGACCGACGAAAATAAGGTCTAGCAAGCAATAGGATTGAAAAGCACGTCCGGAAAAGACGAAAGCGGGATAAATTTTATTTCTTCTGTTTAAGGCTCGATATCGGTTTCCCGAAGATTGAAACGGAAAATAAGAGATAAATTTGGCGAATTCAAGATCTAAATATTGGACTGTCAAGACTTTATTATCAGCAATTGTGATGCAAATCAAAAACGGCATGTGAAATACTTTGATTCATGAAAAATCATTCTAAGTCACTGAATTATGCGGCTTAGTTCCACTCTCATTGTTTGGCATACAAATTCCCTCAAAATAGTTGCTCAAAAATTAGGCGCACACAGTTCCTCGAGCTGTCGGTTGCGCGCAACCTTAACTACACGCATGTAAACCAAAACCATTAACTAATTGAAAAATCATGAGAAAGGATTTTCCTTACAAGGGTTCCATTTATTCTGACTAGGTATTTTTTGGTAGCCACGCTAATCGTTAAGACAAGATTAATATTTGCATAAAATTTGCCCATTTACGGGCCGAAGCTCAGCCCCTCGGGAAATGAATAAGACTTTCCGGGGGTGCATCGAATTCATCGAACAAAAATTAATACTATGAGAACATGAGGTTTGTCGTGGCCAGAATTAGCATTTTTGGTATTGGATATGTTGGAACGGTAGCCGCAGCTTGTCTTGCAAGAGACGGCCATACTGTCATTGCTGCGGATGTTGATCAGAGCAAAGTCGATTCGATCAACGCCGGGAAAACCCCCATTGTAGAGAATGGGCTGGAAGAGCTTATTGAAACCGGCGTCGCAAGTGGTCGATTGACCGCCACGACAGATGCCCGTAAAGCGGTGTTGGAAACAGACGCGTCATTCGTATGTGTTGGCACCCCCAGTGCTCCAGACGGATCTGTCGGTCTGGACTATGTGTTGAGCGTTTGTACCGCCATCGGCAGTGCGCTTTCCCTCAAGGACACGTTCCATTCCGTCATCGTCCGCTCGACGATTGTACCAGGCTCCATGGAAAAGTCCTGCATCCCGGCTCTGGAAGCATCCTCCGGCATGACAGCGGGCGAAGAATTTGGGGTAGGATATTTCCCTGAATTCCTGCGCGAGAGCACCGCCATTGAAGATTATTATGATCCGGGTCTTATCGTCTTTGGCGCTCTTGATCAAAAGACTGACGATATTCTGACCGAGATCAATGGCCAGCTAAATTGCGAAATCAGCTCGGTCAATCTGCGCACCGCGGAAATGATCAAATACACCAGCAACTGCTGGCGTGCCGTCAAGATCACCTTCGCCAATGAAATCGGCAACATCGCCAAGGCCGTCGGCCTTGATGGACAAGAGGTGATGCGCGTCCTCTGTTCAGACATGAAGGTCAACATGTCGCCTTACTTCATGCGCCCTGGCTTCGCCTTTGGCGGCTCGTGTCTGCCGAAAGATCTGCGCGCTTTGCGCTTCCTGGCAAGGTCCAACAATGTCCCATCTCCGATGCTGGACGTGGCTCTTTCTGCGAACGAGGCGCAAATCCGCCGCGCAGAACATCTCGTCGACAATCTGGTGGGCCGTTCGATTGGCATGGTGGGCATCAGCTTCAAGGCTGGTACCGATGACCTGCGCGAAAGCCCCTTGGCTGCGCTGGCAGACCGCTTGATCAAGAAGGGTTACGATCTCAAGATCTATGATCCCTTCGTGCAGGAAGCCTATGACGAAGCAATGAGTGGCGCAGGTCGTGGCAACGACTATGTCGAAAATCTGGAACAACGCCTTGTCAGCTCTATCGATGCACTGATCGAGCAGTCCGACATCCTGCTCGTCGGAAACAAATATTCCGAAGTTGTCGAACCTCTCTCCAAGGCCGCTTCAACATTGCCGATGGTCGATCTGGCTCGCCTCAATAACAAGGTGACGTCCAACGGCAATTACGAAGGCATCTGTTGGTGAGGACGGGACGATGGTGGCTCACATTGCATATATAATGGTGATGCTGATCCTTGCTTTGTCCGTGCCGGTCGAGGTCAGCACCAATGCTTCCGGTGCGATCGTTGTTCTGGGCATTGTCGGAGCATGGCGGTACAGTTGGGCCGCGACGAACTTCCTTCGTGCCTTCTGGTACAAGCGGGTTGTGTTTCCCCGGCGGCGTAATGCTGCCGAGGAACGCTATTTCGCAAAGCCAACCCGGGCGCATGCCTTCTTTCTGACGACAACTTTCAAGATTGCGCCAGAAATTTCAGCCCGCGTCTATCGCTCGATCTTCGAGGCGGCGGCCAATTCAAAAGGTGGCGCAACGATCGTGGCCTCCGTGGTTGATGCCTCCGATGTGCGCCTCATCAAAAGCGCGTTTGCTTCCATGCCTATGGATATGAGCCGCGTGCAGCTGGTCTTTGACCGGATCGAAGGCACAGGCAAACGTGATGCGCTGGCAACCTCATTGAGGACCATCGCCAAGCATTATCCTTCACGCAATGACATCGTCATCTTCGTGGATGGGGACAGCTGCGTCCCCAAGGATGTGGTTGATCGCTCGGCCCCATATTTCCTTGACCCAAGCTACGGCGCCATGACGACGGACGAAACCTCTGAATCAACGGGCGGGCGCCTGTTCCGTGACTGGTTCAACCTTCGCTTTGCCCAGCGTCAGATGATGATGTGTTCCATGGGCATCAGTGAGCGTGTCCTGACGCTGACTGGCCGGATGTCAGTCTTCCGGGCTGACCTTGCCACCAACGCCGAGTTTATCGAGGCGGTACAGAGTGACCATATCGATCACTGGCGGCTGGGTCGGGTGAACTTCCTCACCGGAGACGACAAATCGACCTGGTACTGGTTGCTGCGCAATGGCTACAAGATGGGCTATTTGCCCGATGTCAAAACGCTTTCCATTGAAACCCAACCACGCGCAGGCTTCTTTGACTCCGCCATTACCCTGATGACGCGCTGGTTCGGCAACATGCTCAGAACCAACGGACGAGCCCTATCGCTCGGTCCGGGACGCATCGGGTTCTTTACCTGGTGGTCCATTCTTGACCAGCGCCTGTCAATGTGGACGACCCTTGCAGGCCCCATCGGCTTGCTATTGGCCGCCATTCTGGTCGATCCACTTGTCCTGCTGCTTTACCTCGCATGGGTGATGCTGACCAGATACCTGTTTTGCCTGCTTATTTCTTCGTTCCGGGAAGGGCGTTTCCCGATTACCTATCCCTTCCTTCTCTATTTTAGCCAGACCTTTGGTGCGTTGGTCAAAAGCTACATCCTGTTTCGGCTCGATAAGCAGAAATGGACGCGCCAGAACACCACCAACAAGGCAAAAGCCGTTCGCACTCATTTTATGAAATCAAACTCATTTTCCTGGTTTCTCCAGGGGCTGACCTTCTGTTGGTTGGCACTGGGCGTTTCCTGGATCACCGGACTTGTTTGAATTGGGAATTAATTGCCATGCATATCGACGATCACAACAAACTACCTGACCATGAGCCTTATGAAACTCTGGATGCCGTTTCGCTCTCTGATGATCATACAAGCGAGCAGGCCATGCTGCAGATGCCTTTCTCGGTCGTCATTGAAGGACGGCAATATGAGGGCGATGGGATTTCGCTGGTCAACGCCTATGTAAAAGGGCTCGCCTCGCGCGACTATGGGCAGGTCATCAAGCCAGCTACGTTCCGGGTACCTTTTGAAGGCTTTCAGGTGACCATGGCCATTGAGGTCGTAATGGTCTGTGTGGACGAGGTGACCGGGCTCTACCGGCTTGATTTCCTCAACCCGACCGGGCCACACCTGCCGCGTTTGCGCTACATTCTCAATGCCTATATCGCAGGCGAGGTCGTCGATATCAACGACCTGCTGAGCGTCACCGCAGACAAGGCCAAGAAAACACCTGCCGGAGCTGCTGATAGCGAACGCTCTTTCGTCCAGCGCTTCAAGTCGATGGTGGGGACCGCCTTTGTCGGCGCGGCCACACTTGGCCTCGTCGTGCTGGCCGGTTCCCTGATCCAGAACCGACTGCTCATCAGAGATGTGCCAAAACTGGCAACCGTCATGCCAAGCGGTGCCGTTATCAAGTCCGGCGTTGATGGACAAATCGTCTATGTCAATCCGCAAGCAGGACTGGAAGAACCGCTCGTCGCAATTCAGGGGGCCGATGGTCGTCAACTGACCGTCGTTAACCCCTGCGACTGCACGCTGACCATCGCCAAGTCAAGCGTGGTGGGCAACGTGGTGGCGACAGACGATAATCTTGCCTTCATTCCGGGCAATGACAGCGGCATTTTGGTTTCGGCCATTTTGCCAGACAAGGAAGCCGAAATGCTCGTCTTTGGCGGTGTTGCAGAAGCAACGCTGGCTGACGGCAGAACAGTTAATCTGCAAACCAAAGACATCAAGCCTCCCGTTTCCGGCCAGTCAGTGACGCGCGTCACTTTCACCGCGCCGGAAGGATTATTGACGCTGGCTGATACGGGAAGCCCTGCCAAACTTCGTATCAAGGACGGCAGATACGTCTCTTTTATGAGTTTATTTAATGAGTACAAACAACAGGTTCTCTGATCCTGTGTGAAGGAATGCCCCATCAGTCGCAAGCCGGGGCAAAAGACCGAACATTGTGCATTAAAATGACAAGGATGAGAAAAATGGTTGGCATCTATCCATTGGTATTGTGTGGAGGGGTGGGGACACGCCTTTGGCCTCTTTCGCGCTCGAATAACCCCAAACAGTTTCAGGCCATCAACGGGTCTGAGGACACGACATTCTTCCAGGCGACCGTCTCCAGACATGTTGCAGACGGCTTCGAAGAACCCATCATCAGTGTGAACAGGTCACATCTGGGGGTCGTCAAACAGCAGCTCAATGATATCGACACCAATGCGACGATTATCGCAGAGCCGCTTGGCAGAAACACAGGGCCGGCCGTATTGGCCGCCGCTATCCACCTTTCCCTTCGGGATCCCGATGCGGTCATGGCGGTTCTGCCCTCCGACCATATCATCAAGGGCGACCTCAACAAGGCGCTCAAACGCATGGTCCCCGCTGCCCACGCAGGCAAGATTGCCCTGTTTGGCATTGAGCCACGCTATCCGGAAACCGGGTATGGTTACATTGTCGATGGTGGCCCACATGACGAAGTGGCCTTTGCACAAAAGGTCTCGCGCTTTGTCGAGAAACCACCGTTTGAAATCGCTGAACAAATGATGATCGACCGCAATGCCTTCTGGGCATCCGGCATCAGCATGTTCCGCGCAGACGTGATCATGGAGGAATACCGCAGGCTGGATCCGGATTCCTTTGAACAGGTCATGGCAGCCTATTCCAATGCAGAATATTTCCCGGATCGTCTAGAGCTGGCTGGCGAAGATTTCGCCCGCGCCGTGAGTGGCCCGACCGAAGCCATCGTATTTGAGAAAACCGACCGCACCATTCTCGCTCCAACCGATATCGACTGGAATGATGTCGGCGCCTGGAAGGCATTCCATGCGGTGAGTGAAAAGGATGATCAGGGCAACTATGTCTCAGGTGACGTGGTCTGCATCGACTCCAAGGATTCTTACATCCGTGGCTCACAGAACCGCCTGATCGCCGTATTGGGCATTGAAGATCTCGTGATCGTGGACACCGACGACGCCTTGCTGGTGACCACTCATGACCATAGCCAGAAGGTGAAATCCATCATTTCCACTCTGGAGGAAGATGGCCGCAATGAAGTGGTCGCCCACGCATCAAAAACCCTGCCTTGGGGACAGGCAATCAAGATGCAGTCTGGCAAGAGCTTCAACCTGACCATGCTTCGCATCGAACCGGGCCGCACGCTGCTGTTTGATGAAATGGCGCACTATCATCGCCTTCTCACTTTCTCCGAAGGGCAGGGCGTCTTTACCAACAAGGCAGGCATCAGCCAGTTCACGCCCGGCGATGTGGTTGAAGTGAAGGAAGGGGAAGCCGCAACCTTCCGCAATACCGGCAACGAAACCGCAGTCATCGTCGAGATCCAATATAAGGTCGAAGGCGAAGAGGTTCTCGATTACCAGAAGTCCGCCGTACTTGGTGTCGAAGTCCGCGCTGAAGAGGTGGCGTGATGATTGGCCTGATCCGGACAACAGCATTCATATTGACTGCGATGGCTCCTGCTCTGTTGCCCGGGGAAGGGATCAGTGCGCGTGCAGAACAGGGGCTCTTGCGCGCACTGCCCGACCCTTTGGGCGATGTTACAGAGCTCAAGCAGCAATTGGCTCTGGCACCGGATCTGGATATCTATGCGTTGTCAGACTCTGTATCGCAAATTATGCCGAGTCTGACCCCAGAAGTCTGGGAGCAGAACGGGGATGATGTGACAGCCTCTCCCCTTGAAGGCGTAAAGAAAACCGCTCGGAAACAACGGCTTGATTTCCTACCGCTGGATTTGGTGCTCGGGCAGGTCAGAAAGCAGATGGGCAGCAAGCATCATGCCGATTTGCGACAGGTAAATCCGAGAGCGGATCAATCTGTACTGACCCTGCAGAGCGGTGCCTTCACACTGGCTGATATCCATGCAGCCCTTGAAAAGGCGGGCAATAGCGAAGCTTTGACGAAAAGTGACAGCAGCTACAATTTGCATTATCCGCTGTTCATCATGTCGGCGGCCAAATTGAAAATTGAAGCTGGAGAAACCCTGACCCTTTCGACAGCTGAAGGCGTATTTGTCGTCAATATCGGCAATTTCACCATGCACAAGGCAGAGCTTAAGGGCAGCGAACAGCGCAATAAGGTCAAGGATTTCAACCCCTTTATCCTGACAGCTCTTGGTGGCGGAGCGGATATCGTTGGCAGCAAGCTTTCCAATCTGGGTTTTGGCGACCGTACCTATATGCGAGGCATCGATGTTGTCTCCAATCTGCTCTTTCCGATCCAGACCCAAATGCGTCTGCTATCCAACCGCATTGTCGATGTTGGATCCATTGAGATGATCGGCATGAAGCAGATTGATATTCGAAACAATCTGATCTTAAACAGCAAAGATTCCGCGCTTCGCATCAGAAATGTCGAAAACGGTCAGGTTCAGAACAATATCATTGTCGGCAGCCAACATCACGGCATCCATCTGACCCAGAATCCGAAAAACCTAATGATCAGTGGTAATGTCATTTCCAGCGGGCAGGGGGCTGGAATCTATGCTTCCGGCGGCGTTTCCAAAGCGCATATTCTGAACAATCTTCTTCTGGACAACGCACAGGACGGCATTGCTCTGGAAGGGGCAGCCTGTTCCGAGATCTCCGGCAATTCGATCTATCAGAATGGCAAAGGCGGCATTGCAACAACCAACAGCCTAGCCATGCATTTTCAGAAGAATATTATCGCGGGCAATAGCGGCGCTGCCATTGCCATCATCGGCGGCATCGCCACCGAAGACCGCCATCAACTGAATCACAACCGTTTTATTGACAATGAAATTGGTGTTCTGGCCCGTCACTCTCCCAAGTTGGAACTGACTGGCAATGATTTTTCCAGACAGCTGCCGGTTCTTTTCTCCGGCGAGCTGAAACGCAATTTACCTCAATATTTAGCCCGTGCAGGAAAGCTCGACAACGGGGTTTCCGGCATCTTTACGACCACCAACTCAACAGCAGCCGCGGTTGGCAATGGTGGCGCTCGTCAATTTGTTCTTCTCAATCTGGAAAGCTGTAAGCTCTAGGTGTCAAAATGGTATTTTCATCAGAACAATTCCTATTTTTATATTTGCCGCTGTTTCTGGCTTTCTATTACCTCACGCCAGTCAGACTCCGCTCATGGACGCTCGTTCTGGGGTCCTATATCTTTTACGCTTGGTGGCGCGTTGATTTTCTCATGTTGCTCTTTCTGGTTACGCTGTGGACCTACGGCCTGGGCCTGAAGATCCAGCTTGCGACCAGCGAAGCCAGAAAGCAACTTTTCTGCGCGATCGGCGTGATCGGTTGCCTGTTGGTGCTGGGCGTCTTCAAATATCTCAATTTCTTTGTCGACAGCTTTGCCGCTCTTGCTGGCATGACGGCACAGGAGATGGGCGTGCATTGGCGCCTCATCCTGCCGATCGGCATTTCCTTCTATATTTTCCAGTCGATCAGCTATCTGATCGACATCCGCCGCGGCGATGCACCTGCAACGAAAAGCTTTATCGATTTCGCAGCCTTTATTGCCCTGTTCCCGCAATTGATCGCCGGTCCCATCCTGCGCTTCAAGGATCTTGCAGACCAGATCGATCACCGCGAGCATAGCGTCAAGCTCTTCACAGACGGCATGACACGGTTCACCATTGGTCTGGCCAAGAAAATCCTTCTTGCTGACAGCATCGCGCCCATTGCCGATGCGGCTTTTGCCTCTAGCGATCCGACATTCGGCGAGGCGCTGCTGGGCACGGTTGCCTATACGCTTCAGCTCTATTTCGACTTCTCCGGCTATTCCGATATGGCCATCGGCCTTGGCATGATGATCGGCTTCCGCTTCATCGAGAATTTCAACCGTCCCTATATCTCTCGCTCCATTACCGAGTTCTGGAGACGCTGGCATATTTCCCTGTCTGTCTGGCTACGCGATTATCTATATATTCCGCTCGGGGGGAACCGTGGCTCCGTTTACAGAACCTACCTCAATCTCTGCACGGTCATGGTGCTGGGCGGCTTGTGGCACGGAGCCAGCTGGACCTTCGTCATCTGGGGTGCCTGGCATGGCGGATGGCTTGCCCTTGAGCGCATGACGGGCTGGGTCAAGCGGGCAGACAGCGTCTGGTTCTCGCTGCCAATCACATTTGTCATCGTCATGATCGGTTGGGTTGTCTTCCGTGCAGAAAATGTCGGTGTGGCGATGGATATGTATGCCGGACTTGTTGGCGCCAACGGCGTTGTAATCCGCCCGGATTTCCTCATTGGCCTGCCGCAGGATGCGTTCGTCTTCCTTTGCATCAGCGCCCTGATCGCCGCTCTTGAAGGCAAATTGCAAACATGGTTCGGCTCTTCCAAAACAGAGCAAGAAGACAGCGGATTGCTGGTCAAGAATGGCCAACAGGGCTTATCGGCCGCCGCCATGCTCCCGGCTGTACGCTCTATGTCGCTGACACTGGCCACAAGCGCACTTCTGGTGTTGGCCGTTGCCAAGCTGGCTGAACAAAGCTTTTCACCCTTCCTCTACTTCCAGTTCTAGGAGAAAGATATGATTGTTAAGATCGCAAATGCTTTTCGTCTTCTGACTCCGGCTCTCTTTATCGGCTATGCCGTTTATGCCAATGCAAGCCTGTTTCTGAGCGATGAAACCAAGCTTCAGAGCACCAGTGAACGGAGCCTTCTGGAAGGTGGGCTGACCCGTGAATTCGAAGAGATCTACAAGACCAGCCTGCCGCACCGCGAACCGGCTGTGGGCCTGTTGGGCGCGGCTCGTTACCTCACGCTCGGTGTTGGTAAAAAGGGCGTCGTCGTGGGGGATGACGAATGGTTCTTCACCGAAGAGGAATTCGGTCCAGACATCAATTCCGAACCACTGATCGAGCGATCCGTCGCAGAGATTGCCGCTGTCAAAAACGAACTTGGCAGCCGCAACATCAAACTAGTGCTGGTGCCTCTGCCGCAAAAATCCGACATCTATTCGGAGCATCTGGAAACTGTTTCAGACACCTCCAATGCGATTAGCCAATATCACCAGTTCGTTTCACGTCTGCAATCCCAGGGTATCGAGGTAGTCGACACGCGCGACACCATGATGTCTGCCAAATCGGAAGGGAATGTCTTTTTCAAAACCGATACGCACTGGACGCCTCTGGGTGCGCAGAAAGTCGCGGCAGCAATCGAGCAGGACATGTCGTTGCCCGATGATCTCGACAGCAAATCCTTCAAGCTCTTCAGCGCTGAAGAGGAGACCTTCTGGGGCGATCTGGTCAATTTCGTGACTGGACAGGATTACGGCAAACTGGCGGGCATTGATCAGGAGCACACCAATATCTGGCGCGCAGAAGAAGAGGTATCGGACAATGCTACGCTGGATCTGTTCGGCTCCGAAGACAGCTTCCCGGTCGTACTGGTTGGTACCAGTTACAGTGCAGATACGCGTTGGTCCTTCGCTGAATTTCTCAAGAAAGATTTGAAAGCCGATGTCCTGAACCTGGCCGAAAAGGCCAAGGGCCCGGGCGCGCCGATGTATGCCTTTCTTCATGGCGACATCCTCAAAGACACGCCCCCTCGGGTCGTCATCTGGGAATTCCCGACGCGCTATCTGGCGCAGAAGGGCATCTGGGATGAGAAACCACAGCCAAAGGACGACACATCGGCCGGCGCTGAAACCGTCGATTTGAACCTCTTGTCGAAGGAGCAGAGTGATGAGCATTCGTAACATCAAATCCCTGATGCTTGCATCCTGCCTTGCTCTTGCAACTGGCAACGTCAATGCTGCAGCCAATAGCCAGCGCCAGCATGTCATCGGTGTTGAGGTCAACAGTCCGCTAAACCTGCCACAGATCCAGTCTGCCAATAATGGGCAGCCACAGCGCCCTGTCGTCAAGGTGTCTTCGGCCTTCAATCTCGATACCTATCGCTTGAAGCAAATCCGCAAACGTTTGGTCAGAAAGCAGCATGTTTCCTACAAGGATCTGCGTGAGCTTGCCGATACGGGCGATGGTCTGGCCGCCTATCGCTTCGCCAAGCGCCTTATGGGAATGGGCCGCAACGATATTCTCTCCGATGTCGCGCATTATCTGTCCATCGCAGCTTATGACGGGCGCAGTTATGCCGTCCGGCCACTGGTCAAGATCCTGAAAAACCAGAATGTCGAATTCACCGACAGCAGATTGGAACATCTGGAACAGGCACTTCTGCGGCAGGCCAGAAGTGGCGATCAGAAGGCGCTGTTGGCCCTCGCTCAATTTTATGAACAGGGCTCGCCATTCGGAGCCAAACCGGATCTGGCCATGGAGCTGATGAAACGGGTGGATACGTCAGCCTATGACGACAAGATTGCCCTGCGTCTGGCGGCCTCCATAGCCTCTCACCAGCCTTTGATGCCCAAGGAAAAAGAGGAAGTGAAGCGCTATCTGGATGTTGCGGATCGCAGCGATGATTTTGGCATTCGGGCAGCCGCGAAGAATTTGAGAAAACTTATTAATTTGCCTCAGCCTGTGGGCGAGGAAACCTAAAAACGAGTATTTGTCATGACCGATTTGAAACCTCTATTTGCCGCTCTATTATGCGCCACCATATTCTCGGGGGACGCCGAAGCGAAAGGCGATCTTTCATCTTCGGCCTTTGGCTGCAAGCATCTTGAAGATGTGGCCGACCCGCGTTCACTGGAAGGAAAATCCGGATATTTCTACCGGATCTTCACGGATATGAGACTGCATTTCAGCTTCTCCGATGAATCGATCCAGAATCTTGCAAAACTGTCTGAAGTCCTGAAGGAAAAGGGCACAACGCTGATCTATGCGCCCGTACCGACCAAAAGTCAGGCCATGCCGGATTTCTTGCCCGAAAGAGCCAAGCTCTATGGCTATGATCGTAAGCTCGCGGAGCAAAGCTATCAGACCGTTATTGATCGTCTGAAAGCAGCCAATATTCTGGCTGTCGATCTTCAAAGCCCCATGCTGGCGGCAAAATCCGAAGACGGACTGTTCTTTCGCTCCGATTTCCACTGGACAGCTCAGGGGTCACGCCTTGCGGCCAAGGCCATCGCCGATGTCATCAAGGCGCAGCCGGGATATGCCTCTATAAAGAAAACCAAATTCAAGACCCGCGAACTCGACCGTATGGTGTCCTTCTCGACATTGCGCAACAATCTACAGCGCTTCTGCAAGGATGCCCTTCCTGTGGTCGAAAGCATGGCCTACGAGACCACCAAGGTTGATCAATCCTCGGGCACGGTTGACCTTTTCGGTGCCGAGGCCGCAGACCCGATTGCATTGGTCGGCACCAGTATGTCAAACGCTGAGGCTGGCAATTTTGGCGGCTTTATCAGCCAATACAGCTCCCTGACGCTGACCAACTATGCCATATCCGGCGGCAACCAGTTTGGCTCGATCCTCTCTTACATGACCTCACGCGAATTTCAGGAAAACCGCCCACGCTTTCTCATATGGGAAAACCCGATCTACAACAATCTGGGACAATATGGGCCCGCCCCATGGGTGGAATTGCTGGCCGCGGCATCGCAGACCTGCCAGCCCGCGCTTGAGGTGCAGAATATCGGCGAGCAGCAAGATGAATTTTTCGTTGATCTTGCCTCTGTGAAAGTCGCCTCCAATCAGGCTGTGATGGTGGAAACCCAGGACCAGACCATTCGCAATCTCACAGTTGAAGCTGCGTTGGCCAATGGACAGCAACGCAGCATTGCCATGCATCGGGGCGACCGCCTACGCGCCACAGGCCGATTTTATTTCCCCTTGCTGCCGCTTGAGCAGGCTCCAATCAAGAGCTTGAAGTTGACTTTCAACCGGCCTCCCGAAGGTGGGAGCGAACTCCAACTTTGTTCATACTGATAACGGACGACGACCATGTTTAAGACATTTCATTTCGCATTCTTCCTCATTGCTTCTGTTCTGCTTTCTGCGGTAGCAGCCAGTGCAAATGACTCCGGCCTTTACGCAAAGGCCCTCGATCCGAATTCTTCCTTTGTGCGGGTTCTGGTGAGCGGCAAGACAGCTGTGAGAATTGACAGCAAGATCTATCCGCAACTGGAAACAGGCATTTCGCCATATGTCGTTGTCTCTCCCAGCAGCGTTGAAGTCGTCATTGGAGACCAATCCGGAACCGTGCAGGCAAAACCTGGAAAATTCTATACCATTGTTCAGAACAAGTCCGGCGAACTGAAGGTGATCGACGATCAGATCGCCGTCAACCCGGCCAAAGCGAGCCTCAGCTTTTACAATCTGACGGATATATCTGCATTGGATTTCTATGTACCACAGGCAAAGGCCAACGCCGTGTCCGCTCTTGCTGCCGGCCAAGCCAAAACCGTGCAGTTGAAGGCCCCTCTGACGCTTGATTTTTCCGCCATGGCAGATGGAGCATCGCAAGCGACTGTACACGAGGTGCTTCTGGAACGCGGCAGCGGAACATCCATTATTGCGGAAAACCGGGATGGCACCTTCCATCTGCGCTCGGTTCGCAACGAAATAGCCCACTAACCAGAATGAGGAGAAACATCACTATGAGAAACTCCAGATATGGTTTGGGCAGACTGCTGCCCGGAAGCATTATCGGGATCGCGGTGGGACTGCTGACCAGCACCAACATTCAGGCAGCGCCTGTTGCGGTGAAATTCGCCCCTCCGAAGATCGAACTTGGCAAAATTTGCGAAGCACGGCGCCCGGACGCCCAGATCATTGCCAGTTGGCAGGACTGGGATGGCAAGGTGCTTCCCAAGGGCCGCTCGACCGAAGAATCCTTCCGTGAGTTGGTGCGCCTGCAATATATTGATGCGAGCAGCTTCTACGACAAGATCCTCGCTGGCTTAAAGCTGCAAAAGGCTGCAGATCCCTATTACGACGATGCACGTTATCTGGTAGACCTCATCCAGCTCCATATGCGCGCGGGCAAATTTCAGGAGATCCGCGACAAGCAACTGGTTGAACAGCTGGAAAAGGTGAGTGGAACCTCACCCAAGGCCCAGAACTATCTGGCAGACCTGCATCTGCAAGGCTTCCATCCCGATAGCGATCCGCAAAAAGCAATCGAGCTGAAAATTCAGGCGGCCTATGACGGCGAGCCCAACGCCATGCTCTATCTTGCCCAGCGCACAGCTGGCGGCGAAGAGATTGCAGGGTGGGATGTCGCGCCTGATATCGCGGTTACGCTGGCTTTTGGCGCCATTCTGGGCAAGCTCAATTCGTCCATATGCGAGCGAACAGTTCGGCTCGCTCGTGAATATGCCAATGGCGATGTGGTTCAGCAGGATCACGAATTGAGCGATGCATGGTATCGATTTGGAGCAGATCTGGGCGACGACTTTTCCGCATGGAAGTCGGCCGAATATCATCTCACTAGCGAGTATTTGACCAAGAATAACGACTATCTGGTGAAATATCTCAAGCAGGCTTCTGACGGTGACATCCTTTCAGCTCAGCTTGAATATGCCCGAGCGCTGGAAATCGGCGCGCTGGTTGATGAAAACAGGCAAGAAGCTCTGGCGATCTATCGCAAGATCGTCAAGAAAAACCCGCGTCTGGGCTATTTACGCATCGTGCAATTGCTTGATGCCGACCGCAAGACAAGCCCCAAGGCGGCCAAAGCGTTCAAACAGGCTCTCGTGAACCTATCCGAGCAGGATGAAGCACCCGGCTGGGTTTTTGCCAAACTGGGGCAGGTTGAACTGGAAGAAAAGGGCAAGTGGCTCGGCACCCCCATGGCCAAGACCTATTTTGAAAAAGGGGCGAGCAAGGGGGACGCGGAATCGCAGTATCAGCTTGGTAAATTGCTGATGCATGACAATGATGATCCGTCCAACTATGAAAAGGCCATAGACCTCTTCAATGAAACCATTTCAGCAGATGGCAAGGTGGCATCTCTGTCCGCCCTTTCACGCGCCCACAGCTGCTTCTCGCGTCGTCAGAATGACGCCAAAATTGCTCGATTCTGGCAACGTGCCGAACGCGGCGCTGGCAACAGCAGTTTGAGGGTCACACCTGAGAGCCTACGCCTTGCGTCAGTCGGTGAGAGCAACAGAAACTGGGAAATCCAGAGCCGCACCCAGAATACGGCTCTGTTTGGCCGCACCAAGGCCCTGCAGAATTTTGCCACTCTGATGTTAGACAAACTCGCCATAGCCGAGGATGAAACAAAACGGCAAGAATTGCTGCAGCAAATCAGCTTCTGGCAAGATTTCTCCAAGCAATATGATGGCGGAGAAGCCTCTTTCGTTACCGGCCTCTATAACGCCGCAAGAACGCCAGAAGGCAAGGCTCGTTACCTTGAAGAATTGCAAGCCCTTGCAGATCAAAAAGACGATAACGCCATGTTGCGCGTTGCCAACATCTATCTTGCAGATGAGGCTGGCAGTGTGGACAAGGTGAAAGCGGCCGAAGATCTGATCCTGAAGAGCGAAGGCAAAATCTCCGAAGATCTATTGCAGGCGCTGCTCAATGCTCGCATGGCTCATGGCATGGAAACGGTTGCCTTTACCAACAAACATCTCGACAATCTGACAAAACGCGCCAGTGCGCAGTCTCTGTTGATATTGGCGTCTATACAGTCTGATGAAGAGCGCCAACGCGATCTGTTCAACAAATCCGTCGTCCAGATGGGCTGCGATTTCGACACGTCGTTCAAGATGGTCGAGTTCTTACGCAAGACATACGGCCATACAGACATATTCAATCACTGGCTAAATGTCGCTGACCGCCTGCATACGCAAGACTGGCAAAGCGTAAAACTGGGCGATATCTATGCCGAGCAGGAAACGCAGGAAGCGCGCGCCAAAGCTTTCAATCTTTACATGGAAGCAGCCAGAGCAAAGAACAACGTCGCAGCCATTCGTCTGCTCGATTGGGTCGCAGACCCGAAAAGCGAGTTTTACGATACCGCACTGGCCGTCGATCTCTTCAATCAGGCCATCGAAACCGCAAGACCAAGCTTGTCCTTTGGCATAGCGAACCGCGTAAAGCGGGCACCTGAACCCATCAGGGTTGCTGTTCTGGAGAATAACAGTCTGGAGAATCTTTATCGCTCTTCAGCTGAGGCAAGAAATCCGGTCGCCATGCGCGAACTGGCGAAAATCCTCAGAAGCGGCGAACCCAATGACAGTCGCCTGAAGGAAGCCAGCAGCTGGTTGCAGTTGGCAGCTGAAAAGGATGATGTGGAAGCCATGGCAATTCTGGCTCAGAACTACGCCTTCGGCATTGGGGTGAACCCGTCCGCAGAGCTCGCACAAAAATGGCTCCGTGCGGCAGCGGAAGCCGGAGACAAGACGTCGGCAACTTTGCTGGCACTTTCTGAAAATCAAACTGAGGCACAGTGAACCCGGCATGATTTATAAAATCGAAGAATGGATCAGAAAAGGAGGACGAGCAACTTTGCTCGCCACTCCGCTTCTGTTTGCAAGCCTTGTTTCTCAGGCTGCAACGACCTCTTCTAACAATGAGGCGGAGGGCTTCCAATGCCCAGACTTTCCCGAAGCTACCATTTCCCTAAGCTATGGCAGTCGCTACAAAGACGATAGCAAGTCGCGCTCGGAGCTTGATAAAGAAGCCAATGCGGCGGTTAACAAGGCGCTTGGCCCATCGGACAAATTCATCCAGATTCTGGCAAGACTGGCCGACAAGGCACAAAAGAAGACATCGCAAAGAGAGGATATCGTCCGCTGCGCCATCGGCGCGATCCATCACTGGGCGGAAGCGGATTCCTTCAGCGAAATCGATAGTCTGACAGCCAATCTTTCCTATGCATCACGTGTTGGCGGCATCGCCATTGCCTATGCGCAATTCAAAGCGCTCATCCCGCAAGAACAAGAGGAGCCAACAGATGAGGTGACATCGGTTGGCCAATTACAGCTGCTTGAAGAAACCGACCCGCAGGACGCCGAAGAGGAAACAAAGAAAGCCAGCGCGGAGGCTTCTGGCGATCTCAATGAGTCTGAAAGCCAGGCAAAAAAGAACACGGTCCAGCTACCGGAAGAGTATCGCGAAGACACAAAGACCATCGAGCATTGGTTGGCTGGTTTGGGTGACTCTATCATCCATTTCTGGGAAACAGACGGGCCACCGATGGCCAGCAAGAACAATCTCAGGGCATGGGCCGCGCTGGCTATCATCCAGATCGGTCTGACCGTTGAAAATGAGGATTTCATCGAATGGGGCCTGGAGAGCCACCGGGTGATTCTGGATACCATAGAACCCGACGGCAGTCTCCCCATGGAAATGAGACGCGGCAGATATGCCCTGCATTACCAGTTGCATGCTGTCGCCCCGATGGTCACGGCAACAGCCATGTTGCAAGAAGCAGACAAACGCAACTCGCAGATTTATATGGATCGCCTGATGATGGCGGCAAAATTCTCCTTACGGGCAATCGAAAAGCCCGAACTTGTCGAAGAAAAGACAGATAAGCCACAAACCGTCAAATCTGGCCTTCTGGAACAGAAGAAATACCAGATTGCCTGGCTTGAACCTTTGCTGGCACTTGAAGAAAACCCTCAACTGGATGCCACAATCAACGATTTGCGGCCACTTCGAAATTCCAAATTGGGGGGCAACATGACCTTTAGATTTCATGATAGCAAAAATGACAAGCAAGATTTCGGAGAGAATGATCAATAAGTATTCAATGAGTAAAAATTAAACAAAACAAATAATAAACATACTGACTAATTTTTAGTCATGTATTTATTGATTTAAATCATGGGGATTAAATGGATCAATATTCATGGTTAACAATTTTTTAACCATATTCTTTCGATACTTTCGTCCAAGTTGGTGAGTGAATTGCGAGTCTCTTTAGACTATCCTGTTTTTATACAAGACAGTCTAAATCTCCCAAGGGAATACCAAGAATTCCAGATCGCTTTTCAGACCAAAACTTGGGTCTTTGACATGTAGTGAGCCTGTCAAAGGCGAAAGAGCTGAGGAAAAACGATGACAACGAATTCCGACAATTTTGACTTATCCGCCTGGAAACTCAACTTACCTATTGATTTCGATGGTGGAACCGATGGTCGCGCCCGAACCATAAGCAAGCTGGATGGGTATGAAAGCGAGTTCTTCTATGACGCAGCAGATGGCGCCATGGTAATGACGGCCAGCGTTGACGGCGCAACAACCGGCAATGCTCGCTATGCTCGCACAGAGCTAAGAGAGAAAGACGGCGACGAGAGTGCCGCCTGGTATCTAAGCGAGGGCGGCACAATGACCGCGACCTTGCGCATCGATGAAGCCCCGACCTGGGACAATGGCCAAGACGGCAAGATCGTTATTGGTCAGGTGCGCGGCAAGGTAGACGAGCTTGTTCGTCTCTATTGGGACAATGGCTCTGTCTACTATTACAGCGAGCATAGCGGACCCGACGACAAGACCCTCAAATTCCGCTTCACGAATGAAGACGGAGATGAACCTTCTATCAGTATAGGCGACAATTTCTCCTATCAGATGGAAGTGCGAGGGGATGAAATAAAAGTGGTGATCTATGCTGATGGAGAGGTTTATACCTCCGAAACCTCCATCACAGACCACTGGACAAACGAACCTCTCAACTTCAAGGCTGGCTGCTATCTCCAGCTTAACGAATCCATGGGAACCGGCACAGGGCAGGTTTCCTTTTACGGTTTGGACTATTCCCACACGGAAGGTGAGGGATATGGCGGGCTGGTTGATGTAGAACAACCCGTCGATAATGGAAATACCGGAGAAGGCGAACCTGGCGGCACTGACGGTGGAGAAACCGGAAGTGGCGAGACCGGCGGCACTGACGGCGGAGAAACTGGCAGCGGCGAGACCGGAGGCACTGACGGCGGAGAAACCGGCAGCGGCGGGACCGGAGGCACTGACGGCGGAGAAACCGGAAACGGTGGAAACCATGATGACATGAACGAAATCACCGGTGACGACTCCAATGATCGCCTCTATGGCACCGGCGATGATGACATGATCACCGGCCTAGAAGGACGAGATCGCATTCTGGGCGGTGATGGAGATGACACGCTCTCTGGTGGCGATGGCAAAGACAAGATCTTTGGCGGTGACGGTGCCGACACCATTTATGGCGGGGCTGACAAAGACCGCTTGCTTGGCGAAGACGGCAACGACACGATCTACGGTGACGGTGGCAATGACAAGCTCTATGGCGAGGATGGTGATGACATCCTGCATGGCGGCTCCGGCAATGACCGGATCAATGCCGGTGAGGGTGACGATACCCTTTACGGTGGTGCTGGCAAAGATGACCTGAGAGGCGGGCAGGGCGACGACACTCTCTATGGTGGCGATGGCGATGACAAGCTCTTCGGCCATAGTGGCGATGATGTCCTGGTCGGCAGAGAAGGTGCTGACACGCTCATAGGCTCGTCTGGCGCTGACAAATTCGTGCTGGAATCCATTGACGACAGCACGGTTGATGTGGGTGGTCGCGACCTGTTCAAGGATTTTGACCTCACCGAAGGCGATATCATTGATCTCAGCACGATTGATGCCAACAGCACGGTTTCGGGTGATCAGGCCTTCTCCTTTATCGGTGAAAACGCATTTTCCGGCGTAGCTGGTGAATTACGCACCGAAGTTGATGGCAGCATCCAGACCATTCTGGGAGACGTTGATGGCGATGGAGACGCAGACTTTGCTGTCGACATCAGAACATCAGACCATTTGTTGTCTGGGGATTTCAGCCTTTAGGGCAGAACAACCAACACGAAAAAGCAGGTGAATGTGACGATATCAGCTTCACAAAACAATCCGGTCGGGGTTGGTATTGTCCTTCGCTTCGGAGTTTGGCTGTTGGTCTTCTCGATCTCAGCCAATCTTCTCTTGCTGGCCATGCCTATCTATCTTTCCCAGATCTATGATCGGGTTTTGCCAAGTGACGGGCTGGATACACTGCTCTATCTCACCCTGTTGATCCTGTTTTGTATCGGGCTTTTCAGCATTTTCGAAATTCTGCGCCGCACGGTGGCCCAGAAGCTCAGCGTCCATTATGAATTGCGCACCAAATCGGCGCTACTTGAGCATGGAGTGAAGAATCGGGAGATAGATCGCACGCGCCTTGCTTCCCTGCTCAATGACGTCACCACGGTGCGTCAGTTCCTTTCGGGGCGCGGCCTCTTCAGCATCTTCGACTTGCCCTTTGTCCCGATTTTTCTCGCCATTCTCTTTTTTGTCCATCCTTGGATCGGAGCCGTCGCAAGCCTGGGCGCCTTAATTCTGCTCTTTTTGGCGCTTGGCAACGAATTGATGGCCTCGCGGCATCAACACAACACATCCCGCCTATACCAGCAATCCACAGCGAAAAGCTCGGAAATTCTGCGGCATCTGGATGATGTTTGCGCCATGGGCATGGGCAAGGCCCAACTGAATAGATGGCAGCGCACCATTGTCGATGCGGTCTATTCCTCCAATGAGCTTTCGGCGGTCAACGGCATCTTTTTCGGTCTTGTCCGCTTTGCCAGACAGGCCATTCAGATCATGATTCTGGGATGTTCGGCCTATCTGGTCATGTCCGAGCATCTCTCGGCGGGCCTGATCTTTGCGTCCAGCATCATCTCGGGCCGCGCGCTGATGCCGATCGAACAATTTGTCGGCAGCTACAAACAATTGACCGCCGCGAGCGTGGCTAACAATCGCCTCAAACACTGGTTTAACGGCACACAAGATGCAAGCAACATGCCCGCACCGCTGACCCTGCCAGAGATCAAGGGCTATCTTCGCAGTGACAATGTCAGCCTCGTGCCGCCCGGTGCGACATCAGACAAGGCACTGCTGAGAGGTATTTCCTTTGAAGTGGAGCCGGGCGAGGTCATCGCCATTGTCGGCTCCAGCGGGGCAGGCAAAAGCACCTTGATGCGCGTTCTGGCCTCGATTATCCGCCCCAGCATGGGAAAAGTCTCCATTGATGGCTTCGAACTGGAGCAATGGGATCCCGAACAATTGGGTGCTGAGATCGGCTATGCCGGACAGGAAAGCGACTTTTTCCACGGCACAGTGGCCGAGAATATCGCTCGCTTCAATCCCGATGCCAGCGATGAGGCTATCGTCAACGCCGCTCTGAATGCCGGTGCGCACGAATTTATCGGCAGTTTGCCGCAGGGCTACAACACCAATCTCGATACCGTATCCTTCAACCTGTCGGGCGGACAAAAACAGCGCATCAATTTGGCTCGCGCCTTTTTTGGCGATCCGCAAATTCTTCTACTCGATGAACCCGATGCGCACCTGGACAAGGAAGGCGAACGGGCGTTGGTCGCCGCCATCGCAAATGCCCGCGCCCGTGGCAAAACAGTTTTGTTCGTGACCCAACGCATGCATCTGGTCAACTCAGCCAACAAGGTGCTGATTGTTGATAATGGCATGGTCGTTAAATTCGGTCCGCGAGAAGCCTTGATGGCACCGCGCGATACAAACAGGAAAACGGAAGCCATAGAGGACAAATCCAGCCAGAAAACGCTCGAAAACACGGACCACTAGAAAGGGTTACCCGCTTTGAAAAGGAACAGGGCTGAAGCATGAATATGATCGACTATGAGAAAGAGATCCAATCCCTAAGCACCTTCAGGGCTCTAAAGGTGTTTGGCGGCGTGGTCATTTTTCTCTTCTTCGGCGTATTCTGCGTCTGGGCCGGATATGCCCCCCTTGAAGGAGCAATTATCGCCCGTGGCACCATAACCAAAGAAGGGCGCACGCAGGTGGTGGCCCATGAACGCGGCGGCGTGGTGCAGAGCATTGCTGTTGACGAAGGCCAGCATGTGGAAGAGGGGCAGTTGCTGCTGTCCATCGAAGACAGCGAGAAAAAGGCCGAGTTGGCAAAGCTGGAAACACGCATGGCCTATAGCGCCATCAAGGAACTGCGGCTTGAAGCAGAAGAGCAGCGAGGCACATTCGACACAGATACCCTTCCGGCAAAGCTGGAGCAATATGCGAATCTGGCGGCGTTCGATCGTTTGGTGCAAGATCAGGAAAAGCAGTTCACCACACGGCAGCGCCTGAAAAATCGAGAACGATCCGTACTACAGGAACAAAAGGCAATTCTTGAACAACAGCTGACGGGCTCTCAGGCCGAACTCAAGGCATTGGACGACTGGCGCAAAATTCTGCAAGAGCAGGTGGAAATGCGCGAAACCCTGATGAAAAAGGGCGTCGTCAGTAAAGTAGCCTACCAGAACACCTTGAAGGAATTCGCCGAAGTCGAAACCGACTATCAGAAGCTGAAAACACAAACGGAATCCTTGCCCATCCAGATGTCCGAAATCGACCAGCGGCTCAAGCAGCTCGTCGACCAGTTCAATGAAGCAGTCTCGCGTGAATTGGCAGAGCTGCGCTCTGAAAAGCTGGCACTGGCCAACGAACTGCAAGCCGCGCGCAAGGCGGTCGATCGGGTCGCTCTGCAATCCCCCGCAAGCGGGACCATAGACAAATTGCATGTCAACACCATTGGCAGCGCCATCGCAGCCTATCAGCCGTTGGTGGAGATTGTGCCGGATCAGAAGCGCCTGCAAATCGAAGTTGAAGTACGTCCGGCGGATATTGATCAGGTCAGGGTAGGGCAGAATGCCAGATTGTCCCTCAGCGCTTTTGATCCAACCGAATTTCCAGCAGCTAACGGACGGGTGGTTTTCATTTCACCGGACAGACGCATAAACCAGAGGACCCAACGGCCCTATTTTGTCGTGCGTCTGGAGCTTTTGCCCGAACAGGACACGGAGCTGCCCGATCTTGTTCCTGGCATGCCGGTGGAAGCTTTTCTGGAAACAGGCACCCGCACATTCTTCCAGATGGTGTTCGAGCCAGTCACAAAAAGCATGCAACGCTCGTTTAAATCCTAGATGTCCAACAGCGTAAAACCGAAAGGGGAAACAAAAAAGCCGGGCCTGTTATGGTCCGGCATGAAGATCCTGCAGTTTGTTTGCGGGGACATTTTCTAGATTTTTAGGGAGGTTAGCCTTAAACGGGCCAGATCTGCTGAAGCTTTTCTCCAGCAAGAATACGATCGCGAGCCTTGGCTTCCTGCTCACCCAAAGCATCAGCCTGATCGGCAACAGCCTTGACATGTTCCTTGGGAATAACCACCAGACCATCGATATCACCAAAGATGATATCTCCGGGTTTCACGGTAGCCTTGCCGATCTGCAGGGCAACCTGACTTTCTACCGGCTCTTTCTTGCCTGTCACACCAATCGGGCTTGGTGCTGTGCCAAAAAGCGGATAGCCAAGCGTGCGGACCTGCGCAAGATCGCGCACGGTACCGTTGACGACAGTCGCAACCGCACCGGAGGTTTTCGCGCCTGTGCTCATCAGCTCACCCGAGCAGGAGCCCGGAGCACAGGAGGCATCACACACCATCACAGCCCCTTTGGGCGCATTATCAATGGCATTATGGTAGACATCCTGTGGCTCACCCTTGCGATCAGAAGGAGCAAACAGCACCGTTACGGCGGGGCCGCAAACCACATCACCAGCCTCCAGAGCGCCGAGCAGGGAGATCCCTTCCAGACATCCCCAAAGCCCCAGTGCTTCCATGCTGTCATGGATATCGCCTGAGTACCATTTTTTCAGACGCTCGATAGCCTCCCAATCGGTGTCCGAATAATCGAATTTATCCATTTTCATCCTCATTCTTGGATTGTTTCAAGTTCGATTGCTCTATGGCCTGACGCAGATAATCCGCACTCGTGTCAATTTGCGCACGAATGCGCTCCTTGGCACCAGCCTTGTCCCGCCGATAGATCTGATCATAAATCTCTGCATGTTCCTTATAGGCTTCGCTGAGAGACTTGATGGGAACACGGCTGGTCACGTGGATCACGTCATTGATCAGGCCAGAAAAATTGTCATAGATATGCATCAGGATCTGGTTGCCGGTGGCATGCACCAGTTCAAGGTGAAAAGACGCATCGGCATCAACAAACCCGTTGAAGTCCTTCTGCTTGACGGCCTTGCGCATGGCCTCGAGCGCCGCTTCGACCTTGGGCATCTTGGGCAATTCACCGTCGGTGAGGATTTCCAACACCTCCGACTCGATCATGCGACGCACACTCATCAACTGAAGCAGATAGTCGGGATCGGAATAGAACTGCTGTCTGACAGTCACCGCGAGCGCGTCCAGATAATTGTTCACATCGTCGCGTACCACCTCGGTTCGTTCGCCATGGCGGCGTTGAACCAACCCCTTTACTTCTAATTCCTGTATGGCTTCGCGCACCGCACGGGTAGAGACGCCGAATTCACGCGCAATGGCGCTTTCCGACTCCAGTCGGTCTCCCACCTTGAGTTCGCCATTCAGAATGCGGCTCTCGATCACCGAGGAAACCGCAGAATGCAGCCGTCCACGCCTGCGCAGGGGCATTCGAAGGTCTTCGTCTGTTGCTGGTTCCATAACCATTTATTCACCACCATCCTGTCTATGGTATATTGACAATACTTATGTCATGAGTCATAAGTCAAGTGTTATCTGCACTACCCGTTTCCCCTATCTATAGGGAAAATACGGACATAGCATTAGATCTAAGGGAGGAAAGATCATGAAACATTCAATCAAACAGATTTTCCGTGCCTCTGTTGCCACACTGGCAGTTTTTGCTGCCGTGGGAGGAGCCCAGGCAGCTTGGCCGGAACGCGCTGTTACAATCATCGTTCCCTGGTCCGCCGGTGGTGGCACCGACGCAACGGCACGCATGGTTGCCGCTGACCTGCAGGAGCATTTCGGACAGCCGTTCAACGTGGTAAACCGCACCGGTGGTGGTGGTCTTGTCGGGCATGCAGCTATTGGCAATGCAAAGGCTGATGGCTATACGCTGGGCGTTATCACCATTGAGAGCACCATGTATGAAAGCCAGGGTCTGCCGGGCGTCACACCTGATGATTTCGACTATATCGGTCGCTACAATGCTGATGCCATTGGCATCAACGTCTCTACCAAAGCCGATTATGGGTCCGTTCAGGATCTGATCGAAGCGGTCAAGGCAAATCCGGGCAAGATTACTGCTTCGGGTGCCAACCGTGGTGGTCTGTCTCACCTAGCCTGGGCAGGTTTGCTCAACACGCTTGACATCAGCCCAGAGGCCAGCAACTGGGTCGCATCCGCAGGCTCCGCACCAGCCATGCAGCAGCTTGCAGCCGGTGCCATTGATGTCGTTTCCACATCTCCGGCCGAAGCCCGTTCTCTGGTTGAAGCTGGCGAAGTGAAAACCCTTGCCCTGATTTCGGGCGAGAAGAGCGAGCTTTTCCCTGACCTGCCAACCACTGACGAAGCTTTTGGCATCAAATGGTCTCCAATGCCTTTCCGCGGCCTTGCCGGACCTGACGGCATGCCCAAGGAAGTGGTTGAACAGCTTTCTGCTGCTCTGAAGGACATCACTGAAGACAAGGAATTCAGGGACTTCATGAAGTCTCGTGGTTTCTCTGTGGCCTATCAGGATGCTGCAACCTTCAAAGACACCGTTATGGCTGCCCGTACCGGCCTTGCCGAAACCATGAAAGCTGTCGGCCTCGCCAAATAAAGCTGCGGCGGAGAGATACTCATGCGAATTTCTGACCGGGTATCCGGCCCTGCGATCCTGCTCTTCGGAGCGGCGGTAATTTGGGGGGCTACCAAGCTCCCCTCTGTTCCCGGCGTAAGGTTTGGTGCCGATCTCATGCCGACCCTGATCGGGGTCGGCCTCATCTGCCTGGGGCTGTCGATTTTCATCGGCAGTCTCTCCGTCAAGGTGCCTGTCCGGATCCTTGATCTGTCCGAATGGGACGTTCCCTTGCGCAACAAGTTGGCAGCCATCTGGAGTCTCGCTGGCCTTGTGATTGGCGGTTTGCTTTTCGAGCAAGTCGGCTTTCCGCTCATGGGGATCATCTATATGGCGGTGCTCATGACGCTAATGGGAACAAAGCCAAAGGTAACGGCGCTTGTTTCGATCCTCGTGGTCGGCGCTCTATATATCGGTTTCTCCAAGGGGCTTCTTGTTCCCTTGCCGATCGGCCTTTTGGGAGGGCTTCTTCCATGACAGCAGACATCCTCTATCACTCTCTTGGCATGATCCTCGACCCTGTCGTGCTCTTGTCCATTCTTCTGGGGGCTGTATATGGCTTGTTCATCGGCGCACTGCCGGGACTGACAGCCACTATGTCGACTGCGCTTCTGGTGCCGATCACCTTCTACATGGATCCGTTGCCAGCCATTGCCTTGATCGTGGCAAGCACAGCGATGGCTATTTCTGCGGGCGACATTCCCGGCACCTTGTTACGCATTCCCGGCACGCCGGCCTCAGCAGCCTACACCGATGAATCCTACCAGATGACCGTGAAAGGCAAGGCCAGTCAGGCTCTGTCGCTGGGCTTCTTCTTTTCTGCAATTGGCGGTTTGTTCGGTGCGACCGTTCTGCTGTTGACCGGCCCGCTGTTGGCGCGAATCTCCCTCAATTTCTCAAGCTTCGAGTTTTTCTGGCTTGCAGTTCTTGGCCTTCTCACATGCGCTCTTGTGAGCGGCAGTAATGTCGCACGCGGCTTTGTATCCCTGATGCTCGGCCTGCTCATTGCCACTGTCGGCCTTGATGTGACGACAGGGGCCCCGCGCTTTACCTTTGGCCAGATCGAACTGATGGGCGGCGTCTCTTTCATTCCCGTGATGATCGGCATGTTCGCCTTCTCCGAAATCCTCCGCGGATTCACCACCAACAAGATAGGCGAGGGCAAGATGCCTCAGCTTGGCCGCATTGTGCCGTTTAAGGGCATTGGCGGGTTGCTGCGCAGATATCCTTTCTCAGCCATTCGCGGTGCCACGCTTGGTACCACGGTCGGGGCTCTACCCGGCGTTGGTGGTGATCTGGCGGCCTGGATTGCCTATGGCATGAGCCGTCGCTTCTCCCGCACACCGGAGAAATATGGCACCGGTCATCCCGAAGGTCTGATCGAGGCGACCTCATCCAACAATGCAGGCCTTTCAAGCGCCTGGATTCCGGCCCTCGTGTTCGGCATTCCCGGAGACGCGGTGACAGCCATTGCTGTGGGCGTGCTGTTCATGAAGGGGGTTGCTCCCGGTCCCCGCTTGTTCGTTGAAAACCCGACCATGCCAACGGCCATCATCATGACCTTCTTTGCTTCGAACCTGCTGCTTTTCCCGCTCGGTTTCATTGCAATCAAGGTAGCGCGTCACGTGCTTTCCATCCCTCGCTCGGTCATCGTGCCAATCATCCTGATCTGTTGTTTCCTTGGCTCTTATGCCGTTAACAACACCCTGTTCGGGGTCTGGATCATGCTCATTGCGGGGATCGTGGGCTATCTGATGGAGCGCAACGGCTTTCCAATTGCTCCGGTCATTCTGGGCCTCGTGCTGGGCCCTGTGCTGGAACGCAATTTCATCATGTCAATGCAGATTTCAGGTGGCAACCTGCTCGGCTTTTTCCAACGCCCCATTGCCTGCGGGCTCGGGGTCGTTATCTGCACCATCTTTATTTTCGTCTTGCTCAAATCGATCCGCAGTTGGTTGACCGGAGCGTCAGCCCGCAGACGAGAGGATCTTCTGACAAATGCCGAAAATGTGGCCAAGAGCCGCAGCGGCGATCACTGATCAGACCAGACACATCGAACAACGCCTCAACAGGCGGCTGTTCGGACACAGAATATGAAAGGAACACACTATGTATAATCCGTTTTCCGTTGAAGGACGCATCGCAATCGTCACAGGTGGTCTGGGCCAGATTGGCACCCAGATTTCAACCACGCTCGCACAGGCTGGGGCAAAAGTGGCGATCTATTCCCGTCGTCCTTTCTCCGCTGAGCAGATCGCCGAAAAATTCCCCGGCCTTGAAGACAACATCAAGGTCTATGAAGCCAGCGTCACCGACAAGGATGCTCTGGAAGCTGCCACCGACCAATTGATCAAGGATTGGGGTGTCCCTGATATCCTCGTCAACAATGCTGGCATCGATTCCAAACCAGATGGCGATGCAGACCAGAACGCGCCATTTGAAGTCTATCCAAAGAAATACTGGGACGACATCATCGAGACCAACCTGACCGGCGTCATGCTGACCTCACAGGTCGTCGGCTCCAAGATGGCCGAAGCAGGGAAGGGGTCCATCATCAACATCGGTTCGATGTATGGCATGGTGTCTCCCAATCAGGCACTCTATGCCTATCGTGAAGAACGCGATGGCAAACCTTTCATCAAGGCCATCTCCTATGCTGCTTCCAAGTCGGGCCTCATCAACATGACACGCTATCTTGCCACCTACTGGGCTAAGAAAGGCGTGCGCGTCAATCTGGTCACTTATGGCGGCGTAAAGACCGGTTCCTTCGACAAGGAATTCATCGATGCCTTCCTCGAACGCGTTCCGATGGGCCGTCAGGCCGATATCGGCGAATTCAGCCCGATCATCCATTTCCTTGGCTCGGAGGCTTCGTCCTATATGACTGGCGCTAACCTCGTTCTGGATGGCGGTTTCACCAGTTGGTAATTTCTCGACCCAGTCGAGACCAAGAGATCTTCCCTGATCTATTAAACTTGGATCTGTGAAACAGGCTATCGACGGGATCATCTCGCCGGTAGCCCGAGTTTTTTTGAGAGGAGAATTGAAACATGACGCGTATTGCACTGGTTGTAAGCGGTGATCTGCGCGAAAGCGCGAATACCACCTGCTGGCCTGCCCAGAAAGCAATGGAGGAGACGCTGACCGCAGTTCTGGCCAAGATGGGCCATGAAGTCTGGCGCGCCCACCCGATAAAACCCGAAGGGCACGGCTTCATTTCATCCCAGCGCGAGGGCATGGATGTCTTTGCCGGGATCGACCCCGACATGCCTTTGATCGTTGCAGAATCCGTTTGGCAATATAGTCATCATGTGCTGCCCGGTTTGCTGTCCCATCGCGGGCCGATCCTCACCCTTGCCAACTGGTCAGGGCAATATCCGGGCCTTGTCGGCTTGCTGAATCTCAATGGATCGCTCACAAAGGCCGGCGTTGCCTATTCCACGCTCTGGAGCCGTGATTTTAACGATAGCTTCTTCCTTGAAGGCCTCAAGAGCTGGTTGGATACTGGCAAGATCGACCATGACCAATCTCATGTGAAGGATTTTGATCCGGCAGCAATCGATGCCAAGACTTCCAGTCTCGCCCAGCAGATCGCCAATGAATGGCGCCAGAAGAAACTGATCATGGGTGTGTTCGATGAGGGATGCATGGGCATGTATAATGCGATCATCCCTGATGAACTGCTGATGCCCATGGGCATTTTCAAAGAGCGCCTATCGCAATCCGCGCTCTATTATGCTGCAACTCAGGTTCCTCTGGAAGAAGGCCGTGCGGCCTACCAATGGATGGTCGAGAAAGGCATGACCTTCCATTTCGGCTCAGATCCCAAAACCGAGTTAACTGAAGGGCAGGTGATTGACCAGTGCCGGATGTATATCGCAGCAGTCCGCCTTGCCGACCAGTTCGGCTGCTCGGCCATTGGCATTCAATATCAGCAGGGCCTCAAGGATCTCTGGCCGGCTTCCGATCTTGTTGAAGGCATGCTCAACAACTCCGAACGTCCGCCCGTCGCGCGCGCAGACGGCAGCATCATCCGTGACGGACAGCCAATCGTACATTTCAACGAAGTGGACGAATGTGCCGCGCTCGACGCACTGATGATCAACCGGGCGCACGCAGAGCTGAACCAACCGGTCGAGACCACCTTGCACGATATTCGCTGGGGTGACGTTGATGAATCCGGCACCGTCAATGATTTCGTCTGGGTCTTCGAGATTTCCGGAGCAGCTCCAGCTGCGCATCATCCTGGCGGATGGGCCGGATCAGAGAGCTATCGCCAGCCAGCCATGTTCTTCCCGGCTGGGGGCGGAACGCTCAAAGGCTACGCCAAACCGGGCGACATTGTCTGGAGCCGCGTATTCGTTGAAGGGGGTGCCCTGCATATGGATATCGGACGTGGCACGGCGCATGAATTGCCCGAAAGCGAATGCGAACGGCGCAGCAAGGCAACCGACTATCCATGGCCGATCATGAATGCGACCCTTAGCGGCATTGATCGCGATCTGATGATGGGACGGCACAAGGCCAACCATATTCAGGTAGCCTATGTCGATGACGAAGATGCAGCACGCCGCGTCATCGCACTGCGCTCGGCTCTTGCCCATGACCTTGGCATCAAAGTCTGCCATTGCGGCGATATCTGAGCGGCTGCAAGTCGCTCCCAGCATACAAGCAAACAGTAAAGAGGGGAGGTGCGCTCATTGCGCGCCTCTTTTTCGTTTGGCCAAGAGGTCTTGCACAAAGGCACCTAAAGGCAACAATCAAGCATACAGACACAAAAAGAGCTGGGCCAATTGACCCAGCTCAATTCTGTTTTCTGATAAGCGCTCAGTAGAAATTACTGAGAAATGCCAACATTGTTGTTCGACCCGCTCTGGGTGACAATAGATGTATTGCCAGCGCCATTTTGGTAGATGGCGACTTCGTTATAATCCCCACCGGAGATATCAACCGTCGAGTTGTTGTCATCACCCTCTTGGAGCATAGCAACCAGACTGTTGTTGCTATCGATAGTAAAGCTGGCAACGTTGTTTATACCATGCTGCGTAAGCTGACCGGAGGACAAAGAGGCAGACCCTGCTACCGAGCTAGCAACACCCGAGAAGATCCCGGTGTCTCCGTTGCTATCGCCTGTGACGGTCAAGGTGAGGGAGTTATTGTCCGGAAAGCTGAAAGCACTATTCCCGATTTGCTTAACATCGAAATCGTTAAAGCTACCAGTCACATTGACTGTTGCTGTGCTGTACGAGCTGTTGCTCTGAAGAGACACTATCTCGTTGCTATCACCCTCAATGGATATTTTGGTATCGCTGTATCTGGTGTGGCCGTTTGCCTGAGAAGCGTTGACCGTATTTCTTCCGCCGTCAACATCCACCACCAGATTGTTATGCTGCGCACTGTTTTTCTGCACAGTGTTCACATAGTTGGCATCACCATCAATATAGGTCGAAGCGGTGTTCGCAACAGATGCCTGATAGGTGCGACTGTAGTTGAGATCGCCCAATATCGTTGTTTCCGCTTCCAGACCATTGCCACCTTGTAAAACAATGACTTCGTTGTTCGGCCCGGCGCCGATCGCACTGGATGTAATGCTCACTTTTGCATTGTGCCGAATGGTGGATGCACCACTCTGAGAAACATAGACATCGTTATAGTCACCGGTATAAACCACGATGTCCGCGTCCGCTCCGTCCTTCTGGCTAAGAGAGATCAGGTTGCCATTGCTGCTGTTAGATGTCTCACCCAATGAGATGGTACCGACATTGTTGCCCCAGCCGGTCTGGCTGACGCCCACATTGTTGTCGTCGCCTTTGATCTTATTGATAGTCAGGCTGTTGGCGTCGTTCGGATCCCCAGTGGTCTGCACAACACCAAGCTCGTTGCGATTGCCCTGAAGCTGTAAGGTTTGCAGCGAGTTAGAGCCACCATTTACATTTTCCTGAGTGACACCAAACTGGTTGTCATTCCCGTTGATGGTCAGCTTTGCTTCATTGTTGCTACCTGACTGGGAAATTTCGCTCGAGATCGCACCGGCCCCCAGAGCATAGCCGCTCAGACTGCCAGCAGTGCCGTTGCTGTTGCCATCAATATATACATTGACAGTATTTACATCGGTCTGCACATTCGCGTCATTGGTCTGGCTAACAGTGTCAATCGTGTTACCAGCACCTTTCATAACCAGCTTGGCAACATTTTTGCCGCTAACGGTCGTCGTCTGAGCAACAGTGTTCACTTTGTTTCCATCACCGACGCCTTGCTCGATTTTCAGAAAGTTCTTGCCATACGCGCCTGACGCTGTGTTTTCATCCTGCAGAATAGAACCAACACTGTTGCCATTGGAGGTTTGCTCAATCTGCGCGGTGTTATTGCTACCAACCTGATCAAAGCCGCTACCGACAAGCCCGATTTCGTTGCTATCGCCGCTTTGCGTAACTGTTAAAGTATTTTTGTTTCCAACTTGCGAAGCTGCATCGGCAGAACTGCCAAGCGTATTGTTTTCTCCACTCGATTGATCGAGTGAAACGCTGTTTGCATCGCCTGTTTGTTCAACAAAAGCCTCATTTCCACCCGCAGCATAAGCATAACCAACTGACAGCAGTCCCATGGCAGTCGCAGCTAGAAGACCAAAACGAATTTTGTTCATTTTAATTCTCCAAATAGAATACTCAAAAATTGCCACCAGTCATTACATCCAGGCAGCACAACACACCGCTTAGGTATAAACACCTAAAAAATACACGGCCCCGTTGCAGTATTTACCTTTCATTAACTCGCAACGTCAACAAATTGTTTAAAATCTTAAATATATTGTAAACAAATATGATGTACTGGTTAATCTTCGAACTAGAGCAAACTGCACACGCCATAGATACGTTATTTTTCAAATCTAATTTTGTGCAAGCACGGTCAGGCGAAATTGGTAATTTTATCAAGAGACTAGCTTATTCAGCATCTCAATGCGGAAATCAAAAATCAGGAAATGAATTTAGGGCACGTATAGACAGAACCGTCGTAGTAGCCCAAGGCAAAATGTCAGAACGAGAATTCAGACATCGCAAATCTGATCGATGAACCTGAAGCAAACCAGTCTTCATTCAAACGTTTCTGCGATTTTATTCCGCAATATCGACATATCCGGAAAATGCGACGACAAATCCGGCACGGCTTCTTCCTTCACGTTGGAAGATTTGACCGACAGGCAACGCCTGCATCATCGAGGTGCTCAGACACCACGGCAGCACAATAGCCGCGTTGAGTGATGGACTTGACAGCTTCAATCTTGAATTCTTTTGAGAAATGGAAACTAGGCGTCGTAGACTCCTTGCCTCATTTTCTGGATACATGGTGTCTTCAATTCCAAGGACAATCCACTTTGCTTTTGTCAGGCAGTTATTCGCTGTTATCAGAGCATGTACTGGTTGAACACCTTGACAATCTCAACTTAATTAGTTAACTAACTTAGTAAACTAATTAGAGAGTGGGACTATCTTGCAAACAACAGCCGGAAAAATTCTTACTGTTTTGCGTGACCAGGGGCCTTGTTCAAGGGCTGATTTGGCTCGAACGATCGGTTTATCAACGGCAGCGATGTCGAAATTTGCAGCAGAATTGCTGAATGCAGATATCGTGCGCGAGATCGATGCGACGGGCAGGCAAGCCGTAGGGCGCCCTTCCATCGATCTGGCGCTAAACCCGGGAACCTTTTTGATGATCGGCGCTCATATTACCATCGGCCGTGTCGAAATCGTTTTGACCGACAGCTTGATGACAATATTTGAGAGCGACCATTTCGAATTTGATCTGGAAATCAAAGTCGATGATCTCATCGCGAACCTGGCTGGAAAGATTGATGCATTGATCGCGAAAAGCGGGTTTCAGCGGAGCCGCTTTCGGGGGGTAGGGCTTACAGTCCCCGGCGCCGTTGATGACGATGGCCGCGTCAATCTATTTTCCGTCTTTTCTCAATGGAGCAACATCGCCTTTGCCGATCTTCTTGAAGAACAACTGAACTTACCTGTGACATTGGAGCATAATGCCGCAGCCATTGCGCTTGCAGAGTCCCGCTTTGGAGCGGGACGGGACAAAGAGCGCGTACTGTATGTCTATATGGGTGGTGGCATCGGTGCGGGGATCACCTATTCCCGAGAAAGAAGCAATAGCTTGAGGCGCTGTCGCCAAGTTGAACTTGGACATATCGTTGTAAACCCACACGGGGCTCACTGCCGTTGTGGTAAAGACGGATGCCTTGAAACCCTGTTTTCTGAAGGGCCATTGCTGAAGTCACTAGGGTGCCCGTCGGTTCCAGAAGAAGGCTTGATCAAAGCTTTGATGCAAACGGACATCTGGTTGGCGCGGTATGAGCACTTTCTTCAAATTCTGGCAACATCAAGCATTCTTCTGCTTCCAGACATGATCGTTCTTGGAGGGCATTTTGGCACGGCTCCGGACGCGTTTTTCAAAAAGTTGGAACGGGATCTTACACCGCGTGTGACCGTACCCCAACATCGTGCCCAATTAAGTGTCGTGCGCACGTCTTACCTGGACGAAGCAGGAGCCGTGGGGGCGGCTTGTGCCGGACTGGAGCAATTTATCTATGGGGATCCGCTTTTGGCACATGGCCGATCACGGCAGGGCCGAGAGAGCCGCGGGGGGTAGGAGCGCGGCGCACTGTAATTAGTCACATAGGGAGGAACAGGTGACGAAAACGGACAAGAACAAGAGGTCAATCTTTGTGAGGATGGACAAACTCGCAACAATCGGCCTTGGTATTATCTCATTCATTCTCGGCATTGGCTTGTGGTGGTTTGCCACATATGTCGGGTCAACCAACCTTCCCAGTCCTATCGATGTTGTCATCCGTTGCTTTGAGCTGGCGGGAAATGGCCAGTTGTTCGTTGACATTTTTGCCTCGATGCGCCGCGTGCTCATTGGCTTCTTGCTAGGGGTTTCGATTGCGGTTCCCATCGGCTTTTTGATGGGGTGGTATCGATTGGCAAGGGGACTCATAGAACCCTGGATCCAGTTTTTTCGAGTGATTCCGCCGCTTGCGATCATTCCTCTGGCAATCGTAACGATGGGGATCGATGAAACTCCGAAAATCTTCGTTATCTTTCTGGCGGCTTTTCTTTCCTCAGTTGTGGCTACCTTTCAGGGTGTCGTCAACGTTGACCGGACCTATATAAATGCGGCCCGCGTGTTGGGAGCGTCCGACTGGGTAATCTTCCGCTCTGTTGTCGTTCCTGCCTCAACGCCGTTCATTCTCGTAGGATTTAGAATCGGGCTTGGTTCTGCATGGGCTACCGTTGTGGCAGCCGAATTGATCGCCGCACAATCAGGGCTGGGGTTCCGGATGCAGCAGGCGCAGCTCTACTACGACCTTCCCACCATTTTTGTCAGCCTTGTTGCCATTGGCATATTGGGCCTCATCATGGATCGTCTGGTTGGGCGAGCCGATGAATATCTAACCCGGTGGCAAGAAAAGGGGACCGCATGATGGCCCAGCCAGAACCCAAGATTATATTCAGGCATGTCAACAAGATCTTTGGAGAAGGGCCGGGAGCTTTTCAGGCAGTGAAAGACTTCAGTCTGGACATTGCCGAAGGCGAAATCGTGACCGTAGTAGGCCCCTCCGGGTGCGGCAAGTCGACAGTGATGAATATCGCCGCAGGGCTTATTCCGCTCACCGATGGTGAATGCCTTGTGCATGGGCGTGAAGTGAAAGGACCGGGACCTGATCGAGGTGTTATCTTCCAGCAATATGCTCTCTTCCCGTGGTTGACTGTGCGCAAGAATGTGGAGTTCGGCTTGAAGCTGAAAGGCATCAAGCCGGAAGAAAGGCGGACGTTGGCCGAACATTATATCGAGATGGTTGGCCTGTCCGACTTCGCGGACTCTCTGCCCAAAATGCTCTCGGGCGGCATGAAGCAGCGCTGTGCAATTGCTCGCGCTTACGCTGTTGATCCTGAAGTCTTGCTAATGGACGAACCATTTGGCGCACTGGATGCTCTGACGAGAGTGCGCCTTCAAGAACAATTGCTTGAAACCTGGTCCCAGGACAAACGCACAATCATGTTCATCACCCACGATGTGGATGAAGCGGTCTATTTGGCCAATCGCGTCATTGTCATGGCCGCCCGGCCCGGACGGCTGAGCAAGATAATTAAAGTGAATCTGCCCTATCCCCGCACAGATGAAATCCGGCTTTCGGAGGAGTTTATAAGAATCCGGAACGAAGTCTGGCGAGGTGTCTATAGCCGCGGGGCAGATGCAGCTTAACCAAGGAGGAGAAAACAGATGGCTATTACCAAACGGACACTGGTCAAAGCTTTGGGAACAGGAATATTCGGGGTCTCGCTGGGGATCATGACCGGCGCTGCGTCCAGCGCCGATGCCGACAATATTCGCATGGGCTATATTGCAGACTATTTCGGAACCAGCATGGCTGCAATAGCAACCGAAAAGGGCCTCTGGGAGAAGCATGGTCTCAAGGCAGACTTGAAAGTCTTCACCAACGGACCGATACAGGTTCAGGCTCTTGGAGCCGGATCACTGGATTTTGCCTATATCGGACCAGGAGCGCTTTGGCTTCCCGCTTCAGGCAAAGCCAAAATCATCGCAGTCAATGCGCTCGGCTACACAGACCGTGTAATTGCCCAGCCGGGAATTGAAACGATTGCCGACCTAAAGGGTAAGAAAGTAGGCGTGCCAGAAGGCACATCTGGCGACATGCTGCTGCGTCTCGCGCTTGAGCGGGCGGGCCTGACGCTTGACGACATCGAAGTAGTCAGAATGGATCCCAGCACCATAGTAACCGCCTTTGGCTCCGGTCAGGTAGATGCAGCCGGTATCTGGTATCCCTTTGTAGAGGTCATTCGGAACCGTATTCCAGACATGAATGAACTCACCTCCAACGAAGACTTTTTCCCTGATGTGGCATTCCCGTCCAGCTTTATCGTCAGCGACGCCATGAGCGGCAATGCCGCTGTGGTCAAGAAGGTCAATGCGGTTATCAAAGAGGCATTGGATTTCCGTCGCGACAATATGAATGAAGCTGTGGCGATTACAGCCAAGTTCCTGAATGTGCCCGAAGGTCCGCTTGCCAAGGAAGCCAAGCTAGCCAAGCTACCAAGCAGCAAGGAACTGGAAGACCTGACCAGAGACGGCAAGGTGGATGCCTGGTTCGATACGCTGGCTCGGCTATATGCCGACTTCGGCAAGATCAAGGATCCTTTGCCAGCAAAGGATTTCTATCTGTCGGATCTTTACGCTGAATAATCTTTCATGACCGGTTGCACCGGCTTTTGCCGGTGCGGCCTCTGGTGAATCTGTTGCACCATCGGGGCAGGCTGCCCTCTGCTCTCCCCGTTGAAAGAAAAAGGAACAAAACAATGCGTCCCAACATCATATTCGTCATGTCCGACGACCATGCCAGTCGAGCCATCTCGGCCTATGGCGGTGGGCTGAACCATACGCCACATCTTGACCGGTTGGCCAATGAGGGTATGCGCCACGATGCAGTGTATGTCACGAATTCCATTTGCACCCCTAGTCGCGCAGCCATATTGACGGGCACCTATAATCACGTCAATTGCGTTACAACGCTGGATACGCATATCGACAATCGCCTCCCCAATGTGGCCAAGCATCTGCGTAGCAGCGGCTATCGCACAGGCATGTTTGGCAAATGGCATTTGGGCGAAGGCAAAGAACATGAGCCAACGGGGTTTGACGAGTGGGCAGTTGTACCAGGCCAAGGGGACTATTGGGACCCGATGTTCATCCATCCCGAAGGGGAGCGGCGCCATCCGGGCTATGCAACAGATCTTATCATGGACATGTCACTCGACTTCATTAAACGTTGCGGTGATGAGCCATTTTTCCTGATGTGTCACAACAAGGCGCCACATCGGAACTTCCAGCCTCATCCGCGCTATGATCATCTTTGGGCGAACGAAGACCTGCCGCTGCCGGAAACATTCAATGATGACTATGCCAATCGGGCTGCAGCTGCAGAAGCGGCCCAAATGCGCATTAAATCAGACATGACCTACGAAGATCTCGGGCTTGTTCAGCCTGAGGGACCGGCAGAGCAGGTTGGGGAGTTGGTAACGGACTATTGGCCACAGCGAAAAATCCCTGAATTGGCTCCTGGAGAAACAATTACTGTCATTGACCAGAAAACGGGTGAGAATATCACCTTCGATGATCCGCAGGCTTTCGCTGAATTCAGATATCAGCGCTATATGAAACGATACTTGCGCACGATCCAGGCCATTGATGACAATGTCGGGCGATTGCTTGACTATCTCGACAAGACCGGCAAGGCAGAAAACACGATCGTGATCTACACGTCCGATCAGGGCTTCTTTCTTGGCGAGCACGGCTGGTTCGACAAACGCTTCATGTATGAAGAATCTCTCCAGATGCCGTTCCTTGTTCGCTATCCGGCAGCCATCAAACCGGGCAGCGTCAGTTCTGATATTGCCAGCAATGTAGATTTTGCTCCAACCTTCCTTGATTTTGCGGGCCTTCCGGTGCCCAGCTATATGCAAGGGACCTCGATGCGCCCTGTTTTGGAAGGCAAAACGCCGGATAACTGGGATCAGTTAGCCTATCATCGCTATTGGATGCACAATGACGAGATCCATCATGCCTACGCCCATTATGGTATCCGTGATCCCCGCTACAAGCTGATTTATTGGTACAACAAGGATCTTGGACAGATTGGGGCACGCCCAAATGATGCGCCACCTGAATGGGAGCTGTTTGATTGCGAAAAAGACCCGTTCGAGCTCACCAATCTTGCCGATGACCCTGCCTATGCAGAAATATTCAGCACGATGCTATCGAAGCTGGATCACAAGATGGCCGATATCGGCGATGTTCCCGAGCATTGCAGCGAGGAGGTTCGCGCTGACTTGTCCTCTCTTTGAGAAGAGACCGATTGTTGTCCCCCTGGTGCATTCCTTTGCTGGTCTTGGCTCAGTCAAGTCTGGCAAAGGGACGACGCCCGATACCAAACATAGCAAGCAAGGAATCAATCCCATGCGTTTGGGTTCCTTTATCCGGCACTTGATTGCCCTTTATAAAAAGCACTATCAACCAGAGAAGCATTATATGCGAGGTCCCGGCCCAGCGTGTAAGTCTACCAAAGGCCCCAGATCTGATTAAGAGCTTGCGAAGAGATCTCCGCTCTCTTTGCGTTCAAGTTTCAATCTGAAAAGGATTTGATTTTATGACAATACATACTGAAAGTCCCTTTCAGGTCATGGCCAAACCGATTGGTCCAAGATGTAACCTTGATTGCAAATATTGTTATTATCTGGAGAAAGAGGACCTCTATTCGCAGACCAAGCGGTTCGAAATGCCTGCAGAGATTCTCGAAACATATATCCGCGACTTTATCACCTCTCAAGCAAACCTCAAAGGAACGGATATCTGGTTCAATTGGCAAGGAGGCGAGCCGACCATATTGGGCGTTGACTACTTTCAAAAAATTGTCGACTTGCAGGCACACTATGCTCCCAAGGGAAAGAAAATCCGCAACGCCTTGCAGACCAACGGCACATTAATTGATAATCGCTGGGCTCGTTTCTTAAAAGAGAACAATTTTCTAGTCGGTATCAGTATTGATGGCCCGGAAGAGATCCATGATCTCTATCGCTATGACCGGGCAGGGCGCGCCAGTTTTGCCAAGGTCATGGCCGGCTATGAGCTTCTGAACAAATATGGGGTCGAGCATAATATTCTGACGGTTGTTCATCGCGACAGTGCGACACGCCCGCTTGAAGTCTATCGTTTCTTGAGAGAGATTGGAGCGCAATTTATCCAGTTTATACCGATAGTGGAACGCTCATCCGGCGCGCAAAAGCTCGCACCAGCACCACAGATTGATGAGGATCGCGTTGAATATAAAGTAACTCCATGGAGTGTCTTGCCGCGCACCTATGGCCGTTTTCTAACCACGATCTTCGATGAGTGGGTTCAGCGGGATGTTGGTCAGGTTTTTGTTCAGTTCTTTGACATGCAACTGGGCCTTTTTATGGGGCAACCTGCATCTCTGTGTGTCTTTGCCGAAACGTGCGGGCAGGGGCTCGCTTTGGAGCATAACGGCGATCTTTATGCTTGTGATCACTATGTCTATCCGCAATTCAAGCTTGGCAATATCACGCAAAAACCGATTGATATATTGGCAAACTCGCCTGAGCAGAAAGAGTTTGGCAATGCCAAGAGAGACACTCTTACTCAACAGTGCCTCGGCTGTGATATTCGCTTTGCCTGCAATGGCGGATGCCCCAAGCATCGTTTTCTCAAGAGCAAGGATGGAGAACCGGGACATAATTATTTCTGCCGCTCCACCACGCATTTTGTCAAACATGCCGGGCCGACTTTGCAAGTGATGGCCAATCTTATTCGTGCAGGACGCCCCGCCACCGATATCATGAAAATAATCCGGCAAGGCCAAGCGGAAAACCGGTCACATTCCGGCTTGCAAGCACAGTCCATTGGCCGCAATGCTCCGTGCCCTTGTGGTAGCGGAAGAAAGTACAAGCATTGTTGCGGGGCGCATAGCGTCAATCGTTAAATGAGGCCTATTGACGAAGCCAATCGATCCAAAGATGTCGAATAGCAGCGCTAAAAGCTGAAGGGATATGCAGGGGAGCACCCTCTGTTTGGTTGCTGCTTCATTTGAATGGCCCGAATAACGAACCTGCTTTGCGACATATACCCGACAACAAATGCCCGAATTGGGGCGGATGCAGAATATCTCCAATAATTGATATATGGGTTGTGATCAGTTGGCCAAGTCATATTGTCCGGATCATCCTCTTTTGGAACTCTGCGTTCAAAGACACTACCTGAGCCCGAACTGGGCCCTGAGTAATAAACCTTCTCCCACCAACGAGGGTAATTGAAGGACCTGAGGTATGTTTAGGGCGATCGCATCTATCGGACAGGTTATCGTGTCGTGGGTGATAGGGCTGTTGAAGACTTGTTCGAGGCTTTACTGTGAACTGCAGAAGCGGCCGGATGGCCTATAGCCGAATAGCTTCATACGTGCGAGATAAAGCGCACAATGAGGAGTATGAACTTCCACTAAGGGTCTGTAAAAATATCCTTATTTTGTCAATTTGTGAGCTTCTGCCTTTCGATCAGGGCAGCTGGCAAGATTGTAGCACAGGTTATTCCTCCACACTCCCAGCCATAGAGACCATAAGTTTTGTCCTCGGGAAAGGTGGACAGGGATCTCGTTGAGCGGGAGCTTTGATAGACGCCAGATGTCAGCCTTCCATCTTGACAATCAATTATCTGTATGACAGAAATTAAATTAATATGACAGAAAGCAAGCCTGCGCCTAACGCTCGGCGGTTTGCATCATGGGAGGAGGAGCCACATGATTGCGTACAGGAGCCAGGTACAAGCCATTTTGTCCAAAGTGGGCACGATCGCTGTTACCTTATTGGGTCTACTTACTCTCACTTTCATAATCGGCAGGGTCATGCCCAACGATCCCGTACGAGCAATCGTGGGAGAGGAGGCCACACGAGAAGTCTATGAAAATGTGTATCGGCAACTCGGGCTAGATCGCCCCATGTGGGAGCAATTCTACATGTATTTGCATGACGTGGTCACATTAGATCTGGGTAAATCAGTAAGAACTGGCATGCCCGTGCTGGAAGATATTCTCCACGTTATGCCAGCAACCATCGAACTGGCACTTTTCGCAATCATCATCAGCGCAACGCTGGGAGTGACCTTGGGTATGGTGGCCGCGGTAAACAAAGATCGCTGGCCCGATCATCTTATTCGTGTATTCAGCCTGATGGGCCATTCCATGCCAATCTTTTGGACCGGAATGATAGCTCTGATCATATTTTACGCCAAACTCGGCTGGGTAGGAGGATCTGGTCGCATGAGCCAGTTTTACATCGGACTAGAGCCGAACACGACTGGCTTTCTCTTGCTCGACAGCGCCATGGCGGGTGAATGGGATGTCTTCAAGAGTGCTCTGCAACACATCATTTTGCCTGCGTCCTTGTTGGGCTATTCTTCGGCAGCCTTCATCACGCGTATGACGCGCAGCTTCATGCTCGACCAGATCAACCAGGAATATATCACAACAGCCCGCGTGAAAGGGCTCAGTCAGTGCAAGACCATCTGGTTTCATGCCTTCATCAATATCCGGGTGCAGTTGATTACGATTGTCGCCTTGGCTTTCGGTACCTTGCTTGAGGGGTCAATCCTGATCGAGACCGTTTTTGCCTGGCCCGGCTTTGGGTCCTATCTGGTCGGCAACTTGATGATTGGCGACATGAATTCTCTTATGACCTGCGTATTGATCGTCGGCCTTATATTCACAGCGCTCAACCTGATTTCCGACATTCTTTACCGTGTGTTCGACCCGAGGACTCGCTAATCATGACAGATCTCAACCTGACACCGAACGTCACACAAAAAGCAAGCAAGCCTCAATGGCTTGTTTCCACTCAGAACCTTGTTCTGTTCCTCTTGAAAAATCCCACGTCAGCCTACGGTCTGTTTGTGCTGGCACTGTTGATTATACTGGCAATTATCGGGCCGTTGCTTGCAACACACGATCCCTATATTCAGGATTTACGCAATGCTTTACAGGCTCCAAGCGCGGAGCACTATTTTGGCACAGACGAATTGGGGCGCGATATATATAGCCGTCTTCTTTACGGAACGCGCATTTCTCTAACAATCATCGGAATTGTCTCCGTCGTCGTTGGTCCGATTGGCCTGACGATCGGGACAGTCGCAGGCTATCTTGGAGGCAAGGTAGATACAGTATTGATGCGGATCACCGATATCTTCCTGTCGTTTCCCTCCCTCATCCTATCGCTGGCATTCGTGGCAGCCTTGGGCCCGAGCCTTTACAATGCGATCATTGCCATTTCCTTGACTGCGTGGCCACCAATTGCGCGCTTGGCACGAGCGGAAACCCTGACTTTTCGGCAAACCGATTACATTGCCGCGGCGCGCCTTCAGGGGGCATCAAGTTTCCGTATCATCTGGCGCTCGATTGTTCCGATGTGTCTGCCATCGGTGATCATTCGCCTCACTCTCAATATGGCAGTCGTGATCCTCACTGCAGCAGGGCTCGGCTTTTTGGGTCTCGGAGCTCAACCGCCTTTGCCTGAATGGGGTGCGATGATCGCAACGGGTCGTCGTTACATGATCGATAGCTGGTGGGTGGTTACCTTCCCTGGCATTGCAATTTTCTGCGTCTCACTTGGCTTCAACCTCTTGGGTGATGGCTTGCGAGATGCGCTAGATCCCAAACAGCTGAACCGGAGATAACAGGATGAAAGAGCTGAACTCTGATACCATTCTCTCGGTCGAGAATCTTTCTATCCGCTACCGAGGCACCCCAACGGACGCGGTTCGGAATGTGTCCTTCAATTTGGGCAAAGAGCGCCTCGGCATTGTCGGCGAAAGCGGATCTGGCAAATCAACGGTAGGACGCGCACTGCTGAAACTGCTCCCGACAGCGGAGATCAAGGCGGATTGCATGCAATTCCGTGATATCGACCTTCTGAATACGCCCGAAAAGCAAATGCTAAAGGTCCGTGGCCAGCGCATCTCCATGATTTTGCAAGATCCTAAATTCTCGCTCAACCCGATACAGAAATGCGGCCCACAAGTGGACGAAGCGTATCGTAATCACATCCGGTGCAGCAAAAAGGAAGCCAGGCAGCGAACACTCGCGATGCTTGAATCGGTGCAGATTCGAGATCCAGAGCGCGTTTACGGCCTTTATCCGCACGAAGTTTCCGGCGGTATGGGGCAGCGCATTATGATCGCCATGATGCTGCTCACCGACCCCGATGTCGTTATCGCGGATGAACCAACCTCGGCACTTGATGTGACCGTGCGGCTTCAGGTGCTTGATATTCTGGATGCGTTGGTTCGCGATAAGGGTATCGGCCTTATCATGATTTCGCACGACCTCAATCTGGTGCGCAATTTCTGTGATCGAGTGCTCATCATGTATGCGGGGCAGGTAGTTGAGGCCCTCAATGCATCTGAAATGCATAATGCCCGGCATCCTTACACGAAAGGGCTTCTTGCTGCTCAACCGCATATTGGCGGGCCGCGAGCGCCTTTGCCTGTGCTGGAGCGTCGTCCTGAATGGCTTGAAGATGTGAAGGTGGTGTGATGAAACCTGTTTCAATAGATAAACTTAGGATACAGCTCGGTTCCGCGGTCATTCTGCCTGACGTAAGCTTCGAAGTGAATGGGGGTGAGTGCTTTGGCTTGATTGGCGAAAGTGGATCTGGCAAATCGACCGTACTGCGTTGCATGTCGTTGCTCTTCAACTCCTGGAGCGGAGACATCCGAATTGATGGAACATCTGTACGAGAGATGAGTGCTTTTGAACGGTGCCGTACGTTCCAGATGGTGTTTCAGGATCCTTACGGGTCGCTTCATCCGCGCCATTCTGTGCGAACGACGCTGTCTGAGCCTCTCAAAATCCACAAGCTGGACAATCACCAGCAGCGCATGGAATCTGCTTTGACCGATGTTGGGTTACCCGTTGATTTTCTGGATCGCTATCCTCACCAGCTCTCAGGGGGTCAAAGACAACGTGTCGCTATTGCGAGAGCCCTTATTCTTGAGCCGGATATTCTGCTGTTGGATGAACCGACCTCCGCTCTAGATGTTTCTGTTCAGGCTGAAATCCTGAATTTGCTTGTGCGGCTCAGGGAAGAAAAAGGCTTCACCTATCTGATCGTCAGTCATGACCTGGCTGTGGTCGATCATATGTGTGATCGCTTCGCGGTCATGCAGGGCGGAAAAATCGTCGAGATTCTGCCGCGAGAAGCTATCCCGGACAATCAAGCGGCGATGCCCTATGCCAAGGAGTTGATTGCTGCAAGCCTCAAATATGAGCGTACTGTAGAATAAACAACGCAATCCCGGTTCATGGCCACCGGCGGCTTCTTCGATAAGGATAAGGATCAAAGATAGGGCAAGGGCGCTGCACTTGCCCTATCGAAAATGTCTCGGAAATGATCAATGACACTTGCACCATTTCTTTTCAAAATCATCCATAGTCATCAGTGCAGTAGCGTCCTCTCCGGCATCACCTTCTGGACAATAATTGCATCCGCACGAACGAAGCGATGGCCAGCTCCCCACTTTCTAGCACCCCACATCCTCGCCAGCCACTAAGAGACACACACCCGTTGCTTCTTTTTCGATGGCTCCGTCGTCATCAGGAGGTGTTGGGCGCCGACCATTCAGCAACCGGCTGGAAATCCTCAAGCGAGACAAAAAAAGAGCGTACCGTAAGATACGCTCTTTCAGTGTGGTTGCTATTTTGTACGTCTTGGAGGTTTATTGAGTCTTCGTGACGTTTTCAAAGCGGCAAACCCATGGGTCAACTATCACATTCTTGACATTGGCCTGATATGCTGCGGTCACGACGCGTTCCGAGAATGGTTGGATAGACGGAATGATTTCCTTGTCCATTTTAATCTGAACGTCCTTGTATAGCTCGGTCTGTTTGGCCTGATCGGGTTCAACCAAAGCTTTCTCAATTATGCTGTTGAGTTCTTCACTGAAGAAGCTGGTACGCCAGCCCTGATAATTGGTCAGCTTAGCCTCGTCAGCATTATTCGGATTGTAGACCAATGCGCGGAGGTTGCTATCTGGATGCGGGAACTGGCCACCGCCGCCGCGCCCAACGAGCAATTCAAAATCACGGTTGCGCATGGCACCATAGATCTGGCTGCCACCGCCAGTAATGATTTCAGCATTGATACCAGCCTGTGCCAACGTGGACTGAATGGCTGTCGCTGAATCGAGGAACTGCTGGGTTGAGATTACACGAATGGTAGTATCAAATCCGTCCGGATAACCAGCGTCAGCAAGCAAGCTCTTGGCCTTTGCGACATCCAATGTATACCCCGGGTCCTCCATCGCCGAGAAAGCACCGGAGTTGATCGGGCGCTGACGCTGAACACCGAAGAATGACATGATCGTCTCGTTGATGCCTTTGTAGTCAATCAGATAACGCAGGGCTTCTCGAACTTTCGGTTTGGCAAACCGTTCATCCTTCATGGACACGGCGAGATAGTAGAACCCCACGCTGGGTACTGAGTTGATGGTCAGAGCTGATTTTTCCTTGAGCGCCTTAAGGTCTGCTGCGGCAAGCGAGAAGCCGATATCAAGATCGCCCTGTTCAAGGCCTAGCCGCTGAGTTTGAGACTCAGGCAGATGGCGCATGAGCACGCGTTTCATTTCCGGAGCGCCACCCCAAAAATCATCGTTCCGGCCGAGAATGACATACTCGTTTGCGCGCCATTTGGTCAGCGAAAACGCGCCTGAGCCAGCGGAATTGTTCGCTAGCCATTCTTTGCCCATGTCGCCGTTTTTCTCATGGCTTTTGACGAGCTCGGAATCAAGAATGGAGCCAGGACCAGCCTGCGTCAATATCATGATGATGAGCTTCGGGTCGTCCAGCTTAGGCAGGTTCAGGACAAAAGTATGCTCATCTTTGGCAACGAAATACTTGTCAACATCTTCAGATTTGAAGCCTCGGGATTTGAGATAAGATGCCTGAGCCAGATTGAGTGTAAGCAAGCGCTTAAAGCTAAAAGCAACATCGTCTGCCGTTACCGGATTGCCTGATGCAAATTTGGCATCCTTGCGCAGGTGGAACGTCACAGACATATTGTCAGGAGCGATATCCCAACTTTCCGCAATGCGTGGTTGGAGCTGCCGCGTTTCAGGATCAAGCTGAGCAAGGGCGTCATAGACGTTGTTCAAAATCTGAACCGCTTCGCCGCCTGTAATGGCGGCAGGGTCCATCGTCAACACGTTGTTCATGTTGAACGCAACGATGAGTTGATCCTTCGGTGTTTCTGCCATTGCGGCAGAGTTGAAGCTTGCAGTGCCAGCCAACAGAACGGCACTGAAAGCAACAGTAGCGAGTAGTTTTTTCATGTTTCCTCCCAATAGTAACCATGAATACTCTTGCTATGTACGACGGATTAAAAATATGTCTGACAATTTAGTCAACACTCATAGCGTCGCACCCTGGATTTGGACAGAAACTCGATACTCCTCATTGAGAGAGATTTCTCTCCAAGCTTCTGCCTCTTCTTAAACTTCAACTTGCACAAACAGAGAGGGGAGTAAGTGAGCGTCCTCTCAAAGCTCATTGAACGCGATTGTTTTCGATAAAGTCGAAGTCGATGTCTTCGCCCAAACCAGGACGGTCTGGTACATGCACAAATCCATCCTCATCCATTGGATCGGACAGGGATTTCAGATAGTCAAACCCGTCGTCATATTCGAGGAATGGATGCAATAGGCCACGTTCATACCAACGACAGTTTTTTGAAGCTGCTACGACATGCAGGTTCATCGCCGTATTGCCATGCACTTCGCAATTCATGCCGAAACACTCGGCCATGCGCATCGTTTTGATGGCTGGTGTTATGCCGCCAACATCATTAACGCCAGTGCGCAGAATATCACATGCGCCGAAGCGCACCCATTCCGCTCGGTGCCAGTGCTTGCCAGCCGCACTTTCAGGCCCCAGAACGGGAATCTCGAGGTTGTCTGCCAGCCATTTATAGGAAGAGAGAGATTGCTCGTCGAGTGGCTCTTCTATCCAGTCAAAGCCAAGTTGCTCGAGGCCACGCCCCAACGCCAATGCATCCGTGCGCGAATACCAATGAAACGCGTCAATCATCAAGCTGAAATCAGGGCCTACGGCTTCACGAACCGCTGCGCAGGCTTTGAGATCCATCTTGACGTTTGGAGCCCAGCTAACTGGTGGCATCCAGGTGTGAAGCTTGATGCCCTTGTAGCCGCGCTTCACGAGTTTCTCAGCAAATCGGGCATAATCTTCCGGCGTCGCCAGTCCGCCTTCCAGCTCATCACCACACATAATCGACCCATAAGCAGGCATCTTGTCGCGATAGCCGCCGAGGAGTTTGTAAACCGGCTGATTGAGTGTGCGGCCAGCCAAGTCCCAGAGCGCGCAATCAACCACAGCCAGCGTTCTGTCAGTAAGCTGTGCAGCAGAGCCGCGTTGCCAGTGGGCCAAGTCCTGCCACAGACGCTCGCGATCCCGGTAGTCCTGGCCTATCAGCACCTTCTTGACAAATTTCTCGAGAATATGGGGCCGCACGATTTCTGGAGGGCAGAAAGAGTAACCCTGATGACCATCTTCCGTGTTGATCGTCAACATCGCTTGCTGCACTTTGTGAGCCGGTCCGGGGTGCCCATGACCTGCGCTGTCCGAATGGCGGCGTGTGGTGGTTGAAAAGACCGAGACTGAGACATCAGTAATAATCATGAGCAAGACCTTCCCGTAGCCTTCTGGTGGCTATCATTCTGTATTTTTCATTGTTAAGGGAATTTTCAAAGCACGTCAATATTTGTCATACAGATTATTAATATCTTTCATATAGATTTTCGATAGATTTCGCATTAAGCTGTTCAAACAGCAGATTTTCAGGCCTGCCTGATGGGCTTCTGTCGCTTTTGACACGAAAAATGACAGGAATCTAAAAATTTCAGAGACACTTCACCAGAAGAGAAATTGAATGTGCTGAAAAATATGATAAATAGTCATATTGATTGAAAATCAGGCATACAGCTTTGGTTTTGTGAAAGGTGAAAGATGGAAGCGGAGCAAGACGGCAAAAAGCAAAAAAGTGGCAAATCACAGACTTTGGTCAGCCGGATCAGCGAGCTTCTCCGACAAGAAATTGCTTCGACAAAATTTGTTCCTGGCGATCGCTTGCCGAGCGAAGCAGATCTGGGGAAACGGTTTGAGGTAAGCAGAACCGTCGTTAGAGAGGCTATTGCCATTTTGCGTTCTGATGGTCTGGTGGAGGCACGCAAAGGGGCAGGGGTGTTCGTTCTCGACCCTCGCAATGCGCGTCAGAATCATCCATTCTCCGATCTTTCCCCGGATAGAATATCTGAAGTGATCGAGCTGTTGGAAATGCGCTCCGCTTTTGAAATTCGTTCCGCAGGACTTGCAGCTGCTCGTCGGTCTTCTGCTCAATTGGAGAATATTCTGAAAGCTCACGCCGTTGTCGGCGAGGCGATGGCTGCTGATGAATGGCCTTATGAAGCGGACTTCCAGTTTCATTATGAGATCGCGGTCGCAACGCAGAACAAACGTTTCCCGCAATTTTTGGCCATGATACGCCCCGGTATCATTCCGCGAAAAGATCTGACCGGCGCGCTTGATCGACGCAAGATCCATCCGAATCCGCATCTTCATCGCGAACATGCCATTATTTTGCAGGCTATCGTCGACGGCGACGCGGAAGCCGCAGAAAGTGCCATGAAGACGCATCTCGAAGGGGCTCTGTCGCGCTATCGCAACATGCTGCGCGAAAGCCTGTCGTTGGACATTTCAGCATGATGAGAGGATGAAGGAGCCCGTCGCAGAGTTTTTAGCAGGTCCTATTTGTCCTGAGATCTGCTTCATTTTGATGCTGCGTTAGTTTTTGAAGTCCGAAGAGGAGTTGGCACCGTCTGTACCAATGTGCCCGTAGACAGAAGCGGTTCGCCCTTGAACGTCGTGCTGAATACGCACCAAGATCTCTCTTGGCTCTAGGCAGAAAAATCAACCGGGTTCCTGTAATTGTCCATGGCCCGATATAGATATTTCCAGAACCCGCACACCTTGATATAGGTTTCATCAACATAGCACATGCTTGGCTGAAGCTCGAATGGCACGGACCGAACAACAATCTCAACGGACGCATCTGCCTAAGCGTTCGACAAGCAGCTCAGAGACTTGGCGTAAACGAAGAGCATCCCAATCTTATTTCGATTTTGGCAGAAGCAAATGAAAAACCCGTTGGATATCTCTACGCTGCGGCAGGGGAGTATTATGTCGGTACAGAAATCTTACTCACCACAGTCCACGTCATCCATGTCACCCAATCCATCAGACGTAGCCTTCTCGGCGGGAAAGTAGCCATTCGTTTAGTGAGGGGGATTAAGCAATAGTCAGATCAAATCGGCGCCAAACATCTGCTATTCCATATAACTTCAGATATCCGCCCAGCCCAAAACGACCGCTTTATGCGCAAAATGGGATTTAGAACGCTCGGAGGAAACTATGCGTGGTAGCTTGTTTTTAATATCTCTAAACGGAGCGCACGAATGTCCATGAAGGAATGGCTCAAAGAAGCTAACCCTATTCCTTATGATGAAACCGAAGAATATAAAAGATTCAATGACGTGTTTGGATGGATTGATGTATCAATAATGATATTTTCTCCATATATTTTGCTATTGATATATGGAGAAAACATTGAGCAAGTAACAAGCTATATCCGAGACAACTTTTCATTGTTTCAAGATAGAGTTGAATTCTTGAAAACTTATGATAACTACTCCGCCAACTCATATTCAGCCACCATTTTAACCAGCCTGTTATTTATGCCGATAATGCTTACCATACGCGTCGTCGGTTATTGGAAAACAGTCGTAGCAAAGCGACGCTGCAAAGGTTTGAACAGCAAAACCCCTTTTTTCCTGTTGTGCTTTACGACTTTGATGCTTTGGGTTGCTGAGATTGCATTTCTAGAAGTACCACAAAATTTTGATCCCCGCTGGCCAGGAAATACGAGATGGTTCTTCTGGCCATTGTATCCTCTAGTTGGAGGGGGCGCCGCTCTCTTCATAAATGCAAACATAAGCTCATTTTTAGTCGTAATCCTAAAACTCGTTTTCTTGCGAAGAGGTCATTATGAATGACAAAACCAATTCAAATCAGAACAACCCGAACTCTAATAATATTGGCATGCCTTTTGCGGCATCAATTGCAACCAACGTTGCGATTAGCGGCAGGGGAGTATTATGTCGGTACAGAAACCTTACTCACCACAGTCCACGTCATCCATGTCACCCAATCCATCAGACGTAGCCTTCTCGGCGGGAAAGTAGCCATTCGTTTAGTGAGGGGGATTAAGCAATGGTCAGATCAAATCGGCGCCGAACATCTGCTATTCCATATAACTTCAGATATCCGCCCAGCCCAAAGCGACCGCTTTATGCGCAAAATGGGGTTTAGAACACTAGGAGGAAACTATGCTGCGCACTAATGTGTTTATTTGCCTTCTTATTCTTGGAAGCCTATTTTTTAACAACTCGGCCCTTTGCGACGATTCAAATAAAGAAGATAGTTTTTTTTACCAAAACTCAGAAGAAAAACTTATTAAAAATATAAAAAAAGAAATAATATATTCAATAATATCAAACAAAAAATCAATTGAAAATAGAGATTTATATTTAATTTTCGACTCCTTAGTAAAATCATACGCAAACAGTATGAATATAAAAGTAGAAACTTATGCACCTTACAAATTAAAAAACAACAAAAAAGAAGTAATAAATAGGTTTAATAATTCTGAAATATTTATAATCATATCAAGAGACTATTTTATTAAAGAAAAACTTGATATAAATATTTTCTTTTCTAGAATGAAAAAATCTGGATACACATTTAAATATGACAGAATAGAGGAAAACGAGAAAAATGAATGTACGTTTGTTCAAGCCATCACTTCAAATACGATAAATTACAGTTTTCTATTTATACCAGAAAAAAAATCTTACAAAATCAAAAAAGAATGTGTGGAAATATTCTCGTATGAAAGCCTTGGAATAGAAACCAACGAAAAAGCAAAATCAGACGATTTTCTAGAAAAAATTTATCCAAGAGCAGTATCTGAAGCTTTTGGTTTGTGCCAAAAAGAAAATGATCATCACAGCTGCATAAAGAGAAAGCTAAAATCCATAAACTTCTAATGTTAAAGATAGTATTAAATTAACAAATTAATAATAATGGAAATATGGAAATGAATCCAGAAGAATCAGTACTCAGTTATGGATTGATGTATCAATAATGATATTTTCTCCATATATTTTGCTATTGATATATGGAGAAAACATTGAGCAAGTAACAAGCTATATCCGAGACAACTTTTCATTGTTTCAAGATAGAGTTGAATTCTTGAAAACTTATGATAACTACTCCGCCAACTCATATTCAGCCACCATTTTAACCAGCCTGTTATTTATGCCGATAATGCTTACCATACGCGTCGTCGGTTTTTGGAAAACAGTCGTAGCAAAGCGACGCTGCAAAGGCTTGAACAGCAAAACCCCTTTTTTTCTGTTGTGCTTTACGACTTTGATTCTTTGGGTTGCTGAGATTGCATTTCTAGAAGTACCACAAAATTTTGATCCCCGCTGGCCAGGAAATACGAGATGGTTCTTCTGGCCATTGTATCCTCTAGTTGGAGGAGGCGCCGCTCTCTTCATAAATGCAAACATAAGCTTATTTTTAGTCGTAATCCTAAAACTCGTTTTCTTGCGAAGAGGTCATTATGAATGACAAAACCAATTCAAATCTGAATAAACCGAGCTCTGATAGTAATATTGGCATACCCTTTGCGGCATCGATTGCAACCAACGTTGCGATTAGCGGCAGGCGAGTATTATGTCGGTACAGAAACCTTACTCACCACAGTCCACGTCATCCATGTCACCCAATCCATCAGACGTAGCCTTCTCGGCGGGAAAGTAGCCATTCGTTTAGTGAGGGGGATTAAGCAATAGTCAGATCAAATCGGCGCCAAACATCTGCAATTCCATATAACTTCAGATATCCGCCCAGCCCAAAGCGACCGCTTTATGCGCAAAATGGGATTTAGAACGCTCGGAGGAAACTATGCAAAGTAAATTGTGCACCAAATATATTTTATTTATTTTCTCTTTAATCTCGAAAATTATATTCTCGAGCAATTCATTTTCTCAAGAATATATAAATAATAGTACAATATTTGAAATTCAAAATTCGCTAAGATGCCCAAAAAACTATATATGCGAATTAGAAATAAACAAATGCACCCTCAGAATAACAAGATCAAGAAAAATAAATTGTAATTTCAACGGAGAGAAAAAAGAAATTAATGAAACCTTCTATTTTAAAGATATAGAATCATTAAATTTACTTAAAGACACTATTTTTATCAAATTCAGCAAAGAATACAACAAAACTATTTCAAAAACAGTAAAAGATTACAAAATAAAAAGAAAAAATACAATACATAACTACAACATAAATAATACGAAATTCGATATAAAGGATATAAATTCACTAAATGCAAACAAAAAAACAAGTATAAGCGAAATAGTATACTGCTCAAATGAAAATGAATACTATCAATCGTATAACTTTATTGCGCTAAAAAATATTAACAATAAACAAAAAATAGAAACAGTCAATTACTTAAACAGAATTATTAAAAAATGCAATATAGGTGAATAAAAGGCCAAATCTTCTAGAAAGAATAATATTTCAATTACTTAAAAGAAAAAATGGCGGAGGGGGAGGGATTCGAACCCCCGGGACCGTGAAGCCCAACGGTTTTCAAGACCGCCGCAATCGACCACTCTGCCACCCCTCCGGCGTCATGTGGTTGGGAGCCCTTTTGCCGCTATTTTCAAACAATTGCAAGCCTTCTTGCAATTGTTCGTGCCATGCTGTTGAAAAATAGACGATCAAGCCCCGTCATTGCGTATATCTATCTGGGTACAACACCTGATCGGGAAGCAAAATGCACGAGTTAAGTGCATTATCTTAATCGCGACCACATTTTTGCCACCATCGCTTTACACTCCCTTTACCACGATAGACGGAATAGTCTATTTTCTCTGGCAATATCAGCCATTTTCGGAAATATTGAACTTTTGCGAGCTATCGTCGTAGAAATAGGCACAGCTTGTGTTGTTAACCTTGATGATTAGGGGTAAAACAACTTCGAGTGAAAGCCGGCGTCAACATGATGAGTTTTGTCGACATGCCAAAATGAAGTCGACATTCCATAAAAACAAGCGGATCCCGCTTTTTAAAAAGCCATCAATGGGGTTTGAAGTGCTGTTTTCAAATCGAAAAAATTGCCGCACGGGCATGGTTCTGACGCTTCTTGGCGTAGCAGGCATCGCGCTCTCGGGCTGCTCAGGATCGAGTAAAAGCAAAGTTGATCCCAAATACGGCGTTTCTGCCAGTGCGCGCGTCGCGACGAAGAAGGGCGATTTCCGCAAGGGTGGTGGCTCTTACAAAATCGGCAAACCTTACAAGGTAGCCGGCAGAACCTATGTGCCCAAGCATCAACCGTCTTATAACAAGACAGGGAAGGCCTCTTGGTATGGTGACGATTTCCATGGCCGGTTGACGGCCAATGGCGAAATTTTTGATATGAACTCGCTGACAGGGGCACATCCGACGTTACCGCTTCCTTCTTATGTGCGGGTCACCAACCTCAAAAATGGCAAGTCGACTCTGGTCCGCGTCAACGATCGCGGCCCTTATGCGCATAACCGCATCATCGATTTGTCCAAACGCGTGGCTCAGAAGCTTGATTTCATCAATGATGGCATCACCAATGTTCGCGTTCAATATGTGGGCAGGGCGCGCATGGATGGTCACGACACAGCATTCTTGGAGGATTCCTTCAGGGACAAGGGCCAACCAATCGGCAACGACCGCAAAAACCTGCCAACCGGTGGTGGCACTACTGGCTCTGAGGCACCTGTAATGATGGCGTCTGCGTCTGTTCCCAAATCGAAGCCGCAAAGGCAGTCTTCCAACTTCCTGTTGGCTCACCTGCCACAATTGGGGGCGCCGGACGCAACAGCCTTTGCGCCGAGCCCAAGCCCGGTTGATCTTGCCCAGGCACCAACGTCTGGCTGGGCTCCGGTGGATCTCGTAGGAGATGGCTATTTCCCGCCCGAAGGCATGGGCAATGTTGCCGCGCCTCTGGAACTGGCGAGCATGGCTCCGGTGCAGCTGAACTATGCGCCAGACACCTCCCGGCGTGTTGAAGCAGGGTATCAGGCCATCGACAGTCTCATGACGGGCGACAAACAGTCCAACCTGAGCGCGGCATTAAAGAGAAAAGCGCAAGCCATCGCGCAGACACCTGATATCGCCTCTCAGAAATCAATGAAGCATCTTGGCACCTTCACGCAATCCTATGGCATGCGACTCGCCGAGGAATTTGCCCTGCTTGCCGCCGTTGATATCAGTGATCAGCCCGATGGTTCCGTCTCTCTTGAGATCAGCAAACTCAAGCCCGGTGTAAAATGGAATGACATTGCCGCTTTGAGACATCGATTAGGGCTCAGCTGACAGCCAAGCGTTGCGTTTCGCAAAAATATCGAGATTTTTCAAGGAGAGTAGCGATGCTCTCCTTTTTCTTTGCGCCCACTTAAGCTACTATCGCGCCAACTGGATGGTACACGCAAAGGTGACTTGTCAGCCTCGACGTATTGTTCAAGCATGCCTGTCAGCGCCTATACCGCGCTGGCTTCATACCTAACGTTGAGGGGGGAAGGATGCTCAACGAAATGTTTAAAAGATTTTCCCGTCTTATGCTTCTGCTCATAGCGGCCACTTTTTCGGTTCAAACCGCTGTGCAGGCACAGGTCTATCAGACAGCGGCAAAGCACGCCTATCTGATAGACTGGAATTCCGGCTCGGTACTCTTTTCCAAGGACGAGGATGAACAGGTTCCCCCCGCATCTCTGGCCAAATTGATGACGCTTGAGGTGGTGTTCCATGCTTTGAAAACCGGCGAGCTGACCCTTGAGTCAGAATTCTACATTTCCGAGCATGCCTGGCGCGATGGTGGAGCCAATTCCGGCGGCTCGACCATGTTCGCAAAGCTGGGCTCCATGGTGCCGCTTGATGCGCTGCTCCACGGCATCATCGTGCAGTCCGGCAATGACGCATGCATCGCGGTTGCCGAGGGCATGGCCGGAAACGAAGAAACCTTTGCGCAGTTGATGAACAAGCGTGCCGAGGACATCGGCCTTACGCATTCTCATTTCATGAACTCCACGGGTCTGCCTGCAGAGGGGCAGATGGTGACCGCAAAGGATCTGGCCAAACTCGCCCGCCACCTTATCGATGACTATCCTGAATATTACCACTATTTCGCCATTCCAGAATTTACCTGGAACGGCATCACACAACATAACCGCAACCCGATCCTCGGCTTCACCGAAGGGGCCGATGGGCTCAAAACCGGCCACACAGAAGCGGCTGGCTACGGCCTTGTCGCTTCGGCCAAACGCGGTGACGAACGCCTGATTGCCGTATTGACCGGCATGAAATCCAAAAAAGAGCGCCGCGAAGAAGCGCGCAAGATCATGAATTGGGGCTTCAGGGCCTTCACCTCTCAACGCATTTTCGATCCGGATGAAGAAGTCGCCTATGCAAGCGTCTTTGGCGGAGACAAGTCCGAAGTCCTCTTGGTCAGCGAACGTCCCGTCAGCCTCTTTATGCCACGGGCACAGCAAGGCCGCCTCAAGGCTCGTGTCTATTATGATGGCCCGATCAAGGCTCCGATTGAAGAGGGCGTCGAGGTCGCAACACTCAAGGTCTGGAACGATGACAAGCTGATCTATGAGGCTCCCTTGATCACAGGAGAGAGCGTTGGACGCGGAACAACGACCCAACGTGCAATCGGAGCGTTGAAAGAACTTGTGCTTGGTTGGTTCTGAGCCGACTTCCTGCTACAAGCTAAGCTCGAAACCAGCATGAGGGAAGCGATTCCCTCACTCGACCATGCCAGATAGAATGGCACGGTGTTTGCCGATCGGGAGCGAGCTCAGCAATGGCGCTTGGAAAATTTATCACCTTTGAGGGCGGCGAGGGCGTTGGCAAGTCAACGCAAATCCGCCTTCTTGCCGAACGGCTTGCTCAAAACGGCATTGATTGCATTCAGACCCGCGAGCCCGGCGGCTCAAGCAAGGCCGAAGCCATGCGGGAATTGCTTCTCTCTGGCACAATTGCAGACATGGGCATTCCGCCAAGCGGCGAAGCTGTTCTTTTTGCCGCAGCCCGCGCCGACCATGTCGACACCAAAATAAAACCAGCACTGGAAGAGGGCCAATGGGTTCTGTGCGACCGCTTCATGGATTCCACCCGCATCTATCAGGGTGAAAACAAAGAGGTCTCCGAAGAGCTGGTAAATATGCTCGAGCGCCTCGCCATTGATGGCGCAAAGCCAGACATCACCTTTATCCTTGATCTCCGGGCGGAAATCGGCATGGCGCGCGCCAATAGCCGCAGGTCAGAAGGCGAAGCCGCTGACCGGTTCGAGCGCGAAGCCTTGGCTGTACATGAGAACCGACGCAATGCATTCCTGTCCCTTGCCTATAAGGATCCGAAGCGATGTAAGGTGATTGATGCCTCCCAGTCAATCGATGAAATCGCACAGGATATCTGGCAGGTTGTTGACCATGAATTGCTGTCAAAAGAGCAGGGGGCCGCGACGGGCTCTCAAACTTCTTCATCTGATCAGACGGCTGATACTTCAGAAGAGAGTTAAATGGCGGAAGCAGATCTGGATTTTCCGATTTATGATATCTTGCCCGATCTGGAGCCTCCGCATCGGCAGCGGCTCTTCTTTGGCCATACGGAAGAAGAACAAAAATTCCTGTCCTCCTGGCAATCAGGCAAGATGCATCATGCGTGGCTTCTGACTGGGCCCAAGGGCATTGGCAAAGCAACATTTGCATTCCGCGCAGCCCGTTTCATTTTCAATGAGGGGATGGCACCTCAAGGTGGCGGGCTCTTGGGCGACATGGCTGCCCCAACGCGTCTGGACAGTCCGGATGACTGTCAGGCCGTGCATCTTGTTACCAATCTGGCCCACCCGAACCTTCTGGTGATCGACAGGCCCTACGACCAGAAGTCAAAGCGGTTTAAAACGGAAATCACCGTCGATGAAGTAAGAAGGACCGTGCGCTTTTTCGGCTCCACAGCCGGCGAGAAAACCTGGCGTGTCTGTATCGTCGATCCGGCGGATGACCTCAACAACAATGCCGCCAATGCGCTCTTGAAAATCCTTGAAGAACCGCCCGTCCGCACGCTCTTCTTTCTGATCTCCCATGCTCCCGGCCGTTTGCTGCCAACCATCCGCTCGCGCTGTCGACGCCTTGGCTTTTCGCCGCTGGAAAATCCGGCTCTCAGTGACGCAATAGCGGGGCTAGGCATTGCGGAAGGAGCCGACACGATAGAACAGCTCAGCCAGAGCTGCGATGGGTCCATTCGCAAGGCCGCAGAGCTGCAATCGGATGAAGGGCTGGTGCTCATTCACGCCTTCGAGCGCATGCTGGCGCCCCCTTATAATCCCGATTATGAAACGCTCAATGCTTTCGCTGAAACCGTAGCCCAACGTGGCAAGGACGAACGCTTCGACGGCTTTTCCGATTTAGTGCACCGCTATCTCAGCCGTCAATTGCATGAAAAAAGCGGCGTGGACGGCACGAGAGGCGCCGATCTCTATCCGCTTGCACGCGTCTGGGATGAAGCACGAGAGCAGATCCAGCAGACCCGTATATTTAATCTGGACAAGAAGCAAACCGTCATAGAAGTCATGCGCATGTTGGCCAAAGCATCGCGCGGTGAGCGCTAATTCGCACAAGTTTGGGCTCTGTCCACCATCATTTGCACAAAAATCCTTGACGATACGCGCCCCTTCGCCCACAAACCTTTTGAAAGAATTCCATGCTCTGATTGCGGCCATCGTTGGCAAAAACAACTGAACCGTCGCATTATGGGCGAAAATCCACTCAACGATAGAAGACAACCATCGGCATGACTGACAAATCTCCGTTTTTCATCTCCACAGCTATCTCTTATCCCAATGGCGCACCACATATCGGGCACGCCTATGAAATGATGGCAACGGACTCGATGGCACGCTTCAAACGCCTTGATGGACATCAGGTCTTTTTCATCACAGGCACCGATGAGCATGGCCAGAAAATGCAGCAGACGGCCGAGAAATTCGGCATGACGGCAGCTCAGCTGGCTGACCAGAATGCGCCGGTCTTCGAAAAAATGGCCAAGGCGCTCAATCTGTCCAATGATGATTTCATCCGCACCACGCAGCCGCGCCATTATGAAGCGTCCAAGGCCATCTGGAAGGCCATGGAAGCCAATGGTGATATCTATCTGGATAGCTATGCTGGCTGGTATTCGGTGCGCGATGAAGCTTACTATGCTGAAAGCGAAACAGAATTTCGCGAAGATGGCGTGCGTTATGGCCCGCAAGGCTCTCCGGTTGAATGGACTGAAGAGGAGAGCTACTTCTTCCGCCTGTCTGCTTATGAAGACAAGCTACTCGCCCTTTATGAGGCTCAGCCCGATTTCATGGGGCCATCCGAGCGCCGCAACGAAGTCATCAGCTTTGTGAAAGGCGGCTTGCGCGATCTGTCCATTTCCCGCACGACCTTCGATTGGGGCATTCCGGTTCCGGGTAATGACAAACATGTCATGTATGTGTGGGTCGATGCGTTGACCAACTATATCACCGCGCTGGGCTATCCCAATATCGATGCAGACAAGTTCAAGACCTTCTGGGGCAACGCGACCCACATCATCGGTAAGGATATCATCCGCTTTCACACGGTTTACTGGCCAGCATTCCTGATGTCTGCGGGCCTTGATATCCCCGGACGCGTCTTTGCCCACGGCTTCCTGTTCAACCGCGGCGAAAAGATGTCCAAATCCGTCGGCAACGTGATCGATCCGTTTGGCCTCATCGAGGAATATGGTCTGGACCAGACTCGCTTCTTCTTCCTGCGTGAAGTGCCATTCGGTCAGGATGGCAACTACAGCCACGAAGCGATCGTCAACCGCACCAACGCGGACCTTGCCAACGATCTTGGCAACCTTGCCAGCCGCTCACTTTCCATGATCGCAAAGAACTGCGACAAGGCTCTGCCGGAGCCGGGCGCATTCAGCGCTGAAGATCAGGCAATGCTCGATCAGGCTGACGCCATGCTCGAAAAATGTCGTGAATTCATGGACAAGCAGTTGATTCACAAGGCGCTTGAAACCATATGGGATGTAGTGGGCGAAGCGAACCGCTATTTCGCAAGCCAAGAACCTTGGGCACTGCGCAAGACCGATCCAGCCCGGATGAACACCGTGCTTTACGTTACGGCCGAGATCATTCGTCAGGTCGGCATTCTTGCTCAGCCTTATATTCCGGAATCGGCAGAAAAGCTGCTCGATCTCTTTGCTCTTCCATCTGACAAGCGCGATTTCGCGTCTCTTGGTCCGGTCGGCCGCCTGGCAGCAGGCACACCGATTGACAAGCCAAGCCCTGTATTCCCGCGCTATGTCGAAAAAACCGAAGAAAACGAGGCATAGACTAAATCATGCTGGTTGATAGCCATTGTCATCTGGATTTTCCTGATTTCAAGGAAGAACTGGACGATGTCGTACGCCGCGCCGAATTGGCTGGCGTCGGGCATATGGTCACCATATGCACACGCATCAAGAAATTCGATGAAATCAAGGCCATCGCCGAGCGCTATGACAATGTCTTCTGTTCCGTAGGCTCCCATCCGCATAATGCGGATGAAGAGCTGGACTATAGTGCCGAAGACATCGCCAAACTGGCCGAGCATCCCAAATGCGTGGCCATCGGCGAAGTCGGTCTTGACTATTTCTATGACAATGCCCCGCGTGAAGCGCAGGCCGAAGGTTTTCGCCGTCATATCAAGGCAGCGCGGATGACTGGGCTGCCTTTGTCCATTCACACCCGAGACGCCGAAGACGATACCATCGCCATCCTGAAGGAAGGCATGGAGGAGGGGGCCTTCCCGGCCCTTTTGCATTGCTATTCCTCCAATCGCGAGTTGGCCATGCGATCGCTGGAAATGGGGCTGTATATCTCCCTCTCCGGCATTCTGACTTTCAAGCGCAGTCAGGAAATCCGCGATACCATCAAAGACGTACCTCTGGATCGATTGCTGGTGGAAACCGATGCGCCATATCTTGCGCCAATGCCATATCGCGGCAAACGCAATGAGCCTTCCTATGTGGTCAATACTGCTCAGGTCTTGGCTGACGTAAAGGGCGTGTCTCTGGAAGATATCACGAAGATCACGACGGACAATTTCTTCCGCCTGTTCAGCAAAGCAACGCGATAAGGCAACAGGTAGCAGGAACCAATGAACAATGACAAAGGACAACGGATTTAAGCTGCGTATTCTGGGCTGCGGATCATCGCCCGGCGTGCCCCGTGTGGGCAACGACTGGGGCAAATGCGATCCGAACAACCCGAAGAACCGGCGGACCCGTTGTTCAGCGCTCATTGAAAAATGGCAAGACGGGCAGGTCACCCGTGCGCTGATTGATTCCGGCCCGGATTTTCGCGAGCAGATGCTGCGTGAACATATCGATTGGGTCGACGGTGTTCTTTATACCCATCCCCATGCAGACCATACCCACGGCATCGACGACCTGCGCGCCTTTGTTTTCAATCGGCGCGAACGGGTCAAGATCTACGCCAACGAGATGACACTCAAGCGTCTGCAAGAGGGCTTTGGCTATTGCTTTAAGACGCCAGAGGGAAGCAAATATCCTCCGATCCTTGATCCAGCCTTGATCACCCATGGCGATAGGGTCTGTGTCGATGGACCGGCAGGCACGATTGAGGCCCATCCGTATAATCAGGTGCATGGCGATATCCATTCGCTCGGCTTTCGCATCGGCAATCTGGCTTACTCATCTGACGTCAGTGATCTGGAACCGGACACCATAGCCATGATGCAGGATCTGGACGTCTGGATCGTCGACGCCTTGCGCTATGCACCACATCCAAGTCATTTCTCACTGGATGAGGTTTTGGCATGGTCTGAGCGTCTCAAGCCCAAGAAGACCATTCTAACCCATATGCATATCGATATGGATTATGAAACGCTGCGCCGCACGCTGCCAGACAATGTCATTCCAGCCTATGACGGCCTGACCATTTCCTTCTAAAGATCCTCAGTCAGCTTCCTTGAAGCAGGTATCGCATAAACGCTTGCCAATAAACGAACTAGGCGCTCACTCATAGTCCTCTGTGTCCATATTACACAGTGGGGCATATGAAGTGGTACAGACAAACCATGGTCATGCGTTGAGAAGCAGGCGCTTCAAAACTCTCTTTCATCCATAGCCGCACACATCTCTATCGCTCCCAGCGATTGCTCCTGACAGAGAGACGCCGCCGCCGTCATTGGCGAGCGCCTTTCACACAGGAACACGCATATGACCGGACAATCTCTAAGCTTCTGCAAAGAAATAGAGATCGATTTTGTCCGTATAACTTTCACCTCAGGAGCAATAGAACGCACAGAAGCCATTGTGGCATCTGTCACTTAAAGGGATGAAAGCAAAGGATTGATTGCTTCAATTTTTATGGATATCATCCTGACTCTAAAGACTCTTTAGACCATGACGCCAAACATGAGTACACCCGCCCAATCGCCACCTCAATAATTTTAGTTCCATAATATAGATTATGCGAATTATTGATATAAACAAACGGCGGTGTCATGGATGCCCGCCACGCATCTTCGCTCGAACGGCATTGGCTATGGCCCCTCCCTCGACATGATATAAAAAAGCCGCCAGAGCTCAAACGCTGGCGGCCTGTATGATTGCCTTGAACTGTAGCCCTGGTTGCCGGTGCTTACTTCTGGCCCCAGGCTTTGCCATTGAGATGGCTTGATGCCTCAAAGGAGTCTGGTAGCTTCAATGTAGGCTCCAGCTTGGCAAGGCGCTCGACAGACACCTGAGCGATGGCATGGGCCAAGCCAAAGCCAATCTTGAAACCACCTGTCGCAGCAAAGATGCTTTTCGAGCCCGGCAAGAAGCCAACCATTGGATCGCGCTTTGTGGCCTTGGGACGAATTCCGGCCCAGCGCTGCATGATTTCGGCCCCTTCCAACATCGGACACAGATTGAGCGCCTTGGCCCAGATTTCATCGCAGCGATCATCTGTGCTGTGTTCATCGTCCCATTCTTCCTCTGTGGTGCTGCCAATGGCACAGACGCCATCATCATGCGGAACCACATAGACAGTACGGTCATACAAAACCGGCAGACCGGGTTTTTGTCCTACCTTGGCAATCAGCGCCTGCCCCTTAACGCCGATACCAAGATCCTCTATGCCTGTCAGTGCCTCGATCATCGGGAAACTCTTATAGCCCGCAGACAGCACCACAAGACCAGCCGAGAGCGTTTCTCCGCTGGCGAGCGTCACCTGAGCGCCTTCACCCAAATCTTTGACGTCGACCACTTCAGCATTCTCCATAACGACGCCACCGCGCTTGATGACAGAAGCCCGAGCAGCCTCACAATAAGCTCGCGGGTTGGCACGCGCAGAAAAGTTGTCAAACGCATATCCTTCCGGGCACAGCTCAGCATTAAGCCAGCCCCCCAGATCATCCTGCGGGAAAACCTTGTGATAATAGCCGGTCTCGGCTCCATGCCAGAGCACTTCTGCTTCTTTGGATCGCACCTCATGGCGTTCTCTCAGTGCCTCGGTACCGAGCGGCACGACCCGTCCGCAGCGATCATAACCGATGGAAAGACCAGTCTCTTCTTCAAGTAACACTTTAACTTCAGAAAGATTTTTCAAAGCATTGAATTGAAACTCTTTTTTCTCATTCCATCTTTCCGACATATGGGGCAAGAGTGCTCCCAGAAGACCATAGCTTGCACCCTGCCCGATCTCTTGTTTATCGACCAGTGCAACGCTCATGCCTTCGCCCAAACAGGCTCTGGCAATGGAAAGACCAAACACGCCACCGCCAACAACGAGGCAATCAAAATGAGTGGATGATGAGGAATTGAGAGGACTTGGCATAGCTCATATTTCTTCTTATGAAAGGAAGCGGCATGATGCCGGACACCACGCTCTAGGCTTCCACTGTTAAGGTTGCCGTACCCTAATCGATCGAACGGAAAATTGATATGGCGAAGCCTCCTGAACTCGTCTGGCTGGGCAATTTGACCCCTAAATCCACACGCTTTGACGACACCTATTACTCGCGGGAAAACGGCCTTGATGAAACGCGCTATGTCTTCATAGATGGCAACAGGCTGCCGGAGCGCTGGCTCAAGGGACAATCCGTCACCATCGGCGAGCTCGGCTTTGGAACGGGTCTCAATTTTCTCGCCACCTGGCAGGCATGGCGCGATACCTTGAGCACCCCATCGCAGCAATGCGATACGCCCTCATTCACCTACATCTCCTTTGAGAAATATCCGCTCGACCAAGAGAGCCTTGCCAAAGCGCTTTCGCCCTGGCCCGACCTAGCAGAGCTTTCTAACAAACTGGTTGAAGAATGGAAGCCAAATAGGGAGGGCTGGCTAAAATTCGACTTTAACTCTGTCGCGCTTCATCTCTATATCGGAGATGCCGCCGATGGGATCAAGACGATCCCCTCTTCCATCGATGCGTGGTTTCTCGATGGATTCAACCCCAAGACCAATCCCGAACTTTGGTCCGAAACCCTGATGCAATCGGTCTATGATGCGTCCAACCCTGAAGCCACTCTCGCCAGCTACACGGCTGCAGGCTGGGTAAGGCGCAACCTGCAATCAGCAGGTTTCTCCATTGCAAAGCGCAAAGGCTTTGGGCATAAACGGGACATGATCACCGGCTCAAGGTGAGTCATTCCATACGCCACAAAAGGCGCCCCACCTCAAATAAGTCTTGAGTTCAAAAATGACAATTCAACCCTCACGCGACATAGCAACGCTTGTCGAAATCATGGCCCGCCTTCGTGACAAGGAGACTGGTTGCCCCTGGGACATCGAACAGGATTTCGCCTCCATCATCCCTTACACCATCGAAGAAGCGTATGAAGTGCAGGACGCCATCGAGCGGAACGACCTCTATGACATGCGTGATGAGTTGGGGGATCTTTTGTTGCAGGTTGTTTTCCACGCGCAGATGGCCAAGGAAATGGAAGACCACCCGGCCAGCTTCGATTTTGGCGACGTCGTTTTAGCCAGCACCAAGAAAATGATCCGGCGCCACCCGCACGTATTTGGCGACACAGACGCCCGTGACAAAGGCATGGTCCGCAAGGCATGGGAAGCCATCAAGGCCGAGGAAAAAGCCGAGCGCGCAAGTGAACGCCAGGCGCTGGGTTTGACTGACGAGGACAAAACCTTTCTTTCTGCTGTACCGCGCGGCATGCCAACCATGAAGGCGGCCGTCAAACTACAAAAGCAAGCCAGCAAGGTTGGCTTCGATTGGAACGATCCGCTGCTTGTTCTGGACAAGATTGCCGAAGAAGTGGAAGAAGTGCGCAACGAGCTCATCCTTCATGAAATGGATGAAAAGGCTGTACGCAACGAGATCGGCGACCTGCTTTTCGCCGTTGCCAACCTCGCCCGCCATCTCGATGTAGACCCGGATGAAGCGCTGGCTTATACGAACCAGAAATTCCGCGATCGCTTCGGCCATATCGAAAACGAACTTTCCGAGCGCGGAGGCAGTCTGGAAAATGCCAGCCTGGACGAAATGGAAGATCTCTGGCAGGAAGCCAAAAAAGAACGCGATTGAGCCCAACAAAAAGGCCCCGCCCAAAATGGACGAGGCCTTTTGAATTTCGTGACGATGCGGTATCTAAACAGCATCCTTGCCGGTAATCAATCGACGTCAAACCGGTTGCGCAGTTCGGCTTCCACCTTGTCTTGCGCCCGCACATGCAAATCAATGCCCTCTTCACCATCGGTGCGGTCCAGAACGTCGCAATGGCGATAGAGCCACGCAAGCCCCTCCCCATCTTCAAAGCCCAGATGCAGCGTGAGAATATTGTCATCCTCGCCGAGCTTGTCTTCAATCTCGGCTAACAGAACATCTGTCCCCTGCCCGGAAACAGCTGAAACGGCCACAGGCTGCAATTGCCCCGTTGCACGCGATGGCTGCTGAGAGGCTGCGCGCTCCATGACAGTTTGCCGTTCTTCCTCGGGCAACAGATCAATCTTATTCCAGACTTCAATCACGCGTGGATCTTCGTCGATCTCGATACCAAGATCGTGCAATACGTTGGCTACATCTTCGGCTTGCGCATTGGTGTCTTCATGCACGATATCGCGCACATGCAATATCACGTCCGCTTCGAGCACTTCTTCCAGCGTCGCACGGAAGGCGGCAATCAGATGTGTTGGAAGATCGGAAATAAACCCGACCGTATCTGACAGGATAACCGGACGCCCGTGAGGCAGAACCATCGTGCGCAAGGTCGGGTCGAGCGTTGCAAACAACAGATCCTTGGCAAAGATGCCTGACCCGGTCAACAGATTGAACAATGTCGATTTGCCCGCGTTCGTATAGCCGACAAGCGCAACGATCGGATGCGGAACTTTCTGGCGATTGGATCGATGCAGCCCGCGCGTCCGGCGCACTTGCTCGAGATCCTTCTCCAGACGATTGATTTTTTCTTGCAGGGCTCTTCGGTCAGCCTCAATCTGCGTTTCACCGGGACCGCCCATGAAACCGATACCGCCGCGCTGTCTTTCAAGGTGGGTCCAGCTACGAACCAGCCGGCCTTTTTGATAATTGAGATGCGCAAGTTCGACCTGCAGCCGACCTTCTTTGGTCTGGGCGCGACGTCCGAAAATTTCGAGAATGAGCCCGGTTCTATCCAGAACCTTGGTATCCCATTCCTTTTCAAGGTTGCGCTGCTGAATAGGTGATAGTGGATGATCGATAATAATCAGATCAACCTTCTCCCTATCAATAATATCCCAGATATCTTCCAGCTTCCCCTTCCCGATCAGGGTCGAGGGGCGAATGGCATTGAGCGGTACGCGCAAAACATCGACAACATCCAGCTCGATGGCAGCAGCAAGTCCTGCCGCCTCTTCCAGACGTGACTCATCCGTCCGGCGGATAATACGCCCTTCGGAAGCAGCCTTATTCTGCAAATGTTGCGATAGAATGGGAACCAGAACGAGAGTACGCGTTGCCACGGCACCACGCTCGATCATCTTGCGCGGACCTTTACGCTCGTCCTGCCCTTCGAATTCACCTGAATCTGACAATCAGCCTTCAGCCTTTTCGCCAGTCTCACCGCCTTCAAACAGACTCAGCGGCCCATTCGGCATAATCGTCGAGATGGCATGCTTGTAAACCAGCTGAGAATGACCATCACGGCGCAGAAGTACGCAGAAATTATCAAACCAGGTTACAACGCCTTGCAGCTTGACCCCGTTGACCAGAAAAATAGTCAAAGGTGTCTTTGTTTTTCTGACATGATTGAGAAAGGTATCTTGGAGGTTCTGGGCTCGTTCTGCCATGTGTCCTGCCTTATTTTCTTTTAATTCAACACTCGGTCTTATTCCAACCTAGTTTGAACCATCACTATGACGTAGTCCGTAAGATTAAACCAGTCTGAGCATAACTCTTTTATTTAAGCAATGCCGCAAAGTCTGGATTGTCCACACATCTTGGGGGAAAATGATGAATGATTGCTAGACTGTCCCCCACAAACCGTCTTAACAACCGCGCCATTCAAACTCGAGAGTATCAAACGATAACGATTCTCAAGCCCTCAGTTTAAACAAAACCACCTGCTTGCCAAGTCGCAATCGCAACCAATTCATGCATTCCTACCAAAAACCAACCATTGTGTTGCGTTATAAAGCACTATCTGTACCAGAATTTGAAATTTAACGCCCCCAGCAGGACAACAATTTCCATCCGCCCGATAAGCATCGTCCCTGCCAGAACATATTTGACAAGCGGCGTCATTTCATAATAGCGCGGCCAATCAGCCGTCTGCGCCCAGCTCGTGCTGTAGAGCGGCCCGATATTGGCAAAGCTCGAAATCGTGGCGATGAGGCCACCTTCAAGATAGCCTGTGCTGGTCGTAACGACACCAGAGACGATGGCAATCAGAATGATAGAGAGCAGAAGCGATGTCCAAACGCCATTCATGAATTGGATTGTTGGTTTGGCATGACCGATCCAGCCCTTGCGGATTTTGTTGGGATGGAAAAGCCGGCTCACTTCGCTGACGAGTTGCATGAAGAGCGCAAACATACGGTAGATTTTCAGCCCCCCTGCCGTGGAAAAAGAAGTCGCGCCCATCATGGCAAGACTGATGACCAAAAGGCCTGGGAAGACTGTGACGTCCGCATGGCGCAACTCGAACCCTGTCGTTGATATCAACGAAATGGCGGCAAAGAAGCCCTGCCGCAAGGCCGCCCCCGGAGCCAGAACGCTAGCGCCACCGGCCAGTTGGAACAAGGTGATGGAGTAGACAAGCCCGGCGCCAAACATCAGAATGAAAAGAATATAGCTTTCTCTATGTTCAACCAGAAAACGCAGCTTATTCCGCACAGCCATGCGATGCCACACAATGCTCGACGCACCGGCGATCATCCCCATTGCGATGATGAACTCGGCCATTCGGTTGTTATAATGCTCACCGATAGCCCCATCCACGGGCAAAAAGCCTCCCGTTGAAATAGTCGAAAAGGCAATGCAGGTGGAATCAAAAGGCGGTATCCCCGCAACGACCAACAGAACCACAAGCGTAAGTGTTACCAGACCATACGCACTACCAACCTGCCTTAAAACGTTGAATGTCCAACCAATTTCATCGCCAAGGCTCTGCTCCATAAACTTGCTGTAGGTGTCTCGGATCACGCCCACGCCACTAGGGGCCAAAATCAGAAGAAAGCTCAACAGCGTGAGAAATCCACCAAACCATTGCAGAATGGCCCGCCAGAAGATAATCGCCTTTGGCACGCTCTCCAGCGTTTGCAATATGGTCGCACCCGTCGTACTGATGCCCGATGCCGCCTCGAAGAAGGCATCGACCCATTCCATTTGTCCGGTCAGAACGAAAGGAAAGGCGCCAGCAACAGGCAGCCCCAACCAGGCCAGAACGCAGAGAAGAAAGGTCTGCTGATTGAGCATCTCCCTTTCCTGCCCGCGCAAGGCAAAATAGACCCCGCCCGAGAGAAAGCCCGTCAGGCCGGATGTGAGCAAAAAGCCTTCCGCAAGTTCAGTATCACCAGCACTCAGTGCGACGAGCGCAGTGGGCAGCATTAGCCCACCGAGCGCACCAAGCAAAATGGAGAGGTAATAGAGAATAGCGGTCATCCGCGCACAGCCTCAATCAGAACTCAGAAAAATTCAAAGCTGACGCGGAACAGCAGTTCCACTTGTTTCACACGGTCGGCCAGCGCAAAGAGGATTACCCTGTCACCAGCCTGAATGGTGGTGTCACCATCCGGCATCAAAACCGCATTGCGCCGGAAAATGGCCCCCACGCGCACGCCATCCGGAAACTCGACGCTTCGCAATGGGCGCCCAACCAGTGGTGATGTTTCCAGCGCTTCAGCCTCAATGCCCTCGGCCGCCCCGTCTTCAACCGCATGAACCCCGCGAATACGCCCGCGGCGCACATGCTGCAGGATCTTTGAAATGGTCACCGAGCGCGGATTAACGTTTGAATCGATGCCCAGATCATGCACCAAATCGGAATAGTGGGAATCGTTGAGCAGGGCCATGGTACGGGCGCAGCCCAGTCGTTTGGCCATAGCGCAGCTAAGAATATTGACCTGATCATTGTTCGTCAGCGCAATCATCGTATCGGTTTCGCGAATGTCGGCTTCTTTCAGGATGTCCTGATCAAGCGCGCTGCCCTGCAACACGATTGTGTCTTCGAAATCGTTGGCAATCTTGATCGCGCGATCCCGATCAAATTCGATGACCTTGGCGCGGGTGCGCTTTCTGCGCTCTTCAATGGCCAGCGCCACATAGCGTCCGATATTGCCACCACCAGCGATAACAACCTTGTTTGCCTGATCCTCATCATGACCAAAGATGCTCAGAGTACGCCAGACCTGCTCACGCGCCACAACCACATAAGCCAGATCGCCAGCTTGCAGATGATCCTCGGCATGAGGCACATAAAGCTGCCCGTCCCGCCGGATGCCAACGACGACCGCTTTAAGGTCAGGGAAAAGCTCGGTCAGCTGACGCAATGGCGTATCGACAACAGGGCATTCTTCCTCGCAATCAATCGCGATCATCAGCACTTCACCATCGGCAAACCGCACGGTATCTTCCGCTCCTGGCATCGCCATGCGCGACAGCACCATTTCCCCCACTTCCACTTCTGGCGAAATGATCACGTCAATCGGCAGATGCTCGCGAGAGAACAGATCCGCATAATGCTTTTCAAGATAGGATTGCGCACGCACACGCGCCACTTTGGTTGGCACATTGAAAATGGAGTGCGCCACCTGACAGGCGACCATATTGACTTCATCATAAAGCGTGACAGCAATGATCATGTCAGCTTCTTTAGCGCCGGCTCGCGCCAGGATATCGGGATGAGCCCCATGGCCCACATAGCCACGCACATCCAGCGTGTCCCGAATGGCCGCAACCAGCCGCGGAGAACTATCAATCACCGTAACGTCATTCTGCTCCGATGACAGATGCTTGGCAATGCCGTAACCGACCTGTCCTGCGCCGCAAATCACCACTTTCATAACTGACCGCTTTCATTTATCGCCAGACCACCGCGCGCGGCAGGCAAAGGCGAATTGAACTCGATGCCCCAAGGCGCCGGCCCCAAAGGTCAGCTTCCATGAGAAATGTCATCCGGGCTTTATTGCATATTTTCACACCAAGCCCAATGAAAGAAACGCATAGCTCTCTTCATATAAGAAGGCAATAGGCGCAAACAGAGCCAAATCGAGCGCTGGTTGGCCACTTCTAGACCACACCGAGGCTCTTGAGTTTACGATGCAGCGCCGAGCGTTCCATGCCGACAAACTCAGCTGTACGCGAGACATTTCCGCCAAATCGAGCGATCTGCGCCTTGAGATATTCACGCTCGAACACCTCACGCGCCTTTTTGAGCGGTAGAGACATAATCTGCTCTCCAGCTTCTCCACCTCCAGGAATGCTCGGAACAGTTTCCCCCACCTCATTAGGCAGCAGATCAGCGGTGATCACCGCATTCTCATCCCCTTTGGTCAGAATCAGCAACCGTTCGATATTATTGCGCAACTGGCGAATATTGCCCGGCCAGTTATGCGCCTGCAAAATGGCCATGGCATCTTCGCCAATCTTGCGCGCAGGCAGGCCAGAGGTCGAGGAAAGCTGCTCCATAAAATGCAAAACGAGTTCAGGGATATCTTCGCGTCGCTCAGCCAGAGGCGGCACGGCAAGCGGCACCACACTCAGACGATGGAATAAATCTTCACGGAACACGCCTTCTGAAATAAGCCCCTCCATGTTACGCGACGTGGAAGAAATCACTCGCACATCAACCTGAACAGCTTTGCTGCCGCCAACACGAATGAACTTGCCGGTGGTCAATACCCGAGTCAGTTTGCTTTGCATTTCATGGGGCAGATCGGAAATCTCCTCCAGATAAAGAGTGCCGCCGTGAGCCTCTTCCAGAGCCCCCACCTTGCGCTGGGTTGTCCCATCGGCCTCTGTACCGAAAAGCTGAAACTCCAGATCATCCATAGCAAACTGAATGGAGGAAAAAATCACGAAAGGCGCTTCGGAGCGCGGCGATTGCTGGTGAATGCAACGTGCGACCAGTTCCTTGCCCGAACCGGACTGACCAGAGATCAATACGCGGCTGTTGGTCGGGCCAACGCGCTGAATCATCTGACGCAGATTGTTCATCGGGCTTGACGAGCCGACTAGCTTGGTCTCCCCGCCGCTGCGCGACTGCAGATCTTTCACCTTGCGCTTCAGGCTTGAGGCTTCCAGCGCCCGCTCGGCGACCAGAATGAGACGATCAGCCTTGAAGGGCTTTTCGATAAAGTCATAAGCACCACGCTTGATGGCAGCCACCGCCGTTTCGACACCACCATGACCGGAAATCATGACAACCGGCAGTTCGGGATGCTTTTGTTTGATGACCGCCAACAAGGCAAGCCCATCAAGGCGAGAGCCCTGCAGCCAGATATCAAGAAAGATCAGGGATGGTCGCCGCTGCTCGATCAGCTCCAACGCCTCATCGCTGTGTGACGCCATGCGTGTGTCATAGCCTTCATCTTCCAGAAGCCCTGCAACAAGCTCACGAATATCGACCTCGTCGTCGACTACGAGAATATCAGCCGCCATCTTCAGACCTCCGTTTCACTATTTGATTGATCGGAAAGAGCCAAACCGGAATTGTGATTCTGTTCAGCCCTCTCATCAGATTCACCGGACGTATCCTGCTCCACTCCCTCTTTGGGCAGGCGGATTTCGATGCATGCACCCTGCTCGAATTCAGTCACTTCGCTGGCATCTCTCAGTTGAATGCCGCCACCATGCTCGCGCAAGATCTTGCGAACGATAGCAAGCCCCAGACCGCTGCCTTTTTCTCGGGTCGTCATATAGGGCTCAAGCAGGCGCTGCCGGTTATTGGCGGGAAAGCCAATGCCATTATCTATGATACGGACGCAATAATTCACGCCTTCTTCTTCCGCCTTCACGATCACCTGACCATCAATATCCTGCCGATCTTCTCGTCCGGCAATCGCCTCGGTGGCATTCTTGATGATGTTGGCCATAGCCTGGGAAATGAGCCGATGATCAAAGGAAACCGGCATCTTTTCCGGAATATCGGTATCAAACTTGATGTCATGGTTGGCCACCTCAATCAAGAAGACCGATTCCTTGATGATCTCCGACAGATCCCCATGCTCGAACACCGGTTTGGGCATACGGGCAAAGGAGGAGAATTCATCGACCATGCGACCGATATCCCCCACCTGCCTGACGATGGTATTGACGCATTGCTCAAAGACCTTCTGATCATCTTCGGCGATTTTCTTGCCATAGCGCCGACGCAGGCGTTCCGCGGAAAGCTGGATCGGTGTCAGCGGGTTCTTGATTTCATGCGCAATGCGGCGTGCTACATCAGCCCATGCGGCAGAGCGCTGCGCGCTGACCAGTTCGGTAATATCATCCAGGGTGACAACATATGAGTGGCTTTCGTCCTCATTGCTACGCTCGAGGGTTACGCGCACACGCAAGGCATATTCGATACCATTCCGCACCAGCGTAATCTGGCCTTCCTTGTGTGCCTCGGTCAGATGATCTGCTTCGTCCACCAGCGACGCAATCTCGGGCAGCACATTGTCGAGATCTTCGCCTAGCAAATCCCGCTCTTTGAGACCGAGGATCTTCAACACAGACGGGTTGGCCAGCGTGATCTCTCCGGTCTCATCAACACCGATCACCCCGGCGCTGACACCCTGTAACATCGCTTCGGTAAAGCGCCGTCTGGCATCAATGGCATCGCGCGCCAGAATGAGTTCGTCCCGCTGGGACCGCAACTCTGTTGTCATGGTGTTGAAGGTCTCATTCAGATTTCCAAAATCAGACGAGCCCTTGTCTACCGGCAGACGCACATAGAGATCCCCATGTCGCACGCGCTCGGCCGCTCCGATCAACCGCCGGATGGGCGCGACCAGCCGATTGGAAAAACCGATAGCAAACCAAGTCGTCGAGAGCAGAACGATCAACCCTGCCCCTGTATAAAGCATGGCAAATGCAGCCTGAATATTGGATCGGCTATCAAAGAAGGCTCGATATTCCTGCGCATTCTCCGACGTCATCCGCAGAAAATTTGATACAACAGGGTCGATTACCCGCAAGACAAACAGATAGGCGTCGTTGAATTCCTCAAGCCGAGAAATACCGGCAACAAGGTTAGAGTCGCCGAGAGCAATGAAGACAGGCTGACTGTGGGCCTGTTCCAACAATTCCGGCCCGGGCATCTTGGGCGCAGGCTGATCAAGCCGGCTTGGCGACGCCATCAACTGCTCACCGGCCCCGTTGACCACAAAGGCCGCAGGAATGCCGCGAATGCGGGTCTGTCGCGAGAAGATGGCACGAAAGCGATCAGAATCAAGCAGAAAATAGGGTTCGGCCTCATTCAGTGCCTGCGAAATGCCCAGCAATTCATTGCGCAATACGCGGGCATGCTCCTTGGTATAGGCCGAGGCAACCGTTTGCGAGCTATTGATAATCGCCTGCGTACGCGAGGAAAACCAGCGATCCAAACCACGGTCCAACGTAATGCTTGCAAAGATCGCCACAAGGATCGTTGGCACCGTTGCCACCAGAGCGAACAGCCCCATGACGCGAATATGCAACCGCGCGCCAGCCCGCCCCTTTTTGCGAGCCCGCAATACGGCACAGGCTTCCAGAAAAATGATCAGCGCCAGCATAAACAGCAGCACGCCATTCACGATCATCGCTATTCTGATGACATCATCAGTCGGCTCGATTGATGTCAATCCCAACAGGATGACAAAGGACGTCACGCCTGAAACAACCGAAAGCACAACGCTAATCAGGCCGATATAACGCAATCGGCTTCTTTTTTCTGGTTTCTCAGGGCCATATTTGGCAGCAGCTTCCTTGCCCCCGAGTTGGTCAAGGCCAGCCGGCCGTTTGGCGGACGCTTCAGACTCCGAAAGATATGACACGCGCAACAAATCCTAGCAAAAAGGGCTATCCCAATAGAGGGAATCGCCCCTTCTATTCAATGAAATTGTTGCCTAAATGTGACAGGTCTTTCAGAAACTGTCCATGCCAAACGGCACCTCTGTGTCAAAAAAGCCACAGAGCTATTGTAAATGGCGGATTCTTGGCGATCAGGCGCCCCTGACCACCTGAATATCAAGATCCTTGATTTTCTTGCGCAGAGTGTTCCGATTGAGCCCGAGCAATTCGGCGGTCTTGATCTGGTTGCCCTTGGTGGCAGCAAGAGAGGCACAAATCAACGGATACTCGATTTCTCTGAGTAGGCGGTGATAAAGCCCCGGAGGTGGCAGGCTGTCGCCAAATTCCTTGAACAGCTGTTCAAGATAAGACTCCATAGCCCCGGCCAGATTCTGGACTTTCTGCTCAGGCTGCACATCCGTCGTCAGACTGATCTGATTGAGTTCATTTTCAATCTGGTTGGCCGTAATCGTGTCCTGCGGATAGAGAGCTGCGAGACGCCGCACGAGGTTTTCCAACTCGCGGACGTTGCCCGGCCAGCGATAACGCAACATCACATCCAGAGCATCTGGCTGGATCTGCTTGACCGGCAAGCCTTCACGCTCACCAAGAGCAAAGAAGTGACGCACCAGATCCTTGATATCTTCGGCACGTTCCCGCAGAGGAGGAAGACGCATCGGCACGACATTGAGCCGGAAGAACAAATCCTCACGGAAAAGCCCCTGATGAATGAGTGACTGCAAATCCTTGTTGGTCGCAGCCACGATGCGCACATTCGTCTTTATCGGCGTGCGCCCGCCAACGGTGGTATATTCCCCCTGCTGCAAAACACGCAGCAAACGCGTCTGCGCTTCCATAGGCATATCACCGATTTCATCAAGAAACAGCGTGCCCCCTTCGGCCATTTCAAATTTGCCTGCCGAGCGCCCATGCGCACCGGTGAAAGAGCCCTTTTCATGGCCGAACAGTTCGGATTCAATCAGATCTTTCGGAATGGCCGCCATGTTGATGGCGACAAACGGGCCTTTGCGGCGCTTGCCATAATCATGCAGAGCCCGCGCGACAAGTTCCTTGCCGGTGCCGCTCTCGCCCGTGATCATGACCGTAAGGTCATTCTGCATCAGGCGCGCCAGCATGCGATAGATATCCTGCATGGCAGCAGAGCGGCCAATAAGCGGAATATCCGTTCCATCGTCATCCGCAGGCTGAAGACTCGGTCTTGGCTCTGAAAGAGCACGACCAGCAATATTGATCAGCTCCTTAAGGTCAAAAGGCTTGGGCAGATATTCATAAGCGCCCCGTTCTGATGCCTTGATCGCCGTCATGAAAGTGTTCTGCGCACTCATGACAATGACCGGCAAATGAGGCCGGGCCTTCTTGATACGCGGTAGAACATCAAAAATATTCTCGTCCGGCATCACGACGTCCGTAATAACCAGATCGCCCTCACCTTGCGAAATCCAACTCCACAAGGTAGTGGCGTTCGAAGTCAGACGCACGGTGTATCCGGCACGAGACAGCGCCTGATTCAGCACCGTACGAATGGCGGTATCATCATCTGCAAGCAGGATTGTCCCTTTTGGCATAGTGGTCCGAACTCCTATATCTGATCCGAGGTACTGGTGGGCAGCATCACCCGGAAAATGGTCTGGCGACCAGACCCGTCAAACTCAATGACGCCGCCATGATCCCCGATAATTTTGGCAACCAGTGCGAGCCCGAGACCGGACCCGTTGGTTTTGGACGTCACGAACGGATCAAACAGGCAGTCCTCAAGTTCCTTGGGAATGCCCGGTCCGTTGTCTTTTACGCAAATTTCCAGTGGCAGTGAGGTTTTCTCGCTCGAACCGGCCACCTGAATACGGATGCCGGGACGGAACGCTGTCGTCAAAACGATCTCGGGATCGGGCACCTCAATAACAGCCTCAGACGCGTTCTTGACCAAGTTCAGGAACACCTGAACCAATTGGTCTTGATTGGCGAAAACATGCGGCAAGGAAGGATCATACTCTTCAATGATGCGAATCCGGTCACCAAACTCGGCCTGTGCCAACTGTTTGACCCGATCAAGCACCACATGGATATTGACGGCCTCACGCTCTACCGGCCGCTGATCAGAGAAGACTTCCATCCGGTCAATCAATCGGACGATCCGGTCAGTTTCCTGCGTGATCAACTGCGTAAGGGCGCGATCTTCATCCGAGACGGAGCTTTCCAACAGCTGTGCTGCGCCCCGGATGCCAGAGAGAGGATTTTTCACTTCATGCCCAAGCATGGAAGCAAGCCCCGTCACCGAACGCGCTGCGTCGCGATGGGTCAACTGGCGATCCATCTTGTCCGCGATGGAACGCTCTTGCAGCATCACGGTCACAAACCCGGTCATGTCGGGTACGGGCGCAGCATAAACATCCACGACCTTTTCGACCCCAATGCGCGGGTTGGAAATATCGATACGATATTCATTCACCGGCGCAAGCCGATCTCTAGCCTGATCGACAAGGGCCAGAACCGGACTGCCAAAGGGCAACAATTCGGCAAGCTTCTGTTTGCGCAAATGAGACGCGCTGGACTGGAAGAAGAACTGCGCCATATCATTTGCTGCAGCAACGAACCCCTCCTCATCAACCATCACGACCGGATGCGGCAAGGAACTCATCATTGCCTGATAGGGGTTGCTCGCCAAGCTGCCGCCTTTTTTGCTTTCAATCATGCTACGTGCCTCTCCGCAGCAACGCTGAAAAACTCGCGCAGCGCAATGCGCACAGTCTCAGGCTCTTCTGCGGTTAAAATTACTTTTCTAAGATTTGATAGTTCGGAGGAATTGGAAACGGATGTCTGCAAAACCCCATCCATATACCAACCAAGATGCTTGCGAGCGCATCGCACCCCGACAATATCGGGATAATAGTCGATCATGGCGTCATAGTGCTCCAGCACGAGTGTCAGCAAATCCGCGCCAGCGGGCTCGTCCAGATACGCACCCGTTGCAAAGTAATGCGCAATGAAACCTGGCAACCATGGGCGACCATAAGCGCCGCGCCCGATCATCACCCCATCCGCACCCGATTGTTCAAGGCAGGTGATCGCATCGTCTTCACTCAGCACATCACCATTGGCAATCAGAGGCACGGACACGGCATCAGAAACCACCCGAATAGCGCGCCAATCGGCATTGCCTTTGTAAAACTGATTGCGCGTGCGTCCATGCACCGTCACCATGGAAACGCCGCTTTCCTCGGCCCGCCTGGCCAATTCAGCCGCATTGTGACTGTCATCATCCCAGCCCAACCGCATCTTGACGGTAACCGGCACAGAGACGGCACCAACCACCGCGTCAATCAAACGCAGGGCCTGATCAAGATCACGCATCAACGCAGAGCCGGAATAACCGGAAATAACTTTCTTGGCTGGACAGCCCATATTAATATCGACAAGCGCCGCCCCAGCCCCTTCAGACAGGCGCGCAGCTTCGGCCATCCATTCGGCCTGATTGCCAGCAAGTTGCACGGCATGCACATCCACGCCCTGCCCTTCGGCCCTCAGGCGCATTTCTTCCTTCCCTACAGCAAAGGCCTTGCTGGCCACCATCTCGGAAATAACGAGCCCTGCCCCGAACCGTTTGGCGAGCATGCGGAAAGGCAAATCCGTTATCCCCGACATTGGCGCAAGAAACACGCCGTTCGGCAACGAAACGGACCCTACAGTCAAGCTGTTTCCAGCCTTATGGAATGGAAGCGATGGCATAAAGAGATCAGCTTTCAAAACTCACAACACTAGACAGTATATCTGTGCCTAATAAATGTGCAAGCAAATTCGCTGATCAATTTTTGATCATTAACACCCTAAGTGAACAAGCAACCCAAAGATCACTTGACCGCAGCTTCTTTTTCATGAAAAGCCTTACTGCAAACGGGCACAAATCCATTATTGCAACAATCCACCGGGCATTGCAAAAAGAAACAAGCGCGTGCGCCCGATATCACCCGAGTTTTCTCGCTTTTGGCGAATCAAAGCACCGCACGCACGTGACCGATCAGGAAACCAAAACAAAATGACATGCGCCGCCATAATCGTTGCCGCAGGATCAGGCAGTCGCGCCAGACGCGCATCCGACACCGTTGCCAAGCAATATCTCGAGATAGGCGGCAAAGCGGTCCTGCTCAGAACACTGGAACAGTTTCTCGCCAACGAAAAGATTGATCGAATACAGGTCGTCATCGGCCCGCAAGACAACGATCTTTACAATGAAGCGATCGCACCAACCTTGGCGGGCCAGTTAGCCGAACAAGCCAAAACAAAACTGCTTCCTCCTGTTCACGGCGGCGACACGCGTCAAATTTCCGTCCTCAATGGCCTCAAGGCAATCAAGACGGAAAATCCAAAGCATGTGCTGATCCACGACGCCGCCCGCCCCTTCATCACCGACGCCATTCTGGCGCGCTGTTTTGAAAGCCTCAAAGAACACAAGGCCTGCCTCGTTGCCACTCCCGTTACGGACACCATCAAGAAAGTCGATGCCAAAGGCGCGATTCTGGAAACCATTGACCGCACGACACTCTGGTCTGCGCAGACGCCACAAGCCTTTGATTATGCCTTTATCCTGAACGCACATGAAAAAGCTTTTAACCAAACACTCCACGCGTTCACCGACGACGCCTCAGTGGCTGAATGGGTTGGCGAGCCGGTGCATATCGTCGAGGGCAGCCCCTCCAATCGCAAGCTTACCAGTCAGGAAGATCTCACCATGGCTGAAACCATGATCACCCCAACCGCCTCGCGCCCACTGACAGACATCAGAGTAGGCACTGGCTATGATGTTCATGCCTTTGATGAAGGAGATGCAGTCATCATCGGTGGCGTCTCCATTCCCCACACGCACAAGCTCAAGGGACATTCCGACGCCGACGTCGGCCTGCATGCCATTACAGATGCAATCCTTGGCGCCATTGCCGACGGCGACATTGGCACACATTTCCCGCCCTCCGACCCGCAATGGAAAGGCGCCGCCTCGGATTTGTTCTTAAAAGACGCCGTGAGGCGCGTAAAAGAGCGCGGCGGCAAGCTCTCCAACATCGACATGACCATCATCTGCGAAGCGCCCAAAATCAGCCCACACCGGCCAGACATACGCGAAGCAATTGCCCAGATCTGCCAGATTTCAATTGATCGTGTCAGCGTCAAGGCAACCACATCCGAGCGCCTGGGCTTTACGGGTCGCAAAGAAGGCGTTGCAGCACTTGCTACAGCCACAGTACGCTTGCCTGAACAAGAAGACTGATTGTCACACTAACGAAAAGCCCATCAAACTGGCACAATTGAAGATCCGGGCAAGAGCACGCCTAGGCGACAGCCCCTGAATGCCCTTCTTCAGGAAAGGATCAAACATGTATGTGACCATGGACACGATTGAACTGGCCAATCAGGTTTTAGAAATCGCCAGAGAGCATGACTACAAGCTGGCCACGGCAGAATCCTGTACATCCGGCATGATAAGCGCCACCCTGACTGAAATTCCCGGCGCGTCAGTTTCCTTTGACCGCGGCTTTGCCACCTATTCCAATGAAGCAAAATCAGAAGTCCTTGGCGTTCCTGCTGAAATGATCAAAGAATTTGGCGCTGTCAGCGAAGAGGTTGCTCGCGCCATGGCTGACGGCGCCCTTGCGCACTCCAACGCCGACTTCGCCGTATCCGTCACCGGCATTGCCGGCCCCGGCGGCGGCACGCAGGAAAAGCCCGTAGGTTTGGTTCATTTTGCCGTATCGTCAAAACAGTACACCCAAAGCCACAACAAAAAGATCTTTGCCGCAATGGATCGCGAGAATGTACGCGCAGCAACGGTCGAACACGCCATGATCATGCTCATCGAAGCGATGACGCAAAAACATTTCATTTCAACTGAATAGAATTCATTTCATCAGCAATAAAACAAAAAGCCACCATCTTTTGATAGTGGCTTTTTATAAATAAACACATTCTCGCTCCATGATTGAGCGAGATATCTAGCTCAGATATGGAACCGGATCGACCGGATCTCCCTTAATTCGCAGTTCGAAGTGCAACTGAGGAGCTCTCACGTTGCCAGACATCCCAGCCTCAGCAATAATCTGCCCACGCCGTACTATCTGACCCTTGGTGACAAGCAGCTTGTTGTTATGAGCATAGGCCGTAACCCAACCATTGGTATGGCGAACAAGAATAAAGTTGCCATACATCTTCAGGTCATCGCCCGCATAGATGACGGTCCCATTATCTGCCGCACGGATGGACGTCCCTTCCGGCACAGAGAGGTTAATCCCCTCATTACGAACTCCAGCATTCTCGCCACCAAATCCGGAAATGATGCGCCCACGAACAGGCCAACGGAATTTTGCAGCAGAAGCGGTGTCGTTTGACTGATTGGACACAGGTGTTACCGGTGCTGCGTTTACTTGGGAAGGCGCAGAACTGGAAGCCTCATCTGGCAACCCAACAGCATTTTTCAGAGACGCAACGCGCTGCTTCTTCGGCTGGCTTGAAGGTGATGAATGGGCGCTTGACGCCATTTCACGCACCCAACGTGGCTTTGCCTTCGGAACCGCTGCAATCACTGGCGCAGATACTTGACGGCTGTCCTGTTGCGTCGTCGATACGCCACCGGCATTGCGATTGATCGATGCCGTTGTCGTATAATCGATCGCAGGCTGCTGATTTCTCTGCGGAATATGCAAGCGCTGCCCCATTCTCAGAGGTGCACTGACCGACATATTGTTGGCCTGAGCAAGCTCACGCGTTGACACGCCATAACGGCTCGCTATGCCACTCAGTGTCTCACCGGGATTGACCATATGACGGTTTTGGGCATTTGCATTCTGCTGAAGTTGCACAACTTCGCGCCCATAAGCGGACTGACCGCGCAAACGCAGAGGGTTACCCTTTGGCACACGCATCACATAAGGCAACTGCACCGAGCTGGAACTGATGGACGCCAGCTGCATGGGCTGCGACGATTGGGCATTCCGGTTTTGCTGAACAGGTCGCTGTGTCTGGGCTGCATAGCTTCTATAGCCTTGCTGTTGGAACACAGGAATCAAAACCTGCTGACCCGGCACCACATAATTCCGTCCGTTGATATCAGCAATGGCTTTTTCCGGCACACCGTAGCGGCGCGAAAGAGACTGAATATCTTCACCCTGATCGACCGTCACCATAGTGCCGCCGACACTGGTCCACTGACCACTCGTTCGGGCGTGATTCTGTGCCGATGCAGAAGGCGCAGACATGGCACGCACTTGATCTGAATAGCTATTACCAACTTGTCCGCCCGTCGGAATAGGGTTCGGCGGAGCGATCGAAGCCGTTGAAGTATAATCTATCCCTTTGGACTTAGGCGCGTTCTTTGGCAGTGAGAATATCCTAGCCAGACTGAAACGAGATTGCTGCGTTTCCTGCTGCGGAGCCGTCGCTGAAGAAGCCGCTGGCATAGAAACAGGTACGCGCTGATACTGATTGTTAGGCGCAGGATTATAGGAAGCGACCTGGGATTTCTGGCGCGGTGCAGCGTGCGGCAGGCTATCGAAGCGCGACACAACAACCGGCGGCCCATTCAGAACAGCAGCATTGGAGGAAGGCGCCCTAGAAGGATACCCACTAGAATTGGAAGCACTGGCCACATCAACATAGACAGGACCGGCAGACGCTTGACGATTCCCCGAAGGCATCGGCGGCATGGGCTGCGACGGATATGACTGATAGGTATTTGATGCTGAGCGATTAATAGACCCGGTTGTCAAAGCGACAGGAGCTGCCTGTTGAGACACTGGAACAGACTGACTGACAGAAGAAGCCTGTGCAACGGGTGCAGGAGACGCAGGAGCCGAATAAACGGGAGCATTATAAGAAGGTTGCTTGGTGGCATTTGCCTGATAGGCAGGATCACGATAAATAGGCTGCGCGCTACTGCTCCCCACAGGCACGACAGCTGGCATAGGCTGATTCACCGGCGCCACACTGGGTTGAGAACGAACCGAGCTGGTAAAAATCTCATTCTGATTGGAAGTATATCCTGAGCCAGGAGTTCCAAAACGTTCAACTTCACCGCTGCAGGCTGCAAGGGTGGCAGCCATCGCCAGCAATGAGGTCGTTGACAGAAGCTTACGCAATACTAAATAGTCCATACCAACACCGGTTCTACGCACAACACCCTACAAGTTGATACCAATTTAATCCAAGTATCCTTTCCAAACCTTTAAAACAGGCATTAAAATGGGCATCGAAACCACTACCCTGTGTTTACTTTCCCATTTGAGCAAATGAATACAAAAAAGGCCGCAACGCGCTCGCGTTACGGCCTTCTGATGAGAAAAATCCAACCCCTCTCTGACATTAAGAGGCTGGTATTAATAGGGTAATTCCCCCTATGCCTTCATCATTTTATCGAGTGTGCAATTGTCTGTCATGTCCAGATGCAGCGGCGTAACCGAGATTTTCTTATGCATCACAGCGTGCAGGTCAGTTCCTTCGGCCGGGTCGGACTTGCGATCTTCAAAACCAAGCCAGAAATAGGAAAGCCCACGCGTATCAACGCGCGGAACCACGCTCAAATGCGCCTGATCGCGCTTGCCTTGACGGGTATAGACAACCTCTTCCACTTCACTTGCCGGACATGCCGGGAAGTTCACGTTGAGCAAGGTCTGTCTTGGCAATTCATGATCGAGCAGATCCTTGACAACTCGAGCGCCATGCTCTTCGGCAGCACTCCAGTCAAATGGCTCGCAGCTCTCCCAGCTATAGGACTGGCTAAGAGCAATGGATCGAATACCGAGTACAACGCCTTCCATTGCACCGGCTACAGTGCCCGAATAGGTCACGTCTTCAGCCATATTCTGACCGCGGTTGACACCTGACAAAACAAGATCCGGACGCCCGTCCAGAATATGATCAACCCCCATGATGACACAGTCTGTTGGGGTGCCGTGTACGGCAAATTTTTTGTCACCCAGTTTCCGCATCCGGAGCGGATCATGCAGCGTAAGGGAATGCGCCATGCCGGATTGTTCGGTTTCCGGCGCAACAATCCAGACATCGTCAGAGAGCGCACGCGCAATCTTCTCTAGCACCACAAGACCGGGTGCGTTAATACCATCGTCATTGGTCAGAAGAATTCGCATTGCATTGCCTCATCAGTCAAAGTTTCAAAAAGCCAAGCGCAGCGATCCGCGTTTGGAAAACAGGAATACCGCCTGCGGGCGATCAGAACGCGCACCCACAAGCCAAAAGTCATGAACTGAAGCATCTGATGCTTCAGGCGGAAATCTTTTCCAATCCGCCCATATAAGGACGCAGAACTTCCGGAATCACGATGGAGCCATCTTCAGTCTGATAATTTTCCATGACAGCAATCAGACAACGGCCAACGGCGACGCCGGAACCATTGAGCGTGTGCACATATTTGACACTCTTGTCAGAGGCATCACGATAGCGCGCATTCATGCGGCGCGCCTGAAAATCACCACAGGTGGAAACAGAGGAAATTTCGCGATAGGTCTTCTGGCCCGGCAGCCAGGCTTCGATGTCAAACGTGCGCCGCGCAGAAAAGCCCATATCACCGATACATAGCGTAACAACACGGTAAGGAATGCCAAGTTTCTGCAAAATGGCTTCCGCACAGCCAAGCATACGCTCCTGTTCGGCAACGGAGCTGTCCTCATCCGTTACAGAAACCATTTCAACCTTGGTAAACTGGTGCTGGCGCAGCATACCACGCGTATCACGCCCAGCCGATCCGGCCTCAGAGCGATAGCAATGAGACAGCGCCGTTACGCGCATCGGCAGCTTTTCACCATCCACAATGCTTTCACGCACCAGGTTAGTCAGCGGCACTTCAGAAGTTGGAATCAGCCAGCGATCATCGTCGGTATGAAAGGCATCTTCGGCAAATTTCGGCAACTGGCCGGTACCAAACATCACTTCAGAACGCACCAATGTCGGCACGGACACTTCATCATAGCCATGCTCGTTGATGTGCGTATCAATCATGAACTGGCCAATGGCCCGTTCAAGACGCGCCAACTGACCTTTCAGCACAACAAAACGCGAACCGGACAGTTTTGCTGCGCTTTCAAAGTCCATCTGACCAAGCGCTTCACCCAGCTCAAAATGCTCTTTTGGCTCGAAGCTGAGCTCCGGCTTGTCACCCCAGGAATGATGCAGAACATTGTCATTCTCATCCTTGCCAGCAGGCACATCATCCAGCGGAATGTTCGGCAGGCTCGACAGAGCCGCGTTGAGCGCATCTTGCAACTCACGAGTTTTGGCTTCGCCATTCTGAATGGCGCTTTTGAGCTGCCCCACTTCGGCCATCAGGGCCTGAGCTTTTTCTTCATCGCCCGACCCTTTGGCCTTGCCAATTTCCTTGGAGGCAGCATTGCGGCGCTGCTGAGCTTCCTGCAATTTCTGCACTTCAACGACCCGCTCCTCATCCAGCGCGATCAGCCGGGATGACGATGCTTCAGCTCCGCGTGCAATTTGAGCCTTGTCGAATGCCTCGGCATTCTCGCGAATCCATTTGATATCGAACATGTCAGTAATCCCGAATCTAGCTTTGGTGGGAGGGTTGAAAAATTAAGACGGGCGAAAAATAGGCAAGCCCCAAGCATGAAGCAAGCATAATGCCACTTAGTCACCGCAAAGAATGCAGAAAACCCACAAACAATGGCCCGAAAGACAAACAATTTCCTTCAGGCCATGGTGCAAGTTTGCGAAAATCTCTAGGACGCCTCTTCTTCGGCGTCTCGTTCTGCCCGCTTTTTCTCCACGGATTTGACCGAGAGAATGGACAATTCATAAAGCAGCAGCGTTGGCAGCGCCAACCCCATCTGGCTGATCGGGTCTGGCGGCGTCAAAATAGCAGCCATGATAAAGGCAACCACAACAGCATATTTGCGCTTTGACTTGAGAAAAGCAGAATCCACGATACCGGCACGCGCCAACAGCGTCAGAACCACCGGCAGCTGGAACACAAGGCCGAAGGCGAAAATCAGGGTCATGATCAGACCGAGATACTCACTCACCTTGGGCAGATGGCGAATTTCAACCGGTCCCTCGCCCACCTGCTCCATGGAAAGGAAGAATTGCATCGCCAGAGGCATGACGACGAAAAAGACAAGGCAGGCGCCAAGCAGAAACAAGATTGGCGTCGCAATCAGAAAAGGCCGGAAGGCCTCTCGCTCATGTTTGTAGAGCCCCGGCGCCATGAACATGTAGATCTGACTGGCGATCACCGGAAAGGCAATGAACAGCGCGCCGAAAAGCGCGATCTTAAGCTGGGTGAAGAAATATTCCTGCGGCGCGGTGAAAATCATCTCCACCTGATGCGTTCCGCCAACGGCACGTTCATAAGGGATGACAAGAATATTGAAAATATCGCTGGCAAAATAGAAGCAGAATAAAAAGGCAATCGCAATCGCGATCACCGTCTTGAGCAGGCGACTGCGAAGCTCCACCAAATGCTCGATCAAAGGAGCCTTGCTCTCTTCAATCTCGTCTTTTTCATTGTCACTCATCAGTCAGCCTTCTTGGTCACACCGTCTTCCGGTTCTGCGCTATCCTTGGCTGCATCACCATCCAGAATTTCGGTATCCTGATTTTCTTCGGCAAAAGCCTCTTCTACTTCAACCGCTTGAGAAGGCTCATCCGCCGTTTTGGAAGAGATTTCGGCGGGCTTGTCATTCAGCGACGAATTGATCTCGTCGGTGCTTTCCTTCATGCTCTTGGAGACATCATCCGTCACATCGCTGATGTCACCCAACTGCTTGGTGACAGCATTCTTGACCGCATTGCGCGGATTGAGATTGCGGACATCATTCAAGGTATCAGCAACACCATCAAGCTCCGCTTCCCGCAGGGCTTGGTTGAACTGATTTTGGAAATCGCCGGCCATACGTCGAACATTGCCAACGGTTTTGCCAACAGTTCTGAGCAATCCGGGCAGTTCCTTGGGCCCTACCACCAGAATCGTGATGATAACCACCACGATGATTTCGCTCCAACCGATATCAAACATCGAAATGCACCGGACACGCTAGAATACAGGAAAAACAAATAGATAACAAAAGTGCGCTAACAGCTTAGTTCACTTTGTCTTTCTCTTCGCTACTTGCAGAAACCTGTTCAGACTGCTTGCTTTCCAGAGCCTGTTGGTCGTTTTCTTCCTTGTCCTCTTCCTTGAGGCCCTTCTTGAAGCTGTTGATGCCCTTTGCGACATCACCCATCAGGTCGGAAATCTTGCCACGACCAAAAAGAAGAACAACAACGACAGCAATAATTGCGACCTGCCAGATACCAATCTGCATACTGAAATCCCTTTATTTTCTGCTTCGCGTCGCAAAGAGCCTCTCCGCGCACGCTCGAACACACGAGAGCCTTTTGCCAGCTTTGAGCTTACTTTGTCAAAGAAATAAGCAATCTAGGACGATTTGGCAAATATCAGTACATCCTTTTTACGAAACGATACACCGATATTCTCTCCTGGCACAAAAATATGTCCAGAACCAGATCGGACAAAGAAAGGATTGTCGCAATCCTTGATTGTTACTTCATATAAATCAATCTCTCCAAGAAACATACGTCTCTTCACGCGTGCAGGCAGAGCGGACACATATTCCTCATTGATCGCCTTATGCAGCTTAACGCCCTGCTGGCGGATACAGACCAGCGCGTCTTGCCCGTCTTCAAAGCCGTCAGCTGCAAAAACACCGATTGGCGTATGCACGGCGCCCGCCTTGACGACGCCCTCCACCTCGTTAAGGTCGGAGAAAAACCGTGCCGCCCAATAATCAACTGGATTAAAATACAAGTCTTCCGGTTTCGCATATTGCACAATATGCCCATTCTTCAAAAGCAAGATGCGATCACTCACCCGCAGAGCTTCCTCCGGATCATGAGTGACGATGACGCACGTTGCCCCCATTTCACGCAACACCGCAATGGTTTCATCGCGCACCCGATCCCGAAGGCGATTATCAAGACCGGAAAAAGGCTCATCCATGAGCAGAACACTGGGCCGAGGCGCAATGGCACGCGCCAGCGCCACACGCTGCTGCTGCCCACCAGAAAGCATATGCGGGAAATGATCCGCATACTCTTCAAGACCGACACGCTTGAGCGCTGCCCGCGCTTCTATATCGGCAGATTTTAGCGGCAAATCCTTGAGCCCGAACATCACGTTCTTGAGGATCGAGAGATGCGGAAACAGGGCATAATCCTGAAACATCAACCCGACATTACGCGCCTCGGGTGGCACGAATACCCCCTCGCCAGCAACGACCTTGCCATTAAGCCGCAGTTTTCCGGAAGTCGGGCTTTCGATACCGGCCGCGATCCGCAATAGCGTAGTCTTGCCAGCACCCGATGCACCAAGCAGGGACACGATCTCCCCCGGCTCAATGGAAAAAGAGATATCACGCAGTACTTCATGCCCATCGAACGAGCACTCAATCGCCTCAAAATCAAGTCCGGCAGCGATGGCTGCCCGCGCCGTGCCTCGACTTCCCCAACGATTGCGGCCCTCATGCATATTCAATGATACTCTCCGTTAAATGGGCTGACTATATCCAGTCTCAGACGTCTTATGCATTGGCCAATTCCAAAACACAACTTTTATACTCATAATATAGACATCAAGACAGGCAAACTTTGGTCTCTCAAGGAAGGCCAATCAGGACTCATCGGTATCTTGCTTGTCGTCTTCTTCCATCGCTTCAAGCGCGAGCTCGTAATTATCTTCAAGCGGCTCCTCGTCATCGGCCAAATCTTCGGTGTCATCAGGTGACGGCATGGAGAAAGCCGGCGGCAAGGCAGAATCCAGCATGCCAGTCCCCTTGAGCTCTTCCAACCCCGGCAGATCCTGAATGGATGCCAGATCGAAATGCATAAGAAATTTCTCGCTGGTGCCATAGGTAACCGGACGCCCGGGAACGCGCCGGCGCCCCCTTACCCGCACCCATTCGGTCTGCAGCAGTACATCCAAAGTGCCGCGCGCAACGGAAACGCCGCGGATCTGCTCGATATCGGCGCGCGTGACGGGCTGATGATAGGCAATGATGGCCAGTGTTTCCAAAGCCGCACGCGAGAGTTTTCGCGGCTCAATCGCCTCGGCCTGCATCATGAAAGAAAGATCCTTGGCCGTGCGAAACAGCCATTTGTCATTCACCACAATCAGATTGACGCCGCGATTTTTATAATCCTCTTTCAGTTGAGCAAGAATGGCCTGCACATCGACTGAATCCGGCAAACGGACAGCGATATCGGCAGTGCTCAGCGGCTCCGAACTGGCAAAGAGCAGGGCCTCCACCATCCGCTTGAGCTGCAACCGCGCTTCCTTGGCCAACGCCTCATACTCGCCCCCCAAGGGCTGTTTAATTTCTTCCATCATTGGCCCTTCCCTTGTTTGCCGCGCACATAGATTGTCCCGAATGCATCGGTCTGCCGGATTTCCAGATGCCCTTCCCGCACCAGCTCCAACGAAGCGGCAAAAGAGCTGGCCAAAGCCGTTGTACGAATATCCGAGAGCTTGAGATAGGTCTGCAAAATCGTTTCAACGGGCGTCCAGTCATGAACGCCGCCGATCAGCCGCATCAAAACATCCCGGGCCTCGGGTAGAGACCAGACCTCGCGCTTGCGCACATGCACCAGCGACACAGATTGTCTCTGCCGCAAAGAGGCATAGCCGGTCAGCAGATCATAGAGCGAGGCGGAAAATTGGGGCTTGCGGATAAGGGACATATCTTCAGGCTGCCCTCTGATGAAAAAATCCCGTCCAAGGCAGGGGCGATCCATAAGCTTGCCCGCAGCCTCGCGCATGGCTTCAAGCTTGCGCAGACGAAAGGCCAGCATGGCTGCGAGTTCCTCACCGCTCGGCTCATCTTCATCAGGCATCTCGGGGATGAGCAATCTGGACTTGAGATAAGCCAGCCAGGCCGCCATGACCAGATAGTCCGCTGCCAGTTCCAGCCTCAGCTTGCGGGCGCGCTCAATGAATTGCAAATACTGCTCGGCCAGCGCCAGAATTGAGATCTTGGTCAGATCGAGCTTTTGCTTTCTGGCCAGCGCCAAAAGGAAATCCAGAGGCCCTTCAAAGCCATCGACATCAACAATCAGCGATGGCTCGCCAACGCCTGCCTTGGGCACCAGATTGAGATCAGAAAATTCACCCCAATCCGCACTTGCCTCTGAAGATGAGGCATTTTCGTCAGCTTTGGCGCTATCGCCTTGCCCCCCGGACACATCGCTTTCGCTCGTCAATGCAAAGGGCAAAGTGGCATCCTCGGCAGCAGTGGACAATTGATCCACATCGGAGGTCTCGCCAACAACCGCCTTGCCTTGCCCGCGCCCCTTACGTTCTTCGCTAGATGCCATGCTCCGCCAGATCTCACTATACAGAAAGGTCTCGCCCCAGACCCGCTATCGGTTACCCTTATAAGGAAAGACTATCGTTCTTTCTGAGCCAAACCAAGCGCACAAAAAGAAAATCCGGCCACTAAGCCGGATTTTCGCATTCATATATGAGTATTGAGCTTACTGACGTGCAACCAGACAGTCACCACCGGCAGCCTTGATCCGGTTACAGAAGTTGATCGCGCCACCCTGATCAGCAAAGGAGCCAACGCGGACACGGTAATAGATGCCCCGTGCGCCAAGGTCGGCTTGCTTGATATCCGGCTGATACCCGGCAAGCACGCTGCTCAACTGGGCCTGAATGTTGGCATAGCTGGCCCGTGCCTGCTCAGGTGTGCGCTGAGACGTCACCTGTACAGTGTAGCCACCATTCCCGCTCGGAGCGGCAATGGACTGTGGCGGAACAGGATTGGGCGCAGGAGCCGCCGCCGGGGCGGTTGGCGTCAGAACCAACGGAGCCTGGCTGCTCGGCTGCGGTGCAGCTGGTGCAAGCTGAGGTGCACTGCTCTGGTTAGCCGCCTGAAGCGCCGCCAACTCGGCAGGCTTGGACTTCGGCAACGGCATATCTTCTTCATCAACAACTGGCTGCACGGCATTCGCCCCGCCTCCATTGAGCTGATTGCCATTGATATCCGTATTGTTGGTTTGCGAAATGGCCTGTTCGGAAGGCGTCGCATTCAACAATTGCTGATCGACACTGGAGAGCTGCGTATTCTGGTTCTGATTGGCGCCAGAATCTGCAGGTTCTTCAGAGGTCACAAATGTGCCATCAGGCCGCACAACCACGGTACGAACCTTTTTCGGAGCCACTGCACCGCTGACGGAATCGCCATCACCCGTAGACTGGGACACGGAAGATTCGCCACCAGACAATGGAATGACCCGCGGCGACTGTCCGTTGGCTGTGATATCCATCGGTGTCTCGGTTGCCGGCATCATGTTGGACGGCCCTTCATCGCTTTCGGTGCCATCAATACGGTCATAAACCGTCTGGTCCTGATGCGGAACAACCTTGCCACCCGGATCTTCAGGCGTTTCTTTCACCGGATCAGTATTGGCCTCAATGACCGGTGTTTCGGTGCTGCCACCGCCGCTCTGCCCGAAACCCCAAGCCAGCAGGCCGCCAACAACCACAACACCAGCCGCAGCAGCGGCCATGTAGAGCCCCTTGCGGGACCTGCGTTTTGGCTGAGGAGCGGCCATGGCTGCGGCCGTTTCAAGAGTGGTGTAGTCTTCATCCTGATAATTGGGCGCACTCTCTGCGGCTGCCTGAGCAATCGTCGGATCAGCATATGACCCATATACAGGCGCATCCGCAGCAGAAAAGTCATCCCCGACAGGATCCTGATAGCCACCCTGCCCCGGCGCATATCCCTGATCATAGGATTGGGTGCCCGGATCACGGTAAGATGGGTCTGTGCCATAGTTGGCATAATCATCATGCTGCCCGGCAACATTTACGTCAGGAGCTGGCGTTGGATTTGGTTCAGGTGCCCTATACGGCATATAGGGTTCGCTTGCCTGCTGCGCAGACGGATCATTGAAGACCGCAAACGGGTCTTGACGCAGACCACGCGACTGAGCTGGTGCCATCGGTTCTTCAACAGGCCGCCGCTGTCCGTAGCTATCGGACGGGCTCTGTTGAGATCGCGAATAGGTGCCATATGGCTCAGGCTCGGATGCTGGCGCTGGCGTAGGATCCGGCGCATACCGCGGGGATTGACCTCCGCCATAAGGAACATCAGATGCCCCGGCACCTGGATCATTCGGACGGTAGTCCTGCATAGGATCGGCAACAGGCTCAGCCTGCCGACGGTCTCTCCAACTGGATGGCATGACGGGTTCGGGAGCAGGTTCCACTGGCGCGTCTGCCGCTTCAGACTGATACCCGCCAAGCGGATCGACCCGAGGCGCACGCGGAGCGGTTGGCTCAGCTTGGCGACCATATTGAGGACCGGCTGCACCTTCATCATAGGACCGGCCACCTCGAAGGGACGGACCTCGTTGCTCTCCAAGAGACACTTCCGGCGCATGAGGGCTTACCTCAGGTTGCTCTGGCTGAGAGCGGAAATCGTCCTGTTCGCGCGTAGCCCGCAAACCGGTGAAGAAGGAATCTTCCTTCTCTGCGGCAGAACGGCGGCTCAATTGACCATAGCTTCCACTGGTAGCCACCGGCGGCTCATCATCGGCAGTCTCGGCAGGCTGACGCGTGTGCTCCGACTCGACTGCAGGAGCAGTGGGAGCTGGAGAAGATGGCGCCGAAGAAGATGGCGCGATGTCATCAAAAAGCGAGCTCCAGTCATCCAGCCCGGGTCCGCCTTCTGCTGGGCGATCAGCAGAGGGCAGCGGAGCCTGAGAAACTTCTGGTTCCTGAGCATACGCTCCAGGATCCTGCGAAATCGGAGTTTCCGGCGCTGCATATCTGGGATCAAATCTGGGATCTATGGCGTCCCGCAAATCAGGCGCAGGATTATTCTGCGCCGACTGCTGAGGCCTGCCTTGCGACATTGGACGAGCCTGTGGCACCGGATCATGCTCTCGCATGTCCGCACGTGTTACCTCGCCTTGAGGCGCAGCTGGCTGACCACCTGGAGCCAGCGGCACATAGCCAGCTTCATCATGTTGTCCGCGCAACTCTTTTATTAATTCTTGTTCCAGAATCCGCAAATCATCTTCAGAAACAGTAGAACCACCACGTTGGCCGGAACCTGAACCAAAGTCGCCACTTGAGACGATTCGGTCCAATTCGGCCAATGGATCTTCCATAACCGGAGCCGCATCTTTGTTTTCACGAGCCTGACGTTCAAAATCGGACCAGTTGGATGCGGGTGATTGCGGCTTCTTGTCATTGGGATCAGACATGGCGATTTGCCTTTTCATTCATACACTTAACTCGTACTGCCTGGCAAAGCTTTGTCTTGAGAAATGACTGGTAACCAACTATCGCATTTCTTCAGGTGCATTTACACCAAGCAGACCGAGGCCAGAACTGATTACCGTGGCCACTGCCTGAACAAGAGCCAAGCGCGCTAGAGTCATTTTCTCATCTTTAACGTTAATAAAGCGTAATTGCGGCATTTCCTTGCCTTTGTTCCACACAGCGTGGAAATATCCAGCAAGATCATAAAGGTAAAACGCAACCCTGTGGGGCTCTTGTGTTTCGGCCGCACCCTCTACTATTCGCGGATATTCTGACAGCTTTCTGATTAACGCCAGTTCCAGTTCATCATTTATAGCACTCAGATCGGCATTTGCTAGATCTTCGAGCCCGACAGACAGATGCGGCACTTCATTTGCAGCCTGGCGGAAAATGGAAGCGGTCCGGGCATGCGCATATTGCACATAGAAGACCGGATTATCTTTGCTCTGTTCGGTGACCTTTGCAAAATCGAAGTCAATCGTGACCTCGGACTTGCGATACATCATCATGAAGCGTACGGCATCAACGCCCACTTCTTCCACCACATCACGCAGCGTGATGAAGTTACCTGCGCGCTTGGACATCTTGAGCTGTTCGCCATTGCGCATCAGATTGACCAGCTGACAAATCTTGACTTCCAGACCACCCTCACCCTGTGTGATGGCTGCAACAGCAGATTTCAGCCGTTTGACATAGCCACCATGGTCAGCACCGAGAATATCGACCTGCTTGGAATAGCCCCGTTTGAACTTGTCAAAGTGATAGGCAATGTCATTGGCGAAATATGTGTTGCTACCGTCAGACTTCTTCAAAGGACGGTCAATATCGTCGCCAAACTCAGTTGACCGGAACAGGGTCTGTTCGCGATCTTCCCAATCATCGGGAAGCTGCCCCTTGGGTGGTGGCAAAGTGCCCACATAGACATGTCCCTTGTCAGACAGCCATTCGATGGCTTCCTTTACCCGATCCTTCTCGCCATAGATAAGGCTGCGTTCGGAGAAGAAGACATCATGATTGACATTGAGGGCGGCAAGGTCACCCCGGATCATCTCCATCATCGCATCAACAGCATAGGCCCGCACCAGAGGCAACCATTCCTCTTCGCTTGCCTTTTTCAGCTTGTCGCCATGTTCCTTGGCCAGCGCCTCGCCAACAGGCACGAGATAATCGCCCGGATAAAGACCATCTGGAATGGTGCCGATATCATCGCCCAGCGCCTCGCAATACCGAAGGAAGGCAGACCGTGCCAAAACATCCACCTGCGCCCCCGCATCGTTGATGTAATATTCGCGGCAAACGTCATAGCCTGCAAAATCCAACAGATTGGCAATGCAATCCCCCAGCACGGCGCCACGCGTGTGGCCCACATGCATGGGGCCGGTCGGGTTGGCGGACACATATTCGACATTGATCTTCGAGCCAGCCCCGAGATCGCAACGACCGAACGCCTCACCGGCCTTGACGATCGTCTTCACCAGACCCCGCCAGAAATCATCGGACAGCGCCATATTGATAAAGCCCGGACCGGCGACATCCACCTTGGCCACATCCCTGTCCTCAGCGAGCGCTTCAACGATTTTATCGGCAACATCGCGCGGCTTCATGCCAACCTGTTTGGACAGGACCATCGCAGCATTGGTGGCCAGATCACCATGGGCCGCATCGCGTGGAGGCTCGACAATCACACGGGACAGGTCAAGCTCTGAGCCATCGCGTGCCGTCAATCCGATCTCGCTGATTGCAGCCTTGACCCGGTCGGTAAAAATAGTAAAGACGTTCATCTTCAATCCTGTATGATCGTCGGCCAGTGGCGGGGCGGTTCTTGTTGAAACTCGCCTCAAGTAGCGCGCATCTGGCACTGATTGCTAGCAGTGTAGAGGGTCAGGACACCCGGACGCCATCGCTTTCGTCTATTCTCAAGCGACAAAGCATCACATGGAGCCCCAACCCGCAAAAATCCATATGTTCGGGGATAGGATCTAACCCAAATCCGGGGTGACGTCAAACAGACGTTGATGTTCCTGAATGGCAAAACGGTCTGTCATACCAGCCACATAGTCAGCAACGCGACGAGCAACGAGTTTCCGTGGCGCTCCATCAAGGTCAAACTGCCAGTTTAGCGGCATCATATCAGGTGCATTAAAGTGATAGACAAAGAGATCTTCAAGCACCTTCTCCGCACCACGCATGATGCGCATGACATGGTCTTCCCGATAAACATTATGAAAAAGAAACTGTCTGATTCCCGTCACGGCAGCGGTCATTTCGCTGGAAAAGTGAACAATCGTCTCCGACGCATTGCGCACATCCTCAACCGATTGCGGAGCCAGCCTCTTGAGATTGTCCATCGACGTATTGATGACATCCTCAACCATCCGCGTGATCAGCCTGCGAACAATTTCATGGGCCGTGCGTTCTTCAGACAGCCCCGGATAGGTTGCCTCCACCTCTTTGAGCAAGTCGCAGACCAGAGGCACATCCCGCAATTGATCCAGAGAGATCAGCATCGCACGCAAGCCATCGTCAATATCATGGGAATTATAGGCGATATCGTCCGCAATGGCAGCCGCCTGCGCTTCGATGCTGGCATAGGACCAGAGCATCAGGTCCTGTTGCTCGGCATAAACGCGAATGGCATAGGGAAGTCCGCCTTCATAATGCCCGATCCCCTTCCCGTCCCGGTCGGTCAGCGGTCCATTATGCTTGACGAGCCCCTCGAGGGTTTCCCAGCTCAGATTGAGGCCATCATGTTCTGCATAGCATTGCTCTAGCGCAGTCACGGCCCGCAAGGACTGGGCATTGTGATCAAACCCGCCATAAGGCTGCATCACCTTGTTGAGCGCCCGCTCCCCCGCATGGCCAAACGGCGTGTGTCCCAGATCATGCGAAAGTGCCAGCGCTTCAGCCAGATCTTCATCAACAGACAAAGCCCGCGCAATGGAACGGGCGATTTGTGAAACCTCCAGCGTGTGGGTCAGGCGCGTTCGGAACATGTCCCCTTCGTGATAGAGAAAGACCTGCGTCTTTGCCTGCAAGCGCCGGAAGGCCGAGGAATGAATGATACGATCCCTATCTCGCTGGAAGGGGGTGCGCGTGGGACTGGCAGCTTCTTCAAACAAACGCCCCTTGCTTTCATGAGGCAAAACAGCATAGCGGGCGCGCGGCTGCGCACCAAATCCGATCGCTGACACCATTATTCTTCCATTCCAAGTTCAAGAATTTTAACACGCACCGCCAAAATGGTTGACTTGCGCTCTTTCGATCTTAACTATCATGAGAAAGAGTAGGCTTTGTGAAGCCCCATTTATAGGTGTAATTCTCCATTTTTCAGGCAAAACCGGCCTGTATCAAGCACTTCTGGCCAAAATAGGGGCCTTAGTAGAAGCGCGGATGGGAAATGAGACAGGAATATCCAAATGTCAAACCCGATCACAGTGACAGATAGTGCCATCAAACGAATCGCCACCATCCTTTCCAAGGAAAAGGATGGTTCCATGCTGCGCATCTCCGTGAGTGGTGGTGGCTGCTCCGGTTTCCAGTATAATTATGACATTGTGACGAGCAGCGAGGACGATGATCTGGTCATCAACAAGGATGGCGCAACGATCCTTTTCGATCCGCTCTCTTTGCAATATATGGAAGGGGCTGAAGTTGATTTCGTCAGCGACCTGATGGGCCAGTCCTTCCAGATCCACAACCCGATCGCCAGCGCATCTTGCGGCTGCGGTACGAGCTTCTCGATCTGACCGGCTGCCCACACGCCGCGGGCATGACAACTCACACTTGACCATAAATGCCCATCAGCAAAGAGGCCACCCATGCGCATCGCCACTTGGAACATCAACGGCATCAAGGCTCGTCATCCCAACCTGCTAAGGTGGCTGGAAGAAGAAAAGCCGGACATTGCCTGCCTGCAGGAAATCAAGTCCGTCGATGAAGCCTTTCCGCGCGCGGACATTGAAGCACTGGGCTATAACGTGGAAACCCACGGCCAGAAGAGCTTTAATGGTGTGGCCCTTCTATCCCGTCTGCCCTTTGAAGAGGTCAATCGCGGCCTGCCCGGCGACGATGAAGACGAGCAGGCCCGTTTTATCGAGGGTATCTTCTCAACCGACAAGGGGCCACTGCGCGTCGTGAGCCTCTATCTGCCGAACGGTAATCCGGTGGAGACAGAAAAATATCCCTACAAGCTGAACTGGATGCGCAGGCTCATCGCTTGGTCAAAAGACCGTCTCACACTTGAGGAAGCCTTTGTTCTTTCCGGCGACTATAATGTCATCCCGACGGCAGATGATGTGCATGATCATGATGCCTGGTGGGGCGATGCCCTATATCGCACAGAGACGCTTGAACTGTTCAGGGAGTTAAAGGCCCTCGGCCTTACCGAAGCCTTCCGCGCCTGTAATGGCACGCCACACCAATATTCCTTCTGGGATTATCAAGCCGGCGCCTGGCCGCGCAATCACGGCATTCGCATCGACCATCATCTGCTCTCGCCAGAGGCGGCAGACATGCTGAAGGCGTGCGAAATCCAGAAAGACACCCGTGATTGGGAAAAACCGTCTGACCATGTGCCGGTCATGATGACGCTCAGCTGTTCACAGTCATAGGCGTTGCCTAAAACAGAGATGAAAGCCAAAGCGGCGGACAATCAGTTTGCCGCCGCTATCCAACCATTCATTCGTTATCCAACCATTCATTGGCAAGAGATACGGCCTTTTTGCGCGTGGAATCATCGGCCAAAGCAAAAGCGGCTTCCTGACGGTCCAGCACTTCGGGATTGGTTGCATCCAGCATCCGAGCAATTGTCAGCCACTTGAGCCCGTTGACCGGTTGCTGCGGCAGAATGCTGCCTTCAAGAAGCAACTCACCCAATTCCAGCTGGGCACCAATATGCCCCTTGCGGGCGGCCTTGCTCAGCCAGCGTGCAGCCATTTTGGGCTCTATCTTGCCATCGGATTTGTCCAGATAAGACATTGCCAGATGATATTGTGCATCCGGATCGCGGAAATAAGACGCAGCATATTGCAGAAAATCACGCGCTTTTCCTGGATTGGGATCCAGTTTACCCTTGATTCCTGAGCGCACGAATGCACTCAGCTTCACAATGGCGTTTGAGACATAGCGCGCTTCAACAGACCCCGGCTGCGCATCCCCATAGCGTCGCACAATACCATTGAACAGATCGAAGGCTTGGCTGGGATCCTTGACGACCCCGTCCCCTTCTTCATACATCCGCCCCAGCTTCCACTGAGACGCCATATGCCCATTGTGCGCAGCATAGGTCAAAGCCTGCACAGCGGTGGACTTGTTGCCAAATTTGTAGGCTTGCGCGCCGAAGCGAAACGCTTCATCGGGGCTGGCTTGCCCTTCTTCGATCGTGCGAGGATCGAAGGCATGGGCAGGCAAACTCCCCACGGCTCCAAATAAGCCGATCAGGGTCAAAGTCTGCAATAGATTTACCGCAAAACTTGTTTGACGCTTCATGACATACCACTTGTCTGCTCAGCACAAAGACCCTTACGTCTCAACGCCTCACAGCCCCAGTCTCCTGTTTACCCGGCAGCATCGCTCCCAATCGCCGGGCGCCGTTTGAATATCGCTCTTCCCCGAGTGACTTGTTTTAATGAGATTTCTTGAAACCTATCAAGACCTCAAAAATGTCACTTCTGTGACGGGTTTTCATTAACTTTTATCTCTGCCCCGTTCAACTGTCTCGAAGCTGACTCCATAATGTGGCTGAACACGGGCATAAGGCGTTAAGCGTTATGGTTAACGAAACCTTTTTCATTCTGGCGTGTCTTTTCTGCAACGCCCTTGGCCCCCGATTCCTGCGCAATCCAGTAGCATTAGTAATTTTAACCATATTCCAATTTTCTGTAACGGGGGCTCATTTGAGGTTAATCTAATTGGCATAGTTTGAAATAAAGCCAACCAGGGGAGGAAAAAATGCCTAAACCAGCCATAAAAGCCAAGGATGCCTCTCTCGACGAGACAGACGGCAAAACTGAAGATCTGGCAAAACTGGAAGAGGTGCTGGTACAAAGCCAGCCGGACGAACGCTTAGCCACAGCAGCATCAATAGCGCCATCATCCCCTGACACCCCGCAAGAAGAACAAAAGCCGCGCCCTTCCCTTTATGAAATGCGCCACGATCCAAGTGAAATTCGCCGTGTCTTCGAGCATGGGGTCTATCCCTACAAGACGAAGATGAAACGCCAGACCTACGAAAAACAGAAGAGCCTCTTGCAGGTAGAGCTCCTCAAGGCACAAAAATGGGTCGAAGAATCCGGCGAAAAAATTGTTCTTCTTTTTGAAGGACGAGATGCCGCAGGCAAGGGCGGCACCATTAAGCGGTTTATGGAACATCTCAATCCACGCACAGTAAGCGTTGTGGCGCTGAACAAACCAACAGATAGAGAACGGACCCAATGGTACTATCAGCGCTATGTGGAGCATCTGCCCGCTGCTGGCGAAATGGTGCTGTTTGACCGCTCTTGGTATAACCGCGCAGGCGTTGAGCGTGTCATGGGGTTCTGCTCACCGAGCGAATATCTCGAATTCATGCGCCAGACGCCGGAATTCGAACGCATGATCCGCCGCTCGGGTATCCGTTTGTTCAAATACTGGTTCTCGGTAACGCAGGAAGAACAGCGCCGCAGATTTGCATCAAGGGAGACCGACCCGCTCAAACAGTGGAAGCTCTCCCCGGTCGACAAGGCGTCTCTGGACAAATGGGATCAGTATACTGAAGCCAAGGAAGCCATGTTTTTCTACACCGATACGGCAGACGCTCCCTGGACGATCATCAAGTCCAATGACAAGAAGCGCGCGCGTCTCAACTGTATGCAGCATTTTCTGGCGTCCCTGCCCTACCCCAACAAGGATCGTCACATCGTCCACGGCCCTGATCCGCTGATTGTTGGAAGCTCGGGGCAAGTGATCGGCAATGACGAACATATTCTGGGCAAGAGCCTCAGCCCCACAGACTGAGTTCTGCAGGCACTCACATGCCAAGCTGATGGCTGACACCGAACACACAAAAGGCCGCATCATGCGGCCTTTTTCATACCCACCCGGTTCCTCTAGGCAGCTGTTCCGTAGATTAGATCGGCGCGCTGCTCAAAGGCAGACGAAAACTTTTTGAAAGCCTTGTCAAACATCGTTCCCATCAAACCAGAGAGCATCCGGCTGCGGAATTCATAATCGATGTAAAAAACCACATGACAGGCCCCGGGCTCTCCCTCGATGGGCTCGAAGGTCCAACGGTTTTCCATATGCTTGAAAGGCCCGTCCAGATATTCGGCAACAATCTGGTTCTGATCCGGCAGAAGTGTCACCTTGGAGGTAAAGCTCTCGCTGATCATCTTGTAGGCCACAACCATGTCCGCGACAAGGATCGCTCCTTGAGGCGTTTCCTTGCGCCCCCGAATATGGAGCGATTTGCAAAGCGGCACAAACTCGGGATAACGCTCGACATCGGCGACCAGCTTGAACATCGCTTCGGCGGAATGCTTCACTTTATGACGGGTCTGGAATTTTGGCATATGGGCAAGGCTCTCCAATCACTGACCAAGCTTGGCGCGACGAGCAGCCTTCAGCTTTTCGAAATCTTCCCCTGCATGATGGGAAGACCGCGTGAGTGGATTGGCCGAAACCATCAGGAAACCTTTAGTGTAGGCAATCGTCTCATAGCCTTTGAATTCCTGCGGCGTCACGAATTTGATCACCGGATGATGCTTCTTGCTCGGCTGCAGATACTGCCCGATGGTCAGGAAGTCCACATCGGCAACGCGCAGGTCATCCATCAACTGGAGCACTTCGTTACGCTCTTCGCCAAGGCCAACCATAATGCCCGATTTGGTGAACATAGTCGGGTCCAGTTCCTTAACGCGCTGAAGCAGGCGAATGGAATGGAAGTAGCGTGCGCCCGGACGCACCTTGAGATAATTGGATGGAACCGTTTCCAGATTGTGGTTGAACACATCAGGCTTCGCCGCCACAACGGTTTCCAGCGCGCCTTCCTTGCGCAGGAAATCCGGTGTCAGAACCTCGATGGTCGTTTCAGGTGACGCATCGCGGATAGCAAGGATCACGTCAGCAAAATGCTGTGCGCCCCCATCTTCCAGATCGTCACGATCAACGGAGGTGATCACCACATGCTTGAGGCCCATCTGAGCCACTGCACGACCGGTATTTTCCGGCTCATTGGGATCAAGAGCATTGGGCATGCCGGTAGAAACATTGCAGAACGCGCAGGCACGGGTGCAGATCTCGCCCATGATCATGAAGCTGGCATGCTTGTGCGACCAGCATTCACCCATATTGGGGCAACCGGCTTCTTCGCAGACTGTTACAAGCTTGTTGCCGCGAACGATGTCGAGGGTTTCCTTGTAGGCCTTGGAGCCAGGAGCCTTGACGCGGATCCAGTCCGGCTTTCTCTGGATCGGATTATCAGGCCGATGGGCCTTTTCGGGATGGCGGGGTTTGGCAACCACCTTGCTCACAGTGTCTGCCTTGTTTGAAACGGTATCAATGATCGTAACCATTCAGGTTCCTCGTCATCCCTATAAAGTCTGGTTGATCAGCAATATCCAACCTTTAGCAGGCGGTCAAGCCGATCAGGATCGAACTTTCTGATAGACAAACAGCACCAAAATTGCGCCGAGTGTCGCAATGATAATGGTGTCTATCCACACAGAACCAGTTAACGACATCAAGCCTGGCAAAAATCTCTGAGCAATGAATCCACCAACAAATGATCCAATAAGACCAACAATCAGATTGGTCAGCAAACCATGATCAGAGTCAGTAACTTTCTCAGCGATGTAACCTGCAACAATGCCCACCACAATCCAAAATATCAAATTCATGCTTCTACCTCTAATTTAAAATATGCAAGCGGACCCCATATCCGTCCTCTTACATACATAGCATCTGTGAGAGGGCAATCAAGTTTCCTACGCGGGGCAGACGATGATACGCCAGCCCCGCAACGCTCACCACGTAGCTTTAAATTGGAGGATCATTGGCCTATACGGCCCATGATTACGTCTGGATCACACGACCATAAGCGTCGCGAACCGATTCCGGCATCATTTCCGAAAGGGTCGGATGCGGGAAGATGGTTTCCATCAGTTCTTCTTCGGTTGTCTCCAGACCCATCGCAACACAGAAGCCCTGAATAAGCTCGGTCACTTCAGCACCAATCATGTGGGCGCCGAGCAACTGGCCGGTCTTCTTGTCAAAGATGGTCTTGATCATGCCTTCCGGTTCACCAAGCGCAATGGCCTTGCCGTTGGCGATGAACGGGAAGCGACCAACGCGAACGTCGAGCCCTTTTTCCTTGCAGGCCTGTTCGGTGAGGCCAACTGAGGAAACCTGAGGATGGCAATAGGTGCAACCCGGGATCGTGCTCTTGTTCATTGGATGAGGTTTGAGGCCTGCGATTTTCTCAACGCAAATGGTGCCTTCATGCTCGGCTTTATGGGCCAGCATCGGAGGACCAGCAACGTCGCCAATCGCATAGACACCTTCAACATTGGTGCGGCCATATTCGTCAATCACGATGCAGCCACGATCGGTTTTGATGCCGAGCTTTTCAAGGCCGAGATTCTCGATATTGCCCTGAACACCGACAGCGGAAATGATACGGTCAGCCTTGATGACTTCGGTCTTGCCACCTTTCTTTTCGATGGTAGCCTCGACATTGTTGCCGCCCTTCTTGACGCCCGTCACCTTGGCTTCGGTCAGGATCTTGATACCCTGCTTTTCAAGGGACTTGCGCGCCATACCGGAGATTTCATCATCTTCGACCGGCAGGATCTTCGGCATCATTTCCACGACCGTTACATCAGCACCCATGGTGTTGAAGAAGCTGGCAAATTCGATACCGATCGCGCCGGAACCGACAACCAGCAGGCTTTTCGGCATGATGTCCGGCTTGAGAGCGTTGAAATAGGTCCAGATCAGTTTCTGGTCCGGCTCAAGACCCGGCAGAACGCGCGGACGAGCACCGGTCGCCAGAATGATATGCTTGGCCTTGTAGGTACCAGCATCGTCACCGGAAACAGTGATCGAGCCTTTCCCTTCAAGAACAGCTTCACCCTTGATCACGGTGACCTTGTTCTTCTTCATCAGGAAGCCAACGCCTGTGTTCAGCTGCTTGGAAACGCCACGGGAGCGTTCGACAACCTTCTGCAGGTCAAAGCTTACGCCTTCAGCAGAAAGGCCATAATCCTTGGCATTCTGCATGAAGTGATAGATTTCTGCGGAACGAAGCAGAGCCTTGGTCGGGATGCAGCCCCAGTTAAGGCAGATGCCGCCCAGTTCGTTCTTTTCAACGATTGCCGTTTTGAGACCAAGCTGCGCCGAGCGAATGGCAGTCACATAACCACCGGGTCCAGAACCGACTATAATTACGTCAAATTCAGTCTGTGCCATTTTGAAAATTCCTCTAAATCACCTCAGACCCCTCACCGGACTTGCTAGGTATCCCTCTCTTCCCTGAAAAAAGAAAAGCTGGAAAAACCGATTGTCCGGGAGCCGATCGCGCCATCGGCGCGATCGGAAAAGTCAGGAGGCCGTCGGGATTAGACCAACATGCTCATCGGGTTTTCGATATAACCCTTGAATGCCTTGAGCAGCTCAGCGCCCAGAGCACCATCCACGGTGCGGTGGTCGGTAGAGAGGGTAACGGTCATCACGGTCGCAACCTTGATTTCGTCACCTTCAATCACCGGACGTTTCTCACCAGCACCCACGGCCAGAATGGTCGAATGCGGCGGGTTCACCACAGCAGAGAAGCTCTTGACGCCCATCATGCCCATGTTGGACACAGCGGTCGTTCCACCCTGATATTCTTCAGGTTTAAGCTTGCGTTCCTTAGCGCGCTTGCCCATGTCTTTCATCTCGTTGGAGATGGTGGACAGGGCTTTTTCCTCAGCCTTACGGATGATCGGAGTGATAAGACCACCTTCGATGGAAACAGCAACACCCACGTCAACATGCTTATGCTTGACCATGTTGTCAGACGTCCAGGAGACGTTGGCATCAGGCACATCACGCAGAGCAAGAGCCAGAGCCTTGATCACCATGTCGTTGACAGACAGCTTGTAGGTCGGCTTGTCGTCTTTGCGCGGAGCCGAATTGTTCAGCTGGCTACGCAGAGCGAGCAGGTCGTCCAGTTGGCAGTCAACCGACACATAGAAGTGCGGAATGGTCTGCTTGGCTTCGGTCAGGCGTTTTGCAATGGTCTTGCGCATGCCATCGTGCGGAACCAATTCGTAAGAGCCTTCAGCGAAGTTCTTGAGAACCTGTTCGTCGGACGGACCGGCAGGAGCAGCAGCGGCAGGCGCCGGAGCGGCAGCTGCTTTTGGTGCGTCTGCAGCAGCCGGAGCACCGGCTTTGGCAGTGCCCGCTTCAATCGCAGCATCCACATCGCGCTTGACGATACGGCCACGCGGGCCGGTGCCGGAGATCTTGGCCAGATCCAGATCATTGAGTTTGGCCAGACGGCGAGCAAGCGGAGAAGAGAAGATGCGGTTGCCATCAGCAGCCGTTGGCGCAGGGCCAGCAGCCACATTGGCTTCGGGAGCAGCAGCTGCAGGAGCAGCCTCTTCCTTGGCCGGAGCCGCATCAGCAGCAGGTGCAGCAGCCGGAGCACCAGCGTCAAAGCCGTCCAGTGCAGAGGCGTCTTCACCTTCTTCCAGAAGCAGGGCAATCGGAGCATTCACAGCAACGTCAGCGGTACCAGACTCGACAAGAATCTTGCCGATGGTGCCTTCGTCAACAGCTTCCACTTCCATGGTTGCCTTGTCGGTTTCGATTTCAGCAATGACATCACCGGAAGTGATCTCGTCGCCTTCTTTCACCAGCCATTTGGCAAGCGTACCGCTCTCCATGGTTGGAGAAAGGGCCGGCATCGTAATTGTTACAGGCATAATCTCTCTCCTTTAAGCGGTGTAGGTGACAGCTTTAACAGCACCAATCACCTCGGCAACGGTTGGCAGAGCCAGCTTTTCGAGGTTTGACGCGTAAGGCATCGGAACATCCTTGCCGCAAACGCGAGCAACCGGTGCGTCCAGATAATCGAACGCCTGATCCATGACGCGGAAAGCAACTTCCGAAGAGGTGGAAGCCTGTGGCCAGCCTTCTTCAACAACAACACAGCGGCCGGTCTTGATAACCGAGCGGATGATTGTTTCAGTGTCCAGAGGACGGATCGTACGCAGGTCGATGACCTCGGCTTCGATGCCTTCCTTGGCCAGCTCTTCAGCTGCATTGAGAGAATACTGCATGCCCATGCCAAAGGAAACGATGGTCACATCCTTACCCTTACGAGCAATCTTGGCCTTGCCGAGAGGAACAATAAAATCATCAACATCAGGCACATCGAAGCTGTGACCATAGAGGATTTCGTTCTCAAGGAAGACAACAGGGTTGTCAGACCGGATCGCAGACTTGATGAGGCCCTTATAGTCAGCAGCGCTGTAAGGATGCACAACAACAAGGCCAGGAACCTGGCTGTACCATGCGGTGTAATCCTGAGAGTGCTGGGCAGCCACGCGGGCAGCAGCGCCGTTCGGACCACGGAACACGATCGGGTTATGGATCTGGCCACCAGACATATAAAGAGTCTTGGCGGACGAGTTGATGATGTGGTCAATCGCCTGCATGGCGAAGTTGAAGGTCATAAACTCGACGATCGGACGCAGACCAGCCATAGCAGCACCGGCAGCAAGACCGGTAAAGCCATGCTCGGTGATTGGCGTATCGATCACGCGGCGCTCACCGAACTCGTCCAGCATGCCCTGAGAAATCTTGTAGGCACCCTGATATTGAGCCACTTCTTCACCCATCAGGAAGACGTCGTCATCGCGGCGCATTTCCTCGACCATGCCGTCACGCAAAGCTTCACGAACGGTTTGGGTCTTCATCGGTGTGCCTTCCGGCACTTCCGGCTCGTCTTCAACATCGGGCAACGTTACCGGTGCTTCGGATTTTGGCTCGGCAGGAACCGAAGCAGGAGCCGCTGGCGCTTCTTCAGCAGCAGGTGCAGCATCGGTGGAGACATTGTCCAGAGCGGAAGCATCTTCGCCTTCTTCGAGGATCAGGGCGATCAGTTCATTGACTTTGACACCTTGGGCGCCTTCAGCAACGACGATTTTGCCAAGAGTGCCCTCTTCGACAGACTCAACTTCCATGGTGGCTTTGTCGGTTTCGATTTCCGCGATCACGTCGCCGATTTCGACCTTGTCACCTTCTTGCTTGACCCACTTGGCCAGATTGCCTTCTTCCATGGTTGGGGAGAGGGCCGGCATAAGTACTTTAATTGGCATAATTCAATCCCTTCACCTTACAGAGGCATATAAATATCGGTCCAGAGTTCGGATTCATCCGGCTCAGGATTGGACTGTGCAAAGTCGGCAGCGTTGGAGACGACGGCGCGAATATCCTTATCGATGGACTTCAGCTCGTCTTCGGAAGCAAAACCACCATCAATCAGACGCTGACGCACCTGCTCGATCGGATCATGCTCATTACGCATTTTCTGCACTTCTTCCTTGGAACGATATTTCGCCGGGTCGGACATGGAGTGTCCGCGGTAGCGGTAGGTGATCATTTCGAGGATATAAGGCCCCTTGCCCTCGCGTGCCCATTCAATGGCGCGTTCAGCAGCAGCCATAACAGCGCGCACGTCCATGCCATCAACCTGCTCACCAGGGATGCCGAATGAAATACCGCGCTGGGAAAGATCTGTGTTGGATGAAGAACGCTCAACTGAGGTTCCCATGCCATATTTGTTGTTTTCGATCACGTAGATCGCAGGCAGGTTCCACAGCTTCGCCATGTTGAAGCTTTCATAAACCTGACCCTGGTTGGATGCGCCGTCGCCCATGTAAATAAAGGAGACATTGTCATTGCCACGATACTGGTTGGCAAAAGCAAGGCCGGTGCCGATGGAGACCTGAGCCCCTACGATGCCGTGACCGCCGAAGAAATTCTTCTCGCGGCTGAACATATGCATCGAGCCGCCTTTACCCTTGGAGTAACCGTCTTTGCGGCCGGTCAATTCAGCCATCACCCCTTTGGGGTCCATATCACAGGCCAACATATGCCCGTGGTCACGATAAGAGGTTACCACCTGATCGCCGTCCTTGGATGCCATCTGCATGCCAACGACCACTGCTTCCTGTCCAATATAAAGGTGACAGAAGCCGCCGATCATGCCCATGCCATAAAGCTGGCCGGCTTTCTCTTCGAAACGGCGGATCAAAAGCATTTCACGATATGCGTGAAGTTCCTGATCCTTATCAAATTCTACAATTGTGCGATTAACCGGGGTGCGGGATGCCCCCTTCGCCGCCTTCTTGGCGGCGCTAGACGCGGATGCTGCCATGTTGCTGCTCCCTAAAGCGTTTCCATGCATGTAAGATAATTTAGGGAGTTCTAATCTGCAATTGAAGATCGCACGAGTAATCCACCGAAAAATAATTGTTAACTTACTGATATTTAATAATAAAACACATTTAACTAGATTCTAGTTAAAAAAAATCTGTCACCCAAATTTCGGTTAATTATTGAAAATAACGATCTCATTCGGATCAGCGAGATCAAGATAGGCGCGAGCCCGTTCATCCATCATGTCAGGATCAAGAGTATCCTTACGGAACAGGGCGATACGATGTTCGGCGGCTTCACGCTGATACCGCAAGGAGAGCAAATCAGCCTCCAAAGCGTCAGCCTGCACCTTCATACCTGCAAGAGCATACACGCCATAGCCGCCATGCAGCGTATGATACACGAAATAAGCGATAACGAACAGGAAAAAGAAGGGAAGCGCCAACTGGCGCAATACAGAATTTTTTCGTTGGCGTGTTGCCATACCGTACACCCTACACAACTCGGTTATCAGGCAGTACGCAAAACCTTTTCTGCCTGACACGGTTTCTATTTAGCCCCCTTAGCGTTAACAAACGCTTTCCAAAAACACATCAGACAGGAAATTTGCATATTTTTTTGGTATATAAAAAGTTAATTAATTCAATGAGTTAATAAATTACTTACAAAGACGCTCGAGCCATCCCTTTCGATTCTTCAAGTGTGTCAAAATGAAGCCACACGCCTTTTTAGGACAGGAATAACAAGCATTTGATCTTGATCATGGGAGAGGATCAGCCCACAAGTAACAACAGCCTATGCCACAAGAAGAATGACTGAGACCTTATTGTCTCATGTGCTTTCAAACTTGCTGACAGCCAAGCCAACGATCGGGGCCAACACATGCATATCCATAGCAGACGCCTTCCTGTTTTTACGGACCTGCGCGATTTCATTAAATTCTGCGAGGAGCAGGGTGAGCTGATCCGTATTTCAGAGCCGGTCAGCATGAAGCTTCAGGCAACGGAATTGCAGCGCCGCGTCATGACAAAGAGCGGCCCTGCCCTGCTGATAGAAAACCCGATCAAATCCGATGGTACACTCAGCGCCATGCCTGCATTGATCAATCTGTTTGGCACGGTCAAGCGAGTCGCCTGGTCGCTCGGCTGCAACGAAGAGGAACTCATCGCCTTTGGTGAATTCCTGGCCTATTTGCGCCAACCTCAACCGCCCGAACGCTCAGAGATTCTTCCTGCCATTGGCCCACTACTGAAGGCAGCCACCAGCCTGAGAGGCAAAGTACAAAGCCGGGCGCAATGTCAGCAAGTGATCCATACCGGTGAGGATATCGATCTGGACACCCTCCCCATCCAGACCTGCTGGCCTGAAGAGCCAGCGCCGCTTATTACATGGCCCATTGTCATCACAAAGCCTGCCGCAAGTGACGAAATCAAGAGCTATAACTGGGGCGTCTATCGCATCCAGCAGGCCAGCAAAAACACGCTTATCATGCGCTGGCTGGAAAATCGCGGCGGAGCGGCACACTTCCGGCAATGGAAAGCGCAAGGGCAAGACATGCCCATCGCCATTGCGATTGGCAGCGACCCGGCAACGATCATGGGGGCAGTCACCCCTATTCCGGAAACCTTGAGCGAAGCACAATTCTCAGGCCTGTTCCGAGGCAAACCGACTCAGCTGGTCAAAGCCAAGACCCAGCCGCTGCTCGTGCCAGCCAATGCCGAAATCGTCATTGAGGGCACGGTATCCGCCACAGAAACTCTACCCGAAGGCCCATACGGCGACCACACCGGCTACTATAATGCCGTGGAGCAGTTCCCCAAGGTGACCGTCACCGGCATCACCCATCGCAAAGACCCGATCTACCTGTCCACCTATACAGGCCGCGCACCCGATGAACCCTCGGTTATTTCCGAAGCCCTCAACGATGTCTTCATGCCGCTGGTGCGACAGGCCTTCCCTGAAGTCGTAGATTGCTGGCTGCCACCAGAAACGGCGTCCTATCGTGTCGCCGTCATATCCATTGACAAACGCTACGCCGGACAGGCCCGCCGTGTCATGATGGGCATGTGGTCGATGCTGCCGCAATTCAACATGACCAAGCTGATCATCATCGTTGATTCTCACATCAACGCCCGCAGCTGGGAAGACGTCATGTGGGCCGTTGCCACCAAGGCAGACCCTGCGCGCGATCTCTTGCGGGTGGACAACACACCCATCGACTATCTCGACTTTGCCTCCCCTCTTGAGGGACTCGGAGGCAAGCTGGGGATTGACGCAACCGACAAGATCGGGTCGGAAACAAGCCGCGAATGGGGCCGCGAATTGAAAATGGACCCGAAAACCATTCACGAGGTCGACGATCTGGTCGCCAAGCTCAAACTCTAAAACCAGAGGGCAGGACACGCTTCACCATGCAGGACAGAAAAAAGATCGGCCTTGTTGTCACCGGCGCATCCGGCTCGCTTCTGGGCTTTCACGCCATGAAACTGATGAAAGCACTGAAAGAAAGCGGCCAGCCACTAGAGCTTCATCTGCTCATAACGTCTGGCGGAGAGACAACAGCGAAGCTCGAACTGACAGAAGGGAAAATCGAAGAGCTCAAGGAATGCGCCGATCATTGCCATGATGATCACAATCTGGCCGCGTCCATCGCTTCTGGCTCCAATCCCCTCGATGGCCTGCTTTTTGCGCCCTGCTCCATTCGCAGCCTTGCTGCCATTGCCTATTGCCAGACAGACAGGCTATCGATACGAGCGGCAGACGTGATGCTGAAGGAACGCCGCAAACTTGTGCTGGCCGTTCGGGAAACCCCACTGCATCTGGGACACATTCAGGCCATGGAACAAGTGACCCGCATGGGCGGGATCGTCGCCCCGCCGGTTCCTGCCTTCTATCTCAAACCAGAAAGCATTGACGCCATGCTGGAGCAAAGCGCCGCGCGCCTGCTCTCCCAGCTTGATATCGATGCTTCTTCCGTTTTGCAGCGTTGGAGCTAGAGAAACAAATCGCAACCGGCAACCCGATTGCCTCTTCAGGATAAAAGCTGAACAAAAACGGCAAGAGACCTGACAGACGACACCCCATTAGCTAAAGTCCCTTGAGGCAAACGCAATCACAGGGGGACAAAATGCTGCTTTTGCGTTTATTCGGGGTCACACTGGTCGGCTTCTGGCGACTTATCATCGGCATCATTCTTGGTACGATCCTCTATATCTACTGCTTTCTTTATCAGGAGCAGATCTATACGAGCGTGCATACCGCATCTCGCATTGTTATCGATTGGATCGACCACCAACCCTATATCCTCACCTATGCCAAATGGTTTGAGCTTCTCAAAATAGACGACAAGCTCGCCTTTGCGCTCTATGTGCTATTCGGACGCCTCGCCTGGATGCTTATTGAAAGCAGCTGGCATTTCCTCCTTCGCAACAGCACGCGATAACCCCAAAACATCACCTATCGGCGAAACCTGCCGCCCTTGAGCCGTCGATCTCGTTCTCGAACACACCGTCGGGCGCTTTCATTGTCTCTCGCCAAGGACTAACACAAATAGAGGCTCGTGATAGCCACGAGCCATTATCCTCTTTAAAACAGTACTTTCTTTAAATTATATTTCATACCCAATGAAATTATATTATTTCATTTCCAATGCAATATATTTCAAGAAACAACGTGAGATTGCTCTTGAAATAATCACGCTTTTGAGATAAATACACCCACGGTCGGCAGTTCACCAAGGCGTCACTGCTTCTTTGAAGAGCTAAACCTGCCACCATAATGACCCGACACTTATCCCCGTGCCGCGTCGCAAGAGTGACCACGACTGACAATGATCGGCACAAGTCGAGGATAAGTCATGTCTAAACAAACGATTCCCTTTCAGGTCGACGATATTTCTGCGCTTGCCAAATCCCTTAAAATGGCAGCCGGACAAGCCAACATTGCACCCAGTCATGTTGAATGGCTCAATGTTTTGGCGCGGGCGGCCGGTTATAAGAATTTCCAACATTTCAGAGCCAATCACGCAGCAGAGCAACGGCTAGCAAAGCCCTCTGGACCGATTGAGGCAATTGATCATCATCTCATCGAACAAACCTTGCGCCATATAAGCTCGGAAGCAATCTTACTCCGTTGGCCAAGCAGGAAGGCGCAAAAAGACTTGTGCCTCTGGTGGCTCTGGTCTCTGTTCCCCGCTCATGCCTCTCTCACAGAAGGTGAGGTCAACACCTTGTTGAAGAGCAAGAATGGCTTTGAGGATCACGCGATCCTGCGCCGTGCTTTGGTGGACCTACAATATCTCACACGCACAGCAAACGGCGCCGAGTATCGACGCAAGGAAATGCCGCCGCCAGCAACGGCCCGCACCTTCATACAGCTGATGAAGGCCCGCAAGGAACAGACAGGCACACCATCCAGAACCTGATTGCCCGCCGCCAGTCTGAACGACCGTTCGAATTCCCTTTGAAATCCATCGTGGCACATGCAGAGAAATGCCCTGACTTGAAAAAGCTTGGCAAAACTGCCCCACGGGAAAGCGAGATAGTATGCCCGCTTCACTGCACAAAATCATGGCCAGGAGCCAGACCATTCATACCAGCAAAGGCCCCATCGAATATGCATGCAATGGAAACAGCCAAGCTCCAGCCTGCCTTCTCATTCACGGAGGCATGGGCGGCATCGACCAAAGCGCCTTACTTGGCATCGCCACACTTGGTTCGTGCCCCGCAATCAGAACAATCCCCCTATCCCGACCGGGCTATCTTGGCTCACCCCTCTCTGGCCGGAAATCTCCAAAAGAACAGGCCGACCTCTTTGCCGGCCTGCTGGATGAATTGCAGATAGACCGTGCGGCGATCATGGCCATATCAGCAGGAGGCCCATCAGCGATCGAGTTTGCGGCGCGATATCAAGACAGATGCGCCGCACTCATACTTGTTTCATGCTGCACCACGCTTTTACCAGTCAAACGAGCTATTCGTATGAGGCTTGGCCTGATGAGTTTGCTATCGAAGTCCGAGAGCGCGATCGCATGGTTACAAAAGCGCGCCAGACAGGATCCGGCCAAAACGGCAAGCCGATCCATCTCAGATCCGGCATTGCTAAAGCAGGTAAAAGCCGACACGGAGGCATGGCCCCTAATGCAAGCCCTACAAGACAGTCTCTTTGACAGGATGCCGCAACGGCTCCCTGGCACCATCAATGACACTCAGCAGTTTAGCAAAGAAAGAGATATTCCCTTTGCTTGCATCCAGTGCCCAACCCTGATCATTCACGGAGAGAGAGATCCCGTCGTGCCATTCGACCACGCCTTGATCGCACAACAGACGATCAAGACTGCCGAGCTTCACCCCGTTAAGAACGCAGAGCATGTTGCATTGTTTACGCATCTCGAAGAGATACGCAGCTTGGTCAGCTCTTTTCTTGAAGCGCAGCAAGCAGATACAACAAAGACGTAGAAGCTTTCGGCGCAAACAAGGCGGGCCGGTTGCCCATTTCAATCCTGCCCGTTATTCCGCCGGTACAGAACTCGTGTTAACTGGCAGGAAGACCGAAGAATTGATCAACTTACGGACCACTGCGAACCAATAGAAGATATAGGCAATGCCGCAGGTAAAAATGCTCAGAATGAACCAGATGACCGCATGGCCAATAATCTGCCCCAGATTAAAGTCGACATGCAGGCGCGCCAGTTTGCCGCCATGCTGGTCAACGAGAAATGTCTGGTTCAGCGGCGCTTTTGCCAGATAATAAGGTGCGATCACCGCACCAAACCCAAAAGTAATTAAGCTGAGAAAAAACCAGAGAATAATCAGTCCCAGAGCTTCCAGCAATTGAAACTCACATTTGAAACCACTCATTTATCAAAGTCCTTATCTTGATATTCAAGCATCGCCAAGGGTCTGTCAGCCCCTAAAGAATGCTGTCCCACAACGGGAATTTCATATAATTAATCACACATACCGACAATTGCACAACTTATAGTAAAGACCAGTTTTACTCAATCAAGTCTCTGCTATTACAAACAAAAACCGGCGCGCCCAATGGACGCGCCGGTCAAAAATTCAAGTTTCAAGCTCGAACCGAATGGTCCTACAACCTGATATTAGCCCTTCAGAATGGAACGGCCAGCAAACTTAGCCATTGGGCCAAGCTCTTCTTCGATACGGATCAGCTGGTTGTATTTTGCCAAACGGTCCGAACGGGAAAGAGAACCGGTTTTGATCTGACCGCAGTTGGTAGCAACAGCAAGGTCAGCAATGGTTGCATCTTCGGTTTCACCAGAACGGTGGGACATAACAGCGGTGTAGGATGCTTTATGTGCCATTTCAACAGCTTCCATGGTCTCGGTCAGGGAACCAATCTGGTTCACTTTAACGAGGATGGAGTTGCCAACGCCCATTTTGATGCCGTCTTTGAGGCGGGCGGTGTTGGTTACGAACAGATCGTCGCCAACCAGCTGGCATTTGTCGCCGATTTTGGCGGTCAGCAGTTTCCAGCCTTCCCAATCGTCTTCGTCCATGCCGTCTTCGATGGAGATGATCGGATAGGAAGCAACCAGGTCAGCGAGGTAATCAGCCATGCCGGCAGAATCGAGAACCTTGCCTTCGCCTTTGAGGTTGTATTTGCCATCTTCGTAGAATTCGGAAGAAGCGCAGTCCAGAGCGAGGTAAACGTCTTCGCCCGGTTTGAAGCCAGCGTCCTTGATGGACTGCATGATGAAGTCCAGAGCAGCTTTGGTGGATTCAAGGTTCGGTGCGAAACCGCCTTCGTCACCAACAGCGGTGTTGTGACCAGCTTTGGATAGGTTCTTTTTCAGAGCGTGGAAAACTTCTGCGCCCATGCGAACAGCTTCTTTGATGCTGTCAGCGCCAACCGGCATGATCATGAATTCCTGAACATCGATTGGGTTGTCAGCATGCTCACCGCCGTTGATGATGTTCATCATCGGAACTGGCAGGGTGCAAGCGTTCATGCCGCCAACATAGCGGTAGAGCGGCAGACCGGCAGCAGCAGCAGCAGCCTTGGCAACAGCCATAGAGGTGCCGAGAATGGCGTTTGCGCCAATGCGGCCTTTGTTTTCGGTGCCGTCAAGCTCAATCATGACCTTGTCAAGCTGGATCTGGTTTTCAGCGTCCAGACCTACCAGAGCATCAAAGATTTCGTCATTGACGGCTTCGACAGCTTTGGTGACACCTTTGCCGCCGTAACGTTCTTCGCCATCGCGCAGCTCGTGCGCTTCGTGAACGCCGGTAGACGCGCCTGATGGAACGGCAGCGCGGCCCATGGAGCCATCTTCGAGAACAACGTCAACTTCAACGGTAGGGTTACCGCGGCTGTCAAGGATCTCGCGACCCACGATGTCAATAATTGCGGTCATGATCGTACCTCAATTTGCATGATTTGGTTAAAGTCAGATGCTCGATTATCTATCGAAATTTGCGAGAGAATCATAGAGCAAGAAACAGTTTTTATGCACAAATGAACCCTAGGGGAGCATTTTGTCAGTCCGATTACAGCCATTTGCGATCCGGCGCTTTGATCTGTGTAAAATTAGGCTTTAGTATTAAGCGAAATTGCGCAAATTCTCGCATCCACGAATCGTACTTGTGCATTTTAGGACTTGCGTAAGGATAGCAACGCTCCAAATGCCTCAAATGCAATCAGAAAATTCCTCCGGCATCATTTATGCGCTTATGATTGCTAATCCCCGATTGTGCGTTTTTTATGGACAATTCCTGTAAGTCCCTTCCCATGGGCGACCATAATGAAAAGAATGGTCAAGCACGCGAGACATACGGACAGAAGAATCCTCAACCAGCCAACAAACGAGGCCCTCAAGTGACTGAACTGATTATCACCAACGGCGATCAGGCCGCAGATCTTCTCACACAGGCGGGCATTGGCGATACTGTATTGCCATGGCGGGATGTTTTGCATGAAGGCCCTGTGCCGGATGCAGATGACACGATCTTTGCAACCCTGCGAGCGCAGACACTTGCAGACGGCCATGTCGTAACCCGGGAAAAGGTTCAGGAAGATTTCAAGGCGCGGCTCGAGCTGCTGCGCAATCATCAGAAGTTTGAGAAGATCGAACTCTGGTTCGAGCATGACCTCTATGACCAGCTTCAGATCTTGCAGATCCTCGACATGTTGAGCCGGTTTGGCCGCATAAACAATGTCACAATCGTCCAGTCACCCGCTTATCTGGGCATGCAATCCGCCGACAGGATCGGCAGGCTGCAAGAGTTGTCTCTGCCGGTCCTTGATCGCATGTTTGCCTTCGCCTCGCGCACCTGGAAAGCCTATGTATCCGGAGGACCGGAAGCCATAGATGAAATCAGGCGGGATGCGATTCCCGGTTTTCCTTTCATGGGGCAGGCCTTGCTGCGCCTTTTACAGGAATTGCCCGGACCGGATGGCCTCTCGCGTACCGAGCGGCAGATCCTTTATCGCCTCAATCGCGGCGTCAATCGACCCGGCATGTTGTTTGCGCAAGTGCTCAATATGGAAGAAGCGGCCTTTCTGGGAGACTGGAGTTTTTTCCGGATTCTCTCGGCCTTGCAATTCTGCGCACGCCCGACCCTGACCGGCCTGCCGCAGGAGTTCCAGCCGCGCATTTTCGAAGATGGCGCCCAGCGCAAGGAATTCATCACCGCTCAGCTTCACATTACAGAATTTGGCAAAAGCCTGCTTGATGGCAAGGCCGACTTCATTTCTGAAAATGCACTGCATCGCTGGTGGGGTGGCACGGAACTCACAACCACCGACCATTGGCGCTGGCAGGATGAAGGAGAAGTCCTTAGGCATCACCGCGCCGCTTGATGGCTCTGCAACTGCAGGTGAAAGAAAAGAAAAAAGGTGCCAGGACTTGATCCCGACACCTTTTCTCACCACCGTTTATTCTAAAAGTCAGCCTCTGGTCACGAAGACCAGGGCGACAAGGGATGCAAAGGTCAGGAAAAGCGCAGGCATAATAATCGCGGCATATCCCCATGAAGCGATCGCAAAGCCCCAGGCAACAAGCAGCAGAATAAGGCCCAAAAGCAGGATCGTGCTCAGCTTGGTATCTGACATTTTTACTTCGCTCATAAATCGCCTCCAAAACATTGCCAAGACGCGTTCGCCACGCTCTTTCTAACTCACTGTTTGTCTCTTTCAGTGCGTATATATGAATTAATACGTAGTCGTCCAGATCTGTAAAAGACATGAGGCAATTTGACGCAGATCAAACCGCAAAACATCACAGCCGCCGCCAAACCGCCCTTTTCACGTTGCCTTCAAAGCCCCCATAAAACGCAAAAGGCCGGAGCACATGCTCCGGCCTTGCAAATTCTGATGACCATGCCGCAAGAAATGATAAGGCGGTCAGCCCTTCGCGATCGCGTCAAATTTCTGCAGCTGCGCCAACAGCTTCTCCAGTTCCTTGATCGGAACCATGTTCGGGCCATCGCTTGGCGCTCGGTCAGGATCTTCATGGGTTTCGATAAACAGTCCTGCAACACCGACAGCAACGGCGGCCCTGGCAAGAACCGGCACGAACTCACGCTGGCCGCCCGACGTTTCCCCCTGCCCGCCTGGCTGCTGCACAGAATGGGTCGCATCGAAGATCACCGGCGCGCCGGTCTGCGCCATGATAGGCAGACCACGCATGTCTGTAACCAGAGTGTTGTAGCCAAAGGATGTTCCACGATCAGTCAGCATGACATTGGCATTGCCGCTATCGACGATCTTGGCTGCTACATTGCGCATGTCCCAAGGCGCAAGAAACTGCCCCTTCTTAACGTTGATCACAGCTCCGGTTTTCGCAGCAGCGACCAGAAGATCCGTCTGACGGCAGAGAAAAGCTGGAATTTGCAAAATATCGGCGACTTCGGCAACTTTAGCACATTGCTCCGTCTCGTGAATATCCGTCACGATTGGCAGGCCATAAGTTTCCTTGATCTCGGCGAAGATTGGCAATGCCTTATCGAGCCCAATCCCGCGTTGAGACTTGAGGCTTGTGCGGTTGGCCTTGTCGAAAGACGACTTGTAGACAATGCCGATATTGAGATTGTCTGAAATCTCCTTCAGTGCAGCGGCCATTTCCAGCGCGTGATCGCGGCTTTCCATCTGGCAAGGCCCCGCCATCACAGCCAGTGGCAGATTGTTGCCAAATTGCACAGCACCAGCAGACACAACAGGATTGGGTACAGTCATCGATTTATCTCACTCTCATTAAGGGCGATCAGTCAGACGCTTCGCATAGCACAAGTCCAACGCCACCGGTTGCTTCTGCTTGCAGAATATACAGACCATTATGGATAGAATAGGGAATATGAGCCTCATCAAGCACAGCCTTGGCGCGCGCCATATCAACTCTGATGCGCACGCCCAGAACGCCGCCTTCTTCAGGCAAATTGTGCGGCACGTCAAGATCATAAAAGGCCTTGCAGGCCGACGGCGTCAGAACCTGCAAGTCGCTGCCATCCATGTCCATCACGACTCCGGCACTGGACGAGCGCATGACACGCTGACCGGTAAACCCTCCCAGAAATTCATGATGATCGGACGGATTATGTGCGACAAACAGAACGGAGGCAAAGGAGGTAGCACCATTGCGATGGGTCTGGAATTCTTCTTTCCAGAATAGCTCGGGCGGATGCTTATGCTGACAGACGAAAAAGCCGGTTTCCTTCATATGCGGGTTCTCGACGAACCCAAGAGCAAAACCAACCTCAGCCGCACTACCATCGGGCAATGCAGCCTTGCGGCCAAAGTCAAACGGAGGAAAGGTGCGCAGCCCTAGCGCCTTGAAAGCGTCCAGATCCGCAGTCCTGTCAAGAGAGCGCAAAACGAGCATGGAAGCCCCCTGCCGCTTTTCCAGAAAGGCAAGATTGAAACGCGCAAAGGAAAAGTCTCCCTCCGTTTGCGGTGGCATAAGGCTCTCATCTTCAATAGCCAACAGCTCCAGAAAGCTTCTGTCCAGTTGAACATGAGCACTCATGGTTCCGAAGGGATGATGAAAGGTCGGGGTAACCGTAAAGCCAAGCGCGGTATAGAGCGCGCGTGCTGCTTCAAGATCCTTGACCGCCACTACGATATGATCCACGCCGCGTAGCATGGCCAGTCCTCCCGGAAACGTCGTCTATGTCTGCTTCAACAGGAACGAGGCGCAACCGACTTCGATCACGCCTCGCAATTCTGATTATACCAGTCGGCTTTGCTCAACGGCCGCTTCAATAAAGGACTTGAACAGCGGGTGCGGAGCAAACGGACGGGATTTCAGCTCAGGATGATACTGAACCGCGATGAACCATGGATGATCTGCGATCTCCACCGTTTCAGGCAACACCCCATCAGGAGAAAGGCCGGCAAAATTGAGCCCGCAGGCTTCCAGCTTCTCTTTATAGTCGATGTTGACCTCATAGCGATGGCGATGCCGTTCGTGGATGATCCGGTCGCCATAGATCTCTGCAATCTTGGAGCCTTCTGCCAGATGGGCTTCATAGGAGCCAAGACGCATGGTACCACCCAGATCACCGTCATGTGCACGGACTTCCTTGGCGTTGCCCTTGCTCCATTCGGTCATCAGACCAACGACATGATGGCCTTCCGGCGTGAACTCCGAAGAGGTGGCATCCTCGATGCCCGCCAGATTGCGTGCTGCTTCGATAACAGCCATCTGCATGCCAAAACAAATACCGAAATACGGGATCTTGTTTTCGCGTGCATATTTGGCCGCTGCAATTTTGCCCTCGGACCCACGTTCGCCAAAGCCGCCGGGCACCAGAATGCCATGCACGCCCTCCAGCCGCGAGGTTGGGTCGCTGCCTTCTTCGAAGATATCGGATTCGATCCAGTCGATTTTCACCTTGACCTTGTTGGCAATGCCACCATGGGTCAGAGCTTCCATCAGGGACTTATAGGCATCCAGAAGTGAGGTATATTTGCCCACGACCGCAATCGTGACTTCGCCTTCGGGGTTGTGAACCCGATCAAGAATATTCTTCCAGACTTCGAAATTCGGTTTTGGGGCACCATCGATGCCGAAGGCTGCCAGAACTTCGCGATCCAGTCCCTGTTCATGGTAAGACAGTGGCACTTCATAGATATTCTTGACGTCAAGGGCCTGAATAACAGCCTCAGGCCGCACGTTACAGAAGAGCGACAGCTTGCGGCGCTCTGATTCTGGAACCGGACGGTCACAGCGCACCATCAGGATGTTGGGCTGAATACCGATAGACCGCAGTTCCTTGACCGAATGCTGGGTTGGCTTGGTTTTGAGCTCACCAGCGCTAGGAATATAGGGAAGAAGGGTCAGATGGATATAAATAGCCTGCCCGCGAGGCAATTCGTTGCCCAACTGGCGAATACCCTCGAAGAAAGGCGTTGCTTCGATGTCACCCACCGTGCCGCCGATTTCGCACAACACGAAATCATAGTCTTCGTTACCATCTAGAATAAATGCCTTGATCTCATCAGTCACATGCGGAATGACCTGCACGGTCCCGCCAAGGTAATCGCCGCGGCGTTCCTTTGTGATGATATTCTGATAGATCTGACCGGTCGTAATGTTGTCCTTCTTGTTGGAAGGACGGCCGGTAAACCGTTCATAATGCCCCAGATCCAGGTCCGTTTCCGCACCATCATCGGTAACGAAGCATTCCCCATGCTGATAGGGAGACATCGTGCCGGGATCGACATTGAGATAAGGATCGAGTTTGCGTAGTCTAACTGAATAGCCACGCGCTTGTAGAGCCGCCCCAAGAGCCGCAGACGCAAGCCCTTTGCCGAGCGAGGACACCACACCGCCAGTTATGAAAATATATCGCGCCATGGAACTTTAAGTTACTTCCCTTTGTACCGATTCGCCAAGCAAATCGTCTCGGTTCCAACAACTAAAGCGCCGCTCACCGTTAAGCAAAGGTGAGCATCGCTCATCCATTTTTCAGAACAGCCCTGTCCATTAAGTTGAACTTTTTCTTGTGCCATTCTTTTGGTTTAGGTTCCGCCCCTAATATTTCATGATTGGCGCATAGACGCCACACATAAAAGAAACCGGCCCTCGCATAATCGGCAAGGGCCGGTTGGAATTGATCTCTCGTGTCGACACATCGACAATCCCGTTTCGCACCTATTGCGAGGTCGGCACCTGAGGTCCACTAGGCTGATTGCCCGTGGTGCTTTCCTGAATCTTGTTCAGTTCACCAAGGACACCGCCCTGTGGTGCGCCATCAGCATTGGAAGCAGGGTCAGCCTGATTCTGCTCGACGACAGGCACCTGATCAAGAACGTCAGATGGCTTGCTTTTCATCCCCGCCAGAATGGTGAGCCCCAAAGAAGTCAGGAAGAACCCGGTTGCCAGAATCGCTGTGGTTCGGGTCAGAAGGTTCGCTGCGCTGCGACCGGACATAAAACCGCCGCCGCCACCGCCGCCAATTCCGAGTGCGCCACCCTCAGAGCGCTGCAACAGCACTACAACAACAAGCGCGCCAACTAGCAGCAGGTGAATGACAATTAATACTGATTCCATCGTCTGGGCCGTCTCTAAAACAGTCAATCGGGCCAGCAGCAAGTGCGGCCCGACGCATAAGGTTCACATAATCTGGGTGGTCTTCTACAACAAGACTTGCCGCAATTCCAGTGCCAACGACATTTTTTCCTTGGCTCTTGCCTTCATTTGGGCACAAGAGGCGCAAGAAACAAGCCCCGAGTTGCCATGCAATGATCACATCGAGGCTTATTAAAGCGCAAGCACGAGGCTGCAAAGCTTATTTGTAGGCTGCCAGAATGCCCAGGAAGTCAGCAGCTTTCAGGCTGGCACCACCAACCAGAGCACCGTCAACATTGGCCACCGCCATCAACTCGTCGGCATTGGCAGCCTTGACAGACCCACCATAAAGCAGACGCATGTTGGCACCTTCGGCACCGAAGGCTTTGACCAGTTCGTCACGCATGAACTTGTGCACTTCGGCAACATCTTCTGCGGTTGGCGTCAGGCCGGTACCGATTGCCCATACAGGTTCGTAAGCGATAACGGTATTGGCAGCCGTTGCGCCTTGAGGAATAGAGCCTTCCAGCTGGAACCCGACAACATTGAGGGTTTCGCCGGATTTGCGCTCGGCTTCGGTTTCACCAACGCAAATGATGGCAACCAGCCCCTGATCCCAGGCTGCTTTAGCCTTGGCATTGACGATTTCGTTGGATTCAGCATGATCGGCGCGACGTTCGGAATGGCCAACGATAACGGCAGAAGCACCGGCATCCTTGAGCATTTCGGCAGAGGTATCACCGGTGTGAGCGCCAGATACGTTGAAATGGCAATCCTGTGCCCCGATGGCTACAGCGCTGTCAGCAGCTTTTTCGGCAAAAGAAGCAACAAGCGTGAATGGAGGACAGATCATCGTATCTGCCTTTGCAGCCAGATCGGCATCATAGCCTTCAATCAGCGCGTCCAGTTCCGCAGCGGAGGCTTTCAGCCCGTTCATCTTCCAGTTACCGGCTACAAGAGGTTTGATGCTCATTAATCTGCTCCTTCCAATATTTCAGATATCGGCAATAGAATGGGTTCCGTTGAATAAGTCAATGTTAGACGACATCATCGCCCCACCATGCATTCAACTTTAGCACTACAGGTTCTACCCCGCCCGGAGACAAAATGCACGGTACACAAGCCAAGAGTTGATCAGTTACCCCCTATTTTCCAGCCAATTGAAAAGCCAATGGCGCCTGAAGGCAATCTTTTTGCGAACAAATACCCTCCCATCCCCATTTCTGCCTCCTTTTCTAGACTGATTGGGTTGCGGCGATGGATCGAGCTTTCTATGATCCGGCAAACATTTTGAAAAGGCAGAACAGAATGCAGACGGCGTTGTAACGGCGCACCCCGAACATTCGTTCTGTATGAAAGAAGGACACACCATCCCATGATGGAATTTATGCGTTCGATGGCTTCAGGAATTGTCGCGAAGCTCCTGATGCTTCTTTTGGTTTTGAGTTTTGCAGTCTGGGGCATCGCCGATGTGTTCGGCCGCTTCGGACAAAGCACCGTTGCCACGGTCGGCGATACCGAGATTGACGCCCGCGACTATCAGAGCGAATTGCTGCTCGAGGTCAACAGCCTGTCGAGTCGCCTCGGACAGCGCCTGACAGCAGCCCAGACGCAAGCATTCGGGCTGCCTAACCAGGTTCTCGGACGCATGATCAATGAAGCAACCCTGAATGATCTGGCCAGCAACTTCAATATGGGGCTTTCCTCTGAAGAGCTGGCAAAGGGCATCGCCGAGGAACCAGCGTTCCAGACCGCCGGCAAGTTCAACCGCAATCAGATGGCTCTGGTGTTGCGCAATGCTGGCACCACGGAAGACCGGTATGTGACCAACCGCGAAAAACTGGAAGTCCGCCGCCAGCTGGCACAGGGCCTCACCGGCAATTCCACCCTGCCCGAAGCAACCCTGAAGGTCTTCAACGATTTCAGCTTTGAAAAACGCGACGTGGATTACATAGCACTCAAGGAAGCCGATCTGGACGCGATTGAAGAGCCAAGCGAAGACGTGCTCAACAGCTATTATGAGCAAAACAAGATTGCCTTTCGTGCTCCGGAATATCGCTCCTTCGTGGTGCTGAAGCTGGAACCGGGAGACATCATGGATCCTTCTGCGGTTTCTGATGAAGATGCCCAGACCTATTATGAAAGCGTCTCCAATCGCTTTCAGCTGCCCGAAAAGCGCCAGATGCAGCAGATTCTCTTCGGCTCCAAAGAAGATGCAGAAGCAGCCCTTGAAAAGATCAAAGGTGGCGCAACCTTCGAAGACATCATGGCAGAACGCAATCTGACCGAATCCGACGTTGACTTCGGACTGCTTGCCAAGAGTGAAATCACCGATCCGGCGGCTGCAGAGGCCATCTATTCGCTTGATGAAGGCGCTGTATCGGATGTGGTTGAAGGCCAGTTCGGCTTCCTGCTTCTGCGCAACGCCAAGACCGACCCTGCGCATGCGACGCCGTTTGAAGACGTCAAGGATCAGATGAAGGCGGAAGTTGCAGCAGATCGGGCCAATGGAGAAGTGCTCGACATGTTCGACAATGTCGAGGATATGCGCGCGGGCGGCTCCACGCTTGAGGAAGTGTCCCAAAAGCTCAATCTGCCATTACGCACCGTCACCACAATTTCCAAGGCAGGCAAACTGGAACAAGGTGGCGAGGTAACGGACCTGCCAGAACAGGAAACCCTGCTGACCTCGGTGTTTGATACGGACATCGACTATGAGGCCGATCCGATCGACATCGGAAATACAGGTTTTGCATGGTTCCGTGTCACTGACATCGAAGAAGCCCGTGATCGGGCTCTGGATGAAGTGCATGATGATGTTGTCGCCGCCTGGAAGGAAGACGAACGCAAGAGCCGCAATGCGGAACTGGCCGGAGAGATCCTCAAGGAAATTGAAGGCGGCAAGAGCCTTGCAGCCGTGGCCGAAGAACGGGGCCTGAATGTTGCAACCGCAACCGACATCACCCGTCAGGTTCATGGCGATCTGCCAGCCTCAGCTGTTGAGCAGGCCTTCGGAGGCCCGCTTCACCACAAAGCAACGGCCGTAGATGGTGAAACACAATATGTGCTGGAAGTTGCCAAGGTAACAGACCCTGAATTCGATCCGGATGCCCTGCAGCTTGATTCCATCAAGGCACGCCTTAACCAGAATGCGAGCACAGACCTGCTGTCGCAGTTGAGCGCAACTATTCTGGGCAATCTTGGCTACACCGTAAATGAAGCCATGATGAACCAGGTCGTCAGCGGCACGCGCTAGTAACAATTGAAGACCTTATCCGGGGCGTTTTCGCAAAGAAGCAGGCAAACTGCTCGACGCGGCGCCCCGGTTTCATAATCACATACCATCGACCCAGCCGTTCTCCGACCGGGCCGAAGTAGACAGTCGGGAGCAATAGAATGGAAGAGATGAAACCTTTTCTCGCAAAGGTCGCCGAGGGCAAAACCCTCAGCCAAGCGGAAGCTGTAGAAGCGTTTGACCTGCTCATGAGCGGTCGTGCCACGCCAACCCAGATTGGCGCCTTCCTCATGGCCTTGCGCATGCGCGGCGAAACCGTCGACGAAATTACTGGCGCGGTTTCCCAGATGCGAGACAAGATGACTCCGGTCGTAGCACCAGCTGACGCCGTCGATATCGTGGGCACAGGCGGCACTGGTACCAAGAAATACAACATCTCCACCTGCGCGGCCATGATCGTGGCTGCAGCTGGCGTGCCCGTAGCCAAACATGGCAACAAGGCGCTGACCTCCCAGTCCGGTTCAGGCGATGTGCTCACCAGCCTCGGGGTCAATCTGGCGCAAGATCCAGAAGGTGTGGCTCGTTGCATCAGGGAAGCCGGGATCGGCTTCATGTTTGCGCCCAATCATCATTCATCCATGCGCTTTGTCGGTCCATCTCGGGTGGAGATGGGCACGCGCACCATGTTCAACATGCTTGGCCCCCTCACCAACCCGGCTGGCGCCAAACGTCAGCTCATCGGTGTATTTGCCCCCGAATGGCTGCGCCCCTTTGCTGAAGTGCTCAGAAATCTTGGCGCCGAGCATATCTGGGTTGTTTATGGTGCAGGCGGCCTCGACGAAATCTCGACGCTTGGCGAAACGCAGGTCGTCGAACTGAAAGACGGCGCCATTACCGAATTCACGCTTGTTCCTGAAGCCTATGGCATCAAGCGGGTAACCATTGAGGACGTGCGTGGCGGCACCGGCGAAGAAAATGCTCAAGCCCTTACTGCGCTTCTGGAAGGCGAAAAAGGCCCTTACCGCGACATCGTTCTGATGAATGCTGCCGCAGGCCTGCTGCTGGGTGGCAAGGTTGCCAACTATAAGGAAGGCATCGAGCTGGCTGCCGAGTTGATCGATAGCGGCAAGGCACTGGCTACCCTCAAGAAACTAATAGACGTTTCCAATCAAACCGCAGAGTAAGGCTCCGACAGGACAATGGCAGACATTCTCAAAAAGATCGAAGCATACAAGCGCGAGGAAATCGCAGCGGCCAAGCTTCACACCACGGTTGCCGATCTGGAAGCCCGTATTGGCGAGCAGGCCCCCGTGCGCGGCTTTTACAATGCCCTCAAGGCCAAGGTTGATCACGGCCACTATGGCCTTATTGCTGAAGTAAAGAAAGCCAGCCCCTCGAAGGGCCTTATCCGGGAGGATTTCGATCCCCCCAAACTTGCCAAGGCCTATGAAGAGGGCGGGGCAGCCTGTCTATCCGTGCTTACCGATAGCCCATCTTTTCAGGGACATCCGGAATTCCTGATCGCTGCGCGCGACGCGGTTTCCCTGCCTGTTCTGCGCAAGGATTTTCTGTTTGAACCCTATCAGGTTTACGAAGCCCGCGCATGGGGGGCCGACTGCATCCTGATCATCATGGCGGCGGTCTCTAACGACGAAGCCAAGACGCTTGAGGAAACGGCTCTTGCGTTGGGCCTTGATGTGCTCGTCGAAGTGCATAACAAAGAAGAGCTAGAACGCGCCCTCACCCACCTCACTTCCCCGCTACTGGGTATCAACAACCGCAATCTCAAAACCTTCGAAACCACGTTGCAAACCTCCATTGATCTGGCTCCCATGGTGCCGGATGAAAAATTGCTGGTCGGCGAAAGTGGATTGTTCACACCACAGGACCTGGCTCTTCTTGCAACCAAAGCAAACATTCATACATTCCTGATAGGCGAGAGCCTGATGCGTCAGGATGATGTTGCCGCTGCAACGCGGGATTTTCTGGCACGCTAACTGCGGCCGGTTGAACGCCTCAACGGATCTTGGCGCTTCTTGGGAGGGAAATTCACATGAGTGACGCGAGACTGACCCATCTTGATGACACCGGCGCCGCGAATATGGTCGATGTCTCAGCCAAGGCGCCAACCGTGCGCATCGCCGTAGCATCCGCCCATGTGCGCATGAACCGTGAAACGCTCGACCTGATCCTTTCAGGCAATACCAAGAAAGGCGACGTTCTGGCAACGGCCCGCATCGCTGGCATCATGGCTGCAAAGCGCACCCATGAGCTGATACCGCTGTGCCATCCGCTGGCCCTCTCCAAGGTCGCCGTAGACATAGAGGCAGACGAAACCCTGCCCGGGCTTGTGATAACCGTAACGGCCAAGCTGACCGGTCAAACCGGTGTTGAAATGGAAGCCCTGACGGCAGCCTCCATTGCCAGCCTTACGATCTACGATATGGCCAAGGCTGTCGACAAAGGCATGGTCATTTCCGATGTCCGCCTCTTGGAAAAACAGGGTGGTAAATCCGGCCATTGGCAAGCCGATAGCAACAACAAATAGGAGCGACTGGAATGGCCCTTTTGAATGTGGATGACGCATTGGAGCAGCTGCTTTCCGATATTTCCGTTTCGGAAGTCGAGAATATCTCCCTCCACAACGCGACCGCACGCGTTCTGGCAGCAGATCTGGTTGCAAACCGCGATCAGCCACCCTTCAGGGCGTCTGCGATGGATGGCTATGCCATCAGGGCCGACAATGTAAAAGAGCTCCCCACCAAGCTGCAAATCATCGGCGAAGTGCCTGCCGGCTACCATTTCCCTGATGCCGTTCACAATTGGGAAGCGGTACGCATCTTTACAGGCGCCCCTGTTCCCGAGGGAGCAGACACCGTCGTTATGCAGGAAAAAACTGAGCGCGACGGGGCTTTTGTGACAATCCAGCAGGAGATAACAAAGGGCTCCAACATTCGTGAGGCAGGGCAGGATTTCGCCACGGGCGAGACATTACTCAAGAAGGGCACCGAACTCACCTATCGCCATCTGGCCCTTGCCGCAGCCATGAACCATGCCGTGCTTCCTGTCTACAAGCGTCCCGTTATTGCCATTTTGGCGACAGGTGACGAACTGGTTCTTCCAGGGGAAACGCCGACAGAAAGCCAGATCATCGCCGCCAACAATTTCGCCATTGCTTCCTTTGCCCAAACTATCGGTGCTGACATCATGGATCTGGGCATTGCTCGCGACGACATGACAGAAATTTCGACCACCATTGAAAAGGCCGTTGCCGCCGAAGTCGACTGCCTCATCACCATTGGCGGTGTGTCAGTCGGAGATCACGATCTGGTGCAGGAGGCGCTGAAGCGCGCTGGCATGGATCTCAAATTCTGGCGCATTGCGATGCGGCCTGGCAAGCCCCTGCTGGCTGGCAAACTAGGCAAGACACAGGTACTGGGCCTGCCGGGCAATCCGGTTTCATCCATGACATGCGCTCTGCTCTTCCTACAGCCCATCATCCGCAAGATGCTCGGCAAAAAGGGCCCCTATAAAATCACAGATGCCGTGCTGGGCAGTGCCTTGCCCGAAAATGACTATCGCCAAAGCTACATGCGGGCTCGCACGCATATAGATAAAGACGGCCGCACCGTCGCTTCGATCTTCTCCGATCAAGACAGCTCCAAGCTATCCAGCTTTGCAGAAGCCGATTGCGTGATCATTCGTCCTCCGAACTCCCCCGCCAGCAAGGTCGGAACCCCCTGCCAAATCATCACGCTATAAAAACAAAAGCCGGTTCCCATTAGGAAACCGGCTTTTTAAATCTGCCTGTCAGTGATCTTACACTTGATCGCACAATCAATCAGTCCACAAAGGCCCGTTCGACGACGAAGCTTGCAGGACGTGCATTGGACCCTTCAACCAAATTGAATTTTTCCAGCATATCCTTGGTGTCATTGAGCATCGCCATGGATCCGCAAATCATCGCCCGGTCTACGTCAGGATTGATCGGCGGTACACCGAGATCCTCAAACAGCTTGCCCGATTCCATGAGATCGGTAATCCGCCCCATGCGCGGAAAGTCTTCGCGTGTCACTGAGGTATAATGAATGAGCCGCCCCTTGGCGAATTCACCCACGAGCGGATCATTGTTGCAGATCTCGACGAGTTCCTCGCCATATTTCAGCTCATCAATCTCACGGCAGGTATGTGTCAGGATCACCTGATCAAACTTTTCATAAGTTTCAGGGTCACGAATAAGCGATGCAAAGGGAGCTATTCCGGTGCCGGTGGAGAACATATAGACGCGCTTGCCTGGAATGAGAGCATCATTGACCAGTGTACCGGTCGGCTTTTTGCGCATCAGGATGGTATCACCCACCTTGATCTTCTGCAGATGCTCGGTAAGCGGACCATCTGGCACCTTGATCGAATAAAACTCGACCTCTTCATCCCATGAAGGGCTGGCAACCGAATAGGCGCGAAAGACCGGTCGCTCTGCATTTGGCAGGCCGATCATCACAAATTCACCAGAACGAAAACGGAAACTTGCCGGGCGCGTAATTCTGAACTTGAACAGCCGATCCGTATAATGCTTCACTTCTGTTACGGTTTCTGCAAACACATTTGCCGGAATCGGAAAGGCCGATTTACTGGCGGCACTGGCGCTAGCTTGAGAAGCCTCATTTGGCTGCGTCATTGCTTACTCCTTCAAGTTATTCAGGCCACATCCGCACACGTGTCAGGACGCGCCTTGCCCTAGCAATCACCCGCGCGAACCAGTCTCTTCGAAAGCCGGTTCGAGACGAAATCAGGCCGTTATATCATGTCGATCTGAAAACAAAAGACTATTCAGGGGCCATCTATTGCAATTAGGGCCATTCTAACGACTATTCGCCCGCCACGTCACTAAGCCAATTGCGAAAATGCTATAACATTACCTATTTTTCACGTTTCGCTCTGAGCAAGAGCAAAAACCCGATATTTTGTAGCAACTCTCACCACTGACAACACCATCCGCCTCTTAAAGACCGAATATTAACTATAAGTAGTTTTAACAGTGATGATATCCACCGATTTTTATCACATTTTGAACACAATTGAATCTTGTTGCAAAATAGACACACTACCTCAAGCAAAAATTCATTAATGATTGCCGCGAGATAGGCCAAACCAAAATGGCCATTTCATATTCCCATTATATTTCAATATTTTATAAAAATATTTCCGAATAACATATCTAAATATACAACCCAAAAGAGCCCGCAAACCGAGTTCGTTTGTTCTAAAAAGCCCCTTCGTCACGTGCATATATGGCTAAAACAGACATAGCCTTTAGCGGCAAGCATGTAACTTAGAACCACTATATCTGTAGTCATCCAGATAGCGCCGTTCCGGAAAAGTATGATATTTCAGGCCTGTATTACTACAACCCGTGATAGAACCTTGTTCGATCTAAGGCGCTGGCAATAACACAATTTATATACAACCTGTGGTTATTGCATTGACTAACGCAACCATATTGACTACTAAACACTGAGTTGCATTAAATATTCACGCAATCAATTTTGACTATTTGATAGCGAACTGCTGTTTGGAAGGTCACGACGATTGGGAAGCCAGGCCTTGGCTCAGGAGACATTGAATTGAGAATAGCGATTACATTGGCCAGCCTGATGCTCGTTGCAAGTGCTGCCCACGCATCAGAACTCGTCTACACGCCGGTAAACCCCACGTTTGGTGGTAGCCCGTATAATTCATCTCACCTTTTGTCCATTGCGAGCGCGCAGAGATCTGCCACCGCTTCTGACGCCAATGTCAGCAGCGCATCAGGGGGCGGCAGCGGCACAACAAATGACAACACAACGGCTGATCTATTTGTAAGCCAGTTGCAAAGCCGATTGCTCTCGGCTCTGGCAAGTCAGGTTACTGAAGCGATCTTCGGGGACGATCCGCAAGACAGCGGCACCATCACTTTTGGTGATACCGAAATCACGTTTGATCAGACCGGCGGATCTATTGCGCTGACTATCACAGATTTCACCGACGGAACCGTCACGAATATTGAAGTTCCTCAATTAGTAACCGACTGATTTCCGGCGATCATAATGAATATTTTTATCCAACTTCGTTCCAAATCAAAAATGGCCTCCCGGCGCGCGCTGGCTGCCCCTCTGTTGATCTCGCTGGTCGCGCTCACAGGATGCGCCACCAACAAGACTTTGATGACAGAAGCTCCACGTGTTGCCGAAGTCAGTGAAGTCAATTTGCGCCTCAGAAACATCCCGGCACCGAAACATCGCATTCCGGTCGCGGTCTATGACTTCCGGGATGAAACCGGACAATATCGCGAAGCCCAGAATTATCAGCAATTGTCTCGTGCGGTCACCCAAGGCGGTGTATCGATCCTCATCAAGGCGTTGCAGGATGCCGGCAATCGGCGCTGGTTTACCGTTATGGAACGCAACAAGCTGGCAAACCTGCTCAAGGAGCGCCAGATCATTACGGAAATGCGCCGGCTTTATCGTGGCGAAGAGAAAATCAACGCCAAGGCCCTGCCCCCACTTAAACATGCCGCCATCATCATCGAAGGCGGCATCATCGGCTACAACCACAATGTACAGACCGGCGGCATAGGCGCTTCCTATCTGGGCATCACGGGCGACAGCGATTATTCCAAGGACGAGATCACGGTTTCCTTGCGGGCAATCTCGACCAAGACAGGTGAAGTGCTTACCACGGTCACTGCCAGAAAAACGGTGGTATCGGTCGGCCTTCAGGCTTCGGTCTTCCGCTACGTGAAACTGGATGAGTTGCTGCAGGCCGAAGGCGGCTTCACCAATAACGAGCCTAGCCAGATTGCTCTGGAATCAGCAGTTGAAAAAGCGGTGGAAGCGTTGATTGTCGAAGGGGTCGAGTTGGATATCTGGCAATTCAAGGATCCGCAATATGGCTCCTCCTATGTGCAGACCCTGCAATCGGAACAATATAAAGAGACCGATAGCGCAGAGCCCGTGCCCATGGCGGAACCGGAAACAAAAAACGCAACCACAATTTCAGCCACGGTGCCCAAACTGGTTGTAAGCAGGGCTGTGCGCCCCCAGCCGGAGGTGAGGCAAACAACAAGAAGATTGCCTCCGCCATACTCAAGCAGTGAAGATCCTTTAGGTTAAAAATACACAAAATATCCGACAACAGTTGTATTAAGTTGTATAGGGCGGAGACTATCATAGTTTCCAGCCCTATTTTTATTTACATTCATCAGTTAACTATCTGAATTAAACTTAAAAATACAAACCCATTACAATTTTAATTAAATTTATTATTACATATTGACTTATAAAGTTAAGAAGAGGTAAATGATTGTACTGCCGCCAATATATTTTCGATGGTTGCATTTTGACCATACCTGAAGGCGAGCATCAGCTGCTCAGGTGGGTGGCAAGTTTGAGAAACGTGATTCATATTGGAGACATCAAATGACCAAAATTCGTTTGGCACTTCTAGCCGCAGTAGCATCGGGAGTTATCGGAGGAGGATACGCATTCGCTGCTGGCGGCAACGACGCCGCTATCCGCCAGAATGGTGACGGCAACGTGGCCTCGATCGACCAGAGTGCAGGCACCGACAACCAGTTCAACAACACCGGCCCTAGCGACACAAGCGCAGCATTTCAGGATGGTAACAACAACTCCATCACCGCAGTGCAGAGCGGCTCATCAAACACAGTCGGCCTAAGCGTCAACCAGTTCGATAAAATTGGGGATGTTACCTTCAAAATCGGACATACCGGTGTTGATCGCACCTCTTGGGGTGTTGTTTCCTCAGGAACGGCGACCGACGGTGTCGCGCAGATCGGTGACGATAACAGCCTAGACGTAACTCAGGAAAGCGATGGCAACATCGTTGGCGGCGTGGTTCAGTTCAGCTCTTCGACCAGGAGTGCCGCAGGCCAGAAAAACGAACTCGAAATCGATCAGCTTGGTGGGACCGGCAACCAAATCAAGCAGGTATTGCAGGCTGTGGCTCAGGGGTCTCAAAACACAGCAACCATCACGCAGAATGGCTCAGGCAACGTGATCAATGCTGTCAACCAAATTGGCCTTAATGTCAACGGTGCCAATTCCAAAGTGAATAGCATTACGGCCACCATCTTAGGCAACAGCAACGGCACTGCCGCACTTGCGCGCAAAGCTGGGGTCTCTGGCGCTGCAACCAGCGAATTGAACCAGATGGGTGAAGACAACAGCATCACCCTGAATATCGACGGCGACTCAAACGCCTTCGGTGTAACCCAGAACAACTATGGCGGTGGACGCAACACCCTTTCCGATCTCAACATCACCGGCAACGGAAACCAGTTGGGTGTCTTGCAGGACGCAAATAAAGTCTCTAGCAACCACAATGATCTGACCATCAGCGCAATTCATGGCAACGACAACAATATCGGCGTGAAGCAGATTGGCGACAACTATGGCCTCATTGATCTGCAGTCGGCCAGCAACAGCAACCTGATCGGTCTTTCCCAGACCGGTACCAACAGCGCGACCATTACCATCACATCAGGTGACAGTAACGACTTTGACGCTCTGCAGGAAGACTACAACCAGCTGACCATCACAGCAAACGGTAGCTCCAACATCCTGAAAACCATGCAGACCGCATCAGTTTCAGGTACCGACAACCAGTTGACCGTCGATATCTTTGGCTCAAGCAACAACACGACTGACTTCACCACGGCGAACGCAGCCGATGCTATTGGCCTGACAGTAGGCGAACTCATCCAGACCGGTTATGGCAACGAAGCAACCGTTAATGTTGGTCTCTCTTCTTCTGACAGCAACAACAACTCTTTCGCTCTGAGCCAGATGGGCAATAGCAACGAAGCTACCATCTCTGTTTCAGGCGGCAACGACAATCAGGTCGCCGTACTGCAGAGTGGTAATTCCAACAACTCGGTCGTAACCCAGACAGGGTCTTCCAACGTGGTTGGCATCGCTCAGTAAGAGCCATTCGAAATGGATAAAGACTGGAGGGACGCACTCCCGCCCCTCCGGCCACATGTGGCAAGAGCCGCGAAATCATTTTTAAGTTCATCGTGAGGGCCAACTCAGGCTTTCCGGTGGCTCAATTTTTAAGAAGTAATTTTTTGGAGAGAATAAATGAACAAGGTTCGTTTGGCTTTGCTGGCAACCGCTGCAACAGGTGTTATTTCCGCCGCAGGTCTGGCTTTCGCAGCAAATAATGACGCATTCGTAGAGCAAAATGGCAGCAGCAACACCGCGTCCATCAACCAGACCAACGCCGGAGCGGAAACGCAGGGCAACAAGGTGGGCAACAGCACCAATGTCGTCCTTCAGGATGGAGACCAGAACACACTGGATATCATCCAGAGTGGGGACAGCAACCAGATCGGTCTTCTGGGCAGCGGCGTGGATCAGCTGGGCGATGGCAACAATTTCGACGCCCTGCAATCCTCGAACAGCAACGTCATCGGCTCCGTGCAGCAAGTAGAAAGCACCGCAACCGGAGCAACGGGAACAAACGAACTGACAATCACCCAAAAGGGTGGAGCCTCGAATCTCGTGACCGCCGTGTCTCAGGAAACCACGGCCAATGGCACCAACTCCGCCGAAGTCACGCAAAATGGCGCGGGCAACCGGCTGAAAACGCTAAGCCAGTTCAATAATGGCGACGGCACCAACTCTTTCACCGTTTCGATCACCGGCGACGATAATGGCACCGTCGATAGTCTTACCAACTATGCCTCATTGGCAAATGTCAATGGCAGTGAAATCACCCAATCCGGCACAGACAACAGCATTGAACTGATCATCTCTGGCAACAGCAACCAGTTCGGAGCAGCCCAGACAAACGATGCCGGCGGGACCAATATCCTGCAAACGTTGGACGTGGTTGGAGACCAGAACGAAATCGGCGTTTCCCAAACGGCTCATTCTGCCACCGACACCAACAGCTTGACCATCAACAAGATTATCGGAAACAACAACAATGTTGGGGCCAACCAACAGGGTTACGGTTCGAATACCGGTACGATTACCCTCGGAGCCAACAGCAACAACAACTGGGCCAAGCTAATCCAAAGCAACGGTGCAAAAGGAACAATCACCGTGCATGCTGGGGATTTCAACCGAGCTTCCATCGAGCAGCATGCCGCCGCCACGAGTGACAATGACGCAGAAATCGAGGTCACGTCTACCAACAAGACACGGGGCAACAACTATCTCTACATAAACCAGTGGGGCAATGCGGAAGTTGCCAAAACCTCGGTGATTGGTGACTACAACTATTCGAGTATTAAGCAAACGGCAAGTGACAATGATGCTACGGTAACCATCACAGGCGACAGCAACAAGAACTTCACCTATCAGAACGACTATAGCACGGACAACACTGCCACCATAACGATCGATGGGGACAGCAACGAAGCAAGAACCTATCAGAAGGATTACGGGTCTGACAATAATGTCGCCATCGACATAACTGGTAACAACAACTCGGTAGAAGACCACCAGTTGGCCAGCACAAAAGCTGATCTGGATGTCGACATCACTGGATCTGACAACGCAATCCTGTCTACTCAGCAGACAGCTTCACTAAGCTCTGTGTCCTTCGACATCACTGGCAATAGCAACAACTTCGACGCCACACAAAGTCTCAGCACGGGCGACGCCATGTCGGTAACGATTTATGGCGACAACAACGGCAAGGGCACCTGGACCCTTAACGGTGCCGCCGAGGCAGTCAACCTGATAAGTGGTGAGCTGAGCCAGTCCGGCTCCAACAACGTGATGGACATCGCTATCGGCTCATCATTGCTCGGCAGCTCCAATAACCTTGTTGCAGCCCAGCAGAATGGGGACAGCAACTCCATCGACGTTAGCATTTCTGACGGCAGCTTCAACGAAGTGGCCATCAGCCAGCAAGGCAACGGCAACATCTCCGTTGTCAATCAGGTGGGCTCTTCCAACATCGTTGGCATCAGCCAGTAAACGTCCTGAGAGAAGTTGCATGCAAAGCAAGCATATAGAATGGGCGACCCCTCGCCCATTCGTCATCGGTTCTAAAGTAAAGTGAAAGCCACAAAGGCAGTCTTATGAAACAATTCAGTTCTTATTCGTTAGCGCCAGTTCTGACACTGATTATGGTTGCTTATGGACCGTCGACGCTGGCTGATGAAAATGAGGTCTATCTCGGGCAGACCGGTGTAACCAACGTCATCGATATCGATCAGGTTGGTAATTCGAACAAGGTGGGCGCGAACGAGACTGCAATATTCATCTCGCAGCAAGGCACCAGCAATGGCATAACCATATCACAATCAGGATATGCCAACGAAGCGGGCGCCAGCGCCCCAACAGGCCGTTTGGGCCTGCAGGGTCTTTACCAGACGGGTAGCCAAAACACGCTTGATATCACGCAGGAAAATAATAATGCCCTTGGCATGAACCGCATCGGTGCGATCTCGCAGGACGCTTCCCCCACCTATGCCTCCAGTGTGAGCAACAGCCTTACGATCATCCAGTCTCACAATGCTATCGATGGAACAGCTGGATCAGGAGATGGGCAAGGCAATCACAGCATCGGAGAAATCCAGCAAATCCAGACGAGCACAAACGGAGCCAGCAACACCGCTGTGATAAGACAGTTTGATGGCGCAGAAGACTCCTATGATGGCAACCGGATTGGATGGTTCATCCAGAATGGCAGCGGCAACATTGCCAATGTGACGCAACAATATCGCGGCAACATCCTCAATACCTTCCGCCAATATGGCCAATCAAACGAAGCCACCATCTTCCAACATTCGGGAACAGAAAACCGCATAGCCCAGTATGATCAGGTCGGCAGCTTCAACAGGGCTTCCGTTGCCATGATTGGCTCGCGCAACATGCTTTGGTCTCTGATCCAGAATAACGACCTTGTCAGCGTCACTGGCAACCTGACCACCATCACACTTGAAGGCGATGACAATGGCGGTGACGGGTTTGGCGGTTTGGGACAGTTCACCAAGGAGAATACCAAACAGCTGCAGGTGTCTCAAGGTGAAGTCAAACAGCTGGGTGATCATAATACGCTCAACATGGTAACCACAGATGCCTCAACCATGACAGCCTATGGCTTTGTGCAAGATGGCGACGGCAACTGGCTGAGCGGCACCGTAGACGGGATCGAAAACGAGGTGGCCTCCTCCCAAATCGGGGATGGCAACCGGCTCAACTTCATGCAGACGGGTGACAAAAACAGCATGGCTGTTACTTATAAAGGCAAGGACAACGAGCTGGATGCAAAACAGACCGGGGATGAAAATAGCATGACCGTTTCGTTTGATGGCGCGGTCACCCCCCTCTCCCGCAGCGACCAAACCAACGATGCAGCCCTCGGTGGATTCACAGATCTTGTGCTCGCTTCATCCGGCACGCTTACGCCCGGGCAAGCGATGCAAACCGGCGATCTCAACGTTGCATCTATCCAAGTCAATGGCGGCAGCTTTAACAAATTCGCTTTTTCGCAGACTGGTGATCAAAACGTGATTGATGGCGCTATAACCGGTTTATCGAACCAATCTGCGGTGATACAATCTAACAACGATAACTATGCCTATTACCGCCAAACGGGCAATTACAACCAACTTATCATCCTGCAGTAGAAGCGAGTAGTGTTTTTCAATCACTCTACCACAGGATTTAACGCAAGATTCACTTCAATTTCAAGAAAAGGCTCCGATCAGTCATTCGATAGGGCGCCATAAAATCTGATTAAAGAAATACCTGTTCTAATCGCTTCAAACGAAAGCAAAGGAACAGGGACATGCAAAAACAACTTACAGCTATCGCTGCGATCCTTTTGCTGAGCGCAGCATCGCAGGCAAAAGCAGATACCAACGTCATCGAATTACTGGATGACGCGAATACAGAAGGGAATGTTATCGAGCTGAACATTACGGGCAATGGCAACAGTCTGAACCTATCCCAAAGCTTCGCCTTTGGAGGCTATGGCCAGAACCTGATGGATATCACAATCGATGGCAACAACAATGGTGGACCCGCAGGGGCAAACTTTACAGGCGTAGCTCTTGCGAGCGGTCTGCGACCGGGAAATTTGGTACAGGAAGGGTTCAATAACAGTATGATTGTCGATGTTAGCGGCACAAGCAATCTATTCTCCTTCCTGCAAAACGGGAGCCAAAACACGCTCCAAGCCTCAATTGAGGGCACAGGTAATCAGGCCGCTGTGCAGCAATATGGACAGAATAATCACGTCAGCTTCAGCCAGATGGGAAGCAACAACAGCATCAGCATCTCGCAAAGATCTTTCTAGGATTATTCTGTGCCAATGAATGAGGAAACTGGCACATGAACAAAGCTCTAACCTTGGGACTTCTCGCTACGGCATTGGCGGGATTTTCTCTCTCACCAGCACTGGCGGGAGATCAGAATATACTGGTGTTGCAGCAGGACGGTGCGGCAAATACGATTTCAATCGACCAGCAAAAGGCAACGGGCAGTCAGGTCGGTGGCGTCAACTTCATCGAGGCTACGCCACTTGAGTCTTCCGAATTCGAAGTGATGGACATGTCCAACCCCTTGCAAATCACCGAAGGGCTTCAAAACCCGATTGTGCAACAGGGAGATGGCAACAGCGCCACCATCACCGTTGAGGGCGACGAGGATGTCGTCTATCTAAACCAGAATAGTCAGGGACAGCCAACAGGCAACAACGCCGACATTTATGTCAATTCGGGCACTGCTGATCCATCCTTTGCGGCCGTCGTTCAAAACGGCGCGGGCAACAATGCGTCCGTCAGCATCAATGGCAGCCTTTCCAATGGCACAATCTTACAGAACGGGTCTAACAATCAGGGATCTATCGACGTCGATGGCAACAATGTCACAGCATCCCTGACGCAGGTCGGCTCGGACAATGACAGCCAGTTGGTCGCGCAAGGCGCATCGACGTCAGCCACCGGTGTTGATGGCGCCAATGTGAGCTATACGCTCTATGCCAATGGAGTAACCACGACACAGCCTGTCACGGTGACGACCAATGGCGCTTCAGTAAGCATCACACAAACCCAATTCTAATTCACGAGCCTTTGGTGGCTTACTGGCGAAGCGACTGCCTCGGAGACGGCCTATGCCGCACCTGATTGCCTCAATAAAACATCTGGCGGCATTTGGTCTGCCTCTCTTGATGGGAGCCCCCTCCATGGCCCACGCTCAGCCACCGAAGGCAGACATAATCATGCATCTAACGGGCAACCAGCTCTCGATTGAAGACGCAATTCGCGTGACTGAGGCTGGAGAATACAAGGTCCAGCTTGAAGTGCGCAAAACGGGCAAAAGCGGCACCGCCACAACCCGGCAAGGAAACCGCATCAAGGCCGAGGCAGATCGCGTATATCAAACCAGCCAATTGCATTTTGTTCTGGGCGCCAAGGATCACATCGAGGCCAAGCTCAGTCTCTTTTCCGAAGATACTTTGTTGGTGACAAAAACCCGTAGCTACACCTTCGGCGCTCCTGCGCCGGATATGAATAAACAATTATGATCAATATCTTATACCGGTGACTTCAATGATCAGGTTATTTTCTGCATTTTTATCAGGTCTCTTTTGTCTGGGCTTTCTTGCCCCAGAAACCGCCCATGCCCAGTCCGCTGAAGCGGTGGCCAAAGCCTTCGCTGGCAATTGGATTACCTATGACAGGCATTTCGCAGAGCAGAAAAGCTGCGAGCTGGCCTTCTCTGCACAAAAATCCGGCGATCTTTATCCCATAACGAAAAAGGGTTGTAGCGGCGATCTGGCGGATATCGCTGGCTGGCGGATACAGAATAACCAGCTGGTGTTCATGTCCAGCGCCAATACGGCGATCGCATTGGTTGGAGGCAATCAGGAACGGTTGAGCGGAACAATCTTGCAGAACAATCTGCCAATCATCATCGAGAGGTTGGAAGTCGCCCTGAAGATCGAGAAAGCCCGTAAATCGATCCAGTGTTCTTACATCGGTTACAGCCAGACATGCGCCTCTCCACGAGATTTCGCGCCGCCGGCAGCCAGCATCGGGTCGCCTTCACCGGTGCAGATTCTGGTTAATCTCAACGCAAGAATTGAACCGCGCAACAACGCAACGATAAAGACCGTCTTGAAGCCCAACGCCTGTATCAGCGCTGAAGTTTGCACCGTGGCGTCCGATGGCCTGTGGTGCAAAGTCAAAATCGAGAATGGCGATGCATGGATCAAAAAGCAGACCGTTCGCCAGCAGCGCTGGCCGGTTATCACCTTCAAAAATGGCTGCTCGTAAGCGACCTCTGCCCCCATCCACCCAGTTGGATGATATCAGCTCGCAGATCAGATCCCGCCACCAACGTTTCGTTGTGCGTGGCGGGATGTCTTAAACATGCGCCGGGCACCTTCCCGACTAGTAGGCCTGCGTTCGGCTTTTGATCTGGTATGGTTCCAGACTCTTGATGAACCGATCGATGAATTCCATCGTGATGACAGATCTGGGCGTGTGAGTTGGAAAGAGAATGCTGAGCCTGTGAGGCACCACAGGCTTGAACGGCTTGATGATCAATCCGTCTTTTTCATATTCTAATGCATCGATGATGCTAACCACGCTGACGCCAACTCCGCCGGCCACAATGCGACAAGCAAGGCCGAACTGGCGCGATTCTATGATCGGATTAAGCCGCGCTCCACTCGCCTCGAAGGCCGCATTCACCAAATTGAAATAATCACTGCCGCGTCTGGCATGAATAAAGGGCTCATTGTCCAGATCCTGCGGCGTAATATGCTCCTTGTCCTTGAGGCGATGCCCCTGCGGCAAAACGCATACACTGCGCATCATGATTGGGATGATCTCCAGCGCAGGGTGCGGTTCATGATGGGAAGAGATACCCACATCATACTGGTGCGAGATAATCCAATCCAGAATGCGCTCCGGCCTATCCGGCTCAATGGCCATAGTCACGCCCGGGCGTTCCTTCATGAAATCGGCAACAACCCGCGGCAAATGGGTGGTCGCAAAGCCCGGCAGACACGTGATGCGCAAATGCCCGACTTGCAAATCATGAATTTCTTCAACCAGCTTCTCGATATTGCCAAGCCCGGCCAGCACCCTGTCTACTTCGCCCAATAGAAACCGCGCTTCCTGCGTTGGAACGAGCCGCCCGCCATCACGCATAAAAACCTCAAAGCCCACCCGCTGGGTGAGGCTCGATATCAGGCGCGAAACCGCTGGCTGCGAAATATCCAACAGCTTGGCCGCCGACGTCACATTCCCCGTGGTCGCCACCGCTCGAAAGGCTTCCAACTGTCTCAACTGTATCATATGCGTCTCGTTCTTTTCCGCGCCTTCAACCTGCCACGCTTTACCAAATACCAAATTTCATAACATGATGTTATGACATTTAAGAAAAAACTTCATTTGAATTATTCAACCGCTCGCCTCATTTTGCCCTTGTCCAAACGGGCCGGTCATCTCGCTCAACACAATGATGTTAGGAGCGCCTTTAAACGGCCGGGCGGCTTCCCTCCTCCATAAGAGAAGAAGAAGCCACTTCCTTGCAGAGGAAGCTGAGGACTTGGAGGAACGAATTCATATTGTCTCTGTTTTGAGCAAGGGAAACTCAAATGAAACTGTCACGCAAAGCCCTTTTGGCTGCAACGATCATTGCTGGCCTGACTGCACCGGCAATGGCTGCAACGGAAATTCAGTGGTGGCACGCCATGGGTGGTGTCAACGGTGAACTCGTCAACGAAATGGCCGAGAAATTCAACGCTTCTCAGTCCGATTATAAAGTCGTTCCTGTCTACAAGGGCGGTTATGCAGACACCATGACGGCCGCTATCGCAGCATTCCGCGCGAAAGAGCAGCCAGCCATCGTTCAGGTTTTTGAAGTTGGTACCGCCACCATGATGGCAGCCAAAGGCGCTATCTATCCGATCAGCCAGCTGATGAAAGACACTGGCGAGGAATTCGACCAGTCAGCATACCTGCCAGCTGTTGTTTCCTACTATCAGAGCCCGGAAGGCGATCTGCTTTCCATGCCATTCAACAGCTCCACCCCTGTCATGTGGTACAACAAAGACGCGCTGGACAAAGCAGGCGCCAAAGTGCCAACCACCTGGGATGAAGTGGAAGAAGCAGCCCAGAAGCTGGTCGATAGCGGCATGGACTGCGGCTATTCCTTCGGTTGGCAATCCTGGGTCATGATGGAGAACTACTCCGCATGGCACAACATGCCATCAGGCACCAAGGAAAACGGCTTTGCCGGTTTCGACACCGAATTCACCTTCAACAATGACGCTGTCATCAACCGTCTGCAGAAGATCGCTGACGATGGCAAAAAAGGCCTGTTCAAATATGGCGGCCGCACCGGTGAATCCCGTCCGCTCTTCGTCAATGGCGAATGTGGCCTCTGGATGAACTCCTCCGCTTACTATGGCGGCTTTGTAAAGGACATCAAATTCAACTTCGGCCAAACCATGTTGCCACTGGACACCGACGTTGCTGACAAGCCTCAGAACTCCATCATCGGTGGTGCAACCCTTTGGGTGCTGCAGGGCCATGAGAGTGAAGAATATAAAGGCGTTGCCAAATTCCTGAAATTCATCTCCACTCCGGAAATTCAGGCCAAATGGCATCAGACCACCGGCTATGTGCCAATCACCACGGCCGCTTACGAACTTTCCAAGGAGCAGGGTTACTACAAGGAAAACCCGGGCACCGACACGGCCATCAAACAGCTCAGCCTAAATACCCCGACTCCGAACTCCCGCGGCATTCGCTACGGCAACATGGTTCAGGTTCGTGACGTAGTCAACGAAGAGATGGAAGCTCTGTGGGCTGGCAAAAAAGACGCCAAGACCGCTATGGACGACGCTGTAAAACGCGGCAACGCTCTTCTGCGCAAGTTCGAACGCAGCGCCAAATAATTCATTGGCTTAAAGCGAACAATTTCCATGCCGCCCACCGGGCGGCATGGTTTTACGGCAAGCCCCCAAGGACCCCGATGACATGATCAAGCGTGTTCATTTTCCTTCTTCCCCCCTGCCATACCTTCTGGTAGCGCCCCAGATTGCCATTACGATCGTCTTTTTCATCTGGCCTGCCGGACAGGCGATGTATCAGTCATTCCTGATTGAAGACGCCTTTGGCTTTGGCCGTGAATTTGTCTGGTTCGAGAATTTTGAAATCCTATTTGAAGATCCGATCTATGCTGATGTCTTCATCCGTACCATCTTCTTCTCGGTCATGGTTGCCGCGCTTTCCATGTTCCTCTCCCTGATTCTTGCCGGCTTTGCAGATCGGGTGGTCAAAGGCGCCACAATCTACAGAACACTGCTGATCTGGCCTTATGCCGTTGCTCCCGTTTTGGCCGGTGCTCTTTGGGTTTTCATGTTCAACCCGTCCGTCGGCATCATCGCCTATTGGCTGGATCTGATCGGGGTCGACTGGAACCATTTTCTCAATGGCGGCCAGGCCATGGCTCTGATTGTCTTTGCAGCCAGCTGGAAGCAGATTGCCTATAACTTCCTGTTCTATCTGGCAGCGATGCAAGCCATTCCGAAATCCATGATCGAGGCCGCAGCCATTGATGGCGCAGGCCCGGCCAAGCGCTTTTGGACTATCATTTTTCCGCTGGTCTCCCCGACCACATTTTTCCTGCTCGTCATCAACATCGTCTATGCCTTCTTTGACACATTCGGCATCATTCACGCCGTAACCGAAGGCGGCCCGGCAGGCTCCACCGTAACGCTCGTCTACAAGGTCTATAGCGATGGCTTTATCGGACTTGATCTGGGCGGCTCGGCAGCGCAGTCCGTGATCCTGATGGCCATGGTTATCGGCCTCACGGTCATCCAGTTCCGTTATGTCGAGAGAAGGGTTGATTACTAATGGTTGAGAACCGTCCCTTTTTCGATACGCTCACGCATATCATTCTGATCCTGGGCGTTATCCTTATCGCTTTCCCGATCTGGATAACCTTCGTTGCCGCGACACACGATCTGGCCCGCATGTCGCAGGCGCCTATCCCTATTTGGCCGGGCTCGCACTTTTTCGATAATCTCAAGCTGGCCCTTGAAGGCAAGGTCGTCTCTGGTGTCGACATGCTCCCCGTCTGGAAAATGATGTTCAACTCGCTCATCATGGCCCTGATGATCGCTATCGGCAAAATCATCATTTCCATCCTTTCGGCCTACGCCATCGTCTATTTCGACTTTCCATTCCGCATGGGCTTCTTCTGGATGATTTTCATCACGCTGATGCTCCCCGTCGAGGTGCGTATCTTACCAACTTTCGAGGTGGTTGCCTCTCTGGGCATGCTCAACAGCTATCTGGGCCTCACCGTGCCTCTCATCGCCTCGGCAACTGCGACCTTCATGTTCAGGCAGGTATTTCTGACCATTCCTGACGAAATGCTAGAGAGCGCCCGCATAGATGGGGCAGGCCCTGTGCGCTTCTTCTTTGACATGCTGTTGCCGCTCTCGCGCACCAACATTGCAGCCCTGTTCGTCATTCTCTTCATCTATGGCTGGAACCAATATATGTGGCCGCTTCTGATCACAACGGATTCCTCGCTCTCAACGGTCGTTGTCAGCATCAAGGAAATGCTCGACTCCGCCGAGCGCACGCCGGAATGGAACACCATCATGATGACAGCACTGCTGGCCATGCTGCCCCCCATTCTGGTGATCGTCAGCATGCAGAAGCTCTTCGTCAAAGGCTTGACGGAAACGGATAAATAACGGGATCTACAGGTTAAATCATGTCCAATATTTCTCTTGATTATGTACGCAAATCCTACGGTCCCAGCGAAGTCATTCACGGGATCAGCGGCTCCATCCAACAGGGTGAATTCGTCGTCATCGTTGGCCCTTCTGGCTGTGGCAAATCCACCCTGCTGCGCATGATTGCGGGGCTGGAGAGCATTACCGGCGGCGAGATCCAGATTGGCAAACGCGTCGTCAACAAGCTCGAACCGGCACAACGCAATATCGCCATGGTTTTTCAGAATTATGCGCTCTATCCCCATATGAGCGTGTTCGACAACATGTCCTACGGGCTGAAGATCAGAAAAGTGCCAAAAGAGGAAATTCGCCGTCGCGTGGAAGAGACAGCCGAAATTCTTGAGTTAACGCCATATCTCAAGCGCTCCCCCCGCCAGCTTTCCGGCGGTCAGCGCCAGCGCGTTGCCATGGGACGCGCCATCGTGCGCGAGCCGGATGTCTTCCTGTTTGACGAACCGCTTTCCAACCTCGATGCCAAATTGCGTGTCCAAATGCGGCTGGAGATCAAGAAACTGCAAGAGCGGCTCGGCATAACATCGGTCTATGTCACCCATGATCAGGTGGAAGCCATGACGCTGGGCCATCGGCTGATGGTGCTCAATGCAGGGTCTGTTGAACAGTTCGGCACACCGATCGATCTTTATGACAAACCGGCAACCCTGTTTGTGGCCACCTTCATCGGCTCACCGGCTATGAATATTCTCAATGGCACAGTTAGCGAGGACGCCTCCTCTATCACACTGCCTGAGGGGGAAATCATTCCGCTGGGCATACGCCTCAACGCGCAGGCAGGAGCATCGGTCAAGCTCGGTATGCGGCCGGAGCATATTCGTCTTGCCACCAACGGCAACGCCCTATTCTCTCTTAAATCCGATGTCATCGAGGAGCTGGGAGCCGACACGATCATTCATGCCGACTTTGGCAAAGCCACCAACAGTATGGCCGTTCGGCTGGATGGCATCCACCGCGTGAGCAGCGGAACAAAATTCAGCTTTGCAATCGACCCGGAAAACCTGCATGTATTCGATCCGGAAAGCGGAAAGCGCATCAACTAGATCAAGAGGAATTCAATGCCAAATACACAATCGCGCTTGCAAGTCCGCGTGATCGACATTCATGGTCATCGCGGAGCAAGGGGGCTTTTCCCCGAAAATACGCTTGAAGGCTATGCCTACGCCCTTTCCACGGGCATCCGGACGCTGGAGCTGGATATACAACTGACTGCCGACGACATTCTGGTGGCAACCCATGACTTCACGCTTTCGACCGCGCAGACCAGAAACAGCGAGGGCCAATGGCTAACCGGCACCGGACCGGAATCCATTACGCTGACGGCGGCAGAGCTGAAAAGCTATGACATCGGCGGCTTGAAGGCAGGCAGCCCCTATGGCGCAAAATTCCCCGATCAGGCTTTCCTTGACGGGGTAACAATCCCGACTCTTAAAGAGATAATGGTCTTTTGCAGCGATTATGAAACCAGCTCGGGCACAGGCAGCATCACGCTCAACATCGAGGTCAAATCAGACCCGACCCGTCCGGGCCACACGGACAGAGCGGAAAAGACCGTCGATATCCTTCTGGCCCTCATCAAGAAGCACGCCTACGCCGACAAGGTGATCATCCAGTCCTTTGATTGGGCCATTCTTGATTTCGTACGAGACAAGGCACCCCACTTAAAGCGCTCTTATCTGACCATAGCCGCCCACAATGGAGAGCATGCCACCATCTACAAGGGCTCCCCATGGCTTGGTAAAACCCAATGCCTTTCAGATGATGAAACGATCCCTGCGCTCATCAAGAAAGCAGGCGGCAACAATTGGTCGAGCCTATATAAGGATCTCGACGAGCAAGCCGTGTCCGAAGCCAGAGCCCTCGGCATCGGCCTTTATGTCTGGACGGTCAATGAGACAGAAGACATCGACAGGATGATCGATCTGGGCGTTGACGCCATCATCTCGGACTATCCGTCCAGAGTACAACGACGCCTTATGGCCCACCAAATGCATTGGATAGGCGGTTGTTAGATCGCAAAGATCAGGAGCGCAGAGGGCTTTGGCCGACTTGTGCTTCCTGTCAAGCGCGGCATCGACGCCTATATTCACTCGGCGTCACGCCCACTTCCTTCTTGAACACCTTGGCAAAATAATTGATATCGTTGAAGGACAAGTCCAGCGCGATATTCATGATCGGCAAATCGCTACCCTCAAGCATCTCTTTCGCGTGATGAATGCGCCGTTGCTTGACATAGGCAACGAAGGTGTCTCCCATCGACTTCTTGAACAGGCGCGAGAAATAGCACGGACTGACGCTGGCGCAGTTGGCGGCATCTTCCAGCGTAATCTCCTTATTCAGATTGCGCTCGATATAATTCAACACATTCTGCATGCGCTCCGGTGACCGGCCGAAATGTTCTTCTGTCATCTGGAACAGGGCATCGACTATCTGGCAGAATAGTCCATGTATTCGGTTTCGACTGCGCGCGTCCAACCGTTCCTTTCGCAAATTGGCAATTTGCTCCAGAAGATCGTCTGGCATCTCGACCTTGCGCTTTTCGGAAAGGGCCAGAAGTTCATCGGAAAAGTCCAGAATAGCCTGGCGCGGGGCTTCGCCCTTGCGCGCATAAATAGCTTCAAGATGCTTGCGTACCAGTGAGAGACAATCCCTATAGGCGCGCTGTTCCAGCAGTGTCCAGATCTGATCGGCAATCTCGTTGTGCGTGCGACTTGCTCCCAAATCTCCCAGACACGCATTAACAACGCCGAGCAACTCATCTGTTTTTACTGGCTTTAGCAGAAAGCTATCCGCCTTGAGATGGATCGCTTTCTGCATGATTTCGAAATAGTCATAGGCAGTGAGAATAACGACCTTGGTCTTCATATTCTTCTGCCGCAGCGACTGGATGATTTCCAGTCCGTTGGGCTTGGGGATGTTGATGTCGACAAGGATGAGGTCAATCGCGTTATTGTTGATGAGGTCCATGGCCTCAACACCATTGCGTGCCTCACCAACAATATTGATGCCGTCAATCTTGTTGCTCAGAATTGTACGCAGCGCACGCCGCTCCAATTCCTCATCTTCCACGATAGCAACATCATACATGTTTCATTCTCCTCAACCGCCCCTCGGAAAACCGCGAGCCTATTTCATCTGGAACGCACACGGGTCGAACTCAAGCGGTAGCCTGATGCGCACAAGCGTTCCTTTTCCCTGCCGATAGGGGCTAACAATCTCAAGAGCATATTCTTCACCGAAGAAATGCTGCAAGCGACTGCCGACATTGAAAATACCAATGCTCTTGCGGTTTCCGTGTTCGGATTCCCCTTTGAGCACCGATTGCTTGCGCTTCTGAGAGATACCTTCCCCATTATCCTCGACATCGACAATCAGATCCTGCGCATCCGAATAGGCGTTGATCTTGATGAAGCCGCCACTCTCACGCGGCTCGACTGCATAGTTGATGCAGTTCTCGACGATGGGCTGCAGGATCATGAAGGGGCACAGCACTTCATTGAATTCCTCGGGCACGTCAAGAGACACGTCAAACCGGTCACCCAACCGCAGCTTTTGAAGATAGAGATAGTTCTTCACATGCTCCACTTCAGTCCCCAAAGGTGCAAACTGGTTCCCGCTCTTCTTCAGGATATAACGCATCATGTCAGCAAAGGCGTGAACGGTCTTTTCCGTCTCGCCCGCATCTTCAATGAGTGCCAATCGTGAAATCGTATTGAGGACATTGAACAGGAAATGCGGATTGACCTGATAGGACAAGGCCTGCAGCTCCGCCTCGCGCAATGAACGCTCCAGCTCGGCCCGCTTCTTGGATTCCTCCATCAACCGCATATTCTTGACATAAAGCTCCTGAGAAACCGTATTGGAGTAGCTTTCTTCTGCCAGATGCGACGCGATGTTGAGCAACGAATAGGCCGCACTCTTCAGCCGGTCATAGGGCAACTGCCAAGCGCCTTCATGCAGCTCGACCAATTGCTTGTCCACGTCCCAGGAATCCCCGGATGCGAACAGATTGGACATGTCTTCCAGATCCGCTCCTTCGTGCAGATCCGTCAGGTGTACCTGCCCACCGACAACGGCACCAAGATACTGATCTTTCATGATGATAGGCGCGGCAAAATCCACCAGCCCACAATGACATTTATAGATAGATGGCTCGCCGGTTGAAAGCGCAATACGCCCCCCGACGGCATCACAGTGAAAACACCGTTCGCGCAATTTGTCCATTTTGCGAACTGTATTGCAAAAAGGAGTAAAACCACTTGGCTGAGTAACGGGAACCCCGTCAGGATCGACAATAACAATTGCAACACCAACAGCTGCGCTAAAATCGTCCTGAACCTTCTGCAGTACCTCCACACTGATCAGATCAGACAATTTCTTGCGAGCTATATGCGCGCCTTTACCATTCTTCCCTGCAGGGTTTTCCTGTCTTCCTCCCCAGCCGATTATCTCCTCATTGGCAGAACCTTCGTAAGATTGCTGCACGTTCCATTCCCTCCCATGGAAACACACCTGTTTCCCTGCCAAAATGGCCATAGGCAGCAGTTTGCTTGTAAATTGGTCGACGCAAATTAAGCGTTTCGATCATCCCAGAAACCGTCAGTGGGAAGAGTTCCTTCACGGCATAGACCAATTTGTCCGGATCGACGACTGATGTGCCGAATGCATTCACATCAACCATCTCAGGCTCTGTCTGCCCAATAGCAAAAGCTAGAGAAACTTCGCATTTCTTTGCTAGGCCAGCAGCCACGATATTCTTCGCGATATAACGGGCATAATAGGCAGCTGACCTATCAACTTTCGTCGGATCTTTGCCAGAGAATGCACCGCCTCCGTGCCTGGCAATTCCGCCGTAAGTATCAACCATCAGCTTGCGTCCGGTCAACCCTGTATCCGCTTTTGGACCGCCTTCCACAAACCGTCCAGTGGGATTTATGTGCACGCGTGTATCTGATTGGATCCACTGCTGCAAATATGGACAAATCACTTGCTCCAACACCCCCCGAACCAACATTTTCTGATCCACTTCAGGGGCGTGCTGAGTCGATACGACAATGCTTCTGACATGTGTTGGCAAACCCTTTTCGTCATAAACGAAGGTCACTTGCGCTTTGCCATCCGGCCGCAGCCAATCCAGCACACCATTGTGGCGCGCATCGGCCAAAGCCTTGGTGAGCTTATGGGCAAAATGGATGGGCGCAGGCATGTAACTAGGCGTTTCATCTGTGGCAAAGCCGTAGAAAACGCCCTGATCCCCCGCCCCCAATTCACCGGCGCGAGAAACCCCTTGCGCGATATCGGGCGACTGCTCACGGAGATCGGTAATCAGAAAGCAATGATCCGCATCAAAACCAAGAGCCGGATCGGTATAGCCGATCTGGCGAATGGTTTCGCGCACGACGGGTTCGACATTCACGCGCTGTCGTGAAGTGATCTCGCCAGCCAGAAACACAGTGTCTCCGGCGGCAACGGTCTCGGCAGCAACACGGGCTTCTCTGTCGACCGTCAGATAGGCATCCAAAATGGCATCCGAAATCTGGTCACATACTTTGTCCGGATGCCCTTCGGTTACCGATTCCGCGCTGACGAGGCTTGTACGCATGGGTTTCTCCTGCCCTTCTTCTTCCCGCTAGTCCTGGCTCAACCACCGATCATGCAATTCAATCCAAGAGACTCGATGACCTTTTTGAGCGGAGGCAAGGCATCCTTGGGAAGATCGGGGGTATCGCCCATTGGGTAGGCCCTGTTAAGCAAACCATACTTATTTTCCCCATAGGAGTGATAGCCCAACAAATGGACTGTCTCCACACCGGGCAACATCTTGGCGAAGTTACCGATATCCGAAATTGCCTGTTCGGTGTCATTGACGCCGGGCACCACTGGAACACGAACGACAACCGACTTGCTGGTCATGGCAGTCCGGATGGCGTTTTCAAGGATGATGCGATTGTCAACGCCGGTGTTGGCCATGTGAACAGCCGGATCAATAGCCTTGATATCAAGCAGCGCATGATCAACATGAGGCATGACGTCAGCAATGATCTCGGGCGTTGTGAAGCCGGTGGTTTCCATTGCCGTATTCCAGCCCTGCTCATGGCAAGCTTTAAGCAGTTCACGGGCAAAATCACTCTGCATCAGCGGTTCGCCGCCGGAAAGCGTGATCCCGCCACCAGATCGGCGATAATGGGTCGCATCCTTGCGCACTTCCTGCAAAACCTGATTGACGGTCATCACTTTGCCCGAACGTGTCAGGGCATCGGTTGGGCACGCCTCGGCACAGGCGCCGCAACGAATGCATTTGTCGCGATCAACAAAGCCCGGATTGTCCCGAGACAATGCCGCGACCGGACAGACCGGAAGGCATTTGCCACAATGAATGCAGCTTGAATCCTTGTAAAAGAGCTCCGGCTTCGGATCCTGGGATTCAGGGTTGCTGCACCAACGACACCGCAACGGACATCCCTTGAGAAAGACAATTGTCCGTACGCCGGGACCATCATGAATTGAGTAGCGCTGGATGTCGAAGACGACACCTTCCTGATCGTAGTTAATTGGGGCCATTTTTCTTTCCCGCCTAGTCCTTTTATGCCTCGATCCCGGTCAGAAGCTGGTTTGTCCTGCAATCTCGATTGACTCCATCGCCGCCTTCACTGCGGAGGTTTCGCCCAGAATTGCCAGTGTCGTTACATGCTGAGGGCATGTGCCATAGATCTCGACGGTGAATACGTCGGCAGCCTTCAAGGCAAGATCGGAGAAGAAAAACAGATCCGTCACACTTGCCTGAATAAGACCGATGGACCCGACACTGTGTTCCTTGACCCATGTGCGGCCATGCGGAGGCATGCGTCGTTGGAGCATCAGCAGCACGTCCGGTTGCGGAGCATTGATGATCCTTGCATTCATTACGCGGTCCCTCCCTCAGATTTCATTCTGATTTTCGCCCTGTTGTTGGGAGCAACAGAGATTTGTTTGGGGTGGCCAGGCGCGAGCGCCTGACCCTTGGAGAGCAGCAAAGGGGATGCCGCTCTATCTCACATTCAGCGATTCAACCATCACGCATCTGCGTTTACGGGCAAAGGCTTTCGGGCCGGTCAGCCCTTCACCGGTCGGTCCGGCAATCGTGAAGGTGGTATAGCCTTCTCCGCCAACGCCGATGCCTGCATAGGATGGGCCATTCTTGACAAAAATGGTCGTCTGGATGAGCTTGGCCATCTTGGTCAGTTTGCGAACATTGGTCGAATGCATCATCGCCGTGTGACGGTTGCCATGTTCGACTTCAACGGCGAAATCGATGGCTTCATCAACATCTGGCACGCGCACCAAGGGCAGGATCGGCATCATCAGCTCTTCCTGAACGAAGACATGCTCCTTGGGCAGATCAATCAGAATGACCTTGATGTCATCGCCAACCTTGATTCCGACCTTGTCGAGCAGATAGACAGCGCTCTTGCCAACACATGAGGTCTGCGGCCCACCCTTTTCGTTGATCACCAGCGCTTCGAGCTTCTTGACCACAGCCGGATCTTCCACCAGATAGGCGCCACATTTGGTCATGCAAGAGATGAGATAGTCCGCAATCTGGTTGACTGCGACGATTTCCTTCTCGGCGATGCATGGCAGATTGTTATCGAAGCTGCAGCCATTGACGATATCAACGGCAGCCTTTTCGATGTCTGCGGTTTCATCGACGACAACCGGCGGATTGCCTGCCCCTGCCCCGATGGCTTTTTTGCCAGTGGACATGACCGTTTTCACTATACCCGGTCCACCGGTAGCGACCAGCATGCGGATTTTGGGATGCTGCATCATGGCATTGGTGTTGTCGATGGAAGGCTCTTGTACCGTCGTGATCAGGTTGGCTGGAGCGCCAAGCGTTGCCAGCTTGCGGTTGATCAGCTTGATGGTCAAAAGGGAAACAACCCGCGCACGCGGATGCGGGCTATAGACCACCGAGTTGCCTGCAGCCAGCATGCCGATGGAATTGCAGATGATGGTCTCTGTCGGGTTGGTCGTCGGTGTGATGGACCCAATAACGCCATAGGCGGAATATTCCACCAGCGTCAAACCGCCATCGCCACTGCATGCTTCCGTCGTCAGGTCTTCGGTACCCGGAGTCTTTTCAGCGGCCAGTCGGTTCTTGATGATCTTGTGTTCATATTTGCCCATACCCGTCTGCTCGGCACCCATATGGGAAATCCGGTCCAGAGTTTCAGGCTCCAGGATCACATCGCGAATGCCATCGATGAAAGACTGACGCTCTTCCATGGAGCAAAAGAGATATTGCTTCTGGGCAAGCGCGGCAGCTTCGACCGCTTCGTCCATGGTAGCAAAGACACCATCACCCAATTCGGTTGCTTCCGCATCGGAAACAGCAATCGATACACACGAAGCGGCAGCCTTTGCAGTTGATGCCGGGGCTTTACCCATCGATTCCGAGAGCACCTTGGCAATCACGCCCGAGACCATGGCATCATCAGATGCAGAGCCCTTGTCCGCACGTTCCCAGCCACATTTGGTCGGGCTTGGAACATAGTCCGGCTTTGCCTTGGCGCCACCGGATTTGCTTTCACCAAGGATTTGGGACACGAGACTGGCCACTTGATCCTCGGCAGGGGTGCTTTTTGCCACCGTTTTATTATTGACCGGAGCGGGAACCACTGGTGCGGCGCTAGCTCCGCCAAAGCTGCTGAGGACTCTCGTCACAGCTTCGGAGATCTGTTGATCGTTCACGGTTTCATCCTTCCTCAGAGACAGGCTCTGGTTTATTCGAAAAAAGGTCTAGAGCGCGTTCGGCAATCTGTACATCCTGATAGGCAGTGCCTCCACTCACTCCAATGGCGCCGATAACCGCGCCATCGCGACAGCATGGAATGCCGCCGCCGAAAATCACGACGCGCCCGCCAATATTGGCCTGCACGCCAAAAAGCATTTCACCGGGCTGGGCCAGCTTGCCCAATTCCTCAGTCGTCATGCGAAAGGTCGCTGCTGTGTGCGCCTTGTCTGTCGCCAGTTGGGCGCTCACCGGCAGCGTGTTCTCCATCCGGTGAAACAGGATCTGCTGTCCATGTGGATCGGCAATCGAAACAGCAATTGGCACACCAATCTCCAAAGCCTTCTTCTGCGCAAGGTCCGCCAGCGTCTTGGCTTCCTTCAAGGTCAGGGTCTGGCTCAGGAGACCAGGGTTCAAGCGCGAGATCTCGCGATTGATCAGTTCCGAAATCTGCTCCCTGTTTTCTGCTGTCAGCATCGACCATGTCCTTACCAGTTATGCTTGGTTTCAACGGTATCCACGATGCCAACAATCGCAGCATCGGTAACTGAATTCTCCAGCGTTGCGGCTTTGCGCGCCGAGCTGTTCTGGGTAACGATCACAATCTCATCGTTACCAGCCCCAACCGTATCGACGGCGATTTCCGTCTCTCCAGTCGGCTCCTGCTTTTCGTTGAGCTTTGCCACAATCAGCAGCTTGGATCCGGACAGGGACATATCCTTGCTGGTGGAAACAACAGTTCCGATGACTTTAGCCAAATACATGGTCCTGACCTTTCAATGCCTGACGACGCAAATGTTGCGCGCCCTCAGTTCCTCAAGAGCGAGTGGCGTGACCACTACCCCCTCAGCGATGTTAACTGTTGAGCCGCTCGCAAGCTTGGCGTCACGCCATCCGAACACGCGTTTGCTATCGGCGGTGATGAGTGCCGGAGCAGGAGGCGTTACGAGCTCGGCTTTTTGTTCTGGTATGAAAGCGCGAGGCCCCGAAGCGAACGGTGTCACGGCACCCGCAACAACCTTCGAAAGCTGGGGTGCGCGGCAAAGCCGGACCCCATAGTGATCCAAAGCTTCCAGATTGGCGATCATCATGGACCGATAGGCATCATTGGCGACAAACGGCCGATCATCACGATCACGACAGGCCGGACAACAGGCGTCTTTTGCCGCCACAACCACTTTGCCGATCTCCAGTGCCGTTGACATCAGCCTTGAAGGCGCATCATCACCGATGCCATGAGCTACCTTGGCGGCCAGTGCCATGCTCATGTTGGGAACGATGAGCATGGTTTTATCGTCCAGTAGTGAAGACATGCCGGTCATTGGAGATGCCGCATCAAGTACGGTCCATGCTGTTCTGGGTATCGCAAGTGTTTGACCAGGGAAGGTGGAGGGTATGGCTTCAAACACTTCGCGCGTGGCAGCGACATCAAGTGACCAACTGTCGCGATACAGCTTGTTCAGTTCCTGAACGGCATCTCCAATTCCGGCATCCGACATATCCAGTAAAACCAGCGCCTTGCGCTTCATCACTGAAAGTCGTTCGATGATCTTCTCTGAAATGATTTCTACGAGAACCGTTTGAATGATACGAGAGAGGTCTGGCATTATTGCACTCCCCCCGCCGGCCCGGTCTGGCTGGCATTCTGCTCATACATTGCAATACCCAAAGGTGTGACCAGAAGTGGCTCTGCCGGTTTGATCACCGTTTTACCAGTCTGTTGCGCGAAGGCTTTTTCAAAGCCGGAAAAGGTACAGGCACCGCCGACCACATAGATGTCGTCAACATCTTTGCCATCCAGAAATCTGGAAACGATGCTGGCCATCTTGTCGACCACAGGTCGCACGACAGGAAACACGTCCCGATCGTTCGCAACATCAAGCTTGTGTTCCTCGGCCTCATCAAAGCTCATGCCATAGGCACCAGCAAGCACAAGGGTCATGTGCGTTCCGCCGGTTGCTTCATCGAAGGAGCCCAGCACCCTGCCATTTTTCAGAATGCTGATGCCTGTGGTGCCGCCGCCCACGTCAACGACGGCACCATCGCTCACCATCAATACGCGCGATGCAGCTGTCGGTTCATCGACAATCTCAACAAGTTCCATATCGGCCGCTTCCACCACATTGCCAATGGCCTTGGCATTGCCGGCATGAATACCGGGAGGAATGGCCGTTGCAGCCCGAACAAGCTGTTGGCCCAGGCGATCCTCGATGATCGCCTTGAGAGACCGAACAGCCTGAACAGCCCCCACATAATCAACCACAATACCATCACGCACGACCGTCGAACGATAGCTTGCTCCGGTAACAGGCCGGTTTTGCGCATCAACCACCGACAGCACGATATTGGCCGTTCCAAGGTCGACGCCGACCTTCAACGGGCCTTCAGCCCACTCAGATTTCGGCAAGATTGCCTCCTCTCTGATCAGGTCTGCAAAGTCGTGCAAGATATCATCGGAACTGCGCATGGTGACTTTTCTTCAGTTGGCTTTTGACTTTTGGGTTCGATAGGAATTTGCAAAATCAGGATTTGCAAATTCGCACCTGATCGTTGTTTTTGAGACCAAGCGCGTTGGCTTCTTCAACATCGATATGAATTTCCAGAGCGGAGGCTTCGGATACGCGCACGGCAACATTCTTGAGAATGCCCCCACGCGGCCCCTGTGCTTCCACGCTAACAATCTCGCCATTGCAGACACCGGCCTTTTTTGCGTCGTCGGGATGCATATGGATATGGCGTTGCGCCACAATGACGCCCTGCTCCAGCTTGACCGTTCCGAGCGGGCCAACAATTTCCAAGCCGGCGCTCTCATCCAGATCACCTGACATGCGCATCGGGGCCTTGATGCCCAGCGCAAAGCCGTCTGATACGGAAATCTCGATCTGTGTTTCCTTGCGAAATGGCCCGAGAACCCGAACGCGCCGCAGCTCGCCTTTGGGGCCTTTCAGAGTAACTGTTTCTTCGGCCGCATATTGTCCAGGCTGTTTCATGGCCTTCATGCGGGTTAGATTTTGCCCCGGACCAAACAGCATTTCCATGTCTTCTCTGGACAGGTGAATATGGCGGTTCGACACGCCAACCGGTACCAAGGCAGGATCGCTCTTTGACGCCGCGCTGCTTGTTGCCTTTGCCAGAATATCGGCGACAACCTTATCGATCATTTGCTCAGTCAGTTGCATGGCTCTTTCTTTGCTCTTTCTTTGTCATCCCGCAGCTCAAGAGAACCGCGGGATGAAAATCTTTCATGGTCGGAAGACAAACCACTCAGGCGCGTCTGCGTCTGCCACGGCCTGTCTTGCGTGTCGTAGCCGGTTTGGCGGTAGATGATGCGGGCTTTGCAGCCTCGATTGGCTTGACGTCAGCAACCGGCTTAAGATCCAGCTCTTCCGTTTTTGCCTCTTGCGGAACTGCTTGTTCCGCTTTCTCCGCCTCTACCTTGCTCTTAGCACTTGCGCTTTCAGCAGCCTCGGCCTTGCCTTCGGTCTGCTCAGGGGCCGGAGCATCCGCTCCAGCGTCCTCGCCAGTGGCTTCAGTGCCCTTGTCCGAGCCGCCTTCACCGGAATCGTCAGGACCGGATTTCGGCCCTTCCCCCCCACCTGTCGGCGGAGTCGGTTCAGGAGGCTCAGGTGGCTTTGGGAGGTCAGCACCAACCGTTTCTTCGGAGATGACCATGCACTCCATGCCATCAGCAGGTCTTGCAATCACTTTCGTGGACACGACCGTGTTGATTTTGGCAGCAGCGGCGGTTGCCGCTGCTACGGCAGCATTGACTGCACCGACTTCGCCATAGAGCTTGACAACCGTCATGCCACCTCCCTTGGCCAATTCGTAGCCGACAAGCTCGACATTTGCAGATTTCACGGCAGCGTCTGCCGCTTCAATGGCAGCAGTCAGGCCCGTCGTTTCAATCAAACCGAGGCTTTTCTGCGACATGACGATCCTCCTTTCCTACGATCAAATGTAAGGGGTTGTGCTGGAAGGAAGATCCTCATCAGGTTCCATGGCTTTGAGAACCTGCTTGCCCACTTCACGAGCCGCAACGATAGCCTGACGCACAGCGCCAGAGTCACCGCTGAAGGTGAAGATGACTTCGTTCGAGAAGCTGGTTCCACCATTGCCTGGTGAAGAATAGCCAACCGCATCCACAGTTGCTGCTTTGGCAGCCGTATCAGCCAGCAGAACACCAATGGCAGCCGGGCCACCGACGGTGATACCGAAGGACTGGCCAAGCGGTGCACCAAAAGCTTTGTTCAGGGCTGTGCTTGCACGTGCGGTATACTGGAATTCCAGATGACCGGCAGAGTTGCCATAAACATCACCAAAGGTGCGTTCTACTTCACTCAGAGCCACTTCAACGGCACGACGGGCATCGGAAACATCCTCAGCACCAAACAGGATCAAAGAACCATGACCAGCTCCGCCTTCAGTATCGCGAGGCAGCTCGATCAAGATGATTTCACTGTTGGTTGCCTTGACGGCTTCGTCAGCGGCAAAGATGTGCGGGCCAGCACCGGTACGGGCACCAAGAATACCGATTGAGCGGTATTTCTTGTCGATCTTCATCTGCTCATGCAGGGAAGAGTCAACATTGGCGATAACAAGACCAATGGTGTGGCCAATTGCGGTTCCGACAAATTCGGTCAGACCGCAAGCTGCCGGCAGCTTGGCTGCGCAGCTTTTCGCTTCAGGGGCTGCAGGTTGTGCGGGAGCGGAAGCAGCTTCCGAGCCCATTTTGCGCATAACCTCGCCCATGATCTGTTCGACAAGATCGTTATTCATTGTCGATACTCCTTCTGATCAGGGGTTATTCCGCGCTTTTCGGCAGGATTTTTTCAACTTCGGTATGTGGGCGTGGGATGACATGGACGGAAACCACGGTGCCAACTTTCTCGGCAGCCACTGCGCCTGCGTCGGTAGCAGCTTTAACTGCGCCAACATCACCACGAACCATAACGGTCACGAAACCGGAACCGATTTTTTCATAGCCGATCAGGCCAACATTTGCGGATTTGACCATCGCATCAGCGGCTTCGATTGCGCCTACGAGGCCTTTGGTTTCAACCATACCCAATGCTTCTTGTTGCATTTTTCTCTCCAGTTTTCTTGATGTTCAGAATGTGCCCTTTAGAGGCGTCAAGTTTTTAAGTAGTTTGATCGGTGTCCTCCCTCATCTCCTATCCACCAAGGCGCCGCAGCAACCGCACCAGATCCTGAGCAACCGGCTTTCTGGGATTGGTAGCCGTGCAGGCATCCGCGAAAGTCGCTTTCACAAGGGTTTGTTCGCTGTGGGCATATGCGTTCATGTCGATCCCCTGCCCCCGAAGCGTTGCGGGAATATTGAACTGAGCATTCAGGCGTTCAATCGCGTGAATGAGAGCCCAGACACCCATCTTAATGCTTGGGAAACGCAGGCCCAGGCTGGTCGCAGCTCTGGCATAGACGTCCGCCGTCTTTTCGCAGAAGGCAGCGCCTTCGCTAAGGCCAGCGTTATATTCAATGACCAGAGGCAGAAGCATGGCATTGAGACGACCGTGGGCGACATGAAACTGTCCGCCGATGGCATGAGCCAGTCCGTGGTTCAGGCCGAGGCCTGCCGAATTGAACGCCATGCCCGCCATGCAGGAAGCCTGATGCATCTCTGCGCGGGCTTCCAGATCATCACCATTCTTGAATGCAGCCGGCAGACTTTCAAATGCCAACGACAAGGCCTTGGCAGCCAGTGCGTCGGAGCAATAGGAAGAGCGGGAAGATGCAAGAGCCTCGATGGCATGGGTTATGACGTCCATTCCGGTGTCCGCGGTTACATTGGCAGGAGCCGTGCGGACAAATTCGGGATCAAGGATCGCAACATCCGGTATCAGTGAGTTGGATACCAATGGAAATTTACGATTGTTGGCCGGATCGGAAATCACGGCGTACGACGTTACCTCTGATCCGGTTCCCGATGTGGTGGGAATGGCTACAAATTGGATAGTGAGTTGGGGTTTGACTTCTCGAACGACAGCCAGAATGGCTTTCGCAGCATCAATGGCAGAACCGCCACCCAGAGCAACGATCGCATCCGGCTCGAAGTCGGCAAGAAGGCCAGCTCCCTTGGACACTGTTTCAATAGGCGGCTCTGGGATCGCTTCATCATAGACGAAACACTCTGATCCAGTGAGATGCGCCCGCACTCTGTCCAGAGCACCGGATTTTGCCATGAAGGCATCGGTGACGATCGCAACCTTCTGACCGCTATAAACGTTCAGCCGATCCAGCATCCCGGCTCCAAAAACAACTTCAGTTTTTGAAAAGAAGCTCTGATAACGAGACATAAAACAGAAATCCTTGACACTTAGAGCAATTGTGAGCTGCCGGAGAGAGAAATCTCAAAAGACCCCGACAGCCTGTCGCGCCATACTGACCTGCCAAAGCCAAAGGCCTTGGCAGGTCTGCCAATCTCTTAGAGATTCTGCTCTGTACGGCTGATGATGTCGTCCTGCACTTCCTTGGCGAGCACGACCCACTGAGCGCTATAACCAGCCACGCGGACCACAAGGTCTCTGTGCTTTTCAGGTTCACGCTGAGCTTCGAGCAAGACGTTTCTGTCCACCACGTTGAACTGGACATGCATGCCCTTGTGATCGAAGTAGGAGCGCACAACCGATGTGAAGTTCAGGATGCCATTGTCGCCAGCAAGGGCGGATGGCAGGAACTTCTGGTTATAGAGGGTACCGTTGGAGGCAATGAAGTGGTTGAGCTTGGCAACCGAGTTTGCCGCTGCGGTCGGACCGTTGGTGTCCTTACCCTGACGAGGTGATACACCGTCAGCAAGAGGTGCCTTGGCCAGACGTCCGTCAGGCAATGCAGCAACATCTTTACCGAACAGCACGTTGGCAGACACAGGATAGATACCAGCCTGGAACTGACCGCCGCGCGGGTTGGTGTATTTTTCGACTTCTTTACAGTAGATCTCAGCGCACTTGCGGGCGATCAGATCGACTTCATCGATGTCGTTACCGAAGCATTCAGCGCTATCGAGCATACGATGAATGTCGGCATATTTGCCGTTAGGCGCAGCGCTGGAAGAACCAAGGGTCTGATAGACCTGATCTTTCAGAGCGGAGACATCCATGGAGTTGTTGTTGGCAAGAACCTTGCGAACAGCGGCATAGACCTGATCTTCAGACAGTTCAGCAGCTGCAGGAGCAGCACCGCCAACCGGCTGACCGAAGTTATTGACCAGAGCTTCCTTGAGTTCTGCCGGGCTGATTTTCTTTTCGTCAAAGACGAATTTCTTCATTGCGTAGACAGAGTCACCGGTGTCAGCAACACCAAAGGCCTGCGGGCCGGTGAAGTTGTACAAGGCGCCGCCTTCCTGCACGGACATGCCGCGACCAAGGCAATCATCAACCATTGCAGACTGGAACGGCAGCGGAGCCATTTCGGCGTGCGCAATGTCAACGCAGTTGTCAGCTTCAACCAGATGGTAGACGAAGTAGGCCATCTGTTTTTCAAAAGCATCGTAGAAGTCATCAAGGCACTTCCACTGCGATACGTCCGGCGTAACCGGGCCAAGCTGCTTGTTGCCGATGGTGCCTGGCGTTTCGCCAACTTTACCGCCGTGCAGGGTGATTTCGAGGATCTTGGCAACGTTGAAGAACGCAGCGTCGTGCCAGCCTTCTGCCTTATGGATTGGCTGCGGTTCAACACAACCGACAATGCCGTAATCGCGGGCATCAGCGAGAGAAACACCACGGTTCTGAAGAGCCGGAATGATCACTTCGTCGTTATACATGGCCGGAACACCAAGACCCAGACGAACAACTTCCGTCGCGCGGAAGAGGAATTCATCAGGCGTGCCCTGCCAAACGCGAATGGAGAAGGAAGGAGCTGGCAAACGAACGTGAGAAACAGCTTCCATGCACATGTAGGAAACATCGTTTGTAGCATCCAGCCCGTCAGATGTCTGACCACCAACGCACAGATTCTGGAACACGGCGTAACCGGCAAAGGCCTGAGCTGACACTTCGTCACGGGTTTTGTTGACGTCGTTGAGCTTGATCCAGATGCAATCGATCAGTTCCTGAGCGAAAGCACGGTCGATGGATGCATCAGCCTGCAGATAGTCGTTCATATACTGGTCGAAGCGGCCCGGAGAAATGGAATGCCCCGAGGATTCGATTTGCATCAGAGACTGGATGAACCAGAAGGTCTGACAAGCTTCCCAGAAGTTGGAAGCAGGATATTCAGGAACGCGTGCGCAGTTCTTGGCAATCTGTTCCAGCTCGGCCTTGCGGGTCGGGTTGCTTTCTGCCCTTGAGAGTTCCAGAGCCTTGTCAGCATACCGATGAGCGAAATTGATCGCTGCATTGTAGGTGATGATGATGGCTTCGTAGAACTGGCGTTTCTTGATGTAGGATGGATCATTCTTGTCCATCGCATCCATGGCTTTGACGGCTTCTTCGATGATGCCGCGGAAGCCGATTTTCATGATCTTGCCATAGTCAACACAAACGTGACCGACACCACCATAGAAATAGTTGCCAACGGTGAAGACGCCATTGGCGATGCAGTCCTTGGTCTCCGAAGACATCAGGGAATCAGCATAGGAACTGGTGGTCTTGTTCGGCCAGTATTTGAAGGCTTCATGCAACTCGGCAGCTGTTTCTTTCGGAATTTCGAAAGGGTCAGCCATGCGGGTTGCCATGGTTTCGAACTCGGCTTCTACCCAATCATAGGAGAATTCCGGGCAGATTTCCGTAGAACGCGGATTTTTGGTGATGGCACCAACGATCAGTTCGTCGTCGCGAATGGTAACCGGCAGATTATTGAAAATCTTTTCGGCCACTTTTGCGCGGCGCATGATCGGGGAAAGATGTTCACTTTCCTTGTAGGCCTCGGTAGCCAGAACTGCACGCTCGGACTCCACAAAAGGCGTCGCGTTCAGAATCTGGTTTTTCAACCGCACAATACGTTCGGTTGGTTGAGAAAAGCCCTTCTCTATCATTACTTCCTCCAGGCTGCAGGATACGACCTCGCTTGCACTCTCTGTCGCAAACGCCATCGCCTTTTCCTTAGTGCTATGTTTGAGAACCGATTAAACTGACAAAGTTGCGCAGCAAGGCGGGGTGGCCGGGCCAGGCTGGCGAGGTCACGAGATTTCCGTCCACTACGGATTCATCCGGTTCAACTTTGATAAATTCTCCGCCCGCCATGACGACTTCCGGCGCAACCGCCGGATAGGCCGTCAGCTTGCGCCCGCGAACAACATTGGCTGCGGTTAAAATCTGAATGCCGTGGCAAATCGCGGCCAGCGGCGCATTGCGCTCCATGAAACCGCGACAAATGGAAAGGACATCGTCATCCAATCGCAGATATTCGCACGCCCTTCCCCCGGCCAGATAAAGCCCGTCGTAGCAATCTGGCTCAATCGCCGAGAAAGAAGCGGTAAGGCAAAACAGATGTCCCGGCTTCTCCGAGTAGGTCTGATCGCCCTCAAAATCATGAATTGCAGTACGAATGAAGTCACCCTTGCGCTTGTTCGGGCAGACGACATCGACCGTAAAACCAAGCATTAACAACGCCTGGTAGGGAACCATGACTTCATAATCTTCCGAATAGTCACCAGCTATAATGAGTATACTTGTCATTACAGGCCGCCCCTCCAAACAAAACCAATGCCTCCCACCGATCCACGACCGGCTTGTGCCGAAACATTAGTCCTGTGCCCAAACTTCTATCAATGGAGAGGCTTGTCATTGAGGGGTAAAGAATTGACATTGTGTGACAGGCTTTTGACACACCAAATTATCACAGTTAATTCAGTTATTTAGGAAATGACGTAAGACAAAAGCCAAAGAGATAAGGAAAAGACAAAGGTAAATTTTTAACCCGAAATCGCTCAAGAACGACCATCAAATGGAACAATTAGCAAAAATTTTGACCCAAACTGCATAGCGCAAGAGCAAGCGGCTCCATACCGAGAAACTCAGAAAAATTCCAATTAAGATACTGAAATATATGTTATATTAAACATACATATAACTATAACAATTAAAAACAACAAATGCTGTAGCACAGCCCTATGCGCCTTCAAAAAGCAAAGACAAAAAATTCCCTACTTTTGTAAAAATAATCGAATTGACCAAATCCTATCATTATAAATATGCATTTAAAAGTATTTGCAAATTACAGATAGCAAATCCCAAGTATTTAAAGATGAATTCAATTGTCATTAATGAAATTCATCTCAATAGTTAAATATGCCAGTGCGTGTTCGATCTTTTGAGTATTCGCAAGATTACGGAGGTCGAGAGGCCTTCTTCTTTCAACGAGGAGGTGAAAGCGGACATACGCGGCTCGATGATGACCCTTGGTCGGCATCAACTACGGGAAGCTTTAGGGAGTAAAATATGACGGCTACAATAATCAGTCTTCTTGTCGCGTTTGGCGGTGGGATCTTTGGCGCAGCATTAGGTGCGCTTTCAGCCTTTGCATTTGTCGGTTTTCTAACTTTGATCGGGGTTGCCCTGACATTGGGCATTGCCCCTGACGCAACCAGCGTAGCTCAGGGCGCTGCCGGTTATTTCGGCGGCTTGCCATTTGGGGCTTTCGGCCCGCATGTGGGCGGCTTTGCCTCTGGTGTTGCAGCCGCAGCCTATGCTGCCAACAAAGGATACATCGACAACGGACGTGACATCATTACCGCGGGCATGGGGCTGAACAAACCAGACGTCCTACTTGTTGGCGGTATCTTCGGCGTCTTTGGCTATGCACTTTGCTGCCTTGTACAGCTTATTCCAAACTTCGGCCCGGGGCTTGCCTGGACGGACTATCCGGGCATATGTGTGTTTGTTTCAGCTGTCGTTGCGCGCCTCATCTGGGGCAAAGCCGGCCTGTTTGGCAAAGCTGAAGAAGGACGTTCTTTCTTCGATCCAAGCGATGCCATCAAATGGTTGCCCTTCCAGAGCACCAAGGGGCAAATTGCCCTTATCGGCGCAGGCGTTGGTCTTCTGGGTGGTTGGCTCGGCATCACTTATGGCGGCACCGGCGCCCTGTTGGCTTTCGGCTTTGCAGCAGCCAGCCTGATCCTGCTTTCGCTCGGCCTTGCTGTGCCTGTAACCCACCACATTGCGCTTCCTGCAGCCATTGCGGGCGTTGCATCTGGCAGCATGCTCTGGGCTTTGATCGTAGGCATCATTTGTGCCTTTCTGGGTGAATTGTGCGCCCGCCTGTTCCTGGTTCATGGCGACACACATATCGATCCTCCGGCTACAGCCATTGCAATCATGACCTTTGTCCTGAACGGACTGACCGCCCTTGGCTTCTGGGCAGCAATCCCTCTGCCACTTTGATCATGGATGACTGAAGCACAATCTGCTGATTTCGGCGTGGAGACTTTATTCCCCACGCCTTTTGTTTGCCACCATGTTTGACTGCCCCGTGAGAATCATGGCCTAACCCACCCCAATCAAAAGCCAAAATGTGCTCCCCGAAAGACCGGGCAACCGCACAATTCCCTCTTCCTATTGACAAATCAGGTCTTTTTCACGCTTGCAGAACACAGCAAGAACATGTATAGTTTGTTCGTGATTTGTGCCACTGTTGTTTCGCTTATGAGAACAAAGCGATCGCGGAATTTGGAGAGGGAAATGCTAACACGCAAACAGCATGAGCTGCTAATGTTCATCCATGAACGCATCAAGGAATCAGGCGTTCCCCCCTCCTTTGACGAAATGAAAGACGCTCTGGATTTGCGCTCCAAGTCAGGCATTCACCGCTTGATCACGGCGCTTGAGGAACGCGGCTTCATTCGGCGCCTTCCAAACCGCGCCAGAGCGTTGGAAGTTCTCAAGCTACCAGAAGCGCACAAACCAACGCTCAGCACGCCAAGCCGCGGCTTTTCGCCCAGTGTGGTGGAAGGTGGTCTTGGCAAATCGCGCCCGAGTGAGCCGGTCGAGCCGGAAAAGACAGAAGAAGTCTCCGGTGTGTCGGTGCCGGTCATGGGCCGCATCGCGGCGGGGGTTCCCATTTCTGCCATTCAGCACCAATCCCACAGCGTGTCTGTGCCGGTAGAGATGCTGCGCGGTGGCGAGCATTTTGCCCTTGAGGTTCGTGGCGACTCGATGATTGAAGCGGGCATTCTGGATGGCGACACAGTGGTCATCAAAAAATCAGATGACGCTGTTTCAGGTGATATTGTTGTCGCACTGGTCGACGATGAAGAAGCAACGTTGAAACGCATTCGCAAGAAAGGGGCTTCCATCGCGCTGGAAGCTGCCAACCCGGCTTATGAAACACGTATCTTCGGCCCAGATCGGGTTCGGGTGCAGGGCAAGCTGGTCGGACTGATGCGCCAATATTGACGCAAGATCTTCCAGACACATCGAGAATTCATCTAATGCGCCCAAGGGCGCATTTTTCATATCTATTCTCTCTTGGACATCAAGCGACTTTTAGCGTCTCTCCGGCATCCATGGGCGTTTGCCAACGGGCAGAGCGGCAATCGCCTCGATCTGCCAGTGTGGATTTTTCTCCGGCTCTGATGTCTTTTCTTCCCCAGCGGACCCATCAATGTCAAAATAGTCCTCAGCCAACCGCGCAAACAGACCTTGTTCATCCTGTTTATGAAGATACAGAAACTGCGCACCGGATTGTGACAACCTGTCGGCTCCGATCACGAGCGTTGGCCCCTTGCAGCTTTGGGGCACCGGCAAACGCGACACAATGATGTCTCTAAGCGCGCATTCCTCAGAAAAAGCCGACGCTTTGTTGACGATAGCCAGAGACAAATCGCTCCTCCCTGCCGCGGATGTATTCAGAGACGTCACAAAACAGGCCTGCCTATCACATGCGCTTGTTTGCGATAAGAGCAGATTTTTTTTCGGCTCTCGGTCTTGACTATCACCATCCCCCAGAGCACGCGCATCCCCATCAGCCCTTAGAACAGACCGATAGTCGAGCGTCATCCCGCGCCCCCCAGTCCTTTGCCAATGCCCCTCGATATCGCGACTGGCGACTCGGGTACCCGTCTGCGCTATCCAGATGTCAGGCTGCGGCGCAAACCACCACAGAGCGGCAGCAACAGTAAGCGGGACAATAGCCAGCCACGAAAGCCATTTGCGATGAATGGTATAGACGGCAAGTGCTGCTAGGGCAAAAGGAAGGAAGTCCCCTCCGGCTTTGACAACAAGATAGTCTGCGTCCCCCCACTGTGACACCATTGTCGCCATGGAGATAACCCAATCAAGGCCCCACTCGACCAGTTGCAGCGGCCAGGATTGCAAGCCGAAGGGCGTCATGAACACTGCGACCAACCCCATCGGCATCACGATCAGGCTGATGACTGGCATCGCAAGAAGGTTGGTAACAAGCCCGAAGGGCGCCATCTGCTGGAAATGCGCAACGGACAAGGGCAGCACGGCGAGACTCGCAATCAAAGATGTCAGCCCGATCCCGATGATCCATCGCCCTGCATGAAGAGCCGAGCCAAAGACAAGCCCATGCTCTGAAGGCGCTAGCGCACCATTCTTACGCAAGCGGAGACGGGTCAAGCGGTCATAGGAAGCGATAAGGGCCGCCGTTGCAGCAAAAGACATCTGCATACCGGCTTCAACAACGCCATAGGGCTGCACGAGAATGAGCAGCACCATAACGAGCCCTAGGTTATGCATGGTCACAGCGGGACGCCCCGCCAGAATCGCTATCAGAAAAATGGCCGTCATGCAGAAGGCGCGGATGGTGGCAACCGATGCGCCGGAGAAAACCAGATAGGCCGCCGCGCAAAACAAAGCCATCCCAGCCGCCCATTGCTTGATGGGATAATGCAAGGACAATTGCGGTAACAAGGCCAGAATCCCGCGCACACCCCAGAAGACGGACATCGCCACCAGAGCCATATGCAATCCGGAAATCGCAAGAATATGTGCCAACCCGCTACGCCTTAGCGCAGTCTCCACATTGTCAGACAGAAAGTCGCGTTTCCCGACGGCCAATGCAACGGCAAGTCCCCCAGCCTCTCCATCCACCCGATGCAGAATATAACGAGCCACAGCCTGTCTGGTCCGTTCGATACTGTCGCGCACATCATGCACCAGCCCTTGCCAGCCCGACTTCGTCTTTTCCGGCAGACGCTCAATACTATTGCTCAAATAGCCCTGACCACCGATAGATCGCGACCAGAGATAACGTCCATAATCGAAGCTCCCCGGATAAACGGGCTGCAGCAAGGGTGTCAGGTGAGCCCACATTCTGAGCCTTGTCCCAACGCGAAATTGCTCCTCGCCCCGCGCCGAATGAGAAAAAGCCTTTTCGGGGTGCGCTCAGGTCTGAGTTTCTCTATGGTTTCAACAGCGATGGTCCAGCGCTCCTGCGGCCTTTTGGCTGTTCCCCTCTGCTCAACGCGGACAAGGCGACCGACAACCGGACTGGAAAAGTTATGAGCCAACACGGGGCTCGTTGAAAAATGCCCATGTTCACTGGCGGCGCACACACCAACCACAATTGCCGTCACCAACAAGAGCGGAAAAACCACCCGTCCTTTGGCCGCGCGATGATAAACCCAACCACACAGCGCCAGAGACGCCGCTAGCAGCCCCCAGAAACTGGGTTCATCAGGCAGAACATAATAGAGGGCGGCACCAAACCCCATGAAGACGGCGACCCAGAGGAACCGGGCATTCTGGTCTGAGCAATCCTCCTGCCAGTTCCGCTCAATCCCCTGCCAAAGGGCTTCCAGCCAGAATTTGAAGCGCTTGCCAAGGCCCGGATTGTTGGCGAGTCCCTGCCAGTCATAGACGTCGGAATGGACCTCTGGCATGGCCGGAGCGTTGCTCCGGTCTGTGCTATCAGCAGGATGGGACGCCCTTTCCATCACATTTGGTCCTTATGCACCTCTTTTTCGACCGTCAGACGGTCATGAGGTCTTTCGCCTTGGGCGCAAGCTGTGTTAGATCCTTGACAACTTCAATCGCCGGTTCCTGAAGCGGAGCGCGTTGCGGACCCCAGAATGGGATCCGTAGGCACAACCCGCCTCAACTTCCGGTGCACTATATCCCGAATAACAGGTTACTGATAGCATTATGTGTTCACAGGTTGTAACGCGCTTTGCCCCCTCCCCGACAGGTTTTCTCCATATCGGCGGGGCGCGCACCGCTCTCTTCAACTGGCTCTATGCCAAAGCCAATGGCGGCAAAATGCTGCTCCGCATCGAAGATACGGACCGCGAGCGTTCCACCGACGCTGCCATCGATGCCATTATCGCCGGAATGGAGTGGATGGGGCTGTCTTATGATGGCGACCCGATCTCGCAATATTCGCGCGTTGAACGTCACCGTGAAGTGGTCGAGCAGCTTCTGGCAGCTGGCCAAGCCTATCGTTGCTATTGTTCGCCGGAAGAGTTGACGGAGATGCGCGAAAAGGCCCGCGCGGAAAAGCGCCCACCACGCTATGATGGCACCTGGCGTGATCGTGATCCGTCCGAAGCCCCGGAAGGCGTCAAACCTGCCATTCGCCTGAAAGCCCCGCAGGAAGGCTCCACCGTTATTGAAGATCAGGTTCAGGGCACGGTCACATTCCCCAACAAAGATCTGGATGACATGATCATCATGCGTTCTGATGGCAACCCGACCTACAACCTTGCTGTGGTCGTAGACGACCATGACATGGGCGTAACGCACATCATGCGCGGCGATGACCATCTGACCAACGCTGCCCGCCAGACACTCGTCTATCAGGCCATGGGCTGGGATGTTCCAACCATGGCGCATATTCCTCTGATCCATGGTCCGGATGGCGCCAAGCTTTCCAAACGCCACGGCGCCCTCGGCGTAGAGGCCTATCGCGATATGGGCTATCTGCCGGTCGCCATGCGCAACTATCTCGTTCGCCTCGGCTGGGCCCATGGCGACGACGAAGTTATGACCACCGATCAGATGATCGAATGGTTCGGCTTTGACGGCATGAACAAGGCAGCCGCCCGCTTCGACTTCAAGAAGCTGGAAAATCTCAACGGCGTGCACATGCGTCATGCCGATGACGATGACCTGTATAGCCAGCTTGTTACGCTGCTTCCACATCTTGAAGATGGCCAGTCCATGTTGGATCTGATCGACGAGCCCAAGAAGGCACAGATCATGCTAGCAATGCCAAGCGTGAAGGAACGCGCCAAAACCTTGCTCGACCTAAAGGCTGGCTTGGCCTTCCTGTTTGATACACGCCCGCTGGCGATGGAAGACAAGGCAGCCAAGCATCTGACCGATGAAACCCGCGCCATGCTGTCCGAGCTGCTCCCACGCCTTGAAGGGCTGGAAGAATGGACCCTGGAAAGCACAGACGCACTCATCAGGGCCTTTGCTGAAGAGAAAGACCTCAAGCTTGGCAAAGTTGCGCAACCCCTTCGGGCTGCCATGACAGGCCGCGCCACATCGCCGGGTATTTTCGACGTTTTGATCATTTTGGGCAAAGATGAATCAATCGCCCGCCTTAAGGATCAGACCCAATAGGGTTTTTACACAGGCTCTGGGGAAAATAATGAGAAAGCCGGTCTTACGACCGGCTTTTTACGTATCTTGAATATAATTGACAAGATTTTCGCGCGATTGCGCAACAAACATAAACATGATTCTACCCTTGCCAAGCTCCGGTAGAATAAGCATAGTCTTATCGCGATAATTGTTTCGCGCAATATGAATGTTTTTAGACTGAAGCGCTCATACTTTTGTAGGATAAGGCACTGAAAATCCTATATATTTTACCATCGCGCCCCTATATTCAGTCCTAAGACTGCTTGCGACAATGCAAAAAATCAGATACCGAAAGCGCAATTCCTATGTTGTCAGGGAAGGTTTTGTGCGCCCACGCATAAAGCTCAAGCTCCGTGAACAACAGCAAATCGTTTTCAAAATTTGGGAGTATCCGAATGAGTGATAAAAAAGCAACTTTGACTGTCGGCGACCAGACCTGGGAGTTTCCCGTGCGTAGCGGGTCTATCGGGCCTGACGTCATCGACATCGGGTCCCTCTATAAAGAAACCGGAATGTTCACCTACGACCCTGGCTTCACCTCCACTGCATCTTGTGAGTCAGAAATCACTTATATCGACGGCGAAAAAGGTGTGCTGCTGTATCGTGGCTACCCGATCGAACAGTTGGCTGAGCATGGAGACTTTCTGGAAACATGCTATCTGCTGCTTTATGGACACCTGCCTACTCCTGAAGAAAAACAGGATTTTGACACGCGCGTGACCCGCCACACGATGGTTCACGAGCAGATGAGCAAATTCTACACCGGCTATCGCCGCGACTCCCATCCAATGGCTGTCATGGTGGGTATCGTTGGTGGTCTGTCTGCCTTCTATCATGACTCTACCGACATCGCCGATCCACATCAGCGCATGGTTGCGTCTCTGCGCATGATCGCGAAGATGCCGACGATGGCTGCTATGGCTTACAAATATTCCATCGGTCAGCCATTTGTGTATCCACGCAACGACCTCGACTATGCGGCGAACTTTCTGCATATGTGCTTCTCGGTTCCTGCCGAGCCATATGAAGTGAACCCAGTCCTGGCACGTGCCATGGATCGCATCTTCATCCTGCATGCGGACCATGAACAGAACGCATCGACCTCCACCGTGCGTCTTGCCGGTTCTTCTGGGGCAAACCCGTTCGGCTGTATTGCTGCCGGCATCGCTTGCCTCTGGGGTCCTGCTCATGGTGGCGCCAACGAAGCGGCTCTCAACATGTTGCATGAAATCGGCACCGTCGATCGTGTGGCTGAATATGTCGCCAGAGCAAAAGACAAGGATGATCCGTTCCGCCTGATGGGCTTCGGCCACCGCGTCTACAAAAACTATGACCCGCGTGCGCGCATCATGCAGCAGACCTGTCATGAGGTGCTCAACGAGCTCGGCCATGGCGACGATCCAACCCTTCAGGTCGCAATGGAGCTGGAAAAGATTGCTCTGAACGATGAGTATTTCATCGAGAAGAAGCTCTATCCAAACATCGACTTCTATTCTGGCATCACCCTGCGTGCACTCGGCTTCCCGGCCGAAATGTTCACTGTGCTCTTCGCGCTGGCTCGTAGCGTTGGCTGGATTGCTCAGTGGAAAGAGATGGTGGAAGATCCGTCCCAGCGTATCGGTCGCCCACGTCAGCTGTTCAACGGCGCCCCTATGCGCGATTATGTTGAAATGGAAGATCGCTAAGATCGCGCCTGATACTTGGCTCGCTTACAAGAAAGGCTCCCGCATGGGAGCCTTTTTCATATCACTTTGTTCTGGCGCAGCTTTGGAAAACACACTGTCATTTCGGCAAGGCCCCAAGCACAATGCGCGCCACACGCTCGCTCGGGGTTTCATCAGGCAGCGTCATGTTTTCATCCAATTCGCTCAAGGCCGCTTCTTGCGCTGCCCGCTCCGGACTGGCCTCAAGCAAGGGCAGCAAATGATGAGCCAAATTTTGCGCATTCGCCTCATCATCGAGAAATTCCGGAATGGCATTGTGCCCGAGCACCAGATTGGTCAGAACGATGGAGTGGGCCGTCAGCAGCCATTTGAACTGCCGCACAATCCAATCCACCTTGTAAGCAACAATCATCGGAATGCCCGAAAGGCCTAGCTCCAGCGTCACCGTACCCGAAGCAGCCAGCGCTGCATGGGCCTGCCGGAAAGCTGCAAATTTGGCTTCTTCTCCCAACACGACCTCTGGCTTGACCGGCCAATCCTTCAGTCCTTCATCGATCAGCTCTTTGAGATGGGCAACGGCAGGCAGAATGACACGCAAATTCGGGTGACGCTCCTTGGCCAGTTTGACAACACCGCCAAGTTCGACGAGCAAGCGGGAAACTTCGCTACGCCGTGAGCCCGGAAGAACGAGAAGCACCGGAGCACCAAGCCCTCCGCGCTCACCCGCAGCTGGGCGCAGAACATCAAGACGCTCGATAAGAGGATGGCCCACATAGGTGCAAGGCGGCCCCTGCAGGCGCTTATGCGCCTCTACCTCGAACGGCAGCAGCGCCAGCACATGATCCACATAGCGTGCCATTTTACGCGCCCGACCCGGACGCCAGGCCCACACGCTGGGCGACACATAATCGATAATGGGCAGCTCAGGCTTCCGCTTGCGCACCCGTTTGGCCACCGCATGCGTGAATTCAGGACTATCGATGATGAGCAGCAGATCCGGATCTTTGGCGAGCACATCCTCGACCACTTCCATCCCTCTGCGATAAAGAGACGGATATTGCCTGATGATGTTAATAATCCCCATTACAGCGATCTCTGAGAGGGGAAAGAGAGACGAAAGCCCTTCGGCCTGCATCCGCCCCCCCGCCAGCCCAGCAAAGCGCACATGGCCGCCACAAGCCTGTTTGATCGCTCTCATGGCTCGCGCCCCGAGCTGGTCACCAGATTCTTCGCCAATCACGATATAGATCAGAGGAACTTCTTTACTCATGGCGCACTCCCCGGGAGCCGTTTGATGCCGACAATCAAATGATCAAAGAGAAAAATCTTCAAGCTTGCGAGATACGAGAAAGAGCCCTGCAGCGCGCGCCATTTCAAGACTCTGAGCCCGATTGGCACAAAGCACTTCCCCTTCAGCACAGACGATACCGGCCAATCCTGCCTTGTGGGCATTCTCTATGGTTCGTGGGCCTACTGTGGGCATGTCAAAACGCAGGTCCTGCCCTGGCCGAGCCCGCTTGAGCAACACCCCTTGCTTGCCCTCATTCCAGCGCGCGCGTTTTTCTTGCCGGATCTGCAAGACGCGAGCAAGCATCTGGTCGGTGCCTTCCGGTCCTTCCATCGCCAGAATGCGCCCGGCGGCAACGACAACCCCCTGCCCGGCATCCAGAGCGCCGATGAGGCCCGCAGCCCGCGCAGCAAGGGCTATGTCGCTCTCATTGGCCTCGGCTGCCTTATTTCCGACGCTGAGATCCGGCCCGACAACAAGCCCGGGCGCCACCTCAGGCACAGATACCAGCCGCACTCCACGCTTTTCGAAGAAGCCGGCGACCCCTTGCAAAACGCCTTCGTCGCCCCCAGCAGCCATGATACGCAAAATCGCAGGTAGAGCTTTCATCGCTCCCAAATCGAGCCGGATATTGCTGAAATCCGGACGTGACCGGATAGACCCGATGCACAGCAGCTCCGATAGGGCATTCTGTTCTATTAGCTTGAAAAGCAAGCCGATCTCGCCCCACTTGATCCAGTGGTGGGGGTGGCTCTCAATGCGCGCATCGGCTTCGCCGACGATACCGAATATGAAATAGGGACGTCCGGAAGCCTGTAGCGCATTGATGACTTCAAAAGGAAGATCCTGTCCGCCGGCGATGATGCCCACCGGCCCATCACCGCAAGACACCATCGATCAATCCTTGTTGCTGCGCGGCGTGCAAAGAGACTTCTTGGTCCCCTTGCGAATGAAGTCGACGATCTTCATGACATTTTCATCGTCAGCAAAGGCAGCCGCTACCTTGTCAACGCGCTCGCTCAGCGTGCCTTCTGCATCGAACAGCATCTGATAGGCATGACGCAGATTATGAATGGTCTCACGAGAGAAACCACGACGCTTCAGGCCAACGATATTCAAGCCTCCCAAATGGGCGCGGTTGCCAATAACGGAGCCAAACGGAATGACATCATTCTCGACACCAGACATGCCGCCCACAAAGGCGTGCTCGCCAACGCGGGCAAACTGGATCACCGCCGAAAGCCCGGCAACAATCGCATGATCACCAATCTCACAGTGACCGGCGATGGTCGCGTGATTCACCAAAATAACATCATTGCCGATCATGCAGTCATGAGCGACATGTGCGCCAACCATTAGGTGACAATTATTGCCAACCCTGGTCAGACCACCGCCACCCTGCGTGCCCGGATTGATGGTGACATATTCACGAATATTGACATTATCGCCAATCTCACAGCCAACATTCTCACCTTCGAACTTCAAATCCTGAGGAATGGTACCAACCGAAGCAAAGGGGAAAATCTCGACATTTTTGCCGATTTTTGTATTTCCCTCGACCACTACGTGAGAATGCACCTTGCCACCTTCACCAATGACAACATTTGCACCGATAACGCTATAGGGGCCGATTTCGATATCATCGGCGAGTTGCGCACCATCGGCAACAATTGCGGTTGGATGAATATTCGCCATTATTTCTGTTCTTCTCCGATCAACATCGCACTCACTTCAGCTTCGGCGACTTTTGCGTCATCTACCTTGGCAATACAAGCAAATTTCCAGATGTTGGCGCGGTTCTTGACCTTTTGGACGTGAATATGCAGGACGTCTCCGGGCACAACCGGCTTGCGGAACTTGGCCTTTTCAATGGTCATGAAATAAACGAGGCTCGGAGACCCCAGATCCTTGCGACTATTGACACAAAGCGCACCGGCCGTCTGGGCCATCGCTTCGATAATCAAAACGCCCGGCATAACCGGCTGAACAGGAAAATGTCCCTGAAAATGCGGCTCGTTGATGGTAACATTCTTCACGCCAACGCAGCTGTCGTCCCCATCCATGTCGATGATGCGATCAATCATCAAGAATGGATAGCGATGCGGCAGCAGCTCCAGAACACGCATGATATCTGCACTATCAAGGGTCTGTTTTTCACTCATAGTTCATTTCCCTTCAACACCTTGCGAGACCTTCTGCCCAAGATGAAAGACCTCGGCATGAGCTCTGATCCCTCTGTTTTACCCAACAAGGAAAAGGATCGGCCCGCTTTGTAACCGTATGGCTATTTGTTTTTCTCAGCTAGGCGGCTCAGCGCTGTCATCTCGCGGAACCATTGTTTTACTGGTTTTGCTGGTACGCCACCATAGCGACCACCAGCTGGCACGTCATCCTTGACCACACTGACAGCGGCAATTTGCGCGCCCATACCAATGGTAATATGGCCAGCAACACCGGTTTGTCCACCAATGGCAACGAAATCTTCAAGCTTGGAAGACCCAGACAGCCCAACCTGGGAAACAAGCACACAATGGCGACCAACTTCAACATTGTGCCCAATCTGGACTTGATTGTCGATCTTTGTGCCTTCGCCGATAATGGTGTCGCGGTTTGCGCCCCGATCGATGGTGCTATTGGCACCAATCTCGACGCGATCCTGAATGATGACACGCCCGATCTGAGGGACCTTTTGATGGCCGGTTGCACTCATGGAAAAACCAAAGCCATCCTGACCACTGCAAACACCGGGATGAAGGATCACACTGTCGCCGATAAGTGTATGTTGCAGAACACAATTCGCGCCAATATGACAGTTGCGGCCAACACGCACGCCCTGCCCAACAACAGCCCCGGCTCCGATTGTGGTACCCGCCCCGATTTCGGCATTGGCACCAACACTGACACCCGGCTCGATACAAACGCCCGGCTCAACCTTCGCGGAAGGGTGAATATAGGCTGCTTGGGAAATACCCCCATCGGTCTCGAAATAAGCCATAGGCACTGCGGCTTCCGGATAGAAAGCGGCTGAGACTTCCGAGAAGGCCCTGTATGGGTTTTTCGATTCCAGCACAACAACCCCGTCAGGCACTCGCTCGTGATAACGCTTGGCGCAAATCACAGCACTTGCCGTCGTCTTTTCCAACTGCCCAACATATTTGGGATTGTCAAGAAAGGTAACGTGCCCCTTTGCTGCGGTGTCAATCGGAGCAACATCGCTGATTTGCATAGCGCCATCTGCGTCATCAGGCAATTCAGCCCCAATCAGCTCAGCGATTGCTTTAAGGGAAAGGGTTTCAATTTTAGAAAAAAAAGCAGCGTCGGTCATGATAGCTTTCAAAAAAAAGCCGCCGCCCATAAGAGCAGCGGCTTTGTACTGTGTTTCTAGTCAGTCTTAGAAGGAAGACGCAGCGCCGAAGCGAATAACCTGCGTTTCATCATAATCTTCTTTGGTCAGAGCGTAGCCATAGTCAAGACGCAGTCTGCCGAACGGGCTCGCCCAAATAACACCAGCGCCGACGGAAGACCGGATGCTGCGCTCATCATAGATGGCACCAGCAGCATCTGAACCAAACAGCGTACCAGCATCAGCAAAGACCGCACCACTCAGCCCAACGCTATCCAAGTAAGGCAGCGGGAACTGCATTTCAGCAGTTGCGTTGAAGTAGGTCTTACCACCCAAGCCTTCACCAGAGTTCACATCACGAGGACCAAAGCCGTAGGAAGCAAAGCCACGGATCGTGTCGCCACCCTGACTAAAGGCATCAAGCAGACGAACATCGTCGCCACCGAAGCCCTGAATGTGACCTGCGCCAACGCGCAACATGCCAACAAGGCTCCATGCAGGATACAGCTCATGATAGTAACGCGCATCAACGGTCGACTTGATGAAGCGAACATCACCGCCAACACCAGCAAATTCCTGACTGAACTTACCATAAATACCGCTAGTAGGAGCAGTCATGCTGTCGAGCGAATTGTAGACCAAGCTATAACCAAGAGCAGACTTGATGGTCGCGCCTTCATCCTGAGCCTGTTTGATACCCGGAGAAGCTGTTGGCAGGTTATAGGAATCGTAGTTCGAAATTTCCTTCTGCTCCAACGTATAGTACGGATTGAAGGAGATCTCTTCCGTGATCGGCAAGCCAAACCGGATGGTCCCACCGTCGCGCTTATAGTCATAATCGCGATAGTCATTGTCTTCATAGGTTGAATGGAACAGGTCAAAGCCTGCAGCCAACCGACGACCCAAGAAATATGGCTCGGTGAAGGACAAGGTGTAGGACTGCTTGGAGGCACCGCCAGAAGCAGACACTTTCAGATACTGTCCACGGCCCATGAAGTTCTTTTCAGAAACCGAAACGTCAGCAATAAAACCATCGCTGGTGGAATAGCCGCCACCCAAGGTAACTGCGCCCGTGCCCTTTTCGACCACATCAACATTCAGAACCACACGGTCAGCGGATGTACCCGGCGCTGTGGTAACAGCAACTTTTTCGAAGAAGCCAAGCGCATCAAGACGACGCTTCGCACGGTCAAGCAGCACGCGGTTGAAGGCATCGCCTTCAGCCATATCGAATTCACGACGAATGACATAATCGCGCGTACGGGTGTTACCGCGGATATTGATCCGTTCCACATAGGCACGGTTACCCTCATCCACCTGATAAACAAGATTGATGACCTTGTTCTCATAGTCACGGTCAGCGCGCGGTGTCACGCGAGCGAACGCATAACCGGACTTGGAAATCTCAATGGTCATGTCTTCAAGAGACTTGGAGACAGCGTCTACACTGTAAACATCGCCAGAACCAGTGTGCACCTGACTGCGCAGCGCTTCACCATCCACTTCAGGAACAGCGCTATCCACTTCAACGTCACCAATGCGATACTGTTCGCCTTCGTCGACGGTGATGGTCACAAAGAACTTGTTCCGTTCACGGTCCAGATCGGCAACCGAGGAAACAACGCGGAAGTCAGCATATCCATGGTTGAGGTAGAACTGACGCAGGCGCTCTTCATCAGCAGCCAAACGGTCAGCATCATAAACATCATCCGTAAGCAACCAGCTGAGCCAGCCAGATTCTTTTGTCGTCAGAACGTTCTGAAGACGGGAATCGCCGAACGCCTTGTTGCCAAGAATGGAAACCTTGGCAACAGAGGTTTTAGCGCCTTCCGTAATCTCAAAAACGAGGTCTGCGCGATTACGGCCCAAGTCGATAACCTTTGGCTCAACACGAGCGCCGAAGCGGCCTGCACGACGATAGGCTTCCAGAATACGCTGAACGTCTGTCTGGATACGGTTTTCGCTAAGAATGCCGCGGCTCTTTGAGGTCACGACGGTTTCAAGCTGATTGTCCTTGACGCGCTTGTTGCCCTCAAAGGAAATGCGGTTGATCACCGCGTTTTCCTGAACGTCGACAATGAGTGAAGAACCACTCATGCGGATATCGACATCCTTGAAGAGCCCCGTCTGATAGAGAGCTTTGAGAGACTCATCGATATCATAGGCGCTGGATCGTTGCCCCGGCTTTAGCACAACGTAAGACCGGATGGTATCATCCGATACGCGCGCATTGCCTCTTACAACGACTTGACTGACCGTTTGTGCAAAGGCCGGACTGATTGCAAAAATATCTACAGGACCGAGCTGCGCTCCCGCACACATAACGGTTGCTAGTGCCGCTTTCCATGCGATGGTCTTAATTTTCTTCATCAGCCCCAACACTCTTTTCTAAATCATCAAATTCGATTTGGGCACAAACTGCCCTTGAAATGGAATCTTTATGCCTAAGAAGGTTTTACCTTGAATCGCATAAGGATCAACCCCCGAACACATCTAACTTCAACAAAGATAACATTCAGTTGCCCATAAGCCACAAATTTCTGCGAAAATCACTATAATTATTTTCCCCGAGGAAATTTATCTACATCCCTAATTTGACAGGAAAATATGTGTGATATCGTTAAAGGTGGCAAATATCATCAATGAGAAGACCAACGCCAAGCCGATCCGGAACCCCAGTTCCTGACTTTTTGGCGACAATGGTTTGCCCCGAATGCCTTCCAGCGCATAGAACACAAGATGCCCCCCGTCCAGCATTGGGATAGGGAACAAATTGAGTAATCCGATACTGACCGAAAGGATCGCAGCGAGATTGAACAGAGCAACGATTCCCAAGGTCGCCACCTGTCCGGAAACTTGAGCAACGCGGATCGGACCACCCAACTGGTCAGCATCCTCCTTGCCCACAAAGATTCGCCCGACATAGCCAAGCGTACGATCAATGATTGAATAGGTTTCAGTTACACCGCCCCAGGCAGCTTGCAGCGGACCATAGCTTTTGCGGATAACATCCTCAGGACGCGCTTCGTGTCGAATGCCCAGAACGCCGATTTTCTGCTTGTTACCAAACTGATCAGTAATTTCGGTACGGCGAGGGGTCGTCATCAACGAGATTTCCTCGCCGTTACGGTCCACCAGGATATTGAGAGCATCACCAGAGCTGAGAGCTACGATGCCCTGAACATCTGAGAATGACTTGATTTCATGCCCGTCGATAGACAGCATAATGTCACCGACTTCGAACCCGGCTTCTGCGGCAGCACTTTGAGGCACGACGGAATCGACCCGCGCCGGCGTAATCGCCTTGCCATAGAAAAACAGCAGCATACCAAAGATGACGATAGAGAGCAGGAAGTTGGCAAAAGGTCCAGCCGCCACGATGGCTGCCCGTGCCCAAAGAGATTTCGAATGCAGAGACCCTTCCCTGTCATCCTCGCCTTGGCTTTCCATGGCCTCTTGATCCGGCACGCTTGCCGCATTTTCGTCGCCAAGAAACTTAACGAATCCCCCTAAGGGAATCGCCGAAATCTTCCAGCGGGTACCATGCTTGTCATAGAACCCAAACAGCTCTTTGCCGAAGCCAATGGAGAATTCGCTAATGGTTACGCCACACCAGCGAGCTACCATAAAATGGCCAAGCTCATGAAAGAACACGACAATCATGAGCACAAAAAGCGCAGGAATGACATAACCGAGCAGGCCTGTACCGGCTGAAAAGATGCTCTGAAGGATTTCCATTAAAGTCTCCACATTTCCTGGGCGCTAGCGTAGCGGTGATCCTCTAAAGAAGGCTTAAATAGGGTGAAAATATGGAGAGATCAACAGGCCCTGCTGGACCTGCCTCTCAACATTAAGACAGAAAGCAGCTACGCTTGGTCATCCAACATTGCAAGAAAACGCCCGGCTGACTTCAGCGCCTTATAACTGGGGTCATAATATTTGCTGTAGTGAATGAAACCGTGCACGACGCTTTTATAGACATCATAATAGTGCTTCACGCCCGCTTCCATCAACTTGCCCGCCAGCCAACGGCTGTCGTCCGCCAGACAATCGCATTCCGCCTCGCACAAATAGACCGGTGGCAAATCATGCATTTCAGCATCCGTCAGGTCCGCATAGGTAGGGTCGGCATCGTTGGGCAGATAGAAGTTCCACAAGGCCCTCATCCATGCAGTGGCAAGCCCGTTGCTTCCATCCCCATAGGCTTTGTGCGACCGCGTATCATACAGGCGGCGATAGCAGCCATAATAAAGAAGCAACGCGAAAATACGCACGGGCTTCTTTGCATCGCGCAAGCGCAGCGCAGCAGCGAGCGCCAGATTGGCCCCGGCACTATCCCCGGCCAATGCAATCTCACAATTCTCCTCAGCGGCAATTTTTTCGATCTTTGCGCATACCGCATCAATTGCAGCGGGATGGGTATGCTCTGGTGCCAAAGGATAGCTGAGACCAAACACCTCACGCTCAGACAGAACGGCAAGATCAGCCATGGCGCTTGCATGGGTAATGACATTGCAATTGCGCCACCCGCCACCATGAATATAAAGGATCAGTTTGCGCGGCCCGGCCTTGATTATTTCGGGAGTGAATCGTCTGCCGAAATCCATATCAACAATCGTGATTTTATCATCATGACGCCCGACGAGCGATCGACGCGCATCGGTATATTTCTCGCGCGACACATCCAGAGGCTCATTGGCGTCCGGATCAGGGTAATAGGAAAAGCGCGCAACATAATCCAGCAAGGCTTTATCGGGTTTACCAACCATCACAATGACTCCGTCTCTCGCATCTCCCCTTAAGGAAGACACGCAATAATCCGTTTCAAATTAGCTTTGCCCTGAGGTTAAAACCTGCGCTCGCCCATGGCCAGCACGCAAAGCCCATAAATCAGCTCAATATCTGTCGCGCCACATTTCGTGCAGCCTGATCGAGAGCCAGAACATCGCCGACATCACTTGCGGCTCCGACTTCATCCCGACGCACAAACTCCGCCATGACCTTTTCGACTAGCTCCGCAATACCGCCAAACGCAATATCACCGGCAAGAAAGGCCGCAACAGCAATCTCGTTGGCAGCATTCATGATGTTGGGCAGGCTGCCTCCAGCCTCAAGCGCCTCTTTGGCAAGGCGCAAACAGGGGAACCGCTCATAATCCGGCGCTTCGAAGGTGAATTGCCCAATTTCGACAAGAGAAATACGATCTGTATTGGCAGGCGCCCGCTCTGGCCATGCAAGGCAATGAGCAACAGGAATGCGCATGTCCGGCGCACCAAGCTGCGCAAGCAAAGAACCGTCACTATAGGCCACCATGCCATGAATGATCTGCTGGGGATGAACAACGACCTTCAGCTTATCCGCAGAGACCCCATAAAGATGATGCGCCTCGATCAGCTCCAGTCCCTTGTTCATCATCGATGCACTGTCGATAGTGATCTTGTTGCCCATGGAAAAATTGGGATGCGCCAAGGCCTGCTCAATCGATGCCTTGGCTATGGCATCCCTGTCCCATGTTCGAAAAGGGCCGCCAGACGCGGTCAACACAATCTTGGAAATTTCTGCTCGGTTTTCACGCTCATAAACCTGAAACACGGCGCTATGCTCAGAATCCACCGGCAGGATCGGCTTACCGAGCCGCTGTGTTTCGGCCATCACCAGATCACCCGCACACACCAGCGCTTCCTTGTTGGCAAGTGCCACCTGATTGCCTGCCTTGAGAGCTGCCAGCGTTGGACAAATGCCCGCAGCGCCCACGATCGCACCGATCACGATATCAGCAGAACGCCCTGCCGCCTCTTCAACAGCGCTCTGCCCAGCCCCGACTTCAATGTCATGGCCGGACAAGGCATCCTTGAGATCGGCGTAAAAGCCTTCATCCGCAACGACTGCAAACCGCGCCCCAGATTTGACAGCGGCTCGCGCCAGTTTACCGACATTGCGATTGGCAGTCAGCGCATTGACCCGATAGCGATCAGGTGAACCGGCAATGATGTCGAGCGCAGAATCCCCAACCGATCCGCTTGCCCCCAGCACTGAAATGATTTTCGGCGTGCCTTCGCTGCCAAGCGCGGAGGAATCAACGGATGAAGTCTTGGACATAACCCACTCATATTTAGAACAAAACAAAGATTAGGCCCGAAAGAAACCCAAGGCCCTACTGAATCAGAAAACCGGTTGCCACAGAATGAACATCGCCAAGGGCAACCCCGATCAGGGCCGCAGCAACGACCGCAAAAAGCAACCCATCGACGCGGTCCATGACGCCGCCATGGCCGGGAATGAGAGTGCCGGAATCCTTGACGTCAAACATACGCTTCATTTGTGACTCTGCAAGATCCCCCACCTGCGAGAGCACAGAAAGTCCACCGAGCAATGCTATCAGCCTCATATCAGGCACAATGCCCAAAAGCACAGCCACGAATGCAGAAAATCCAGTCCCTAAAACGAGACCACCAATGGACCCCGACCAAGTCTTTTTGGGAGAAACACGGCGCCAAAGCTTTGGTCCGCCGACATATTTCCCAACAAAATAGGCCGATACGTCCGTGCCCCAAACCAGCGCAAACAACACCAAGATGGCTTGCAAACCATAGTCCGGATCTTGTCTAAGCAGAAAGATGGCGCCACCAAAAGCAGCGGCATAAAGAATACCAAGGCCGCACCAGCGCGCGGTCCGATAAGAACAGCGCGCAAAAAACAGGTATCCCGCACCAAATGCGGGGATCGCAAGCCCGGCTTGCCAGTCTGTGAAATAGAAGCAGAATAGCGAGCCTATGATGACGATATAGCCTGTCAGAGCGGGCGTCTGCGCAGGCGCTTCGCCCACCATGCTCAACCATTCGCGATAAATCAGCATGGTGACAGCACCAAAGAACAGGGCGAATGCAACGCCGCCCCACCATGTAACAGCAAAGGCAGCAGCAGCCAGAACAATACCCGACGCAAATCTGACCATCAGATCAGACCAGAGGCTTTTCTTTTGCGTCTTGTCTTCAGCCTCCCCTGCGGGTTTCTTTAAAGAGTCCAGAACAGCTTCTCCCGTAAAGTTCACAAACCGGTTCGACACACCGGCATTTTACCTGCCTGAAACCAGTGCAGCCTGATTGAGCTCAATATCGTCGACGGTCACGCGACCAAAGCGGCGATTGCGCCGACCATATTCCACCAGCGCCAATTCCAACTGCTGCCGATCAAAATCAGGCCAATAGCAATCGACGAAAATAAATTCCGAATAGGCGGCCTGCCAGAGAAGAAAGTTACTCAACCGCTGCTCGCCGCTGGTGCGCAAAATCACATCGGGATCGGGCACAGAGCCAGTGTAAAGAGATTGAGAGACAAGCGCTTCATCGATAGCAGAGGCAGTCAGCCGTCCCTCTTCAACCTCACGGGCCAAAGATTTCACCATATCGACAATTTCATGCCGGGCACCATAGTTGAACGCGATTTGCAAAGTCAGACCGGTATTGTTCTGCGTGCGCCGCTCGGCTTTATCAAGCAACGCAGCAATATCACTTTCCAGACCGACGCGACTGCCAATCACCAACACCCGCACATTCTGCTTGTGCAAGGTGGCTAGATCCTTGTTGATGAAGAGCTTGAGTAGCCCCAACAAATCACGAACTTCAGATTGAGGGCGCGACCAATTCTCTGAACTGAAAGCAAAGAGCGTCAAATATTCAATCTTGAACTCAATGGCATTGGAGACGATTTCCCGAACGGCAACAACGCCCTGTCGATGGCCTTGTGTTCGGGACAGCTTGCGCTCCTGCGCCCACCGCCCATTGCCGTCCATAATGACTGCCAAATGGCGAGGTATGGCCATATTTCCTGCAACAGAAGTGTCCGCATAACGCATTTGGCCAACCATAAAATTCCCGTCCCCTTGGTTCCACAACAGCCCGACATGCCCCCATAAACTATGAGCGCATCGCCGGGCCGTTTCTTGACCGTAACATATGGCGCCAAGGCCCTATCGGCCCACCAAAGGCGCCTTATCAACCTTTAGCCCACATCAACAACCAAGGGTATTTCACCTGAGATACCCGGCATCAATGCCTGGTTGAAAGACCTAAACCTGCATGATTTCTGCTTCCTTGCTGGAAGCCATCGTGTCGATTTCGGCAACATATTTATTGGTCAGTTCCTGAATCTCGTCATTGTAAAGACGGACATCATCCTCACTCATACCGTCTTTTTCGGCCTTCTTGCACATATCCATGCCATCACGACGCACATGGCGCACAGATACTTTCGCATTCTCAGCATAAGAATGGGCAATTTTGACCATTTCCTGACGACGTTCCTGATTGAGTTCAGGAATGGGAAGCCGAAGCAACTGGCCATCTGTGACTGGATTGATGCCGATGTTGGATTCACGAATCGCCTTTTCAACAGCGCCAACCATGCCCTTATCCCAAACCTGGATCGACAGCATGCGCGGCTCTGGCACGGAAACCGTACCGACCTGATTGATCGGCATGGTCTGGCCATAAGCTTCCACCGTAATAGGGTCCAGAAGAGCCATCGATGCGCGTCCGGTTCTCAGCCCGGACAATTCTGTTTTCAGAACAGATACTGCCCCCTTCATGCGGCGTTCAAGGTCATCAAGATCCAGTTCTTCGGCAGACATGGTAAAGCCTCTTGTTTTCTAGTTCGGTTATCATTCCGGGTCTATTCTTAGCTCACGCCCCTCAATGAGGCTCCCCTGAGCCGTTTCCCCCTTGCATGATCTGCGGCCTTTCATCCATCCAGCCCGCAGATCGACTTTCTTTCCTCAGGCGCAGCATGACACTATCGCCCCCGAGCCTATTGGCCGGAAACGATTGTCGCGCGCCCACGCCCCTGCAAAATTTCAACAATTCCGTTCGGTTCGTGCAATGAATAAACAATTATCGGGATATTTGCTTCTTGAGCAAGCGCAATCGCAGCTGCATCCATAACCTTCAGCCCTTGTTTGAGGACTTCTGTATAACTGATCTCATCATAACGGATAGCATCTGGGTTTTTCAACGGATCGGCGGAGTAAACGCCGTCCACCTGAGTGCCTTTGAAGACGGCATCACACTGCATTTCAGCCGCACGCAGGGCTGCGCCCGAATCTGTCGTAACGAACGGATTGCCAGTACCAGCCGCAAAAAGCACGATTTTGCCTTCAGCCAGATAGGCCTTGGCGGCACGCTGGGTAAACTGCTCACAAATCTCATCCATGGCAATTGCCGACATGGCAACCACAGGAACATCGATGCTCTCAAGCGCGTTGGCCATTGCCAGCACATTCATCACCGTTGCCAGCATACCCATATGGTCGCCACGAACCCGGTCTCCACCCTTGGCCGCCACAGAAACACCCCTAAAGATGTTGCCGCCGCCAATAACGACACCAACCTCAGCACCGAGCGCTCGCACATCCGCGATTTCACGAGCGACGCGAGCCACCATTGCCTGATCAATCCCGAAAGACTGCTCACCCATCAGCGCTTCGCCCGAAACCTTCAGCAAGACGCGCTTATATTTCAAATTACCCATTCTGTCAGACACCTCGCGTAGTAAGCTCCTCCGGCAGCAGACAGGATAAAGGCCAATGACTGCGCCACTTAAAAGGGAGCACCCGGCAAGCAGGATCTACAGGCCGGAAGAAAAGCTGTCTTTGCATACACGAAGGGCGCTGGTTCGTCATCCCCAGCGCCCTTCGAATTTCGATTTTTCAACCCTGTTGCAAAGCAAAAAGGGCTTCGCGCGAGTTAGTTACCAGCAGCAGCGGCAACTTCAGCTGCGAAGTCTTCTTCTTTCTTCTCGATGCCTTCGCCAAGAGCGAAGCGAGCGAAGGAAACCAGTTTGATAGGCGCACCGACTTCTTTTTCAGCGTTTTTGATAGCCTGTTCAACAGTATTTTCGCCATCGATAACAAAGGTCTGCTTGAGCAGAACAACTTCTTCGAAGAATTTGCGCATACGACCTTCAACCATCTTTTCGATGATGTTGTCCGGTTTGCCAGACGCTTTAGCCTGTTCGGAGAACACAGCTTTTTCGCGTTCGATAGCAGAAGGATCAACTTCTTCGGTGGTTGCAGCCAGCGGGTTGGTTGCTGCGATGTGCATGGCAACCTGCTTGCCAAGCGCTTCGAGCTTCTCTGCATCGCCTTCAGATTCCAGAGCAACCAGAACGCCAAGACGTCCAAGGCCAGGAGCCGTAGCGGAGTGCATGTAGGAAGCAACGACGCCCTTGTCTACGCTAAGAACCTTGCCACGACGCAGGTTCATGTTTTCGCCGATGGTTGCAACAGCGTTGGTGATGGTTTCTTCAACCGTGCCACCGCCAGGATATTGTGCAGCCAGAATATCTTCCAGTTTATCGCCAGCTTCAACAACGACAGACGCGATGTTGCGAGCCAGTTCCTGGAACTGTTCGTTACGGGAAACGAAGTCGGTTTCGGCATTAACCTCTGCAAGAGCAGCCTTATTGCCTTCTCCAGCAATAGCAATCAGCCCTTCAGCGGCAACACGACCGGATTTCTTTGCAGCTTTCGCCAAGCCCTTGGTGCGCAACCAATCGATTGCGGCTTCCATATCACCGTCGGTTTCACCCAGGGCCTTTTTGCAGTCCATCATGCCCGCGCCGGAAACTTCGCGGAGCTCTTTAACCATTGATGCTGTAATCGCCATTGCAGCCTCACGTCCTTTATCAAACAAGCCAGAAGCCGCCCGAACGATCCCGGGCGGCCATTTCAATCAAATCAGGGCACAGCCCTCAAATCTCATTTCTGAAGCACTCGACTTCCCAGAAAGCTGACAGGCTTTCAAGACAGGAATATGTAAGCGCCCTCGCCTTTAAGCAGATGCTTATTAGGCTTTTTCTTCAGCAGCGGCTTCAGGAGCAGCAGCTTCTTCACCATCTTCGTCATCCAGAGCGGCTTCAAGCAGGCCATCTTCGGATTCGCCAAGATCAATGCCAACATCGCCAGCAGAACGGGAGATACCGTCAATGGCAGCAGCAACGATCATGTCGCAGTAAAGAGAGATTGCGCGGGAAGCGTCATCGTTACCCGGAACCGGGAAGTCGATGCCATCAGGATCGCAGTTGGTATCAACAACAGCGGCAACAGGAATGCCCAGACGGCGGGCTTCGTGAATTGCAATGTCTTCCTTGTTGGTATCGATCACGAAGATCAGGTCAGGCACACCGCCCATGTCCTTGATACCACCAAGAGCGCGTTCCAGTTTATCGCGTTCGCGGGTCAGGGTCAGGCGTTCTTTCTTGGTGAAGCCTTTGCCTTCGCCTTCAAGCAGCTCGTCGAGCTTGCGCAGGCGCTGGATGGACTGGGTGATGGTTTTCCAGTTGGTCAGCATGCCGCCGAGCCAACGGGAGTTCACATAATACTGGGCAGCAGCTTTAGCAGCTTCAGCAACAGGACCAGAAGCCTGACGCTTGGTGCCAACGATCAGAACGCGACCGCCACGAGCAACGGTATCAGACACAGCTTTCAGAGCTTCGTTCATCAGAGGAACGGTCTGGGACAGGTCAATGATATGGATGTTGTTGCGAGCGCCGAAAATGTATTTGCCCATTTTCGGGTTCCAGCGGTGGGTCTGGTGACCAAAATGCACACCTGCTTCAAGCAGCGAGCGCATGGATACTTCAGGAAGTGCCATGTAAAATTTCCTTTACCGGTTTAACCTCTGCGGGATGTGGCCAAAATGGGCACCGGATGGATGTCAGCACATTTCTCCATGCTGCCACCCTGCTCCCGCATGTGGATTCGAGGGTGCTTATAGGCGCTAACTTTCAGGAATGCAAGCCGCAAGGCCGCCTTTTCTGGGGAATGGCCGCTTATCGGGCACCATCAAAGCAGAACAGGTCACCCTTGATATATGCATTTCTTCGCAATAAGCTTGTGCGATACTGGAATGATTTGCACATCAATCCCTCAACCAGCTCAAGTCTCCGGAACAGAATCGCGATGCATAGCAGGCTCATCCTTGCACTCAGCCTTATCATGATCGCCCTGTTAGCCCCAAGGGCTGCAACAGCCGATCCGGCTCCCTGTCGCCAGAAATATGAGGCCTATCTGTCCAATCTGGACAAGGCCTCCGATGCGGTATCGGCAATTCTGAAGCGAGACAGCAACTGCCTTGAAGCCAGCAATGATTGCGAGCGCTGCACCCGTCTTGATGACGGCACCCTTTCTTGCACCCCCATTGGCTTCACTTGCACGTCAGGCACAAGCGTCTGCACAAGACGCGCACCATCTCAACCGGCGCAATAGAGAGCGCTTAAGCGACAGCCTTTCTAAAGCTGGCGGGTGTTACCCCCGTTCCGGCCTTGAAGCTGCGGGTAAAATGGCTCTGACTGGAAAAACCGCAGGCATCGGCAACTTGCGCCAGAGGTTCTCCGACACGCATCAGACTCTTGGCCCGCTCTACACGCCGATGGGCAACGAACAGGCTAGGCGAGACCCCACAAGTTTGTTTGAAACTTCTTTGCAGATGAAACTCACTCAGCTCCACCATGACCGCCAGATCGCGCAGGCGGATCGTCTTATCAAGGTGGTCTTCGATGAAATCCGTCAATTTGCGTTTTACGGGCATGGAAAGGCCACCCCGGATCGGCTTGACTTGCTCGCCATGAAACCGCTTCTGCAAAAGAACCTCTGCGATCAACTCGACCATCGCCTCTTCAGCGCCCATCGCATTGCCTGCGCAAGTTTCGCCAAACAGACGTGAGAAGGGAACAATGAGCCCCTCCGGCTTGGCATAGGTAACATCAGCCAGTTCGATCTGTCGTCCGTCCCGATCCATCATCTCGCTATAGCAACGCCGCAATTCTTGATCAGGCAGATAGAGATGCATCATGGTCAACGGGCCATTGACTTCCCATTCCGAGCTCTGCCCCTGCGGGAAAATGCAAACAGCCCCCGGCCAGCCGCGCACCGGCTTCTGATCGACGCGCCAGACATCCTGTCCGTTTCGCACATACATGCTGAAGGCATGCCCTTGCAGCTCATCATAGTTCACATGGTCTTCCCGGTTGCTCCAGATCGCACAAGAGCGCCCAAAACCGAGATCAAGGCTGCCGTGCCTGATCGCAGTTGAACTGTCTTGCAGAAATCCGAAAACGGAATGATCCTTAGAGCGCATGGAATGAAAACCAAAAAGATACGAGATAACGCCGAGCTGTTAAACCGACTTATAACACCAGCTCACGCCACCAACAATCGTCATGTGGCAGCGCAGATTCACTTCACCGCAAGATTATGCAAAAGCGGAACCAACGAAACAGTTAGACCGAAAGTTCAACAATAAAGGTTTCAGTCATGATCCCGTTTCTTTTCGTAACAACAGTTTTGATCTGGGGAACCACCTGGTTCGCCATCGCCTTGCAAGCCGGTCCGGTTCCGGCTCTGGTTTCCATTTTCTATCGCTTCGGCGTCGCTGGCGTGCTGTTTGTGGCAGGTCTTGCCCTGTCTGGCCGTCTTCGCCTGCCACGCAAGGATCATCAAATCTGGCTGGTTGCTCAGGCCCTCTGCTTGTTCAGCCTGAATTTCATCTGCTTCTACTATGCCGTCCGATATATCCCGTCGGGTCTGGAATCCGTTATCTTTTCGATGGCGACCATCTTCAACGCCATCAATGCCCGCATTTTCTACAAAGACAAAATCACCAAACAGGTGGTTCTTGCCAGCATTCTGGGCATCTGTGGTCTTGTTTTGCTATTCGGCCGCGATGTCTTTTCAAGTAGCGGCACTGAAGCCCTCACCGGCGCAGGCCTTGCCATGCTCGGAACGCTGTTTTTTTCTTTCGGCAACATGGTTTCTCGCCGCAACAGCCAGATGGGCATCTCTCCCATCACGGCAAATGCCTGGGGAATGTGCTACGGCGCCCTCATCCTGCTGGCTCTGATCACATTGACAGGCACCCCGATTGTCGCCCCGGCAGACGTGACCTATCTTGGTGCCCTGCTCTATCTTGCCATATTCGGCTCCATCGTTGCCTTCACCACCTACCTCATTCTGGTAGCGCGCATAGGCTCGGCCAAGGCGGCTTACATGACGGTACTCTTTCCGATCATCGCGCTCGCCATATCCACCCTGTTCGAAGGGTATATCTGGCATTGGACATCGGTTCTTGGGCTCATACTGGCGCTGACCGGCAACATCATCATGTTCGCACCTAAGAAGACCAAACCGGATGCCTCGTCCCCAAGCCTTGCGAAAGTAGAGCTTGGCGACACGGCCTCCGCGGCAAGCTAACCCCAAATAGCTATCCTTTCCGCTCCGGCAAGCAGCCAACGGAGCCCAGAGTCGCGCGCAAGGCCTCAATAAGGTCCGTGCGCGGCTCCTTCCCCAGCAGGCTGACAAGGCGTTCATTGTCAAGTCGCATGGAATGGCGCCACAAGGGTTCGATTTCCGAAGCCTCACGAGCGAAGGGAACGAGCGGGCTCGCCAGACGCATCAGCCACCAGGGAAAGGCCCGCACTGCAAGCCAACGCCCCAACACAGCCTCGAGCCCATCAATCAAACCGCGTCCTGAACGATCCCAATAGCCTTCAAAGGGAATGTCTTCAAATGGGGCCAGACCACTTTGCTTTTCGAGCAATAGAGCAACCGCTTCCGCAACGTCAGGCAGATAAGACCAGCTATGGCCGGCTCCCCGCGCGATATTTGTTACCGCCTTCAAAGGACGCCCCGGCTTTATCATCGCTTGAGTGAACCAGCTTGATCGCGCACCAGGACCAAAATAGTCGCCAGCCCGCACAATGAGGCTGGACACCTGAGGCGCGGCATCCATTAATCGCTTCTCAAGTGCGATGCGAACCTGCCCCTTGCGAGACCGCCCGGTTTGAGGGCTGCCGCTACGCACCACCGGCGTCAATTCAGGGTCGAAATTATAAACCGTTCCGGGCAACACAATCCGCGCCCCATTGGCCTGTGCGGCCGCAATAGTGTTATCGATCATCGGCAACACAAGCTCTTCCCATTTGCGATAACCGGATGGATTGACAGCATGCACAATCACATCGGCCCCGTGCGCTGCGGCAAGCACATCCGAAGCGCTCATGGCATCGCCCTTGCACCACTCTAAGCCGTCAATACCGCTTCTCTTTGCCGCCTCAAGGTCCCGCGCCATTCCTCGCACCAACCAGCCATGCGCGACCAACGCACGGGCAATCGCCCCACCAATCCCACCGGTAGCGCCAAGAACCAGCGCAACCCGGACCTTGGGCTCGCCGTTCATTTCTGTATCCATCCGTCATCTCCGCATTGGTCTCAAATGAGCGTCTGAATCGCAGCCGCTCTCTACCGCCAAAAACTGACGCCCTTTTGATAGAAAAGAAATTGCCAATTATCTTTCAGGTGCTAGTATGATTTTTATGAGCAAGGATATTTCATGGGATGATCAACGCTGCTTTCTTGCAGTCCTCGAAGAAGGCAGCCTCTCGGCGGCAGCCCGCAGGCTTGGCGTTTCACAACCAACTGTCAGAGCCCGGATTTCATCTCTTGAAGAGAGTTTGGGCACACCGCTTTTCACCCGTTCGGTCAACGGTCTCGCCCCAACGGAAACCGCAAGAGAGCTACACAAAAGCGCCAAGGCGATGGCAATGGCGTCAGCTGACTTCATCCGCAAAGCATCGGCCCCACCCGACGCCATTGCGGGCACCGTCCGCCTATCGGTTCCCGAGGTCATGGGCACAGAGGTCATTCCAACAATGCTTGCCACACTGCAAGACCGATATCCTGCCATTCATATCGAATTGGAACTAAGCAACAAGCCCGCCGACATTCTTCAGCAGGAAGTTGACCTTGCGGTTCGTACAGTGCAACCGAAACAGGAAGCGCTCGTTGTCCGCAAGGTGGCATCAATACCCTTGGGCTTTTTCGCAAGCCCCGCCTACCTTGCCAAGCATGGCACGCCTCTATCCATGGAAGATCTGTCAAGGCACCACTTCGTTGGCCCGGATCGCAGTTTGAGCGACCTAGCGCTTGCGCAAAAGCTGGGCCTAAGCAAAACAACGGCAAACATTGCTCTGGCAACCGACAGCCATCCGGCGCAATTGGCCGCAGCACGGGCTGGCCTTGGCATCGCCGTCATTCAGGTTCCTTTCGGGAGCCGCCATTCAGATCTGGTGCATATCCTAAAGGATCAAAGCGTCTACGCGCTCGACACATGGGTCGTAACGCACGAAAATCTGCGCGCCGTGCCACGCATCAGAGCGGTGTTCGATTGTCTGGTGGAAGGTTTCACCCATTATCGTTAGGCGCTTGCGGCCCGGGCAATCATCAAAGCCACGCTCTCCAGACCAGAGACGAAACCACTTCATTGCTTCGCCTCCCAAAAGGCCACTTTAAGCGACGCCGACTTCCACATCGACGATCCCCGGAATGGCCTTCAAGGCCCTGCCAACCTCAGGCGAAACATAATATTTGCCCTTCAGCCGCATCTCGACTTCGCATTCGCCCTCATCCAGCATCACGATCACGGAAACCTCGCCATCACCTCTGTCATCGAGCTGCTTTTGCAGGGATGTCAGTGGCTTGGGGTCATTCACGAACACGCGCATGGCCTGCCGCATGCCATCACTGACAAGCGGTCGCACATTGTTGATGCGCACAGAGACCCCTTCAGGCCGTTCGTCGGCCCCCACCTCTAGAATAACCGTATTGCCCGGCTCCAGATCATCACGAAAGCGCGCCAGCGCCTCGGAAAAGAGCACCGCTTCATATTGTCCGGTCGGATCGGAAATGGTGATGATACCCATGCGGTTACCCGTCTTGGTCTTGCGTTCCTGCTTCCCGGTGATCGTACCGGCCAAACGCCCCGCACTGGCACCCTGCTTGACGGCAATCTCGAATTGCTGCCAGAGCTGGATACGCATCTTTTCGAGCTGCGGAATATATTCATCCAGCGGATGGGCCGACAGATAGAAACCGATCGCACTATATTCACGCTGCAGTTTCTCCTGACTTGTCCATGGGCGCACATCCGGCAAAGGCAATGGCGCAGCCTCTTCCTCGCCGAACAGGCCACCCTGCCCCGATGATGCATCGCGCGAATGGCTTGTTGCCTCACCCATGATGATGTCAATGGAGCCAACAACCTGCGCCCGGTTGGGATTGAGCACATCGAAGGTGCCTGCAGCTGCCAGATTTTCAATCGTGCGCTTGTTGATCACTCGCGGACTGATGCGCTTGGCGAAATCAGCCAGATCCTTGAACGGCTTATCTCCCCTCACTTCCATGATATGCTCGGCGGCGGGCTGCCCCACCCCCTTGATTGCCGCCATGGAATAGATAATGGCCCCATCCTTGACGAGAAACTCGACGCCGGATTCATTGATGGATGGTGGCTGCACATCAATGCCGAGCCGGATCGCATCACGGCGGAATTCCGACAGCTTATCAGTGTTGTTCATATCCAGCGTCATGATTGCCGCGAGGAACTCAGCTGGATAGTTCGCCTTCATATAGGCGGTCTGATAGGCCACCAGAGCATAGGCAGCAGCGTGCGACTTGTTGAAGCCATAGTCGGCAAACTTGGCCACGAGGTCATAAATCTCGGACGCTTGCTCGCGCGGCACCCCGCGTTCTTCGGCACCATCACAGAAGAAGACACGCTGCTTTTCCATCTCCTCACGGATCTTCTTACCCATCGCTCGACGCAGCATATCAGCTTGGCCGAGGGTATAACCGGAAAGGATCTGCGCGATCTGCATCACCTGTTCCTGATAAATGATGATGCCGTAGGTCTCTTTCAGCACCGGTTCGAGCAACTCGTGCATATAGTCCGGTTTTTCCTCACCACGTTTACGCGCACAATAAACCGGAATGTTGGCCATTGGCCCGGGTCGATAGAGCGCTACGATAGCGATGATATCCTCAAACTGGTCGGGCTTCATATCAAGCAGGGCCTTGCGCATGCCCATACTTTCAAGCTGGAACACACCAACCGTCTCACCACGGCAGAGAATCTCGTAGGATTTCGGGTCGTCGATCGGAATTTCCGACAAGTTGATCTTGATGCCGCGCTGTTCCACAAAGCGCACAGCCGTTTGCAGAACCGTCAGTGTTTTCAGACCAAGAAAGTCAAACTTGACGAGGCCGGTCTTCTCAACAAACTTCATGTTGAACTGGGTAACCGGCATATCCGAGCGCGGGTCGCGATACATGGGGACGAGCTTATCCAGCGACCGGTCCCCGATCACAACGCCAGCGGCGTGGGTTGACGTATGCCGATAAAGCCCTTCCAGTTTGAGCGAGATGGAAATGAGGCGATCCACAATCTCCTCTTCCTTGCGGGCGTCAACCAGACGCGGCTCCTGCTCCAGAGCTTCTGGCAGAGACACAGACACCGCCCCCTTCATGGGCACCAGCTTGCAGAGCTTGTCCACCTGACCGAAGGGCATCTGCAACACGCGCCCCACGTCGCGCAGCACCATGCGGGCCTGCAGCGTACCGTAGGTGATAATCTGCCCTACGTTGCTCCAGCCATATTTGCGCTGTACATAATGCACCACTTCTTCGCGTCGGTCCTGACAGAAGTCGATATCGAAGTCGGGCATCGACACACGTTCCGGGTTCAGGAATCGTTCGAACAGAAGAGCAAAGCGCAAAGGATCAAGGTCGGTGATCGTCAAGGACCAGGCCACAAGCGAGCCAGCACCGGAACCACGCCCCGGCCCCACCGGGATTCCATGTTCCTTGGCCCATTTGATGAAGTCAGCAACAATCAGGAAGTAGCCGGGGAATTTCATTGACACGATAATGCCCAGCTCGAACTCCAATCGCTCCCAATAGGATTCCTCTGTCAACCCCGGTGCAAGACCGTGAATATCAAGGCGGCGGCGCAGCCCCTCTTCAGCCTGCTTGCGTAGCTCGGCAGCCTCATGCTGCTCGGCTTCTTCCGGATCGGCGTCCGCACCCGCAAATCGTGGCAACAGCGGTTTGACCGTACGCACGCGTGTCGAACAGCGCTGCGCAATTTCAATGGTATTTTCAAGAGCTTCAGGCAGATCGGCAAACAGCTCGGCCATTTCATCCTGACTTTTGAAATAATGCTCCCGAGTCAGCTGCCGACGGTCACTCTGGATGAGGACCTTGCTCTCCGCAATGGCAAGCAGCGCATCATGGGCTTCAAAGTCCTCGCGCTCGCCAAAATAGACATCGTTGGTTGCCACCAACGGCATTTCAAATTCGTAGGCAAGATCGATAATCTGCGGCTCGACAATAGCCTCATGCGGCATCCCATGCCGCATGATTTCGACATAGACCCGGTCACCGAAAACGCGCTTCAATATTTCAAGACGCTCGCGCCCCTTGGCCACATGATTGCTTGCCAGCATCCGGTCCACGGGGCCATTGCCGCCACCGGTCAGGCAGATGATGCCTTCCCCCAGTTCTTCCAGATCACCGACCGTAACATGCGGCTCCTGATCATCCTCGGGCGAGAGATAGGACCGGGAAACAAGGAGCATAAGATTGGCCCAACCCTGATCCGTGGCAGCAAGCAGAACGATGGAGGGCAATTCCGTATGCCCACTGCCCTGATAATCCCCATCGTTGAAATAGATCTCGACCTGACAACCCATGATCGGTTGCAGGCCTTCGCCGACAGACTTTTCGGAAAATTCAAGTCCACCAAACATGTTGCGCGTATCCGTAATGGATACTGCGGGCATATTCATGGCCTTGGTCTTCTTGATCACCTTGGCGACGGGCAAGGCCCCTTCAAGAAGAGAATAGGCCGAATGCACATGCAAATGGATAAATTTAAGATCGTCCGACAGATCTGTCATCGAAGCGAAGCCTTCCCGTATCAGCACGACAGCACCCGACACGGGCAGCTAGAATCAGATCGCGCAAGACCACAAGAATAGAAAATCAAGGCGGGCATGGCAAAGCCTGATGGTGACAGCAAAACACGGATGAGAAGCTCTCCACAGCACGCTGGAGAAGCCTTAGACATCCAGCCAACCCCAAGGCAGATCATCCCCGCAATTATCCTCTCTTATCCCCACTATCCAGATAAGAAAGTTACACCAAAACCTGCATCCACACGCCAATCATGGACATGAAGGTGATAAGGGAACCGAGCGCAAGAACATCACGAATAATCATTACCAGACCTCAAAACTGTTCGCGTTATATCCTTATTATGTATATGTTTTGTTCTCATTGCAAGCAAATTCTCTTAATCGCCAAATTTCAATTTTATTACAATTTTTTAGATAGTTAGAAGGAACTGTTCTCAAATTATTCACACAGCTTCATTCTGTCCCCGCCCTACTCCCAAAACATCCACAAGCAGACCGTCCAACAAAGCCTCAACCGGGCCCGACAGGCTTTATCCTCCACTTACGAACAGCCTTTCCACACATTGTTCCACCTCAGTACAAATGTGCGCATAGATATCCCCACCAATCCAGTGTCCATTCACAGGCACCAGTGGAAACCGTATGCAGACCTGCATAACGAAATGCGCCCGCACCTCTCGACATGAGAGGGCGGGCGGATCAATATCTATTAAAGAGAGGAATGACTCAGAGGTCTACAATCTTGCCATCAACCAACGTAATCTGCCGATCCATGCGTTCGGCCAAAAACAGGTTGTGGGTAGCGACCAGCGCAGCAATGCCTGATTGCTTCACCAAGGCATTGAGCGCCTTGAAAACATATTCGGAGGTATTGGGATCAAGGTTCCCCGTCGGCTCATCAGCCAGCAACACACGCGGAGCATTGGCCATGGCGCGGGCAATAGCCACCCGCTGCTTTTCACCACCGGAAAGCTCACTGGGCCGATGATCAGAACGGTGATCAATCTTCATATAGGCCAGCAATTCCTTGGCGCGCGTCTCGGCTTCTTTACGCAGCTCACCACGGATGAGCTGTGGCAGCATGACATTCTCAAGAGCGGAGAATTCTGCAAGCAGATGATGGAACTGATAGACAAAGCCGATTTCATTGCGGCGCACCAAAGTGCGTGTCCTATCCGCCGCCTGACTTTGTGCCACATTGGCGATATACACCTCGCCCGCTGTAGGGCGCTCCAACAATCCGGCAATGTGCAACAATGTGGACTTGCCCGCTCCGGAAGGCGCCACAAGCGCCACCATTTCACCAGCCCGAACCGTAAGATGCGCGCCATTCAGCACGACCAGATCGTCCTCGGCTTGCTCATAGGCCTGCTGGATATTATCCAACACCAGAAGATTCTCGTCAGATGAAGCATCGCGCGCATCGTAATCCTGCCCAGATCCCTGATCAAAAGCAGTATACTGATCCGCTCCGGGCACAGCCCCTGCATCCTGAGAGCCCAGAGAAGCCTCATCCGGCGCAGTTGATGTCGGCATGGCCGGAATGCCACCCGTCAATTCAACAAACCCGGCAGCAGGCTCAACAGTCTGTTGCGATGTTTCAGGAGCGATCGAAACATTTGCCTCATGCCTCTGTCCCTTTGGCTTGGCCGCCTTAGCACGTTCTTCGTCGCTCAAGATCGGCCAGAAAAAGCTTTTCTTACTCATAACGAAGAGCCTCCACCGGATCGAGCCGAGCCGCACGCCACGCAGGATAGAGCGTGGCAAGGAAAGAGAGAACCAGAGCAATCAAAAGAACGGAAATCGTCTCGGATGGGTTCATGTCAGCAGGCAGTTTCGAGAGGAAATAAAGCTCTGGCGAAAACAGCTCCGTGCGCGTCACCCAGGAAACAAACTGCCGGATGGATTCGATGTTGAGGCACACGATCAGGCCGAGTATGAAGCCAGCAAACGTTCCCACCACGCCAATCGCCGCCCCCGTGATCATGAAGATCCGCATGATAGAGGAGCGCGTCGCCCCCATGGTTCTGAGAATCGCGATGTCGCTACCCTTGTCCTTCACCAGCATGATCAGACCGGAAATGATATTGAGCGCCGCCACCAGAATGATCAGCGTCAGAATGATAAACATCAGATTGCGCTCAACTTCCAGCGCCGAAAAGAAGGTGACATTGCGATAGCGCCAGTCGGTCATGAAGATCTGCCGATTTACGGCATCTTCCACCGCAGGGCGCAATTCACCCACCCGGTCAGGATCATCCAGATAAACCTCAATGGCCGAGACTTTGCCATCCTGATTGAAATAGGCCTGCGCCGCTTCCAGCGGCATGAATATGAAAGTGCTATCATATTCACTCATGCCAATCTCGAAAATGGCTTTGACCGGATAGGATTTGATACGCGGCGCAACCCCCATCGGCGTCACGGCACCTTTGGGCGATATGAGCGTCACGCGATCCCCGGCAATGACCCCCAGAGAGCGGGCCAAGCGCGATCCAAGCGCCACGCCATCGGAGCTGTCGAAGTCATCAAAGCTGCCCTGAAGGACATTTTTTGAGACCAGCTGAAGCTTGTCGATGCTGTCCTTATTCATGCCCCGCACAAGCGCACCGGCAGAACCACCGGACGCAGAGGCCAAAATCTGCCCCTCGACAAAGGGTACAGCAAAGCTGACACCATCCACACCGTCAATGCGTTTGACGATGTCATTGTAATCCGTCAACTCGGTATCCATCGGCTGGATAACCAAGTGGCCGTTAATACCGAGAATCTTGTCGAGCAGTTCCGAACGGAAACCATTCATCACGGCCATCACGATGATGAGCGTGGCCACGCCCAGCATGATGCCGAAAAAGGAAAGCCAGGAAATTACGGACACGAAAGCATCCCGCCGACGAGAACGCAAATAACGGAACGCCATCATCCATTCGAACATGGCGAATGGTGATTTGATCTTTGGCGCGGACATACAATTCTCCAGACAGAACCGCCGCCCGCCCGGCCAAGCCGATGCAGGCGACATATTCTTGTTTTATCGAATCATTTACCGGCGATAATACGATCTACAACCCCGTCGAGGGAAACCATTTCGCGTGCGCCTGTGGCACGATCCTTGATTTCCACTTCATTCGACTTCAGGCCGCGCGGTCCGACAATGATCTGGGTAGGCAGACCGATGAGATCCATCGTGGCAAATTTGGCGCCAGCCTGTCCGGCGCGGTCATCATACAGAACGTCGAATCCGGCATTTCCAAGGCGCTCGTAGAGCTGTTCGCTGACCGCAGACGTTTCTTCATTCTCAGCCTTCATATTGATCAGGCCGATGTCAAACGGAGCCACGGCCTTTGGCCAGATAATGCCGTTTTCATCGTGGCTGGCTTCAATGATACCGCCAAGCAGACGAGAAACGCCAACGCCGTAGGAGCCCATATGCACCGGATAGTCCTTGCCATCGGCAGCCATAACGCTGGCGCCCATCTTGTCGGAATATTTGGTGCCGAAATAGAAGATGTGGCCAACTTCGATGCCGCGGGCCGCGATCCTATCCGCTTCCGGAATGGCATTGAATGCAGCTTCATCATGCATTTCGTCCGTTGCCGCATATTCGTTGGTCCAGTCAGCCACAACGCCGGAAAGGTCGCCCGAGAAGTCAACATCATCGCCGGGCACTTCCTTGGACAGGTAATTCTTGTGGCAGAAGACCTCACTCTCACCCGTGTCAGCCAGAATGATGAATTCGTGGCTGAGATCCCCACCGATTGGGCCCGTGTCGGCCTTCATAGGAATAGCCGTCATGCCAAGGCGTTTGAAGGTGCGCAGATAGGCGACAAACATGCGATAATAGGCTTCGCGCGCCCGTGCCTCGTCCATATCGAAGCTGTAGGCGTCTTTCATGAGGAATTCACGTCCACGCATGACACCAAAGCGAGGGCGGATCTCGTCACGAAACTTCCATTGGATATGATACAGATTGAGCGGCAGATCCTTATAAGATTTGACGAAAGTGCGGAAGATATCCGTGATCATCTCTTCGTTGGTCGGGCCAAACAGCATGTCGCGCTCGTGACGGTCGACGATTCGCAGCATTTCCTTGCCATAATCATCATAGCGTCCGCTCTCTTTCCAGAGTTCTGCGGGCTGCATGGTTGGCATCAGAAGCTCGATGGCGCCGGAGCGATCCTGCTCTTCCCGCACGATCTGCTCAACCTTGCGCAGCACCTTCAGCCCGAGCGGCAGCCAGCTATAGATACCGGCCTGCTGCTGCCGGATCATGCCAGCGCGAAGCATATAGCGATGGGAGACAATTTCCGCCTCTTTGGGGGTTTCCTTCAGGATTGGCAGAAAATAACGGGAAAGACGCATGGATCTGGCTCTTTCTAATAGAATTCAAAACGGAATACGCACGCGCGTCACAGGCCCATACAAAGCCCGAAAAATTGACCGCATATCACTTCAGGCCTTTATAGACCGAGATCGATTCTGAGACAGCAATTAATGAAGATGAAGCCTGCAGATCGACTTTTTACACAGGCACCGTCCGCCACCATAGGTAATATTTACCTTTACCTTATTCGAAAGACGAATAACATTCTGTCTTTCACCCTGCAGTTGATTTTCACTCTCAAAAAAAAGCGAAAAAATACGCAATTGCATAAAAATATTGATGACAAATTGGGCGATTGGGATTAATGTCCCTGCATAACGATAAGAGATACGCTCACCACCGTTATCTCACTTCGCGCAGTAATGTCTTGGGAGGATACATATCTCTGGCGCGCTTTTAGCTGCTGCCGCTCAGTATTAGCAAAACCACAAATGCACACTGAGCAATGAGATCACGTCGCGATCACTAAAAAAGCAAGGCTTTGCGGCCTTGTTTTTTTTTGTCCATTTTCCAATGTGCCGAGGTACATATTGTGTCGATGGATATCGATTACAAGTGACAGGCATGTGACATTTTTCATCACTGCTTAAATTTGCATCACTTTCTCACTTTCCTTAAGAAAATCGCGCATTATTCCGACCGCCAGACAAACCGGCAGCCACAGCCAGCCGCACGCACAGATTCGCGCTACGGCTACGCAAGGTACCGCGCAGATATCTCAAACAATCAAATTAATGGAAGAAGCGTGGGGGTAGTGGAGCTGAACCCCACCAAGAAGCTATTTCAAACTATCCGGCATGGGCAGGAAGGACAGCAAGTCAAAGCCATATCCCTTGACTACAACAGCCCAATAAAACACGGCAAACAAGACCGAGGCCAGAATAGTGGTGGCAACGGCCTTGCGGATCATCATCGCCTTCGCCGGAGCGCTGGCTGTGGTACCCAATCGTTGATCTTGCTCTTCTGCCTGCGTTCGCACGCCGAAGGGAAGCACGATAAAGAGGGAAAGCCACCAGATAATGAAATAAACAGCAAGGCCGCTGACTAAACTCATAAAAGTCTTCCTTTAAAAGGAAAGGCTTATACCTGTTCCAGCTCGGTGAGAGTTCCGCAGAAATCTTTCGGGTGCAGGAAGATAACAGGTTTGCCATGGGCGCCGATTTTTGGCTCGCCGTCGCCAAGAACGCGCGCGCCTTCAGCTTTCAATTTGTCACGAGCTGCGATGATATCGTCAACTTCGTAGCAAACATGGTGAATACCGCCAACAGGGTTCTTTTCAAGGAACTTGGCGATCGGGCTGTTTTCGCCAATTGGCTCAAGCAGTTCGATTTTCGTGTTCGGCAGTTCAACAAAAACCACTTTCACGCCATGTTCGGTGACTTCCTGTGGTTCAGAGCATTTGGCACCCAGAGTGCCGCCGTAGGTAGCTACACCGCTTTCGAGACTTGGTACGGCAATCGCCACATGGTTCAAACGACCAATCATTTCCATGCATCCTTTTTTCACTATGGTGTTTACCGGTCATGGCCTGCCAACGCGACACGCCTTTAGTCTTACCGGAAACGCATTCCTCATTGTCATACAAGGTTGATCATCACTGCGACAACTGGCTTTTTGGCCCACTTTTGGTTCACCTCAGAGCGAACAGAGCGCCGGACAGCCTCGCGCAGCACTTCCACATCCTTGCGTTTCTTGGCTGGCATCCCCTTCAGGGCGCCAAAAATCCCGGCTTCCACGATTTCAACAAACAACTGATCATTTGCATCCCTCTCTGGAATACCGGCAAGGGCCATTTGTGGATGACCCAGAATTTCCCCCTTGCGGCTGACTGTAATCGCCACAGAAATATGCCCCACATAGGAGAGCTTGCGCCGCTCCTGTATCCCCATTTCTTCGAAAGTGCCAACAAGCGAACCGTCCTTGTACAGACGGCCACCAAAATACTCGTCCCAACTCTTGACCGTGCCACCAGCCAGCCGGGCCATCCAGCCATTACGGACATGCAGAACCTCTCGCACCCCCATTTCACGCGCCAGCTTGGCATGAGCCCGAAGGTGCATTTCTTCGCCATGCACCGGCACTGCGATTTTTGGCTGGATCCATTCGTAAAGCTTGCGCAAATCGCCCCGTTTCGGGTGGCCTGAGACATGGATCGGCGCATCTTTTTCGGTGATAATCTCAACATCCTGAGCCGCCAGATTGTTGATCACCTCGTTGATCGCGCGTTCGTTGCCCGGAATGGCTTTTGACGAAAAGATCACCTGATCGCCCTTGGAAAGCTGCACCGTTGGATGCTCTTTGGCCGCAACCCGCGCCAGTGCTGCGCGCTTTTCCCCCTGTGAGCCCGTCAAAATGGCCACTACCTTGTCACGGGGCAAATAGCCATAATCATCGTCAGAGATGAATTCGGGAACATCATTCAGATAACCCTGCTCCTGAGCCACCTCGATAAAGCGCCACAAGGCCCTGCCAACAACGACACATTGCCGATCATTGGCTCTCGCCGCCCTGGCAATCGCCTGCACGCGAGACACGTTGGACGCAAAGGTAGAAACGGCCACCCGATGGGGCGCTTTGGCGATCAGCTTTGTGAGTTCTTCTTCTACCTCTTTCTCTGAAATGGAAGAGCCTTCCGACAAGGCATTGGTCGAATCGCAAACAAGGGCGAGCACGCCCTCCTCGCCCAGCTCGTTCATACGAGCGATGTCGGTGCCCTTGCCCACGCCGGGCGTGGCGTCCAGTTTCCAGTCTCCGGTATGCAACACGAGCCCATGCACGGTGCGAATCGCCAATGCATTGGCCTCGGGGATGGAATGGGAAACGGGGACGAATTCAACGTTGAACGGGCCAAGCTGCACGCGAGAGCCCTGCTCCACCTGATTGACCGGAATTTCGAGCGAGCCCGGTTCGGCTTCGGCCTTGGCTTCGATCAGGTCAGCCAGAAAGCCGCTTGTATAGATCGGGATCTCCAGGCGAGGCCAAAGCGCAAACAGCGCGCCAAAATGATCTTCATGCCCATGGGTGATAACGATACCGTCGATACGATCCCGTTCCTGCTCTAGAAAACGGATGTCGGCGAAAATCAGGTCAGCACCGGGATGCGCCTCATTGGCAAAGGCCACGCCGAAGTCAACGATCAGCCAGCGCTTGTCTCCCTCCGGGCCGATGCCATAAAGGGCCATGTTCATGCCAATTTCGCCCACGCCGCCAAGCGGCATAAAGACCAGTTCAGAAGACGTCATATTCTCTCTCATCGTGGCGCTTTGCTGCGCCATCATTTTTGCATTTCTGAATGCATTCCGGGCAAAAAGACATCGCCCGCATAAATCGTTCGCGTCTGACCGTCTGCCAGCCGCATGATCAAAGCCCCATCTTCATCGAGCATCTCAAAGGTGCCCTCGACGGTTTCATTGGGCAAGCGAGCCACCACATGCTGCCCCAGCCCGCGCGCGCAAGAAAGCCAATCATCGCGGATGGCGGCAAAATTGGAGCCTTGTTGCCAGACAGACAGCCGATCCGCCATCTGCCAGATCAATCGCTCGAGCAGTTGCTCGGGAGAAACATCATAGCCTGTCTGCGCAATATCTGCGGCTTTGAGACCATCGGTTTTGTCTGGATGTGTGCGACAATTAACGCCAATGCCGACGGCAACCGCCTGACGACCATCAACCAGAAATGTGCTCTCAAGAAGGATACCGCAAATCTTCTGGTCCCCCCAAAGCAGATCATTGGGCCATTTGATCCGCAAAGCCGCCTGCATATGCGGCGGAATAAGATCGCAAATTGCTCGATGAACGGCCGTGGCTGTCAGCAGTGGCAATTGCCCGACCAGATTGGCAGGCGCCGGACTAAGCAACAACAGCGTGGCGGCCAGATTTCCCTTCTCGGAACTCCATTGACGCCCGCGTCGACCGCGTCCGGCGGTTTGTTCACCGGCCCAGATCCACAATCCCCCCTCTTCGCCTTGCTTGGCAGCATCAAGGGCGTATTTATTGGTGGAATCGATCGTGTCAAAAGAAATCAGGCGATATGGTTCGGGTAGCTTATTCAATGCGATTGCTCAATCTGCAAAACCGAAGGGCGTGGGTGAGATCCATCTGCCAGACGGATAAGGCCCTACAAAAAACTGCCCGAAGAGCCTTCGGGCAGTGTCTTCATATCATAACCGCCAGTCACTGTCTCGCAAAAGACGAACAAATGTTTAAGCAGGTGCAAAGCCCCAATCAGAAAAAGCTGTTTGCGGCCAGTTCAGCAATGGTACGGATCGGGCTGACATAGAAAACCATCGACGCCATAAACAATCCGCTGATCACAAGAACCAGCCGCAACTCGTTGGCTGGGCGCTCGAACACCGGTGCCGGATCATCAAAGAACATGATCTTGACGATGCGCAAATAATAGAAAGCCCCCACAACCGACGCCAACACGCCAATGATAGCGAGCGGATAGAGCCCGGCCTCGATTGCGGCAGAAAAGACAAACCACTTGCCGATAAAGCCCCCCATCCAGGGAATGCCAGCCAGCGAGAACATCAAGACCCCGAGCAACACCGCCATGGGTAGATCATTGCGCGAAAGGCCAGCCAAATCATCAATGCGTTCTACCATCCCATCGCGACGACGCATGGACATGATGGCGGCAAAGGTGCCCAGTGTCATGGCTAGATAAGTGATCAGATAGACAATAACGCCCACGACACCGGCCGAACTGCCCGCGGCAAGACCCACCAAGGCATAGCCCATATGACTGATCGAAGAATAGGCCATCAGCCGCTTGATGTTACGTTGGCCAATGGCAGCAAAAGCCCCGAGCACCATGGACAGAATGGAAACAAAGGTGATCACCTGCTGCCATTGCAGATCCATCGGGTCAAAGGCCGTCATGACAACACGCACGATAAGCCCCATCGCCGCGACCTTCGGCGCCGCTGCCAAAAAGGCGGTCACAGGCGTTGGCGCTCCCTCATAGACATCGGGGGTCCACATATGGAATGGCACGGCGGAAATCTTGAAGGTCAAGCCAGCCAGAATGAAGACAAGGCCGAAGATGACGCCAATACCTGCCCCTTCTACATGCACCGCCTCGGCAATGCCCACAAAAGAGGTTTGACCGGTAAAGCCATAAACAAGGCTCATACCATAGAGCAGCATGCCCGATGACAACGCCCCCAGCACGAAATATTTAAGACCCGCTTCTGTTGCCTTGGCGCTGTCGCGCTTGAAAGAAGACAGCACATAAAGAGTAAGCGACTGCAGCTCCAGGCCGAGATAGACGGCAATCATGTCATTGGCCGAGAGCATCAACATCATGCCCACCGTTGCCAACAGCACCAGCACCGGATATTCGAACCGGTCAAACTTCTCTTCCTGCGTATAACCAACAGACATCGCCAATGAGAAACCCGACCCGATCAACACCAGCACTTTCATCAGGCGGGCAAAGGGATCCTGAATGAAGGCGTCATTGAAAGTGGTCACAGTTCCGCCAGACGACAACAAAAGGATCGCACCGGCAATGATCAGCACGGCAACCGCGAGGCCGTTAACCACCTGAGAGGTCTTCGAACCGCCAAATGCACCCAGCATCAACAACACCATGGCACCGACAGCCAGCAGGATTTCCGGCAAAGCGGGCATCAGATTGGGAAGCGTAGCCAACTCAGTGGTCATCTTTCACTCACTTCATGTTTCGCTTACACCGCGCTCTATTGAGCAAGCAGTGCCAGCTTGTCCGCAGCGCTGAGGGCTGCCTGATAATTGTTGATCAGATTTTCGACAGCCACAGCCGTCACATTCTGAATGGGCGCAGGGTAGAAACCGAACAGGATTGTCAAAACAGCAAGCGGCACTAGAATGGTTTTCTCGCGGATATCCATATCAAGGATACCCTTGAGGCTCTCCTTCTCCAGCTTGCCGAAAATGATCCGGCGATAAAGCCACAAGGCATAGGACGCCGACAGGATAACCCCTGTTGCAGCAAACAGCGCAACCCACGTATTGACCTGAAACACGCCAATGATGGTCAGGAACTCACCAATAAAACCAGACGTTCCGGGCAAGCCGACATTGGCCATGGTAAAGATCATGAACAGCGTGGCAAACACCGGCATGCGGTTGACGAGGCCACCATAGGCCGAGATTTCACGCGTATGCATCCGGTCATAGACAACGCCAACGCACAGGAACAAGGCGCCTGAAACAATGCCGTGGGAGATCATCTGGAAAATACCGCCCTGCACGCCCTGCTCGGTCATGGAGAAAACCCCCATGGTGACATAACCCATATGCGCCACCGACGAATAGGCGATCAGTTTCTTGATATCCTGCTGGGCCAGTGCCACCAGTGAGGTATAGATGATGGCAATCACCGATAGCGTATAGACCAGCGGCGCGAACATATCCGACGCAATCGGGAACATGGGCAGCGAGAAGCGCAGGAAGCCATAGCCCCCCATCTTCAACAATACCCCCGCCAGAATGACCGACCCTGCCGTCGGTGCCTGCACATGGGCATCCGGCAACCAGGTGTGCACCGGCCACATGGGCATTTTGACAGCGAATGAAGCGAAGAAAGCCAGCCACAGCCACGTTTGCATCTGCGGCGAGAAAGGATGGGCCAGCAGCGTCACGATATCGGTCGTGCCAGCGTCCCAATACATCGCCATCACGGCCAGCAGCATCAACACCGATCCCGCCAGCGTGTAGAGGAAGAATTTGAAGCTGGCATACACCCTGTTTTGTCCACCCCAGATGCCGATGATGAGGAACATCGGAATGAGGCCCGCCTCAAAGAACAGATAGAACAGCACCAGATCCAGCGCACAAAAGACGCCGATCATCATGGTTTCCAGAACGAGGAAGGCAATCATATATTCCTTCACCCGCTTCTGGATGGAATTGCGGCTGGCATAAATGGCAGCGGGCATCAGCGCCGTTGTCAGAATGACGAACAGGATCGAGATGCCATCAACTCCCATGCGATAAGCAATGGAGCCACCGAGCCAGTCGGCGGTTTCCTGCATCTGGAAGCCGGCATTGGATGAATCAAACTGGCTCAAAATCAGCAGCGAAATAAGAAATGTCACCACCGTGGTCCAGAGCGCAACATTGGTGATGTTGCGTCGGGCTATAGCCGTATCGCCCTTGACCAGCAGGATCATCATCGCCCCGACCAATGGCAGGAAAACGACCGTAGAAAGAAGTGGCCAGTCGCTCATTGGTGTGCTCCCCCGCTTAGCATGGAATAGGTAATCAGGATCGCCACACCAATCATCATGGCAAAGGCATAGTGATAGACATATCCGGTTTGTAGCCGATTGATCCGACTGGTCAGTGCAACAACGCGCGCAGCAATCCCGTTTGGCCCGAAGCGATCAATCACGCCTTCATCTCCCCCCTTCCAGAGCAGCGAACCAAGCCCCTTGGCGCCACGAATGAAGAGGAAGTTATAAAGCTCGTCGAAATACCATTTGTTGAGCAGGAACTTGTAGAGCCAGTTATGCCGCTCGGCGAGCTTTTTGGGTGTGCTCGGCGAGAGGATGTAGAAACCAAAGGCAACCAGAAAGCCGACCGCCATCATGACGAACGGGGCAAGCTTGACCATCATCGGCACGTCGTGGGAATCATGCATGACATGGTTTTCCGGCCCCGTGAACAGAGCCCCCTTCCAGAATTCCTCATAATGATGGCCATAGAAATATCCGGCAAAGACCATACCGGCCAGAACCGCCCCAAGCGCCAGCGCCATAAGCGGCACGGTCATCACGGCTGGGCTTTCATGAATGTGCGCCTTCACATCGGCGCTCATGCGCTCTCGGCCATGGAAGGTCAGGAAGATAAGCCGCCAGCTATAGAAGCTGGTAAAGAGCGCCGCAATCACCGTCATCGCAAAGGCATAATTGGCCATGCCATTTTGCGCAGCAAAGGCGGATTCGATAATGGCGTCCTTGGAATTGAAACCGGCGAACCCGAGAATGGTGCCCGGAATGCCCACGCCCGTCAGCGCAAAGGTGCCGACCAGCATCATCAGATAGGTCAGTTTGATATGCTTGCGCAAACCGCCCATGCGCCGCATGTCCTGCTCATCGGAAACCGCATGGATCACAGAGCCCGCCCCCAGGAACAGCAGGGCCTTGAAGAAAGCGTGCGTGAAGAGATGGAACACTGCAGCGCCATAGGCGCCGATCCCCAGCGCAACAAACATGTAGCCAAGCTGCGAACATGTCGAATAGGCAATCACCCGCTTGATGTCATTCTGCACGAGGCCAACAGTGGCGGCGAAGAAGGCCGTTGTGGCACCAATGAAGGTCACCACTTCCAGCGCCGAGGGCGAAAGCTCGAACAACGGCGACAGACGCGCCACCATGAACACGCCCGCCGTCACCATGGTGGCAGCATGGATAAGCGCGGAAACAGGCGTTGGCCCTTCCATGGCATCAGGCAACCATGTGTGCAGAAGGAACTGGGCCGACTTGCCCATGGCCCCCACGAAGAGCAGCAGGCAGATTGTCGTCAGCGCGTTGAAATCCTGCCCGAGGAAATGAATGGTTTGCTCTTGCATGGCCGAAGCATTGGCGAAGATCGTGTCAAAGCTGATACTGCCAAACAGCACATAGATACCGCATAGCCCCAGCAGGAAGCCGAAATCCCCCACGCGGTTGACGATGAACGCCTTCATCGCAGCAGCATTGGCAGAGGGCTTCTGATACCAGAAGCCAATCAACAGATAGGAGGCCAGCCCCACGCCTTCCCAGCCAAAGAACATCTGTAACAGGTTATCGGCGGTCACCAGCGACAGCATCGCGAAGGTGAAGAGCGACAGATAAGCAAAGAAACGCGCCCGATGCGGATCGGCATGCATATAGCCGATGGAATAGATATGCACGAGCGCAGAAATCGTATTGACCACCACCAGCATCACAACGGTCAGGGTATCGACGCGAATGGACCAGTTAATTTCCAGATCACCGGAGCTGAGCCAGGTCAGAATGTTGACCGTCTGGCTTTCTCCATGGCCGATCCCAACAGAAAGAAAGGCAACCCATGACAAGAATGCCGCAATCACCAGCAGGGTGCTGGTTATGATTTCCGACGCCTTGTGCCCGAGTGTGCGCCCGAACAGGCCCGCAATCAAAAAGCCAATCAGCGGCAGGAAGACAATGGCCGAATACATGATCTCTCTCAGCCTTTCATCATATTGATGTCTTCAACCGCGATAGAGCCGCGATTGCGATAAAACACGACCAGAATGGCCAGCCCGATTGCCGCCTCGGCGGCGGCAACAGTAAGAATGAGCAAACCGAAAATCTGCCCAGCCAGATCACCCAGATAGGAGGAAAAGGCAACGAAGTTGATATTGACCGCCAAGAGGATCAGCTCGATCGACATAAGAATGACGATGACATTCTTCCGGTTGATGAAAATGCCGAACATCCCGATCACGAACAGGATCGCTGCAACGGTCAGATAATGGCTAAGCCCGATTTCCATCTCTCTGTCTGTCCCTTCTTGGTCCCGCCCGCATTGAGCAGCGGGCACTTCTTACAAGCGGTGTCGGTCCGGTTAGATGCCGTTACCCGGTTCCACATTTATAATTTCAATTGAATTCTCGGCGTTGCGCGCAACCTGCCGCTCGATATTCTGGCGCTGCACATCCCTACGGTGATGAAGCGTCAAGACAATCGCCCCGATCATCGCAACAAACAGGATCAACGCCGCAGTCTGGAAATAGAAAACATATTTGGTATAGAGCAGCGCCCCGATGGCCTCGATGTTGGAAGCTTCAGCCAGCGTTGGCATCGGTTCCCCCAGATTCGCCGCCAGATCGGGGCTCAGAGCCCAACCGCCCAGCGCGATCAACAGCTCGGCCAACAACACGACACCCACGACAAGACCGACCGGCATATAGGTCAGAAAGCCGGCCCGCAGCTCAACGAAATCGACATCCAGCATCATCACGATAAACAGGAACAACACCGCAACCGCGCCCACATAGACCACCACCAGCAGCATCGCCAGAAACTCGGCCCCCAGCAGCACGAACAGTGCCGCAGCATTAAAAAAGGCAAGGATCAAAAACAGCACCGAATGCACCGGATTGCGCGCACCGATCACCATCAGCGCCGAAACCAGCAGCACCGCTGAAAACAGATAAAAGAAGACGCTCTGAAGAATCATGTCTTTTGCTTTCCTGCGTCCCTTGCGGGAGGCATCTCTCCTTGAAATCCAGTGCATACCGCCTTAGCGGTAAGGCGCATCCAATGCGATATTGCGAGCCAGTTCCTGCTCCCAGCGCTCGCCATTCTCGAGCAGCTTCTCCTTGTTGTAGAAAAGCTCCTCACGCGTTTCAGCGGCGAATTCGAAATTCGGTCCCTCGACAATCGCTTCCACCGGGCACGCCTCCTGGCAATAGCCGCAATAGATGCATTTGGTCATATCGATGTCATAGCGGGTCGTCCGGCGCGTTCCGTCATTGCCGCGCGGCCCCGCCTCGATGGTAATCGCCTGCGCCGGACAGATGGCTTCACACAATTTGCAGGCAATGCAGCGCTCTTCCCCGTTTGGATAGCGTCTGAGGGCATGTTCCCCACGAAAGCGCGGAGACACCGACCCTTTCTCGAACGGATAGTTCACTGTCGATTTGGGCGCGAAGAAATAGCGCATCGACAGGAAGAAGGCCGAAACAAACTCCTTCAGCATCAGCGATTTAGCAGCTTGTTCTAGTGCCATCAATACCCTCCATACGCCTTCAAACCGGCCAGAAAGCCAACAAATGCAAACAACAGCGGCATAGGAACCCGATACATGAAACGCGTAATCCGGGCCACCGTGTCCGGGGTCATGGAACTCAAGACCGTCTTGCGCCCCATAATGAACCCGTCTTCCTGTGCCTTGAGGACAGCAGGCAAAACGACAAGGTTTGCCACCAGAGCAATCGCCAATCCGACAAAGGCCCCAAGACTACCAGCAATCAACGCTGCCTGATCCATCTCTCTTCAACCACCCTTAGCCTGCCAGCGACGCACCGGCCCAATAGCCGATCACCGGAAACAGAAGCTGTGTACCACACCAGATTCCAAACTGAATCCAGTCGCCAACTCTCTTTGTGTTCGGATGGTTGCCAAGGCCCCTTTCCGAACGGGATTTCATCCATTTAGCGCCAACAAGGCCACCAATCATCTTGAAGTCGGCCCAGCCGATCACCCCGCCAATCAGGGCCCCGACCATTCCGGGCAACGACAAATCAAACATTCCTGCCCCCTCTTGCCCTTCAGGCTCTTAAGGTGCCCAACCGGCAAATTGCAGAACGCCAGCCACCAGCACCACATAGAATAGCGACATCGGCAGGAACACCTTCCAGCCAAGACGCATCAACTGGTCATAGCGGTAACGGGGAACAAAAGCCTTCACCATGGCAAACATGAAAAAGACCAGACTGGACTTCAGAATGAACCAGACAACGCCGGGCACCCATGTAAAGGGAGCGATATCAAGCGGCGGCAACCAGCCCCCCATGAACAGGATCGTCGTCATCGAACACATCAGCGCAATCGAGACATATTCACCCAGCATATACATCATGTAAGGGGTCGAGCCATATTCGACCATGAAACCGGCCACCAGCTCGGACTCCGCCTCTGCCAGATCAAACGGCGGGCGATTGGTCTCGGCCAGTGCTGAAATGAAAAACACGACGAACATCGGGAAGAGCGGCAACCAGTACCAATTCAGAAAACTGATTGACGGCATTCCCAGCTTGGTCGCAAGGCCACTCTGCTGCGCCATGACGATATCGGTCAGGTTAAGCGACCCGACGCACAGCAGCACCGTCACAATGACAAAGCCGATAGACACCTCATAGGAAACCATCTGCGCGGCAGACCGCAAGGCAGAAAGAAACGGGTATTTCGAGTTGGACGCCCAGCCCCCCATGATGATGCCGTAAACACCGAGAGAGGAGACAGCCAGCAAATAGAGAATGCCCACATTGATGTCCGAGATCACCCAGCCATCCGCCACCGGCACCACAGCCCACGCAGCCAACGCCACGGTCACGGTAACAAGTGGGCCGAGCAGGAAGATCACCTTGTTGGAGCCGGACGGAATAATCGGTTCCTTGAAAACAAACTTCAAAAGGTCTGCAAATGACTGCAACAGGCCGAAAGGCCCGACCACATTTGGCCCGCGCCGCATCTGCACGGCAGCCCAGATCTTGCGATCGGCAAGCAGGACATAGGCAATCACAACCAACAGAACGACCAACAGCAGAAGGGATTGCCCCACCATGATGGCGCCAGGGATCAGCCAGTTTGCGACAAAATCATTCATCTAGCAGTCCTCTCATTCCGCAGCTTCCGCTTTGTTGCTCTTGGCCAGTGCGCTGCATTCGGCCATGACAGCCGAGGCGCGCGCGATTGGGTTGGTCAGGTAATAGTCCGAAACCGGACAAATCAATGCCTGCCCTTTGACCGGTTTTGCCTTTTGCGCCAACGCCCTGATATCAGAAGGATCGCCCACAAGGCATTCGTCCGTCACCTCGAACTGAGGATAGGCATCAAGCAACTGCGCGCGCAGCTGATCAAGGCTGTCAAACGGCAAAGCCTTGCCCAAAACAGCAGAGAGCGCCCGCAGAATGGCCCAGTCTTCCTTGGCATCTCCGGGAGGAAAGTTTGCGCGTAATGCCAGTTGCACCCGCCCTTCAGTATTCACATATAGCCCCGACTTCTCGGTATAGGTCCCAGCAGGCAAGATGACGTCTGCCGCATGGGCACCGGCATCGCCGTGGCTCCCGATATAAATCTTGAATGCATCACCAAAGGCATCAAAAGCCAGCTCATCGGCCCCGAGCAGGAACAGAGCATCCACGCCACCGGCCTGCATCGCGGCGATATCCTTGCCCCCTGCCTGCGGCTCAAAGCCCACTTCCAAGGCTCCGACAGCGCTTGCATCGGTATGCAGCACCGAGAAGCCGTTCCATTCGTCAGAGAGCGCGCCGCAAGCCTCGGCCAGCTTGGCAGCTTGCGCCAGAACAGCTTCGCCATCGTCATGATTGATCGCGCCCTGCCCGATGAGGATCAGCGGCTTCTGCGCACCCTTGAGCACATCAAAGAACGCTCCCTTGCCAGCGGCGAGATCGGCCAGACTGTCGGCACCAGCACCCAGATAATCATAGCCATATTTGAGGTCGGCCTGTTCGCCAATAACGGCGATTTTCGTGTTCCCCGCCAGCCATGTCTTGCGGATACGGGCATTGAGCACCGCCGCTTCCATGCGCGGATTCGAGCCGATGATCAGAATAGCGTCCGCCTCTTCAATGCCTTCTATGGTGGCATTGAACAGATAGGCAGCCCGCCCCATGGCCGAGGTCAGAACAGAGCCATCCTGCCGCGCATCCATATTGCCCGAGCCGAGTAATGTCATCAGAGCCTTGAGCGCATACATTTCTTCCACGCTTGCCATCGCGCCCGCAATTGCGCCGATCCTGTCACCGGCCAAGCCATTCAGCTTGGCAGCAATGGCACGGAAGGCATCATCCCAGCTTGCCGGGGTCAGCTTGCCATCCTTGCGCACATAAGGCTTGTCGAGTCGTTGTGATTTGAGCCCATCCCAAATGAAGCGGGTCTTGTCGGAAATCCATTCCTCGTTGATTGCGTCATTGACACGCGGCTGGATGCGCATCACTTCCCGACCACGGGTATCAACGCGAATATTGCTGCCCACCGCGTCCATCACATCGATGGTCTCGGTCTTGGTCAATTCCCACGGACGCGCCGTGAAGGCATAAGGCCTGGATGTCAGAGCGCCAACGGGGCAGAGATCAATCACGTTGCCCTGCAACTCCGATGTGAGCGCCGCTTCCAGATAGGTGGTGATCTCGGCATCTTCCCCGCGACCGACCAGTCCCAGTTCGTGAATGCCACACACCTCTGTGGTGAAACGCACACAGCGGGTGCAATGAATGCAGCGGGTCATGGTGGTTTTCACCAGTGGACCGATATATTTATTCTCGACCGCACGCTTGTTCTCGTCGAACCGTGAACCACCCTTGCCAAAGGCCATGGCTTGATCCTGCAGATCGCATTCCCCGCCCTGATCGCAAATCGGACAATCAAGCGGATGGTTGATGAGCAAAAACTCCATCACCCCTTCGCGTGCCTTCTTGACCATGGGAGACTTGGTGAAAATCTCCGGCGGCTCGCCATCACGCCCGGGGCGCAGATCGCCCACGCGCATCGCGCAGGAAGCCGTCGGCTTGGGCGGCCCGCCCTTCACTTCGACAAGACACATGCGGCAGTTGCCCGCAATCGACAGACGCTCGTGATAGCAAAAACGCGGAATCTCGGCCCCGGCCTCCTCTGCAGCTTGCAGCAGGCTATATTCTTTCGGGACGTCTATCTCAATTCCGTCAACGACCAGCTTTGCCATCGAACGTGTCTCCGTTGCGTTAAACTCTATCGGCCTATTCGGCCGCTTCCAGTGGGGCCGCATCCGCGTTCGGATTGGCCGTATACTGATCAATTCTCTTTTCGATTTCCGGCCGGAAATGGCGAATAAGCCCCTGCACCGGCCATGCTGCGGCATCGCCAAGGGCGCAGATCGTATGACCTTCTACCTGCTTGGAAACCTCGAACAGCATGTCGATTTCTTTCTTCTGCGCCTCTCCGCGCGCCATGCGTTCCATCACGCGCCACATCCAACCGGTTCCTTCACGGCACGGTGTGCACTGGCCACAGCTTTCATGCTTATAGAAATAGGAAATCCGGGCAATTGCAGCGACGATGTCGGTCGATTTGTCCATCACGATGACCGCAGCCGTGCCCAAACCGGAGCCTAGCTCCTTGAGGCTGTCGAAATCCATCGGGCAATCCATGATCTGGTCTGCCGGAACGCAAGGGACCGAAGAGCCACCCGGAATGACGGCCAACAGATTGTCCCAGCCGCCGCGAATGCCACCACAATGCTTGTCGATCAGCTCCTTGAATGGGATCGACATGGCTTCCTCGAAGGTTGCAGGCTGATTGACATGGCCGGAGACGCAGAACAGCTTGGTGCCGTGGTTATTCTCCGCACCGAAGCCCTTGAACCAGTTGGCCCCGCGCCGCAGGATCGTTGGGGCAACGGCGATGGATTCCACGTTGTTGACCGTCGTCGGGCAGCCATAAAGGCCCACATTGGCCGGGAATGGCGGCTTCAGACGCGGTTGCCCCTTCTTGCCTTCCAGCGATTCCAGAAGGGCGGTTTCCTCACCGCAGATATAAGCGCCAGCACCATGGTGCACGATGATATCGAAATCATAGCCATGGATATTGTTCTTGCCGATGAGCTTCTTCTCATAGGCCTCATCAACGGCAGCCTGTAGCCGCTCGCGCTCACGAATGAACTCACCACGCACATAGATGAAAGCCGCGTCCGCATTCATGGCAAAGCCAGCTATCAGGCAGCCTTCCACCAGATGGTGAGGATCATTGCGCAGGATTTCGCGGTCCTTGCAGGTGCCCGGCTCGGATTCATCGGCATTGACAACCAGATAATGCGGGCGCCCTTCCTGCTTTGGCGGCATGAAAGACCATTTAAGCCCAGTCGGGAACCCAGCCCCACCACGACCGCGCAGGCCGGACGCTTTCATCTCGTTGATGATCCACTCGCGCCCCTTTTGCAGCAGCCCCTTGGTGCCGTCCCATGAGCCGCGCTTCAAGGCACCTTCCAGCCCCCAATCATGGATGCCGTAGATATTGGTGAAAATCCGGTCCTTATCCTCGAGCATTACGGCCATTATGCATCCCCTCCGCTCTTGCTGGATGAAACCGCACCGGCCTGCACCCGCTTGGAAAAGTCTGTCTCGGCACCAGAGGCCAGCACTTTGGCCTGCTCAATCCAGTTCTCGCGGGCAATCCGGCCCCTGAAGGCGAGCTGGCTGTCGATGAAGGCTATATTCTCGTCGGTCCATTGGGCAATCTGGGCAAAGTGGAACACCCCAACCCCGTTGAGCTTCTGCTCAATCTTGGGACCTATACCGCTGATTTCCTTCAGATTGTCCGCCTTGCCATCCAAAGGCTCGCGCAGAAGAACCGGCATACCGCTTTCCGCGCTGCTGTCAGGCTGCGAAGCCCCCTCTGTTGTATCTGATTGGGCGTCTTTTTGAGCGTCCTCTACCGTTTCGGCTTCGTCTTCCGGCTCATCCATTTCGGCGCCAAGACCCCACTTGACCCGAGAACCATCATAAAGCGAAGGATCGGTCAGCGTAACCGGACCGGTTGCCGGAGCAGAGCCCTGTCGGCCTGTCTGGCTTCCCGGCTCGACAGCCTTGCCAGCCGCAATCTTGTCGATCAGCTCTTCAAAGATTTCAGGCGTCAGATCCTCATAGGTATCCTTTGAGATCTGGATCATCGGCGCATTGACGCACGCACCTGCACATTCCACTTCTTCCCAGGAGAAATCACCATCCTCGGAAAGTGCAAACTGCTTGTCGGCAATCTTGTTTTTGCAAACCCGGATCAGATCCCCCGCGCCGCGCAAACGGCACGGCGTGGTGCCGCACACCTGAATATGGGCCTTCTTGCCCACCGGCTGCAGCAGGAACTGGGTATAGAAGGTCGCCACTTCCAAAACGCGAATATAGGGCATAGACAGCATATCGGCCACATATTCGATCGCAGGCTGGGTCACCCAGCCTTCCTGCTCCTGCGCCCGCGTCAAAAGCGGTATCACCGCCGACGCTTGCCGCCCTTCAGGATATCGACCAATCACATTCCGGGCCCATTCGAGATTCTCCGCTGAGAATTCGAAGCTCTCCGGCTGTTCGCTATGCAGGCGACGGACACTCATGTCTGCCGTTCCTCGTTTCTGGTTCGGCCGCCTCACAAAGGGAGACAAAGCCAAAGTTAAAATCAGGGGCCTAACCAAGGCCCGAATTGCAGTGACCTAGCGGTCTACCTCACCAAACACCAGATCAAGCGATCCGAGAATGGCGGACACGTCGGCCAGCTGATACCCGCGAGACAGAAAGTCCATCGCGGAGAGATGCGCAAAGCCCGGCGCGCGAATCTTGCATTTATACGGCTTGTTCGTGCCATCTGAGACGAGATAGACACCAAACTCGCCTTTTGGTGCTTCCACAGCGGCATAAACCTCACCGGCAGGCACATGGAAGCCTTCCGTATGCAGCTTGAAATGATTGATCAACGCTTCCATCGAGCGCTTCATTTCATCGCGCCTTGGCGGCACGATCTTGTCATCCTCGGTGCAAACCGGCCCCTGCCCCTCAGGCTCGCGCAGTTTGGTGATGCATTGACGCATGATCCGCACTGACTGGCGCATTTCTTCCATGCGCATCAGATAGCGGTCATAATTGTCCCCGTGCTTGCCGACCGGAATATCGAATTCCATTTCGCTATAGCATTCGTAAGGCTGGCTCCGGCGCAAATCCCACGGCACACCGCAAGAGCGCACCATGGTGCCGGAAAAGCCCCATGCCCATGCATCATCCAGCGCCACTACGCCGATGTCGGCATTGCGCTGTTTGAAAATGCGGTTATCGGTGAGCATCGTATCGATATCACCAACGACCTTCAGGAAAGGATCACAGAAAGCCTCGATATCATCGATCAGGTCTTCGGGCAGATCTTGGCGAACGCCGCCGACGCGAAAATAGTTGGCATGCATGCGCGAGCCGCTGGCCCGTTCATAAAAGACCATCAGCTTTTCGCGCTCTTCAAAGCCCCACAAAATCGGGGTCAGCGCCCCAACATCCATCGCCTGCGTTGTGATATTGAGGATATGATTGAGAATGCGCCCAATCTCGCAATAAAGAACACGGATCAGCTGCGCCCGGCGCGGAACCTCCAGCCCCAGAAGACGCTCGACCGCCAGACAGAATGCGTGCTCCTGATTCATCGGCGCCACATAGTCAAGCCGGTCGAAATAAGGTGTCGCCTGTGAGTAGATCTTATGCTCGATCAGCTTTTCGGTGCCGCGATGCAGTAGCCCCACATGCGGGTCCACCCGCTCGACAATCTCGCCATTCAACTCCAGAACCATACGCAACACACCATGCGCAGCGGGATGCTGGGGCCCGAAGTTGATATTGAAATTTCTTACCTGCTTTTCAGCCATAGCGCGTCAATCCCCTCTCAGTCCCTAATCAGCCTTCGGCCTTTTCGTCTCCGGGAAGAACATAATCAACGCCCTCCCAGGGACTGAGAAAATCAAAATTGCGAAACTCCTGTGCGAGTTTCACCGGCTCATAGACGACGCGCTTTTTCTCGTCGTCATAATGCACTTCATAATATCCGGTCAGCGGAAAATCCTTACGCAGCGGGTGGCCGTCAAACCCATAGTCTGTCAGCAGGCGGCGCAAATCAGGGTGTCCGGCAAACAGGATGCCATACATGTCATAGGCTTCGCGCTCGAACCAGTTGGCGCCGGGAAAGACACCACAGATGGAATCAACATAACTAACTTCATCCGTTTTGATCTTGATGCGGACCCGCGCATTCTGCTTCGGGCTCAGCAAGTGATAGACCACATCAAAACGCTCTGGACGTGCGGGATAATCAACGGCGGTAAGGTCTATGAAGGAGACGAATTTGAGACGGGGATCATCGCGCAAAATCCGTGTGATCTCGACGATATCATCACGCTTGGCATTGACGGTCAGCTCGCCAAAGGCAATCTGCCAATCGATGATTTTGCCATCCAATACCAATTCGATATAGTCACCGAGATCTCTTAGTGTCTCGTCCATACGATCGTCCTCATAAAAGCCAAAACGGCCCTTTTCCTATAATCGGCGACATTGCGGTCCCCGCCGATCAGCAATTCTTTCATACAAGCATCAGCGCTCGATCGATCCCGTGCGCCTGATCTTCTTCTGCAATAACAGCACCCCATAGAGCAGCGCTTCCGCCGTTGGCGGGCAACCGGGCACATAAATGTCGACCGGAACAACCCGGTCGCAGCCCCTTACAACACTATAGGAATAGTGATAATAGCCCCCGCCATTGGCGCAGGATCCCATGGAAATGACATAGCGAGGCTCGGGCATCTGGTCATAGACCTTGCGCAAGGCCGGAGCCATTTTGTTGGTCAAAGTGCCCGCAACAATCATCACGTCAGACTGACGGGGCGAGCCGCGCGGCGCAAAGCCGAAGCGCTCGCAGTCATAGCGCGGCATGGACATTTGCATCATCTCGACTGCACAGCAGGCCAGTCCGAAGGTCATCCACATGAGAGAACCGGTACGCGCCCAGGTGATCAGATCATCGGCTGCGGTAACCAGAAACCCCTTGTCGGAGAGATCCGCACGCATTTGAGATACAAACGGATCGTCATGGCCAATAGGCTTGCCTGTCTTTGGGTCAAGAATGCCCTTGGGCTGCTGGGCGACCAGTGCCTGATTTTGTTCGCTTAGTCCCATTCCAGCGCCCCCTTCTTCCATTCATAAACGAATCCGATAGTCAGAATTGCCAGAAAAATCATCATAGATACGAAACCGAATAGCCCCAGATCGCCGAATGCCACCGCCCACGGAAAGAGAAACGCCACTTCCAGATCAAATATAATAAAGAGAATCGCCACCAGATAGAAGCGCACATCAAACGGCATACGCGCATCGTCAAAGGCATTGAAGCCACACTCATAAGCAGAGAGTTTTTCCGGATCGGGGTTTTTGAACGCCACGATAAAGGGAGAGACAAGCAGGGCAAGACCGATAATCAGAGAGATGCCGATAAATATGATAATGGGAAGATAATCTAAGAGCAGCTCTTCCATGATAGTCGGTCCTCTCGAATAGGGTCCTTCACTTGACATAGCCAATAGGTGTCGATCTAGGAGCGGCAATATGTCAAGCGAAAACTGAGACAGGATTAAGGTTGTGGTCCTCGTACAACCTCGACCTTTGCACGCTTACCTCAGCAGAAACACTTAAGCAAGGGTCATTGACCAATTTTGTCGCAGATAGCTACTAACAGCGAAGATCACCGCAAAACTGATGCACAGGTCGAATCGCACCCACAGAAACAATACGTACAACGAAGGTCAAACCACTTCCTAAACACAGCTCAAGATAAAGTGTCACCGACATATTCACAATTCCTGACTGCACGAATATGACACGAATATGAGGCCCTGCCCCACATTCACCAGGTCGACCGATTGCCCAATTTTTATACTATAGTAGCAGTTTCTTCAAAATAAGTCTGTGAAATTCACGGATTCTATTGTAAGTCGGACAGCAAGTTTGATTTTTTTCGGGGCGAGAAGAAAAAAACTATTTAAGAGTCGCAGCACGAAATTTTCATAGAGCGACGGGACGCTCGCTCACAGTCTTTCACGACGATCAACCAAAAATGAGGCAAGTCTGATGAAAACAGCAACAATCGGCTCCGCAATGATCGATATCATTACCATTGTTGCCGACAATGACATTGAGCGCATTTCCATGACAAATGCGCACAATTCATTTTTGATGCTCGAGCAAGGTCGCAAAATTGATGCGCTGAACATCTCCACCCATGTCGGCGGTGGTGCCATTAATGCTGCGGTTTCCTTGTCGCGCCTTGGCAATGAAGTGACACCGAACGTCAAAATCGGCGAAGACATTGAAGCTGAGATGGTTCGTCAGCTTCTGGAACGCGAAGGTCTTTCCGACACGGGGCTCATGACAACAGACAAGGCCATCACCGGTTGTTCCGTGATGATCGCGTCCCACGACCGCAACGCATCGATCTTTACTGCTCGTGGCGCAAACTGCCGGGTGACTGACGAAGACATCCACGAAGGCATCTTCGATGGCGCTGAACTTTTGCATATCGCTCCGATGTCCAACGAGTCGGCCGAAGCCTTCCCGATGATCTGCCAGCGCGGCAAGGAAGCCGGCGCCTTCGTCGTTGCCAACCCGGGCGAACGCCAGATCAATCGTCGTGGCAAGGAATTCCTCGACACGGCGAAGAATATCGATCTGATCAACATCAACCGCGCTGAAGCCGAGTTGATGATGCCTGCCCTGCTTGACTATTCCAAGCATTCCAACATGCGCACCGTCAAAATGGACCAGAGCGCCAGCAAGAGCCTCATGACCCGCGGCCTGATCATGGACCATGTCCACTGCTCCCTGTCCGGCTTCATGTCTCTGCTGATGTCCATCGGTCCGAAATACATTCTCATCACCGATGGCACTGGCGGCGCTTATCTGGGCAGCGAAGAAGGCATCTATCATTGCCCGATCAAGAAAACCAATGTGCGCGGCACAGCCGGTGCGGGTGATGCATTCACCTCCACATTCGGCGCCATCCTTGGCGCTGGCGCCACGCCGGAGAAAGCGCTGCAGATCGCAACTATCAACTCTTCCTCGGTTTGTGAATATGTTGATACCCAGAGCGGACTGCTGACTATCGAAGAAGCAGAAAAGCGCTGGGAAGCTGACAAGAAAGATTTGCCCGTTTCCTTCTGGGCCTGGCAGGACTAAGTCCTCCAAACAAGATCCTTCAGAAAAGGCCGCAGCAGCTCGCTGTGGCCTTTTTTTGCACCTGACTGCCAGAGACACCCAAAACGTAAGAACACCCCTTAAAAACGCTCTCAGGCACAGCGCGACGCCTGTGACGCACAAACCGGAATCAAATCTACAGAGAGCGCCCATCGAGCGCGCTTCGTACCTCAATCAGCCAATGCGCAAAGAGACACGCCGCCAGAATAGAGGCGCCAAACGCAGAACAGAAAAAATCAGGAAGGGACATACAAAAAAAGCCGCTTTCGCGGCCACCAAGTCACAACAATGTCAAATCAGACTGTCATGAGAAAATGGCGAGAATGACGGGACTCGAACCCGCGACCTCCGGCGTGACAGGCCGGCGCTCTAACCAACTGAGCTACATCCCCGCATTTCATGCCAACAATCGAAACTGATTGCCAGCGCGGTTTCGGGATGGCGAGAATGACGGGACTCGAACCCGCGACCTCCGGCGTGACAGGCCGGCGCTCTAACCAACTGAGCTACATCCCCATTTACCCGAACCACACTTGGGCGCCGCCGAAGCGACTGTTCCGTGTGGAGTGGCGCTGAAATACGACGCGGACGACGCTAAGTCAAGCGCATTAGAAATTCTTTTTGTGAAAATTTCACAGTCCTTTTGCAGAACCGGCCTATTCCTGCGGATTCCCCTGTTGGAAACCTGATTTTATCCAAAGGCACGATCTGGTGGCCGCTCAAGAAAAGTGCGCATCCACCTCAAAATTATCCTGCAAGATCAGAAACAACCCTCTTTTTGGCCCCGTGATGGATAAGATTCCCACACTAAATTTTTCACCGCCTCGACCACACACCTCGATTTCCCCAGAGAAAGAATTCAACTGTCATTTTTTTGTTGCATGCTTGGCACTCAGCCTCTAAAAGCAGCTCACGCACATTGGGTACGGGTGATTAGCTCAGCTGGTTAGAGCATCTCGTTTACACCGAGAGGGTCGGGAGTTCGAATCTCTCATCACCCACCATTCCCCAAGCTTCCAGATACTGGCAGCATACGATGTCATCCAGATGGTTTGACATCAGCAAATACGGGAACGATGAGCGAGCAGCGCTTCAAATGAAACGCTCTTCACTACTGATATCTGATCGTAGTGAAACAAAGTGGGTGATTAGCTCAGCTGGTTAGAGCATCTCGTTTACACCGAGAGGGTCGGGAGTTCGAATCTCTCATCACCCACCATTTCTTCTTTCCTCAAATTGGCAGCGTTGGTCCTTATCCAATCAATTTGATCTGTCCGTGCATCTGTGTTTGCGCAGAAATTGCCCTAGAGCTTTATGAGCCCCAGAACCTCCAGAGGAGCCGAAGAGAGATTCGACAGTCCCTCCACGCTTTCTCTCTCCATAGGCGGCTTTTCTGGCATCTAGGGCATCAACAACTGGCATGCAATGAGCGAGAACCGCATACCAACCTTACCCCTTAGTCCATTTTCATCATGCCACATGATGGCGCAGGGACTTCAGGAAGGCATGAACGTCTTTTTCCGTGCCACGCCCCTCAAAGCCCTCCAAAAGCTCCTCAGTCCAGCCCTCAGTGGGCGCCAACTCGCTCATGAGCACGTCGTAGCGATCCATTTCCTCATAGGTGAGCGGCAACCGTGAGGCAGCATCAAGCAGCCCCAACAATTCATGCACCTTCAGCATGATCACGAACGCCCGCGTCATTGGATCGAGCAACTTGGGATCATCGCGCCAATTGCGGCCGCCAAACACCTCTTGCGTCACCCGCTGCCCTGCCCCCAGACAATCAAAATGCATACAGCCCCGATAGCCCTGCTGTTCGCGCTCTTCATAAATCTTGCAGGTTTGACAGTCAGACAATTGCGGGCAAGGCTCACCGTTTGGCTTGTCGATCGGAAAGTCTTCCGATTTGTCAAAAGCCAGACAGACGCAACAGAGCGCAGCGCATTTCTCGCAGTCGGGCGTCAGCAAAATTTCGGTCATGGTCCACCTTTCGGTTTCTTCCCGGGCTCCCTTCAAGGAGGAGCGCATCGGATTAGCAGGGAAGCGACAGGATTGTCTTGGTCTGGTGCGGAGCGTTTCGGTCACGAAGAGCGCCGCCTATGGTTCAGGTGACGCTTATACAGGCAATCCTTCAACGTAAAAACCCCCGATCCATATGAGACCGGGGGTCAAATTCTTGCAGCGACGTGAAATATACCGCTCTTATTTGCTGTTAACAGCGTCCTTCAGACCTTTACCAGCCTTGAATTTAGGCGTTTTGGAAGCAGGAATCTGAATGGTGTCACCGGTGCGGGGGTTACGACCTTCAGTCGCAGCACGTTCGGTTACAGAAAAGTTGCCGAAGCCGATGATACGGACTTCGTCGCCGCTTTTCAGGGTATCAGAAACGATGTCAAACAGCGCATCAACCGCTTCGCCAGCCTGTGCTTTGGTGAGATCTGCTTTTTCCGCCACAGCAGAGATCAGTTCGTTCTTGTTCATATTATCTTCCTTTTCGGTTCAATCGCAAAAGCTCATGGTCCTTCGCAATGCTTCACCACTAAGAATCAACACACCTTGGGAAATACCAGACGCGGAATGCGACAATCTGGTGAATTGGGTCAGAAATCAAGAGGGAATTTCGCAGAAATCAGCCATTTCTGTGGGTTTAAACAGGAATTAACAGATACAAAACGAAAAAAGGCCCTTCCTACACAGGAAGGGCCTCAATTTTTCATCCATGACACAAAGACCATGAACCAAATCGATCGAAAAAACCCGACCGATTCTGCGGTTTTTAGTGCGCAACCGAAGCGTTTTCCTCATTTTCGGACTTAACGCTCGGGTCAGGCATCTGGCTTTCGTCCCACTCAATCGGCTCCAGTTTTTCAACCAGTGCTTTTTCGAGTACCTGGCCAACATTATTGACCGGAATGATCTCCATGCCGTTTTTAACATTGTCCGGAATATCGACAAGGTCTTTAGCATTTTCCTCAGGGATGAGCACCGTCTTGATGCCACCGCGCAGAGCTGCGAGCAGTTTCTCTTTCAAACCACCAATCGGCAGAACACGACCACGCAGGGTGATCTCGCCCGTCATCGCAATATCCTTGCGCACCGGAATACCGGTCATCAGGGAAACGATGGCCGTAGCCATGGCGATACCTGCAGAAGGTCCGTCCTTCGGCGTTGCCCCTTCGGGAACGTGAACGTGGATGTCCTTCTTGTCGAACAACGGAGGTTCGACACCAAAGTCCACCGCACGCGAGCGCACGTAGGAGGCTGCAGCCTGAATTGATTCCTTCATCACATCGCGCAAGTTACCCGTTACGGTCATCTTGCCCTTACCCGGCATCATGACCCCTTCGATGGTCAGCAACTCGCCGCCCACTTCCGTCCAGGCAAGCCCGGTGACAACTCCGACCTGATCCTCGGCATCGATTTCGCCGAAGCGGAACCGAGGAACCCCGAGGTAATCCTCGATATTCTCGACAGTGACGTCGATCTTGTCGAGTTTCTTCATAATCAGATCCTTGGTCACCTTACGCCCAAGCTTCATCAGCTCACGCTCAAGGTTACGCACACCGGCTTCACGGGTGTAGCGCTGAACGATCAGGCGCAAAGCCTCATCATCAAGGCTGAACTCACCCTCCTTGAGACCATGATCAGACATGGCTTTCGGCAGTAGGTGACGCCGTGCAATCTCAACCTTTTCATCTTCGGTGTAACCGGCGATACGAATGACTTCCATACGGTCCATCAACGGAGCTGGAATATTGAGCGTGTTCGCCGTAGTGATGAACATCACGTTGGAGAGGTCATATTCCACTTCAAGATAATGGTCCACGAAGGTGCTGTTCTGTTCCGGATCGAGCACTTCAAGCAGAGCCGAAGACGGATCACCACGGAAGTCCATACCCATCTTGTCGATCTCATCGAGAAGGAACAGTGGGTTGGCCTTCTTGGCCTTCTTCATAGACTGGATCACCTTGCCCGGCATGGAGCCGATATAGGTGCGGCGATGGCCGCGAATCTCGGCTTCGTCACGAACGCCACCAAGCGCCATGCGGACAAACTCACGCCCGGTAGCACGTGCGATGGACTTGCCAAGCGAGGTTTTACCAACACCCGGAGGGCCAACCAGACATAGGATCGGACCTTTCAGCTTGTTCGTACGCGTCTGTACTGCAAGATACTCGATAATCCGCTCTTTGACCTTCTCAAGGCCATAGTGATCGATATCCAAGACCTCTTCGGCCTTTTCAAGGTCAACTTTGACGCGGGATTTCTTGCTCCATGGAATACCCAGCAGCCAGTCGAGATAGTTGCGCACGACGGTCGCTTCAGCGGACATCGGGCTCATCTGCTTGAGCTTCTTGAGCTCGGCCTCGGCCTTTTCCTTCGCTTCCTTGGAAAGCTTGGTTTTCTCGATTGCCTGTTCCAGCTCACGAATCTCGTCCGCACCTTCTTCGGAATCACCCAGCTCCTTCTGAATGGCCTTCATCTGCTCATTCAGATAATATTCGCGCTGGGTTTTCTCCATCTGGCGCTTGACGCGGCTGCGAATTCGCTTTTCAACCTGTAGAACGGAGATTTCACTCTCCATCAGGCCAAGCACCTGCTCGAGGCGTTCAATCACGCTGACGATACCCAGGATTTCCTGCTTCTCCTGAATCTTGATAGCAAGATGGGACGCTACGGTATCAGCCAGTTTGGAATAGTCATCGATCTGGGACACAGCCCCGATCACTTCAGGTGAAACCTTCTTGTTAAGTTTCACATAATTCTCAAATTCGGTCGCAACAGAACGTGCCAGCGCTTCGACCTCAACCCGTTCGCCATCCTCATCATGCAGCACCGTTGCCGTTGCTTCATAAAGATCATCACGTTTGGTAAAGTCGCCAAGCTTAGCGCGGTTCACGCCTTCAACGAGCACCTTCACGGTGCCGTCAGGCAGCTTGAGCAGCTGCAACACGGTTGCGAGCGTACCGATTTTAAAGATGTCCTCTGGGGCAGGATCATCGTCGCCGGCATTCATTTGCGTAGCCAGCAGAATCATCTTGTCAGACTGCATCACCTCTTCCAGAGCGCGAATGGATTTTTCGCGGCCCACAAAAAGCGGAACAATCATATGTGGAAAGACAACGATGTCTCTCAGTGGCAAGACCGGATAAGTATCCGAAGCCATTGGGTTGGCTGCGCCAATCGCAGGTCCTTCGGTCATGCTTTCCTACCTTTCTTGGATCATTGACCCTTCCCGTCAGAGACAGGGTACATCTGCGGCCCTTGGCCCGCAATAAAGCCGATACATAGTCCTACGCTCAAAACAAGCCGTTGGACCAGAAACGTCATCGGCAGATGAACAGGGTGAGACTCACACAAAAACAAAACCGTCTCACGGTACCATTTAGTTGGGGCTTCGCGACACGCTTTTCAAGCCACTCCACAAACCCTTCCCAACTTTGTGAAAAAAGGCTTGCGACAAAGCGGTTTGTCCAGCAGGCGAAGTGTCGGTTTTCCCGTGCAAGAAAAGCGCCAAACACGCATTTTCATACCGACAAAAAAGGCGACCCAAGGCCGCCCTTTGATTTCTTTGAGAAAAAGACCGACCAATCAGGCGGATGTCGGCTCAGCTTCGCTCTTCATATCTCCATAGATATAAAGCGGACGTGCCTCGCCTTTGACCACATCGCCGGAAATGACCACTTCTTCAACACCTTCGAGCCCAGGGAGCTCATACATTGTGTCAAGCAGGATGGCTTCCAGAATGGAGCGCAGACCACGTGCACCAGTTTTTCTCTCGATTGCCTTGCGGGAAACCCCACGCAGAGCTTCATCATGGAATGTCAGGCGAATACCTTCCATTTCAAACAAAGCCTGATACTGCTTCACAATCGCATTCTTTGGCTGGGTCAAAATGGAGACAAGAGCGTCTTCATCCAGATCCTCAAGGGTTGCCAGAACCGGCAAACGACCGACAAATTCCGGTATCAGACCGAATTTGAGCAGATCTTCTGGTTCAAGCTCCTTGAACAGCTCACCTGTGCCGCGTTCATCAGGATCTTCCACTTTGGCCGCAAAGCCAATGGAGCTCTCGACGCCGCGGGCCGAAATGATCTTGTCCAGACCTGCAAAGGCGCCACCACAGATAAACAGGATGTTGGACGTGTCCACCTGCAGGAATTCCTGCTGCGGATGCTTACGCCCACCCTGAGGCGGAACAGACGCCACGGTGCCTTCCATGATCTTCAACAAGGCCTGCTGCACGCCCTCACCCGACACATCGCGCGTGATGGATGGGTTATCGGACTTGCGCGAGATCTTGTCGATCTCATCGATATAGACAATGCCGCGCTGGGCCTGTTCGACATTATAGTCGGCGGCCTGAAGCAGCTTAAGAATGATATTCTCGACATCTTCACCAACATACCCGGCTTCGGTCAGGGTTGTTGCATCAGCCATCGTGAAAGGCACATCCAGAATGCGCGCCATGGTCTGGGCAAGGAAGGTCTTGCCGCAACCGGTCGGGCCGATCAGCATGATGTTGGACTTGGCAAGTTCGAGATCAGTTGTTTTCTTGCCGTGAGCAAGACGCTTGTAATGGTTATGAACGGCGACAGAAAGAACCTTCTTCGCACGGCCCTGCCCAATTACATAATCGTCAAGCACATCGCAAATTTCCTGCGGTGTCGGAATACCGTCCTTGGACTTCACCATCGAAGACTTGTTTTCTTCGCGGATGATATCCATGCACAGTTCAACGCATTCATCGCAGATGAAAACCGTTGGACCCGCAATCAGCTTGCGCACTTCATGCTGGCTTTTGCCACAGAAGGAGCAGTAGAGCGTATTTTTGCTATCACCACCACCAGCCTTGCTCATGTATGTGCCTCTTTTTTCGTTGCAGTCGGCAGTCTCTCATAGATTACCGGCCTTCTAGTTTAAATTGCTCAGCAATGTCTGCAAGCAAAATAAACCCAAACTCCCTGACGTCAGAAGCATAAATTAGCCAAATTCAGCTATATGCCGCCAGATTTATGAAAGCATGTACCCGAAAAGATCAATATAGGTTTAACAGGATCTTTTCGGAATGCCTGAAACCAGCCAGTTTGAATACGTTCAAATACATTGGCTGGATCAACAAGGATCTTAATCCTTGTCTTTTTCTTTTGATTCTTCCGGCGCAAGCGAATTGCGGTTCTCGACAACCTTGTCGACAAGCCCCCAGTCCTTGGCCTCGGTTGCGGTCATGAAATGGTCGCGATCAAGTGTCTTGTCGACGGTTTCATAATCCTGTCCGCAATGCTTTACATAGACTTCATTCAGGCGACGCTTCATTTTCAGAATGTCTTCTGCATGGCGCTGGATGTCAGACGCCTGCCCCTGAAAACCACCGGATGGCTGATGCACCATGATGCGCGCGTTCGGAAGCGCAAAGCGCATATCCTTCTCGCCAGCGCACAGCAGCAGCGAGCCCATCGAGGCAGCCTGCCCCAGACAAAGTGTTGCGACCGGAGGCTTGATGAACTGCATGGTGTCATAGATCGACATGCCTGCAGTAACCACGCCACCTGGCGAGTTGATGTAAAGCGAAATCTCTTTCTTGGGGTTATCCGCTTCCAGAAAAAGCAACTGGGCGCAAACAAGCGCGGCCATATGATCTTCAATCGGGCCCGTGATAAAGATGATGCGTTCCTTCAGGAGGCGTGAATAGATGTCATAGGCGCGTTCACCGCGGTTTGACTGCTCCACTACCATTGGAACCAGATTCATAGTGAGATCGAGAGGATCCTTCATTCGTCTTTCCTTATCAACACCAATTGGGCGCAGGCGTCTTCTACCCTCTGCACCGCACGCCAAACCTTAAACACTAACGCTGAATAAGGCCATCTGGTGACAAGAGCCACCAATTTTCGATCACGCCCAGCAAAAAACGATTCTTTCGCAAAGGCAATGTCAGGCATAGCGCATCCATGCCGTGACTTCTATCCCACCCTTATGAAACGCGCAGTCTGGAACAATCGAGAATCACGAGAACGGATCTTTTTCATTCCATTAGCACTGCGACAATGAATATTTTACTGACAAATACTCAAAGAGTGGGGAATCAGCCGATCTTTATGCCGCTCCAAAATCCTATCTGGAAAAAGCGGGGCCTGACCAGTCTATTCACTTTCTAAAATGAATAGATATGGTTAAGCGGGATAAATTCAACATGTTGTAAACAACAAAGACGCCCACCGTCTAAAAACGGCAGGCGTCTCGATCTTCTGTCGAAGGAGTGGTCAGACCTTATTCTTCGTCTTCGGTGACCATTTTCTCCAGCTCTTCCTTGGTTACGGTCTTGTCTTCAACCTTCACCAACTCGAGCAGATAGTCGACAACTTTTTCTTCGAAGATCGGCGCACGAATGGAAGCCAGCGCTTCAGGAGTCTTCGTGTAATATTCGAATACCTGACGTTCCTGACCCGGGAACTGCTGAGCACGCTGCATGATGCCGCGCTGCACTTCTTCGTCGGAAACGGTGATTTCGTTTTTCTCGCCGATTTCGGAAAGAACCAGACCAAGGCGAACACGACGCTCTGCGATGGTTTTGTATTCTTCCTTAGCTTTGTCTTCGGTCGTATCTTCGTCTTCGAAGGTTTTACCAGCTTCATTCATTTCAGCTGTAACCTGACGCCAGATATTCTCGAATTCCTGTTCCAGAAGGGTTGGTGGCACTTCAAACTGATGCAGCTCGTCCATTTTGTCGAGCAGCTGACGTTTGACGCGCTGACGGGTCATCTGGCCATACTGGGAAACGATCTGGTCCTTGATCAGCTCTTTGAGTTTATCAAGAGATTCGATGCCAAGCTTGGTAGCGAATTCATCATCCAGTTCCAGCTCGCCCGGAGCCTGAACTTCTTTGACGGTCACTTCGAATTCGGCGTCTTTGCCAGCAAGATGCTCAGCGCCATATTCTTCAGGGAATTTCACTTTGACAACGGTTTCGTCGCCAGCAGCAAGGCCGACGAGCTGTTCTTCAAAGCCCGGAATAAACTGACCGGAACCGAGAACCAGCTGACCATTTTCATCAGCACCACCTTCAAAGGCTTCGCCGTCAATCTTGCCCAGATAGGACATGACAACGCGATCGCCATTTTCAGCTTTGCCTTCTTTGGTTTCGAAAGGACGGGAGCTTTCAGCGATCTGGCCGAGGCGTTCCTCAACTTCGCTATCTTCAACATCCACAACCGGACGCTCGACTTCAACGCCAGAAACGTCAGCCACTTCGATGGTTGGCAGCACTTCATAAATGATGGTGAAGTCCAGATCAGCCTGACCATCCATGATTTTAGCAGCTTCGGCTTCATCTTCGGTCAGTTTATACTGCGGCTGCATGGCCGATTTTTCGTTACGCTCTTCCAGAGTGGTCCGAGTGGTCTCGTTGATCAGCTCCTGGATGATTTCACCCATCAGGGCTTTACCATGCAGTTTACGGACATGAGATGCCGGCACCTTGCCTGGGCGGAAGCCGTTAATTCGGATCTGACCCTTGATTTCATCAATTTTGGCGACCAGCTTGGCTTCGAGATCAGAAGCAGGAACCACGACGTTCAGTTCGCGTTTCAGACCTTCGGACAGGGTTTCAGTGACCTGCATATCAATCTGCTTTCGTTCTTTGTCAAATTCAGTTTGGTTCGAGGCGCGCCAAACAGGTCGAACATTCCAACAGGTTCGGTGCGTCCAATTTCGTATCAATTTGCTGTCGTCAAACAGCCTCACGCCTATCACTAACAACAAAGACAGGCCGCGACGGGGAAAAGCCTTCCATCGTACGGCCTACACCTGTCTCCTCCTCTTTTCCAATTTGACCTGAAAAAGAGAAGCTATGGTACGGGTGGAGGGACTTGAACCCCCACGGCTCTCGCCACCAGAACCTAAATCTGGCGTGTCTACCAATTCCACCACACCCGCACAGCGCTGCGCCTGTTGCGCCAGCAAATCGAGCGGAGCCTCTATAACACCCGATATGGAAAGCGCAAAGGGAAATTCACAAAAAGTGCAAAATTCCCCACGGCGTTGGGGGTATTCGGTGAGATTTCGACAGAAATGATCTCTGCCGGCAGATGATCCACAGCGTAACAGGCCCCCTGCTCCATATTATCCACCTCAACCATTCACCCAGCAAAGCAAAAGGGATTGTCTAATGATAGCGGCGTAAACCAAGATATGTCCAAGGCTCCCCGATGTGCATCTTGGATCTCTAATAGACAAACGGAATGAGGCCATGCCTACAATCATTGTCATCAATGGACCTGCCGGCGTTGGAAAAAGCACAATTAGTGCGCAACTGGTCGGCGCGCTTCCCAATATGATCTCTATATCAGGGGATTGCTTGCGCTCCTTTGCTCCCGCCCATGCGCGCGCCCTTCTGGGCGCAGGATCGACCTATCGAGCGGCAGCCGCTCTGATCAACAGCTATCTGACAATGGGCGCAGAAATAGTACTGTTCGACTACATCTTCACCACATACGCACAACTACAAGACTTCCGGCACTTGTTGCCACCCGATGAAAGCTGCACATTCCATATTTTCACCCTGTGGGCGCCGCTCGCCACTGTCGAACAACGAGAAGCCACAAGGCAAAATCGCGAGCGGCTGGGTCCTCAAGTTCAAACCACCTACGAGGCCATAAGAAAAGCCCTACCCGCATTCAGTGATTCTCCGGACCACATCGTGTCCAACACGACCATCCCAGAAGACGCGACCAAACAGATTCTGTCCACCATCAAACTATCAGAGACATCCAAGATCATCTAGAGCAACAGACATGTGTCTAAGGAAGGGAGGAAGCCCTTCCTCTCGCACTAAAGCGTCAGTCATCGTCGCCGTAGCTCTCCAGATCCGGACCATTCTCATCTGGATCATAATCCTCAAACAGGGCTTCATAGACTTTTGGCAATATCTCGATGAGGTCCTCAGAGATAAGACCAGGACCGAGCGTGGCCCCGGCCTGACTATGCAACCATACGGCAGCTGAAGCAGCATCAAATGCCGGCATGCCCTGCGCCATCAAACCACCAACGATACCAGCCAAAACATCACCGCTCCCCGCTGTCGCCAGATACGGAATGCCTTGCGAGTGAATAACGGCATAACCATCCGGGCTCGCAACCACAGTGTCAGCGCCCTTGAGAATGATAACCGCTCCGGAACGCTGAGACGCCGCGACCGCACAATCAAGTTTGGAAAGCTGCTTCTCCTCCCTCATCCGATAGGAAAGATCCGGGAATAAGCGTGCGAATTCCCCCTCATGCGGGGTTAGAACCAGCCGTCCCGACTGCGCCGCTGGAGAATCACGCATCATGGCCATACTCATGGAGCCAGCCGCTACCCCTTCCGCAAAACAGGTTATTCCGTCGGCATCGAAAAGCAGCCCCATATCGAGTTCCAACGCCTGCTCAATCAAGCGCTGCTGATCGCCCCCCGTCCCGAGCGCCGGTCCGGCCACCAAAATATCACAATCCCGCTTGTCAAAGAGTCCATCCAGAGAACCGGCAATTTTCATTGGCTCGATCATGATGGAGGTCACGTGTTGCGCGACAGACTGAGCAGCCTCTTCCGGCGGGGCCAGAGTTACAAGACCGGCTCCGGCCCTCAGCGCTGCGCGGGCTGCCAGTCGCGCCGCGCCGCTATGCAAGGCATCTCCACTCAGCACGAGACAGTGACCCCGGTGAAATTTGTGATCTGCCAACCGCTCGGCCTGAATGACTTCCAGCGGCTTGAGCGCCTCTGGCCAGTTTCCCAACCACAGAGCCGGCCCATTTTCAAAGGCGCAACAGCCCGTCTCTTCAAGTACATCCGCATCGATACCAATATCGACAACAAGAATCCGCCCGCAGGAGGCTTTACCCGGATAAAGCAGATGGCCCGGCTTCTTTCGAAAGAAGGTAACGGTTTGGTCGGCCCGCACCGCCGCTCCACCGATCTGCCCGCTGGCCCCTTCGACGCCACTGGGCAAATCCACAGACAGAACCGGCAAGCCACTCATATTGAGCGCATCGATCAACTCAGCAATCTCGCCAGTCACTGGCCGATCCAGACCAGCCCCGAACAGGGCATCAATGACGATGTCAGAATCATCCCACAGGCTGGCAGAAAGCGCATAAACCTCATCGCCCCATTCTTCCGCAGCCTGACGTGCATCCCCCTTAAGGTCATCCACTTCCACAGAACAACCGATAATGACGCTCCAGCCTTCTTCTTCCAGAAGCTGCGCGGCAACAAAGCCGTCACCACCATTGTTTCCCGGCCCACACAGAATGCAGACCATGCCCGACGCCCCCGAACCGGTTTTCCGCTCCAGAAGGTCAATCGCAGCAGTGGCTACCGCTTGCCCTGCGCTTTCCATCAACTGGTAGCCGTCCACGCCCCCTTCAATGGTAAGACGATCCGCCTCCCCCATTTGCTTTGGCGTTAGAATTTCAATTGCGGTTTCACTCAGCTCAGACATCCCAGACATTCCTCAATAAGACGACCCTCCAGACATCTGGTGACAGGCCGCGGCAACACGCACTGCGAAGCACTTGACTCTCTTTGGGAATCTATAGCCAGAATTGCGAAACAACAATCACGCATTCCACAATTGCCCGTATTTATCGCTTTCTACAGATCACTCCCCGGCGCAAACAGCACCTCCAGTCCATCACCGGCTCCCCGTTAACAAATTGCCACAACAAAAGAGGCTGCAACGCTGCGTCAAACAGCCCCACAAAGCGCGACATTTAAGAGAGCAATCAGTGCCTTGATATTATGCAAAAGAAGGGTTTTTCGGAAAAAAGTGACCTAAAAGTGACCATTAAAGTCACCGAATTCGCCCCCTAGCCGAAAGATCTAATGATCAAAATTGCATCAATTGCCTATTTTTACATCATTTCATTTCCCCAAAATGCCTTAAAATTCGACCCTTGGGTACTGGTGAAGGACGGGATTTCCTGCTTTTATTCCGAACAACACAATTGGCACGTAGAATGCATAAATTTTCACAAACCGGAAAGCGGCTGAAGATGTCCCTTGGGGCTTCGGATGACTGAGGCAATCCGGCTCAAAAGTTAACCAGGGTGTGATTGGGCGTTTGCAGATCGATCTCTGGTTGATAGAGGCTCCAAAGCACAAATAGTTTGGGAAAGCGAACAGCCATGAAAAAGATCGAGGCAATTATCAAACCTTTCAAACTCGATGAAGTCAAAGAAGCTCTGCAGGAAGTTGGTTTGCAGGGTATCACAGTGATCGAAGCAAAAGGGTTTGGCCGGCAGAAAGGTCACACCGAACTGTATCGCGGCGCTGAATATGTCGTCGATTTTCTTCCCAAAGTGAAGGTCGAGGTCATCCTCGCCGAAGATCAGGTCGACGATGCCGTGGAAGCCATCCAGAAGGCAGCGCAGACAGGTCGTATCGGCGACGGTAAGATTTTCATCTCCACTGTTGAGCAGGCCATTCGCATTCGTACCGGTGAAACCGGCAACGACGCCATCTAAGACAAGAATACAAAGCCTCTGGCTCTCCCGGCCAGAGACTTACAAAAACACCTTCCAAGGGACAATAAAACACCTTCTAAGGGAACAGTTCAGACTCAAGTGGGAATACGGAACAACGGAGTGCAAGACGTTGGCCTTTTCCTAATTTACAGACAGTAAAGGATACTGGAATGAGCACACCAGCTGAAATCGTCAAGTTGATCTCAGATCAGGACGTCAAGTATGTTGACATCCGTTTTACCGACCCTCGCGGTAAATTGCAGCACGTAACCGTTATTGAAGACCAGGTCGATGAAGACTTCCTCGAAGAAGGCTTCATGTTTGACGGTTCCTCTATCGCCGGCTGGAAATCCATTGAAGCTTCTGACATGAAGCTGATGCCAGACTGCGCAAGCGCTTACATCGATCCGTTCTATGCAGAAAAAACGCTCTGCATTCACTGTTCTGTTGTTGAGCCTGATACGGGCGCTCCTTACGAACGCGACCCACGTGGCACCGCGGAAAAAGCTGAAGCATACCTCAAGGCTTCCGGCATTGGTGACGTTGCCTACTTCGGCCCAGAAGCTGAATTCTTCATCTTCGACGACGTTCGTTATGCCAACACCATGAACAAGGTTTCCTACGAAGTTGACGCAATCGACGCTTCCTGGAACACCGATTCCGAATACGAAACCGGCAACACCGGTCATCGTCCGGGCATCAAAGGCGGTTACTTCCCTGTGAACCCAACCGACTATGCTCAGGACATTCGTTCCGAGATGCTTTCCACCATGAAATCTCTCGGCATGAAAGTTGACAAGCATCACCACGAAGTGGCTTCTTGCCAGCACGAACTGGGCCTGATTTTCGATAGCCTCACCAAACAGGGTGACGAGCTGCAGAAATACAAATATGTCATCCATAACGTTGCTCAGGCATATGGCAAATCCGCCACCTTCATGCCTAAGCCAATCTATGGTGATAACGGCACCGGCATGCACTGCAACATGTCCATCTGGAAAGACGGCAAACCGCTCTTCGCTGGCGACAAATATGCTGATCTGTCCGACGAAGCCCTGTACTTCATCGGTGGTATCCTGAAGCATGCAAAAACCTTGAATGCTTTCACCAACCCATCGACCAACTCCTACAAGCGCCTGATCCCGGGCTTTGAAGCTCCGGTTCTTCGTGCCTATTCTGCACGTAACCGTTCTGGCTGCATCCGTATTCCTTGGACCGAATCTCCAAAGGCAAAACGCGTTGAAGCTCGCTTCCCGGATCCGTCCGCTAACCCGTACCTCTGCTTCTCCGCTCTTCTGATGGCCGGCCTTGACGGCATCAAGAACAAGATCCATCCGGGCGATGCAATGGACAAAAACCTGTACGATCTGCCTGCTGAAGAACTCGAAGGGATCCCAACCGTTTGTGGTTCCCTGCGTGAAGCCATCGAATGCCTCAAGGCTGACCATGACTTCCTGCTGGCTGGCGACGTATTCACCAAAGACCAGATCGACGGTTACATCGAACTCAAGGAAGAAGAAATTCAGCTGTTCGAACACACCCCGCATCCGGTTGAATTCGCAATGTACTACAGCTGCTAATTCCCAGTGCCTGGCGCCGCCAAGCACACTGGAAGCAAAATTAAGAAGGGCCGGTTTTTACCGGCCCTTTTTATTATCGCCGCCTCACTCAGTCCCTTTTACTCAGAGTTAAGCCAAGACTGCAACAATCAGAATCCTCATATTCTCTCACGTTATTGACAATCCAAGATGCGCCACCAAAAGCGAAGCCTGCAAAATGCCAGTCACAGCGAAGCACTGGAAAAACTCAAGGAATACAAAGATGTCAACATCCCACCGGTGGATAGTTTGGCTGGCATCGCCGAATTGTTCATTCAAGAAGCGGGCATAAACCTTACGGCCTTACCGATGCTCACCCAATCGCTACAAGGTCTCCAGAAAAAATCAAAGGATTCTCTTGGTGCCATCTGCGCATTTGACCTCCAGCATACTAAAGGCTTGTCCAGATTATCATTCATAGTCGAGACTGAGTGGAACTATCTGTTGTTAGAAACAATTGATCCGACCACACGCACTGTGTCCTGCCAACATCTCAAATTGAAGATCCATCTTGACGATCCAAAGCGAATGAAACGCGAGGGTCAAAAAATAGTCCAGGCCTTCAGAAAATTCAAAGGCTCCCGTCAAGGAACGAGCCTCCGTACTTACCTACGCAGATTGCTAGGTGGCAACTAAACCTGAGAGATTATTAGCCATAGAGCCTCAAGCCTCTTCCATTGCCTGCCAGCCATGGAGCATTTTGCGTGCGCCCCAGTCATAGGTGAAATAATATCCCGCCGGTGGCGGAGTAAATTCAGCCCCGATGCCCTGCCCGGCCAGATAGCAGAAGAGCAGCGCACCAACGCGCCCATGACCAACCATCAGTACATCTCCGCGCATGCCACTGGTCAGCACCCGTTCCATTGCAGAAAGATAGGCAGCTGCGATACGGTCCTGCGCATCCATAGCATCCTCGCCCGGTACCTCCCCCTGATCCTCATGTGCCGAAAAAAGCCGTTTCAATCGCCCCACCAAACCAAACTGAGGTAATGCGCCCGTCACCAGATTATCGCTTTCATCCATGTCCGCATCAATACTGGGAAGAATAGACAAGCGATCCCCTATAATGGATGCTGTCTGGCGAGTCATGGCGTGAGAACTGGAGAAAATATAGGACGTGCCATCCAGCAGGCCGCTATTTGCAAGAGCCTCGGCACGCGCACGCGCATCGTCATCAAGCGCACAGGCGCTCTGAGAAAGAGACAAATTGTCCAGACTTTGTGGGTGGATAAGGTATCGAACCAACATGAAGAATGCTCAACCGGTCGGGGCTGCGCACCAGATCGGCAAAACAGCACGGCCCTAGATCAAAAGGAAGAACAAGGCAAGAAAACATGTCGCCGTAGCATTAAGCCATGGGGACATACCTGAGACATCCTGATATTGCATCCGCGCTCTGTCGGCCCTGTAGAGGCTTGATTTCAACTCAAATACCGACGTTCGCAGATTGTCAATTTCAGCCTCAACCTGTTCCATGAAATATCCGTTTGTTTTGTCCCCATACGTTCCAAACTTAAGGGGCAAATAGTTAACAAAGATTAACCATGATTTGAAACTTTTCACACCTGTCCCGATCAGGTCTCGCTCACCAGCCACAAAAGAGCCCTGCATGCTCAAAGCACGCCAAACAGAGGGGCTCATGGCCCCCTTTCTGCTCGTAAAAGGCCTGATTTCTGCGAGGATTCACATTTCCTTGCAGCGAACACTTGACCAGTGCCCCTTAGCCAAAGACATTGTGGAAACGATTAAGAGCCTGATTCGCGCCGTTTATTGCGCATCATTCGCACTTGCGAACAGCCCGAAAACTGTTAAGACCGAACGAAAAGGATCGGTAGCGTTCATTTGTTCCGTTACCGAGCCCATACCTGTCCTGTCGGAAACGAAGAGTAGTCTATGTCTGCGTCTGACGATCTTTTTGCCTCTGTGCCAACACCCAAGGGCGGCACTCCCGCCCCCAAAGCCGCCCCTGCGGCTCCGGCCACCCCGAAACCAAAATCCGGGAACAATAGCCCGGCGTCGGTTCCTGGGGTAAAGGCCGACTATACAGCAGCAGACATTGAAGTTCTCGAAGGGCTGGAGCCCGTACGCCGTAGACCCGGCATGTATATCGGTGGTACCGACGAAAAAGCGTTGCATCACCTGTTTGCCGAGATCATCGACAACTCCATGGACGAAGCCGTCGCAGGCTATGCCTCATGGATTGAAGTTGAGCTTTTGCCGGACAACGTGATCACCGTCACAGATAACGGACGCGGCATTCCGGTCGATCCGCATCCGAAATTTCCCAACAAGTCGGCGCTGGAAGTCATCCTGACAACTCTGCATGCGGGCGGCAAATTCGATTCTGCCGTATATGAGACATCTGGTGGTCTGCATGGCGTGGGCGCATCCGTCGTCAATGCGCTTTCAGAGAGCATGGTGGTGGAAGTTGCCTCCAACAAGAAGCTCTATCGCCAGAGCTTCTCCCGCGGCATTCCTACCGGCGCATTGGAGCTGCTCGGCGACGTGCATAACAGGCGCGGCACCAAGGTCACCTTCAAGCCGGACCATGAGATCTTCGGCAAGAAACTCCGCTTCAAGCCAGAGCAGTTGCTCAATATGGCGCGCTCCAAGGCCTACCTTTTCGGCGGCGTTGAAATCCGCTGGTCCTGTGCACCGGAATTGCTGGAGCACAGCCCAGAGGTTCCACCAAAGGCAACCTTCCATTTCCCCGAAGGGCTGAAGGACTATCTGGCGGCCACCCTTGGCAAGACCAATCTTGTTACTCAGGAAATCTTCGCCGGCCGCACCGAAAAGTCAGCCGGTCACGGCGCCGTGGAATGGGCTGTTTGCTGGTTTGGTGGCGATGGCTTTTTCAATTCCTATTGTAACACCGTGCCAACTCCCGAAGGCGGCACCCATGAAAGCGGCCTGCGCACAGCCTTGTTGCGCGGCCTTAAAAACTATGCCGAACTGACCAGCAACAAGAAGGGCACCCTGATCACCGCAGACGATGTGATGACCAGCGCTGGCGCCCTGCTCTCGGTCTTCATTCGCGAGCCCGAATTTGTTGGTCAGACCAAGGATCGTCTCGCAACCACTGCCGCTACGCGCATTGTCGAGCAAGCCGTTCGAGACCAGTTCGACCACTGGCTGACCAATGCCCCCCAGCAGGCCAACCGCCTTCTTGACTGGGTCATTGACCGCGCGGAGGAACGTCTGCGTCGTCGCAAGGAAAAGGATGTCAGCCGCAAATCGGCCGTGCGCAAACTGCGTCTGCCGGGCAAGCTGGCCGACTGTTCGCAAAATGCCAAGGGCGACACCGAACTCTTCATCGTGGAGGGCGATTCAGCTGGTGGCTCTGCCAAACAGGCCCGTAACCGCACCACGCAGGCCGTTCTGCCATTGCGCGGCAAGATCTTGAATGTCGCCAGTGCCTCCAGCGACAAGCTCCACGCCAACCAACTGCTGGCTGATCTGGTTCAGGCGCTGGGCTGTGGCACCCGCAAAAACTACAATGATGACGATCTGCGCTATGATCGCGTCATCATCATGACGGATGCTGACGTCGACGGGGCCCATATTGCGTCTCTATTGCTCACCTATTTCCAGCGGGAGATGCCGCAACTGATCCATAACGGACATCTGTTTTTGGCCATTCCGCCGCTATATCGCATCAGTCAGGGCGGCAAGACGCTTTATGCCAGAGACGATATGCACAAGGATGAGCTGCTTGACAAGGAATTCAAGGGCAAGGGAAAAATCGAGATCGGGCGCTTTAAAGGTCTGGGTGAAATGCGGTCTGACCAGCTCAAGGACACGACCATGGATCCCAAGAACCGGACATTGCTGAAAGTTCAGATCGTTGATATGATTCCGGGACAAACGAAGGAAGTCGTAACCCGGCTGATGGGGAACAAACCAGAAGCCCGCTTTGAATTCATTCAGGAAAATGCCGAATTTGCGACCGATCTTGACATTTAACGCAAAGGCTTCGGCCTTTCTGCTTATCATGACAGCCGCATTTTGCCTTTCGCCCTTGCCGGGGAGAGCTGCCGACAACAATCTGCCCCCTTATGAGCAGAATCTCAGACGTTTGAGCTCAATCGTTGGCGCTCTCATGTATCTTGATCCTTTATGCAACGGCAGCGATCCCAAAGACTGGTATTTTCAAATGGCAGCCTTGCTGGAAGCCGAAAATGCCGACGACGCCCGAGCGCGGCAACTTAAAGATCACTTCAACAAGAGTTACCTCGCCTACTCAAAGACTTATAGAAGTTGCAATGATCAGGCCCGCAAGGCAACCCGCCTTTATCACACCGAAGGCCAATCCCTGCTCGCAACGCTGAAGCTGAAACACGCGCGTTAACCATATAGGTTAAATCCTCAGGAAAACCTTAACCTTTCGGCAAGGAATTGCCCGCAGATCCGCAGAATCTGCTATCCCTTGGATATTGATAACAGAATCAACATCTTGGGATTCCACCCGCGACACCGCGCGTAAGCCTCGATAAAAATGGCCCGCGTCTTGCGATAAAATCCCCGGATAAAGACAAACACTCGTTCCGAGGAGACGCGCATCTATGGCCGACCAAACAATCGTGAATCAAGGCTCTGCCCCGGAAAAAGACATGCGCGAAATCGACAAGCAGAAGCAGCAAGCGCTGTGTATTCTTGGCGATTTATGGGATCAGGCGTCTGATGACGGCATGAATATCGATTGTCTGGCGCACGCAGCCCTGTTTCAGGCACTCAGCAGCCTCGTTCTGGCATATGGCGAAGAAACCGTTGCTGAATTCTGTTCGGATTTGCCAGACCGTATTCTTTGCGGCGACTACACACTAGATCGGCGCATTCAGTAAAAATCGCAGCAAGCCCGACCGGCTCCTCTTCTTGCGCTTCGCGCAAAGAGTTTGTGCTTGCAAAGCCCCCAAGGCACGCTAACAATTATCAGACCATATGCAGGCCGAAATGCCTGCAGCAAGGTTCCCGAGCCTTTCTTGAAAAGGAACGCGGAAGAAACGACAAGGTCTGTCATGACGCTTCAGCTATTCAACAAACGGCCCTTCAGTCTGGTGCTTTTGCCCTTGGCACAGGGGATCGTGCTGGGCACGGCCCTAATCATGTTGTCGCAACACTCGGCCATTGCAGCAAGCGGCGTGACCATCAATGGCGTGGTTCCCCAGCCAGACTATTCATCCTCCAGTCAGGGATATCCTTATTCGAGTGGTCCCGTAGGGTCTCGAGCGACCGTGAATGGTCGCTCTATCAAGGAAATGGGTGGCAAGACCTACTCCAGCACCCCTGCGCAAGGTCCGGTCATTTTACGAGACCTTGGCGCCCTGCCCCTGCCAGTCTGGCGCATGGCAAAAGCCATTTTCGAGGCCAGCCAAGAAGACAGTCTTGATGCCATGCGCATGGCTATCGAAATGAATGAAATGCCCCCCAGCTTCGGAGCCGTGGCCGCCGACAACAACGATCCCGTAGCACAATTGCGCAGCCTTTCCCAAAGTGGAGAGGATGAGGAAATTCTCAATGCGCTCTTCGACACACTCAACAGTGGCTTTGTACATGTAGGCCAGAACACGCCCTATGAGGCCTATGTCTGGCCCTACTTTGCGCACTACCCAATATCCTCCCTCGACACAGCACAAAGAGAAGAATTACGCCAGCTCTTGCCGCAAGATGCCTACGAGCAAACCATCCAATCTGGGCAATATGCCTATTATATACTTGGCATTAGCCCTGATGGCGTCTGGCAATATTTCGTCAAAGAGCAATAATCAGCTAGTCTAGCGACAAATTTTGACTTTTCAGCTCTTGAAATAGCCGCTAATCTTGCCATATCAGAAATTGCACCTGCCAATAGCATTTATTTTTTATCGAACGCATTTCTTGATAGGCACGGGAACACGGCATGAGACGGTCAAAGGATCCAAGGAACAAGCGACTCTTAGCGCCCCTTCATGCCGATCGCCATGAACAATATAAGCGCAAGAAGCACAGCCTAAAGCCCCATCAATCCCAGAGTTACGGCGACGTTGTACGGCGTACATTCTTCTTTCAGCTCAGACTAGCTGCAGACAACCTGCGTGATTTGATGCTAAGCCCGATCGCTATCGTGGCGGCCTTGCTTGGACTGCTTCGCCCAAGCGATCCCTCCTGGGCGCTGGATCGCCTGATGCTTTTCGGTCGCGCAACGGATCGCTGGATCAATCTGTTTGAAGAAGTAGACAAGGATGCGCCCGACCACTCCGGCCAAACCCTTGACGATCTGCTTGATAATGTCGAAAACAAAATCAAGACGAAACTTGATCCGGAAACCCCGGCAGAAGAGTCTTCTTGGGCCAGTTGCTTTGAGGCTTTTCAAGCTTCGCAACCATCGCGCAAATGATATAGTCACTTTTTACAACAGCAGGTTTTACTGTGCCCAATTGAAATTTGGGGAAAATTGTCCAATTTCCAGTTTTAGCATCTCAAATAAACCGTATTTGCCGCATTGCATTGACAAATTCGCTCAAAATCGTATGGTTCCGCCAACTTCTAAAACCTATGCACGTTTTCAGTTTTACTTAATTATGAGAATTACCGAAAACGCAGCGCAACAATTGGTTCCATCATCTGATGAATTTTTCGGATCTAGGTCTGAGTGAAAAAGTGCTCGCAGCAGTAAAATCTGCTGGGTATGAAAAGCCAACCCCAATTCAAGAACAGGCAATTCCTCATGTCCTTGCCCGCAAGGATGTTCTAGGGGTGGCTCAAACCGGTACGGGCAAGACAGCCTCTTTCACGCTTCCAATGCTCTCATTGCTGGAGAGCGGCCGCGCAAGAGCGCGCATGCCACGCACTCTCATTTTGGAACCAACCAGAGAATTGGCCGCTCAGGTCGAGCAGAGCTTTTCCTCTTACGGTCAGAACCATAAACTGACGGTAGCCCTTCTGATTGGTGGTGTATCCTTCGCCGAGCAGCTCAAAAAGCTGGATCGTGGCGCAGACGTACTGATCGCGACCCCGGGCCGCCTTCTGGACCATTTCGAACGGGGCAAATTGCTGTTGACCGGCGTTGACACCTTTGTTGTCGACGAAGCTGACCGCATGCTGGATATGGGTTTCATTCCCGATATTGAGCGGATTTGTAAACTTCTGCCTTTCACCCGTCAGACCGTTTTCTTCTCTGCGACCATGCCAAAGGAAATTCAGCGCTTGGCTGATCAATTCCTGCATAATCCAGTAAAAGTGGAAGTCGCTCCGGCGGCCTCAACCGCAAAAACGATCACCCAGCGCCTCATCTCCTCCGGTTCCAAACCGTGGGACAAACGCGCCGTTCTTCGGTCTCTCATCAATGACGCCAAAGATCTGACCAACGCGATTATCTTCTGCAACCGCAAGCGCGATGTTGCAACTGTGTGTCGTTCGCTCAACAAACATGGCTTTAATGCCGGTGCGCTTCATGGCGATATGGATCAGACCTCACGCATGACGACATTGGATGGTTTCAAGAATAATGAAATCACCCTTCTGGTTGCTAGCGACGTGGCCGCTCGCGGATTGGACATCCCAAGCGTCAGCCATGTCTTCAACTTCGATCTGCCAACCCACGCGGAAGATTATGTCCATCGCATCGGCCGCACCGGTCGCGCGGGGCGCGAGGGCGTTGCGATCTCAATCGCGACAAAGGCCGACAAAAAATATCTCGATGCCATCAAATCCCTGACCGGAGATGAGGTGGAATGGATAGGAGACATCGACTACTCCTCTCACTCTTCCGAGGATGACGAACAGGATCAGGGCAAGTCTCGCAAACCACGCCGCAGCCGTGGCAAGGCCAAGGCAGACTCAGCCAAACAAGACGAGCAGCCTAAAGAGAAGGCAGAAAAGCCGCAGCAAAAAGAGGAAGTTTCAGCCAACAAGGATGAAGCGCCGGCTCAACAGAGCAGCGGACGAAGAACCAGCAACACACGCTCTGACCGTACAGATCGCTCTGACAACAATGCGCGCAACAACAGGGGCCGATCCAAGGATCGTGGCGACAGGCAAGTGATCGGAATGGGTGATCATGTTCCCGCATTCCTGCTTCAGCCCATCCGCCCACCCAAGAGCAAAGCGCAAAAGAACGGCACAACGGATTGAAGCTTTGCTCGCGATGATAGCATTAAAGGTTGCTGTCTTGGCAAGCAAACCACCTGCCCGTTGCAGATGAGTTAACTATAACTAACAAAAACCCCGGTCTTCCGGGGTTTTTATTTATTCTATGTAAGAAAAAACAGATCCCATTTTCCCTCTTAAGCTGTATTAGCCAAGTGTTCAAGCATAGTCAAAGATGCATTTTTAGGCTTATGTGAAGCGAAAGGCCACCATATTTAACGTCGTTTTAAGCCTTGCCCGACTACTATTGGGCAAAATTTTGGGGCGAACCGAGGGGATTGCGTGACCAGTCACGCAGCAAACGCAATGGACAATAGCGATTTCAAACGCACATATATTTATGGTGAGTCTGCGCTGGGAAATCTGAAAAAAAATCAGATGCCGGCTTACCCTCGCAATTATGAAATCTGGTACACCTATGCTGCCGGTTTTAATCGTGGATTGAACAAAGCAATCAACGACATTCTAAGAACAAATGGGTCCATTACGCTCTCGCAGCTTGATACGATCTATAATGAACATTTGGCTCCGAGCCGTTTGGGCGATCGCGTTGACGAAGTTGGTGGGAAAATTTCGAGCGAGATCCGGTCCATTGTACGTGAAGTCGAAGGCTATATTTCAGCCACCAGCCAGTATGGCGATGCCCTCATGGGCGCGTCACACAATCTTTCCAAGACAGAAGACCGGAATGTCATCCGCGAAATCGTATCTCAGTTGATTAATTCAACGAAAGAAGCAGAAGAACAGAACCGGACATTGAGTGAGCAACTCGCTGCATCTCAGGCTCAGGTTCAACAGCTTAGAGAATCTCTGGATACTATCCGATATGAATCCCTGACCGATGATCTGACGACTCTGGCCAATCGCAAGCATTTCGACCGTTCGCTCGAGCAGGCCATGGAAGAAGCTGTTGAGAATGATGAACCCCTCTCACTGCTCATGACCGACATCGATCATTTCAAAAAATTCAACGACACCTATGGTCACCAAACCGGCGATCAGGTGCTTCGTCTGGTTGCCGTGGCCGTGAAACAGAATGTCAAAGGCCGTGATGTTCCCTGCCGTTATGGCGGAGAAGAATTTGCAGTTGTGCTGCCAAACACCAATTTGAGACAGGCAGTGGCTGTAGCTGAAAGCATCCGCAAAGCGGTCATGGCGAAAGAACTCATCAAGCGCTCCACTGGCGAGAATCTGGGACGCATTACGATTTCCATCGGCTGTTCCACTCTCTCCAAGGGTGACACGATGCAAGATTTGATCGAACGGGCAGACCAATCTCTCTATACGGCAAAACGCGGCGGACGCAATCTTGTCAAATGCGAAACCGATCCGGATGTCAATCTGCTACTGGATGAAACCGGCGTTGCCTGAACCCGCACATACACGGAATAAGCAAAAAGCGGCCATTGGCCGCTTTTTTCATGGCTCTAAGGCACTCCAGCGATCCAATAGCGCACGCTCTGGATTAAGCGTGGCTCTTCATCGCTTCCAGAGCAGACGGATCCACAGGGGTCAGTTCCACCGATTCACCGCAGCCGCAAGCCGAAGTCTGGTTAGGGTTATTAAATGTGAGCCCCGAGCGGAACTTGGTCTGCTCATAGCCCAGCTCTGTGCCCAATAAAAACAAAACGGCCTTAGGGTCAACAAACACTGAGACACCCTTGTCTTCGACAAGATCGTCAGCTGGATTCACGTCGGTCACCTTGTCCAGAACATATTCCATACCGGCACAGCCACCATTCTTCACACCGATGCGGATGCCCTTCACCGGTTCATCAGATGCATTGACAACAGAGCGGATAAAATCGGCCGCTTCGTCGGAAATGGTCAGAACCTGAAATTTGCCAGCCATGGCGGCACCTTCTTTCATATATCTGTCGCATCATTGCGTTGGCATCAAAAGCTCAACGACATTCATCTCGTGGACAGGTCTATCGCAGGCCACAAGCGACATCTCCCCATCCGGGAAGATGACGATTGCACCCTCTGGCGACACCGGACCTGAACGATCATCTGACGCCAACCGCCAGTCGATCAGTACCAGTTTATCGCAATCTTGGCTTCTTCGCTCATGCGATCCGGCGTCCAGGGGGGATCAAACACCATATTGACCTTGACGATCCCCACTCCGGCGACCGAACTGACGGCATTTTCAACCCAGGACGGCATCTCACCGGCAACCGGACAGCCCGGCGCAGTCAGCGTCATATCAATCTCTACATTCCGGTCATCATCGATATCCACCCGATAGATCAGACCGATTTCATAGATGTCAGCCGGAATTTCCGGATCATAAACAGTTTTAAGCGCCTCGACGATGTCCGCACTCAGTCGCTCTAGTTCATCGATCGGAATGCCCGAAGCGGGAGCCATACTCGGGGCATTTGGCTCTTCTGCCTCACTATTGCTCACTGTCTCACTCATCATTATGAACCCATTTCTCTATTTCTACCCTTGGCCGCGCCAAAGAAAATCAAACCTCGAGGCGCGCTTACGAGAAGAAATCCCGCGCCTTGTCCAGTGCCTGTGCGAGAATGTCGATCTCAGCTTTGGTGTTATAAAGTCCGAACGAAGCGCGACACGTAGACGTCACCCCATACCGGCTCATCAGTGGTTGGGCACAATGAGTGCCCGCACGCACGGCAACACCTGCCCGGTCAATGACCATCGAAACATCATGCGCGTGAATGCCTTCCAGCTCAAAGGAGATGATTGCCCCCTTGTCTCTGGCAGTTCCGAAAATGCGCAGCGCGTTGATAGCACCCAACTTTTCATGAGCATAGGCCCGCAATGTCTCTTCATGCGCTGCGATTTTATCGCGCCCTATACTATCCATATAGTCAAGCGCGACGCCCAATCCAATAGCCTGAACAATCGGCGGGGTGCCGGCTTCAAATTTGTGCGGCGCCTCACCATAGCTTACGCCGTCCAGCGTGACATCCTTGATCATCTCGCCGCCGCCCATGAAGGGAGGCATAGCATCAAGCAATTCCGCCTTGCCGTAAAGCGCGCCAATACCTGAAGGTCCATAGAGCTTGTGCCCCGTGATGGCGAGGAAATCCACGTCGAGATCCTGCACATCAATCGGCATATGCACCGCGCTCTGGCTGGCATCCACCAACACCTTGGCGCCTGCCGCATGAGCCTTCTTGATCACGTCCTTAACCGGCACAATCGTGCCGATAGCATTGGACATCTGCGTAATGGCAACGATCTTGGTCTTGTCCGTCAGGAGCTTTTCAAACTCTTCCATCAGGAAGTTGCCATCCTCATCCACCGGCGCCCATTTGATCACAACACCACGCTGTTCGCGCAGGAAGTGCCAGGGCACGATGTTGGAATGATGCTCAAGGATGGAAATGATCACCTCATCGCCTTCTTCCAGAACCATGCCGCCATAGGAATGGGCCACAAGATTGATGGCTTCGGTTGAAGAGCGGGTGAATATGACATTGTCTACCGAAGGAGCATTGAGAAAGCGGCGCACGGTTTCGCGCGCAGCTTCAAATTTATCCGTCGCAAGATTGGAGAGGAAATGCAGCCCCCTGTGCACGTTGGCATATTCGTTCGAATAAGCCTCGGCGATGGCATCGATTACGACCTTCGGCTTCTGCGCCGATGCGCCGTTATCGAAATAAACCAATGGCTTGCCGTAAACTTCCCGCGAAAGAATAGGGAAATCTACGCGAATAGCCTCAACGTCATAGCCTTCGCTTGCGGCCACCTGAGGGGAATGCATCATGGTCCTATTTCCAATTCTGGGCACTCATAAAAGAGTGCCCTTCTTATATTAACTATGCGTCACTCGGAAAGACCAAGACGGTCCAGAATATAGCCTTCCAGAGCTTCTACGAATTGATCGTTGGAAACATTTTCGATCGCTTCCGCGAGGAAAGCCATGACCAACATTTTCTTGGCCAAATCCTTGGGAATACCGCGTGATCCCAGATAGAACAGAAGGTCTTCATCCAGGTCACCACAGGTTGCCCCATGCCCACAGACAACGTCGTCAGCATAGATTTCCAACTCTGGCTTGTTGTTGAAGGACGCATCCTCAGACAGCAACAAGGCTTGGCTCATCATCTTAGCGTCGGTCTTCTGCGCATACTGGCGCACGATGATCTGCCCCTGGAACACACCTTCAGCTTTGTCATCAAGAACCGTACGATATTGTTCCTTGGAATTGCAGTTTGGTACCGCATGATCCATCTTAAGCGTAATATCGCTATGCCGCTTGCCGTTGACCAGCGAAGCACCAAACAGATCGGCATCGCTATATTCTCCGAGCATCGCAACGAAAGACTGGCTACGCACGAACTGCCCACTGGCAGACAGGGTGAAATGTTCAAAATGCACATTACCCCCGACTGTCGCCGTGGTAGACCCCAGATGGATCGCCTGATCCCCCTCGTTGATGATGCGCATAACATTCAGCTTGACGTCATCCGCGATGCGATAGTCAATGGCACTGTTGAGCTGATAGGCTGCCGCATCGCCAACAAAGGTTTCGATGATACCAACCTTGGCGCCCTTGCCGATAACGACGCGGTTACGCAAGGTGGCAAGACCACCGCCCAGCATCACATGACGAATTTCCAGTGGCTTAGCCAGGTCTGCCCCTTCAGCGATTTCCACGATCACCCCATCCTGCAACAGGGCAGTGTTGAGAGACAGCGCGATATCGCCTTTGGCAATTTCCGGGTCATCCAGCACAAAGTCGCCAGCCTGCAACGCATCCGAAACGGATCGCACAGTAACGGAATCCTCAAGCTCGGACAGGTCTGACAGTTCTGCACTGAAGCAGCCATTGACCAGCACGAGCTGGATCTTGTCGACAGACTTAAGAATGCCCGACCCAGACAGATTTTCCCTTGCTGTGGCCGCATCGACCGGTTCGGCAAGAGCCAGATCAGACGGCATCACCCGCTTGAGGTCGGAATATTTCCAGTCCTCAACGCGACGGGTCGGCAAACCATTCTGCTCGAAAGCAGAAACAGCAGCCGAACGCAGGGACGAAAAGTCCGAATTACCAGGCAGATTTTCCTGCGCTGCTTTCAACAGGCCTTCCAGCGCTTCATCAGCAGCCGTTTTGATTGTAGGTTTCGTCATAAGTCTCCTCCCAATCAAGCCGCAGCTTCGCCGGTGAACTCTGCATAGCCTTTTTCTTCCAGCTGCAGAGCAAGATCCTTATCGCCGGATTTGACGATTTTGCCCTGATACATCACATGCACAACGTCAGGAACAATATAGTTGAGCAAACGCTGATAGTGGGTAATGACCAGCATGGAACGCTCAGGCGATTTCAAGGCATTCACACCATCAGAGACGATCCGTAGCGCATCGATATCAAGGCCGGAGTCGGTCTCATCGAGGATACAGAGCTTTGGCTCAAGCAGGGCCATCTGCAAAATCTCGTTACGTTTCTTCTCGCCACCCGAAAAGCCCACATTGAGCGGACGGCGCAGCATTTCCTGCGTCACATTGAGCTTTGCGGAAAGCTCCTTGACCTTCTTCATGAAATCCGGGGTTTTCAATTCCCCCTCACCGCGAGCCACGCGCTGGGCGTTCAGAGCGGTCTTGAGGAAAGTCATGTTGGCAACACCGGGAATTTCAATCGGATATTGCATGGCAAGGAACAGGCCCACAGCGGCACGTTCATGGGGTTCCATTTCCAGCACATTCTCGCCGTTGAAGAGGATTTCCCCTTCGGTAATTTCGTAGTCATCCTTGCCCGCCAGCACATAGGAGAGCGTGGACTTACCAGAGCCGTTCGGGCCCATGATGGCATGGATTTCGCCTGCATTGATGGTAAGGTCGATACCGCGGAGGATTTTGTTGCCTTCCACTTCGGCATGAAGATTTTTGATTTCCAACATCGTTTTGTTTCCTTTGGGGCGTCGCCTCTCAGGCTTCGCCATCCCAGTAATCATAAGTGTCCCAAGCCCGCGCTACGGGGCCAGATACGGCCAGAGCTCATCGTTTCATGAAAGATGAAACGCGCTTAGCCAACTGATCCTTCGAGAGAAATATTGATCAACTTCTGCGCTTCGACGGCAAATTCCATCGGCAGCTGCTGGATCACATCCTTCACGAAACCGTTGACAATGAGCGCCACAGCCTCTTCTTCGCCAATGCCACGTGCCTGACAATAGAACATCTGGTCATCGGAGATTTTCGAGGTTGTCGCCTCGTGCTCAAAGATGGCAGATGCGTTCTTGCTCTCCACATAAGGCACCGTATGCGCACCACACTGATCACCGATCAGCAAGCTGTCACACTGGGTGAAGTTACGTGCGCCAGAGGCTTTCTTGTGCGCGGACACCAAACCACGGTAGGTGTTGTTGGACCGCCCGGCGGAAATGCCCTTGGAGATGATGCGGGAAGAGGTATTCTTACCCAGATGCGTCATCTTGGTGCCACTGTCGATCTGCTGATAACCGTTGGAAATGGCAATCGAGTAGAATTCGCCAGTGGAATTTTCGCCACGCAGAATGCAGCTAGGATATTTCCATGTGATGGCGGAACCGGTCTCGACCTGGGTCCAGGAAATCTTGGAGTTTTTCTCACGGCAATCACCGCGCTTCGTCACGAAGTTATAGATGCCGCCCTTGCCTTCGCTATCGCCCGGATACCAGTTCTGGACCGTCGAATATTTGATCTCGGCATCTTCCAGAGCAATCAGCTCTACCACAGCAGCATGAAGCTGGTTTTCATCACGCTGAGGGGCCGTGCATCCTTCCAGATAGGACACATAGGAGCCCTTGTCTGCGATGATTAGCGTACGCTCGAACTGGCCCGTATTCTGCTCATTGATACGGAAATAGGTAGACAGCTCCATCGGGCAGCGCACCCCTTCGGGCACATACACGAACGACCCGTCGGTAAAGACCGCGCTGTTCAGAGTTGCATAGAAGTTGTCCGAAACCGGCACCACAGAAGCAAGATACTTCTTGACCAGTTCGGGATGCTCGCGGATGGCTTCCGAAATGGAACAGAAGATCACGCCAGCCTTCTTGAGCTCTTCCTTGAAGGTCGTAGCCACAGACACCGAGTCAAACACGGCATCGACAGCAACCTTGGAATATTGGCGGTTCTCTTCGGTTACACCAGCCAGAATCTCCTGCTCTTGCAGAGGAATACCCAGCTTCTCATAGGTTCTAAGAAGTTCAGGATCCACCTCATCAAGGCTTTTGGGGCCTTCGGCAACCTTCGGTGCGGAATAATAATAGATATCGTTGAATTTGGGTTTGGGATAATCCAGCTTGGCCCATGTCGGCTCTTCCATGGTCAGCCAACGCCGGTAGGCATCCAAGCGCCATTCCAGCATCCATTCAGGTTCTGCCTTCTTGGCGGAAATGAAGCGGATTACGTCCTCATTCAGTCCGATTGGGGCCTTGTCGGATTCGATCTCCGTCACAAAGCCATATTTATACTGGTCAACGTCGATCTGCTTGACTTGATCGACCGTCTCCTTAACAGCAGCCATTTGCTACTCCATTCCTGAGCGGTTTCAAAGACCGCCGGTCATAGGGCTGCTCGCCCAGTTTCCTGCACTATCGTGGATCCAACACTGGTCTGTTGGCAAAGCAAAAATGTCCAGAGATGCCCGATCGCAGTTTTTAACTCATCTCTTTTTTGCCCTGATGCCGCCAGCCCCGGACCAGCAGCACACCCGTTTTGATATCCATGCGCGTCTCTATCACGCAAGAAGATCAATTCCATGATCTCTATATAAGCGCGCTCACAGCGCCTTCTCAATGCCTCTTAAACTATTTTTTGAGTTTTTGACGCATATTTGCCCAAGAGCCTCAATAAGTGCATCGATTTCAGGCTCTTTGCTGTTCCAGCCAAGGCTCATCCGGATCGCAGAACCTGCAACTTTAGTCCCATACCCCATCGCCAATAGCACATGTGAGGCCGAGACCTTGCCTGAAGAGCAGGCTGATCCGGAACTCACGGCAACACCTGCAAGGTCAAGACGGATCAGCGCCATTTCGCCTTTTGTACCCGGAATGGCGAACTGGCTTGTGTTCCCGACCCTTTCAGCATCGGCGCCAAAAATCACGACATCAGGATCCAACGCCCGCAGTTGATCTTCGAAGCGATCACGAAGGGCCGCCAACCTTCCGAATCCATCGGACTTGTGCAAGTCTTCACCCGCAGCCTGACAGGCAACGCCAAATCCGACGATACCAGCCACATTCTCTGTCCCGGCCCTTAGGCGATTCTCTTGCGGACCACCCGTAATCAGGGGCTCAGGCTCGGTTCCTTCATGCGCCATGATCAAGGCACCAACCCCTTTTGGGCCACCGAGCTTGTGCGCAGAGAGCGAAAGACTACTGCAGCCAAGCTCGGTCATATCCAATGGAATACGACCTGCTGCCTGCACGGCATCAAGATGGAAATAGGCGTTGAATTCTTCCGCCAGAGCCGCGATCTCGGCGATCGGCTGAATGACGCCCGTCTCGCTATTCACCGCCATGACTGCAATCATGGGACGGCCTGTTTGCGGGTCATGCGCTTCGAGCAGCAGACGCAGGGCGGACACATCCACCATCCCGTTCGGCAAAACCGGAATTTCGCGCCGCGCTTGGGCACCAAAACGCCCACCGGACAAAACCGACGGATGCTCAATGGCGCTGACGAACAGAGCAGAAGCCGGATCAGGCTGATATTCGACTTTCATATGCGGCGTCAGCGCGAGCATATTCGCTTCGCTGGCTCCGGATGTGAAAATAACCTGACGGGCACCACCCCCGACCAGATCGGCCACCTGCTGTCGGGCCTTCTCCACCAACGCGCGCGCCTCCCGCCCCTCTTTGTGGACCGAAGACGCGTTGCCAGCCACCTCCCACGCTTCAATGATGGCCGCTTTCACATCAGGGCGCAAAGGCGAGGTCGCATTATGATCAAGATAGGCGCGCTGCATTTTTCTTTCCTGTAACTTGCCCCTCGGAACCGTCCCGAGGCTTCTCTTGAGCATTTACCATGGCCCGAGGCAAATTTTGAGACAGTCCGCTAAGATAATTCGTCTACCCGCTGCGAAAAGACTTGAAATTCAACCATCCATTTGTGTTAAGAAGGACAATCAAATGGATCGCACCAACTTTAGCCCTGTCTCTAGTTTTGAACCATTCTAAAACAGCTTTATAAAACTTGCGCCAATTAGTCAAGTTTTATAGCCCCATCCTTTTCCATGGATGACCGCTGAATGTCTGAATGTACACATGTAAGTGAAACAGGCTCAGGCTGAAGCTGTGGGATCCCCATAATGAACCAATTTAAAAGAGGACCGGGCACCCTATGCCAGAGGTGATCTTTAATGGCCCTGCCGGACGCTTGGAAGGACGGCTGCATCCTTCCAAAAACCGCAAGGCCCCCATCGCACTGATTCTTCATCCGCATCCCCGCTTCGGCGGCACCATGAACAACGAGATTATCTATCATCTCTATTACATGTTTGCGCGTCGTGGCTTCACCGTTCTTCGTTTCAATTTCCGCGGAGTCGGCAGATCGCAAGGCACATTTGACCACGGCGTGGGCGAATTATCGGATGCGGCAGCCGCTCTGGACTGGGTCCAGACATTCCATTCAGAAGCCCCCGGCGTCTGGATCGCAGGCTTTTCCTTCGGCGCATGGATCGGCATGCAGTTGCTGATGCGGCGCCCTGAGGTGGAAGGCTTCATCTCTATTGCGCCTCCAGCCAACCTGTATGATTTCTCATTCCTCGCCCCCTGCCCGTCTTCCGGTCTCATCACCCATGGCGGCATGGACAAGGTGGTGCCTCACAAGGATGTTCAGGCCCTCGTCGACAAGCTCAAAACCCAGAAGGGCATTGTCATCGATCAGGAAATCATTCCGGGCGCCAACCACTTCTTCAAGGAAGAGACCGATCAGTTGATCAATGTTTGCGCCAACTATCTGGACAAGCGGATCGGCTTTGATCCTTCCCAACTGGAAGAGATCACGGAAAACGACGACTCGTCGGATTCGGCAATCCAGCTCTAACGGAGCAACCAGATATTCAAAAGGCCGCTTTGAAAGCGGCCTTTTTTGTATCTTCAGGGATTTTTATCATCCCGTCATGTCAACATATCAGCCTTTTCTGAAAGCAAAGCGGCTCCAGGTGATGCCTTTGGCCTTGTTGAGCGGCTGGGAAGACTCAACATTGGCGTGACTGACGAGCGACAGCCCAAGCCCTCGGGCGGCTTCAATCACCTCTTCATCGGAAACCTCAAACATCAACCGCCCTTCCGGCGGCTCCCCATGACGCACAGTCATGGCCAGAAAACCTCCCGGCTCCAAAAGATCGTTAAGGCGCACCATGCCCCTCTCACGCTCTTCCACGTCAAGATGCATCCAGACCGCAATGAGAGTGATGATGTCAAATCTACGCTGCCCCAAGACTTCCAGTTCCGGCAAGGTGTCTTCCAGCCATTCGATGGCTTCAGCCCCTTCCTTGGCCTGAGCAATCTTCCTGAACGCATCTGTCGGCTCAATCGCTGTAACCTGATATCCCTTCTCGGCATAGTGAAGCCCGTCACGTCCCGAGCCTGCACCGATATCCAGCACAGTCAACGGTGCCGGAGGCAACATGTTCAGAAACCAGCCGTGCGAATCTTCAATCTCATACCCATCATAACGCTTGGCGAGACTTGCCGCCGTTATTTCATACCCTCTATTGCTTGGAACACTGACCATGAAAGTCCCCCTGTTTCTTGTCGTGTTAATAGCTCACCCTGAGCATTCAAACCGGTGGTGACAGCACGCCACCGGTCTGCGGCTGCTTGACCCCAGTGGTTCCGGGGAATGTAAGTGGCAGCTGCCGCAACGACCGAACCGCGAGATATCCAAAGGCTTCCGCCTCCAGTCCATCGCCATTCCAGCCAAGATCACCAGCGAGCATAACGGGGCTATCCAGCGCCTCGCCCAACTGATCCATCATATAACCATTATGCTGTCCGCCACCGCAAACAACAACCATCTTAGCCGGTTCCCCTTCCTGGATCTCCATATGCTCTAGTCCAAGACAGAGCGTTTCGACGGTAAAGGCAGTCAGCGTGGCCGCCCCGTCTTCCAGAGACATCGCTTGAATGGGCGAAATATCAAAGGCATTGCGATCCAGCGATTTCGGCGCCGGTTTCCTGAAATAAGGGTTGCCCATCAGGCCGATCAATCCGAGAAAGTCAACAGAACCAGCCGCAGCAATGGCACCATTCTCATCCATAGGCAGCCCATCCTTGCTGAACACCCAGTCATTAATGAGCGCGTTGCCAGGCCCGCTATCAAAGGCAATAAGGGAGCCGTCCTTACTAATCCAGGTGATATTTGCCACCCCGCCGATATTGACTATCGCCAAGGGCTGTTGCAATGGGATGACACTGCAAGCCTTAAGCGCCTTGTGATAGATCGGCACAAGCGGAGCCCCCTGCCCCCCGGCAGCAACGTCGGCAGCACGCAAGTCATGCACGACGGGAATCTTTGTTGCGTTCGCCAGCGCCTGCCCATTGCCAATCTGAACCGTTACGCCAGCGGACGGATCGTGCCAGACGGTTTGCCCGTGAAAGCCGATCACGTCAGGCTTGATCCCCTTGGCGGCATCGTGCGACAGAAGCTGGGCCACAGCCTCACCATGCGCCTTGGTAACCAGAGCTTCGGCCTCCACCAGACAGCCGGGACGTGCCGTCCTGTCTTTCATGCCATGCGCATCGTCAAGCGCCCGACGCAGCAAGGCTTGCTCATGCGCTTCATAGGGGCGAAAAGCCGAGGCGATGGAACGCACCTGCCCCTCTCCGTCGGTCTCAATAAGCGCAGCATCAACGCCATCACAGGACGTTCCGCTCATCAACCCCACCGCAAGCGACAGTTTTTCCTCATTTTTTGCCATTTTTGTCCCCGTCTTCCCAATCTTGATAGTGATCTTTTCCATGATCTTTGCTAGACCATCTCCCCGAAAGGCCATCCTGTCCGGTGTGCCCAGCATCATAGACATCAGGCCAGACTAGCAGTAACAACCGTATCTTTAAGGAGAAAAGCGGCATGACCGCCTTCAAATCCGAATTTCTTCACACTTTGAGTGAGCGTGGCTTCATTCACCAGTGTTCAGACCCGGAAGGGTTAGACAAACTCTTTAGCACGGAGACGGTTACTGCTTATGTGGGCTATGACTGCACGGCTCCCTCTGTTCATGTGGGCAACCTCGTTTCCATGATGATCCTGCACTGGATGCAGAAAACCGGCCATCGTCCCATCGCCCTCATGGGCGGCGGCACCACCATGGTTGGTGACCCGTCCGGTCGCGACGAGACCCGCCAGTTGCTGACCCCGGAAAAGATTCAGTCCAACAAGGAAAGCATCCGCGAAGTTTTCTCCAAGTTGCTCGACTTTGGCGATGGCCCAACCGACGCCGTACAGGAAGACAATGCCAACTGGCTGCTTGATCTCAATTATGTTGAATTCCTGCGCGACATTGGCTCCCGTGTATCGGTCAACCAGATGTTGGCCCGCGACTCTGTGCGTCTGCGCCTTGAGCGCGAGCAGGCCCTCAGCTTCCTTGAATTCAACTACATGCTTCTGCAGGCATACGACTACACCCAGCTCAACAAGCGCTATGGCTGCCGCTTGCAGATGGGCGGCTCAGACCAGTGGGGCAACATTGTCTCCGGTATCGATCTTTGCCGCCGCCTCAACAATGCAGAATGCTACGCACTCACCGTGCCGCTGATCACCAAATCCGACGGCTCAAAAATGGGCAAATCCGTCTCTGGTGCCATCTGGCTGCGTGGCGACATGTACAGCCCGTATGACTACTGGCAGTTCTGGCGCAATGTGTCTGACGCAGACGTCGGGCGTTTCCTGCGCCTCTACACCACGCTGCCGATTGACGAAATCAAGCGTCTGGAAGTGTTGGAAGGCAACGAGCTAAACGAAGCCAAAAAGATTCTGGCAACAGAAGCAACCGCGCTCATTCATAGCCGCGTCGACGCGGACAATGCCGCCGAAACCGCCTTCAAGACATTTGAGGCCGGTCAGGCAGCTGCGGCCAACCTGCCAACGATCGAGGTACCTGAAAGAGATCTGGACGCCGGCATCGGCATCCTTAGCGCATTTGTTACTGCAGGCCTTGCCAAATCCAACGGCGACGCCCGTCGCTCCATCAAGGGCGGTGCCTTGAAGCTCAATGACGAAACCGTCACGGATGACAGCCTGGCATTGACCAAGGCCAACCTCAATGAAGACGGTGTCATCAAGCTTTCCATGGGCAAGAAAAAGCATGTGCTCTTGAAGCTCTCATGAGGTCTTCATCTGGCAAAGCCCTCTAAAGAGGGGCTAAAGCAAAGAAACAGCAAAAAGGCTCCTTTAAAGGAGCCTTTTCCATATCAGGAACAAATGCAGCGGAATGGACAAATACCAATCTACTTGCGCAGCAAACTTCACAAAAAACGTCAGAACTCGAACATCTTGCGCAACGCCCCCGGCGCCAACAGCGAAGCCGGATTGACGATCAATGTCGGGTTCGCCATGTCGCCTTTGACAACATATGTGATCCCCAGCAAACCTTCATTTTTCCGGTTACCAAGCGCTCTGCCAATAATAGGCAGGCGACTGAAAATGTTGTTGACCTTGTAGGCGGGAATATAGGTGCCTGAAAGATTCAAACTACGGGTTTTCATGTCGATGGAACCATCGACCGTCGCCCCCAACACAGGCCCCTTGAGCATGCCTCGCCCGATGCCAAAGACACCATTTTCACCGGAAAACTGCACCGAAAAAGAATCAAACCGACTATCAACGCTCTGGGTTGTAGAGCGCGATGACTGGCGCCTTTCAACCTCGCCACTCATCTTGAAATCCTTTAGAAGGATAGACCCGGATATGGTGTCCAGCCCCTTCCTCAAGGCAACCGACAGTGCCAGTCGCCCTCCCACCACGCGATCAATAGCCCCCAAAAAGCGCAAGAAATCGCCAGCATCCCGTGCATCGAGATGAACCGTCGGAAACTCTTCCTGTTTGGTGATTGCCTCAATCGTGCTAGTACCATCCAGAACCCCGCGAACGTTAATCTTTGTAACCAGTCCGTTTTCGAGCTCAGCGGATGCTGTCAGCCCGGATATGGCGTGGCCCGACAATCCGATCACGCGCTTGATCTTGGCATTCAGCACAACATCCACTGGGCTGGTCTCGCCATCGATTGATTTGCCGACGAAGGGGCTTTTCATTAGCTTTCCGCGCAGATCCAGTACATCTCCATTCACATCGACACGATAAGGCCCCTTGCCGTTCCTCACCACATCGATGCTCAACCGATCCCCCCGACTAAGCGCCAGATTGTCTATCTTGAGAGATTGCAAACCGTCATCCTTGTCGATCACCAACGAGCCATCAGCATCGAAACCATCACCAGAAATGACAAGATTCTCAACGGCGAAATGGTCGCCTTTATCAATCAGGTCAAACGCAGCACTGCCGCGAACATTGGGCTTCTTGCTCCAGCCCAGAACAGTCAAATCCAGTTCAGACCTGGTAAGATCAGCAGTCACCTTGGTCAGCTTGGGTCGATCTCCATTCTGGGTGGCCCGCACAGAGACCGGACCACGCAACCAGTCTTCGAGTCCAAGACCAAACTTGCTGCGGTCTGCATCAGTCAGCGCAAGATCAAAGCTGGAAGAAGAAACAACAGATCCATCGGATGAAGAGGTCAAATCAAGGGCTGCCTTAATGCCATCAATCACGGCAAGCCCTTTGATATCCATGCGTTTGCCGTCAGTATTGATCTCCACATCTGCATCAGAAACCAAATGCCCCCGCAAAGGCTTGGTGCTGGCCGCCCCTTTCAGGGTTATCTGCGCATCATAATTGACATCTTCCAGCTTCAGGGGTTTGATGAACGGGAAGCTCAGGCGCACCTTTGCGCTTGCGGAACCGCTCAAATCAGATGCCTTCTGCCCTTCATTCTTCAAACTGTTGATCGGATCACTATCAATGATCTCGCCAAAGGCTACGGCATCCCCTTCGCCTTCCAGAACCAACACACCAGTAGCAGGCTTTTGAGAATGATCGGGTATCTCGAACCGGCCTTTGCCCACCGGAAACTGCCGTCCCGTTTTGGTGACAAACCGCCCGGTATCTATGGACGTCTGGAATGTGCGCCCTGTGACGATTCCCTCACCCGAGAGGTCCTCTCCAGGTGGCAGCTCGCCAAAGGGAGCCAATCGGGCGTTCTTGAAACCGAATGTGCCATGCACCGCATCATCAGGCAGAATGAGCCGACCTTCTTCATTGCGCTTGAGCATGCTCTCTGTCAGCGCAAGATCGAAATGGCCACCGGTGGCAGTGCCGCCCTCAAGATTTTTCAGCAGCCATTTGCGCGCACCGTTTGCTATATTGACCGGCCACATATGCAACAGCAAATCATAGGGCATTTCAGAGATATCAAAGCCCATATTGAGCGCCAACTCACCATCAACCGGTGAAATGGTGCCAGATCCCGTAACACTACCCTCGTCAGCTACCATACGAATATCGTCGACAGTTGCTACACCGGTCTGACGATCTATGCGGGTCTGAAGGGAAAAAGTTTGAAGCATACGGCTGGGATATGGATTATCCCGAGCAGCCAGCTTCAGATCATTGCCCTGCAACTGCACCAAGATGGCTCCATCCTCGGTATCCGGCCAAACGGCACGGCCAAGGAAGTTCCCTCCGGTCTCTCCAAAGAGCACATGACTGTTAATCAGCCGGAGTTCACGTTCTTCGGGCACCCAGTCCAAGCGGAAAGAGGCACTGTCGAGATAGGCATCGTCCTTTTCGCCAAACTCCATCAGGCCTTCGCCGACATCGAGCAACACCCGCATGCCCGAAAGACTATCATCCTCGTCAAAATTCAACTGCGCCCTGCCAGCAAATGCCGAACTGAAGCTGAAATTCTTGTTCTCGCCAGAGAAGCGCGGCAAGATATCCGTCAAGGAGATATTTTCAAACACCAGCTGGATGGACCGTCCCGCATCAGGATCATCTGATGTGGCGATCGGCACCTCGGCCATGGCCGAATGAATGCGGCCATGCTGTCCGTCATAGGCAAAATCGATGCGCCAGAGATTGTCATCCTCCCCTTGCGGATTGTAGGCAAAGGCAACATTTTCGTAGGTCTTTTCCTTGTCGACCAGCTCATCGCGAAACGATATTTCGGTGTTACGAATGAGAATCTGTGGTGGCCGATTATTAAGATCGTCATCGGCCAGTGGCTTTATGGCGCGGCGCACGGAATTAAGCACAGAAACAAATTGCGGATCGACCGGATCATAAAGGCTATCCGCCGGGGCAGCTCCATCACTCAACCGGCTAGGGTCCTGCCCCGCAATAAGCAGACGTCCCTTGGTGTCTCGGCGGACCTTGACCTTCATGCTCAGAATATTGACATTCCGCGCGCGAATTTCGCGATGCATCAAAGCAAGAAGCCCCACTTCCAAATCAATCTTGGGCGCAGCAAGAAGAACGTCGGCTTCATCACGGAGCTGAACATCTGTTAGTTGCAGGGAAAGGCGCCAGCGATCGGAAAGCCCGATGAGTACGTCTTTCACCTCTAGATTCTGACCGGGAGGTAGTCTCCTGGCAACAAGGTCTTCAATTTCCTCGCGGAAACTACTGATGGAAACAGGAGCATAAGACAGTCGAAGCACTGCGCCGCCCAGAAGCACAAGCAAAAGCAGAACGAATGCACCGCAGAAAACCGCGATCCGCCGTTTCATTCTGGAACGTGAGGCGGGTGCGGATGCGTTGCTATGGTCAGCGGGCTGCTGCTCTGGCGAAAGTTCCGGATCCGGTGGCGTCTCTGAGCGATTAGCCAAAATGATATGCCTCCATATTCGCTTCACTTCTCTTTCGAAGCGCCCTACCACCCCAGATCGCTTTATGCTCTGTTAGGCTAGATTCGTACCGCTCACAAGGTCTTTCTATAAGCCTGCGCGCAAATATAGGAATAAAGTCCCCTCGACCGGAAGGAATATCAAATCCCTGATCCACACCGGATCAAAATGCGTAAGACATATGAATTTCCAGATCGACTCGCGTTAGAGTAACAATAGCGGAAAAAGAGACAAAAGGATGACCCATGCCTGATGATAGCCAAAAACTCGAAGTTGGTGCACAAGCGCCAGATTTTACTCTGAAGACAAACGGTGGCGGAGAGATCACGCTTAGCGCATGTCTGGGCAAACCCGTTATTGTCTATTTTTACCCCAAGGACAACACACCCGGCTGTACAATAGAAGCGGTGGACTTCAGCAGTCTTTCTGATGATTTCGCCGCCCTCGGCATACAGGTTATCGGCATCTCTCCCGATAGCGTGCGCAAGCATGACAATTTCGTCGAAAAACATAATCTTACCATTTGTCTCGCTTCCGATCCGGATCAGGAAATATGCAATGCCTATGGCGTATGGGTTGAAAAGAAGATGTACGGCAAAACCTATATGGGCGTAGAGCGCAGCACCTATCTCATCGATAGCGAAGGCAAGATCGCCCGAATCTGGAGCAAGGTGAAAGTCAAGAATCACGCTTCCGAGGTGCTTGATGCGGCCCAAGCCCTGTAAGACTTCTGCGAATCCCTATTATCAACCCATCGGCCAGAGCGTGAAACACGCGCTCTGGCTGCGCTGATTAACCAAGTTTCATCTCATAAAAACGGCTATTTTCAGCCACTTCCTCCCTTTATCTAGCCACGACACCATTGTTTTATAAACGAAATATTAACCATATTCGCAGCCTAATAGATTGGTTTAATCAGTGTGTCTTATGGCTGGGTGTTAAATGCTTTCTGAAGGAAGAAGTAGAGAGTTTGGTCGCCGGAGGGAACCGCATCGTATCATCATCACGCATGGCGATACGGTTCAGGATTTTATCGTGCGCCCTTGGGTCGTCTCTGGCCTGGCATTTTTCGGCATTCTCTTCAGCATCATGTATCTGTCTGCAACGGCTTATCTTGTTTTTCGCGATGATATTCTATCCTACTCGCGAGCCGAACAGGCCCAGATGCAGAGCAAATATGAAGACCGCATTGCCCAGCTACGTAGCCAGATAGACCGCATCGCCAGCCGCCAGATGCTGGACCAGCAAGCCCTTGAGAGCCATGTCCAGAAGTTGATGCAGAAACAGGCTGATTTTGAAGCCTATTCCTCTGTGTTGGATCCGATCATCAACAAAGCCCGTGAAGCAGGCCTTCCCATCCGTTCGGAATTGAAAGTCCCGCTACCCAAAACAGCTCCGTGGCGCACCAAAGAAAAGCAGGCTGCTGCGCCCATGGCAAAGCCGGAAGCTTCACCGAATCTTGCGCTCGCTTATGCAGGAACTGCTGTGGCGCACGCTCCCGTATCAGCTGAAGCAATTTCCAGCCGCTTTGAGGAGCTTACGCGCCTAGGGTTCAGAAGCAGCAAATCTTTCACAGATAGCGCAGCGGCTTCCACTCAGACGCCGCAAGACAGTGCGCCCCTTCTTCAAACGGATGAGACAACAGCCCTTGCCTATAATGAAGAAGAAACTCCTTCGATTTTCGATGCAACCGAAGTCTCTTCAGAGGATGACAAGACCATTCTCAAACTGGCTGATGCAACTGATCGTCTTGAGCAGGAGATGATCGATAGCAAGGTCATCTTGCACAATCTGCTCAATGACCTGCGTTACAAATCAGACCGCGTGGAAAAGCGCATCGCATCCCTTGGTATCAGAGTTGACGTGCCTGCAGAAAATGCTGCCGTTGGTGGTCCTTACATCCCCATCTCAGATGAATACAACCACGATCAGCTCGCTGAAGATGCCGAGAAGGTCGAGATTGCTCTGGACCGTTTTGTTCAGCTCAAGAATCAGGTCAAGAAACTGCCCATCAGTCACCCCCTGCCCTCCGGACGTCTCTCAAGCAAATTCGGAATTCGCAAGGATCCGTTTCTCAACCGCATGTCCATGCATTCAGGCATCGACGTCGCGGATCGGTACGGCAATTCAATTCGGGCGGCAGGCATCGGCACCGTCACCTATGCTGGCCCACGCTCCGGTTACGGCATCATGGTCGAAGTAGATCACGGCAATGGCGTCGTCAGCCGATATGCTCATATGAGCAAGGCGCTAGCCAAAAAGGGCGAACATGTCAACACAGGCACCATCATTGGCAAGGTTGGCTCAACCGGGCGCTCAACCGGCCCTCACCTGCATTTCGAAACCCGCGTAAGAGGCAAAGCAGTAAACCCCTACTCTTTCCTTATCGCAGGAAAAGAATTGCATAAGTTGATTTAGGCGTAGATTTTCTTATCCTATAGACTCAACTGGGCACCCACCGAAAATAATCAGTCGTCAGAACTGCCCATGCGGTATCGCGCCCAGCCCTTATTACTCGCGTTTCGTCTTTCGCATGAGTCATGCCACAAGGGATGGACAGTGGCACACTAAGACAGACCTCTTGCCTGCCCAACCTCTTCGCCGCCCCCCTTGGGCCACATAAATCTACAAACAGTCCGCCATAGAAAAAGCCCGGTCCTTGAATAAGAACCGGGCTTTCAATCATTTTGCGGAAGCTTCTTTGCGAAAAGGCGGAGGCTGTATCAGAGCATCCTCAGCACACTGCTTTCACAAAGCAAAATAAGCAGGCTTTAAACCAGATCCTCGACCTGATCCTCCCCTTCCGTACCATAGGCACGTTGGGCGAGCGCAGCTTCCATATAAGGTGTCAAAGCACCATCGAGTACATCTTGCGGACTGGTGCTCTCAACGCCGGTGCGCAAATCCTTGACCAACTGGTAAGGCTGCAGAACATAAGAGCGGATCTGATGGCCCCAGCCAATGTCGGTTTTGGAAGCAGCTTCGGCGCTGGCCTTGTCTTCACGAATCTGCAGCTCGCGCTCATACAGGCGCGCGCGCAACATGTCCCATGCCTGAGCGCGGTTCTTGTGCTGCGAGCGTTCATTCTGACACTGCACCACGATCCCCGTTGGATGGTGCGTGATACGAACAGCAGAGTCAGTCGTATTGACGTGCTGACCACCAGCACCCGAGGCACGATAAGTATCGATGCGGCAATCACTCTCGTTGATCTCGATATCGATGGTATCGTCAATAACCGGATAGACCCAGACGGATGAGAAAGACGTATGACGGCGCGCCTGACTGTCAAACGGCGAAATACGCACCAGACGGTGCACGCCTGACTCAGTCTTCGCCCAACCATAAGCATTCTCGCCCTTGACCATGATGGTAGCAGCCTTGATGCCAGCTTCTTCCCCTGCGGTCACCTCAAGAACATCGACCTTGAAACCGGCCTTCTCGGCCCAGCGGGTATACATCCTGAGCATCATCGACGCCCAGTCCTGGCTTTCGGTTCCACCTGCACCGGAATGCACTTCGATATAGCAGTCCATCCCGTCCGCTTCACCCGAGAGCATGGTCTCGATCTGCTGGCGGGAAATTGTTTTCAAGAGCGCATGAAGCGTGTCTTCCGCATCCTTGATCACGTCGGCATCATCTTCCATTTCACCCAATTCTATGAGCTCAATGGAATCTTCAAGATCCTGCTTAGCCTTGAGATAGCCGTTGATCGCCGATTCCAGCTTCTGACGCTCCTGCATCAGCTTCTGGGCATTCTGCGGATCGTTCCAAAGGTTCGGATCTTCCGCCAAGTTATTCAGTTCGAGCAGGCGTTTCTGGGCGACATCCCAGTCAAAGATGCCTCCTCAGCAGAGCAAGACCCTGCTTGATTTCGTCGACTACATTCTGGATTTCTGCGCGCATACTTTTCTCTTCATTCATCATAGAGAAGACAGACCCGCTGCCCTCACATTCAAACGATCAATCTTTCAGGTGACGAGAAGGCGGATGCAACCTTCGCCGCATCCGCCTCTCAACACGATAAGATTTTGGTTTTAATACAGACCACCAGTGCCTTGCGTCAAGGCCTGTTCGGCTTCTTCCGCCGTCACTGGCCGTCCCATATCATCGGTAAAGCCGATAACGGAATAGCTGTCTGGCGGCAGCGTGCCCGGCTTGAAGGCTTCCAGAATGACGCCGTCACTCTGGGCCGAAGCCCTAAGGCCCGTACGCCGGTCAATCGGAATTAGCTCAATGCCTTCAGGCACCTTGAATGGTTTCTTTGGCTTGTCTTTCAAAGCCACCTTCATGAACTCGGCAAAGATCGGAGCTGCCAGATGGCCACCCGTAGCGCCACGCCCCATTGGACGCGGCCGGTCATAGCCCACATAGACCCCAACCACCAGATCCGGCGAGAAGCCAACAAACCAGGCATCGCGCTCGTCGTTGGTGGTGCCGGTTTTACCCGCGATCGGCTTGCCAACCACCTTGCGAACAATCGTACCGGTGCCGCGCTGAACAACCCCTTCCATCATGGAAGTGATCTGATAGGCGGTCATCGGATCAAGCACCTGTTCACGGTTATCGATCACGGTCGGCTCGCCCTGATGTTCCCAACGCTGAACATTGCAATTCTCACAAATGCGCTGGTCATGCTTGTAGATGGTTTTACCATAGCGGTCTTGCACCCGGTCAACAAAGGTCGGCGTAATCCGCCGCCCACCATTGGCCAGCATCGAATAAGCCGTCACCATGCGCAGAACAGTTGTTTCCCCAGCCCCCAGCGCCATGGACAGCACAGGCATCAAATTGTCATAGATGCCGAAGCGTTTGGCATATTCAGCAACCAGCGGCATGCCCATATCCTTGGCAAGGCGCACAGTCATGACGTTACGGGAAAGCTCGATCCCCAAACGCAGGGTCGATGGACCATAGAATTTGCCGCCATAGTTCTGTGGACGCCAGATGCCCTGTCCGCCCCCCTGATCGATCTCGATCGGTGCATCCATAACAACGCTGGAAGGCGTATAGCCATTATCAAGGGCAGTCGCATAAACAAAAGGCTTGAAAGAAGAGCCCGGCTGACGATAGGCCTGCGTGGCGCGGTCAAACTGGCTCTGATCGAAGGAGAAGCCGCCCGCAATTGCCAGAATACGCCCCGTCATCGGGTCCATGGCAATCAGCGCACCGGAAACCTCGGGCACCTGCTCAAGCTCGAAGCTGCCATCGTCATTGGTAGAGACATAGACAACATCTCCCGGCGCCAATACGTCAGATGCGTTGCGAACCGCCTTGCCCTTACGATCTCCCTTGGACCATTTGGCCCATTTAAAGCCATCAAACGGAAGGGTCGCGATCTGGCGCTCGTTGGCAGATGCATTCTCGCCTTCCTCATCAGGCCGCAAGCCAATGGTTGCTTCTTTGCCTTCTGTAGAGAGCACAACAGCCAGCTTCCATTCAGGAACATCCGACAGCGGCTTCTGGTCCAGCAAGGCCTTGCCCCAGTCTCCAGCAATATCGATGTTGGTGATCGGCCCGCGCCAGCCCTTGCCCTTGTCGAACTTGACAAGACCATGGTTCAACGCAACGCGCGCTTCTTCCTGAAGCTTCACATCAAGAGAGGTCCGAACAGAAAGGCCACCGTTATAGAGCTTCTCTTCGCCAAATGTCTTGTCGATCCAGCGACGCACTTCCTCGGCAAAATAGTCAGCCGCAAAGATATGCGCGCCTCTTGGACGGAAGGTCACCTGCAAGTCCGTTGCCTTGGCCTTGTTGGCTTCCTCAACCGTTACATAGCCATTGCTGACCATCTGGTCGATAACCCAGTCGCGGCGCTCGATAGCCTTATCCTTGTGCCGGATCGGATGATAGTTGTTTGGTGCCTTCATCAAGGCTGCCAGATAGGCGGCCTCCGAGAGGGTCAGTTCATGCACGGACTTGTCAAAATAGTTGAGCGAGGCAGAGCCGATACCATAGACCCCGATACCGAAATACATCTCGTTGAGATAAAGCTCCAGAATCTCGGGCTTGGTAAAAGTCTGTTCGATACGCATGGAAAGCAGAGCTTCCTTGATCTTGCGCTCGTAGGATTGCTCCGAGGTCAAAAGGAAGTTCTTGGCCACCTGCTGCGTGATGGTCGACGCGCCAACGAGGCGACGATTCTGCCCCATATTCTTGAGGTTGGTGACCACAGCGCGTGCGATGCCGGTGAAGTCCAGCCCCGCATGGGTGTAGAAGTTCTTGTCCTCGGCTGAGATAAAGGCCTCTTTCACGCGATCCGGAATAGCCTGAATTGGCAGGAACAAGCGTCGTTCACGCGCATATTCAGCCATCAATTGACCATCAGTGGCATGAATGCGCGTGGTCACTGGAGGCTCATAATTCCGCAAGGCTGTGAAGTCCGGCAATCCGGCCATCATGGAATTCAGGAAGATATATACAGCGGTGGCGATCACAATGAACAGAACCGAACCTGCGGCAAAGAGAAAGCCGAAGAAGCGCCAAATTATCATATCTGTTCCTATTTATCCCGTATTAAAAGAGAGCGTAAAGCAGTGCGCGGCGTCATCCCGCATGCTCAGCAAATCGTCGGTTCACGATGCATCGACATCCCAACGGCAGCACCTTCCGACACAGGCCGACATAAGGCCAACCCAGTCTCAATCACGCACAGACTTATTCTGCCGCCAATCATTTTGCAACCATCACATGACATTGGGGCAGCAAAAGGGCTTTGTTAAGAATTTTATCCGCACCTAATCGGCCCAATTTTTGGTTGATATCCAGCAAGAAGGGCAGAAAATGGACATAAAGAGCGTCTGCGCCCTCTTCAGCCTGATCAGCCCTGGCGTAAACCGCCGCTGATTCTCGGGTTTTACCCCTTGGATGGCACAAACAGGGCGCTGGATTGAACAGACCGCCGGGCAAAGAATCCATTGATGGATTTGACGATGGACTTGATCGCCTTTTCCCGCCATTCCTTCGAGAGGAGATCCGCCCTGTCCTCCTTGTTGGACAGATAGCCCAACTCCAGCAGAACGCTCGGAATATCCGGTGCCTTGAGCACGCGGAAACCGGCGGATCGCTCGGGCGTTTTCGACAGCCGGATGGATGCCTTGAGCGCGCCCACGAGCGTACGGGAATAAAGCGCCGAATGGTTGGCCGTTTCCCGCCTAGTGAGATCAATCAAGATATCGGCAACAACGTCATCAGACTGGTCGATTTCCAGCCCGGCAATTAGATCAGAACGGTTTTCCTGTTGCGCCAGCTTGTGCGCAACCGCATCCGAGGCGCGTTCTGACAGCGTATAGACCGTCGCACCGCGAACATAATGCTCACGCACGATATCCGCATGGATCGACAAAAACAGATTTGCCTTGTGTTCTTGGGCAAAGGCAACCCGTTTGGAAAGAGAAATGAACCGATCCGTATCCCGTGTCAGCAAGATGCGAAACTGTCCCTCGGCTTCGAGCGCCTTCTTGAGCGATTTGGCAAAGGAGAGCACAACCTTACTCTCTTGCACCTTATTGGAAACAGCGCCTGTATCAATACCACCATGACCCGGGTCCAGCACGATAAGTGGACGTGTATCCCCCTCCTCTTTCTCGGCAACAGGTGCGGCAGGAGCCTTTACTAACGGACCCGTCTGGGGTTTACCATCCGCGCCAATACGGATCACATCCCGCAGAGACTGCTCTGCAAACTCGCGATCGCTAACGGCCTCGAGATTGAACACCAGACGGACTGGATTACCGTCCACCGCAGGAAGGATGTAAGCGCGCTCCACTTTGGTTGGACCGGCAAGATCCAGCACAACACGTGAGCCGGCATGCCCGAAGCGACCAAAGCGGAAATTCTGCACCATCGCCCGCTCGACAAGCCCCATTCCCTGCTCCATTTCAAAATCCATGTCAGGCAGATCAATCACCAGACGGTAAGGGTCTTGAAGAGCAAAGACGCTAAAGCCGACGGGTTCGGAAACATCGAGAATGAACTGCGCCTTCTCAGCATTGCCGTCAGTAAGCGCCCCCTGGATAGACACCATGGATCCGGCCTGTTCCTGCGCAGCAAGCGGACTGCAGAGCAAAAGCCCTACAAGCATCAGAAACCGTCCGACCAATCTCATAGCTGAAGTCATTTGCCTCTTTCCGTTGCAAAGGGTCTCATCTTGAGCGTAATGAAAAAAGAAATGTGGCAACAAGACAGCAAAACAAGCATTTTCACCGTCCTCGGCCAAATCGCAGAGTGGCGCCTCAGGGTTAACCACATCTTGACAGACAGCTGCTATACACATGTCTGCATGGAATATCTGTATATTTAAGTATAGATAACAAGCAAAAACAGCGTATCAACTCACTTGTTCAACCGCCTTGCACTTGCATATTTGTGTAAGGAACCCTACAAAGACCTTTAAGCTATTATTGCCAAGCAATGATCCGATTCGAGAATCCGCATTTCTGACAAAAGACAGAAGCGTCAAGAATGCGTGACTGGCGAAAAGACCCGACGCCCCTCAAAGACTGGCGTCATCCGGTGTTTCGCGCCGGCGAAACGGACATGCCAAGCTCTGGCAAATGGCCCGGAAATTCGGGATCGGCCCCGAAGACCATAACAAATTCGCAGCAATCTGGAGCGCGTACTTAAAGTCCCGATTGCTTGCCAAGAACCCCTGCCGAGGATGAAAAGCGTCCTCGGGCATCGAGTATCAACAAGAGGACCCGCCAAGGGATGTGCCAACAGATGAGTTATAAAGCCGGCGATAGCTTTGCAGAAAAACTGCATGCCCTGGCGCTCAGCCATTTGCACAGCCGAGAACCGATAGTGGTCGGGTCGTCATCAGACAAAAGCGGAGAAGCGCGAACCTGCCGAGCGTCGGCTCAGTCGGCCAGAACGGTTGTCGGCGCGCCTTTCCGTGGAGAAAACACTTTATGGCAAATCAAATGCTCGTTGATGCGACGCATCCGGAGGAAACCCGGGTTGTCGTCGTACGCGGCAATCGGGTTGAGGAATTCGACTTCGAGTCCGCCAATCGCAAGCAATTGCGCGGCAATATCTATCTAGCAAAGGTTACCAGGGTCGAACCGTCCCTGCAGGCGGCCTTTGTAGATTATGGCGGAAATCGCCACGGCTTCCTTGCATTCAGCGAGATTCATCCGGACTATTATCAAATCCCGATGGCAGACCGTCAGGCTCTTCTTGAAGAAGAAAAGGGCCACGAAGAAGACGAGGTTCAAGAAGAAGAAAAGCCGGCAAAAAAATCCAGACGCCGCCGCTCTTCGCGCAAATCAGACAAGCAGTCTGCAAAAGCCAACAAGCCCGACACTTCCGAACAGGAAGACAATGAAGTGCACGCAGACGCTCCGGCCACCTCTTCCGAGGAACAGGCATCGGGTGAAAGCGCTGCTGTGTCTACCGCTGAGACAGCTCAAAGCGCAGAAGACACTGAAAGCACTGCGGACGCAGCACCTGCCAGCGAGACAAACGACGCATCTGCACAGGCACCGGAAGCAGAGCAAACCGCTTCCGAAACTCAGGAAGAAGCCGCATCTGAGCCAAGCTCTCAAGACGAGTCTGATGACACCACGACCCCTTCTGCTCAGGCACATGCCGTAGCAGAAGATGAAACTGTCAGCGTTGATCCGGAAGATCTGGATGACGAAGACGATGAGGACGACACTCTCTCCGCTTCTGATGATGATGATGAAGAAGAAGATGACGACGATGAAGAAGAAGATGCTGATGTAGAACATGTCGGCGCAGAAGATGCTCTGGAAGAAGTGCCAGAACGTCGCAGCCGTCGTCGCGTCAAGCAATATAAGATTCAGGAAGTCATCAAGCGCCGCCAGATCCTGCTTGTTCAGGTCGTTAAGGAAGAACGTGGCAACAAGGGCGCAGCCCTGACCACCTATCTGTCTCTGGCCGGTCGCTACTCCGTTCTGATGCCTAACACGGCACGCGGTGGAGGCATCTCCCGCAAGATCACCAATGTATCCGACCGCAAACGCCTCAAGCAGATCGCTTCCGAACTGGAAGTGGCTGATGGCATGGGCGTTATCCTGCGCACGGCCGGTGCGTCACGCACCAAAACCGAAATCAAGCGCGACTTCGAATATCTTCTGCGTCTGTGGGAGAATGTGCGAGATTTGACACTCAAGTCCGCAGCTCCGATGCTCGTCTATGAAGAGGGCTCGCTGATCAAGCGATCGATACGCGATCTCTATAACAAGGACATCGATCAGGTTCTTGTCGCAGGCGAAGAGGGCTACAAGGAAGCGAAAAGCTTCATGCGCATGCTGATGCCAAGTCACGCGCGCAATGTTCAGCCATACCGCGAGCCGCAGCCGATCTTCACGCGCCTCGGCATCGAAAGCCAGTTGGACGCAATGTTCAGCCCGCAAGTGACCCTGAAGTCTGGCGGCTATATCGTGATTGACCAGACCGAAGCCCTCGTCTCCATCGATGTGAACTCCGGCCGTTCGACCCGCGAACACAATATTGAAGACACTGCGCTTTCTACCAACCTTGAAGCGTCTGAAGAAATTTCACGCCAGCTACGCCTGCGCGACCTTGCCGGTCTTGTCGTAATCGACTTCATCGACATGGAAGAAAAGCGCAACAACCGTGCAGTTGAAAAACGCCTAAAGGATTGCCTGAAATCAGATCGGGCCCGCATTCAGGTTGGCCGCATCTCGCATTTCGGACTGATGGAAATGTCCCGTCAGCGTATCCGCACCGGCGTGCTTGAAAGCACCATGGACCCCTGCCCGCATTGTCAGGGCACCGGTTATGTGCGTGCTGCAGCCTCTGTTGCACTGCTGGTTCTGCGCAGCATCGAAGATCACCTGCTTAAGGGCGTCAACCACCATGTCGTGGTCCGCACCCGTAGCAACGTCGCGCTCTATATCCTCAACGAGAAGCGCGCAAATCTGTTTGAGCTTGAAAACCGCTTTGGCGTTAACATCCATGTGGAAGTAGACGATCACATGGAAGGCAAGCATCTCGAGATTGATCGCGGCGAACCGCTTGAGCAGCCGGTAGCGCCAACGCCAACCATCTCCATGCAAGCCATGGAAGTTGTTGTCGACGAAGAAGACGAAGCCTTCGAAGCCTATGAGCAGGCTGAAGAGGAGAAGGAGCGCGAAGAAGAAAGCAGCTCCAAAAAACGTCGCCGTCGTCGCCGTCGTAAGAAGGCCCAATCGGAGGCCAGATTTTCCAGCGACGACAATGAGCAGTCAGACGAAGAAAATGGCGACGAGTCCAATGGCGACTCCGAGCAATCCGCAGAAGCGCGCGATGGTGACAACAATGGCGAAGAGAAGCCTAAGAAAAGTCGCCGCCGGGGCCGCCGCGGTGGCCGCCGCAATCGTCGCAACCGCAACAGCGATGCTGAAGCACAAGAAATGACGGCAGAGGCCATGGAAGTGGTCGGCGAAAGCCCTGCAGTCTACAATCTTTCGGGTGATGACAGCACCGAGAATGTCTCGGCTCCATCCAGCGAAGACGCCTCGCAACAGGCCTCCTCTGAGCTGCCCTCAGCCGATGCTCCAGCACCAGCCGCAGACGCACCGGAAGCCGCTGATGTAGCTGCCGTATCGCCAGAGCAGTCTGACGATGATACAGCTCAGGTAGAACCGGCAGCTCCGCAGGAAGCCTCTTCTGACGCAGAGCTACGGGCGCAACAGGAAGAAGCCGGAGACGCCACTGCGAATGGTGACGCGACCAGTGAAGCAGAACCGGCACCGGTTTTCGTCGCTCCGACCGAAGCCGCACCCGTTGATGCTACGCCAGTTGATGCTGGGTCAGAGGAAAATACATCTGAGGAAACGGCAAATGGTGAAGACATGAGCCAGGCACCTGCATCAAATGCAGCCCCTGCTGAAGTGATCGTCACCGATGCTGCAAGCGAAGAAAAGCCTGAAGATGATGCTGATGCAAACGCCGATCAGCCATCGGAAGACACCTCCGTCCAGCCGATAGCGGCGGCCTCTGAAGAGACTGTGATCGCCAAGAACGAGCCGGAAGAGACCAAGGAAGAAGACGACGATCGTCCCAAGCGGACCGGTTGGTGGAACCGCTCTGGATTTCTTTAAGCGTTTCTTTTGACGCCCAATATTAAAAAGCCGCATCCCTTCATAGGGATGCGGCTTTTTCTTTGTTCATTTCCGATATAAAACCTCAAAAACAGACGCACATCGAGCGCGCCCCGCGCCACGATCAGACGAGCCAGTCTCCCAGCCGCCGGATTCCTTCATGCATTGCCTCTTCGGTACCGGCAAAGGAAAGCCGCACATAGCGGTGGCCGCGTTCACGATCAAAATCCGCTCCTGGCGTGATAGCAACCCCTGCCTCAGACAGAGAACGCAGGGCAAAATCCATTGAGTCATTGGTCAGCTTGCTCACATCACTGTAAACATAGAAGGCACCATCCACCGGCATGAAGTCTCCCAGCCCGATCTTGGACAGCGCCTCCATCAAATAGGCACGATTGCGCCCATATCCAGCCTTGACCAGATCCAGTTCCTCATGAGCATCGAAAGCAGCGGCCGCAGCCACCTGCGAGAGCATGGGCGGGCAGAGATAGAGCGACTGACTGAGGCACTCTACAGAGCGCTGAGCCATCTCAGGCAACACCATCCAGCCAATGCGCCATCCTGTCATGCAGTAATATTTGGAAAAGGAGTTGATGATCACCACGTTGGGAGAATAGCGAAGCGCCGTCTCGGCCTTCATGCCAAATTCGAGGCTGTGATAGATCTCATCGGAAATGAACCAGATCCCAAGCTCGTCGCATACATCGACAACCGACTTGAGCGCCTCGCCATCCATAATCGTGCCGGACGGATTGGCCGGGCTCGCAATCAACACGCCCTTCACCGGTTTTTCCGCATGCACCCGCCGGATATCCTCGGCCGTCAGGCTCCAGCGATCCTCGGCCCGCGTTTCCACCTCGACAACTTCCAGACCGAGCGAGAAAAGAATATTACGATAGGCAGGATAGCCCGGGCTTGGCAGAATGACCCGGTCGCCCACTTCAAGCAGCGACAGAAAGGCCAGATTAAAGCCTGCGCTGGAACCGGTTGTTACAGCCACAGCATCAGGTGATACAGTCACGCCATAGTGGTCATCGTAATGCTGCGCAATACGCTCACGCAAAGCCCGGATCCCCAAAGCATCGGTGTAGCCAATACGCCCATCAACCAGCGCCTTCTCTGCCGCTTCCCTTACCAGCTTGGGCGCAGGCGCTCCGGGTTGCCCGATTTCCATATGGACGATATCTTTTCCTTGGGCGGCAAGAGCGTTGGCCTTTGCCATAATGTCCATCGCAAAAAACGGCTCAATCGTGCCGCGCTTGGAAATGCTGCGCATTTGTTATTTCCTTTTGGCTCTACTATGTGTCTGTATGGCCGCCAAATATTTCTATGCCACATTTTGACCATGGCCACGGGCAAGGATTAAGCTCAACAAGTCGAATCCATGCCGCCAGACAGACAGTGGCTTTGATCTCCGGTAGATCTCTTTTTGGGGATTTAGAAAATCAAAGAAGGTTGTGATCATGTTTAAAGACTTAGGTACCAAGTCTTTGCGAAAAGTTCCACCCATTGCCGAACGGAAAGCACACCGTTCCCTAGCGAGCGTCGGCCATCGGCTGGCTTGTGCACTGATGACGCTGCTGATCAGCCTGCAGCCATTGCTACTGGCCACGTCCAGCGCCGACGCGCAGGGCCGCCGCGTCCAGTTGATCCGCGATGCAGAAACCGAGGAACTGATCAAGGACTATGCCCGCCCGATTTTCAAGGCGGCAGGCCTCAAGCCTAGCAATATCCGCATCCATCTGGTCAAGGATAATAGCTTCAACGCCTTTGTTGTCGATAGCAAGCGCATGTTCATCAATACCGGCACCATTATTCAGGCCAAAACACCCAATGAAATCATCGGGGTTCTGGCCCATGAAACGGGCCATATTGCCGGAGGTCATCTCATCCGGTTGCGTCAGGCCATGAAACGCGCTCAAACGATCGCGGCAATCGGTATGTTGGCAGGAGCAGGAGCCATGGCAGCAGGAGCTGCCGCCGGTTCGGGCGATGCTGCACGAGTGGGCACCGCCATCGCCAGCAGCTCGCCCGGCATTGCACAGCGTACTTTCCTGAGCTATGCCCGCACAGAAGAGACCGCAGCGGACCGCGCCGCAATTCGCTACCTGGCCAAAACCGGTCAGTCAGCGCGTGGCATGTTGGAAACCTTCCGCCGCTTTGCTGATCAGTCTCTTTTCTCCAGCCAGTATGTTGACCCCTATATCCAGTCGCATCCCCTGCCCCGTCAGCGCATTGCACAGATTGAGCGATTGGCCAAAAAGAGCAAATACTACAGCCGGAAAGACAGCGCTTCGTTGCAGCTGCGCCATGATCTTGTACGCGCCAAGCTCGCCGCATTCACACAAGACCCAAAACGCGTCATGCGCAGTTTCAAGGGCAGAGACCTGCCGAGCCTCTATGCGCAAGCCGTCGTCACCTATCGTCTGGGCAATCGCAACAAAGCCATCCGTCAAGTAGACCAGCTCATCAAGGCCCAACCGAACAATCCCTATTTCTGGGAGCTGAAAGGTCAGATCTATCTGGAAACGGGCATGGCAGACAACGCCATCGCCCCCTTGAACAAAGCGGTTTCCCTGCGCCCCGATGTCGGCATACTCCGCGTCATGCTTGGGCAGGCCATTCTCTCGTCAAAGAATAACAGAAACTATAGCGCAGCTGTCAGCCATCTTCAGCGCGGCTTGCAGAATGATCCGGATCTTGCGGTTGGCTATCGTTTTCTGGCACAGGCCTATGAAAATCTGGGCAACCGCGCCAAGGCCGAAATCGCAACCGCCAACGGCTATTTCGCCTCTGGTGACATTTCGGGAGCAAAAGCCATGGCTGCCCGGGCCAAGAAAAAGCTCAAACGCGGCTCTCCAGAATGGCTTCAGGCTGATGACATCATGTCGTACAAGCAGCCCAAACTCTAGCGGCTTGAGGCAAGGGATGCAGAGCCTTGCTCGACAAAGCACCGCGCCCCGAAAGGGCGTGGCGTATGGTCACAATCAAGTGAACAATTTGAGAATTGTCTCCCATCCTCATCAAACTGCCCTATTCTCAGAGCCATTCTAACAGACCAAAATGCTTGCTTACCAAGACAGAAACGCACAAGGACGCCTAATCATGCGCCACAGTTTTTCAAAGATTTCCTCTCTGTTCGCTGCCATAACCTTCATGGGAGTTGCATCCATGCCGGCCAGCGCAGCTGAATTCAACACTGAGCAGAAGCAGGAAATTGAGTCCATCATTTCTGACTATCTTCTCGAAAACCCTGACCTCATCCGTCAGGTCTTCACCATCCTCAGCCAACAGGAAGCAGAGAAGCAGAAGCAGGCGGAGCTTGAACGCGCCAAATTGGCCCAACAGGCACTGGTGGAAAATCAGGAAGAACTGTTCAACGCCAAGGATCAGATCGTGTTGGGCAACCCCAAGGGTGATGTGACCCTTGTCGAATTTCTTGATTACAACTGCGGCTATTGCAAACAGGCCTTCGGTAGCATGTTGGAGCTAATGGATTCTGACAAAAACCTTCGCGTCGTTCTGAAGGAATGGCCAATCCTTGGCCCTCAGTCGCAGGAAGCCGCTTTGGTCGCCGTTGGTGTTACCAAAGTTGCGCCGGAGAAATACTGGGACTTTCACAAGGCCATGATGACCATGCGCGGCACGGCCAACAAGGAATCCGCACTGCGCGTTGCTGAAAAGCTCGACATCCCACGAGAAGAGCTGGAAAAGCTCTATGAAGACACAGACACCCGCAAGCCGATCATGGATGCTTATAGACTGGCTGATGCGCTTAACCTGAATGGTACTCCGGGTTATGTTTTGGGAGACGAAGTCATCCCGGGTTATATTGCTTTGGAAGCCTTTGAAAGCAAAATTGCCAACTTGCGCAGCTGCGGCTCGACCAGTTGCTGATAAAGCGAAACCACGCTGGGTAGAAAAGACTTGGAGAGGCGTCCTTATACGCGCCTTTCCCTATTTCCCCAGCAGTTTCCCGCCAAGGTGCAAATCTGCCTTAGAATAGTCTTTTTTGCCAAAAATCATGACGATAACTAGGAATGAAAAGCATTACCGCCCTTTTCATATCTTTTCACTGAGCTAGGGACCGCCTATAAGGAACCACTAGAGGTCGCCCGCCTCATCGAGCCACCTCTTGCCCAGATCCAAAGGCTTCATTTGGTAAGGGCAAACGTTACGAATTACTAGTCTCTAGCGCGGAATGCGAAATGACAAACACGCTTTATGTTCTCAACGGCCCCAATTTGAACTTGCTTGGTCTGAGAGAACCCGGCATCTACGGCGCCACCACCTTGAAAGACATCGAGGAGATGTGCAAGGAAAAGGCTGCTGCCATGGGGTGGTCGATCGTCTTTCGGCAGAGCAATCATGAAGGTGAACTGATTGACTGGATTCAAGAGGCCCGTGAATATGCACGCGGCATCATTTTCAATCCGGCAGCCTATACCCATACATCCGTCGCTTTTCAGGATGCGATCCGGGCGGTCAGCCTTCCAGTTATCGAAGTTCATCTCTCCAACATTCACGCACGCGAATCCTTCCGTCATCATTCCTATGTGTCTCCCGCAGCGCTTGGCGTCATATGCGGGCTCAACGCAAAAGGATATGTATTGGCGATCGAAGCGCTCGTGGATCATCTAGAAAGCGCATAAGGGAAACCTGCCATGTGCTCCAGGCCAAACCTTGTTGCTTGCCTGGTAATCAACCAACGGAATGCGAACATATGACCAAAGAAAAAAGCAAACTTGATCCTGATTTCATCCGTCAACTGGCGGAGCTGGTTAAGTCTCAGGACCTGACTGAAATTGAGATCGAGCAGGAAGACTTGCGTATTCGTGTTGCCCGTGAGATCGTCGTGCAGCAGGCCGTTGCAGCGCCTCAGGCTGCTGCTCCATTGGCTGCGCCTGCCGCCGCCGGAGCCTTGGCGCCTGCCCCAGCCGCTGGTGCTGAAGCTGACGCCAATCTTGCCAACGCGGTCCGTTCACCGATGGTCGGTACTGCCTATCTCTCTCCGGAACCGGGCTCTGCTCCATTTGTCTCCGTAGGCGATCAGGTCAGCCTGGGCGATACCCTCATGATCGTTGAAGCCATGAAAACCATGAACCAGATTCCTGCCACCAAAGCCGGCAAAATCACGGCTATTCTGGTGGAAGACGCCCAGCCCGTCGAATTCGACGAGCCGCTGGTCATCATTGAATAGTCAGGAATGTAGGGGAAATCCATGTTTTCAAAGGTTCTCATCGCAAACCGGGGTGAAATCGCCCTTCGCGTCTTGCGAGCCTGTAAAGAACTAGGCATTCAGACGGTGGCCATCCATTCCACCGCTGATGCCGAAGCAATGCATGTCAAACTGGCAGATGAAAGCGTGTGCATCGGCCCGCCGTCTGCCCGTGACAGCTATCTCAATATCCCGCAAATTCTGGCTGCCTGTGAAATCACCGGCGCCGACGCGGTCCACCCCGGTTACGGCTTTCTGTCCGAGAATGCCCGCTTTGCGCAAATTCTCGAAGAGCACAAGATCAGCTTTATCGGCCCGAGCGCGGAACATATCCGCATCATGGGCGACAAGATCGCAGCCAAGCAAACCGCAAAACGCCTCGGCATTCCGGTGGTTCCCGGCTCTGAAGGCGGGGTCGACAGCGCTGAAGACGCCAAGCGCGTTGCCGCAGAAATGGGCTATCCGGTGCTGATCAAGGCCGCATCAGGCGGTGGTGGCAAGGGCATGCAGGTTGTGCACTCCGAAGACAAGATGGAACTTGCCTTCACCACAGCCCGCTCTGAAGCAGCAGCCAACTTCGGCGACTCCACGGTCTATGTCGAGAAATATCTCGAAAAGCCGCGCCACATCGAAGTGCAGGTCATGGGTGATGGCAAGGGCCACGCCATCCATTTGGGCGAGCGCGATTGCTCTTTGCAGCGCCGTCACCAGAAGGTCTGGGAAGAAGCCCAATCCCCTGCTCTGAATTCGGAGCAGCAGAACCGGATTGGCGATATCTGTGCCAAAGCCATGCAGGGTCTTGGCTATTCCGGAGCCGGTACGATCGAGTTTCTTTATGAGAATGGTGAGTTCTATTTCATCGAAATGAACACCCGCCTGCAGGTAGAGCATCCGGTCACCGAATCCATTACGCGCATTGACCTTGTCAACGAGCAGCTCAAGGTGGCCTGCGGTGCCGGTCTTGATATCCGTCAGGAAGACATCAAGTTCCAGGGCCATGCCATCGAATGCCGTATCAATGCCGAGAACCCGGAGACCTTCGTGCCTTCACCGGGCAAGATCACCTATTATCATCCACCAGGAGGCCTCGGCGTGCGCGTTGATTCCGGCGTCTATCAGGGCTATTCCATTCCGCCCTACTATGACAGCCTGATCGGCAAACTGATCGTAACCGGTCGCAACCGGGTGGAATGCATGATGCGCCTGCGGCGCGCTCTGGATGAATTCGTCGTTGACGGCATCCAGACCACGCTGCCTCTGTTCCGCGATCTGGTTGACAATGCCGACATCGCCAACGGTGCTTATGATATTCACTGGCTGGAAAAATATCTTGCTTCCAAGTAAAGCATTGCCTTGAATTTCCATTCAGCACAATATTATGAAGACCGCGCACATTGGGCGCGGTCTTTTGCGTTCCAAAGGTGACAATTGCACAAACTGTAAAGAGAGCTGTGGTAAAGTCCCGAGCATGACTGACGACTCATCCTTCATGGAAATCACCCCCCAGATTCTTCTCAGGGCCTATGCCTGCGGCATTTTCCCCATGGCGGAAAGCGCCGATGACCCTTCCATGTTCTGGATCGAACCGGAACTGCGCGGCATCATCCCACTGGATGCCTTTCACATCCCCAAAAGAATGCGCCGTACCATGCGCACGACCCCCTTTCAGATTCGCGTCGACACGGACTTTGGTGGTGTTATGGATGCTTGTGCAGAAGCTGCACCGGATCGCCCCACAACCTGGATCAATCCGCAAATCCATATGCTCTATAGGGAGCTGTTTGACATGGGGCACTGCCACTCGGTGGAAGTGTGGGATGGAGAGCGGCTCGTAGGTGGCCTTTATGGCGTCAGCTTGGGGCGGGCATTTTTTGGCGAGAGCATGTTCTCACGCGAGCGGGATACATCCAAGATGGCGCTGATCCATCTGGTTGAACGGCTCAACGCAGGGGGCTTCACGCTGTTGGATACGCAGTTCATCACCGACCATCTTAAGCAGTTCGGCACCATCGAGATACCCAAGGAAGAATATCACGCACTGCTGGACCATGCCATGCATACCCGCGCCGACTTCTATGCCCTCGACAAGAAGACCGAAGACGAAGCATAACGCACTGACTTGAAAAGAAGACTGTTTACACCCACCGGATCAATGGATGGTTGCCATATCAATTGGGTGAAGGCACTTCTGTGGACTGCTTACAACCAACCAGCCAGACATCATAAACCGGATGCTCGACAGCATTCATGCCGGGACTGGAGGCAAACATCCAGCCGGTGAAGATCCGCCGCACTTTGCGCTCAAGCGTAATCTCGTCCACCTCGACAAATGCGGTTTCCTCCTGCCGCTCCGTTTCCGGACGCGTATTGCAAACCCGTGGGGTTACCTGCAGGGAACCGAACTGCACTGTCTCATTGATATAGACATCAAACTGGATCATCCGGGCGGTGATCTTGTCCAGACCAGCGAAAGTGGCAACCGGATTGGAAACCTCTTCTGCCTTGACCTGCAAGCTCATCAAGCAACCCAATAAGAACAGAGAAGCAATCACCATTCTTCTCATGATCCAGCCCCCTTTGCGGCCCTGCATAATATTCATTCAAAACTCCGACAATCGGCGGCCCTGTATCAGCTTAGCCAAACGAAGCGCCAAGACCACCCCGTTCCTAGCCCTCTTTTAGGGCAAAAGGCAAGGCTGATTTGCCGATACCCCCGGCTTGGCGGCAGAAGTCCATTGAACCGCCATACACCCTTGTGGCGGAGATACGAGGCAGGATTGTGACTGGAAGGCATGCTTTTGGACAGAAAAGGCGATTCTTTATGTCTCGCCCTATTCAGACAGCATTGAGGAATGGGCTGGGCCGGCTTAGGGCGCCCATGCTTCATAGTCCGGCGCGCTATCGGATTTCTCAGTTTTGGCTGCCAGAAGAGATCCCTTCGGCCGATAGGCCTTCCCGGTGCCGGTCATGTTAGGCTGATGCGCACGCTCCCAAGACCAGTGCTGAATAGCCTGCTCGCTGGGTGGCACATCGGTACGGTAATGCATCCAGCCATGCCAACCAGCCGGAATAGCACTCGCCTCCGCAGGATTGGCATAAACCACCCAGCGGCGTTCACCCTTGCGATTGCCCGTATAGCTTTTGTTTTTGGAGACATTCTGCTTGTAATATTTGTTGCCGAAAGTGTCCTGGCCAACGAAAACTCCGAACCTTTTGGTGTGCAACCAGGTTCCGAACGTCGTTTTACCCCACCATGTGAACAGAAGAAGCAGAAAGTTTTTCATGACGACCCGTTATTTATGCAGTTCGAACAGGGACACTATGACTACATATTTTCGCGGATGTCCAGAGACGGCAAGGAAAAATCCGACGAATGGATTGCCCTGCCCGCCGCCTACCGCCGTCGGCCGCCAACGCTGGCAAAGCGTGGAGATCTCGATGGTCGCGACGAGGTAGATGCAGCATCACCTTCTTTGTGGGACCGACCAGAGCCACGACCGCTCCAGAGAGACGGTTTGGCCTGTGCATCAATAAATTCTTCCTCTTCGTCGGCTTTATGCAGAATGCGGTCAACATCGCGCTGGCTCCGTCTGGCCTGCGGCAAGGTCTGTTCATGGAACTGGCGCGCCTTGGCAAGAGAGCGCAATCTGTTGCGCTTTTCCTCAAGCACCTCTTCCATGCCATCGATCACATAGCGATCCCCATCAAGGAGCATCAGTCGTTTGTCGCTACATAGGGACGCGATCCTGTGCTGAATCGCAGCAGACGACATGGGCTTGGCCAGAACATGATGCGCCCCGGTTTCAAACAGTTTGGCCACACGCTGCTCTGTCGCATGGGCCGTCACCACGATCACCGGAATGTAGCATAGTGGCTTCATCGTTGCGTTGCGGATAAGGCTGAGCAACTGCATACCAGACATGGGGGCCATGTTGAGGTCGGTGACAATGACATTGGGCGGTTCATGCATGATGGCATGCAGTGCAACATCGGCCCGATCATAGGTGCGGACCCGAGCGACCTTCATCGAAGAAATCATTGATCGAATCATTGTCAGCACAGACTTGGAGTCGTCGACAATAACAATATCGAGCGATTCGATACTAAGCCCGTAAGCCGCATGATGTTCCAGAAATCCATCCAACATTCTGTTTTCTCGCACCTTTTCCTGAGGTTGAAGGACAGGATGCCACAGAGCGATTAATTCACGTTCAAAAAGCGGCGGTGAATTTGATTTCAATTTTAACAGATTTGTTTCAGCGCCTAAGAAAGTTAATTTCCCCACTGCTCCACCATCCAAGGCGCAGATTTTTCCCATTCCTGATCGGACCACAAAAAACACTACATATAGATTGACAGAAAAACACGACCCACAAGGAATAGTCCTTCTTGCGTTCATCATCGCAAGAATCCATAATCCGAACCGTCAAGACAGCGGCGTCTCTGGACTTGTGCTCCAGACTTCCTGTTCCAGCATCATTGAAAATAACCAAGCTCGAAATCGAAACGGCCAGTGGGTAACTCTGTGTTTGTTGAAAGGTTCGGGTTGGGGATTTTTATGCGCTTAAAACAGGGGGAAAAAAGCAAGAAGCACAAGATATAGGCTCGCCAACATAACATAGACACCATATATAGATTTTGTTAACCTTATGAGAATCTACTGGTGTCATCAAAACGAAGCCATTGTGCCACGATTCGCTTGTGACACAGATTCAGAATTTCACAGAAGATCGGCTCTTTCCGAGGCCAGGAAACCCGATTGACTGACCCATTCAGCCTGCTGACGCCAATTGAAAGTCAGCAATACCTTTGCCAAGGGGATTTATAATGCGTGTAGAGCGGCGCTATACCACTGAAGGAAAATCAGCATACGATTCCATCGAGTTTCGTAAGGCTACGAGTGAAATCCGCAACCCGGACGGGTCAATCGTATTTCGTCTCGAGAATATCGATGTACCAACAAGCTGGTCTCAGGTGGCCGCAGATATTCTTGCTCAGAAATATTTCCGCAAGGCAGGCATACCAGCTGCGCTGAAACGCATTGAAGAAAATTCCGTTCCCTCCTGGCTGTGGCGCTCCGTCCCGGACGAAGAAGCGCTGAGCCAGCTGCCTGAAGACGAACGCTTCGGCCCGGAAATGTCCTCCCAGCAGGTTTTTGACCGTCTCGCTGGCACATGGACCTATTGGGGCTGGAAAGGTGGCTATTTTGACACCGACGCCGACGCCCGCGCCTTTTACGACGAACTGCGCTACATGCTCTGCACCCAGCGCGTCGCACCGAACTCTCCGCAATGGTTCAACACCGGTCTGCATTGGGCCTATGGTATCGATGGCCCGAGCCAGGGACACCATTATGTCGACTTTGAAACCGGCCGCCTGACCCGCTCCGCAACCGCCTATGAACATCCGCAGCCACACGCCTGCTTCATCCAGTCCATCTCTGATGATCTGGTCAACGAAGGCGGCATCATGGATCTGTGGGTGCGTGAAGCACGCCTGTTCAAATATGGCTCCGGTACCGGCACCAACTTCTCCTCTTTGCGCTCCGAAGGGGAACCCCTTTCCGGTGGCGGCAAAAGCTCTGGCCTGATGTCCTTCCTGAAAATCGGCGACCGCGCCGCTGGCGCCATCAAGTCAGGCGGCACCACGCGCCGTGCGGCCAAGATGGTTGTGGTCGACATCGACCATCCGGATATCGAGGCCTACATCAACTGGAAGGTCAAGGAAGAGGAAAAGGTCGCCGCGATCGTTACCGGCTCCAAGATCGTTTCCAAGCATCTCAAAGCCATCATGAAGGCCTGCGTCAATTGCCAGGGCTCCAACGATGAATGCTTTGACCCGGCAAAGAACCCTGCCCTCAAGCGCGAAATCCGCGCTGCCAAGAAGATGCAGGTGCCGGAAAACTATATCCGTCGCGTTATCCAGTTTGCCAAACAGGGCTACAAGGATATCGAGTTTGATACCTACAACACCGATTGGGATAGCGCAGCGTATCTGACGGTGGCTGGCCAGAACTCGAACAACTCCGTTCGTATCACCGACGATTTCCTCAACGCAGTGAAGGAAGACCGCGACTGGAACCTTATCGGCCGCATCAAGGGCGACGTCCGCAAAACCGTTAAAGCAAAAGAGCTTTGGGAACAGATCGGTTATGCCGCATGGGCTTCTGCCGATCCGGGCCTGCAGTTCCACACCACGATCAACGACTGGCACACATGCCTAGCTGATGGCGAAATCATCGCCTCCAACCCCTGCTCGGAATATATGTTCCTTGACAATACGGCATGTAACCTGGCTTCCATCAACCTTCTGCAGTTCCAGCAGCAGGATGGCAACTTCGCTGTCGAGGAGTTCGAGCATACGGTACGTCTGTGGACCATGGTTCTGGAAATCTCGGTTCTGATGGCTCAGTTCCCGTCTCCGGAAATCGCAGAGCGGTCTTATCTCTATCGTACCCTTGGTCTGGGCTATGCCAACATCGGCGGCCTGCTGATGACCTCCGGCATCCCTTATGACAGCGACGAAGGCCGCGCCATCTGTGCCGCCATCTCCGCTCTCATGACCGGTACGTCTTACGCAACCTCGGCAGAAATGGCCAAGGAACTGGGTGCTTTCGAGCGCTATGAAGCCAACGCGTCCCACATGTTGCGTGTCATCCGCAACCATCGCCGTGCCGCCTATGGCCACACCGATGGCTATGAGGATCTCGACATCAATCCGGTGCCGCTTGACCATGAAAGCTGCAAGGACAAGACCCTGATCAATCATGCTGTCGAAGCATGGGACAAGGCCCTCGAACTCGGCCAGCAATATGGCTATCGCAACGCACAGACCACCGTGGTTGCCCCAACCGGCACCATCGGCCTTGTCATGGACTGCGACACCACCGGCATCGAGCCAGACTTCGCTCTGGTTAAATTCAAGAAACTCGCTGGTGGCGGCTATTTCAAGATCATCAACCGTACCGTTCCTAATGCCCTGAAAAAGCTTGGCTATAACGACCAGCAGATCAAGGATATCGAAACCTATGCGGTTGGTCATGGAACGCTGAAAAGCTGCAACGCCATCAGCCACAATGCTCTGAAGGACAAAGGCCTTACAGACGAGAAGCTGGAAACCATCGAAGGTGGTCTTGCCAGCGCATTCGACATCAAGTTTGCCTTCAACAAGTGGACCCTTGGCGAAGACTTCTGCAAGGAAGTGCTTGGCGCGAGTGACGAACAGCTTGAAGATCCGCATTTCGATCTGCTGGCCCACATGGGCTTCAGCAAGGAAGAAATCGACGTTGCCAACATTCATGTCTGTGGTGCCATGACCCTTGAAGGCGCTCCGCACCTGAAGGACGAGCATCTTCCGGTCTTTGATTGCGCCAACCCATGCGGCCGCATCGGCAAGCGTTATCTCTCGGTGGAAAGCCACATCAAAATGATGGCTGCGTCCCAGCCCTTCATCACCGGCGCGATCTCCAAGACGATCAACATGCCCAATGATGCATCGGTCGAGGATTGCAAGAACGCCTACATGATGTCCTGGCAGCTGGCGCTGAAAGCCAACGCCCTGTATCGCGATGGTTCCAAACTGTCCCAGCCGCTCAACAGCCAGCTGTTGGACGACGATGAAGACGAGGCAGAAGATGCTGTCGAAGCAATTGCTGCTGCACCAATGCCGGAACGAGCGGCTCTGGTGTCCGAGAAGGTTGTCGAACGTGTGGTTGAACGGGTTGTCGAGCACCGCGTGCGCGAACGTCTCAAACTGCCAGATCGCCGTAAGGGCTACACCCAGAAGGCAACTGTTGGTGGCCATAAGGTCTACCTGCGGACAGGCGAATATGACGATGGTCAGATCGGCGAAATCTTCATCGATATGCACAAGGAAGGCGCCGCTTTCCGCAGCTTGATGAACAACTTTGCAATCGCCATTTCTCTCGGCCTGCAATATGGTGTGCCGCTTGATGAATATGTCGACGCCTTCACCTTCACCCGGTTTGAACCGGCTGGCATGGTGCAGGGCAACGAAGCCATCAAGAACGCCACGTCCATTCTTGACTATGTCTTCCGCGAGTTGGCCGTGTCCTATCTGGATCGCCACGATCTGGCTCACGTCAATCCGGATGACATCGCCACGACCTCGACAGGCAAAGGCAGCGCTGAAGGCAAGGTTCCGGTGCCAATTTCAAAAGGTCTGCTGCGTGGTAAAGCCGAGCGCTTCAAACTCGTGGATGGCAAAGAATATGCACGTCTGCAGGAAGAGCACGCCCATCACCACAGTCATGACCATGATCACGATCATGATCACAGTCATGCAGCAACCCCGGCAACCAAAACAGCGATGCCATCTAACACGGCAACCATGCTGAAGTCGGAAAGTCAGGTTCAACCTTCTGCAACACCGGCTGTTGGCAAAACCGAAAGCAAGGCCGACCAGATCGCTTTGGCGCGCATGAAAGGCTACGAAGGTGAAAACTGCTCTGAATGTGGCAATTTCACCATGGTGCGTAACGGCACCTGCCTGAAATGCGACACATGTGGTGCAACGAGCGGCTGCTCCTGATCACAGTCAGCCATTGGGTGCAAAGCACCCAACATAGGAACAAAAAAAGCCCCGCTCACATCGAGCGGGGCTTTTTCAATTCATGCGAAAGGGAGCAAAGCCTTATCAGCGTTGGGTAAGAGCAAGCTTCGCACCAAGCGCCACAAAGGTCGCGGCAAAGCCACGCTTCAACCACGCCATAACAGCCGGACGAGACAGAAGCTTGTCCCGCACAGACGCAGCCGCAACACCAACGAGGGCGAAAACAAGAAGCGTCATCACCATAAAGATGCTCCCCAATTCCACCATATCAAGCATCGGACTGGCCGTGTTCACATCGATGAACTGCGGCAAGAACGCGAGAAAGAAGATCGACAGTTTCGGGTTGAGCAGATTGAGCAGAATCCCGTCCCGCACAATACCCAAGGCTGACGGTCCCTGCACGGACGCATCATCGAGATGATCCGCATCAAACTGTTCCTTATCCTTCAACATCTTGTAGGCCATGAACAGAAGATAGGCGACACCGGCAAATTTGACCATTTGAAACGCCATCGCACTGGCATGCAACAGGGCGGCAAGCCCGAGCACCGCTGCGGTGATATGAGAGATAATCGAGAGCGTACCACCCAACGCCGCCATCAAACCCATACGCAGGCCTCTACGCAAGGTCACAACGAGCGTAAAGATCATGCCCGTCCCAGGCGTGATCACGATGAAAAGCGAAGTGAGAAGAAATTCAATAGTCATGGCACTCGGCAATCTGTTTGATGAAGCTGGCCGGTAGCATACCACCTAAATGTGTTTTGCCAATCCTATAGATTACGCAGTTTTAAAAGCGTATCATTTGCCGATATCCTTGAATTGGCAATTATCGATCGTCTGAAAATGCGTGATGAGATAGCTGCCCTTGCCATAAAACTCAAACCGGCAGCCAAAGCGCGCCCCGCCAAAAGGCTGGATGTTGGCATTCACCTCGGTATTCTCGCTGACATTCAGACAGATCACATCACCAACCGGCAGATTGCGCTCAATCTGCCCACTCTTGCTCTTCAAAAGTATATAGAGTGTTTGATCGGCTCCATTTTCTAGACAAGCAGCCCATACAGGCACGCTCAAAGGAAACACCAAAACGGTATAAGCAAAAATAGCCCTGATACCGGCGAACAAAAAGTTTCTTCTCATAAGAACATCCCTTTCGGCACGGCAATTTTATTTGAAATGATGCAGAATTCTGATTTAATACATCTTTCTCCAAAAATAATATAAACCACTTTTGTAAAAATTTCGAAAAAGACCATCATTTAAAATATTAATACTACACTCAAAGAAGTTAAAAGATCAGCACAATCTTTAGTCGCTCTTGAATGCGCAAGGGTGCACACATAATTGCAACACCAAAGCCGACATTGTTGCCGATAAAACATTTCCGCTTGACCTTTTTGTCAAAACACCTGAAAAGGCCAGAGGAAAAGGAGAATGAATAAATGAAGACAGCCTTTTCCACGATCGCTCCGGATCGCTTCAGCCATGAAACATTTCGTGATGCAGAAGCCGCCATTCAGCGACTACTGGATATTTATCAAGTTCATACTGAATTCCTCAGAGATGCCTTCACCCGCGTCGCACAAAATGATGTGCCTTCGACCGGGCGGTATCGTGCGACCTATCCTGAAATCCGCATGACGACAGATACCCATGCCCAGATTGACTCCCGCCTGTCATTTGGCCATGTCCCTGGTCCGGGCACTTATTCCACCACCATCTCCCGTCCGGATCTGTTCAGCCACTATCTCAAGCAGCAGATTGAACTGCTTTTGTCCAATCATAACGTCGCCATTGAAGTGGGGCCTTCCATGACCCCGATCCCCATTCACTTTGCCTGGCCAAATGGCATGAATGTGGAAGGCGCCCTGCCCGAAACATGGTCTCGCCCCTTGCGCGACGTCTTCGATGTGCCTGATCTGGCCATCACCGATGATGCAATCGTCAACGGAACGCAGCATTATGGCCCCGATGAAGTCGTCCCGCTGGCGCCCTTCACCGGCCCGCGCATCGACTATTCTCTGCATCGACTGGCCCATTACACCGCCACGAAACCGGAGCATTTCCAGAACTTCATCCTGTTCACCAACTACCAGTTCTATATCGACGAGTTTGTGAACTGGGCCAGAGAACAGATGGCAAATGGCTCCGAGGACTATGTGGAATTTGTCGAAGTCGGCAATCAGGTTACCCCTTCGGGTGCAACCGAACCTGTTGAGGGCGAAGCACCGCCACGCCTACCACAAATGCCTGCTTATCACCTCAAGCGCAAAGATCAGAACGGCATTACGCTGGTCAATATCGGCGTCGGCCCGTCCAATGCGAAAACCATTACGGACCACATCGCCGTCCTGCGCCCCCACGCATGGCTCATGCTGGGCCACTGCGCCGGCCTGCGCAACACACAGCGTCTGGGTGACTATGTTCTCGCTCACGGATATGTCCGAGAAGATCACGTTCTGGATGCCGACTTGCCCACTTGGGTTCCCATTCCGGCACTCGCGGAAATTCAGGTAGCATTGGAAGATGCGGTCGCAGACATTACGGGTCTCAAGAATTACGAGCTCAAGCGCATCATGCGAACAGGCACCGTCGCCTCCATAGACAACCGGAACTGGGAATTGCGCGACCATAAGGAACCGGTGGAGCGCCTGTCTCAATCCCGCGCCATTGGCCTTGATATGGAATCAGCGGCCATCGCAGCGAACGGTTTCCGCTTCCGTGTGCCCTACGGCACTTTGCTCTGTGTGTCAGACAAGCCCTTGCATGGGGAATTGAAACTGCCCGGCATGGCCAGCGACTTCTACACCCAGCAGGTGCGCCAACATCTCAAGATCGGTATCAAGGCGATGGAAACGTTAAGAGGCATGCCAATCGAGCGGCTTCATTCTCGTAAGCTGCGCAGCTTTGCCGAGACGGCCTTCCAATAGGCCGCAAGTAAGACAGAATACAGGTTAGAAAGAGCACAAGAAGAGGCGCCGCATTATGCGGCCTCTTCTGCCCCGGTTTCCGTTGCTTCTTCCATATCGGGGATCACTTCGCTGGCGGTCTGGCGCTTGCGCGCAACCTTCATCAACTCACAGAAGGAAGCTGCTGGCAAAGGCGGTGCAAAGAGATATCCCTGCGCAGCCGAGACGCCCATTTTACGCAACTGGATAACCTGCTGTTCGGTCTCCACCCCTTCAGCGATGACGCCAATATTCAGATTCTCAGCCAACGAAATCAGCCCCTGAACCAATTCGGGACCAGCAAAGCCCCCATCCAACGCATCAACCAGCAGCTTGTCCAGCTTCAGAATATCCACGCTGATAGAAGACAGGTTATAAAGCCCGCTATGGCCTGACCCCACATCATCCAGTGCAATTTCAGCGCCCAGGGCCCGAATCTGACTGATGACATCTTTGGCCAGATCCATTTCCTGGATCGGCACCCGATCAGAAATCTCGAAAATCAGATTCTTAAAGCCCAGCTTGCTATCCTTAAACACATCTTCAATATCGGCTACGATGGAATCGTCGATCATCTGATGGGAAAACAAGTTGAGCGCAACCTTGAAGACCTGCCCCTCACGCACGACCGGATCCAGTAGCCGACAACTATCCTGCATGATCCGGCAAGTTACCTCGCGCGTGAGCCGGTAATTCTGGGCCAACGGAATGAATTCATGGGGCGGCACAACGCTTCCGTCAGGCTTGAGCCAACGGGCAAGCACTTCGCATCCGGTGATAGCGCCGCTATCAAGATCAATAATCGGCTGCATATAGGGCACGATTTCGCCATTATCGAGCGCATCTAGAATGATGTCTCCATCGGAGGGCCTATAGCGGCCAAAATACCATCCGATACCAACCATGATCAGGCCGAAAAAAAGGCCCAGTAGATTGATGAACTCTCGCTCATCAGCCGTCACAACATCAATCGCGGCCTCGGTAATAGACATCTGCACTTCAAAGGGCAACACATCGGAATGCACAGACACCCGATCAATGATCTCGCCGCCAGCTGTTTCCGGTTCGAGAATGAACCAATGTGTACCGCTTCCCATGGAGAGCATAGCATAACGGAACCGCCGCAAATCATTGCGTACCGGGTCGATGCGGACCAGTTCACCCGGAACACGCGCCACCAGACGGCGACCATTGGCAACATGGCGCACAACCAGCAAGGATGGCATATCAAATTGCCCGGCACCGGCCGATAGAGACAAGGTAACAGCCTTGTCTCCGACCTGATAGGCAGGCAACAAACCGGTTTGGCGGGCCGACTGGCCCAGATCTGTGCAGACCAGATTGCCATTGCGATCCACCAGACCAATGGTATCGATCCAGGCAGTAGAGCGAGCCGCGTCACTATAGCGATAACGATGGTCCGTCGTGCAGGACAGGCCTGGAGATTGCGCCAGATTATTCAGGACATTGATTGCAGTTTGAGCGGCATCGCTCGCCCGTTCCAGCATGACATCTGCCGAGATTTGCAGGTCTTCCTTGATCTCTTTTTCAACCTGCCAACGCATGGCAAATTGCATGCCGATGGTCAGCAAGCCTGCGCTTACCGTCGCCAGTAACGAGTATCCCGCAATTTTCTTGGCATTTCTGATCATAGAGCCTCGCTCAAACAATTGCGCTAATTTGAGCATAAATCAGTGAAAATTCAGTTGATTTTTGGAAACATACCAAGAAACATCGACACGCAGCGGAAACGCCGATTTCGCGCCTTCCGAGCAGCTGCTGCAGTATCTATTACCTAGGAGATATCCGAGCACAAATACACACCTCGATCCGGCTCAGCACATCAGGAGACGGTTTTCACATTGTCCTTGTTGGCAGCTGGAATTTGTTTCTTCTTCTGGTTTTTTCCACCCAACGCACCGACCAACTGAAGATAGGCAGAAGCCGGCAGAGCCGGAGAGAAGAGAAAACCTTGTGCTTCGTCGATCCCCGAGCGCCGCAGATAGTCAAGCTGCTCATCGGTCTCTACGCCTTCAGCAACGACGACCATATCCATGCCCTTGGCCATCTGACTGAGAGAATCGATGATCGGGACGGTTTCAGTCTCTGCCGTGATGGTGTCCACAAACAGTTTGTCGATCTTGATGATATCCATGCCCAGCTTTTGCAGATAGGCGAAACCACCATGGCCTGTACCGGCATCATCAAGCGCCACCCGAATGCCAAGTTCCTGCAACCTTGCAATGATGGCCCGCGCCCGGTCCAGATTTTCCAACGGCAACCGCTCGGTCACTTCCAGAACGAGCTGTTCAAACCGCACGCCAGAATTGCCAAAGACCTGCTCTACTTCGCGCACGATGGCCAGATCCTCAAAATGCTTATTGAACAGATTGATCGCAACCTTCAGGTTCGGATGCTTGGCGTAGCTCTCGGAGAGATCTTCAGCCACCTGCTCCATCAGCAGCGCGGTCATCGGCAGGGCCAGGCCCGAGGCTTCAGCCACATCGATAAAATGGCCGGGAGAAAGGATCGTCCCATCCGGCTTGCGCCATCTGACAAGAACCTCACAGCCAGCCAGCCTGCCGCTCTGGATATCAAGAATGGGCTGATAGTAGGGCACAAATTCCTTACGCTTGATCGCCTGCTCCAGACTGACATACGGATCCGGCTTGCGCAGCCCCATCCGGACAAAGAAGAACATGATCAACGCACCGGTCAGAATACCAAGACCATCAACGACCCGCATCACGCCGCCAAAGGAATCCCACACCGCCGAAAAAGGCAGAGCAACAGAGACCGTTAGCGGATAGCGCGAAGAATTGACCTCGTGGGTGATCAGATCTTTGACCCAATTCGGATCAGGCTCGAACGAATAGAAGGGCGCCCTTTGGCGCAGTCGACTAACCGGCGTGCTTTCGGTGATAGTCTCGTTATTTTTCAGCTTCATCGAAATGCGGTAGAAATCGACATAATCCGTCTGCATGCCCTGCGGAACGAAATTCTCCACAAGAATGAACCCGCCAATCGAAACAAACTCAGTGATATGCCATTGAACAAGCAAACCTTCCTTGCCTGTCAAACTATCGCGCACCGCCCGGTAGCTCAAATGATCAACTGCGCCGATCACCTGCGATGACGTAGGCTGGAAGCTGGTGCTCTCCTTGATAGAAGAGCAGTACATATACTCACCATTATAAATAAGCCCGACATCATGCAGCACCGAGTGACGCAGCATCATTCCGCGGAAACGCTCCTGAAGCGCATTGTCGCAAACGGGAACGCGGAAATGAGGCAAAGCAGAGAAAACATCGATGGCTTCTTGAACAAAGGTCTCGGCCCGCACCAGCGTACGCTGCGCTGTCTGATCCAGGAAACGCTCCCCCCGGCCCATCAGATAGTCGCGCATGGCTATATGGGCGGCAAACACCGGGAAAATTCCCAGGACCACGCCAAGAAATAGCAAAATTATGGACCGAAACCGATTCTTCAAGGCGCACTTCCCTTCTCTGGCAAGAGAATAATCCGCTGCGGCTAACAGAGGATTAACCATAATCAAAGCGCGATAGTGTTGCGTAAATTGCCGTTATGAAATCTGGGCGACATTAGTCCAACACATTCTCAAAATAGAAGCGTTGAAACTCAAGGGATGCTAGAATCGATCCTAGACATTTCGTAACCGACTCCCTTATCCATCGACAGGAGCAATGCGGCATGCGTCAAACCATGCCAAGACCGTAAAAAACCTGCACAAACATTTGTTTCCGAGCATTTGTTATCAATCATTTTCGCAGATCTTCTTCTTGTAAATGAGGCTCACTTTCTATGAAACGTACAAGTCTTACCCTCGGCTTCCTTCTTGTCTCCACCGCTCTGGTGCATGCCCAAAGCGATGCGGAAACAGCTTGGGACGCGATTTTCAAAGACATGAATCAGTCCGGATTGCTGACAGCAACAAACGGTTCCGTTCATTATAACGAGGCAACGGATAGCCTGACCGTTCAAAATCTTGTCTTCAAGACCGACTTTTCCCTGCCAGTTCCTACAAAGCGCACCTTCAGCGAGGAAAGCGACGACACGGCGGCTGATGGCATATCAAAAGAGGGCAAGAGCAAAAGCGAGCTGAAAATCGCCCTCAAGATTGCTTTGCCGACCGCTGTCTACACCGGACTTCGTCTTGAAGAGGCCGGTTATGCCTATGACAGCATGACCATTGATACAATGACTGGCTCATTCGATATTGATGCTCCGGGAACAGCTGACGACACTCACCTGAAGCTGGAAACCACGGGCAAAAGCACCATAACAGCGGCCTATTCCCCCTTCCTTGGCGAGTTCAAGCTTGCTCCATCGCGGCCGATCGGCAGCGTGATGGACTATATCCGCCCGCTACTCATGCAGACGCGATATGAAAACACTTCCGTCGAAGGGATGATCGCCAAGCAATATGTGGATGCCTATCAGGACGCTGTGCAGACCACAGAAACGGGGCCAATGCAGGTATCGGATGTCAAAAATGGCAGGATCGGCAGCTATGAAGTTGCCTATCAGAAAACTGACATGGTCTTCGATGGCAAGAACAGTTTCCCCCCAGAATCAGATCTGGCTCAGGGCAACCCAGCCCAAGTCACCTACACCATCAACAAGACCCGTTACGAAGGCTATGACATAGGCGCTCTGTTGAGCGTCATCGACCCCAACGCGGCCCCTATCGAAGGTACCAAGTCCGTTCTGGAAAAGAGCGAAATGGCGGGTATCAACGTATCTGTCCCGAATCTCGCTGAAATAAAGATCGGCCCGGCCAGCCAGTCGGACATCACAGTCAAACAGCCGGCTACCTATCTGGTGCCACTCCTCGACAAAATGATTGCCGAAGATCTCAATCCGGATGACTTGTCCGAAGAGGACCAGCAGGCATTAATTGAATCCGGTTTTGACCTGGCCAGAAGCTTCGCCATGGGCCTTACGGAAATTGGCAAGACTGAGGCAAGCATCACGCTTCCCAGTGGCCCTTACCTTGGCCAGAAAGCCACGCTTGGCTTCGACTCGATCCGGCAGGCAGGTTTCAGCAGCTATGGCATTGAGGAATCGTCCATTTCCGGAATGACCTATGCCGGACCACCCGCAATGAGCTTCAAACTTGGCCGTCTCGCCATTGAGGATCTTGAATTTGCCGACTACCAACTGATCAAGCAGGCAATATTCAATTCCATGAAGGGCAACCCACCGCAGGGTAGCGAAGCTGTCAAGCTTGGCCCGAATGCACTCACCCTTGCCCTTAAAGACCTCGCCTATGAAGACAGCAAGGGTAACGCGCTCTCGGCCAATGAGGTAAATCTGCATTATGACCGGATAGGATTGGCTATTCCGGCAGAAGTCACCACAAAGATCGACAATCTCACGATTGCCAAGTCCATGCTGCAGCATCCCCTTGCCGGAGTCCTTCTTGATCAGCTCGGACTTGATAGCGTGACGATCAATGAAGAGCTGGCCATGACGTGGGACGATGAAAGCCAGACCTTCCAAATCAGCCCGATCATGTTGGAATTGCCGAATATCGTCTCCCTTTCCGGCTCTCTTGGCGCAGGCGGCATCATGCGTGATTATCTCGAGAACCCGGAAACGGCGCAAGCAGCCATGGCAACCGCCTCAGTGCTTCCTGCATCCCTGACGCTCAAGGATCTGGGCGGACTGGATGATTTGATCAAATTGGTAGGCGTTACCATGGGCATGGGACCGGACCAGACACGCGAAATGGCATCGATGCAGCTTCGTGCTGTGTTGAGCGGCTTCACGGAGGCGGCTTTTTACGACTCCGTAGTGAAAGAAGTCGACATGTTCCTGAAAGATCCGCAAAGCCTGATGGTAAGCCTCAACCCATCCAATCCAGTGCCAGTTGCTCAGCTTTTGGGTGTCGCGGCCACCGCACCGCAGCAGATTCCATATCTGCTGGCCATTGGCGTGATCGCCAACGACAATTAACGGCATCTTCGTTCATCAGTGCAGAATACAGAAATAGAAAAGGCGGCTTTAAAAGCCGCCTTTTCTTTGTAAATCAGAAGATTCCAGAGATTTCTTATTCTGGAAGATTAAGTCGCAGGTGCAACTCACGAAGCTGCTGATTGGTCGGGTCGCTTGGAGCGCCCATCATAAGATCTTCAGCCTGCTGGTTCATAGGGAACAGGGAGATCTCACGCAGGTTCGGCGTACCACAGAGCAGCATGATGATGCGGTCCATACCGGCAGCCATTCCACCATGCGGAGGAGCGCCATACTGGAAGGCACGATACATGCCGCCGAAGCGTTCCTGCAGAACTTCTTCGCTGTAACCGGCAATCTCGAAAGCCTTCTTCATGACTTCGGTCTGGTGGTTACGAATGGCACCAGAGCCGATTTCATAGCCGTTGCAGACGATGTCATACTGATAAGCGTCCAGTTCGAGCGGATCCGTGTTTTCCAGCCCTTCCAACGCACCTTTCGGCATGGAGAACGGGTTGTGGCAGAAGTCCACTTTCTCTTCGTCTTCGTTCCACTCATACATCGGGAAGTCAACGATCCAGCACAGATCGTAGCGGTCGCGATCAATGAGATCCAGTTCTTCGCCCACACGGTTACGGGCGCGGCCGGCAAAGTCGTAGAATTTCTTCGGATCACCGGCAACAAAGAAGCAGGCATCCCCGGCATCCAGACCAAGCTGGGTGCGGATGGCTTCAGTGCGTTCCGGACCGATATTCTTGGCAAGAGGCCCTGCCCCTTCCAGAGATCCGTCTTCGCCCTTGCGCCAGAAGATATAACCAAGGCCAGCCTGGCCTTCGCCCTGCGCCCAGCTGTTCATGCGGTCACAGAAGGTCCGAGCACCACCGGTTTTGGCCGGAATGCCCCAAACTTCGTTGGTGCTGTCTTCGAGCATGCGCGCAAAGATCTTGAAGCCGGAGCCGCGGAAGTGGTCGGAAACCTCTTCCATAACGATCGGAATACGCAGGTCAGGCTTATCAGAGCCATATTTGCGCAGCGCTTCCTTGTAAGGAATGCGTGGGAAGTCCTGCGTAACAGGCTTGCCCTCGGCGAATTCTTCGAACAGGCCGCGAATGACCGGTTCCATCGTGGTGATCACGTCTTCCTGTTCAACAAAGCTCATTTCCATATCGAGCTGATAGAATTCACCCGGCAGACGGTCTGCACGCGGATCTTCATCGCGGAAGCAAGGAGCGATCTGGAAATATTTGTCGAAACCGGACATCATCAGAAGCTGTTTGAACTGCTGCGGAGCCTGCGGCAATGCGTAGAATTTGCCCGGATGGATGCGCGAAGGAACAAGGAAGTCACGCGCGCCTTCCGGCGAAGAAGCCGTCAGGATCGGGGTCTGGAATTCGTTGAATCCGATTTCGTTCATGCGACGACGCGCAGAAGCGATGATGGCAGAGCGCTTCAGGATGTTCGCGTGCAAGGTTTCACGGCGCAAATCCAGGAAGCGGAATTTGAGACGTGTATCTTCGGGATAATCCGGCTCACCAAAGACCGGCATCGGCAGCTCTTTGGAAGCACCAAGAACATCCAGCTTGGAGATAAAAATCTCAATCTGGCCGGTCGGCAGCTGGTCATTGATCGTGTCTTCAGAGCGGGCTTTGACCTCGCCTTCGATACGAATACACCATTCACCGCGCACTTTTTCAGCGTCGGTGAAGGCTGGGGAATCCGGATCGGCCACGACCTGGGTCAGACCATACTGGTCGCGCAAATCGATGAAAAGAAGACCGCCATGGTCACGGACACGGTGTACCCAACCGGACAAGCGAACGGTTTCGCCCACATGGCTCTCTCTGAGATCGCCACAGGTATGGCTGCGATAAGGATGCATGAATAAACCCTGATGCTTGAGATGGCGCCTGCGATTTGCATCAAATGGCAAAGCTCACATCTCGAATTGAAACTTCAACCGATAAATCGTCCCGCCTTTCATAAAGCGCAATTCTCTCGGTTTCAACGCAAAAAGGGCGCAGAACCTACGCCCTATGTTAAAAATCTGGCCGGACCCTGCATCTCTGCGCGCAAGGTGTCAAGCCAAACAGCCCAAAACCGATGGCTTTTTCGAAAAAAGCTTGGGGGTTTGCTCCAGTCTGGCCAAAGTCTGGCCAAAAGCCTCCTATCGAGCGGCAAAAAAACCTTCAGGAAACTCCATCCGCCCATAGGGCATCCGGTTATCGAAAGACATGATCAGGAACTCGTCAGCCATATCCTTCACGCTGGCCATCTCAGGCGCATTCATAAAGCCGAGCGGTTTGAAATAGTCGGGATCCCCGACAAGTGCGACGCCCTTGCCATGCATCTGCCGGAGCATCTCCAGTCCTTCCGCAATCAAAGCCTTGCGGATCCCCTGGCTGAGGCACTCAGGCAGAACCGAAACCGGCCCCAGCGCATACCAACCTTTATCGCCCCCGGACACACGCACCGGACAAAAAGCGACATGACCAACGATAGTCCCATCAACCTCGGCAACGAGCGACAGGGTTACGAGACCAGACTTGCGCAATTCATTCAACGTGAAATAGCCATTCTGCTTTCCAAGCTGATGCTGTCTGGCTGCGGCCAGTGTTACATTCATGATCGCGTCGAAATCCGCGGCCGTTTCTTTTCTTATTTCCATGATGCAATCCGACAAAGAGGCTGTTTCGGAAAAAGACGATGACCAATCGTCCCCAAAAATTAAATCATGGAAAAGTTCCAAACAAAAGTTCTCCCAATAGCTATGCAACAAAAGAGTGACGGTCTACGCCGTTAAGAAAATTGGCAATTTTTCCCAATAGCGGTGGCTTTTTGCAGCAACACACTGCAATAATCCCCATTGCCAGCCGAGTCCTTGCAAAGAATTGGCGACAAAAGACGAAATGTTCGATATAAGCGAGCCCAATGAAGACGATCACGACTACTGCCGAGCTGGCAGACGCTTGCAAAAAATGCGCAGAGCACCCCTACGTAACCGTAGATACGGAATTTCTGCGTGAAACGACCTATTGGCCGAAACTTTGCCTCATCCAGATGGCCTCCCCTGACGATGCGTTTCTTATAGATCCGCTCGCAGAAGGGCTTGATCTTGCGCCATTCTTTGAATTGATGGCTGATGAAAACGTGACGAAAGTTTTCCATGCAGGCCGACAGGACATAGAAATCATCTATCATATGGGTAATCTCATTCCTTCGCCCATGTTTGACAGTCAGGTCGCTGCCATGGTGTGCGGCTTTGGTGATTCCATATCCTACGACCAGCTCGTTCAGCGCCTCACCGGCACGCGTCTTGATAAATCCCATCGTTATACCGATTGGTCCCGCCGTCCGCTCACTGAAAAGCAACTTACATATGCTCTGGCAGACGTAACGCATCTGCGCGACGTCTATCACGCCCTTCATGCCAATCTGGATGAACAGAACCGCAGCGAATGGGTTCAGGAAGAGATGAAGATTCTCACCTCTCCGGACACCTATTACACCGCGCCTGTCAACGCCTGGAAGCGCATGAAGTTGCGCATCCGCAAGCCGCGCGAGTTTGCTGCCCTTAAAATGCTGGCCGCATGGCGGGAATCCGAAGCGCAATCGCGCGATGTGCCCCGCAACCGCATCCTGAAGGATGAAGCCATTTTCGAATTGGCCATCCATCAGCCAAAGACACCGGAAGCTCTCACCGCGCTGCGCTCCATCTCCAAGGGCTATGAGCGTTCAAAGGCCGGTCAGGACCTCTTGCAACTGATGCATGAAGTGGCTGACATTCCGGCAACCGAATTGCCAGATGTGCCCAAAGGCAAGAACCAGCCGGAAGGCTCAGGGGCCGCCGTTGACCTGATGAAGGTGTTGCTCAAGCTGGTGTCCGAGCGTCATGGTGTGGCTGCCAAGGTCATTGCCACTGTCGATGATCTTGAAAAGATCGCCTGTGATGACGATGCCGATGTTGCTGCGCTCAAAGGCTGGCGCAAGGAACTGTTCGGGCAATATGCACTGCGTATCAAACGCGGCGAAATGGCTCTACGCCTTGAAGGCAAGCGTGTTGGTACGATTGAATGCGACCCACCCGAATTGCCAGCCCAGAACAAAAATGGCAAGCGCTCCGGCAAGAGCCGCAAGGCAAAGCAGCCAGAGACATCATCATAATGTGAGCGCATATCTGCGCTCACTGGCTCCCGCATGCTGGACAAAGCCCGACAATCCTTTTAAGACAGAGCTCTTAATAAGTCCCACTTGTACCAAGACGGGTCAGGATCCAGGGCAAGTTTTCCATTTTGTCCAGGATTCTTTCGAGATGCAGCTTTTGCGTCCCATCATACAAGCCTCATTCTGCCCTTGATGCGGCGTCAAATGCCGCCCTTCCGAGGGCTCTCAATCGTCTCGAAGTCTGGGAAATACCTCATTGTTGCGAGTCTTGGTCAACTGCGCCAAGCGTTGCTGGAATTATTGGATGACTTTGAATTTCCGAGCGGTTTTCCGCTCTTTGAGTACTTACAACTACCGCCTCTGGTTCGCGGGTGCCCTGATTTCCAACATCGGCACATGGATGCAACGCACCGCGCAGGACTGGCTAGTCCTGACCGAATTGACCGACCATAGCGCCTCGGCCGTGGGCATGACCATGGCCTTCCAGTTTGGTCCCCAGCTACTGCTATTCCCGATCACCGGCCTGGTGGCCGATATGTTTGATCGGCGCAAACTGATGATCGCAACCCAGACCATCATGGGCACATTGTCCCTGATCCTTGGCGCCCTTGTCATCACAGGGCTTGCCGAGCTGTGGCATGTCTATCTGCTGGCATTCCTGTTCGGATGCGCTGCTGCCTTTGATGCTCCCACCCGACAGACCTTCGTCAGCGAACTCGTCGCCAAGAAAGATATCTCCAACGCTGTCGCCCTCAATTCGACCTCCTTCAACAGTGCCCGCATGATCGGCCCTGCCGTTGCGGGGCTTTTGATTGCCGCCTTTGATACGGGCCCTGCCTTTATCATCAATGGTTTGTCTTTCGGCGCTGTACTTCTTTCGCTCCTGCTGCTACGCAAATCCGAGCTGCAGCCGAGCGTATATGCCCGCCGGTCAACCAAGGGCATCATGGACGGTTTCCGCTATGCCTTCGGGCGCAGAGACTTGAGCGTCATGCTGATCATGCTGTTTCTCATAGGCACTTTCGGCATGAATTTCCCGATCTACATTTCCACCATGGGCGTGAAACTGTTTCATGCCGATGCGCAAGGCTACGGTCTGCTGACGACCTTTTCCGCTATCGGTACGCTGATGGGGGCCCTGATGGCCGCAGGGCGAGAAAGCCCGCGTTTTGAGACCCTGTTCATCGGCACAGCTATGTTCGGCTTTGGCTGCCTGATTGCAGCCATGACCCCGGGTTACTGGTGGTTTGCCATAACGCTTATTCTGGTCGGCCTGTCGGCCATGACCTTCCTGAACACATCAAACGCGCTGATGCTGCTTTCTACTGATCCGGAAATGCGAGGACGCGTGATGGCCCTGCGCTTTGCCATCACCATGGGAGGCACCCCGATTGGCGCTCCCATTGTGGGATGGGTTGCGGATAACCTGGGGCCTAGATGGGCACTTGGGGTTGGTGCCTTTGCAGGCTTTGCGGCGGCCATGGTTGCGCTTTATCATTTCTCGCAAAGCAAGCTGCGCAATCAGCCGGTCATGTTCACGCCCGATGACCAGCTCTGAGGCAACTAATAAGCGCTTCGCCGATCTATATCGAGCTTAGCAAGTCTTTATCAAGCTTATCCAGCTTTGTTCAAGCCTCGCCGGCAACCTCTCCGATGGAATCGATGACGAAATCTTCATCCTCATCCTCCGGCTCGATGCGCTCCGCGCCAACCAGTTGCATATAGGGCAAATCACGGAAGCGCGCGACCAGTTGTTCCCAGAGCGCGGAGACAAGAGCCACCGGCAACTGATCCTCTTTCAAAACGGCCTTGACTTCCAGCAACCGGTTGCGCTCGACCTTTGAGAAGGTCAGAGCCAACTCGGCAGGCTGTTCAGCCTCGATGCGGGTCACTTCCACCCATGTCGCGGAATTCTCCTCAACGGACAGAACGCTCTTCGCCATGACGAAATCCGCGCCGGGCGGGAAAATGCTATCGGAGATGTCGATCAGCCGTACATCCTGCCAACTGGGCCAGACTTCCTTTGCAAAGCGGTCTCCCTGCTCGGCGAAATCATCAAAGCACCAGTCGATATTGTTTGCCCCCTCACCAACCAAGTCTTCCTCGAAAGTAACGCGGACCTCAGCCAGATAGGCATAATCGACGATCGAGATCTTGCCCTCTTCGATAGCTTCCGGGTCACTGGCGGCAAACAGCACATACTCACCATAAGGAGCTCTGTCACGATAACAGGCCTCCACGGAGACCGGCTGCATAGTGCCTCCTTCTCCCAATACGCCATGAACGACAATCCAGTGAGCATCTTGATCCATTTGTTCCTTCATTGAGCGACAGACTCCATTCCCCGATCAGCTCCGAGTTCAAACAATTTGCGCGTCATAACCCAGCAATCTAACGAAGCTGGTAAAGCGCCGTTCCAGCTTGCTATGGCGCAGCATCTTGAGGTCGTCAGGCAGCGTCAACACCGCCGTGTCATCCGCTAAACGAATATCCAGACGGTCAAGCACGCCCGGCAAATCGCCAACGGCAGCATGCGCGAGCCGCTGGGCAGCCCCAGTGATCTGCGCCATGGTGCGCAGATGCAGATTGCTCATCTCCCGCATGCGCCCGGAAAGTTTGGCCCCGGACAAGCCTTCATGGCGGAAATAGTTCGACATCGCCAGATAGGCCCGACCGGGATGGTCGATGCCAATGAAGGTGCTATGGGCGATGACATTAAGGCTTTGAGTGCCCCGATAATCCGGATGCGCCCGCCAGCCCATATCCGTCAACAGACAGGCAGCCCGCCGCAAACGTTTTTCATAATCGGTTTCCGCAACTTCGAGCGCCTCATAGACCTTGTCGAGCCAATCGGCCAGCTCATGGGCATATTGTGGCGAGCGGGAGCGCAACACACAAAGGTCCTCGCAGGCAGAAAGCAACGGATCTTCTTGCTGGATCTCTGCTGGCAGCAGCTCATACAAATGCCCCTCACGCACCCCCAAAGAGGAGAAAACGATCCGCTTGGGCTTCCCCTTCCTGATCACTTCATGAAGCACCGCCGCGCCATAGGGAAGCAGGCTGCGTCGTGATTTGGAAACAGCACTGATGCCGGAGAAATCTTCAATGTCATCCCGAATGCATTGATGGCAGAATTCCAAAGCCTCTTCGCCATCTATTTCATAATGATGCATCACATGCAGGGGATAGCCCACCGAGGCCATATGCAGCTTGCCCAAGGCACGCCAGGTGCCACCGATGGCATAAAAGGTCTTGCCCTCAAGTTCCTTCAGCTGTTCTGATTGGACCAGCTCATTCTTGGCTATTTTCTGGGCCTGCTTCACAGAGCCTTCAGACATGTCCTGCAAACGCAGACCACCCAGCGGATGAGTGGCACCGACACCCAGTGTCTGGCCATCAACAGACACAAGTTCAAGGCTTCCGCCCCCCAGATCCCCAACCACGCCACAAGGGTCCAGCATTGCTGAAACAACACCAAGAGCCGATTTGCGCGCCTCATCCTCTCCGGAAAGCACCAGAGCCTCAATGCCGCAAATCTCTTCCACCTGTCGCAGAAAATCCGGTCCGTTGCTGGCGTCTCTGGCAGCGGCCGTGGCCAGAACATATTTATTCTTCACGCCCGCAGTATCCATGAGGAAACGAAACCGGCGCAAAGCCGCCAAAGCGGCATCCACGGCCTTTTCCTCAAGCTTGCCGGTTACGCCGACGCCGCGCCCCAAACCGCACAGATGCTTTTCATTATACATCGGCACCGGCGCACGTGCCTCGCGCTCATACATGACGAGGCGCACCGAGTTTGAACCGATGTCAACCACAGCAACAGGAACAGATCCACTGATCCGCCCCTGCATGGTGAGTTTGTCCAGATTCTTATCGCTGGATTCGATCTGTGAATGCCCTTGGAGAGTCATTTTCTAGTGAGTCACCTCGCCCTGAAAGACTTGGGTTGGTCATGAAGAAGCTATGCGCATTGAAAGGCTGTTCGCCCTCCGCAGCTTGAATTCGGCGCGATGAGCCATCGGGCAGAATTTCCCAGCTTTGCTGATTGTCCATTATATTGGCGACCATGATCTGATCAAGAACCTGAGCATGGATCGTAGGGTTGGTAACCGGAACATAGGTTTCACACCGGCGGTCCAGATTACGCGGCATCAGGTCGGCAGACCCGAAATAGATGATGGCTTCCTTGTTTGGCAATTCCTCACCGTTGCCGAAACAAATGATACGCGAATGTTCAAGGAACCGTCCAACGATCGATTTGACCCGGATATTATCGGACAGACCCGGGAATTGCGGCCTGAGACAACAGATCCCGCGGATCACAAGATCGATCTTCACGCCTTCCTGACTGGCGCGATAGAGCGCATCGATCAGGGTGGGATCAACAAGCGAATTAGCCTTAGCCCAAATGCGCCCCGGACGCCCGGCCCGCACATGCTCGATTTCATTCTCGATATGCTCAAGCAAGGACTTGCGCATGGTGTAAGGAGAAACGAGCAACTTCCTGAGATGGTCCGGTTCGGCATATCCGGTGATGAAGTTGAACACACGGGCCACATCCATCGCGATTTCTTCATCGGCGGTGAAGAAGCTGAGATCCGTGTAGATCTTGGCCGTGATCGGGTGATAGTTGCCCGTGCCAATATGACAATAGGTGACCAGCTTGCCCTCTTCGCGACGCACCACCATCGACAATTTGGCGTGGGTTTTCAGCTCGATAAAGCCAAATACCACTTGCACACCAGCGCGCTCCAAATCACGCGCCCAACCGATATTGGCCTCTTCATCAAAACGCGCCTTCAACTCGACTAGCGCCGTCACGGACTTGCCCGCTTCCGCCGCCTCGATCAGGGCACGAATGATGGGAGAATTCTTGGATGTCCGATAAAGTGTCTGCTTGATAGCAACAACGTCAGGGTCCAAAGCTGCCTGCAGCAAATACTGCGCCACGACATCAAAGCTCTCATAAGGATGATGGACAACAATGTCCTTTTCCTTGATGGCGGCGAAGCAATCGCCGTTATGCTCGCGAATCCGCTCAGGGAAGCGTGCATTGTAGCTCTTGAACTTGAGCTCTGGACGATCCAGCTTGACCAGTTCGGACAGATCACTCAGGCCCAGCGGCCCATCGATATCAACGACCTCATCATCATCCACATCAACAGCATGCGCAACGAAATTACGCAGGTCTTCATCTGTCGAGGTTTCCAACTCCAGACGAATGATCGACCCTCTGCGACGACGCTTCAGCGCGCTTTCAAAATGCCGTACCAGATCTTCGGCCTCTTCCTCGATTTCCAGATCCGAGTCGCGAATAACCCGGAAAGAGCCGATATTGATCACTTCATAGCCGGGAAAAATGCGATCGATAAACAGCGAGACGACCTGCTCGAGCAGAATGCAGCGGTGGCTATCTTCAGCTTCAGCAACACTTGGCAGTGTCACAAAGCGTTTCAAGGCATTGGGCATGCGGACAATGGCCGTCAGATCACCATGGCCATGCCCGCCCTTGAGATTGAGAGCCAGCGAGAAGCCCAGATTGGGAATGAAGGGGAACGGATGGGCCGGATCGACCGCAAGCGGGGTCAGCACCGGGAAGATATCTTCAAGAAATGCCTTTTCCAGAACCTGCATATCCTGATCGGTCAGATCCTTCGGCTCAATCAGAAGGATCTTTTCCTCTTCAAGCAACAGGCGTAAATCCTTGAAGCAAGCTTGCTGACGATCCACCAGCTCATTCACTGCTGCGTTGATCTTGACCAGTTGCTGCCCGGCATCAAGACCGTCTGCACTGATCGATGTAATACCTGCCCGCTTCTGGCCTTTCAGACCAGCTACACGCACCATGAAAAATTCATCAAGGTTGCTGGCGGAAATGGAAAGAAAGCGCAGGCGCTCCAGCAAAGGATGGTTCGCATTCTCGGTTTCTTCCAGCACGCGACTGTTGAAGCCGAGCCATGAAAGCTCCCGGTTCACGAACCGCCCCGGACTGGCCATCAAAGCTTCGATTTCTTCCTGGCTGGGACGCATTTCCACGCTCGGTTCGTCGGAAACAACAGGCACACCGGCGTCAGAAGCGCCAACAGGTTCTGGTGATGAATATGGATGCGTTTCATTGATATCAGACATAGAGGTCCGTCCGTCACTCTTGAATGAGGAAGCTGCATCGCCCCATCGTCAAGGGGTGCGGCTTCTGTTCTGCCGTTACCGTCTCCCCCTTCTTCATGCAAGGCCATGGAATCAAGGAGAAAACGAAAACACTCCGCGCCCATTCTCAAACAGCTGAAACAATCAGGCATCGACATTCAGGGCGCACTGAACCAGCGAATATAGAAACACCTTAGCAGTTATGTGACGCTTGTCACAATGCGGATATTGTGCCCGATCAGATATCAACATGGAAGCTTGAGGGTTTGAGGCCTGCGAGAAGCAATCCTCTTCAAGCACCCGACCTTGAGCCACCGACCATTTAGGGCACGAGCCCGTCAGCCTTGTCTGAGAGTTCCTTGAGAATCAAAGACACGAACGGCCGCGTTATGGTGCGATGCTGCGCCAAAGCCTGCTGGTCAATAGCCTCCACAATCACCAGTGCCGCGCCAATAGAACGTTCCATGCGCATGAGAATATATTCAATCACACTCGGGTCTGGAGAGAGCTGACGATCCGCGAACAGTTTGACAAGCACGCTGCGTAACAGCTCGTCATCGGGCTCGTAAATCTCGACCGGTGTCGTCAGGCGCAACCGGGACATGAGATCGGGCAAACCGACCCCCCAGCTTTCAGGCCAGTTTCGGGCGGTAATCAGCACATAAGCCCGTGCTTCACGCGCAGCATTGAGCAAATGGAACAGGGCGGTATCGTCCCGTTCAGGGCTGTCCGCGTCCTCAACCACGATGGCCCCGCTTTGCACCAGCTCGGTGGGGTCCGCATCATTCAGATCCGCGACATTCACGATCATTGCGTTGCTGCGCTCTTGCCAGATATTGGCAAGATGCGACTTGCCCGCCCCAACCGGCCCTGCCAGCAACAACCAACTCGCGGGCCAGTTCGGCCACAGATCAATCATGTCAAACGCGGCCCTGTTAGATGGACCTCGCAGAAAATCTTCCCGTCCCATCGCCGCTTCATGAGGGAGCTGTAAGGGCATCTGATCACTTATTTTTGCTGAACCCATCGAATTTCCTCACGCCAGCCTTCATTTCAGACATCCGTTCTTGTCGCAGATACGGAGCCCGTCTTGTTGTTATTGTTATTCCGGTTTGGCTTCATCGCCAGCCCCATTGCCATCAGCAGGGACCTGATGATAGCCACGATAGAGCGGAGAATGCACATACTGGTCAAGAATATACCGCACGACAACGCCAATCGCGGCCGCTGCCGGCACAGCGATTAACATGCCCACAAACCCGAACAGGGATCCAAACGCCAGCAATGCAAACATCAGCCACACCGGATGCAGCCCCACCCGCTCGCCTACAAGCCGCGGCTGCAAGATGTTGCCTTCAAGAAACTGCCCGACAGCAAACACACCAATGGTCAACCCGATGGGAATCGGATCCGGCCAGAATTGCACAATGGCAACACCACCCGACAGAATCAGCCCGATGGTTGCCCCCGCATAAGGCACAAAACTGATGATACCGGCAATCAACCCAATCAACAGGCCGAAGTTAAGGCCCACCAGCGACAGGCAGATGGCATAGAATGTCCCCAGAATGAGCCCCACCAAGATCTGCCCGCGCACAAAGCCGGAAACGCTCTCATCAATCTGATCGAACAGATCCCGAATCGTTTCTCTATGATCGCGCGGCAGGAAGCCGTCGATGGTATTCACCATGCGGTCCCAGTCATGCAGCAGATAAAACGCAACCACCGGCGTAATGACCAGCAGTGCCAACATGTTCAAAACGGCCTGCCCGCCATTCCATACCGACTTGAGCAACTGACCGGCCCATGAGGCCCCCTGCGCGACAATATCCTTGATATTATTCTGCAGACTCTCCGCATCAAAGTTAGAGAGGAATTTGGGCATATAGTCCGATGTGCTGTTGCTGATCATGGACTGCAGGGAGGCAACATATTCAGGCATTTTCTGGCTAAAACCCGCCATCTGATGCGCCAGAGCCGGCACAATCAGCACCAGCAGCAGAATGAAGATCAGCACGAAAATCATCAGCACCGAAATGGTCGCCCACAGCCGGTTCATGCCAAGGCGCTCAAAAGCATCGGCTACAGGGTCGAGGAGATAGGCAAGCGCCATTCCGGCAACAAAGGGCAGCAAGATCCCACTGAACACGTAAATGCACAGCACGAAGGCGGCAAAAGCACACATCCAGACGATAAACTGTTTTTGCAACGTCATATTCATTCCCCAAGCCGTTTGACCTCAAGCCGATTGACCATGTAGCCCTCAACGTCCGCTCAAATCATTTAAGAGGTCGGGCTCCTTATATCAAAACCCAAGGGCATATGGATATGTTCCTTTGATGACAAAAACAAATTGAACAGCCTATCCAATGCTCAGCCACAGGCTTTCAGCATGCCTGTTCATTCAGGTGCAGGCAATCAACTTCTCCCCTTTGGCCTGCAACTGGCACGCATCCACGTGCCTAAATGACGCTACAGAATCGCAAAACCGCGCTTTTTGCGCTCATAAAGCCGCAAGAGGGCTTGCAATTGCAGCGAAATTCGTGTGTCTCAGGGGCAAAGAAAACGCGTCGTAATTTGTGTCAGGGATCCACTATGTCCGATCAGACCCAAGAAACTAAATCCTCCGCCCCAAACAACCTAACCTACGCAGATGCCGGCGTGGATATTGATGCGGGCAACGCCCTGGTCAAGGCCATCAAACCCATCGTCAAGGCCACGGCTCGGTCAGGATCGGACACCGAAATTGGCGGCTTCGGTGGCTTGTTCGACCTGAAGGCGGCAGGCTTCACCGACCCGGTGCTGGTGGCGGCCAACGATGGTGTAGGCACAAAGCTGAAAGTCGCAATCGAAACCGGCAAGCATGACACCGTCGGCATCGATCTGGTTGCCATGTGCGTCAACGATCTTGTTGTTCAGGGCGCCGAGCCTCTGTTCTTCCTTGACTATTTTGCCACTGGCAAACTTGATGTCGAAGCGGCGACCGATGTGATCGCAGGCATTGCCGAGGGCTGCAAGCAAGCCAACTGTGCTTTGATCGGTGGTGAAACCGCCGAAATGCCCGGCATGTATGCCAAGGACGATTATGATCTGGCAGGCTTTGCCGTAGGGGCTGCCGAACGCGGCACGCTGTTGCCCAAGGATGTCAAAGCAGGCGATGTCCTCATCGGGCTGGCCTCATCGGGCGTTCATTCCAATGGCTTCTCGCTGGTGCGCCGCATTCTGGAAGCAAACAAGCTGACTTTTGACAGCCCGGCTTCCTTTGCTGATGGCAAGTCCATTGGCGAAGCCCTGCTGGAGCCGACCCGCATTTATGTGCGCTCCACCCTCAAGGCCATTCGCGAAACAGGCGGCGTCAAGGCACTGGCTCACATCACCGGTGGCGGCTTCCCTGAAAATATCCCGCGCGTCCTGCCTGACGGTCTAGCTGCCCATCTTGATCTCGCCGCAGTTACGCCTCCGCCAGTCTTTGGCTGGTTGCAGAAACTGGGAGGTGTTGCCGACAAGGAAATGCTGCGCACCTTTAACTGCGGTGTCGGCATGATCATCGTCGCCGAGCCAGAAAAAGCAGATGCCGTGATCGCCACTCTTGGCGAAGCAGGCGAAGCCCCCTTCAAGCTGGGCACGCTGGCAGACCGCGAAGACGATGCGGTCGTCTATGACAGCATGATCAATTTCGGGAGCTAAGCCGTCATGTCCAAGGCAAAAAAGCGCACCGCGATCCTGATTTCAGGGCGCGGTAGCAACATGACCGCGATTCTCGAAGCCGCAAGAGCAGAAGACTATCCCGCCGACATCGCCCTCGTGCTGGCCAACAATGCCGACGCCAAGGGCCTTGAAACCGCCGCGCGTGAAGGCATCGCCACGGCCGTTGTCGATCATCGCCCCTTCAAGGGCGACCGCGAGGCGTTTGATGCGGAAATCCAGTCCGTGCTGGAAGCCAATGACATCGAACTGGTGGTGCTCGCCGGTTTCATGCGTATTCTGACGCCGGGCTTCGTGGAAAAGTGGCATGATCGCATGCTCAACATCCACCCCTCGCTGCTTCCATCCTTCAAGGGTCTGCATACCCATCAGCGCGCCATCGACACAGGCTGCCGCCTTGCCGGTTGCACCGTGCATTTCGTCCGCGCCGATATGGATTCCGGCCCCATCATCACCCAAGCCGCCGTACCTGTTCTGGATGATGACGACGAAGACAGCCTGGCCGCACGCATCCTCGTCATGGAGCACAAGGTCTATCCACGCGCGCTGGCACTGGTCGCAGCCGACCGGACAAGCGTTGATGGCATGCGCGTGATCATAAAAGAAGACGAAGACGACAAGCAGCCCTCAGACCGCTTTCTGTTCCACTAGAGCGTCGAACCAACCTCTATCATAGACAAAGAAAAGCCGATGAATGCGATATCCATTCATCGGCTCTTTCATTTCTCAAATCGGCAACTTGGAACTATTTGTTACAAGACGCATAGTTACTCAAGATCGTGCGTTTCTGCCCCCAGCCCGGCTTGCCGCTCTTAAGAGCGCGTTCAAGATCCTTGCCCTCAAGACTATCCACGAACTCTTTGGCTGCACATTTGCAAGCAGAGAGAATGCCATCCGTCTCGTCATCCTTGGCCTTGGGCCAACGATCATACAGGCAGAAATCCACAATGCGCGCGCGATAAAGATCTTTCGTCAACCCATCCGCATTGGCCGGAGCGCCAAGCATCGTCAAGGAGATCGCAGCCGCAGCCAAAACAGAGTAACCGCTTCCAAATCTGAACATGAATATTCCCTCAAAAAGTAAAACCGATGTCGCCAATTTACTGATTCCATTGATGAGAGCAATCCGGCAGGCCAATTTTACGGCCCAAATCAAACAATTGTCATCAAATGGCAGATCTGAATATAGAAAAGCCCCCGACACTCAAGGCTCGGAGGCTTAAATCAGCGAACCAGATGGTCTGGCTTATCCGACAATCTCATCATCGGAAAAGAAAAACTGAATTTCCCGCGCAGCGCTTTCCGGTGAATCAGATCCGTGAACCGAGTTCTCGCTCATGGAAAGGGCGAATTCCTTGCGGATGGTCCCCTCATCGGCCTCTTCAGGATTCGTCTTGCCCATCACTTCCCGGTTAAGAAGAATGGCATTCTCACCTTCTAGAACCTGAACGATGACCGGCTCGGAAATCATGAAATCAACGAGCCCCGCAAAGAATGTCTTGCCCTGATGCTCGGCATAAAAGCCTTCGGCCTGCTCTTTGCTCATACGGATGCGCTTGGAGGCAACGACGCGCAATCCAGCCTCTTCCAGCTTGGCTGTGATCTTGCCGGTAAGATTGCGCTTTGTTGCATCTGGTTTGATAATGGAAAAAGTGCGTTCGATAGCCATGGCATCTCCCCTCTTGACTTTGCTTCACCATAGCCGACGCACCTCTTCCCTGCGTCAGCAGGTTGCATTGCGCCGCTGTATAGCCTGCCCCCAAAGCACCCGCAAGAAAAAACCCGCCGAAATGCCAACGAAACCAAATAGACGCGAATTTATATTCATTTGGACACAAAGAAGATCAGAACTACACAAGTGAATTATACTTTAGGACTACACCCCAAGCCATCATACAGATCCAAACAACGATCAAACCACTGTGCAACCGGATCATCTTCTTCTAACAGAACAAAATCAGAGACCATACGCGCCCATTGGAATGAACCGAAAATACTATAGTCCGCATAGAGAGGAGCCTCGCCGCCGAGAAATGCCTGATCGCGCAATGCAAGGCGCATGGGCAGAAGACTTTCTCGGAAAGCATCAAGGCGGTCTGGAGAACGATCCGGCACCTCTTCGAGCGCACAGCCGAAGCGTTTCTCACGGGTGGTGCGGAAATAGGGTTGGTCCTTCTCATCCAACCGATTGTAAATATCCAGCAGACAAAAGCGAACCAGTTGCTTGTCGACAACGGCATTGGCCCAGCGATCAATGAAGTGCGCCATCTTCTGCCCGCCTTCTCCGCCAAACAGCGAGGGCAGATCCGGGTATGTATCTTCCAGATATAAAGCGATGGCAAAAGAATCCCGAACGACAGTGTCACCATCAGCTATCACAGGAACAGTGGTCTGCCCACCTCCCTCAATGGACTTGATCTCGGTAAACAGCGTCGCAACCGTTTCCACCTCAAGTCCCTTGTGAGCCAGAGCCATGCGGGTGCGCCAACAGGCTGGAGAAAAGCGGAGGGCCCTGTCTGCGGTACACAAATCATATAGCTTGATCGTCATCATACATTCCTCAAAGGGTTTCGGGGCTGCGCATAATGCAGGGAGCGAGCCAGATTGGCCAGCACAAGTTGCAAAACACTTGCTCTTTGTCCTCAAGGCACGCGAAACAGTTGTATTCACTGTTGCAAAAAAGGATCAAGCCAAGAGATTGCATCGGCAGCGATTGCCATCGACGATGAAATAAGGCAAAAGGCACCCATTATGCTGCATATCAATAACCTCACCTATCGCATCGCTGGCCGGACACTGCTGGAAGATGCCACGCTCGTTGTTCCCGAAGGCTGTAAAATGGGCCTCGTCGGGCGCAATGGCACGGGCAAATCCACCCTGTTCAAGCTACTGGTCGGAGACATCGCGCCCGAAAGCGGCACGGCCACGATTCGCAGAGGCGCGCGCGTCGGTCAGGTTGCGCAGGAAGCGCCCGCGTCTGAAGAAAGCCTGCTTGAATTCGTCCTGAAGGCTGATCTGGAGCGCGCCCGTCTGCTCGCCGAATCCGAAACGGCAACCGATCCGGAACGGATTGCGGAAATCCAGCTGCGCCTTGCCGATATCGGCGCCCATTCCGCCGAAGCACGCGCCGCAACCATCCTGCATGGGCTGGGGTTTGATGCTGAGGCGCAGGCCCGCCCCACAGCCGATTTTTCCGGCGGCTGGCGCATGCGTGTCGCGCTCGCTGCCATTCTCTTTTCCGAACCGGATTTGTTGTTGCTCGACGAGCCGACCAACTATCTCGACCTTGAGGGCACCCTGTGGCTGGAAAATTACATCTCCCGTTATCCCTACACGGTGATGATCATCAGCCATGACCGCGACCTGCTCAACAAAGCCGTGGACCATATCGCCCATCTCGATCAATTGAAACTGACTGCCTATCGCGGCGGCTATGACAATTTTGAGCGCACCCGTCGTGAGCAGCTTGAGTTGCAGCAGAAGATGCGCACCAAGCAGATAGAGCAGCGCAAACATATGGAAGCTTTCGTAGAACGCTTCCGCTACAAAGCCTCAAAGGCCAAGCAAGCGCAGAGCCGCCTGAAAGCGCTGGAGAAAATGTCTCCCATCGCAGCGGTGATGGAAGATCACGTCAAGCCGATCCATTTTCCCAATCCGGAAAAAGGCCTTGCCCCACCGATCATTCGGTTGGAGAAGGCGTCTGTCGGCTATGAAGACAGCAAACCGATCCTCAGGAATATGAGCTTGCGCATTGACCCAGATGATCGTCTGGCGCTTCTGGGGGCCAACGGCAACGGCAAATCCACCTTTGCCAAGTTGATTTCCGACCGGTTGGACGTTCAGGACGGCACCATTTTCCGCGCAGGCAAGCTCAAGATCGCCTTTTTCGCCCAGCACCAGCTGGATGAATTGCGCCCCAATGACAGCGCCTATGACCATGTGCGCACCCTGATGCCGGATGCCACCGAACCCAAGGTGCGGGCACGCGTCGCCCAAATGGGCCTCGGCACCGAGAAGATGGACATCCCGGCCAAAAGCCTCTCCGGTGGCGAAAAGGCGCGCCTTTTGCTGGGGCTGGCCACCTTCGATGGTCCGCATCTGCTCATCCTTGACGAACCGACCAACCATCTTGATATCGACAGCCGCGAAGCGCTGGTCCATGCCATCAACGACTATGAAGGCGCTGTGCTACTGATCTCCCATGACCGACACTTGCTGGAAGCCTGCGTGGATCGCCTGTGGCTGGTGCATGATGGCACCTGCAAGCCCTATGATGGCGATCTGGAAGACTACCGCCGCCTGTTGCTCAGCTCTCGCAACAGCCCCGACAGCACGCAAAAGGAAAAGGCGGCGGCCAATGAGGCCAATCAGGCACAGGAAAAACGCCGCTCCGCCGCTGAAAAGCGCAAGGAACAGGCCCCCTTGCGCCGCAAGATTCAAGCCGCAGAGCGCGACATGGACAAGATCCGCGACCGCATGAGCAAGATCGATGATATGCTCGCCGATCCGGATCTTTTCGCCAAATTCCCAGAAAAAGGCGCCAAACTCTCCAAGGACCGCTCCGACCTCGCCACCCTGCTGGACAAGTTGGAAGAAAAATGGCTCGAAATGTCCGAAGAGATCGAGGAGTGATCCCAGAAAGGCGAATGCGATGTCTCAATCCATGTCCCTTATTGCCATTGTCGTGCGTGACTATGACGAGGCGATTGCCTTTTATACCGAAAAGCTAGGCTTTGAGCTGATTGACGACACCTATCAGCCCGCGCAGGACAAACGCTGGGTCGTGGTGCGCCCCAAGGGAGAGGGGAAAACCTCTCTGTTGCTGGCCCGCGCCAAAAATGAGCACGAAGCAGGCTATATCGGAGATCAGGCAGGAGGCCGTGTGTTCCTCTTCCTTGAAACAGACGATTTCTGGCGTGACTATGCTCTTTATCAGGAGCGGGGCATCTCCTTCATAAGACCACCTCTGGAAGCAGACTATGGCACTGTTGCGGTCTTTGAAGACCTTTATGGCAACCTCTGGGATCTGGTTGAATATTCCACGCCTCACTAAACCACCATTTGCAATAATCGCAGACTTGTGGTGACATTCTCCCAACGATCTGATCGCATCCCATAAGCGCCTGAGGGAGAGAACCACCATGAAAACAATCACATTCGCACATCAGGACGTCGTGCCCGCATTGGGGCAAGGCACTTGGTATATGGGCGACGATCCATCCCGCAAAGCCGACGAAGTCGCCTCCTTGCGCCGCGGGGTCGAGTTGGGCATGACGCTCATCGATACAGCGGAAATGTATGGATCTGGCAAGTCGGAAAGTGTGGTTGGCGAAGCCATAGCCCCCATTCGCGATGATGTGTTTCTCGTCTCCAAGGTTTTGCCCTTCAATGCCAGCCACGAAGGCACACTCGAAGCATGCGAAGCTTCCCTCTCCCGTCTGGGTACAGACCGGCTGGATCTTTATTTGCTCCATTGGCCCGGCCCTCACCCCTTGGAAGAAACCATCGCGGCCTTCGAAGAGCTCCAGCAGGCAGGCAAGATCCGTCATTGGGGCGTTTCCAACTTCGATCCCAATGACATGACCGAACTGATGAGTACGCAAGGCGGCGAACAGGTAGCGACCAATCAGGTGCTCTATAATCTCACCCGCCGCGGTATCGAATGGGATCTGCTCCCCCAATCACAAGAAGATGGCCTGCCCATCATGGCCTATTCGCCCATTGAGCAGGCCCGGCTGTTATCAAAGCCGGAGCTTAAATCACTCGCCTCGGATCTGGATCTCACACCGGCTCAACTGGCTCTGGCTTGGGTTATTCGCGAATCCGGGATTGTAGCCATTCCCAAGGCAGGAACAGTGGCGCATGTGGAAGAAAACGCCCGCACGCTCGAAATCGACCTTAATGATGAGACGCTTTACGAGCTGGATCGGCTCTTCCCACCGCCAACCAGAGCAACCTCGCTGGCGATATTGTAAGCTGCATAGACTGGTATAGGCTGAATAGTGCAAACGATGAAAAAGGGGCTCAACGCCCCTCTTGTCTGCTCTGGTATCTGATTTTACCTCAGCTGTGGAATTTGACGGCGTCGACAGTTTCCTTGAGCATGCTGGCCGACTTGCGCAAGGCTTCATGTTCGGCTTCATCAAGCTCGGGCAAAAGATCCAGCTCAATGCCGTTGCGTCCGATAACACGGGGGACAGAGAGCGCAACATGGCGCACCCCTTCCACATTCGGCGTCACGATCGAAAGCGAAAGCACCGCTTTCTCATCCTTGGCAATCGCCCTCACAATGCGTTCAAGCCCGGCACCGATGCCATACCACGTCGCCCCCTTGCCGTTGATAATCGTGTAGGCAGCATTGCGCACACCATCATCGATCCTGTCCTTGACGGAGGCGGTAAGCGGAAACTTGATATTGGCTGCGAACTCCTCGACGGACAAAGCCCCTGCCCGCGCAGACGACCAGGCAAGTATCTCACTATCCCCATGTTCACCCAGCACATAGGCATGAACAGACTGAGGCGAAATGCCCAGATGATGCCCGATCAGATGGCGGAAGCGCGCCGTATCCAGCATGGTGCCCGAACCGATCACACGATGCGGAGGAAGGCCGGACAGCCGCGTTGCGATCTGGGTCATGATGTCAACCGGGTTTGAGGCAACCAGCAGAATGGCATCTGGCGCCACAGCCAGCACCTTGCCAATGATCTGTTTGAACACCTCGGCATTGCGCGCCAAAAGATCAATGCGGCTTTCTCCGGGTTTCTGACCGACGCCAGCAGACAGGATCACGATGTCAGCCCCTTCAAGAGCATCATAATCGCCAGCCGTAACCACCGTTGAAGAGACAAAAGGCGTCGCATGCGCAATATCTTGCGCCTGCGCTATGGCAAATTCGGGTTTGTAATCGACAAAAACCACCTGACTGGCCGTGCCCCGCAAGGCTATTGCATAGCCCGCTGCCGAGCCAACCATACCTGCACCAACAATTCCAACCTTCATGCATGCCTCCTGAAAAAGGGTTCGTCCACCATGATACTAACGTACATTCTGCCACTCTGCCAAAGGGATCAGGTCACTTATGCGTTAGACCATTCGCCCAGCTCTGCACGCAGAGCGCGCTCCATCAAGAAGCAACAAATAGTCAACGGCGCAATTGTGGCAAAAATTCCGCTTTCTTACTGGAATATCAGGCTTTCTTTTCCCAGCCGCCTCTTGGTGTCTGTTGCCAGTAGGTGACGGGATATCCCGCTTCCTTAAGGGCTTTCCAGCTGATACGGGCAGCCTGCAAGGCTTCATTGCTGGAGCCGTCAAACATCAGAATCGCCCGCTCCAACCCTTCCAGAAGGGTGAGCTTTTCTTCCGGCCTTGCCCCATCGACAAAAAAGCGCACGTTCGCCTCGTTAGCCGCAGGCACACCCTGCGGTGCGATGAGAATCGGCTGATGCTCCGCATGCGCCGAACCATGCAAGCCATGGGCGAGAAAACTGTCTTCTCGCCAGCTCCACAGGTGCGTGTCGAGCACATGGGCTCTTTCTTCACTGCCTGTCTGAACGAATGCGCGCCAGCCCTTCTCGAGACACTTCTCAAGCAACACGGGCAACGTCGCCTCAAGAGGCTGCATTTGTAGATGATAGAAGAAAATCTCGGCCGGCATCATTCATTTCCAAACAGGAGCGTTGTTTCCTGTCTAGCATGGACACCCCATCAAGCAACAGCCAGATAACGAAAAGGCAACCACGAAAAAGGGCCTGACATGGCCAGACCCTCTGCATTCATTTGAAAAGCGCCAAAGATCGGCACCTTGTCCTAAGCCATCAGCCTTCGTAATTGTCTTTCACGAGGCGATCAAGCAAACGGACCCCAAAGCCGGATGCCCACCCCTGACTGATCTCGTTTTTCGGTGCATCCATCGCAGTGCCTGCGACATCGATATGCACCCAATCCACGTCGCCCACAAAGCGCTTGAGGAACTGCGCCGCCGTAATGGAACCAGCCCAGCGGCCACCGGTATTCTTCATGTCGGCGAACTTGCTGTCGATCATCTTGTCATATTCCTTGGCCAAAGGCAGACGCCAGACGGTTTCACCCGTCGTTGCTCCGGATTTTGACAGCTGCGCACAGAGATCGTCCGAATTGGAGAAGATGCCCGCATTGTGAGCCCCAAGGGCCACAATGACAGCACCAGTCAAGGTCGCCAGATCAATCATGAAGCGTGGCGCAAAGGTCTCCTTGGAGTAATGCAGCAGATCAGCCAGCACCAGACGGCCTTCCGCATCCGTATTGATGACTTCGATGGTCTGGCCAGACATGGAGGTAACGATATCCCCCGGGCGCTGGGCGTTGCCATCGGGCATATTTTCAACAAGACCGATGATGCCGATGGCATTCACCTTGGCCTTGCGGCCCGAGAGCGCATGCATAAGGCCGGTGACTGCAGCGGCCCCGCCCATATCGCCCTTCATGTCTTCCATGCCGCCAGCTGGCTTAATGGAAATACCGCCGGTATCAAACACGACGCCCTTGCCCACGAAGACAACGGGCGCTTCATCCTTTTTGCCGCCCATCCATTTCATGATGGCCACGCGAGGCTCGCGCACCGATCCCTGCGCCACACCAAGCAAAGCATTCATGCCCAGTTTTTCAAGATCTGCTTGTTCGAGAATTTCCACCTCTGCCCCCAGCGCTTCCAGCGCCTTGGCCTTGGCTGCAAATTCCTCCGGTCCAAGCACATTGGCCGGTTCGTTGACCAGATCACGCGCTAGCAGGGTTCCATCCGAGATCACCTCATCACTTTCCCAAACCTTGGCCGCTCCTTTGGCATCCGCGCACAGAATGGAAACCTTTGCTGCTTCTTTTGCTTTCTTGGGCTTGCCTTTCTCGGTCTTGTAAAGATCGAAATCATAGGCCCTAAGCTTCATGCCCATGGCAATCAGGGAAACTTTGGCAGCGTCCATCTCCTTGTCATCAGCCTCGGCGACGACATGGATGACTTTTGAGCCGTTGGCAGCTCCAATGGCCGCTCCACCCAGATCCGCAAAATCGCGTTCAGATAAAGTTTCTTCACCAAGGCCAATGAGAATAATGCGGTCCAGCGCCACACCGGCAGGGGCCAGAATCTGTACGCTTTTGCAAAAACCGCCTTTGAAATCGGCTGCCTTGATCGCTCGCCCGATTGCCCCATCACTCTTTTCATCAAGCGCCTTCCCCGTTGCACTCAAGGCGAGGGACTTGTCAACAAACAACACGGCAGCACCGGTTTCCGGTGTGCCCAAAGCTTCAAACTGAATAAAAGGGAGAGTAGCCATAAAGGACGATGTCTTTCTTTTTGTTAGGATGTCTTTTTCAGGAGGTCCGCTCCGAGGTCGCCCCCAATGGGCCAGATAGGAGTGGAAAATGGAATATATCTAGTTCACACTATTGTGGGTGCTTTGGCGCTCGAGTTCAAGACCGCTCTCAAAACGGCCCATGCAAAAGCCTTTGAAGAAAACTGTGCGGAAGGAACACCCCGCCATCATTTGTTGGCTAAATTGCATCATCCGCTTTCAAAATAGGTCATTTTCGCGGGATATTTTTTCCAGAGCACCGAACTTCCCAACTAAAATGCTTGCCAGCCGAAGGGGAGACAGCCATAAACCAACCATAATCCTTGCATACAAAAAACCGAACATAGGATCACGACGAAGAGATCATGAAGCTGATCGAGCGATACATATTCATGCGCGCCGCGACCGCCTTTCTCATGACAGTCACCATACTGACTGCCATCGTCTGGTTGACGCAGGCTCTGCGCGATATGGATCTGGTAACGGCCAAAGGGCAGACAATTCTGATCTTTATCTCCATGACCTCTCTGGTCTTGCCGACACTGGTCATGGTTATCGCCCCCTTTGCAGTGCTGATCGCTGTCGCCGTTACCCTTAACAACCTCAATGCAGACAGCGAACTGGTCGTGATCAATGCGACGAGTGCGCCGCCTTGGGTGGTGGTCAAGCCCATCATTATTCTGGGGCTAGTGGCCACGCTTACCGGCGGATTTCTCAGTCTTTATGCCGCACCGCAGGCTCTCACATCCCTGCGTGGCTTCATTACGCAGGTGCGTGCTGATCTGGTTGCCAACATCGTCAAGGAAGGCATTTTCTCCGAGATTGAAGATGGCATGACCTTCCACATCCAGAAGCGGGAACCAAACGGCATCATGCGCGGATTGTTCCTCTCTGATGAGCGCGATCCCAAGAAGCATATTGTCTACTCGTCGGAATTCGCCCAAATCGTCGAAACGCCGCAAGCGACCTTCCTGCGCATGGAGCAAGGCACGATCCAGCAGCAGCAGATCAAAGCCGCTGACGATGGCGAGCTGGATGAAACCAATCCGGATTTCACGACGGTGAATATTATCAATTTTGATTCTTATGCCATTGATCTATCCAAATTCACGGGGGTCAGTGAGGGCGGCGTCCAATATTACAAGCCACGCGAACTGACCACGACAACCCTGCTCAATCCGCCCAAGGACGACCCGACCATCAAGCGCGAGCCCGGAGTTGCCCGTTCGGAGTTGCATGACCGTTTTACCAACCCGCTCTACAATCTGGTGTTCGCCACAATCGTCGCCGCCTTCCTTGCGCAGGTGCGCACCACCAGAGAGCGACGAGGCAGCGCGATTTTTGTGGCTGTCATTCTTGTGGCTGCCATCCGGTTGGCTGGCTTCGGAATTACCAGTCTGGCGATTCGATCCCCCCTCGCGGTTCCCTTTATGTATGCCCTGCCGATTATTTCCATCATACTGGGGCTCTGGATGGTGCTCAGCGGCCGCCGCTTGACGGCTATGGACAATCTGATCCGCATAATGGAGTTGTTTAACGACAGCATATTGCATAAGGTCAAAGGATTATTCAGGAAACCAAAACCAGAAAAGCGATTTTTAGAGTCGTAGCATGCCGCCAAATATCATTTTCCGCTATTTTGCCACACGGTTTCTCTGGTCAATATTGACGATTTTCCTTGGCTGCTTTCTGCTCATCCTTCTGGTCGACTATGTCGAGCTGATCCGGCGTGGCAGCAACAAGGAGAATGCCGACGCACTCAGCCTTTTCCTGATGTCGCTTTATCGTGTCCCTGAACTCGCAGAACGCATTCTGCCCTTTGCAACCCTGTTCGGGGCCATCGCGGCCTTTCTCAACCTGTCCCGCCGCCTCGAACTGGTCATCGTACGCGCGTCAGGCATGTCCGCCTGGCAGTTCGTCGCCCCGGCCCTTTTCGTAGCCGTTGCTCTGGGTGTTTTCGCGACCACCGTCTATAATCCCGGTGTCGCCTATCTCAAGGAAAAGTCACTGGAAATCGACGCCCGAATTTTTGGCGCCAGCTTTACCACCAGCGGCCAGCCAGCCAGTCAGGGCTGGGTGCAGCAAAAGGGTGAAGATGGCGATTCCATCCTCAAGGCGAGAACCACCTTTGATAACGGCCGTCAATTGGGAGGCGTGACGGTATTTTCCTACGATTCCGAAGGAAGGTTCGTCGAACGGGTCGATGCGAAATCAGGCATATTGGAAAATGGCTATTGGCATTTGAGCGATGTGCTGGTCAGTTCCGCATCCGCAGCTCCGCGCCACTATCAGACCTATCTGGTCAGCACCCACCTAACGCCGCAGGAGGCATCAGAGACCATAGCCAATCCTGATTCTGTACCCTTCTGGGACCTGCCAGACGTTATCGAGCAGGCCAGTCGAGCGGGTCTTCCTGCATATAAATATCGTTTGCGATTTCAAACTCTTTTGGCCAAACCCCTACTTTTGGCGGCAATGGTGCTGATCGCGGCAACCGTATCACTAAAAATTTTTCGGTTCGGCAATGTGGGAAAGATGATTCTGGGTGGCGTTATTGCTGGCTTCGTGCTTTATGTAGTCACAGAATTAGCTAAAGATTTAGGAAATACAGGGTTGGTTAACCCAATTCTGTCAGCTTGGCTTCCAGCGATTGTGGCTTCCTTGATGGGGTTTTCTATTTTGTTGTATCAGGAGGACGGATAAGTATGCGTCGTACCGTCCAGTCCGCATATTGGAATGACACTGTTTCACACGCGACCGTAACCACCGGTCTGCGCGCGGCTTTGCTTGCATCTGTGCTTGTGTTTGTCCCTTCTTCAATGAACTCCGCGGCAGCGCAGGATATCGTTTCCAACGTCAAGCTTCAGCGCCCCGATGATAACGCACGAATGTTGGTCGAAGCTGACCAAATGGTCTACGACTATGACAATGAACGCGTGTCGGCAGTTGGCCATGTAGAAATCTATTATGGCGACTACACGCTTCAGGCTGACAAGGTTACCTATGATCAGAAGTCTGCTCGCCTGATTGCAGACGGCAGTGTGCGTATCACCGAGCCTGGCGGCAATGTGATGACCGCCAACTATATCGATATCACGGAAGATTTCCGCTCCGGCTTTGTCCGTTCCTTGCGGGTACAAACGCCTGAGAAGGCGCGCTTTGCAGCAGACAAGGCTGAACGGCGCGACGACGACATCACAGTGTTCGACAAGGGGGTTTATACCACCTGCGAACCGTGCCGCGAAAATCCGAAGAAATCCCCTCTCTGGCAGATCAAGGCCTCAAGGATCATCTATAATTCCAAAGACAAGATGGTCTATTACAAGGCTGCCAAGTTCGAATTCATGGGCGTTCCCCTGCTTTACACGCCCTATCTGGCTCATCCGGACCCTTCACGCAAGCGCAGCTCCGGTCTGCTCGCTCCGCGCGGTGGCTACAACAGCGAGCTGGGCACCTATGTAACCCCGCGTTACTATTGGGCGCCATCGGAAAGCTATGACGTCACCTTCTCGCCGACTTATTATTCCAAACAAGGCTTGCTGGGCAACGCCACTTGGCGCCAGCATGTCGGCATTGGCACATACAATGTGCGGGTGGCGGGCATTTCGCAGCAGGATAAAGACGCTTTTGCTGGCACCAGCGGTGATAAAACCTTCCGTGGCGCAATTGAGAGTTCCGGCCAGTTAAACCTTTCCAGCAAATGGAAATTCGGCTGGGACGTGTCCCTGCTTTCGGACAAGCTCTTTCTGCGCGACTATGACCTGACGAACGAGGATGAGAGCAAACGTTCCTCCATCTACTTGGTCGGTCAGGGCGAGCGGAACTATTTCGACGCCCGCGCCAACTACTATAACATCATGACCGACAGCCTGAACCAGTCCGAACAGGCCGTTGTGCATCCGTCTATTGATTATAGCGCCTATTCCAAGACGCCTCTGTTTGGCGGCGAAGGACGGCTGCAGGTCAACTCGACCTCCATCACGCGCGATGATGAACGCCAGACAACCATTGGCGGCGTAACCCGCACCGATGGCGTCAGCGGAACCTATAACCGAACCAGCGTGGACGCGAGCTGGAAACGCAAGTTCGTCGCTCCCGGTGGTCAGGTCATTACCCCGTTCACATCCCTGCGCGGTGATCTTTACTGGATGCCGAGCAAGTCGGGTGCTCCTGCTGCTCTGGTCGACGAAAATCTGGCCTTGCGCGGCATGCCAACTGTCGGTGTCGATTATCGACTGCCGGTTCTGGTGACCACAGGCAGCACGTCCCACATCATTGAACCGATCGCTCAGGTGATTGCGCGTCCAAACGAGGCGCAGATCGGCGAATTGCCCAATGATGACTCGCAGAGCCTGATCTTTGACGACACCATTCTCTTCGACCCGAACAAATTTTCAGGGTATGACCGCGTTGAGGGCGGCACGCGCGCCAATATCGGCTTCCAGTATCGCGCACAAATGGCCAGTGGCTGGTCTGTCAACGCGCTGGCTGGCCGCTCGTTCCAGCTTGCCGGACGCAACTCCTTCGCCAAGAATGATTTGACAAGCACCGGTCTGGACAGCGGGCTGGACAAGACACGCTCTGACTATGTCGCGCGCGTGGGCGTCAACAGCAACAAAGGCATCGCGGCGATTGCGCGCGGGCGGTTTGATTCCGATACAGCGGACCTGAAATATGCTTCCGTCTCTGCCTCTGGCAGCTATGATCGCTATACGGGCTCCTTAGGCTATGCCTATACCGACAAGCGCCCGTCTGCAGGCATCAATCAGGTTCGGCAGGAAATCACCACCGCAGCGTCCATCAAGTTTGCAGACTTCTGGTCGGTCGGCGGCAGCAGCCAGTATGACATCGCCAGAGGCGGTCTCGTAAGTGGTGCGTTGAAACTCAAATATGAAGATGAGTGCTTTGCTGTAAGCCTGCAATATTCGCAAACACGCGAATCCTATTCAGACACGACAAGTGACAAAACAGTCATGCTTCAGTTCGATTTCAAATCACTGGCAGATGGACAGCTTAGTTATTCTGAAGAATCTGATTAGGAAAACACGGAAAACGTCTTCAGTTAGCCGTATTTGACTGCATACTTGCGTTTGACTCAGAAAAACTGGATAGAAAAGGACAACCCTGATTGATCGGTTTTCTTTTCTTCCGGTCCTATTTTTACAAGCACGATGACGAGCCCGTTTCATGAAGCACGATCAACTGAACAAGACCTTGTCTATTCTCGCTCTGGCCATGTTTGTGCTGCTTTCAAGCGCGCAAACAAAGCAGGCTTTGGCCAGCACGATCAAAGCAGTCGTCAACGGTGCTGTGATTACCGATTTTGATGTTGCGCAACGTCAGCGTCTGGAAAAGCTCCTTTCGGGCAATCGGAAGAATCTGAGCAGGACAGCAGCTCTCAACGAACTGATTGACGACAAGCTCAAGCTCTTTGAAGCGCGCAGTCGCAACATGACAGCTTCTGATCGTGAAATTGATGGCGCCGTATCGAACATGGCTGCCAACGCAAAGCTGAGCAAGAAACGCCTACTCTCCATCATCAAGCAGTCTGGCATCAACCCTGAAACCTTGAAGGACTGGCTCAAAGTCCAGCTCTCCTGGCGCGATCTTGTCGCAGCCCGCTCCAACTCTCAGGTCCATGTTGATGAAGCGGAAATCTACCAGCTGCTGAGTGATCAGACCAAGAAGGACGACAAGGTCAAGGAAGCAATCCGATTTGACCTGACGCGCGTCGTTTTTGTCGTTCGCTCGAAGGCATCCAATGGTGAGAGAAACCAGCGCCTTAAAGAAGCCAAGCGCTTTCGTGCACGCTTCTCTTCCTGCAGCAAGGATCTGGAGACAGCGCGTACCCTCACCGATGTTGCCGTTGAACGTGTTGGCCGCAAATCCACCACGGAACTGCCCGGTCCATTGGAAGAGCGCCTCAGAGATACGCCGGTTAACAAGCTCACCGCTCCTATCAAGGTCAGCGAAGGCTACGAGATGGTTGCCGTTTGCGACAAGAAAGATCTTGGCAAGCAGGAAACTCTGCGCACGGAGATCCAGTCCAAGCTGCGCAACGAGCAGAGCCAGATGCTCGAACGGCGCTACCTTTCGGAGCTGCGCTCTAACGCCGTTATCGACAAGCGCTAGACCTCTTCCCTATCCAACTGCTGTTGTATGGTATAATACTCATAGATGTGCCTATAAATATGTCTCTGTCACCCAAAGTGGCAGGGACTAATTCGTTTAAAAACATTGATATCCGGAAAAAACAATGGCTTCCAAACGCGATATTCTAGCCGTTTCCATCGGCGAACCCGCAGGGATCGGCCCTGAAATCATCCTCAAGGCTTGGCTGAGCAGCGAAAAGGAAGGGATCAACCCCTTTGTCGTTTTCGGCGATCCCGCTCTACTGGAGCGCCGCGCGCGCCTGTTCGGCTTGACCGTTCCTATCCGGACTTGCAAGCCGGAAGACGTCTTCGACGCCTTTCCCATGACGCTGCCCGTTATTCCCATAGAAAATAAACTCAGCGACAATCCCGGCGAGTTGGAAGTCTGCAACGCACCAGGCGTCATCGAGTCAATCGAAAAAGCAACAGAGGCTGTTCTTACCGGACAGGCCAAAGCGCTCATTACGCTCCCGATTCAAAAGCACAATCTGTATGAATATGGGTTCAAACATCCTGGCCATACTGAATTCCTCGGCGCATTGGCTGAAAAGCACACGGGAGATAAGATCCAGCCGGTCATGATGCTTGCAGGACCAGAGCTGCGCACCATCCCAGTTACCGGCCATATCGCAATCAACAAGGTGGCTCCGTCCATCACGCCGGAATTGGTCGAAAACATTGCTCGCATCACGATTCATGATCTGCAGACCCGTTTCGGCATCGAAAAGCCGAAAATCGCCATTGCGGGCCTTAACCCCCATGCCGGCGAGAATGGCGCCATGGGCAAGGAAGATGCAGCCATCATCGCTCCAGTCGTCAAAAAGCTTCAGGATGAAGGCTTTGCCGTGACCGGCCCTCACCCGGCAGATACGATGTTCAACAAGAATGCGCGCGAGAAATATGATGTGGCGCTAGCCATGTATCATGATCAGGCTCTCATTCCGGTCAAGACCATCGCCTTTGACGAAACGGTCAACGTCACCCTTGGGTTGCCATTCATGCGCACATCCCCTGATCATGGCACCGCGCTGGATATCGCGACCAAAGGCATCGCCAATCCATCAAGCCTCTTGGCGGCTCTCAAGCTGGCCAACGAAGTAAAGATTTGATACTGAGTGCAAATCTCATTGCTTCGGCACGCTTGAAAGAAAGATCCAATGGCCCAGATAGATGACTTGCCGCCCCTCAGAGACGTAATCGAACGGCATGACTTACGCGCCAAGAAAAGTCTGGGCCAGAATTTCCTGCTTGATCTCAACCTCACCTGCCGCATTGCACGATCGGCAGGCGATCTGTCCAACCACACGATCATCGAGGTTGGCCCCGGCCCCGGAGGCCTGACACGCGCCTTGCTGCATGAAGGTGCAAAACGGGTTATCGCCATCGAAATGGACCCCCGTGCCCTGGGCGCGCTTGAAGAGATAGGAGCGCATTATCCCGGCCGATTGGAGATCATCGAGGGAGACGCGCTCAAGGTTGACATGGCCAGCCTTGTCCCCGAAGGCCCGGCACGCATCGTTGCCAATCTGCCTTACAATGTAGGCACCCAGCTGCTGCTCAATTGGCTGGAAGCCGACCCGTGGCCACCATTTTACGAGTCGCTCACTCTGATGTTCCAGAAAGAAGTGGCCGAACGCATCATCGCCACGGAAGAAGACAAGGCCTACGGGCGCCTCGGCGTCATTGCCGGTTGGCGTACACATGCCGACAAGCTTTTTGATGTGGCCAAGGAATGCTTCAGCCCGCAGCCGAAAGTCACGTCCTCCATTGTGCATCTCGTTCCCAAAGCCGATCCCCTGCCCTGCAGATTGCGCACATTGGAACAAGTCACCGCCGCCGCCTTCGGGCAACGTCGCAAGATGCTGCGCCAGAGCCTCAAGAGCCTTTGTGTCGATCATCTTCGCCTGATCGAAGAAGCCGGTCTTGAACCGACCCAACGCGCAGAAACAGTTTCCGTGGAAGGCTTTGTAGCCATGGCCAACGGCCTAGACGCGATGCGGGGAATCTAAGTCTCACAGGCTCGCAAAACAGATGAAAATAAAAAGGCCTGCACCACACACGGTGTCAGGCCTTTCTGCTCTTATCTCTACTCAAACTTCGTGAGCGCTTAGCTGTTGAGCATGCCTTCGACAAAGCCGCGCGCACCGATCACCCGCTCGCGCTTGTGGCGTTCCGCTTCAACGATCGAGCGGACGGCCGCGAAAGCCTTTTCCAGATCATCATTGACGATAACATAGTCATATTCGTCCCAATGGCCGATCTCTACACGGGCATTTTGCAACCGAGCCTCGATGACATCCTGTTTGTCTTCAGCACGGCGCACGAGGCGTTGCTTCAACTCCTCCATGGATGGCGGCAGAATGAAGACCGAGACGACATCCTTGCGAGCAGCTTTTTTCAGCTGCAGCGTGCCCTGCCAGTCGATATCGAACAGAACATCACGGCCCTTGGAGAGCGCTTCTTCCACCGGATCGCGCGGCGTGCCGTAGAAATTGGAATGCACCTCGGCCCATTCCAGAAGATCCCCGCGTTCGCGCATGGCATGGAACTGGCGCTCTGGCACGAAATGATAATGCACGCCGTCAATTTCGCTGCCGCGCTTAGCCCGTGTCGTCGCCGAAACAGAAAGTTGCAGATTGCGATCACTATCCAGCAAATGGCGGCTGATGGTTGATTTGCCCGCGCCTGATGGAGACGAGAGTACAAGCATCAAACCGCGTCTGATCATGGAATTTTCCGTCATATTTTTACTCGACATTCTGAATTTGTTCACGCAGCTGCTCAATCGTCGCCTTGAGGTCAAGGCCGATCGCGGTCAGGCTGGTGTCATTGGATTTGGAACAGAGGGTATTGGCTTCGCGGTTGAATTCCTGAGCCAGAAAATCCAGCTTGCGGCCAACGGGGCGGTCTTCTGCGACCAATGCCCGCACCGCAGCACAATGTGCATAAAGCCGGTCTAATTCCTCGCGCACATCCGCCTTGCCCGCCAGAAGAACGGCCTCCTGATAGAGCCGGTCCTCATCAAGAGAGGATTCGGCCTCAAGAATGCGCTCTATTTGCTGACGCAGCTTGGCCCGAATAGCATCAGCACCACGCGCCGGGCACTCTTCCGCCTGTTTTGTCAGCGCTTCGAGCTCTTCGACGCGCTGCATGACGACTTTCTCAAGCGCGTCGCCCTCGCTCTTGCGCATGCTTTGCAGATCGGTCATCGCATCTTTGAAGTTGGCCAGCATCGCCTCGATCAACAGGGCCTGCACCTCTTCGCTTTCGCTTTCCTCGACCTGCTCCATCACACCCTTGATAGACAGGATCCCATCCAGACTGGGCTTCTTGGCATCAACACGATCCTTGATCAAGGCAAGAGCGTCCAGCACAGAGTCTAGAACCTGCTGATTGACCTGAAGCGACTGGCTTGGGGCTTCATGCTGAACCGTCAGGGACACATAACAGGACCCTCGCGCAAGCCGCTCACTCATGATGGCGCGAACGGGGCGATCCAGCTCGTCAAACCCTGGCGGCAAGCGCAGGCGCAAATCCAGCCCCTTGCCATTGACGGTCTTGATCTCCCAAGTCCAGTTATATCTCCCGAAGCTTCCACCCAAGCGGGTGAAACCTGTCATGCTAACAAGCGTCATGATCCTGTGTCCCTAAATTCCTGAGCAAGCAGTGATGCATGCCATCCTGTCCTGCGCGCATACAATCAGAAACAGCTGGCGACCTGTCAAGTCTAGCATCTTGCCTGACACAATTTAAAAGGCGACAATGACCGACAAGCTCACTTTACCAAGCAAAAATCAATGTCTGATAGAAGCAACAAAGCCGTACAATCAAAAAGCGAACGCCTGACCAGCCCCAAGCCGCATGAAGACGCCATTGCCACGCTACTGGATGCAACCCGCTCCGGTGCGACAAAGGCGTGCCTGTCGGCAGTCTTCGCTCTCATCTATATCGACAAGGCTCGCTTGCAGATAACCGCTGAGCCTGTGCTTTCCGAATCGATGGCTGGCGTTGTCTCTCGCACGCAGCAAGACATTGATTTGGGGTGGGATTTCGAAACCGCCTATATCCTGTCACACACCAAGGGGAGCACCAGAGTTGCGCTGCGCAGCTCCCACGCAGACATGATCGCCATCCGCTACAGGATTGACATCGAAGAAACAGCACCGCTCCCCGGCGAGCCCCCGCATCTGATTGCGTCCATCCCCCTATCCATAGACAAGCCCGAACATATTTCAGCAGCCATAGCACTGGCTGAAAGAGAATTCAGCAAAGACTGCAGCGAGCTTCACTAGAATAAGATCCCCGGCATCCTACGCCCAGAATCAAAATGGCGGCCAAGAGCCTAACTCTCGACCGCCATCAATCTTTTCCTCAGAAAGGAAGTCCTATTCGGCAGACTGCTCCTGGTCGCCGCCCTCGCTGGACTCTGTTTCCTTCTGCTTGGCCGCTTCGATCCGCTGTTTTTCGATCTCACGCCAGCGCCGAACATTATCGTTATGCTGCTTGAGCGTTTCCGAGAAGACATGACCACCGGTCCCATCAGCCACAAAGAACAGCTCTTTGGTGCGGCTCGGATTGGCAACCGCCTCCAGAGACGCTCGCCCCGGATTGGCTATCGGCCCCGGCGTCAACCCCGGGATCTGATAGGTATTGTAATCAGTCTTCTTGTCCAGATCAGAGCGGAAGATCGGGCGATCTTTCGGTTTTCCCTTGCCGCCAAAGATGCCGTAAATGACGGTCGGGTCAGACTGCAGCCTGATGCCCTGATTGAGCCGGTTGATGAAGACACCGGCAACGCGGGTGCGCTCGGAGGCCTTTCCGGTTTCCTTTTCCACGATGGACGCCAGTGTCACCAGCTCTTCGGGGGTTTTCAAAGGCAAATCTGCCGCCCGACGATCCCAGATTTCCGCTACAGCGCGATCATGGGCATCGGCCATACGCTTGACCATTTCCTTGCGAGTCGTGCCACGCGCGAATTTATAGGTCTCTGGCAGCAGCGTCCCTTCCGCAGGAATCTCATCCAGCGGTCCCATCAGAATATCATTGTCCATCAGAACCTGATGGATCTGATAGGAGGTATACCCCTCTGGCACCGTAACCGAATGCAGAATGGATTTGCCGGAGGTCAGAATCTGCATCACCTGCATCATCGAAACACCCGGACTGAACAGATATTCACCAGCTTTCAGCTTGGTATCCTGACGATAGATCTGGACGCCGTAGTTGAAGATCGTCTGGTCGCTGATCACATTCTGGCGTTCCAGAATTTCTGCGATTGTGCCAAGGCCAGTGCCGCCACTCACAAGAATGGTCTTTTCCTGCTTGAGTGGGCCCTCTTCGATGAAAGTCTGCTTGCCGTAATAAAGGACACCGCCTATCCCGATCACCGCCAGAAGCACGACCGTGATCACAAAATTCATGAAAACAACAATCGGATGGCGCACCGCTTCTGACCGCGTTGGCGGCGGCGGTGGCGTTTCTGGCTCTATAGCCTGACGGGCACTCTTAGGGGTTTTGACTTCGCCGGTGTCGGACACCATAGCTGAGGTCGGCCCAACATCCGGAGCCTCGGACTCCTCAGCCTTGTCATTGGAAGACGTATCTCCTGTAGAGGTAACCGTCTCTTCCTCTTTGGCAGACTTGGCAGAAGACGCCTCATCTTTAGAAGCCGTCGCGGCTTCCTTGTCCGAATCGTCCTTCTTGGATGCGTCATCGTCTGATGACGCCGGGCTGTCTTTATCCGTCTTATCTGAAGGCTTAGTTTCGGAGGACTTTTCAGCTGTCTTTTCAGTGTCCTGTGTCACCTCAGACTCGCTCTTCTGCTCTTCCTGCAGTTTGTCCTTGTCGTCTTTACCGTCTACCATGTCCGCCTCAAGTCAAGATGGGTCATCAATTGCGAAAGCCCGGCATCTGGGCCGTTGCATTTCGTGGCTCAAAGCCTCTTCAACATTTCAATTTTCCGAAAAACCCCGGAATAAACATCTTACGCATTTCAACGCCCGGGGATTCATCCAAAGACAAATCAATCGATCCGACGCTTTACGTAGTCTTCATGGCGAAAAAGAGACGGCTCCGGAGCCGCCTCATTCTCTTATATCTATTTGATCCGCCGCACGATCCGCCTGTCTGAACAAGACTGGCCGCGCCGCAATCTTTGGCGTTGGAACCAATCAGTCGACCGCGCGCAAGATCAGGGAGGCGTTGGTACCGCCAAAGCCGAAGGAGTTGGACAAAGCAACCTTGATATCCATTTTCTTCGGTGTTTTGGGAACCAGATCAATCTTGGTATCGACGGATGGATTCTCAAGGTTCAATGTCGGAGGCGCCACCTGATCGCGAATGGCCAGCGTCGAGAAGATCGCTTCAACAGCGCCAGCGGCGCCCAGCAGATGCCCTACAGCCGATTTCGTGGAAGACATGGTCAACCCTTCAGCGGCATCACCAACCAGACGCTCAATGGCTCTGAGCTCAATTTCGTCACCCAGCGGCGTCGAGGTGCCATGCGCGTTGACATAATCGATATCGGCAGGCGTGATGTCTGCGCGCTTCATCGCAGCGGACATGCAACGGAATGCCCCGTCGCCGTCTTCAGATGGCGCCGTAATGTGATAGGCGTCGCCAGACATGCCATAGCCAATGACTTCGGCGTAAATCTTTGCGCCACGTGCCTTGGCATGCTCATATTCTTCCAGCACGACAACGCCAGCACCTTCCCCCATGACAAAGCCGTCACGATCCTTGTCATAAGGACGAGACGCCTTTTCGGGCTCATCATTGAAGCTGGTTGAGAGCGCGCGACAGGCAGCAAAACCGGCAAGGGCCAGGCGCCCAATCGGAGATTCGGTACCACCGGCAACCATCACGTCAGCATCCCCCAGAGCAACCAGACGGGCTGCATCGCCAATCGCGTGTGCGCCTGTAGAGCAGGCCGTAACAACAGCGTGATTGGGGCCCTTGAGGCCGTGACGAATGGAAACATAGCCGGAAGCCAGATTGATAAGACGGCCGGGGATAAAGAACGGGCTGATACGACGAGGCCCTTTCGCCTGCAAATCATAAGCCGCTTTCTCGATACCCAGAAGGCCACCAATGCCAGACCCGATCATCACACCGCTGGAGATCTGGTCTTCATAGCTTTCCGGTTTCCAGTTTGCATCTGCCAGCGCTTCATCAGCGGCCGCAACTGCATAAACGATAAAGGGATCAACCTTGCGCTGCTCTTTGACCGGCAGCACATCATCGGGATTAAAGGTGCCATTTGTGCCATCACCAAACGGCAACTGACAAGCAACGCGACAGGCCAGATCTTCCGTTTCGAACCCGGTCGGGGTCTTGGCTCCACTCTTGCCAGCCAGAATATTCGACCAGGTCGTCTCAACTCCATTGCCAAGCGGGCTGACCATACCCATACCGGTTACGACAACTCGTCTCATCCTCAGTCTCCAAATAGTCTTGTTTGTAACCTCGCCTCTACCGGTCTTACCCGGGGGCAAGTGCGTCTTCATATTTATTACCCGTAAAAGCTGTTTCACGTAAGCTTTTTTCAGGAGTTATTCATTTCAGACTTATGACGCCAGTTCAAGCAAGAACAAGCACTAAGCGGCTGAAACAAAAAAACCGGAAGGAGCTGAGCCCCTTCCGGTTTTGTTTTCACCATTTAGACCGCATTGCTGAGGTCCGCCGCTAACAGATTAGTTGGCAGCTTTGGTCAGGAAGGAGACAGCGTCGCCGACCGTCTGAATGGTTTCAGCAGCGTCATCAGGGATCTCGGTGCCGAATTCTTCCTCGAAAGCCATAACCAGCTCAACGGTGTCAAGGCTGTCTGCGCCCAGATCATCGATGAAGCTTGCAGATTCGGTTACTTTTTCAGCGTCAACGCCGAGATGTTCGATCACGATTTTTTTTACGCGTTCAGCGATATCGCTCATTTTCTTTCCTCAAAATTAGCGTTCGATCAAGTTTGGAAAAACAGCTTGTTTTGGCCAATTGCCGAACAAATCTCTTTCCCGATTTTGCACACTGCCAATTGGCCCACCAGACTCCAAGGAATCCTGTAAAGTGAACCTGGCTGTTAAACCGCTTCCAAATCAGCCAATCTCAGATGGCTTTCACCGGAATTCGCGCGGTTCGTAACACACTTTCTTGCGCTTGAGAAGATCAGGAATGAGCCAGAAAAGCAAATGTTTCCTTCTTCCCGCTCTTATCCAAGCAATTAAAGGTGCATTTGAAGATTTTCAACCCTCAAATGCAAATTTGATCTTGTTAGATCATCGCCATGCCACCGTTGACATGCAGAGTCTGTCCGGTGACATAGGCAGCTTCGTCGCTTGCCAGATAAACCGCAGCACTGGCCACCTCTTCGGGCAACCCCATGCGCGCTGCAGGAATCGCGGAATTGATGGCTTCCTGCTGTTTTTCGTTCAGCTTGTCCGTCATCGCCGTCTTGATAAAGCCCGGCGCGATGCAGTTTGCGGTGATACCGCGGTTGGCCACTTCCTGTGCCAGAGACTTGGTCATGCCGATCATGCCAGCCTTGGCTGCGGCATAATTACCCTGTCCCGGGTTACCGGTGACACCGACCACGGAGCTGATGGAAATAATGCGACCATGACGCCGCTTCATCATGCCGCGCAGGACAGCACGGGAAAGGCGCATCGCCGAAGTCAGATTGACCGTCAGCACCTGCTCCCAGTCTTCATCCTTCATGCGCATGAAAAGACCATCGCGCGTGATGCCAGCGTTGTTCACCAGAATATCGAGCTGCCCCATAGCGGTTTCCGCATCGCCAGCCAGGGACGCAATGGATTCGGCCTCCGACAGGTTTGCAGGCGTTACAAATACACGGTCACCACCGAGTTTTTCTGCAAGGGCCTCGAGCGCTTCGACTCGCGTGCCAGAAATGGTGACCTTGGCACCCTGTGCATGCAACGCCATCGCGATGGATTCGCCGATACCGCCGCTTGCGCCGGTTACCAGAGCGCACTTTCCGCTCAAATCAAACATATCATCTACCTCCAACAGCCAATCACTTTCCAATTAGAAAGCGATCAGCTTATTGTTTCAGTCAACGCAAGCCAAAGACGCCATTGAAAGCAACGGTCGCCCTCTTCGCCTGAGCCATTGTCAAGACTTGGATATACGAACCGGTGGCGTCTTTGCAAATGCTTATCAGGCCAATTTTGCCATGGCAGGGTCAATATCGCCCGGTTCACCAACATTTACCGTGCTGATTCCCTTGACAATACGCTTGGCCAGACCAGACAAGACCTTGCCCGTACCGATTTCATAGAGGCAATCAACACCATTGTGGGAAAGCCAGGAAACGGATTCGGACCAACGCACCATTCCGGTCACCTGCTCGACAAGATGCTTGCGGATGGCTTCCGGATCATCAATCGCATTGGCCAGAACGTTGGCAACGAGCGGAACGGCTGGCTTGTGAATGGTGACCTTGGAAAGGGCATCAGCCATGGCATCGGCGGCAGGCGCCATCAGAGCGCAATGGAAAGGTGCGCTCACCGGCAGCAGTAGCGCGCGCTTTGCGCCTTTCTCTTTAGCCAGAGCAGCAGCCCGCTCAATGGCACTTTTAGCACCGGAAATAACGACCTGACCGGTCGCATTGTCGTTGGCCACCTGACAGACTTCGCCTTCGGCTGCATCTTTGGTTACCGCTTTCACATCATCCATGGAAAGCCCGAGGATGGCCGCCATGGCGCCCTCACCCACAGGAACAGCCTTCTGCATGGCATCGCCACGAATGCGCAGAAGACGGGCCGTATCACCAAGGCTCAGCGCCCCGGAAGCCGCCAGTGCGGAATATTCACCCAGTGAGTGACCTGCGACATAGGAAACCTTGTCTGCCAGATCGAGCCCCTTTTCCTTCATCACGCGCAAAGCCGCAATGGACGCAGCCATAAGAGCAGGCTGGGCATTGCGCGTAAGGGTCAGCACATCAGCCGGACCGTTCCACATGATATCGGAGAGCTTTTCACCCAGCGCATCATTCACTTCTTCATAGACAGCGCGCGCAACGGAAAATTCGTCGGCCAGCGCCTTGCCCATTCCAACTGCCTGACTGCCTTGTCCGGGAAAAGTAAAAGCAACACTCATGACGTTTCAACCTTATTTGATTTAATCGGACGCAACTTCTCGCATGCGTCTCTTGTTCCTTGCGCAAACTGCGCGGTCTAACGACAAGCCGCCTGAGGACCGGGCAAAACGCTCAATCGGGCCATTTTTGACAGCTTTATGAAGTTCATCGTTCGCTATTGTATTTATTGCCTCCCAGAGTCAAGACTTACGGGGTAAAACAGAGCGAAAAGGTGCGCATTTTTCGAGAAAACGCGCGTTCAGCCTACGCTTATTCACTTTGAAAGCCCTCCAAATGGCCAAATCCGTCAAAAGCGGCAATCACAGGGTGAAAGCATTCAAACAGGACAAAGAAGCGATTTTTAGGCATTTCTCCTGAATTTGGCCTTGCACATTAGGAAAATTCGGCTATAAAGCGCGGATCAGCTAGGCGAGGCCGAGGGCTGAACGGAAGACTATTGTCTGGATTTTGCGCATCAGCACGATCAGGGCAACGGTAGGAAAGAGAGATTTCCGCCTTCCTGTGTCCTCGCTCTTTAAAGCAATAAATTCTCAAAAGAGCCTTGTCATCTAAGGCTTTTTGGAGGCTTAGCGCCGGTCGAGCTGATATGTTGAAACTCAAGAGACAAGGCAGGAACAATGGCGCTTTACGAGCACGTTTTCCTTGCTCGCCAGGATATCTCTCAGCAGCAGGTTGAGGCTCTGGTTGAGCAATACAAAACCCTTATCGGTGAATATGAAGGCTCCGTCGGCAAAGTCGAATTCTGGGGTCTGAAAACCATCGCATACCGCATCAACAAGAACCGCAAGGCCCATTATGTTCTGATGAACATCGATGCTCCTTCCGATGCGATTGTTGAAATGGAACGTCAGATGCGCATCAACGAAGATGTCATGCGCTTCATGACCATCCGCGTTGAAGAGCACGAAGAAGAGCAGTCTGCAATGATGCAGAAGCGCGACCGCGACGACCGTCGTGGTGGCCGTGGCGATCGCAACGATCGTGGCCCGCGCGGTGACCGTGGTGACCGCCGTCCACGTCGCGAAGATCGTGACAACAATTCTGACAAAGCAGCTGAGTAAGAGGAGCAAGAATCATGTCTGGAGCACGTCGTCCATTTTTCCGTCGTCGCAAAACTTGCCCTTTCTCCGGCGATAATGCACCGAAGATTGATTACAAGGATGTTCGCCTTCTGCAGCGTTACGTTTCCGAACGCGGCAAGATCGTTCCATCCCGTATCACGGCAGTTTCTGCCAAGAAACAGCGCGAACTGGCTCGTGCCATCAAACGCGCTCGCTTCCTGGGCCTTCTGCCATACGTCATCAGCTAAGCGCTGAGTGGCATCAAGATTTGGAAAAGGGCGATCAAGCGCCCTTTTCCCTTCCCAAACTTTCGGGAAATCCACTATCGACCGTTGGGACAGGCGAATGTGACCTGCCTCTAACCGCCAGCAAACGCCCACCTCAGGGCAAGCGGGACAGCCAAGAGAATGAGCAACTATCTGATCATAGGCATTATTGCTGGTCTTTGTACCGCGCTTCTGAACCTCTCCGGCTATGTCGGCGGGATGTTCGGCCTTGGCATCATTCTCATTATTCTCTCCCCTCTTCCCCTGATGATTGCATCCCTCGGCTGGGGCTCCTTTACCGGGCTCATCGCCGTCGTCAGCTCTGGTGTGGCTCTTTCGCTTCTGATCAGCCCACTCGCAGGCCTTCTTTTCATGGTGGTGAACAGTGTTCCCCCTTGGTGGTTGGCGCGACTGGCAACCCTTAGCCAGACAAACACCGAAACCGGCGAAACCATCTGGTATCCGATGGACCGCCTGCTGATGTGGATCGCGTCCATCGCCTGCATCACCAGCGTCGCCATGTTCATCCCGTTTGGTTTCAGTCTCGATCAATATCGCGACACAATCTCGGTCATGATGAACCAGGTCTACGAGGCCCAGCAACTGTCGCTGCCTGAGGGAACCGCCCTGACCATTGACGACATCGTCTCGATGATCACCTGGATGGCGCCCATGGCCTCTGTTCTGATGGTGACCTTCAGTTCGGTGGTCAATCTCTATCTGGCAGGCAAGGTGGTTCAGAAATCGGGAAAGCTGCAACGTCCCTGGCCAAATCTTCACCAGCTGACCTTGTCGCCCGTCGCCGTATTCATCTTTTTGGTTGGTCTCGCCCTCATGTTCATCCTGAGTGGCCTGCCCCAGATTCTGGCGCAAATCGTAGCCACTGCCTTTGGCACGGCCGTGCTTCTGGTTGGCCTTTCTGTCCTGCATTACCTGACCCGCCAATCTCCGGCGCGGCTGGTCATTCTATGGACGACCTATTTTCTCCTCGCCATTTTCCAATGGATCGGCATCGTGCTGATTTTTTTGGGTGGCGCAGAAATCTTCTTTAATGTCCGCTCCCGAATGCCGCGCGGTCCCCTCAGACCAACCGACCAAGACAAAGATGAGGGAAACGGGCAAAGCTGATCCGGGCCTTACCGGCCCAATTGAACCAATAAAGAAAAACACAAAGAACAGTCATCCTTAAGGGATGATAAAATGGAGACTAAAATGGAACTGATCCTGCTTGAACGCGTCGCAAAACTCGGCCAGATGGGCGACATCGTCACTGTACGTACCGGCTATGCACGTAACTTCCTTCTGCCTCAGGGCAAAGCCATCCGCGCTTCCGAAGCCAACAAGAAACGCTTCGAATCTGAACGCGCACAGCTCGAAGCTCGCAACCTGGAAGCCAAGAGCGAAGCAGAAGCTCTTAAAGAACGCATCGGCGCCAAAACGGTTATCGTTATCCGTGCCGCTTCCGAAACCGGCCAGCTCTACGGCTCTGTTTCCACCCGCGACCTTGCCGACGCTCTGTCTGATGGCGGTGTATCCCTGACGCGCAACCAGGTTTCTCTGGACCGTCCGATCAAGACCATCGGCATGCACTCCGTTACCGTGATCCTGCATCCGGAAGTCGAACTGGTTGTCACCGCCAACGTTGCCCGTTCTCAGGACGAAGCTGACCGTCAGGCTGCTGGCGAAGACCTGTCCCTGACCGAACGCGACGAAGCATTCGAGTTTGAAGAAGATCTGGAACTCGACGAAGAGCTGCTGGAAGAAATCGAAGGCGAAGAAGAAGCTGAAGCTTCTGAAGAAGTCGCCGAAGAATCTGCTGAAGAAGAAGAATAAGACCCTCTTATTCTCATCGACAGCGTCTGCTTATGCAGAAATGTCTTTTGAAAACCCGGCCTCTGTGCCGGGTTTTTTTATATCTGACTGGGGAATAGCGCTGGTGGATGATACAAATCAAATAGAATATTCTATTGTATAATATACGGCATACTAATCTGAATAATCCTAGTGATCATTCATCCAGACATCAAAATCAAAAGCAACCAGCTTGATGGATATCGAAATGAAACCAGCATTCACTCTGACCCCATTCGCATTGCTGCGCATCGTCACCGGCCTCATCTACATCCCTCACGTTCTGTTCAAGTTTCAGGCGTTTGATATGTTGCTTGGCTATTTTGCCAAAGTCGGCCTTCAGCCCGCCATCTTCTTTGTACTTTTGGCAATTGTGACCGAAACCGCTGTTGTCATCGGCCTGACCTTCAACATTCTGACTAAATGGCTTGGTCTGGCGTCAACTGGCACCATGGCGATTGCCGCCTATACCACGCTCTTCACCAAAGGAGAGTTTGTGTGGACCTGGAACAAGGGGGGCGTCGAATATATCTTCCTTCTTGGCTTTGTGTCCTTCATTGTCGCCTGGGAAGCATGGCGTCAGGAGCGCGCCGAGTATGGTCGCAACTTCTTCCTGTGGCCAACAAAAGCCAAGTAAGAGCGACAGCGCATCAAGAGCACTAAAAACGCAAAAAGCGGGCTTCGGGCCCGCTTTTTTTTGCTTTAAGTGTGGCAATTTCAGAGGAAGAACCGCGACCCCAAGTCGAGGGTCAGTGCGCTCCTTGGAGATAGATCCGACCCAGCCCGCGTGTCAGCGCCTTTTCCGCCTCTGAAGGGTCAATCGTCAGATAATCATCGAAGACGTCTTTGGCCTCAGCTTCCCGTCCCTCCAGAATATGCTCCAGAATGGACTGCTGTTTGCTGAAATAGGCCCGTTTGCAAACGTAGCCCTCCAGCATCACCTTACGCAGAAAGCGGATTCGAGCAGAAATATTATTGTTAATCTGCGCCATCACCGGATTCTTGGTCAGCATGGTGACATCGTGAAGAAAAGCCTGATCCGCCCGCGCCATTTCACAAGGCGGCATCTCATTGCCATGTTCTGCCATCTGCTGACAGGATGCGAGCAATACTTCCACCTCGGATTTCTCGGCACGTTCAAACACATGCGGCAAGATGGAGAGATGAAAGGTCTTGTAGGCTTCAGCCAGATGCAGCACATCCTGCAAATCAAGCGTGCGGCAGAAGAAACCATAATTCTTCCTGAAATCGATCAGGTCTTCAGTTACCAGCCGATTGAGGGCTTCGCGAACCGGAGTCCGGCTGACCCCGAGTTCATGAGCCAGATCGGTCTCATTGATCTTGGCCCCAGGCATGAAGCGAAACTCTATCGCCATCTCGCGAACAGCGGAAAAAACGTCACCTGATAATGAGACTGTTTGAGCTTCCTGTGCCATAAAGTACTTACCTAGCAAGCACTTGCCCCGAAAAGGTCAAGTATCTGGAATGCTGCATCAAAGATGTCGAACCTGGCATCTCTCGATCTTGGTTGATCAGCACAGCGAACATTGAGAGCGGCTTTAGCGACAGGGTCCTTGCAATCGAAAAGCCTTGATCAAAAGAATAATAGGCAAAGAAGGCAATCACAAGATCGATTGTGACAATTCGCCTGCCACACTGCTGAATTGCTTAAAATCTAAACCAATTGGATAGGTTTCGAGGTACAACTTGGATCAGAAAAGACCTTCTGAGTCGATTCTCGAACGGACTCGAAAGCCCATCAGAGTCCAGCGAAATTCGAAGGAAAATTTTTCCGCTGTTGATTGCCGTGAATAGCAAACAGAGCGCTTCAAATTGCATGCCCTCTGTGGCTATTTAGATCATCTCACAGCAAGGATGAGGTAAGACCATGGAAACCGCTGCAAAGCTCGAAAAAGCCGATGATATCACATCACGTCAGGCGCCCCACAATCTGGAAGCCGAGCAGCAGCTACTAGGTGCAATTCTGGTCAACAACCAGACTTATGACCGCGTAGAGGCTTTTCTGAAGCCACATCATTTCTTCGATCCGAATCTGCAAGACATCTTTGAAAAGATGTCCAAGCTGATCCGGTCCGGCAAGATCGCTTCACCGGTTACCTTGAAAACCTTTTTCCCGGCAGACTATGTCATCGCCGACATGCCGATCGATGTCTATTTGCTACGCTTAGCGTCTCAAGCCACCTCCATTATCAACGCCGAAGATTACGGCCTCTTGATCATGGACCTTGCCACCCGGCGCAATCTCATCGAGATCGGCACCGATGTGGTCAATGTTGCCTATGATGCCCCCATCGATACGCCACCGCGCATCCAGATCGAGGATGCAGAAAAGCGCCTGTTTGAATTGGCTGAAACCGGCGGCGAAAAGGGCGGTTTCCAGTCCTTTGCTACAGCTGCAACGGAAGCCATCGAGATGGCCGAAGCAGCCTATAAGCGTGATGGACAGCTATCGGGCATCTCCACGGGGCTTACCGACCTCGATCAGAAAATGGGTGGCCTGCAGCATTCGGACTTGATCATTCTTGCTGCTCGTCCCGCGATGGGTAAAACCTCGCTGGTGACCAACATCGCCTACAACATCGCAAGCGCTTATCGCTCTGAAGAACAACCCGATGGCTCGCTAAAGACCATCAACGGAGGCGTAGTTGGCTTCTTCTCGCTCGAAATGAGCGCTGAACAGCTGGCCACCCGTGTTATCGCCGAGCAGGCAATGGTCTCTTCGGAAAAGATCCGCCGAGGCAAGGTCGATCAGGACGAATTTGCCCGCATTGCGCAAAAAGCGCAGGAAATGCAGATCACGCCGCTGCATATCGACCCGACCGGTGGTATTTCCATCGCCCAGCTCGCCGCGCGTGCCCGCCGCCTCAAGCGCCAGAAGGGCCTTGATCTGCTGATCGTCGACTATCTGCAGCTGCTCTCCGGTTCCGCTTCCAAGGCCTCTCAGGGTCGTGTGCAGGAAATCACCGAAATCACGACCAACCTCAAGGCTCTCGCCAAGGAGTTGAGCGTTCCGGTGATCGCCCTCTCCCAGCTTTCTCGTCAGGTGGAAGCCCGAGACGATAAGCGTCCGCAGCTCGCCGACCTTCGTGAATCCGGCTCCATCGAGCAGGACGCCGACGTCGTGCTCTTCATCTATCGCGAAGAATATTACAAGATGCGCGAAGAGCCCAAGCCCGGCACGGAAGAGCATTTCACCTGGCAGTCCGAAATGGAGCGGTGCATGGGCAAGGCGGAAGTCATCATCGCCAAGCAGCGTCACGGCCCGACCGGCATCGTGCCTCTCGCCTTCCAGGGCGAATTCACGCGCTTCTCCGATTTGGCGCGCGACGAATATATCCCCGAGGCTTACGAATAAGAGTACGGACCAGAGATCAGGAAAGCGCCTTCGGGCGTTTTCTTGCTTTAGGGCTCATCTTTGGTCATTCGCCTTAATGGATTTACGGCCTCGCCACCCTCACTCCATCTTAGAGAAACCAAGGCAAGACTGGACAAACCTGTCGCACGTTTGCTCTGATGCAAAGACCAAAAGCAACCAAGGAAAAGGGGCTCGCATTCCAGATGAAGATGTTTCAAGAGCATAACAGCCGACAGTCGCAGGCTCACAAAGATATTTATGCCGCTTATGAGCTCGCCTATACGCTGGTCGACTTTTCCGCGGCTCTTCTGTTCGTCGTCGGCTCGGTTATGTTCTTTTATGATAGCTGGCAGATCCCCGGCACATGGTGCTTTCTGATCGGCTCCATTTTCTTTGGTGTCAAACCGACATTGCGCGTGGTTAGAGAATTTCATTATCTGGCCATTGGTCGCAAGAAGCATCTCGCCGAGCGCGCCCCCAACTGACTTTTGGGCTTGCACCTACTCAGGAGCGCAGACTAAACTGCGCCCAACTCATGGAGCCCGACGCTCCACCCTACCAAAAACAAGAAAAACGGTTTTCCCTCCCCCTTTGAAAACCGACCGCCTCTGCTAAAGGCGCAGAAAAGGTGCATCATGCCCGATATTTCTCTCCCCCATATTTCCCATCTCACCGCACCAGACCCGAGCCTTGCCGGCAGTCACCTGACCATCGATCTCAAGGCCCTTGCCGACAATTACCGAATGTTGGCGCAGAAAACAGGCTCCGCAGAATGCGCCGCCGTCATCAAGGCTGATGCTTATGGAACAGGCCTTGAACCCGCCGCAGAGACCCTGTGGCAGGCTGGTGCGCGCACATTCTTCGTGGCTCATCCGCAGGAAGGCGCCAAGGCACGAACACTCCTGCCAGATGCTGTCATTTATGTGCTTAATGGCCTGGTGGGAGACGACAGCAAAGACGGCTTTGACTATTATCGCGCCCATCAGCTGCGCCCTGTGCTGGGCTGTCGAGAGGAAGTTTCCCTCTGGCAGGATTATTGCGCCAACAGAGAAGAGGCCCTTCCTTGCGCCATTCATTTCGACACCGGAATGAACCGCCTTGGCTTGAGCTTTGCAGACGCCGAAGCCCTCTCAACGCAATGGAAGACAGCCAAACCGGCCTTTGCGCTGGAGCTGATTATCAGTCATCTGGTGTGCGCCGACGAACCCAAACACCCGAAAAATCTGGACCAGCTGGAAAAATTCCGCGCCGTGCGCGCCCTGTTCCCGGATGTGAAGGCCTCTCTGGCCAATTCTGGTGGCGTGTTCCTGGGGCCAGACTATCATTTCGATCTCTGCCGTCCGGGCATTGCGCTTTATGGCGGAGCGGTTTGTGAGGGCGAAAAAAGCCCGATGAAGGTCGTCGCAACGCTCAAAAGCCGCGTGCTTTCCATGCGTGACGTGCCCGAGGGACAATCCGTCAGTTATGGCGCGACAGAGACCACCAAACGCAACAGCCGGCTTGCCATACTCTGCCTTGGCTACGCTGATGGGTATCTACGCACAGCCAGCAGCAGCGACCTCAAAAAAGGCGCAAAGGTCGCCATCAATGGTCATCAGGCGCCCATCATTGGCCGGGTTACGATGGATCTGATTATCGTTGATGTGACGGGCATTCCTCAGGAGCAGGTCAAGCGCGGCGACTGGGCTGAATTTTTCGGCAGCCAAATCCCTGTCGACGATGTGGCCGAGGCGGCAGGCACCATCAGTTATGAACTTCTGACAAGCCTTGGCTTGCGCGCCCTTCGCAGCTATTTATAAGCGCTCGAAAGAAAAGCGACAGGGATTCGGAGAAAGAACACACCATGGCACGCAAGAAATCGACATTTGTCTGCCAGTCATGCGGCGCGGTAACAAACCGCTGGGCGGGACGCTGCGAATCCTGCGGTGAATGGAACTCCATCATCGAAGAGGTCGAAACTGCAGGCATCGGCAGCTCTCCCAAAACCATCAGGGGTAAATCCGGCAGGGTTGTGGAGCTGGTGCCGCTTTCAGGTGAAGACAAGCCCGCTCCACGCATCGAAACGGGTGTTGGCGAGCTGGATCGCGTCACTGGCGGCGGCTTCGTCAAAGGCTCGGTGCTGTTGCTTGGTGGCGATCCGGGCATCGGAAAATCCACCCTGCTCATTCAGGCCTCCGCCGCCCTCACCCACCATGGACACAGCGTGGTCTATATTTCCGGTGAGGAGGCCATTGATCAGGTCCGCATGCGGGCGGCCCGTCTCGGCCTTGCCGAGGCAACCGTGCAGCTGGCTGCTGAAACCAGCGTGGAAGACATTCTGGCCACCCTCACCTCTGGCCCTCCGCCCCAAATGGTCGTGATCGATTCGATCCAGACCCTCTGGACAGAAGCCGCTGACAGCGCCCCGGGCACTGTGACGCAGGTGCGCGCGTCTGCACAGGCTATGATCCGCTATGCCAAACAGACCGGAGCAGCCGTCATCCTCGTTGGTCACGTCACCAAGGATGGCCAGATTGCCGGCCCCCGCGTTGTAGAACATATGGTAGACGGCGTTCTGCATTTTGAAGGGGATTCCGGCCACCAGTTCCGCATTCTGCGCGCCATCAAGAACCGTTTCGGCCCAACCGACGAGATCGGCGTGTTTGAAATGACCGGAGGTGGCCTCACACAAGTGGCCAACCCTTCGGCCATGTTCCTTGGCGAACGCAACACCTCAACGCCCGGCGCTGCCGTTCTGGCTGGCATGGAAGGCTCCCGCCCCTTGCTCGTGGAAATTCAGGCTCTAGTGGCCCAGTCTCCGCTCGGCACCCCGCGCCGCGCCGTTGTCGGCTGGGATTCAAGCCGCCTGTCCATGATCCTTGCGGTTCTGGATGCCCATTGCGGCGTGCGTCTTTCCAGCCACGATGTTTATCTCAATGTCGCAGGCGGCATGAAAATCAGTGAACCGGCAGCCGATCTTGCGGTGGCAGCCGCGCTGGTCTCCTCGCTGGCAGGCATCGCCCTTCCGTCCGATTGCGTCTATTTCGGCGAGGTCAGTCTGTCCGGTGCCGTGCGTCCGGTGTCGCACACAGCATCGCGAATCAAGGAATCGGCCAAACTGGGCTTTGCCAAAGCCGTGGTTCCGGAAGCCTCGCAGAAATCGATCAAATCGGCGGAACTGGAGCTTTCAAACCTCTCAACCCTGACGGATCTGGTGGCTCGCATTGCTTCGGGAACCGAAATCCTGACACAGGACACACAAGAGCCATAAGAAGTTACCCGAAAAGCCTTGCTCTTGCCCCTTTCTTAGCCCTATAGAAGGGCACGAACGCAATTTCGCCGATGCCTGATCACCATCCAGCCCGTGCTCGGCCAAACACAGGATGACTTAACAATGCCCATCACACTCCTTGACGGGATTTTTATTATCGTCTTGCTGATCTCAGCTTTTTTGGCCATGATCCGTGGCTTCGTGCGTGAAGTCCTTTCGATTGCCGCTTGGCTGGCAGCCGCTTTTACGACGCTTAAATTCACCGGGGATCTGTTGCCCTATGTGAAGAACTATTTGCCTGAACCCATTCTGGCGCAAGCGGCCACGGCACTTGGCATCTTTCTCGTCACGTTGATTGTGGTGTCCTTCATCACCATCAAGATTTCCGATTTCGTGCTCGACAGCTCCATTGGTGCGTTGGATAGAACCCTCGGCTTCGTTTTCGGCGCTGTTCGTGGCGCAGTTCTGATGGCCGTTGCGATGGTGTTCTTCAACTGGTTCGTTCCCAGCGACAAACAGCCCGACTGGATCGCACAGGCCAAGGCCAAACCATTGCTCAACACGGTTGGTGATCGCTTGATCAATCTTCTGCCAGATGATCCTGAAGTCCGGATCAAGGAAACCTTGCAGCTCAATCAGGAAGCGCAGGCGCAGGACCAATAAACATGCAGTCATTCCATTTTCGAATTGGTAAAAGGCCACGGAATGACCAAAGCATAGATGACGAAATGAGTGCGCTGTGATAGACATGGCAGCAACATGATTGGCGGGAACATCCCGCCATTCTGCATTCTGGAGCCACTGCATCCCTTTTGAGGTCACTCAGGTGCATATTGCTCTAGACATCAGAACAACAGTTTCTCCGGGCCTTCCTCTTGTGGGGGCCTGCTCGCATTTCGCACCTCTCGGCAGCGCATGTGCCAAAAGCGATTTGCTTTCAAACAAAGACTTGAAACCATTTGCGTTTCACTTGAAAGGATCTCACGATCATGTCGGTAAAGGGATTTTCTCCTGCGTCTCTCTCCCTCTCCTCTAATAACCGGAACACTCCGGCTTCGAGCGAGCCATCATCCAGCCTTCCAGAAGGCTGCCTGGATGCAGCTCAAGATGACTGGTCCTGCGAAGGCGATACCCTGCATGAAGAATGCGGCGTGTTCGGCATCCATAATTTTGAAGACGCATCAGCGCTTACAGCCCTTGGCCTGCATGCCCTGCAGCATCGCGGGCAGGAAGCAGCTGGCATAGCCACCTATGACGGCAAACATTTCCATCTGGAGCGCCGCTTCGGACTGGTCGGAGATAACTATTCCGACGCAGCGACAATGGCCAAGCTACCCGGCAACAATGCCATTGGCCACAACCGCTATTCCACCGCAGGCGGCGCTGCGCTGCGCAACGTCCAGCCACTATTTGCCGAGCTGGAAGGCGGCGGCATCGCAGTCGCTCACAATGGCCAGTTCACCAACGCCATGTCCCTGCGTCGCTCGCTCATCCAGCGTGGCGCTATTTTCCAGTCCACCTCGGATTCCGAAGTTGTGCTGCAGCTGATCGCCAAGAGCCGTGAATCCAACATCATCGACCGCTTCATCGATGGCATTCGCCAGATGGAAGGCGGTTACGCTCTGGTCGCCCTCACCCGCAAGAAACTCATCGGCGCGCGCGACCCGCTCGGCATTCGCCCGCTGGTTCTGGGTGACCTGAATGGCTCTCCGGTTCTCGCCTCGGAAACCTGCGCTCTCGACATGATCGGCGCCAATTTCGTTCGCGAAATCAAGAATGGCGAAGTGGTGGTCTGCACTGATGATGGCATCGAGAGCTATCATCCCTTCCCCGAACAGCCTGCCCGCCTCGATATTTTCGAATATATCTACTTCTCCCGTCCGGATTCCTTTATCGCAGGCCGATCTGTTTATGAAGTGCGCAAGCTGATGGGCCGCGAACTGGCCAAGGAACATCCTCTGGACGTAGATGTTGTGGTACCGGTTCCCGATTCCGGCGTTCCGGCCGCTCTGGGCTATGCGCAGGAAGCGGACATTCCGTTCGAACTTGGGATTGTGCGAAACCACTATGTGGGCCGGACCTTCATTGAGCCAACCCAGCAGATTCGCGCGCTTGGTGTGCGGCTCAAGCATTCGGCCAACCGATCTCAGGTTCAGGGCAAACGCATCGTTCTGGTGGATGACAGCCTTGTGCGCGGCACCACCTCATCCAAGATCGTGCAGATGATGCGTGATGCAGGCGCAACCGAAGTGCATATGCTGCTCGCCAGCCCGCCAATCACTCACTCCGATTATTACGGCATCGACACGCCAGACCGCGAAAAGCTGCTTGCCGCCCAATATGATCTGGAAGGCATGCGCAAATATATTGGCGCCGATTCCCTTGGCTTCATCTCCATTGACGGAATCTACCGTGCCTGTGGCTATGAAGGTCGGGACAACAAAAACCCGCAATTCACCGATCACTGCTTCACTGGCGACTATCCGACACGCCTGAAAGATCTTGAAGCATCGGAAAATCACAGAGCCCTTGGCCTGCTGGTCGACTAGAAGAGGATTTGAGCGATGACTGAACAACGTCTCAAAGATCGCATAGCCGTCGTTACAGGCGCGTCTCGTGGCATCGGCTGGCACACATCCCTGGCGCTCGCCAAGGAAGGGGCCCACATCATCGCGGTTGCCAAAACGGTCGGCGCTCTGGAAGAACTGGACGATGAAATTCAGGCCCTTGGCGGCTCGACAACGCTGGTGCCGCTCGACCTGATGGATTATGACGCCATCGACCGCCTCGGCGGTGCGATCTATGAACGTTGGGGCAAGCTCGACATCCTGTTTGGCAATGCCGGCTTGCTGGGAGCAGTGACGCCCATCACTCATCTGGACCCGGTCAAGGATTGGGAAAAGGTCATGGGCGTAAACCTGACCGCCAACTGGCGTCTGATCCGCTCCCTCGATCCGCTGCTACGCCAATCTGATGCGGGCCGCGCTCTCTTTGTGACGTCCGGATCACCCCATAAATGCAATCCCTATTGGGGCATCTATTCAATCTCAAAGGCAGGCTTGGAAGCCATGGTCCGCACCTATGCTGGCGAGATCCAGCAAACCAATGTGAAGGCCAATTGCTTCAACCCCGGCCCCACCCGCACAGGCATGCGCGCCAAGGCTGTTCCCGGGGAAGACCCGATGACATTGCCACATCCAACCGAGCTGGTTCCTCACATCGTGAACTGTCTCGTACCGGATTGCATGGAACAGGGCCGCATGTATGATTTCCGCTCCGCAAGCTGGAAGATATATGGCTCACCGGTTTACGACGACTGATTCCCAGCCTTGAATTTGAATCCAAATTCAAGGCGTTAGCGCCAAAAGCTGAATCAAAGTCTCAATCGGATCGAACCCGAATCGATTTCAAAGAAATCCCCGACAACCAGTTGAGTTGCCGGGGATTTTTGTTTTTAGTTCCATAATCGGGAATCATATCATTCCGCTGGCTGCAGCTCATGGCTTGGCAGATAGCCCTGATTGTCCCCTTCAACCGCCTTACGCAAACGCTCTTCTGCTTCGCTTGCCTCGCGTTGACGATCCCACATGGAGGCATAGAGCCCACCCTGAGCCAGAAGGTCCGCATGGCGGCCGCGTTCCTTGATCTTGCCAGCTTCGAGCACGATGATCTCGTCTGCCCCGATCACCGTGGACAGGCGGTGCGCAATGACCAGTGTGGTCCGGTTCTGCGAGACCTGATCCAGAGCGGTCTGAATTTCCTGCTCAGTGTGGCTATCCAGCGCTGAGGTGGCCTCATCGAGCACCAGAATCGGAGGAGCCTTGAGGATGGTACGGGCAATGGCCACACGCTGCTTCTCACCGCCGGAGAGCTTTAGCCCTCGCTCACCCACTTCCGTGTCAAAGCCATTGGGCAGGCTCTTAACGAATTCGGAAATCTGGGCCATACGAGCTGCATCTTCGATCTCTTCCCGGCTCGCGGACGGACGGCCATAGCCGATATTGTAAAGCAGCGTATCGTTGAACAGCACCGTATCCTGCGGCACCATGCCGATATTCTGCCGCAGGCTCAGCTGCTGCACATCGCGAATATCCTGCCCGTCAACGGTGATCGCGCCGCCGCTGACATCATAAAATCGGAACAGCAGGCGCGAGATGGTCGACTTGCCTGCCCCCGACGGCCCGACGATGGCCACGGTCTTGCCCGCTGGCACTTCAAAGCTCACACCTTTGAGGATGGGGCGCTCTTCATCATAGTGAAACAGCACATTGTCGAACCGAACAGAACCGCCATCGACGGCGAGCTTTGCGGCAGTAGGTTTGTCCGTAACCTCCGGCGCCTCGCGCATCAGGCTGAACATGGCTTCCAAATCCACCAGCCCCTGCTTGATCTCCCGATGCATGGAGCCAAAGAAGTTGAGTGGAATGGACAGCTGCATCAACAGCGCGTTGATCAGCACGAAGTCACCAACGCTCTGGGTGCCCTGCATAACCCCATAGGCAGACAGGCCCATGCAGGTCGCCATGCCGATGGAAAAGATCACGGTCTGGCCAAAGTTGAGCCAAGCAAGTGACACCCATGTGCTGATAGCGGCTTTCTGGTAGACCCCAAGCGAGCTATCATAGCGCGTGCTCTCCATCTCCTCGTTGCCGAAATATTTGACCGTTTCATAGTTGAGCAGGCTGTCGACGGCCTTGGAGTTGGCCTCATTGTCGGATTCGTTCATCCGGCGCCGGATATCGATGCGCCATGCCGTCACCCGAATGGTGAAGGCGACATAGAGCGCGATCATCCCGACAACGACCAGAACATAAATGATATCGAACTGATAGGCGATCACCGCAGCCATGAAGATAAACTGCAAGAATGTGGGCACAGCATGCAGAATGGTATGGCGCACCACTCCTTCAATGGCGTGCGTACCGCGTTCTATAATGCGCGAGAGGCCACCGGTATGCCGTTGCAAATGATAGCGCAAAGACAGCTTGTGCATATGCTCGAAGGTCTTGAAAGACAGATTCCGCACTGCATGCTGGCCAACGCGGGCAAACAATGCATCACGCATCTGATCAAAAGCAACATTGGTTATGCGCGCCAGACCATAGGAGGCAACCAGCATCACCGGAATGCTGAGCCATCCGACAGCGCCCACGCCATCCGGTGCACTGCTATCTGTCAGGGCATCGGTCGCCCACTTGAAGAAATAGGGCGTGAGCACATTGACAATCTTGCCCAATGCCAAGGCGACAACAGCCAAGGCAACGCGTTTTTTCAGATCGCTTCTATCTGCGGGCCAGATATAAGGCCACAATTTGCGTAAGGTCGAAAATGCAGACGCTTCTGCATCGATATCCTGAGCACTTTCACTCTCCGGTTTGGAGATGGAAGGTGGTTTGGTCATAAGAATTTGGTCCTGCAATTGTCGGCTTGCGCCGAGAGGAGGCAAAGCGCATTGTTCTCTGCGCTTTAGTCAATATTGGATAGCGAGTTTGTCACCCCAGCGAAAAATGCTTCGCTACGAGCAAGAAACCAGGAAACCTTTTCCGAATTCACTCGGTAGTGCGATTGCGGGCCCGCCGTTTGCCATTCGATAAAGCCACATTCCCTGAGCACCTTGAGATGCTGCGACACAGTGGACTGGGCCAGCGGCAAGGAAGAGCAGATATCCCCGCAACAATGCTGATGAGAGCCAAGCTTGGAAAGGATCATAAGACGGGCCGGATGGCCAAGCGCCTTGAAAGCGCGGGCAAGCTCCAGATCAACTTCGCAGCAGCAATCGTCGGTCTTTGCATCCCCGCAAAGCCCTCGCTCTGCATTCTCTTGCATTTCGGCCATATCCTTATCCATGTCACGCTTGGAGCCATCAGAAATGGCCAACACATTCATCGCATAATTGCGATTAATAGAGAAACCCGCAGACAAAAACAAGGCTTCATCGCATATTTACGATAAGAAATGTGTTTCAGATCACGCAACCAGGCCCTGCCCATGATCGGCAATCAAAACGCAAAATGGCCCGAAGCGCGAGCTTCTGGCCATTTTACAAAATCAAATAAAGCGGTGTCAGCCCGCAACAGCATCAGCCGAAGGCGCAACATTCTGCCCCAGATCGGGCGTCTCAACCGCATCGAAGTTGTTATCCCAACCATCCTGCCCCTTGGGCAACTCGAACACCTGACCGGGATAGATCCAGTGCGGATCGCGAATCTGGTCGTTGTTGGTGTCGTAAATGGTGGAATAACGAATGCCAGCGCCATAGACACGGCGTGCAATCGTCCAGAGATTATCACCACGGCGGATGATCACCTTCTTGGTTTCAACAGCGCCGGATTCTGCCGACGCGCTCACACCGCGTTGAACCTTGTCGCCCAGGGTGCCTTCCGCGCTGACGATCTGAAGCCCGCCAGCCTGTTTGGAGAAGGTCACCTCGGCGCGTGTCAACACGTCACCATTGCTACCGTCGAGCAGATCCACACGGGCAACATGAGACCCGGCATCAAGAGAAACATTATTGTCGAACAGGAAGCGGCCCCTTTCACCGCTACGCGCGCTTGCGACCTCGCCATTATCGATATAGAGCCTCAACATCGAACCCGATGGCTCCGCAGCACCCGCGACGAAAAGCATATCGCCTTCAATCTCTACAGCCTCAATCGAGATGGACTGTGCAGTAGCATCATCGGCAGGCTTTTCAAGCGCTGCCTGAGCCGGAACAACCTGCTCGGAAGCACTTTCCTGCGCAACGGCAGTCTGCGCAGGGCTTGTATCTTGAGTGGCATCAACCAACGCATCCGTGCCCGTATCCTTACTGGCAACGGCCATTGGCTCGGAGCCGCCCGCTTTGGTGTTCGTTCCTTCTTGCATCGGTGCCGCATTAGCAGAAGGCTCTGCAACTGGCGTCCCAACAGAAGCATTGTCAAGGCTGACCACTTGGGCAGAAGCATCACCGGCAGTCTCGGCAGACGCAGTCTCTGTCTCCCCTGAAGATTCTGCAGGTTCTGCCGCCTCAGTAGACGCTTCAGCTGCCTTTGGCTTGGCGATGCTGGCCAAAATCTTGGAGGCCTTGCCCGGCTCGGTCTCAACGACCAGCAATTCCCCATCCTTTTCCGCAGAACGGGCAACCGTCACCGAGCTTTGGGACGCAATCGCCTCGCCGCCATCTTCTGACTGGGCCGAAAGGGAAAGATCAGACACGCCTTCCCCGAGCGGATCATTCAAGATCATAACCCACTCACCATCGGTATTGGCGACGGCTTTGGACAGAATGGCCGATCCGTTTTTCAATTCCACGGTCCAGCCTGGCTGTGCCCTGCCCGCAACAAGCGTATTGCCATCAGGCTCGACACGCACAATATCAAAGGTCGGCGCCAGATCAGACCCTGCGGACTCCGCATCTGATCCTGTTTGTTCCGCTTGCGCGGTTTGTTGGGGCTCTTTGGTGTCAAGCGCGCTATCCGGCTTGGAAGCAGTCTCTTCCTTGGCCGCTTCAACTGGCGGCTGGGTCTGCTCTTTCTCAGGCAACACCAGCGAGGTAACAGACGACAGGCTGTCATTGATACCATCCGCCAGATTCCCCAGACCAATTCGGTCTCCGAAAGCGGCGATGCCAACAACGAGAGCAACAAAAACACCGCAAACTATTGCGACAAAAGGAGCAGCAGATTTCATCCTACAATCACACTTCAGTTGTGCCGATCAGCGGCAATGCCACAATTAACACCAGAACGGACATCGGCTCGACAATTCCCACGCCGTCCAGCGCCTTCCCTACAAGGGCAGAAAAGGCATAAAGCACCCGAATGTTCAACGAGTCACCCGAAAATGATAGAGTCTTGAACCTTCAAGCCAATTCCTAACCTTTTTTTAACACCCGGACAAGACTAGCGCACTATTTGCAACAACCGGCTTGACCGGACCGGACATCAATGCAACACAACATCCATGTCTAAATTAAAAAATATTTGCGTCTACTGCGGATCCGGAAGCGGTAAATCACCTATCTATGCAGATGCTGCGCGCTCGCTTGGCGAACAATTGGCCAAAGCGGATATCAGGCTTGTCTATGGTGGCGGAGCAGTTGGCCTCATGGGCATTCTTGCCAAGAGTGTACTCGACAACGGGGGCAATGTCACCGGAATCATTCCAGAGTTTCTTCAGGAACGCGAAGTCATGCTCGATACAGTCCAAGACTTGATCGTCACCAAGGACATGCATGAAAGAAAACGCAAGATGTTCGATGCAGCGCAAGCCTTTGTAGCGCTTCCCGGCGGCATCGGAACCTTGGAAGAAGTGGTCGAAATGCTCACCTGGGCACAATTGGGGCAACATAAGAAGCCGATTTTATTGGCCAATATTAATGGCTTCTGGGATCCTCTGGCTCGATTGTTCGATCATATGGAAGAAGAGGCCTTCTTTCGTCAGGGAATGGGCATTTCCTTTTTGACCGCCCGATCCACCGATCAGATCGTCCCCTTGCTACGCGAAGCAGTGGCCAAAATCCCCGAAGAAGAGATGGACGGATCACACCGAAACAGCAGTCTCGACGCTCTTTAGCAGCGCGCGATAGGGCGTATTCTATCCACACTTCGCGTTGCCATATCAGCACCGATACCATAGGATCCGCGCGCAAAACTCGGCTTCAACAAATATTGGCAGTCCAGTCTGCCCGGATGGCTTCATGAATCAACCTGCAACCCTGGGGGCTCTGGCGGCACTGATCGTCGGCGCTGTCATTTCCTTTCAGGCCATTCTGGCAGCCCGCATCAGTCTGGCAGACAACGCAGCCAGCACCGGGCTGGTCATGTATGTCGCAGGTGGCCTGATCGCCATTTCCCTGTTGGCGCTTTTCACCTATAACGGCCAATTGACGCTCGCCCCTCTGGGCTGGCAACGCATCTTGCAAATGCTGCTTGGCGGCCTTGCCGGCGTCATCATCGTCACCGGCTCGGCCTTTGCCTTTGCCAAGGTCAACCCGGCAGCCGCCGTAGCGCTTATTGTCTTTGGACAAATGGGCGTGGCCCTGCTCGCCGACTATCTGGGCGTCACCGGACAATCGTCGACGCCGATTGATTGGCGCAAGATTGCGGGTCTAACGCTTTTTGCAGCAGCGATCTGGCTGCTTATCACCCCCGGTAAAGACTAGGCCGCAGGCTCAGACCGCCTTTGACTTTGCGCGATTATGCCGCCTTTTGGAAAGCGCGTCATAGGAATAGACAGCAACCGATAGCCAGATCAGCATAAATGTTGCCAGCTTGCTCATGGAGATGCTTTCCTTGAGCACGAAAATGGCGATCATGAACTGGATGGATGGGTTGAGATACTGCATGATACCGATGGTTATCATATTAAGACGCTTGGCCGCACCAGAGAACCAGATCAGAGGCATGGATGTAATCAGCCCGGTGAAGATAAGCAGCAGCATTGTCGGCTTATCAGACAACACAAAATGCCCCGCCCCGCTGGTTTGCAGATACAGAATATAGCCAAATGCGATGGGTGTGATCGCGATCAGCTCCACCAGCAAGCCAAGATTGGCACCAACAGGCAAGATTTTGCGCAAATAGCCATAGGCACCAAATGTCAGCGCCAACAAGAGCGAAACAATCGGCACTGTGCCCAAGAGCAGCATCTGCAGCAAAATGGACAATATGGCAAGGCATATCGCGACAATCTGTAAGCGGGAAAGACGCTCAGACAATAGCAGATACCCGGTTGCCACATTGACCATGGGCACAATGAAATAGCCAAGGCTGGCCTCTGTCGCCTGCCCGTGGCCCACAGCCCAGACATAGGTGAGCCAGTTGCTACTGACGAGCAGCCCGGTCGCAATGAGCAAACCGAAAACACGCGGTTGCCTCAACACCGGCCAGACTTCCCCCCAACGTCTGCGCAAGAGAAACCACACAGCCATCAGAACCAGCGACCAGGAGATGCGATGCGCCACCACCTCAATGGCCGGCACATGAGCCAGCATCGAGAAATAGAGCGGGAAAATACCCCACGAGCCGTAGGCCCCCAGGGCCATCAGAAGCCCGATCTGGGTGTCTTTGCTGGCTGTCTCAGAGGACAATGTCCCATCGGAAGCGGGCGCAATGCCCCCGGCTTTATCGCGCATCTGGCTCATAGGGCCTCAGTTTCCGTGCCCAAAGAGCAACCATCTGCTGCCGGGGCGCATTATCAGGAATATTTGAGAAGCTTGAAGGTAATAGAATCCAACAAGGCCTGGAAGGAAGCGTCTACAATATTCTCGGAGACGCCAACTGTAAACCACCTGTGGCCGGCTCCATCACGGCTTTCGATCAGAACGCGGGTTATGGCGTCGGTGCCACCATTGAGGATACGCACCTTATAGTCCACCAGTTCTAGATCGTCGATCTTGCCCTGCAAGCGTCCCAGATCCTTGCGTAAGGCAAGGTCAAGCGCGTTGACCGGACCGGTTGCCTCAGCCACCGACATCAGCTTTTCACCATCCAGCCAGATCTTTACCACCGCTTCGGAGAGCGTCACCAGATCGCCGTTGGCATTATGCCGCCGCTCCACCATGACACGGAAACTCTCGATCTTGAAATATTCAGGCACCGAGCCCAGATGGCGCCGCGCCAACAACTCAAGCGACGCACTCGCGCCTTCATAAGCATAGCCATGGGCTTCGCGTTCCTTGACGATGGAGAGCAGATCCACAAGGCGTGGGTCGGACTTCTCAACCACGATACCCATGCGTTTGAGTTCGTCGATCAGATTGGACATGCCGGCCTGATTGGAAACCAGCACCTTGCGATGGTTGCCCACCAGCGCCGGATCCACATGCTCATAGGTCTGTGGATCTTTCAAAATGGCCGAGGCATGAATGCCCGCCTTGGTCGCAAAGGCACTGGCCCCGACATAGGGACTATGGCGATCCGGAGCCTTGTTCAGCAATTCGTCGAAACCACGCGAAATGCTCGTCAGTTCGACAAGTTTCTCATCGGGCACACCGATCTCGAATTGATCGGCGAACTCCTCTTTCAGCTTCAGCGTCGGGATCAGCGTGATCAGGTTGGCGTTGCCGCACCGTTCACCAATGCCATTGAGCGTGCCCTGAATTTGCCGGACCCCAGCCCGCACCGCCGCCAGCGAATTGGCGACAGCCTGTTCGGTGTCATTATGCGCATGGATACCGATATGAGTACCGGGCACCAATGTCAGCACATCCTCGACGATCTGGGTGATTTCATGGGGAAGCGTGCCACCGTTTGTGTCACACAGAACCACCCAGCGCGCACCGGCTTCATAGGCGGTCTTGACACAATCCAGCGCATAGGCCCGATTGGCCTTGTAACCATCGAAGAAATGCTCGCAATCGACCATAGCGACCTTGCCAGCCGCATTGGTTGCCTTTACAGACTCCGCGATCCCTTCAAGATTTTCTTCATTGGTGCAGCCAAGCGCCACATCCACATGGTAATCCCATGATTTGGCAACAAAACAGATTGCGTCCGAAGCGGCGTTGATCAAAGCCTGAACGCCAGGGTCATTCTCCACCGAGCGCCCTGCCCGTTTTGTCATCCCGAATGCAGTGAATGTGGCCTTCTTGGTGCGTTTTTCCTTGAAGAAGGCATCATCGGTCGGGTTGGCCCCGGGATAGCCTCCCTCGACATAGTCGATGCCCAGATCATCCAGAATGCCAGCAATGAGAATTTTGTCTTCTACGCTGAAATCGAGGCCGTTGGTCTGCGCACCGTCGCGCAAGGTGGTATCGAACAGATAAAGACGATCTTTGGTCATGTGTCTGGTCCTGAATGAAGAGAATGAATTTGGGCGCTTGCTTGCCCGGTCTAAAAAAGCGGGGCTGATGGAGCCCCGCCATGTTTCATTTAGCCTTCAAGGCTCCAGGTGGTCTCGAATGCACCCGTTTCCTTGTTCTTGCTATCCTTGAGTACGACGCCCATGGCAGCCAGCTTGTCACGCAATTCGTCGGACTTCGCAAAGTCCTTGCTGTTACGCGCTTCAAGGCGTTCATCAACGATTGCCTGAATGGCCGCTTCGTCAACGTCACCGGCTGCTGCCGGACGCCAGTCCGCCCATGCTTTCGGATCCTGCCCCAGCACACCGATCAACTGCTGCAACGTTGCCTTCAACGATGCAGCCGCGGCCTTGTCGCCCTGCGCTGCCTTGGAGCGCAAGCCATGCAACTCGGCAATGGCCTTTGGCGTATTGAGGTCATCGGCAAGAGCTGCCACAACGGCCGCATCAGGTTCACTAGCCTCAACGTCAGCCGTCAGGGCATACCATTGGTCCAGCATCCGCTTGGCTTCCTTCACGCCATCGGCGGTCCAGTTGAACGGTTTGGTGTAATGGGTCGTCAAAAGCGCAAGACGAATCGCCTCACCGGGATATTTGTCGATCAGGTCATGCACCGTGGTGAAGTTGCCCAGGGATTTGGACATCTTCTCGCCCTCGACCTGCACAAACCCGTTATGCATCCAGACCTTTGCCATCGCCTCATTGCCATGGGCACAGCGCGATTGGGCAATCTCGTTTTCATGATGTGGGAAGGTGAGGTCGATCCCACCACCATGAATGTCAAACACTTCGCCCAGATGCTTCTCGCTCATCGCCGAGCATTCGATATGCCAGCCCGGACGCCCCTCGCCCCATGGGCTCGGCCAGCGTGGTTCCCCTTCCTTGGAAGGCTTCCAGAGCACAAAATCCATCGGATTGCGTTTATAGGGAGCCACCTCGACGCGCGCCCCGGCGATCATGTCGTCCACCGAGCGACCGGATAGCTTTCCATAGTCTTCCATGCTGTCCACCGCGAAGAGAACATGCCCTTCCGCAGCATAAGCATGCCCCTTTTCAATCAGAGTGCCAATCATGCGCAGCATATCTTCAATATGCTCAGTCGCCCGTGGCTCGATGGTCGGGCGCATGGCACCAAGAGCATCCATATCGGCGTGATAAAGCGCGGTTGTCTCATCGGTCAGCTCACGAATGGAGATGCCTCTATCGGCTGCACGCGCGTTGATCTTGTCATCCACATCGGTGATGTTGCGCACATAGGTCACATGCTCGGGCCCATAGACATGGCGCAGCAACCTAAACAGCATGTCAAACACCACAACCGGACGCGCGTTGCCGATATGCGCCGTGTCATAAACGGTCGGCCCGCAGACATACATGCGAACATTGTCAGGGTCGAGTGGCGAGAACGCCTCTTTCTGCTTGGTGAGCGTGTTGTAAAGCATCAACTGAGTTTGTTCAGCATGTTCGGTCATTGACCCATTCCCAATTTTATTGCCGCCTCCGGCAGCCAATCAAAACACAAAACGCAAGGACAACCATTCCACAGAAAGGGCCCAAACCGTCGCGCAACCGCACATTCGTCGTTGGCCGGAAATCGTTTCATATTTTCAAGGGATGAGCGAAACGGCTCCAGCCAGCAAAGGTGCTAGTGGATAATAATCAAACCAATAATGCAGCAGTTGGTCAGACGGTCCGTTTTCATGCGGCCACAATGGCCAAATTGCCCTGCCACGTCAACCGCTCTTTTTATCAATTTATGTGGTTTTATAAGCGACTTTCCGACGCAAACAACGAGGAACGCACCCCTGTGGCAATCTCGCAGGTAGGATCTTTCATTTCCGCGTCTCTCTGCACTGACTATCGCATCAGACAAATTTTACCCCCTGCTCAGCAGAAAGCCTCTTCAAGAATGCCAACGAATTGCAAATTCTATCTGAAAGCACTTTTATAAAACGCGAAAATGCTTCACTCTCGTTCAACAATCGCTATAGTGCCTTTCCAAACACTCCGCGTGCTGAACAAATGCTTTCCTGATCGGATTTCACAAGACGGCGTCCGATATGCTATAGCCCCTCGAAGACAAGGGCCCGGCTTGATGAAAGCTTCGGACAAAAAATCAACTGGCTACAGACAATGAAAATACAAGAACTAGAACAAAATTCTGAAGAAGCAGCGAGCTTCCTGAAACTTCTGGCATCAGGGCCGCGCCTGCTCATTCTTTGTCAATTGATCGACGGTGAGCAGAATGTCGGAACGCTGGCTGAGAAAACGGGTCTGCGCATGACGACTGTTTCCCAGCATATGGCGTTGATGCGCGCGCAGAATATCGTCTCCACCCGCCGCGACGGTACGACGATCTATTATTCGCTCGCCAGCCCGATCGTGGAAGAAGTGCTCGCTGTCTTGCACAAGAATTTCTGCGGAGCCTGACTTCTAGCGGCTCCCTCTCAAGAGGATCCCGAGAATAGACATGGTCGGCACTTTCGATGAGAAGCCCCCGGTTCCGCGCGTTCGGGAGGTCCCCTTTACCGATCCGGCCAGCTTGCTCCCCGCATTAAGCAGCCAGCCCTATCTGGCATATCTGGATAGTGCGGCCCGGTCCCCCGCCCTTGGCCGCTATTCCTTTCTCTGTTTCTCGCCTTTTGCCATTTTCAGGGTGTCCGAGGGCACAGCCTATTGGAATGACAGCCCGCTTGCCGACCCTCCGCTTATCGCGCTGAACAACAAGCTGCAGGAATTTGCCCTGCAGCCCGTAGGAGATGGCTTGCCTCCTTTTCAGGGCGGAGCATTGGGTTATCTCTCCTATGAAGCAGGCAGACTGCTGGAAGTCTTGCCGCGCACATCGCGAGAAGACGAAGCGCTCGACGCAATTCTCCTGCCCTTTTATGATCTTGTACTAGCAATTGACCATTTTGCCCCTGAGGAAGGGCAAGACAAAGCCCTGACCGAAAGCACCACAGAACGCGCCTATGTCTTCTCTTCCGGCAGGCCCTTTAAAGGGGATGAGTGCGAACACCATGCAGCAGAGCGTCTCGACTGGTTTTGCGATCAATTGAATAAAGCAAGCAAGGCAAAGCCTGCCCTGCAGGCAAGCCAGACCTCGCCGCCCTCCATTTGCGGCTGGAGATCTGATGTTTCCCGCTCCGACTTTGAGAATTCCATCACCAAGACGCGCCACTATATCCGGCAGGGCGACATCTTTCAGGCCAACATCACCCAGCGGTTTTCTGCACCCATGCCAAAGGCTACCAACGCGACACCGCTGGCCTATTACGGCGCAATGCGTGCGCACAATGCGGCCCCCTTTGCAGCCTACCTGGCCTATCCCGACCATGTGATTGCCTCCAGCTCGCCCGAGCGCTTCATCACGCTAGATGCATCGGGCAATGTGGAGACCCGCCCGATCAAGGGCACTGCGCCGCGTGATCTTGCCAACCCGGAGCGAGACAAGACCAATGCGGAAATCTTGCTCAACAGCGAGAAGGATCGCGCCGAGAATATCATGATCACCGATCTGATGCGCAACGATCTCTCCCGCGTCTGTGAGCCGGGCAGCATCAAGGTGCCCGATCTCTGTGCGCTTGAAAGCTACGCCCGCGTGCATCATCTGGTATCCACAGTGCAAGGCAAACTGAAAGCCCCCAATGGCGCAGTCGCCTTGCTCGCCGCGTCTTTCCCGGGCGGGTCCATCACCGGAGCCCCAAAAATCCGCGCCATGGAAATTATCACCGAGCTGGAAGACCTACCCCGCGGCGCCTATTGTGGCTGTATCGGATATATCGGCTTCAATGGCACCATGGACACCAATATCGCCATTCGCACCGTTACATTCAAAGATGGCATGGCGCATTTCAATGTCGGCGGCGGCATAACCATTCTGTCCGATCCGGCTGAGGAATATGAAGAATGCCTGCACAAGGCCTCAGCACTATTTAAGGCTTTCGGCACGTCCATTGAAGACGAGCGCGCAACACTGGAGCATTCTCCCGCAACAAAAGGCGGGAAGCAGCCGTGATCCTCATTCTCGACAATTACGATTCCTTTGTCTTCAATCTTGCCCGCTATTGCGAGGAATTGGGAGAAGCCGTCACCGTCTACCGCAATGACGCGCTGGACATCGCAGACATTGCCCGCCTCGATCCGGATGCCATTTTGCTCTCTCCCGGCCCCGGACGGCCAGAAGATGCCGGTATCATGATCGATCTGATACGCCATTTTTCCGGCCGCATTCCAATCCTTGGCATCTGCCTTGGCCATCAGGCCATCGGTCATGCCTTTGGTGCAGAAGTCATACGGGCCAAACAGCCCATGCATGGGCGCGCAAGCCAGATCAGCCACGAAGAGACCGGCATATTCCGCACCATATCGTCTCCGCTCAAGGTTGCCCGCTACCATTCACTGGTCGTCTCGCCGCAGGCTGTCCCCTCCGATCTTGTCGTGACGGCATGGTCTGAGGAGGGCGAAATCATGGCCCTTAAACACGCAACCCACCCGACAATTGGATTGCAGTTTCATCCCGAGTCGATCCTGACCGACTATGGGCACACCCTGCTCAAGAATTTTCTGGACGATGCTCATGCTTGAATGCAGATACGGCAACCAAAGGAAAGGCATTCCATCATGAAAGCGACAATACTGAACGGCACCCTCTTTGTTGGAGAGGAATGCGACGACGTCTCGCTTTCTGCATCAGATCGCGGTTTTCTGCTTGGTGATGGCCTGTTTGAAACCTTGCCTGTCTTGCATGGGGCGCCGCTTTGGTGGCAAGAGCACAGTGCGCGCCTTACCCAAAGCGCCAACCGTCTGGGGATGTCCCTGGACCCTATCATGCTGGAACACACAGTAAGCCAGCTTGCAGCCTTGTCCAAAGAGACCAACACCATTTTGCGGATTGCCGTCTCCCGTGGCAGTGGCGGACGTGGGCTCCTGCCCCCGGTGGAGGCTCGCCCAACCCTATTGGCAACGCTGGCGTCCTTGCCCGATGGTCTTGCCTTTCAAGACATGAGCCTTGCCACCAGCACCATCCGACGCAACGCACAGTCCCTCACCGCCAGCATCAAGAGCAACAATTATCTCGATAATATCGCCGCCGCTCAACAGGCCGAACAGGCTGGGGCCAGCGATGCGCTGTTGCTCAACACAGAGGGCAAGATTGCCTGCACCACCATCGGCAACCTCTTCTCCCTTCATGGCAGCTGCCTGACGACACCGCCCGTCTCCGACGGTGTCCTACCCGGCATTGTGCGCCAGCAGCTGCTGACACTGGCGCCGCAATGGGGCTTTGAGGCAACGGAAGCCTCTCTCTCTTCTGAGGATGTAAAAAAGGCTGATGGCCTCTTCATGACCAACAGCCTTCGCTTCATTCGTCGGGTCACCGCATGGGATGATCACGCTTATACTGCTGCGCCTGATGATCCCATCTCACAACTGCAAACGCATATGAGAGACCATGTCGCCAAGCTCACCGGCGTTACCATAGGGCATTTATAAAACCCAAGACAGATCAATCATCCAGCCAGTCTTCACAGCGCGGGGCTTCATGATCTCCCCATGGCATGATAGGCACCGTGGAGGTTGAGTTTTTCGGGCTGCCCTCAATCAGCTTGTCTGAATAGCTCAGATAAACCAGCACATTACGGGTCTTGTCACAGCCACGCACGATACGCATCTTCTTGAAAAAAAGCGACCGGCGCTGTTCGAACATTTCCTCGCCCTGCTCGAATTTCTTCTTGAAGGAAATCGGCCCCACCTGACGACAGGCCAGCGAGATATCAGAGACCTCTTCGGCAACACCGAGCATGCCAGACACGCCGCCCTTTTCAGGAACAGTATAGTGGCAGGCCACCCCCTCCACCAGCGGATCATCAATCGCGTAGGTCGCCAGTTTGTGGTCAGGCGTGAGAAGCTTCCAGACCGTGGACTTCTTGAAAATCAGTTCCGGACCATCAGCTGCGGACACAGCCGAAACGCTCATGACAACAGCTAGACCGACACCCATCAATATGCGAAGCATAATAAAATCCTGTTTTAGAATCAGTTTGCGGCCATTGTGGCCAGCCCGTTCAGTAGATGCCAATGCGCATCGCTACCTCTACGAGACACTGAAGCAGATATAGGGAGACATCTTGGAAAAATCGAGGCGCGAAACAGCTATGCAGGCGAAAATGAGGCACTATCGCTTGCCATTTCCGGACGTATACGTTAAAAACGCTCGAATTATTAGAAATAACACGTATTTTTGAAGCACCTTTTAGGTCCTTCTCCCCTATCCCCGCTAGGAAAGAACCATGAACCCACAGACCTCCTCTGCGGATGGCCTGCGCGAACGTTTCCGTTTTGATTTGTCTCCCGAGCAGCTCAAAACAGACACTCTCTCCGGCCTGACCGTCGCCCTGGCGCTCGTGCCAGAAGCCGTTGCCTTTGCCTTCGTGGCGCAAGTTCATCCACTCGTCGGACTTTATGCTGCCTTTATCGTTGGCCTCATCACTGCCGTTCTCGGCGGCCGCCCGGGCATGATCTCCGGTGCAACAGGTGCCCTTGCCGTTGTCATGATCTCTCTGGTTGTCACCCACGGTGTTGAATATCTCTTTGCCACAGTCATCCTGATGGGCATCTTCCAAATCCTTGCCGGCGTGTTGCGCTGGGGCAAATTCATTCGCATGGTGCCCCATCCGGTGATGCTCGGCTTCGTGAACGGCCTTGCCATTGTCATCGGCCTTGCCCAGCTCAGCCAGTTCAAGGTCAAGGATGCCTCTGGCGCCCTCGTCTGGATGTCCGGCACACCGCTTTACACGATGCTCGGCCTTGTTGTCGTTACCATGGCTATCATTTGGCTGGCCCCCAAAGTCACCAAGGCAATCCCGGCCCCTCTGTTGGCTATTGTCGCGGTTTCACTGATCGTTATCGGCCTTAATCTCGATATCCCCCGTGTGGGTGACATGGCCCAGATTGCTGGCGGCCTGCCGGAATTCCATATTCCGATGGTCCCGATCAATCTGGAAACCCTGCAGATCATCGTCCCCTATGCGGCTATTCTGGCAGCTGTCGGCCTCATTGAAAGCCTACTGACGCTCAATCTCGTCTCCGAAATGACCGATTCCCACGGCGGTGCTTCCAAGGAATGCGTCGCTCAGGGCACAGCCAACATTGTCACAGGTTTCTTCGGCGGCATGGGCGGCTGCGCCATGATCGGCCAGTCCATGATCAACGTAAAGTCCGGCGGGCGCACGCGCTGGTCTGGCATCTCGGCGGCGCTGTTCCTGCTGGCCTTCATCCTGTTTGCCTCAGGCCTCATCGAGCAGATCCCTCTGGCAGCATTGGTTGGCGTCATGTTCATGGTTGTCATCGGCACCTTCGCCTGGCGCAGCCTGCAGATCATGACCAAGATCCCGCGTCATGATGCCTTTGTCATTCTGCTGGTCACCGCCGTTACGGTCTATTCCGACCTTGCCGTTGCCGTGATCGTTGGTGTCATCGTCTCGGCGCTCGTCTTTGCCTGGCAGGCGGCCAAACGCATAGATGTGAGCGTCAGCACCGAAGAGCATGGCTGGAAGGTCTATGAGTTGCGCGGCCCGCTCTTCTTTGGCTCGATCGCCAGCTTCAACGAACAATTCGACCCGAAATCCGATCCCGAAGATGTGGTAATCGAATTCATGGGCGCCCGCGTTTGGGACCATTCGGCCCTTCAGGCCATTGATTCACTGGCCACCAAATATGAAGAACAGGGCAAGAAGCTGCACCTGCGTCATCTCTCGACGGACTGCAAAAATCTGCTGCAAAAAGCAGACAAGTTCGTAGAAGTCTCCGTTATCGAAGACCCTCATTATGAGGTTGCCGTGGATTACGCAGAAATGTTCGGCAAGAAGCCGGTGCCGCAGCCGCAAAGCTAGGCTTCACCGCCAGTTTCAAACCAAAAGAAACCTCCCGGAAAGCTCAGCTTTCCGGGAGGTTTTGATTCCTACCAAGCCTCATCAAGAGGTTAGGCAAGCGCGCGATAGCCGCCGCCGTAATAAACAAGCGGATCGCCATCGGACACGGCAATATCGACCACCCGACCAAGCAGAATGACGTGATCGCCCCCTTCAATGATTTGCTCCGTCTTACAGTCGATCCGTGCCAGAGCCCCGTCAATCAGAGGCGCGCCGGTTTGCCCTGCGCTCCATTGAACCTTCTCGAAACGATCCTCGGCCATGGCCGCAAAAAGATTGGAAGCCATTTGCTGATCGTGCGCCAGAATGCTCACACCATAAAAGCCGCTATTGCAGAAGGCATCCATCTGGTTGGAGCTCTTGTCCAGCGACCAAAGCACCAGAGGCGGATCCAGCGAAACGGAATTGAAGCTGTTGACGGTTAGCCCCATGGGCGCGTCCCTGTCATCCATAGTCGTAACGATGGCTATACCGGTCGCAAAGCGTCCGAGGGCATTACGAAACTCTGTTGCTTCAATCATGAACCTATCCAAACAAAACCATAAAAGACGGAACGGCCCTCTGCCTGCTCAGAGCCCTTCGATTTCCACCGGTCTCTTACCGTAGTTTTCCATATCAGGACAAGGGAAAACCGCGAATTTCTTGGGCCTGGACGGTGAAACCACTTTGCATTTTGTCGTGAGAGTCATAATCAATTGCAAATTTTGCGAGAATTCCTTGGTTGGCAAAGGACATGCACGAAAAAATGACTATAATTTCGCCTCAATCGGAGGTGATTCTGGAGCAGAAAAGCTGAAATTTTCTTCCCTCGAACAATCCGCCTACACATGATGCGTTTGGTAAGGCGGCCCCATTTAATCGATCTGTCAGAGGCCATGAATTTGGGACCAAAGATGAAAAGGCGCGTGAGTTTAGCCGGACTGTTTGTTGCTACAATCTGGGCAACGCTCCCCGTAGAGGCCCAAACCTCCTGGTCGTCAAACGATCAGATTTGTGCGCAGCTGGAGGGCGACCTCGCACGACTCCAGCGCGGGGGCGGCTTGACCTCATCGAGAAACTATCAAAAGCTCGATGCTGCGGTTCACAAGCAGCAGGCAGAACTGGACAATGCCCAGGCGCGCGCCAAGCGCGATGCCTGCTTTGGTGGCAACATCTTCCTGTTCCGCAGAACGCCCAAGGCCTCCTGTCCGGCGCTGGTCAAACGCATCGACAAGATGAAACGCAATCTGGCCGCTCTGGAACAAAAACGCAACCGCTATGCCCCTCCGCCCGACAATACAGGACAGAGGAAAGCGCAAATTCTCACCCAGCTGGCCCGCGCCGGTTGCGGCGAACAATATCAGCAATTTGCGCAGCCAGTACGCCAACAACGGCGCGGCCTGTTCGGATCCCTGTTTGGCAATGGCGGCGGCTCCGTGCGTGAATATAATCTAAGGGACTATGATATTCCGCAGGTTGGCACCTTCCGCACGGTATGTGTGCGAGCCTGTGATGGTTTCTTCTTCCCCATCAGCTTCTCCACCACCCAGAATGGCTTCCAGCGGGATGCCCAGATGTGCCAATCCAGCTGCCCGGGCACGGATGCGGAATTGTTTGTCTATCACAATCCCGGCGAGAGCCCTGACGACATGGTGTCCCTCTCTGGCCAGCCTTATCAGGCGCTGGAAACAGCCTATCTTTACAAGCAGGAATATGTGCCGGGTTGCTCCTGTCAGGCTCCGGCAAGCCAGATGGCCTCCATCTCCAACAGCGACCGCCCACGCGCGCAGGCCATGACGCCACAGTTCACACCGGCGCCGCCGCGCCAGAGTACACCGGCCACTCCACTTGTGCCATTCCCTTCGCCCAAGCAGACCGCAATGGTTGATCCCGATACTCAGGCACTGGCGCGCTATGGCATGAAGTTCGAACCCTATCAGCCGCCTGAAGTCAGTGCGGACGCCAATTCGGTCCGCACTGCTGATGGGCGTTCGATCAGGATAGTCGGTCCACGCTTCTTTGGTAACCAATAATCGGCAGGAATGACGCCAGCTCCGGCCCATGCGAGCGACCGGTCAAAGCCACGCGCAACGGCATGAAGAGGGACTTCCCTTTTCTGCCGGTTTCAGCCTTGAGAGCAGATGTCCAGCTTTTCCAGGTGGTTGCATCCCAAGGCTCAGACGGCAGCAGCTCAAGCGCCTTGGCATAGAATTCGGCGTCTTCATCCGATTTCTCGACAGCATCATCTGGCAAACCGTCATGGGCGATGGACCACCAGTCTTTGACATCAGGCAACCGCTCGATATTACCGCGCACAGCCTGCCAAAAGGCTTCGCCTCCCTCGACACCAAGGGCAGACAAACGATCAGACACGACTGAATAATCCGTCTCATGCAGAATGCGCGCATTGAGATGATTGAGATCGGCCATATCGAACTTGGATGAAGAGCGCGATACCTTGTCGAGTGCAAACAAGTCAGCCAGAGCTTCCATATCCGCCAGCGGCTGAACAGACTCAGAAGTCCCATTCAGAACAGCAAAAATCGCAACGGACAGTGGCTCATAGCCTTCTTCCCGCATCTGCCGGATAGAGAGCGACCCAAGCCGCTTTGACAGCCCCTCACCGCTGGCATTGATAATCAGATTGTGATGGGCAAATTTCGGGCTCTTGCCAGACAAGATTTCAAACAGCTGGATCTGAACCGCCGTGTTGGTCACATGGTCATCTCCGCGAATGATCATGGAAACCCCCATGTCGATGTCGTCAATCACCGAGGGCAGCGTGTAAAGATAGGTGCCATCGGCGCGGATCAGAACCGGGTCAGACACACTATCGCACTCGATGCTCTGAGAACCGCGAATGCCATCTTCCCAGCTGATGGTTTTCTGATCGAGCAAAAAGCGCCAATGGGGCTTGCGGCCCTCGGCCTCATAAGCGGCAATCTGCTCTTCAGTCAGCTTTAGGGCCGAGCGATCATAAACCGGCGGCAGACCACGTGCACGCTGGCGCTTGCGTTTCCGGTCCAGCTCGTCAGGCGTTTCATAACAAGCATAAAGCCGGCCCAGATCCCTGAGCTTCTTGGCAACCGTGTCGTAAACGCCCATGCGTTCGGATTGACGTTCGACCCGATCGGGCTTCACGCCAAGCCAAGCCAGATCCTCGGCGATATTGTCTGCATATTCCTTTCGAGACCGTTCCTGATCGGTGTCATCATAGCGCAAGATGAATTGACCGCCGGTCTTCATCGCTACCAGCCAGTTGATCAGCGCCGGACGCGCATTGCCGATATGAATATTTCCCGTCGGAGACGGAGCGAAACGAACGATTTCAGCCATCAGGCAGACTTCCTTAAATTGATATTGCGGGTTTGACGGGCGCTATCAGCCTCTGTCACGGAACCCGTTGGTGATTGGATAGCGCCGGTCGCGACCGAAATTCTTCTCGCTGAGCTTGACGCCCGGCGCAGACTGGCGGCGCTTATATTCGGCGATATAAAGCAGATGTTCGATGCGGCGCACCAGATCTGGAGCATGGCCTCGCTCGACGATTTCCTCGATGCCCATTTCCTTCTCGACGAGGCATTCCAGAATGTCGTCCAGAACCGGATATTCAGGCAAACTGTCCTGATCGGTCTGGTTCTCACGCAATTCCGCCGTAGGTGCCTTGGAAATGATATTGGCCGGAATGACCTCCCCTGCAGGCCCCAAAGCCCCGTCGGGCTTGTGCTGGTTACGCCATGCAGAAAGATGGTAAACCGCCATCTTGTAGAGATCCTTGATCGGATTGAAGCCGCCATTCATGTCGCCATAAAGCGTGGCATAACCAACGGACATTTCAGACTTGTTGCCCGTGGTTACGACCATATTGCCGAATTTGTTCGATACGGCCATCAGAATAGTGCCACGCGCACGGGACTGAAGGTTTTCTTCCGTCACGCCCTCGTCTGTGCCCTCAAAAAGGCCAGACAGAGCTTCCGAGAAGCCTTCCACCGGCTTGACGATATCAACGACATCATAGCGCACGCCAAGCGCCTTGGCGCAATCAGCAGCATCTTTGAGGCTCTCACCGGATGTGTAGCGATATGGCAGCATCACACAATGCACACGATCCGCACCAAGAGCATCCACAGCCAGCGCTGCGCAGATTGCCGAGTCGATACCGCCGGAGAGACCAAGCACAACGCCGGGGAAACGGTTCTTGTTGACATAATCACGCAGCCCCAGCATGCAGGCAGACCAAGCGCTTGCATCGCGGTCCATCACCGGCTCGATCGGGCCGGAAAGCATCCATTTGCCATCGATGCGCTCGGCAACGAGAACCTGTTGATCCTCGGCAAAACCAACCATCTGCATGGCCAGCGAACGGTCGCCATTCAACGCAAAGGAAGCACCGTCAAACACCAGTTCATCCTGCCCGCCAACCTGATTGAGATAAACCAGCGGCAGCTCCGTTTCGATCACGCGCTGGATGGCAACCTGTTGACGCACTTCCCATTTATCCAGATTGAAGGGCGACCCATTGGGTACCACCAGAAGCTCAGCGCCCGTCTCGGCGAGACATTCGCAAACCTCGATATCCCAGATATCCTCACAGATGGGCACACCAACAGCCACGCCGCGCAAGTTGATCGGTCCCGGCATCGGGCCTGCGGCGAACACGCGCTTTTCGTCAAACACACCATAGTTCGGCAGATCGGCCTTGTAGCGCACCGCCTGCACTTCGCCATTGTCCAGAAGACAAACAGCGTTATAAAGCCGCTCTCCGTCCACCCATGGCGAGCCAATCAGGATGGCCGGAGCGTCGCCTTCAGTCAATTCGGCAAGCTTTTCCACCTGCTCACGACAGGCATCCTGAAAGGCTGGCTTCAGAACGAGATCTTCAGGCGGATAGCCTGAGATGAACAGCTCACTGAGCACCAGACAATCCGCGCCTTGTTCGGCAGCGACCTTGTGAGCAGCGCGGGCCATTTCGGCGTTACCCGCAATATCCCCCAGATGGGGATTGAGTTGAGCAAGGCTGAAGACAAGTCTTTCGGTCACGGCGCGATCCTGTATTGCAATAGTGTTATTGAAGCGAGGAGCTTACAAACTCTCGACTAAAGATATAAAGCCAGAGAATGCGATAATCCAATGTAAAGTGACCAGAGCAGCTATCCTATTTGACGCATTCCAGTTTTCAAGGCCACTCACAAACAATTCCGGCAAAAGAAAAGCCCGACAGAGTGCCGGGCTTTCATGAATGGAATCAGGAAGCGCCTTTAGTAAGGCGCAATTTCGCTCGCATCGAGGCTGGCACGGTGCTTCTTGATATTGTCGGCAATCAGGAAAGCCAGTTCAAGAGACTGATCCGCATTGAGACGCGGATCGCAAACCGTATGGTAGCGATCTGACAAGTCATCCTCTGAAATGGCATGGGCACCACCGGTGCATTCCGTGACATTCTTGCCCGTCATCTCAACATGCACACCGCCAGGGTAAGTCCCCTCTGACCGATGCACCGCAAAGAAGCTCTCAACCTCTTTCAGAATGCGCTCGAACGGGCGGGTCTTGTAGCCATTAGCTGCCTTGACAACGTTGCCATGCATCGGATCGCAGGACCACAGCACCTTGTGCCCTTCACGTTTAACCGCTTTGACAAGATTTGGCAGATGGTCAAAGACCTTGTCAGCCCCAAAACGCGTAATCAGCGTCAGCCGACCGGCTTCATTGTCCGGATTGAGTACGTCGATGAGGCGAAGCAGCTCGTCAGGCGTCATGCTCGGGCCGCATTTCAAACCGATCGGATTTTCAATACCGCGGAAGAATTCAACATGCGCATGATCGATCTGGCGCGTGCGGTCACCAATCCAGAGCATATGGCCAGAGGTGGCATAATGCAGACCGGTGGTCGAATCGACGCGCGTGAAGGCCTGCTCATAACCGAGCAACAAGGCTTCATGGCTGGTGAAGAAGTCCGTGGAGCGCAGGCTTTCTGTCTTGGAAGGCTCAACACCGCAGGCACGCATGAAATCCATGGCCTCGGTGATGCGGTCGGCCAACTCACGATAACGCGGGCCTTGCGGACTATCCTTGAGGAAATCCATCGTCCACTGATGCACATGGTCCAGATTGGCATACCCACCCTGAGCAAAGGCACGCAGCAGATTCAGCGTTGCCGCTGACTGGCGATAGGCCATGATCATGCGCTGCGGATCTGGTACGCGTGCATCGCTACTAAATCCGGTCTCGTTGATGATATCGCCTCGATAGCTTGGCAGTTCCACACCGTCAACAGTCTCTGTCGGCGAGGAACGCGGCTTGGCGAACTGACCAGCAATACGGCCAACCTTGACCACCGGAGAAGCGGCGGCAAAAGTCAGAACGGCTGCCATTTGCAGGAACACACGGAAGAAATCGCGAATATTGTCAGGATGATGTTCCACGAATGCTTCAGCGCAATCGCCGCCCTGAAGCAGGAACCCTTCACCTTCAGCAACTCGCGCCAACTGCTTACGCAATTTGCGCGCCTCGCCAGCAAAGACCAAAGGCGGATAAGTGGCAAGCGTGCTTTCGACAGCGGCTACTGCTTCGGCATCGGGATAATCCGGCACCTGCTGGATCGGCATTGATCTCCAGCTGTCCGGTGTCCAGGTCTTGCTCATTTTGTCCTCTTTTCACTCTGCTGAACGCCTGTAAATACAGGTCTGTAAAATAAACCGACCCCACTGATCTCACGAGAGGATCGTAAACAAAGGGGTCGGCGAAGATGTTATACACATCAAGGCAGAGCGATGCCACAGAAGTTTGCGCAAATCTATGAAAAAATGCGTCATCAATTGGTCACAAAATGACAAACTAATAGAGCGAAATTCATAGATATTACAAAAGCAGGATCATTTCGGACAAAAACTCGAAAGAGCTGCTAGTAAATCTTCCGTTTGGCTGCTTTTGCTGCATAGGGGTTATCCCCCTTACGCATCAACATACGCACCGGTACGGCAGGAATATCAAACGTATCGCGCAAATCATTGAGCAAATAGCGCTGATAGCTATCTGGCAGGTCGTCCGGACGGGAACACATGACCACAAAGGTCGGCGGGCGCGTCTTGATCTGGGTGACATAGCGCACCTTGATACGACGACCACCAACGGCTGGAGGCGGATGGCCTTGCGTTGCACCATTGAGCCAGCGGTTGAGACGGGAAGTGGAAACACGGCGGTTCCAAACTTCATAAATATCAAGCACCGACTTCATCAGCCGATCCAGATTCTTGCCCGTCAGACCGGAAACCGGAACAAGCGGCACATCGCGCATCTGCGGCAGAAGGCGCGTTGCCTTCTCGCGCAGCTCGGCCATCATCTCTTGCGGTTTCTCGACAAGATCCCACTTGTTAAGAGCAATAACAATTGCGCGCCCTTCCCGACCGACAAGATCGGCAATCTGCAGATCCTGTTTCTCAAACGGCTTGGTCACGTCCAGCGTCACAATCACCACTTCGGCAAACTGGATCGAGCGCAGCGCATCAGAGACGGAAAGCTTCTCAAGTTTCTCCTGCACACGCGCCTTGCGCCGCATGCCAGCAGTATCAAACAGCTTGAACTTGCGATCTCGGAACTCCCAGTTCACCGAGATGGAGTCGCGCGTAATGCCCGCTTCCGGTCCGGTCAACAGGCGATCTTCGCCGATGAGATTGTTGATGAGCGTCGACTTGCCCGCATTCGGACGCCCGACAATAGCTACCCGCAAGGGCTTCGTCGGATCATAGAGCGGAGCCTCGGACTCGTCATCCTCGATGTCGACATCCACCAGTGGGCCATCGTCCTCAGCAAGAGCTGCCTCAATGGCATCGGCTTCATCACTGCCGAGTTTGGCTCTCTTTTCCTCATCATACTTGACGAGTTCTTCATAAAGATCCGCCATGCCGATGCCATGCTCGGCAGAGAGCGGCATAGGCTCACCCAGACCAAGCGAAAAGGCTTCATAATATCCGGCGTCAGAGGCTTTGCCTTCGGACTTGTTGGCCAGCAATATGGTCGGTTTGCCTGCCTTGCGCACCATGGCGGCAAAATGCTCGTCCATCGGAGTTGTGCCGGCGCGCGCATCCATCATGAAAAGAACCACATCGGCCATACCGATGGCTTCTTCAGTCTGCAGGCGCATGCGTGTTTCCAGCGCATCCTCTTCGGCCACTTCCAAACCGGCAGTATCGATGATGTTGATATGCAGATCGCCCAGCTGCACCTCGCTCTCGCGCCGATCACGGGTAACCCCCGGACGGTCATCAACGAGCGCCAGCTTCTTGCCAACCAAGCGGTTGAACAGCGTGGATTTGCCAACATTGGGGCGACCCACAATGGCTACATTCAGTTTCATTTCACTTCGTCCAAACAGATCGAATGAGGTTGGCCCCGCAAAAGATGCTGCGAAGCCCTATCCTCTAAATAGCACGGCACCCCGGAGCCGCAAAGCAACTCCGGGGTTACCAATGAATTCCTAAGGTTTCCCAACCGCTAAAAAAGAGGGAGCCTCTAGTTATAAGCGGACAGACGACCCGATCCGCTCAGCATGATCAAACGACCACTCACGGCAATTGGGGCGATAAAGACGGGATCCTTGATGTCTCTGGTGAGCACTATGCTCCCGTTTTTCGGGTCCACAGCGGCCAGTTTTCCGTCGTTGGATGTCACCCAAAGGCGACTGCCAGCCAACACCGGACCGGCCCAACTCGTACTTTTCTTCTTGCTTCTAACCGAAGGCAGCTGGCTTGACCAGCGAATTTTACCGGTTTTCTTGTTAAGAGCGACAATCCGGTCATCCAGATCGACAACGAATATGCTGTTGCCTGCAACGACAGGAGCATGCACCGAGCCCAAAGACCTGTCCCAGATCCGCTCGCCGTCGCGCACCCGCAGGGCAATCGTGTTGCCGCTTACGCTCGACGCATAGACAATACCGTCAGAGACGACCGGACCACCGGCGATCGCCGAGATACCAGAGATCGCGTAACGACGGGTACCCTGAACGATGGTGTCAGACCAACGCATTTCACCCGACTTGATATCCAGCGCCACAAGCTCGCCAGAGGTGCCGGAAAACAGAACCGTGTTGCCACTAATAGCAGGCGCGCCAGATCCCATCAGACCGGTTCCCTGAGGAATACCCTCAAACGTCCAGAGCTCACCGCCATCAGAAACATTGACAGCAAACAGGGAGTTTGTAGCCGAAACGGCAAGGACCGTATTGCCGACAACAACCGGAGCCCCTCGCGCGGGCGCATCAAGCTGGAATGTCCAGAGACGGCGACCGCTGCCAGCATCCAACGCAACAAGCTCGCTAAAGCCGGTCGCGGCAAAAACGCGCGCGCTATCCATGGTCACCGCACCACCAATGGACACGCCTTTTTCATTCTGGGGCCTTACAGAGACATTCCAGATGCGGCCACCATTGGAGGCATTATAAAGGGAGACTGCCCCGTCAGGGCTATAAACAGCAACCCGTCCACCAACAGACACAGGGCGCGCCGCGGCGCGCTCGTCAGAGTCACCACCGCGAATGGCGGCATTGGCGCTCCATACGCGAGCACCCTGCCCGCTAAAGGAGACGTTCGGTGGATTGTTGGTCGTCGGACCACCGGCCTGAGACCAGGAAGAGAAATCGACAGCCCCCGGAATGGATACCGGCGAAGTATCTTCCACCTTGGCAACAGCAGCGGTGTCAAACAGCGACTGCCGCTCGCCCGGCAAGACTTCTTCCGGTGTCTTGAATGGATTCACGTCGCTTGCAAAATCAGTCACGCTGGAACAGCCTGCCAAACCGAGCACAAGAGCCACCATTGCGGCCTTGCCGGCATATGCCAGAGAACGCGTTTCGGTTTTCACACCTGATGCAGGTCTCATTCAGCAGCCTCCTTGGCAGTGCTTTCTCCGCCTTCTTCAAATTGAGAGCGGATATAATTTACATAAACTTCAGCGCGCTGACGCATTTCAGGCGGGGTTTCCGCATCCTGCGAAATCCGCTCTGCGATCGGCATGGCCTGAGCGTAATCCTGCTTTTCCAGATAGGCCAGCATCACCAGCTCTCTGGCTGAATGACGGAAACCATTGTTATCCATCAAGCCGGTCAGCTCGTTGATCACTTCATCGGCCTTGCCCTGATTGAGCATCAGAACATTGGCGCGGATGCGCGCAAGGCTCTGGATAACTGGCTGAACATCAGGATTGTTGGCCGCATCCTTGAAAAGAGCAATCGCTTCGTCGACATCGCCACTGGCAGCCTTTTCAGAAGCGATACGCATCTCGGCGAGCAGCGGATATCCACCCGTCCCTTCAGCCTTGATTTGTTCAAGCGCAGCGAGCGCCTCATCTTTTTTGCCGTCTTCAGAAAGGCTGAGCGCATGAATGAAGGCATCCCCTGCCTTGGCAGCCTGTGTCTGGCGCCAATATTCATAGCCCTTGTCCGCTGCAGTTCCCAAAACGATCAGAAGAGCAAAGCCGATCACATAGGGGCCGAACTTGTCCCACATGCTCTTGATCTGCTCATGGCGCAGCTCTTCATCGACTTCACGGATAAAATCGGACTCAGACATCATTCCTCGCTTGCGCCGGACAATCGGGCCGGCAGACTTTCTCTTCGACTGCCCGAAAGGCAGACCAATATTCCGTTTCTGTTGCGGGACATTAGCCGGTCCCAACACATGACGCAATCATGCAATGCGGCGCAAGCCCACTCGCAAGCGGGAAAAACCGGAAAAACCCCCAGAGTTAGGGCAAATAACCTGATATTACCCCGATTTTCCCGACAAAAGTGCTTCAAAGCTGACAGGATTCTTTCTTTGCCCATCAATCATGGCTGCATTTGGATCAGAGCGATCTTTTGGTCAAAGAAAACCGATCTATCCGCATCAAAACAGCGGACTGACGCCAAAGAGCCATTCATGTACACCGAAAATCATGGCGGCATAGAAGGCAAGCCCGAGCAAAATGGCCCAAATATCCTGACTCACTCGGCCTTCCGGAATGGTAACACGCCCGGCCGCGATGCGGCGCTTGAGGGAAATGCGATAGCTCACGCCAAAGAAGAGAAAGAATCCAAACAGAATCAGATCAGAAAGAGAACCATTCGCCAGCAAGTGGGCAAAAGCCCATGTTTTGATGGCAATCGAGAAGGGAGACGTAAGCTTCTGCTTTATCTTGCCCGAAAAAGCCCCCGAGAAAGCCAGAATGGAAGCGATCAACATCAGCGTCGCAGCAAGGTGCTTTGTCCAGATCGGCGGATACCAGAGAATAAAGGTTCCTTTGGCCGCAAAATATCCGACATAGATCAGCCCGACAGCAACAAGCGCAACCACGCCGTGAAACATGCGATATCCCATCACACCAAAGCGAAGGGTCAAACCATCTTTCAGTTCGGCTTTCTGAGGCACCAAATGGATGACAAGAAAAAGGGCAATCCCCACCAGCAATAAAACCATACGTCCACTCAACTCCTGAAAAATGCGCGACACAATAAAAATCGGCACCCTACTTACGGGAAACCACCTAAATCAGATCAGCGGTAGCGTGCCCCATAATAAAAGTCAAACACGGAAGAGAATTCATGCCAAGGCAGAACAAAATAAGGAATAACAAGCGCCAGCTGCGACCTTGTGTCCTTCATGCAGGTTGTACAGTCATTCTATAGAATAGAGGCTACAATAAAAGCATTGACCTTGGCAGATAACTGCCGCACGCTCTCGTTGTGAAATTTTTGCGCTTGTGAGGCTCTTCTTTGCGCAGGATTTCATCAAGCCAGCTTTCTAAGGAAAATTTTGTTACCGACGGCATCGGTATGCGGTGCCGCAACAAAAGGAGCGACCTATGCCTATTTCTCCCAAGACAGCAATGGAGCTATTGGAAGGAAAGCGCATCGAAATCGCAGCATTGAGCGACTTGTCGAAAGAGTCCAGAGATGTGGTGGCCCTCGACCAACAAAGCGTTGGTCGCCTTTCGCGCATGGATGCCCTGCAAAGTCAGGCCATGGCCAAAGAAACAGAGCGCCGTCGCGCGCTGGCGCTTCAGAAAATTGAAAAGGCCTTTGAACGTCTTGAAAGCGGCGACTTTGGTTATTGCATTGAGTGCGATGCCGAGATACCCCTCAAGCGTCTGGAAATAGACCCGACCGCGACCCTTTGCGTCGAATGCGCTGCCAAGAAAGAAAAGGCAAAAAAATAGGCAAAGGCGCAAGTCTCGCACAAAAGCGCCAACCACAAGCGCATCCAGTGAGACGCAAAAGATACACTTTCCATTTTTTTCTTGGGTAAAACCCTTATACCGCTTCAAGAGATCTTCTTATTCCGAAGGAAATGAGTAATCCTCGCTTAAATTTATCGGGTTTGCCGCCTCGAATCTTTCAATTGATTCCCTTTTCTGGCGCAAACACAGGTTTCATTGAAGATTTCAGTTTTCCTAAAAGGGGCATCATCATGCTGGCGCGGGGCCATTCGTTGATTTCTTACCTCAAGACCAAAATATTCACTCCACTGAGCAAGACTGCTGCCTTGGGGCTGATGCTGACCGCTCTTTTGGGAGCAACTCCCAGCTTCGCGACGGTCAATGACGAGATCCAGATACGTGTTGATCTTGCCAAGCAGAAAATGTTCGTCTCAATCAATGGCTGGAAAAAATACACTTGGCCCATTTCTTCTGCACGCGAGGGCTTTGATACCCCTGAAGGGCTCTATCGTCCGACCCGTATGTATGAAACCTACCGGTCAAAAGAATATAATAATGCGCCAATGCCTTACTCCATCTTCTTCTACCGCGGCTATGCCATTCATGGAACTTCGGCAGTGAAATCTCTGGGCACACCAGCCTCTCACGGCTGCATTCGTCTGGATCCGGACAATGCCAAACAGCTTTATGAACTGGTAGACGTGAACGGCAAGAATAATACGCGTGTATTTATTCACTAAATAGAATAGGTCCGAGAGCTCCTGCCGCATGACGAGCACTTCAGCAAAGCGGCGGAGCAAGCACCGAAACCAATCCTTTACCTTAATATCTAAAATTTAATTCAAATCCGGTCTCCCAACCCGTCAGCTAGAAGAATTTTAAGATCTGGCACCAAAACTGGAAGTAACGCGAGATACTTCTCATGACGGGATTGAGATCATGATGCTGCAACGAGTAATGATAAGTCTGGCTTGTTTGACGCTATTAAGCTGTCAGGCTCTGGCAACCACATCGTCTGCTACGCCCCAAGAAGCAACCATCATCGCAGCACCAAAGAGCCAGCCGATCACCGGCGAGTTACGCTTGCTTGGAGAAACCGCCTCCGAGAAAAAGACCCCGCCAGAAAAGCCCATCATCGCAAAAATCGACATTTCCGAACAGCGCATGAATGTCTATGTCAACGGACTAATCACGCACAGCTGGAAGGTCTCCACGGCACGCCAAGGCTACTACACCCCGAGGGGCGAATATGCCCCCTACCGTATGCATACCATGTGGCGCTCAAGAAAATACAACAATGCGCCAATGCCTTACGCGGTTTTCTTTCACAAGGGCTGGGCCATTCACGGCACGACATCCATTAAGCGCCTCGGCCGCCCGGCCTCTCACGGCTGTGTCCGTCTGCACCCTGACAATGCGAAGATCCTCTTTAAACTAATCAAATCAGCTGGCGGCATGAAATCAGCCAAGGTGGTCATTTCCAACTAGACATGTCTCCTGCCCCACCTCCTCCCGGGGCCTCCTCCTCAAGGAGACATTAAGAAGCGCGACCTGCGATTCCTCCCAAAGGCCGCGCTTTCTTTTTACCCAATCGTCCTTAGTCAGCTCTTCCTAGCGCAACAGTTTGAGCGAACCGGTCAGAGATCTTATCCATTTTGATGGCCCGACCAGCCCGAGCCCGTCAATCTCCTCTTCAGCCAGATTCCGATCCGGAAATGAAGCCTCATAGTCGGCATAGGCGTGCAGCGACCGGGCAAAGGCCGGGAAAGGAACGACATGCGCATCCTCATGCTTTTTCTCAAGAGCCTTCAGCAACAAATCTCCGATAGTCTCTTGCGAAGCCTGCAAAATGGGGACAGGCAAACGTGAACTGACATCGATCGTCCGCCCAACATTATCGGTAAGACTGCGCGTGGCCAGAATTGGCTGATTGCCCCCCAGCCCGATTGCAATGGCACTGGCGGTATTGGCAATCAGACCGACAGGCATGTCTGGATTGATGATGATGGCAACACGTAAATCACTCTTCATGGTCAATAAGCCTCCTTTGACTTTTGGCCAAGTCTACCCGTGCAACCCAGAAATTTCCTGCCTTTAATTGCAATTTTGTGCCAATATACGGTAGAACCTACCCAACACTCAACCAATATAGAGAGAACCTACCGTGAGCCATTCTCCTGCCGACACACGCATCCTCAAAGCCTTGCAAGAAGATGGCAGGCTGACCAATCAGGCCCTCGCCGAAGAGGTTGGCCTCTCCACATCCCCCTGCTGGCGCAAGGTTCGGCAGTTGGAAGACAGCGGCGTCATTGAGGGCTATTCAGCCCGCATCAACCGACGCGCCATTGGCTTGGGCGTACTGGCTTTCATCCGCGTAAAAATCGACAGCCACAGTGAGGAAGAATCCGAGCTATTCGCCCGTCAGGTGCAAACTCTTGAGAGCGTGGTGGCCTGCTATAGCCTTGCAGGAGATGCCGACTTTCTCTTGCAGGTGGTCGCCAAGGATCTTGATCATTACGCAGATTTCGCCATGGACGAAATCCGCCGACTGCCCCGCATCAAGGAAATGCAGTCATCCATGGTACTGCGAGAAATCAAGCCCTTTGATGGCTATCCGCTGGGGCAGTGAAACAAGTCATCCGCCACGAGTTAAAAAGGGAGAAAGGAGGTGAAAAGGGCTACAAACCGCCCTTTCCCATACTCTGCTAGCCAGACCTATTTTCTATGCCAATTTTCCCAAACGAACGTGTAGCACCAGCTTCTTTCATGGGTCTTTGACAAAGCATCAACGATGCCGTCCCGCTTGCTTTTGGCCCCCTTGATAAAGGTGTGAAACTGGATTTGATAATCCTTGGCAATCGAAAGCATCTCATGATGTGCCAGATATTCGAGCAGAGGAAATTCCCCTCCTTCAATGTTGATCTTCATGAGATCGATCTCATCCACTCCAAGATCCTGAATGACACGGTCAAACGCGCGCACTTCGCAGCGAACGGTCTGCTTGCCTTCATGTTCGCAGTTGAGGAAAGAAGACCCATCAACACTATCGGAAAGCTCAAAACTGCCATCGACATCAGCCACGCCATAATTCAGAGGAACGATCTGATTGTTATCTTTGAAGCGCTCTACACACTTGTTGTAGAAGTCCGGATGAGGTTCGAAGAGATAAACCTTGCAGCCATATTTATCATTGATGGCGTCAGCAAAGTCTCCAACATAACCGCCCAAGTCAAACACAATCGAATCCCTAGTGAGGTCGGGATAATCCAACCTGAGGGTCTCATCCCCATGATCGGCAAACCAACGGTCTACTTCACGGGTGAATGCATCTTTGCGAATATGACGACGATAAAGCTTGCCCGGTTTTGCCAGCAGCTTCTTGGCCCTTCTTTTGAGCCTGAACCATATTGAGTTTTGCGACACCATTCCCCCCCCAAGACCAATAGTAAGCATATACAGCTAGAATATCGAGATTAAACAGTCCAGCTGAATAAGCAAAACGGCACTTTATCCCGGCTTCGGCAGGCCATAAGCGCCGCCCCTCCAAAAAAGGGCCATCCAGAGTCGTGCAATAGACGAAACTGGATAGCCCTATACATCACCTATAGTTCCAAAGATAGGCAAGACATTGTCGCATCCTCCATGCGATACCTTGCCACTCTCGGTCTTATTCCCACTCAATCGTTCCGGGAGGCTTGGAGGTCACATCATAGACCACGCGGTTGATGCCCTTCACCTCGTTGATGATGCGGGTTGCTGCCTTGGAAAGGAAATCCATATCGAAATGGTAGAAATCAGCGGTCATGCCATCAACCGAAGTGACCGCGCGCAAGGCGCATACGAATTCGTAGGTGCGACCATCGCCCATGACACCCACGGTCTGAACCGGAAGCAGAACCGCAAAGGCCTGCCAGATGGCATCATAGAGACCAGCCTTGCGGATCTCATCGAGATAGATCGCATCGGCCTGACGCAGGATCTCCAGCTTCTCGCGTGAGATACCGCCCGGGCAGCGAATGGCAAGCCCCGGCCCCGGGAACGGATGACGCCCGACAAAACTTGCAGGCAACCCGAGTTCTTTCCCAAGAGCACGAACCTCGTCCTTGAACAACTCACGTAGAGGCTCGACCAATTCCATATTCATGCGTTCTGGCAAACCGCCCACATTATGGTGCGACTTGATGGTCACCGAAGGTCCGCCGGTAAAGGACACGGATTCAATCACATCCGGATAAAGCGTGCCCTGAGCCAGAAAATCCGCCCCGCCGATGCGATTGGCTTCATCTTCAAACACATCGATGAACAGGCCGCCGATAATCTTGCGTTTGCGCTCGGGGTCTGTCTGCCCTTCAAGAGCGGAAATGAAGATCTCGGAGGCATCCACATGCACCAATGGAATATTGTAATGCTCACGGAAGAGACCGACCACCTGCTCGCTCTCATTCTGGCGCATCAGGCCTGAGTCCACATAGATACAAGTCAGCTGATCGCCGATTGCTTCATGGATCAACACAGCCGTGACAGATGAGTCGACGCCACCAGAGAGGCCGCAGATGACTTTCTTGTCACCAACCTGATCCTGAATGCGCTTGATAGCAGCAGCACGGAACTGCGCCATGGACCAGTCCGCTTCACAGCCACAGATCTTATGCACGAAGTTGGAGAGCAGCTGCGCGCCATCTGGTGTATGCACCACTTCAGGGTGGAACTGTACACCATAGAAACGGCGCTCTTCGTCAGCAATCGCTGCAAATGGAGCCCCTTCAGATGTTGCAACGACCTCAAAGCCGGCGGGCAGACCGTCAACCCGGTCACCGTGGCTCATCCAGACCTGATGGCTGGTGCCAAGATCCCAAACACCATCAAACAGCGGACTCTTTTCCTTCACGGTAACAAAGGCGCGCCCATACTCGCGGTGATCAGGGCTTTCAACCGTGCCGCCAAGCTGCAGACACATCGCCTGCTCGCCATAGCAAATGCCCAGAATGGGAATGCCTGCGCTGAAGATAACCTGAGGTGCTCGAGGAGACCCGATGTCAACGGTTGATGCTGGCCCACCCGAGAGAATGATACCGTCCGGCTTGATCTCGTTGAAAGCCTGTTCCGCGCTCTGAAATGGCACAATCTCGGAATAGACCCCTGCTTCGCGTACCCGTCGGGCAATAAGCTGAGTGACCTGAGATCCAAAGTCGATAATGAGAATCTTGTCCGTCATGCGTCCCTTTCCCTAAAGCCTAAAAGCTGGCCAAAACAGCCTTAGTAAAATTATTCCCCCCTCTTATGCTGAAGCCATGCCAAAGGCAATCTCTCATACGGCTTTTTGCAGGGGTGCGCGGCCAAAAATGCCGATTTTTCCAAGAGCAGAAGCGTCTCACTTAGCCAAAGAGCATGCAAATCCGCCCCAAACCGATCGTTCGCCCATCAGCCACCCATCGCAATCGACAAAAAGACCATCAGGATCAGAATATTTGCACCAAGGATCAGGAGCCACAAACTCAAGCGCAAAAAGAGGAGCAATAGGGAAAACAGCATCAACACGCGCAGGAACTCCAGCCGAACCTCAAACCACCATCAGCTCAGAAGAAACAACGCAAAAAAGGCCAAAGAAGGGAGACACCTTAGCGCAAGGATTTCAGCAGCTGGGAAAGACGAATGCGGTCCTGCACATTCATGCCTTTCAGAAACTCGATCTCCATGTCCATCACATAGTGACCAATTTCAGACGCAATATCGCGGCCCTTCTTCGTGGTCTTGAGCACCACAAGCCGCTTGTCCTGCTTGTTCACGTCGCGCTTGATGAATTTGCGATCCGTCAACCGCTTGGCCGCACGGGAAACGGCGACGGTATCGAGCAAGGTGCGCGGCTCGATCTCGCGCACGGAAACAGCGCCATCCCGCGCCAGACTGGCAAGCACCTGCCATTCGGCTATGCTCATATCCCACTCATCATGCAGCACGCGGCTAATGCGGCGCGAAATGCCCTGAGCCACTTCAAGAATGCGATAGGGGAGAAAATTCTCGAGTGTGAATGCCTCTTCGTTGGCAAGCGCCGTGGCAGGCGACACCTTCTTTTTCGATTTGGCAGGCTTGGCGCTGGCCTCATCCTCTCCCGGCTTGAGCTGGGTTTTCTGAGGGGCCAGATCCGGCAAGCTGTCGAACATGGAAACCTGAATGGCATCACCAGATTTGGACATACTTCATTTCACTCGTTATGATTCTTGAACATACCATATTCTCATACACCAGCCCTCGCCAAGCTTCAATTCACTGGATATGAAATTCCAACAAGTATCTGAATTCGCCGAACGAATAGAATCAGTCGGGACGATATTCCATCACTGAGAAGAAGAAGCCATCTGTCTCGGTCGATTGCGGCGTCAAGGTTACGCTCATCATATCCGAGGACCATGGCTTGGGCGCATCAAAGCCAAACATGTCCTGCCAGACCTCACCGGCCGAGACCAGCTCGAAGTCTGGATTGTTGGCAATGAAGTGATAGATCTGCTCCTCATTTTCTGCCGCCAGAACCGAGCAGGTGATGTAAACCAGAAAGCCACCCGGACGCACGAACTGGCGCGCCTGCGCCAGAGCAATCTGTTGCTCCTCGACACGCTTATCCAGTTGCTCTTCTGTCAGTTTCCATTTGGTTTCCGGCCTGCGACGCCAGGTGCCGGTCCCCGTACACGGCGCATCCACGACAACCCGGTCCATACGTCCGATAAGATCATCAAGCGCTCCCTCGTTGGGGGTACGGGTTTGAACATTGCGCACACCAGCACGGGTCAGCCGATCAACAATCGGGGCCAGACGGGAGGCATCGATATCAAAGGCATAGATCTGCCCCTTATTCTCCATCTGCGCGGCCATGGAGAGGGTCTTACCACCGCCGCCAGCGCAATAGTCCAACACCTGATCGGATTTCTTGGGAAAGATCAGACTGGAGACAATCTGGCTGCCCTCATCCTGAATTTCATAAAAGCCCTTGCGAAAGGCCGGATCGCCCTGAATATTCGGCTGGCGATAGTCCCCACCCTTGGGCGCAAAACGAAGGCAATCGGCGCTCAACTTGGTGCGTTTGGGGTTGAAGCGCGAAAGCTCCTTCTCCACCTTGCCAATATCGGCCTTGAGACGATTGACGCGAATATCTACCGGTGGGCGGCGCGCGAAAGCCTTGGCCTCCAGCAACGCTTCATCCTCGAAGGTCTCCATAAAGGTACCTTCAAGCCATTCAGGGATATCTCCCTTCACCCAGAAGGGCGCATCCTTGAGCGACTTGGCTTCAATGGCTGCCACTTCGCTTTGTGTCAAAGCTTCGGGTGCATGGCTGTCTTCGGCAATCAAACCCGCCAATTGATCGGCGGTATGGTTCCAATCAAACGCCAGCGCAGCAAGCCCCAGCGCGCGTGGCGTATCCTCCCCCATGCGCCATGCATGAGACGCCCTTTTTCGAAGAGCATCATAGACGATATTGCCAATCGCGGATCGATCACCCGATCCGGCAAACCGATGCGTCCGCCCCCAATCCTTGAGCGCCTCAGCGACGGGGCGCTTGCGGCCCTCCACTTCTTCGAGCACCTCAATTGCGGCTTGCAGACGACCACCCAGTTTCATGTCACACCATCCTAAATCAGACTATCGGCGGAATGCCCCGCCTTTGGAGAATTGGGTGTAAACGATCAAGCGCCAGAGTCCAAGCCTGCTTTTGCCAGTTTTTGGCCTGCACAGGCAGTTATAATCAGGAATATTTCAATTGAAATGGTTGCTCGCTTTTCTCTAGACACACAGCACGGCATTCTACCAGCCCTTTCTCCACACCCCATAATCAGCCGCTCAAACCACACCCAAGACTCAAGCATCAAAACAACCCAACACAACTCAAAGAACAAATAAATGTGCATAAGCGCAAGAATTGAGAATTGCTTTAAACAAGCATACACCAACTCGACGGCGAAATAGCCGAACCAATTTTCTGGTAATAGTCTTATTTGAAAGCATAAATCAGATGAAATCTTCTGCCCAGGCCGCCCGGTGGAACGGGATGGATTTTGCGCGCGCAGTGTTGATGATCCTCGGGCTGTTTTTCCATGCCGGCAGCTTCTATGGAACAGGAAACGACTGGCTCATCATTTCTGATGAAACAACACCCATCGTCAACGGTTTCAACTTCCTCATCCATAGCTTTCGCATGGAAGCATTCTACTTGATTGCGGGCTTTTTCTTTGCGCTGGTGATGGAGAAGCAACGCCCGAACTTTCTAAGAGATCGCCTGGTACGCATCGCCGTACCTCTGTTCGTTTGCGGAGCACTCATTAATCCAGTTATGCATTATTCTGTCTATGGTTATGATTATATCATTGCTAAAGACTACTTTATAAAAGGCGAGTGGCTGTCCCATTTATGGTTTCTTGGAAATCTGATTATCTACATCCTCATTTCCATTCCCATTTGCAGACACATCCGCAAAAATGTCCGCATGACCAGAACCCAGCTATTCGTCACGGTAACCTTTATCACACCGTTTGTTGCAGCCGGCTTGAACTTTATTGCCAACCGGATTTTTCCGGAAAAATTTCTTTTCATTGCACCTGAATCGATATTTGACTACCTGCCCTATTACTGTCTCGGTATGATCTGTTTTTACAACAGAGCCGAGTTCACGAAGCTTCTCAGCATGCAGAGTTTTGCGATCGCGCTGGTCATAGCAGCTGCCATGATTGCCACCAGAGAAGTACTGTCTATCTACGGACTGACATTTATCTCAAAGGTCATTTACGCCCTTTTGCGTGGTCCAATGATCCTTCTCACGCTGTCCTTCTTGATTGTTATGGGAAACAGGGAAAGCAAAATCGTGAGAAGCTTTTCCGATTCCAGCTACACGATCTATCTGTTTCACCTGCCGATATTTGTGTTGCTTTACAAGACCATATTCCAGCACACACATCTGGGCGCTCTGCCTGAATATGCCCTTTTAATCGTGATCACCTACGCGCTTTGCTATGCGATCCATATCTTTGCGATCAAGCAGAGCAAGCTGCTGAGCCTTGCCTTCAATGGCAAGCCGTTCAGCCTGAAAGACTATTCTCTTCTGGGCAGGAAACTGCGATCGGACGGATAGAAGCGTTGCCACGCCCTCAGAACCATTTGAGCCATTTGAAGAGGAGCAGCTGAAGCGCAACAATCAAGGAAAGCATGCCGACAAAAATCCAGAAGGCATAGCCAAACTCAGCACCAGGGATGCCAGCCACATTGATCCCCAAAAGCCCCGTCAAAAACCCCAAGGGCATGAAGATCGCGGCGATCATCGATAGAATATACATATGCTTGTTGAGCCTGTCGGCCTGCACATGAGCAATCTCGTCTTTGACGATCTGCGCGCGCTCGCGAATGGCATCCAGATCTTCAACATAGCGTGTCAAGTGGTTATAAACCTCCTGCAAATGGCGTCGATGGGTATTGTTCAGCCACTCGAAGTCCGCCATGCGCAGATGATCAATGGCTTCCCGCTGAGGCGCCATATAACGCCGGAACATGATCGCCTGAATGCGCACATCGGTGATCGCACCTCTCAGGTCAGGATTGCTCTGCTCAAGCACCTGCTCCTCAATATCATCGGCCCTATCGTCAAGAGCCGTCAGGATAGGTTCCATGCGCGCAAAAAGCCGCTCGCAAAGCATGGATAGAAAATGGCCTGTATCGCGCGGCCCGCCACCGGCCAAAAGCCGCGCTTCAATATCACCGGCCGCCCGAATCCGCGTACGGCTGACCATCACGATCCGCGTCTCTTCCACCCAAAGACAAATAGACACCATATCTTCGGGGTCTTCATTCTCATTGAGATTGACGCCGCGCAACACCAGCAAGGCTCCGTGACCTATTTGCGTCATGCGCGGACGGCTTTCCTCATCCAGAAGAGCGCCTATAATAAATGGATCAAGAGATGAGATTTCATCTTCAAGACAACGCGTTGCGGCCGGATCATTTCCATCAAGATGAATCCAGACAAGCCCGTCAACCCTGTCTGCCTTGGAGATGTGATCTGATGGCAAGGCGGAGGCGCCCCCTTGCCCATCCAGCAGATAAGCCCGCAAAACGTGATCTGACATGCAGTCTTTCCTCAAACCAATTCAACATGCTGCCACCTTAGCTCTTGTGTCTTACATTTTCATCAAGAGCCGGGGATGGCTGAGGAAATCGCATTTATTGGCCGCCTCCTCAGGCGGGCTTGAATGTCATGGCGACACCGTTGATGCAATGGCGCTTTCCGGTTGGTTGAGGGCCATCATCAAAAATATGCCCCTGATGCCCACCACAATTGCTGCAATGCACCTCTGTCCGGGTCATGAAAAAGCTTCGGTCCTCTTTCGTACCGACAGCCTCCGGCAACGCTTCATAAAAGCTGGGCCAGCCGGTTCCACTGTCATATTTGGCTTCTGAGGAATAGAGCGCCTGATCACATCCGGCACAGTGAAAGATACCGGCGCGCTTTTCATCATTTAGCGGACTGGTAAAAGCCCGTTCTGTTCCTTCCTTGCGAAGCACCTCAAACTGCTCTTTGGTCAGTTTTTCGCGCCATTCCGCTTCGCTCAACTGCAAGGGAAATGACTCCGCCTCGGTCGCGTGCGAGCGTCTTTCAAAGAACGTACCGGCAGCCACAGCCCCAACGAGTGCCGCAGCACCAGAGAGTAGAAATCGACGTCTTTCCATAGCGAATAAGCCTCTCTTCATTAAATCAATCCAGGGCGCCAGAGCAAAACCAGCTAGGAGCGCAAAACCAGCCAGGAGCGCAAAAGCGCTCCGGCCAGCAGGGTTCGAGCCCTTACGACGCAGGCAACAGAACGGTGTCGATCACATGGATCACACCATTGGATTGCTTGACGTCAGCAATGGTAACGTTGGCCACATTGCCCTGACCATCTTTGAGCATCACCGTGCCGTCATCATACATGGCGGTAAAAGTGCAGCCCCCTACAGTTTTAACAGGATGAGCGCCTTTGTCGTCATCAACCATCTTCATAATTGCGTCAGACATGGCGTCAGCGGCCACAACATGGCATGTGAGGATCTTGGTCAGTTGAGCTTTGTTTTCCGGTTTCAGCAAACTCGCAACGGTTCCTTCTGGCAATGCGTCGAACGCATCATCGGTTGGAGCGAACACTGTGAAAGGGCCATCCCCTTGCAAGGTTTCAACAAGCCCGGCAGCTTTCACTGCGGCAACGAGTGTTTCATGGTCTTGAGAATTCACGGCATTTTCAACAATCGTCTTGTTTTCATACATGGCTGCTCCGCCAACCATCTTGGCATGATCATCAGCAAAGGCTGCGCCACTTCCGAAAGCCACAGCCATTGCGGTTGCGGCAGCAAGAGTCATTGTGCGTGAAAAGGTCATGTTGTCTCTCCCATTGGTTTGTTGTCCGCTGCATTGCGGATAAGGGGAGATACGGTGGCAAGAAACGGTTGGTTTTCGATTCGCGGTAAAGCCGAGATCACAAACACTTTATCAAAACAGCCCACCTGAAGGCACAAAACCGGCTACTTCCCTCTCATTCAGCAGCGTTTGTTTCATTTCTGGTTGAAAGATTTTTCGCGAAGCGCAAAGCTCTATTCGACCAAACCCCAAACTTACAACAGATAGAATAATTTAAACAAAACAAATAGTTAAAACCAAAACACACCAACAGAGAGGACAATCAAAAGTTCCGCCATAATTGTGCCTGATAGAGACATAATCCTTTGCTCGAATTACTCCGGTTGCACAAAAGCAAGGTTTGGTTGAACCGACCGGGAACTTTTTCGAACTTAAGAACGTTGTGTTTTTCGACTAACCTAATCTACATGGATGCGTATCCCGATGTCTCTATCTCGCCGTTCATTTCTGGCTGCTACTGCGGCAACCACTCTGGTATCGTTAAGCCAAATCGCACAAGCCGCAGGCACCAATGAAGAAGCTGCGCAGCCAGCAACGCCTGCTGCGGATTTCAGCTTTGACAGCCTGTCGGCCGAAATGGAGATACTGGCATCAAAGGACTATGTTGCTCCACAGGCGTCTGACAAGGCCTATCTCAACGATCTGACCTATGATGCCTATCGCCTGATCCGCTACAACCCGGAGAAGGCCAAACTGGCAGATATCGACAAATCGGCTTTTCGTCTGCATGCCTTCCATATGGGGTGGCTGTTCAAAACGCCGGTTGCCCTTTACGAGGTCTCTGATGGCAAGGCAACACCGGTCAGCTTCAGCACCGACGACTTCATCTATGAACGTCAGGTCAGGGACATGGTGCCCGAGCATGTGACCCTGCCAGGCATTGCCGGTTTTCGCCTGCATCATCCTCTGAACCGACCCGATGTGTTTGACGAACTGATCGCCTTTCAGGGCGCCTCCTATTTTCGGGCACTGGGCAAAGGCTCGGTTTATGGCCTGTCTGCACGCGGTCTCGCCATCAATACCGGAGGCTCTGAGCCGGAAGAATTTCCGGTCTTCACCCGCTTTTATGTAGAGCGCCCCAAATCGGCAGAACAGAGCATCACGATCTATGCAGCACTGGAGAGCCCATCTGTCACAGGAGCCTTTCGCTTTGAAATCGCTCCGGGGGACAATACGGTCATTGATACGACCGCCCGCCTCTATCTGCGAGAAGACATTCCTCAGCTCGGCCTGGCGCCACTGACGTCCATGTTCCTGTTTGCAGAGCGCAATCGCGATGCGTTTGATGACTATCGCCCCAATGTGCATGACAGCGATGGCCTTGAGATCATCAAGCAGAATGGCGAGCGTGTCTGGCGTCCGCTATCCAACCCGCCAATGCTGGCCTCAAGTTACTTTGCAGAACAGTCCCCCAAGAGCTTTGCCTTGTTGCAGCGTGATCGGAATTTCGATCATTTTCAGGATGTCTCTGCCCTTTATGAGCGCCGTCCATCGCTGCGCATCGAACCAAAGGGGGATTGGGGCAAAGGCTCGGTACGACTGGTCGAGATACCGTCCGAACTGGAGGTGAACGACAATATCGTCGCTTTCTGGGTGCCGGAAAAGGGTGGCAAAGCAGGCCAACGCTATGAATATGCCTATCGGATGCATTGGGGTGATCTGCCCGCCAGTGCAGCAGAAGGCCTCGCATATGTGCTTGAAACCCGTTCGGGTGCTGGCGGGGTGTCAGGTGTCGAGAATAAAGATGGCACCCGCAAATTTGTCATCGACTTCAAGGATGGGCTTTTGGCAGATCTGCCAGCCAGTGAAGTGGATAAAGTCAAGATCAACAGCAACATCATGCATGGTGAAATCAAGACTCAGGCTCTCACCCCGATCCCAGAAGAAAGGGTTTGGCGCCTCGTCATGGATGTCTCCGCTCCAGAAGGAAACATCGTGGAAATGACGACACATCTGTCCGGTTTCGATCGACGACTGACCGAGACATGGGCGTATCAATGGATCAATCAATAAGTCTCTGGAAGAACCAACTTTTGCAATCGTAAATCAAGGTGACGACAATGACATTTGATGAATTAACATCTGGCCCCTGCGCTTTGCCGCGCGCGCCTATGATCATGCCAACTCAGACTCTGGAACGCCCCAAGCGGAACCGCTACAGGCTGATGGTCAACATCCGGCACTTGCTTCGGACCACCGTAAAGCTGTCCGGTGTGTGAGACTAGAAAGATGAAAAAACTGGGGCTCTATCTGTTGCGGGGCGGCACCATTGCCGCAAGTCTCGCTGTGGGAGTGATCGCTTTCTTCACCTTTTTGCAGGTGGTTGCCGTTAACGGCATCAATTTGATCGACATTGCTCTCTCCCTCCTCATTCTGGTCTCCACCATCTGGTTGGCCTGGGGCGGGATGCAGGGCATTATCGGCCTGACATCCTCTGCAAAGCGCCCCTTGAAGCATGGAGCCGGATGGATCAGCGGCAGGACGGTCGTCCTGATGCCGGTCTATAACGAAGACCCGCTCATGTCCTTCACCCGCCTTGCCGCAATGGACAAGTCCATCAAACAAGCCGACGCTGAAGCCAATATCCACTTTGCGATCCTCTCGGATACGCGTGACAATGCCATTGCACAACAAGAGGAAGACCTGTTTGTGCGGCTTGTCGAGGAATGCAACGGCCGGGGGCGCTTCTTCTATCGCCGCAGAGCCCGGAATGTCGGCAAGAAGGCGGGCAATGTAGAGGAATTCTTCGAGCAATCCGGTGGCGCCTATGACTATGCTGTCATTCTGGATGCCGACAGCCTGATGGAAGGGCAGACCATTCTGGAAATGATCCGGCGCATGGAAGCGGAGCCGCGTTTGGGACTTCTGCAAACCCTGCCCAAGATTATTCGGGCTGAAACTCGATTCGGGCGGGCGATGCAATTCGCCGCCTCTTTCTATTCCCCCGTCTTTTGCCGCGGCTTAGCCATGCTGCAAGGCAAAACCGGCCCATTCTGGGGGCATAACGCCATTGTGCGCGTGCAAGCCTTCGTCCAGTCCTGCGGCTTACCGGTCTTGCAGGGCATGCCCCCTTTTGGCGGTCATATCATGAGCCACGATTATGTAGAAGCCGCTCTTCTGGCTCGGGCAGGCTGGATTGTGAGAGTTGATGATGATCTGGAAGGCTCATTCGAGGAAGGTCCCGAGAATGTGATAGACCATGCAAAACGCGATCGTCGCTGGTGTCAGGGCAACCTGCAGCATGCGCGCATCATAACAGCGCCGGGCCTCAAGGCATGGTCACGTTTTGTTTTCGCGCAAGGCATTATGGCCTATATCGCGCCTCTGTTCTGGCTGGTCTTTTTGCTGGTTTCCATTCTTGCCCCCTATTTTGACGTTCAGCCCGACTATTTCCCCGAAGCCAACTGGCCAATCCCCTATATCCCACCGTCAATGACATTCGAAGCTCTCAGCTTGCTGGTCGGAATCTTTGGCCTGCTGCTCTTGCCCAAGCTCTTGGTGGCTGTAAAAGCCTCGTTGACGGGACAGGCATCCTCATTTGGCGGCATTGGCAAGGTCTTCGTCTCAACTCTGTTTGAAGTGCTACTCTCTTCCCTCATCGCCCCGATCGTCATGCTCTTTACGACCCGCTCTGTCTATCAGGTCTTGATGGGCAAGGACGGTGGCTGGCCCACCAACAATCGGGGGGATGGTCAATTGAGCTGGCGCGAGAGCTTTTTCGCATCAAGCTGGATTTCTCTGGTTGGGCTATGCGGACTGCTCGTTGCCTATCAACTGACACCAAGCATTCTATACTGGCTCCTGCCGGTTGCCCTGCCCATTGCATTTGCGCCGGTCATCCTGTGGTGGAGTTCCCGCGTTGGCACAAACACATGCTTCACCGTTCCTGCCGACAGGAACAATCCGCCAATCGTGGATCTGCATGACGCGCTGGTGGAAAAATGGACATTGGTCAAACCAAAGGAGTTGCCTCAAGAGGACACTGCGGGGAAAGACCAACAGTCAGAGGGCAGCACTGTCCCCCATCTTGTGCCCTCCTCCTGAGCAAGTCCCCCCAACAAACAAAAATGCGGGATTTGCAAAAAACCAAAAGGTCCAGCAAATCCCGCATCAAATAATCATGTGCCATCAGGCAAAAGCGAACGGTTACACCGTCGTGCCGTAATTCGGGCTTTCTCTTGTGATCGTCACATCATGCGCGTGACTTTCGCGCAAGGAGGCAGAAGAGATGCGGACGAATTTCGCGCGGTTGCGGAATTCTTCCAGATTAGCAGAGCCCGTATAGCCCATGGCAGCCTTCAGGCCACCGGCGAGCTGATGCAACACAGCCGAAGCAGAGCCCTTGTAAGGCACCTGACCTTCAACCCCTTCAGGAACCAGCTTCAGGGTATCACGCACTTCCGCCTGGAAGTAACGGTCAGCCGAGCCGCGTGCCATGGCCCCGACAGAGCCCATACCGCGGTAGGATTTGAAGGAACGACCCTGATAGAGATAAACTTCTCCGGGGCTTTCGTCCGTACCAGCCAGAAGCGAACCGGCCATAGCCACCTGAGCTCCACCGGCCAGAGCCTTGGCAAAGTCACCGGAGAATTTGATACCACCATCAGCGATGGTTGGAATGCCCTGCTCGGCCGCTGCCGTTGAACAGTCCATGACAGCAGTCAACTGAGGCACGCCAACACCGGCAACAATACGGGTCGTACAGATCGAGCCCGGCCCGATACCAACCTTGACTGCATCCGCACCGGCATCAATCAATGCCTTGGTTGCATCAGCAGTGGCCACGTTGCCTGCGATCAGCTGCACATTGTTGGTCTCTTTCTTGATGCGGGTCACAGCATCAAGCACGCCCTGACTATGCCCATGCGCGGTATCGATGACCAATGCATCCACTTCAGCATCGATCAGCGCCATGGCGCGTTCGAAGCCGTCATCACCAACAGAACAGGCAGCAGCAGCGCGAAGACGGCCCTGCGCATCTTTACAGGCGTTGGGGTTGAGTCGGGACTTCTCGATATCCTTCACGGTGATCAGACCAACGCAATGGAATTTGTCATCGACAACAAGCAGCTTCTCAATGCGGTGCTGATGCAGCAGGCGCTTGGCTTCTTCCTGGTTGACCTGTTCAGTCACGGTTACCAGATTATCGCGGGTCATGAGTTCGTAAACGCGCTGATCCGGATCAGAGGCGAAACGCAAATCGCGGTGGGTCAGAATGCCGACGAGACGCCCGCCCTTTGAGCCGCTTTCCTTGCTGCCTTCAACAACAGGCACACCGGAGAAACCATATTTCTTGGTCAGGGCCTTGGCTTCAGCCACGGTATAGTCTGGCGTGATGGTCAACGGGTTGACGACCATGCCGCTTTCGAATTTCTTCACCTGGCGGACCTGCTCGGCCTGCTCTTCGTTGGTGAAGTTCTTATGGATAACACCCATGCCGCCAGCCTGCGCCATGGCGATTGCCATTTTTGCTTCTGTCACGGTGTCCATGGCCGAAGAAAGCAACGGCAGATTAAGCTCGATTTCTTTGGTCAGATTGGTGGTGATGGTAACCTGACCGGGCATGACGACCGAATGATCTGGCTGAAGCAGAACATCGTCAAAGGTCAAAGCCTCTTGTCCGGTGGAAGGATGAATGATGGTGGCCATGCCAACTCTCCTCTGAGTTTGGTCCACGCCACTTCATGGAAGCGTGAACGCGGTGCCAAAAGGATAAACGCCTCTGCCTTGCCCGCAAAAAAGCCACGAGCCTGAACACTTCAGACAGAAACAAAAGGATAGAAGTTGACGCTGGTCACTACCATGGTTGAAGGGACTTGCATAGAAGAAAAATTGTCCCTCAGCAGCTTTTTGCAGGTCCCAAAGCAATTGCGCAATAATTACAATGATTACGCCCCCTATTTTTGCCTAAAAAAACACACCCACCACCCAGAATTGTCAATTTTTATTCTGCCGCTTGCCAGACTCGAAGACAAATTCCCCGATGCAACAAGAGATTGAAATAAGGGAAAATACGTGAGGCATTTTAGCACAGGCCCAAATGATTTTTATCAAGTAAAAGAAACATATAGATCGAGAGAATGATCACGCATGGCACATGAGGCGCCATAGTTTGCCCATTCATTTGCAAGCCAGTACAATCACCCAGAGGAGACACCCAATGTCAAACGGAACGGTGCGCAGTTTTCCGCCAATCGTCGCACGCTTCACGCGCTATCTTCCTCTTCTGCCTCTGGAACGGCTCATAGCCGAGGTCGCAAACCGAGTCGCCGGTCAGCATCCTGAATTCTTCGACCGGCTCGATGACTATGCGAAAAAGTCCTTTGTAATCGTGCCCACCGATCTCGACTGGGTCGCCTGCATGACCTTTCATAACGAAAAGGTACAGCTGCGCCTCTCCCGATCCTTGGAAAGCTTTCCCAACCGGGATGTTACGGTCACTGCTCCCTTTCTGTCGCTTGTCAGCCTGCTTGACGGCGAAGAAGATGGCGACGCCCTCTTCTTTTCGCGCGATCTGACCATTGAAGGGGATACCGAAGCCGTGCTCGCCTTGCGCAATGCGCTTGACGATGCAGAAATCGACTTCGTGCATGAGTGCTCCACCATCGCCGGGCCATTGAGCCGCCCGCTTGAATCCGGCGGCAAACGCTTTATCGAAGCTCTCAAGAAGAGCGCCTTCATGCGCGGCGCCCAAGAGGAAACCCCAAGCCACCCCACAATGGATGGCATGCCGGGCCCATATCCGACCTGATCGAACCACCCAGCAAGCTTTGGAATAGAAACCTATGTCACAAAAAGCCATGGAGCTGGTCTGCCCAGCGGGAACCCCTGCGGCGCTGCGTACGGCAGTGGATGCGGGTGCGGATACCATTTACTGCGGTTTTCGCGACCAAACCAACGCCCGCAACTTCCCCGGCCTCAACTTTTCTCGCAAAGAAATGCAGCAAGGCATTGAATATGCCGGGAAAAATGGATCGAAAGTGCTGGTTGCCGTCAATACCTTCGCCCAAGCTGGCAACATGGATCTGTGGTACAAGGCCATCGATGATGTGGCTGCATCAGATGCCCATGCGATCATTCTGGCCGACATCGGCCTGCTCGATTATGCCGCCAGCAAGCATCCGGATTTGCGCGTCCATCTTTCGGTGCAGGCTGCCGCTGCCAATGCTGACATGATCAATTATTATGCCAGAGAATTCGGCGCCAAGCGTGTGGTTCTGCCGCGCGTCCTGACGGTTCAGGAAATCGCAGCCATCAACAAGGAGATCTCCTGCGAAACGGAAGTCTTCATCTTTGGTGGCCTTTGCGTCATGGCCGAAGGGCGCTGCTCCCTCTCCTCCTATTGCACCGGAAAATCGCCCAACATCAACGGCGTCTGCTCGCCTCCGGGCTCGGTGAAATATGAAGACCATGGCACCCATCTGGAAAGCACGCTGGAAGGCATTACCATCAACCAGTATCCCAAGGGAGAAGCGGCTGCCTATCCGACCCTGTGCAAAGGGCGTTTCGAGTCTCTGGGCGAGACCGGCTATGTGTTTGAAGATCCTGTCAGCCTCAACGCAGCCCAGATCCTGCCGCAATTGCAGGAAGCCGGCGTGACGGCCCTCAAGATCGAAGGACGCCAGCGTGGCAAGGCCTATATGGCGCAAGTGGTCAAGAGCTTCCGTCAGGCAGTGGATGCGGTGGCGGCAGGCCGGAGCATTGATCTTGATGCCCTGCTGGCTCCGATGACCGAAGGCCAGAAGAGCACCAAAGGCTCATACCAGAAGACATGGCGCTAACGCTCAAGGGAGAAAAGCAATGAAAAACACTGAACTCACCCTTGGCCCCTGCCTCTTCAACTGGTCCGAGGCCGACTGGCGCGATTTCTATTTCAAAATGGCAGATGAATCCGATTTCGATCTGATCTATATCGGCGAAGCCGTCTGCTCCAAGCGCTTGCCCTTCCGCAACAATGTGCTGCCAGATATTCTCGAACGTATGGAAGCGGCGGGCAAGAAAGTCATCATATCGACGCTGGCCCTTGTCACAACCAAGCCTGAACGCAAGGTGCTGCGCGAACAATGCGAACAAGATATGTGGGCCGTTGAGGCCAACGACCTGACAGCCATGGCCTTTCTCAAAGACCGGAAATTCGTCATCGGCCCCTATATCAACATCTATAATGAAGCAACGATAACCTCGCTCGCAAAACGCGGAGCCGAACGCTTCGTCATGCCACCCGAGGTGCCTGCCGAAACGATCGCCCAGTTGATCAAGGCCGCCCCCGAACCCAAATATGAAATGCAGGTCTTTGGCCGGCTTCCTTTGGCCCTTTCAGCCCGTTGCTATCATGCCCGCCTGCACAATCTACACAAGGACAGCTGTCGCTTCGTTTGTGATCAGGATCCCGATGGTCGGGAAGTCAAGAGTCTCACGGGGCAGCCCTTCCTTGCAGTCAATGGCATCCAAACCATGTCCTATGGCTCACAACTGCTGCTGGAAGAGCTTCCGGCTCTGGCTGCGGCAGGTGTCAACGCCTTCCGTCTTTCGCCCCACACAGGCGATATGCTTGGCGTTGCGCGCATTTTCCGCTCTGTAATGAAGGACGAGATGGACGCAGCAGAAGCGCGCGCAAAAATCGGCGAACTGATGCCGTCCCATCATTTCATCAATGGCTACAGCCACGGCGCCCCGGGCATGGCGCAAATCGAAGACGCTCTGGCGCTCTAGCGCTCTTCCACTGGGCTCTAGCTTTTGGCCTTATGGCGACTAAAAGCAGACAAATAAAAACGGGCTCCAGCATGCTGGGGCCCGCTAAATAGAAATATTCATTTGATTGTCCGTTTGCACGCGATCTTTCGAATGTCACCCTTTGCCAAGAACCCGGTCGCATTGTCCTTGTCGGGCCAAACAAAAATCCTAGTGCAGACGGATCCACTCCCGCGCTTCGCGCTGTGCTCTGGCAACGTCCAGAGATGACATTTCCTCAGCCAGTTCCTGACGACGAATTGCCGCTTCAACGACACCCTTCATTGCAGCCAGGTTGAACCATTTGTGTGCAGCAATCAGATCCGGCTCACCATTGTCGCCGATCGAGTGGGACAGGCCCAACTGAAAGAAAACCTCGCCAGTTGCTTCCTTGCCAGAGCCATGCAGCTCGCTTGCATTAAATTCCATCCGTGCCATTTTCAATTCCCCGTTTTACGCGTCCCGACCCTTTATCAAGGCCTTTGTGAATGAGGCATTTTGCCCGTTTTGATGAGATCAATGGTGGTGGAAATCTCTCAATTCGACGTAAATGGAATTGGTTACCGCAATAAAAACAAAAGGTTACACGAGCGTAAAGTTTACATTTGATCAACCTTGGCTTTGGCGCTTTTCTGCCAACGGCCGATAAAATTCAGAGAAAATCTGAATAAGGACCATAACGCTTTGGAAACCATAGAATTCTTTTTCAACAAGCCCTTCCTAAGGATATTCGCTCCCAAGCCGTTGAAAATCCCCCGCGTAAATTTGAACACGGCAATACAAAAAAGGCACCCCGAAGGGTGCCTTCAAGTGCATCTGTTCCTTCTTTATCGGGCGCGCTGGTTGAACAGTACCGATTGCGCGTCCTTGTCCTTTGATAGGTCAAACTTGGCTCTGTCTTCCTTGCCGATGGCAAGACCGGTTTTCACGGTCGCACGCGCATTCAGCGCAGCGAACCACCGTTTGATATTGGGGAATTCCTCAAGATCAATTCCCTGCCGCTCATGCGGAACGACCCAGCCGACAATCGCCATGTCAGCAATGGAATAATCTCCGGCCACAAAGTCCCGTCCTTCCAGCGCCTTGTTCAGCACGCCATAAAGTCGGTGGGTCTCATTTCGATACCGGTTGATCGCATACTCGATTTTCTCTGGCGCATATGTGCCAAAATGGTGGTTCTGACCCAGCATCGGGCCAAAGCCGCCCATCTGCCACATGAGCCATTGCTCTACTTCCACTCGCCCGCGCTCGTCATCGGGCAGAAAGCGCCCGAACTTGCGCGCCAGATAAAGCAGAATGGCACCGGATTCAAACACTGAGATCGGCTCCCCACCCGGCCCTTCAGGGTCGACAATGGCAGGCATCTTGTTATTGGGTGAGATCGCCAGAAAGTCCGGTTCGAACTGATCGCCAGTACCAATATTGATATTATGGATGGTATAGGGCACCCCCAGCTCTTCGAGCATGATGGTGATTTTCCAACCATTGGGTGTCGGCCAGTAATAAAGGTCAATCGGTTTTGTCTGTTCGGTCATGCAAATCATCCTGGTCAAGTAAAGAAGTGAGCCTTGCTCATGCAGAAAGGCTGTTGCACCCAATGTAGGAAACAGGCCCCACGGGTGCAATCAGCCTCATACAATCGTGATGAGGGCTTGATCGCCTGTGCGCTCAAGCCGCCTTTGGTGGCGCCTGCATGTGAATGCGCCGCTGTGTCGGCCTCTTGGCTCTTACCACAAGAAGCTCAAGTCCATCGCTTCCATGCCCGTAAAATAGGGATGTGCGACAATGAGAACAGCATAAACAACCACGGAAATCAGAATGATCCGGATCTCCCTTCCCCATGAACCAACCTCAGGCGGCACATAAGCTCCGTCACGCCGGTTGGTGCCGATAATGGAAACAACAGACCAAAGCAACATGCCGCCAAACAGCACCAAAGACCGCTGGTCATTATTCCCGAGCAAGTGCGCAATGGCCCATAGCGCCATACCCGTCAACATCGGGTTCCGGATAAACCGTCGAATGCGCGTCGGAGCCTTGGCGACACCAAACAGGATGATTGAAAAGAGCATGAGCAGATGGGTCAGATGGCGCGTCCAGTCCTCATCATAGACATCGCCGATATAACCAGCCTCACCAGCAACGCGCCAACCGAAAACGATCAAAACCAGCGACAGGATAATCAGAAGGGCAAACAGCCCCTTGTAAGGCCCTTCGCCCATACGGCCTAGAAGTCCTGCGCGGGCAGTTGGAAGAAAAATCGGAAAGAGATGCACCACCGCCCACAGCAGAACACCAAAAATCAACATGGTCATTGTCAGGTCCTTTGAACAGATAGGAGCATCGCTTTGCACACGCCCCTATTTAGTTATTGCAATAACTATATGCACCACACCGATGGTTGCCAAGCCCCGAAAAGCACGTATGTGAAAAGCAGCAAGATGCAATAGTTATCGTAGCTGCAATAAAAAAGGTGCGAAAGACATCCTTCGCACCTTTTCATGACATTCATTTGATGGCCCCAAGGGCCAGAGAGCCTTACAGCCCCAGCTTGTCCTTGAGGATCTGGTTGACCGCCTGTGGGTTGGCCTTGCCCTGGCTGGCTTTCATCACCTGCCCGACGAACCAACCGATAAGCCCCGGCTTGTCCTTAACCTTCTCGACCTGACCGGGGTTGTTGGCAATGATCTCGTCCACGATGGCTTCAATAGCCCCCGTATCCGTGACTTGCTTCATACCCTTGGCTTCCACGACTTCGGCCGGGTCACCACCTTCGGTCCAGATGATCTCGAACAGATCCTTGGCGATCTTGCCAGAGATGTCACCGGCCTTGATCAGATCCACGATCTTGCCGAGCTGGTCAGCAGAGATCGGGCTGTCATCGATATCCAGCTGTTCCTTGTTGATGCGACCAAGCCATTCGTTGATCACCCAGTTTGCAGACAGCTGTGCATCACGCCCTTCGCAGACCTGCTCGAAGAAGGCGGCAAGGCGCTTGGACGCCACCAGAACGGAAGCATCATAAGGCTTCAAACCCAGATCGGAGATGAAGCGATCACGCTTGTCATCTGGCAGTTCCGGCAAATGCTCACGCAGAGCCTCGACATAGGCATCGTCGAATTCGAGCGGCAGCAGATCAGGATCCGGAAAATAACGATAGTCATGCGCTTCTTCCTTGGAGCGCATGGAACGGGTCTCGCCTTTTTTGACATCATACAGGCGGGTTTCCTGATCGATGGACCCACCATCTTCCAGAATACCAATCTGACGACGGGCCTCATATTCAATGGCCTGCCCGATGAAGCGGATCGAGTTCATGTTTTTCAGCTCGCAACGCGTTCCCAACTCGTCGCCCGGACGGCGAACAGAAACGTTCACGTCAGCACGCATGGAGCCTTCTTCCATGTTGCCGTCAGACGTGCCCAGATAGCGCACAATGGTGCGCATCTTGGTCATGTAAGCCTTGGCTTCTTCCGAAGAGCGGATATCCGGTTTGGAGACGATTTCCATCAGCGCCACGCCAGACCGGTTCAGATCCACAAAGGACATGGTCGGATGCTGGTCATGCATCGACTTGCCCGCATCCTGTTCCAGATGCAAGCGTTCAACGCCGATGCGCACTTCCTCGCCGTCCAGCATATGCAGGACAACTTCCCCTTCTCCGACGATCGGGTCCTTATACTGGGAAATCTGATAGCCCTGCGGCAGATCGGGATAGAAATAGTTTTTGCGGTCAAACAGCGAGCGGTTGTTGATCTTGGCTTTCAGGCCAAGACCGGTACGGATCGCCTGACGCACGCATTCCTCGTTGATCACGGGCAGCATGCCGGGCATGGCCGCATCAACGAAGCTCACATGGTCGTTGGCCTCGCCACCGAACTTGGTGGAAGAGCCGGAGAAAAGTTTTGCTTCAGAGGCGACCTGAGCATGGATTTCCATGCCAACGACCACTTCCCAGTCGCCGGTAGCCCCCTTGATCAATTTGCTGGACGCTTCAGCCATATTCTCGTCCTCAGCTTTCAATATCGGAGCGCATGCAGCAGCTCCTGATTACAATGACGGCGCGTGAGCTCACGCGCCAGATGCATCATTCTTTTCGCTCTGATGGGCGGCAATCGCCGTCTCCTCATAAGCAATATTGACCTCGATCAGGTCTTCCCAGAACTGCATGTAAAGATCCGGAGCAAGCTCCTTGTCTTCCAGCTCGGCCAGAACCTTGTCCAGAACCGCCTTGACGCGATCATCGTCACGCGCCTCAGACGGGTCCGTTTTCAGCTCGGCCATGCGCCGCACATAGGAATCGCGATCGCGAAACAGCGCGATCAAAGCACGGTCAATACGGTCTATTTCCTCGCGGATATGGGCCTTTTCTGTGCATTCCTCAGGTTTACGCATTGGTGTTGACCTTGTCGTTTCTCTGTCTGATTACCACCATTTGGTCGGTGCTTCGAGGATGCCAGCAGCATCTTCCAACACACCGGCGGTGCGGAACAGGGTTTCTTCATCAAAGGCCTTGCCGATCAGCTGCAAGCCCATTGGCAGGCCCTGACCATTCTTGCCCGAAGGAACCGAAATGCCCGGCAAACCGGCCATGTTCACGGTGACAGTGAAAATATCATTGAGATACATCTCGACCGGATCGGTGATTTCCTTGTTCAGCTCGAAAGCGGCCGAAGGGGTAGCCGGAGTGAGAATGGTATCAACGGACTGGAACGCCTTTTCGAAATCCTGCTTGATCAGCGAACGGATCTTCTGGGCGCGCAGATAGTAGGCGTCATAATAACCAGCGCTGAGCACATAGGTACCGATGAGAATACGGCGCTTGACCTCGGAGCCAAAACCGGCCGCACGGGTCTTTTCATACATGTCGATGATATCGTTGCCATTGACACGCAAGCCATATTTCACGCCGTCATAACGGGCAAGGTTGGAAGAGGCCTCAGCCGGAGCCACGATATAATAGGCAGGCAAAGCATATTTGGTCATCGGCAGGGAGATGTCGACGATCTCGGCACCAGCAGCTTTCAGCCAGTCAATGCCCTGCTGCCAGTTTGCTTCCACTTCCTCTGGCATGCCATCGACGCGATATTCCTTAGGGATACCGACCTTCATGCCTTTGATGTCGCCCGTCAGTGCCGCTTCATAATCGGGCACAGGCAGATCAACGCTGGTTGTATCCTTGGCGTCAACGGAGGCCATGGATTTCATCATGATGGCAGCATCGCGCACCGTGCGGGCAATCGGGCCAGCCTGATCGAGCGAAGAAGCAAAGGCAATCATGCCCCAACGTGAACAGCGGCCATAGGTTGGCTTGATGCCAACGGTGCCGGTAAAGGCTGCTGGCTGACGAATGGACCCACCGGTATCCGATGCCGTTGCACCAGCACAAATGCGCGCAGCAACCGCAGCAGCAGAGCCGCCTGAAGACCCGCCGGGCACACGATCGATGCTTTCGCCTTCAGCGCGCCACGGGTTTTTGACCGGACCGAAATAGCTGGTTTCGGTGGTCGAGCCCATTGCGAACTCATCCATGGCCAGCTTGCCAAGCATAACCGCCCCATCATCCCAGAGATTCTGCGTTACCGTGCTTTCATATTCGGGTGTAAAGCCATCCAGAATATGAGAGCAGGCATAGGCGCCGACGCCCTTGGTGCAATAAAGATCCTTGATGCCCAGCGGAATGCCTTCCAACGGACGGGCTTCGCCCTTGGAAATCCGCTCGTCAGACGCCTTGGCCATTTCAAGAGCCTTTTCTGGTGTCTTGGTCACATAGGCGTTGAGCTCATTGGCGCCATCAATCGCGGTGATGTAGCTGGTCGTCAGCTCGGTCGCGGTAAATTCTTTCTTTGCCAGCCCTTCGCGGGCCTCTGCAATAGTCAGAGACGTGAGATCTGTCACGTGGCTATCCTCACATTTTGCAGGATTGGGACTTGCGAACAAATCCCCTTATCCCGATGGTCTTGAGAAAAGGGTTCTGATGCGGCTCGACAGCAGGTCGACGCCAGCAAAAAGGGTCTATTCGATGACCTTTGGAACCATGAAATAATTGTCTTCAGAAGCAGGCGCATTGCTGACAACCCGATCAGCATAATTGCCGTCCGTGACAACATCATCCCGCTTCTTCATTTTCTGGGTAACGACAGAAGTCATCGGGTTGACGCCGTCGACATCCACCTCGTTGAGCAATTCAACCCAGTTCAGGATGGAGTTCAATTCACCCTTAAGGCTTTCCGCCTCTTCTTCTGTAACGGACAGGCGGGCGAGACGCGCCACGCGCTTGACCGTATCCTTGTCAATTGACATGAATGCAAGCCTTCCAAATAAAGGTCCGGACAGCGCTTGACGATAGCGCACGATACCGGACCACCTACGAGTCTTATCCTACTCATAGTCGGCTATAGCATCTCAGGACTTTTACGCGCAACTGCAAGGACAGCAGGAACAGCCTCAGCCGGGCATTTTTCCCACATCAGCCCCTGTTGTAAGCCTTTTCGCCTGCCCTCTTTAATACCGAATGCCCCTGCAAGGCATAGTTCACACAGGAGGCAAGAACAAAATGCTACACCTATCCAGACCAGAACGCATCGTTTGGAAGGCTCAGGACCCCAATGACATGTTGGCCCGTCGCCACAAAAGCGACCGCGACTTGCGAATAAATTTGCGCGCCTCTTTAGCTGGCATCGGCCGCCCCAAATAGAAGCCCTGCGCCTGATCGCAGTCAACAGAGCGTAGATATTCCAACTGGTCAGCCGTCTCCACACCTTCAGCAATCACGGTCTTGCCGAGAGTCTTGCCCAGTTCAACAATGGCATGAAGAATGACCGCTGAGGCGTCCTTGGGTTTTCCTGCTTCGAAAGCCTTGAGGAAACTGCGATCAATCTTGATCTTGTCAAACGGAAACTGGCTCAAATAGCTCAGGCTGGAATAGCCCTTGCCCACATCATCCAGCGCGACCTGAACCCCGAGTTTTTTCCATGTCTCGATCTGGGAGCGCTCACCATCATTCTCGTCCAGCAGAACGGATTCGGTGATTTCGAGCTCAAGCTGTTCAGGCTTCAGTGCCGATTGCGCTAAGGCTCGCCCGATCGTGAGCGCAAAATGCGGGTTCCGCAATTGGAGCGGAGACACATTGACCGCGACGAAGAGGTCTCCTGGCCAGTGTTTGGCCTCTTTACAGGCTCCCATGAGAACCCAACGCCCCAGCTCCTCGATCATCTTGTTCTCTTCCATGATGGGAATGAACACGTCAGGTGGAACGCTGCCCCTGACAGGATGCTGCCAACGCACGAGCGCCTCAAAGCCTACCAGCGATCCCTTTTGTGTGTTGAACTGAGGCTGGAAATAAAGCTCGAACTGTTCCTTGTCGAAGGCTTCACGAATATCATCAATCAACGCATTGCGTTCAATCATGCTTGAGCGCATCTGGGGATCGAAAATCCGATAGGCGCAAAGAGACTGCTTCTTGGCTTCATACATCGCCAGATCAGCATTGCCCAGAAGCTCTGCCAGATCCGCATCCTGACCAGAGGTCCGCGCGATCCCCACACTGGCCCCAATCTGAATAGACGTTGCTTCGTGATTGATCGGAGCACTTATGATGGTCAGGATCCGGTTCGCCAGAACTTCCAGCTGTTCCCCCACAACGGCTTTCTCAAACACCATGACGAATTCATCACCGCCATAACGCACCATTTCGGACGCCTCGGTCACCCCCATTTGCAGACGACGGCCAATCTTGCGCAGAATGCTGTCACCATAGATGTGACCATAGGTGTCGTTGACAATCTTGAAGCCGTTCAAATCAATCCAGAAGACAGAAACGGCCTCCAGATCACCATCCTTCATCCGGATTGCCAGATCTTCCATATATTCAAGAAAATAGGGTCGGTTATGAAGCCCCGTGAGGGAATCTGTATAGACTAGCGACTGAAGTTGCTTTTCCCTCTGCCGCAAACGCGCCTCTGCGACGGCCTGTTCAGTGATATCTATACGCCGGGACATGATGGCACCGGCCTGCGACCGGGTGCGGGTATAAATATAGGTCTTCTTGCCGAGCTTCTGGATTTCTCTCTGGGTATCAACCAGCCTTTCGGCGAGCGCCTGGCGCTCTTTCAAATAGCAATCAGGTTCGGACAGGGCCAGCGGATCATTAATCACGCCCGCTTCCAGATCCATTTTGTAAAGGTCGATATGCTTCTTGCCCAGCAACTCTCGCCGGCTTGGATAGTGTGGAAAAACTCTATGATAGGCATCGTTGCTGAAGATAACGCCTTCATCGTCTTCCCCGTAAAAGACAATGGCCTCTTCACTCTGCTCAAGCGCTTCGAGAACCATCGTCGAAAGGCGACGTTTTCTCAAGGCAACCAGAGAGGATGCGCCCAGACGGGCAAAATCTTCGACGAGATTCTGATTCACCTCGTCAGCCTGGCCACCATCCTTCTTGTCCGGAAAAACCATAAAGATAGCACCGAGCACCTCATCGCCCGCCATGAGCTTGGCGCCAGCTGAGCGGCATCCCTCAGCTAAACCATGGCAAATACCCGGCTTCGGACCATCGCGCAGCAACCAGTCTTCAACCTGCTCGCAGGGCAAATCATGGTGTGGAAATCCAAAATCGGCAGAAATCCGGACACCGGCTTTTTGATGTTTGACAACATAGGCGCAAAAGCGTGTTTCCCCCCGGAAGGCTTCAACCGCTTTTAGCATGGAGACGAACAACTCGTGCTCGCTTGAGGCTTCAGCAATGCTTAAAGCAATCGCCACCGCCTCGTCAGCACCAATTTCCAACCGTCTCATTTAGAACTCCCACTCTGTCCCCGAGGCGAAATTAGCGCGGCAGTTGTAAAAAATACCTTACCGATTTAAAGAAGATGAGAAACAAACTCTTTCATTTTCCCAATTTTTCCTAATAACATTCAAATAACAAGCTATGTAAAAATGTATTATTTTCCCGTATGTATTTTTTTTGGAATAATGTCGTTTCCGACGACTTCCGGTTGCACCTGATATTAAAACAGATGATACAACCAGAAAGAAACAGACAAGAGTAGAGTTCTACCGCTTTGCGCGCTCGACGGTCCATATATACCTGTTAAATACAAGCCTTGTGGCAGGGAGCATTGGTATCGGCGGGAATGCGTGATATGTAAACTTTGCTGATCAAATGAAAACAAAGATCCTGCAATATAGCCAGCTCACATATAAGGCCGATAAATGGTTCGCAAAAAGAAAAAGAAACTGCCCATCGACATCCCCCTTGCCGAGCTGCTTGCTTTAGTGATGCCAAACCAAAGGCTGTTGGGGTTGGATCTGGGCACCAAGACCATCGGTCTGGCCATTTCTGACACCGGCAAAGCCATTGCCTCGCCACTGGAAACCATCCAGCGCACCAAATTTGGCAAGGATGCAGAGCGCCTGATTGCTGTCTGCGCCGAACAGGAAATTGGCGGCTTCGTTCTGGGCCTGCCCCTCAATATGGATGGCTCCGAAGGCCCACGGGCACAGGCGACACGAGATTTCTATCTCTCTATGCGCGAATTTTGGCGCGAACGGGAGCTTCCCGTTATTCCCGTCACCTTCTGGGACGAACGTCTTTCCACTGTCGCGGTCACCAGAACCTTGCTCGATGCAGACACCTCTCGCGCCAGACGTGGCGAGGTAGTTGACAAAATGGCAGCCTCTTTCATCCTGCAAGGCGCCCTTGACCGTGCCCGAAACATGCGGTGACACAAACCAATAAATTCAGCTATGAAGATGTGACATGATTTCAATGAATCTGTGAACATGCGGTTCGCTTCACAAGTCGCGGCAAAAGTATCATAATAACAGCAAGGCGTGCGCCCATCTCAGGCGTCGCGCCAATTCTTTTGACCATATCTCAGAGACCAAGCTGCGTTCTTCGTCATTTGGTTTTTCTTGTCACGCAAGAGAAACACTCAGGATATGCCCGTCCCGCATCGACCTGACCTTACCAGACCCCTTTCTTGCCGCCCGGCGTGACAGCAACCAGCAATCCAGAACGCGCGGCCTCTGTTGTTCCTATCAACGCAACAGAGAGACCTCATGAACAAACCGCTTCATACGCTCCTTACCGGCATTTTCAAAACAGGACAGCTATCTGTCACATGGGCAACGGGTCAAACCATATCCTATGGCCAGAAGGATGCGCCTTCTGTGCGGGTGCGTGTCAATGACACCGAGGCTGAAAAGCTGCTGGCAAAAGATCCTGCCCTCACTCTGGGAGAGATGTATATGCAAGGGCGCTTTGTCGTTGAAGAGGGAGAGATATATGACTTTCTCTCTTTAGTGAGGAAAAACACCCCTGACAGCACTTTTTCACCCCTGATGCGCGCACGTCACCTGTGGCGTCTTTTGAAGGCGCAGGCAGCAACCCGCCTGCCGATCAACCTGAACCGTAAGAATGTCTCGCACCATTACGATTTGACGCCAGCCCTGTTTGATCTGTTTCTCGATGACGACTGGCAATATTCCTGCGGCTATTTCGAAAGCGAAGAGAGCACTCTGGATGAGGCCCAACTGGCCAAGAAACGGCATCTGGCGGCAAAAATGCAGCTGGAAAAGGATCATCGCGTTCTTGAGATCGGTTCAGGTTGGGGCGGTCTTGCGCTCTATCTGGCCGAAACCAGTGACGTCGACATGACCGGCATCACGCTATCGCACGAGCAACTGGCTGTTTCCAACCGACGCGCCGAGGAACGCAATCTGGCAGATCGCGTACGCTTCGAGCTCAAGGACTATCGCCACCTGAAGACAAAACCGTTTGACCGCATCATATCGGTCGGCATGTTCGAGCATGTGGGCACAGGCCGCTATGACAATTTCTTTCGCAAATGCGCCCAGTTGCTTGATGACGACGGCGTCATGCTGCTCCATTCCATCGGCCGCCCCCAGGCTGGCCACAATGTGACCAATCCCTTCATTGCAAAATATATTTTCCCCGGCGGCTATATCCCCTCCCTGTCTGAGGTATTGCCAGCAATTGAAAAGGCCGGATTGCTCGTACGGGACATAGAAATTCTCAACATGCATTATGCCTATACCTGCCGGGAATGGCGCAAGCGGTTCAATGCCCGCAAACAGGAAGCCATTGCCCTGTATGACGAGACATTCTACCGCATGTGGGATTTTTATCTTGCAGGCTCTGAAATGGCCTTTGAATGGGACAACATGTTCATTTTCCAGATCCAGTTGGCCAAAAAGCAGGCCGCAAAGCCAAGCAAACGCGACTATATGGTCAAAACCGAGGAGAGGCTGAAAAAGAAAGAGGAAAGCCTGCCACCGATGGAACGGCTCAAGCTCTAGCCCTGCAGTTGAGGGGCCCTTGCACAGCTCAAGACGACAACGCACAGCAAAGCGGATAAACAGAGGTCAAAATGAGGAGAATTCCGTCTAATTCAGGCCGAATGCTCTGCCTCTCTCTTTACCTTGGCTCCGCTTTCGGTCACTAATTAGGTCTCGCATTTAAGACCGCCTTTCTGAAATCTCCCAGAAAGCAAGCAAAAGCCCCGCCGGAAAGCTGCCCCAATGTATGTGATCGTCGAAGCCATCATTCCAACATTTTTTCTTGTTGGCCTCGGGCTCTATATTCGCCGAAGCGGCCTTGTGCCCGAAGATCAATGGGGTGGTCTGGAGACGATCGCCTATTGGCTTTTCTTCCCGGCCCTCATCTTCAATTCGCTTTTCAACGCAGATTTGCAGAATGTGCCGCTGGGCGACATGACCTTTGTGCTGGTCTCGGCCATTATACTCATGGCAGCGGTAATGCTGGCCCTCTACCCGGTTTTCCGCTCGCTCTTTTCCATCGACAATCCCTCCTATACCTCGGTCTATCAAGGGGTATTGCGCTGGAATGGTTTCATGGCATTGGCAATCGTGCAAAAAGCCTTTGGCAATGATGCTATGGCGCTGGTGGCGGTTTCCATGGCCTCGATGATTCCCGTCATCAATATCATTATTGTCGGCATCATGGCTGTATTCGGCGCGAACGGGCGCCCCAGCTTTGGCAATGTCCTGCTCAATATCATCAAGAATCCCTTCATTATCGCATCTTTGTTAGGCCTCGCAATCAATCTTTCCGGCATTCCAATCTGGGATCCGATTGCCTCGACCGTCGAGATCACCGGACGTGCTGGTCTCGCCTGCGCGCTGCTGATGGTTGGGGCGGGCATCAAGCTCAAACATGCGTTACCGCCCGTACGGGATGTCTGGTTCGCCTGCATCTTGCGCCTTGTCGGCATGCCTGCCATGGCCATTGGCTTTGCCATGCTGTTTGGCCTTACGGGCCAGCCGTTGGAAGTCGTCATCATCAGCACAGCCGTTCCCACCGCCATGAACAGTTATGTGCTCGCCAAGAAGATGGGCGGCAATGCGCCCCTCATCGCTGCCATTGTAACCTGGCAAACACCCCTGTCTGCGCTGGCCATTCCCCTTTGGCTGGCTCTGGTGCGTTCATTGAACCTCAGCTAAGGCAGCATTGGAAAAGATGACTGAAAAGTCATCAAGATATATACAGAGTGCGAACACCCACTTGCGGAGACTCTCTTTTCCACCTATAGCTTTACTTCTAGCGAAAACCCAAAAACGCTAGGATAATGATCGTGGCATTTGCGCACCACCATCTGCTCGGCATTGCCGGGCTGACCCCCCCAGAAATCACAGCTCTTCTCGACCTTGCAGAAGAAGCCGTAGATGTTTCCCGTCAGGTTGAAAAGAAAAAGGTAGCCCTTAAGGGTCGAACCCAGATCAACCTGTTTTTCGAGGCCTCCACCCGCACGCAAAGCTCCTTCGAGCTTGCAGGCAAGCGCCTTGGCGCGGACGTGATGAATATGTCCGTGAAGAACTCATCCGTGTCGAAAGGTGAAACCCTGCTTGACACGGCCACCACCCTCAACGCCATGCATCCGGATATTCTGGTTGTTCGCCACAATGCCGCTGGAGCGCCGCAGCTGCTCGCCCGCAAGGTTGGCTGTTCGGTGATCAACGCAGGCGATGGCGCGCATGAACACCCCACGCAGGCCCTGCTTGATGCTCTGACCATCCGGCGGCACAAGGGCACGCTGGAAGGACTGGTTGTTGCCATTTGCGGCGATATCATGCATTCCCGTGTCGCTCGCTCCAACATCCTGTTGCTGACGGCCATGGGCGCCGAAGTGCGCCTCGTGGCGCCCTCCACGCTACTGCCTGATAGCGTAGAAGCAATGGGCGTCAAATGCTTCCGCGACATGCGCAAAGGGCTTGATGGCGCCGATGTGGTCATGATGCTGCGGCTGCAGCTTGAGCGCATGAACGGGGCCTTCGTTCCGTCCATACGCGAATATTTCCACTTCTACGGCCTTGATGAAGAAAAACTCGGCTATGCCCGCGAAGATGCCATTGTCATGCATCCGGGGCCAATGAACCGGGGCATCGAGATCGACAGCTCGGTTGCCGATTCCGGTCGCTCGGTCATTCACGAGCAGGTGGAAATGGGCGTGGCTGTGCGCATGGCGATCATTGAATTGCTGGCCAAGAACAGTCTCGACATTCAGCCTGCGGAATTGGACTAAGAGGGAGATGATCATGCCAGAAAGACAACAAGCAGCCTTCGCCCTCACCAATGTTAAATTGCTCGACCCTTCAACGGGGCTCGATGAGTCGGGCGCAATCCTGATCGAGGATGGTAAAGTTAAGGCCATCGGCGCCAATGTCGCCAGCCAGCTGCCATCCGACATTCTGCGTGTAGATGGCGCAGGCAAGATTGCAGCCCCCGGCCTCGTGGACATGCATGTCACCACAGGGGAACCGGGCGCAGAACATCGCGAAACCCTCAAGAGCGCCAGCCGTGCCGCAGCCGCTGGTGGGGTCACCTCCATCGCCTGCATGCCGGACACGGACCCTGTGATCGATGACATCGCCCTTGTCGATTTCATCAAGCGGCGCGCGCGCGACACAGCCAAGGTTCATGTCCACCCCTATGCTGCCATGACGCGCGGTCTGGGCGGCAAGGAAATGACCGAAATCGGCCTTATGCTCGAAGCTGGCGCCGTGGCTCTTTCCAATGGCCGCAAGGCCGTCACCAACGCCCAGATCATGCGCCGCGTGATGACCTATGCACGCGACTTCGATGCCCTCATCGTGCATCATCCCGAAGATCCGGATCTGGTCGGAAATGGCGTCATGAATCTTGGCGAAACATCAACCCGTCTTGGTCTTGCTGGCATTCCGGCAGAAGCGGAAACCATCATGGTCGCCCGCGACGTGCGCCTAGCCCAGCTCACGGGCTGCCGTTACCACGCCAGCCAGATTTCCTGCGCTGAAAGCCTCGACATCATCCGTCGGGCCAAAGACAAGGGCTATGATGTCACCTGCGGTGTCTCGATCAACCATCTCACGCTGAATGAGAATGACATCGGCCTGTACCGCACCTTCTACAAGATGTCGCCACCGCTCAGAAGCGAAGAAGAACGCCTCGCCATGATTGAGGGGGTTGCCGATGGCACCATCGATGTCATCGTCTCTGCCCATGATCCGCAGGACGTGGACACCAAACGCCATCCATTTGCCGAATGTGCGGATGGAGCTGTCGGACTGGAAACCATGTTGCCAGCCGCCATGCGCATGGTCCATAGCGGCCAGCTCTCCATGATGCAGGCCTTCAAGGCCCTTTCCACGACACCGGCAAAACTGCTCGGCCTTTCCGCTGGCAGCCTGAAACCGGGGTCTCCGGCAGACATCATCATCTTCGATCCCGAGCAACCATGGGTCATGCATCGGGACATGTTGCAGTCGCGTTCCAAGAACACCGCCTTCCACAAGGCGCAGCTTTCGGGCAAAGTTCTGCAAACTTACGTTGAAGGACAGCTGGTTCACCATTACGATCCTAGCTGAACAGTCTCGCAAGAGAATCGGTCGGGTGGTCAGGCAACATGTCTGGCTACCCGCCCCCATAGTCAGGCGCCTGCCCTTGATGGCCCCTGCATGAAGACAAGGGATCACAGCCCATGATCGACCCTATCAGCTGGAGCCACACCCTGCCCCAACTCATTATCGCCGTTCTCTTCGGCTATATCCTTGGTTCGACCCCCTTCGGCCTATTGCTCACCAAGATGGCCGGCATGGGAGACGTACGCAAAATCGGCTCGGGCAATATTGGCGCAACCAATGTCTTACGCACCGGCAACAAGAAGCTGGCAGCCCTGACCCTGCTTGGTGATCTGCTCAAGGGCACTCTATCCGTTATCATTGCGCGGGAATGCGCCATTGTCTTTTCGCCGGACCATGTACTCCTGATTTCCTGTCTGGCAGGTGCCGGAGCTTTTCTGGGCCATATCTTTCCTTTCTGGCTCAAATTTCGTGGCGGCAAGGGCGTTGCCACCTATCTGGGCGTGCTTTTGGCTCTTTCGCCTCCGGCTTTCCTAACATTTGGATTCATCTGGCTATCGTCTGCCTATTTCAGCCGTTATTCCTCTCTGTCCGCACTCATTGCCAGTGCTTTGATGCCCTTTGTGCTTTTCGGCTTCGGACGGATTGGTTTGGCTGAACTGTTCGCCATTCTCACGGTCGTGCTCTGGATCAAGCACAAAGAGAATATCAAGCGCCTGCTGGATGGCACAGAAGGCAAGATCGGCGGCAAAAAGGAAGTGCCCTCAGAAAGCACCAGCGATGAAGCCTCATCAGAAGGTTCAGACAAATGACAAGTGATGTGCCATCCCCAAATATAGAAGATACCCCGGTGATGGCACACACAAATGAAATGGCTCTCTCAGAACCCGGCAGCGACGGCTATATCAGCCATCATCCTTTTCGCCTTACAGAGAGGCAGCGGTTCCACTGGTTGCGTCTCATTCGCTGCGAAAATGTTGGCCCGGCAACATTCCGCGATCTGATCAATCATTTCGGCAGCGCCGAGAAAGCCCTCGATGCACTGCCTGCTCTCTCTCGCAAGGGCGGAGCCCGACGCGCCTTTCACATGGCATCCGAAGCTGAGGTAGAGGCTGAATGGACGGCCCTTCATCGCGCAGGTGCCCGCCTTGTGGCAACCGGAGAGCCGGATTATCCGCAAGCCCTCAACCATATTCCTGCGCCTCCCCCTTTGCTGACAGTCATAGGCGGACCAGAGCTGGCGAGCAAAACGGCAGTCGCGATCGTCGGCTCGCGCAATTGTTCGGCCAGCGGGGCAAAGCTTACAGAAATGATCGCCCGCGACTTGGGCCAGAAAGGCGTCGTGGTCGTTTCCGGGTTGGCGCGTGGCGTTGATACACACGCTCATAAAGCCTCTCTGGCGCTTGGCACCATTGCCGTCGTCGCCGGAGGGCTCAATCAGCTTTATCCGAGACAGAATGTCGACCTGGCCAAAAGCATTGCGCAACAGGGCATGTTGATCTCGGAAACGCCTTGGAATGCACCGGCCCGATCTCAGGATTTCCCGCGCCGAAATCGCATCATCTCGGGCATCGCCATGGGGACACTGGTGGTGGAAGCAGCCAAACGATCCGGTTCACTCATCACCGCCCGCTACGCACTGGAACAGGGCCGCGAAGTTTTCGCCATTCCTGGCTCTCCGCTAGACCCACGCGCCAGCGGCACCAACCACCTGATCCAACAGGGGGCGACGCTGGTTTGCGAAGCGCAGGACATTCTGGACGCCCTCGCAACGCAGCAAAATTACACGCCCGCACAGCAAAGCCTGCCATTGATGGAAAAGGAGAGTGAAGGAGCCCCGGAAGGAAGGAACGCAGAGCCTGATGAATCCGACAAGATCCGGTTCATCCGCAGCTTGAGTCTCGCGCCGATAGCTATTGATGATCTGATCCGCCAATCCGACCTGACGCTGGGTCAGGTTCAATTATTGTTGCTGGAGCTGGATCTCGCAGGGCGGCTTGAGCGCCACGGCAACCAGACAGTCTCGATAAAGGCCTGATGCGCAGTCGTCAGGATGGAACCGTTGAAGCGCATTTTTGGGAAAAGGAAGCGGGATAACATCAAAGTGACTTGGCGGGCCGGATCTGTTTGGATACTTCCATGGCTTCTATCTGTGCCATCTCAAGCAGATAGACCAGCATCGCCAACTCGTCACGCCGGGCGAGCCGGGTCAGGTCTTGCAGATGCGCATATATATAGTCAGCTGTCTTGACAGGCGATCCACTTTCCAGCAATTGAGCGTCTTCTCTCACTTGGCTCTCCACATTGGTTATTTGCAATTATATTGCGGCAAAAAGATTACTCGTTTTGCCGATCATACAACCAACATATTTGATTGTATACAACCGCACCATATACCAATGGTTGTATTTTCACAATATGCTTGCATGTGAGCAAGAGAAATTATATCCGCTTTAGACAGCCGCCGCACTTGACGGGAAAGGTCGAAGCAGTCATGTGACTAGCATTGACAATAGAAGAATCAGAACCAAATGCTAGCTACCGGCTCCATCTTGCCAGTCGCTTGATGGACCAAAACGCTAATGGACAGTACGGATTTCAAATGGACGTCGTAATCGTAGAATCGCCAGCCAAAGCCAAAACGATCAATAAGTATTTAGGCAAGAACTACAAGGTCTTGGCTTCTTACGGGCATGTTCGCGACCTCCCCTCCAAAGACGGCTCCGTGCTGCCGGACGACGATTTTTCCATGACGTGGGAAGCGGATGCGAAATCGAAGAAACGCCTCTCCGAAATCGCCGAAGCAGTGAAGAATTCCGACCGTCTCATTCTCGCAACTGACCCTGATAGAGAGGGCGAAGCGATCTCGTGGCATGTGTTGGAGGTGTTGAAAAAGCGTCGCGGCGTGTTGAAGGATCAGCCGGTCCAGCGTGTTGTTTTTAACGCCATTACAAAAGAATCCATTCTCTATGCCATGGATCATCCGCGTGATATCGATACGCCTCTGGTTGACGCCTATCTGGCGCGCCGGGCGCTTGACTATCTGGTAGGCTTCACCCTGTCTCCGGTGCTTTGGCGCAAATTGCCTGGTGCCCGTTCTGCGGGCCGCGTACAATCCGTTGCCCTGCGCCTTGTCTGCCAGCGCGAAGAAGAAATCGAAGCCTTCATCCCGCAGGAATACTGGTCGATCCTGGCTGATCTGCAAACCGGTGCCGGTGCCGATTTCCAGGCGCGCATCACGGCAGTTGATGGCGAGAAGAAAACCCGCCTCGATATCAAGACCGAAGCTGAAGCCGCTGATATCAAGCAGTTGGTCGAGCAGGCCAGCCTCAAGGTTCGCTCGGTTGAGGCCAAACCTGTGCGCCGCAATCCGTTCGCGCCTTTCACGACATCGACCCTTCAGCAGGAAGCCTCGCGCAAACTCGGATTTGCCGCAGCCCGCACCATGCAGATTGCCCAACGGCTCTATGAAGGCGTCTCTCTAGGCGGAGAAACGACCGGCCTCATTACCTATATGCGTACTGACGGCGTCGAAATCGCTCCAGAAGCAATCACGCCAATCCGTGGCATGATCGAGCGGGAATATGGCAAGAGCTATCTGCCGGACAAGCCGCGCCACTATACGGTGAAGGCCAAGAACGCGCAGGAGGCCCACGAGGCCATCCGCCCGACCGACATCACCCGCCATCCAAAAGAAATGGCGCCGTATCTCGATGAAGAACAGCTCAAGCTATACACGCTGATCTGGCGCCGCACACTGGCCAGCCAGATGGAGTCGGCCCGTCTTGAGCGTACCACGGTCGACATCACCGCAATCAACGGCTCTCGCAACGCCGAGCTGCGCGCCACCGGTCAGGTGGTTCGCTTCGATGGCTTCCTGACCCTCTATACCGAATCCAAAGATGACGACGATGATGATGACGGCAACCGTCTGCCACCGATGAACGAAGGCGAAGCCGTCAAGCAAAAAGCGGTGACCGCCAGCCAGCACCACACCGAACCTCCCCCGCGCTACACCGAGGCCACCCTCATCAAGCGCATGGAAGAATTGGGCATCGGTCGCCCGTCCACCTACACTGCGACCCTTTCCGTTCTGCGCGATCGTGGCTATGTGGTGCTCGACAAGAAGCGCCTGATCCCCGAATCCAAAGGTCGTCTGGTCACCGGCTTCCTTTCAAACTTCTTCGAACGCTACGTGCAGTATGACTTCACGGCCGATCTGGAAGAAAAGCTCGACCGTATCTCCGCTGGCGAGTTGGAATGGAAGGATGTACTGCGCGACTTCTGGAAGGAATTCTCCTCCCATGTCGATGGCACCAAGGAGCTGCGCGTCAGTCAGGTTCTGGATACACTCAACGAAGTGCTGGCCTCCTATGCCTTCCCGCCGCGCGAAGATGGCAAGGACCCTCGCGCCTGCCCATCCTGCGACGATGGCCGCCTCAGCCTGAAAACAAGTCGCTATGGCGCTTTTGTCGGCTGTTCCAACTATCCTGAATGTGGCTATACCCGCCAGCTGTCAGCCGATGGAGATGGCGACGCCCAGCAAGTGGGCGAAAATGGCACCAAGATGCTCGGCTCCGACCCGGAAACGGGACAGGATGTAACCCTGCGCTCCGGCCGCTTTGGCCCCTATGTCCAGTTAGGCGAAGAGAAAAAGCCGCCGCGCTCTTCCATTCCGAAGGGCTGGGATATCGAGACAATCGATCTGGAAAAGGCCCTCAAACTTCTCTCTCTGCCACGTGAGGTGGGCGAGCATCCTGAAGATGGCAAGATGATCACCGCGGGCCTTGGCCGTTATGGTCCGTTCGTGCTGCATGATGGCACCTACGCCAACCTGCCAAGCGTGGAAGACATCTTCTCTGTCGGCCTCAACCATGCGGTAAGCCTGCTGGCTGAGAAGCGCGCCAATGGCGGCCGTCGCCGCACTGCGCAGTCGCTCAAGGAACTGGGCGAACATCCAGATGCAGGTGGCGCCATCACCGTAAAATCCGGTCGCTACGGCCCCTATGTCAACCATGGCAAGATCAATGCGACCCTGCCAAAAGACATGAAGCCGGAAGATGTGACCCTTGAGCAGGCGCTCGAGCTGATTGCCGCCAAGGCAGGAAAGAGCCCTGCCAAGAAAACGGCAGCGAAAAAGACCACCGCCAAGAAAACGACGGCCAAGAAAACAACGACGAAAAAGGCTGCTACCAAAAAGACGACAGCCAAAAAGTCGACCGCGAAAAAGAAAACAGAAGCCGAAGACAAGGCAGAAGCTGTCGATGAAGAATAAGGACAGCTGACCATTCGGCCAAACCGTGCCTATACTGCTCGTAGACATTCGCATGCACGTTCCATCGCGCATCGCGAACGCACGACCATATCGCCCATGATGAGAAGGACCGCCTAAGTGATACGCAAACGCAGACCCACAATGGAGGACGGCCTTCCCTCGAAAGACGAAATCCTCGCCTTCATCGCTGAAAATCCCGGAAAAGCAGGCAAGCGCGAAATCGCGCGCGCCTTCGGCATATCCGGCGGTGCCCGCATCGGGCTCAAACGCATCCTGAAGGAATTGACCGAAGACGGTCATATCGAGAAGAGCCGCAAGCGCCTTGTCAAATCCGGAGAGTTGCCGGCGGTTGGCGTCTATCGTGTCAGCGAGCGTGACCCTCAGGGCGACCTGATCGGTGTTCCCGTCAAATGGGAAGGCAGCGACGAAAACGCGACCCCACCTCGCCTCTTGATCGAACCGGACAAGAAGTCCAAGGCCGTGCCCGGCATCGGCGATCGTGTTTTGGCCAAGCTGATCGAGAGAGACCTCGAACAATTCGAGCTCCCCGGCATCCGTCAGGCTGTACGCGTTATCAAGATTTTGCCCAAACGCGAGGATTCCATCCTCGGCATCTACCGTCGCGACCCGATCAACGGTGGCGGGCGACTTGTGCCCATCGACAAGAAAACGCAAGAACTCTCCATCGATGATGCCTCCAAGGGCGACGCTTCTGAAGGCGATCTGGTGGCTGTGTCCATCACCCGCTCCGGCCGTTCCAAGACGCCGCGCGCCCATGTGCGCGAAGTGATCGGCCCCATGGCCTCCGAGCAGGCCGTCAGCATGATCGCCATCCACGCCTTGGGCATTCCCTATATCTTCCCCGATGCTGTGCTGACAGAAGCCGAACGCGCCACCCAACCTGACCTCAAGGGGCGGGAAGACTGGCGCGACGTGCCGCTCATCACCATCGACCCGGCAGACGCCAAGGACCATGACGACGCCATCTATGCCGAACCTGACGACGATCCGGCCAACGAAGGCGGCGTGATCGCCTATGTGGCCATCGCGGATGTTGCCTATCATGTGCGCATGGGGGGCAATATTGATCGCGAGGCCATCAAACGCGGCAACTCAGTTTATTTCCCGGATCGTGTCGTGCCCATGCTGCCCGAGCGGATATCAAACGACCTGTGTTCGCTGAGAGAAGGCGAAGACCGCCCCTCTATGGCCGTGCGCATGGTGTTTGACAAAACAGGCAAGAAAAAGCGCCACAGCTTCCACCGCGTCATGATCCGTGTCGCCGCAGGCATCTCCTACAATCAGGCACAGAGCGCGATTGATGGCACTACGGATGAAGTGACGGGTCCGATCCTTGAATCGATCCTGAAGCCCCTCTGGGCCGGATATGAGGTATTGAAAACGGGCCGCGACGCCCGAGAGCCACTGGAACTGGATATTCCCGAGCGTAAATTGATGCTCAAGCCTGACGGCACAATTGACCGGGTTGTCATTCCGCCCCGTCTGGATGCGCACAAGCTGGTGGAAGAATTCATGATTCAGGCCAACGTGGCTGCAGCGGAAACGCTGGAGAAGCACAAGCAGGGTCTGATCTACCGTATCCATGACAATCCTTCACCGGAAAAGCTGGAAGGCCTGAGAGAATTCCTCCAATCGATGGATCTCAACTTCCCCAAGGGCGGCAATCTGCGCCCTTCCATGTTCAACGCGATCCTCAGACGCACAGCGGAAACCGAGCAAGCCCCTCTGGTCAGCCAGGTCGTTCTGCGCTCGCAGGCGCAAGCAGAATATAATCCGGAGAATATCGGCCATTTCGGGCTCAATCTCCTGAAATACGCCCATTTCACCTCACCGATCCGTCGCTATGCCGACCTTGTTGTGCATCGCGCCCTGATCGCCGCCTTGAAACTAGGCGACGACGGCCTGCCCGCAGGCTTTGACGGCAAGCTCGCCGATATCGCGGGGCATATTTCAACCACCGAACGCCGCGCCATGGCAGCTGAGCGAGACACAAAGGATCGGCTGATTGCCGCATTCCTGTCCGACAAGGTCGGTGCGCGCTTTACTGGCAAGATTTCCGGCGTCACCCGTGTTGGCCTATTTGTTCAGCTCTCCGATACCGGCGCCGATGGCTTTATTCCGGCCTCCACCTTGGGCTATGATTATTATCATTATGATGAGCCCAATCATCAGCTCATCGGTGAGGCAACGGGAGAAACTTTCCGCCTTGGCGATATTGTCGATGTAAAGCTCGTCGAAGCGGCCCCACTGGCAGGCGCTCTGCGCTTTGAAATGCTCACTGAAGGCCGCAGACATCCCAAGGGCAAGGCTCCGGGCCATTTGACCCGAAACAAAGGGCGTGGCAAAGGCTCCTTCGGCTCGAAAGGACGCAAGAAGCCGGGCACCACCCGCCCAAGAACCGTCAAGCCGAGGGTCAAGAAGGGACGCAAACGCTAAGAAGAGCCAAAAAGCCAGAGTACACGGTGAGATCATGATGAGACATATCAACAATATCGAAGTCCACCCGGACCTCACCGCCAATGCGCAACGGCTCTATGATGGCTCCTTGCCCAAAGTGCGCCCCAAGGATGCAGCCACCCTCATCATTCTCGATCATGACCACGGCACCCCGAAAATCCTGATGGGGCGCCGCCACATGCGTCATCGCTTCATGCCCGGCAAGTTCGTCTTTCCCGGCGGCCGTCTCGATGCCACAGACCGGTATGTACCCTGTGCCGACGATCTTCCTACAGGCGTGATGGAGAAGCTGCGCTGTGGGGCCAGAAACGGCTCCAGCGACAGGCGGATGCGAGGACTGGCGATCTGCGCCATTCGAGAAACCTATGAAGAAGCGGGACTGTTCATCGCAGCGCAAGCAGATCCATCAGGGCTGAAGGGAGAAGACTGGAGTGCTTTCAAAGATCGCTCGCTACTGCCCACGCTCTCTCCCTTGCGTTTCATTGGCCGGGCTATAACGCCACCGGGTAGAAGCCGCCGGTTCGATACGCGTTTCTTCGCCATAGATGCCCGTCACATAGCTGATCGCCTCAACGGAGGTACCGGCCCTTCGGGTGAGCTGGAAGACCTGCACTGGCTTACCATTGCCGATGCTCACGATCTGGATTTGCCACGCATCACCAAAGAGATTCTCCATGAGCTGGAAGAAAGGCTAAAGACCGATCCGGAGTTGGCGCCACAGAGCCCTACGCCCTTCTTTTTCATGCGGGGAAAATCCATGTTCCGCGCAGAAATTTGAACCACAGCCCAAACCCGAGAAATCGCAGATTACTGCCATTTCCCTCTCTTTCCTGTCGACAAGTGAGCCGGATTTCGGTAGTTTGGCGTCGATAATTCGATACGCGCTCTTGACAATAAGCCAACTTTGCGTAGTTTGGCGCTTCGAAACAGGTTTTTGCTGAGACGGTCTCTTTTCCGCTCAGCGCATCTTCGGCCCGGCAGCCAAGAGAACAGAATGCCCCGGTGGCATACGGTTTGAATGGCAGTTTGTCGCGGGCCCAAATGACGGAAAAGACTTATGGCTAAGGCAACAACAATTAAAATCCGTCTGGTCAGCACCGCTGACACGGGTTACTTTTACGTCACCAAGAAAAATTCCCGCACCATGACCGAAAAAATGGTCAAGCGGAAATACGATCCGGTGGCTAAGAAACATGTCGAGTTTAAAGAAGCCAAAATCAAGTAAGGCATCTTTCTACTGGTGACAGTTTAAAAAACCCGCTTGCCTCTGGCATGCGGGTTTTTTGTTGCTTACCTGGCAAGGTTGGGGCGTTCAACATCCCTCAATTTATTTCTGCACGCTCATCCGCTGCACATAATAAGTAAAACAGTGCCGATGCATGAAAGTGGCACCGCAAAAATACGTGCGCCCAATCCTGAATCAGGGGCAAATGTTGAGAATAAAGGGAGAATAAAGGATGGCCGGTCCAGTTGCAGACCACTTGAGGAGGCCACTCTTGCTGCTACTGAACCGACCAAAGCCCCACGGTCCCAGGAGATGCGGCGGACCTGGATGTCCGTAGGGGAAAATACGTATAAAACGGAAATGTGTGGACATAGCACAGCCTGCAGTCAAACTGCCAAGCTAACAAACGGCGTCCCCCACTCCGTTTTACATCTGATCCAAGCCTAACAAAAAAAGTGACAATTTCAACGAATTGTTTACCAAATTCGATAAAATCCTGTTGTTTGATAAAGAATTAAGGTAAATCCCCAAGGACTCTTGGCTCAATTTCCTGTCAGATTGCTCTTTAACACCATCTCAAAGGCTTCGATCTTTGTTTCTTGGCTCCTTGATCGAACCACTTGCAACAGATTCGCACCTCAAAAATGCGCCATCCCTTTGCAGTCTCTTGTCAATGGTGGAAACTCCGCAAGGAAAAACACTTGTGGGAGATACCTAAGCAATACCAATAAGCTAGAGGGGAGAGGACGCACAATTATTGCGTATAGCTTCCAGCGTATCCCTATCAAAAACGGATGGCTTCTTGGCGTTTCTAGCCCCGCCCCAAAGAAGCAATAGAGTAATAATCAAAAAGCCAATTATAATAAGTATATTTACGAAACTTCTTTGACTTGAGCGACAACGACACGATTGCGCCCTTCGTGCTTGGCCTGATAAAGCGCTTCGTCGGCCCTCTTCATCAGATCATCCTGAGCGTCTTCACCACGGCAGCTCGAAGCAAGACCGATGGACACAGTCACATCAATCATCTGCCGCCCCTTATGAATGATAAAGGGCTTCTCCGACACTTTCTTGCGAATGCGTTCGGCAACCACCATGGCCAGAGAATGATCGGTGTCCGGCATGATCACGACAAACTCTTCGCCTCCATAGCGGCAGACCAAATCGATACCACGGGTATTTTTGCGCATACGGCGGGAGAATTCCTCCAGCACTTCATCGCCAGCATCATGCCCATGGGTATCATTTACCGATTTGAAGAAGTCAATATCCATCAGCAGAACAGACAAGGGCCGCTCCTTCTCGCGTGCAGAAACGAGGAGAGATTTCATATGACTTGTCATGTAGCGGCGATTATAGAGTTTGGTCAGACCATCCATAATGGCCATTTCCATCGTATGCTGGATGGTATCCTGAAGCGCATCGGTATAGCGCTTGCGTAACACTTGCGTACGGAGACGAGCCAAAAGCTCGTTCCGCTCAACGGGATGACAAATATAGTCGTTCACGCCAAGTTCAAAGGCGCGCATGATCCGCGCCTCATCGCCCTCTTGAGCCAACAGCAATATTGGCGTCAGCCGACAGGCCTCAACAGAACGCAATTGCGCACACAGGCGCAGAGGATCGAATGTGTGCATATCCAGATTGATCATCACACAGTCGAATTCCTGATCCGTACAGCGCTTCAGAGCGGAAGTATAGTCATTCTCCAGAAACAGATCGAACTGCCCCAGCACCTGCTTGCGAATACGTTCCGAACTGGCCCGGGAATCATCGACAAGAAGGATCTGACCTCCCTCATGATGCATCAAACGCTTCATGATATCGCTGCTGTCAAAGCCCATCTGTTCGGTGGTATTGGCACGCGAGCGCAGCTCGTCCGTCATCGTTTTGACGCGCACCAGATTCTTGACCCGGGCAATGAGAGCCACCTCGTTGACCGGCTTGGTGAGGAAATCATCCGCTCCCACGCTCAATCCAGCCACGCGGTCGCTCGCCTGATCTAGCGCCGTCACCATGATCACAGGAATATGCACGGTCTGGGGATTGGCTTTGATCCTGCGGCAAACCTCGAACCCGTCCATGGCCGGCATCATCACATCCAGCAGAACGATATCGACCGTATTGCCGGACAGAATTTCCAATGCCTCGGCGCCACTATAGGCGCAAAGAACATCGAAATATTCCTTTGAAAGGCGTGCATCAAGCAGCTTGACGTTGGCGGGATTATCATCAACGACTAGAACGCGGGCAGACATTTGCTTACAACTCCGGTCTAAGCATCACCAGCGTAGGTGCGCACGGTCTCAATAAATTTTGCCACGGAAATAGGTTTGGAAAGATAAGCCTCGCATCCGCCTTGACGAATCCGCTCCTCATCTCCCTTCATCGCAAATGCGGTGACGGCCACCACGGGAATGGGCCGCAAATCATCGTCTTCCTTGAGCCACTTGGTGACTTCCAGACCAGAAACTTCGGGCAACTGGATATCCATCAGGATCAGATCCGGCATATGCTCTCTGGCGAGCTTAAGGGCATCAAGCCCATTGCGGGTGCCTACCGTCTCATACCCATAGGCTTCCAGCAGGTCGAGAAACAATTTCATGTTGAGTTCATTGTCTTCGACGATGAGAATCTTTTTGGCCATAATTCGTCCGCAGCTCGCATGTGATGCACAGACCTGACACCCCGATCAATCAGATCTGGGTTTCCGTATCAGATGCGTTATTATTTCGGTTATCGTATATACAGAATAAACCTTTCAAAAGGGCAAACACCATATCATGCAGAAAAAACAATCTGGCCTCAGCCTCGAGGCAGCGGAGACCGTGGGCATTCAGGCGCTGGGATTTTTGTCGAGCGATTCAGAGCTGTTAGGGCGCTTTTTGGCCTTGTCCGGGCTCGATGCAAATGGCATACGGGACGTCGCTTCGGAACCTTCATTCCTGGCCGCAGTACTCGACTTTCTGCTCTGTGACGATTCGCTCATATTGGCCTTCGCCAGCAACAGCGCCATCGCGCCGGAAGACGTGGTCTCCGCCAAGATGCGCCTTGATCCGATGAGCATGGCAAACACAGGCGCCCTCTAGCCCCTATCCACTTAATCTTGTTGGCTCACATGACACAGACCGCACATTTCCTTTGTCGAGATTGCCTTGAAGAAGGCGAAGGAACCCCGCGCCGATGCCCTCGTTGCGGCTCGCCTCGGCTCGTGCGTCATTCAGAGCTGCGTCAGCTGTCTATGGCGCATATCGATTGCGATTCCTTCTATGCATCCGTGGAGAAGAGAGACAATCCGGAGATCAGGGACAAACCGGTCATCATCGGCGGCGGCGAACGGGGTGTTGTCGCCACGGCTTGCTATATCGCGCGCATCCGTGGCGTCAAATCCGCCATGCCGATGTTCAAGGCCAGAAAACTTTGTCCTGAGGCGGTCATCATTCGGCCAAACATGAAGAAATACAGCGCTGTAGGCAAAGAAGTTCGCGCAGCGATGCAGGCGCTCACCCCTCTTGTTGAGCCTTTGTCCATCGACGAAGCCTTTCTGGATCTCTCAGGCACAGACCGATTGCATCATGCCTATCCGGCCATGACGTTGGCCCGCTTTGCCAAGGAGATTGAAACCGGCATAGGCATAACGGTGTCCGTTGGTCTCAGCCACAACAAATTCCTTGCCAAGATCGCATCTGATCTGGAGAAGCCACGCGGCTTTTCCATCATTGGCAAAGCGGAAACAAAAGAGTTCCTCAAGGATAAGCCGGTCTCCATGATCTGGGGCGTCGGTAAGGTTTCCCAACGCAATCTCGCTCAGGATGGCTACCACACCATCGGCCAGTTGCAGACAGCAGATGCCAGCAAATTGGCAAAGCGCTATGGCGCGCTCGGCTTGCGCCTTGCCAAGCTTTCCCAAGGCGAAGACACCCGCACGGTCAATCCCGAGTCTGAAACCAAGAGCATCAGCGCCGAAACGACCTTCAGCAAAGACCTTGCGAGCGCAGACGATCTTCTGCCCATCTTGAGGCGCCTGAGTGAAGACACCTCCACCCGCGCCAAGAAAGCAGATCTAGCTGGCCGCACCGTTACCCTGAAGCTCAAGGACAATCATTTCAAAAGCATCACCCGCAGCCGCTCCCTTTCTGACCCAACCCAGCTGACCGACAAGATTTTCAGTATCGGAAAAGACTTGTTGCTCAAGGAGCTTGCCAGCCGCAAAAGCGCTTATCGCCTTCTGGGAATCGGCATCAGCGAGCTGCACTCAAGCGAATTTGCAGATCCGCCCGATCTGGTCGATACACAAGCCAGCAAACGCGCCAGCGCCGAGAAAGCCATGGATCTGCTCAGCACCAAATTCGGAGGCAAGATGGTGGAACTGGGCCTGACGCTGAAGGGAAAACTCACGGAAGAGAAGAGCGGCGGAGCCCGCAAGAGCGACATCCATTCGGCCCAGAAGCCCGATAAAGACAGTGGCCTGGACTAGAAGCGCGCAATTTCCGCTTGGGTTCCCCTCATCACCATAAGAGAACGGTTTAAAAAATAGTCTGGAGAATGCGTGAAAATGCGTGTGCCAGACAAGCTTTTGCTTCCATTGCAGGCTTGCCTCCCCTAAATGTTGAACACCCTCTCGGCCAAAGGCAGCCAGACTGCCATCAGCGCCGAGACCAGAACAAAACAGACCTTTCTACGGAGTTTATAATGTCAGGTGCAATCGAAGCCAAACTTGCAGAACTCGGAATCACCCTTCCGGAAGCAGCGGCCCCTGCAGCAAACTATGTTCCTTATGTTAAAAGCGGCAACCAGCTTTTCATTTCCGGTCAGATCCCGCAGACCGCTGCTGGCGAAAAAGTCATCGGCAAGCTGGGTGACACCATGGAAACCGAAGCCGGCCAGGAAGCTGCCAAGCTTTGCGCCATCAGCCTGATTGCCCAGATGAAAGCCGCAACCGGCGATCTGGACAAGGTGGCCCGCGTGGTCAAGCTTGTTGGCTTTGTCAACTCCACCCTCGAATTCGGCGATCAGCCAGCCGTCATCAACGGAGCATCCAACTTCATGGTTGATGTCTTTGGCGACAAGGGCCGCCATGCCCGTTCAGCCGTTTCCGCAGCCTCCCTTCCGTTCGGTGTTGCCGTTGAAGTGGAAGCCATTGTCGAGCTGGAAGACTAATTTTTCGGGCGCATGCCTCAGCGATGACGGATAAGTCTGTCATCGCTTATTTAAGCCCACATCAGACGCCATTTATTCTATAAATATTTTTTAGCCCCTCGCCTTTTGAGGGTTACAATCTCGGTATAGTCTCTTAAATCTAAGTGATAGTTTGATTATTTTGAGAGAGGCCCATGGCTGAGACTATGTCTGACACATCCGATTACCAGCTCCATGTTGTTCATTCCATGCGAGAAATCGGAGAGGCGGCGTGGACAGCCTGTCTTGAGGACACACTCAGTCCCAGAAAATTAAACCCCTTTCTTTCCTTCGCCTTTCTGGATGCACTGGAGCGCTCAGGTTGCGCCTGTGAGGAAACCGGCTGGATGCCGCATCATCTGGTCCTCAGGGATGGAGAAGGCTCTGTGCTGGCCGCCCTGCCCCTCTATCTCAAATCCCATAGCCAAGGCGAATATGTTTTCGACCATGGCTGGGCTGATGCACTGGAGCGCGCAGGCGGGCAATATTATCCCAAGCTGCAAAGCGCCATTCCCTTTACGCCTGTCAACGCGCCCAAGATGCTGACCCGCAAGGGCGTCAACGAGGCAGTGGCCGCCGCAGCCATGGCCAGCGGCATGAAGCAGCTCTGCGAGCGCTATCCCATTTCCTCAGCTCATCTAACCTTTCTGCCAGAAGCGCAGAAAGATGAATTCGAGGCACAAGGTTTTCTCGTCCGACGTGACCAACAGTTTCATTGGATCAATGAAGATTACGAGAGCTTTGACGATTTCCTCGCCCAACTCTCATCGCGCAAACGCAAAAATATTCGCAAGGAACGCAAGACCGCCCATAGCCACGGCCTCACCATTAGCCCAAAGCACGGCGACGCCATAAGCGAAGAAGACTGGGACGCCTTTTTCGACTTTTACATGGACACCGGTTCGCGTAAATGGGGCCGCCCCTATCTCAACCGGGAATTCTTCTCCATGATCGCTGAGACCATGGCCGACAAGATCCTGCTGGTTCTGGCTTATGACGGCGATGTGGCTGTGGCGGGAGCGCTCAACTTCATTGGCGGCGATACGCTTTATGGCCGCTATTGGGGCACCATAGGCGACTATCCCTGCCTGCACTTCGAGCTTTGCTATCATCAAGCTATTGAATGGGCCATCGCACATAATCTCATGTGCGTGGAAGCGGGCGCTCAGGGCGAACACAAGATCGCCCGAGGCTATGTCCCCCAGACCACATGGTCGGCCCACTGGATAGACCATCCCGCCTTCCGGGAAGCCATCGAAGACTATTTGAACAGGGAGCGCCGCGCGGCCGAGGCCGAGCAGGAGTTCCTAACAACACTGACCCCTTTCAAGAAAGGGGACGGATAGCTTTCGCGCGTCAGCGCTGTTAGTCTCCACCAACACTTTTAACCAATCAATGGATTCGACTCATGAGCACGCCAGCCTATGACAATGACAATATTTTTGCGAAAATCCTGCGTGGCGAAATTCCAAGCCACAAAATCTACGAAGACGAGCTAACCATCGCGTTTCTCGATGTCATGCCCAAGTCTGACGGTCACGCGCTGGTGCTTCCGAAAAATCCGTCACGCAATATTTTCGACACCGCAGAAAGCGACCTCAATGCCGTGATTGCCACCACGCAGAAAATCGCCAATGCAGCGATGGCCGCTTTTGGTGCCGATGGTGTTACCGTGCAGCAGAATAACGAAGGCGCTGGTGGGCAGCTGGTGTTTCATCTGCATTTCCATGTGGTCCCACGCTATGAAGGCGTTGAATTGCGCCCGCAGACCGGTGAGATGGCAGACAACGACATCCTCGCAGGCCATGCAGACAAATACCGCAAGGCACTGGAAAGCCTCTGATAGACACCAGACGATTTCAGAAGATTTTATAGGGGCGCACCAGCGCCCCTTTTACGTCATGGGAACACCGAACAGAAACGTCAGACCAACCAGCGTCAACGAGCCCAGAAGCACCCCGATAAACAGATTGCGCATCAATCCGAAATAGAAGACCACGGCAACCGCCACCGCAACAAGCCGCATCCAGACGGGAATAAAGGTCAAGGCACCGGTCGGGAACAGAATAAGTCGCGTGATGACCCCGGCCACCAGAGCATTGGCGATCGCGCGGGCCAGCAAGATCCATTCGCTGTCGTCTCTCAATCGCCCGGCAAAGCCCACTCCCAGCCATCGCCACATATTCGTGGGCAACGAAGCCCCGAGCAAGACAAACAGATAAGGCCACCAGGACGCATCAAAGCTGTCAAACAGGATCGTCATGCGTGCTTTCTCCAGTAGTAACCAATGCCATAGGCGCCAAGGCCACCGACGAGCCCCGTCAGCACGAGCCCCATTTCAGGCACCACCAAAGCGAATAGAGGCCCAAGGATGAAGCCGAAGACCAGTGCCAGCTTGTCCGACAAAAGCCGAGCAGCACTTGGCAAGGTTAGAATGAAGTAAAGTGGCGTCATCAAAAACAGAGCCGCAGCAATTTCTGGCGGCACAGCCCCTGCAACCCCATGCCCAAGCGCAACGATACCAACGCTGAGCACGGCAAGAGACACCGCGAAGCCGCCAAAGAAGGGCGCCCGCCCATGAGGCGGCAGCACAGGCAACTCTTTCATGCCAAAAACCCAAGAGGTGATCGCCGTGAAATGGGCCAACACAATCAGCTTCCAAGTCGCAATGCCCTCACCTCTTAGCTCAGGCACGATGGAAACCACCATCGGCATCATGCGCACAGATGCAAGTGCGACAGCCACAAAGATGGCCAGCAGGCTTGATCCCGACAGGATGCCTCCGATCAGGATAACATTGCTGGGAATGGCCCATGTGACGATGGTCATGAACATGGACAGATAGACATCCACGCCGCTTTCATAGGTGAAGCTGCCAAAGCCCAGATAGGAAAAATAGAGCACGATCGCGGGCGTGGAAAGCAGATTGCGCATACCGCGCCGATACCAGTACCAACCGGATCGGCCTTCTTCGTCTGCAGCTGCAGACGGCGCATCAGTCATATTGTTTGAAATCATTCGGACCTTGGAGGAAGGAGACAGGAAGAGAATTGAGTCTGGCATAGACGCCCAAACCATTCAACCCGCCATGCAAGGCACGCATATTGAATTGCAGGAGAAAGCGGCAATCGGCTTCCCTACCAACGCCAGAAAGCAGGCATCAGGATGGTGAGCGCAGACAGGATTTCCAGACGCCCCAGAATCATCTCGATGCTCAACAGCCATTTGGCAATATCCGGCAGGCTGCTGAAATTGCCTGCAGGCCCGATAATCTCACCCAGTCCGGGGCCAACATTGGCCAGTGCCGTGGCTGACGCACTCATCGCTGTCACGAAATCAAGGCCACACAATTGCAGCACGATGGCAAACACCATGAAGGTGACGAAGAACAGGAATATGAAGCTCAGCGTGGATGCAGCCATTTCATCGTCCACCACCCTTGTTCCATAGCGCATGGGCACAATCCGGTTGGGGTGGATCAGCTTGGCCACGGCATTCTTGATGATGAGCCAGGCAATGACGAAACGGAACTGCTTGATGCCGCCCGCCGTCGAGCCCGAGCAGGCGCCAAAGAAGGTGAGAATGAGGAAGATGACAACAAACAGCGCGCCCCACTCCTGATAGTCACCCGCGCCATAGCCCGTGGTTGTCACAATGGAGATGACATCAAACAGCGAGATGGCGAAATCCTCGATAACGGGGCCTGGAGAGAGCCATTGCTTGGCAAAGAAAATGCCGATCGCCGCAATCAGAACACCCTTGAGATAAAACCCGATCTGCGGATCCCGCCCCCTGTCCGCCGAGAAGAAACGGATCATATAGAGAAAGGGCAAGCCGCCAAAAAACATGAACAGCGATCCGGCAAAATAGATCCCGACGCTATCAAAATGCGCCATGGAGCCATCCGAGGTGGAATATCCACCCGTTGAAAGCGTCGTCATGGCGTGGTTGACCGCCTCAAAGAAAGTCATGCCCAGAGCAAAATAGGCAAAGGCGCATGAAGCCGTCAGGAACATGTAGACAAAGGCAATCTTCACCGCGAACTCGCGGATGCGCGGATAGGGATTGTCGCTCTGCTCGGAGGATTCCAGGAAAAACAGTTTTTGCCCACCTGAGCCGAGCATGGGCAGAATGGTGATGCCGATAGCGACGATGCCCAAGCCACCGAGCCACTGCATCAGGGATCGCCAGAAGAGCAGCCCCGGCGCCATGGTATCAAGGCCGCTGAGCACGGTGGAGCCCGTCGTGGTAAAGCCGGAAGCGGATTCGAAATAGGCATCGGCATAGCTGATGCCAAGCGAGGAGAAATAGAGCGGTAACGCCGCAAACGCACTGAGCACGAACCAGCTGCCATTCACAAACAGAATCGAGCTGCGAATGGACCACTCCCCCTCCTGCCCACGCATGGCCAGAAAGAGCGCTACGCCAAATCCGATGGATATGGAGCCTCCGCCAAGAAAGGCGTGCCAGTCTGTGCTTTGGTATGCCAGATCGATAAGCGCGGGAAAAAACATCATCCCGCCCAATGCGGCAATCAATATCCCGAGTGCTGAAAGCACGGGGTCACCTCTTTATTGCGGACTCATCTGGACTGTTTATCCACCAAACGAACTCCGGGTCAAGCATAAGCATCGTGATTGCCGATCAAGACTATACAGCTTGCGGGCATAATGAAGCAGAGCTTACTCCGCATCGGCTCTCTTGCAAAGTGTTTGATAGACTTCACTCTTCCCGGCCTCATTCCATAGAGGTGCATCTGCCCGAGCTTATGCCTCGAGCAGATCCGTACCATAGGAATTATCAACCGTGCAGAGCCATTGGCCTTCTGACGACCGTTTGAAAACATAGCTTGCCCGACGCACAAGCGTCAGATCCCAGCCATCAGAATCAACCGTATCCAGAAAGGTCTTCATCACGACCAGCGCCGTGTCGCCCCCTTCAAACACTTCCATAGGGCCTTGCCTTACGGTGAGCTTGTGCTTGAAATGTTCGGCAATGGCGACAAAGGCTTTTCTGATCGCGTCCTTGCCTGTAACAGCCAGACCGGGTTTGACGACCAGCGTCGCATCCTCGGCATAGAAATCCATCAGGCTGTCGAAATCCTCAGCCGAGATCGCTTTATCGGCAGCCTCGATCACAGAGTGTAATGCTTGGGAAGTCATGTCCGTCTCCTTGAAAAATACCCACGAGACGGCACAAAAAAACCCGCCTCAGGCGGGTTCCGGTAAGTGATATGCACGTACGAAAGCCCACCATTCAAAGAATGGTGAGAATAATCGACTGATACTGGTGGCACATCTGTTTCATATCCAAGCATTTATCGCCAAATCATGCGCAATGCAAGCACCTATCGAGAAAGATGCGATGTTTGGCACATCATTCGCCACCAAAGAAATGCTGATAGAGCAAGGAAAGCGCCAGCAGAAAGCCCGCCGCGAGCGTCAGGATATTCTTGAGCAACTCAACGCCATCAGCCCGCCCCGTGGCCGGATCGATCAGGCTACCGAAGATGCCGTTGGGAAATGCCGCCCGCATGATTGCACTGGCGCTCATCAGGGAGACGAGCGCGAAGGCAAAGAATAGCAGCAAACTCCTGAGCCAACCGGGCATGTGAGGAAACATAATGAAAAAGCGCCAACGTTACCGCTGGCGCTCCTCTTTACTATTTCTTGTCGACCTTGGCTACGCTGGGCACCGAAGCCTTTTTCTTTGACGAAGTCCGGCGCGAGCCCTCCTTCGTCTCATCGGTGCTGGCAGCAGCCTTGGCTTCGCCCTTGCCATCGGCCTTCTTGCTCTTTGTGCTGTCAGCCTTGGGCTCATCCTCTTCGATCACGGACAGGAACAGCTTCTCCATATTGTCCAAATCGATATCAACCCGTACCGTGCCGCCTTTGGTCAATTTGCCAAACAGGATCTCTTCAGCCAGTGGCCGCTTGATATGTTCCTGAATGACACGGCCCAGCGGACGCGCGCCCATTTTCGGATCATAGCCCTTCTTGGCAAGCCATGCGGTGGCCGCATCGGTCAGCTCGAAGGTTACACCGCGATCTGCCAACTGGGCTTCCAGCTGCATGACGAACTTGCGCACGACCTGATGGATGACTTCCGTCGGCAGAGCCGCAAACGGAATGACAGCATCCAGACGGTTGCGGAATTCCGGCGTGAACAATTTGTTGATTGCTTCCTCGTCATCCCCGGAACGCTCGGACTGGGTGAAACCGATAGCCGGCTTGTCCATTTCCGCCGCTCCGGCGTTGGTCGTCATGACCAGAATGACGTTGCGGAAGTCCACCTGCTTGCCGTTATGGTCGGTCAGCTTACCGTGATCCATCACCTGCAGCAGAATGTTGTAAAGATCCGGATGGGCCTTCTCGATCTCGTCGAGCAGCAGCACACAATGCGGATGCTGATCAACGCCATCGGTCAGAAGACCGCCCTGATCAAAGCCGACATAGCCCGGAGGCGCACCGATCAGACGCGAAATGGTGTGCTTCTCCATATATTCCGACATGTCGAAGCGCAGCAGTTCCACACCCATCAGATCAGCCAGCTGACGCGTCACCTCGGTTTTACCAACCCCTGTCGGGCCAGAGAAGAGATAGCTACCAATCGGCTTTTCTGGCTCGCGCAATCCGGCACGAGCCAGCTTGATCTGGCTTGTCAGGGCATCAATGGCCTGATCCTGTCCATACACCATCCGCTTGAGGTTAACCTCAAGATTGGACAGGACTTCCCTGTCATCCTTGGAAACGGTTTTCGGCGGAATGCGTGCCATCGTGGCAACGGTGGCTTCCACTTCCTTGGCCGAAATGCTCTTGCGGCGACGTGAAACCGGCAACAACTGCTGCGCAGCACCCGTTTCATCGATCACATCAATCGCCTTATCCGGCAGTTTCCTGTCATGGATATAGCGGGCAGAAAGCTCCACCGCAGACTTGATGGCGTCATTGGTGAATTTCACGCTGTGATAATCCTCGAAATAAGGCTTCAGCCCTTTCAGAATATCAATAGCATCCGGCAGGGATGGTTCATTGACATCGATTTTCTGGAACCGACGCACCAGAGCACGATCCTTCTCGAAGAACTGGCGATATTCCTTATAGGTGGTCGAGCCCATGCAGCGCAAATTGCCCGCAGCCAGCGATGGCTTGAGCAGGTTGGACGCATCCATGGCCCCACCAGAGGTCGCGCCAGCACCGATCACCGTATGGATTTCGTCAATGAAGAGGATCGCCCCTTCATATTCCTCGATCTCCTTAATGACGCGTTTGAGACGCTCTTCAAAATCGCCCCGATAGCGGGTCCCTGCCAGCAGAGTGCCCATATCAAGCGAGAAGATGGTCGCCCCTTTGAGAACGTCAGGCACCTTGTCGTCAACAATGCGCTTGGCAAGCCCTTCCGCAATCGCGGTTTTGCCCACTCCGGGGTCACCGACAAAAAGCGGGTTGTTCTTGGAACGACGGCAGAGCACCTGAATGGTCCGATGGATCTCGGCATCACGCCCTATGAGAATATCGATTTTCCCGTCGCGCGCCTTTTCGTTCAGATTGACAGCATAGGCCTTGAGTGCTTCGGCCTTGTTACCGCCCTCTTCCTCGTCTTCCTCGAAATCGAAATCATCATCCATGTCATCGTCGGCACCGGTTGGCGGCACACCATCCGATATCCCCGGCGCCTTTGCGATGCCATGAGAAATATAATTGACCGCGTCATAGCGGGTCATGTCCTGATCATGCAGGAAGTAGGCTGCATGGCTTTCCCGTTCCGCAAAGATGGCAACCAGAACATTCGCTCCGGTCACTTCTTCGCGGCCCGAGGACTGCACATGAATGACAGCCCGCTGAATAACGCGCTGGAATCCTGCCGTTGGCTTGGAATCCTGCCCCTTGTCCACCACAAGATTGGAAAGCTCATTGTCGATATAATCGAGCAAATTCTTTTCCAACAGGTCCAAATCCACCCCACAGGCACGCATCACCGCCGCCGCGTCACTATCTTCAATCAACGCGAACAGCAGATGTTCAAGTGTAGCGAACTCCTGAAACCGCTCATTCGCGGTCATCAGAGCTTTGTGCAGGGCAGCTTCCAGACTGTTAGAAAATGATGGCACTTGGTATCCTCACTTTTTTTCCATGATGCATTGCAGCGGATGTTGGTGCTGATGGGCAAAGTCCATCACTTGGCTCACCTTGGTTTCCGCCACTTCATAGGTAAAGACGCCACACTCACCCACCCCGTGGTGGTGTACATGCAGCATAATACGGGTCGCATCTTCTCGGCCCTTGTTGAAAAACGCTTCTAAAACGTGAACAACAAACTCCATCGGCGTGAAGTCATCATTCAACAGAAGGACCCGATACATATTAGGACGCTTGGTCTTGGGTTTTGACTTTGTTGTCACCCCAAGGTCTTCATCTTCATCCAGGCGACGAATATCCTTACTCATTGCTTGAATTGTCTCCACAAATTCTCCCGACCGGATGCCGGGTTGGTCTTCTTGAGCATCTCAGGCTTTTCCCCAGCCCAAATCACAGGGCTTGGATGAGGCATTTTGAATCGAGACACTACAGGTATGAGTTTGACATACAAAAAACCCCAGATGCCACAAAATAATGTAAGCATGCTGTCCTCTCATTGTAAGGGTATATGCTTTCATAGCCAAACGGCGGCTAAAAATTAATTTCCGTTATATATTTCAATTAGTTGAACATTCTTAACATGCTAATACAAAATTAAAATTTTTCGCAAATTGCTTCTTGTTGCGCATTTTTTACCTTTTCCTAACCGAGTTTCCATACCCTTTTTAAAAAGGATGCGACAGGCTATACTCGCCTTCGAAGCGTCGCACTCGAAACAAAACCTCAAAGCGGAAAAATCCGTCAGTCATGACAAACATTCAAAGGACGTCAAGTGTTTAGAGTAGCGTTCAGAGCCACATGGCGTGCAAATCCTGTGCGCCCAGCCATTATGATCGCCGCAGCCATGGTCATGGCGATCGCCGCGCTGGCTTCCCCCCATTCCGCCCAGGCGGCCAACAGCAAATATGCCGGCTACGTCATCGATGTGAAAAGCGGCAAGGTTCTCTATTCAAACCATGCAAACTCCCCGCGTTATCCAGCTTCGCTTACGAAGATGATGACGCTGTATATGGCGTTTGAGCAGCTTGAAAAAGGAAAGATGTCGCTCAACAGCCGCCTCAAGGTTTCCAGACATGCCGCCGGTCAGGCCCCTTCCAAGCTGAACCTCAAACCCGGCAGCACCATCAAGATGAAGGATGCCATCCTCGCGCTCGTTACCAAATCAGCCAACGACGTGGCTGCCGTGATTGCCGAGAATATCGGCGGAACGGAATCCAAATTTGCGCGCATGATGACAGACAAGGCCCATTCCATTGGCATGAAGAACACGACCTTCAAAAACGCATCGGGTCTACCCAACAAATATCAGAAGACCACTGCAGCTGATATGGCCCTGCTCGGACGTGCCCTTCAGGATCGGTTCCCGACCTATTACAAATATTTCAACACGCGCGTGTTCCAATATGGCAAAGCCCGCTACGGCAACCACAACAAGCTGTTGGGCCGCGTCAAGGGCGTTGACGGCATCAAAACCGGCTATACCCGTGCCTCCGGCTTCAACCTTGTTACAAACGTCAAAACCGGTGACCGCCACATCGTGGCCGTGGTCATGGGCGGGCGGACAGGCGCAAGCCGTGACGCACTGATGCGCAAGCTGATCAAGCAATATCTACCAAAAGCCAAAACCGGCCGCCGTATGACAGCAATGGTCGGCGTTCCTGCCACACGTCGCTATATTGAATTGGCCGAAAGCATTCGTTTGCCAAAAGCCAAAACCCTGTCGCCAGCCCAGCCCATGCTCGTTGCATCTGCTGCGCCTCAACCGGCGCCTGTGAATTTGGTAATGGCTGATACGGCTCAGGTCTCCACTCTGCCACAGGCAAGTGCGGTGACCGGATCTACGCTGCGTCGCGCTATCGCCGATACAGCGCAATCCATGCCGAAACCGCGTCCTCGCCTGACAACTGCTGCCTTGGCCATTCCGCCCCTGCCGCGTCCGGCCAACGACCCAATCGGCGATCTGTCTACGCATGAAGCCCCGCTTCCAGAGGCAGCTCCAAGGAGCAGCGTTCCGACCGGCTGGCAGATCCAGCTCAGTGCAACACCTTCGCTTGAAGCAGCCAACGAGATTCTAGACAAGGCCAGAGCAAGCAATGGACGCATGCTGAACGGCCGCGTCAACCACACGGAAACAGTTCAAAAAGGAAATACCACCCTTTATCGAGCACGTTTTGCTGGATTCCCGAGCAAGTCTTCTGCACGAGATGCCTGTAAAACCCTGAAGAAACAAGAGTTTGCCTGTCTGGCACTGAATCCTTAAGAGTAATTGAGTAGTAGGAGATCAGTCATGTTTTCCGAGCAGAACGGACTTGGCAGCGTTGATCTTGGAAGCAAGAAAGGTGGAGCCCCCGTGGTCCGGGTGGAGCCGCTTCATGAGGCGCCGGTGCGCCTCAACAACTTCCACATCGCTGGCACCCGCCGCAAGCCCAAGCACCTGATAGGCTTCCTCCTTGGTCATGGGGCCAGAGTCCGTCGTGCTTCCTTCCCTCGCTGTAGGGTCAATATTGAAGCGTTCTCGCCAGTCGGGATGCCGGCCGTCAAGATACGCTTCAAGTAGATCGCGACTTTCCTTGTCGCCACCAACTTCTTGCCAGAGGCTGTTCAATTCAGCCTCTGTCAAGCTATCCAGCTCCCGCCCTTCGAACGAACCGGCCAATACCTGCCCGATGATGATGCCGGTATCGTGATCCAGCGTCATTTCCAACGCAGCCGTCCGCACAGTCGACCCTCTGCCGCTCTCCTTGTCGGCTCCGGCAAGATAAGATTTCTTCCTCAACAGCGACCAGGCAAACAGTGCCAGCGGCATAGCCACCACCCACTGCCTGCGAAACAGGAAGAAGGCAGCCAGGATCAGGAAGAACACGCCCCCCAGCTTGTAGACCAGCGACAACACGTCACCAGCAGGCGCATAGGCAGCCCAGCGCACCAACAGAACAATGCCGACGAAAAACAAAAATCCGGCCAGTAGATAAATCATCTTGTTTTGCTCATCCCTTATCGCGAGGAAGTCGGTCCGGGCAGCTGCTTCTGCAAATCGCGCGGCAAACGGGTTACATCCCTGCCAGACGCAGCATAGGCTGCAATGCCCTTCAAATAGTCGGCCAACTTAAGTTTGGCTCCTGAATCGAACTGACCATAAGCGCCGCCGGTCAATCGCGCAATTGCCTTGAAGACATGAGCTGCCATCGCATCATTGCCTTCCTGAAAGACGAACACCGGCACGCCCTTGAGCGTAATATCACCCGCCAGACCGACGATCACATCAGGGTCTTCTTCCAGACAATCACCGACATAGACAACGGCGTCGATCTTGGTTTCCAGAACTTCATTTTTCACATGCTGTAAAATGCGCCCGATTTGCGTGCGCCCCGCGCGGCAATCAAACCGCTCCATCCAGCCGGTCATGTCTGCCGCCGATCGTGTCCAGCGGCTGGCACGGCATTCGCTCGTGCCACGAAAATAGACAAGCTGGGTGGCAAGGCCGCCATGGGTTTCCGCAACCTCGAACATTTCCTTTTGAAGGGAACAGGCAACATCCCATGTCGGCTGACGTGACATGGTGGCATCAAGAGCAAACAGAAGATTCCCGCTGGCAGGTTTCAGCCCCTTGGCTTCTTGCGCTTTGCGCACCATTTTCGCCTTGGAGAGAAACGCCGCCACCTCGCCTTTGTCAGAGCGGACTTCCGGCGTGGTCTGAGTCGTTTTTTCAACCAGCTGATCTTGCTTCTTGACCATGACGATCTGGGCCTCCCGAGCATTGTGTGATGTGGTCCGTTAAGGACCATTCATCCCCAATATTTAGGCATGCATTGAAAAAAGCCAACCAATCAAATGGTTCCGGAGCACCTTTGGACTGTCAAAGCAGCCTAGAGAAGCCCCAGATCCGCCAATTCTCGCCGAAAATCAGCCGGTAGATCATCATCTTCGCGTAAAGGATCAAGGTCTCTGGGGGCCTCGGTATCCTTGAGATAACGCCACCCCTGAAAGGCGCGCTTGGGCTGGGACTCGGTGCGGATCAATGTCGGATCCATCACGATCTGACAGCGCGATATGCCGTCATCCCCAACGATCTGCCTGAGATCAATAATCGGCTGCCGGGCGAGAATCATGCCTTTGATCACCCAGTAGAGCGATCCTCCATCCAGAATTTCATCCCGCCGCTTGGGAGACATGCGCGTGGTATGAATATGCTCTTCCGGTTCGCCCGCAAGCGATTGCAAATGCCGCCTGTGTTCGATCCACCGTTCCAGATCATCGACACTGTCGACGCCAACGCACAATTTTACAATATGAACTGTCATGCCGGTTCCTTATCACGCTGTTCATACGCTATAAAGTTAAGAACGGATCGCCAAAACTTGGCCATGGATTTATGCACATTTTGCTATAAGTTATAAAAACGCGAATTTTTGCAATTTGCACCTAAAGACAGGAAAAGACTCGATGCGAATATTTGTTACAGGCGGCACCGGTCTGGTGGGGAGCGCCATTGTCAAAGCTTTCTTGAAGCGCGGAGATGAGGTCACCACCCTCGCCCGCTCTGACAGAAGTGCGGATATTCAAAAAGGTCTCGGCGCAACACCAGTACGGGGCAGCCTGACCGATCCGGGCGACTGGGTTTCGCTGGCGCTGGAGCATGATGCCTTCATCCATGCTGCGGCAACCTTTGACAATGACATGGGCAGCGTCGACCACAATCTGGTGCGCGCTCTTCTGGAGATTGCCAAAAGCCTGCCCGAAGAGCGTCAAATTCCGTTCCTTTATACCGGTGGCTGCTGGCTCTATCCCGAAGAACCAGTCATCCCGATTTCCGAGCGGCACATGCTGGACCCGGTGCCAGAATTCGAATGGATGCTCGACAGCATCGAACAACTCAGCACATGCCCGAACTTTCTCCTCACGGTTATCCATCCCGGTCTGGTCATAGACAAGGGGCGCGGGTTCATCGCCGACTATGCGCGCGGCCTCAAGGAGGATGGCGAAATCACCATTGTGGGCGCCACGGACACCCATTTCCCCTTCGTTCATGCCGATGATCTAGCCCAACTCTATGTCAGCGCCGTGGACAACCGCGGCGATGGCCTGCTGCTCAATGCCAGCGCCATAAAAAGCGCCACCGCAGAAGAGGTTGGCAAGCTGGTCGCCCAAGCCTGCGGCCTGCCCTATCAGGCGCGTGTCATTTCCATTGAAGAAGCACAAGTCAAGCATGGCAACTGGGCCTCAGCCTATGCGCGATCCCAACGCATGTCATCGGACCGGGCGCATAATCAGCTCGGCTGGTCCCCGCGCTTTGACACCATAGAAGCCATGGTCGAAGACAGCGTCAAGTCAGACAGCTAGTTGGTGCGCTTTCCCAGCCGCATACTCACCAGTCAAACAACCGAAGGAAGCCATTGGCATCCTTCGGTTTGCATCCCCACCAACCCCGGGGGGGCCTTGGCGCGCCTAACGCTGCCCTGCCGATACCACCTATTTATATATCGCTTATTCCGAATTTTCGCTTGACTTAATATTCGAATATACTAAATTAGCAAAATCTAATGATACTGCTGATCAGAGTGAGCGAGCTGACCAAGGGTCCCCCAAATCCAAAGCTTGCTTGCCCCGATCAGGATCAAAGCAGGACCGGGAATGGCAGAGGATTCTTCAATCGAGGCTTTGGCGGATCAGGCAGATGAAGTTGCAAGACTTCTCAAACTGCTCGGCAATGGCAATCGCTTGCGGATCCTTTGTCAACTCACAGATGGCGCAGACAAGTCGGTAAATTGCCTTGCTGATCGCCTCCATATCAGTCAGAGCGCCCTCTCCCAACATCTTGCAAAAATGCGCGAAGATGGCCTTATTGCCGGCCGTCGCGACGCCCAGACCATTTACTACTCTATTTCAGATGGAAATGCAGAGTTACTGCTCAGCGTTCTGAAAGACCTCTATTGTTCCAATGACAGCACAGATGAGGCTCAGGCGAAAGCAGAGTGAGTTCAAAGGAAAGCCAAATGGCAAAAAAGCAGATCGTCAAGCAGATCAACCATGACGAAGCCAAAACCCTGTTGGACAAGGGCGCAATACTGATCGATGTCCGCGAGAAAATGGAACTGATGATGAAAGAGGTTCCGTCCGCCCTGCATCATCCCCTTTCTTCCCTGAAAGGCCCGATCGATACCAATGGTGCTCCGGCAGCTATTTTCTTTTGTGCCTCAGGCGCCCGCACCAACGGCTATGCACGCCAACTGGCCGATTGCGTCGATTGTGACGCTTACATGTTAACGGGCGGTGTCTATGCCCTCTCCCGCATGGGTGTTCAGACCAAGAGCGGCCTATCAAAACTATTCGGGCGCTAAACCCGCAGTTTGCTTAAAAGCAGACCCTGAAAATGAAAAAAGCGTGGGCTCGACCCACGCTTTTTTTCGCATTCTCCGCACATCTCTTAAGTGTGCGCTTAACCAGCAGCAATCGCTACCGTATCAAATGCTCCGAAGAAATACACAATGGCAAGAATGGCACCGAGGGCCAAAACCGCTTTCATTGTGACGCCCCAACAAGAAACGTTGACTTCGTTGTCCATGTAACCTCAGCTGTCACTTGACTATATGATACCGCACAACTCACGCTGTGAGCGCGGAGGCCCCCTTGTTAACGTCTCGGCAATAAATTCGCAACCATTTAGGCATGCATTTGCTGCAAGTCAGCAATCGGTGGAGAAATTTCTAAGAAAAACAATCATCTAGTGTTTAATAAATTTGTGCGTAATATGGCAAATCCGTGTTTCAATCTGGCGCAGTTTAGCCGATTATCCCGGCAACCCATAGGCTTTGCAAGTATGACAGGATCTCATCCATGATTCCATTCTCCACTTTGGATATCGTCGCCCTCGTTTGGTATCTCGTGATCTGGATCGGCTTTACCTATCTCGTCGATTATTCGCCGCTGAAGAAACACAATATATCCGTATCAATGGCAGCGCATAGACGCCGCTGGATGCGCTCGCTTTCAAAGCGTGAATTTCGCATGATCGATACCGGCATCCTGAATGGATTACAAAACGGAACCGCTTTCTTTGCCTCCACGTCCCTCCTGGCCATTGGCGCTGGCTTTGCCATGTTGAATGCCACCGATGTCGCAATGAAAGTCACAAATGATCTGTCCCTGCCCGTCGAGACCTCTCCCGAGCTTTGGGAGATCAAAGCCCTGTGCCTCACGGCCATCTATGTTTACGCCTTTTTCAAGTTCGGCTGGGCTTATCGCCTGTTTAACTACACCTCCATTCTGATTGGCGCCTTCCCATATGCCGGAGATGCATCGGAAGAGGAAATCGAACAGGCCATTGAACAAGCCGCAGAAATGAACACCCTTGCGGGTCATCACTTCACCCTCGGGCTGCGTGGCTTTTTCTTTTCCGCACCGGTGTTCGGCTGGTTTATCCATCCATGGCTGATGATTGCAGGTACAACACTTGTTGCTCTGGTTCTCACCCGACGCCAGTTTTTCTCCCGCTCGCAGGTAATTGCCAAAAACATCATCTAGAAGAAATCAGACAGGCTAGAAGACCGGTGCGGCGTGGTCCACCGCGCAGTCAGCCCACTCCTTCCGTTTGTAGACAAAAGGCCCGGGATAAGCGCCCTAAAAAGTTGCATATTGCAATTATTTGGGTCAAACGGGTATGATCCCGCCTCATAATCGATCCAAACATTCCAGAGCTTACTGCCGATGGCGCCTCACTCGATCCGCAAACCGACACCGCTTGACCTGTCCCTGATGCTGTTTCTGACGCTGATCTGGGCTTCATCCTTTATCGCCATCAAGGTTGCAGTGCTAGAGACCGGCCCGGTTTGGCTGGCCGCCATGCGCGTTGCCATAGGCTTTCTGGTTTTGCTGCCCTGGACACTCTATCGAGGCATCATCCTGCCCACATCAGCCAAGAGCCTTGCCAACCTGCTGATCATATCCCTGCTGAATGTCTCCATCCCCTTCATGCTGATCTCATGGGCGGAACTGACCATTTCAGCGGGCATCGCCTCGCTGCTGCTTGGCACCGGGCCTCTTCTTTCCCTTATCTTCAGCCATCTGACCACTCATGATGACAAGTTCAACACTTTCAAGGTCATAGGCATTATTCTGGGCTTTAGTGGTATTGCGCTGGTGGTTGGACACGAGGCCCTGCAGTCCGTTGGCACCGGAGCGATCCTTTCCATGGTCGCCGTGCTGGGCGCGTCGCTGTGCTACGCGATTTCCGGAGCCATGATCCGACAGGTGAAGGATATCCCCCCGACACGTCTGGCAACCCTTATCCTCGGATTTGCGACGATCGAACTGATCGGACTTGGCTTACTGGAGGGTGTGCCGGAACTGGCCAGTATATCCGGCGAAGCATGGTTGAGCCTTTTGTTTCTCGGCCTGTTGCCAACCGGTTTGGCAACCATACTGCGTTATCGCCTCATCTGGGCCATCGGCGCCAGCTTCTTCTCACTGGGTATGAATCTCATTCCTGTCTTCGGCGTTATTCTGGGCGCCCTGTTGCTGTCTGAACAGGTGGCCCTGACCACATGGATCGCCTTGGTGCTCATTCTCTCTGGCCTGATGGTGGCTCGCACAGCCCCTAAAGACAAGACAAAACCTGACTGAGATAGTCGGCGCTTCACTCCGTCACATCAGATCGAGATATTTGGCATCAACAAAGCCGATCTTGCCATTGATCTGAACTTCACAAACCCGGCTTTGAAGCATCTTGCGCCGCTGGGAAAGCGAACCATAGGCCCAATCGCGAAAGCTGAATTCATTGCGACACCAGCGCATCACAACCCCTTCAGTGCCTTTGGCAAGCGGGTATTTTTTCGCTGAATTGATCTCTGGTCCGGCTCGCAAATAGGTATCCTTGAGCACGACATAAATCGTGTCATACGGGCTCTGCGCGCCTTTATTTGCCATGGAGGATGATGGCGCTCCGGCGACGCCAGCACAAAGGAGCAACGCGCAGGAAAGAAGTCTGATCGAACGTTTCATGATGGCTTTCTCCGTCTTTTCTGATCGCGACACGGTTCCTTGCGATACCCTGACTGTAGCGAAGGAAAGACCAATCTGGCCAGACCGTTTGGCCCTCAAGCTAAAAGAAATCACTTATTTATCGGATCATTGGGCCAAACGCCCGCCGTCGCCAACTCGACAACATTGTTGAAAGGATCGCGAAAATAGATGCTTTGGCCACCAAGAGGCCACGTCACCCGGCTTTCGATGTCCACTTCTGCATCCTGCACCTTTGCGGACCAGTCCGAGAGCGTATCCTGTTCGATTTTAAAAGCAAAATGCGATGGTCCATAGGAGCTGTGCCCGGGCACCTTTTGACCGTTGATCAGCGCATCTTCATCACTCGCCCCGCGCAAACAGACAATCAAAACTTGTCCGGCAGCCACGTCATAAGCATGGATGCGATCCCCCTCGATCATGCGCTCAAGCCCCAGAAAGCCATGATAGAAATCATAGGCCTTCGCCAGATCATCCACATAGACCGGAGTTTCCAGAATACCTGTAATTCTGGTTGCCATCCTCTTCCCCCTGTTTTACTGCCTGCGCTTTTTCTGTCTGCGCCTTCTGATTTACATCAGGCCGAACCACCAGCCGGCAAGGCCAAGAAATGAAAAGAAGCCGACAACATCAGTCACTGTCGTAATGAAAACGGAAGAGGCAATTGCAGGATCAACCCCGGCCTTTTGCAAACCAACGGGAATGAGGATGCCCGAGAGCCCGGCAAAAAACAGATTGACGACCAACGCCGCCCCCATGACATAGCCAAGCTGGATATTGGAAAACCAGACTGCCGCTATGATCCCAAGGATAATAGCAAATGCAATGCCATTGAAAATCGAGACCAGAATCTCACGAGACACAACGCGCAGCATATTGAATTTGTCGAGATCCTGCGTGGCAAGCGCTCGAACGGCAACGGTCATTGTCTGCGTGGCAGCATTACCCCCCATAGACGCAACAATCGGCATGAGCACGGCCAAAGCTACCATTTGCGCAATGGTTCCATCGAAGAAGGCAATCACTTGCGAGGCAATAACGGCCGTTGCCAGATTGACAATGAGCCAAGGCATACGGGACATAACAGTCGCAACAACCGTATCGGTAATTTCTTCGTCACCAACACCACCCAGACGCTTAATGTCTTCAGCAGCCTCTTCATGGATCACGTCGACGACGTCATCAATCGTGATCACACCAACCAGTCGCTCTCCCTCATCGAGCACAGCGGTCGACAAAAGGTCATAGCGTTCGAACAGGCGGGACACCTCTTCCTGATCCTGATCCACCATAACAAAATGGCGTTCTTCATTCTGAATTTCGGAGATGCGTGTTGGCCTGCGTGAGCGCAGCAAGGTATCCAAAGATATGGTTCCCAGCAACCGATGGCCGGGATCAATTACAAAAATCTGGTAGAAATCATCAGGAAGATCAGTGGTTTCCCGCAGATAGTCAATTGTCTGACCAACGGTCCAGAAGGGTGCCACCGCGATGAAATCCGTCTGCATCAAACGCCCGGCGGAATCTTCGGGATAATCCAACGAACGCTTGAGTTGAAGCCTATCTATGGCTGGCAGAGCCGCCAGAATCTCGGCCTGATCCTCTTCTTCCAGATCTTCCAGAATGACGATGGCATCATCCGAATCCAACTCGCTGATGCCCTCGGCAACCAGCTCATTCGGCAGGGATTCAACAATCTTGGAACGCAGGGAATCATCCAGCTCGACAAGCGCGGTATAGTCGAAGGAATCGCCCAGCAACTCGATGAAATCGGAGCGGTCTTTCGGACTGAGGGCTTCAATGATATCGCCCAGATCCGCCTCATGCAGATCCTGCGTCAGACTGACGAGAAGATCGGAATTGCGCGCTTCGATGGCATCGTCGATGAGCTGGAAAAGCTCTTGGGAAATCATCCCATTCTCATCGCGCACCTGCTGCAATACAGAGGCGCCATCCTGATTGATCTCTTCGAATTGCACTGACTACCTCTTTATTGCGAACCACATCCCGATACGACACGAACCTACCCTGTTCTGCCGCAAAGCGCCATCAGACTTCAAGCCTTGTTTCTTTTCAAACACGGATTTCCTGATAAACAAATTATATATATAGCGTTAATGCTTTAACGCCCGAAAAGTTCAAAGAAAGGCGATTATACTTTCCTACTAGACGCCCATCGGGATCCTCCGCCGGTTTCCCGGTCATAGACTTTGGACAGGCATGAAAAGTATCGGAACGCTTGTCATCTATGCGAAAATATTGGCGGCTAATTCAACCGGGGAAAGCTATGCCGGGCCTGGTTTTTCGCCATTTGCCAATAGCTTCAGAAACCGAGGCATAGACTGAATGACCAATTGCCTCTCCCAAGGCCGTATGCAGCCCCGCATAAGCGCCCTCGCCTTCAGGCGCGACAACGGCGACACAATCCGTGCCCGTTCCGGTCGCCCGGCCCGTGGCGATCTGGATATCTGCATCACACACAGCCGCAGTGCGGGCCTCCGTGGCGATGGACATCGCTTCCAGAAGAGCCCAGTCCTCAAGCCCCTGATCAATGATGACGGCAAGATTGATAGTGCCCCATCCCTCTTTGCTCCAGTCAAGGCGCCTACCGATCCGCTCGGCATTGGAAAGCCCCACTGTCACAATCGCCTTGACGCGGACAGTCTCAACCTCTGCATCAGCAACGCAATAGTTGCCGATATCACATGAAGTCAGCATCGTTACGGCATCCAGTCCGTCCCGCGCTTCAAGCTCCTTTTCCAGCCATGCAACTGGGTCAACGTCAATCGGCAGATCCTTGTTCTTGACTTCCCGCCAGAGCAACTGCTGCGCAGTGACAAGGCCGGGGCGGTTCACCGCCCAACTGGCAACACGCGCCGGATGAGAAAAAGAAACACAAAGCCAAGGCGCTTCATGAACGATCAAACATGGAAAAGGCATCTATCTTGAGAATCTCACAGGCAGGGTCAAAGTGTGTCGAGCCCCGGAAAACTCCTTTGGCGGTTTCGGCGCCGGAGAAGCTCGCATGGGAAGCGAACGAATTTCATCATCCAGATAGCGATCCCCCGCACTCTTGACGAGCGTGGACTTGAGAACACGACCAGACTGATTGATCACAATGCGTACCACGCCCTGCCCCTGAACGCCACGCATTTTGGCCGAACGAGGATATCGCTTGTGCCGCTCAATCCAGCGGCGTAACTGGGTCGCATAACTGGCACGGACACCACGGGAACCAGCTCCGCCGGCCTTGTTGGAAGTCCCGCCATCACCTCTCACAGATGCCTTGGGCGAATGTCCGGAATTCCGGGCTGCCCCGGCCGCCTTGCGACTTGAAGAGGAGCGAGCCGTTTGGCTGCTGCCACCGTCTTTAAGTCCCTCGGCTTTCGTTACTCGCAAGCCTTTTGGTGCGGGAGCCGGTTTGATCTTGGGTCTTGGCGCAGATGCGGGCAAGGCCGTCAGCGCACCGCCCTGCATGAGCGAAACCTGCTGAGCCGGTTCGGCCTCTTCCTCTGAGGGATCCTCTTCTGGCTTTGTCTCGGCAACAGGCGCAAACTTCGGCAGCATCATAGGCTGGACGGGATCAACCCTCTCGTCTTCTACCGCCATCTCGACCTCAGGCTGAGGCGCTGGTGCAGCTTCCATTTCCGGCTTAATCGCAGGCTTCGAAGCAAGGAGAGGCTCAGGTGCAGGCTTGGAGACGGGAGTTCGAAGAACTGCGCCCTCTTCGGGCTGCGGCTCTTCAGGCTCATCAGGTTCAGGCTCAGTCTCTGCTTGTAGCTTTGTTTCAGACCCTGTGATTGATGGCACGACCGGCTCGGGCGATTGTGGCTCTGGCTCTTTGGTTGCAACAACCGGTCCTGTTTGCGGCTCTGCTACTGGCTCAGTAGCAGGACTAGCGTCTACCTCGGACTTGTCAGCGAAGACAGGCTCATCATCGGGTGTGGCCGTTTCTGCCGCATCGATTGTTTCAGGAATATTGGGCTCAACAGACGGCTCTGGCTCTGTTGCGTCTGAAGCGACCACTTCTGGTTCAGATGGCTCTTTCAGTTCGGTCTCGTTCGCTTGCGTTTGAGTAGACGCCGGATCGGCCATAGCATCGGCTACGGTCTCAGAAGGCTCCAGAGCAGGCATCTGGGCGGGCTCCTGTGCAGGCACCTGAGCCGACATGGGCTCGCTGTCGACCTCTTCGCCATCGCCATTCGCCATGACATCCTGATTGCCACCGGCGGTCCCCTGCCCCATATCTGGCATGATGCTCACCTGCATATTGCCCATGAAGGCCCCGCCCATGTCATAGCGGGATTCCCCATCAAGCTCCGCCCAATAGGCGAACGCCAGCGCAAGGTGTACCAGAACACCAGCACAAATGCAGACAATCCATAAAGCCAATCGCTTCACCGTTGCCGCACCTCCAGCTTGACCTCACCCTTGCTATAGGGCTGGAACATTTGCGCCAGCTCGAGCACTTTGGCAAAATCGGCTCCCGCATCCGCGCGGATCACCAGATCTCGCGCCTCGGAGTCTTCCTGAAGCGCCGCTTTCAGCGCCGCAAACGCCTCATCCCTTTGCATATGTGACTGGAACTGAACCGCCCCTTGCGCATCAACAAAAAGCATCAGGGATGCGCCTTTTTTCTCGCTCAAAGCGCTCTCTGCCGGATCGATATCCAGCGCGGGCCGCTGAGAAATATGCCCCATCAGCATCAGGAAGATGAGCAACAGAAACACGACGTTGATCATCGGTAGAATGGTTTCGCCAAAGGCTGGCCGTTCTGGTTCATTGAACTGCATTGCTCGCCTCCGGAACCAGAGAAACCGCAGATATGCCCAGCGCCTTCAGCCGATCAAGAGCATCAACGCCATGCTGGATCGGCACTGACGCCTCCAAAAAGATGCTCACCGGCTGACGGTTGGTGACAGCATCCGCCAAGGCCTGATCCACAGGTTCCCCTGCGCTGGTCAAAAGGTCCCCATCGGCCTGCAAAACCAGACGCAACGCGGTGGACTGCCCGCCGCGGCCGCTTTGCCCCTTGACCAGATCAATCACGCGATACTGGCTAAAGGAGGAAACAAGCATGAAAAAGACAATCAGAATAAAGATCACATCGATCAACGATGTGAGGCTGACCCGAGGTCTGCGCCTTCTTTCTTCTGAAAAATCAAACGCCATTACTCGGCTCCAGCCTTCAGGACATCATTCTGCGCAGAAGTCTCGGAACGATAGTCGGAGCGCTCTGCCCCGTTACCAAACAGTGCATCGGTCGCAACACACTCAAGGCGATAACGCAGGCTCTCGACCAGACTATCAAGCAAAGCATGAATGATCATGGCTGTGAGGGCGATCACCATGCCCGCAGCTGTGGTGATAAGGGCTACCCAGATACCACCAGCCAGATCGGAAGGATTCACTGCATCGCCAGCGGCCTGCATGGCCTGAAACGCATCAATCATGCCAAGCACCGTACCCAGAAGCCCCAACAACGGAGCAGCCGTCACAATCAGCTCAAGCAATCGAAAGCCCGTGCGCGCCTGTCTCAAAAAACCGCGCACAACAATGGTCGCGCTTTCCTCGATCTGTTCTCGTGTTGCGCCCGCTTTCTTTCTCTTTTCAATATGATAGCGCAAATCTTGCGCTGCACCACAGCGATAGAAATGCGGCTGCAACATAGCAATTTGCACCACGGAAACCAGCGCAGTCGCAACCGTCAAAATCGAAAGGGCAGCCAGTGCGACGAGCGTCCATCCCCCCATATCGATCAACAGGGACCAAAGCTCAAACAAATGTTGCTTAAAGGCCATTGGCTTCTTCTCCTTCGGAAGCCCCGCTCATGGGCTTGGCGTGTCCTACCAATTCGGTCGGAATAATGAAAGACTGTTTGCCAACTTCCACATTTTGAATGCGGACCCCGTAAACTTCTCGCATACGCCGCTCTGTCATGACAGCCTTGGGGGTGCCATCATCAAGCAGCACACCATTGTTCAGAATAAGGATCCGGTCACACCATTGGCTGGCCAGCGAAAGATCATGCAATGATACCAGCACCGTCTTGCCCTGCGCGACCAATTGCTTAAGCAGGCGCATCAGACCGATCTGATGGGCAGGATCCAAACCATTCACCGGCTCATCGGCAATGATTGTATTGGCCTCTTGCGCCACCAACCGCGCAATCAGCACGCGCGCCTGTTCGCCACCGGACAATTCATCAAATGTGCGCATTTGCAGGTCTGTAAGGCTCATCAGATCAAGAGCCCGATCCACGGCCTCTTCATCAGCTTGTGAGGGGCGCCCCAAACCGGTCTGATGGGGCATGCGCCCCAGCATCACAACATCCCGCACCGCCAAAGACCAGTGCACGACCCGCTCCTGAGGCAGAAAGGCAACCCGCCGCGCCAGCTCCATCGCACTCAATTCAAAGCTGGGCACCTCATCTATGAGAATTTGCCCCGAGAAATTGATCAGCCCTACCAAAGCCCGCATCAGAGACGACTTGCCCGCCCCGTTGGGGCCGATCAGGCCGATAAGCTCGGGCTTGCCGGAAGCAAAGGTCACATGTTTGACCGCCTGGCATTTGCCAAGCTTTATGCCAACGCCGGAACATTCGATGGACATTACACGACCCTCCTTCTGATCTTGCGCAAGAGCCACAGGAAGAATGGCGCACCGATAATGGCGGTGACCACACCGAGCTTGAGATCCTTGTCAGGCATCACCAGACGAATGAACAAATCCGCAGCCAACAGGAAAGCAGCCCCACCAAGGGCGCTCACGGGCAACAACCGGCTCGGCCGCGAGCCGACAAGAGGGCGCAAAAGATGCGGCACGATGAGACCAACAAAGCCGATGGTGCCGCTCACGGCAGTGGCCGCCCCAACCCCGACAGCCGTCCCCACGATGGCCATGCTGCGAGTGCGGCGCATATCGACCCCCAAAGAGCGCGCCACATCTGGCCCGAGGCTCAGGGCATCCAGCGCACGGGCCGTTGAGAACAGCATTACGCTCCCCACAAGAATCAACGGAACAGACAACCACACATGCACCATACTGCGGTCCGTCAGCGACCCCAGCATCCAGAAGACAATTTCCAGCGAAGCAAATGGATTGGACGACAGGTTCAGAGCCAGCGATGTAAGGGCACTTGCCAGTGACGTAATGGCTACGCCCGACAGAATGAGCGTGAGCACATCCGCGCTTCTGCCAGCCAAAAGCAGAAGCAGCAGCACCCCGAACAAGGCACCGAACAGCGCCGCAATAGGCAGGGCATAGGCGAAGGCTGTTGTCAGCCCCGTATAGATCGCGATGACTGCCCCGAGCGAAGCGGAAGCAGACATGCCCATGACACCCGGCTCAGCCAGCGGATTGCGCAAAAGCCCCTGCAAAACGGCGCCCGATAGCCCTAGAATGCCACCGATGGCCAGCCCGAGAATAGCGCGCGGCAAACGAATCTGGAGCAGAATGATCTGATCCACCCGTGTCACATTATCACTTGCGCCGAAGAGACCATTCAAAGGATTGATCCACACTTGCCCGACAGCCAGCGAGAGCAGGAATAGAACCACAACGAGCCCCAATAGCGTCATCGTCAGAATTGGAAATGAAGGACGCCCCATCAATTAGTTTCCTCGTTCTCGTTGCAGTATCTTTTTTTGCAAGTCCGCGATGGCATCCACCGTAAATGGCCCGCCACAGATCCAGTAGCGCGTATCAACGGTGACACGTCGCTCTGGACCGAACCATTCATCAAGCGCAGGATGGCGCAGAATCTGGGTTGCGCGTGCAGGGCCACCGGTCCATTGGGACCAAGACATGACAAAATCCGGGTTTTCGCGAATGAGCGCCTCAAGCGACAATTTTACCGAACTCCCATGAAACCCAAGGTCCTCCCCCATATGACGCAGGCCCGCAGCCTTAATCATTTCATTGGCAAGAGTGCCAGCGCCGCCGGTGTAGCTGCTGGGCTCATAGGAAGCCAGAACCTTTTGTTCTTTGGGAGCGCTTTTCTTGAGGGCGGCAAGCTTGTTGTCGAAATCCCTGAGCAATCGGCTGGCCCGCTCATGTTGGCCCAACAAATTTCCAATCCGCAGGATATTCTTGCGGATAGCATCAAAGCCGCTGTCGGGTGAGAATTGCTCGACACGCACACCGAAGCGCTGCAGCAGATTGATTGTATTTTTGGATGTATAGATGCCAGCCAAAACGAGATCCGGCTTCATCCGGATAATTTCCTCGGCGCGGGCATGATTCATGCGGTATCGCTTCGCTCGATCAACCATCACGGATGTATTCGGATCAAAAGCCAGTTTTGATACAGAGATCAATTGGTCCGGCCCCGCGACCATCATGGCGAGTTGGTCAGTACAAAGATTAATCGAGACCACCCGCTGGGGCTGAAAATGAGGATGGGCAAATCCAGGCTCGGGCGCCAACCCGCCCAATAAAAGCAGCACAGAAACGAGCAGCGTCCGAACCATATAGTCTTTATCCCTCAAATGGGAAAAGGGCCACACCCGTTAGTGTGCCCCTTTTTGCGTTAAAGCAGGATCAGAAATCGGCCTTCAGACCAACATAACCGGTGATACCGGCCGTGTTATAGCCATAGACTTCTTCATAGTCCGCATCGAACAGGTTCTCAACGCGTCCATAGATCTGTGCATGATCGTTGATCTGGTAATCCGCCCCGACATTGACCACAGCATAGTCGGCAAGGGTTACCGGCGAGGAAACGTACCAACCTGATGGATTGATCGTCCACACATTATCCGTCATATCGCCGTTGAAGATCGCATCAGCAAAGATATGCGCCTTGCCATCAAGGAAGGATTTGGTGATCTGAACCGATCCCTGATGCTCAGGAGCACGAATGATCGTTGCGCCCGATTCCACATCAAGATAGGTGTAGGAGGCCTTCACATGCAAGGTATCCGTCACGGCAAGATCTGCGGCCACTTCGATACCCTGCTTTTCGGTTTCATCGCTCGAGTTGCACAGGCTCGTTACAGCCCCTGCGCCACAGCTGATGATCGCATCCGTCAAGGTCTGGCTGAAATAGGTCACGTCAACAGCAAAGCGATCATCAAACATTGATTGCTTGATGCCGAAGTCCCAGCCGATGCTGCTCTCGGGCTTCAGATTGGGGTTACCGATAAAGGTGGTGTAGCTACCGAACTGGTCATAGAAGCTCGGGTTCTTGACACCTTTGCCAAATGACGCATGCAAGCGTGTATTGGTCTGATCGATCTGATAGGCAGCGCTAGCGCTGTAGGTAACAGCGTCTTCGAAATCATCATTGACATCATATCGGACAGACCCGTTCAGGAACAGTTTGTCCCAATATTGGCCCTGATATTCACCAACGAAGCCATAAAGATTACGCTCCTGCGTACCGTTATTCAGATAGCCATCTTCAAAGCTTTCATACTCCCATTCGGAAGCGCCCGTAACACTGTGTTTGGCAGCGGCAAAGCTAGGCGTATCGAAGAAGTAGGTACCCTGATAACCAAGATGGGTCCGTTCAGTTTTTGCCAGATACAGGCCGCCGGAATTCTGCTTGCTTTCCACGTTGGTATATTCGGCCTTGACCTTCTGCACCAACTGGCCGTCCATTGATGACAGGGTCAGACCACCACCGGTGTAGAATTCACGCGTCTTGCTGTAAAGGCCCGCAGCATCAGTCGCTTTACCTGTGGTATAGCTTGTATTGTCCACGTCCGAGTTGCGATCCGTGTAGCGCATGGACCCATTGAAGCTCAGATCATCGGTCAAATCGACATTCAAGCGTCCATTGAGTGTGAGGTTGCGATCCCCATCATCTTCGGAGCCATCATCGGAAACGTTGAACCCGTCCGTTCTTCTGAAGGCGCCGGAAAAGGCATAATCGAAGCGCTCCTGACCTCCAGAGAGCCCCAGATCGACGAGGGCCGTGCCATCAGTGCCGGTTTCGGTTTTGATAGAGGCATGGTTGCCGTCCCGTTTGCCGGACTTGGTGATGATATGAACCACACCGGCAATCGCATCGGAGCCATAAAGCGCGCTCTGCGGTCCGCGCAAGACTTCAATGCGCTCGATATCAGAAACCTGAAGCCCACCAAAGTCAAAAGACCCGTTGGCATTCTCGGTAGCTTCGATGTCGTCGATCAGAACAAGCACATGGTTGGTCTGCGATCCACGGATACGGATATTTGTCAAACCGCCATAGGAACCGGTCCGATTGACAATCACACCCGGAACGCTTCTCAAAGCATCGGCAACATATTTTGTCTGGTTCCGTTCAAGCTGCTCACTGGTAACGACGGTGTAAGCCCGGCCTACCTTTTCTTCGTCAACCGGGATCAGCCCTGCACTAACCACAACTTCATCAAGGTTGAACTCTTCCGCATAGGCGCTTGTGCTTGCAAGCAAACCCAGGGCAATCAGGCTGGTGACACCCGCTTTTCCTGACATTGATAAACTCCCAACAACACCCCAACGCAAAATTTCGCGCTCGGAGCATCCATATTTATTCTGCCAACCAGCCCTTCATTTCAGCATGCGCACAAGCAGCCTCTGAAAGAGCAGGCAAACAGATCTGGTTTTTGTGATGTCACCTCAACGGAAAGGCCGCACCCTGACACACCCCGTATCAAAGGTCGGGTGACAGACAAGGGCAGGTCTCCTGGCTACGCGGGTCTTCGCTGAATATTCCCCTTCCCAACGGCTAAGGCCAGTCAGTGGATCTTCAAATATCAGCTTACCGCTCACAGTTGCGGGGGCAGCCACGGTCTCGACGAAATCGTCTCACCGTGTTCCCTTTTCATCCGAATGGATCGTCGGAACCTTCGTCTCGGGGCGTAATATGTAAAAAAAGTATTGCTGCGTCAACGCAAGCAGACCGCAAAAGGAAGACAGCAATCACTTTCCATAGATAAAACATTGAATTATCTATAGATATCAGAATACATACCGTCTTGTGAGAGCCATTTCTCGGTGCATAACTGGTGCAGAAATTACCACTAACTTCCCATGCATTTATAACAAATCAGTCACATACGTAAAAAGCCGGAAGCGATCAACGCTCCCGGCTTTCAGCCACTGTTTGATATGCTTGCCCCGATATCAAACGGGCTCAGCCCTCATATTGCTCATCTGTAACGGGATCGCCCCAGACATTGGCATCAGCCGACTCATCGGGAGCCTGCATGGCCACATGAACCATGAAGCGGTTAGGCGCAGCCCCATGCCAATGCAACTCATGGGGTTCAAAGAAAACAGCAGTCCCCGGCAGCAGAACTTCAACCGGTCCACCTTCTTTCTGGCAGCGGCCTTCCCCTTCAGTCACATAGATAAGCTGGCCGAGATTGTGGCTATGCCAGTGAGTGCGCGCGCCCGGTGTGAAATGCACATTCGCGGCATTCACACGCGTGCCATCCGGAGCCCCCATGAAGTCAACATATACATCACCAGTGAACCACTCGGCGGGCCCTTTGAAGGTATCGATACCATCGCGAAAGATTTTCATTGGTCTTTCCTTGTCATTATTGAATTTGTTCAGAACCGGCCCAAGTGCCATGTATCAGGGCCGCAATCATCGGCTATTTGCTATCAGCGTTTGCAAAGACTTCACGTGCTATCGGCAGGGCCGTGTTCGCAGTTGGCCAGCCCGAATAGAAGGCCAGATGCGTAATCACCTCGACGATTTCCTCTTTGCTGATGCCGTTTTCCATTGCCTTGTTGAGATGAAATGGCAGCTCATTGACGCGATAAAGGGAAATAAGGCTCGCAATTGTAATCAGGCTGCGATCTCGCGGTGAAAGACCGGGCCGCTCCCAGACATCACCAAACAGCACATCATCAGAATATCCGGCCAGTGCAGGAGCAATATCGCCAAATGCCTTGCGGGCCGGAGAAAGCTCTTCTTCTTCTTTTGCCATAGTTTTTTCCCTTCAGGATCTCAAAGTCACATCAGTGAAACGAGCCAATCGATACCGCGTGAACAGGTGCGTCATCGACCGGCCTTTCCAATCTTGCCGCCAATATAGAGGATGGTGATTTTTCGCTGTAGCTGTTAAAAACGAAATTCAGTATTAAGTGGAGCTAATCAATGGCCAAGCCAAGCTATGACGATCTGTCGGTTTTTCTCGCAGTTGATCGGGAGGGAAACTTCACCCGCGCGGCAGCCAAACTCGGCGTATCACCTTCTGCTGTCAGCCAGACGATCCGAGGGCTGGAGGAACAGCTCGGCGTGCGCCTTCTGACACGCTCCACCCGCAGCGTCACCCGCACCGAGGCTGGCGACAAGCTTCTGGCGCGTCTCGCCCCCATGTATGACGAAATGGATATGCTGCTTGCAGAAGTGAGCTCTCTGCGCGAGAAGCCGGCAGGCACCGTTCGCATCACGGCCGATGAAATTGCCATCGAGCAGGTACTCTGGCCCAAGCTGAAAAAGGTGCTCGACGACTATCCCGAAATCACCGTTGAACTGATGACCGACTATGGCCTGACAGACATTGTGGCCGAACGGTTTGATGCTGGCGTGCGACTGGGCGAGCTCATCGCCTCGGACATGATTGCCGTTCCCATAGCACCGGAAATGCGCATGACCGTTGTTGCCGCGCCGCGCTATCTGGACACCCATCAAAAGCCCACTCGTCCTCACGATCTCACCAGACATATATGCATCAACCTGCGCCTACCGACACACGGCGGCCTTTTCGCCTGGGAATTCAGCGAAAATGGTCAGGAATTTCGCATTCGAGTGGAGGGGCAATTGGTCTTCAACAGCGTGGGGCAGATTCTGCAAGCCACCCTTGATGGCTACGGACTGGCACAAATGCCACTTTGCCAGGTTGAGCCCCACCTGCAGAACGGCACGCTCGTAGAAGTACTGCAGGATTGGTCGGAACCCTTTGCAGGCTATCATCTCTACTATCCCAGCCGCCGCCAACAGACCGCCGCATTCCGAGTTGTGGTGGAAGCCCTCAGGCACCATTTCTGAGAAACCGGCCCGCAACGAAAAATGCTAGCGATACGAAATCACTTGAACCTTTGCTTTTTTTGCTGTACATAGCCATTTCTTGCCCGAGCGTGGACGATAGTCGCAATATCAGCGGAGCAAGATTTCTTGCTAACAATCGTGATGATTGTTGCCGGGACGAACTCTTTGAAGTTCAGACCCCATAGGCAGCTTTTCTGCGCAAGCTTCCCCCTTTTGACAAGACGAACGTCATTGCTCGCTGCATTCATGCGCGACCAAGCAATGGCATATGGACAGATCTTTTTGACAAATTTCAATGACCTCGGCCTCGCCGAGCCTCTTCTTCGTGCCCTTGAAGCCGAAGGTTACACCACCCCTACTCCCATTCAGGCTCAGGGCATTCCCGTGGCCATGTCCGGCAAGGACATTCTGGGCATTGCCCAGACAGGTACAGGCAAAACCGCATCCTTCGTGCTGCCTATCCTCGACCGTCTGGCTCGCAACGACAAACGCCCGACCCCGAAATCGACCGAAGCCCTCATTCTAGCTCCGACCCGCGAACTGGTTGCCCAGATTGCAGAAAATATCCGCGCTTACAGCAAGCATATGCGCGTATCGGTCACGATTGTGGTTGGTGGCGTCAAACCAGGGCCTCAGATCCGCAAGCTGGCCAGCGGCAGCCATATCATCGTTGCCACCCCAGGCCGCCTGCTTGATCACATGAACAATGGCTATGTTTCCCTCAGCCAGACCAGTTATGTCGTGCTGGACGAAGCAGACCATATGCTCGATCTGGGCTTCATCCCCGACATTCGTCGAATCATGAAGCAGTTGCCCAAGAAGCGCCAGACGTCCCTCTTCTCAGCCACGATGCCGACCCAGATCAAGGCACTGGGGCGGGACTTCCAGAACAAACCGACGGAAGTGGCTGTAGCCACCGTTTCCCGTCCGATCGAACGCATCACCCAGAGCGTCCACCTGCTTGATCACGCATCCAAACGTCAAGCCCTGACAAAGATGCTCTCCGAAAAAGATGTCGAACGCGCCATCGTCTTCACCCGCACAAAACGCGGTGCAGACAGGGTTAGCCAGCATCTGCAAAAAGCAGGTCTTTCGGCGACCGCAATCCATGGCAACAAAAGCCAGGGACAGAGGGTCCGGGCGTTGGCAAGCTTTAAGTCGGGCGAAATAACCATCATGGTTGCAACGGACATTGCTGCGCGCGGTATCGACATTGATGATGTGTCCCACGTCTTCAACTTCGAGCTGCCTGAAGTACCGGAAGCCTATGTTCACAGAATCGGACGCACGGCTCGCGCCGGGCGCACCGGCACTGCTATTTCTCTCTGCGATCCGTCAGAAGCCAAGCTTCTAAGAGAAATCGAAAAGCTGATCGGCTCCAAATTGCATGCAGAGAAAAGCGACAGCTATTCGCCACTGGATGCGCAGGTTCCGGATACGCCTCCCAAAAGCGCAAACAGAAACCGCAATGGCAATCGGAATCAATCAGCCGAGCAGGGCCAGAAGGCTAAACCCCGCCGCAATGCACGCAAAAGTAAGCCTGCTGATCTTAAAGCCAACGAATCCTGGTCTCCACTGGATGGAGCGGCCAAAGAAGGCAAACCGACATTTGGCAAGAAAAAGCCACGTGGCAGCGCCAAACCTGACGGCTATATGAGTCGGAATCGGGGCGGCGCCTCCAATCGGCGCAAAGGCAACGGCCAAGGCAAAAATTCAGCCCCCAGACCAGCCGCTTTCGCCTGACACGAATAGCAACAATATAAATCAAGAAAATAGCAGCTTAGGGCTGCTATTTTTTTACCCAAAGCTTGCCACAACAAATTTTCTTGAGGAAAAAATAAAAAAAATCTATATAACAGGGGTTTGCATCTTGGCTTTTTAAAAAATAGACTAGATTTTTGACTCATTCAGCTTTATAAGAGGGTAGCTAATTGATTTCGTAATACTGTTCCTACCCGGCCAGCATTCGATGTTGATACTGCCGTGTCGCCGCATGTCGCGGGCGATGATACTACTTCAAGGAACAGAATTCCATGTCTACTGGTACCGTTAAATTTTTCAACACCACCAAAGGTTACGGCTTCATCGAGCCAGAAGAAGGCGGCAAAGACGCTTTCGTTCATATCTCTGCTGTTGAAAGATCCGGTCTCTCTACCCTGTCTGAAGGCCAGAAAGTTTCTTTCGAACTGGAAACCGGTCGTAACGGCAAAGAATCAGCTGTAAATCTGCAGTTGGTTGACTAATTCAGAGTTAAGGCCAGCATTATTTGATGCTGGCCTTAACTTTTTAGCGGGGGTAAACCGTGAACAGAAAAGACCGGCTCGCTGCCGAAAAGCTATTTTCCATGGGTGATAAGTCGCAAGATAGTGAACTGAGCGACTATGAATTAAAGACCAAAAAGGTCAGAGAGAAAAACGCCCGCCTCAAAGCGCTCCGTATGGCGCAAACTGACAAAAAGCAGTAACCAAGCTTCATTTAATCTCCATATGACCAGCATTCGATGCGGTCAGGCTTATAAAGTTGCCTTGGCGATTGTTTCGAGAGGAGCATCGCAAGGCATAAGCATGTTTAAACGCTCTCACTTTCTCAACAGCAGCTCAGTCTACGGCCGCTCTGTCTTCCTCCCCTCCTTCGCAGCATCGCCTATCCTGCATCGCAGCACCGTGTCAACCAGGCACCAGGTTGCTCTGCCGACTTGCTTGCATGATCATATCGAGCCAAGGGTTATGCCCCGCCTTCTCTCAAAGTTACAATAAACCTACGCATCAGAGAGAGAAAAACAAAAATATTCATCACTAAATTTTAACAATTATAAACAACCATAGTAGATATAATTTCGTTCTTTTAAAGAATAGAGTTCTACTATGACCAAAACAGTATTGATTACTGGTGGAGCCGGATATATCGGAAGTACAATCGCTCATATTTTGGTCACGTCCGGCTTTAAAGTCGTAATAATCGATAGTCTCGACAATGGATACATTCTAAATTCTCCCGAAAGCGCCTGCTTTTATAACGGACGAATTTCCGAAAAAGCATTATACGAGTGCATAAGATGCGAATTAGGAAAAATAGACGTCACAATTCATTGTGCATCTTACATTTCAGTTCCCGAGTCCGAAGTCGATCCCGTTAAATACATAACCAACAATGTCTCGGAATTTGTCGAGCTGTTGGAAAATCTTCCCATCATCGACTGCAAGCGCCTGATTTTCAGCTCTAGCGCGTCCATATATGGCAACAAACAGGGTGCCCTCAAGGAAACAAGCGCCATAGGGCCGCAATCAACCTACGCAGAAACCAAATGGCTATGCGAACAGATTGGCGGCTTGGCCGCAGAACAGGGGCCGCTACGCATCATCAATCTGCGCTATTTCAATCCGATTGGGACCCACCCGGATGGCTATTGTGGCCCTGGAGATTTGAATAGCGGCTCCTTGCTCAACGAGTTGACCAAAGCGATTCTATCCCACACCCCTTTCCAAATAACTGGCACGGATTATGACACGCGCGACGGCTCTGGAATCAGGGACTATGTGGACGTAACCGACCTCGCCATGGCTCATGCAAAGGCCTGCAGCCTCTTTGATACGCTGATCGATGAAAGAGCCGCTCTGGATGGACCACATCGCACACGCGCCATTAATCTGGGATCTGGAGATGGAGTAACAGTCAAGGAGTTGATTGCCGCCGCAGAAAAGGCACTGGGCAGGAAAATCAGGACAAAAAAAGCCCCGCGACGCCCCGGTGACGTCGCGGGAAGCTATGCAGATGCATCTCTGGCAAAAGACCTGTTACAATGGCAAGCTTCAACGCCACTTGAAACAAGCATCTTGCGTCACATCGACTGGTGGCAACGACATAGGCATCAGCAGCCAGCGCCTACGCCGATCAGCCTTTCGTCATCGCATCCAGATTCTGTTTCAACGTCGCACCAGCCTTGAAGGTCGCACTGCCTGACACAATGATGTCGGCACCCATATCACGCGCGATCGAGAAGGTTGAAGCATTGATGCCACCGTCAATGGCAATAAGCGGATCGACGCCCTGCTCCTTAGCCATAGCCTTCAATTCGGCAATTTTGTCGGCGATCACCTGATCAGGAGCACCACCCGGCCAGCCCGGATCAACTGCGATGAGCGTCACCATTTCCAGCAACCTCAGCACAGGCTTGAGGATGGCAACAGGCGTGCCCGGATTAAGCGCGACGGACCGCACAACCTTGCGGCCACTTTCACAGCCAGCAACCGGACCATCAAGAGCGACAAGTGCGCGATGCAAATGGGTCATCCCCTCCGCATGCACATGAACGATGTCAGCCCCGGCAGCCAGATGCGCAGGAATTTGGGCCAGAGGATCAGCCACCATCAAATGCACATCCTTGAGCATCTTGGTCTTGCTGGCCTTGACCAGCCCCGGGCCTGATGTCATTTGCGGGCAGAAGACGCCATCCATGATGTCAAAATGCAGGAGTGGAACGCCAGCTTCTTCCAGTTCTGAAATTGCGGCGCCATAGGCCATGGGGTTGGCGGCCATAAGGCCCACACTGATATGTGGGCCATCCGTGCGCAGCCACTGGACGAGGGTTTCGCGGGAAGCGAGATCCTGTTGTGAAAGATCTGGCATCTCTCTCTCCTGAATAGTCTCTTGAATCGGAATGGAACGGGGACCAAACGGCGCTAGCGAGGCAGCCAAACGCCGGTCAAAACCTTGTGAGTGCGCGGGCCGGTCATAATGTCTTCCAGCTCGGCTTTCACTTTGAGATAATGCGGGGTCTGCTTGTGAGCCTTGACCGCCTCTTCATCTTCATAGGCTTCATAGATGGTAAATTTGGTCTCATCTTCAGGATCGCGCAGCACATCGAAGCGAATGCATCCCGGCTCCTTGATCGAGCCCAGATGATTGGGATGGAAGACGCGCAAAAAGTCATCAACGCGATCGGGTTTAACCTGAATTTCTACGAGCGTTACGTGCATGGATCTGTCCTCACAGGGTAAAGATGGGAAGAAAGAGGGCAAAGGGAAACCAAAGGGGCGTACCCCTTTGGCTCATAACTTACAATATTTATCAGAACGATTAGAAGTCGAAGTCGTCGATATTGTCTTTGGTGAAGACCTGACGTTCTGGCAGGATCATGATGCCGTTGCCGTCTGCTTCATAGTCGTAACCCTGAACGCTGTTCGGGCTCACTTCAACAGTGCCCATGCCAGGAACGTCGAGTTTATCGCCGACATTCATCGGGCCATCCTGAACCAGTTTGTTAGCTGCATAGATGGTCAGGGCACCCTGTTTCGTTACGTCCCAAAGGCCGAACTGTTTAACAGTGTCGCGTTTGACATATGGACGCATTACGTTCGGAGTGGAGAAACCAACGATGGTAACATCACCAGCACGTTTCAGGTTTTCAGCAGCCTGAGCTGCTGCAGGCAGTGCGTTTGCATCTGGGCAGAGCATAACGTCCAGATCAGGATAAGCCTGAAGGATGCCTTCTGCGGTCTGCAGGGATTTCTGAGCGTCGTTATAACCATACTGGGTGGTTACGATTTCCCAGCCAGGATATTTCTCGGCGAGCACTTCCTTGGCGCGTTTCACCCAGGCATTCTGGTCGGTAACGGTCGGGCTGGAATAGAAGAAAGCAACTTTGGCTTTTTCTTTGGCGACCTGATCGGTAGCCATTTTAACGAGCATTTCGCCCAGCTGATTAGGCGTGCCCTGGTTGATGTAGATGCTGCGGCATTCCGGGTTTGTATCAGAATCCCAGGTCAATACTTTCACGCCGCGTTTCATGGCGCGTTTCAGAGCCGGGCAAAGGCCGTCGGGAGACGTTGCACCAATAGCGATGGCGTCATAACCCTGGTTTACGAAGGTATTGATATACTGAACCTGACCGGAAACGGATGGTTCGGTCGGACCGTCGTAAGTAACGGTAATCCCCAGATCCTTACCAGCAGCAACAGCGCCCTGACCACCAGAGTTGAAGAAGCCAACGCCAACCATTTTCGGAATGAAGGCGATTTTGGCATCAGCAGCCATTGATGGGGTCATCATGCAGGTTGCGGCAACGCCGAAAGCCAATGCTGCGGAAATTTTTCCAAGATGTTTCATATTTCTACTCCCAAGTTAATCCTCGTTACGCCAGCGGAGATATGAGAGACCTCCGCCGACAACCTCCCTAGAAATGCACTGGATCAGGCTTTTTGCTTGCCAGTGCTGTTGAGAACACGCCACAGTTGGAAATAGGCGCGTCCGATTTCGCTCAGGCTGCGCATCGCGACAACCACCACCAGCAGAGCCCCGGAAAGAGCGCTTGCGATATGGCTGGAAACCCCGATGATTTGCAGGCCTGTTTGAAAATACCCGACTACAAGCACAGCCAGTGCCGTACCCAAGATGGTGCCAGAACCGCCATAGATACTCGTTCCTCCCAGAACGACGGCGGTGATGGCCGGCATCAGAGCATCCGAACCAAAGTCCGAACGGGCCGAGCCGAAATAGGATGCCAGAACCAGACCGGAAAGCGCTGCCATGATCCCGGTCAGGGCATAGGCGATGGTCAGCGTGCGGAATTGAGGAATACCGGCATAGCGCGTTGCACGTGGGTTCTGACCAATCAGATAGATGTAGCGACCAAAGCGGGTCCGATGCAGCAACACCATGAAGACAACCGTTGCAATGATGAAAATCACCAGCGGGAACGGCATACCCATGACTTCGAGGTTGGCAAGCTCGACGAAGCTGTCGTCAAACCCGGAGATGCCTTCATAGCCGGATGCTCCACCAAGGCCGGAAAGAACCAGCGACGCCCCGGAGAACAGGAAGCTCGACCCCAGTGTGATAACCAGTGGGTTGACCTGTGCAATCTGGATGGCCACAGAGTTGATGATGCCGGTGATGGCACCTGCGCCCAGCGCACAGAAGCAGGCAACCCAGATATTCACGCCAGCAACCCAAAGCAGACCGAGCGTAATGGCCGAAAGGCCCATCACAGCACCGATGGAAAGATCGATACCACCGGTGATGATGACCAGGGTCAGAGCAAGAGCCACGATCCCCACATGAATGAAGTCACTGGTTGAATAAAGCAGCGTACTGACATTGAGGAAAGCAGGGTTGATTGCACCAAAGAACAGGATCTCCACGACCAGGATCAGTGCCAAAACAGCTTCCCAACGTTTGAACAAGCCTAAGGATTTCATGCTCTTGACTCCTTGGAATGGGCTGCAACCGCCGTTTCGTCAGTGCCCGTGACCCGAGCGCCTGAAACAGGTGCATCTTTGACCGCATGAGCAGTAGAAGCGTTAGTGGACGCCTCGTCCGGCTCAAGAAACTTGCGATATTTCTGGTAGCGCAGAGACTGCGCCATGGCTTCGCGGATGCGTCCATCGCCGATGAGCACGATCAGAAGGATTGCGCCGGCAATCATGTCGTTCCAGTAGGCATCAAAGCGCAGCATGACCAGAACCGAGTCGATCGCCGTCATGAAGAAGGCACCAAGTGCAGCGCCGATCACGGTGCCGGTTCCGCCCAGCAGGCTCACACCACCCAGAACACCTGACGCAATGGCGCGCATTTCCATGCCGTTACCAGCAGTGTTCGGGATAAATCCGATCTGAGCGGCAAAGATGATGCCGGCCAATGCGGACAGGATGCCGTTAATCGCATAAGCGGTTAGCTGCACGGTGTTGACGCGGATGCCAAGTAGACGGGCCCCTTCCCTGTTGTCACCAACAGCGAAGATTGCATGACCGAAAGCGGTGTAGCGCAGGAAAATATGCGCCGCGGCCAGCAGAAACAACACCAGCCAAGCGAACGGAGACAGGCCAAGAAACCAAGCATGAGACAATCCCTTGAAGGCTTCTGGCAGACCTTCGATCCAGCTGCCGCCCGTAGTCAAATGGACACAGCCACGGAAGAATCCCAGTGTACCCAGCGTTGCCACAATGGCAGGCACCCGAAGAATGGCCACCATGAAGCCGTTGAACAGACCGCAAAGCAGTCCGACAAACAGGGCAATGCCTATGGCAGGAACGATACCGAGGCCATCATTCATGCAGACGCCAGCGATAGCCGCAGACAAACCCATGATAGATCCGACCGAAACATCAAGCCCTCTAGTGGCCATCACCATGGTCGCGCCGATTGCCAACACGAACAAGGTAAGCGAGTTGCTGTAGATCGACAGAAGCGTTTCGACCCTGAAATAGGAAGGATCGGAAATGGCGAGAATAGCCAGCAGCATCACAATAATGATGGCAACCGAAGCCTCGCGGTTATTTTGCAGAAAACGTATCATCAGGATGCTTTCGCCTCCTCTGCACTAACGCCAAAGGACATCTGCGCGATGGCGTCGACCGTAATCTCATCCCCTTCGAGTTCACCCGTTGGGTATCCATGAGCCATGGTCAGTACACGATGGCTCAAACGCTGGATTTCATCATGGTCGGAAGAAATCATCAGAATGGCGACGCCACTATTGGCCAGATCGTCAATGATGCTGTAAATATCGGCACGAACTGCCACATCTACGCCGCGGGTCGGTTCATCAAGAATAAGAACGCGCGGCTTGGCGGCGAGGCATTTTGCCAGCAGGATTTTCTGTTGGTTGCCACCAGAAAGCGTGCGAACCGCTTGTGACGACGTCGCGCAGACAATGCCGAGTTCTTTCACATATTTCTGAAAACGCTCTTCTTCCTGTTTTAGCTGCAGCCAGGAAGGCTCGCGGTGCAACACAAGCGAAGAAGCATTCCAGCTCAAGGGCGCATCAACAAACAGACCGCTGGTCTGGCGATCTTCAGGCAGATAGACAAGCCCAAGATCAAGGCTGGCCTGAGGATCGGTATGCGTTGCATCCTGCCCTCCGATCAAAACCTTGCCGCGCGCAGCCTTGCGGATACCATAGATGGTTTCTGCCATCTCGGTCCGTCCAGAGCCAACAACACCAGCCAGACCAAGAATTTCTCCTTCATGCAGCGTAAAGCTCAGATTGGCAAAACCTTCACCGCACAGATTGTCAACTTCGAGGACAACCTTGCCATGATGGGTTTGCTGATGACGCTCACCCAGAACATTCTCACTGCCGCCCTCGACTTTTGTCATGGCCCGCACGATTTCAGCATCGGTATAGGACTTCGGCGGCCCGGCCATGACAACACGGCCGTCACGCAAGATACTGACGACATCCGCAATTTCGCGAATTTCATTCAGCTTGTGACTAATAAAGAAGATCCCCACTCCTTGCGCGGCAAGAGCGCGCATGCGGTCAAACAGCAGCTTCACTTCACGGGGGGTCAGTGCCGATGTCGGTTCGTCAAGAATGAGAATTTGTGCATCGCGGATCAGACCGCGCAGAATTTCGACCATTTGCTGGTCGGCAACTTCCAACTGACCTGCGGGGGCTTGCAGATCCATATTGGTGCCAATCTCTTTGGCCAGCTCCACAAGGCGCGTGTGCATAGCGATACGATTGCCTTTCATGTTCATGAGAACATTTTCTTCGATGCTGAGATTGGGAAAAAGCAATGGCTCCTGGGGAACCATATGGATGCCCATTTGGCGCGCCAAAACCGGGGTCAGTTTGTTGGCATGCTCACCATTGATGTAAAGATCACCCTGGTCAACGCCATGCAGACCGGCAATGATGCGCATAAGCGTGGATTTGCCCGCCCCATTGCCTCCCAGAAGGGCGTGAATTTGGCCGGACTCAAGAACGAGATCAACACCTTTAAGAACCGTTACATTCCCAAAAAACTTCCAGATGCTATCTGCTTTAATGAGCTGTTTGCGTTGGCCAGACGGCTTCGGATCCGTCATAACTGAAGCGCTCCTCAATCACTCTATTGTATGCGGCTTCATGCCGCTTCCTCCCTCTGCGGCCTCGTCCCGGAGGTCGCAGAGTCAAGTGCGTTTTACGCATGCAGATCAGGCGGAAGCCTTTTCTGCCTCATAGAGTTCGAAGGCCTTTTCTGGCTTTTCACCATCGTGAACGATGGCACGAATTGCCTTGATCATGCCGACAGGACTATCGGACTGGAAGATATTTCGTCCCATGTCCACACCATGTGCGCCCTGGTCGATAGCCTTGTAAGCCATGGTCAGCGCGTCCATTTCAGGCAGTTTCTTGCCACCAGCAATCACGATCGGAACCGGGCAACCGGCAACGACTTTTTCAAAACCTTCTTCGATGAAGTAGGATTTGACGATATGGGCGCCGAGCTCGGCACAGATACGTGTTGCAAGGGAGAAGTAACGCTGATCACGTGCCATATCTTTACCGACGCCGGTAACAGCCATTGTCGGAATGCCGTAGCGGTTGCCGGTATCGATCAGTTTGACCAGGTTGGCCAGAGACTGATGCTCATATTCAGCACCGACATAAACGTTGGTGGTGATAGCAGATGCATTGAGGCGGATAGCGTCTTCAATATCAACTGCAACCAATTCGTTGGACAGTTCCGTCAAAACGCTCATACCACCCGAGCAGCGCAGCACAACAGGTTTGCGGATGTCTGCCGGCATGGTCGCACGCAGGCCACCACGGGTGCACATTAGCACGTCTGTATATTCAGCAAGCGGACGGATCGTCAGATCAAGACGTTCCAGACCGGTAGCTGGCCCCTGAAAATAGCCATGGTCAAAAGCCAACATGACCGTATTATTGCTCTTTTTCTGGAAAATGCGAGCCAAACGGTCCTGCATACCCCAATCAAGTGCATTGGACCCTCTTACTGGGAATGGCTTGGTTTCTACTGGAACATCAACGCCGAAGTCCTTGCCTTCTTTAATGTCATCGATATCAGCCATGAATTTCCTCCGTGTTAAAGTCGACATGGTGATGCTAGGTGGCACCATCTCAATGTGTCCCAAGGCGTTCACATGAACAGAACACCATCAAATTCTCATAAAAGCTAAGCGCAGCAGCTATGTTCTGTCAACCCAAATTCGGCGTCATTTGTTTCTTCGGTGGACATATGATCAATCATTTCAATACCACCTTTTGCGTACAACTTTAGTTACAATACTGAATTATATATATATTTTTAGAATTCTAGTTCAATTCTAAATAAAAGAAAATTTTTATGCGCGAAGAAAGGGTTGATCACAATGCAGTTATGTGATCATATGAACGCATACTTCATCGAACCATCAGACATGTGATCACAATGAGCGACGACAGCAAATTTGAACATCATGATGCCGAACTACTGAGCCGCGTGGCATGGTATTATTATCATGACGGAATGACCCAGAGTGAGATCGGGAACATCCTTAATCTGTCTCGCATCAAGATTTCCAGAATGCTGGAAAAGGGTCGCAAGATGGGATTGATTCATATTCATATCAATTCCAGCTATGGCGGATGCTTCGAACTAGAAGGTCGTTTGCAGCAACTATTCGGCTTACAAGAAGCCCGAGTCATTCCTGCAGACGACGGTGAGCATTCAACCGAACGCATAGCAGAAGCCGCCAGTCAATATCTGATGGGCAAACTGAACAATGCCGACCTCCTCGCAGTGGGCTGGGGCGCGACAGTGATGGGTGCCCTGCAAAGGCTGGCACAAACCCTGTCTCACAGAGATATCTCGCTGGTCAGCCTCACCGGTGGTGTCGCCGCCTATATAGAAGGTGTCGCGACAGGCCGCACGGCCCAGAATGTCCATCTGATTCCCGCCCCCTTGATGGTTTCCAGTCAGGAACTGGCCGAAAGCCTGAGGAGCGAGCGCCATGTTGTCGATGTGATGGACATGGCCAGAACAGCCAATTATGCGCTTGTTGGTGTCGGCTCCGTCGCCAATCAGGCCACCTTGATCACCTCCGGTTATGCAACCGGATCTCAGTTTGAGGCCTTCCGGCGCCAGGGCGCTGTGGGAGACCTCATTGCAATTTTCTATGACAAAGATGGCAATGTTCTCGATTTGCCTTTTCACGACAACCTTATCGGTCTGGATCTCCAGGCCTTGCGGGAAATTCCCAATGTTGTCGCGGCAGCCTGCGGGCAAACAAAGGTCGAGGCCATTAGAGCTGCTGCCCGCGGTAAGCACTTTAATGTGCTCATTACCGATGAGCCGACAGCTCTCGCCATAATTGAGGGAGAGAGTCATGACACAGAAAGAGGGATACGTTCTGGCGATTGATGCCGGAACTGGTAGCGGCCGAGCGGTCATTTTTGACAGCGCAGGCCATCAGATCGCAGTGGGTCAGGAGGAATGGACCCATCTTAGCGATCCGAAATATCCCGGCTCCATGGAGTTCGACTGCAAAGCCAACTGGAAACTGTTGAGCAAATGCGTCCGTGAAGCACTGACCAATGCCGGCCTGAAAGGGCCAGACATCCGCGCCGTGAGTGCCACCAGCATGCGTGAAGCCATCGTCACCTATGACAAGGATGGCGGCGAGCTCTGGGCCTGCGCCAACGTGGATTCCCGCGCTTCGGCTGAAGTGCACGAGTTGCAGGCCAAAAGCCCGGAGCTTGAGCGCTATGCCTATTCCATTAGCGGACAGAGCTTCGCATTGGGAGCCATTCCGCGCCTGAAATGGCTCGAAAAGCATCTGCCAGACGTCTATGCCAATATGGCAACCATGTCGATGTTGTCAGACTGGATTCTGGCGCGCCTGTCCGGCGTCATCTCCTCCGATCCGTCCAATGCAGGCACAACAGGCATATTCTCACTGGAAACCCGCACATGGGATCTGGAAATTGCCCGCCGTGCCGGTATCCGGGATGATATCTTCCCTCCTGTTGTTGAAACAGGTACCCCCATTGGCAAGGTAACAGCTGATGCAGCCGAAGAAACCGGCCTTGCAGAAGGCACGATTGTTGTCATGGGCGGCGGCGACGTACAGATGGGGGCCTTGGGGCTTGGGGTTTCCCGCCCCGGACATGCAGCAGTCTTGGGCGGCACCTTCTGGCAGGAAGTTGTCAATATCCCCGAACCGATTGCCGATCCGGACATGCGCATTCGCATCAACCCTCATGTGGTGCCGGGCGTCAGCCAGGCCGAAGGCATTGCCTTCATGGTGGGCATGACCACACGCTGGTTCCGCGACGCCTTCTGTCAGGAAGAAATGCGCATCGCAAAGGAACGGGGCACCGATGCCTATGTACTTCTGGAAGAAGCCTCGGCCAAAGTGCCGGTTGGTGCCAATGGCATCATCCCCATTTTCAGCGACGTGATGAATTTGGGTGCCTGGTATCATGCCGCGCCTTCCCTGCTCAACCTGTCTCTCGATGCCAGCAAATGCGGCAAGCCGGAAATTTTCCGGGCCATTCAGGAAAACGCGGCCATTGTTGCCTCCGAGAATCTCAATCTCGCAGCCAATCTGGCAGGGGTTCAGCTTGATGAACTTGTTTTCGCAGGCGGCGCCTCGAAAGGCAAGCTTTGGGGCCAGATCCTCGCTGATGCGGTTGGGCTCCCGGTCAAGGTGCCGGAAGTCACCGAAGCGACAGCCTTCGCAGGCGGACTGGCCGCATGGGTCGGCCTTGGTGTCTACAGTTCGCTGCCCGAAGCGGCAGATGCCACCGTACGCTGGGCCCGTCGCATTGAACCGGATACCGAGAAGCACTCCCTCTATACGGAGTTGGCAGACCGCTGGCGTCAGGCTTACGCCCCTCAGCGCGCACTGGTCCAGAACAAAGTGACGCAATCCATGTGGAAAGCTCCGGGGCTTTAACCACGAACTCAAGGATCCTCAGCTCTCAAGGGCTGTTGACCTGACCATACAAAAAAGGCATGGCGGCAGCCGATTTCTCCGTCATGCCCATTCAGTCGGCCCAGAATACGTGGCCAAATAAAAACACGAAAGCATTCCCTGACGAGAGACCATCTGGTGGGTCAGGATGGATGCCAAAGAAAGAGGCTACGTTTTCTATTTGAAATAGGCGTAGGCGGAACCATGTTCAAAACAAAAGAAGGCGATCACTCATACCGTTTCGAAGACCACGGGCCTAAATATCTTCAGCGCGGCCCAAGATCCGACATCGGCGTTGTCACCTTGCAGCCCGGCCAGCATTTCGCGACTCACAAGCATAGCGTGATCGAGGAGAATTTCCTCACGATCGAGGGCGAAGTGCATATGTATGTGAACGGCGAATTGCACAAACTCGGTGTCGGGGATTTCCTCCGCTGCGATCCGGGCGAAGCGCATTATGTGATCAACAAGGGAGAAACGCCTTGGAAAGCGGTCTTTATCAAGGCCCCATACAATCCCACCGACGGCACCCCGATAGAATGGGAACCGGGTGACGACCCGTCCGTATTTGCGTCCATCTGAAATACACAAGGCGAGCGCGGACATCAAATGGCACGATCTCGATCTCTCCCCCGCCTGCCGCGCTCGTTACTTACACAATTGTAACTTTGGAATCCTCCCTGAAAGAGAGTACCCTTCATCCCAAGTGATGAGATGAGGGGTACCCTCATTTTTTATTTCCTAAGCCGGGTTTGAAACAAAACATAAGCGGACATTCCCAGCTCTCCCCTTCCCCAAGCAAGATACCTGCCCGCAAGGAGGCTCACCCAATCTTGCCTCTTTCCAAGAAAGGAAGATCAGTCATGAAAGGTGTTCTTTCCATTCAGTCCCATGTGACCTATGGCCATGCTGGCAATAGCGCCGCAGTTTTTCCGATGCAGCGCATGGGTCTGGAGGTTTGGCCGATCCACACGGTCCATTTTTCCAACCATACCCAGTATAATCAGGGCTGGACCGGCAAGGCAGTCGCTGGAGAGGCCATTGCCGAGATATTCGACGGGCTGGAAAAGATTGGCGTCCTCGAGAATATCCGGGCAATCGTCACCGGCTATCTGGGCGATGCATCCCATTGCGATGTAATCGCCAACATTGTCAAGAAGGCCAAGGCCGCCAATCCCGATTGTCTTTATCTGTGTGATCCGGTGATGGGCGACCCGGAAAAAGGCTGCATCGTTAGTGATGGTGTCGCGGAAAGCCTTGTCGGCACCCTTATGCCCATGGCCGACATTCTGGTGCCAAACCAGTTCGAACTGACACGTTTTACCGGTCAGGACATTCACAGTATGGAAGACGCGGTAGTTGCCTGTGAAAAGGCGCTGGCTCTGGGGCCGAATCTCGTGCTTGCCAAGCATCTACACGGTGTGAAGGGCGATCAGTTCTCCATGCTGATGGCATCGAACCAAGGCAACTATCTGGCCCAGCGCCCTCACCTGACCTTCCCAAGGGAGCCAGTGGGCGTCGGCGACATGATCTCGGCAACATTCCTTGCCGGATTGATCAATGGCCTTGAAGCGCAGCAAGCGCTGGAACATTGCAACAATGCGGTATTTGGCATTTTGGAAGAAACCGCAGCATCCAACCAATGGGAGCTTCAGCTCATTGCTGGACAGAAGCAGTTTGAAACCCCGTCAAACAGTTTCAAGGTTGCCCAGCTCTAAAGGCCTCTGCTCCATTTAAAGGCCCCAACAACAAATGCCCGTCTCACATTCTGAGTCGGGCATTTTCTATTGCATTTCTCCCTCGCACCACGGTCAAAGCCAAAGCCCTTCGGCCCACCAAGACACAGAGTCACGCCCACTCAGCCCAGAGGAAAAAGCGCGTGAACCATTGTAACAGCAACAGGAATAGTGAAGAAGGAGAGCATTGTTGCGACGAAAACCGCAGCAGCTGCCCGCTGCCCCAGTTGATAGGCCTCAGCAAAAATCGGATATATACTCATCATCGGCACACTGGCAAACAGAATGGCCCCTATGGCAAATTCCGGTTCAATTGTCGGAACAAACACCATAATCGATACGAAAGCCATTAGGGGATGCACAACGAGCTTGAAAATAAAGACGAGCGAGATATCGCCCCGCATGCCTTTGAGGCGAAGCCCAACCAGTGATCCGCCAATCACGAAAAGAGCAGTTGGGCTTGCAACGGCCGAAAGGAGCGTCAGGGCCTTTTCGACTGGTCCAGGCAAAACCACACCGGAAAGGGAAATAGCCAGCCCCAGCACGATGCCGATGATGATCGGGTTCTGAATCAGCCGGGAAAGAATCTGCCGGATGATACCAGACAGGCGTGCGCTTTTTTCACTTCCGGCATCCGCCAACATAAGAGACATCGGAATGATGATGATATTTTCAACCAGAAAATTCAGCGCCATACAGATCGCACCAAGCGGACCGATGATGGCAGACACCACAGGATACCCGATATAGGCGCTGTTGGAGACGCTCGTCCCCATGCCGTAGATGGCGCTTGTCGAAAAATCCTTCTTCAGCACATAGCGCCCGCAAAGTGTGGTCAGCCAGAAGGAGGCAATCGACCCACCGCCATAGGCGATCAGATAGCTCCAATTGAGAATTTGTCCGATGGGATGGCTCTGAAAGGCCACAATGATGAGGGCAGGCATGGGAAAATAGAGAACAAAACGCCCAATACTCGCTATATCGGTCGGGCTGACAAGCCTGAAATAGGCAGCCAGATACCCCACACCAATAAGGAGGAAGATTGGCAGGGTGATGCTAAGAATATTGGTCATGATCTCTATTCGAGGCGGGTTATCGAAAAGACGCAGTGAGGTACGCACACAATCGGGCACGCAAAGAAGCGCAAACGGAAAGGCAGGCCAACAACAAAAAAGGCTGCCGAAGCAACCTTTTGTTTCCAAAGAGGAAATTCTGTTTTCCAAGAGAAAACTTGGTGCGGCCGAGAAGACTCGAACTTCCACGGGAGTTACCCCACAGCGACCTCAACGCTGCGCGTCTACCAATTCCGCCACGGCCGCAAACCGTGTTTTGATCAAGGATATTTCCTTGTTGGTGGCGTGTAACTATCAAATAAGATTTGCCCGCACAAGCGTTTAAGATGGAGATCAACAACAAATGTGGAAAGTTGATGACAAAGTGCGGAGATTTTGCTGGACAGCGAAATTTTACGCATAATCAAGCGCATAAAAAGGATGAAAAACTACCCGTTCACGCGATGGATGCCACGAAGTGGACGCCAGTCAGGGCTACGCATCAGAACCCGCGTAATCGAAATCCCTACCTTTTCACCGCGCAGAATCACCTGTCCATGAGCCACCGGGATATCATTGGCCAAAATCAGGCAATCATCCTCTTCATGTGCGTCAAGTTCGATGACGGCACCGCGCCCCATGCGCAGAAGCTGATGAATCGGGATTTCTGTTGTGCCGAGCACAACAGATATATTAATCGATATGGAATCTAGATTGGCCACGATATACCCTTCCGTGCTACCCACGGACCGACTATGTAAGACATTAACAGAGTGTTACCTTTTTTGGTAAATGAAATATTAACAAAGAAGCGCAAATCAAGAGCCGACCAAACCGGACCACAGATCAAACGACCATGACAAGCAATAACGACGATAACAATTCTATTGATCCGACCAACAGTCCTTCAACTCCAATGATGACAAGCACAGGCGAACCTGTCGATTGGATTATTTCAGATCGACTGATTCCCTATCCCGATGCAATGGTCTTCATGGAAAACAGGATTGCCGCGATTGCCAAGGGAGAGGCAAACGAATGTGTCTGGCTTTTGGAGCACCCTCCTCTTTATACCGCTGGGACCAGCGCCAATCCGGCAGATCTGGTTGCTCCGGATCGCTTTGACGTTTTCACCACGGGGCGCGGCGGACAATATACCTACCATGGTCCGGGTCAGCGCATCGCCTATGTCATGCTGGATTTGAAACGCCGCCGTCAGGACATCCGCTTGTTTGTCGAAAGCCTTGAGGCCTGGATCATCAACACACTGGCAGAGCATAATATCAAGGGCGAACGCCGCAAGGACCGCGTCGGGGTATGGGTTGCACGCCCGGAAAAAGGCGCCGACGTTGAGGACAAGATCGCAGCCATCGGTATTCGCGTGCGCAAGTGGGTCACCTTCCACGGCATCAGTCTCAATATCGAGCCGGATCTGGATCACTATAGTGGCATCGTCCCCTGTGGCATCGCCAAGCATGGCGTCACAAGCTTTGTTGATCTGGGTTATCCGGTTGCCATGTCTGATGTCGACATGACGCTGAGAGAGGAATTTGAGCAGCTTTTCGGCCCAACGGTGCGCTAGCCCGAGAACTCCCTTCACAGCAGCAATCGCAAAAAGAGAAACCCGGCTCAAAGCCGGGTTTTTCATGGCCAGTTCAAACCAGCACCTTGTTTATCTTGACCAGTCAGGCTGCATCGCTGTTGGTTGATGCAAATTCCATCATAACGGTATCCACTGCCAGGCTGTCTCCTGCGGAAACCAGTATCTCGGAAACGACGAGATCCCGCTCGGCACGCAACACATTCTCCATTTTCATGGCTTCCACTGTGGCGAGGGCTTCGCCAGCCTGTACCTTCTGCCCCTCCTTTACAGCGATTGAAACCACCAGCCCGGGCATAGGGCAAAGAAGCAAGTGAGAGGTATCGGGCGCAACACGCTTGGGCAAAATCGCCTCCAGCTCGGCCACATGCGGCCGCATGACCTTCACTTCCTGTTGCACTCCCTTGTGGGTCAGAATGTAGGAATTCAGCCCTCTGCGCACCTGAACAATCAACTCTTTGCCACCGACGACCCCGCACCAGAGCTTCCAGCCCGGAGCCCAATCGGAGAGCACTGAGGTGACATGACCATCCGGCAAGGCAAGATCCATATCAATCGGGGTGGTCGGGTTGCCGCCACGATAGCGAATGGGAATCCGCTTGTGCTTGTCAAATACGGCAATCCAGTGTTCATGCATCTGCATGGAATCCAGTTTGCGCTTGTCCTTGAACCGATGCAGACGATCATGCATCACAAGCTCCATGGAGGCTGCGACACAGGCAAGGGCCAATTCTGTTTCGGCGTCCCATTGCCCCCCTTCAAATCCATCGGGATATTCTTCGGCAATAAATCCGGTCGTGATGTCGCCCGAACGCCATTTGGGATGTTCCATCAGAGCGGTAAGGAACGGAATATTATGCTCGATACCATCAATAATAAAGGCGTCCAGCGCCCGTGACATATGATCAATCGCGGATATTCGATCCGGCCCATGGGTGCAGAGCTTGGCAATCATCGGATCATAGAACATGGTGATTTCCGAGCCCGCTTCCACGCCCGTGTCATTGCGTACGGTCAAGCCATCTGCCGTGCCTTCCAGCGGCGGACGATAGTCCACAAGACGTCCGATGGAGGGCAGGAAATTGCGGAGCGGATCTTCGGCATAAATGCGGGCTTCCACTGCCCAGCCATTGATTTTCACATCCTCCTGCGCCATAGCCAGTGGCTCGCCGTAAGCGATGTGTATCATCTGCTCGACGAGATCCACGCCGGTGATCAGTTCGGTTACCGGATGCTCCACCTGCAGGCGCGTATTCATTTCAAGAAAATAGAAATTCTTGTCCTTGTCGACGATGAATTCCACCGTTCCGGCAGAGTGATAGCCAACAGCCTTGGCCAAGGCCACCGCCTGCTCGCCCATGGCCTTACGGGTCGCCGGATCAAGGAAGGCCGACGGCGCCTCTTCGATGACCTTCTGGTTTCGACGCTGGATCGAGCATTCACGTTCGTTGAGATATATGGCATTGCCATGTTTGTCTGCGAGCACCTGAATCTCGATATGGCGCGGACCGACCACGAATTTTTCAATAAAACAACGATCATCGCCAAAGGAAGACTTCGCCTCGGATTTCGCCCGCTCGAAGCCTTCTGCGGCTTCCGCTTCATCCCATGCGATGCGCATCCCCTTGCCGCCACCGCCCGCTGAGGCCTTGATCATCACAGGAAACCCGATTTCACGGGCGACTTCCACCGCCTCATTGGCATCTTCGATGACGCCCATATGACCAGGCACCGTGGACACCTTGGCCTCCAACGCGAATTTCTTGGATTCGATCTTGTCCCCCATGGCCTCGATGGCTCCTGGAGGAGGTCCGATAAACACGATGCCTGCCTGTTCCAGCGCTTTACAGAATGCGGCATTTTCCGACAGAAAGCCATATCCGGGATGCACAGCTTCGGCGCCAGTCTCCTTGCAGATCTCAATGATCCTGTCGCCCTGCAGATAGGATTGGGTCGCTGGCGGAGGCCCTATATGCACGGCCTCATCTGCCATTTGCACATGCATGGCATCCTCGTCCGCATCTGAATAGATGGCGACAGTCTTGATTCCCATTTTCTTAGCTGACTTGATGACACGGCATGCAATTTCACCGCGGTTTGCAATCAGAATTTTTTCAAACATGACAATCCTGCTTTTGTCCTCTTCCCCCCGCGCGCCCTCAAATCGGGCACTTCGGACCACTCGGATTGGATCACTCCCTAACAGCTCTTTTGTCGGTCTCGACCCGGCGGAATGCATCTACGTAGAACTTTGTAAATCGCGGTGATGGCAGTGACAATTCGGACCATCGAAGGGATGGCAAAAAATGGATTATATTTCTGATAGTTACCCAAGTTTCATGAGACTATTTGATGAGATTCTTAATTGCACAAACGCGCAAAAATGGAATAAACAGAAGCCACTCGCAGGGCTTTGCCTCACAACATGAATATTGTTATGCATGGCATAAAATCACAATGCGTGACACCGAAGGCGCCAAGGCAATGAAACAGACTTCTTCTCCGCTCCCTCTTTCTCCACTCACACTGGGCCCGATCCATTGGACACCGGCCCAACCGCCGCTCATCATGGGCATTATCAATGTGACTCCGGATAGTTTTTCCGATGGCGGACGCTTTCTGGGCGAGCAAAATGCCCTAGAGCATGCCAGACAGTTGGCTAGTGAAGGCGCGCAGATACTCGATATCGGAGGGGAATCAACGCGCCCCGGCGCAGATCTGGTAGTCGAACAAGAAGAGCTGGACCGCGTCATTCCGGCTATCAGGAGCATCGCTGCAGCCGATCTTGGTCGGGCCATCTCCATTGATACCTACAAAGCCCGCGTCGCCGACAAGGCGCTGGCGGCCGGAGCCCATATCGTCAATGATGTGTGGGGCCTACAGCGCGAGCCGGACATCGCCAAAGCCGCAGCCGACCATCACGCACCGGTCATCATCAATCACTGGGAGAAAGAGCGCCAGAGCGATATCGACATCATGGAGCAGATGAAGCGATTCTTTGACCGCTCCATCGAGATCGCCCTCAAGGCCGGGGTCAAGCCAAGAGAAATCATTCTCGACCCCGGTTTTGGCTTTGCCAAAGATGCGGCAGAAAATATCGAAATTTTGGCTCGACTTGAACAATTGTGCGATTGGGAGTATCCAATATTGATTGGCACGTCACGAAAGAGATTTATCGGCAGCTTGACCGGTCGGGAGGAACCACGGGATCGGGTCTTCGGCACCGTCGCCTCAAATGTGATTGCCCTGATGAAGGGGGCCGCCATTTTCCGCGTGCATGACGTCGCAGCACACAAAGATGCGCTCGCCGTTGCACACGCCGTTTACGACCAACAACGGACCTGACCCGATGGATCGCATCATCCTCCGAGACCTCGCATTCTTTGCCTATCACGGTGTTTTTGAAGAAGAAGCCACCCTCGGGCAGCGTTTCTATTTCGATCTGGATTGTTATCTGGACATGCGCCCGGCCGGCCAGAGCGACGATGAAACAAAGACCGTGCGCTACGATTTTATCGTCAAGCGCCTGGCAGATATCGTCCAGAACCAGCGTTTCAAGTTGATTGAAGCTCTGGCCGAAGCGGTAGCCAAGGATCTGTTGACCCAGTTTCCGCAATTGCAACAGGTCAGGATCAAGGTTCGTAAACCGGAAGCCCCCATCCCCGCGATCATCAAAGACATAGCAGTGGAAATTACCAGAGACCGCAAGGATTATGCATGATGAACGGCACGTCACCGGAAACTGAGGTGTATATCTCGCTGGGCGGCAATATTGGGGATCCGGCGATCACCATTGAAGACGCCCTTTCGACCCTTTCCTCCCAGAAAGGCGTGCGGGTTATGTCCCGCTCGCCTTATTACATTACTCCGCCATGGGGCAAAACCGATCAAGCCGAATTCATCAATGCCTGCGCCCTCATCAAGACGACACTGCCCGCAAGCGAATTGCTCGCGGTCTGTCTTGCCGTTGAAAAGAGCATGGGGCGCATCAGGGGTGAGCATTGGGGTCCGCGCATCATCGACATTGATTTGCTGACTTATGGGGATCAGGTGATAGATGAGGATAATCTGAAAATCCCTCACCCCTTTATCAACGAACGCGCCTTTGTGCTGGTGCCCTTGCGCGATCTCGCGCCAGACTTCTCCCTGAATGGCCAATCGATTGATTCCATGCTGGAAAATCTGGACGTGACAGGCATCAGCCTGCTTGATAAACATAAGTGAAATCACCAAGCGGACACCTGTTCGCAACCTCCCTTTCTTCCAGAGGACTATTTTCACCTCGACGACTTCGCCAGAAGCCTTGCGCCGCAAGACCTCTGGCCTCCTCATCCATTTGCTCCAAAGGATTTTGACTATGACAAAAGCTTTGAAAATTGCCGGTATTTGCGGCAGCTTGCGCGAAGGGGCCTATTCCCGTTCGCTGATGGCGGCCATGGCAGATTTGCTGCCTGAGGGCACTGAATTCAATAGCGTGGATATCGCATCGATCCCCCTCTATAATCAGGATATGGACACGGCGAACGGCCCCGAGGCCGTTTTCGCCAGCCGCAAACTGATTGCCGAAAGCGATGCGGTCCTGATCACCTTGCCAGAATTTAACCACGGCATTCCCGGTGTTCTCAAAAACGCGCTCGACTGGCTGTCCCGCCCGGCCTTTACCAGCTGCTTCACCAACAAGCCGGTACTGTTTGCCACTATTGCTCCGGGGCCTCTTGGTGGCGTGCGGGCGCAAGCACAGATGCGCGAGACCCTCTCCTGTATGCTTTGCAAGATGCTCCCCCTGCCGGAAATCGCGGTCACCTTCGCTGGTCAGAAATTCCCCAACGGCAAACTCGAAGATGAAGCCACCACGAAGCATCTGCAAACCGTGGTCGGCTCATTCCTCGATCAGGCAGACCTGCGTTAAGCGCAGATAGAAAATAAGCTTGTTAGAAATGATGTTTGGCAGCAAACGGTCCATACCGTTTGCTTGCCCCGATAAGGTAAGCCGTGGACCATCCGATATAGATGAAGCCGGCAATCCCCTCCAGCGCCCCCAGAATGCGCCAATGCTCTGACAGAATGATATCGCCATAGCCCAGCGTGGAGAAGGTCACGGTGGAGAAATAGAGCGACTCATCAAAATCCGGCAACGCCCCCACCATCCAGTAAGTTACGGCCCACACCCATATCTGCAACGCGTGGATGACAAAAACACCCAGCACGGTGACAACCATCAGCCACATCTTGCGATAATGAATGGCGATATTAGACCAGATAAGCGCCAGAACACGCACACGGTTGAAGACTTCAATAAGTCCCAACATCTGCACAAAAACGCAGATCGTGATCACCAGACATCCCACAAAAAGGCTGATCAGCATAGCCTTGTCCCCTCAAACTGGATCTTGCTCTTTGAGGTAGCGTAACAAGAAAAAGTCGCGCATCAGTAAATGAAGCGCGACCGGATAAAGCTACGTCAGGATTTCAACAGACAAAATAACGCGTTAAAGCGGAATATTGTCATGCTTCTTCCACGGATTCTCCAACCGTTTGTTGCGCAGCATACGCAAGGCGCGTGACACACGCAAACGCGTGCGGAATGGCATGATGACCTCATCAATAAAGCCCCTTTCGGCCGCGACAAACGGCGACAGGAAACGGTCTTCATAATCCTTGGTATGAGCGGCGATCTTGTCAGGATCATCAAGATCCTTGCGGAAGATGATTTCTACCGCTCCTTTCGCCCCCATCACGGCAATCTGGGCGCTCGGCCATGCATAGTTGACGTCACCACGCAAATGCTTGGAACCCATCACATCATAGGCTCCACCATAGGCCTTGCGCGTGATCACGGTCACTTTGGGCACAGTCGCCTCGGCATAGGCAAACAGCAGCTTGGCGCCATGCTTGATCAACCCGCCATATTCCTGATCGGTGCCGGGCAGGAACCCGGGCACATCCACCAGTGTGACCACCGGAATCTCGAAGGCATCACAAAAGCGCACGAAACGCGCAGCCTTGCGCGAACAGTCGCTATCCAGCACACCGGCCAGAACCATCGGTTGGTTGGCCACGATGCCGATGGTGCGCCCTTCCATGCGACCAAAACCGGTGATGATGTTGCGAGCAAAGCTTTCCTGAATTTCAAAGAAATCTCCCTCATCAACCAGTTTGAGGATCAGTTCCTTCATGTCATACGGCTTGTTCGGATTATTCGGCACCAGTGTATCCAGCGAAGGCTCTTCGCGGTCCCATGGGTCGAAATTGTCGAGCAAGGGAGGATCGGAAAAGTTATTGGCAGGCAGGAAGTCAATCAGACGCCGCATCTGCGACAAGGCCTCAATATCGTCATCATAAGCCCCGTCCGCGATGGATGACTTGGTCGTATGCACGGACGCACCGCCAAGCTGTTCGGAGGTAACTTCCTCGTTGGTCACCGTCTTGACCACTTCCGGCCCCGTCACGAACATGTAGGAGCGATCCCGCACCATGAAGATGAAGTCGGTCATTGCCGGCGAGTAGACATCGCCCCCCGCGCATGGCCCCATGATGAGGGAAATCTGCGGAATGACACCTGAAGACATCACATTGCGCTGGAACACCTCGCCATAGCCGCCCAGAGCATCGACCCCTTCCTGAATGCGCGCCCCACCAGCATCGAACAGGCCGATAATCGGCGCGCGGCTTTTCAGGGCCATATCCTGGATCTTGATGATCTTCTGGGCATGGGTCCAGGAGAGAGAGCCTCCGAGCACCGTGAAATCCTTGGCAAAAATATAGACGATCCGTCCATTGACGGTGCCCCACCCGGTCACAACACCATCGCCCGGCATCTTGACCTTTTCCATGCCGAAATCCGTGCATTTATGCTGCACATACATGTCGAATTCTTCAAACGAGCCTTCATCCAGAAAGGCTTCTATCCGCTCGCGGGCTGTTAGCTTGCCTCGTTCGTGTTGCGCGTCCACGCGATTCTGGCCGCCCCCCAACCGGGCCTGCTCACGGCGCTTTTCCAGCTCAGCAATTACATTTTTCATGATAAGGAGCCCCCAGACCAACAGTGTTTACGCACCGCTTACGCTCTTCCCACAAGGTCGCATCACCGACCACTGCGCAAGCAGATATCGATCAATATGGCAAAGGCCCGAGCACGCAGACCTTTGCCTGTATAAGGGCTAACACATATATTTTGGAGCAAATAGCTGGCAGATCGGATGAAAGCCTGAGAGAATAGTCTTAGGCTATAAGCACGAGAGCACCAGAAAATCAGGGACGCAGGGCTGTAATGACCTGAACGGCGGCTTCAAACTCCGCCCGGCGGAAAACACGGCGTTTGGTGGCTTCTTCATCCTCGCCCCAAAGCTCGATATTCCAGTCTTCATCCACCATGGCCGCATTCCACACAGCCTCAGGCTCTAGAAACCCATCCCACAGGGCAAAAGGCAACAGCGCCGAACCGGTCAATGTCATCATGCTGTGCAACGCACCAAGCTGATAGACATCCAGATCGGCCCAGAGCGCCCTCAGACGCTCTCCCATCACCGGAGACTGCCCGATAGCAAGAATGCCACTGGCCTGCACGAATCGGCCCCCAAGGGCTTCCTCGGCCCTATCCAGCACAGGATGCCAATGGTCCTTCTGTCGCTGCACCAACCGTTCCGGGTGGCTCGCCGGATAGCAAATGAAGTCATTATTGAGATAGGCGATGATTTCTTCGATGATCGCCTCGCGCGCCTCTTCAACGCCATCTACCGTGGAATTGAGAAGACGGGTCAACGGCATCAAGGCCGGATTGATTTCCTTCTCCTGCGCGTCCCATTCGGCAACAAGGGCTTCGGCGAGCTGACGGGTTGGCACGCACACGGTCTTCTTAGCCGGGCTTTTTACCTTGCGACCATCCAGCAAAACGCAATAGAGCGTTTCGCCTCCAAGGGCCTCACCATTGCCCTCTTCTGTGCCAACGGAAACATCCTTATAGAATCGCTTGGGCAAAGCCGCCTTCGCCGCTTCTTTCGAGCGCATCATGGGGTTTTCGGTGCTGTCCTTTTGTCCCGGCGCAAAATCACCAAACAGCACGCCGAACGTTTCGCGCGAATCCTTATCCTGTTCTGCCATCAGACTGTCCCGTCAGGTTCGGAGTTTCAAAGACGCCCCAGCAAGGCATGCAGCGCCGGATAATCATCGACAATATGCTCGGCCCCAGCGTCTCTCAACACGTCAGAAGTATGATAGCCCCAGCTTACGCCGATGGGGGTTACCTTGGCATTGATGGCCATTTCCATATCGTAGCTGGTATCGCCGATCATATAGGTGTCTTCCGGACGCGCACCTGTCTGTTCCATCGCTTGCAAAATCATGCCCGGATGCGGTTTGGAAGGCGCTCGGTCGGCTGTTTGCACCGTCACAAACAGATCATGCCAGTCATAGCAATTAAACAGATGAAGAACGCCGCGATAGGCTTTGCCGGTCGCAATGCCGAGCAACACATTGGCGTCCTTGGCGATCGCCTCAATGGCTTCCTTGGCGCCATCATAGAGCAGCTCAATGGCGTCTCCACTGGCCCGCTTGGCGATGACATAGTCCTTGTAGCTTTGAACAATCGCCGCATTGGCAGCTAGACTCAAGTCCGGCGCAAGTTTGACAATCGCTTCTGGCAGCGACAATCCGATAATGGAACGCGTGGCGTCAGCCGTGGGCGGCTCAAGGCTATGCACCCCGAACGCATGTTCCATGCCCTCTACAATCGTGTGCTGGCTATCCACCAGAGTACCGTCGCAATCAAAGATAAAGAGTTTGAGGCTCATGAGAGGGGCCCTCACGCTGAATGGAAACACATGTCGGAACGAATCTTGGCAGTGCAATCAGTCTTCGGAGCCGAGTTCATCCTCGATCTCGGGATCATAGGCAGACTCGTCAAAGCCCAGAAGGTTCCAGCTCTGTTGCATATGGGGAGGAAGCGGCGCACTGACATCCAGCATGCCGCCCTTCGGGTGCGGAATGCGGATGCGGCGTGCATGCAGATGAAGCTTTTTCTGGATACCGCCCGGAAATTCCCAATTCTCGACGTTGAAATATTTGGGGTCTCCGACGATAGGACATTCCATATAGGCCGTGTGCACACGCAACTGATGGGTCCGACCGGTCACCGGCTTGAGCACCAGCCAGGACATCTTCTGTCCGGATGTTTCAACGACGGAATAATGGGTAACAGCATGCTGCGCCCCCTGATCTCCATGCCGCGCAATGCGCATGCGGTCGCCATCTTCGGCCTGATATTTGGCCAGATAGGTGGAGATGCGAGCTTGATGCGGCTTTGGCACACCACGCACCAGCGCCCAATAGGTTTTCTGGGTGGAGCGTTCGCGGAAAGCCTTGGTCAGTTCCATGGCGATGGAACGCTTGCGCGCCAGAACCAGCACGCCCGACGTGTCCCGGTCGAGCCGATGCACAAGGCGTGGCTTCTGCCCGTTGCGATCACGCAAGGCTTCCAGCATGCCATCCACATGGCGGCTCATGCCCGAGCCACCCTGCACCGCCAAGCCTGCCGGCTTGTTAATGACAAACAGATCCTTGTCTTCGTAAAGCATGATCGACTTGAGAAATTCCCCATCATCATCCGATGCGCGTGGCATGGCGCGTTTGGGAGCAGCATTCTGGGATTTCTCATCGGTTGCTAGAGGCGGAATGCGCACTTCCTGCCCCTTCATCAGCCGCGCGTTGGTTTTCACCCGCTTTCCATCGACACGCACCTGTCCCGTGCGCAGCAACTTCTGCAATTGGCCAAAGGAAAGACCCGGATAATGCTCCTTGAACCAGCGGTCCAGGCGCAGCCCGTCTTCATCCCCTGTCACTTCACGAAACTGAATGGTTGCCATTCGATCAAACTTTCTTCGTTCACACCAGCGCGCGGGCTGCCGAAAGCCCCACAAAGAGCGCCACAATACCGCCCGCCAGCGAGATTGCAATATAAAACAGTGCCAAACCCGACTGCCCCCGCTCGGTCATTGTCACAATGTCGAGTGAGAAGGTGGAAAAGGTCGTAAAACCGCCCAATAAACCCGTCGTCAGCAGCAGGCGAATTTCCGTACTGGCACTGAACCGGACCGCGAGAAAATGAATAAGCAGCCCCATGAAAAAGGAGCCGACGATATTACAAATCATCGTGCCATAGGGCAGCCCGCTGCCAAAAGAGCGCAACGCAGCCAAACCGACCAGATGCCGCAAACTTGCCCCGCAAGCGCCGCCGATAGCCACAAAAATAAATTGATTCATTTGTTTCTTTCCATTCTCAATCTGGACCAATAGTCCAGACGTTTGCGCAATTCCCGCTCAAAACCACGTTCAACCGGCTCATAAAAGACTTTCCGCCCCATCGCTTCAGGAAAATAGTCCTGTCCGGAAAAGGCATCCGGTTCATCATGGTCGTAGCGATAGCCATCGCCATAGCCCTGTTCTGCCATAAACTTGGTCGGGGCATTGAGAATATGCTTCGGTGGAGGCAGGGAGCCTCCGCGTTTGGCCGCATCCATCGCAGCCGCAAAGGCCATGTAGCCCTTGTTTGATTTTGGTGCCGTAGCGAGATAGATCGCCAGTTGCGAGAGCGCGTAATAGCCTTCGGGCGCTCCGACCAGCTGGAATGCCTCGCGGGCTGCCTGTGCTTGCACGAGCGCATTCGGGTCAGCCAGTCCGATGTCTTCGGATGCCATGACGGTCATGCGCCTCAGGATATATAACGGATCTTCCCCCGCATCAAGCATCCGGCACATATAGTAGAGCGCCGCATCCGGGTCTGAGCCACGGATAGACTTGTGAAAGGCGGAAATCAGATTGTAATGGCCTTCTGCCGATTTGTCATACACCGGCGCGCGGCGTTGCAGGATACGCCCCAATTGCTCAGGCGTGAAAATCTCATCTTCCTGAGCAGCCCGCCAAACCTCCTGCGCCAACGTCAGCGACGAGCGACCATCGCCATCAGCCATGCGGATAAGGGCCGTTCGGGCGTCATCATCAAGCGGCAAACGCTGCCCCAACGCCTCTTCGGCGCGTGACAGCAACTGCCCGATGGCATCATCATCGAGGCTTTGGAAGGTCAGAACCTGAGAGCGCGACAAAAGCGCAGCATTGAGTTCAAAGGAGGGATTTTCCGTTGTGGCACCAACCAGCACCACCGTACCGTCTTCCATAACGGGCAGAAAGCTATCCTGCTGCGCCTTGTTGAAGCGATGGATCTCGTCAACAAACAACAGCGTCGTCTTGCCCATCCGGCGCCTGTCACGGGCCGCTTCAAACACTTTCTTGAGGTCGGAAACACCAGAGAAAATAGCTGAGATCTGTTCGAAATGAAGATCCGTTCCATCCGCCAGAAGCCGCGCAACCGTCGTTTTGCCCGTGCCCGGCGGTCCCCACAGGATGAGACACCCAAGCGATCCGCTTTTCAGCATGCGCGTCAAGGTGCCATCCGGGCCCACCAGATGCTGTTGTCCAACAACATCTTTCAGCTGCCTCGGTCGCAGCAAATCAGCAAGAGGCCGGGAAGCTCCCTCCCCGGTCTCATCACCTTTTCCGGCAGAGCTGGAAACCTCCAGCCCTGCATTTTCAAACAAATTGCTCACTTCAATCTCAACTGATTGTCGTCTTGATGAGCTTGCCGTCACGTTGGATCTCAAGCCGCCAGAGGCGGAATTCCTGATTGGAAAGCGTTTCCAGATCCTTGGTGTTGCGGACGACCTGCCCGTTGACCTTACGAATAACGTCCCCGATCTTAAGGCCAAGACGCTCTGATGTCGTGCCATTTCTTACACCGGAAATGACTACACCTTTAAGGCCGCTGTCAACTCCCAATTCCTGAGCAACCAGGGGCGAAAGGTTAAGTACCGTGGCGCCATCAAAGGGAGAATAGCCCTCAATATAGCGCTCGTCTCTAGGCGGCTTCTCTGGTGCAGCCGCTGCCTTCATCACGATGGTGCGGGCGCCCCCCTGCCGGACAACATCCAGCGACACATCAGCCCCAAGCGGCACAGTGGCAAATCGATAGCCAAAGGCATCCGGACTATCGACATCCTTGCCGTTGACCTTGAGAATCAAATCACCGACTTCCAGACCGGCAGCTTCAGCCGGACTATCCTGATAAACCTCGGTAACCAATACCCCTTGCGGGCGATCAAGGCCCAGACCGGACGCAATATCGGAGCTAACCAGCTGCAAGCTACCGCCGAACCAGGCTCGCTGAACTGCCTTGCCTGAAATAGCCGCATCGGCCACCAATTTGACCATATTGGCCGGGATGGCGAAACCGATCCCATTGGACCCACCCGAGCGGGTATAGATTGAGCTGTTGATGCCTACCAACTGCCCCTGCATGTTGACCAGAGCCCCGCCGGAGTTGCCCGGGTTGATGGCAGCATCAGTCTGCACAAAATAGCTATAGTCAGAAGCACCAACCTGCGTCCGCGCAACCGCAGAGACAATGCCGCTCGTCACAGTTTGCCCCACGCCAAAGGGGTTACCGATTGCCAAGACCAGATCGCCAACTTGGGTATCATCCGAATCGGCAAATTCCAAATGCGGCAGATCGCCTTTCAGGTCGCGGACTTTCAGAATGGCCAGATCTGTCTTCTCGTCATCCAGCACCACATCGGCTTCAAACTCGGTGCGGTCGGCGAGCGCCACCTTCACCTCGGTTGCCCCATCAATGACATGGTGGTTGGTGACAATGACACCCGTATGATCCACAATCACACCAGAGCCAAGCGACCGCTCAACCCGCTCGCGTGGTGCGCCGAAACCGCCCTGCCCGAAAAATCGTTCAAAGAATGGATCGTTGAAGAAGGGCGAACGGCTTCGGGTCACCACCTTGCGCGTAGCATAAACGTTGACCACAGCTGGCGCAGCCTCTTTGACCAGAGGCGAAAAGCTAAGTTGCATCTCCGCCTTGCTGGCGGGCACGCGCTCAACCACTTGCGTAACTTTGGGCGGCTCGACTTTGTTAGCTGCGTTGGACGACGGCACGAAATCACGCGCCAGATATCCCCCACCTGCCACGATGAGCAAAACGGCGACTGTTGCCATCCCTTTTCGCGAAATCATCATAAAACCTCGTTTTTTTATAAGGAAAAGGTCCTTCAGAGCACCGAAGGAAAAATCTCTCCCCGAAAAGATAGGAATATGAGCAGGCAGAATTAAGATCTGATTGCGCCCATTTTCAACCATTGCCAAGATTTAATCAAATGCCCTCAGAAAGGAACATCTCAAGCGCTGTAGACGGCCTCAGCTGTGGACGAGAGACATAGCCCTGTTCGGCACGGCTACAAAAAGGGCGGCACGAAGCTACCCTTTCAAAAATCAAGAGACTGCGACAGGCTTTCACGACGTCTGAAACATCTGAACAGAGACCAGCCCTCACCATCTGAAACGCAGTATTTGTTTCTTCCCGCCGATCAGATATAAGCCAAACCCGATTTTTAAAAGGCAGATGAACAAACTGCTCGCCAAAGCCATATTTGCATCGCGCCACAAGTAAGGCACACCACGCAAACTCAACGCAACAATAGAGCTGATTAAGTCCAACAGACCGATGGCAGCGAAGCTAATGCCGGTCATCAAAAGGGCAATAACAAACAACTTCCTTAAAGCAATCGATGGACTTTCCTTTTCGACTAACATCTTGCCCGGAATGAGCAGCTTTGCGCATTTACAAGGAAAAATTACAAAAATAATTCCAATGATCAAGCTAAGACCAGATAGAACAAAAGCAAGGCCCAATGTCGGCAAGCTAGCAAAATCATTTAAGCTAGTGCGAACCAGAAGCAAAAAAAACGAACCATGCTCTAGATAGAAGAAAACAAGAAATGAAATACCAGAGAGTCTAATAATAAAAGCTGAAAGTTGTAAATAGGACATCTAATCTACCAAACAAAAAAAGGGGTAGCCTTGAGACTACCCCTTTTTAATGTCATTGTTCAACGCAAGACTTACGCTGCGTCTTCCACATCGACCTCAGCGGTAGGACCAGAGTCCGTGCCGCGTGCTTCCGGATCACGGTCAACCAGCTCGATGACAGCCATCGGAGCGTTGTCGCCATAACGGAAACCGGCTTTGAGTACGCGGGTGTAACCACCTTTGCGTTCTTCGTAGCGTGGGCCAAGCGTTTCAAACAGCTTTGCAACCATATCTTTGTCGCGAATCTGAGAGATAGCCTGACGACGGGCATGAAGATCGCCACGTTTAGCCAGAGTGATGAGTTTGTCTGCAATCGGCTTCAGTTCTTTAGCCTTAGGCAGAGTGGTAACAATTTGCTCATGTTTGATCAAAGCTGCTGCCATGTTGGCGAACATTGCTTTGCGATGAGAAGCGGTGCGATTGAGCTTGCGACCTGATTTGCCGTGGCGCATTGCCCTCTCCTTTACTCTATCCGACGGTTACAAACCGCTGGTGATTAATACTGATCTTCGTAGCGCTTTGCGAGATCGTCGATATTTTCAGGCGGCCAAGCCTGAACTTCCATGCCAAGATGCAGACCCATCTGAGCAAGGACTTCCTTGATCTCGTTAAGCGACTTGCGCCCAAAGTTCGGAGTGCGAAGCATTTCCGCTTCCGTCTTCTGGATAAGATCGCCGATGTAAACAATGTTGTCGTTTTTCAGGCAGTTTGCAGAACGGACAGACAGTTCCAACTCGTCCACTTTCTTGAGAAGTGCCGGGTTGAAAGCCAACTCCTGAGTCTGTTCCTGAACAACTTCCTTCTCTGGCTCTTCGAAATTGACGAAGATAGACAGCTGGTCCTGCAGAATGCGTGCAGCATAAGCCACAGCATCTTCAGGTTTGACCGAGCCATCGGTTTCGATCGTCATCGTCAACTTGTCAAAGTCGAGGTCCTGACCCTGACGGGTATTCTCGACATTGTAAGCAACGCGTTTGACCGGAGAATAGAGGCTGTCCACCGGAATAAGACCGATAGGAGCATCATCTGGGCGGTTCTGAGTCGCAGTCACATAGCCCTTACCGCTATCAACGGTAAATTCCATGCGCAATTCTGCACCCACGTCAAGCGTGCAAAGTGGCAGCTCAGGGTTCAGAATTTCGACGTCCCCGACAACCTGAATGTCGCCAGCCCGAACAACACCCGGTCCTTCTTTACGAAGCACCATGCGTTTCGGACCTTCCCCTTCCATGCGCAGAGAGATCTCTTTAACGTTCAGGATCAGATCCGTTACGTCTTCGCGAACACCTGCAATAGAAGAGAATTCATGCAACACACCATCAATCTGGATGGAGGTTACCGCTGCACCCTGCAAGGATGAAAGCAGAACACGACGCAGGGCATTGCCCAAAGTCATGCCAAAGCCACGTTCCAGAGGCTCGGCAACCACTTTGGCGACACGCAATTCGTCGTCACCAGGGGTGATTTCGAGTTTGGTTGGCTTGATGAGTTCCTGCCAGTTTTTCTGAATCACGTCTCAACCCTTTCTTGTTTCGGGGCGACACCCCGCAAAATCCTGCATTGGACTTGCAGGGAACCTGAATTACAATTAGACGCGACGACGCTTGCGCGGACGACAACCATTGTGCGGGATTGGGGACACGTCACGGATGGACGTAATAGTAAAGCCCGCTGCCTGCAAAGCACGAAGTGCAGATTCACGCCCTGAACCAGGACCGCGAACTTCAACTTCGAGAGTTTTCATGCCATGTTCGGCAGCTTTTTTACCTGCATCTTCACCAGCCATCTGAGCGGCAAACGGGGTGGACTTACGAGAGCCCTTGAACCCCATAGCACCAGCTGAAGACCAGGAGATGGTATTCCCCTGAGCGTCAGAGATGGTGATCATGGTGTTGTTGAAGGTTGAATTCACATGCGCTACGCCAGACGTAATATTTTTACGTTCGCGACGCTTAACGCGCGAGGCATCTTTAGCCATATTTTACCTCGATCTCTACACCGCCGTGATACCAGCGGCTCCACCGGACGTGGATTATTTCTTTTTACCAGCGATCGCTTTTGCAGGACCCTTGCGGGTACGAGCGTTGGTGTGTGTGCGCTGACCGCGAACAGGCAGGCCACGACGGTGGCGCAGGCCACGGTAGCAAGCCAGATCCATGAGGCGCTTGATGTTCATCGATGTCTGACGACGCAGATCACCTTCCACAGTGTAACCGGCATCGATCACTTCGCGGATTTTCAAAACTTCAGCATCAGACAGTTCGTTGACACGACGCTCAGGAGCAATGTTGACTTGTTCAACAATTTCCTTGGCGAACTTCGGGCCAATGCCATGGATATATTGAAGCGCGATGATGACGCGCTTGTTCGTCGGTATATTGACGCCAGCAATACGGGCCACGTCTAATCTCCTCGTTACAGCGGACAGTTACCTATCTAGCTGCAGACTGTTGGACATCCCCTCCCCATCCTTAGCCTGAGGGCTTAATGGTAGGAGACAGTTTTCTTCATTTTTGGTTTGACCTCCATTTGGTCACAAGACCGGAGAACAAACTATGCGCCTGAGAACAGAACGCAAAAATGTGCTCGAAAGCTTTGGGCCTCCGAACACTGCCACGTAACAAAACGTGATTAGCGCCGGTTAGTACCGGATTCACTTGAAGTAAGTCAACCTCAAAACCCGCAAATGCGACAAAATAGTTGACTTTTTCAAATTTATCATCTTTGCGCACAAGCAAACGGCAAAAACACCACCCTACCCGCGCGACCAAAGAAAAAGACCCGACGACCATAGGATTGCCGGATCTTCAGAAATTATTATGACAGGGCGTTCTTGATGGAAGCCGCAACGGCTTCGATGTCCTGCATGCCATCAACAGTCTTCAGAAGACCTGTCTTGGCATAATAGTCGATCAGGGGAGCTGTCTGCTCACGATAGACAGCCAACCGCTTTTTCAGCGATTCAGCATTGTCATCAGCACGGGCACCGCCCACGGTCTCGGACGCACGCTTTTCGATACGAGATAGAAGGATACCTTCGTCAACGCTGATTTCTACGACAGCATCCAGCTTGAGATCTTTTTCTTCAAGCAACTTGTCCAGAGCTTCAGCCTGAGCAATCGTACGCGGGAAGCCATCGAGAATGAACCCATTGGCACAATCTGCTTCGTCGATACGGTCGGAAATGATCGCGCAGACCACTTCATCTGAAACCAGTTCGCCACGTTCCAAGATCTGTTCCACTTGCAGGCCTACTGGCGTCTTGGCAGCAACAGCTGCGCGCAACATTTCACCGGTAGATAGCTGGCAAATACTAAAGTCATTCACCAGTCGTTCAGCCTGCGTACCCTTACCCGCACCCGGTGGTCCCAGCAGAATCAATCTCATCGACGTTTTCCTCTTAGCTTCGATTTCTTGACCAGCCCTTCATATTGTTGGGCCAGCAAATGTCCCTGGATCTGAGAAACCGTATCCATGGTTACGCTGACCACAATCAACAGGGACGTGCCCCCGAAGTAGAATGGAACGCCAGTTGCGGAGATAAGAAACTCGGGCAATAGACAAACGAGAACCAGATAGATCGCACCGATCACAGAAATTCGGGTCAGGATCTTGTCAATATACTCTGCCGTCCGCTGCCCGGGACGAATACCCGGAATAAAGCCGCCATGCTTCTTCAGATTATCCGCAGTGTCTTGCGGATTGAACACAATCGCTGTGTAGAAGAAAACGAAGAATACAATCAAGGCAGCATAAAGCAGCATATACAGAGGTTGACCATGCCCCAGCAGCGCAGTCACCGTGTTGAGCCAGTCAGGCCCGGAACCGTCGCGGGAAATGAAGTTCACCACGGTGGTTGGCAACAGCAGCAGAGAAGAGGCAAAGATCGGCGGAATAACGCCGGACGTGTTCAGCTTCAGTGGCAGATGCGAGCTATCGCCCTGGAACATTTTGTTGCCGACCTGGCGCTTCGGATACTGAATGATCAGACGACGCTGAGCACGTTCCATGAAGACGATGAAAGCAATAACGAGAGCAGCAACAACAACAACACCCAGAATAACTGCGGTGGAGAGCGTGCCCTGACGACCCAGCTCAAGGGTATGTGCGACAGCCGTAGGCAGGTTGGCCACAATACCCGAGAAGATGATCAGGGAGATACCGTTGCCGATACCGCGTGCCGTGATCTGTTCGCCCAGCCACATCATGAACATTGTGCCGCCGACAAGCGTCAGCACAGTGGAGAAGCGGAAGAACAGTCCCGGATCCAATACGATACTACTGGACCCTTCAAGCCCGACCGAGATGCCGTATGCCTGCAGCGTGGCAAGAATGACGGTACCGTAGCGGGTATATTGGTTGATGGTCTTTTGACCGCGTGCCCCATCCTTTTTCAGCTGTTCCAGAGTCGGAGACACCGTGGTCATCAACTGAATGATAATGGAGGCGGAAATGTAAGGCATGATCCCGAGCGCAAAGATGGCCATACGACCAACAGCGCCACCTGAGAACATGTTGAACAGGCCAAGAATGCCGTTCTGATGACTATTGAAGGCATTAGCCAGGGCTTCAGGGTTGATCCCTGGAAGCGGAATATAAGTACCAAGGCGATAAACCAACAAAGCACCCAGCGTAAACCAGATGCGTTTTTTCAGTTCGTCTGCCTTTGCAAAGGCGCCAAAATTAATATTGGCGGCGAGTTGTTCTGCTGCCGAAGCCATTCTCTACTCCGCTTGAAGCGCTCTCTTAAACTCAAAATTGTCAGATCAAATATAAGGGCGCCAAAACAAATGTATAGGGTGTGACGGGAATCACTTCCCATCACTACCCTTAAAGCAAAAGAAGGCTCAAATGAGCCCCCTTCTTATTCTTCTGCACCGATGATCTTTACAGACCCACCGGCTTTTTCCACTGCTGCAATGGCTGCTTTGGAAGCGCCTTCGATTTCGAAGGAAACTTTCGCAGTCAGTTCACCATCACTAAGCAAGCGAACACCGTCACGAACACGACGCACAACACCAGCTTCCTTGAGGGTGGCTACAGTAACCGGAGCCGAAGCGTCCAGTTTGCCAGCATCAATTGCCTGCTGAATACGTCTAACGGAAACGGTATTGAAGTCTTTTGCAAAGATGTTGTTAAAGCCGCGCTTTGGAAGACGACGATGCAATGGCATCTGACCACCTTCAAAGCCCTTGATAGCAACACCCGAGCGAGACTTCTGACCTTTGACACCACGTCCGCCGGTTTTACCCAGACCGGACCCGATGCCGCGACCAACGCGCTTGCGGGAATGCGTAGCGCCGTCGTTATCGCGAATTTCGTTGAGCTTCATAATACTCTCCCGCCTCTTAGTCCTGGTCCACTACGCGGACAAGGTGAGAGACTTTAGCGATCATGCCGCGAACTTCAGGCGAGTCCTGAAGAGTACGACGACGATGCAATTTGTTAAGACCAAGACCGATCAGCGTAGCGCGCTGATCTTTTGGCCGACGCAGAGGACTGCCGATCTGTTCTACAGTAACGGTGCCCTGTTCCTTAGTTGCCATGTCCGGCTCCTCTTTTATCTAGAGATGAAAGGTTCACTCATCCAGCTTAGCTGTCAGAGCGCCCCCCATCAGAGACACGACGACGAGCCTGGAGCGTGGAAACCTTCAGACCGCGGCGAGCAGCAACGCCACGAGGGCTGTCTTCTGCTTTCAGTGCGTCAAAGGTTGCACGAACCATGTTGTACGGGTTGGAAGTACCAACAGACTTGGCAACCACATCCTGCACGCCCAGTGTTTCAAACACAGCACGCATCGGACCACCCGCGATGATACCAGTACCAGCAGGAGCAGCACGCAGCGTGACTTTACCGGCGCCGTGGCGACCATAAACGTCATGATGCAGGGTGCGACCCTCGCGGAGTGGTACACGGATCATATTCCGTTTGGCTGCGTCAGATGCCTTGCGAATGGCCTCTGGCACTTCGCGTGCCTTGCCGTGACCAAAGCCAACACGGCCCTTCTGGTCACCAATAACGACTAGCGCAGCGAAACCGAACCGGCGGCCACCCTTAACCACTTTAGCAACGCGGTTGATGTGGACGAGGCGGTCGACGAATTCGCTTTCGCGCTCTTCACGATCGTTACGATCAGGTTTCTTGTTCATGAGCTTTCTTCTCTCGTCTGAGCAATCGGTAGCCCGACGCGTTAGAAATTCAATCCGCCTTCGCGCGCAGCGTCTGCGAGCGATTTGATACGTCCGTGATAGATATAACCACCACGATCAAAGACCACGTCCTTCAGGCCGGCTGCAACTGCTCGCTCAGCGATCAGTTTGCCAACTTCAGAAGCGGCGGCTGTGTCCGCGCCGGTTTTCAGCTTTTCACGAAGATCTTTTTCGATAGAAGAAGCTGCTACGAGTGTAACACCTTGTTCATCGTCAATGATCTGAGCGTAAATATGCTTGGAAGACCGGTTAACACTTAAACGCGGACGGCCGTTGGCAGTCTTTTTCAGGGCGCGACGTACACGTGCACGACGACGCTCAAACTGAGATAGTGCCTTCGCCATAATAAGTTTCCGTTACTTCTTCTTACCTTCCTTGCGGAAGATAAATTCATCACTATATTTCACGCCTTTGCCTTTGTAAGGCTCAGGACTACGATATTTACGGATCTCTGCAGCAACCTGACCAACGGCCTGTTTGTCGATGCCGGTCACGACGATCTCGGTTGGCTTAGGACAAGCAACCGTGATCCCTTCGGGAACTTCATAGACAACATCATGAGAGAAACCAAGTGCGAGCTGAAGGTCTTTGCCCTTCATCTGCGCGCGGTAACCCACACCGTTGATATCAAGTTTCTTTTCGAAACCTGCAGAAACACCATTCAGGATGTTGAGAATCTGGGTGCGGGACATGCCCCAAAGAGACCGCGCAGTCTTGGACTTGTTGCGTGGCTCTACCAGAATACCATCATCCGTCATTTTGGCATCGACGTCTTCGTTGAGTACGAAAGAGAGTTCACCCTTCGGACCCTTCGCTTTGACGGTCTTGCCATCAATTGTCGCAGTAACACCGCTAGGGACTGCAACAGGCTTTTTGCCAATACGTGACATAAGACTAACCTGTCCGGATCTGAGATCAGCCTGCCCAAGGTTACCGACCTTAAAGGCACTTAAGCTGATCGCTTTAAAACCGTTGATCTAATTTCGACCTTTATGACCGAAATTAGATCTGAGATAACAAGGTTCAAACCGCATCAGAAGACGCGGCAGAGAACCTCACCACCCACGTTGTTCTCGCGAGCGTCATGATCGGCCATAACCCCTTTCGGAGTGGAGACGATCGACACGCCCAGACCGTTGTGGATGATCGGAATATTCTTAACCGATGCATACACGCGACGACCAGGCTTGGACACGCGTTGGATTTCACGGATCACCGGCTCTCCATCGAAGTATTTCAGCTCGACCTCGAGTTCGGACTTGCCGCCTTCGAATTCGACGGTGGTGTAGCCGCGGATGTACCCTTCTGAAGCCAAAACGTCAAGCACGCGCTGACGCAATTTGGATGCAGGAGTGGAAACCTTTGTTTTTTTACGCATCTGCGCATTGCGGATGCGGGTCAACATATCCCCAAGGGGATCAGTCATTGCCATGGGACCGCGCTCCTTACCAGCTCGACTTCACCAGGCCAGGGATTTGACCCTCGTTGCCCAGTTCGCGAAGTGAAATACGGGACATCTTCAATTTGCGATAGTAGCCGCGTGGACGGCCAGTCACTTCGCAACGATTGCGGATGCGGATGGATGCGGAGTTGCGTGGAAGCTCAGCAAGTTTCAAACGAGCCTTGAAGCGCTCTTCAAGCGACAGGGACTCATCCTTTGCCAGGGCTTTCAGCTTTGCACGCTTAGCAGAATACTTGTCTGCCAGCCGTGCGCGAGCTTTGTTCTTTTCGACAGCGCTCTTTTTAGCCATTACATATTCCTCGTACTTTCCGCGGGACCTTAACGGTTGAACGGGAAGTTGAATTCTGTCAGAAGGGCGCGTGCTTCATCATCACTGCTCGTGCTTGTGCAGACGATGATGTCCATGCCCCAGATCTGGTCAACTTTGTCATATTCGATCTCTGGAAAGACGATATGCTCTTTCAGGCCCATGGCATAGTTGCCGTTGCCGTCAAAGCTCTTCCCGTTAAGACCACGGAAGTCGCGTACGCGAGGCAGCGCAATCGTGATCAGACGATCGAGAAATTCATACATACGGTCGCCGCGCAGAGTAACTTTTACACCAATCGGCATGCCTTCACGAACCTTGAAGGTCGCAATGGACTTGCGCGCTTTGGTCACTACCGGCTGTTGACCGGCAATTGCCTGCAGATCTTCCAAGGCAGCCTTAACTTTCTTGGAATCGTTAACCGCTTCACCAACGCCCATGTTCAGGACAACTTTTTCAAGCTTCGGCATCCGATGTGGATTGGAGAAGTTGAACTGTTCCTGCATTTTGGCGCGGATGACATCTTCATACAGCGTCTTGAGACGCGGGGTGTAAGCAGCCTCAGCCATCGATCACATCTCCCGAACGCTTGGCTACACGCACTTTGTTACCGTCCTTGACAGTGAAACCAACGCGGGTCGGTTTATTGTCTTTAGGATCAGCCAGGGCCAGGTTGGACAGATGAATCGGGGCTTCTTTATTGACTATACCCGCTTCCTGCATCTGGTTCTGACGCTGATGGCGTTTGACCATGTTGATACCGCGCACGATAGCCCGCTCTTCAGCAGGCATCACTTGCACAATTTCACCGCTCTTGCCCTTGTCTTTCCCGGCAAGAACAATGACGCGATCACCCTTTTTGAGTTTCGCAGCCATTACAGCACCTCCGGAGCAAGGGAAATGATTTTCATATGGTTATGAGCACGCAGCTCACGAGGAACCGGGCCGAAGATACGGGTACCGATTGGTTCCTTGTTGTTGTTCACCAGAACAGCTGCACTGCGGTCAAAACGGATGACGCTGCCGTCCGGACGACGAATAGCTTTTGCGGTACGAACCACAACTGCCTTCATCACATCGCCCTTCTTAACACGCCCACGCGGAATCGCTTCCTTGACAGATACGACGATGATATCGCCGATCCCTGCGTATTTCCGTTTGGAGCCGCCGAGCACTTTGATGCACATGACACGACGTGCGCCGGAGTTATCCGCGACGTCAAGGTTTGTTTGCATCTGAATCATGACTGGCCGCCTTTTTTATTCTCCCCTAACGCATCACTGCGCAGGGTTTACGTCCAATTGCCAAGCCGGATTAAGAGGTAGGAAGTTCCGTACCTACTACAACCCAACGTTTCGATTTAGAAATAGGTGCGGACTCCTGAATGAAGATCTGATCACCTACTTTGAAGGAATTCCCCTCGTCATGAGCTTGATAACGCTTGGAACGACGCACAGTCTTCTTGAGAAGCGGGTGCGTGAAACGGCGTTCAACCTTCACAACGACAGTCTTGTCCTGCTTGTCGCTGACGACGAGGCCTTGCAAAATTCTCTTTGGCATCCCGTCTCTCCTATTCTGCTGACTCGACGCGCTTTTGCTGCGCGACGGTCATCAGGCGTGCAATATCACGACGAACTTCGCGAACACGCACGGTATTTTCCAACTGACCAGTTGCCTTCTGAAAGCGCAGATTGAACTGCTCTTTCTTCAGCTTTTCCAACTCATCAGCAATTTGATCCGCTGTCATCGCGCGGACATCTGATGCTTTCATCGGGTTATCCCTTCACACCGTTAGTCGGCGATGCGCTGTACGAAGCGTGTCTTGATAGGCAACTTCGCAGCGGCAAGCCGCATGGCTTCCCGAGCAATGTCCTCAGGTACACCATCGATTTCAAACATAATACGGCCCGGTGCTACGCGAGCTGCCCAATATTCAGGAGAACCTTTACCTTTACCCATGCGGACTTCGGTAGGTTTCTTGGATACTGGCAGGTCCGGGAACACACGGATCCACACACGACCGGCACGCTTCATGTGACGGGTCATAGCACGACGCGCAGCCTCGATCTGACGAGCGGTGATACGCGCAGGCTCCTGAGCCTTCAGGCCGTAGGCACCAAAGTTGAGCTCATAGCCCCCTTTGGCGTTGCCGTGAATGCGGCCCTTGTGCTGCTTGCGATATTTTGTGCGCTTTGGTTGCAGCATTGTGTTTCTCTCTTAACTCAGTTTGTAACCGACATTAAGCAGCAGGTTTATTGCTACGACGGCGCTGGTTGCTGTTATTGCCCTGATCCTGGTTTTCAGAAGCGCGACGTTCAGAGGCCATTGGATCATGTTCCATGATCTCGCCTTTGTAGATCCACACCTTGATACCAGAGATGCCATAAGCAGTCAGTGCTTCAGCAGTACCATAGTCAATGTCAGCGCGCAGAGTATGAAGCGGAACGCGACCTTCACGATACCATTCGGTACGTGCGATCTCGGCTCCACCCAGACGGCCTGCACAGTTGATACGAATGCCTTCGGCGCCCATCCGCATAGCAGACTGAACGGCCCGTTTCATCGCGCGACGGAAAGCCACACGGCGTTCCAGCTGCTGAGCGATGGACTGAGCAACGAGGTTGGCATCTGTTTCCGGCTTACGTACCTCAACAATGTTGATATGTACATCGGAAGTTGTCAGCTTGCCAACTTTCGCACGAAGTTTTTCGATATCGGCGCCTTTTTTGCCGATTACGATGCCCGGACGTGCAGAGTGAATGGTCACACGGCACTTTTTGTGCGGACGCTCGATAACGATCTTGGATACGGCTGCCTGCTTGAGTTCTTTTTCCAGCATGCTGCGAATTGCAAAATCTTCATGAAGAAGATTGCCATATTCGCCTTTGTCAGCATACCAGCGAGAATCCCATGTGCGGTTGATCCCAAGACGAAGACCAATTGGATTAACCTTGTGACCCATCAGGCTGTCTCCTCAACTTCACGAACAACAATCGTCAGGTTGGAGAAAGGCTTGAGGATCTTGCCGACACGACCACGAGCACGTGGCTGCCAGCGTTTCATCACAAGTGCCTTACCAACATAAGCTTCTGCAACGATCAGGCTGTCAACATCCAGTTCATGGTTGTTTTCAGCGTTTGCGATCGCAGATTCCAAACACTTCTTTACATCTTTCGCGATGCGTTTGGAGGAGAAGGTCAGGTCAGCCAAAGCCGTATCAACCTTTTTCCCCCGAATCATCGTTGCGACAAGGTTCAGCTTCTGCGGAGACGTGCGAAGCATGCGGGTTACCGCTTTAGCTTCGTTGTCTTTCAAGACGCGTGCGCGTTTTGCCTTACCCATTATTTCCTCCTAGCCTTCTTGTCGGCCCCGTGACCGTAATAGTTACGGGTCGGAGAAAATTCGCCCAACTTGTGACCGACCATCTCCTCAGAGACGAGAACCGGTACATGCTTCTGACCATTGTACACACCAAAGGTGAGCCCGACGAAGTGAGGCAAGATCGTGGAGCGACGGCTCCAGGTCTTGATCACTTCGTGACGACCAGAAGAGCGAACCTTGTCTGCCTTCTTCAGAAGGTATCCGTCTACAAACGGACCTTTCCAAACAGAACGTGCCATCGGTTAACCCTTATTTCTTGCGCTGATGACGACTACGAACAATAAACTTGTCGGTCGACTTGTTAGAGCGAGTACGCTTGCCTTTAGTAGGCTTGCCCCATGGAGACACAGGGTGACGACCACCAGAGGTCCGGCCTTCACCACCACCATGTGGGTGATCAACCGGGTTCATAACGACACCGCGCACTTCTGGACGTTTACCGAGCCAACGGCTACGACCAGCTTTACCATGATTGATGTTTGAATGTTCCGGGTTGGAAACTGCACCGACGCTTGCCATGCAAGAACCAAGCACCAGACGGGTTTCACCCGAATTCAAACGAATGATTGCATAACCGCTATCACGACCAACAAGCTGAGCGTAAGCACCGGCAGAGCGAGCAATCTGACCGCCTTTGCCTGGCTTGATCTCTACGTTGTAGATGATCGTGCCAACTGGCATGTTGGCCAGAGGCATTGCGTTGCCCGGTTTGATGTCGGCAGCTTTACTAGCAGCTACAACCTTGTCACCAGCTTTAAGGCGCTGAGGAGCCAGGATGTATGCCTGTTCGCCGTCTTCATAATTAACCAGAGCAATATATGCCGTACGGTTTGGATCATATTCCAGACGCTCTACCGTACCAACAACGTCAAACTTACGACGTTTGAAGTCGATGATGCGATAGGTACGCTTATGACCGCCACCACGACGACGTGATGTCACGCGACCATGGTTGTTACGACCGCCAGACTTGGTCAAGCCTTCGGTGAGCGTTTTGACCGGTTTCCCCTTCCAAAGATCGGAGCGGTCTACGATCACCAGCTGACGCGTGCCTGGGCTTGTCGGTTTAAAGGTCTTGAGTGCCATGACTTAAAGCCTATCCCCGCGTTGCTTAAAGACCAGTCGTGACGTCAATCGATTGGCCCTCTTCGAGGGTAACAATCGCTTTTTTCACGTCGACCTGCTTGCCGATAATGCCTTTGAAGCGTTTAACCTTGCCCTTGCGGACCAGAGTGTTGACGCTTTTGACCTTGACGGAAAACAGTGCCTCTACGGCGGCCTTGATTTCAGTTTTAGTCGCATCCTTGGATACGTTGAAAACAACCTTGTCCTGTTCGGAATGAATGGTTGCCTTCTCGGTGATCACCGGGCTGCGGATGATATCGTAATGACGAAGGGTGGTCATTTGAACCGTTCCTCCAGAGCATCGACTGCGGCCTTGGTCAGAACCAGAGTGTCGCGACGCAGAACATCAAGAACGTTGATGCCCTGAACCGGTAACACATCGATACCGACGATATTGCGGGCAGCTTTTGCGAAGTTCTCGTCCACTTCCTTACCGGAAATGATCAGAGCGCTTTCGATGCCCAGACCGGAAATCTGTTTCTTTACGGCTGCGGTCTTTGGTGCTTCTGCCTTCGCATCGTCAAGAATGATCAGATTTTCATTCTTCACTTTGGTAGACAGGGCATGTTTGAGCGCAAGCGCACGAACCTTTTTAGGCAGCTCGATTGCATGGTCACGAACGACCGGACCAAACGCACGACCACCACCACGGAACTGTGGAACCTTCTTGTTGCCGTGACGAGCGCCACCAGAACCCTTCTGACGAAGGTATTTCTTGGTAGTGCCGATCACTTCAGCACGGGTCTTGGTTTTGTGCGTACCAGCCATTTTCTTCATCTGCTGGAAGCGAACCATGCGGGCAATGATGTCCGCGCGTGGTTCGAGACCAAATACAGTGTCGGAAACAGCTACGGAACCTGCATCACCGCCGTCAAGGGTTTTAACTTTAAGTTCCATTATTCTTCACCCTCCGCTGCTGGCGCTTCAACTGCTGGAGCGTCTGCGCTACGGATAGCACCAGGAAGCGGAACCCCTTCAGGACGAGCCTTCTTGACAGCATCCTTGATGAGAATCCAACCGCCCTTGGAACCAGGAACAGCACCCTGAACCAGAACCAGACCACGGTCGGCATCGGTTTTAACAACCTTCAGATTCTGGGTCGTCACGCGGGTCGAGCCCATGTGACCAGCCATCTTTTTGCCTTTAAAGACCTTGCCTGGATCCTGACACTGACCGGTAGAGCCGTGGGCACGGTGGGAAATGGAGTTACCGTGCGTTGCACGTCCACCACCGAAATTGTGACGTTTCATGGAGCCGGCGAAGCCTTTACCAATTGACGTACCAACAACATCCACATGCTGACCAGCAATATAGTGATCCGCAGTCAACTCAGAACCAACCTCGATGAGGTTTTCTTCGCTTACGCGGAATTCAGCAAGTTTACGCTTCGGTTCTACCTTTGCTACGGCAAAGTGGCCGCGCATTGGCTTCGAAACATTTTTTACTTTGGCTTTGCCTACACCCAACTGAAGTGCGGTATAGCCGTTTTTCTCTACAGTACGCTGAGCAACAACCTGGCAATTCTCAACTTTGAGAACCGTAACCGGAACATGTTCTCCGGCTTCGGTATAAATGCGGGTCATTCCCAACTTCTGTGCGATCACACCAGAACGCATGGCTACTCTTGCCTCTCGCTCACGTTAGAGCTTAATTTCAACGTCCACACCGGCCGCAAGATCTAGCTTCATGAGGGCATCAACCGTCTGAGGGGTCGGGTCGATGATGTCGAGGAGACGCTTGTGCGTACGGATCTCGAACTGCTCACGGCTTTTCTTGTTAACATGCGGCGAACGGTTGACAGTGAACTTCTCGATATGGGTCGGAAGAGGAACTGGACCACGAACGTTTGCGCCTGTGCGCTTAGCTGTGGACACGATTTCCTTTGCTGACGTATCGAGAATGCGATGGTCGAATGCCTTAAGGCGAATTCGAATATTCTGACCGTTCATATTTTCAACCTCAAAAGACTGGGGTGCTTTGGGAGCACCCACAACACCCCTGCCCTAGTGACTATTCGACGATTGCGCCGACGATACCAGCGCCGACGGTACGACCACCTTCGCGGATAGCGAAGCGCAGTTTTTCTTCCATGGCGATTGGCACAATCAGTTCAACATTCATGTTGACGTTATCGCCTGGCATCACCATTTCCACACCTTCGTCAAGGGTAACAACACCCGTAACGTCGGTCGTGCGGAAATAGAACTGTGGACGATAGTTGGTGAAGAACGGGGTATGACGCCCACCTTCTTCTTTCGTCAGAATGTAGGCTTCTGCCTTGAATTTCGTGTGCGGGGTAACGGAACCTGGCTTGCAGAGAACCTGACCACGCTCAACGTCTTCACGCTTGGTACCACGCAGAAGAACACCAACGTTGTCGCCTGCTTCACCGCTATCAAGCAGCTTGCGGAACATTTCAACACCGGTGCAGGTGGTTTTCTGAGTTGGTTTGATACCGACGATTTCGATTTCTTCACCAACCTTGATGATGCCACGCTCAACACGACCGGTAACAACCGTACCACGACCAGAGATCGAGAACACGTCTTCGATCGGCAGCAGGAACGGAAGGTCAACCGGGCGCTCTGGAGTCGGAATGTAATCATCAACAGCAGCCATCAGAGCTTTGATGGAATCACGGCCGATTTCAGGATCACGGTTTTCAACAGCAGCAAGAGCAGAGCCTTTAACGATGGGGATTTCATCGCCTGGGAACTCATAGCTGTCCAGAAGTTCACGAACTTCCATTTCAACCAGCTCGAGAAGCTCTTCGTCGTCTACCTGGTCAACTTTGTTGAGGTAAACAACAAGAGCAGGAACACCAACCTGACGAGCAAGCAGAATGTGCTCACGGGTCTGTGGCATCGGGCCGTCTGCTGCAGAGCAAACCAGAATTGCGCCGTCCATCTGAGCCGCACCGGTGATCATGTTTTTCACATAGTCAGCGTGACCTGGGCAGTCAACGTGCGCATAGTGACGGTTCTCGGTTTCATACTCAACGTGAGCGGTAGAAATCGTGATGCCACGTGCTTTTTCTTCAGGTGCACCGTCAATCTCGTCATACGCTTTCGCAGTTGCCCCACCAGTTTCCGCAAGGGTCATGGTGATTGCAGCGGTAAGCGTGGTTTTACCATGGTCAACGTGACCAATCGTGCCGATGTTACAATGCGGCTTATTACGTTCAAACTTTTCCTTAGCCATAGGAAAGTCTCCATTCTCAAAATTACATTAAGTGCGGCGGCTAGATCAGCTCACTGCGGAAACAATGAGCCAATCGACCAATCGATTTGATTTAGGCGTATTTGGCCTGAACCTCATCTGCGACTGCCTGTGGCACCTGTGCGTAGTGATCAAACACCATGGAAAACTGTGCGCGACCCTGTGACATGGAACGAAGAGTGTTCACATAGCCAAACATGTTCGCCAAAGGCACCATGGAGCTAATGACAGTTACAACACCGCGGGCTTCAGTTCCGGAGATCTGACCGCGACGGGAGTTAATGTCGCCGATGATGTCACCCATATATTCTTCAGGGGTCACAACTTCGACTTTCATCATTGGTTCGAGCAGTTTCGGACCAGCTTTTTGACAACCTTCACGGAAGCCCGCACGAGATGCGATCTCAAAGGCAAGAACGGAAGAGTCAACATCATGGAAGGCACCGTCGATCAACTCGACTTTGATGTCTACCATTGGGAAGCCAGCCAGAGGACCTGCGGTCATGACAGACTGGACACCTTTTTCAACGCCAGGGATGTATTCTTTCGGAATAGCACCACCAACGATGGAAGATTTGAACTCGAAACCAGCACCAGGCTCATTCGGGCCAATAATCATTTTGACGCGACCGAACTGACCGGTGCCACCCGACTGTTTCTTGTGGGTGTAATCGACGGTTTCTTCTTTCGTGATGGTCTCACGATAAGCAACCTGAGGCGCGCCGATCTGAGCTTCAACCTTGAATTCACGCTTCATACGATCAACGAGAATGTCGAGGTGAAGTTCACCCATGCCAGCCATGATGGTCTGACCGGATTCTTCATCCGTTTTAACGCGGAAAGAAGGATCCTCAGCAGCCAGACGGTTGAGCGCAAGGCCCATCTTTTCCTGGTCAGCTTTGGTCTTCGGCTCAACAGCGATCTCGATCACAGGATCCGGGAATTCCATACGTTCAAGAATAACCGGCTTCAGCGGATCACAAAGGGTATCACCAGTGGTGGTATCTTTCAGACCTGCGATAGCAACGATGTCGCCTGCATATGCTTCCTTGATGTCCTCACGAGAGTTGGAGTGCATCTGAAGCATACGACCTACACGTTCGCGTTTTTCCTTAACAGTGTTGAGTACGGAAGAACCCGCAATCAACTTGCCGGAATAAATGCGACAGAAAGTCAGAGAACCAACAAACGGGTCGTTCGCAATCTTGAACGCCAGCATGGAAAATGGCTCTTCATCGTCTGCATGACGTTCGATCGGCTCTTCCGTCTTGGCATCGATACCTCTGATGGATTCGATATCAACCGGGCTTGGCAGATAGTCGACAACAGCATCAAGCAGAGGCTGAACACCTTTGTTCTTGAAGGCAGTACCACAAAGGATCGGAACGAATTCGTTGGCAATGGTGCCTTTACGGATCAGTTCCATGATCTTTTCGTTGCTTGGCTCTTCACCTTCCAGATAAGCTTCCATTGCTTCTTCGTCGATTTCGACGACAGCTTCAATGAGCTTCTCACGATATTCCTCGGCCTGAGCAAGGTCAGCTTCTGGAATGTCGTTGGTTTCGAACTCGGCACCGAGGTGCTCTTCGTGCCAGATGATCTGTTTCATGTTTATCAGATCGATCACACCCTTAAATTCGCTTTCAGCACCAACAGGCAACTGAAGGCAAAGCGGGTTGGCACCAAGGCGGCTCTCGATCATTTCTACACAGCGGTAGAAATCAGCACCGAGTTTGTCCATCTTGTTGACGAAGATCATCCGAGGAACGGCGTATTTGTCAGCCTGACGCCAAACGGTTTCAGTCTGAGGCTCAACACCAGCGTTCGCATCCAGGCAGCACACAGCGCCGTCAAGCACACGCAGAGAACGTTCAACTTCAATGGTGAAGTCAACGTGGCCTGGGGTGTCGATGATGTTCAGACGCTTTTCACGCCAAAAACAAGTGGTTGCAGCGGACGTAATGGTAATACCACGTTCCTGCTCTTGTTCCATCCAGTCCATGGTGGCAGCACCATCATGAACTTCGCCAATCTTATGGCTTTTACCTGTGTAATAGAGGATCCGCTCAGTAGTGGTCGTCTTACCAGCATCAATGTGGGCCATGATGCCGAAGTTACGATAATCCTCAATCTTGTGGCTGCGTGCCATGACTTCGCCCCTAATGGTTTACCAGCGATAATGCGAGAAGGCACGGTTGGCTTCCGCCATACGGTGCGTGTCCTCGCGTTTTTTGACTGCAGAACCGCGGTTGTTAAACGCATCCAGAAGCTCGCCGGAAAGGCGATCGATCATGGTGCGCTCGTTGCGATTGCGGGCTGCTGCAATGATCCAACGGATAGCCAGGGCCTGCTTACGTTCTGCACGAACATCAACAGGAACCTGGTAAGTCGCACCACCAACACGGCGGGAGCGAACTTCCACTTGAGGCATGACATTTTCCAGAGCAGTGTGAAACACTTCAACTGGGTCCTGCTTCAATTTTCCTTCAACAGAATCAAGCGCACCGTAAACGATGCTTTCTGAAACGGACTTTTTGCCGTCCAGCATGATGCTGTTCATGAATTTTGAAATAACGATATCACCGAATTTAGGATCCGGGTTGATAACGCGTTTTTCTGCACTATGGCGACGTGACATGTGACCAGAACTCCAATAGCGGCTTATTTCGGCCGCTTCGCACCATATTTAGAACGGCGCTGTTTACGGTCTTTAACACCTTGTGTATCGAGAACACCACGAAGGATGTGATAACGAACACCAGGCAAGTCTTTCACGCGACCGCCGCGGATCATGACAACGGAGTGTTCCTGAAGGTTATGGCCCTCACCAGGGATGTAGCCAATTACTTCAAAACCGTTGGTCAAGCGAACCTTAGCAACCTTACGCAGAGCCGAGTTAGGCTTCTTAGGCGTAGTGGTGTAGACGCGCGTACAAACGCCCCGCTTCTGAGGGCAGGCCTCCATGGCCGGAACTTTGTTTCGCTTCACCGGCGCTTTGCGCGGTTTACGAATAAGCTGGTTAATGGTTGGCATTAACGTGTGCCTTTCAGATCTCTCTGAATAATTACATATTGCACCGTCCGCACGCGCAAAAGCGCACCATCGCGCGACCTTTGCCGCGAACGGCGCTGTGAAAACCAGAGGATTACGGCGAACCGCAATCATGAGCCAGTCAATCTCAGCTTCATTAAGACGAACATCGTTTAAATGGTCTTGCGTCGAAAGCGTGGCGCTTTCGATCATTGAGCACTTACGGCATGTCCGAGAAGTGGCGCGAAACTACTCTGTAGATTGCATTCCGTCAACCCCCTTGGTGAAGATTCCCAGAAGCCCTGCATTTGCGCCATTTGAGTGTATTTTTATTACCCAATTTCGACTAAATCCGCAACATTTTGATACACCTACGTCAAGTCGTTGGAAATCAGCCGATTCTTCCCCAATTTCGCTCAGGATTCGCGCCCAATCTGAGCGCGTTCAAATGCCCGTAGTTGCAATAGATTCTTTGATAATCTTTAACCACACTACTCATGATTCCGGACAAGCAGCCCGGAAAGGGAAAAGCCGGCACTATGCGCATCGACATAACCATGAGTAACATTGAAATAATAATACATACCAGGAAGGGAAATTGGAGTATCTGTCCAGAACTCTGCACCATCGCCAAAGTCAGAGGCAGCGATCGCAGGAAAGACGATCGTATCGATCTTCAGACCCGAACAGCTCTCCAAATAGATTGAGTCAAACTCTTCTGCCGTGGGAAGCCGCCACCCATTGCCGAGCGTTTGGGCTTCCCCTTTTGCCTCCTCCAATCCAAGCCCCATCGGATCACCAGAGCAAGTCCCCCGCTCCTCGTCCCACGCCATACCAAGAGCGCACCGTTTCCACTCCAACCCCTTGTCTATTTGGAAGGCAACATCCCCCCTCAGTCTAAAGCCGTGCCCGGACGGTTCCCGACACTCGGCAAGAGCATCCGGTGACATGACAACACCCGCAACTAGCACCAAAGCAAAAGGGCTCAAGCGACCAACCCTTAATAGAGTTTCAGATTCAATCATAATATCGCTCCCCTACTCGAGAACATGTATCTGACTGAATATGTTGAAAGTGGGGCTTTGAAAGGATCGACACAGAAAAGAAAAGGCCGCCTTGCTGAAACAAGACGGCCTTAACAATGTCACTAAACGAAGCTCTCGCTTACTCGGCTGGCTCCACCGGAGGCTGGCCAGACATATCGCGGATCTGCGGGGTAGAAGTCAGGGACTGTGTCCGCTGCTTTTCTTCCAGGATCAGATCATCGCGATGGGTAGCCACACGACGCAGACCAGACATCACACGACCGGTACCGGCCGGGATCAGGCGACCAACGATAACGTTCTCTTTGAGACCTTCCAGGGTATCGATCTTGCCCTGTACAGATGCCTCGGTAAGCACGCGCGTGGTTTCCTGGAACGATGCGGCAGAGATGAAGGAGCGCGTCTGCAAGCTAGCTTTGGTAATACCAAGCAGAACCGGCTTGCCTTTTGCAGGCTTCTTGCCCTCAGCCACAAGGCGTTCATTCTCTTCTGCGAATTCCAGACGGTCGATATGTTCACCATGCAGGAAGTAGCTCTCGCCCTGATCTTCGATCTCGATCTTCTGCAGCATCTGACGAACAATCACTTCGATATGCTTGTCGTTGATGCCCACACCCTGAAGACGATAAACATCTTGAATCTCGTTGACGAGATAATCTGCCAGAGCAGCAACGCCCTTAACGGCCAGAATGTCATGAGGCGCTGGATTGCCGTCCAGAATATACTCACCCTTTTCAATGAAGTCGCCTTCCTGAAGATGGAAAGGACGTCCTTTCGGGATGAGATATTCAATTGGCTCCATCGTTTCGTCAGCAGGTTCGAGAACGATGCGGCGTTTGTTCTTGTAGTCGCGACCAAAGCGGATGGTGCCATCAACATCTGCGATAACAGCATGATCCTTTGGACGACGTGCCTCGAACAACTCGGCCACACGAGGAAGACCACCGGTAATGTCTTTGGTCTTAGCGCTTTCCATCGGGTTACGCGCAAGAACGTCACCAGCAGAGACCTTGGTACCCGGCTGAACCGACAGAATGGCTTCAACCTGAAGCAGATACCGAGCATCGCCACCGCGCGGAAGCGTCTTTATTGCTCCACTTGCATCTTTGATGGTGATCGCAGGTTTCATGTCTGCAGAACGAGGGTTGCCGCGCCAATCGATAACGACACGCTTGGTGATACCGGTTGACTCGTCCGTCGCTTCGCTAACCGAAAGACCTTCAGCCACATCTTCAAAGTCGATGACACCGTCAGATTCTGCAAGAATAGGACGGGTATACGGATCCCACTCAGCCAAACGCTGACCAAGCTTCACCCGATCGCCCTCATCAACATGCAGGATCGTACCGTAGGTCACTTTGTTGGTGGAGCGCTCGTTGCCTTCATCATCAATGATGGCAATGGAAACGTTCCGGCCAAGAGTGATCAGCTTGCCTTCGGAGTTGCGCGCAACGTTACGGTTGCGGATCTCGATCGTGCCCTCGAAGTTGGACTCGATGAAGGAACTGTCAACCACCTGTGCCGTACCACCAATATGGAACGTACGCATGGTCAACTGCGTGCCGGGTTCACCAATCGACTGAGCGGCGATAACACCAACAGCTTCACCAATATTCACTTCGGTGCCACGAGCAAGGTCACGACCGTAACAAGCGGCACAAACACCATTGCGGGAATTACAGGTGAGTACCGAGCGAACGATAATCGATTGCAAACCGCAGGTTTCGATTTCCTCGAGATGCTCTTCCGAGATGACCTGCCCTTTTGGAACGATCACGTCGCCGGTCTTCGGATTGATAACATCCTGAGCTGCGGTACGCCCCTTGGTACGGGTACCAAGCGTCGCAACGACCTGACCGGAGTCAACAATCGCACGAACTTCCAGACCTTCTTCAGACCCACAATCGACTTCGGTGATAATGCAGTCCTGAGCAACGTCCACCAGACGACGGGTCAAGTAACCCGAGTTGGCCGTTTTCAGAGCCGTATCAGCCAGACCTTTACGCGCACCATGTGTGGAGTTGAAGTATTCCATCACGGTGAGGCCTTCTTTAAAGTTCGAGATAATCGGCGTTTCGATAATCTCGCCCGAAGGCTTGGCCATAAGACCACGCATACCAGCCAGCTGTTTCATCTGAGCCGGTGAACCACGAGCACCAGAGTGCGCCATCATGTAAACCGAGTTCATCGGTTTCTGGCGTTTGGTTTCCTCGTCAAACTCGACAGCCTGAATGCGCTTCATCATCTCGTCAGCAACGCGGTCGGTACATTTCGCCCAGGCGTCAACAACCTTGTTGTATTTCTCGCCTTGGGTGATGAGACCATCGTTATACTGGCTTTCAAATTCCATCGCCATCGTGCTGGTCTCTTCGATGAGACCCGCCTTGGTGTCAGGAATAACCATGTCATCCTTACCGAACGAAATACCGGCACGGAACGCACGGTTAAAGCCAAGCCCCATGATCTTGTCGCAGAAGATGACCGTTTCCTTCTGACCACATGCCCGATAGACAAAGTGGATCATCTTGGAAATTTCTTTCTTGGTCATCAGCTTGTTACAAGCATCATAAGACACCTGCGGATGACGCGGCAGAAGCTCACCAATCAACATGCGGCCCGGCGTGGTTTCATAGATTTCAGAAACCTGATTGCCTTCTTCGTCAATGGTCTTAAAGCGACCTTTGACCTTTGCATGCAGAGTAACGGCCTTCGTTTCCAGAGCATGATGCAACTCGCCGATATCAGAGAAGAGCATCCCCTCACCCGGCTCGTTTTCATTCATGATAGAGAGATAGTAAAGACCCAGAACGATATCCTGTGACGGCACGATGATTGGTTCACCGTTGGCCGGATGCAGAATGTTGTTCGTGGACATCATCAACACGCGGGCTTCAAGCTGCGCTTCCAGAGAAAGCGGAACGTGAACAGCCATCTGGTCACCGTCAAAGTCGGCGTTGAAGGCCGAGCAGACGAGCGGATGCAGCTGAATTGCTTTACCTTCAACCAGATGCGGCTCAAAGGCCTGAATGCCAAGACGGTGAAGCGTAGGCGCACGGTTGAGCATGACCGGATGCTCGCGAATAACCTCTTCAAGGATATCCCAAACTTCAGGCTTGCCCTTTTCAACCAACTTCTTGGCCTGCTTAACAGTCGTCGAATAGCCCTTGGCATCGAGACGCGAATAGATGAACGGCTTGAACAGCTCAAGCGCCATTTTCTTCGGTAGACCACACTGATGCAGTTTCAGCTCAGGACCCACGGTAATAACGGAACGACCAGAATAGTCGACGCGTTTACCCAGCAGGTTCTGACGGAAACGACCGTGCTTGCCCTTTAGCATATCGGACAGAGATTTCAGCGGACGCTTGTTGGCACCAGTGATGACACGACCACGACGGCCGTTATCGAACAGGGCATCAACAGACTCCTGCAGCATGCGTTTTTCGTTCCGGATGATGATATCCGGTGCACGCAGCTCCATCAGACGCTTCAGACGGTTGTTACGGTTGATCACACGACGATAGAGATCATTGAGGTCGGACGTCGCAAAACGGCCACCATCAAGCGGCACCAGAGGGCGCAGATCCGGTGGGATCACAGGAACGACCGTCATGATCATCCATTCTGGACGGTTGCCGGATTCGATGAAGGCTTCAACGATCTTCAGACGCTTGGCAAGCTTGATCGGCTTCAGGGAAGACGTGCTTTCTGCGATTTCCTTGCGCAGCTTCTCGGAGATCTGTTCCAAATCAAGAGAAGCAAGAATTTCGCGGATCGCCTCAGCGCCGATCATGGCGGTGAAAGTATCCTCGCCATACTCGTCTTGTGCAATCATATACTCCTCTTCACTGAGGAGCTGATATTCCTTAAGCGGCGTCAGGCCCGGCTCAACGACAATATAGTTCTCGAAGTAGAGAACGCGCTCAAGATCCTTGAGCGTCATGTCAAGCAGCTGACCAATGCGGCTTGGAAGGGATTTCAGGAACCAGATGTGAGCAACCGGAGCAGCAAGTTCGATATGCCCCATGCGTTCACGACGAACGCGGGAAAGCGTAACTTCCACACCACATTTTTCACAAATGATGCCTTTGTATTTCATGCGCTTGTACTTGCCGCACAAGCACTCATAGTCCTTGATCGGACCAAAAATACGCGCACAGAAAAGACCATCACGCTCAGGCTTGAACGTACGATAGTTGATCGTTTCAGGCTTTTTGATCTCACCAAAGGACCAGGAAAGAATTTTTTCCGGGCTCGCGATAGAAACGCGGATCTGGTCAAAAGTCTGGGCCTGAGCCTGCGGACTGAAAAGATTCATGACCTCTTGGTTCATGGTGTCTCCTCTTACGGTTTGACGGATCGCAAGGCTTTACCCCGCGACCCGTTCCGAAAAAATGCCTAGTTTCGTTTAACTCGGGCGCTGTTTATTCAGCAGCGTCCGCAGGCGGCGTATCGTTGGGCTCCAAGTCGATCAGGCGCTGACTGTCTTCCAGCTCCATGTTCAGACCCAGGGACCGAATTTCCTTCACAAGGACGTTGAAGCTTTCCGGAATGCCCGCTTCGAAGGTATCATCCCCACGAACAATCGCTTCATAGACCTTGGTACGTCCGGCAACGTCATCCGACTTGACGGTGAGCATTTCCTGCAAGGTGTAGGCTGCGCCATAAGCTTCCAGAGCCCAGACCTCCATCTCACCGAAGCGCTGACCACCAAACTGCGCCTTACCACCCAGCGGCTGCTGGGTAACGAGCGAGTATGGCCCAATCGAACGACCGTGGATCTTTTCGTCGACCAGATGGTGCAGTTTGAGCATGTAAATATACCCAACAGTTACCTGGCGATCGAACATCTCACCTGTACGGCCATCGAACAAACGGGACTGACCGGACCGGTCAAGACCAGCCTGTACCAGCATATCGTTCACGTCTGGCTCACGCGCACCATCGAAGACCGGAGTCGCAATGGAAACACCCTTGCGCAGCTGTTCGGCCATCTTGACGACGCTCTCGTCATCATACTCGGTAACGTCAAGATTTTTGCCGTTATCGTGATAGACGTCCTTCAGCTCCAGCCGCAGAGGCTCAAGATTGCCCGACCGTCTGTATTCATCATACATCTTGCCGATCTTGTGGCCCATGCCAGCACAGGCCCAACCAAGGTGCGTCTCGAGGATCTGCCCGATATTCATACGCGAAGGCACGCCCAGCGGGTTCAGAACGATGTCCACATGGGTACCGTCTTCCAGATATGGCATATCTTCGATCGGGTTGATCTTGGATACCACACCCTTGTTACCGTGACGGCCAGCCATTTTGTCACCCGGCTGGATCTTACGCTTGATAGCGATGAAGACCTTGGCCATTTTCATGACCCCTGGTGGCAATTCGTCACCGCGCTGCAGTTTCTCGACCTTGTCGATGAACCTCTGCTCAAGACGCTTGCGGCTTTCGTCATACTGATTGCGAAGCGCTTCGATTTCGCCCATCAGTTTTTCGTCGTCAACCGCGAACAACCACCACTGGCTACGAGGAAACTCTGAGATCTCAGCATGTGAGATCTCGCTGTCTTTCCTGAAGCCTTTAGGGCCTGCGGTGCCGACATGGCCGTTGAGCATGTCTGCGAGGCGACCATAGACGTTGCGGTCCAAAATGGCCTGCTCGTCATCACGGTCTTTCGCCAGACGCTCGATTTCTTCTCGCTCGATTGACATCGCGCGTTCGTCTTTTTCGATGCCGTGACGGTTGAAGACACGCACTTCAACGACGGTGCCGAAAGTTCCCGGAGGCATGCGGAGCGAGGTGTCGCGCACGTCAGAAGCCTTTTCACCGAAGATGGCACGCAGAAGCTTTTCTTCCGGTGTCATCGGGCTTTCGCCCTTCGGCGTGATCTTGCCGACGAGAATATCGCCAGGCTTCACTTCAGCACCGATATAGGTGATGCCAGCCTCGTCGAGATTCTTGAGCGATTCTTCCGACACGTTCGGAATATCGCGTGTAATCTCTTCAGGGCCAAGCTTGGTATCGCGGGCCATCACTTCGAATTCCTCGAGGTGAATCGAGGTGAAGATATCTTCTTTCACAATCCGCTCGGAAAGCAGAATGGAGTCTTCGAAGTTGTAACCGTTCCAAGGCATAAAGGCGACGAGCACGTTACGACCAAGAGCCAAATCGCCCAGATCAGTCGACGGACCGTCGGCAATGATCTCGCCTTTCTGAACGAAGTCACCAACAGAAACAAGCGGACGCTGGTTGATACAGGTCGACTGGTTCGAACGCTGGAACTTGCTCAGGCGGTAGATGTCAACACCGGACCGGCGCGGATCGATATCTTCGGTTGCCCGAATAACGATACGCGTGGAGTCAACCTGATCGACGATACCCGTACGGGACGCAGCAATAGCGGCGCCGGAATCACGAGCCACAATAGGCTCCATACCCGTACCAACAAATGGTGCTTCAGCACGAACCAGAGGCACAGCCTGACGCTGCATGTTCGAGCCCATCAGTGCGCGGTTGGCGTCATCGTTTTCCAAGAATGGAATAAGCGCTGCGGCAACAGACACGAGCTGTTTCGGCGACACGTCCATGAAGTCAACACGCTCGATAGGCGTGATCATCACTTCACCAGCGTGACGACAAATAACGGAGTCTTCTACGAAGGCGCCATCATTGGTCAGCTCAACGTTTGCCTGCGCCACATAGTGCTTGGCTTCTTCCATTGCTGAAAGATAAACAACTTCGTTGGTTACCTTGCCATCAAACACCTTGCGATAAGGCGCTTCGATGAAACCATATTTGTTGACACGGGCAAAGGTTGCCAGAGAGTTGATCAGACCAATGTTCGGACCTTCAGGCGTTTCAATCGGGCAGATACGACCATAGTGGGTCGGATGCACGTCTCGCACTTCAAAGCCAGCGCGTTCGCGGGTCAGACCACCTGGGCCCAACGCCGAAAGACGACGCTTATGCGTAATCTCGGACAGCGGGTTGTTCTGGTCCATGAACTGCGAAAGCTGAGAAGAACCGAAGAACTCACGCACAGCAGCTGCTGCCGGCTTCGCGTTGATCAGATCCTGCGGCATCACCGTGTCGATTTCAATCGAGGACATACGTTCCTTGATTGCACGTTCCATGCGCAGAAGACCAATGCGATACTGGTTTTCCATCAATTCGCCGACAGAGCGCACACGACGGTTACCAAGGTTATCGATGTCGTCAATCTCGCCTTTGCCATCACGCAAATCAAGCAAAGTACGGATCACTTCAACGATGTCTTCCTTACGCAGAATGCGAACCGTGTCGGCAACGTCCAGATCCATGCGCATATTCATCTTCACGCGGCCAACTGCGGAAAGATCATAGCGCTCAGGATCAAAGAACAAAGACTGCAGCATTGCTTCTGCCGTTTCGACGGTCGGCGGCTCGCCTGGACGCATCACGCGGTAGATATCGAACAGAGCTGCTTCACGATCAGAGTTCTTGTCAACGGCCAATGTGTTGCGGATATATGGTCCGACAGTCACGTGGTCGATGTTGAGAACAGAAATCTCTTCAAAGCCATTGTCTTTCAGAAGGGTAAGTACCTTTTCGTCAAGCTCTTCACCGGCTTCAGCAAAAATCTCACCCGTAGTGTAGCTGACAGCGTCTTCGGCAAGATATTTACCGTACAGATCTTCGTCAGAAACCTTAAGGAACTTCAGACCGCCTTCGACAAGCTTCTTGATCTGACGAGCTGTCAGCTTTTTGCTCGAATCAAAGACGACTTCGCCGGTCTGCGCATCAATCAGATCCATATCAGGCTTGGTGCCCTTGAGGGCCTCACCATCAAACGCAACCTGCCATGCGTCGCCTACGCGAGAATACTCAACCTTGTTGTAATAGGTATCGAGAATCTCTTCCGTATCCAGACCCAATGCAAGCAACAGACTGGAAACCGGTATCTTGCGGCGACGGTCAATACGGGCATAGACAACATCCTTGGCATCGAATTCGATATCGAGCCAGGAGCCGCGATAAGGAATGATGCGGGCAGCAAACAGCAGTTTGCCCGAAGAATGGCTCTTGCCTTTATCATGGTCGAAGAACACACCAGGAGAGCGGTGCATCTGAGATACGATGACACGCTCGGTACCGTTGACGATGAAGGTACCTTTATCTGTCATGAGCGGCATGTCGCCCATGTAGACATCCTGTTCCTTGATGTCCTTGACTGACTTGGCGCCAGTATCTTCGTCCACCTCGAACACAATCAGACGCAGGGTCAGTTTGAGCGGAGCAGAATAGGTCATGCCCCGCATACGACACTCTTCAGTGTCATATTTCGGAGCCTCAAATTCATACCGCACGAACTCCAGCTGCGAAGTGCCGGAAAAATCCGTAATCGGGAATACAGAAGAAAATACCGCTTGGAGGCCTTCATCAAAGCGTCCAGAGGCGGGTTCTTCCACTTGCAGGAATTGGTCATAAGAAGCCTTCTGAACCTCAATGAGGTTTGGCATTTCTGCCACTTCTTTAATGTGACCGAAGTATTTTCTTAAACGTTTGCGACCGGAAAACGTCTGAGCCATCGTCGCTCCTCGTCTCGCTCATGGGCGGTTGACCAAAAAGCCCGTCACAGGATTGTGCAGGCTCTTGAGAAAAACGCCCTAATTAAAGGGCACCTGGTTTTTAAGCGAATTTCGGGGAATCGCTCCCCCGAAATTCTACACAAGGATCAAACCTTATTTCAATTCTACAGAAGCGCCAGCAGCTTCAAGCTTAGCTTTCAGCTCTTCTGCTTCTGCTTTGTCAACACCTTCTTTGACCGGCTTCGGAGCACCTTCTACGAGCTCTTTAGCTTCTTTCAGGCCAAGACCGGTGATGCCGCGAACTTCTTTGATGACGTTGATTTTCTTGTCGCCAGCAGCGGTCAGAACAACATCAAATTCAGTTTTTTCTTCAGCAGCTTCAGCAGCAGCGCCGCCAGCTACAGCAGCAACTGCGACAGGAGCAGCAGCAGAAACGCCCCATTTGTCTTCAAGCATGGTGGAAAGCTCAGCAGCTTCCATAACGGTCAGGGTAGAAAGTTCTTCTACGAGCTTTTCAAGATCAGCCATCGTATTGTTTCCTGTTGGTACGAACCTAAAATTCTAATTTTGTGAGAACGGCCTTACGCCGCTTCGTCCTTCTTGGCATATGCGCCGAATACCCGTGCGAGCTGTCCGCCCGGTGCCTGCAGAACCTGTGCAATTTTGGTTGCTGGTGCCTGAAGGACACCGACAATCTTGCCGCGCAGTTCATCAAGCGACGGCATGGTTGCTAGTGCATTCACGCCCGCGGTATCGAGTACAGTGGTGCCCATGACACCGCCAAGAATGACGAGCTTGTCGTTTTTCTTGGCGAATTCAGAGGCCACCTTCGGTGCTGCAACCGGGTCATTGGAAGTAGCAATGACGGTCTGACCTTTGAAAAGATCAGAAATCGGTTCAGCGTCCGTGCCTTGAAGAGCGAGCTTGACAAGACGGTTCTTGGCAACCTGCACCGATGCTCCGGCTTCGCGCATTTGGCTACGAAGTTCGGTCATTTCAGCAACAGTGAGGCCAGCATAGTGAGCAACGACCACGACTTCCGCGCTATTCAGCGTTTCGTGAAGGGACGATACAAGCTCTTGCTTTTCCGCTCTATCCAATGCCTTCTCTCCAGTTACCGGCTCCATCCTTGAGGGAAGAAACCGGAGGTTACACTTGACCAGATCTTCTTACCTTTAGTGAGCAAGGAGTCCTGGCGCGAAGGGACCTGTCCTCCTTGCCACCCCTGCAAAGCAAAGAACTGGCAAGCATAGGTTCGAACCAAACTGACATCTTTTATATGTCAAATTAGCCCACCCCATCTGTGCAGGAAATTAAGTTCAGCATATCAAAACACCAAACCCCTGCAGTCTTGGACAGGTGTCTGACCACAGTCAGACATCCCCCCGACAAGAATCGGGAGGAATCACTTTTGACTTCTAATCGGTTTATTCGACAGAAGCAAGATCTACAGTCAGTCCCGGGCCCATCGTGGACGAAAGGGACAGTTTCTCCATGTAGGCACCTTTAGCACCAGCCGGTTTCGCTTTGGAAACGGCAGAAACAAAGGCTTTTACGTTTTCCACAAGGGCAGCTTCTTCAAAGCTTACCTTGCCAACGCCTGCATGAACGATACCGGCTTTTTCAACACGAAATTCAACCGAACCACCCTTGGAGTCCTTAACGGCCTGAGCAACGTCAGGTGTTACGGTACCCACTTTCGGGTTTGGCATCATGCCGCGAGGGCCGAGAACCTTACCAAGACGACCAACCAGAGGCATCATGTCCGGAGACGCAATGCAGCGATCAAAGTCAATCTTGCCACCCTGAACGATCTCTACCAGATCTTCAGCACCAACGATGTCAGCGCCGGCAGCCTTGGCTTCTTCAGCCTTGTCGCCACGAGCGAACACAGCAACACGAACGGATTTACCCGTACCTGCTGGCAGCTGGCAAACGCCGCGTACCATCTGGTCGGCATGGCGAGGATCAACACCCAGGTTCAGAGCAATTTCAACGGTTTCGTCGAATTTGGTCTTGGAGGCTTCCTTGATCAGCTTAACTGCTTCCTCGAGAGAGTAGGTTGCAGTGGCATCAACTTTTTCACGCGCGGCGCGAATACGTTTTCCGACTTTAGCCATGTGTCGTTACCCCACTACCTCAAAGCCCATTGCACGGGCGGTACCCTCAATCTGAAGCATCGCTGCTTCGATGTCGTTGGCGTTCAGGTCTTTCATTTTTGCTTCCGCAATTTCCTTGACCTGATCCTTGGTAACCTTGCCACCAACATCACGACCCGGAGCAGAAGAACCCTTCTGCACGTTCGCAGCTTTCTTCAGCAGGTAAGATGCAGGAGGAGTCTTCATTTCGAAAGTGAAAGACTTGTCCTGGTAAATGGTAATGATCACCGGAATCGGTGAGTTCTTTTCCATTTCCTGCGTCTTGGCGTTGAACGCCTTACAGAATTCCATGATGTTGAGGCCGCGCTGACCAAGAGCGGGACCAATTGGAGGAGACGGGTTAGCGGCCCCTGCCGGCACCTGAAGCTTCAGGTAGCCTTGAATTTTCTTTGCCATTTTCTTTCCCTAACGCTCAAAAGAGCACTGTTAGACACACGAAAGTCGCGCGGTCAGATCTTCCGTCCGTCTGGCAAGCGAACCAATCTCCCGCACGAATGAAGACATTTCACAAAATTCCATGAAATGCCAAACTGAAAAAGGCGCCTCACCATTCGCAAACCATCAGGCCCGCAATCAAAAGCACCTTGGGAAATCAGAGTTTTTCAACCTGATTATATTCGAGCTCGACAGGGGTCGCGCGTCCAAAAATGGACACCGTAACCTTGAGACGTGCACGCTCTTCGTCCACCTCTTCAACAAGCCCGTTGAAGGAAGCAAACGGCCCATCGGAAACCCGAACCTGCTCGCCCACTTCGTAACTGACGGTCGGCATCGGCTTCTGGACACCTTCCTCAACCTGCGACATCAAACGCTCAGCTTCAGCGTTCGAAATCGGCATAGGTTTGTTATCTGCACCCAGAAAGCCAGTAACTTTAGGCGTATTCTTGATCAGGTGATAAGCATCGTCGGTCATCGCCATTTTCACCAGAACATAGCCCGGGAAAAACTTGCGTTCCGATTCGATCTTACGACCACGCCGCACTTCAACAAATTTCTCGGTCGGCACCAGAATATCATCAAACAGATCGCCCAGACCGGTTTGATCAGCTTTCTGGCGAATATCCTCAGCAACCTTCTTTTCGAAATTCGAGTAGGCGTGCACGATGTACCAGCGTTTTGGCTTCGTCGTCATTGTGCCCTATCCTCCAAGGTTGATGATATAGCTCACACCAAGACTCATGATCTGGTCGGCGAGCAGGAAGAAAGTCGAAGCCAGCACCACCATCACAAACACCATTAGCGTCGTAATTGCTGTTTCCTTACGAGTCGGCCAGGTAATCTTGGCTGCCTCGGATCGGACTTGCTGCAAAAAGGTAAAAGGGTTTGTCTTGGCCATCAATCCGCTCACATATAATAACGCGCGAAACAGGTTCCGCGCGTTCTGAGATTCTCACCATATATATTATCTTCTGCACAAAGATCAAGCACGAATTGGCAGGGGCGGAGGGACTCGAACCCCCGACCCTCGGTTTTGGAGACCGATGCTCTACCAGCTGAGCTACACCCCTAAATCCGTGGTACCTAGTGAAAACCAAGTTGGTGTCTACCTATTGACTTTCGCCCCCCAGCGCAAGAGGGAAGTTAAAATATTTGTGACAAATCAACAGCTGGAGCATTTCACCCTCAGGAACAAAGATTTATCAACATCACCAAAACCTCAACTCAGTTACATTGCCACGATCAAATCACAACCTAAAACCATATGAATACGAATCCCCCTTGCACTTATTCATGTCTGGATGCAAAGAATATTTCCATCCAGACATAGGATCGCGTTACAGCCGTGGTCAGCAGGGGGAAAGTTCGTACCGTTGAGCAAATCAATCATATCACTGGGAAGCGGCTGCGATGTAGCTACCGTTTTAAAGAATCTGGGCATCAGAAAAGACAAGTATCCATTCGACTGGATCTGGAATTTTGACGAGGGATTAAAGGCAGTAACTTCCATCATCGAGAGTGATTTTCGCTTAATCCAATCACGAGACAGCTATATTTACACCTCTCACCACACTTGGCCAGACAAGCAGACCCTCGTTTACAAAGCATATCCAGGTATCGCCCACATCCATTCCAACCCATATGAAAGCCCAGCCGACCTAACAGATTTCAACCGCAGAATTGAAAGATTCAGAAGCCTTTTAAAGTGCAGCGACACCCAAACGACATTTGTTTTTTACCAGCCCTACACCCCTGAGCGAGAGCCATCTGATCAAGCACTCGCGAATGTCATTCAAGGCCTCAGAGACGAAGCCACCTCTTTCATAAACGTCATACAGCAAAAATATCCAGACAAACCATTTAAGCTGGTCTGCCTGCTCGCCTTACCCGCCGAGACCATCGGGACAGCAACCCGTTACGAGAGCTTACAGCGGCTCCCCGAACTATCCGAAGAAATAGTTTCCTTTGACATCGCACCTATTCGCGAAGATGTTTCGGCCAGCCAAAGACGAGCATGGTTGAAAGCCTGGTTCTCGGCGCTAGAACGCACGCATGCAATATCCAGATATGACAGATATCTCTCAAGCTTCAGAAAAATGCATTTTCAGATCGATAAGAAGCTAAAGAAAAAATTTGTATAATCGCCAACTTTAAAGCGCAGCCCTCCCCCAACTCACAGCAACCACACAAAAAGCCCCAGCCAAATCAATGACCGGGGCTTCGCAAAACTTTTGAAAATCGCGCGAGAAGATTATTCGACGATTGCGCCGACGATACCAGCGCCGACGGTACGACCACCTTCGCGGATAGCGAAGCGCAGTTTTTCTTCCATGGCGATTGGCACAATCAGTTCAACATTCATGTTGACGTTATCGCCTGGCATCACCATTTCCACACCTTCGTCAAGGGTAACAACACCCGTAACGTCGGTCGTGCGGAAATAGAACTGTGGACGATAGTTGGTGAAGAACGGGGTATGACGCCCACCTTCTTCTTTCGTCAGAATGTAGGCTTCTGCCTTGAATTTCGTGTGCGGGGTAACGGAACCTGGCTTGCAGAGAACCTGACCACGCTCAACGTCTTCACGCTTGGTACCACGCAGAAGAACACCAACGTTGTCGCCTGCTTCACCGCTATCAAGCAGCTTGCGGAACATTTCAACACCGGTGCAGGTGGTTTTCTGAGTTGGTTTGATACCGACGATTTCGATTTCTTCACCAACCTTGATGATGCCACGCTCAACACGACCGGTAACAACCGTACCACGACCAGAGATCGAGAACACGTCTTCGATCGGCAGCAGGAACGGAAGGTCAACCGGGCGCTCTGGAGTCGGAATGTAATCATCAACAGCAGCCATCAGAGCTTTGATGGAATCACGGCCGATTTCAGGATCACGGTTTTCAACAGCAGCAAGAGCAGAGCCTTTAACGATGGGGATTTCATCGCCTGGGAACTCATAGCTGTCCAGAAGTTCACGAACTTCCATTTCAACCAGCTCGAGAAGCTCTTCGTCGTCTACCTGGTCAACTTTGTTGAGGTAAACAACAAGAGCAGGAACACCAACCTGACGAGCAAGCAGAATGTGCTCACGGGTCTGTGGCATCGGGCCGTCTGCTGCAGAGCAAACCAGAATTGCGCCGTCCATCTGAGCCGCACCGGTGATCATGTTTTTCACATAGTCAGCGTGACCTGGGCAGTCAACGTGCGCATAGTGACGGTTCTCGGTTTCATACTCAACGTGAGCGGTAGAAATCGTGATGCCACGTGCTTTTTCTTCAGGTGCACCGTCAATCTCGTCATACGCTTTCGCAGTTGCCCCACCAGTTTCCGCAAGGGTCATGGTGATTGCAGCGGTAAGCGTGGTTTTACCATGGTCAACGTGACCAATCGTGCCGATGTTACAATGCGGCTTATTACGTTCAAACTTTTCCTTAGCCATGGAAACAGCTCTCGTCATCGTTGGGCCAACGTGGTTGGCTCACTCCAGCGCAAAAAGGCCGCAACTCTTTATCCAAGAAGCCGCAAACCCGGTTAATACAAAAAGACCGTGCTCCCCTTGAGCCTCGGACCATACAATGTTCTAAGATGTAGGAATTTCAATGATGGAGCGGGTGAAGGGAATCGAACCCTCGTCATCAGCTTGGAAGGCTGTTGCTCTACCATTGAGCTACACCCGCGCGAGACATCAAAGCGAAGATGGTGGAGGAGGCTGGATTCGAACCAGCGTACGCTAAGCGAACGGATTTACAGTCCGTCTCCTTTAACCACTCGGACACTCCTCCAAGCTTCGCCTTCCTGTCCCTGCGAACAGGATGGTCTCGAATTGCCCGCCAAGTCGCGGTCAGTTCGTGAGCGGCTTTATGCAAAACCGCGTGGCCGAAGTCAACACGGTTTTTATCATTTTTGTGGGTATCGCGAAAATCCGGTAACAGTCTGGGGATATTCGCAGCTTTTGCGCCACGAAGGCGGTGGAGAAGTTTTGAGAGAAACAAGAATCGCCCCTTTTGACAAAACTTTTTTCGTTCTCCCCCACCAATTAAGAAAGCGCACGGAGCCCTATTGGCTCTCTGTTGCGGCGGCCAAATGCATTTCCGGCGCATAAGCCATACGAAATGGTCTAAAGCTGAAGGATAATGCTTGCCCTCCCCCCGGCTTTGCATCTAAATCGGCCCATGGCAAAAAACAGATCACAAAAACAGAAAAAAGCCCGTCAGATCGCCGCGAGTGATCAGGGCTCCCGTAGCCGCAGGGCTCAGGACGACACCGTGCGTATCTTTGGCATACACGCTGTTGCCAGCGCTGTAGCCAATCCGCGCCGCGAATTGACGCGCCTTTATGCGACTCAAAATGCCCAGAGCCGTCTGGTTGACGAGATTCGCAAGATTGGCGGCGACCCGTCTCGACTGGACGGGTTGGTGGAAACATCTTCCCCCAAGGATATCGACGCTCTGGCGCGCGACGCTGTGCATCAGGGGGCTCTTCTAGTCACGCGTAACCTGCCGGCCCTCGACATCTCCGACATATATGAGTGCAAACTGGTCGTGATTCTCGATCAGGTCACCGATCCGCACAATGTCGGCGCCATCATTCGTTCATCGGTCGCTTTGGGCGCCGAAGCTCTGGTCATGACAGGACGGCACAGCCCTGAAGAGAGCGGCATTCTGGCAAAGACGGCCTCCGGTGGCCTCGACCTTATCTCCATGGTCTCCGTCCCCAATCTGGCCCGGGCGTTGGATGATCTGGCAGATAACGGCTTTGACGTGGTGGGATTTGATTCCGAGGAAAGCGAACCGTTCGAGACCATCATCGCAGAACAGGACTCCAGCCGCTCTCTGGCTCTCGTGTTCGGCTCTGAAGGCAAAGGCTTGCGTCGGTTGACGCGCGAGAAATGCACGTCCCTCGCCCGCCTCGACATGCCCGGCCCGATCAAGAGCCTGAACGTGTCCAACGCAGTGGCAATGACCCTTTACGCGATCAAGCTCGTGCGGCAGGGTTTACTGAAATAGGAGGAAGCCATTCCAACTATTCAGACAACAAACAAAAAGAGCCCCATTTAGGGCTCTTTTTTCATTTATATAGGTAAATGCAGCACCAGCAGCACAGCTGCACTTATCGTGTTGGAACCACGGGCGTGTAGCCTTCATAATAAATGCGCTTGGCACGATAAATCATAGGGGGCCTATAGGCGCTGCCCTGCACTTCAATCCGTTCCGGATAAACATAGGCACCAATCGCAGGATCATAAGTCGCTTCGAGATAGACCTTGCCATTGGCATCTGGCACCACAGACATCACCGGGAGCCCGCTGCTATAACTCGGCGGCGGATAGGAACCACCATAGCCGGAATTAGCCTCCGCCAGAGGAGCCACCATCAACAGCGCCACAGCCGCTGCCACATGTGTCGTCAACAATCTTACAGATGCTTTCATATTGAACTCCCCTGATTGAAAAATACCTGATTGCTATAGTGCCCGAAATATCGAGCTTCTTTAACGGTCCACTTTAGCACTTCGTTAACATTTAGCCAATTTACAATAAGTGAATTTACTTATTTTGAACGCATTTGCTTCGCGAAATGCCAACGCGTATTAGCGGCACAGGAATATTGGATTGCAAATAATCCTATCTCACAACCAAAGAGTGACATCTTGTCACGCACCTAAAACATTTCTAGATCGAAATCTACAGACATATTATTGAGTATTGCTACTCGCCCATAGCATGATTCACTGAGATATTTCCTCAGGAAAGCATGGCGCTGACAACAGATTTACTTCTACCTGAGAGCAGAATTGATATGAAGAAAATAGGCACAGATTTTGATGATTTATTGATTGGAACATCGGGTAACGATGCCCTGTATGGATTGGATGGTGACGATACCCTGACCGGCAGTAGTGGCAATGATTTGCTGATCGGAGGAGCCGGTAACGATGAAATCATCGGCGGCACGGGAAACGACATCATACTGGGTGACAACCATGTACACAGCGATAGCATCATCGCTAACTTTCGGCAAAACAATTATAGCTACTCTCTCGAGGAGAGCTCAGACAAGATCGACGGCGGAGATGGAAACGACATTATTGTTTCTTCGTTGAATGAATATACCGATGTAGATGCCGGTGCTGGGGACGACATAATCTATTCCTATGGTTCGGTCGATGCCGGCGAAGGTGACGATATTATATTCGTATACGAATTCTCCGACGGTTATGATACCGATGCCGGGTCTGGCAGCGATACAATCATTTTCAACGGCTCGGCCAGAGCGTCAGGGGCTACGGGAGCCTGGGAAGATGGTGAAACAGATCGTTTCATAATCAACGGAAATTTCAAAGGAGACATTACAATTGATGGCATTGACCCGTCCGGAGATATCATCGAGTTCAACGGTGTTTCCGATATCAACTCGGCAAGTGACCTCGAAGGACGGATACAAGTCGTCGCTGGCTGGGGCTATTACAAGACAACGATATTGATCGACGCAAATACCAGCATTGAAATTATGTATATCGGCTCAGTCCAGCCCAACATCACCTACCAGTTCAATGTGACAGATATAGCGGCCTTGGAGCCGGATTGGGTATCCCTGCTGAGCAACTCAAACCAGTATCTTTCCGTCCTTGACGACGCAACAGTTACGGACGTCGCTCAACCTCGTTTTTCATATGTCGATGACCTTGTAACGGTGATCAATGCCAATATGACATGGCACGCACTAGCAGGGAACGATACGGTAAACGGCACCGAAACGGCGAACATCATATATGGCGATAAGGGCAATGATACGCTGTTTGGAAAGGCTGGTAACGATACACTGTATGGAGGCGCAGGATCTGACAAACTCTTCGGACAGGCGGACGCCGACAAACTCTTCGGCGGCCTTGGCGCGGATGTGTTGAATGGCGGTGCTGGCAATGATCGTCTGTTCGGCAACCAACATGGTGACACACTGATCGGAGGTCTTGGCAATGACCTGCTCAATGGCGGCATTGGTGCCGATACCATGGCGGGCAACCGGGGCAACGACACCTATATCGTTGACAATGTGGGAGACAAGGTCAGTGAGGCGGCAGGCCAGGGCGTTGATTTGGTCAAAAGTTCGGTCAGCTTTTCCTTGAAAGCCCACAGCCAGAATATCGAAGCCCTGACGCTTTTGGGCAATCAGGCTATTGACGGCACGGGCAACGGCTTGGGCAATGCCATCACCGGCAACATGAAAGACAATGTGCTGAGCGGCCTGTTCGGCAACGATACCCTGACAGGACGCGGCGGCAACGACACGCTGAATGGCGGCTTCGGTAATGACATTCTCAACGGCGGGTTCGGAGACGATGTCCTTAACGGTGGCAAGGGAAATGATAAGCTCTATGCGTCCAATGGCAACGATACGCTGAATGGCGGGGGTGGCAACGATATCCTCAATGGTCATGGCGGTAACGACATTCTCATTGGCGCCCTCGGCTGGGACAAGCTTTTTGGTGGCGCTGGAGCGGACAGCTTCACGGGAGGTCTCGGAGCCGACACCATGTTTGCAGGCATTGACAATGCCGTTGATCGCTTCCTTTTCAACACAGTCAACGACAGTAAGGTTGGCGCGGCTCATGACAAGATTGCCCAGTTTGATAGCGGCGAAGATGTGCTTGATCTCTCCGGAATTGACGCCAACAGCGCTGCCACTGGTGATCAGGCCTTCGCCTTTTCCGGCACGACCGCTGCGGCTCATTCGATTTGGCTGGAAAATGACGGATCGGATCTGCTGGTCTTTGCCGATGTGAATGGCGATGCCGTGGCTGATTTCGAAATCCAGATGGTCAATACCTCCACGCTGGTAGAAGGTGATTTCGTGCTGTAGGCACGACAGACAAACCTGTCCGGACTTGGATCACTCAAGTCCGGGCTCCCAAAGGCATTGGTCAGAAGCGAGCTTCTGACCTTCCAAGCATTTGCGCTCTGGTCTGGATCTGCTACCTTTATAGAAAGTGTTGTTCATCCCAAGAGGCATTGTTTCATGGCTATGGAAATTGTTCCCACGGCTTTCCTTGCGCAAAAAAGTGCCGAACAATCCCTGCTCAAAATTCTGAGCAATACCCAGCCGCAACAAGCCCGTATTCAATCAGTCTCAAAACTGACTTCCGGGGAAACACAAATCAAACTCAGCGCAAGCGGTCAAACACTTGATCTCAAGATTGATTCTCAAGCCGCAACGCAGGTGAAACCCGGCACCACAGTCCTGTTGCAAGCAATCCAAACCCCGGATGGCCCTCGTTTGGCGATCAGTCCCCCTTCCCCCGAAGCGTCAACGCAAAATCAACCGGCAGCTCCTGAAAAAGGAAGCCTAGCCAACCAAACGCCGCCCCCCTCCAATACGCAGCCCGCACAGCAACCAGTAGCCAAATCAGGCGCAGAGCCTGCCGTATCAATGCGCCCAGCAGCAATCACCTCGCAAAGCTCTGCCCCGAACACACAACGAGGTCCCTACAGCGCAACGCAGGTTGCCGCGCAATCTGTCGCCTCAGCGCTATCAGCTTCTGGCAATGCTCCGCCACAAGAGGCGCTCATTGCCTTGCAGCGGCAGGCCCTCAGCCAACAACGGTCTCTGACAGACCTGTTTGCCAATCTGACAGCCTTCATTCAACAGGTCGAGACAGGCCAGCGCCCCACTACCTCCAAAGACATAGAGACCGCAATGCGCTGGTTGCTCGGCTTCCAGCTTTCACCAAAACAGCAATCCGGAACAGCAAGCGCCAAGACAGCACTCAGAAACATCATGACGTCGCTTGGCACTCTGGGGCAGCTAACAACGGGACAGGGCGCCGAGAACTTCAGCACCAATCTCAAAGCCTCTCTTACCTTGCTGCAAGCTCTTTTGCCCAAAGAAACCGCTCCGGCGCGCCTTCCAACGATGGGAACACAGCGCGACCATCCTCCTTTGCCAAACACACCCTTGCACGGACAAAGCCCGAGACCTTCCAGTATCTCTCCAACTGATTCAAACAGCCTAGCCCTTGCCCGCATCAAAGGGGATGTTGAAGCTGCCTTGGCGCGTGTGACATTGAGCCAGATCGCATCAGCGCGTTCGACCTTTTCCAGCTCTTCAGCAGCCCCCCACCCCATGCAGGCGCTCCATACAGAAATCCCCGTCATGCTGGCCAACGGCACGGCGATTGTTCAAATGATCGTGGAACATGACCCCGACATGCCAGAAGAAGACGAAAGGGAACAAGAGAACAGCGACGAAGCAAGAAGGCAGAGAGGCGGATGGACTGTCCGGTTTGCCATTGATACCAATACAATCGGGCCGGTTGATATATCGCTCAAGCTGCATCAACAAAGCCTTATCGTTACTCTCGCCGCAGAGCGGGAACAAACCGAGGCGCTCTTCCAAGAAGCAGCCCCAATGCTCCAAACCATGCTGGAGCAAGAAGGACTGCTACTTGAGGGACTCTCATTTGTCAGAAAAAAGAAGACAGACACGGAGCTTACAGACAGTGGCATTGGCACACATCTCCAGCGCCTGGATAGAAAGCTATGAACAAACGGCCAAGCACGCCCGACGACAGCTTACCGGAAACAGAGCTGGAAGACACATCATCCAAACTCGCCGTGGCCCTGCATTATGAAGAGGGTGCAGATGAAGCACCGCGCGTAACGGCCAAAGGCCGGGGAAAAACTGCTGAGCGCATTATTGAACTCGCCAAAGAACATGGCGTGGTTGTTGAAGGAAATCCGGCCCTCACCCAGGCGCTTGCAAATGTGGAGCTGAACGAGGTCATTCCCGAAAAACTCTACGCAGCCGTCGCGGCAGTTATCGCCTTTGTCATGCAGGAAGCTGAGAAAAAACAAAAGAGCGCTCTTTACACATCGACCGCACCGGACAACCGCTCTCACGAATAGGCACATCAGAATGGCGCTATGGGTTTTTCTCTCACGGCCGCTGCCTGCTTTGGCGCGCACATGATTTTAAAGCGATATTTTTGTGGTATTCTCAAATCATCCAGCCCATCAATGAGAGAGCTGCCAAAATGAGATTGATCGCGACCATACTTGCCCTGTTTGTGTCGGCTCCAGCCCTGGCCGATCCGGTTTTCGGCGAATGGAAAACCCAGAGCAGCGCCATGGAGAAATATGCTGGCCATTATCTGCATGTGCGGTTTGAGCCCTGTGGCAGCAAGATTTGCGGCAAAATCACCAAAGTAGTCGGGATAGAGGCGGATATCATTGGCAAAGCCATCATATGGGACATGAATGCGTTAGAAGATGGCACCTATACCGGCGGCAAAATCTGGCCACCTGATCGTGGCGGCACCTATGCCTCCAAGATGAAACTGCAGGGCGACAAGCTCAAGGTCAGTGGCTGCCTCGTCGGCGGTCTTCTATGCGAAAGCCAGATCTGGTCTCGTTTGTAACGAACCACTATCAGCCGCCCCAAATCAAGCCTCTTATAGAAGCTCCATCATCTGGCCACACACCCCAACATTATTCTTTGTTGCAACATCTAGGCTGCCGCAACGGAGAAGTCAGCCGGTTTCGCATTCTAAACGGTGCGACTCACAACCTCATCAAGACCACAAGGCCCTCTCTGCAGTTTAAGTTGGAACAACATCGCCTGTTCGCTTGGCCAAGACATCAATACGAATAAATTCGTAGTCAATTATTACAATAAACCACATCCGCTCCCTCGAAAAAGGAGGTGGATTGGAATTTCTATTACTCAAATTTGTTCAAAAGTGGCGACAGCACATTGCATCCACCATTGCGCGTAGATATACAAAAAACACAACCTAAGGATTATTTTCTCAAAAATACAACCTAATACACCCCGCCCATGATGTCCTTTTACAAAGCTAGAGACTGAAATGCTGAGCACCGAAAATTCAACCGTCAAAGATTTATCAATTGCACTGACATCGTGGAGCCATGGATGCTCTGCCATCTCTAAGAAGTCAAAAATAACCTTGTCGGGATTAGACCACAGCAACACCGATAAAACGATTGACGATCTGTTCTTTGCAAATCTGCCAGGGCATGTGTCGCTATCGGAGAAGGCATCGAACGAACTGCAGGCCTATGAGGTGGTGGATTCCGGGACATTGCGTAACTCCTTTTACATCGCTCCTTTCCTGTCCCATACCGATATTCAGCGCTGCTTTTTGCGGATCAAGGTCACTGGGCGCTGCGTCGTGCAGCTTAGTAAATCCAGAGTGGGTGAAAAGGTGGGCGTAATTTGCGAAAAGCAACTGTCGCCTCCCAAAAACCATGACGAAAACACCCCCTATATCGCCGAAGTCCCCTTTGTTCTCGGCAAGGAAGTCGCGCGCAGCGCACGACTATTCTGGCGCCTCCGCGCTCTTGAAGACGGCGTTCAAATTCACGAGGTGTCTTGGTGCGCAACGGCCCCCAAAACCGTCGAAGGAAAAATGCTTGTTGCAATGCGCACATTCGGTCGCACAGCAGACATCATCAATCTGCTGGAAAGCTTTGCCACACATGCCGAGACGAATGAGCATTATGACCAGATGCTCAAAAACACATTCTTCTTCGTTCTTGATACAACCAACGGGGTCGATGAAACCTCTTACGAGCAGCTCTCGCAATATGCCAATCTCAACTATCAAGTTGTAAGAGGCGCCAATCTGGGCGGTGGCGGTAACATGAGTCAGCTCATGAGACTGGTCAATGAAGCGAGCGTAGACAGTAGCGTCGAGCCTCAGGAATTCCTCCTGCTCGATGACGACTTGAGCATTTCTCTCGAAGCCTTGTATCGCCATTGGGCCGCTACATTGTTCCGTACAGATACGACAATCTTCACCTTGCCGGTTTTCATGAAAACAGAACCGCGCAGGATGTGGGAAGATGGGGCCTTCTGGGGGCGCTTCATTGATAGCAAGCACGGTTCGGATCGCACCCATGTTGCCCCGCGCCTTCTGCGCCACGGGCTGGTTTTCAATATGTTCGACAATCTGGATTCTCTGGCCGAACCCAACTATCCCGAATATTGCACCTTCATCTTCTTCAGCTTGCCCTGGAAGCTCTTTCAAAGCATAGGCTACCCGCTGGCCATCTTCCTGCGGGGCGACGATATTGAGTATAGCTTGCGCAGCTATGCGATGACCGGTTCGAAAATCATGTCGAACCCCAATCTCCTAGCCTGGCATGAACCGGCCCATTCATATGCGCAGGAATATATGTCCATCTGCCATGGCGTCATCATCAATATGTGTTACGAGCAGGAAAAGCCGAACGCACTGGTCGAGTTCTTCCTCAATCAGGCACTGCGCCACGCCTCCATAAGGGATATCAACGCCCTCAAGCTCTATGTAGAAATTCTGCGTGACCTGATGTCAAAAACCGTCTTTCTGGAAAACGGCTTTGCCACGCACTACATCGCAAAACTCAAATTCTTCAAGAAGTTTGATACCGGCTTTCGCCAGCTCACCCATGAAATCATCAATGATTTGCGCGCTTCTCACAGTGACCAGATGGGCGTTCTCGCCGAGCATCCATTTCTCTATCCCAACATTGAGAACAGGACCAATATCCGGACGGTAATTCTGCATAACCCACACAGCAAAAGTTACTTCATCTACACGTTTGATGACATCGAGCGAACAAAGGAAGTATCGCAGATTCTGTCTGAGCTCTATGCGCTGATCAATGAATTCTCCAATCACTATGAAGAGCTGCGCCTTCACTATATCAGCCGCGTCAATCGATCCAGCACCGCTGAATTCTGGGACAAGGAACTGTCGATGCATGACACCACTGCCACGCTCGCCCACAACAATTGAGGAGATAGACTGCAATGCTCAATATTGGCGTCAAGAAAATCTTCAAAAGAGACACCACTCCCAATGTCAAGCTCATCCTCCCCGGAATGCAGCCGCATGTCATTGAACATGATGCATTCATTTCCATCGGACTGGGCTGCAAAAATCCAGATAATTACATTGATGGCGTGGTAGCAGAGCAGTCTCTCACCATCGTTCAAAAAGAGAATATCGCCCCCTACATGACAGGGCTGATCTGGAGACTGCGCTGGTTGGGAGACGGAACCTGGGCCTTACTCAATCAGGGGCTGGAGAACGCCGCGCTGACCAATCGCGCACCAGATATCGCTTTAGGCAGAATCTTCAGCAACTGGTCAACCAAGGATACCAGTTGGTTCATCTATTATGACGAAGAAAGCAGCGGCTATCTTCTGCGCAGCAAGCTGGGTGGATGGCTGACAATGGACGTGTCCGGAGCAGGCATACAGCTAAACAAGTTCAACGCCGAAAACATCGCCAGCCAATATGTCACCATCCAACATACCATCGACGGCGTAGGATCCTCCCTCGGCCCCGCTCACTAGCCCATAAACAATAATCGACTGATATCTCGAGGCGCATGAAAGCAAATGCAAGTCACGTTCAACGGGAATCTTTTTCCCGAAAGGTTCAATTGCCAGATTCTCTACCCCACTGAAATTGCCAAGTATTTTTTAAAAGAGAAGCAATATGATGATGTCGAAGAGATCTGCTACTACGCGCTCCTAGGAAATATGGCACACCCCCAACTTCGTCGCGAGCTATTTAACTACGCATTTTGTGCAAGCATTTTTGGGAAAGGAGAAATAAGTAGTTACTTAAAAAAAAGCACGGAAATGATAGCACAATATCATTCGTCTGAAATTATAGATGGAATCATAGATAACAGCATCGAGTTGAATGAAATCCCGGCTGATGAAGTTATAGACCTGTCATTCGATTATCTGAAGGTTTTTGGCGACAGGATCGGAAGTGGATTCTTGAAAGAAAATAATACAATAATCAATATTCACAGCAATAACGAGAATAACTGGGCATACAAAGACGGAATGCTGTTTTTCTTAAATGAAAATAATTCAACATCAAGCATATACCAAGAAAAAATTTCAATAAATGAAAAAATTTTTTATGCTGGTTTTTTCACCGAAACATACGTATGCCATATTTTAAAGAAGAAATAAAATGAAAGACCTTATCATTTTAGGATCCTCAAATTCTGAAATATACGATTATATATTCGGAAAAAATGACAAATATTTTCCATATTGGGCTTCTGGATGGACTGCCAGAGGGCTTTCGAGAGCAAGAACATTTGAATATATACTTCCTCTCGTCTCAAAGCTCCCTTTGAGTAGCAACATAATTCTTAACTACGGTGTATCAGACATTGATATCTCGACTGGTTTCAAAGCAAGCAAAGCAGGCTTTTACGACTTCCGCAGCTTTCTCGATGAAGCGGACGCAGGAATCTATTGTTTATACAAATTCCTAAAGGATTTTGGCTTTTCAAACGTGTTCGCATCGGTGCTATTTCCGCCAACATTGATGGGAGATAGCTTCTTTTACCCACGTTTTAATATCTACCCATTACCGGTAAGAGTACGAGCTCAGATGATGCTCGATCTTGCAGAAAAACTCGGTTGTAAAATGCCAGTCATCAGTACTCTTGACCAACTAAAACTCAATGACGAATTACCGGCACTACATCCTAAATTTTCAAGAGAAAACGTAGAAAACCACCCCGACTATATTGCTACTCAGGACATAGTTTGGGATGCCATCAAAAATATCGAAGGAATGCTTCCAAGGCGCCCGGAACGACTTACCGAACACTACCCTCATGAAGGATATCGTATCGATACACTAATGAAAGAACAGCGCCCACGCCCCAACACAACCAGATAGAACCTGCTTCCAGAGTGATCTGTCCTTCCCCCAATCTTAACTCTTCCACGCACTGATTGGCCAACAAAAGCCGATGTGGAAAAGCTGATTACGCTTTACATGAACAAGGAAGTCGTGGTAGCAGCCATCATCCAGTAAGTTGAAAAGGAATGTCAGCGGAACAGTGGATGACAAAAGACTAGAAACCAGTCATTTCTCACTGTGAAAACCGACAAATAAGATTTGCAATAACGCATTGAATATCTTATCTCTTTCAACACAGCGCCGGTATAGCTCAGTTGGTAGAGCACCTGATTTGTAATCACATAGAATCGATTTAAATTCAAACAGTTAACTGCCAACCGACACCAAACTCACGCCAGTCATTTCAAATACTTACAGTCTTATATGATAGCCGCTTTTCTAGCTCTTGATTCTGCCGGAGAATCTGAAAATTAACTCAATACAAGTTAATTATCCAACCAATTTAATCTTGCACAATCCGGTGGCTATCCCAAATCGCTGTCATCATATTTGCCAAATGCTCCGAGTGATTGTTACGACTCTCAGAATTGTTATCCTTCGCATCAAAAGCTTTCTTTGCATAGGTAACCGCATCTTCGAAATCGCGCAAGCTATAGGCCACTTCACTTGCTTGCCGATACGTTGAATTCCGGTGATCACCTAGAGCAATAGCCTTAACAATTTGCAACTTAGCTTTTTCAAGTTCGCCCATTTCTAACAAGATGTTCGCCTTCGTCAATCGAGCACTAGACCGATTTTCATCTTGGAATAACACTTCATCTATAGTCGTGAGTGCAGCCTCAAGATCTCCGCTCTCTTTCAATAATGTTGCGAGATGCACTAAGTGCTTTATTCGACTATCACCATTGTTATCATGTGCTTCAATGGCTTTCTTAGCATACATCTCAGCACATTCGTCGTCGTCTATTCTACGACACAACTCACTTGCTTTGTGATAGGTCGAAGGTCGCCGGTCACCAATGAAAATAGCTTTTTCAACTAGCCATAACGCATTCTCCTCCAAGGCTCCCATTTCTAACAAGATATTAGCCTTAGTTAGGTAAGCACTAGGCCGATTTTCATCTTGGAATAACACTTCATCAATAACCCTAAGAGCAGCCTCCAACTCGCCGCTCCCCTTTAATAAGATTGCAAGATGCTCTAAATGATTGAGACGGCTTGTGGCGTTATTGTCTTTAGCCTCAGTTGCCTTCTGCGCATACTCGACAGCATGCTCAAAATCGCCTAAGCGATTGCATATATTGCTAACGAGACGATAAGTTGAATGACGCTCATCACCAAGTTCAATAGCTTTCAACACCGAAACCTTGGCTTCTCCAAATTCCAGATTGGCCAATAAGATCCTGGCTTTTGTGGTGTAGGCTGTAAACCGACCAGAATCCTGAGACAAAACACCATCAATCTTCTCAAGAGCCCCCCCAAAATCACCTATCATCCTCAACATATCCGCCAAATGCTCTGAGTGATTGATGCGACTTTTGACGGTATTATCCTTTGCTACAACAGCTTTCCTCGCGTAGAGAACAGCTATTTCAAATTCCTTCAAGCGATTGCATATATTACTCGCTTGCCGGTATGTTGAATGACGCTCATCACCGAGTTCAATAGCTCGCAAAAATAAACCTTTCGCTGCTTCCACTTCTTTACTCGCAAATAGGATATTGGCCTTTATCGTGAGAGCAGTAAACCTCTCTGGGTTACGAGACAAAACGACGTCTATTATAGAAATAGCAGCATGTCGATCGCCTGCTAACCTCAACATATTTGCTAGATGTTCTGAATGGCTAATATGGCTAATGTCGATGTTGTCTTTTGCCCCAACAGCTTTTTCAGCGAAGGCAACAGCAGTCTCTAATTCGTTCAAGCGATGGCAAACATTACTAGCGTGGCGATACGTAGAATGACGTTCATCGCCAAGACTAATTGCCTTCAGAATTAAATTCTTGGCAAGTCTTGGTTTATTTCGCTTCAAAGCCTCGAAAGACAATGATTTGAGATAAGTTTTATTGACACTTTTATCAACACTAGGAACTGAACACTTCCCTTTTGCAAATGACAAAAGTAGTTCTTTCAGTTTGCCTCCATCATTGAAATAATATGTGGTCGGATGAGAACCAAATTTAATACTGTAGCCATAGACCTTAGCTTTATTGAAATTTCTTGAAATTAATTCAAAGTGCTTAGCATCGATATCAAGAGGGTCGTAAAAAACATGTATCTCTCCACTATATTTAATAGATTGCTCGATCTTATACTTCCACTTAATTCTTTTATCAAACAAGCTCCATCTCTTATCGAATGGCGCGCTTATAGTATATTGCGGACTTAGTGCAAGCACTGAATTGAAATTCAATAAATCAGCATAAAGAATAGCTCCAAACGCCCCCATAGAAGAACCGTAGCCTCTTATATCGGAGTAGTTTTCATCCAAATATTTTTTTAGTATTTCGATCCCAAAAGGAAAAATATTTTGGTGCCAATCATCACAGTTAGATTGAACACAAACTACATCAAATCCCTCCCGTAACAAAGGATCCGTTCCACCAATTTTAGTATTCAAAGACCTCCCGGCCCAGGACGAGAAAATTACAAAACAAGTTTTTGATCTACAATTATCGTTAGCAAAAAAAACTGTAATTGATGACTGACTATCCGAATGAAGAGAGAAAGTATCCATGACTAAATCCCTTTAAGCCCTTCTATCAAAGACAAAAGCCTCCATCTCAGAAACGTTCATGCTAATTACATCATCGGGCAGGAACAACAACAATCCGAATGTGTGGCTTACCCTGTCATCGGCAAGAATTGGAGAAAGATCGAGCATTACTATTTGTTCTTCGGGGTTCGTTTGCAAATTTAGAGGCTCGTGTAAGATGGTATCTTTCCATTCAAATTTCTCATCATATTCACGTAAAACCAACAACGCATTTGCATCTTTAAGATTTTTGGAGAAAAGCGTACTCCCTACCACCCTAACTATTGCCAATATACTGCCGGTATTTGTGACATCCCCAAATCTAAACTCGAAGTTTCGCCATTCAGCTTCTTGCATACTTTCAAAAGTAAATTCGAGCTCTGACGCGGTTCTGCGTACGTTGACAGAACGATCACTGGCCGTTTCAAAATCAACAAAAACCCCTTCAGAAATCATCTCATGATGAATAATTCGCTTCTCCACAACATCAGTTTCACCAGAAAGAATTGCATAGTTGTGTTTTACAAGACTGCCTTCTTTCTGGGCTGCTTCTCGCAATGTCATTAAATCTACAGCGTTGTAGATGACTTCCTGCCTATCGAGCCCTGAAATGCTATAGCCGTATAATTCGAGTTCAACATCCCGGGCCTCAACAAAAAAGATAACCACAGCCCGATCGATGGTTTCTAGGCCACTAGAGCGGATATCTGCTAACGAAATTGGAAAAGTCTGCCACACACGGTTGCGTTTGATTTCAATTTGAAGCGAACTAACATCTTCGCTTCTCCCATCCAGATAGAATAGCCGCAAATTTGCATGACAGCTCACTGATTGTGGACTTGCAATGTCAAGATAAGGCACCACTTGGCCAAGTTTTTCAATATCGGCGCAATTAATTGGGCATTCTATCGAATACCACCTCGCACCACCTAAAGAAAAAGGCTTCAGAACATAATGAGGAGACCCTACAATAGGGTTCACCGCGCTAAGTTCGACGCCGCCACCACTCGATGAATCGAAATTGATAAGAAGATTGTTATCAATCCTAAACGAACGATCATATTTTCTAGGAGTTCTGCAGATATCGGAAAACTCCGGAGCTTTAGGGTCGATTTGAAAGCTTCCTATAGATCTCAACATTGGCTCAATCTTTTTTGTCTGGTTGCGGATGGAAAACAGAACCTAATTACTATTTTCGGAAGGCGCTCTCTTTGCCTGCTACATGGTAAAAATTATTGGGACCATTTACGTTAAGGAAAGCAGCAATCTCAGCTCCCCAACGACCGTAAAGCTCGCGATGCTTTCTCGTAATCATTTCATAATTGATATCCCAAATCCCTCCGGTTGATCTAAAAATGGAATTCGGTCGGATTCGATATTGAAACAATGGTTCTGGTATCATAATGCCACGATGTCCTCCGGCCAGAAGTGATATAACACCGGCCCAGTCGTCCAAAAACATACGCAGATCGGGATCGTGCCAACCATCACGTTCAAACGCAGCGCGTTTATAAACGAGAGACTGGCAATTGGTCTGATTCATAATCAATTGAATGGGAGGTTCCGCATTCCAAGTTGCCCAGTGCCGGATACGACCATGTGTATTGTAGTCTTCAATCCAAGCTCCGCAGAAGGAAACGTTGTCGTATGTTTCAAGAACCCGAATTGCTTTTTCATAATAACAAGAACGGATGAGATCATCAGCATCCAACAAAGAAACGTAACGACCTTTTGATTCCCTGACACCTGTATTACGAGCGTTTGCCACTCCCCCATTAGGAATGGTAACAATGCGCAGTTGGCTTTCATCTAAACCATGATCTTGATTTAGCGTTTTAAGCTTAGAGACGGAGAAAGGATCCGTTGAACCATCATTGACTAAAACGATCTCGATATCTTTTAAAGTCGAATTCTTAACACTGTCCAGAGTTTCATCTATGAATGCCCCCATATTAAAATATGGGATTACGACAGAAAGCTCTGGCTGGCCATGTTCTCGGGCTTCCGCCTTAAAGACACAATCCGTTTCAGGAGGAGAAAGAAATGGGTAGGAGCGTGCTTCTGTCTCATCTCGAGATTTCCACTCTCGAACAATTTGCTCTTTCTTCGCAAAAAACTCGCCAACGTCACAAGCCTCGGCGATTTTAGCACGGGCATTACCGGACATATCTGCACGCTCTTCTGCAGAGAGTTCCATAGCTTGCTTAAGCACTTCTGCAAATTCGTTCGGATTTTGCACATCAGTCAGGAAGATTTCCCGTCCATGCTCGGCAATCTCTTTGATCCCCCCATTCTGCCCGGCGACACAAACAATTCCATCACTCATGGCTTCCAGCAAGCTGTAGGGAAAGTTATCAAATACAGATGGATGGACTTGTGCATATGCTGTCCGAGCGCTCTCCGCGATAACTTCACGCGGTTGCTTTCCCATAAGTTTAATCAAACCAAGATCAAAGTATTTTGCGTAGCGTTTTTTTAGGTATTTGGAGTAATCATCCCCTGTTGCTCCATGAATGGTGTCATCTCCGAAAATATGGAAGGGCACATCACAACCGCTATCCCAAAGAACCTTAAACGCCTTAATCGCATTTTCCGCACCCTTCCAATGCGTAAGACGTGACGCCATGTAAAAATGGTCACGCGTCACATCCGCATCTGGCATCGGTATGTTAGATATAGGATAAGGATTATGCACCACATGGTGTGGAGCGAGTTGTGCTCCGGTTACTGCAAGTTCGCGTTGAATAACTTCTAAGATAGCTTGCGAACAACCTATAACGATGTCCGCACCAGCAAGAGCCTGAAACTCCATTTGCCCACTCCAATAGTTTGGCAAAATGAAGTTTGGCATCAAGTTCCACATATCGATCAAATGCGTAGGAGTATGTGCAGTGACAAGAATGGGCACGTCTGCCAAAGAAGAGTTCAATGCTAGCTTTTGTTGAATCGTTAAAGCCCCAATACCAAAGCCATCACAAAATTCAACATAATCAGGTTTTTGAGCATCAATAGCACCAGTATTGATTTGCATCATAATCAGGTCAGCGAATCTCTCAAACATTCTGGATACACCGACCCAGTAACCGATATCTTTGGTTTCCGCAAAGCGAAGGGGGTTGAGAGTGATAAGCTGCACATTTTTATAAAGATATCGACGTGTCATAAGACCTGACTGTGATGTCGACAAACAAAAGACAATTAGGTCGTCATTCGGACGATCTGCATAGCCTTCCGTGATAATCCTCATATATGTGCTTAATCCCCCACCAAACTCTGGCGGGTACTCAAATGTAAAATACCATGCATTCATGACTTTTCTCAATGGCTACTACGAGGATTCGCTTATTAACTTACTCTCTTAGCTCATTTTGTACTCAAAAAAAAAACAAAAAATTTTTCATTCAAAACCAATCATGCAGCGAGTATTCTGAGATTACACCCAAATCAACTAATTACCAGTCGGGACGGATTAGGCATAAACTAAATCACCTCGATATCAACTAAGCACTTCCCTAGCCTAGATCAGCAATTGCTACAACGAACTATTGCATTCACTCAATCAACGAATGATGAGCTTAACAGCTTGTAATGACGGTTTGCAGCTTCATAAAGACGGACATCGATTTCATTTGCTTCGTAAAATGCTTTTATGCGATCTGGTGCGATATCCTTAATGGTCACTTTCTCGCCCAACATATTTCCAGACAGCGCATTCTCACGAACCATTGGTTTATAAGGTCCGTCGACAAAGCCTCGTTGTAATAATCGAGAATAAAGGTCGATATATTCAAGCGTCCCTATACCACAATAATACCGATTAAGAACCGTTCTTAACCGCCTAAGGTCATTGTTCTTACCACAAATCCACTCAGATTGAATATTTGGATTATTTATTTGACTTTCCAGATAAATTTCAACTGATGGAAATTGCTTATAAAATTCTTCTGCATTTGGGTGATGATCACTCCGGTGATAATTATAGGCTGAAATAAGGCGATCCATCGGCTCACGGATAATGGTTATCAGCAGAAGAGGAAAATTATACACTTCAGTATTAAAGAAAACTTCTTCGTACTTAATATGACCAGTAGTAAATCTTCTTATCCGCTCATTTTTTTCTCGTGCTTCATGCCAAGTTTTGCTTCCTGCATCCCAAGGCAGATGAAGATGGTCTTTGATTTGCGATTTAAAAACGTTTTGAAACGATATACCCGCCGTCTTAGGTATATGAATATGTACTATTCTATAAAATGAATTAGCATTTGGTGAGCCTAGACTAAAGTCGTGCAAACGCTGCAGGCATTCTTCGATCATCGTAATTTTTTTCTCATTTTTTGTGCAAGCCTTGCCAGCCAGCAAAGAGTTCTGATTGATTTCCATAAGATACAGTTTCGATGGGTTGCCTAGAAAATGTTTCTAAGAGGTGTTTTAAATAGAGCCAGTTAGGCAATTCATACTTCCCTTAAGGCGAAGCCCTACGCAACCTTTTCATCGAACCGAGATTTTGAAGCCTTATCCGACATAAATCAAGGACGATCCAGAAATTAGTCCGCTTTAAAGCTTAAAAACAAAGTAAAAAGCTTCAATTTAAAAGTTCCTGCTTTATTCGGCAGATAGGAGAAGATTTTCCACTAGAAAACATGGGGGGAAAGTAACAAACGACTATGTAGAGCAGCCATTACTGCGATCTGACAATTTACAAAAAAAGCCCGCCAGATTTCTCCAGCGGGCACCCATTCTATTTCCCTGCACCCTTGAAGCGCGTGAGTATCTGGCCGGGATCTTTGCTGATGCGCAATACCCATTTGACCAGATTGTTACCAGAGAGCGCCAACCCACCGGCTACCACATTCACCCACCCTGCCCCAAGCTCAAGATAGGCGAGCAGCGGATCCGTGCAGACAGCCGCCACAAACAGGCCAGAGCCGAAGGCAAGCAGGCGCTGCAGCTTGGAGAGGTCGGACGAAAAAAGGGCGCTCATCAAAGCGCCCGCAGCCATAGCCAAATATTTGCTTGAAAGGCTATCGAGAAATTCCTGCACGCTTGCCTCCCTCAATCGGAGCGCACCACCAGGCGTCCTTTGTGCCCCCCTCATAGGGCACCGCGAGATTTTCCCTGATCAGCCGGTCACCGAGTGATTCCATCTCGATGGTGCCACCATCGCCAACCACCGGATAGGAAAGCGTAGCCACCACCCGTTGAGCATATTTGCCTGCCTTCAGCCCGCGCAACACAACCCAATCGCCAGCATGCAACAAACCGCGCTGCTTGCTGATCTCGCCACTGTCACGCAGCACCTTGCATTTGGAGCGCTTGAGCTTGTCGGTTCCGGACACAAAGGCCGTGGCCGCACAACCAAGTCGGTTTTCCTGCAACTTGATCGCCTCGGGCACCTCCTGCCCCAGAGCCTTGTAGTGCATTGTGCAGCCGGAGCCGCTTTTTTCCGGCGTATCCACCCCGCTGATCCGCACCGAAATATTGCTGATGATCACATCCGGCCATGGCTCGGCATTGACCACGACTGTGTCGGCATCGATCACCCGCACCACCTCGGCTGGCACCTGCCACTTAGCCTTGAGCAATCGCTCACGATCCGCCTGTGTGGCCGCATTCACATAGCCCTGAAAACACAGCGCCGCCAAAGCAACGCCCAAGCACGCCAGTATGAGTTTACGCATCATTTTTCCTGCCTCATCAGTTGGCAAGCCGTCTGTCCGTCATTGATAGCACAGATCTGTTGCCGCAAGAGTTTCAAATCCGCCACACAAACGCGCAGCGCGCTGTCCGGCGATGTGGCCTGCAGCTCGCCGATCAGACGACCGACAAACCGCTTGTCATAGGTTTTGAGGATCGGCACCGGCCAGTTGGCCCAGTCGGTGCCAGATGCATCAGAAGAGGCAGAGAGGCTAGAGCCCCTCGTTGCGCAGCCGCTCAAGCAGGCCATCAGCACCGCCATCATTAGTGCCGATTTCATTGGCCCTGCCCTCCGCGTCTCGCGCCCGCTCTTCCAGCCCGCGCTCAGTCTTTACCCTGTCTGCCTCAGCCGCCCGCTTGCGGAGCTGTCGCACTTCCAGCCACTGCTTGAGAAAGGTCAACAGGAGCGGAAGGATAGCCCGAAGGAACTGAAGCAGAAGCGCTTGCAAGGTCGCCATTGTCATCACCCGTCAGTTTATCGATCTGGTCTGTGAGCCGCCCCAGCACCATCGCCCGGACGCCCTCTTCATCGAGCCCGAAATACTTGATAGCGTCCGGCACCTTCTCGATCACATAATTGGCAATAGCAGCGAGCGCCGCTTGGCGCGTGTAGAGGGTCGGAGATCGAGCAGACGCAACAACCGACAGCTGATTGAACCGCGACCAAATCACCTCATTCAGCGCAGCGCGGTGCTTGGCCTCGATCTGCACCCCGAAATACTGATGCGCCTTGCGCGAGAGCCAAGCCGTCGCAGCGGTCACAACCGCCATTAGAGCCGCCTCAAGAAATGGCATCGCCGCCGAGATCAGCGGCCCCGTGTCGATCGCGTATGTCTGCCCATCAGCAGCCAGAGCGAGAGAGGGAGCAAGCACCACGGCCCATCCCATAAGAAACAGGCAGGCAACCGCGCTCACGCGAAGCCCCACCATTACGAAAAGCGATTTTCGCATTGGATAATCTCCGATTGTTAGGAAAAAAAGTAGTTGATTGCATTCGAGAATATTCTTCCTTAGATTTGCGGCAGGCGCCTTAAAGGAGAGACAAATGCTTTATGGAGATGGGAAATGCCCAAAATGCGGGAAAGACGTCACGCATTTGGAACTCAAGGATACTCATTGGGGAGAATCTGTTTCAGGACCAAAATACCCAACGATCCTTGGATGCTGTCCCCACTGCAAAACAGTAATCACCGCATCAATCTCACCCGATTTTATTACGGATCAGATTGCGAGAAAAACTGCGAGACTCATTCTGGGAGAAGAAGAACTGGAAACAAGGCTTAAAGCAAGGAAAAGACGATGGTAAGGTATTCACTCGCTTTCTGAAAGATTACTACCAGTCCTTATTGATGCCGCGCGTATCGACATGTACTCCCCAGCTATATAGCCCGAGGCCTCCCTTGAAAACGCCATCAGCTCGCGCCCATTTGAGCCGCTGATAGAGAATGTCATGCGGCTTGCTGGCAGCATGAATATCACACGCACAAAAGCGCATATGCTGACTGTCAGTCGAACCACCGACAACCTTGTTATATTCCGGCGCTCGGTAGGCGCTGGTAATAAAAATGGCCTCGCCGATGTCGCGGCGAAGCCATTCAAGAACCATTACGGTCGGTATAATGAAACTCCAAAGTTCTGGCGGCGGGTCAGTGTTGAGCCCATAGCCATCTTTGTCCAGATCCGAGTGATCCGCACCCTTATACAACAATTCTTTTGCTGTAAAATGAGCAAATTCATGGCTCTTGAAAAAACTTTCAAATTCCAATTCGTGCATGATTACCTCTCTAAACTTGCGGTTCTAATTATAAAGGGCTAAAACTGATGCAACTTTTGAGGGAGGCGCCAATGACGGCTAAAACCGACTATCGGAAAATCACCACATTGATCAATCGCGCGTTGCTCATTTGTGATGAAAAAGAAGATACAGCAGTTCTCCGATACCTTCTGGAGAACGCGAGATCAGAAGCCCAAAATCTATCTGGCCAAATCAAAATGGAGCCAATCTCTCCGAAACTGCACTAATCGTAATATTCATCCACCGTCTGTTGCAAAGTCCTATTCCGGCTGCTCAAGCTGCAGGCTGGTCGTCGCGCCGCCAGAGCGGCTGGCCTTGTGCGTCACAGATGTCATTTTGTAAGAGCCATCCACCCCGCTTCGGGCGCCGCTGAGCGTAAACAGCCCCTCAGCTTGCGCGCTGGGGGCGATATTGATCACCGCGCTGCCCTTGCCGCCTTTGCGGCTGGCTTCCTGTTTACGCCCTTCCAGCTTCTGCTTGGCCTCATCCTTGCTGGAGGCCAGAACCCGCCCCACATCCTTGGCCTCAGTCGAGCTTGATCCGGATTGATAGCTGGCTTCCTCGGTTTCGATTTTGCCCGTTGAGCGATCATAATACTGCATGGACCCTGCCGAAAAGCGCGAACGCCCCAAATCGGGCTCAATGTCCCAGCTGATCAAATTCAAGCCTACAACACCCGCAATGGCAGGCAGGCCCATATCATCACCGCGCGGGGCCAGCACAGCCTTTTTGCCGCGCACCTTAAAAGTCGCGCCCAGCTCACGCGCCAAACGCTCACCCAGATGCAAGAAGCTCTGGCGGTCATTGGCCCAATAGCCGCGCTGGATGCTGGCAAGATCCCCTTTAACCTCGATGGAAAAGCCAGCCTTGCTCGCAGCCTTCTGCATAAAGTCATCAAGCGAGCAATCATCCATATGGAAGCATTGCGCCTGCTTGGCCTTGCCACGCGTATCCACGCCCTTTCCCTGCACCATCAGCAGCCTGCCGCCCGAGCGGCTCCCTTTCGAGCGAACCGAGCTGATAATGCCGGAGAAAACCTGCACCCCGTTGAGGCGCACCAGAATGTCCTCGTCATTTTTCGGCAACAAAAGCTGGCCTTCGGTATCATCGAACGTCAGTGAGCAGCTATCCGATGTCGCACCCGCCTTATCGGTCACCGAAATATCGGTGAGATAAGACGACATAGAACCGGTGCGATCGGTTCCATTGATGGATACGGACCAGGAAACAGACCATGCCATTTTAGGTATCCCCGAAGAGTGAAACGACAGAGACCGTTTCTGTCGCTGTTGCGCTCGGCCGATCCGGAAGAATAATTTCAGTGCCAAACGGCAGCACTAGGCCCAGAGCTGCAAGGCCGGGATTGAGTGCCAACGTATCCTCAACAAGGCTTTGTGCGGAAACGCTATAAACCCGACAAAGCACCAGATCGAGCGTCAGGTTGTCGCCCATAACAGTGAATGAATTGGCCATGGATGCCTCACATCTATAAAGAGGAGAAGAGGGAAAGCAGTCCCTCGACAGTCAGAAGCGATCCGACGCCAGACCCCGCCATCTTCTTGAGCGATAGCCGATAGCTAACGACAAAACCGACACCATTCTTTTGCAAATGATCATGACTTTCGCTGATCGCCGTCACCGCGAAGTTGCCCAGCCGTGCCCCGTCGCCACGCATGACAGGCACGACCGTTCCCGCAGACATGTAGCTTTTCAAAGCCTCAAGCTGTGTCATACCGCCCAGCTTGAACGGCAACAGTTTTCCGCTAAGAGAGAGGCTTTCCGGCCCCTCTCCCATGAATTCACTTGGCGGCATCCGCCCCATAACAGCCTTTTCCGCCCATGTGGCCGAATAGCTGCGCTCCACCTGCTCGGCAGAAAACGGGAAGGTGTCAACGGTCACAGCACCAATGATGTAGAGCATCTATGCCTCCGCCATGGTCAGATCGGCCTGCAATCCCGCAAAGCTTTCTCTGATGCGCGATTCCAGCTCATCAATCAGCTCATCGGCATTGGAAACGCCCGGTAGAATCAAGTTGCCAAAACTCACATTCAAATCGCCGAAACCGCCCTGCGGCGCAGCTCCTTGACCACCCAACATCTTTTGCGTGGCATCCGCCGTATGGACATAGCCAGAGCGGCTTGGTGTCACCAATTCCGCCCCCAACTCGCCAACCAGATAGGTTTTACCACCCGCGACAGCACCACCAGCAGCCTTCGCCCCGGCAATTGCGGGTGTCTTCGCGCGGCTTTTATGCCCGCCATTTACTCCGGGGGCTTTCACGGAACCGGTAATCCGACCGATCACATTACCAATTGCCCGAAATGGGGCTGCAATTTTGTCGGCAATGCCTGTTGCCCAATCGATCACCTGCTGTGCCATCTCCTTGAGCCCATCCCACAAGCGCTGCATGGCAGCCCGACCAGCCTTGTAAAGCCCCTCACCCAGGGAAAGAAACGCATCAATGATGGCTTGCACCACATCGCCTGCACTCTGCGCGGTCCGCAGTCCCTCGAAGAGTTTGGCAATAGCGGCCCGGCCCGCTTCAAACAGATCTCTTCCAAGCGTGAGATAGTGGTTGAGAATTGGCCCAACCAGATCAGCCACAGCAGGCGCATTGGATTTCAGGCCATCCCACAAGCGGCTGGCTGCATCAGCTGCAAAGGCATAAATTTTGCCGGGCAAGGCAGTGAAGGCCACGAGGATATCGCCAACCGCACGGCCAGCCGCCGCTCCCCACTGTTGCCACTGGCCAGTGCCGCCGCCGACCGTATCAACAAGGCCGGTGATGCTATCCCAAAGCCATTGAATACCGCTCAAGACCGGTTCAATTACAGGCATCATGGGCTTGATCGCCCGCATGAAGGCTGCCCCGAAGGCTGTAAACATGGCCGACAGATTGGACCAGTTGTTATAGATCCAGGCTCCGGCCATCGCCACGCCAGCAACAACAAGGCCGATACCGGTTGAGGCCAGCGCAACACGCAACGCCATCATAGCCCCGCGGACCAACGCCATCGGGTTGATTAGTGTCAGAAATGCCGACGCCAGCCTTGGCACCACCATGGCCAAGGACAACAACCCGCCCTTTCCAAACAGGAAGGCAAATCGCATAGCTGTTGCCGCAACGCGGGCAGCGACCAGAGCGGTAACCAGCCCGACCACGGCAGTCGTTACTTGCGGATGAGCGGCAGCCCAATCAGCCAACGCTCCAATGATCGGCCCAACCAGTTCAACAATTTTTGTCAAGGCAGGCAATAGTGCAGAACCGATGGCAATCGACAGACCTTCCATCTGGTTTTTGAAAAGCTGCAAAGCGTTCTCTGTTGTTTTCGCCCTCACCTCATATTCAGCCTGAGCCGACCCGAGATATTTCGTCTCGTCAGAGACCGACGCCAGAGCCTGATCAAGCAACTTGGCGTTGGAAATCAGAGGCGCAATGGCGCGGGCCTCATCACCAAACAAAGCAGAAATATTGGCCGCCTGCAGTTCCTTTGGCAGTTTACGGATGCGCGAGATGACATCACGCAAAGTCCCGACTGCATCTTTCTGCATTCGCTTGGCCACGTCTGTTGCATCAAGCCCCAACTTGGCAAAGGCAGCTCTTTGCCCCTTCGTGGCATTCTCACCACGCACGAGCGCTTTGCCGACATTGCGGAAGCTGGTCGCAGCGACTTCCGACTGCGCACCCGCTGCGATCATTGCTGAGCCCAACGCGACAGTCTGCTGTTCGGTGAAACCATATTGCTGACCGATCGCACCAACCCTGCTCATGAAATCCAATAGATCCGGCGCAGAAGAGGCAGACGTATTGGACAGATAGTTCATGGCATCAGCCAGCGCGCGCGTCTCTGATACACTCAACCCCAGCGCCGTCTTGATCTTTGCCAGACTTTCACCAGCCTGATCGGCGCTGATGTCAAAGGCCACGCCCACTTTTGCCGCCATCTCGGCGAACTGCAAAAGCTCACCGCCCTGCATTCCTGCCTGTCCGGCAGCTGCAACAATATTGGCAATGCCAGTTGCTGCCATGGGAATGCGTTTGGACATAGCAAGGATATCAGCCGACATCTGCTTGAGCCCGTCAGGGGCTGAAAAATCAACCACCTTGTTGACATCCGCCATGGCAGATTCAAAAGCCATCGCGGATTTAACCGGCGCGGCCAGCGCGCGGCTCATCACATAGCCCATAGCAGCTGCATCAACCATCCGCCCACGCATCTCTGCCATCTTGCGATTATTGGCCGCTTGCGCCAGCTTCAGGCTGTCCATGGTCTGCTTGACCGCGCGCGCAGGCGCAGAGACCCGATCAACCAGACTGAGGATCAGTTTGGACGTTAATACACCCATGGGGCGCCTCACTTTCAGGAGCTATTTTTGTTTGGTCTCTGCCGCAACCACACGCGCCAGTGCGCGGGAATCGAGGATGAATTCCTCAACATCCATATCTTTCACGGCATCGAGCGGCGTGTGTGTATGTCGCCCGACAGAAATGATCAGGTCTCGCCAGCTGATTGGCTCGATGCCTTCATCTGCTGATCCATCGCTGCCGCTGCAGACTTTCCCATGATCTTCGGAGCCGCCTTGGTGATTTGCTCGAAGTCATCGAGATCCAGCTCTTCAATCACGACCGGGTCTACTCCAGCCAACCTTGCAAAAAGGGCAATGCCCGCCTTTTGCTCATCCGTCTCATCTTCAGCAACAAGCGTGTCGCCAACTTTCATGCGCCGGAAATTCAACTGACTGATTGTGCGCCCGCCTACGGTCACCGGATAAACAAGATCGATCGTAACACCCTGTTTCTCTGCCATCTCACATTTCTCTTTCATGTATCAAAGCAAAACCCTGCACGCAGACATCACTGCGGCAGGGCCTTTCCGATAGGGTTGTGCGGAGCCTAGATCCCGAGCGCCGAGTTGATGTCACCCATCAGGGAAACACCGGCGATGCGGATCTCGCGCTCATACCAGTCGAAGTAAAACAGCTCATCCCCTTCCAGCAGAAACTCATAGTGTGTCACCTCCTGGAATACATGGCTGCATTTCATGAGTTCGCCGGGGGTCTGCTCATCAGGCTCCCATTCAGTAATGACGCCCTCAATGATCGCCTTGGCCGGAACCATGACGCCATTCTTCTTTTTGAAGGCCCCCGCAAAGGTCCACTGATCAGCGCTCGCCATGCCGGCGAAAATTGCAGGATCGGGGCCATTCGTCCCGAATTTCGGCTCTGGCGCTTCAATTTGCGGCATCGCGAAATTGACATCCCCCGCCGCGCCGCCAGACGAAACCGAAACCGTCTTGCGCTTGAGCGCAGGGATTGCGACCGTGCTGATAATGTTTGCCCGGCTGACATCAGGGTCAGCCGTGTTGCGCACGTCACTCGCCTGAAAAGCATAGAGTTCTTGCTGTGCCATGACCCAAATTCCTTACGAGCTGGTAGAGAGTGAAGCGATGACGTCTTCGACGAGACCGTCAAGCGCAGATGAGTAGCGGCGGATCTCATGATCAGCCCGCTTGAAGACCGGGCAAGGTTCGATGCCGATATCCAGCTTCAGAGTGCCAAGACTGATCTGCTCTGCGCTATTCTCAGCCGCCTTGAACATGTCGCTCATCTTGGTGTAACCGATGATATCCTCAGCGGCCTTGTGGTCGCGCAGCATGAAAGCGATCGATTTGATCCATGCTTCGATCATCGATTTGGTGATGGCCTTGCCAAGATACTGCTGGGTGATCTGCATCATCTTGACGGTCAGAAAATCCATGCCGCGCACCTGATGGATCTGCTCGAACAGGCCACTGGTCTGGGCATTATCCGTGCCGATAAAGACATACCCGCCATCACTGACAGATCCGTCCACGCCAGTCTCGCCCTTGACCGCAATGGAAATATTGCTCGCCAGCATCTGCTGCCCTTCGGTTGCCCCATTCAGCAGACTGAATTTGACATTCCGCGACAGACCGGAAAGCCCATAAAGGAACCGGTTGGCAATCGGGTTGAATGGCTTACCGCTATTTTCGTTATCAACGCGTGCAAACAAACCCGCCACCATCGGAGAAAGCGGACGCTCAACCAGCTCGGTGCCTTTGTAGATTTTGCCCGCGATGCCGATCGGCATGACACGCTCGGATGACATTTCTTCCCGCGCATCGATCGCCAAAGCTGCCGTGGTGTCATCCACATCGACCGGCGCAATCGCCAGAATGTTGCCCAGATTGCTTTCCAGCGAGGTGATCACCGGGTTTGCCGTATCCTCATCGGCCCGCCATGCTGTACGCCCGGCAAGAACAATCCTTGGCGTGCGATTGACCGCAGGAGGGATCTCGTCAAGCGCGTCGGTGATATTGACGATATTGGAGCATGTTTCCAGCGTGTCTGCCCCTTCGGCAACGCGCACGACAGTCACATCAGCGCTGGAATTAAGGCTTGTCAGCTGGTCATTGATGCCGGTGATCGCATCATATAGCAGCCCCGTTCCCAATGCCTCCAGCGCAGCACTGTCGCCGCTATCAATGGCGACAGGCGTATCAAGAGGAAATTCAGACGCCGACGCGTCTTCTGAGGTTTCGATCACCAGAATTTTGGAAAAGTCAGGATCCAAAACAGTGGTGGTGCCGTCGGTAGAACGCTCAAATTGCATCCCAAAAGTTGGCGCCGACATTGCATCTGCTCCTTATGGTTGGACATAAAAAATCCCGCATACGGCAAGCCGCAGCGGGTGGTTTGAGGGTGAGGGCCAGAGTGTCTGGCGATTAGCTAGTGGTCGCGTAGGTGAGCGTGCAACCAATCAGATCAGTTGCGCCGGAAGTAAACTCCGACACCGCCATATTGAGGCCGTCAGCCGGGTCTTTGAACTTTGCGTGGCTGTAGCTGGGTCGAGCCCATAAGATATAGTTTCCGATTGGGCCTCCGGTCATCAGAACCGGAGCGAATGCGTGCATATCTACCGGAAAGGGCAGATTGATCCGCAGTTCGTCAGTCTGGACCAAAGCAGACAAATCGATGTTGTTAGTGAAGTTAAAATAGACCGTCACCTGATTGCCGACCTTGCGCCAGTAGATGGTCTTCTCTTCGATGGTCACGGTGTTATCGCTGTCATCTGAGAAAGACGGAGTGTATTCTCCTTCCTCATATGAGAAGGCAACGCCATCCCGCCCGAACTGCACACGCTCGGGCAATGTTGCCACCGGATTTTCCTCGCCAATCTGGGTGGTGATTGCGCCCATAAAATCCAGCCGTGACGGATCATTGGCATCCTCGACCAGATGCGTCAGCATCTTTGCCTTTTCATAGTTAGACCGGAAATAGGCCGACCCGACCGAGACATGGCCGAGCAAACCACTCACCGTTTCAAATGCGCCCAGCTTGAACACTGTCTGATTGAGAATATAGGTCGAGATCAGCCGGTCAAAATGCCAATCCTGCCCTTTCTGATCAAAGAAGCGCACTTGCGCATCGCCAACAGGCGAGCGATCCAGAAAACAGGACCCCTCCCAATCGGCGCCAGAGATTGAATGCCACATGTGCGCGACACTGGCCCCTTCATTGCTATAGACCTCACCATGTAACTTGCACTCCGAGAAGCGCCCCAGCGTATGACGATGAACGCCCAGCGCAACACCGGAATAATGCTCGATATGCATGTTGCGGAACAGATAGTCATTCCCGCCGACGCTCATATCCGGGTCACTGATATCGACAACACAGACGGCAAACTCCTGATCTACGATAAGACCGCTGACCGCGCTATCCACTTCAATCGTGTAGCCGTCTGTCACCTCCTCAATGGTTACGATTTCCACCCTGTCTGCAGCAAGCGGGTTGGCGACCCAGATCTGCAAGCCAATATGCGCATCGGAAAAACAGGAGCGGTCTGCGATCAGCGTCGTCCCACTTCCTGAAGCGATGCGAGGAGGCCCGAAGTAGCCAGACACATTCGCCGCATCCTGAAGATAGGCCCCGTTCACCGTGACAGAACGCGCGCCCGACAAAGCGGTGATCTGGTATTTGGCCAGAACAGGAATACCACCCGCCGCCCCAGACACCACACCATCCTCATAATAGCCCGCGCTGTTGAGAATGAAGGTTTTACCGACATCTTCCGCGTCGAAAATATCCGCGTCTGCCGTTAAGGTCGCCCCGGACAAAGTGAAGAGGATGCCCGTTGTATCCTTGAAGGAAAAATCAACCCCGCAGCTCCAACTCTCAATATCCTGCCCCCTAAGATTGGCAAGGCGTGCCGTGCGCAAAAAGCTGTTATTGAGCTGATAAAAGCCGATATCGGTCAGCCAACTGTTGCCCAGTCGACCAAAATGCAACCCGACAGGGCTGATCGCATCATCAGGCTGATTGTCATGGGGCTGGATGGAAAAGCCGGAAAACTGCACATTGGATTTTTCCTGCAGCAGCTCTATGACATTTTTGGAAGCGCCGGAAAAGTCAGGCCGGATACGCGTTACCCGCTTGCCATCACCAAGGATACCCCAGCGCGTTTGCAGACTTCCACCGGTTGCCACCAGCGCGTCTGTCGTCCGGTAGTTTGCCGCAGGCAAGCGCCCCATCAGTTCATTCTGTCTGAGATGAACCATCCAGGCATTGAGCGCAGCGGTGTCGTCATTCACATTGTTTCCCAACGCACCAAAATGATGCGGATAGGGCTCACCGAACGGAGCCCATTTAACGCCATCCGCCGAAGTTGCTGCCTCGCCAGTAACATCACGTTGCAACACAAGTTTGCCAATCGGGGTCGCGATAGAAACATAGCTCCGATCAGCAGGAACCTCCGATGCTTGCAGATCGCTATGCGAAGCATAGTCACACTCGCCGCTGACAAACAAACGTTCCAGAACAGCCGCAAGGCCGACCTGATCGATTGTGGCCACGCCACCCAGACTATTGTTAATCTGGGTGACAAGATCAGAAGCAGAAATCAATCGAGGATCTGTCATATCACCACCCTACAAATTTCTATCAGGCAGCAAGCGCCGCCAGCGCGTCAGTGTCTGCCGCAGCAACAGCGGACTTGATCTCCGCAATCGAGGCATAAAGAGCCGACAGTGCAGCAGTAACCTCTGCACGGGTTGTTGCCGCCTCCACGGCAGCAACACAGTCTGCCTTGATGGCTGCCGTGGCCGTCGCGGTCGCTGTCTGCAAATCGCTATCCATCAGCAGCTCCAGACTGAGATCGGTAGACATGCGCCGCAAAGCAGAAAGCATCGAGGCATCAGCTTCTTCTTTCGCAGCGGCCAGCATGGTCGCGGCAAAGTCTTCCACCTGCAGCCATGCGCCATCAACCAGCTCATAGTCAGCCCCCGGCTTGGGAACCGGCACACCGCCAATGATCGGCGTGCCGATGGCCGCACCAGCATAATCATCGGCAGCGAACTGCCCGGCAGGCAAAGCCGCCCCGTCTTCCAGGACAACGATATTTGTGATGGTCAGCCCATCCGATACAAGCACCCGCATCAGTAAATCTCCTCGATAACAACCACACCATCAGAGCCATCCCCGCCATCATTCAGACCGGGAATGGTGCTCGCCGCGCTGCCATAGGCAGCACCGCCGCCGCCAGCGCCGTAGGACCGTCCGGGGCCGCCATCGCTGCCCAGACTACCTTCCGCGCCGCCGCGTCCGCCGCCACCCCAATAGGAGCTGGCACCGTTACCGGCCAACACATCGGATTCGTTTACCAGGTCATCACCAAGAGTCATGGAGCCACCGCAACCGCCGCTGAGATTAAGATCCCCACCAGTGGCAGAGCCGCCGATCTGGCCGCGTAAAAGCGCAGGTCGGCCACATCCACCACCATTGCCACCGCCTGCGGATAAAGTCGCAAACGAACTGGCTCCGCCCTGATCGCCCGGTGTGCCATCCACTTCGAAATCGCCACCTGTGCCGCCAGCGCCTCCTGCCCCGATGGTAATGGCCACATTATCGGCCAGAGCGGCAACAGCGGCTTCATCATAGAATTTGATTGCAGTCGCGCCGGAGCCTCCACCGTTTCCGGCTTCACGCAAGGCATCGCCCGAGCCGCCGCCTCCACCGCCGCCACCGGTCACCGTCACTTTCAGAAAGCGCAAACCAGCCGGTTTTTGCCATGTTGCCGATGTTGTATAGACGCGATGCACGATCTTTGCTGTTTCCAGCGCGCCAAGCAAAGCTGACAACTGTGTCGCTGCGGCTTCATGCGCCGCAGCAGCAGCTTCAAGCCGTTCCGTTACTGTAGCCATTAGATAACAGTCTCCATTCCTGCTGTGGGCTTGCCTTCAAGTTGGCGCACCCTGATTTCCTGATCGATTTGACGCATGGTGAGCCCCGCCAGATTGGTGGCCTGGGCGGCGAGTGGTCCGAGAAAGGCAAGGTCAAGATTCAGCGTGACATCAACCGTCACGCTCTCTTCCGGAAGCCCGGTCAGATCGAGATTGAACTGAACCGGGTAAGGAATATCAGCGGCCTTTTCGACAATGCCGCTTGAGCGGTAGGCAATCGCAAACAGCGTGCCATCCTCGGTAAACCAGCCGATCTCGCGAATACGATAAACAAGGTTCGATTGCAGCAATGCTCCAAGCTGCAGGGTGGCCGGATCAATCTGCACGGCAGATGTGATTTCGACCCTCTCCACTTCCGTAGTGAGCGCAGTGCTAGCCTCTGTTGGCTCTACCGCTCCGGAACCAGCCGCCATCTTTGTGAGCTTGATCGATAAGCCTGCATCGGCTGCATTCACGGCAGCGGCCCGTCCGGCTTCGGTAATAATCATCGTCATGGATGTGATGGTCATCAGTTATACCCATAGAGTTGCGCGCCATCGCTACCCAAGAGCGGTGCGCCATCTTCGCCAAGCAAATTGGAAGTAAAGCCCAAAGGAATTCCCTCAATCGTCAAAACACCGGAAACGGAAACAGCGCCAGCGGTCGCCAGATCGGCCTTTGCAACAATGGTGAGATCCTGCTCGCCCTCGATCGCCAGCAAACCGGCAACCATCGTTGAGCCGGGCAAGCCAAATGGGCAATCAAGCGTGATCGTCTTATCGCGCAGCCCATTGATCACAAGAGGCACCGCAACAGAAGTCACACCTGCAAGGCCAAACTCCTGCTCAAAGGGCAGCAAGACCCGATAGTCAAAGGTCCGGCTTTTCGGCTTGGTAGCGCGCACCGACTGCAAGGATTGCGTGACCTGCTTTTCGCTGATCAGCACCTCATCTTCGGCAGCTTCCTCGGGATAGTGGATCGTGATATCGAAGGTGCCGCGCTGCCCGATCGGATCTGTTTCCCACCACTCAGTGAGCGTGGCACTGAGCCCCATCGCCGTGAGGGCATTTTCGACGGAGGCCAAGGTGCCCTTAAGCCGATGCACCATCGGGCTGGCTGCAATCACCGCCCTCTTGCGCGCCTCAGACCATGAGCTGTCCCAGACATCAACGCTGAGCGCATAAGCAAGCCAAGGCAACAGGGATGCCGGGCAAGCGTCCGGATCCCAAATTGTCGCTATCACTTCAGGCTCATGACGCAACAGAGCCGCCAGCTCAATCGTCAGCCAGGCATACATCAGATCTGTTGATGTCTCCGAAGGAAGCAAAGATTCTGCTATTGGCTTGGCAACAGCAACGAGCTCTGCGTTAGAGAAATCAGTCATCCCAACGCCCCGCAGTCTGCTCGGCAGTCACAGTGATCGATGTGCAATAAGGTGCCTGCTTACGCCCGCCTCCAACATCAGTTGTCGGACTGGTCATAGTGACCGATTCAACGCCGGTCACATAGCCGCACCCACCGATGCCCAAGAGTTCAGCAACGACTCCGACCTTGCGCCGTTTGGTCGTATAGGTCGTCAAGGCCGTCTCGGCTTCAGAGACCAGTAGTTCTGCATCCGCCCCCGGCGCACAATGGATCACCATTTCCACCTGATAGGGAACAATTTCAGGAGCCTCGATACGCACGCAATCGCCAATCGGCCTCACATCTTTGGCCGTCACAGCCGCATAGACGCGATCAAGCAGCGACTGGTCACAATCTCCATAATCAATCGTTGGCAGGGGAACAATCAGCACCTCGGCTGGTTTCACCGGATCGCCAGTATCGCGATCCGCAAATTCGGTCGCCCTATCCCCCGCTGAATAGGCATCAGCAAAAAGCACATCCGCCGAGTAGGTCGCCCCGTCCTCTGCGCTGTAGACAGCCACGTCAGACAGATCTGCAACACCGTCGAGTTCCAACGCATGAAAGGCATAAGCGCCTTCAGGGCCTGCCGTTGAAAATGCCTCCGGCGCCAAGAGAATACGATCACGGAAGTCTTCGATGTCTTCCTTGACTTCGTTTCCATCCTCATCCGTCGAGACCAGCCGAGAAATGCCATAATATGTCGCTGCGATATGTTCGAGTGCATCTTCGTTGCTGGACGTGATCGAGAGCTTTTGTATGGCCTCATTGATCTGCTGCAACTCATGCACATCATTATAGGCCCCAGCCCGCACAATCGCTCTATTGACCGGATTATGCTCGATGTCAGTCTCGTCATACTCAAGATCGAAAGCGGCAAAGGCCTCAACCATCAAGTCGAGGCGACGCGCACGCTCACTCTCAAAATCAACATCGTCCAAAGGAAGCTCGCCCAGAGCCGAGAGGTCTGGTGACACAAATTTCGACATCTGGATATCTCACTTTAAATTGGCCGTCAGGAAGAGACGACGAGGCTGCCATCGCTATTGAGCAAAGAAAATGAAACGGTCTGATCCACCGTATAGTCGGGAGGGTCCTGCAATGCGCCTGGTCGGTAATCCGCTTCAATCAAAATACCGACAATCCCGTTCTTGAATTCTGCCGCAGTGCCTGAAAAGCTGATGGTTCGAACCTTTAGACGCGGCTCCCATAGATCAATGGAAACACAGACCAATTGGCGATACATGGCCAGCAGCGACACCGTCAGGTTCCGGCCAAGCAGTTCAGGACCACCCGCGCCATATTCACGCAACATCAGAACCGACCGCAAACGCGTGTTGAGAATGTCGACAACGCCTTGCAATGAAGACTGCAGCCCATCGAGCACCGCGCCGGTTTCCTTGCAAATCCCTACCATCGTCAGCTTTCCTCCGAGGGGGCTTCCGCAGTTGAGTTCTCCGTCAATTCAACGACCTTTTTCTTGCTGCCCTTGGGCAAACCCAGCCGCCCGAGCGCGATATGATAGCGCGCACGCTCTTCACTCATCTTGACATAGCCGCGCACAACCTTCTCACCACCAACCACAGAAAGGCCTTTGGCTGCCTTGTATCTCTGAAGCGCCATAACAAATTCCAATTTGATAGAGAGAAAAACTACCCTTGCGGCGGACCAGTCAAATCCGGGCCAGCAACGACATCCGTGTGCTTGTGGTCGTCACCAATATTGACCCCGTTATGGGTCACTCCACCGCCTTCAACCGCAAAACCGCTGCCAGAGATCACAACGGTCACACCGTTGGTCTCAATTCTTAGTGCACCAGATTTAACGGTTACAGTAACGCCAGCATCCTTGAAGACATTTGCGGCCAGATCACTATTTGGACTTTCTTTGCCCTTGCTGTAGCCGCCCCTTATCAAAACGCCTTGGCTCAAGTCTCCACTCGGGGCGATAATGCCGACGGTCTGCCCTTCCTCCAGCGGAACCGAACTTTTCGATGTTTCCGGATGAGGCATCCATGGAGAGAGAAATTCATCCCCATCGTCATCCTCACCAAGAGCGATCCGATACCCCTTGTCGGCATCGAGTTTGGCGACCGTACCCACTTTAAGAGATTGCCCCAATACGCTCTTGAGCATCTCTATATCGATTTTCATTCCGACGAGGCTATCCATGCCAGTCACTCTTCCTGCGTAACAGACGTCCCGTTGAGCAATCCCTGCTCGGCCAATTGGTCGGAATTACTCCAATCCAAAGGACCGGCACCGAGGGCAGCCATATCCGTGTATGAGAAGCCCATCTGCTCGGCCATAGTGGCCCAATCAAGCGTACCGCCTTCCAGCACTTCCAGAATTTCGGTTACAAGTGCCTGATCTTGCCCATCCTCACTCGAATGAAGCAGCAACAAGAAGCGGGAAAAGGGAGCTACCGGCTCCGGAACACTTTCCTCTTCACTATCTCTAGCCTCATAGAATTCATCCAGATCTTGCAACTCCGGATCGTCAACAACATCGAGACTGAATTTGACTTGCCGGGCGGCAAGTCGTTGTCCATTTTCTGCGCTGGCGATTCCTGCCCGCTCAAAGTCCGGAGCAGATGTGAAAAATGCCCGCAGCAAGACGGCCCAGACGCTTTGCGATGACATGGCATCGACAATTTGGCGATGCATCAGATCAAGCATTCGCTCCATGCTGGCCGAAGTCGGCAGAAAACCGACACCCTCGCATGTACGAGCGCCTGTTTCTTTGTCCGTATGCCACATGGCAAGCGTAACACCACTTTCGATAATGATATCCACTTTACCGTTGGCGTAAAAACCCGCCCTGGACTGCCCCTTCCCTGCATGAACAAAGAGAGAGATAAAAGGGCCACCAGCCTCTGTCGCCACCGTGCCATCAGGATTGGTGCGCAATGCTGTAGGATCACTTTCCAGAATGCGTGATCCTGCAAGGGTCTTGTCAGTCAACGCTTTGGCGAGACAAGTACTGATAGCAAGCATAACCAGACTCATGACGCCTCCGATAATTCACAAATAATGCGGGAATAGTGCCGATCATTCAGGGTCTCGATACGCCAGACCGGCTCACCGGAGCGAGCAAGCGCCACGATCAAATCACCCTGTCTCAATTCCGGTCCTTGATAGCCATCGCGCGCAACGGCTAATCGGGCTTTTCCAGCCTCAATCCAGCTTTCCCACTTGTAGCTTTCGCCGATGCGCTCCGGCCCCACCTGCCCGACACGCAAAAGACCATAAAACTCAAAAACACCCCGCGTGGCATCAGAAGCGCCACCCGTCTGCGGTAACAGGCGGATAGGTTCAGCCAGATCCCCGTCATTCTCAGCAGCCATTTGGCTGCGGATATCACTTGCAGAGAGAATGACGGGCATTGAGGCCTCCTCAGTAGCAGGCAGAAACCAACCTTATGACTTTGTTAGCCTACGCATGTGCAATGGACGCAGACACATTGTCAGAGGGTTCGACTGAATTTCAAAGACACGCATTGAATCGGTCTGACGTTCTTTACGCTGGAACACGTAGGAAGGAAGGCCTTCCGTGTTGACGAATTCGAAAGTATCTGCCGGAGCGAAATACTCCATAAACAGCCCCGGTACGCCCATCACAAACGAGCGGCCTTCATTGGTCGGCACCGAAACCTTGCCACCATCATCGCCGCGATAGTTCACCCAGATCTCGTTGGCATAACGGAAACTGGAATAAGCTTTATTCGCGGAAATAATCTCCGGCGCATCCATGTTACCCGTCGCCGCAAGTTTGCGCGCTTCAACAACTTCCTTGTTGTTGTAGATGGCGTCAAAGAAGTTATCGCCACAGAGATTGACGGTCACCGCTCCAGACAGATTGAAACCGTTGAGGGCCTTTACCATCAATCTGCGCTTCTTCATGCAGGTGTCTGTGATGATCGAGGTCTCGGACGTTGCCGTCGACAGTTCATAATTGACTGCTGCAGGCCGGTTTGCCCCATAGAGAGAGAAGTAGTTCCACAGTTCGGTCGTCCCATCTGCATCATAGACAAGACCATCAATCGCACCCAGATACATATGCTCACGGGTGAAACTGAGTTCAGCCTTAAGTCCGACCGGCCCCTCGATGCGCTTCCAGACCAGACGCTCAGCTGTCTGCAGCTGATTCCCGGTACCAAGGACGCGAACTCCGGCAATCTCGTCAGCGGTAATCTGCGCCTCACGCGCCAGACGAACAGTATCGATATGTCTGGTTTTGCCCTTGGTCTTAGACGCTTGGCCCGGAGCAGAGCCGCGCGGACTGGTAGGGATGAGGCTCAGATTGCCATTCTCATCATCAAAGGCAACAGTGGTCGTGTAAACACCTTCAGCAGAGAAGAGCCCTAAACTGCCAAGGAAACCAGGCACGAAGGGCACATTCATGTTGACGTAGGAAGTCATTGTGGCTGCGCCAAAAGCATCGCCATTGAAGATATCAAGCATAAGTTCGGGCATCTCGCCCTCCTTTCATGATCGGGTAGATCCCCGAATTGCTGTTTCCTGTGAGGCTGACTATTCGCGAACGATCACGCCGCTATCGGCCAATTGATCAATCGCCGTCGCTTTCTGTTCATCAGTGATGCCATCCGGCCAGACCAGAACATGCGCATTCACCTCGCAATCGCGATCATGCACCGTGGCTTCCACGTCAGCAGCATCGGCCAGGGCACCAGCGAACAGCACAGCACTAGCCACCTGAGTGCCATCGCTGGCAGCAAGGGCAAGCTGAGTGCATTTTCCCGTCCCTTCGGCAACCTCGATTGCAAAGCCGTCTCCGGCAACAAAGGCCGTGGCACCTGCAGTGATCGTGAATTCAAGATCGTCACTGTAGGCTTCTCCGACCGTTCCCTTGGTCAACTGAAAGCCATCGGGATCAACCACATTGAATTCGGTTGCAGCTGTGAAATTCACCAGATAGCTGCCAACCTTGGCATCAGAGCCAAGGGTAACAGCCGAAACTGTGCCATCGCCGGTATTGCCATCATTGGCAGTGGCCGTTGCAGAAGAGAATTTGCTTTCCCCCAAAACAGTCGCAGCAGTGAAATCGCCACCGGTGATGGTCTTGACTGAGCGGGAGCGATTGCCATTGGCTTCACTCACCAGATGTTCACCGGCATGGACCGGCTCTGTAAAAACTGTCATTTCAACTTACCTTTCGGGCAAGGCGCCTGATGCCGACGCCAGAAGCCGCACCGACTCACTGCCTATGCGCAATGTGTCAGTGCAAAACCAGATGTGATTGAGAAAAGACCGACCGGTCAGTGACTGCCGTTATGCTTGGCATAGATGGCTGCCGTATCGATGCCACCTTTGACCTCGCCACCAGGCTGGCCCTCAGCCGCCCCGAGGGGATCTGCGTCAGAAGCCCGATCATCAAGAGACAGTCCGGCATTGCTGGAACCATCCACGGCAACATGTTTGGTTGTCATCTCGACAATCTTGTCTGCCGACATGTCCGGAGAACTGGTGGCCAGATCCATGGCATGGCTCATGCGTGCCGAGTTGCCGCTGATCTTGTCAGAGGTAAAAATCGTCATGAAACGCTCACGCTCTGCCTCGGCGCCCATTTTCCAGCCACGGTCTTCAGCTGCAGAAATCTCTGCAGCCGTAGCCGCTTCAGGCTGACCGGTTGGCGGGGTTGGCGTTGATTCAGACACACCCATTTGTGCCGCTGCAGCCCCCGCTACAGCAGCCAGACTAGAATTTGTCATCTTGTGCTCCTGATTGATGGGCTATCGCGCCCGGTTGACTGCCGCGACGAACTCGGCAAATGCGTCAATTGGATTGCCAACAGCATCAACAAGGCCAAGTCTTTTGGCCTCTTTGCCGTCAAAACAACCTGCTTCTGTTTTCAAGGCGTCAGCCTTGCTGATCCGGCCTTGGCGACCTAGGGAAACCGCCTCGGCAAAGCTTTGCCGCATGCCTTCCAACTCTTGGCGAGTGGCAGCGACATACGCATCATCGAGCGGTTCGTAGGGATTGCCTTTCGCCTTCTGCTCTCCCGCAGCAAGAATGGTTACTGAAACGCCCATTTCCTCAATTTGTCGGGAGAAGTCGGCATGCATGGTGATCACGCCAATGGAACCCGCCCCACCATGTTGCGGCATAACCATTTTGCGGGCCTGCGAACCGAGCAGATACCCTGCCGAATAGGCAAAATCTGTGAGGATGGCCATAGTCGGCTTCATCGCGGACAAACGACGGATCATTTCAGCTGTCTGGAAAGCGCCAGCCACTTGCCCGCCATAACTATCCATCTCGAAAACGACAGCTTTCACCTCACGGCTTTTGGCGGCCAGATTAATCTGGGTCTGGATCCCCTGATAAGAGGTCTCGCCGGAGCTCTGCCCGATAAAGGCTCCTTTGTGGACCAGAGTTCCCTCGATCGGAATGACAGCAACCCCGTTCACCATATCAAATGGCAAGCGCCCGTCCCGCTCCATCCGATGGCCCTGTCGATCAACCAGCAATCCGGCTTGCGGATCGACCCAGTGATCGACAGCATCAATGCCATCAGCAGAAAAGACGACACCACCATCAACAATCCTGCCGCCAAGGCCGACCATTGCCGACTTGGCCTTGCCCGGATGGATCATCAGAGGAGTATCGAAGATTTCACCGAAAAGCTTCGGCTTCAGAATTGACATATCGTCACCCATACCGGAAGGCGCGTCGAACGGGAGGTGCCCCATTCTTGCGTGCACATTCCGCTTTCAGTTCGATGATCCGCTTGCGCAACTCCGACAGATTGCCGCGCTGCCATTCCCGTTCGTCATCGCCAAACCGCGCCTTGACGACCATTTCACCGGCCAGCAGGCGATCACATACCTGCTGCAGCTTTGGCCAGACAGCGCAAGGATCACTCATGTCGATGCCGTCAAAGATGGAACTCATGGCTCATCCCTTTCTCCATCAATCGCCTTGTCGGTCGTGGTCTGGGTTTCTTCGGAACGTTCGCCCGGATGCGGCAAATGATGTCGCTCACGACTCTGCTGTTCGCGTTCCAAATCTTCATGCACATCCTCGATATCATCCCCTCGATCCGCAGCAATGCGCCCTTGGGTTTTGACCCCGAGATTGTAATAGATTTCATCTGCACGCGCGGCCTTGAGCTCATCGGCAACCGGTTTGGGTGGCCCGCGCCAGTCAGCTTTGCAAGCCGCAGCTTTGTTTGCCAGAAATCCGCGAAGCCCTCCGGGAAACGGCGTCCTACCAGCATCGATATCCTCTTCAAGCCAAGCCTCATAATCGGCCTGCTTGAAAGGCATCGCGATATGCTGACGCCGGTAAAGCGTGATGGGCCACATCTTCGCAATGCCATTCTGGATTGATGAATAGCTCGCCCCGCGATAGTCACCGGTCAAATCCTCAAACAGGCACCCGAGACAGCGGGCGATCTCGCGCAGCAGGAAATTCGCTAACGCCTCATAATTGGCATTGGGATATTTCGAACCTTGCAGATTGAGCCGCTCACCAGAAAACAAATGAGGAATGCGACCATAATCGCCAAGCTTGATATCGACATTCTTGTGATACTCGCCAAGCTGAGAGAGAAATCCGCCAAAAGGAACCTCACCACCAATCGCATTGAGCACATCCTCTGTTGGATAATCGCTCTCGATCGTTGCGGCAAACATCGCATGCAGGAAACTCGCTGCCAGCGTAGAACCGGTCAAACGGTCAAAATCGCGGATTGTTTTCAAAACCGGAGCGAAAACCGTGATGCCACGCACCTGACCGGGTAGCCCGTCCATGATGTGATTGATGATAGGACGGCCAAACCGGTCGCGAGCCCGATATTCGACATCTTTCTCTGTGCCGCGCTCATCCTTGATCCTGAATTTGTAGGAAACGGGCGCGCCATGGTTGTCCAGCCGGACACCCTGATGCAGACGCTCCCAAAGGGAACTGTCCCGACTGAGCCAATGGGAAGGCAAAAGGCGAACCCGCGTGCGGCTTTCAATACCGGCGCGGGGAATCATCAAATATTGCGAGATCCCTTCACCGGTCGCAAAATACTGCCGAAGATGCGCCGCCTCCATCTGTCCCGAGCTGTATCGCCCTCCGGCATCGCATTCAAACTTGTTCCGGCAACGAGCCTCATAGCGTTGTTCAACACGGCGCGCCCAAGCTGACGCCTCGCTGGCGGTCATGCCAAGCAGTTCGGCGTCCGGCTTTGCATTCAGCTTGAGGCCGGTTCCAATAATTGTTGAAATGGCGGCCTCGACACCACCGGCAATCCAACCATTATTCTGCAAGGCTTCAATGGTCCGGGCTGCTGCCGGTGTCCACGCCTGCCGAACGTCTTCCGAGATATCCCGGATCGGAGGACCACCCATGAAAAAGGCTGGCCCCGTTCCGGTATCACGCAAGTATCCCGCCTGAGGGCTTGTGCCGCCAACGGGAAAAGCGCTCTGGCGCGGAAAATCCGGTACAGTTCGGGTCATGGGTCAGCCATTCAATTTTTTGGAAAGCTCGGCCAGCGAGACCGTGCCTTGTGACTTCTTGAAAAACGGATCATTCTCAGCAACCGAAAACAGATCATCTGGTGCCGGTTGCCCATGAACATCCAGAAGCAGCTCCGCCCAACGGTCATTATTGAGCCTACGCTTTGTCTCCAGATACCAACCGAGGGCAAGCGAATAGACAATCACGTCAAACCAGTCATTCTTGCGACCGCCAATCTTTTTCCATTCACGTTTGGCTTTCGGGCTGATCAGGTTCCGGGCACGCCGATTGACCGCATTGCGCAGTTCCTCTTCCGGATCCACCAATCTCTCGGCGGTCAGTTCCTGAACAAAACGCTCATCGCAAATTTCAGGACAAAGATGCAGGACATTGCGGGGCCAACGCCCACCGGCATCCTTGCCATCAATCAGATTGGCGAGGCCAGCCATGACCTCGGTCTTGATGTCATATTCGTTGACCGGATACAGCTGAACGCTGGCAAGCTTGCGCTTATACTCGTCAAGAATGGCCTGATTGGTTGGGGTGCCTAACCAGGCAACCGCCTGTTTCTGCCGCCCATCCAAGGCATAAACATTCGGGCGCCCAGCACAAAAGCGATAAACCCTTTGTGTGGAATAGCCGGAATCAACGCCGGAAAGATCAATAGGTCTTTCCAAACCGCCCGCACCAGAGTAGCGCCGCCCCAAAGCATCGGACAAAGCAATCCATGGGTCATCCACCTTGTCCGGAGGCCCTTCAAAGACCTCTCTGTCAATGACCCATCGCTGATTGTTTGGCCCGATCGCCAGACAGGCCCACTTGATACCATAAGTCTGGATATCGGCAGCGGACACCAACAAGGCCGCCTCACGCGGAATGACGAGAGACGGGAACGCATCGAGCCGCGCTGCCTCAACAATCTTTTCATGATCAAGCTCGGTCGAGCCCGGTTCATAAGGTTCCGCCAGATCCTGCTGCGAAAACACACGCATCTTGGTCGTGTCGCCTTGGGCCTCTTCCCATCGACGCCAGATTTCAGCGAACTTTTCTTTCGGGGCGTAAGCTGCCCATAAATGATAGCTTGGCTGCCAATCACGACACCGACCTTCACAAGGTGGGCACTTCCACTTCATCAGGTCTTCCGGTTCGATGACGGTCGGCACCTTCGCCTCTCCATCACGAACGCGCCGTGCAATCCAATGGGATTCCGCCAACAGTCCTGTTTTATGCCCGTCAACAATCACCCCGTCACAAGACGGACAGCGAAAGTGAACCGGCAAATTCTGCTCATGATCGGCGGGCCGGAATTGCTCGAATTCCAGAGCGTGATAGCAACCACAATGAGGACAGGGAACATAGAGGTAACGCTGATCACCAGCTTCGAAATCAGCAGTAATCGAGCATTCCCCGACAACACCCGGAGTCGAGCCCTGCCATTCCTTGGCAAGGTCACCAAACATTTTCTGTCGCGCACGCGCCTGATCCCTTGGCGATCCGCGTCCGTCCACATCCTTCGGATATCCGGTCACCTCATCCATGGCCAGATACTTGATGGAAACCATCTGCAGGCCCTTGGATGATCCGGCATTGACGATCTGGGCAAACCCGCCTGCAAATCGCTTGTAGAAGGTGGTCGAAGACTGTTCGTCTCGGCTATTGACCGGCACGACCTTATGAGCCACCCGAGGTGTTGCATCAATCGTCGGCTGCAGTTTGATCCGGTTGAATTTGGTTGCCTCTTCCAAAGTCGGCAGAGTGATCATCATCGAGCCCGGCGCCTGGTCAACGATAAAGCAGAACCAGTTTTCAATCGCGGTAGACTTACCTAACTGCGCCGCCCATCTGGCAGCAACGCGGCGAGCAGGATGATCCGGGTGCAAGCAATCCTGAGGTTCGCGTAGATAGGGAACACGATCGGTTTTGAATTGGCCCGGCCATGGAGAGCCGGATTCCGAAGAAACAATCCTGTATCGATCGGCCCATTCACTGATCGTCAGATCTTCAACCGGCCTTGTTGCCTCAACCAAACCGGAAAAAAGAACCATCTCCCCAAGCGGAAGCTCCGGAAACAGGTCTCGCGTGTCATGATAGCTCATGGCTCAACATCTTCGATTGAGCCTCCCTTCGTTTCAGCTTCAATCTCAGCCTCTTGTTCGGTGTCGCCATCCAGCGGCTTGCGGGATAGTTGATCCACTCGTTTGAGTAATACCCGGTGAAAAGCATCAAGTCCGACGCGGGCGAACCCCTTGAGCGCCAGCCGCACAGTCCGTTCATCCCAGCCATATTTGACCGACAGCATGGCCGCTTCACCCTCAACAGACCGCTCGAAGGCGCTGCGCATCAAAGCGACTGCATCACGCCCAGCCCGATCGACTTCACCTGTCGGTGTTAGCTGTGCGCGGCGCTCGGCCAGATCCATTTCCTTGAGTTCGGCTTCGGCCTGCGCCTTGCGAGAGGCCCCATCAACCCGAGAGCCTTGAAAATTGGAAGACGACTTTCCGGACGGCGGCGCCCCTGCGGCCGCGTCAGGAACACCCTCACCCTGCGGCATAGCCTGCGAAGCCGACGCAACATCAATCCGGATATTCTCTTTTCGGTGCTGACGCAAAACCACATAATCAACCAGATTGCTGCGGCCATCCTTCTTGGTCGGGAGCGCATCGGAATGCTTGTCCAAATAGCGCGACAGGGTCGAACGGGTGACGGCATCCCCCGCCTTGGTCAACCGCTTGGCGGCATCCGTTATGGAGATCCAGTCCTCATCCATTCCATCCGCCTCATCTGCCAAATCAAAAACATGTGCAAGCGTGCACCCGAAACATGTGCATTTGTGCAAAGCGTGTATCGCTTGAAAACCAGCCTACTACTGAAATCTCGGGCGGTTCCCGCCCCGTCTGGGGCTGGGGTCGTTATACGGTCCCTACTGTTTCACGGGAGCGTTTCACAGCAGGAGGCGCTTGAGCTCATGCTCGAGGCGGGCCTGAAGCGCGGGACCAGACGTCCGATTGAAGGTATCGGCGGTAGCTCCCTTGATCATCTCGGCAGGGATCACAACACCGGACTTGGACTTCTCGATCTTCTGCCCCCACCCTCCGTTGCAGACTGGATGGAACACGCTGCCGTGCAGTTTCGGCGACATTGCACGCCCCTCCCATGGTGCGCCTGACTTCATAAACGCGCCGGGGTAAAGCGTTCTCTTTCCAAACGGCTTGGCGACAACCCCTTCCCCGGTCTCTTTGGGATCAAATTTCTTCAGGGAAACATCACCGCCTATGCTCTTCATGACATAAGCCAGTTGAGAAAAGTTAGCCTTTTGCGGTTTGACAGCCGGTACGATGTCCTTTCGCTTCAAACCAGTCTGCTTCGTCAGTGTACGGATCACTTGGGTTTTCGTCTTAGCGCCTGCATGGTTTACCGCACGAACGCCGACGAGTTTGGCCTGATCATCGGAGAGAGATTTGACGATCCCATCAAACTTTCGGATCGCCGACGGGTCAGACCATCTTTGTTCAAGCATCACACTCACCTAAAAGGCAGCCAAAAGAAAACCGCCCTCGACGGGGTTATCCATCGGGGCGGTTTTTTGTTCGCTGTCAGCTTGTCAAATAGCGAGGTCCAAGTCAATACGCTTTTTCAATCTGGCGGCGGGTTTGGTGTGGCTTGCCTCGGCAGGACATTGATAGGATTGCACTTTCCAGCCCTTCACCCTGTGGAGATTGCCTGCGATGTAGCTGAGGCCCACGGCCCAGAGGTCAAAATGCTCCATTAGATAGAGGTTCAACTCGCATGCCTGGCTGTAAGTCAGCTCGCACGCTTGCCCCACACGACAAAGCCGCCCGTCAGCACCGCGCACCTTCCGGCCCGACCGTTTGGCCAGCCGTTCGCCGGTCTGCCAATCGTGATAAACCATCCGCACCGCGCCGCCGCGACCATAGACCGGCGTGACCGATCCGCCCTCAAGCTCTGGCCGCTCTGGCACACGGCCATTGCGGGCATGTTCAACGATGAGGCCAGCGGCCACTTGCCCGTCAAGACTGAGGGAAGCCAGATCACAGACCAGATCATGCACGGCAAGCGCGTCCGGGTGCGGGTCGCTGATGGAATGACCGCCGCCATCCACCTGACAGCCTAGCAGATGCAGGCGCTCAAGCGAGGCCAGCGGGTTGCCGCCGACCAGATAGCGTCGGTCGTCAATGGTGTCGCCATCCTGATAGACGCGCTGGATGCGGTAGGTCCATTCGAGCAGGTCGAACAGCGAGCCCACTTTCGCCACGTCCTTTTCGTCGCGGTCAAACTTGATGGAAAGATTGTAAGTCCTGCTCTGCGCCAATCCGATTGCCATGCTCTTGCCCTTTCTGCGGTTGATTTGCCCTCTTGGCCCCTTTGCGAGGGTTGCGAGGGTAGCGCGATAGTTAAAATTAAAACCCTCGCGGCAATTTTTCGATTAGATTTCAGTGTGTTAAAGACCCTCTTTCGAGGGTTGCGATAGTTTGAGACAACTTACCGTGTGAAAAGCCTTCACTAATCGGGATACCCCTTTCACCCCTCATACACACATACGCGCGCGAAACCCTCGCAACCCTCGCACACAGTCGATAAGCCGCTGAAAAAACGCGCATAATTCTTGCGATAGTTTGCGCCAAACCCTCGCGCTACCCTCGCCAAACCCTCGCACCATTGCGCACAAATCGGCCCGCGAGCGTTCACATTTGGCGTGCAGCCCATCAATCGTGGTGGGTGCGGGAGGAGTTTTGCCCTGTCGGGAATTCGTCTTCATAAGCGATCTCATCGGGCAGCTTGACCCGCACATTGATGTATTTGCGAATGCGTCCATTGACCTTCTCTATCCCCTTCTTTGGCAACTCGCGTCCAAACAGCGTGGCCGAAAATATCTTCACACCAGAGGCCCGACACCATGTCTCATAGGCCTTGTACATGGCCGCACCTGTCACCTCGGCGACAGGGTCACCTTCCTTCTCAGGCGGCGGCACATGCTCGACACAGGCGTTAATAAAATTCTGGATCGGGTCCATCTCGGACTTGTAGCTGTTGGTCAAGCTGGTGACTGATTCCGGCACCTTCAGGCCCTCTGCTGCATAGATGGCCAGCCCCTTGATCAACCAGTTGAGGATGCCGGAGCGCTCGGCGTCGAACTCTGCCAGCACCTTGTCCATGGGCCTGCGCTCTTCGTCGGTGATGGTCACTTCCCAAGGCACAATCAGCAACCGCCGCCAGATGCCCCAGTCCGTGCCGGTGATGTAGGGCATGTCGTTGCCACTCATCACCGCCTTGAAGATGGGAACAAGGTCAAAGAAACCCTGATGCAACCGGCGCGCCTGTATCGGTTCTCCGCCCGTCAGCCCCTTGATGAGGTCTTCTTTGACCGCTTGCCCCTTGGCCAGCTCTGAGACACGCACCATACGCTTGCCAACCAGAGGGGCGAGATCGGGCGTAGCCTGATCGCCGCGCCGCTGACCGTTACCGGAAACAGATTCCGGGTTGAGCTGACCGGCGTAAGCGCCAAGCAGGCGGCACAGAGCCTCTACAGCGGTCGACTTACCGTTAGCCCCTGCCCCATACATGTAGATGAGTTTTTGCTCGCCGGTCAGGCCTGTGAGGCTATAGCCGAAATAGGCCTGCAAGAAACGCGCCCGATCGACGGTTTGGAAATGATCGAAAAAGACCTCCCATTTGGGGCATTTGGCCTCTGGGTCATAGACAACCGGTGCGCATTTGCTGATGAGCATCGAGCGATCATGGGGCACCAGATCCACATCGAGCTTTTTACGCGGCGGCCCACTGTCGCTTGGGTCATCCGGATCATCGACAATACGGAAAATCAACGTGCCATTCTCGACATTGAACGCCATGTGATCCGCGTCCAGCGCCTCTGTCCCGACTGTGATGTGGGGTGCGGCCTGCTTGATCATGCCGACCAGCTTATTGTTGTTGCCCGACGACAGCGCAAATCGGCGGCGATTGTTCTTCCGGCTTTCAAAAGCCTTTTTCGCCGTGGCCGCATCAGCCCGCAAACCATCTATGCGCGCCTTTTCATCCTTCTCCATGTCGTCGGTCTTTTCGAGCCCCACTGCGGCCTCGATCAATTCCCGCTCCCTTGGGGTCATCTGGATATGGCCGATTTCAAGCTCTATGCGCTTGGCCGTCTTCTGCGCGAAGATCGCCACACGTTCCTCGCCACCCGTCAGCTCCCAATGGGTGCCGGACCACTGAAAAAATCCATGTTCACGCACAGACATGATATCGAGACCAAAATGGGCTAACAGCCGCTGCGCGTTGCCGGTATCGTTCAAGTCAAAAGCAGCACAGCGTGACACGACTTCCGGATCTGCCTTTTCTTGATCGCCGTTAGAATGGTGTTTCCCTTCAGGCGAGGCAGCATCGTTGCCGACGCCGTCAGCCTGCGCCAGGTCATCGCTTCGCGGTGACCGAGAGCCATCATCGAAACCACCCTCATAATCATCAGGGTTGGCCGGTGGGGGCGCGTCTGGCCCGCCATGCGGCGACGGGCTATCCCTGCGCGTGTGGCCCTGATAGCGTGCAGCCTTTTGCCTTGCCTCTTCTGCGATTTCCTTAAGGCGCAATTGAACATCACCACAGGCACCCTTACCAGCTTCCAGCCCGCGCGTAATTTTGGCATCGCGTTCTCGCGCGCCATCCGTTCCAGTTAGGCCGCAGGCGTCGGACGCCATTTCAAGCCCATGCCGCACCTCACCCTCATCGAGCGCACCGGCACCGACCAGCTTGCCGAGGCTGTAGGCGTGGGCATTGAGCGCAGATCCGCGCCCGCCCGTTCCTGTCCGCGCCATTTCGGCACAAGCATTATCAAGTGCCCCTCTGGCATAGCGCCGAATCGCCTTGTCGCCCGCATCTTCCGACCATGCCAGATTATGGCTTGGCGCAGGCATGACAGGCTTCACAGCCTCTTTCTTGGCAATAGCGTCCACCAGACTTTGCGGCATCACAGGCGGCTCAAAGTCCGCCCCATCGCGCCATGTGTAGGTGTTACCGTTGGTCAGCCTCGAAGGCGGCAGGATGACATAGCCATTGTCGCAGCGCGCATCGACCCGCCCGACCTTTTTGACTTCACCATGCTCATCGACCAGATCGCGCTTGCAAAGTTTGCGGTTGCCCAGCTCGACACCTTCCGCGCGCCTCAACCAGATATGCCAGCCACCGCTCTGAGTGATGACGATAGGCGCATCGGGCAGAGGCTCGCCGAGATCCTTTTCCAGCTCACCGACAACCCACTCGCAAGCTTCTCCTTCTGCAGGGTCTACATCAACGACCAGCATTCCTTTGGAGGCTGGCGGACAGCCGATCAGTGCATCTGGCCATTTTTCCCACCAGGCGCGGATCTGCGCTTCATCGGTCGTGGCTTCATGGAATCCGCCTTGGCCTCTTACGTCCGAGGTGTTGAGGGGGCGTTTTGCCTTGCGCTTACTCTTCGGCAATGCGTCCTCGTCCGGCAGGCCGGGATGACAAGGGAAAACAGCATAGCCCCGCCGTGCATAGGCCAGAGCATAATCAAGCATGGTTTTGCGTTGGATGTTCAAAACAGCCCTCCCTGATCCGGATCATCTTTGACCGGCAGCGGCAGGCACTTGGCCTGCTCTTTTTGTTTTTTCTCTTCAAGCTCATTGAGGTATTGCGCGCGGTGCGCAGCACAGAGCCAGATCTGGCCCTTGCCTTGGGGACCTGCCAGCCCGAAGTCACCCCAACAGTGGCACCCCTCAGCCATGCACCAATGTTCGAAATGGGCTTTTGCTTCAGGCGTCTTGGGTGCTTTGCTGTAGTCGATTTTTAGCTTTTGCTTTTGATCACTCATCGCCTACCCCCATCAGGGCCAAGGCAAGAGCCGGAGCTATTGCGGGCCCAAGCAAAACACCTCCCTTGCGCGCCTTTCTGGTCGCGCGCAGGGTGACCTTACGCCTCACGGCCAGTTGGCCTTTCTTGCGAGCAGCCGTGCGATTCCTGTTTCGACGCGATTTAGGCATCCTTTTCTCCTGCCTCTTTGACGGGCGGCAGGCCGTTGGCCTTGACGCCTTCCTGATGGACACGAAAAATCATGGCTATGGTGTCGACCATTTCATCACGCACATGCTGGAGGCTATCGCGCCCCTCGGCACAGTGAATGATGGCCTTGAACAGTTCGCCGCTCTCTTCGGCGATCTTGTCATGAGGCGGCGTGTTGCCTTCTTTCTGAGGAAATTTGCGCTTTGCCTTCTGCGCCATGGCCCAAGCGTCTTTGGCCAGAGCAAGCAACTCATCAGGGACAGGAGCAACACCCAGCAGAATTGCAAACTCATCCAAAGCCTTCTGCTTAGCCTCTTCCAGCTCTGCAAACCCGTCATAGATCCAGCCGTCTGGTCCGGTGAGCCTCCATTGCCCCATCGCATGACCAAAGGCTTCTTCATATTCGAGCACGTATGGTCCGAAGCTGGTTTCTGCACGGTAGCGACGCCCCTCACCTATCCAGCAAAGCTCTGGGCCAACAGCGGGGCGCTCTGAAGCAGGCAAAGGACGGCAGGCGTAGGCTAAGTCTGCGAATCCAGACCTACGGCCCACTTCTAAGCCCTTCGGCTTACCCTCTATGAATAGCCGGTAATTTCCGGTCGGGTAACGAACCAACTCAACCAATTCTCCCTTATCATTGGTTGCGCGAGAGACCATATCGGTCATTGCGCTGCCTCCAATTCCAGCGCGCGGAGATAATCGCGCCCCTCTGGCGTGATGGCATAGCCAGAGCCCGCCAATTCGCCATCGTCTGTCCAAAGGCCTTTGGCGTAGGTGGCCAAATCATCCTTGCGCAGGTCAATAAGAATGGCGCGGATAATCTCGCGGTTGATCTCAGTCGTCACCAGCGTCTTGAGCGTGCAATAGCAAAAGTCTTGATTGGATTCATACGCATCGGCGAGAAGCCGCAGAACATGCCGCTCCAATTGCTGCTTTGCCCTGAGAAGATCGTTGGTCATGACGCACCGCCTTCCTGATCATTCCAAAGGTCTTCCAGCGGCTCTTCAAGGCAAAGCTTCGTGCCAGCCTTATAATGTTCAGCGCGCATTTCCAAAACGAGCCCATCGTGCCCCACCCGCACTTGGCCGTCGCGGGTTGAAAGCATCCAGCGTTTGACGCCATCCTCATCGAGTACAAGCTCGAGATTCTCCGGCTCGGACCATTCAACCTCAGGGACGTCCTTGAGAACGGGCAGACGCCGCGCCCCAGGCTCACGCGCGATCGAGGGCAATTCGCCCAAGGATAGAGTCACTTTGGCATCAGGAGGCAACTGGAAGGTAGCCGCTTCACTTTTGCCCTCCGATAGCGTCCCTTTCTTGGCTGCGCGATCGAGCCGGTCGATTTCTGCTGCGATCAAGGCCCCGGCCTTTACAAGGTCGCGCCGCCGGTCTTCGGGCTTCCACCAAGAATCGGCCCATGGCCAACCAGAAGGCCTCGTTCTGTCGCGCTCCCTGTCATTGCGGATTGAGGCGTGATGGGCGTAAGTGATGCCCGCCCAAACCAACTCAAAATTGTCGTATTCATCGTCATGCGCAGCCGTCCAGCCTTCTGCTTCAATCTGCCGGAGCCGCTCAGAAACAATCGCCAAAGAACCTGCAGGCGTCTGAAACGTAACGCTTCGAACAACGTCAGGCGGCAAATCGAACCCGCTCGGCCAGTTGTCGCGCATCAGGCTATTCTGAGCCAAAAGACCGTTGGTCACCTCCCTTGCGGTATCAAGATATCCTTGAAAGCTCAAAGCCTCCCGTTCCAGCCTTTCCAGCTTCATGAGCAGCGTTTCGACGCGGCGAAGGTCCTCGCGGTCCTCATGCCCGTCCAGATCGTCAGAGCACTCAATCATTTCGCGCACATAGGCCAGAGCCTTATCGATATCGGTCATTTACATCCCCTCCTAAAACTCAAGCTGTTTGGTCAACTGGGCAGAGAGCAGATCGCCTTGCCTGCCCCCCCCTACCAAAAATTGAAAATTCACGTTCGGCCTTGGCGATGCGCGCCGAGGCGACATCGAACCATTGTTGTTCGATTTCAACGCCGATAAAGTCGCGCCCGTTTTTCGCGGCGGCCACGCCAGTCGAGCCGGAGCCCGCGAACGGGTCAAACACCAGCGCGCCAGCCTCGGAGCTGTTGCGGATGTAGCGCTCGATGAGCGGCCAAGGCTTCTCGGTCGGGTGATTGGTCTCATCGGGCCAATACATCTCGAGGCAGGCCATGGAGCTGCAATTGTTGATTTTGAAGGCCGGTCCCTTGCCGAGAAACAGGATGAACTCGGCGTTCTTCATGTACCAGCGATTGGCTGTGGCCGTGCGCTTGTACCAGGTCAGGATATTGTGAAGGCGGAACCCTGCCGCGAGGGCTGCAGTCAGCGCCGGGTGCATATTCTTGTCATTCACAAAGACATAAGCATGCGATTGCGCCGCAAGCGACTGGTAGCAGATATCCATGATCTCCGGCCAATCGATATTGCAGGTAACGGGCTGGCCTTTGTTGTCATAATCCTTCAGCCAGCCGCCTCGCATGGCTTTCGGATTCGGCGACCGGCCACCACCCGTCAGCTTATAAGGCGGGTCAGTCGCCACCAAAGCAGCATCGCGCACAGTCACATTTCGGGCATCGGCGAGGTGGAGGGTCATGCCACACCCCGCATATTAGCGCGCACGATAGCCTCAGCGACTGGAGGGCAGACACTATTGCCACACTTGGCGATTTGCTCTGTCTTGCTCAGCTTGCGCCCGTTGTGGTCAACATCGATTTTGTAATCATCAGGGAAGCCTTGCGCGCGAAACAGCTCACGCGGGGTGAGCATCCGCATGCCGACATCGACAATGCAATGATCTCCAACGATCAAGGCAGCGGGTCGCATCAGTCCCCACAGGTTGCTGCAGCCCGCGTCTGGCTCAAACTGCTCGTACCACCGAGCAACCCACCATGCATTATAGCGATCCTCTTCTGTGAGAGCGGAGAGCGTTACAGCCTGAGTTAGCCCGAAGCGGTCATTCGTCGTGATCGTGTGAAGCGGCTCATTTGCGCTTTGGCCAACACCGGCCCCATAATATTTGATCAGGAACGCTCGAACCTCGGCGGCATGATTTCCGCCTGCAGAAATGGTCGGCACCGGCCCCCGCACATCCATGGCCGTTTTGTCGATCTGGCTATCAGCTGTGCCGCGCATGCTGACCATGGAGGAGCAGACAAGCTGCGTTTGTGTTCCTCGCGTCGTGATCGTCGATACAGGATCATGCGCCGACCGGCCCGGATTAACGCCACCAATTCGTCTGGAATCATTATTGTGTTGGGCAAGAAAAGCAGCAACAAGAGCATGCTTCCCACCACCCGCAACAATCGTTCCCAAGGGGGCTTGAATATCCAGAGAACGGGGCTTTTGCCCAGCTCTTTCTCCATAACCAGACTGCACAAGCGAAGGCACGACAAGAACTCTTGAGCCGCCCTTCTCGGTCATGATCGTTCTGGCAGGTTCGTCGAGCGGTTCCAGCCGCCCGCCGTGGCTCATATTGAGGATGAAAGGCCGCTTGGCATCGATCACGAAACGCTTGATTCCAGCGGCAATGCGCTTGAGCGTGTTTTCTGCCAACGGACGCTTGACACCAACGGCCCGTCCCTCTTCCTTGCTCAGAAAGATGGAATGACAAGGCTGCGACCAGTCGATAATGTCCGCCGCTGTGCGCCATGGTTTTAGCTTGCCAGAGAGAACACCATCACTATCAGGCGCACCATGGGTCGGCTCTGGCCAGCGGATTTTGCGCCCATCGCGCCGCATGATGATAAACAGCCGCTTACGAATGGTCGGCGCGCCATAGTCACAGGCACGCAGGGCTTTCCATTCCAAACGATAGCCGAGCGTCTCAAGGGCAGTCTTCCAACTTTCAAAGTCTTCCCACGTGAGAAACTCTTCGACATTCTCCATCCAGATGACACTTGGCCGATTTGGCCCAAGCTTTTGCGCAAATTCAACAATCACCCATGCCAGGCCACGCACCCGCTTGCTGGTTGGCTTGCCGCCTCGAGCCCTGCTAAAATGCGTGCAATCAGGAGACGCCCACAGCCCCCAGACCTCACGGCCCAGAGTGTAGGAGCGGATATCCAACGCGAAGACATCAGAAAGCAAATGCCGCGTTGTCGGATGGTTGACTGCATGCATGGCCAAAGCAGCAGCATCGTGATTGATGGCAAAATCAGGCGAGCGCCCGATGGCCATTTCGATGCCAGTAGACGCCCCGCCACCTCCGGCAAAGCTATCTATGAATATTGGAGCAAGGTCCGGCGCGATGCTCTCAGGGAACAGATCAAGCATCACAGCGCCTCCCAGATCCACACAGCCCAGCAGGCAGCGCTGGTGAAAAGGAGGACGACAAGCACAAGGCAAAACAGGATTGTAAAAGCGATCTGCAAATCATTGGCGAGACATTGGCGGCGTGTAATCATTGCCCTGCCTCCTTTGCCAAAACCGCATCAACCTTGTCGCGCAGATCTTGCATCTCACCAAGAGACAGCATTCGCGTGCCGGGATTGGCCACCTGCATTGGCCCATTGACGATAAACAGCCGATTGCCGCTGACAGGGTCTGCCCATGGGCGCACTTCGATTGGCGGGCGGAACGAGCCCGCCCCTGATGGTCGCGTTTTCATGAGGGTTACTCCGCCGCAATCTGGCAGCGCGATGGGCGCCGCTTTTCAAGAGCTTCAGCGTGCATATTCTCAACCTCGGTCAGAGAGACGCCCTTAGCTGTGGCATGTGCCTTAATCATCGAGGTCACGGTCGCTTTATCGCACGCGAGCCAATCCTTGATCTGGGCTTTCAGGCAGCCCTTTGAGCAATAGAGCTTGAAAGCGATGGATTTGCGCGCCTGATCACCGACATTGTGCAAGCCAATGCCTTTCATGATGGCCCATTCCGTCGTGCTATATTCTCCGGCAGCAGCGCGCACCATGGCCGCAATCTGCCGTGGCATTTCTGGCATGTCCGGTGTGGACACCGCAGATTTGCCTTTCCATTCACGACACAAGCTCTGAGCCGTGAAATAAGAACAGCAGAGCTGCTCGGCGATTTGTTCGTATGTCATGGCCCAACGGAAGCGCATGGCGTGAGCCACCATCTTGCGCGCTTGGCGGCCATTCTTGGCCCGCATGAACTGGCTGAGTGCAATATCATGATAATCGCAAGCTTCGCGCACCAGCCGCTGCAGAGACGTATCCAGGCTCCTGAACCAGCCCTCTCTGCCTTCCTCGAAGACGACACGCTGACTGGCCAGCTTCGGCAATTGTGAAACATCCGGCACCCGCATGACAGACCGACCGGCCTCCAGCTTTTCACGCTTCATCTCAGCTTGAATATCCTCGATTTCTTCGCGAATGCCCTTGAGACCGGTATAGTTAAGCGCAATGACTTTGACGCTGTTGCCGATCCGCAGCCTGTGGCGAATATTTGCCCGTTCCTTTTTACTCAAAAGCATCTACTCGCCCTCCTCGATTTGCCTGATTGCCATGTCCATGCCGACGCCAACCTGCAACAGATCAGCCACCTCTTTACGCAGGCACAGTCGCCGCGCTTCATCCTTGGAAATGCAGCCGTCATCGGCCAGCGCCTGCCCCATCTTCTGGACGACATCGCCCACTTCCTTGAGCATCGCGGCGAGCTGCTGATTGATGTCGCCTTCCCAATGCCCCTCGGGCAGTTTCACCAGCTCATAGCCCAGCGCCTGCGCCAATGCGCGGCTAACGACCGGCTCGCCGATATCCTTTTCAACATCGGCCACCACATCCACCGGCATCCAGTCGACGCCCTGCGGCTGGCCATAGCGGGCCATTTGTGCCGTGCTGACACGGGTAACCCCAGCAGCACATTCCACTCCGCCGGCCTTTTTTGTCGCCTCACGACAGCGACCGCGAATGCGCAGGTAAAATTCAGCGCTATATTGGCGAGCACAGGTCATGAGAAATTTCCCTCCCCTTTCTCGCTGACAACAGCCGACCAGTCTTGCAGACTGGTCGCAGCAGGAAGGACAGCACCATGAACAGAAAAACCGAAGAGCAGCTGTGGTTGATTGAGCGCGCCTATCGAACAGGCAAGCGCCTTGCTGGCCTCACGATCGCAAGCTACAAGAGGCTTGAAAATCAAATCGCGGAGACTGAGCATGACAACAAGGCACTTCGACAAAACCCATGTGGCCGCGTGGGAAAGAGCGCTAAGAGACAAAAAGCCGCCGCAAATCGAGGTTGAAGACATTCGGGCCTGCCCGGAAGCAGAAAGTCTGGATGTCGCTGCGGGCGGTGCTGTCTTTGCTCTTCGTCTGGCAACCCGAGACCAGCAAACGCTGGACGTGATCATGAATCCGGTTGTCGCGCGCGCCTTGCTGCTCAATATTTCCCACGCAGGCAAAAAGCTGGGCTGGTTTGATGACAACATGAACATCATTTTTCCGGACCACTTCTTCGACGGATAAAAAGGTCGGGCACGGCCAAGGGAGGCAACGGCAGGCCCGACACTAGGCCAGACGCGTTTGTGGGAACGAAGAAGGACCGCACCGCATCTAGCAGAAGAATGCAATGAGAGGACAGGCGTATGCATGGGAACCTCAAGCAGCGGTGGGATTGGAAATTTTGGGAAGCCTGTAAAAATCGTTCGGCAAAAGCTCACCCTTACTGACATCAATCATGCGCTGCATGACTTTGGGGCTAGGTGGGCGGGCCTGATTGATTATTCGCAGTATAGTCGTGTCAGCGCAGCCAAACCGCCGCCCCGCTTCTTTGGAGCTAATCGCCTGTCTATCAATATATGATGCCAAAGGGTGTTTCGTTGCAGGATGCATATGGCCTCTCCTTAACTGCTAATTTGCAGCACAGAAAAACAGCTATTTTGCAGTTTGTCAAGCAATATTGCAGCAAGATTTTACACTTAATTTACTGCATAATTGCAGACAGGAGCCAGACATCATGACAAAACCAGAAGAAATCGCCATTGCGCGCATTAAACTCGCGATGAGAATTACAGGACTAGACGCGACCCCTCTTGCTCGCTCTGCAGGAATGGCAGGAACGACACTTTCGCGACTGCTCAGCGGGAAGGCAACATCTGTCCCCTCAACAAGATCCATGATGAAACTGGACGAAGCTGTCGCACAGCACGTTAAAAGCAATCAAGCAACGCCCGAACAAATTGCATTGTATGAAAAAGAGTACATAAAAGGCGCGAGAGTTACGCTTAGCGATAGTCAGCAACCGGATCTGAGCGAAATTGAAACAACAGCCATTGAGCGCTCATTCTTTTCAGACTATTTCTCAGACCCACGCACCATACCCGTATTGGGTACCGCAGCTGGCTCTGCCCTTGGCGCATTTGAAATCGGCTCCGAAGTAATAGACCACGTGCGCAGACCTCCTGCGCTTGCCGGTATTAAGGATATCTACGGCATATATGTTGTAGGCGATAGCATGGTCCCTGAACACAACCCAGGCGACCTTAGGATTATTCATCCACATCGCCCAGCGAGACCTGGTGATAGCGTAATAATCCAAACATACAATGCTGCAACAGACACTCGGGAAGCATTTATTAAACGGCTCATTTCAATGAACAGCCACCAAGTCGTTTGCTATCAACACAATCCGCATTTGGAAATTTCCTACACACGCCCAAACGGCGACCCGTATAGCAACGACAGCACAGAAACTTATGCAACCCAGGTCCACAAGGTTCTAACCGTTAATGAGCTACACGGTTTTTAAGAGCCAATGAAGGATTACAGAGTTTAATGGGATATCTTTTTTGGTTGTCGGATGCGCAATGGGCTGTAATTGAGCCTCTTTTGCCGAATAACAAGTGAGGAGCCCGCCGTGCCGATGATTGCCGGGTCATCTCTGGCATCATCCATATTTTGAAAGTGGGCTTCCGCTGGTGTAAGTGCCCTGCAGACTATGGCCTCTCAACAACGATCTATAACCGGTTCAACAGGTGGTTGCACAAACCGTTCTGGGTTGATCTCGTTGAGGCTCAGGCAACTTCAGGGGCCGTGACCAAAAGCACTGCTATCGATAGCACCTATGTCAAGGCTCACCGTTCTACCCATGGCGGTAAAGAGGGGCGAAAAATCAGGCGATCGGGCCGTCGCGGCGTGGCCAAACCACCAAAAACTACGTTCTGACCGATGTCATTGGACGCCCTTTTGCATTCAAGTTGGCTGGTGGCAACGCTGCAGACAGTCCAATTGCGCCTGTATTGCTGAACAGTATGAAAGGTGCGAGATACTTGCTCGCAGACAAAGGTTATAACGCAAACAGTCTGCGAAAGCATTTGCGTCATTCGGCCATCATCCCGGTCATTCCTGGTCGCTCAAATCGCGAGCGTTCAGTCTTCTATGATGAGCGGCGTTACAGGGATCGCCGCCTTATCGAAAATGCCACCTGTCGCCTCAAAGACTTCCGACGCGTAGCAACTCGTTATGACAAACTCGCCAGAAACTTCCTATCCGCAGTCGCTTTGGCAACCCTCATTGCATTCTGGATTTGATTGAGTCTGCAGCCTAATGCGGATTTCCGCTTCTCGGTCCAGCGTTTGATCTTGTCGTCCATGGTCGTACTCATCGCTATTTTCCTTATCTATAGCATGAGCAGAGTTTCAATGGGTCAATACATTAGAATTCCAGCATGTTGATTGGAATTTACAAGGAGCTCTGGGAATGAAACTCGTTAACGGTTGGCGGCGTGTCGTGGCCCTTTCACTTTCCTTTTGGATGCAATGCATCGGACTTTGGCCCTTCCGGGAATATAGAGATGCACAACTATTGATTGAGGAAAATGTAGCGAGGTTTTTAAGCTTTGTCAGTAAAAGTATCAACAAAACCTGTTATATACTGCATTAAATAAGTCATCCCCGGTGATTAGCTCAGGGCTATATACCTCTGGCCTTTCTTGGCTCTCAAAAGCATCAAGAAACTCTTCAGGGCACCTGAAGTCACCAAGTTTGAATATTTCAGGTGAATAGCGCCACCATTGAGACTTGAGTAAGCGTTCAATTACATCTTCACTAAAACGATAGCGTAGAATTTTTGCCGGGTTTCCCGCGACGATTGCGTATGGAGGAACGTCTTTTGTAACTACTGCGTTTGCTCCGACGATGGATCCTGTGCCTATTGTAATATTGCGAGCTAATGTTGCATCTTTTCCAATCCATACATCATGTTCAATAACTGGTGCTGGCGGATCTAAGTCATCAGGCCAAACCACCTCCAAATCATCACATGCAAATCTGCGGCGTGATTCTAGGAAAGATCGATAGCCATCGGCTTCTTTTACATCATATAGAATAGATGAAGTCGTTACCCATTCCATTGGGTGACGTACACCGAAAAAGCTGAGCCCGATCGCAATGGAGCAATATCTCCCAATATTTGCTATATTGGGCAAATTCGTTTCCGAGTAGGAAAAAGACCCCATATCATGAAGCCAAGTTGCTTGAGGAAAGCACGCGTAAGGTTCAACTTTAAGAAAATCTTTAAAATGAACGCGCTGGTTTGGTCTAAATCTGTTGTCTTTACGACCAAAATAAATATTCATAGATTTGAATAAATCAACAACATCCTGCGTCATATACAAAGACAAAAAATCTGGTCTAACAGAGTGGACTTGCGGGAAAGACCTAACCTTCTCAATCAATTCTGCATTAAACAATTTTTAATTCCAATACACAAACGTTGCATCCAGAATTAAGCTATAAACCTTTCGGTTGTCTCCTATCAAGCCTCTTTTGCTGAAGAACAAGGGAGGAGCCCACCGTGCCGATGATCGCCGGGTCATCTCTGGCATCATCCATATTTTGAAAATTGGCTTCCGCTGGTGTAACTGCCCTGCAGACTATGGCCTCTCAACAACGATCTATAACCGGTTCAACAGGTGGTTGCACAAACCGTTCTAGGTTGATCTCGTTGAGGCTCTGGCAACTTCAGGGGCCGTGACCAAAAGCACCGCTATCGATAGCACCTATGTCAAGGCTAACCGTTCTGCCCATGGCGGTAAAGAGGGGCGAAAAATCAGGTGGTCGGGCCGTCGCGGGGTGTCCAAACCACCAAAATCCACGTTCTGACCGATGTCATTGGACGCTCTTTTGCATTCAAGTTGGCTAATGGCAACGCTGCTGATAGTCTAATTGCGCCTGTATTGCTGAACAGTTTGAAAGGTGCGAGATACTTGCTCGCAAACAAAGGTTATGACGCAAACAGTCTGCGAAAGTACTTGCGTCAGTCGGCCATCGTCCCGGTCATTCCTGGCTGCTCAAATCGCAAGCGTTCAATCCAATATGATGAGCGGCGTTACAGGGATCGCCACCTTATCGAAAATGCCACCTGTCGCCTCAAAGACTTCCGACGCGTAGCAACCCGTTATGACAAACTCGCCAGAAACTTCCTATCCGCAGTCGCTTTGGCAACCCTCATTGCATTCTGGATTTGATTGAGTCTGCAGCCTAAACTCCATGACGTTCCCCTCCCGTTCGAAACGCCACACCTTTATCGAGAGTATCGCCCCCCACAACCCTTCAAGTCAAATAAGGCGCGCCAGAATAACCACTTATCAAAAGATGCAAATTGGCAGTTGACTTAACGGCCAATTTGCAGCTTTAATAACTGCAATTTTGCTGTTTTTAAAAATACCAAGCAAAATTTTAATACTTGTACTTGCAGGAGCACCATTCATGACCGCCCTCTATCTCCCGCCATCCATCCAAACGCGAACGCCGTCTCAGACCTTGGCCCAGACGCTGCCCTATCTCGTCGAACAAGCCTTTCGCGCTGTAGGCACCCTCATTGGCACAGCAAGCATTGTCCTCATCACGATTGCATTTTTCGGAGCGACGTCATGACCAACTCAGGCGGCGTGGCAGCTGAACAATTGCGAGCCTTTATCGAACGCATCGAGCGTCTCGAAGAGGAAAAGAAGGCCATCTCAGACGACATCAAGGACGTCTATGCCGAAGCCAAAGGCAATGGCTATAACATCAAGGTGATGAAGCTGGTCGTGCGTATGCGCAAGCAGGATAGCAACGAACGACAGGAGATAGACACCCTGCTTGATCTCTATCTCCATACGCTCGGCATGGCGCCAAGCGAGGAGCAGGCATCATGACAAAGCAATTCCCCATGCCAGGCGCGCCCGCGCTCGCCTGCACAGCCACAGCAAGGCCAAAGCTGCCGGTGCGCGCATTGGCGCACCTGATGGCTCGCCGCATGATGCTGGCCAACCTCACAGACCAGCCAGTCAGCTTGGCGCAGTTCAACTGCCTGATGGCAGAGCATGCGCCCCAGAGGCTCAAACAGATCTGCCTGATGCATAAGGCAGCCGAGGCCGTTTGCGACCCGCTGCTGGCCATTGTGCATGAGAACAGAGCGACCAGCACAGTCGGTGCGCAAAACTCCTTTCCTGATTTCGTCTATCTCCTGCCCGGCTATTACGCCGAGATGATGGCCGAGATCGGCGAGTTGGTGGACGCAACAACCAACACACTGGCCCAGCATCTCAGCCAGTTCGGAAACCCTCACGCCCCGCAGCTACCAATCAAGCGCAAGGTAAAGCCCCTACCAGCTGAGGACGCAGCATGGCAATGGGCCGAAGCCATGGAAGCGCAGCTGACCCACCCGGCAGCAAAAGCAGGATAGGAGGGAACAATGGCAGGCTCAATCAACAAAGTCATTCTCATCGGCCATCTGGGCGCGGCCCCAGATATCCGGACCACCGATCGAGGCCGCACCATCGCCAGCTTTTCTCTAGCCACGTCCAAAAGCTGGAAGGACCAAGGGACCGGCGAACGCCGCGAGCGCACCGAATGGCACCGCGTGGTGATCTTCAACGAGAATCTCGCAAAACTTGCCCAGCAATATCTAAAGAAAGGATCCAAGGCCTATCTGGAGGGCGAGCTGGCAACTCGCAAATGGACCGACAATAGCGGCATAGATCACTACACGACCGAGATCGTTCTGCAGGGCTTTAACGCCAGCCTCACCATGCTTGATAGCAAGGGAGCAGGAGGCCCTCCACCCGCCGACCCCGGAGCCTATGGCGACATGCCGCCGGGCCCAGACGAAACCCAATATGCCGGATATTGAGGAGAGCAAAATGGAACGTCTTATCCCAGCAATCTTTTTGGCACTCGGCACCATCGTCCTTGGCCTCTATTTTGCCAGCCAAGCGCTTGTCGCGGCCTTTTGAGGAGGACTTCACCATGACCCCACGCCTCCTATCAAAACAGGACGCAGCTGCCTATTGTGGCGTCTGTGTCGCCACTCTGGACAGCTACGTTCGACAGGGACTAGTGCCCGGCCCAGTTGCCAATACGCGTCGCTATGACCGCAAAGCCATTGATTTGGCACTGGACAATCTCAGCAAACTGCCATCTAGTGAAAGCCAATCCTCGACAGCATATGAGAAACGGCAGGCAAGAAAACAGGCGCGGGCCAATGGTCAACGGTGATATTAAAGGCATCCATCGCTATCAGAAAAAGCTATCCGATGGCACTATGCGCTATTACTACAAAGTTTCTCGCGAAAAGGGCGCGCCCGTTTTTTGGACCAAGGATCATTTGCCAGAACGAGAGCCGCTGTGCACGGCCTTTGTTGGCGCCTATATGGAAGCACGTGCCGCATGGTTTAAAGCCCCCATCGCCGAGAAGGACACCATTGCCCATCTCATTCTGCGCCTACAGCAAACTCCGGATTTCAAGAAACTAGCCAAAGCAACAAAAGCCTATTATCAGGAAGCCTTCCCCGCCATTTTTGAAGAATTTGGCGAGGATGACATCGCTGCCTTTGAAGATCGTTCAATGCGCAAGGATGTGAAAACATGGCGCAACCAGTGGCGCGAGACTCCACGCCAAGCCGACAAGATGCTCGGCACACTTGTTTACCTGCTCAATTTTGCCGTTGATGAGGGCGAGATAACCGGGCACGTCCTTCATAAAATCAAACGCCTGCACAAGTTCGATCGGTCTTATATCATCTGGGAGAAAGAAGATATCGAGGCGTTTAAATCCGACGCGCCAGAGCACCTTAAATGGGTGATCGATATCGCCACCATGACAGGCCTGCGCCGCGAGGATCTCGTTACCATTCCAGCCAATGCCGACAAGAGCAGCCACCTTGAATGGCGCACCAGCAAGAGCGGACGCCGAACTACTATCCTTGTGCCGATCGTTGGAGAATTGCGTGCAGCGATTGATGCTATAAAAGCACACAAATCTGAAAATGGAATCCATAGCACCACCTTGCTTTGCAACTCGCGTGGTAAGCCTTGGACTGGTATGGGCCTCTCAGCCAGCTTTAGAAAACACGCAGCCAAGCATGGCATCGAGAAAACGATGCACGATTTGCGCGGCACCGCTGTCACGCACTACAAAATGGCCGGGCTCGATGACATTGAGATCGCCGACATCGTTGGATGGAAAAAAGCCGATGTGGAAAAGATAATTAAGCTTTACATCAATAAGGAAGCTGTGTTAGCAGCCATCATCCGTAAAGTTGAAAAAGAACGTCTTCAGAACAAAAACTGTAAACCGGCTGTAAACCGGTGGAAAAAGTCAAAAAATTCTGATGATTGATAGTCTAGCCAATAGCTTGATGATAAAAGCTTTTTCAATCGAGATGCCGGTATAGCTCAGTTGGTAGAGCACCTGATTTGTAATCAGGGGGTCGCGGGTTCAAATCCTGCTGCCGGCACCATCACTCCTCCTCGGAGTGCCACATATCCTTGCTCCCAAAATTGCATAATACAGAGAGATAAATGGATAAGTCCTCCAACTTGTCCCGATAGGCCTCATAACGCATAGCCTGAATTGATGGGCAACATCAAACCGATGTGCCAACAGCGCATATAGAAAGAACAGGCAGGAGGGGCTTTTAGAGCCCATCCCCTTATCTGGCTTTATCTGGGCGAGACGCCATCAGAAAACTGACCCATCTCTATTTACGAAAAGCCTTTGAGAGAGCCTCTCCCAATTGCCCCATGCTCTCGGCTTTGTTCCGCCTGTTGTCTGGCTTTTTATCGCGAGACTTGGGCGCAGGCTTTCTTCCCCGCACCGGTTCGCCGATGTCGGGTGCCGACTTCATGGACAGGCCAATGCGCTTGGCCTTCTCGTCAACGGAGGTAACCACCACTTTGACGACTTGCCCCGCCTTGACGACTTTCGAAGGGTCGGTGACAAAGCTGTCCGATAGCTGAGAAATATGGACCAACCCATCCTGATGAACGCCTATATCAACGAAGGCACCAAAGGCTGCAACATTCGTCACCGTGCCTTCCAGCCGCATGCCGGGAAGTAGGTCGGAAATCTCGTTGATCCCTTCCTTGAAGGTGGCTGTCTTGAACTGCGGGCGTGGGTCGCGGCCGGGCTTCTTGAGCTCATCGATGATATCCCGAATGGTAGGAAGCCCGAAGTCTCCGGTTACAAATTTGCCTGGATCGACATTTTGAAGGCTATTGGCATCGCCCATGATGTCCCTGAGATCCCGACCGCAGTCCGCGACAATGCGCTTTGCGACCTTGTAGGCTTCCGGGTGGACGGCTGATGCATCAAGCGGCTCGGATCCTCCATTCACGCGCAGAAAACCGGCGCATTGGGAGAAGGTGCGAGCGCCAAGCCGCGGCACCGATTTCAATTCGGCCCGTTTTGTGAAGATGCCGTTATTGTCGCGATGGCTGACAATGGCTTCGGCAAGAGATGGCCCCACGCCTGCGACATAAGACAATAGCGCTGGCGACGCGGTGTTGACGTCAACACCGACCGCATTCACCACATCTTCTACGGCAGCAGCCAGCGCCCTTGCCAGCCGCGTTTGGTCAACATCATGCTGATATTGCCCAACACCGATGGCCTTGGGATCGATCTTCACCAATTCGGCAAGCGGATCCTGCAAACGGCGTGCAATGGACACGGCTCCACGCAACGATACATCCAGCTCGGGAAACTCGCGAGAAGCAAATTCAGAAGCAGAATAGACCGATGCTCCAGCCTCGCTGACAACGACCTTCGTCGGCTTCTTGCCATCCATGTCAGATAATAACTCTGCCACCAGCGCGTCGGTCTCACGAGAGGCCGTGCCATTGCCGATAGCGATCAGCTCCACGCCAAATCTCTTGATGAGCGCACCAAGCTCGGCCAATGTGCCGCGCTTGTCATTGCGTGGCGCATAAGGATAGACAGTGCTCGTCGCCAGAAGCTTGCCCGTAGCATCCACAACTGCCACCTTCACGCCGGTGCGGATGCCGGGGTCCAGCCCCATTGTGGTCTTCATGCCCGCAGGGGCCGCCATCAAAAGAGCCTTCAGATTGGTAACAAAGACGTCGATGGCCTCTTTCTCGGCCCGCTCGCGCATCTCGGACGTCATTTCCAGAGTAAGGCGCGTCGTAAACTTGACCTTCCATGTCCAGTCGATGACCTTGTCGAGGAAGGCGTTGCCCTGTGGCACGTCATTATCGTTGGCTATGGCCGACTTGGAAAAGGCAACCGCCTCGTCATCGCATTCGATATCAATGGACAGCACCTCTGCGTCCTGACCGCGCAACATGGCCAGAACCCTGTGGCCGGGAGCCTTCGCCCAGCTTTCCGTATGATCGAAATAGTCCGCGAATTTGCGCCCTTCCTCTTCCTTACCGGAAACGACACGGGCCTTTAGCCGGGCGGATCGCTTCACAACAGGGCGGATTTTTGCAGCCGTATCAGGATGAAGGGAGAATCTTTCCGACAGGATGTCCCGTACACCATCCAGAGCGACTTTGACGTCGGCGACTTCCTCGCCAACAAACGGCTCTGCCAACTCTTCCACCGCCCGCTGAGGCTCAGCCAGAATAGCGTCCGCGAGCGGCAGCAGGCCCTTATCAATCGCTTTTTGTGCTCGGGTCTTCGTCTTGACGCGGAAGGGCGCATGAATGTCTTCAAGCTCGGCCTTTGTCGTCGCCTTGCCGAGACGGTCCAGAATGTCATCGGTGAGCTTGCCTTGAGCCTCGATCGCTTTTTTGACCGCTTCGCGCCGTTTGGAGAAATCGCGAAGGTAAATGAGCCGCTCATCGAGTTTGCGCAGCTGGATGTCGTCCAGTCCGCCAGTCACTTCCTTGCGGTAGCGGGCTATGAATGGAATGGTGTCGCCATTGTCTATGAGTTCGACTGCCGCGATGACCTGTTTTACCTGACAGCCGATCTCGCTGGATATCAGAGAGGGAATGGACATTTCTTCGATCAAAATCATCTTCCGAATCTAGTTTGTTTGTGCTCGATAGTGATGCATTTACGAAGCATATGAAAGCGGAATAGATATGACCGCGTATCATGCAAATGTGCCCCTGTTCGGCAAAAAGCATCACTGCGTCTACAAAATGCGCCAATGGTCTTTGAACAATCAGCGTGGGTCAAAGCTCACTTCAAGCCGCGTTCCGCCGGGCTCATAAATCATGAAATGTTCCTTTGGCCCGTTTCCGGAAAACTCCGGAGCAAATTCGATTTTTACGCCTGGCCAAGAGCGTACAGTTTCAAAAACGGCGCGCAATGCGTCAGCCGTTGGAACCTTCAAAGCAAGATGGTGAAGACCAACATTCTTGTGCCGGTCAAATTCGTTGAGCACATCGCTTTTGCACTGCCATAGCGTAATTTTAGAGGAGCCGTCGGTCATATAAACAGACGGATAATCCGGACTGCCGCCAAACTGGGTCCATCCTAGCGCCTTTTCAAAAAAAGCCTTGCTGGCATCAAGATCCTTTACACTCAGACCCAAGTGATCGATACCAAGAGTGGTTGGTTGAGACATGGTTCTTCTCCAGTTGGGCTCAGTTGAAAGCCTTATACAAAATAATCGAACGATAACGCATAGATGCTTCGGCATGCCCGGGAAACACGTCTGGGATTTCGCGCACCCTTGCAGATTCTGATCCACCCTATAGAGACACCATAAGGCAGTTCGATTTATTCGCCTTGGTTCCGAACAACTTGAAGGCGCAGCTCTAGTTCTCATCAAGGCCTATAGACACCCTCTGTGGAATGAAGAATGGTCAAGAAAGGCCGCTATAGAGACAATAACCTACGTACTAGACACAGGAAAGTCGATAGCAATCGCAGCCGTTTCTGAGGATGTGTGTCAGGGATTGTGCTGGAAAATCGCCAGAGATCTGCGTCTGGCTGGTTTCGCAAAAAGCAGGGGCATTATCCCAATTCTACCGCCACTTGGATTTCAAAGCCAGCGACAGCCGCGCGCTATACCAATAACACTAATTGTTGGTGGTGTAAGTCAAGGTGCAACCAACCAGATCAACTGTACCGGACGAGAAGTCGGAAACGGACATGGTGCTGGCGTCAGACGGGTCTTTGAAGACTGCATAATTCTTCCCCATCCACGCCCACATGATGAAGGCTCCCACAGGACCATCCGTGAAAAGAGCTTGCGCAAAGGCGTGCACGGCAACGGGAAAGGGCAAATTGATCCGCAAGGTGTCTGCGGCCTCCAGACTGGACAGATTGATATCGTTGGTGAAATTGAAATACACCGTCACCTGATCACCCACCTTGCGCCAATGGATCTCCTTATCAGAAATTGCAACCGTATGGCCGCTTTCATCGGAGAAGGACGGAATAAAAGCCCCTTCCTGGTAGCTGAACAGCTCCCCACCAAGGCCGAATTGAACCTTATCGGGCAGTGTTGCTGCAGGGTCTTCTTCCCCTTGCTGTGTCGTAATCGTCCCCATAAAATCCAGACGTGACGGATCATTGGCATCCTGCACCAGATCAGCAAGCAGATTTGCCTTTTTATAGTTGGATCGGAAATAGGCCGACCCGGCGGTTACATGCCCCAGCAAGCCTCCGGCCGTTGTAAACGTCCCCAATTTGAAAACAGTCTGGTTGAGAATATAGGTCGAGATCAGCCGGTCAAAATACCAGTCCTGCCCTCTTTGATCAAAGAAACGCAGTTGCGCCTCCCCCACCGGGGAGCGGTCCAAAAAGCCGGAGCTCTCCCACTGGCCGCCAGAAACCGAGTGCCACATATGGGCGATGCTGACGCCTTCGTTGCTATAAACTTCGCCATGCAACTTGCATTCGGAAAAGCGCCCGAGCGTGTGCCGATGCACCCCGACAGCAACACCCGCATAATGCTCGATATGCGCATTGCGGAACAGATAGTCGTTCCCCCCTACCCGCATGTCCGGATCACTGATATCGACAACACAGACCGCGAATTCCTGATCAACAATCTCCCCCGCAATGGCGCGATCAATTTCGATCCTGTATGGATCGCGCACGAATCTGATCGTAACGATATCCACTTTGTCCGCAGCCGCAGGATTGGCCACCCAGATGCGCAGTCCTACATGGGAGGGAGAAAAGCAGGCCCGATCGGCAACAAGCGTCTTACCCCGTCCAGATGCAATCCGTGGCGCGGCGAAGTAGCCTGAGACATCCTTTGCATCCTGCAAAAAGTCGGCAGAAACACGCACGCGCCGCGCATCGACAAATTCTGCGATTGCATATTTTGCCAAAACCCGCTGCCGTCGTTGCGCTTTAAAAACACCACGACGCCCCAAATAGCCTGCGCTATTTAGAACAAAGTGCTTTCCGACATCTTCAGGGGCAAATATGTCGGCATCTGCGGTGAGCGTGGTTCCCGACAGGGTGAAGAGGATGCCAGACGTATCCTTGAATTTGAAATCGACCCCACAACTCCAGCTTTCCAGATCCTGCACACGCACATTGGCCAGACGCGCTGTGCGCAAAATGCTGTTGTTGAGCCGGTAAAAGCCAACATAGGTCAAGAAGCTGTTTCCCAATCGGCCAAAATGCATGCCCACCGGACTAATTGCATCATCAGGCTGATTATCATGCGGCTGAATGGAAAAGCCGGAAAATTGCACACTGGCCTTATTCTGCAGCAAGGCCATAACGCTTCTGGATGCATCGGAAAAATCGGGCCGGATGCGTGTCACCCGCTTGCCATCCCCAGCAAAGCCCCAGCGCGTCTGCAAGGCGCCACCAGACAGATCAAGCGTGTCTGTGGTGCGGTAATTGCCCGCAGGCAAACGCCCCATCAGTTCATTCTGTCTAAGATAGATAAGCCAGGCATTGAGCGCGCGCGTATCATCATGCCGATTGTCACTCAGCGCCCCAAAATGATGCGGATAGGGCTCACCAAAAGGGGCCCACTTCGCCCCCATGCGGGACATGGCTGCCGTCCCCCGCGCGTCTCTTTGAAGCATGAGCTTGCCTACTGGCGTAGCGATGGAGATATAGGCTTTCTCTTTTGGAACCACCGCTGTTTCCAGATCCCGATGGGAATAATAGTCGCATTCACCGCTTGCAAACTGTCGTTTGAGATCACCAACAGCGATTCCCCTCGCACCACTACCGGCTTGGGACATCAGGTCTGAGTCAGAAAGAGATCGCGGATCGGTCATGATTTCACCCGGCAAACCATAGAAGGAAAGAAAGAAGCAGCATTCGCTTTCCTGTCTATCACAGCAGCGCATGCCTTTGCCCATGAAATTTCGCACATTGATCAGGCCAGCGCGCGAAACGAGTGACAAGAACACGACCCAAGATGGCGCGCGCAGAGAGACCGCATACCCACACAGACGAAAATAATTCCCCATATTGGACTGCAATGAAAATAGGAAAACAAAGACTTTGCGCATTTAGCGCCATAGTGCGTAAAATTTTTTAATTCCGAGACCAACAACAGACAACGATATCTTGAGAGAAAAGCGCTCTTCACCCTATTTTGGCTACCAACGAACACCACAATTTGAAGGGCACAAGACCTCATGAGAAAAACACTCCTAGCCGCTGTTGGCGCCGCTTTCCTCTTTACGGCCCCCGCGTCCGCAAGCGACAACGCTCCCAAAGAGATCCTCAACGTCTCCTACGACATTGCGCGTGAGCTCTATGCTGCGATCAACCCCAAGTTCCAGGCCTATTGGAAAGACAAAACAGGTCAGGACATCGATATCAAACAGTCCCACGCTGGCTCCTCCAAACAGGCCCGCGCCATCATGCAGGGTCTCAAGGCCGATATCGTGACCTTCAACCAGGTGCTCGATGTGCAGGTTTTGGCAGACCGTGGCGGGTTTGTTTCCAAAAGCTGGCAGCAAGATCTGCCAAACAACGCCAGCCCCTACTTTTCCCTCCCCGCCTTCCTTGTGCGTGAAGGCAACCCGAAGGGTATCAAAGACTGGAGCGATCTGGTGCGCGATGACGTAAAGCTGGTCTTCCCGAACCCAAAGACATCCGGCAACGCCCGTTACACCTATCTGGCAGCCTATGCCTATGCTCTTGAGCAGAATGGTGGCGATGATGCCAAGGCTCGCGAATTTGTCGGCAAGCTGCTCAGCAATGTTGCCGTATTTGATACCGGCGGTCGTGGCGCTACCACCAGCTTCGTTGAACGAGAAATCGGCGATGTGCTGATCACCTTCGAAGCCGAAGTGGAAAATATCCGCGCCAAATATGGCGAAGATGAATATCAGCGCGTTGTGCCGTCCATCTCGCTTCTGGCCGAATTCCCTGTGGCGCTCGTAAAGAAGGTAGCCGAAAAGCGTGGCAGCGTTGACGTCTCCAAAGCCTATCTGGACTACCTCTACAGCGAAGAAGCGCAGGACATCATTGCCTCCTTCAACAACCGCGTTCACAACGAAACCGTCAAGGCGAAATACGCCGAGAACTTCCCCGAGGTCCGTCTGATCCGCGTAGAAGACGTGTTCGGCAGCTGGGACAAGGCCAACAAGACCCACTTCGCCGAAGGCGGTGTGCTTGATCAGGTCTTCACCGGTAATTGATCCCGCCCAAAGAATGACAAACGCGGCTCGAGGCACCCCACGCTTCGGGCCGCTGTTGTTGCTTCCCCTCAAGACAGGCCAGTGAGATGACACACCTAGATGCAGCGCCTCCCCGCACCTTTCTCAGTCCTTTTCGGCTCAAACGTCATGTCATGCCCGGCTTCTCACTGACGCTGGGCACAAGTCTGCTGTTTGTTTGCCTGATCATCCTGCTGCCGCTCAGTGGTCTCTTCTGGCAAATGAGCCAGTTGGGCCTTGCGGACTATTGGCGTATCATCTCCTCCGAACGCACCTTGGCCTCTTTCCGCGTAACGATCAGCGCAGCAGCTTTCGCGACGCTCTTTAACGCAGTCTTTGGCTTGCTGCTCGCCTATGTGCTGGTGCGCTACAAGTTCCCCGGCAAACGTCTGCTCGACGCGCTGGTGGATCTGCCCTTTGCCTTGCCAACGGCTGTTGCAGGCATCGCGCTGGTCGCCCTTTATGACAAGAATGGCTGGATGGGTACTCTGCTTTCTGCGGTCGGTCTTAAGGTGGCCTACACATGGTGGGGCATTGTGCTGGCCATGATGTTCACCTCAGTGCCCTTTGGCGTTCGCACGGTCCAACCCGTACTCGAAAGCCTCAAACCGGACGCAGAAGAAGCGGCCCGGACTCTTGGTGCGCGCGACTGGCAAGTGTTCCGCCATGTGGTATTTCCGCAGGTCTGGCCCAGCTTCATCACCGGTGCATCACTGGCCTTTGCCCGCTCGCTCGGCGAGTTCGGCGCGGTGATTTTCATCGCTGGCAACATGCCCTTCAAGACCGAGATCGCATCGCTTCTGATCATGATCCGACTTGAAGAATATGACTACCCGGCAGCCAGTGCCATTGCCGGAACCATCCTATTGATTGCCCTCTTCGTTCTGGTGGCTGCTAATATCGCTCAATCCCGCGCCACTCGGCATTTGCATAAAGGGAGTTCCTGATCATGTCGGCTCCATCATCCACACCGCCCATCACCAACCCTCAGGTGCTGGCTTTGCTGCGTCAGAAGGCGCGCAAACGGGCAGTACTGATCGTCGTGGCGATCCTGTTTGCCGCCCTCGTCATGGCGCTACCGGTCATTGCAATCTTCGCCCGCGCCTTTCAGGAAGGGTTTGAGGTCTATAGCGCCAATATCACAACACCGGACACCCTGCACGCCATTTGGCTGACGGTGCTCACGGCGCTCATCGTGCTGCCGATCAACCTCATCTACGGCATCGCGGTTTCTTGGGCCATTGTGCATTATCGCTTCCCCGGCAGACGCGCACTACAGATTATCATCGAACTGCCTTTCTCCATTTCGCCCATCGTTGCCGGACTCTGCTACCTGCTGATCTATGGCGCCACCGGCGTTGTAGGCAGTTGGCTGGATGGCTGGGATATCCAGTTGATGTTCAACCTCTTCGGCATCGTGCTTGTCTCCCTGTTCGTCACCTGCCCCTTCGTGGCGCGCGAGCTGATCCCGCTGATGGAAATCTCCGGGCAGGATCAGGAAGAAGCCGCCTTGACGCTTGGGGCCACCGGTTGGCAGACCTTCCGCCATGTCACGCTACCAAAAATCAAATGGGCCCTCCTCTATGGTGCCATTCTGGCCAACGCCCGGGTGATTGGAGAGTTCGGCGCAGTGAGCGTGGTGTCCGGCAATATCCGGGGTGAAACCATGACCCTGCCACTACAGGTGCAGCTGCTTTACAACGACTATAACGCCACTGGCGCTTTTGCTGCCGCAACAGTCCTGACGGTGATCGCCGTCATCACCCTTGTACTGCGCTCAACCATCGAAGCGCGCCATCCGCACGAGCATGCCTAGGAAAGCAATCATGTCGCTACAGATTCAGAATATCAGCAAATATTACGGCGCTAATCTGGTGCTTGACGCGGTTAGCCTTGATATTGAGCCGGGGGAGTTCATCGCCCTTCTGGGGCCGTCCGGCTCTGGCAAAACCACGTTGCTGCGCACCATTGCCGGTCTACAATTTGCCGAAGGGGGCACACTGTCCTTTGACGGAGAGGACATTACCGGCCTCGATGCTCGCGAGCGGCGCTTCGGCATGGTGTTTCAGAACTACGCCCTGTTCGAACATATGAGCGTTGCCCAGAATGTGGCCTTTGGTCTCAAAATGCGCGAGCGTAGCGCTCGCCCTTCGGCAAAGGACATCAGCCGCCGTGTCGTTGAACTGCTCGACATGGCCCAGATCGGCCATTTGGCAGAGCGTTTCCCAAGCCAGCTTTCCGGTGGTCAGCGTCAGCGGGTGGCCCTCACGCGGGCGCTCGCCATCGAGCCAAGGCTGTTGCTCCTGGATGAACCCTTCAGCGCACTGGATACGCGGGTGCGCAAGGATCTGCGTTCTTCCCTGCGCAGCCTGCAACAGAAAGTCGGCGTCGGTGCCATTCTGGTTACCCACGATCAGGAAGAAGCGTTTGAGCTGGCGGACCGCATTGCCGTCATGGCAGACGGCAAGATCGAGCAGTTCGATACACCGGCTAATCTGATCAAAAAGCCATCCTCGCCATTCGTGGCAGAATTCCTCGAAGGCGCCGGCGGTTACAACCAATCCGGCGCGGGCATTTAGGCCGATTTCATCAAACAAAACAAAGGGGCCAACGCGGCCCCTTTTCTATTTCATTGGAACTGATCTGAGCCAAAGCCAGACTGACTAGAGAGCCTGATAGGTCTCATCCAGCGCCCCGAGAAACGTGCTGGCATGGTCGCTCAACTCTTTCGACTGACCGGACAAATGCTCTGACCGTTCGGCGACGCTCTTGGCCGCAACTTCAGTTTCCTTGGCAGCCTCTTCCACGCTGCCCAGAGCAGCATTGATCTGCTCCGCACCGCCAGAGGCCTGTGTCACGTTATCAGCAATCTCCTTGGCAGCCGACGCCTGCTGCTCAACAGCCGTTGCGATAGAAGAGGAAATCTCGTTGATATGTGAAATCGTGCCCGCGATTTTTTCAATCGCAGCAACGGTCTCGCTCGTGGAGGTTTGAATACCGGAAACCTGTCCTGAAATTTCCTCAGTTGCCTTGGCAGTCTGGTTGGCCAAATCCTTCACTTCAGCAGCAACAACAGCAAAGCCGCGCCCGGCTTCGCCCGCACGCGCAGCTTCAATCGTGGCGTTAAGAGCAAGCAGGTTGGTCTGCTCGGCGATTTCCTGAATAAGCCGGATGACATCACCAATGCGGCTCGCCGATGTGGCCAGCTCGCTGACAACATTGGTGGTGGCCTCGGCCTGACCGGATGCTTCATGCACCACTTCGGTCGAGGTTGTCACTTGCCGACCAATTTCCTCAATCGAGGCGGACAGTTCTTCAGTTGCAGCCTGCACAGAGCGCATATTGTCAACCGTCTGGTTTGTAAGGCCAAACAAAGCCGAGGTTTCACTGCTGGTGCGCTGCGCCCCGCCAATCATCTGCTGTGCAGTTGCCTGCAAGTCACCTGCGGCATCCTGAATGGTCTGGGCAACACTGCCAACACTATCCTGAAAGCTGCTGGATAGCGTTTGGAAGCTGCGGTTTCTGGCAAAAGCTGCTTCGCTATTCACCGCATCCTGCAAGACTGCACAGGCATATGGCACGTCATCGATCACGGCAACCGATATATCCACCAGCGAGCCAAAACTGCCACCATCATATTTGTTATAGATAATCTTGCCCGACCAGTTGCCGGACTTCTGGATGGTGTCTTCAACATTTTTGACATAGTCATCCACGCGAACACCGCCATACTGCTCCTTGGCCAGAAGCTCAGCGACCGGGCGGCTTTGCACCGATTGCAGGGATGGGTATCCCGACGCCTTCAGAAAAGCCTTGTTGACATAGACGATGCCTTCGCGTCCCGGCGCCAGACAGTTGATAAATACACCAGACGGAGATCCGTCCATTGCTGCGGCGACGAGATCATTCAACGAAGACCCTTCAGCTGCCTTTTCTTTACGTAGCCCGAACATCGAAAGCCTCCCAAGACCCTGCTATCTAGAAATTCATGGGCCGAAGTTTGCTACCGAATTCTTTGACAAGGTGTTAACCATCTGTGCAACAAAGAAAAATTGCCGGTATAACACCGGATAGTCAGCTAAAGCATAGTATTTTTATCAAGACCTAAGGCGCCTGTCGGCACAAACTCGATGGGGTGCGCCCCATGCTTTGAACAAAATGCCAAAGCAAAAGAGAAACACCCCATCTCCAGTCCCCCCCACGGGAACTCAAAATCAGATCAGCAAAAGCCCAACAAACCTTGCCGTCACCAGAACGCTAGACGCTTTTTGGATCAAAGACGCATTGAAAGACATAGGAAAAACAATACCCGTCCCATAACGCCTTAGCACCATATGGAAGGTCGGCAAGTCTTTTAACAACAATTATAGAAAGGGAGATTACAGAAAAAAGGTCAACAGAACTAGTACATTTAACAATGATATTTTGACTAATTATTGGACTTTATCCAACAAAATGAAATTCATGCCCAAAACACAGTCAGTTAGACAAGCACGTAACGACACGAGCCCGATCTGGGTTGATTGCAGAAGGAAATAGGAGGATGCCCTGAATCGAGCACCCTTCTGCTTGACCCGCCCCCTTATTGTGCGGCAGCCCCTTGTCCGCTGACATGAGCATATTGCTTCTGATGAAAATGGATCGCAGGCAACACGATCAAATCAACAATCTCAATAATGCTATTGAGATTGGGCTGTTGCAGGGTCATGAAAAACTCACTGCGCATCAGATCAAAAGGCAAATGCTTGATGCGATCTGGAATCGGCAACACGCTGATTTCGCCACGCTGAATGGCATTCAGCAGAACCGCATCGAGAACCGAATTGCTGGCAATAACAATCTTCTCTCTCAGTTCCATGGGCTTAACAGATGTCTCTCTGTAATATTCCATCAGCTGAGAGGTAAGAACCATCATCAAATGGCCCCGCATTTCGCAAACCTGGTTCAACAGCGCAATCAGATCATCGCGTAGAGACCCTCTGTCGGGCACAGTGGGTTTGTTCTGCTGGAAATAGTGCAAAAGAGCCGCTTCAAACAGCTCCACCTTGTTGGACCATCGACGATAGACAACCGACCGACTTGTCTTGGCGCGCTTCACGACACCTTCCACGGTATATTGCTGAAATCCATAGACCAGCACTTCTTCCCATGCAGCATCCAGAATTGCTCGCTCGAGGGCTTCCCCTCGACGCCTTTTTTTCTTCTCAGTCAAATGCCCCTCCACCTTAATAGAAACAGCAACGCTTCCTGCTGAACCGAACACCCGCCTTTTAGATACAGCACCGTACTTTATGTTTCAAGTATGATAATTTTGACAAAAACATCATACGATTTGGCACTTTTACGATTATTGTCAATTGGCAAACCAACCTGCATTTGTAAAAAAGCCGCTTGAAAAAAGAAAAGCATGCAGATTGGTCCGCATGCTTATGAATGAGGATTAACGATCTTTCCGCGGCCAAAATGCCGCATGAAGGCTGCCTAGATTTCTTTCGCCCAAGGCGGATTGGCGCCTTTGCGGGAAACGGTAACCGCCGCCACCCGCGCAGCAAAAGCCATAGCCTCACCGATCTGATCATCGGAAACGCCCTTGAGAGCCTCTTTGCTCAACAGGCCCATTTCATCCAGTTTGGCCAGAATACCGGCATTGAAGGTGTCACCGGCCCCTACAGTATCAACCACACTGACCCGCTCGGATAGCGCAGAGATCGTTCGCCCATCAGCAAGATAGGCAGTTGCACCCTCCGCGCCTTTGGTGATCAGAATGATCGTCGGCCCCAGCTTCTTGACTTCGGCTACCTGCTCATCCAGCGTGTGAAGATCTGGGAAGAACCAGGCAATGTCTTCATCCGAAAGCTTCACGATGTCACTATGCGCCATCATGGAGCAGATGCGCGTACGATAGACATCGGCATCCTCGATGAAGCCCGGCCTCACATTCGGGTCCATCATGATGACATGGTCTTCCGCTTCCCTAAGAGCGATTGCCTGATAAGTGCGCGCGCAAGGCTCGACCGCGAGGCTGATACCGCCAAAAAACAGGGCGTCGATGGATGCGGGCACAGCCCCCACATTCTCGATCGACAGCATACGGCCGGCGGAATTCTCGTCGTAGAAATGATAGGTCGCGTGTCCATCAACCAGCTTGACAAAAGCCAAGGTCGTCGGCCGCTTACTCACCTCACTCAGGCTTGCCCCGACACCGCTCTGCTCCAGAGAATCCCGGATTTGCTCTCCGAACAGATCAGACGATAGACCAGTCAGGAATTCAGCTGGCACCCCCAAGCGCCCCAAGGCGATCGCAGTGTTGAAAACAGCCCCTCCCGAGCAGGGCTCATAGGTCAGCGTTCCCTCCATACTCTTGGTGGGTATCATGTCAATCAACGCTTCTCCGCAGCATATGATTCTCGGCCCGTTGGTCACTGTTTAAATCCTCCCTGATAAACCGGTTCAGCCCAGCCTCTTGCTTCGCTCAGACATTCTGAAAACTGAAGATCGGTTCCTGTACAATTTGTGAAACGCCCTCACTGCTCCCGTCCAATATGGATAGCAGCGTTTTGCCCATCAGCACGCCCGCATTCTCTATATCCTCATACACCCGATCGAGCGTCGGCGAGATCTGCTCCAGAATGGGACTGTTTGTTTTCACCACCGCCTGATAGTCGACGCCACGTTTGAGGCCGATATTGCGCAACCCTGCATTCAGCGCCAGATAGCTTGTCTCGCCGGGGCAAATGAAGCCGAAGACATCGCCTTCCTTGCGATCAGACAACAGCTCCACCGCCCATGAGCGGATGGCTTCAAGATTGGAATCCAGCGTGACCGTGTCCGGAATGACATAGTCCAGACCTGCCTGCCGCACGGCCCGCATGAAACCGTAGCGCAGATGTTGGTGGAAGGTGAAGCCCTCCTGCGGCAGGATCATGGAAAGACGGTTACAGCCAAGATCGGCCAATCTGTTGGCAGCCTGAAAGGCAAAATCCTCATTGTTGAAGTCAATGAAACTATGCTTTTGCGAGAAATCCGTGCGCCCATGCGAAACAAAAGGGAACTTCTTCTCAAGCAAATAGCGGATACGCTCATCGAAATTGCGCGTCCGCGTCAGCACCAGCCCATCCGCCAAACCGTTCCGCACCACATATTTGATTGGAGCGATATCATCTCCACCAGAAAATGTAGGCGTTATGATCAAATGATAGCCAGATCCCTCCAGAGAGCGGGTCAACCCCTCGATCATGCTGTTGCCAAACCCGAAAATCTCGTCATGGGGGCTCAACATCAGGCCGATGACGCGCGTCTTTCCGGTTCTGAGTCGCTGAGCCGCACGGTCTGGCACATAGCCGATTTCCTCGGCAACCTTGGCCACCTGCTGTCGCGTCGCCTCGGCGATCTTGGGATCCCCCTTCAGGGCACGAGAAACGGTGGTAACCGCCAACCCCATGATTTGCGCAATCGTCTTTTGCGTCGGCTTGGTAGACCCTTGCTGCATGAATTCCCTTCAATGGCGCGCACTATTTAGCCAGAACGGCAAAATTTAATACGTAACTTTTTTGATCAGGAATGAAGACTATGCCATTTTTTTCCCAATTACAAACAGTTAGAGATTTATCCAACCTAGCTATTGTAACGATATAAAGTTCTCTCGATTTGTCCTATACTACCTTCAATTGCAGCGTTGCAGTCAATTTTCTAACAGCGAATTCAGAGAGCAGCTTTGATGAAACGTTCCCATGTCAATGAAATCCTGAAAGAGGCAGACAGCTTCATTCGATCCTTCGGCTACATTTTGCCACCCTTTGCCTATCTCTCTCCCGAAGAGATGAAGGCCACCGACCATAGCCTCTATGTCGAACGCGCCATGGGGTGGGACATCACCGATTACGGACTTGGGAAATTTGATGAGCTTGGCCTGTTTCTGTTCACCGTGCGCAACGGCATTGCAGACGACCTCAAACGCGGCAAAGGCATGCTCTATGCGGAGAAGATCATGATCAGCCGCAAAGACCAGCTTTCCCCAATGCATCGCCATTATCTGAAGGCCGAAGACATCATCAACCGCGGCGGCGGCAAGCTGGTGCTCGAACTCTGGGCGCCGAATGAAGAAGGGACAATCGATCGCGAAAAGGATGTCGTGGTTCCCATTGACGGCCGTATGAAGACCCTCAAGGCAGGCAGCCACCTTAAGCTGGATCCGGGTGAAAGCATCACGCTGATGCCGGGCGTCTGGCATTCCTTCTGGGGTGAAGGCGACGATGTGCTGATCGGCGAAGTGTCTACCGTCAATGACGACAAGACCGACAACTGGTTCGAAATGGATATCGGTCGCTTCTCCTCCATCGAAGAAGACGAAGCACCACGCCATCTGCTCGTCTCCGACTATGATACATTCCTGAGCTAGTATTCTTAAAAAGCCAGATACAAAAACACCCGCAAGCTGAGAGACTTGCGGGTGTTTTCATTTCCAATGGAGTAAGCCGATTTATAGCGAGATTCGATAAACCCCGAAGCCGGCTTCGCTGGTCTCGCCGGTTGCCTCGATGGAAACCGCTTCTACATCCTCGACGAAAGCAGCCGCTTTCGGCCCTGTTTCAAACAGAACCGTCGTGTCAGCCAGAGGAGCCAGCGACCAGTTAGAATCTGCGGTCGGATTTACGGTCCCCTTCTCGACAATGTAGCGCACAATCACATCGCGGTTGGTATCCGGCGCGGTCAGAATGATGGTGGAACCATCACAGCCCGGGAAGTAGCCGCCTCCGCCAGCGCGATAGTTGTTGGTTGCCACAATGAATTCGGCTTCAGGGTCAACCGGTTTGCCGTCATACATCAGATCGACAATGCGGTTGGCGTCGGGATTGATTTCTTCCTTTCCATCAGAAGAATATTTTGACGGCTGGGAAATATCGATCTTGTAGGTTACTCCGTCGATCACATCAAAATTGTAGGATGGGAAGTCTGGATTGAGCAAAGTCTGATCTTTGCCACCGGCTTCCACCTGATTGAAGATCCCGGCGGAACGCTCAAGCCAATCCTTGACTTGCTGACCGGTGACTTTCACCGCCCGTGCCGTGTTGGGATAGAGATAGAGGTCTGCCACATTCTTGATGGCGACCGGACCGGCAGGCACATCAGTATAATAATCTGGCCCACCACGACCGCCGCATTTGAACGGAGCAGCAGCAGAAAGCAGCGGCAACCCTTCAAACTCGGAGCCCTTCAGCATCTGCGCGGTGTACCAGAGCTGCGCATTGGAGACGATCTGCACGGATGGATCATCAGCCACCAGCGCGAAATAGGAATAAAGCGCCGAAGCAGCTTCCCCCACCGGACGGCGGATATAATCAAGGGTTTCCTCATGGGTTTTCTGGACAGGAGCCAGAACCGACGCCACGCTTTCCACCAGAGGAATATATTTCCGTTTTTCGCGCTTGTAGATCGGACGGGCCTCGGACACATGCGAAGCAATGGCCCATTTGCCATCTTCATTCTTCTCAAGCAGCAGATCGATCAGCCCCAGATGCGAGCCCCAGAAGCCGGCCATAACCGCCGGTTTGCCCATCAGGGTACCTTTCTCGTTGTCGACACCCTTGATGTCGGCATAGTTGCCAGGAAAGACACGGTGATGATGGCCGGTAAAGACAACGTCGACATCCTTCACACCGGCCAGATAGAGAGAGGCGTTTTCCATACCTTCGGAATAACCACCACCGGCAATGCCCGAATGGCATAGAGCGATAATCAGTTCGGCGCCCTCTTCCTTCATTTGCGGCACATAGGCTTCGGCTGTCTTGACGATATCGCGCGTCATGACCTTGCCTTCCAGATTGGCCATATCCCATGTCATAATCTGTGGCGGCACAAAGCCGATGAAGCCAAGCTTGATGGCATGCTCGTTGCCGTCACCATCCTTGATCGTCTTTTCAAGAATTTCATAAGGCTTGATCAGGGTTTTGTCCTTGGTGGGGTCAGCTCCGGGAGTAACACCCATGGCGATATTGGCGCAAACGAAGGGGAAGTTTGCGCCCGCGAGTGCCTTCTTGAGGAAATCGAGGCCATAGTTGAATTCATGGTTGCCAAGGGTAGCCATGTCATAACCAAGGGTATTCATGGCCGCCATCATTGGATGCAGCTGATCCCCTTCAAACCCGCGTTCATAGGCAACATAATCCCCCATCGGATTGCCCTGAATAAGATCCCCGTTATCCAGCAACATGGAATTGGACGCTTCGGCGCGGATGTCATTGATCAGCGCGGCCGTGCGCGCAAGACCGGCTGAATCCGTTGGCTTGTCACCGTAATAATCATAAGGAAAAATCGCGACGTGAATGTCGGTTGTTTCCATCAGACGCAAATGAGCCTGCCCCGCCTTTGCAAAGGCGGAAAAAGGATGCAAAGCAATCAGCGCACCTGCACCAGCAGCACCAGCCAGAAAGCGACGACGGGAAAGTGAGAGTGTGGACATAATCAAGCGCTCCTTGGATTAAAATAGACACTTCATTGAAAACACGAGCGAAATAGGCATCAAACAGACAACCAGCCCCGCAATGCGAGCAAAGACCGAGCGAGTGCGAGCCAACTGCATCTCCTCAGGACGATTTTCGCTCCAATACCAACAAACAGGTTGTAGAGTTTATGTGCTTTTATTGTGACGCACACAGGCCTTCACGCCAATCGGGAAGAAAGTCACAGATAATATGCATGAGGCAGGAAGAAAAAGGCCCCCGACCTCTCTCTTGCCCTCTCATAGGCAGCGTCCCCATCGCGAATGGTCATCATTCAAGCGGCAGGCCATGAAGAAAAAGCAGGAGACTAAAATCCACATGACTGCGAATCTGTTCAGCTGACATCCCCTCCTCCCTACGCATCAGCAACGGCGTCCGCTCGGAAAGCAGCATGGCGTTATACATATGCGCATAGGCCTTTGCGTCTTGTTCTGGCAGATACTGACTTAGAAAAAGCGTCAGCTTGCCCAGCCAATAGGGCTGCGCATGAGAGCGAAACAAATCGCCTAGCTCGCTGCTGTCCCTGCTTTCCGATAGCATCAAGCGAAACAAAGCCATATGGCGCGGCTGCATGTGACGAGACAGAAAGGCCACACCATAGCGCTGCAACTCTTGACTCAGCGTCCCCCCTTCAGCAAAGAAAAATTCTGTTTCATCTTCATCGAAACGACCAAGAAGCGCAGTAAACAGCGAAACTTTGGAGGGAAAGTAGCGATAAACCGTCTGCTTGGTGACCCCCGCCTCCAACGCCACGGCATCCATGGTGGTACCACTATAGCCATTGGCCAGAAACAGCCGTTCGGCAGCCTCCACGATGGTTTTCTGTTTCAAACGGATTTTTTCGGCAGCTTTCATAAGAACACCAACAGTGCTTGCAAATCATACTCACCAGTATTATGTTCAAATTCTTGAAAATACAAGTCAGGATTAATCATCAATGACACATCACGAAAAAGGTCTTACCTATCTTCTGGTCGCCGCCGCTCTCATGAGTCTGGATGCGGTCTTCATCCGCCTGTCAGGCCTGCATGGCTTTGCGCCGTCTTTCCTGTTCGGCGTCTTCTCGCTGATCTCGATGACTCTGCTGACCCGCATTCGGGAAGGCCATCTGCTTCCTGTCATAAAGGCCGGTGGCTTCATGCTGCTTGTCTCTGGCGCCATCATGGGCGTCAGCGGAACAGCCTTTACCCTTGCTGTGCAAAAAACGACCGTCGCCAATGTGCTGCTCATCATGAGCGTAACGCCCATTCTCTCGGCCATCTTCAGCTGGATTTTCCTCAAGGAGCGCCTGCAGAAGCAAACATTCTTTGCCATCCTCCTCTCCATGGCCGGCATGTATATCATCGTCCGAGGCTCTCTGGCATCGGGCGGTATTGCTGGCGACCTGATCGCGCTCACCGCATCGCTGGCCGTATCATTGAATTTCGTCGTCTGGCGCAAATTCAGCCAGCTCAACCGCTCTCTGGTGGTCGGCGCTGGTGGCCTGTTCATTGGCCTGTTTGCCGTACCGTTCATCGAGGTGGGCGACTTTGATATGTATGGCGTGCTGATCATGATGATCATGGGCCTGTTTACCGCCCCCGTCGGCCGCATGCTGAATGCCATGGCCACCCGCCTTATCTCCGCTCCGGAAGTCAGCCTCATCGCGCAGATCAAGATTGTCATCGCACCGGTGATCATCTGGGCTCTGTTCGGAGAAGTTCCTAGTGAGGCAACCTTCATAGGCGGCAGCCTCATTCTGATTGCCGCCTTGGGTCAGCCACTTCTCAAGCTCTATCAAATGAAACGAGCACCGGCACCTGCCATCGCAGAATAAGAGCAGACGGACCATCTGCTCAAGGACCAAATTCGTGACCAAAAAAGAAAGCGCAACCTGCATCAATCAGGCTGCGCTTTTGTCTTGTTTCTTATCCTGCGAGATTTGTTAGGCCCATCCGTTCGGCCCAGAACATCGGCCCCCCTTTCCAGCGCGGGAACCCATATCCATGGATTTCGACCAGATCGATGTCCGATGGTTGCCCGGCGATCCCTTCTTCCAGAAGAGCCTGCCCTTCTCTCGCCATCGCAGTGATCAAATGGCTTGAGATTGCATCCAGAGGCATTGGCTTTTGAGCCTTCATTCTCCCCTTGAGCAACTGGGCAACTGCGTCCGAAGGGCGCGGGGTGCGGTCTCCTTTGTTGTAGTCATACCAGCCGCCGCCGGTCTTCTGCCCCTTGCGCCCCGCTTTGACCAGAATGTCTCCCAGCGTTTCGGGCACGTCTTTTCCTGCGGCACGCGCACCTTCTCGCTGTAGAAAGGCGATATCAAGCCCTCCCAGATCCTGCGCTTCGAACGGCCCCATCCGGAAACCGAAAGCCCGCATCGCTTGATCGATATCAGCAATGGCTACACCATCAAGCAGAAGCGTCTCTGCTTCGCTCCGATAGCGCTTGAGAATGCGATTACCGATGAAACCTTCGCAAATACCGGCCTTGACCGGCATCTTGCCCAACTGCCGCGCAAGCGCAAAGGCTGATGCCAGCACCTCCTCAGCCGTTTCAGTCACCGGCACAATCTCCAGCAACTTCATGATGTGGGCCGGACTGAAGAAATGCAGCCCGATGAACCGCTCCGGATTGGGAAGGCCCTCAGCAATTGCGCGCGGATCGAGATAGGAGGTATTGGTCGCAAGAATGGCATCAGGCCGACAGTGAAGCACAAGCTCCGCAAAGACAGAGCGCTTCACCCCGATTTCCTCAAAAACAGCCTCAATGACAAGATCGCACGGCACCAAAGCGCTATAGTCCACGCTGCCAGTAACGCCGTCCATGCACTCGGCTTTGCCTTTGGCATCCAGCTTGCCGCGTTTAACAGCTCCATCGAACAAGGTGGACAGGGTATCCATCCCGCGATCCAAAGCGGCTTGATCCCGCTCAATCAGCACAACGGGCAGGCCTGCCTGTCTCAGGGCAGCCGCAATGCCCGCGCCCATGGTCCCCCCCCCAATCACCCCGACAGTATGCACTTGTCGTGGCGTAACGAAGCGCAGGGCATCAGGTCGACCGGCTGCCCTTTCTGCAAAAAACACATGACGCAAGGCTGCTGCCTCGTCTGACTGGCGCAACGTAAGAAACGCTTCGCGCTCCTTCGCCATCGCATCCGAGAAGGGAAGCTCGGATCCCTGACGGATCAATTCCAACGCCTTCACAGGGGCCTGATGTCCAGCTTTGGCCACGGCCTTCTTTGCCTCTTGCCAAAAAGCTTCTGGCATCGGCTCCACAGGGCGCTCTGAAGCCACTTCAGGCAAGGGGCGGTCCAAGGCGGCTCGCGCAAAGGCTATCGCCTCGTCTTCCAAATTCCCTGCGACGACGCTGTCCAAAAGGCCTGCAGACAGTGCCTTGTCTGCCTTCCATGGCCGTCCGCTGGTGACAAGTTCCACCGCAGAGGCTACCCCGGCAAGACGCGCGGTGCGCACAGTGCCAGAGGCCCCCGGCACGATGCCCAACGTCACCTCAGGCAGCCCGACCTTGGCGTCTGGTGCAGCAACACGAAAGCGGCATCCCATGGCCACCTCGAACCCGCCCCCCAGAGCGGTCCCGTGGATCGCAGCAATCCAGGGCTTTCGAGCCCCTTCGATACGTGCAACCACATCAGGCAAGTGGGGCGGTTGAGGGGGCTTGCCGAACTCACGGACATCTGCACCGGCAATAAAGGTTCGCCCCGCACACTGCAGCACCACCGCCCGCACAGCCTCATCAGCCTCGCAATCCTCAACAGCATCCAGCAATCCTTGGCGGAGAGCCACCGAGAGCGCATTGACCGGCGGATTGTCAACCGTGACGATGGCAATATCACCCGCACGGCGCAGGCGAACAACAGATGAATTTTTCGCGTCCATATCAAATCCCCAAATAGGCTTCACGAATGCGCGGATCTGCAATCAACTCCGATGCAGGACCGCTCATCGTCACCTGCCCCGTTTCCATCACATAGCCGCGATCGGCGATCTTGAGCGCTCCGAAGGCATTCTGTTCCACCAGCAAAACCGTCACATCGCGCGCCTTCAGGCTTTCAACCACCTCAAATATTTGCGCGACCAGCAAAGGCGCCAGCCCCATCGACGGTTCATCCAGCAAAAGGCAATGCGGACGCCCCATCAGGGCCCGCGCAATGGCCAGCATCTGCTGCTGCCCTCCAGAAAGCCCGCCCGCCATCAGGTTGCGCTTTTCCTTGAGGATCGGAAACATGGTGAAAGCATCCTGCATATCCGCATCCACCCGATCATCGCTGAAAAGAAAGGCACCAAGGCGCAGATTTTCCTCCACCGACAGATTGGTGAATATTTGCCGCCCCTCCGGCGACTGCGCTAGTCCACGTTCCAGTCGCTTGAAGGCAGGCACTGCTGTGATCACCTCACCACGAAAATCGATCTGCCCCGAAGTGACAGGTTGCGTACCGGAAAGGCACTTGAGGAGCGTTGTCTTGCCTGCCCCATTGGCCCCCACCACGGTCACAATCTCACCTGACTTGACCTGCAGATCGATCCCGTGCAGCACCTCGATGCGCCCATAGGCCGAATGCAGTTTCTCAACCGTCAGCATTGGCAACCTCCCTTTCCACGCTCGGGGTATCCTGCCCCGCCTCCGCGCCCAGATAGGCCGAAATCACCTCGGGATTTTTCGAAACCTCTTCCGGGCTGCCTTCGGCGATTTTCTCACCGTGATCCAGAACGACAATATGATTGGAAATCCGCATCACCATCTTCATGTCATGCTCGACCAGCAGAATAGCGATGCCAGAGGCAGCAAGCTCCGCGATAAATGAATCGATCTCTTCGGTCTCGACCGCATTGCAGCCAGCCGCCGGTTCATCAAGCAGCAAAACCCGTGGCTCCATAGCCAGTGCGCGCACGATTTCCAGCCGCTTGAGCGATCCGTAGGACAGATTGCCCGCCACTTGGTCGGCGGCCTTGTCCAAACGTACCCGCTTCAGCAGATCCATGGCTTTCGTCCGCACCTCCCGTGCCCGTCGTTTTGTGCTCGGCAAAGAGAGAATGTCGGCCAACAAATGACCTCGCTCGGCCAGATGAAAGCCGACAATGACATTTTCGAGCACAGTCATATCCTGAAAAATCTGCAGATTCTGGAATGTGCGCGTCAGTCCCTTGCGCGCCAGACGGTGTGATTCAAACCGTGTGACATCCTGCCCATCGAGCAGTACCCGCCCCGTGTTGGGCAGATAGACGCCGGAAATCATGTTGAAGAGGGTCGTCTTGCCTGCGCCATTTGGCCCGATAACCGAGACAACTTCGCCCGGCTTGGCAGAAAAGCCCACATCATTGACCGCCCTTAGGCCACCGAAGCTGATCCCCAGTCCTTCAATTTGTAAAAGCGTCATTCTCCCCTCCCTCTCAACCGGGCAGCGATGGAAGGCAACAGCCCTTTGGGCAGAAAGATCATCACTAGGATCATCACAAGCCCCATGACCAACTGCTCATATTCGGCGAATATCGTGAGAACCTGTGGCAGCAATGTAAGTATCGCCGCCCCTAATGTGGCCCCCAGAACAGAGTTGACGCCTCCCAGAACAGCCATGGTCACCATTTCGATGGAATGCATGAAGCCGGCAACATCAGGTGTGATGAACTTATTCTGTAAGGCCAGAAGAGACCCGGCCACCGACGCATAGACAGCAGAAATCACGAAGGCTTGCAGCTTTACCTGCGCAACATCGATACCGACAGTACGCGCGGCGACTTCCGAGCCGTGCAGCGCCCGCATGGCCCGTCCGGTCGCGCTATGGAACAGATTGAGCGCAATCCAGACCCCAATCAGCAAGACGGCCCCACAGACCAGATACCAGAATTCTCCGCTGGAAAGCTTGACACCGGCATCCTTGAGCCAGCTTCTCAACCCCAGTTTCGCCACAGCCGTTCCATCCGGACCGCCTGTCAGTGCGCGCTCATTGGTCAAAACCATGGAGACCAGAATGCCGAACCCCAAAGTGGCAACCGCGAGATAATACCCTTTGAGACGCAAGATCGGCTTGCCGATAAGCGCTGCCATACCAGCAGAAACAACAGCACCCAGAATGACTGAGAAAGCTGGATGTAACCCGACATAATCAGGTCCCAGAGCGCAGGCATAGGCCCCTATGCCAGCAAATCCGGCATGGCCAAGGCTGATCTGGCCCGCATAACCGATCAGGATCACCAGACCGACGACGCTGAGGGCGTTGACAAAGATCAGCGCTCCGACCCGATAATAGTATCCAGAGGGAAAAAATGCCGGCAACGCGATGATCAGCACAAACACGATCGCCAGTTGTATCCATTTCAGATTTGATTTCATGGATCAGACCCTCTCGGTGTGCTTGGCGCCGAACAAACCCTGCGGCATGGCAAACAACACAGCCAGAATGACGATGAAGGCTACCGCATCCTTATATTGTGAACTGAGATAGCCAGCTGTCATCGCTTCCAGAAGACCAAGAAGGATGCCGCCAACAAGCGCCCCTTTCGGGTTGCCCATGCCGCCCAGCATGGCAGCCGCAAAACCCTTGAGCGCCAACCCGACCCCAACGTCATAGGCAACCAGCGTGATAGGAGTGACCAGAACGCCAGCGAGCGCCCCAATGGCTGCGGACAGAGAGAAGGAAAGCGTCATCACCCAACCGGTATTGATGCCGACCAGCTGTGCGGCCAGTCTATTATTGGCTGTTGCCAACACGGCCTTGCCTGTCAGGGTTTTGGTAAAGAAGGCCCAGAGGCCGAAAAAGACGGCAAAGGCCCCACCGACAACCCACAGGCTCTGCGGAAGAATCGCAGCCCCGAGCAAACGTATAGGTTCATCGCCCGAGAAAGAGGGAAAGCGGTGCAACTGTTTGTCAAAAACCAGCTGCGCGGCACCCCGGATGAAAATCGACGCCCCGATGGTGATAATGATCAATGAGACCACCGGCGCACCACGGGCCGGTTCAATCGCCAGCTTGTTGAGCGCCACGCCAACAAGGGCGGTGAGCGCAATGGCAATGACCGCAGCCAGAGGCAGAGGCAACCCTGCGGCATGGGCAAAAACGGTTGTCATACCGCCCAGCATGACGAATTCGCCCTGTGCGAAATTCACCACATCGGAAGCGTTATAGATAATTGTAAAGCCCAGAGCAACGAGCGCATAAACTGCGCCGACGGTCATTCCAGACAAAAGAAACTGCATCAAGGCATCCATGAGCGGCTCTCCCTTTAAGATCGAGTCGATTGAGGCGGGGCAACAGCCCCGCCCGATGCGCATTTATTCTGCAAGAGCCCAGCCACCATCGCGGATTTCGAGCATGCGAAAGGCGCTGAGATCCAGACCGAGATGGTCATTGGCAGAGAAGCTGTAGGTGCCGGTTGTCCCCACCAGACCGGATGTGTCCTCAAGCGCATTGCGGATTGCTTCAGCATCAGAGCCTGCTTTGGCCATGGCACTTGTCATCAGCAAAAAGGCATCATTGGCGTAGCCGCCAAAGGTGGACACCTTCTGCTCATACTTGCCCTCGAAAGCGGACTTGTAAGACGTAACAACATCCTTCTGTGGGTCTCCATCGGGCAGAATATCTGCGATCAACAGGGCCGTTCCCGGCAGTCTGACGCCCTCGGATGCCTCGGCACCGGCCAGCTTGATAAAGCCGTCAGAGGCCACACCATGGCTTTGATAAAGCGGCAAGTTGATGCCAAGCTGCGCCTTGTTGCGCGTCACGATCGCCGGCCCCTGACCAAAGCCGGGGTTGAGGATCGCCTGCACGCCTTCGGTCTTGGAAATCTTGGTGAGCTGCGGTGTCATGTCCGCATCCTGCGGCCCATAAGTCTCATCCGCGATCACCTCTATACCGTGCTCCGCAGCGATATCATGGCACTGCGCCTGCATCGATGCGCCAAACCCGTCCGTACCGGAAATCATGCCGATTTTGGTGAGCTCACGCGCCGCCATATCCGTAAAGATCTTGGCGCATGCCATTCTGTCCGTATGCGGCGTTTTGAACACATAGTCGCGCACCGGATCAATGATCTGGATGGCACCAGCCAACGAGATGAACGGAATTTCCTCGTCTTCCGCCACCGAAATAATCGACATGGTGGTCCCCGTCGTTGAGCCACCAATGATGGCAACCACTTCGTCATCTTCCACCAGACGAGTAGCAAAGGTGCGAGCCTTGTTGGGGTCGCCACCATCGTCATAAAGGAATAGCTCGATCTTTTCACCATTGATGCCACCGGCCTCATTGACCTGCTCCACGAGCATTTCGATGGTTTTGGCCTCCGGGTCCCCCAAAAAGGCCGCAGGCCCCGTTGCAGAGACACTCGCCCCCAGACGAATTTCAGCAGAAGCCGGAGCGGCAAGGCTGATAACGCCAAGCGCAACAAGTGTAGTCATGGCAGTAGTAATTACAGGTTTCATGGATAGTCCTCCCTAGATATCCAGTTGATGAAATTGGCTCAATGCCGCTTAAGCGACCTTGGGCCAACGGATCATGACGCGCCGGAAACGCGACGCGACAAAGGCAGTATCCGTCAGGCAGGCATTGCCCGAAGGATTGGCGCCAGTAACGTGAAAGTCGGAAAAAGCCGCCGATTGATTGACAAAAATATTGCCCGTCAGATTGACCGACAGATTGACTCCAGCATGCGCGAAGGCATCCTCGGCCTCCGTGATCAGATCCTGATCCGTGGCATACAGAGCAGCGGTAATCGCCCCTTTCTGTCGGGCAATGCTTGATGCACGCGCGATAGCATCGGATGCGCTTTCACATGGAATGAAGAATGACACCGGCCCGAAGCACTCCTCCTGCTCCGCCCCCTCTTCTTCCCCGTCAAGCGCCAACAACAGCGGCGTTGCACTGCGGCCAATCCCCGTCTCGCCGCTATCGCGGACAATACGTCCGATACCACGCGACACGGCCACCCGCGCAAGGGTCGCCGGGTTGGCAATGGTGCCGCATATCCCGGAAGCTCGTTCCCCATCAGACAGCAATTTGTCGACAGAGAAGGCGATACCCTTGGCCACGTCATCAAAGCTCTTGGGCCCCTCATCACTGTCTATGCCAGTGGACGGGATATAGATATTCTGCGGCGAAGTGCACATCTGCCCCGAATAGAGCGACAGCGAAAAGGCAATATTGTTGCACATGCCCTTGAAATCTCGGCATCCGGTTATCGTAATGGAGTTAACGCCGGTCTCTTCGGTATAGACCTGTGCCTTGCCTGCATGCTTGCGTAGCCAAGCGCCAAAAACCGAAGAACCAGTATAATCGATCAGGGAAAAGGCGCCGCTATCCACGAGCTCTTGCGTCATCTCCTGTCCAGGCTCATCGGCAGCAAGCAGAACCACATCGGCCGGTAGCTCGGCTTCCACCAGCACTTCGCGTAAAACTCTGACGGTAAGGGCAAGGGGCAGAATGGCCGCCGGATGTGGCTTGACAATGACCGTATTACCCGTAGCCAGACTGGCAAAAATCCCCGGATAGCCATTCCAGGTGGGGAAGGTGTTGCAGCCAATGGCTAACGCCAGTCCGCGCGGCACCAGTTTCCAGCGTTTTTCCAGAATGATGGAGGCCAGCTTGCCTTGCGGCTTCTCCCATGTCGCCTCGCGCACGGTCGCGTTCATCTCAACCCACGCAGCGGCAACCGCCTCCAGTCCACGATCCTGCGAATGCGGCCCACCAGCCTGAAAGGCCATGGGAAATGCCTGCCCGGTGGTATGCATCACCGCGTGCCCCATCAGGAAACTCATGGCATTAAGCCGCACCAGAGCCTCTAGCAGAACCCCGACGCGCACCTCCGGGCTGGCTTCGGCCCATTCACCAGCAACGGCCTCAGAAGCTTCAATCAGCTGCGATGCATCAGCTGTGGGATAATTAATCTTGAGCGGCAGCCCCCAAGGAGATTCTTCCATGCCCACCCTGTCGGTTTCCGGATGATCGGGTAGCGCAAACCGATGACCAATTAGTCTATCAAAGGCCGCCTGACCATCTTCGCGAGCGCTCTCGCCATAGAAACGGCCGCTGGGGATTTCCGGAAACGGCGTCCAGAATTCCCGCGATTTCAGCGCAGAGACAGCATCAGTCAGCAGCGCATGATGGCGAATATAAAAATTAGTCATTGGTCCCCCACATTCAGTATCCGGCATATAATTGACCGTCCGGACGATTTATTCAAGCGTATAATTGACCGTCCGGACGGTTTATGCAACAAGTCTTTCGTTGGCTCTACAAAAGTGGACCTTGGGGGAGAACAAATGAACATATCCGAGACCGTGCTGTCGGATCTGAAGAATGGCGTGCTCAGGCTCACGCTCAACAGACCGGACAAACTGAACTCATTCAACGATGAGATGCATCTTGCCTTGCGGGCACAAATGGAACGCGCTCTTGCGGATGCGGATATCCGCGCCGTTCTGCTAACAGGAGCAGGACGCGGCTTTTGCGCCGGGCAGGATCTGGGAGACCGCGATCCTCGCAAGGGAGGAGCCAAACCGGATCTCGGACAAACGCTTGAAACATTTTACAATCCAACGCTGCGCCTGATCCGCTTGCTGGAAAAGCCCGTGCTCTGCGCAGTCAATGGCGTTGCCGCAGGTGCAGGAGCCAATATCGCTCTGGCCTGTGACATCGTTCTGGCTGCGAAATCGGCAAAATTCATTCAGGCCTTTTCCAAGATTGGCCTTATTCCCGATGCCGGAGGAAGCTGGTCTCTCACCCGCATTCTGGGCGAACCGAGAGCCAAGGCGCTGGCGATGCTGGCAACTCCTCTTCCTGCGGAACAAGCCGCCGACTGGGGCCTGATCTGGAAGGCTGTGGATGATGAAGCGCTGATGGAAGAAGCAAGTGCCATGGCCGAGCAGCTTGCCGCTGGCCCTACCGTTGGTCTGGGACTGAGCAAACGCCTCATCCAGGCCGCTTCCGATCAGCCCTTGGACACGCATCTAGATATGGAACGTGACTGCCAGCGCACTGCTGGTCAGACCGACGACTATTCTGAAGGTGTCGCAGCCTTTCTGGAAAAACGCCCAGCCAACTTCAGGGGGTGCTGATATGGACCAGATGACAACCATGCCCCCGCAAGAGCTGGCCGAAGCCTGCGCTCAGGCTATGTGGGACGGGGATTCCACCTCCCAAAAGCTCGGCATGAAACTGGAGCATGTAGCGCCCGGTGAGGCCGTTCTGTCTATGATGCTCACCGAAGCCATGACCAATGGTCACGGCAATGCGCACGGCGGCTATCTCTTTACCCTGGCAGACAGCGCCTTTGCCTTTGCCTGCAACACATACAACCAAATCACCGTCGCGCAGAATTGCGCTATCACTTTTCTTGCACCGGGCACCCGTGGCGACCGCCTGACGGCCTCCGCCCGCGAGCGGTCCCGCTCGGGCCGTTCCGGTCTTTATGACGTGCAGGTGGTGCGTGAAGACGGAACCATCATTGCTGAATTTCGCGGCCATGCCCGCACCGTAAAAGGGACACTGCTGTCGTCCCAAACCGTCGCCAAGAGCGATGACGTCTGATCCTGGGGAGGAAACAATGAACGATCTGACACCAACCAAAAACCTTCTTGATCCGATCGAAGTCGCCTCGCGCGACGAGATTTCGGCTCTTCAATATCACCGTATGCGTCGGTCTCTGGCCCACGCTTATGAGAATTCCCCCTTCTATCGCAAACGTTTTGATGAGCATGGGGTTCATCCTTCTGACCTCAAAACCCTTGCGGACCTGTCCAAGTTCCCGTTCACTCAGAAGACGGACCTAAGAGACACCTATCCCTTCGGTATGTTTGCTGTTCCGCGCGAAAAGCTGGTGCGAATTCATGGCTCATCCGGCACCACGGGCAAACCCACAGTCGTCGGCTATACACGCAAGGATATCGACGTTTGGGCCGATCTGGTCGCCCGTTCGATTCGCGCCTCCGGCGGGCGCCCCGGCGATATCGTACATGTGGCCTATGGCTATGGACTCTTTACCGGCGGTCTGGGCGCCCACTATGGCGCAGAGCGACTGGGCTGCACCGTTGTGCCAATCTCCGGCGGCATGACTGAGCGGCAAGTGACACTCATTCAGGATTTCAAACCATCAATCATCATGGTCACGCCATCCTACATGCTCTCGATTCTCGATGAGTTCCGCCGTCAGGGACTGGACCCGCGAGAAAGTTCGCTCAAGGTCGGCATTTTTGGTGCCGAGCCATGGACCAACAGCATGCGCGAAGAGATCGAACAGGCCTTCAACATGCATGCCGTCGATATCTATGGTCTCTCCGAAGTGATGGGGCCCGGTGTTGCCAATGAATGCGTGGAGACGAAAGACGGCTTGCATATCTGGGAAGACCACTTCTATCCCGAGATCATTGATCCAGCCACCGGTGAAGTACTGCCAGACGGGGAAATGGGCGAGTTGGTCTTTACCACTCTGACCAAAGAGGGATTGCCGATGGTACGCTATCGCACCAGAGACCTCACCCGCCTGTTGCCCGGAACGGCACGATCCATGCGCCGGATTGAAAAAATCACCGGTCGCTCTGATGACATGATCATCCTGCGCGGGGTCAATGTGTTTCCAACCCAGATCGAAGAGCAGATCCTCAAATGCGATGGCCTCACACCGCACTTCCAAATCGAATTGTCGCGCAAGGATCACAAGGACACCATGGTTGTTCACGTGGAAGCCTCTACCGATCATGTCTCCGAAGACGCCCGCAAGGCCTCCGCAGTGGAGCTTTCCCACCACATCAAATCCGTAGTTGGTGTAACAGTCAGGATCGATGTACGCGATCCACAAGAACTGGCCAGATCCGAAGGCAAGGCCAAGCGCGTTGTCGACAATCGGCCAAAAATTTAACCGACCGTATGGTCAACTATAGCAAATTTGGTGTATAGGGGGCATAATAGCCCCCTACTTTCGTCTTCAGCATTTTGGAGAACTCTGTCCATGGCCAGAACACGCGCAAACGATTTCGAAGAAAAACAACATAGTTTGCTGCTGGATGCGGCACGAGTCTTCGCAACGCAAGGCATGGAAAAAGCCTCCATGTCGCAGATCGCATCCGCCGCCGGCGTGTCCAAGTCCCTGCTCTATCACTATTATCCATCCAAGGATGCGCTGATTTTCGAGATCGTGCATTCTCATCTCGAAGAGCTGGATCAAGCTCTGACGGACGCGGATGATCCATCCCTGCCTGCAGAAGAACGACTAGAAAAGCTGGTCCGGACGGTCATAGAGGCCTATCGCGGCGCAGACGATCAACACAAAGTGCAGCTCAACGCCAGTCAGGCGCTCTCAGCCGAGCAGCGCGCCGAAATCGTCAAGGTGGAGCGCCGCGTCGTCAAACGCTTCTCCAGCACGCTACGCGAGATCCACCCGATTCTGGATGATCCCGACCGCCCACTGCTGATGCCAGTCACCATGTCTTTGTTCGGCATGATGAATTGGGTCTATATGTGGTTCAAGGAAGATGGCCCCATTTCCCGCGAGGACTATGCCCGTTTGGCAACTGTGCTCATTCTGGAAGGGGTGAAAGCCGTCCGCTAGGCGCCGCCTTCCCCAAGACAGCATTGATATAGCCAGAGATAGCCCCGAGAGTCGGCCCAGAGCGTCAGCAAGCAGACTGGATGTTGCTCAGCCCCTCAATGCGCTCAAAACAGCAAAAGCCAATCTAGGGGCCTGAACCGGCATCGATGCCGGTTCAGGCCCCTTTCCGCCAACTATTCCGCAGCATCAGACAAGGACAGGGGCCAGCTTTTGGCCACCATGGTCAACACGTCATAGTGCGCCACGATCTCGCCCTTCTGATTGACCACCTGACAGTCCCAACGCACCTCACCATGCTCGGCATTTTCGCGAGGATTGATCTCCTTGCAGGTAAGGCGCACCCGCAAGCTATCGCCAAAATAGACCGGCATCATGAAGCGCATAGCATCGACACCATAGTTGGCCAGCACCGGCCCCGGTTCGGGATCAACGAACAGACCTGCCGCAAAAGAGGCGATGAGATATCCATGGGCGACGCGATCCTCAAAGAACGGATTTGCCTTGGCCGCAGCGCTATCCATGTGCGCATAAAAGGTGTCACCGGTAAATTCGGCGAAATGCTCCACATCAGCCTGCGTAACCGGGCGGGCGTCCGTGACGATTTGATCCCCGATCTCAAGGTCGGCAAGGGACTTGCGAAACGGATGCACATCATGTTGCACCGGTGCGCCATCAACCCACTGTCCCGTGACGGCCGATAGCATCGCTGGAGCGCCCTGAATGGCGGTGCGCTGCATGAAATGCTTCACACCACGCATCCCCCCCATTTCCTCGCCGCCACCGGCACGGCCCGGTCCACCATGCACCAAGGGTGCAAGCGGAGAGCCATGGCCCGTCGAGCTTTTGGCCGAAGCCCGATTGCCGATCATCACGCGCCCATGGAATGACGCAAGCCCCGCCACCATTTTGGCAGCCAGTGCTCCATCATCCGTGAAGACAGAGGAGACAAGCGACCCTCGCCCCTTACGACAAAGAGCAATGGCCTCTTCCGGATCATCATAAGGCATCAGCGTTGCCACAGGCCCAAAGGCCTCGATGCCATGCACCGCCTCCCCTTCCTGCGGATTGGCAGAGCGCAACAGCACCGGAGCCATGAAGGCGCCTTTTTCCCCATCGCCCGAGACCAAAAGGCAGCTTTCAGGATCACCAACCACGAGCTCTGCTTCGGTCATCAATTCGGAAGTGCGCGCACGAACTTTTTCTCGATCCTTGAGGGAAACGAGCGCGCCCATACGCACGGAAGCGTCTGTCGGCAGCCCGATCGGCACCTGCTCAAGCCTGGCCGTGAGCGCCTCCACGAAGGCGGTTTCATGGGATCGAGGCACCATGATGCGGCGAATGGCGGTACATTTCTGCCCCGCCTTGGCGGTCATCTCACGCGCCACCTCACGCACGAACAGATCAAATTCCGGCGTCCCGGGGCCCGCATCCGCACCAAGCACAGATGCATTCAGACTATCGGCCTCCATCGTGAAACGAACGGAATTGGCAATGATGGCCGGTTTGCTCCTAAGCATCTGACCAGTTGTGGCCGAACCGGTGAAGGTCACCACATCCTGCTCGGTCACATGATCCAGCAGATCACCCGGATCACCGGTTACAATCTGCAAGGCACCGTCGGGCAGCAGACCGGTTTCCAGCATGCGCCGCACCACCAATTCTGTAAGATAGGCGGTCTGGCTAGCTGGTTTGACGAGGCAAGGCATGCCCGCAATCAGCGAAGGAGCGATTTTCTCCAACATGCCCCAAACCGGAAAATTGTAGGCGTTGATGTGAATGGCCACACCTTCCATCGGCGTCAGAATATGTTGCCCCATGAAGGAGGTATCCCGCGCTAAAGTCTCGACAGGCCCTTCCGTCAGCACCCGTGCATTGGGAAATTCCCGCCGCGCCTTGGATGCAAAGGTCAGCATGGTTCCAATGCCGCCCTCGATATCGGGCCAGGCATCGCTGCGCGTGGCCCCAGTGGCAAAGCTCTCCTGATAGAAGTCTTCCTTCAGCTCCATCAGCTTCAGGCCAAGTGCCTTGAGCATCAGGGCGCGTTGATGGATCGTCATGGCCCGCAAAGCGGGCCCGCCCACCGCACGCCCCCATTCAAGAGCTGCACGAAAATCAAGCCCCTTGGTTCCTATCAAGGCATGCACCACGCCTGTGGCAGCATTGGCAACAGGCGCGCCCTCGCCTTCACCCGTGCGCCAGGCGCCGACAACATAACTTTCCAGACGGCGCGGAGACAGGGTCTCGTCCTTCATGATTGTTCCTTTCTACTTGGATTAGCCTAGCTCAGCCCGAGCGCTGCAATCTCGCCCCTGGAAGCTTTCTGCCATGCGTCGAGAAGCACCTCGTTAGTGCTGTGTCGCAGCCCTTTCCGATGCAACCGCTCGAACCGTTCCGAGCCAATCACACCGAAGGTCGCCGCCACGCGTGGATACCAATAATCAATTGAGGCTGCGGCTTCAGGCCGCCCTTCGGCCCTGGAGCAGATATCCTCCAGCGCGACTCGCCCCATCTCCTTGTGGCGCGCTTCAACAGGGGCAATCTCCCGGATCGCTTCAGCGAGCGGGCTATAGGAAACCTGAGCCAGCTCTCCAAGCTGGATGCCCGTTGCCAGCCCCATCAGCAGGTTCATGACGCAGGCATCCGTCCAACTGACAAGCGGCGCATGAAAAACCGAAAGGCGCATGTCGCCCCCTTGGCGGCAAGGGTCAATGGCAGCGTCACGCGGCATGCGAGCCGCCCAATCATGGGCCCGATTGTAGAGAGCCTTGTCAGTGCCGAAATCTTCCATGAGATCGAGCACCTTTTCCGCGCTGGCCGCCTTCTCAAGAGTGATCCGGCAGGCCGCAATCCGCTGCGCGATACCCGGAGCCCAATTGATGGCATTGGCAAAACCGGCAGAGCCAGCCAATTCGCTGTCAACAAAGGACGACATCAGCTTCAAAAGCTCGGCACGATAGCGTGGGGATACATTCTCCGGCGAGGTGAGCTTTCCCCCTTGCGCGAGATACTCATCAATCGGCATCAGTCCTGTATCACTCGTCATAGCTCAACACCACCTTGTCCGAGACCGGCGCACATTGGCACGACAGCACATAGCCAGCCTTCACCTCATAGTCCTCAAGAGCATGATTCACAGCCATCTCGACCTCGCCCTCCAGCACACGGGCCCGACAGGTGGAGCAAACCCCGGCCTTGCAGGAAAACGGAGCATCCATGTTATTGGCAATCGCTGCTTCGAGAATCGAATTGCCATCCTTGGGCATCGTGAAGCTGCGCGTTGCGCCATCCAGGGTCACCGAGACCGCGCAGCTGTTGCGCGTGACCGACGCTTCTTTGGAAACGACCTGCTTGCGAGCCCGGCCCGGCTGAGACGTGGCAAAAAGCTCGAACTTGATCTGCTCATCAGAAATACCATGCTTGCGCAGATTGTCCGCAATGGTCAGCATCATGGGCTCTGGTCCGCAGATGAAGGCGGTATCAACACTGTCGGCCTCAATCCAGAGATTGAACAGGGCGTCCAGTTTCTCGTCATCAATGCGGCCGGTGAAGAGATCGATTTCCTGCCCCTCACTCTTGAGAATATGGATCACGGACAACCGGCCCAGATACATATTCTTGAGGTCTTCCAGTTCCTCGCGGAACATGATCGAACTCATCTGCCGATTGGCATACACCAGCGTGACGTTGGATTTCGGTTCGCGAGCCAGGACCGTCTTGATGATCGAGAGCACCGGTGTAATACCCGACCCTCCAGCAAAGGCGAGATAAGTTTTCTCAGCTGCCGGATCAATCTGCGTGAAGAAGCGACCCGCCGGTGGCATGGCGTCTATATGGTCGCCCACCTTCAGCTCTTCATTGGCCCAGGTGGAAAAGGCTCCCCCCTCAACGCGTTTGATCCCGACCTTCAGGCACCCCTCGTCAAGGCCCGCGCAGATGGAATAGGAACGCCTCAGCTCTTCCTGATCAAACATCCGGCGAAAGGTGAGATATTGCCCTTGCGTAAAGGCGAAAGCCTCCGCATCTGCAGGGTCGGGTTTTAACGTCAGGACCACGGCATCGCGGGTTTCGCGACGCACATCGATCACTTCAAGTGATGAAAATCGTGACATGGCAAGCCTCTCCTCCAAGGCTTAGATGCATTTGAAATAGTCAAAGGGTTCCAGACAGTCCTTACAGCGCCACGAGGCTTTGCAAGGGGTGGAGCCGAACTGGCTGACACGTTCCGTGTTGGTCGAAGCACACCGCGGGCATTCCACCACCAGATTGCTCTTGCCGCTCATGCGGCGCGCCCGTGCGGCCATGACACCACTGGCTGCAGTGCCATCAATCGGCGGCGCAATCCCGAAGGCGCGCAGCTTCTCGCGCGCATCCCGAGCAATCCAGTCGCTGGTCCATGGGGGTGACAGACGCCGTTCAAGACGCAGTTGATCAATGCCCTTTTCACGCAGCTTTTCTTCGATGGCGAGATCTATCACAGCCGTTGCCGGACAGCCCGAATAGGTCGGTGTGACGGCAACAACAAGCGTTTCGCCCTCATAGCGGACCTCTCGCACAATCCCTAACTCGATGACTGAAACGACCGGAATTTCCGGATCTGGCACATCAGCCAGCCAGCCCCAGACGATATCGACAGAAGGCTGCACTATGGAAGCGGATAGGTTCTGCTGAGTGACCATGGTTCTACCAACGTGCGCCCGGATAGGCCCGCTGCAAAAACTGCATTTCAGCCAGAATATAGCCCAGATGCTCCGTATGACGCCCAATGACGCCACCGGTTTGGGCAAAGCCTGCTGGCCCCGGCATATCGAGCATGGCCTCAGCCAACACCGAGCGCACAGTTTCCTCCCATTCGGCTTTCAAATCCGAAGGGTCTGGGGCTATGCCCGCCTTGGCCACGGCTTCGTCCACCGCATCGGCAACGAACATCTCGTCCACATAAGGCCAGAGCTGACCAACGGCAGCCTGCATACGGCGTTGGCTCTCATCCGTGCCATCCCCCAGCCGGACAACCAGATCCGAGGAGCGCTCCAGATGATAACTGGCTTCCTTGACAGCCTTGGCTGCAATCTCGGCAACCCGTGGACTGACCGAACCGGTAAGGCGCATCAACAGGGCATAGTGGCGAGCATCAAACAGGAACTGGCGCATGATCGTCACGCCCATGTCGCCATTGGGCAGCTCACAGAGCAATAGATTGCGGAATTGCAGCGCATCGCGCAGATAGGCCAGCGCATCCGCGTCCCGTCCCTTGTCTTCAACCTCGCCGGCAAGCCCCAGCCACATCTGGGTGTGGCCAATCAGGTCCAGCGCCGTATTGGCCATAGCGATGTCTTCTTCAAGTGCGGGGGCATGCCCGCACCATTCAGACACCCTGTGCCCCAGCACTAGAGCGCTATCCCCCATGCGACACAGCCACTCAAAGAAGGCGGGTGCCAGAGCATCATCGCTGACAAACCGGTCCTCGACCGGGTTCAGTATAGCCCCGGTCGCAGCCTTTTCCATAGCTCCCACACTCATCACATATGCCCCACTTCATCAGGGATATCAAAGAAGGTCGGATGGCGATAAGCCTTGCTCTCGGCCGGATCGAACAGCGGCCCTTTCTCCGACGGGCTAGATGCGGTGATGTCATTGGATTTCACCACCCAGATCGATACGCCCTCCTTGCGGCGCGTATAAACATCACGCGCATGATGGATTGCCATCTCGGCGTCAGATGCGTGCAGGCTGCCGACATGGCGATGGTTGAGCCCGTGCTGCCCTCTGATAAACACTTCCCAAAGCGGCCATTCTTTTCTAGACATTATAATTCCTCCCCCAAAAATTTCCGCTATCACTCAGCGGCAGTGGTTGCCGCAGCCCGACGATGCGCGGCCTTTTCTGCATGGGCGTACAGTCCTTCGCGGAACCATGCGCCATCATCCCAGGCCTTGACCCGCGCATTCATCCTCTCGCGATTGCACGGCCCGTTGCCCTTGATGACCTCGAAAAACTCAGACCAGTTCGGCTCGCTGAAGTCGTAGCCGCCCTTCTCCTCGTTCCATCTGAGATTGTCATCGGGAATGGAAAGGCCCAGATATTCAGCCTGAGGCACCGTCTGATCGACAAATTTCTGGCGCAGCTCGTCGTTAGTATTGATCTTGATTTTCCAGGCAATGGACTGGGCAGAATGAACCGACTCGGCATCGGACGGACCAAACATCATCAACGACGGATACCAGAAGCGATTGAGCGCATCCTGCGCCATTTCCTTCTGCGCCGGAGTGCCTTCTGCCATCTTCATCATGATGGCGTAGCCTTGTCGCTGGTGGAAACTCTCCTCCTTGCAGATCCGGATCATCGCCCGGCTGTAAGGGCCATAGGATGTGCGCTGCAGAGGCACCTGATTCATGATGGCAGCGCCATCTACCAGCCAGCCCACAGCTCCCATATCCGCCCATGTCAGGGTGGGGTAATTGAAAATCGAGCTATATTTCATGGCGCCAGAGTGGAGCTTCTCTGTAAGCTCATCGCGGCTGACCCCCAGCGTTTCCGCTGCTGAATAAAGATACAGCCCGTGTCCGGCTTCATCCTGCACCTTGGCCAACAAAATAGCCTTACGCTCAAGAGTTGGCGCTCGTGTAATCCAGTTGCCTTCGGGCAACTGTCCGACAATCTCCGAATGGGCATGCTGTCCGATCTGCCGGATCAGTGTTTTGCGATACCCTTCGGGCATCCATTCCTTAGGCTCGATCTTTTCCCCCCGATCGACCCGATCCTGAAACGCCTGTTCTTCAGGCGTCATTTCGTCCCGAGACTTCATTCCTTCCGACTTCACCATCTGTGCATACATGTCCGACCTCCTCTTCAGACGCGTTCCAGAATGAGAGCGATGCCCTGCCCGACCCCGACGCACATGGTGCAGAGCGCATAGCGCCCACCGGTGCGTTGAAGCTGGTAGGTGGCGTGCAGCACAAGCCGCGCCCCGGACATCCCCAGCGGATGGCCCATGGCGATCGCGCCGCCATTGGCGTTGATATATGAGGCATCCTCGGGTAGCCCGAGGTCTCGCAGAACGGCAAGCGACTGCGCTGCAAAGGCTTCATTGAGCTCGATAACATCCATCTGGCCCAATGTCAGACCGGCCCTCTCCAGCACCCGACGGGTTGCCGGAACTGGTCCGATGCCCATCACACGCGGTGGCACTCCGGCAGCTGCCATGGCTACGATGCGAGCCTTCGGAGTCAAGCCATTGGTCTTGGCAGCAGCTTCAGAGGCAACAATCAGCCCTGCAGCGCCATCATTGACCCCCGAGGCGTTGCCCGCCGTCACCGTCAGATCAGGTCCATTCACCCCACGCAGCTTGGCAAGCGTTTCAACGCTTGTTCCCGGACGCGGATGCTCATCAATATCAACGACAAGCGGGTCTCCCTTGCGTTGGGGAATGGTGACGGGAACAATTTCCTCGGCAAAGCGCCCCGCCTTCTGGGCTTCTTCCCAGCGACGCTGACTTTCAGCGGCAAAGCGGTCCTGATCTTCGCGCGTAATATCATAGTCCTCGGCCACATTATCGGCCGTTTCCGGCATGCTGTGCGTGCCGTGCACCTTATCAAGCGCTGCATTCTTGAAACGCCAGCCAATCGTCGTGTCATACATTTCAGCATTGCGAGAAAAGGCATTGCCAGCCTTGGCCACCACAAAAGGCGCCCGGCTCATGCTTTCCACGCCGCCAGCAACCAACATGTCGCCATCTCCGGCGCGTATGGTGCGAGCAGCCAGCCCGATGGCATCCATACCCGACCCACAGAGCCGATTGACCGTTGTTCCCGGCACTCCAACCGGCAGTCCGGATAATAAAACCGCCATGCGGGCAACATTGCGATTATCCTCGCCAGCCTGATTGGCACAGCCAAGGATCACGTCATCCACCTGCTCCCAATCAAGTTGCGGATTGCGTTCCAGCAGTGCCCGAAGCGGCACGGCGGCCAGATCATCGGCCCGCACGGAAGACAAGGCGCCCCCATAGCGCCCGATAGGCGTGCGCACAGCATCGCAAACGAATGCCTCCGACATTCAAAACTCCCCCCAATGAGACTACTTACCGGCCTTCATTAATTAACCGACCGTTCGTTCACATTATTACGAAGATACTCCAGAGTGCAACAGCTTTGTACCAGCCATTGGGATGAGACAGCCAAATTGGCCACACAACATTGGTCTATACGCCTGATAACAGATTGAAATTCTTGATCATTCAAACGGAAGCCGGAACAGGAAACTCTCTCATCAAAAGCCGCCCGGAATGAAAAGACACCCAATTCCACGCGATCGAGCTTCACTCTGCCACGACTTCTAAGCCCGCCAGAGCTTTATCAGACACCGCGGACCATCAGTCCCAAAGCATAAAAAGAAAGCGCAGCCTGCAACAACAGACTGCGCTTTTTCTCTTTAGCACCGGAGCAAAACAGTTCCCGAGAAAGACCTTTTATCCGATGATCGCCTCAACGGTCACTTTGGCCACACCATCTGCTGGTGGGGGCACGATATCACCGGCAATCGGCTTACCGTCCACGCTCAGAGAGACAACGTTGCCCGACCCTTTGCGCACCACGGAAATATCATAGGAGACACCACGGAACATGCGCTGCACGCGGAAATCATCCCAGCGCTCGGGGATGACCGGAGCGATCTTGAGGCCGTCATAATCGGGACGGATACCCAAAATCCATTGCGTAATGGTGTAATAGTTCCAGGCCGCAGTACCAGTCAGCCAAGAGTTCTTGGCCTCCCCGTGGCTCGGCGCATCACGACCAGCGATCATCTGCGCATAGACGTAGGGCTCCAACCGATGCACATCGGAAATACCTTCCCGCACAGATGGACTGATCCGGCTATAATAGTCAAAGGCCGCATCCCCATTGCCCAGCACAGCTTCGGCAATGGCCACCCACGGGTTGTTGTGGCAGAAGATGCCGGCATTTTCCTTGTAGCCCGGCGGATAGGTGGAGATTTCACCATATTCGATATAGTAGCGCGAATAGGCAGGCTGCTGCAGCACGACGCCATGCGGGGTTGCCAGATGTTTCGCAACCGAATCCAACGCCTGCCGAGCCTTGCCATCTTCCACACCGACACCAGCCAGAACACAGAAGCCCTGCGGCTCGATGAAGATCTTACCTTCGGCCTGTTCATGCGTGCCCAGCTTGTTGCCGAAATCATCATAGGCCCTGAGGAACCATTCGCCATCCCAGCCATGTTCGCTGATCGTAGCGCCCATATCCGCAGAAATCCGAGCATAATAGGCCGCGTCTCCATCCTTGCCGATGACCTTGGCGATATCGGACAGTTCCTTGGCAGACAGCACCATCAATCCGGCGATAAACACGGATTCAGCCACCGTGCCTTCCTTGCTGGTCGTGGTCTGGAAGCTTTCTCCCGGCGTATCAGAGAAACAGTTGAGATTGAGGCAATCGTTCCAGTCGGCGCGCCCGATCAGAGGCAAGCCATGCGGGCCCATCCGATCCTCGGCATATTGGATCGAGCGTTTGAGATGCTCATAGAGCGGCTCTTCCGTGCCCGGCTGGCAATCAAACATCACCGGTTCATCCAGAATGGAAAAGTCGCCGGTTTCCTTGAGATAGGCCGCCACCCCGATGATCAGCCAATGCGGATCGTCATTGAAGTCGCCCCCGATATCATTGTTGCCCTTCTTCGTCAGCGGCTGATATTGGTGATAGGCTCCGCCCGAGGAAAGCTGCGTTGCAGCAATATCCAGTATCCGTTCCCGGGCTCGCGATGGCACCATATGTACGAAGCCCAGCAAGTCCTGATTGGAATCGCGGAAGCCAAGCCCGCGCCCGATGCCAGACTCAAACGAGGAAGCCGAGCGAGACATGTTGAAGGTCGCCATACATTGATAGGCGTTCCAGATATTGACCATACGGTTGGTGTGCTGATCAGGCGAAGACACCTGATAGACGCCCAACAGTGCATCCCAATGCTTCGTCAGCGCATCAAAAGCCGCATCCACGGTCTCAAGATCGCAATATTTGTCGATGATCGGTTTCACCGTTTTCTTGTTCAGGATCTGCGAGCTTGGTGGATCGAACTTGTCATCCTTGTCATTCTCATGATAGCCGAGCACAAACACGACCTGACGGGTCTCACCTGGCTCAAGGCGCAGCTTCACGTGATGCGATCCCATCGGGGACCAGCCATGGGCAATGGAATCCCGTGATTTGCCTTCCATCACGGCAACCGGCTTGTCCCAGCCGCGCCATGGACCAAGAAAGTCTTCGCGCTGGGTATCGAAACCGGCAATCTCCTCAGAGCAAGCAAAGAAGGCGAAATGGTTGCGGCGCTCGCGATATTCCGTCTTGTGATAGATCACCCCCTCTTCCACTTCCACCTGACCGGTGGAGAGGTTGCGCTGGAAATTGCTCTGATCATCCAGTGCATCCCAGAGACAGAATTCCACCGAGGAAAAGAGCGAGACATCCGCAGGCACAAGGCGCTCGTTGCTGACCGTCACTTGCCAGATTTCCAGCGTTTCATCCAACGGCACGAAATAGCGGGTTGCGGTGCGAATGCCATCCTTTTTGGAAGAGATAACAGAATAGCCCATGCCATGACGGCAGGAATAGTCCTCCAGCTCCGTTTGCATCGGCATCCAGGAAGGCGTCCAGCAGTCGCCGGTTTCGTTGTCGCGTACATAGACATATCGGCCACCGAAATCAGTCGGCACATTGTTGTAGCGCCCACGCGTCAGGCGGCGCAAACGAGCATCGCGATAATAGGAATAGCCTCCAGCGGTGGCGGAGAGAATACCGAAATAGCTCTGACAGCCAATATAGTTGATCCAGGGCGCAGGCGTATCAGGACGTGTAATCACATATTCACGCGCCTGATCGTCAAAATATCCATATTTCATAGTGAGCACCTATCAAATGTCAGTAAGGGACAAAGAGCCGCGTATCCGCCAACCATGCATTTCAAGCCGCAAAAGAGACAGAAGGCTCCTAACCTCCGGTTGGCCATTGCCTAACACATGAGATAGAAAGTTGGAAGTGAAACGTTTCAGATTTTATATTTATTTCTTAAATTTGTAATTTTAGAAATTATTTTTCACTTCAAGATCGATTTTGCTTTTAAAGGCTGTGGGATAAGACATAGACGCCCCACGGCAATGAGCGTCTCCAGGGATGCACAGCCCGTTCCCTTGCGACACGGCTAGCGTGCTCGCAAGAGGGGATAGATTATTCAGCCATTTTGTAATTTTTATGCCGGACCGGGCACACTAACGGATCAGATCCCGCAAGACACGCGCCCCCGCAATGACACAGCGCATTTGTGCTTCATGCAATATATGGAAATCCTCGCCATAGACGGTCTCATCCGGCGCTTCGGTGATGATGGTCACCGGAAACAGGGAACCGGGAAATTCCTGCGTAAAATGCGCGATATCCTTGGTGATGCTAAAGCCCATATCATCAGAACTATATTGGCTGAACCGCGCGAGATGAGCGCGATTGAGGGCGATGATCGGCTCATATTCTTGCAAAACACTGATCATGGTCTGCAAGATGGCTTCCCCAATCCCCTGCCAGCCGGGCAAATAGCGCAAGATCAGCATAAAGCCCTTGGGCAATGTCCAGATTTCCTGCCCACGTGGCACATAGCCAGAAAGAGGCCGCGCGAATTCGTGTGAAGGATAGCCATGCAAATTCAAATGCAGCTTGGCATCCGTCAACGCTTTGACTTCGTGCAGAATATCATTCTCATAGCCACGCTCGACATATTCAAGATCATTCCCGCCAGCAGTAAAACGCGCCGCATGATTCATATGATTGGGAAAATCCTTGCAGAATTCCCGCATGAGGGCAAAGCCGTCCGGATTGATCAGAGGCGCAATGGCGAAATTGTTATGGGCATCATCGCGCAAGCGCGCAGCCGCACGCAAGGCGCCGACTGGTCCACTCGTCTCATTGGCATGTTGCCCGGAACTGATCACCAGACCTGGTCCTTCTCCCTTCAGATAGCGTCCCCATACAGGTCGGCCTCGACGGGAGCAGGAGATCAGCTTCTCCCCGCCCAGAGCCTCAAGACCGGCGCGGACCGTATCGGGCGAAAGCCAGTGGTCTACATGCTCAAGACTCTTAAGCGGATCTTCGTCTTTTGGTACACGCCAGCCTTCAACGCGGCTGTGAAGGATCGGCATGGTTTCGCTAGCGCAATCAATCGCCAGATAGGGATCTGACGCAAGCGCCAGTTCAACCAGAACAGTCTCGTCGGCACGCGGCACCAGATAAGGGACCAACTGACCCGGCGCGAAGGTGCGGTCGTCTTCCTTGTACCCATTTTGCACCTTGAGGGTCTCAAGGGCTGCAAAATAGAGTTCTTCATGCATCAGCTCTGCCGAACTGATTACCTCTTTGGAGTGCGGTAATTCGGTCTCGTAGAATGGCGCTTCCAGACGCATTTCCAGCCGATCGAACAAGGGACTATTGTTGCCCCACTCTTGCGCCTTGAGGCTATTGAGCACCCATTCAAAGGCCTGTTCCAGATCTGTTTCGAACGGTGAGTCACAATCAAGCCCTTCGTCTTCAGCTCCAACGACCCGTACCCAGCCGCAATTGGCCAGAATCTCCATGCCAGCATGATCCGTCCGGCTCCGGTTTGGCGCGAAAAGGCGCACACTGTCCTTGCGGCTCGAAGACATGGTCATATCAAGCTGGTAATAGGGTTTCTCATCCTGCTGCGGCATGGGCTCGAAGCGGCATTGTCCGTCATCAAACAGATCCAGCACCGGATAAGCCTCAAGCATAAAGCGGATATCAGATACGCCTTCAATAACCGGATAATGGATCACCATATCCTCGACATGGGTCAGATTGATCTCTTCCAACAGCGCATGGAGCAACGGTTTGAAGGCAGAATAGATATGCACATCCGCCCCGCTCCGCGCAATCTCGCGTTCGGCAGCCTTGCGCCGCTCAGGACCGTCGAAAACCCAGATGTCAATCGCCGCCCCCTTGTAGGGCGCCTGCTTGAAGCGCTCAACCAGCACAGACAGGGATGTCGGCAACTCTGTGCGACAGATCACGGACTTGGATTGCGAATTCATCATGGGACTACTATTGAACAGATTCGAGAAGAAAAAGGGGACCAGACATCCGAAAAGAGGTCACATCATGGCATCCCGATGAGGATGACCGCAAGACAAGGCTGCGACCTTTGCACGCGAGAACCGACCTACTACATTTTTCAAGGAAAATAAGCCCGAGGAACGCCAGAAACGCACCCAGTCATGTTTCGATGAGGTGCCTATCAAATCTGATCTGGGAGCACAAGCCTGTGCTGCAGAAAAAGGCGCTTTCGCGCCCTTTTTACCGCAAATAGCATGCTTGAGACCCGCCTGCATTCCTGCGCTAAAGAACGTAATGTGCGCCTATTGGGCCGTATGGAATGCTTGCAAAAAAGATATTCGCCTGTGGGAAGTGACTGGGAGAGAAAGGGCAGCCCGATACAGGTCTTCAGCTGCCGCTTTGCTCCTGAAGCATATCCGGGAGCATAAAAGCGGCAGCATAAAACCACTGAGTGCAGCCATCAGATAGCGAGATAATTCTCGCGTAGTTCTTTATTATCAAGCACTTCCTTGGCAGTGCCATCAAATACGACACTCCCGGTATCAAGAATGACAGACCGGTCAGCCAGCTCCAGTGCCCGAATCGCATTCTGTTCCACCAGAATCGTGGTAATGCCCTGCATCTTGATGATTTCGAGGGTCTTCTCGATTTCGTCCACGATAACAGGTGCCAGCCCCTCATAGGGTTCATCAAGCAGCAACACCTTGATGTCCCGTGCCAAGGCTCGGGCAATCGCCAGCATCTGCTGCTCACCGCCCGAGAGCGTCACCCCTTCCTGATTGCGCCGCTCCCCAAGCCTCGGGAACAGATCATAAAGACGATCAATGCTCCAGCCGACCGGCTCGACGATCTGTGCCAGCTGGATATTCTCCTCGACCGTCAGACCGGGAATGATGCGCCGATCTTCCGGCACCAGCACCATGCCCGCCCTCGCTGCCTCATGGCTCGCCATGGTGTGCAAATGCTGATGATCCAGCCAGATTTCCCCATAGGTGAGAGATGGATTATCGAGTCGCGCGATGGTGCGCAGGGTCGATGTCTTACCCGCCCCGTTCCGGCCCAACAGCGCCAGAATTTCCCCTTCATGCACATTGAAGGAGACCCCCTGCACGATATAGCTTTCACCGTAGTAGGCGTGAATATCATGCACCGACAAAAAGGCCGGAGCTGTGGCGGCCACATTGGCATGTTTACTGAAATCTGGTCGGTCTTCTGCGGGGCGTTTGGTTGCTTCAATAGCGAGATCGCTCATGCTGCTTCTCCAAGATAGGCTTCTTTCACCTTCGGATGGCCCTTGATATTTTCCGGTGTGTCTTCAACCAGAGGCGTGCCCTGAGCCAACACAGTGATGCGCTCGGCAAGAGAAAAGACCACATGCATGTCATGCTCGATGATCGCAATGGTGATGTCGTGCTTTTCGTGGATTTCCTTGAGCAGATCGATGGTGTTGTTGGTGTCAGCTCGCGCCATGCCTGCGGTCGGTTCATCCAGCAGAAGAAGCTTGGGAGCCTGCACCAGACACATGGCCATTTCCAGCCTGCGTTTGTCACCACGCGACATAGACCCGGCAACCATATGCAGTTTCTCCGTCATATTGACTTCTTCCAGCATATGCTCAGCTCGCTCAATGACCTCTTTCTCGTTTGAAATAGTCTCGAAGGCATGCATGCGAAATGCGCCGTCCCGCTTGGCAAAGCAGGGTATCAGCATATTTTCCATCACCGTCAAATCGGTAAAGATCTCCGGTGTCTGAAAAACGCGACTGATGCCCATCTGGTTGATTTCATACGGCGTCCGCCCGAGCACAGACTGCCCCTGAAAGGTGACAGACCCAGTGTCCGGCTCCAACTTACCGATCAGACAGTTGAGCAAGGTCGATTTGCCTGCTCCGTTTGGACCGATAATCGCGTGAACCGAGTTTTCTTCCACCGACAGGTTGACATTGCCAAGCGCCTGTAGGCCACCAAAGCGTTTATTGACATCTTTGACTTCAAGAATGCCCATGTTTGTTGTCTCCATCAGGCCACGTGAGGCTTCGGTTTGGGGTGATGCTCGGTGTCTTTGGACGGACCTTTCGGCTCCTTATCGCGCTTGATCCAGTTGCGCAGTCTCTGCCCACCTTCGATCAATCCACCGGGAAGGAAAATAACCACCAGCATGAACAACAAGCCCAATGTCAGATGCCAGCCCTTGCCGATGAAGGGGTGCATCAAAAAGACAATGGTGTCTTCAAGGCCATCAGGAAGAACCGCGAACCAGCCATGCAGAACGTTGTCGTTGATCTTTGAGAAAATATTCTCGAAATATTTGATGAAGCCCGCGCCAAGGACTGGTCCCATCAGGGTTCCAGCCCCTCCCAGAATGGTCATCAGCACTACTTCCCCAGACGCGGTCCATTGCATGCGCTCGGCACCAGCCAGAGGATCCATCGCCGCCAGCAAACCACCGGCCAGACCGGCATACATGCCCGATATGACGAAGGCAGCAAGCGTATAGGGCCGCGTATTAAGGCCGGTATAGCTCATACGCGTCTGATTGGTCTTGATCGCCCGCAGCATCAGACCAAAGGGCGACCGAAAGATTCTGAGGGAAATATAGAAGACGATGATCGCAATGATGGCGCAGAAATAGTAGCCATTGCTGAAGGTAAACTGCCACCCAGCAAAGTCCACTTTTGTGGCTTCGTTCATGACGATACCAAAGAAGTGCGGCGACGTCGGGCCACCTTCCCCCATCAAGACTTGCGGATCATCACCATAGACCTGAAGACCGGTTTCCCCGTTGGTGAGCGGCGTAAGAACCGAATAGGCCAGATTGAAAGACATCTGAGCCATGGCCAATGTCAGGATCGAGAAATAGATGCCCGACCTGCGCAGGGAAACATATCCGATCAACAAGGCAAACAGCGCTGACATGATCACCGCAAGGATCAGTCCCGGCAGCACATTGTAGCTCAAAAGCTTATACATCCAGACGACGGAATAAGATCCGACACCAAGAAAGGCCGCATGACCGAAGGACAGATAACCCGTCAGGCCAAAGAGAATATTGAACCCGATTGCAAAGATGCCGTAGATGGCAAATCTCTGCATAAGATCAGGATATCCGGCATTGAACTGCGCCAGCCCCGAGCCTTCGGGAAATGGCTGCAGCAATATCGGTGTCGCCAAAGTCAGAAACATGACGATGAGGAGAAAGGTTGTGTCTTTCTTGCTCAAACCCAGCATGGCTTATTCCTCCATCACGCCTTTTCGTCCCATAAGACCGCGCGGGCGGGTCAACAGGATGATAATTGCAACTAGATAAATGATGATCTGGTCGATCCCGGGTATCAGCGACTTGACTTCGTTCATGGAAGCGAAGCTCTCCAGAATGCCGAGCAGGAAGCCTGCCAGCACCGCACCGGGCAGCGAGCCCATGCCGCCGACAACGACCACGACGAAGGACAACACCAGGAAGTCCATGCCCATATGATAGTTGGGCGAGTTGATCGGCGCATACATGACACCGGCAAGACCGGCAACAGCCGCCGCCATGCCAAACATGATGGTAAAGCGCTTGTCGATATTGATGCCAAGCAGACCAACGGTCTCGCGATCGGCCATACCTGCACGGACAACCATGCCGAATGTCGTAAAGCGCAAGAAGGCAAACACGGCGCTAACGATCACGGCGGAAAACACAAAGTAGATCAGACGCCAGTAGGGATAGATAATCGTATTCTCGGCAAAGCCGATCATGACGCCGAAATCGAGCGAGCCCTTGAACACTTCCGGCGCGGGAGTTGGAATCGGGTTGGCCCCGTAGAAATATTTGACGATTTCCTGAATGACGATGGCGAGGCCAAAGGTGACCAGAATCTGGTCAGCGTGAGGGCGCTTGTAGAAATGTTTGATCAGCCCGCGCTCCATCGCATAGCCGATAAATAGCATCACGGGTATCGCAAACAGGATCGCCAGCGGCACCGACCAGTTGATAATGGCATTGCCCGCCGCATCGCCAAACCAGTCAACCACATAAGGCGTATCGACCTTCAGCGGATTGCCCAGAAAGTCTTTTTTTGTCGGATCCACGACCGTGAAAGACAGCGACAACAGTCTTTGCAGCGTAACGGCGCAAAAGGAGCCGAGCATAAACAGGGCACCATGAGCGAAGTTAACCACGCCCAGCGTGCCGAAGATGAGTGTCAGTCCCAGAGCGATCAGAGCATAGGCACTGCCTTTATCCAAACCGTTGAGAATCTGAAGAATAATTGCGTCCATTGAGAAGCCTGCATCGATAAACCGTGCGGATGAATTGCGTCGGTTCTGTCCAAATCAAAAAGATGGCCGCACCACGATTTTGTGGCACGGCCAGAATGGTCGTTCTGATTATGCGCCGGCGTTGCAGGTGCCAAGCGATGCGTCATCGCCCCCGAACATCGGATGGTTCGGCGGATATGTGACATGATCAACCGGAGTGACTTCAACAATTTCCAGCGTGTCATAAGCGGTTGTCGGGTTCTGCGCCCCACGCACGACCAGCACATCCTTGAAGCACTGGTGGTCTTCCTTGCGATACATGGTCTTGCCGTTGCCCAGCCCGTCAAACTCGAAGCCTTCCAGCGCTTCAGCAACACCGCACGGATTAAAGGTACCGGCACGTTCGCAAGCATCTGCATAAAGCAGAACCTGTGCGTAGCAGGTCTGAGCGGAGTTGGACGGCGGACGGCCATATTTCTCGCCGAAGGATTTCACAAAGGCCTTGGAGCCTTCATTCTGCAGCTGCCAGTTATAGTTCATCGAGCCAAGCACGCCCTTGATGTTGTCTCCAGCACCTGCGGCCATCAATTCAGAATAGAGCGGAACGATGATCTTGAAGTCCTTGCCATTGACCATCTTGTCGAGCAGGCCGAACTGCACCGCATTGGTCAGAGAGTTGACCATGTTGCCGCCATAGTGGTTGAGAACCAGAACATCTGCGCCCGCATTAATCACCGGAGCGATGTAGGACGAGAAATCTGTCGTGGCCAGCGGCGTCAACACGTTATTGACGGTTTTCCAGCCCATGGCCTCGGTGGCAGCCTGCATGGATTCCTGCTGGGTCCAGCCCCAGGTATAATCAGCAGTCAGATGATAGGCATTGCGATCCGTGCCAAGCTCCTTGGCCAGAATCGGGGCCAGTGCAGCAGCTGACATATAGGCGTTGAAGAAGTGGCGGAAGCCGTTGGCTTTGCGGTCTTTGCCGGTGGTGTCGTTGGAGTGGGTCAAGCCTGCCATGAAGATGACCCCAGCTTCCTGACAAAGGCCCTGAACAGCAACAGCCACGCCCGAAGACGATCCGCCGTTGATCATGATCGCACCATCTTTTTCGATCATGGAACGGGCAGAAGCGCGGGCCGCATCTGATTTGGTCTGCGTGTCACCGGTGACGAATTCAACCTTCTTGCCCAGGATGCCATTGCCCTTCAATGCCTTGGAGGTGAAGGTATTGAGGCAGCCGCCGTCGCCTTCACCATTGAGATGCTCCACGGCCAGCTTTTGTGCCAGAAGCTCATCGGCGCCTTCATCGGCATAAGGTCCGGTTTGCGGTACGTTAAAACCAAGTGTCACGGTGGAGCCCATCGGCGCATTGGTAAACGCGTTTGCTCTGCTCGTAAAAATGGTTGGCATGGCCAAGCCGGCACCGACGAATGCACCGGTCTTGATCAAACCACGACGTGAAATCGTAAGTTTGGTCATAAATTCCTCCCAAAGAAAAATAAGTGGCCAACTCTCCTCAAAGCGGCCGTCCCGTAACCCACTCTCCTCAAAGCGGCTACGGCGTCTAACTTAGACTAAGTAAACGTACTGAGAGTTTGATTAGATACACCATAGTACTTTTGTTCATCAGCCAAATGACTTAACAGTATATATATCTCATTATCAGAAACAAATCAGTCATTTAACCCAATCCATTCAACAAATAAACTAAAGCTTATACATCGAATTGATCATATATTCTTATTAATCACAAAATAAGAAGAGTCTAAACAGATTAGGAAGAGTTTTTACTCAATCATAGACAGAAAAAACACGCACAAAAACAACAGGAAGGGACTAAATTCCAGACGAGCAGTCTCGCTTATTGTTTTGAAGTAATGATGCAATAACTACTTTCATAAAACATATCGAGGTAGGTCCAAACACCCTTCCTCTCAGAACCGGCACGAAATGCAGAATCGAGAAAACGAACAGAGCACGTCAATCTGCTGAAAACCTTATTTTAAAACAAAACACCCCAGCCGCGCACGATGTCTCTGATACGCCAACAGCAATTTTTTACCCTCGAATAGCAAATGAGTCTCGTTGACACATTGTGCGTTAAATCAATAAGTTATACTTAATCAGGGTCATTCATCAGACCTAGGTTATCCAATAGAGGCCACTGAAGAGTCGAGCCACAAGCTCCTCTTAGCCAAGGCTGCGTAGAATCGGAAACGGCCCTCTTGCGTGAGAATGCTAGAGCGCAAAACCAAGTTCGATTTCATTGCCTGTGACTTGGAACACAAATTGGTGGCACCAAAGAGATAACCAAATCAGAAAGACCCGCATTCGCCGCGCATGACCGTCAGGCTGCAGGCCTTCTTTCTTGTTGGGAGGCTGTTTCCTGTCAGCTTCGTCGATAATGGAAAATGAAATGAGGGCCCCATGGCAACAACAGAACAGATCAAGGAGTTTGGCATCGTTGGGGCTGGCGGAGCAGGTTTTCCCACTTATGTGAAACTGGGCAGCGAAACGGAAATATTCATAGTCAATGCAGCCGAATGTGAACCGCTGTTGCACAAGGACAAAGAGCTGCTGCGTCTCAAGAGCGAAATTTTCTACAAGGGGCTTGTAACCTGTCTGGATCTGACCGCCGCCCAGCGGTGCATCATCGGGGTCAAGGCGAAATATACCGACCTGATTACCCATCTGAAAGAAACCAATCCAGCACCCGACCGCATCGAGATCATGGGCCTGCGTGACTTCTATCCCGTAGGAGATGAAATCACCCTCATTTATGAAACAACCGGTCGCGTCGTTGCCCCCAGAGCCCTTCCAAGCAGTCAGGGGGTTATCGTCAACAATGTGGAGACAATCTACAATATCGGTCTTGGCACGCCTCTGGTGACCAAATTCATCACCGTTGGCGGCGATGTTCAACAGCCCGTCTCGGTGGAAGTACCCATCGGCATGCCCTTCCGCGAAGTGATTGCTCTGGCCCACCCCAATCTGAAAGGCGCAGATCTCGCCCATATGGAAGAGGACTTCGCCGTTATCGTTGGAGGCCCCATGATGGGCAAACTGGCGACCAGCCTTGATGAGCCGGTTACCAAGACCACTGGCGGCTTGTTGGTTTTTGCCAAAGACCATCCTCTCATCCAGCGCTTCGAAACGGCAGCACAGGAAAAGCGGGTCAAACGGATCGGAAAATCCGCCTGTGATCAATGCTCCATCTGCAGCGAGCTCTGTCCGCGTCATTTGCTGGGTCATCCGGTCGAGCCCCACAAGGCCATGCGCAACTTGATGTTTTCATCCTTCGCCGAGGGGATAGATCAGACGCTTGCCATTCTGCCGCACACGCTGGCCTGCGCAGAATGCAACCTCTGCACCCTCGTCTCCTGCCCTGAAGGGCTTTATCCGGCACAGGTCACCATTGCGAGCAAGAAACAGGCCATGGCCGCCAAGGCCACTCTTGACGCGGCCAACGAGGACAACGCCCATCCGCTTATCGACTATCGCCGCACGCCGGTGAAGAAAATCATGACCCGGCTGGCGCTCGACCGCTTCCAGAACAAAGGCGCCCTATCAGCCTTCGCCCTTCATCCCAAACAATTGACCATCCGCACCAGTCAGCATATCGGCGCCCCGGCTACCCCCATGGTGACAACTGGCGACAAGGTTACTCGATACCAGAAGATTGCCTCGGTCGGAGACAAGCTGGGTGCTGAAATCCACTCCCCCGTTGATGGACAGATAACTGCGGTCAACGATAGGGAAATTGTTATAGCCCCCTTTGCCTGATCCCTGATCGCTCGGTTGCAGGAAACAACAAACAGAACAGCAGAAAACAAGGAATGCCTTCATGCCACTCGCCATCGGAATTTTGGAACTCTCCAGCATTGCAGCCGGATATCTGGTACAGGACGGCATGCTCAAGGCAGCGGATGTGAAACTGCTGGTCGCCCGCACCATCTGCCCGGGCAAATATATGATCGTGGTTGGAGGCAATGTCTCTGCAGTCCAGACCGCGCTCGATACGGGCGAACGCCTTGCTGCAGGCTTTCAGGTGGACAAGATATTCCTGCCCAACGTCGATCCGCAACTGTTCCCGTCCCTGACTGGATCAGTCGAACTGCCGCAAACCAAAGGCAAAGCCCTCGGCGTCATCGAGACCTTTTCCTCGTCAAGCATTGTATGGGCAGCCGACGCTGCGGCCAAAGCAGCCAATGTCACGCTTCTCAGAGTTCATATTGCCATGGCAGTCGGCGGCAAAGGCTTCCTCCAGCTCTGCGGCGATGTTGGCGCCGTCAAAGCCGCCGTTGCAGCAGGCATAGAAGAAATCAAGGATGCCGGCATCCTTGTCAATCATGTGGTCATTTCCAACGCAGCCGAAGAGCTGTTCAAAGAATATGTCTAGCCGCAACCTGCCAAGTGTCTTACATCAACCATCGGTGAACTAGAACGAGCATGTCTCATTCCATCCAGAAAGGATGATCTGGATGGAAGGCTGTGCGGACGTGCCTTCTCTTTCTGCGTTGCCTCCAAGAGGACAAAAATCATCTGGCATCGCCGTAGTCATCGGTTTGATGATAAAAGCTCCAGATGACAATTGTCATCACGTCCCCGATCTGCCTACAATTATGCATGAGCGCCTGCACTCTGGTTGATTTGCCTATAAGCCAGATCTTATAAGAGCGTTCAGCGCCCTATACTCAGGCGCAATAGCAAATCTTCATACTCTTTTTCCAAGTAGCATTGATCATCATGGACCATAGCCCCCACAAGCCCTTTCCTGACAAACTGACGCCGAACCAAAATGCAAAATTCCTTCAAGAGGCGATCGCAACCCATCCCGACCACTTCCCCAACAAGGAAGCGGCACGGGATTTCTTTCTTCAGATCATTTTTCCGCCCTCCATGCGCTGGGCTTTTATTTCGACTGGCAAGAATGCCTCAACCTCGGTTCTGAACTGGCTATTCGAACAGGAATTCGGAGTGCCGCTCACGGTCAAGGCAGAGCATCCCATAGACATCAATCCGGCCTCGGAAATCCACACCCTGCCAATCTATGGCATATTCTCGCGCGCTCTGTTGCAGGGTTACAATATGGAGCATTTCAAAGCGCCCGAGCGATCCATGGAGCGCCTGTGCGTCGTGCGCGATCCCTTTGAGCGCGCGATATCGGCCTTTCGCTATCTGTGCAAATCGCAGAAGCTAGAGAGCCGCTGGTTTGCGCCGGATCGCTTCAAGCTCAACGCCTTCTTCCGCTTCGATTGGGAAAAAGACATGGATACGCCCAAGGGTTTTCTGCTTTTTCTCAATTACATCCAGTGGCAAATCGAGCTTGAAGGTGCCGACGCCGTGAATGGTCATTGGCAACCGCAATATACATTCATCAAGCCAGATCTCTTTGAGCCAACGATCATCGGCCGGATGGAAGATATGGATCGCTTCTATGCAGAGGCGTCTGAAAAAATCGGTTTTCCAAGCCCATTGAGCCCGAAACAGAAAAACGCCCAGACAACGCAAGCCCAAAAAGCCGACCTTTTTGCACTCTATGACAGCCCGGAAGCCCGCGATCTTTGCAGCCAAATCTACAAGCAGGATTATGAGCATTTTGGCTATTGAGTGTTGAGATTTGCCCCTTAACCTTGTCGTGAGATATCCAAGACGTCCCGCATACAAAAGGCCTGAAACTTGAAGCGAAAGAAGACATCTTGAAGAAGCTAATCATACATATCGGTGTTCACAAGACCGGGACGACCTCCTTTCAGCGTCTGCTGCGGGCAAACCAGAAGCATATGATAGAAAACAATGTCCGACCGATCTTCGAACTGGACCGCAATAGGGCTCGCCGCTTCAACCTGTTTGATCTCTCCCATCTTCATTTACGCGCGCCCCTCAAAACAGGCGCGCGTCTTAGGGGCCAGATTTCAGAATTACAAGAGCACGAGAAAGCCGCCTTTGAAGATAACTTCGCAAAGGCCGTGAATACCCATCCGGAAGATACCCTCATTGCTTCGGCAGAAGTCTTTTGCTTTATGCGAGAGAAAACGGAAAAAGAAAAACTGGCAGCCTTCTTTGCCAAGTTGGACAGAAAAGTCGAGTTTCTGCTTGTTTTGCGAGATTTGACCAGCTGGCAGCAAAGCTGGGAGAACCAGTTGCAGAAAGATCCCAAAGTTGCCCCTCTGTTAAACAGCTTTCCAGAAGAGGAGCGTATCAACGCTGACTGGTATTATGACACCGAAAGCATTTTGAATTTTTGGCAGGATTTGGGAAAAGTCCACAAATTTCAATATGAAGATCACGACGATATCTGCGAACCGCTGGTGAATTTTCTCGGTTTTACAATGCAGGAGCTAAGAGACGTAGAGCGGCTCAACAAGCGAAAAAACCTGGACGCGCCGACGGATATCCAATCCCGGTAGAAACAGAAAACGCCCCTTTGCCAGAAACACAAAGGGGCGATCATTTTTCAAATAGCAACCCTGCCACAAGCGCGGCAAGGCTGGTTCTGTCTTAGTAGACGGTTACGTCAAAGCCGAACCATTTGATGGACAGATCCTTGATGGTGCCGTCATCGCGAGCAGAAGCAATGGCCTTGTCGAACATGGCCTTGAGGTCGTCGGAACCCTTGCGCATACCGATGGAGCTGCCTTTGCCCAGAATACCACCCTGGAAACGTGGGCCAGCCAGAACCATGCCTTCGTTAGCCGGGTCTTTCATCGCCGTGGAGATATAGGCAGTAGACGCCATGATGGCATCAACACGGCCGGACATCAGATCGAGATCATGTTCCTGCGTTTTGCCATATTCGCGGATTTCAGCCACGTCAGCCAGATTTTCCTGCAAAAAGCGCTCTGCGATAGCGGAAGACTGAACGCCAATGATTTTGCCTTCGAACATCGGCTTGATTTCTTCGATGGCTTTTTTGGCTTCTTCCGGTTTGGAAGCGAGCGGGAAGACAGTGCCTTTGAGCGGCAGATCCACAAGCTCGGAATCTGACAGAACGCCGAAGGTCTGACCGGTAGAACCGTAAGGAATCGAGAAATCGATCACTTCAGCGCGCTTAGCCGTTGCAGACATACCGGACATGATAACGTCGAACTTGCCAGCATTCAGCGCAGGGATAATGCCCTTCCAGGACTGGACAACCCATTCACATTTCACGTCCATGCGCTCGCACAGAATGTTGGCCAGATCAATTTCAAAGCCTTCCAGCGTGCCGTCAGCCTTGGTGGAGTTCCACGGAGGAAAGGCGCCTTCGGTGCCCAATTTGACAGTTTTCCATTCTTTTGCCATCGCAGGGCCAGCCACCAGCATTGCTGCGGTCATAGCCACCCCGAGAAGTCGAGTCCAGACTTTCATTTCAGTTTCCCTTCTGTTGTGATACCCGACCATCTCTAGCGGAGAGTCGGAGCTTTTGACTGCCGCCGTTAGCCGGCAATAAATTTCTGAAAACGCTCATTGCTCATATCGTTAAAGAGAGCATCAGGGCTCCCCTCGGCATCGATCTGCCCCTGATGCAGGAAGACGACGCGGTTCGACACATCCCGGGCAAAGCTCATTTCATGGGTCACGACCAGCATGGTACGGCCCTCTTCAGCTAGCCCCCTCATCACGCGCAGCACCTCACCGACCAACTCGGGATCAAGCGCCGAGGTCGGTTCATCAAACAGCAACACATCTGGATGCTGGGCCAAAGCACGCGCAATGGCTGCACGTTGCTGCTGCCCACCGGAAAGATGGGAGGGGTAGAAATCCCGTTTGTCGGCGATACCGACCTTGGCGAGAATATCCTGAGCTTCCTCGATGCAGTCTTTTCTGTCGCGTCCCTGCACATGGATCGGCGCTTCGATCACATTCTCCAGAATGGTCTTGTGGGACCAAAGATTGAAGGATTGGAACACCATACCAACACGGGTCCGCAACCGGTCCACCTGCTTGCGATCAGCCGGTTTAACCACGCCCTTGCGGTCGGTCACCAGCTTGATGGTTTCCTCGCCAACAGTCACGGTGCCTGAAGTCGGGGTTTCAAGCATGTTGATACAGCGCAACATGGTGGATTTGCCCGAACCGGACGAGCCGAGAATAGACACGACCTCGCCCTCGTGGGCCTTCATGGTAACGCCCTTGAGCACTTCGAGATCACCGAAATACTTGTGCAGATCGGTCAGGCTGACAGCCACAGGGCTGTTTTGAGAGGCAGAACTGGTCACGAGATTTCTCCAGCAGATTCATTTTCAAGGGCAAGCACTTTGGTAATGCGAGGCTCGCGCAAATGCGGCGTCAGCTTATATTCAAATGCCATGATGATGCGGGTGAGGATAAAGTTGATTGCCAGATAGATAGCACCGGCGACCACAAAGACCTCAATCACCCGATAGGTCTCGGAAACCAGCTTGGCGGCAAGACCTGTGATTTCCATGATGGTGATAATGGACGCCAGCGAGGTCGCCTTGACCATCAGGATCAGCTCGGTGCCATAGGCTGGCAGAGCCTGACGGATGGCCAGCGGCAAGACAATGCGGCGGAACAGCTTGAAGCCCGACATGCCACAAGCGCGCGCCGCTTCCACCTGACCATGAGGAACAGACAAAAGCCCGCCCCGAATGACCTCACTGGCATAGGCTGCCGTGTTGAGCGTCAACGCGATGATGGCGCACCAATAGGGATCACGCAGGAAAGTCCAGGCAAAGGAATGGCGTACGGCGGGGAACTGGCTGAGCCCGTAATAGATGAGGAACAGCTGCACCAGCAGCGGCGAGCCTCGGAATACGAACAGATAGCCCCGAGCAAACCAGTCCAGAGGGCGAATACCCGAGAGCCGCATCATCGCCAGCCCTAGAGCGATAAAAGCCCCAAGGAAGGTGGAAAGAAACGCCAATTGCAGAGTAAGCGGAATGCCGGGGATCAGGGTGACCAGCGACTCCCAGAAAAATTGCATATCCATCAGCTTCTTCTCACCCCTTTATTGAACCGTTTCTCGGCAGTGTGAAAGCTGATGCTCGAGATGGTCGTGATGCAGAGATAGAGAATGGCCGCTGCAAAATAGAAATCGAACGGTTGCCGCGTCGAGCCTGCCCCCACCTGACTTTGGCGCAATAGCTCCACAACGCCGGTAACTGAGACCAGCGCGGATTCTTTCAGCACGATCTGCCACACATTGCCAAGACCGGGCAACGCATGACGCAAAACCAACGGAGCGACAATACGGCGAAAGCGCATGGCGCGCGGCATGCCACAAGCGACGGCGGCTTCAATCTCGCCTTTCGCAACAGCGCGATAGGCCCCGCGGAACACTTCCGTATGCTGTGCGCCTGATGTAATGCCGATGGCCATCGCGCCAGCCAGAAAGCCTGGCAGCCCGATAAAGCCGTCCGAACCAAACAGGCGGCCCAACCATGTGAGAAAGGCGCTGCCACCGAAATAGAACAGATAGATGACCAGCAGATCGGGGATACCACGCAACACGGTGGTGTAAATATCTGCAATGGTACGCGTAAACCGGTTGCCCGATATCTTGGCCCATGCGGCAAAGGCGCCAAAGCAGGCGCCAATGGAAAAGCCACAAAGCGCCAGTGCCATGGTGACCAGCGCCCCCATGAGCATGAAGGCACCCCAACCGCCTTCACCAAAGCCCATCAGTTGAAAAAAGCTCACTGGTTTTAGTCTCCTTGTCGGGACCCCGTCGCAGATTGACAACGGGATCGGGAAAAAAGGATTGAGACAGTGACCTGCCTATTCCTTGGTTTCAGGCAGCTCCGGATCGCAATCATCCGGGATCGGGTTGATAAAGGGGCGGCCATTGAGTTTGTCAGCAAAATCTGCCTTGGCAGCCTCGATCTTGGCTGGGTCAAGGAACAGCTCACAGGCCGTTGCAGCCATGATCTTGGCCGTATGCTCCATGCCCTTGTGTGCGGCGGGCGTCTTGCCCTGTGCCACCAACTGCCAGGAATGGCCCGGAGTGCCCACGGCATAAGTTGCCCCGCGCATCTGAACGGTCGGAACCACCCAGCTTACGGTGCCCACATCAGTCGAGCCGACATGACGTCCGTCGCCGGAGTTGAGCGGCGTAATGCTCTCGCACAGAGGTTCATCAAATCGTGGTTTGAGCCCAAAGCGTTTATATGCAGCTTCGATATCTTCCTTTGACAGGGTTGCCTGAATTTCGCGGGCAAAGTCCTTGTCTTCTTCGGAATATTGCGGAGGACCAAGGCGTTCCAGCATCTGGTGCATCAGCTCTTCAAGCGGATCATTGCCAATCAGGTTGCCATCACCGGAAACGATCACGCTTTCCACAGAGGTTTCCGTCATCAACGCTGCCCCATCGGCGACCTTTTTGACGCGTTCGACCAAGGCCTGCATGTCCGGCAATTCACGATCGCGCACCAGATAGCGCACGACGGCGCGTGGCTGCACGACGTTTGGCGCAACACCGCCACTATCGATCACCGCATAATGAATGCGGGCAGTAGAGGCCATATGTTCACGCATATAGTTCACACCAACACTCATGAGTTCGACGGAGTCAAGCGCGCTGCGTCCGAGCTCGGGAGAAGCCGCAGCATGAGAGGCGCGCCCTGTGAAAGTGAAGATCAGTTCATTACAAGCCAGCGAGATAGGTTTGTTGACGCCAGCAAAGGGGGCCGGATGCCAGCAGATGGCGACATCAACATCCTCAAACAGCCCTTCACGCACCATGAAGCCCTTGGCCGAGCCGCCCTCTTCTGCCGGACAGCCATAATAGCGCACACGCCCCTTGATGCCCTTTTTCTTCAGCCAATCCTTGACAGCCGCCGCAGCCAACATGGAGCCTGCGCCGAGCAGATTGTGCCCGCACCCATGACCATTTCCGCCTTCTTCGATTTCTCGGCGTTCTGCAACGCCATGTTCCTGGCTAAGGCCAGGCAGCGCATCATATTCGCCCAAAATGGCGATCACCGGCCCCTCGCTGCCAGCTTCAGCCATGATGGCTGTTGGCATTCCCGCAACGCCAGCCTCAGCCTTGAACCCATGCTTTTCCAGCATAGCCATATGCTCGGCAGCGGATCTGTCCTCTTTGAAACAAAGCTCGGGCGTCTCCCACACCCGATCCGACAAGCCGCAAAAGTCTTCGGACAACTCGTCGACACAAGACCAGATTTCGTCGCTATTCTGCATTGGGGATACTTCCTTCGAACCTTACTTAAAAAACGCATTCTTATAAATTCGCAAAACCAAATCTAATAAACCCATGAGATTAAACATTATTGCGAAATTGGCACCAATATTGAACACAATTTTTAGGGTTGCGCAATCTCTGTGCATGGTGAAAAATGAGGCAAACGGGATTCTGATGCGAATTTAATCATTTATGACCAGAAGAGTGGTGGATAGATTTGAGAAAGAAGAAGTCCAGCAAAGACCTGATAGACCTTCTGACCGCAGATATTAGCGCGGGTGTGTTCTCGCCGGGCAGCTGGTTGAAGCAGATTGATCTTCAGCGTCGCTATGAAGCCAGTCGCTCGGAAACAAGAAAGGCGCTGGAGACGCTCTGCAATAAGCGCATCGTTCGTTATGAGCCAAACCGGGGCTACTATGTGCATCATGCCGATGATGTCTCGACGGATGAGGTGCGGGACATCCGTATTATGCTCGAAACATCGGCTGCAGAATTCATGGTAAAGCAGGTTACCGATGAGCAGATCGAAGACTTGTACCAGTTGGCCCAGCGCTTCATGGATCAGATTCGCGAACACAAGATCACGGAAATCTACGAAACCAACATTGCCTTTCATACTGCATTGCTGGCCACCTGTGGGAATGCCAGCCTCATGGAACTGGTCTCCGACTTGCGCTTGCGCATTCCCCCTGCTCCGGCTTCGCAATGGTCCAGCTATGCCCGCATAGAACAATCGGGCAAGGAGCATTTCGCTATGGTCGATGCTCTGGCGGAAAAAGATGCTGATCGTCTCAAGGCGATTATTCGAGCCCATATTGATCAGGCCAGTGGAGTGGAGTGAACTGAAACAAAATTGAGATGACGCATACAGGCCGAGAAAACGGAGTAAGATGAAAGTATAAGATACCGCTACCCATCCCCTTAAAGGTGCGCTAAGCTTGCCCTTTAAAAGCCCACCTCTCCTGTTTTTTCTTTAGAACCGAATTGCAATGGACACAAATTTCACGATCATCGGTGGCGGCGTGGTTGGCATGTCGCTCGCCTGGGGGCTGCTTAAACATGGCCACACGGTTGCCATACTCGATGGGAGTGATGGCTCCTTCCGGGCAAGCCGGGGCAATTTTGGGCTGATATGGATTCAAGGCAAGGGCGCCAAGGCCCCCCATTATGCCAAATGGTCCAGGCTGTCCGCTTCCCTTTATGCCGACTTTGCCGAGGAACTGACAGAAGCCACGGGCATTCCTCTTGGCCTTGAGCAGAATGGCGGTTTTGATTACCATTTCAGCGAAGAAAGCCTGCAAAAGACCGTGCAGTCCTATGAAAGGCTGAAACAGGAATTTGACGGCGACTACCCTTTCGAGATTTTGTGCGGCGAAGATTTACGCAAAGAAGAGCCAACACTCGGCCCGGATGTTGTGGCCGGAATCCTGCACCATGACGATGGCCATTTAAACCCGCTCAAACTGCTGCGCGCCCTGCACAAAGATGTTCAACAAATGGGGGGCTACTACTGGCCCGACCGGACTGTCGTGGATGTCTCCAAGACCGATCACTTCACCCTGACATGTGCCGATGGAGAAAGCTTCCACTCGGAGCGGGTCATCCTCGCTGCGGGGCTTGGCTCAAGGGATCTTGGCCCCAAGATGGGCTTTGTTGCACCCTTGGAGCCGGAAAGAGGTCAGGTGCTCATCACCGAAAAGCTCCCCCGCATGATCCATCGACCATCCGTTACTGCACGTCAGGTGGATGAAGGCGGCATACAGATCGGCGCAACAAACGAGCGGGTCGGCTATGATGATGGCACCACGGCAGACGGCGTCGCCTTTCTTGCCGCAGAAGCCATAAAAACCCACCCTTTCCTCGCAAAGACCAAACTGGTCAGAAGCTGGGGGGCTCTTCGGGTGATGTCGAAAGATGGCCTACCCATTTACCAGCAAAGCCCGAGCATGCCCGGAGCCTATCTAGTGACCTGCCATAGCGGCATAACGCTTGCCGCCGTTCATGGAAAGCTGCTGCCGAGCTGGTTCGACCAGAAAAATGACGCGCCAAATTTGGAGAAATTCAGTGAAGACCGCTTCAGGCTTTAACTCCCTTGAGGATGCTTCCGGGGCCAGCCAATCCCTTGTGCCCGTCCGCTTTGATGGTCAGGACTATATGCTGCCCGAAGGGGCCAATCTTGCCGCCAGCCTTTTGGCTGCCGGGGTCTCTGTCTTTCGCAACACGCCAGCTACGGGCGCGCCGCGCGGCCCTTTTTGCATGATGGGCGTCTGCTATGACTGCCTTGTCAATATAGATGGCATGACACAGCAAGCCTGCCAGACCAGTGTTGAGGCCAACATGAATGTCTGCAAACCGGCAACGCCGGCCGATCTGAATACGGAAGATGACCATGCTTGAGACCGAGCTTGCCATTATCGGCGCCGGCCCTGCCGGCATGGCAGCAGCCATCGAGGCGGCCAATTGCGGCATTGCTTCCGTGCTCATTGACGAGCAGCAAAGCGTTGGCGGGCAGATCTATCGTGATGTCGAGCGCGTCGCCCCTCTGCGTGGCGAAATGCTTGGGCAAGACTTTCTCGATGGCCTGCCGCTGGCCGAGGGAACCCATGATCCCCTTATCACCCATCTAGCGGGCGCCGTCGTCTGGCAGGTCGAAAAGGATGGAACGATCACCTGCTCCGTCAAAGATCAAGCTCGCCAGATCAAGGCGCAGCGTATCCTCATAGCAACCGGCGCAATTGAACGTCCCATGCCGTTGCCGGGCTGGACCATGCCCGGCGTGATGACCGTGGGCGCAGGCCAGATACTGCTCAAACAATCCGGCCTTATTCCCAACAAGGCTGTCCTTATCGGCTCCGGCCCCTTGCTCTATGTTCTGGCAAGCCAGATGCTCAAGGCCAAAACGCCACCGCTAGCCATCATCGAAACCCAGACCATGGGCGATTTGACAAAGGCCATGAAGCATATCGGCGGCGCTTTGCGTGGCTGGCGCTATCTCCTCAAGGGCACGAAGCTGCTGTCCGCTCTCAAAATGGGCGGCGTTAAGCGCTACACCGGTGCCAGCAACATTCGTCTGGAAGGCGAAGGGGCGGTTGCAAGCGTCAGCTTCCAGTGTGGTGCCCGCTCCCATACGATCCCTTGCGACACGGCCCTGCTGCATCACGGCGTTGTACCGAATGTCCAGATTAGCCGCGCCCTGCAGCTGGACCATCATTGGGATGCACAACAAGCCTGCTTCAGCCCTTCTCTGGATGAATGGGGCAAAAGCTCTGAAGCAACCATCTTTATCGCGGGCGACGGAGCTGGCATAGGTGGAGCCAAGGCAGCCGACCTTTGCGGCCGGATTGCCGCGCTCAAGTTGGCCTCCGAGTTGGGAAAACTGGACGAAGAGAACCTCCAGCAAAGGGCTGCCCCCCTCAAGAGCGCTCTTTTGAAAGAGAATGCCGCTCGCCCCTTCCTTGACCGCGCCTATCCACCCTTTAAAGACGCACAATCGCCACTGGACAAGACAATCGTCTGCCGTTGTGAGGAGGTTACCGCAGGGGAGATCCGCAAAACAATTGCCCTTGGCTGTCAGGGCCCCAATCAGCTCAAGGCCTTTTTGCGAGCTGGTATGGGCCCTTGTCAGGGACGAGGATGTGGACTGACCATCTCAACGCTCTTTGCCGAGCAAACCGGCAAGTCGATGCAGGAAATCGACTATTTCACCATCAGGTCGCCACTCAAACCGATCACTCTGGGCGAGCTGGCTTCCCTCAAACAGAAAGATGTCGAACGGCTCTTCTAGGCGCCCCCTCCCTGAGCCCCTCCACCCATGCAGCAATCCCCATATTGCCCCCGCACCTTCACACCCGCGCCGTATCGCGAAGAAAACATGAGCGAAAACATCCTGAGAGGGTTGTTTCTCTCCCGGTAAACGACCAGATAATGCATCTACTTACCTCCCAAGATCAAAGGTATATTCATGTCGGCACCGAGAGAAAAAAGAGACAAATCAGGCAACAATTCCCCGTTAACCGCACAGGAAAGAAAAGATGTGCGCGATCATCACAGCCTGAGTTCGGTCTCTGTTTATGCTGTGGTCCATCGTGAAGGCACGGAAGAGCTCAACCGGCCAGCAACATCTTTGTGGTGGTCAGGCGTTGCCGCAGGCATAGGCATCTCAACGTCAGTCATGGCTGAAGGGATACTGCACAAACTGTTCGAAGGCTCACCCCATCAATTTGCTATAGAAAATCTTGGCTATACGGTCGGGTTTGTGCTGGTCATTCTCGGACGGTTGCAGCTATTTACTGAAAACACCATCACGGCAATTTTGCCTCTTCTTACGCACAGATCCCTCAATATGCTCTGGAGCACTTTGCGCATTTGGGCAATCGTATTTATCGCTAACCTGTGCGGGACTTTCCTTGCTGCGTCATTGGGGCATTTCGTCGGAACCATTCCACCTGAATACGTGGATGGAATGGCCGCTGTCTCGCACCATTATGCCAATCTGGAATTATCACAAGCCTTTTCCCTGGGCATCACGTCGGGCTTTCTTGTCGCGGCAATTGTATGGATGATCCCTTCCGCACGCGGAGCCGCATTTCTGGTGATCATCATGTTCACCTATCTCATTGCAATCGGCAATTTCACGCACGTTATTGCAGGCTCCACCGAGCTTTTCCTTTTGGCGATGCGCGGCGAAGTCGGCCTCTCGCAAGCAGCAGCCCTTCTGGTATGCACGCTTTTGGGTAACATCGCCGGAGGTACCGGATTGTTTGCCCTGCTGGCCTACGGTCAGGTCGCACGCGAATTGGAATAATGCAACGAGCCTCCGATACAGAAAATCGCGAGAGTCATGAGTGGCGGGCCCTTTTGGGCGCGCCAATATATTCTTAATTTTCATTTTTAAACACGGAAATACCGGCTAATCACTCCTTTAGGAAGCTGCGCCAACTGCCAATTGAAGTTATATTTTCAGCATCCTCCGCGCCAGTAGCCTCGCAGATGAAGCCACAAACCTCCTCCCCGCTTTCCAGTTCCACCTTGCCGAGGCTCAATGGCGCCGGAATACCCGCGAGAAAGGACCCCAGCTCGGCTAACGGCATGCCCCAGACCTCGACAGCGATACCGTTTTCCTGCTTTTCCGTTGTCCGGATCATTCCCGGGCGTTTGACGCCTTCCCCGGCCATCGCATAGAAGCGATAGTAAGGCGCCGACATCGTCGCCTCTATCAGATAAGCTCTCCTGTCAGTCAGTTGCCAGTTGAGAGGCAAGCCCTTGAGGTGAGCTCCACAGACCGCGAGTTTGGCATATCCATCAAGAAGGTCGGTGACGGGCTTTCTTTGAGGAAGCTGCCATGAGATTGCTCCAAGCGTCCGCTCGCCGGCAGCTTTCAGACAGGCTGACAGCGAAGCGAACAGGGCGTCCTTGCCAGAGCTGGCCAACAGGGTGATGCTAGCGGGGCGCCCATCCGACCGCGCGGAGATTGGCACTGCCAGTCCGCACATGTCCAACAGATTGACGAAGTTGCTGTATGTACCAAGGTTGGAGTTTGGCGTAACCGGGTCGCCCTCATTCGGCAATCGGATAGAACGTTCCGATTGCTCTGCATAATCCCGGTGGCGTAACCAGCCCGTCACTGTGATGAAAGCCAGAAAATTCTAATTCCCGGCGGTCCGAACTTGGGGCTCACAGCAAAGTGGGACGGGCTCTACCAAATTCTGGAGGAGTATTGGGGCGCAAATCACAACACATCAATGATGTGCCGGAAGGCCAATCTCATGATCACATCTTCAGCAAGATAAGAAACCTAATAGAGATGGTGGTCATCATACCAACGGGAAAGAGGCAGCGGGTGAAGATTGAAGATAATGGATTGCTGCCTGCACTACTTGGAAACTCAACCCTCCATTCCAAAGAATGTTGGGGAGCGTTGGTTGCGGGGGTAGGATTTGAACCTACGACCTTCAGGTTATGAGCCTGACGAGCTACCGGGCTGCTCCACCCCGCGTCAACTTTGCTTCAATGCAAGCAACGTTAATCTATATGGTCTCTTACGAGAACATTCCAAGACATTGAACTTGAAACAAGATTAAGATTGGTTGCGGGGGTAGGATTTGAACCTACGACCTTCAGGTTATGAGCCTGACGAGCTACCGGGCTGCTCCACCCCGCGTCATTGAAGTGTCATCTTTATAGAAGCCTTGCCAGATTTTTAAACCCCAAATTCGGGTTTTCCCCTCTTTTAAAAAGTGAACCGACCAGAAACGCTTGCATGAGGCCTAAAAAGGTTGGAAAATTTCGTCCCCGTTTTTTGACGAAAGCACAGAAGTCTGCGCTTTCTTATGGCGATTTATCAAAAAAGCCCCGCTCTTGTGATAATAAAAAATCCGGAGCCAGATGGAATGGCTCGGGACAATCAGGCGCCCCACAAAAGCAATCTATCCTCTGTCACGCATCAAACGAGCCTTGTCGCGCTGCCAATCACGCTTTTTAGCATCCTGCCGCTTGTCGTAATTTTTCTTACCACGCGCAACTGCAACCGCCAGTTTGGCGATTCCCTTGTCGTTGAAATAGAGCTTGAGGGGCACAATGGTCATGCCATCGCGCTGCACGGCTTGAGACATTTTGGCGATCTCGCGCTTATGGAGAAGCAATTTGCGCGGTCGGCGCGGCTCATGATTGAACCGGTTGCCCTGATCATACTCGGGAATATGAGCATTGATCAGAACAATCTCGCCATTCTCATAAGACGCATAGGATTCGGCGATATTGGCCTTGCCGGTACGAAGAGACTTAACCTCCGTACCAGTGAGCTGCAAGCCAGCTTCGGTCACTTCACCAAATTCGTAATCATGTCGCGCCTTCCGATTCTCCGCCACAACGCGGTTATTCGGATCGCTTTTCTTTTTCTTCTTCTGAGCCATGCAACACAGATAAGCCCTTTAGATCAGACCTGCAACCTTCATTGCAGCATCAATCTCGGCTTTTACAGCATCTGTTGCAGCCATCAGGGGCAAGCGGACATCGTTCTCGATCCTGCCGAGCACCGACAGGCCATATTTGGCACCAGCCGGATTGGGCTGCAAGAACATGGCGCGGTGCAGCGGGGACAGCAGATCATGCAGTTCCAGCGCCTTGTCCCACTCCCCGTTCAAGCAAGCGGTCTGGAACTGGCTGCACAGCTTTGGCGCGACGTTGGCGGTAACGGAAATACAACCATGGCCCCCTTGTGCATTGAAGCCGAGTGCGGTTGCATCTTCGCCAGAAAGCTGGATGAAATCCTTGCCCATTGCCAGACGCTGACGGGTCACACGCACCAGATCTCCGGTCGCATCCTTGACGCCAACAATGTTGGGGCAGTCTTCATAAAGGCGCGCCATGGTTTCCACGCTCATATCAATGACGGATCTTGGCGGAATATTGTAGATGACAATCGGAATAGACACCGCAGACGCAACAGCCTTGAAATGCTCATATAGCCCAGCCTGACAAGGCTTGTTATAATATGGCGTAACAACCAACACGCCATCCGCGCCAGCGCCTTCGGCAAACTGGGCCAGATCGATGGCTTCCAATGTCGAATTGGACCCGGCACCAGCCAGAACAGGAACACGTTTGTCAGCAACCTTGACGCAGGCTTCTACCACTTTCTTGTGTTCATCATGGCTCAGGGTTGGAGACTCTCCAGTCGTTCCAACCGGCACAAGCCCGTGGGTGCCTTCGGTAATCTGCCAGTCTACAAAAGACTCAAAGGCCTTATAATCCACGCCACCCTCTTTGAAAGGAGTGATGAGTGCTGTGCAAGATCCTTTGAACATGTTCGTTTCCTCGTCTTAGCCACGCTCCACGCATGGAATTTCCGTTATTTTTAAATAAAAACCCGTCATTTTGACGGTTTTTATAATTTTTCCAGCATTTTGCCGGAAGTTGAGACCCATAACACCATGTTTCGCTACAAGATGCAATATTTCAGTCATTTCATCCCCATCGACCTGTCTCCTTCCAGATGTCCGTAAGCAGGCATGGAAAGAAAAGCCTCCCCATCACATTGCTGTGAGACATCCGAAAAATTAAAAATCTATCCGGGTCTAAGGAATTTCTTCACCATAATTTTGCAACAATAATGTCTTGTTCTCAAAAAGCCCGTAGTTACGCACATTTTCAGACGATATGATTAGATCCATCATCAAAGCAGCGACCACAGGCTTTTGCCTTGTAGCCATAACGCCCATTGCCAGTGCGCTAACACTGCCTGAAAGCGTGCCAGTGCCCAGATCCCGCCCGGCTATTGCACTCACAGCGCCCATGGCACTTCCAGAGGCAACGCCCGAACCTGCCCCCGGCCTTGAGCAAACAGCACCATCCGCTCCGCAAAGCACGGCCGACCTGCCCGCCAATCTTGTCATTTTGCCCAAAAACCGTACCGACCCGACAGTGTCACCGGCACAGCCGGCTCCAACGGTGGGCAGCGGCGCGGCGCTTCAACTCCCAGTCGCAGCACAGCTGGCGGCTCAGCCGGAGGCTTCACTGCCAACCGTACGCAAGCATGACAATGGCATTTCAGCTGAACGCGGCACCCTTAAGGATGCTCTCAGCGCCCTTGAAAAGAACGATCAGAAGAAAGCGCTCGCCATCCAGAAAGGCATGAAACCCTCTTTGGACCGGACATTGCTCACCTATATCCTCATCATTGGTGGCTATCACAATTTTCCGGCCAGCGAGATCAAGGCTTTCTATGATCACAATCCGCAATGGCCCAGCCGCAGCCTCACCCAGCGCCGCATAGAAGAGGCCGTGGCGCGCGAAACAGAGACCGGAGCCGAGATGGTTCGCGCCTTTGGCAACGCCATTCCCGAGTCCACCACGGCGGCCATTGAACTCGCCATCTCCCAGGCCAAAGTCGGCAACAAGGCACAAGCGGCCAAGATCATCCGCCCGATCTGGCGCGAAAGTGCTCTGGATTCCAAAACCGAAAGCCGTATTCTTTCAAATATGCGCTCGGTGTTGACCAATGAGGATCATTTCCACCGCGCCAGCTATTTGCTCTATCGGGATCGAGCCAACGGGGCCTTGCGCCTCAAGCGCTATCTGACCGATGCGCAAATGAAACTGGTCAATGCGCGTGTGGCAGTCATCCGTCGTGCTCGCAATGCCGGGTCTCTGCTCCGAAGCGTTCCCAGTTCCTTGCGAAAGGATCCCGGCTACATCTTCTCCGAGATTCAGTATACGCGCCGACAGGGCAAGGAAACTGAGGCGGCGGATCTCATTCTCAAGGCCCCTCTGGATGAGGATCACCTGATCAACCATGATGCATGGTGGGATGAGCGTCGCCTGCTGGCCCGCATGATGATGAACAAGGGGGATGCCCGCCGCGCCTACAAGATTGCGGCAAGACATTCAGCAGAATCCGGTAAGGACTTCTCGGAAGCGGAGTTCCATGCAGGTTTCTTCGCCCTGCGCTATCTGCATGACGAAAAGACCGCCGCTGTGCATTTCGAAAATAGCTGGAAAAAAGCCACCCGCACCCAAGACAAATCCCGCGGCCTCTATTGGCAGGGGCGTGCGTGGGAAGCGGCAGGCGACAGAGCCGTTGCTGTCAAATTCTATCAGGCAGCCGCCAATGCCACCAACTATTACGGTCAGTTGTCTCTGGAAGAACTGGGCACGAAGCATCTCAACCTGAGAACCCCTCCCCCGGCCAATGCCACGCAAAAAGCACGCTTTGAGCGTCGCGATCTGGTGCGAGCCATCAAGCGTCTCAAAGCCGTTGGGCAAGAAGACCGCGCCGGTCCGCTCTTCCGCCATCTGGCGCGCACGCTGGCTGATCCATCTGAAATCGAACTGGCCCATAAGCTCGCCCAAAGCTATGGCCTACACCAGAACGCGGTCCAGATTGGACAGTTGGCGCTCAACCGAGACATGCCGGTCGACAAGCTGGCCTTCCCGCTTCATGCTCTGCCGATGGGCGTCAAAACCAATGGTGTTGACATTGCTCTGGTCTATGCCCTGACCAAGCAGGAGAGTGTGTTCGACCTGAAGGCCCGCAGTCACGCCAATGCACGCGGTCTGATGCAAATGCTTCCGGCAACGGCCAAGAGAACAGCCCGCAAACTCGGCGTCTCCTATTCCCTGTCCCGGATCACGAGTGACCCCAATTATGCTGTGCTTCTGGGCAGTGCCTTTCTGAAGGAGAATCTGGAGCGCTTTGGCGGTTCCTATATCCTGACCTTTGCCGCCTATAATGCCGGCCCCGGACGCCCGCCGGAATGGATCGAGCGCTTCGGCGACCCACGCACCAACGAGGTAAGCGCGATTGACTGGATTGAGCGCATTCCCTTCTCGGAAACGCGTAACTATGTCATGAAGCTGATCGAGAATTTGCAGGTTTATGAAGCCCGCATTCACAATGAAACGCTGGACATCAGCAAGGATCTCAAGCGCGGCCACCCTTAGGCCGCGCCCACCGCGCCATCTTGCGCAGCACAAAATATCCTGCAATGAATATCAGGGTGCCACTCGTCTTGAAGTGACACCTGCTATTCAAGCGCCTTGCTCCGGAGTGGCCACCATGCAGCCGACTGTCAAACATTTTGAAATCACAGCAAGAGATGGTCTGGTGCTGCGCGGAGAAGCCTTTGGTGACAGTGCTAACAAGGCGACACCCCTGCTCTGCCTGCCGGGTCTTACCCGAACCAGCCGCGATTTTCATCCGCTGGCCGAGCGCCTCGCCACCGATCCGGACCATCCACGCTTCGTCCTGACTCTCAACAGCCGCGGCCGTGGCTCATCGGACTATGACAAAAATCCCGAGAACTACAATGTCATCACCGAAGCAAGAGACGCCATTGACGCCATCACGGCTGCTGGTCTGCATGAGGTTATCATTCTGGGCACCTCGCGCGGCGGCTTGCTGATGTTGGCCATCGCGGCCATTCAGCCCAATCTGATCGCCGGCGCCATCTTCAATGACATCGGCCCCATATTGGATGCAACCGGCATTGCGCGCATCAAGACCTACCTGACGCGCTCCGAACCGGTCAAGACATGGGAAGACGCCGTCGCCTATGTCAAAACAGCCAACCACAAGCATTTCTTCGGGCTTGCGGCAGAAGACTGGGAGCGCATGGCCCGCATGACCTTCCGCGATGAAGGGGGCGTTCCGAAAAGTGATTTCGACCCCTATATCGCCAAGGCACTTGAAAGTATTGATCTCAGCGAAACCAAAATCGATCTCTGGCCGCAATTCATGGCGCTTTCCCACTGCCCAACATTGGTTCTACGCGGGGAAACATCCGACATCCTAGCAGCCACCACGGCCAAGGAGATGGTAAGCCGCCACCCCGACTGCCAACTGTTTGAAGCCAAGGGACATGGCCATGCTCCCCTGCTTTTCGTTGATTCCATCAATGACAGGATCGATGCTTTTCTTCAGGAAGTGGACAGCAAACGACAGGCACGATTGCCACAAACGGATCCGGCGTGGCTAACAGAAGACGAAATCACTTATATCGCCGATCCAGACCGTCCATCGGAAGCCTCATCAGCCCCTTCCTCGGAAAGCGAACAGGATCTGATGGACGACCCGATGGCTGGGTTGCCGATATAGCGTTGATACGCCAGCCAATCGTGATTGATTTGTTCTCCGTATAAAGCCGCAAGCCGATTGAATTCCAGAAACAATATCTCTAGTATGTCGACCGTCCCGGGGTGCCTGTAACCAGGCTGAGATGCACAAAGTGCGAACCCGTCGAACCTGATCCGGATCACACCGGCGGAGGAAGAGACGAAGCTTGGAACAAACCCAACCTTCTTCCACTCTACCCAATCCGGTCAATAGCTAGAGCATCTGATGCGAGAGGACTTCCCCCGCAGCAAGATGCACACGACATACCAGCGTCACGCGCGGCCTGAGCCTCTGCGTGGCCTCTTTTTTGAGGAATGATATGAAAGCTTTGACCCTTTCTCTTCTCACAGCCAGTCTCGGCCTGACAACGTCTCTGGTTGCAGTCCCGTCGGCCAATGCAGCCGACAAACCAACCCTTACCGTCTATACCTACGATTCTTTCAATACCGAATGGGGCCCCGGGCCAGCAATCAAGGAAGGTTTTGAGAAAACCTGCGGCTGCACGGTTGAATATGTCTCTCCGGGCGACGCGACAGAAACCTTCAACCGCTTGCGCCTTGAAGGCGGTTCGTCAAAAGCGGATGTGCTCGTCGGCCTTGATTCAAACCTTGTAGCGGATGCGCAGAAAAGCGGCCTGTTCGAGCCTAACAGCGTCGCAGTTGAAGGCTTGCATTTGCCCATTGAGTGGGATGCCAGCACATTCGTTCCCTTCGACTGGGGCTATTTCGCCTTTGTCTATGATAGCGACAAACTCTCCTCCGTCCCCTCCAGCTTTGAAGAACTGATCAATGCGCCTGACGATCTAAAGATCGTTATCGAAGATCCGCGGTCTTCCACGCCCGGGCTGGGCCTTCTGCTCTGGGTCAAGGATGTCTATGGCGAAAAGGCCGCCGATGCGTGGAAGCAACTGAGCCCCCATATCCTCACGGTCACGAAAGGCTGGTCCGAGGCCTATGGCATGTTTCTGGAAGGACAGGCCGATATGGTGCTGAGCTACACCACGTCGCCAGCCTATCATATCGCAGCCGAGAACAAGACCAACTACAAGGCCGCAGCCTTCAAGGATGGCCACTATATGCAAGTCGAGCTGGCTGCCGTCACCAAATCCAGCCAGAACAAAGATCTGGCCAACGCCTTCCTGAGCTACCTCATCGGGCCGGAAGCGCAGACCGTCATTCCGACAACCAACTGGATGTATCCTGTTGCCATGCCGGAGGGTGAATGGCCAGCCTCCTTCAAGGATCTGGCAAAGCCAGACAAGGCCCTGCTGTTTGACACAGAAGAGGTGCCCGCCATCCGCAAGAAAGCTCTGGACGAGTGGCTCGGCGCTCTTAGTCAATAAGCAGCCCAACATGTGAAAACGAGGGATAATGCGTGATCAGACAGGCAAATCATAAAGCCTTTGCCAATGGCATTCCGGCACTTTTCGCCTTTTTGGCACCGCTTACCCTCGTTGTCGCCAGCATCGGTGCTCTTTGGTCCATGGCGGCCCCCACGCTAGGCGAGACCAGCTCGGTTGGCAGCGCCTTGAGCAGCCTGTTTTCTGACGTCTATGTCATGCGCGCTGTTCGCTTTACCCTTATGCAGGCAGCGCTCTCTGCCATCCTGTCCGCGTTGCTGGCCATTCCTCTGGCCAGAGCGCTGGCAACGCGCAGCTTCCCCGGCAAGGCGACCATCTTGTCGCTGTTTGGCGCGCCCTTCATCCTGCCGGTCATCGTTGCCATTCTCGGCCTGCTCGCCATCTGGGGCAAGAATGGTCCCATGCATACCCTCGCCACAGGCATCGGCATCTCCGGTTTTTCCATCTATGGCCTGCCCGGCATTCTGCTGGCCCATGTCTTTTTCAATCTGCCCCTTGCAACGCGTATTCTGCTGCAGGGTTGGCTGGCGATCCCCGCTGAGCAATGGCGCCTCGCCGCTCAGCTTGGCATGAGTTCTAAAGCCATTGCCCGCCATATCGAATGGCCGATGCTCAAGGAGCGTCTGCCCGGCGTGCTCGCCATTATCTTTTTGCTCTGCGCAACCAGCTTTACCGTGGTTCTCGCTCTGGGTGGAGGCCCAAAAGCAACCACCATTGAGCTCGCCATCTATCAGGCCATTCGCTACGACTTTGACCTTGAGCGCGCCGCCCTGCTGGCCTGTCTCCAGATCATCCTGTGTGCAGGTCTCGCCGTCATCTCCCGCCTCATCACGCAAGACCATGATACCGGCGAAAGCCTTGGAGGCGCGATCCATCGCAGTGACCGCACATCAAGAGCGTCCCGCTGGGTGGATTGGAGCGTCATTATTCTAGCTCTTGCATTCCTTGCCATGCCCTTGGTGGCCGCGTTCCTGAGAGGGGTAAATGGATTGATCATGAACCCGTTTGATGCGGCGGCCCTCTTACCTGCGGCCTTGCGGTCAATCGCGGTGGCCATGGGGGCGTGCCTCGTCATGGGGCTCATCAGTCTGCCATTGGCCCAGCTATCCATTCATCTCAAGGGCAAAACCAGACGCCTGGTGGAACTGCCCGGCTTTGCCATCATGGTCGCCCCGCCCATCGCGCTGGGGGCGGGATTGTTCATTCTGCTGCATCAACATATCCCGATTGACCGACTGGCCCTGCCGCTCACGTCCCTGCTCAACGGGCTTCAGGCTGTACCCTTTGCGCTCATACTGCTCACCCCCGCAATGGGGCAAATCAAGCGCGACTATGGCAAGCAGATTCAGCAATTGGGCATGAACAGCAAAACGGCAATCCGCCTTGTCCATTGGCCATTGATGCGCAAGCCCATCGGCCTCAGCCTCGGCATTACAGCTGCGCTCTCCATCGGAGACCTCGGAGTCATTGCCCTGTTCGGCTCGCCAACCGCGCCAACATTGCCGCTCTATCTTTATCAGCAAATGGGCGCATACCACATGGATCAGGCCTATGGCTCCGGCCTCATCCTGACATTGGTAGCCTTTGCATTTTTCTTGATTTTCGACAAAGGACTGGCTGGCCGTGATAAGAATTGATCACCTCTTCATCGCTCTTGATGATTGGCAAATGACCGTGAGCCTCACGGTCAAGGCCGGCAATTTCTGCGCACTCATCGGACCATCCGGTGCGGGCAAGAGCACCATCCTTAACGCCATTGCCGGCTTTCTGCCGCATGGGTCAGGCCAAATCTTCATCGATGGGCAGGACATGGCCCCTCTCGCACCGGCAGACAGGCCCGTTTCGATGCTGTTTCAGGACCATAATCTGTTTAACCACATGACGGTCGCCCAGAATGTCGCGCTTGGTATCAACCCGACACTCAAGCTGAATAAACAGCAATGGCAAAAGGTCCATGACGCATTGGATCAGGTGGAGCTCAGCGGAATGGCAGAGCGCCTGCCCCGAGCGCTTTCGGGTGGTCAGCGTCAACGCGCCAGCCTTGCTCGGGCCATTCTCAGAGAACGCCCCGTCCTGCTATTGGATGAACCCTTCGCTGCCCTTGGTCCGGCCTTGCGCAAGGATATGCTCAAGCTGGTCAGCACATTGGCCGAAAAGAACGGACAGACCATCATCATGGTGACCCACCACCCCGAAGACGCTCGTCTCGCTGCAGACCAGACAGCGCTGGTTCAGGATGGCGCCATCGCTCAGGTTGGCCCGAGCGAAACTTTTTTTGCAAACCCAACAGAGGCCCTCAAGGCCTATATGGGCTGATCAACGAGACAATCCGCAGGGCTAAGCCCCAAGCAAGAGCCTGGGCGACACAATGACGGACTAGACTGCCGCCACGATCGTCAGGTCATCGAGCACTTCGAAGCATTCCAGCACCGGCGGACCGGCATATTCAACCGGGTTTTCATTTTTCGGTTTGCCGTGGGAAGAGCGGAACTGAGCCGATTTCGTCCAGCCGATGAAGGCCTCCTTGTCCTGCCACAGCGCGTGGGAAGCAAACAGCACATAGCCATCGCTTTCCTCGCCCTTGAGCAAATCAAAGCGCACAAAACCCTCACGCTCCAGCAACTTGCTCTCGCGCGACCGCCAAACCTCTTCAAAAGCCTCTTCAAAGCCGACTTTCACCCGAAACCGGTTCATCACCAGATACATATTGCCTCTCCTCGTTCTAATTTATACGAAGAAAACCATATGGACAGAGAGAGCCAGCGGCAAGTTAAACTGCGTTCATCTAGGCCCCATTTAAGGCCCGCGTGAAAGCCCTCAGGACAAGAAAAAGCCCGCCGGAAAATCTCCCGACGGGCCAAACATCAAAAATCGCACAGGAACGATCAGGCAGTTTCTTTATGCGCATTCACACGCGCACGAATGGATTCGATGCTCGTCTTTGGCGTCGCGGCCAGCAGTGTCTTGGTATAGTCATGCTGCGGATTGGCAAAGATCTCGTCTCGCGTGGCGCTCTCAACGATCTCGCCAAAATACATCACCATCACACGGTCAGCGAAATATTTCACCACACTGAGGTCATGAGAGATAAACAGGTAGGAGAGATTGAACTCTTCCTGCAAATCTTTGAGAAGGTTGAGAATCTGCGCCTGAATGGATAGGTCAAGCGCCGATACCGGCTCATCCAGAACCAGCATGCGCGGATTAAGCATCAAGGCCCGCCCGATAGCGATGCGCTGACGCTGACCACCAGAGAACATATGAGGATAACGCCCGAAATGCTCTTTTTGTAGGCCCACCTTGAGCAACATATCCATCGCCTTCTGGCGCCGTTCTTCGGCAGGCATCTCGGGATTGTTGATCTTGAGCGGCTCTTCAAGCACGGCTCCGACCTTCTGGCGTGGATTTAGAGACCCATAGGGGTTCTGAAACACGATCTGAATCCGGCGGCGCATCTCAGCCGACACCTTCTTCTTGGCGATGTTCACCGGATTGCCCCTGATGAGCAATTCCCCATCGGTCTGTGCATCAATAAGGGTCAGAATGCGGGCCAGAGTGGATTTACCACAGCCGGATTCACCAACCAGAGCCAGCGTTTCCCCACGATAGAGATCGAAGTCGATGCCCTTGAGCGCATGCACGGTTTCAGTTTTGCCAAAGAGACCACCAGCAGACACATAGTCCCGTGTAATCCCGCGGGCGCTGAGAATTATTTCCTGATTGTCACTCATACCGCTGGACTATCCTCTTTGCTGTAGGATGCTGCAAAATCGCTGACCGTAGGCAAGCGATCCCCTTCTGCCCGTTCAGGCAGGGCAGAAAGCAGAGCCTTGGTGTAGGGATGCTTGGGGGCTTCGAAAAGCTCCAGCACACCGGATTCTTCCATCTGCTCACCGTTATACTGAACCACAACCCGATCCGCCGTTTCGGCCACCACGCCCATGTCATGGGTGATCATTATGAGGCCCATATGGCGCTCGGCCTGAATGCGCATCAGCAGATCAAGAATCTGCTTCTGAATGGTCACATCCAGCGCTGTCGTCGGCTCATCCGCGATGAGTAACTTGGGCTGACAGGCAATCGCCATGGCAATCATGACACGCTGGCACTGCCCCCCAGACATCTGGTGCGGAAAACTCGACAGGCGTTTTTCTGGCGTGGGAATGCCCACAGCTTCGAGCAATTCGATCGTGCGGGAGCGAATGGCCTTGCCGCGTAGATCGAGATGGGTTTTCAGAACCTCCCCGATCTGGAAGCCAACCGTAAAGCACGGGTTGAGGCTGGCGATAGGCTCCTGAAAGATCATCGAAATATCTTTGCCGATGATGGAGCGCCGTTCCTTGGGGCTGACAGTCTTGAGGTCACGACCATCAAACGACATGACGTCGGCCTTTACCGTTGCACTATCAGGCAGCAAGCCCATCGTTGCCAGCATGGCCACGGATTTGCCCGAACCGGACTCCCCGACAATGGCCAGCACTTCGCCCTTGTCGACCGTATAATCCACCCCCTTGAGCGCACGAAACGGGCCCATGGCAGTGTCAAATTCAACGGTCAGATTTCTGATTTCCAACAAACTCATAGTGTCAATCTCCCTATGACCGTTTCAATTTCGGATCGAGCGCATCGCGCAGTCCGTCGCCAATCAGGTTGATTGCAAGCACGGTGACCAGAATGGAGACACCCGGGAAGGTCACGACCCACCAGGCACGCAGAATGAATTCGCGAGCCTCCGCCAGCATGGTGCCCCATTCAGGGGTTGGTGGCTGAGCCCCCATGCCAAGGAAGCCAAGAGCCGCGATATCAAGGATGGCGCTGGAGAAAGAAAGCGTCGCCTGAACGATGAGCGGCGCAGTACAGTTTGGCAGAATGGTCAGGAACATCAGGCGCAACGAACTGGCACCGGACACACGCGCCGCCACGACATATTCCCGATCTCGCTCGGCCATCACCGCCGCACGCGTCAGGCGTACGAAATGGGGTTGATAGACAATCGCAATCGCGATCATCGCGTTGAGCAATCCCGGTCCAAGCAGGGCCACCATCACCAACGCCAGCAGCAAGCTCGGGAAGGCCAGAATGATGTCCATGATGCGCATCACGATTGTATCCACAGTGCCACCATAATAGCCGGCAACCAGACCAAGAATGATCCCGCCTACCAGCGCGATGACAACAACAACAATGCCGACAAACAGCGAGAAACGCGATCCGATAACGAGGCGGGACAGAATATCGCGACCGACAGCATCCGTACCCAGCAAATAGGAGCTGTTGCCCCCTTCGGCCCAGGCTGGCGGCACCAGCAAAGCATCGCGATACTGCATTGTTGCATCATGCGGTGTGATGTAGGGAGCGAACAAAGCCAGCAGCACCAGCGTCAGAAAGACGAACAATCCAAGCACCGCACCACGGTTTTCGCTGAAATAGAACCAGAATTCCTTAAGCACAGCTTTGGTAGACTGGCGAGAGACATTCTCAATAAGTTGAGTAGTATCAGACATGGCTTCTCTCCTAGCGGTGCCGAATGCGTGGGTTGATAAGGCCGTAGAGCAGATCAACAACGAGATTGACCAGCATGACCATCATCGCAATCATCAGAAGGCCGCCCTGGACCACCTGATAGTCGCGCCGGGAGATACTGTCGACCATCCACTTGCCGATGCCGGGCCAGGAGAAAATCGTCTCGGTCAAGATCGCACCTGCCATCAACACACCGACCTGTAGACCGATGGTCGTAACCACTGGAATCAAAGCGTTGCGCAGAGCATGCATGCCAACTACCCGAACGCGTCTCAAGCCCTTTGCACGCGCCGTGCGCACATAATCTTCGCCCAGAACCTCAAGCATCGCCGAGCGCGTCTGACGCGCGATCACGGCCATTGGAATGGTCGCAAGAACGATAGAAGGCAGTACAAGGTGAGAAAAGGCCGATTCAAAGGCCCCCGCCTGATCGGACAACAGCGAGTCGATCAGCATGAAGCCGGTAACAGGCTCGAAGAAATACATAACGGAAATACGGCCAGAGACAGGGGTCCATTCCAGCCAGCCGGAAAACACGATGATAGCCAGCAGGGCCCACCAGAAAATCGGCATGGAATAACCGACCAGCGCACTCGTCATGACCGAATAGTCAAAGATAGAGCCGCGCTTGACCGCAGCAATCACGCCAGCGGGAATGCCAATGACAACCGCGATGACAATCGCCACGAAAGACAACTCGAGAGTCGCCGGAAACAGCGCGAAAAACTCATCCCAAACCGGACGGCGCGTCACCATGGACATTCCAAAATCGCCATGAAACAGGCCTGTCAGATAATGGAAATACTGGATGAGTACCGGTTGATCGAAACCGAAAGCATGCTGTAGCTCGGCATAGCGCTCGGCAGAAATGCCGCGCTCGCCCGCAAGCAGCAAGATGGGATCACCCGGCAATAGCCGGATGAAGAAAAACGCAACAAGCGTCACGCCGATAAAGGTTGGAATAAGCATTCCAACCCGGCGTAGGATAAAACCAAACATTGATATTGCCAGCCCGGTTGAGAGAAGGTCTAGCGTCCTTCCCTGTTAGTGTAGCAGCCCTCTTGCACATCTCTTATTCTGTATTCGCCCGGAATAACCGAGGCATTTTCTATCGAGAGGCAAGTTTTTCAAGTCGTCTTCTAGCGGAACATATCGGAAGTTTCCATAGACTTGATACAAAAAGGGTGGAGGCAGGAAATCCCGCCTCCACCAAATTCCGACTTATTTGTCGATATCCACACCATAGAAGATGTGACCGCCAAACGGATCAATCTTGTAGTTCTTCACTTTGGTGCTTACCGGCATGAAGACAACAGAGTGAGCAATGGTTGCCCAAGGAGCTTCACGTTTGAAGACAACCTGTGCTTCTTCATAGAGTTTCGTGCGTTCTGCGATGTCTGTGGTCTGTTTTGCTTTGACCAGCAGATCGTTGAACTCTTCGTTGCACCATTTCGCGCGGTTTGCACCGGACTCAACAGCATCGCAACCAAGCAGAACATACATGAAGTTGTCAGGGTCGCCGTTATCACCGGTCCAACCGAGCAGAACGGTGTCATGTTCACCAGCGGAAGACCGCTTCAGATATTCGCCCCATTCGTAGGAAACGATTTCAGCGTCAACACCGATTGCTTTCCAGTCAGCCTGGATCAACTCAGCCATACGACGGGCATTCGGGTTGTACGGACGCTGAACAGGCATAGCCCAGATGTTGGTCTTCATGTCAGAGACACCGGCTTCCTCGAGAAGCTTCTTGGCAGCTTCCGGATCATACGGATCGTCCTGAACCTTGTCGTTGTAAGACCACATGGTTGGCGGGATCGGGTTTTTAGCAGCTTTACCAGCACCCTGGAACACAGCGTCCAGAATAGCCTGCTTGTTGATGGCCATGTTCAGCGCCTTGCGGACACGAACATCCTTGAACTTGTCTTTCTGGTTGTTGTAAGCCAGATAGCCAACGTTCAGGCCTTCCTGCTGCATCAGGTTGATGTTTGGATCTTCATCCATGGCCTTGATGTCAGCCGGATTCGGATAAGGCATCACATCGCATTCGCCAGCTTTCATCTTCTGATAACGTACAGAAGCATCAGGCGTGATCGCGAAGATCAGATCATCAATAGCAGCCTTGCCACCCCAGTAGTCAGCAAACGCCTTATAACGGATGACGGCGTCTTTCTGATAGGCGACCAACTGGAAAGGACCTGTGCCGACCGGATTTTGATCGAACATATCCAGGTTACCAGTTTTCTCGATCTGGGCTGCATATTCAGCCGATGCGATGGAAGCAAAATCCATGGCCATGTTGGCGATGAAAGGCGCTTCAACCTGGTTCAGCACGAACTTCACGGTATTATCGTCAACCTTGACGATGTCCTTGATCAGGGAATCCATGGACATGCCGCCGAAATATTCGTAGGTGCCACCGGAAACCTTATTGTACGGATGGTTCGGATCTTTCTGACGCATGAAGGAGAAGATCACATCATCCGCATTGAAATCGCGGCTAGGGGTAAAGTCTTTGGTGGTGTGGAATTTCACACCCTTGCGCAGATGGAAAGTATATTCCAGGCCATCTTCGGAAACATCCCAGCTTTCAGCCAGTCCAGGGACAACATTGGTGCTACCACGTTCAAACTCGACGAGCTTGTTGTAGATGGTATGCGAAGACGCATCGAAGGTCGTGCCAGCAGTATAAAGAGCCGGAGTGAAACCCTCTGGGCTACCCTCGGAGCAATATACCAATGTCTTCGCCTGAGCAGTCGTCGACAGGACGGCAGCCAGAGCGGTAGCAGCCAAAGCTTTAGTAAGCAGCTTCATTGTTTGAATCCCTCTCAAAATTTTATCGTTTAGATATGCAGGCAAACAGCAATGCGTCTCGTCAGATGACGGACACATCTCAACAAGCCTAAGTTTGACCAACCAGCCAGGACCCCCTTGCGGTTGCCTCAAACAGCACGGAAAAAGTCGAATACAATCTGAACAGAAAAGCAATCTCTTATTGAGGATTATTCACTTTATTTAGAACAAAATAGTCAAATTCATCAAAATTACAGAAATTAATTTTCTACCAAACCGCTTCTATATAGCAGACTTGTAAAAACAATCGATGCTTCTTGTTACTTTTAACAAGAGCTCAAACATTGGTACCGATCTCAAAACACATTTGCATGTCTGGACATCAAAGCCTGAGCGAGAATAAGCAGACGCGGACAACGAATATTTCCTTCATCAAGCCATTTCTTGATCGTTTTTGTTGAGACTTCAACCACTTCAATATCTTCATCTTCATCCTGATGGCGGTCTTCGGGATGCTGCTGGCCAGACTGGTAGGGAGCAAGAAACAGATTGGCTTTTTCAACCATGCGGGCCGGATTGATAAAAACCTGCCCCACCTTTTCCAATGCATCGAGAGAGACGCCAAGCTCTTCCTCAGCCTCTCTTCTACACGCTTCCTCCACAGATGCATCAGTCGCCTCGATACCTCCGGCGCAGGCTTCCAGGATCAGCGCCTGATCCCTCAAATACACGGCGGTCCGCATCTGCCGCACAAGGAGAACGGTTTTCTTTTCAGCATCATAAGGCAACACCGCAATGGAATCCCGATCCGCCCAGATGGGTTCGGAAATCACATGCTCGCGCCCGTCATCATGAACGGTCTGCACCGTGGTGAGATCAATCGTCCCCTTATCGAGGATGCAAAGCGTTTCGCGCGACAACAATTTGTGCCTATCGGACATAATAGATCTCCGTTTTAATAGCGATTGATAAAATACAAGGCCATGGAATGCCCCAGAAGATGCGCGTTTCAAGGTCTGGAAATGGTTTCGCTCCGCACCCAATCCATAAAGCCCGGCAACCCTTCACTCACGGGCAAGGCCACAAGCGCAGGCTCCTCATAAGGGTGCAGGGACTGGAAGATCCTCGCCGCATTTTCCCATGCGCTTCGTGTACTTTTCGCGATGAAAGCCACTTCGTTTGCCTCCTCCATTTGCCCTCGCCATTGGTAGAGTGAAACCATACCGGATAGAATATTGACGCAAGCAACCGAGGCCTCTTGGAGCATTGCCCGGGCAATCATGCGGGCAGTCTCGACATCGGGACAGGTGCCGTACAACAGCAACACCTCATCGCTTTTTGCGTTTGACATCCCCTTCTCCTCATTGGAAATCATTGATATCCATGCTACTCCACTAAAGCATAGTGCAGCCAATACCACGATAAGTGGACGTAAAACCATAGCAATCAACACATCTGTTTCTTTGGTTTGTCCAAAGAATTCAAGGAAACAGGGAAGCAATTCCATCCCGGTTTGCGGGAATCCGAGCTTTCGGACAACAAGACGGACAGAGCAGATGTCACGGCCTTTTCAGAAAATCGCCTTCATTTCCAGTGGAACCGAAGAGTCGCTGGAGGCAAAAGAGAGGCTGACGCATCTTTATGGGTCAGCCGATCCAGCCGGAGCCGATGTCATCGTTGCCCTGGGTGGCGATGGCCTGATGCTGCAAACCCTGCACAGCAACATGAACAGCGAAATTCCGATCTACGGCATGAATTGCGGCTCGATAGGTTTTCTTATGAATGAATATTCCGAAGACAGCCTGATGGATCGTTTGGAGAATGCTGAAATCTCTGAAATCCGCCCTCTCGAGATGCGTGCTCTCACCACGGACGGCACGCTGCACGAGGCCACGGCAATCAATGAAATCTCTGTCTTCAGGCAAACAGCTCAGGCCGCAAAGATGGAAATCCGCATTGACGGCAAGGTCCGTATGGAAGAGCTGATCTGTGATGGTGCTCTGGTCGCAACCCCCGTGGGCAGTACAGCCTATAATCTGTCGGTGCATGGCCCCATTTTGCCCATCGATTCGCCCCTGCTCGCTTTGACCCCTATCAGCCCTTTTCGCCCACGCCATTGGCGCGGCGCACTGCTGCCCAATAGCGCGCACGTCAAGCTCATCGTCAAAGAGCCCAGAAAGCGACCCTTGAGCGCCGTCGCTGACCATGCGGAAATCCGCTCTGTGCTTGAAGTCGAGATTTCAGAGAGCTGCGAAAAATCCTGCAAGATCATGTTTGACCCAGAGCACGGATGGGCAGAGCGTATATTGAGTGAACAGTTCCGTTACTGATCAAGCCCTTCAAAGAAGAGCGGTAATATACCTATACCCGGTGTCTTGCGCAAAACCGAGCCAGCACCTTTGAAACAAGAATAGTTCAAAGAAATGCTTCCTTAACGGTCTCTGGATATAGTTAATCCGATTTTCCTGTTTTAGAAACAAAGCGGATAGCAGAAAAAACCGAACAGGGGCAAGAAGGTATGATCAAGGTTGACCTCTCACAATTGCGGTTTCTGGTTGTGGAAGACAACGCCCATATGCGCCGTGTGATACGTACGCTCATTCACAGTTTCGGAGCGCGCGAAGTTACCGAAGCGGAGGATGGCGCAGCGGGCTTGGAGCTTTTCCAGACAACTTCGCCCGATATCGTAATTACCGATTGGTATATGCCCATATTCGGCGGAATCGAGTTGACGCGCATGATGCGGCAGCCGGAGTCTTCTGCCAATCCGACCGTGCCGATCATCATGTTGACAGGACACTCGGAAAAACGGAAAGTCATGGAAGCCAGAGATGTTGGCGTGACAGAATTTCTTTGCAAGCCGATTTCGGCAAATGCCTTATATGCCCGTGTTGCAAATTGCGTTATCAATCCTCGCAACTTCATCAAGGCCAACGGTTTTTATGGGCCGGATCGACGCCGCTTCGCCAATCCCCTTTACAAAGGGTCTGAACGCCGCGCAAACGATGCAGAGCCTGCCCAAAAAAAGGCTAGTTGATGATATTTACTGATGCGTATGGCAAATCGCAGAGACACGAACCCTTAGAGGACAGTTCCAATGGCCGACTATGAGATCATCAAGCCCAAAGTCGACTTGAGAAAAAAGATCAAGATACTGCCCAATAGCAGTGGATTTGATCCGGTAGCCAAGGCTGAAGAAGCCATGGAACGCCTGTCTTTGAATTTCGGCAACTGGATGCGCGACGAAGTCATGAAGTTGCAGATTTCCTGGGAGAAGGCGGAAAAGACCGGCCTGACCGAGGAGAGTGTCGACAAGCTTTTCCGCTCCTGCCACGATATCAAGGGACAAGCCCACACCATGGGATTTCCGCTTGCAGGCCTGATAGCCGGCTCCATGTGCGAGCTGATCGAAAGGATTCCGGATCCCGAGAAATTACCCGAAAGCCTGTTGAGAAAACATGTTCAGGCGATCGCTGCGGTGGTCAATGAGAATGCGCGCGAAGAAGACAATGTCGTCGGCAAACAACTCGCCGAACAGCTGAGCACCATTACCGAAGACTATATCGAGAAACACGCGCCAGCAGATCCATCGGAAAACGAAAGCTAAGTATTAACGGGTCGCTTTCCGCTCCACCCCCCATGCGCAGCCTGATCAGAACAAGCGGCTCAGGCCGCAGTGACCTGCTTCATCCGCATGCTGAGCGAACGCGCATCGTCACGTGCAATCTGGGTTGCGAATCGGCGCAAGAGGGCCAGCAGATCATCCAGCTCATCTTCAGCAAAATCATTATAGTCACTCAAGATACGCTCAACCATCATACGCCCGAAACGCGAGCGCGGCATATCCCCTTCAATCGTGCTGACCAGCTCCCGATAAACCACCAGCGCCGAGAGGATGACAGGAGCCACACGCTCTGAGATTCCAGCCTTCTTGCACAGGGTCTGCACGAGCGCCTCGGAAGGATCAGCCACACAAGCCTGCACTCGTTTCTCGCTAAGATCCGTCAGGCTTACCAGCGCCTTGACGAACATCGAGACATTCCCCATGCACAGGCTTCGAATAAGAAGGTCTGCCGTCAGTTGGCCCGACAATCGCAGATGCTCAACCAGAGCCTCCAGTTCGTCGCCATGAGCACAACAGGAAGCCAGATCAACGGTTGCCTTGTCACAAGCATCCTTGACCAGAGACGTACGCCGCTCCGAACTCACGAAAGACTGGACGAGCGAGAGTTGCTGTAACGCATCACCAAGCTGGACGATCAACATCTGCCGGATATCAATCGGCAGACCGTCCAGTGACAAGAGCATATTGCGCACAGACGGCATCTGCCCGAACCGCTCTGCCAAGCGACGCAGACTGAAAACAGCAATCTGCGCGCCCGGATTTTCCAGCATGATGCAGCAAGCTTGAGAATCAGCAACCTCCGCCATGGCCGCGCAAAGCGCAGGACTGACAGACGGGCGGGACGCCACCGCGCACTGAATAAGCAAGCCTCTGTCTGCCACCATATCCACCAGCTCCGAATCCAGCAAAACAGGAGAGCTGACAATGACAGGTACCGCCACAGCATCGATATCCTGCGCCAAAGACAGAATGACAGGACGCGGCGCATAAGGGGATTGCTTGAGCGCCTGTGCCAGAGCTTCACGCACAATAGGGGCGGGATCATCCAGAAGAATGGTCAGAGCTGTCTCGGCCGCTGTTTTTTCTGCTTCATCGAGCGGCGAATAGAGGTAGGCCCGTGCCAAGGCACTCGTCGCTTCTGCACGACGGTCAACAGGCGCGGTCTCTATCCATGAGAGAAACTTCTCAACAATCATTCTGATTACTAGTCCCTGCCCTTAAGACCACTCCCAAAAGAGCAGTCATTTCAGAGCCCAAACGCTACTTACACCAATGGGACAAACGCCCCTATGTTCGCAGTCATTCTGAACCAGTAACTCTTAACGATCAGTTCACCATAAATGGAAAAGTGGAAAGGCCAATGCGCCTAGAAACCTCGCACTCAGCCTTTATCGCTAGAGGAAAAAACATCCCCGCGTAGGAAAGCACTCAAATCAAGGGCACCGAGCCGCGCCTGCTCGCGAGCTGGGCGGACTTCCTGTCGTGTAAGATCCAACGGAGCGCTATGAACGACAGAAGACTGAACAGCAGAAACGTTAGACGAAGAAGGCGCGGAAGATGTTGAGACCGACGCAGTCATCGGCATTGACTGAGGTTTTGCCCTTGGCAAAGCGCCAGCTAAGCTATCCACATAAACATCAGCTGTAACTTCGGCCGCCGCAGGTTTGCGCTTGGGCAAAGCCATGCCCTCAGTCTCACTGGCTGCAGGTGCAGCAACAGGCTCCGAAGCCTGCGCATAGATACGACTGGCAATCACACCATTGCTGGCAGAAGCAGCCTCAACCGCTTGCTGGCCATCATCTCCGGCAACAAAGCGGGAAGCCCGCACCTGCGAAGACACCGAGTTGTCAGGCAAATAGCTAAGGCCATAGCGAGACGGCAACGCGCGCTGCAAAGGCTGCGAGAAAAAGGCCTCTAGCGAATCCCGGCTATCACTGACGATCGAGCGGTCATTGCTGGCCTGCTGCAGATCCACCACATGCTGTGTTTGAATGGCAGGCGTTTCGGGGCTGCGTGTCAATTGTGCCTGCTTGGTGGATTCTTTGGCCGTAAACAGATTGCCAAGACCCAGCATATCCAACAGGCCCTTCTTCTCCTTGGGAGCAGAAGCGGGCTCGCCAGATGCTGTCGAGACCAGATCACTATAAACCTCAGACACGCTTTTAGCGTTGCCCTGTCGATCAAAGAAGATGTTCTTGTTGGCTTCCGCCTGCGCAGGAAAATAAGCAGCCGCCGGTTTGTTCGGCGTTTCCTCAGCCATGGTGATCAGCTTGCTGCTTCCCTGAGCCCCGAGGAAATGCGCAGCATACAACTCACCCTGCGAAGGCGTTCTGTTCAGTTGCTCGGCCAGTTGTTCGCGATTGCTCTGGGCGTAGGCGCCAGCCATCATCGCCGACACTTGCGGATCATTCCGCATATTCAGAATTTGCTGCCGCACCTCTGGATCACGAACATAATATTTGTCACCGACTTGAGAGATCTGAGACGCCACCTTGCTAAAGCCAAGCTGGGGCCCGGCTTCCTTCATCGTCTCCAACCATGTCTGTTCGACAAACTGGAAAAGCCCAGACGCAGAGGACGTTGGCGCTTTGGCGGATGCATTGAAATTGCTTTCACGCTTCGCCGTGTTCAGCAGGAATTCAAAGTCCGTGCCAGTGGTCCGGCTCGCCTCTTCAAAGGCGGCCTGAAATCTGATCGAATTGTTGAACGAAACAGAATTGGCCAAAGCGCTCTCCAAAGCGATGAACTCAAAAGGGTCTGCGACAATCCGCACCCCAGTCAGTGCTCACTCGAAACCCGAGATAGATTCGGACTTGTTAGTCCTGATTAACCATTCTTTTACCAAATGGTTAACAGAAGCTTAATTTATAAATCGAGACGCAAATGTAAGCACTGGGAAATGGAGCAATCAAGCCGCAAGCATTAGAAGGAGCTTTTGATAACAAAGGCTACCACGTTCGACCACCTTCAGATTTAGCCCCTCTGGTTCGCACATGAACACAGCTTTAAAATCTTCCTTTCATCATTTTATTTCAGACACTTAACACAATTCCCTGAATCATTTTGGCAAGACGTTGAATCAATCTGCCAACAAGATGAATCAAAGTCTCAAGCACCCATTTCATCAAACAGACAGGTGTCGGAAAGCAAAAACACGCCCACATCAGCGTCAGCCTTCAACAACAGACATCAAAGCCACCCATAGGTCACAAACCACAGATCCATTGCAAAATGCGAGACCACCTTCCAGCTCAAAAGCACCAAACCATCATAGCGATGGTCGCCGCAAGCTGATACTTTATCCAGCCCCGCCCTCAAATTACCACGGTTTTGGATTTCCTAAGCCGCAGGCAAATGCTAAATATCGGCATGAACGGAGCTTGAGACTCACCCGTCAGGGCGATTCCGATTAAGAGCAAAGCAAGGAAAAATCAGTGATAAGCACAAAAGCAACCGGACAACGGCTTCTCAGTTTATTTTTGAGCCTTTGCGCAGCGCTCTTCATTGCGACCATTGCCCTCCCCTCCTTTGAGGCCCACGCCCAAACCGCACAGGCCCCACTCGATCTGGGAACCGTCATTCAGAAGGGCACCCCCAGACAGGCTCCTGTCTATCTCAAGCTCCCTGAGACTGTCCCTATTCCAGCTGCTAATCCACGCAAGAATGGCAATCAGGACGCCATACCGGAGGCAGCCGACCAGCAAGAGACAGCAGCGGATCAACTCGATGATCAGACTGGCAATCAGGCCGGCGCAGGAGCAGCAGAAACACAAGACGGCACCACGCCAACAGACGCACCCCAGAGCTCCGAGACAGCACCAGCATCAATAGCCGAAGCCCTGCCGGAAGCAGATGACACGCCCGAGATCGAGCCGGGCGGCATCGCACGTCTTCAACTGACCGCCCTCCTTTCCGATGACGGGCAAGTGCTACAAAGAGGCGTCAACTGGCGTGTTTTCGGCGCAGAAAAAGACGAAGAAGGCCAACTGCCGATGCTGCACAATGTAGATGGTGGCCCGCTAGATGTGGATCTGGAGCCGGGTAGCTACATTGTCTATGCAGGATACGGCTATGCCAATCTCACCAAACGGGTCATCCTGCCCAAGGCTGGCGACTATAACGAGAGTTTCAACCTGCATGCCGGTGCCATGCGGCTCAATGCTGTGGCAGCAGGCGACATCACACTCGACAACGCCATTTTGAAATTCGACATCTATACCAGCGAAGATTCAGATACGAACTCGCACACACTGCTGGTCAAGAATGTAAAGCCAAACCATGTCGTCAAGCTCAGCCAGGGTATTTATCACGTCGTATCCAACTATGGCACAGCCAACGCCAAGGTGCGCGGCGACGTCGAAATCACCGAAGGCAAGCTGATCAACGTGACCATGATCCACAATGCGGCAAAGGTTACCCTGAGGCTTGTTTCAGAGCCCGGCGGCGAAGCATTGGCCAACACCATCTGGACGGTCTTCACACCCGGCGGTGACGTGGTCAAACGGGCTATAGGCGCCTTCCCTACTCTAGCTCTTGCGGCAGGTGACTATACCGCCATCGCCAAGCAGGGCAACGAAGTCTATAACCGCGATTTCTCTGTCACCTCTGGCCTTAATCGTGACATCGAGGTTCTGTCCACCGCACAGTAGGGACTTAACAGAAGGACGCTTCAGCCATCGCACATTTGACTGACCGCCCGCTAGAAAGCCCAACCAGCACTCTGAGCACGAGACCAAGGATTGTGGCGCTACCGGAGAAGGAGAACCTCTGGCATCGCCTGACACAGATCGCCTGCCCGTGGCTGCGCTTCAACCCGCACACCCCTCCCGGCCCGATCCGTGGGGATGCATGGGGCGAACCAACCTTTACCACCAACCTCGCCTTTGATGCAGAGTTTGATGGCCTCACGGTAACCTGCCACATCTCCTACCATTTCGATCCTGCTTGCTGCCTCGACATCCTGATTGACACCAAAGAAGGGTACCATCTCTACGCCTTTGAAACGCGCGCCTATAGCCTGCGCTACGCCTTGGCCCATCTTGCCTTGAACGCCAGAACGCAACGCATCGCATTGCCCCTCGCAGGGCTCAACCCGCGTGCGAAATGGCTTTCAAAAGTGAGAGATTGTGTCGAGATTTCCTTAGAGGAAGGCACCCCCATACATGCCTGCACTCCCTGTACTCCCTACCCAACCGAGCAGCCAAACTGAAGCAGGTCTTTAGCGAACAGCACCAACAACCTGAGGAGACTCGATAAAAGACCACAGTTAAAGTCGGGCATTTCTTGAATCACCATCTCAACAGAACAAAGAAAAAGGCGGCGCCAAACCGGCACCGCCCCTATTTGTTTGTCAGTATGAGGAAGCAGACTATTCAGCCGCTTCCGCTTTTGCTGCTTCCATGGCACGACGCAGATCAGGAGCAATAGCTTCATCAACGAGCGACGCAATGGCATCATCCAGAGACATGGAAGTCTGATGCTTGGAACCGAGACGACGGATCGATACACTCCGCTCGTCGGCTTCCTTTTTGCCACAAACGAGAAGCGCAGGAACCTTGGCCAGTGAATGCTCACGAACCTTGTAGTTGATCTTCTCGTTGCGCAGATCGGTTTCTACGTTTAGGCCAGCTGCGGTAAGCTTCCTAGCCACGTCACGGGCATAGTCATCGGCTTCGGAGGTGATGGTTGCCACCACCACCTGAAGCGGAGCCAGCCAGAGCGGGAAGTGCCCGGCATAATGCTCGATCAGAATCCCGGTGAAGCGCTCCAGCGACCCAAACAGGGCGCGATGGATCATCACAGGATGAACCTTGTTGCCATCGGTATCGATATAGAAGGCACCAAGACGACCCGGCAGGTTGAGGTCAACCTGAACCGTGCCGCACTGCCAGTCACGACCGATAGCATCACGCAGAACATATTCCAGCTTTGGCCCATAGAAGGCACCCTCACCCGGGTTCAGGGTCCATTCCTGACCGGCGGCATCAATTGCCGTTTTCAGAGCATTCTCGGCAGCATCCCAAACAGCATCGGAGCCGACGCGCTTTTCAGGACGGTCGGAGAATTTCACCCGAATGTCGGTAAAGCCGAAGTCGTGATAGATCGACATGATCTGCTCATGCAGATCCACACAGACCTGAGTGATCTGATCTTCAGCACAGAAGACATGGGCATCATCCTGCGTGAAGTGACGCACGCGCATCATGCCATGCAGGGCACCCGATGGTTCATAGCGATGCACCTTGCCGAACTCGGCGATTTTCAATGGCAGGTCACGATAGGATTTGAGACCATTCTTGAAGATCTGCACATGGCCCGGACAGTTCATCGGTTTGCAGCAGAAGATGCGCTCGTCAGGGGTCTGGGTGGTGAACATGTTTTCACCGAATTTTTCCCAGTGTCCAGACTGTTCCCAAAGCGTACGTTCCATCATGTCCGGGCTGTTGACTTCATGATAGTCCCAGCTCTTCTGACGGCGACGCATATAGGTGATCAAGCTCTGGAACAGGGTCCAGCCCTTGTCATGCCAGAAAACGGAGCCCGGCGCTTCTTCCTGAAAATGGAACAGATCCATTTCACGGCCAAGCTTGCGGTGATCGCGTTTTTCCGCTTCTTCCAGACGGGTCAGATGGGCCTTGAGATCTTTCTCGCTTGCCCATGCCGTCCCGTAAATGCGGCTCAACATGGCATTGTTGGAATCGCCACGCCAATAGGCACCGGCCACCTTCATCAGTTTGAAGGCCTTGCCAATGTGACCGGTGGAAACCATGTGCGGTCCACGGCACAAATCGAGCCAGTCGCCCTGACGGTAGATCTTGAGGTCTTCCCCTTCAGGAATGGCGTCAACCAGTTCGACCTTGTAGCTCTCCCCCTTGTCAGAGAAATACTTCTTGGCAACATCGCGGCTCCAGACTTCCTTGGTGAAGGGAGCGTTGCGATCGATGATCTCTGCCATTTTCTTTTCGATCAGCTCGAGTTCTTCCGTGGTGAAAGGCTCGTCGCGGGCAAAGTCATAGTAGAAGCCATCGGTGATGACCGGGCCGATGGTGACCTGCGTGCCAGGGAACAATTCCTGAACAGCTTCAGCCATCACATGGGCCGCATCATGGCGGATCAGTTCAAGCGCATCATCATCGGTGCGCGTCACGATCTCGATTTTTGCATCGGCTGCAATCGGATCGGCCAGATCAGCCAATTCGCCATTCAGCTTCATGGCGACGGCTTTTTTTGCCAAGGATTTGGAAATGCCCTGTGCGACGTCGACGCCACTTACGCCATCGTCATATTCACGAACAGATCCGTCGGGGAAAGTCAGATTGACCATAATCGTCTCCTGCTCAACTCCTGCCTACAACGCAGGTAAGCTGTCGGGTTTAAGAACCCGGATGTTTCATATAAGCGATTTATCAAAAGGCCAGTTCAAGCGGAGTTGCGCATCTCACCGTCGGGGACCCAACTTGGTCGCCGGATCGATGTGATCGCCACCCCAAAGGCCATATGTCCATGGTTTATACCACACCGAACCTTGAGGCAACCTTTCCGGCACAGGATCAAAGCCGCTATGCCCCAATGGATGGCATCGCATGATGCGCGCCAACCCCATCCAACCACCAGCCCAAAAGCCGAACCGCCCGATTGCCTCTTCAGTGTAGCGCGAACAGGTTGGTTGGTAGCGGCAGGCCCGCCCCACAAAGGGAGAGAGGAAAATCTGGTAAAGCTTGATGAGCCCGATGGCGAGATATTTCATGAGCGGCCTTCAATTTGCTCGAAGGCATCCACCACCGCATCAAAGACAAGAAGTGTGGAGGCATGCCGCGCCGGATAGTCACGCACGGGCTGAAGAAACTTCAGATCATCCCATTTGCCGGCTGGCGGATCACCAGCCTCCCGCAACATGGACTGCATTTGCGCGCGCAACTGGCGCAACTCTTCCAAATCAGAGCCAAGAATATGCCGACCAACCACGGAGGCTGCCGCCTGCCCCAACGCGCATGCATTGACCGCCTGTCCGAATGCAGCCACTTTGCCGTCTTCAACCACCAGATCAACCTCAATCGTGGAGCCGCACAATTTGCTATGCGCCTTGGAGGATGCCATCGGAGACGGCAGTCGCTCAAGCTGAGGAATATTCCCTGCAAATTCGAGAATTTTGTGATTATAGACATCGTCAAGCATAGGAATTCTCTCTTCTGCTGCTGAATAGCGATCCAAAACTCGCATTCCTCCCTATAACGCCTATATAGGTATGAAAACAAGAAAAGCAGACCCCCAAATCGGAATTGGTGAAAGATGTAGGAATTGGTGAAAGTTTAGGTTATAATATAACATTCCCACCAGAATAGGATTTCCTACTGACAAATTGGAAAAAAAGTGCATGATGGCGCAACCGGGAGATAGGTTCGCGGGCGATTGTGCTCCATTGAGAAAAGGCGGACACATCTGTGATGGATATGATTGTCGACACCAGCAACCCCGCTGGCGATAAGGCTGAAGAGGGGCAAGATAACGCCTTGAAAAACAACAAGCAAAAACAGCTACAAGCACTGGCCACCCTGGAAGAAAAAGCGGACGACTGGGCATTGACAGAACGTCCCTCCCGCCAGGAAGCCGAAGAGGCCGTGCGCACCCTGATCAAATGGATCGGAGACGACCCCGAACGCGAAGGCCTGATCGATACGCCAAAGCGAGTCGTCAAGGCCTATGAAGAGCTTTACCGTGGTTACAGGGAAGACCCTGCAGAACCTCTCGGTCGCACCTTCGAAGAAGTGAACGGCTACGAAGACATGGTTCTCTTGCGCGATGTGGAATTCTTCTCGGCCTGTGAGCATCACATGGTGCCCTTCGTCGGCAAGGCCCATATCGCCTATTATCCCTCAAAAGGGGTTGTTGGTCTTTCCAAACTTGCCCGCCTCATCGACGCTTTCGCACGTCGCTTGCAGACACAGGAAAGCCTGACCGAGCAGATCATCGAAACCATAGAAACGACGCTGGCACCGCGCGGCATCGCCCTGCTCATCGAAGCAGAACATATGTGCATGACCATGCGCGGCGTACGCAAACGGGGCGCTTCCACCGTGACAACCCGCTTCACCGGCGTGTTCGCTGAAGATGTTGACAAACAGAACCGCTTCATGAGCCTTACCGGAGAATGCCGGGGCTAAAGCCTTGTAGTACCTCCTGAACGGGAGGGAATGAACAAGAGCCAGTATGCAGACAGTTCGCAAGAAAGGGGCCATCTCAGCCCCTTTTCTTTTAAGTTATTCTTTTGATTCATTCGGGCTTTCGCTTCATTTAGCGCAAGGCCCTGCCGCATTTGATATGAATAGAGGTGTACCATGACGTCTCCTTTTGCCACGCGCACGGGAAAAAGCAACGACGAGATCGAGCTTGGAACCGACTTTGCTCCCAAATTCGACGAGAAAGGCCTGATCGCCTGCATCGTAACCGATAGTGATAGCGGTGACGTGGTGATGTTTGCCTATATGAATGCGGAGAGTTTGCAGCTGACGCTGGAAACGAAGGAAGCGCATTACTGGAGCCGGTCGCGTCAGGAACTCTGGCACAAGGGAGCCACCAGCGGCAACGTTCAGGACGTTATCGAATTGAGAACAGATTGTGATCAGGATGCGATCTGGATCATGGTACGTACGCGCGGAGCAACGGCTAATTGCCATCAGGGCTACAAATCCTGCTTCTATCGTTCAGCAGAGCTAAAAAATGGCGCTCCACATCTGACCTTCAAAGAAGACAAGCCCCTCTTCGATCCAAAGGACGTCTATAAGTAATAGGGCAGCACTTGACGTCAGTTTCCCGATTGATAATGCACAAGAAACCGCCCATTCCGGACAGGCCGACACTTCGGCCTATCCCCATTGTTCCCTAGCCGGCAGCAATATAGGCGCGCATGTCTTCCGCTTCGCGTTCGGTTTCTTCGATGCGGAATTTGACCACGTCACCAATGGACACCAGTCCGGCAATCTTGTCGCCATTCAAAACCGGCATATGACGGAACCGTCCAGTCGTCATGCGCGACATGACAGAGGCAATGGTTTCCTCTTCCGAACAACTTATCACATCTGAAGTCATGAATTCGCTGGCAGGCCGCAACAGGGCGGATCCGCCATGATGGCTCAGAGCCCGCACAATATCGCGCTCAGATAGGATGCCGCACAGCGTGTCTTCCTTGGCAATCAGGATTGCCCCCACGCCATTGTCGCGCAGTAACTTGACCGCGTTCATCAAAGTGGTATCCGGTTCGGCCTTGAATACAGCACGTCCCTTTTGGTTGAGAATCGTGGCAATCGTCATAAATCGGGTCTCCCTTCTCTAAAAGGTTGCTCAATTGCATGACTTGCCCGTGATGTTTCATGCAAACCACAAGCATGTTCATGTCTCTGGACCCTAAATTCTCCGTTATGTTGTCGTTCATGGCAAGATCACAAGCCCCCAGACTTAAGCATAACGAACTCTTCCCGGTATGGCGGTGCAAGCAGCGCAGACCACCCGATTAATGAGAACAAGGGCAGAATTCTGCGAAGAATCCTGCCCTTTTGTTCAATGCTACCCTTTTCACAAAGCGTCACTTGATCACTTTAAGGTGATCGGGTCGCTTCTTTGGCGGATCCTTTTTCGGCGGTTTTGGCTTGCGCGGAGGCCGCGAATAGGGATCGAGATAGGGGAATATCAGCAGCCCGGCGATAAATCCCCCCAGATGCGCTTCCCACGCGATAGTCGCCCCACCGCCCAGAATCGAAAACATCCCGAACACCAGATTGAGCACCAGCCAGATGCCAAGAAACCCCATAGCCTGTGGGTTACGCCGCAGCCCCTTAAGGCTCAGGCATGGATAGCGGTTGACGCCTTGCAAACCGGAAAATCCCCCCATGCCGCCATTAAACGCAAAGCGCGCTGAAGCAGCCATGGCACCCGACAAGACGGCTGAAACCCCGACCAATGGCGCTTGGCTGCCAAAATGAATGACCAAATGGACAAGGGCACCCGCCGCCGCAGTGATTACAAAGAAGATGGCGAAATTAAAATTGCCGATGCGCCGAACAATTACCGTCGCAAAGATCATCATCCAGACGACATTGAGGATGACATGCATCCAGCCACCATGCAGGAAGGCGTAGGTGACAAAGGTCCATATATCCCCCAAAACCCCGCCGGGAAAAGAAAAGACCTGAGCCGCATCACCATAACGGACCGGCAAAAAGGAAAAGCTCAGAATCAGCCACTCTCTTTGATCAAAAGAAAGAAAGAAGGACTGCGCCGCCTGAATGGCAAGCATGATACCGGCCAGCACCATGACGGATGTGGGCAAATTGAACATGGGCTCTTTTGGGGGCGTCATACCTGGAGGCATTTGCCATGAGCCGCGCGGTTGCAGGGCCATAGGGGTTCCTTTTCTCTTTCCAAAACTGTTCCCATAAAAATAAGGCAGATAGACGCCCCATCAAGGCATGGGCGCTTGGGAAGTGATCTGCATCCACCTTTTTAGCCAAAGAATCTTAATAGCTGCGCAAGGTGGCAATCATTTGGACAAAAAAAAGCCATCCGCCGATCTTGCGATCACGAGGATGGCCGGGGTTCCCGAAGATTCGGGAAGTCATCAAAGAGCCGAGGCACCAGACTATAGGAGTCCGGTCTGATGCGGTGGATCTGTTAACATCATCTTTACATTTTCCCTCTCAGAGCTCAACGAAAACCTATTGTTAACCTTAACAGAAGCGAACCGTGGTGAAAGTTTGATTAAAGAAGCGTTACCCCTGCGACTGGCATGTCCCCTGCTTTACTATGAGTACAAAACAAAAAGAGATCCCGTTCTGCTTCAAGTTGAAACACATTGGAAGCGGAACTGCCCCAGATAGAGACGCAAAATGAAACACCAGGTGACGCGCGAACTGTTTACTTATTGGGATGGCCTGAGAGGCGGACGGACAGCCCCAGAGCGCAGTGACATCGACCCGGCAGAAATCCATCAAATTCTCGGAGACACTTTCATCCTTGAATATGACAGTGAATCCAGTCTGACCTTCCGGTTGGCAGGCACGCGCCTTTGTGGCTCCTTCTGCCGCGAGTTGAAGGGGCGCAATTTCTTTGACCTTTGGGACTCCGACGACCTCTCCAGCATGAAACTGCTGCTGACTGCTGTGGTGGAAGACGAAGCCGCTGCCGTTATTGGCTTCAAGGGTAAGACGGAACGGAACCAGGAACTGGAATTTGAGTCGATTCTGCTGCCCCTCAGACACTATGGACAGCCCAAAAGCCGCCTTCTCGGCGCAGCAAGCCCGGCTGATATGCCATATTGGATCGGCATCTGGCCAATTCAGGAACTGTCTATCAGTTCCATGCGCCTGATCTGGCCTGATGAGCGCCCCGCCTTCATGCGCAATCAGGAGCAAGCTCCCACGCAGCAGCATAAATTCGGCCTCACTCCGACAACGACGATTTTGCCTCCCGCCATCGGACAAAATCACATCGCGGCCGAGCGCCGCATCGGTCATTTGACTGTCATTGAAGGGGGGAGACGCGACTAAAACGCGTCACACGAAAGAGGCACAACGCTTGGTATCAGAATATTTTCCATAGCACTGCAAGAAGCCAACTGGCAAAAGGCTTTGTTAACTATAGAGGGAATAGGATGGCGATGTATTCGTTCATCCTGTCCAGTCATGGCGAGGAAAGCCATTCTCTATGTCGGCAGTCGCTAAAAAATCTGAGCTACCGCGCATTACCGAGCGCCGTCGTCATCAACGCGTGAAAGTGAACCTTCTTGGTCGCTTTATGCTTGAGAACAAGACGGAGTATCCGTGTCAGGTGATCAATATGTCACCAGGCGGAATGGCCATGATCACGCCAATACGCGGCGAAATAGGTGAACGCGTCATCGCCTATATTGATCATATTGGACGGATCGAGGGTAGAATTGTCAGAAAGATTGAAGGCGGTTTTGCCATAACGGTCGATGCCACCGAGCGCAAACGCGATAAACTCGCCTCACAGCTGACATGGGTGGCAAACCGGCATTTGCTCGACTTGCCTGAAGATCGGCGCCATGAGCGTCGGCAACCAAAGCAGCCAATCACCAAACTGATCCTGCCAGACGGCACCGAACATATCTGCCGCGTACTCGACCTTTCTCTTTCAGGCGCTGCGCTCAAAACCAGTGCCCGCCCGGCAGTCGGCAAGGAAGTCAGCATCGGCAAGATCCGCGCCCGCATCGTTCGTCATCTCGAAGACGGGCTGGCTGTTGAATTCTCCGCTGTACAAGATAGCACCGAAATCGACAAAAACCTGCGTTAAATTCCTCACCTGTTCTGCTAACCACAGTACGGCACAGCTGCGCCTCCTGCTCGCCGCAAACGGCTCATTGTGCCAGATTTTTTACAAGACATCGCCTCTACCACCCCCTGCGATGAAGCAAGTCAGCAATTACAAACAATAAAAATAAGATTTTTTTCCTGCTTTTTTGGACTCTAAAACGGGCTCTTAATGAGGTCAATGGCAAGCCCTTCACGCACCCTCGCGCAGCGTCCAGTCATTCCAGCTTAGTGTTTCCCTCTTTTACTTTCACCAAGACCATACGCTGCAGCGCCAAACAAAACGCCAGAGCCCCACGGCAAAACATTGAAATAATTGGGCTTTCAATCAATTATAATTTTATTGAAAATTGATTCACATTCGTTTCAAACTCGATTTCAATTCAATTTAAAATTTATACTGATTTAATCGAAATTAAAATCAAAATACATTCAAATATAAAACAAAGTAAAATCGATTTTATGGGATTTTTTACTTAAATTTCCCAGCAAATATTCGAAAAATATCAAATGAACACTTCTAATAATCTCCCTATAACGACGGGAGATAAAAATGAAGAAACGCATTTGGGGATTTGCTTTTTTCAGCCTTGCTTGCCTTGCAGTACCATTTGAGGCAGCGGCTGCCAGATACTCACCATTCATGACCGTTCAGGGGACAACCTCTGCTCCGATTGGTCATGTTAATTTTTGCCGACAGAACCCATCGGAGTGCAATATTACATTCAACTCCGATCAAGCCGTGAAACTCTCTGAAGAAAGCTGGAAAAAGCTCATCAGCGTAAACGGCTATGTCAACCAGTCCATCAAGCCGGTGAGCGACGAAGAACTGTATCGCACCGAAGAGCTATGGACATATCCAAGATCAGCCGGAGACTGCGAAGATTTCGCGCTCTTGAAAAGGCGCATGCTGATCAATGAAGGTTGGCCAGCTACGGCACTTCTGATTACGGTCGTGAAGGAAAGGAACGGCAATGGCCATGCTGTTCTGACCGTACGTACGGATAGGGGTGATCTCATTCTCGATAATCAGGATCCGCGAATCCTGCCTTGGGACAAGACCCCTTATCACTATATCAAGCGTCAGGCTGCGCTTCATCCATCACAATGGACTGCCATTGCTGACACTCGCTAACGAGAAAGAGCTCTCGAAGGTTCTTTCTTGCTCCAAACTTTGCTTTGCAAGCCCTGATCGCGTCCCCACATCCCGTCCATTGCGATCAGGACGGGCCAGTCGTCCCCACGGCTGGCCCTTTTTCTTTCCCGTCCATTGCGAAAGAAAAACCCACGCAAGCAAAAGAGGCCTAGAGGGCCTTTAATTCGGAAGCAAATCGCTTCCAGTTTGCAACATAATTAGCAGCAGAACGACGCAGTTTGTTGATCGCTTCCTCGTCCAGTTCTCGAACCACCTTGCCCGGCATGCCCATCACAAGTGAATTGTCCGGAATGACTTTCCCTTCCGGGATCAGGGCCTTGGCGCCAATCAGGCAGTTCCGCCCGATTTTGGCATGGTTGAGCACCACAGCGCCCATTCCGATCAGGGAGTTTTCGCCGATCGTGCAACCATGCAGAATCACATTGTGTCCGATGGTACAATCCGCCCCGATGGTCAGCGGCGCGCCCATATCCGTGTGCAGGGTGCTGCCTTCCTGAATATTGCTGCGCTCACCAATCGTCAAAGGCTCATTGTCTCCACGCAGAACAGCCCCAAACCAGACGCTCGCATCCTGCCCCAGAATCACCTTGCCGATAAGACTTGCATTCGGAGCCACCCAATAGCCCCCCTCTTCGGGAACAGTGGGTTTGAAATCTCCCAATTGATATAGAGTCACGCATATCCCTTTCTGACAAAACCTTCCTGCCGCCTCCAAGGCAATGAAGCCAGAGGACGGAATGAAAGCCTATATATCGCGAATTTTGCGCTCCAGTTCCAGTTAGTAACAAGGCTGACCCGGCCCCAGTCAGAAACAGGCATCAGCTCATGGCATTGGCTGCAACGGAAAAGACGTTCAGCAAAAAAACCCCCGAGCAGGCGCTCCAGACGCTGGCTATGGCCGAAGAGCCAAACAACCAACCAATCGGCCGATGCTCAATGCGGCGCCCCCTCACCGCATTGCGCATGATGATGAAGGGACCAGCAAAGGTGCAAATAAAAATCGATGCAAAAATCCCCGGCCAACTGTTGATCGACACACGAAACCCGGCCGGTTTTCGCGCCATGACCTGATAGAGGCTGGCCAAAATACCAGCACAGACGAAGCCGACAGCTGTGACGTAAAAAAGAGCAATCAATTCAGGACCCACAACGCTTCCTTTCCTGTAGCCGAAACCGGATGGATCACCGGCCACACATGTCGCTTTGGCTCGACCCTGTTCGAAAAAGGGTCATTCCTGCGCTAAGCGACAAATCCACTGAGCTTTCCGTCTCAAAATGAAACAGAACAAACATGCCTGTTAAGAATCTTGCAAGCATTGTGCCGCCATAGCCAAGCTGCCACCAAGGGATGAGTGTGAGAAGGCTATTTGAGTGATTGAAGCACCCGCAGGGATTTCCTAACATCGCCACGAGTCACGGCCAGCTGCCGCGCCCTGAAGGACAAACACAGACATGAAGCATCAGACACCGGAAGAACAAGGGTCGACCCAGAGATGGATCTTTTTCCTTCTCATCGCCGGTCTCATAGCGATTACCTTTTTGTTTCTGATCAGCCGGATCTTTGAGTATTCCGGCCCTTCACTGCTCCACAATCCCTACAGCGCCGAGACAAGCCCCAAGCATATTCTGGTTGGAGACATGGATTTCATGGTGCCTCCAAACACAATCCGGCACCAGGAGCAAAGAGACGCTACTTCAGTCACCCAACTTGATCTTATCTTTCTCTGGCCAAGCATGGTTGGATACAGTCGGGAGCAGCAGGTTGCCTTCAGTGATGCGAGCAGGAAGTCGAACCTGATCTTCGTCTCCATCAGCAGGCCAGACAGGGTTTTGCTCAGCTCGGAGCGGCTGTATAGCGTCTACAGCCAGTTCTTTTCCGGCGATCCGGTGCGCGGCCCTGCCAGCCTCATCGGCTTTGCGATGGATGATAGCTCGGGCTTTGGCGGCGAAACCGTCTATTTCAAGCCCGAATCCACCGAGCCCTTTGTCGCCCGCTGCATCACTCCGGAAAACAAGGAGCCTCCCTTTTGCATGCGCGAAATCGGCTTGGGCGCGTCCATTCAGATCACCTACCGCTTTCGTCCCCACCTGCTCGCACAGTGGCAGCAGTTGGATAATCGCATCCTTGAGAGGCTGGGCGGATTTCTCCTGCCCTGATAGGGCCCGCCGTCCACATGCTCGGCCAAGCGCCTTGCCACGTAAAAAGGCTACCGCCCATGAAGGGCAGCAGCCTTTGATAAGAGAATGGCCATAGGGTCATTCCATCAGGAAAAAGAGAAGAGCGCGAACGCCAGCTTATTCTTCTTCCAGATCATAATCGAGAATTGCCATGGAGAAATTGTAGGACAGATCTTCATCTTCATCATCGCGGAATAGCACGCCGACAAACTCATCTCCAACATAGACTTCTGCGGAATCATCCTTGCGCGGACGTGCGCGCACCTCGAGATTGGGCGACTGAAGTGTCTTCCGCATGAATGATTGAAGTTTTGCCAGTTCGGTCTTGTCCAAAATTGCCTCCTGCAGGTTTTGCTGATCACAATTGATTTATTCAATTTTCGAGACGGGTGATGTCATCACCCTGCCCGAATGTATGACCGGCTGAGTGGCATAGCGCACATGAAGAGTAAAGCCGCTTTCCACATGATTTCAAGTTTTTCTGCAGCGATATACGGACAAATAGCCACAGGACAGCCATTGCCGTCTAATTGGCATCCCTCAGAATCTGATCCATGCTGATAGCAGGTTCCGCACATCCGGCCTGCCCGACAACCTTGGCCGGAACGCCAGCAACTGTGGTTTTGCAAGGCACATCCTTTAGCACCACCGATCCGGAAGCAACGCGCGAGCAATTGCCGATTTCAATATTGCCGAGCACTTTGGCGCCGGCTCCGATCAGTACCCCATGGCGTATCTTGGGATGGCGATCGCCTTCCTCCTTGCCGGTGCCGCCTAGCGTGACGCCCTGCAGAATGGATACATCATCTTCGAGCATAGCTGTTTCACCAACAACGATTCCCGTCGCATGGTCAAAGAAGATGCCCTTGCCGAAGGATACACGAGGATGAATATCCACCTGATAGACCTGCGAGCTAACGCTTTGCAGATAAAGCGCAAAATCCTTGCGCCCGTTTTTCCATAGCCAGTTGGCCAGACGATGGGTCTGGATGGCATGAAATCCCTTGAAATAGAGGATAGGATCGACAAAGCGCTCGCATGCCGGATCCCGATCAGCCACAGCCCTGATATCGGCCCGCATGGCCTCCGGAATGTAGGGGTCTGACGCACAAGCATCCCTATAGGCCTGACGAATGGCCTCAGAATCCATTGCCGGATTGTGCAGACGATCCACAATACGATGGATGACAGCATTTTCCAGCCGCTTGTGGCTTAGAATGGTCGCATAGATGAAGCTGCTCAATGCAGGCTCTGCCCGCACGATGCTTTCTGCTTCGGCCCTTACGCGCTCCCAAACAGGATCGATCACATTCGGCTGATCGTATACGCTGCGGCTAAGGCTTGCCTCTACCATTTTTTCTCCTACTCCCGCGAAAACGCGAGACGACTAACTGGGCTATTTTATTCGCAACAGGCTTTGACGCCGACGTGGCCTTGAGCGAATGCCAAGTTGTCGACCCGTCTAGTTCCTTCGCATGCCTTTTGTCTGGCATACAATCTCGATACAAATAGGCTGCCAATCCCTACGCTGCAAGAACAAAAACCCAATCTTTTTCATCCAAGGCAAAAATTATCCTACAAAGTTAGCACATAAATGACTGATACCCAAAACCCGGACACCACCTTGCAAGACACAATTCTCATCGAACGAGACGGCCCGATCGGCCGCATCATCATCAACAACGAAGCCAAGCGCAACGCCATGACGCTGGCAATGTGGCGCGCCATTCCCGATGCCATCGCAGCTCTCGAAGCTGATTTCGATATCCACGTCATTGCCATAGTCGGTGCAGGCAACAAGGCCTTCGTTTCGGGAGCAGACATCAGCGAATTTGACGGGGTGCGCAAGGACACCGCTTCCGCTTCTCACTATGACGACATCAATGCAGACTGTTATCGCGCCGTCCGCAACGCAAAAAAGCCGACCATTGCCCTCATCAAGGGCTTTTGCATGGGGGGTGGCTTTGGTCTTGCTGCGGCCTGCGATTTGAGGCTCTCGAACCAGAGCGGCAAATTTGGCATTCCCGCAGCGAAGCTGGGCATCAGCTACCCGACCGACGCGATTGCTGACATCGTCAATATCGTGGGCTCGGCCAATGCCAGAGAAATCTATCTCACTGCCAAGGTCTATGGAGCGGATGAGGCCCAGAAACTAGGCTTTCTTCACGCCATATACAGCGACGAGACCTTTGACGTGGAAGCCGAGGCCTATTGCCAGTCTGTCGCAACGCTGGCCCCCTTGAGCCACAAATATCACAAAGCCGCCATCAACAGCGCCATTGGCCAGGGCGACAGCCTGCCCTTTGACCACCTGAAAAGCATGGCCTGTGATTGCCTGGACAGCGAGGATTACAAAGAGGGCCGCAGGGCTTTCAGCGAAAAGCGAAAGCCGGACTTTGTCGGCAGATAGCAAAGAACGCAAAAAGGGCCACACAGAATGTGGCCCTCATTCATTCTCTCATTCTTGAAAAATCAGGCGTCTGCGAAGAATTCCAGCACAGCCTTTTTGAAAACCTTATCCCCGACCGCGACCATATGATCCCGCCCCGGAATGTCGCACACCTGCGCATCAGGCAGCACATCGGCCAGTTCTTGCGCCGTACCGGCGATGGTGTCCCGTGTGCCAACAGCAACAAGCGCAGGCACGCTCAGCTTGGACAATTCCTCAACTGAAATTTTCTGTCGCGACGAGCCCATGCAGGCAGCCAGCGCCAGACGATCGCTTTTGGTCTGATCGGCAAATTGGCGAAAGGCCCGCCCCACGGCGCTGGTGGATTTTGCTCCGTCGTCCGCCTTCAGCGCATCAATAATGGGCTGCGGATCGCCGGTGCCATTGATCATGCCGCCACCCAGGCCACCGAAAACAACCTTCTTGACCCGCTCTGGATATTTGAGCGCCAGAAAGGCAGAAATGCGCGCGCCCATCGAATAGCCCATCACGAAGGCTTTCTGGAGCCCGAGATGGTCAAGCAGCGCACGGGCATCTTCAGCCATGATAGGCGAAGAATAGAGCGCGGAATCATAAAGCTTCTCGCTTTCCCCATGGCCGCGATTGTCCACTGCGATCACGCGATAGCCAGCTTTCGTCAGGGTCTGCACCCATCCGGGATTGACCCAGTTGACCATTTTGTTGGAGGCAAAACCGTGAATAAGCAGAACCGGCTCTCCTTCTCCTTCATCGAGATAGGAGATCGTATAATCATCAGATTTGAAATAAGGCATATCGACTTTGAATTCACTTTGAAAAGGGGAACAAGACGCAACGCGTATCTGCAGGCATTCATATCAGTTTGCCCGAAAAGCGCAAACCGCAAGAGAAGCCGGACACAGCTGTCTTTGCAAAAACCGCATGGAATATACGTAGATCTTTGGATAGGGGCAAGGTATAAACAGACGAATAGTAGGCAGCTCACCAACAAATCGCTATGGTGTCTTACGCACGAAATTCATTGAAAAGAAGGCAATTTACAATGGCCGGCTCCAAGATTCCGCATTTCAAGAATGATCAGGGCGTCCCGGTGATCCACATCGGCGCAAAGGAATTCCAATGCATAGGGGCAAACCCGCCGCAGGATCACCCCCATATCTATCTCGACATGGGCGAAGAAAACGAAATCCTCTGCCCTTATTGTTCCACTCTTTACAAGTTTGATGAAGACCTCGGCCCCCAGACCACCCGTCCCACAGGCTGCTTCTACGAAGATTGATACCGCACGTCGTTTATTTCAGTCTGTTTCCCGTTTTGCGGAAGGGGCCGAGAACTGGGGACGAACAAATATGACATTCATGTGTAGAAGGCTCTTTTGCTTTTAATCAATTTCGTTCAGTCTGGGCGCGACTAATGTGTCTTGAGTTTTTTTCTCAGAATCGACTTTACGATCCGCTAGATTGGGCTTATCCATCGTTGCCATGCGGTCCTCATAAGAAGCCCCTGAATTGCCTAGCGCAATTTGGAAAGACACGACCAGTTCGAAAGATCCTGTCATGACCGAACGATTGCCGATCATTGTAGCAGGGGCTGGCCCGGGCGGATTGTCCGCAGCCCTGGCGATTGCCTGTAAAGGGTTTCCTGTTTTGTTGCTGGAACGAAACACGATCCCCACAGAAGTCGGCGCAGGCATTCAGATTTCCCCCAATGCGACAAGCAGCCTCAAGCAATGGGGCGTGTGGCCCTATATTTCCAAGCTCGCGGTAACACCGGACAGGATCTGCATCAATTCCGGCGTCACGGGTGCTCGCCTCTCCGAAATATCGACCAGCGACATTTCCGAGCGGTTCGGCTCCCCCTATATGGTCATCCACCGCGCAGACTTACAGCAGGCGCTCTATCACCGCGCCAGCCAATCCGACCTCATCGAGATGTTGGATGAGCGAGAGGTGCGCGAAGTCACCGAAACGGATGACGGCGTTGAACTGCGCTGCAAGATGGCCAATGGAGAGCATGCCTTTTATCGCGGCGCAGCGCTGATTGCAGCCGACGGCGTCTGGTCACGAATCCGGACGGACTATTTCGGCAACAGTCCGGCGGCATATAGCGGCAAGACAGCCTGGCGCGCGACCTTGCCCATTCAGATGGTGCCCCCCAGCATCGACAGCGAAAATGTCGGCCTCTGGCTTTCCCCCAAGGCCCATCTCGTGCACTACCCGATTGTTTCCGGACACATGATGAATATCGTTGCGATCGTTGATGAGGACTGGTCGGAAGAAGGCTGGAACAGCGTAGGCGATGCAGCATGGCTCAACAAACGCTTCTCCCGCTGGCCACGCGAGATCCGGGATCTTTTGGCAGAACGGGAAGACTGGCTCAAATGGGCGCTGTGCGCACAAGACCCGAACCAGCCATGGGTAAAAGGCAAAGTCGCCCTGTTGGGAGATTCAGCCCATGCCATGTTGCCATTCATGGCGCAAGGGGCGGTCATGTCCATTGAAGATGCAGCGGTTCTCGCCCGTGCTATCGATGAGGTGGAAGGCCCAATGGAAACGCGCCTGAAAGCCTATGAGAAAGCACGCAAGAAACGGGTTGTCCGCGTTGTCGGCCGTGCCCGTCAAAACGGACGGATCTATCACATGAGAGGCCCTCTGGCCATGGCGCGCAACCTGACCATGCAAATGATGCCAGCCAATCAGCTCGTCAAACAATTTGACTGGATCTATGGCTGGAACCCCGAGCAGGTGTCCTTCACGCTCTGATAGCCTTCATTCTGATAGCGCTTTATGGGGACAGCCCGATGCGGCGCTCTCTTACTCAGGAAAGCGCCACTACAGCTTCAATCGCCGCGACACTTTACACTCCATATCATCTGGTCCACCTAGTCCGGTTCACCACCGGCAAGCGCTCTGGATACATCAAGCCTGCCATAGCCAAACAGTGGGTCTTTGCCCTGCGGCCCCAGATCCAGAGCGGAACCGGACAGCCGCTGTTTGATTTCTTCAACAGATAGCTCTGGCTCCTTTTGCAACAGCAGAGCCACAGCTCCCGAAATATAGGCCGTCGCCATCGACGTGCCCGATTGCAAGGCAAAACCGTTCGTTCCGACTGCCACCAGAATATCAACGCCCGGAGCGGCCAGCTCCACATCGTCGCCCTGATTGGCAAAGACATATAGTGCATCCTCTTCATCCGTGGCGGTAACCGCAATCACAGGCGCATAAGCGGCGGGGAATGCAACGGGCGCGTCTGCTCCTTCATTGCCAGCAGCAGCAACCAAAACGACCCCCTTCTCACTGGCCTTGAGTAACGCCATTTCCAAGAGATCGTCACGCCCACCGGCAAAGGAAAGGTTGAGGATGTCCGCGCCTTGCTGAACGGCCCAGTCGATCCCCCTCACGATATCAAAACTATCGGCAACCATATTGCCCTGCGCATTGGCCTGAAACACCTGCGCCGACAATAAAGAGACATTCCGGGCCATGCCTCGCATTCCAGACTGGGCTGCAATGATGGACGCGACAGCCGTGCCATGCTCAGGCACCAATTGCGCTTCCCCAGTCGGCTCAAAGGCCGTAAAGCGCGAGGAGACAGCGCCCGTCAAAGCGGGGTGATCGGACCGGATGCCGCTATCAATCACGGCAAGCCGAACCCCTTCCCCGCTGGCCTCCAGCCTATTCGCCTGAGCCCCGCTTTGTTCTAGCCCCAAACGGTCAAAGGCATATTGCAAGCCAGCATAGGGAACGGACGCCCGACTTTGTTCACCGCTGGATGGATAATAGAAATAGTCTGGCTGTGCACGGAACACCCGTATGTCCGTCGCCATATCCAGCACATCCCGCGGCGACATGTCTTCAGGATAGCGCAGCTTGAGCACCACCTGATCGAGCAGCTTTATTCTTGTACGCTCGATCAGATCGAGACCATAATCAGCGATAAAAGCATCAATGGCGCTGTCTGGCAGCCCCGGATAGAGCGCAACCACAAACTCGGTATCACTCGCCCATGGCTTGTCTCCAATAGAATAGATACGAGGTTTTGCCCGCGCCACGCGCAAGGTTTCGGGCAGTTGAATACGGCTTGTCACTCTCGGTGGCCTTGGCTGGCGAGCCCCTTGTTGCGGTTTACGAGGTGCCGGTCGATAGCCCTGTCTGGGAGGGGGAGCCGCTGGCGGGCGATAGTTTGCGGGCGGTTGCTGCATCTCATTCTGCCGGCGTGCCCCATCTATAATAGAGAGACCCAAGCCAATACCGAACCCGATGGCTGCCCCAGTCGCGTTGTCTCTGGAGCGTGAAGGGCGCTGTGGTCTCCGGTCCCTCGTCGGCTTTCTTATATAGGGAGGCTTTTGTTCGTACCGATCATAGGTCTGAGCAACAGAAAAGGTCGGAGCGAACGCCACCGGCAGGGCCATGAGAGCGCCAAAGATCAATGCAACACCCGTTTTTTGTCTGATTACATGTTTCATCATGCTCTCTCCCTATGAGCGGCCCAATGTTATTGACTTATGGAAACGAACTGAACCAGATCCGTATTGGCCTTCAGCCTTTCCTGAACGGCGACGTCCCCACCCTCCGGCAAAAGGTCTTTTTTGATTTGTATCTGGTAAAAACCACCCGCCTTGGGACCAGCAACGATAATGGCTGAAAGCGATTTCAGTAGCGCGTTGATCTCTTCCATGCGCGCATCCTTATTGAATGCCACAAGAAAGATAGCGACATCTTGCGCCGCCAGAGCATTGGGGGCAGCGCCTTCCGGACCGGCGGCCGTGGTAAAGGCGGACACTTGCGCGGCCTCTTTTTCAGTTCCGCGATCCATCAGACCACCAATGATGACCGCTTGCGCGACAATCACCACCGCAGCTGCCGCACCAGTCAGTTGCATGGCCGGGCTTGAGAAATTGCCCAGAAAACGCTTGATGCCCTCTCGGAAGCTTTCAAGAAACCCTATTGTGTTCCCACGGGCCCCCTCTTCTTGCGCTTGCAAACCATCGATATCAGCCAGCAGCCGATCCAGCCCACCCGGCGCCGGGGCGCCAAGCGCTGCGTGCTGTTGCTCAACCGCCAAAGCCTCCTCTTCAATCAGGCCTAGCTGCATACGCATATCCGGATGGTTTGCCAGATAAGATTCCACGCTTTGCTGGTCTTTGGCTTCCAGCAGCCCCTTTGCATACCAGGGCAGGAGTTTTTCAATTTCCGGATCATAGGTCATTTCATAGTCCTCGACGCTGCTGTTCATTTCCCTTACGGCCATCCACGATCAATGCCGGATTTCGCCAAAAGATCAGACAGTTTTTTGCGTGCATGAAACACCCGCGTTTTTACCGTGTTTTCCGGAACCGACAGAATAACAGCAATCTCCTTGATCGCCTTCTCCTGATAATAAACGAGATCGATGACTTCCCTATGCTCATCGCTGAGCCGATTGATACAAAGCCGCATCGCAGCCGCCTTATCCTGTTTAAGGGTCATCACTTCTGGCGTGTCGCTCTCATCTTCCAGACCCGATGCATATTCATCATCCAGCTCGGCGTCAGATCGTTTGCGCAGCAGGGAAAGAGCCTTGTTGCGCCCGATCGATAGAATCCAGGAAGAAACCTGAGAGCGACCTTCGAATTTTCCGGCACCACGCCACACATCAATGAAGGTCTCGTTTACAAGCTCCTCTGCCTGCGCCTCATTCTTAACAAAGCGCAGCAGAAAACGGTAAAGCCGAAGATGATGCCGCTGATAAAGCAGAGCAATGGCCTTGCGATCATTTCGCGCAATCAGCTCAAGAAGGGCAAGATCACGTGTTTCCTCTGCTCCTGACATGCAATCCTCAATCTTACTGTCATTCCTTTGTCGCTTCAGAACGCATTCGGGTTCAAAAAAGAGAATAAAAGAACTGCAAAAGCGCAGACACATTCTGACACAGCTTCCATTCCACGCCAATGCCACTCTCTCGGCGGCTCTTTTTCAGCACCAAAAGAGCCTATCAGAGGCGCCAAAAAGAGCGATTGGAGAGAAAAAAGCCCCAAACAAGCGGCCCGAAAAATTTTTTTTAAAAAAAAGTTTGGCGCCTCCAACTCGGTTTTGAAAAATTTCTGACTTTTGCCGGAACGCCAGTTTAAGCAGATTTGACAGCCTTACAAAACCTGTTTCATCGTCAATATTATCAATAACTTAGGTCGACCCAATCACAACTTAAAGGAGATTTTATTCGCAATTTCTACCGAATTTCCCTAGGTCAATTAGGTAGGGCGATAATTATTTGGACAATAGTTTTCAAGGCAGAAAAACCAAAAAGTGATCGAATTACAAATGTTTAATAAGCTTGAAAACAAATAACCCCATCCCCAAATCAGGGTAGTCGCAACGACGACGGAACAAAACAGAAGAAGCCAACTATAAAAATGCTCTCTTAAAAACAGACGAGAGCAGAACAAAACTAAGGACAAGAAAAATGAAAAACGCATATGCAAAATCAGCAGTATTCGCAGCCCTCGTAGCTGGTGTTTCCCTCGCAGCCCCTCTGGCAGCTCAGGCAAACCAGTCCGCAGCCGACCAGATCGTTCGTCAGGCTGACGACAGCATCTACATCGTTGACTATGTTCTGGCCTCCCAGAAAGACGGCAAAAACGCTCCGGTTTCCACCGAGAAAGCTGTTGTCAAAAACCTTGGCGTAGCCAGCGATGACGAAAGCACCAACATTGTTGACTACGTGCTCGCTTCTCAGAAAGCCGGCAAAAACCAGCCAGTTTCCACCGAGAAAGCTGTTGTCAAGAATCTGGGCGTAGCCAGCGATGACGAAAGCACCAACATTGTTGATTACGTGCTCGGCAACGAAAACTCATAAGTTTTCAGACAATTCAAGATAGCCATTCCCCCTGCCGCCCTTCCTCCCTGGTTGGCAGGGGAAAATTGCGTCTTCTCTCGTATGAGCCTTCATGGCCCATATGAAATCACAAAGGATCGCCACGGGCGGTCCTTTTTCTTATTTCCAGACACAAACATCTGAAAAGACGAAGACTTTCTCTCGACGAAATAAATTCGGCAAAAAATCCAATTATTTTTGAACCAACTCTCTCCCCGTTGCGACAGACATGTATAGGCGGCAAAAACAGTCGCCCCCAGTACACACATAAGAAGCAAGACTCAAGTCAGCAACACATATACGGAGAGAGACCATGTTCAAGAAATCCATCGCAACTTTCGCAATGATCGCCAGCATCGCCGCAGCTACCACCCTTGCCCTACCAGCCAATCAGGCAGAAGCTGCCGGTGGCAGAAATGCAGCCTTTGCGGTTGGCGCTATCACTGGCCTGACCTTTGGCGCCATCGCTGCAAGTGCGCATCATGGACGCCACTATGCGCCAAGCCGTTCAGCACATCGCCATTATGGCCGCCCGGCTCCATGGACACGCGCATGGTACAGATATTGTGGCGCTCGCTATCGCTCGTTTGATCCGCACACCGGCTACTATGTCACCTATTCGGGCCGCCATCGCTTCTGCCGCTAAGCAAAACCATTGCTGAAAAACAAAGGTCGCCCACGGCGACCTTTTTCTCGTAACAAGAGCATTTCACCTTCACGCTCTCAATCACGCAGCCTTGTATGGCATCAATATTGAACTCTTGTTACACTGTAGTCACTCTAAATGACCTTTTGTTTCAAAAAGTAGTCATAGAGCAACAATAATTCTGCCATTATTGGCTGCATACTAATGAGTGGAAACTTGGTCGAAATCGACCCCTTTTAGGAGCATTCGATGATTAAAAGGAAAATCTATATCTACCTGCTGGTTGCGGCGATCATGCCTGCATTGGCAATGACATTATCCATCCCCAAAGCTCACGCCAAAGACGGTCGTAACGGTGCGTTCGCTGCGGGCCTTGCTGTCGGCGCTATCGGAGGGGCTGCAATTGTATCCAGCAGCAGAAATGCTCCGCCACGCCGCTATTATCGCCCAGGCCCGCCACCGCCACGCTATTATCGGCCTGCGCCACCCCGTTACTATCGTCCGGCACCGCGACGCTATTATCGTCCGCCGCCACCGCCGCGATATTATGGCCGTCCGGCCCCTTGGACGAGCGCTTGGTATGCCTATTGCCATTCCAAATATCGCTCTTTTGATTCAAGAACAGGCTACTACACGACCTATAGCGGCTATAAACGGTTCTGCAGATAACGCACCTTGCTGACTCCATAAGGCCCTCATGTTCTGGCATGAGGGCTTTTTGGTTTCTGGCCTCTTTTCATCTACACAGCCGAAATCCACCACACAAATCAGCAAATCTGGACAATTGAGACAGATTGAATAAAGGTCTGTCTTTCAATTTAGGCGCCTGCGCTTTATACAATTGCCAATATCCTTGCAGCTTTGCTTCCACGACATCAAAAGGCAAAAACTGCATGCGTGAGCATTGATAGCCATCTGAGAAAAACGGACCGACCATGGACATTGACACGATCTTTCGAATTTTTATCACAGCAATGTTCAGCCCGCCGGGAATTGCGAACTTCGTTATTTCAACATTGCTGAAAAAACGTCTTCACGCAACGGCCGCAGCCCTGATCGCTTCGGCTGCCATGATCTTCATGAACAACAAGCTGCTTTCGCAGATCCCGGTCAGTCAGTATGTGATCATCGTCGTCTGCACAGTCGCCGCAATGATGCTCACCGCCCATTTAGCCTTTACCCTCGGCGAAAAAATCAGACGGAAGAAGTAGATTTAAGCATCCTCATAGCTCAATCAGGCTGCTTCAAATCTCTAAGCTCCTTAAGCCGCTTAGCAATATGTGGACCATCAGGTCTGATTATTTGAGCCATCTTCAGAAAACGGATACCAGCATCTATATCGCCTTTTCTTTGACTATGCGCGGCTGCTTGCAATAGATCCCTAGGAGTGAAGTCGAAAAAATTGCTTCCTAACACTCTGAAAACGGCCGCGAAAATTTCGCCGATTTCGTCTTTATTCCAGACATCTGTCGACTGTTCTGGATACTCGGAAAAGTCAGACGAAAAGAACTCAGGGAATTCGCATTCTTTTAGACGAGTGGCTAGAGCGGCATTGCCTTCTCTATAGTGATTGTAGAAATCTTCAGCCTCTGCTCTGCTCGGTTCCATTTTGCGCTTCGGCAACTCAAGAGAATCTATCAAAGAAAATAGTTTGGCCTGGTTATCTGCGCCAGATCCAATGAGAAGATGGCCTAGCTTGGCTTGAGTGCTGGTCTTGCCCACATTGCGCCATGCCCCGGGTTGGTAGTTTTCAATCCCTAAAAGCGCAAAGAAGTCCGCAATTGTGTCACCTTTCAAAAGGCGGGATTGATCAAAACAGCGTACAGTGACCGCATCATCACCCATAACATCCATCCACATGCCAATGCGCTTATTATAATCAAGATAATAATCAAACCGCTTGTCATAGGCAGGCAACGAAGCTATGTCGTTACCCCACAGGTCATATTCCGCGTGTCGTGATGTTTTAGACCCTTCCTGGGCATGAGAAATGATATGTTGGTCCTGTCGTCGCAAATAGCAGATCACTTCGATTTCATCAAAAATCTTCGACAATGCCTTATGCAGTTCCTCAATATGTTTCTTTTCAAAGAAAAAAGAGAAATTCTCCGAAGAAGCAACGATGTCCTGTTCATATTGAGAGAGTCTTGAAACCAGCCCTGCCAGATTGGACAGCCTCGCGCCTTTTGGAACCACACGATCTGCCTCAACATATTCAATCCAATCGTGCAGATCCGGGAATCCATCCCATGATCCATTCTGTTTTTCATAAAAAAACTGAAGCCCATTGGCTACCAATGCTTCTGCATTGTGCATCAAGGCAAATTGGATAGATGTGGTTCCGGTCTTGTGTGAACCGATATGGAGATATAGCTTACGTCCTGCCATTGTATTCTCTTACTGAACTAGTTTAATGGTTCATCATTCAGTCGCTATTCCAGATCTGAGCCTCATAATCAGCTATATGCACAACAAGGGCACAAATCATAAGGGTCAATTACTTAAGGCTCTGCACTAGGAAAAGACTTAAGATTTTCTTTTGAAGAAAAGTTTCTCTCAGATTGCTTTATTCGATGAAGTCCCAACTCTGTTCTTTATGGGCCTTTTTTACCATCTGCATGAAAATACGATTCATGCGCTTCTCAAAACGATAGTTACGTGCAAGCCTTTCCGCATGAGGAATAGTCTCGACAGCAGAAGAATACTTCAACAGATCAACACCATACCGTTCTTTCAAACGAGCATTGGAGTTTTGGTAGCGAGGCAAGATGCCAGCCATCGGCTCGGGTACATATTTTTCTTTAGCAGGAGCGATATCCAATTGATTCAATGCTCGCGTTAAATTCGCTCGCCGCATCTTTGGATAAACAATCGAAAAGCGTCGAATAATCTCCGCCATTTCATGAGAAATAGTTGTGTTTCGCCTCACATCAGGGAACTCAAATGTTGCATTAACTCCAAACAACTGTGAAAAATTCTTCACCAGTTTGTTTTCTGCTTTCACAACTTCAAAATCAAGGACTGTGATATTATCACGACCATAGATGTCAGACCATAGATCGGCAATTCTATCAAACTCGGCACGCTTCACAATTTCAGGATCGTTCAGAAAATCTCCGAACGTTTTTCTCAATCGCCGACCTGGCTCTTTCATAAATTGCAAATATAGAGATTCCAGAAATTTATCCTGCCTACGAACACATAAAACGACCTGAACCTGCCCCAACTCTTTTAGAAAAGAAAGCTTTTGCGGAATGATCGGATCAGGAACACTGAGCTCTTCTTCAGATATTATAAAAGTAGAACACTTTGACTCTGCGATTTCTTGTCGGGCGAGGCCTTCTATGTCGACCCCTTGCCACATTGCCCCCCTATTTTTACCGTCCTGAGACAAATAACCTAAATTATAGAATCCAAGATGCTTGTCTAATGTCGGGTGTAAACCAGTTTCCAAATAATGAATTTTCTGCTGCTTGAGCTTGTCTCGGCTTTGCGCCATTGCATATTGAATGCTCGAAGTACCGGTTTTGTATGTACCGATATGAACAACTATTTTTTTATTCATTATACGTCACCCACAACAAAAGTTAGCAACTAACTCCAAAACGACAACCAAGCGACAGAGAACCGAACTAGTCTATGCGTTAAAAAACAACGTCATGTAAGAAAGGATCTTGCGCGTAGTCAGTCTTCCAAAAGTACTTTTTTCCAGAAACTCTTATGCAGTTCTTTATCTTTCATGCGTTCATAGTCCGCAATTAAGCCATTACGAGCTTTGGTGAAAGCGCGCATATTTTTGAAGAAACGCCAAAGGTTTTTGAAATAACGTGGTCGATCAATCTTGCATACATAGCCGTTTTTATCAGAGCGATCCATTGTAGCAACCACTGGGCGCAGAAAGGTTTCCCATGGAGCAGCCCTCGCACTCAAAGGCATCCGACGTCCTCTTGCAAAGAAGAAGAAGGGTGGAAGAATATGACCACACAAAGTCAGTTTTCTTAAGATATAGGCTTTACGGAACCGACCTATACCTGGATTGATTAACTGGATATGGCCAATATCAATATTTGGCGTAATGGCCTCATTCTTTGTGAGTTCCTTAATCTGGCTTCGCTTGTCCGACATATCCATATCATCGGTCCAGAACTCAGGCCCTTTCAGAACATCTTCGATAGCAATATTGATCGCTTCAGCGGACTCATAGTGATATGAAGAGTTATAGCGATCAAAATATCGCCAAATCATCATGAAATCGCTCCAAAATGAATGACGCAGCATTGGGAATGTCAAATGCTGAATGAGATGATACCTGGCATCAAGGTAGTTAATAAGAGGGGTCTGCTTGACCTCAAAATCTTCCTGAATAGACACCACACCCGGCATAGTGATGATATTGAAATCATTAGCCAACGAAAAATAAATATCGTCTCCACGCACAAAGAACGGGAAGGTCCAATTTGTTACTTCGGAAATGGGGAAGCAAAAATACCACCACCCACCGTATCGATTTTTGTGTGTTTGCTGATTTTCAAAAGCACATTTGATAACATTTGAGAACAAGCGCAAGTCAACCCTATTATGCAAAGGAATACAGCGCTTGTTAAACAGAGCGGAGTTCTCCCACATCATCCATTTGTGGGTCTCCGCGATCATGGCGCCACTGATGGCTCGCTTCGGGTCATTGCTATAGCGCAAAGCAGCCAAGGTCCGCCTCAAGCTTTCAGGGAAAATGGTGGCATCATCATCCATGAACAGGACATGGCTCGATAGATTTCCTTCCATCGCTTCGAGGAGCCCACGAGAAAAGCCACCTGCACCACCATAATTCTTGTTCTTGATGACCCGGCCGCGGGAGAAGCTGATTTCGTCCGTATCACCGCCGTTATCAATCACCAACAGCTGGAACAGGTCAGCGATATCTTCATTTTCCTGAAAATAGGCATCAAGCCTGTCCGATGTGCTCTGAACGGCATCGTCGCGTTTGAAAGTGGTGATGACACCCGTAATTGTCGCGTCATTCAGCACAGGCCCTTCGATGATATAGTCTGCGGAAACAACCGTGACTTCCGTTTTGGCATAAACCTGCATGAACAGGAGGCCTATGCCATCCAGAAGGGGAAGATCAAACTCAACTGTTTCGAGCTCATCATAGTCAAAGAGGGTATGGATCAATTGTTCCCAGCTGGCTTCTTTCTTGGCCATATACATGCGCAGGATGCCTTCACCCTTGATCTTGATCCTGATCTTCAGTTTGTGATCAGAACTTACATCGTAGCAGTGTAAAGGGAATACGTTATAATACCCATCAAATATCAACGAGCTCTCTTTAAAACAATAGTAAGTGCCCAAATTGGTGTCATAGCCGGCTTGTCCTTCACAATGGTAAAACAGATCCACCTCAGAGTTTACTGAAGGATCCGGCGCTAAGAGCTTTTGTGCAACAAATTCTGTTGGTCCCGCTGCCAAATTGTCCAAAGCTGTAGAACTGCAAATAGATTCACTCATTTATTTAATTCACCTCTGAAATGACGGCATGCTCCTTGTCATGACCGACATATAATATATTATTTAGGCGATAGCTGGACAAACAGCTTTAGGCCTTCCGGGAAGCCAGGAATTCCTCGGCAACAGTCAATGCCCGGCCGATTGTGACATCCATATCGAGATACTGATAGGTGCCCAGGCGCCCAACAAATGTCACACCGTCTTCATTCGCTGCGCGTTCCTCGTAAGCTTCGAGCAATTGTTTGTCATCAAGCCGACGAATTGGATAATATGGGATATCATTTTCACCACAACTACGGCTGAATTCCTTGAACGCAATCGTCTTTTCAAACGTCTCCGCTTCCCATGGCGCAAAATGCTTGTGCTCGGAAATACGCGTGAAAGGCACTTCCGGATCGGGATAGTTCATCACGGCTGTGCCTTGAAAATCGCCTTCTGCGTGGATCGGCTCAAAGTCCAGAGTCCGATAGCTCAGGCGTCCGATATCATAGCCGAAATAGCGGTCGAGAGGGCCGGTATAGAAGACGTGATCAAAGTCTTCTTCAAGGCTCTCGTAGGAACAATCAAGCCGAACCTCGATATTGTCATGCGCCAGAATACCGTCTACGATTTTGCTGTAACCATCCTTGGGCATACCCTGATAGGGGTGGTTAAAATAGTTGTCATCATAGTTGAAGCGCAGGGGCAAGCGTTTGAGGATCGATGCAGGCAAGGTGCTTGGCTCTACACCCCACTGTTTGCGGGTATAGCCATCGAAAAAGGCCTTATAGAGGTCCTCTCCGACAAATTTCATACCCTGCTCTTCAAAGCTTTGCGGCTCTTCAATGTCTGATCGGGCCTGACTAACGATAAAGGCCTTGGCCTCATCCGGCGACATAGCCTTGCCGAAAAACTGGTTGATGGTGTGCAGGTTGATTGGCAGCGAATAAACCTTGCCCTTCACGGTGGCCTTCACCCGATTGACATATGGCATCATTTCGCCGAAACGATTGATATAGGCCCAGACTTTTTCATCTGCAGTATGGAAGATATGCGGGCCATATTTATGAACCATCACACCTGTTTCTGCATCACGTTCAGTATGGCAATTGCCTGCCGAATGGCTGCGTTCATCAATCACAAGGGTGCGATAGCCTTTATCTGCCAGCTCGCGCGCAATCACAGCTCCGGAAAAGCCGGCCCCGACAATGCAAATTCTAAGGTCAGATCCCATCCAAACTACCTTTCAAAAAAATTTATCAAAATTATCAAAAACCATTGCGCAAACTGCTACAAATTTTAGTCCCGAAATGCAAGCTTTGGATCACCGTGTTTTTGATTAGTACATCGTTGAAGCTGCAAAACCGATTGATCCGCCATTTTCTTGAAGACAAATGCAACCGACGCATGCAAACGAGTTGTAAAAGCCAATTTGTGCCCAAACTATGGTCAACGCTGCAAACTTATAAAATCATCCAGCACCTGATAGTTCGGTAGCGGAAAACCATCACGTTCATATCCCAGAGAAGCTGGTGAAAAGAGGAAACCGAGATACCAGGGAGCTTTATTTCTCTGTAATTGACGTGTTCTAGGCCGCCTCTGCATAAAACCATAAGTCGCTCCATGTACGTCATACTTTCGGAAAATATCGTCAGCCTTAAGCAAGAAATGGTCAATGAACCAGGGGCGTGATGCCAAGAAATCATCCCATTCTGCTTTGGAAATCTTGGTGTCAAACTGGCAGCCATTCCCGCGCTGAAATACATAGCAGACCAGATAGTCGTGGATCGGCAAAAATGGATCATAGCCCCAACGCCCAGCAAAAGCCGCACCCAGTCGATCATCGCTTTCAATCGCCCGTCTCTTTTTCCAAACATAGGTATATTCGGTCACGATAATGGGTTTTGCCGTTTGGTAGCGCGCATATGCCAAAGCACTTTCAATTTGCTCAAGCCGCGTTACATGCGTATGCAAGTCCACCCCATCCACAAAAGGGGCGGCATCGGCATAAGCGAACAAAGCACGCGTGGCAGACTGATCCTGCATTTTACGAGAATAAAGCTGCGTAAATGATCCCATATACAGCGCCACCTGATCTCGCAATCCTTTGCGAACCAGATAGGCGTGAACATGTTGGGTGACCCTTTTGTAAAACTCGACCATGGGTATCCCGCCATAGCGTGGATTAAACCGCCAGTCTTCTTTTTTGGTATCGACAAAAGGTTCATTGCCACTTGTAATAATGCTCGCTGATGGAGCAAGAATATCAAGAACATGGGTATCAAGAAACGCAAACAGATCCCTTTCTTCTTGAGATCCGGGCAAAGGAGGAGCCATATCGGCGTGCTTAAAACTCCACTCAAGGCTCAGAATGGCTCTTTTCCCATGTTCTCTGGATGCCGCAATAAAGGATGCCCACTTATTCTCTATCCTCTGCCTCGGCTTCATCTCGCCTGAAAGAAAGAGCTTACGATATCTAAGCACCTCCATCGTCCCTCGATAGGTTTCCACCCCAGCGCGACGGAAGAGAGGGGCATCAAATCGCTTCGTGGCACGATTTTCCATTTGTCTGGGAAATTCATTGAGATTGACACCAGTGAAATGCTCAAGAACAGTACAGCTTCCATAGCGATATTCTCGCCCCGGAGACATACGCCCATTTCGGCATGTGCGTTCCAACGCATATTGAGAGCATGAACCACCTTCATGCACGCTAGGCACCTTGAAGAAAATCGCGCTTTCGCCATCCCGCATGACTTGGGGGCCAACAGAGCAGCTACCGGGAGACGCTGCAAATCCTGTGTTTGATAGCATCAAGAAAAGACAGGAAACAATAAATGATGAAATATATGACTTTAAAACCATGACCGAATCCAACTCTCGTTGCCAACAAGAAGCTTCAACACCAAAAGACCAGCTCTCTTTCTAGTCAGCTTGAAAGCCCCACCTCTTTCTATACACCCAGAATATGGCATGGCTTCCTTTTCGATCGTCAGGAAAACACATACATCGCATGAAGGAAATGGAAATTTTGGTACGGGCGGCGGGAATCGAACTAAAGTATAAATATCTGATTTCATTGAATTTAAACAATTTCATTTTTCCAATTGATACCCATTTTGATACCCACTTTGATACACAGATGGTGCGGGAAATAATTTAACAGAAAATTACACCATTTTCCGAATAAAAGAAAGGCCGCCCGAGGCGACCCTGTTTCCTACTCTGCTGCGAACAAACTGGAGTATTTCTCTGCCAGCTTCGCCATACCCTTTGCCGTTATCCTGACTTGCTCGGTGATTTTTGATCGACCGTCAGATGTAGTGACCTCCGTCACCTTATGTTCAAGCAACCCCTGTTGCACTTTGTCTGAGTAACCGATCCAGTGGGCGCCACCGACGCGACGATAAATCCACTTCATTTCCCGCAAGTCCGAGAACAGATCTTTTGGCCGTATGCCAAGCGCCTTGGCTGCATCGGTAATGCAAAAAGTTCCATCGGCCTTTGTCAGATGCTCGTAGGAGGCAGCTAGCGGCTTGAGCTCTCCGTTTTCAGCTTCCAGACGAATCACCTTCTCTACATTGTCCAGAAGCAGCGACCGAAGCTGTGCCGGATCCTGAAGGGCTTTCACTGGGTCGCTCTGCTTTGCTTCAAGTTCTTGCCACCGATCGATGATCCGGGCAGTGAACTCGGGTGACAGATTGGCGACGAGATTTAGGCTTTCGGTTTTATTAAGCCGGAAAATCTTGCGGGTGTCCACCCTCCCCTTACCGCTTGTGTATGGCTCCTCAATTTCAGGAGCCAAAATAATACCCTTGTCCTTCAATCTTCTGGCGACAATCATCACGTTGTCGTGGCGCTTGTTGCAAAGCTCGGCGATTTCAACCGTTGTCATGGTCATTTCAGGTGAAATATTTGTCAGGTTGTTCATGCTGCTGCTCCTGTTACAAATGAGCCAAAGTTGAGAAAGCTGGAAAGAGTCAGTCTTGAGGCATGTTTCCCGCGGGAAACTTGATGATCAGTGCGCTTGAGGGATTTTAAGGCTACCACCATCAGCTCAGGGCCCGGGTGGCTTGTCCTTTTGAGTTCGGCAAGAGCGTTGAGGTCCTGTCCGTCACGTTCGCGGAAGGCTGGAATGTTGTCTCTTGTTAGGAAATAATGAAAACCAAGCCTGTCACAGGCATGGATATACTGCCGTGCCTTGATCTTGGCACGGTCTTCAGCTATGCTCGTTTGCATCTTAAATCCTTATTGCTCTAGGGTGTTTAAGTTTCTGAAAGCCTCGGTGTGCCATCACTGGGGCTTTCTTCGTTTTGGGGATCATGACACAGCCTGTTCCAAGCTCTTCTTGAGCCTGTAGATGATTTCCGAATTTAATGAGCGCTCATTTATCGCAGCCTCAATTTTCAGTTCTTTTCGCATACCATCCGGGAACCGGACCATATACTGGTCTGCCGCTCTTCCTTGATTGTGCATGTTTTGCTCCTTTCTAAATATCGCCTAATGCGATAAGTCTACATATATCCTTAGGATAGTATTGCGTCAATACATTTTATATCCTAATGCGATATTAAGTTTAAATCGGAGGAAAACCATGGTACAAGACAGTCCCAGTAGGAAGCTGGAACAATACATCGTTAGGTTCCCAGACGGTATGAGGGACCGTATCAAGGATGCCGCCAAGCAAAATGGCCGCTCCATGAATGCCGAGATCATCCATCGCCTAGAGGGGAGTTTGGCAATTGAGTACCCGGGCGAAGAGGCTGAAATAGAAGAAATCCTGCAAATGGTAGAAGATGCAGCTGTGAGCCTAGCCTCGGAACCGAAGACCAAGGAAGAGGATGTTGCAATGACAATCGCCGCTCTTGAAGACTATGAGAAGAGGGAGATTAAATCGCGGGAGATTATTTCAAAAAGCATTCAGGCTCTAGAGAATAATGCCCGCTTCAAGCAACACGCCTTTGCTCATCTAAAAAAGCTCCTGCAGGAAGACCCGGAGGGATTGAGCAAACACTACAAAGACAATCCTGATTTCGGAGCGTTTTAAGGCTTTGTCCTTATTTGTCCGCCTTGCCATCGAGCTTTTCTTCGATTCTGCGAAGGCTTTCAAATATGCGCTTCATGGCTTCGGAATAGCCTTTGATGCGCTCTTCCAAAACCATGACTTTTGCTCTGAGCATAAAGTGAGAGCCAGCGACCGTGACAACAATCCCGCCGATATAAAACAAATCCTTCAAATCGCCAGTCACTTTCCATCCTCCGCATAGAGCTGCCTTACTTGATTGTAGAATTTCACCGTGTCGCGGTGCTTGCTTCGGCAGAGGGCCAGAAACTTCCTTTGAGTGGCAAGCTCGATCCGCACGTCGCGCCCTGCCCTTACGCCTGGATCATCACACAGCTTGGCCAGATCAGCAGGCAACACCGGCAGGGATGGGTCAAGGCTATCGGATTTCGGACAGCCGCCGAGCATCGGCAGGAGAAAGAACACAGCTGCCAGCATCTTCCAATTGGCTTTCATAATCCTCAACCTTCTGTTCGAGAGTAGTTGCTTCTGCATCGCGTTCATTTGCTCGCTCTACAGCCGTTTCAAGCGCCTCTTTGTGTATCTGAAGGGTTCGCTTCAGATTTTCATTCTCCGCTTCCAGCGCCGCTGTCTGGCAAGCCTGAGAGGCGTTTGAATGTCCTTTCCAGTAAGCGACGGTATGGGAGGCAAGGAGAACCGCGAAACCAGCGCATGCAAGGATCACACGCCAGTTTGAGAAGAGGGAGAGAATGAAGCTCATCACAGACCATCCATGCAGAGGGCTTTCTCTCGCGCGCGGCGATTGACCAAGCCACGAATGACGCGGCCACCTGCTTTGTTCCACCAGCTTAGCGCCTGACACCCGCCCTTGATGTTGCCGACATTCAATCGGCGTGTCGCAGTGCTGCGCCCGATCGCATAAACACCGGCGTTATAAGCAAGGCTCACATAGGCCGTATCGCGCTTGGCAGTGAGGCGTTGCTCCTTGGTTGCAGCCGTGAAGTATCGATGAAGCTTGGAGCGGTATTCCGCCACTTCTGCCCGTAGCAGATCCCGACACTCTGCCACCGTCTTACGCATACCAGGATAAACACCCCGCGTGGATCCGCTGCAGATCGTCCAAACACCAACAATATCCTTGTAGGCAACGAGCCGCTCTCCTTCCTCCTGGGCGATGAATGGCACGGCCACCGCCAGCGTGTCCTTTTCGCTAACAGGCGCAGCGAAGACGCGACCAGCCAAAAGGATAGCAAGCAGGAAAACAATCAGAGCGATTCCGGCAATGCGGATCCACTCGCGCACCATAGACAGCTTTTGCCGATAGACGCGCCCGACAAGGCCTGCAACTAAAAACAGCACGCCAAGCCACCAAGCCACGGCAGGGTCATAATCGCGCCCCGTTACCGCATACCAGAGTTCAGGGACAATCATCAGAAGCAGGCCGATAACCTGCATCCAGAAAGAAAGTGATGTAGCGACAACGCGCCGCCAGTCATTTACGAGTTGCATGGGTTTCTCCATAAAAAAAGCCGCCTTGCGGCAGCTGCGGTCATTTCAAAATGTGGGGTTGGTTTAGGCTGGCCAAGTGGGCGTTGGCAGCTCGGCCAAAAGTTCATCGACTGTGGGCTGTGTCCGCTGCCCAGATTGCACAAGATCAAGCTGTGCGTAGGCATAGAGCCATACAGCATCACGCCATGCGACCATTGCAGCCGCCTCTGCGGCCCATTGTTCATTGGTCGAACTGACATATGTGCTCATGGTTGCCGCGCTGTCATACAAGCGAACCTTGGCGGCATCATCGAGCATGGCCTGAATGGCGTTGGTGTAGTCTGCCTGTGTCAAAGGTACCTGACCAAATACAGTCCCGTCCCAATAGTCGCCAATTTCTGGCGTAGTGTCGCCATCTTCTAGCTGGATGACGGTTAGGCCAGCCGGTGATAATGCGGTGATATCTCCTGCCACTGAGCAGACGCGTCCAGTGTCATCCACCGCCACAAAAATTCCCGTCAAATTCTGGAGGGAATACCAGTCTTCCTCATGCTCATTCTGATAGAAAACCGCCCCGATCTTTTTTAAAGATTCACTAACTTCAGAGGGCTGATATATCTGAAACGTTCCTAGATTTTTCATACAGATACCTCACTAACCGTGTACCAAGTTCCGTTGACGCGCTTCTGCACAGGCCTTGCTTGCACAGAGGTGGAGCCTTTTATATTGGTCATGACAAATCCACTGGCGAGGTTAAGACCTGAAATATAGTTTGCTGGGTCTTGGCTGTATTGTGCTATCGCCCCGAGACGGACATCTGAGACATAGTCAGCTCCGCCAGGTATAACCAAAGCCTCTAGGTCAGATGCTTTGGCGTAATAGTTGCCATGCTGACCATCTAGCAAATCGGCATTCACGCCTTTACCAGCGCCGTAATCTGCCTTGGTCACGACATCGCTTCCGAGCACTTTCATGCCACCTTCAGAGAACTCGGCAACTTCCGTTGTATTGACAGATTCCCCGCCTGTTACGCCGGATGCAAGCTCAACAGTGAGTTTTGAGCCTGTCGTTGCGTCCGAGTTATGGACAATACGTGCCGAGTTGCCATCCTGTTCAGGTATACCGGCTTTATGGTTGAAAGTAATGTTGGCGTTGCCCTGCCCGTCATTGACAGTTAAGGCAACGCCGCCAGACCCACGCCCTGAAACAAGGTTTCCACTGGTAGAGTATTCGCCGGTACCAGCATCTTTATTTTGGAGTGCATTAAAGGTGTTGGCGCTGGCTAAAACAACCGAACTCGGCAATCTGGCCTCTGGAACCGTGCCCGCATTCAAGTTGCTCGCGTTGCGATAGAAAGCTGGAAAACTCCCTCCGAGTTTGGCTGCGTTAGTCGCATTTGACACATTGTCAGCAACAATGGTTATAGTGCCATCGTCCTCGGTAATGGCGACACCGTCACCCGCTACTACGTTAGTGGAGCCGAACATAACAGACCAACTACCCCACACGCCTGACAAACACAGCCTATAGTATTTTATATTACTACCGTTACGCCACACCAGTTGTTCAAGATTGTGGTTACCAAACTGTCGGATGAGAATTTTCCCATACGTTGAGCCAAACGGCAGAGAAGTGACGTTTGTTGTTGTTGGGGTGAAATTATAACTACCGGCGGGAGTATCAGTTGCATTCACGTCAGCAATATTCGGACTAAAGCCAACGTCAGTCTGGCCAATTCCATAGTCGCCGATCGTCACTTTGGTTGCCAAGGCAGTGGTCAATCCGGCAATATCTGCGATTTCTAGGTTAAACGCACTGGTAACAACAACCCAAGCCCCGGCTCCACCATTAGCATTGGGGTTGTACACCACGTCATAAAACCCACCAACGTTGATGTCCCCAGCCACTAGAGCCCGTTCGCCGTTTTCGTCTATAATTGACACGCGCTTGGCCCCGAGGCCATCAACGTTAAGTGTGGATTTGGCGTTAAAATCCACGTTAGCCTTAAACGTAACGCGCAGCCCTTTTTTAAGTTGCGTGAACCCCGTGTTGGTAGCAAGCGCGTGCACTCCGCCTGACCCAGACGACAACAAATCGCCAGACAAATCCAGATACATCCTGGCAATCTGCGCCATCATATCCCGAGCAGAATCGTTGACATCTGCCGGGCTCATCCCTTCGGACCAGTCAGAGTTGCCCTGAATAGCGTTGCCAGCAGCTTCTGTTGACCAATTGTCTACGCCCATTTGCGTCTCCATTTCTTATGAAGTTTGAGGCCCTTCCCAACAAGTTTGGAGAAGGGAATGCCAACCAGATTGGTGAGCCAGCCAAGGAAATTGCCCTTTGGCAGATAACCGGCCTCATAGGCCATCTGCCGCGCCCAAGGAGCGGTCAGTTTTGCGATGATCCGCGTTGCCTTTGGTGAGCGCTTCATGAGGCGCACAACAGGCGCGGCCCAAGCGCGATAGCCCCGAATGATGTCCGTATCTTTTCGGGCGGTCATCCGGCCCCATTTCTCGTCCGCTTCCCAGAGCGCCTTTGACATATAGCCTTGCCGGTAGAGTTCCGAGCAAATGATGGTGCCGCCGCTGCTGCTGCTGCTGCTATCGTCGTCCTCATCATCCCCGCCAAAGAGGCCAGAGAAGAACCCACCACCTCCAGAAGATCTTCCCGAAGAATTGGAATTGCCGCTATCAGCTGAACCGCCGCGACGGGTCGTGTCTTTGGCCGTGGTTTGCTGCCTGCCTGTGACCGTCTTTCCTTTGCCCGAGAAAGCATCACTGAGATCATCAGTGAAAGCATCAAGCAGGCTTTTGAGTTCGCGCCCTTCGCTTGCCGCCTTCTCTCTGTCCCATGCCATCTGCGCGGTCTGGTCGGTCTGGCTATTGCTGTCCCAGAAATCGCCCCAGTTGCCGCTTTGGCCCACTTTGGACAAGCCGCGAGAAATGCCGGTATCTGTCGCATAGGTCATACCGCTTGGCCCGACATAGCCGCCAGAGACGAAATCACCGACCCGGTTGGAAACAGGCCCATCAATCGCCTTGCCCAACGCATAGCCGCCCAGAGCGCCCAGAGGCCCCGCCACAGCCCCGCCAAGTGTTGTGGTAACAAGGCCCGTCATTTTCTTCGCGGCCTTCTGTGCAGCCAACGTGGAAGGCTGGGGCTTAGATTGAGGCAGGGTGTCCAGCGTTTCCGGAAGCGTGTAATCGGCCACAGGCTGTGAAACCGGCTCAACAGGCTGATAATCATCATAGAGCGGCTGCACATCGCCAACCAGGTCAATAGGCGCCACAGGCTTGCTCTGGGGCAGAGTGTCAAGCATATCTGGCAGCTGATGAGTGGATACAGAGCTGGAATAATCGCCTGGAACCGCAGCTGCGTCCGCCACGTCAAAGGCATTGCCCACGCGCTCATCCGCCAATCGGCTATACATCTGCGGTGTTGCGTCCTGTCTGAGAGTGGTTTCTCGCCATGTCTCTGCTGGCACTGAGGCGAATGCATCGTCGATCCGATCAACGGGATCGCGCAAAGAAAAGGCCCCAGAGCCAGAGGCAGAGGGACCAGAACCAAAATCAATATTTCCAGTGGCCGAGATATCGGGCGGCGCGTTGATGCTGTCCAGCTGATCCAGCAAGCCCGCGCGCTCCAGAGACGCCAGAGAACTCGAAAGCGTGTCGTTGCGCTCACGATCGAGCATATCCACTTCCTGATCCCTGTCTTCAGCCGCCCAGAAATCATTATTCCCGCGAATGGAGATATCAGGAGCAACCGGACCGCCAAAATCATCAAGAGATAAATTCGGAAGAGAGCCGGAGCCCTGCCCCATTGGCGTATCACTCACACCATAATCAACCCCGCCGCTCATAGAGGGCAGATCATCAAGCGCAAAAGCATCAACCCGCCCCAAGGGAGCGGCAGGAAGTGAATTCGCACCTTCCATGGAAAACAGATCATCAATCGCAGCAAGTCCCTGCGCGGGTTCCTGAGCTGGACTATAAACAGGCATATCCTGAAGGGTATCGAAGCCGTCTATCTGGTCCAACGCCCCCATGACAGAATAGTCTTCCTGCGTTAGAGGCTTGGAGCGGGGCATGCTGTCGAAATACTGCAAGCCGTCATCAAGAGCCAAGATATCCGCAATGTCGTTGGTGATCGTTTCAGGATAGGCAGACTGTTGCTCTGCATCGAGATAAGATGTGTCAAAGGGCGAGAGAATATCCAGTTGTTCCAGATCGCCGAGATACTCCGTTGGCGTGATCGTGTCATAGAACTGGTTGGCGTAGCGGTCGCGCTCTCTAACGGAACGAGATCCTTCCATCTGGTTTTCAGGTGCGGGACTTTCATAATCGTGCAGTATGGTTCGTGTGGCTTCCTTTAGCGTATCGTCTACTTTCAGATCGCGCAAAACGCCATTGTAATTGGTTTGCAACTCATGCTTCAGAAACCCGTAATTGGCTTCATAAGAAGTTGGGTCAAGGCCTTTTTCTTTCGTCCAAGCCTCAAACTGCCGGCGCCTCGGACCAGTCCACTGAGCATAACCATACCCTCCCCTTGACCCGCGAACAGTCGGGCTTATTTCCTGCAAGGTCTTGAAGCCAGCACTCTCATGGGCAAGATTACCAACCAAACCGGCAGCCTGCTCCTTGGTCAATCCAAGATCCTTTTGCAGGTTCGTCATTAGTCGTTCTGCAGTCAGGTCTGTGTTTTTTGACGCCATAGTCTATGGTCCTACTAAAAAAGGCCCCAAATGGAGCCTATATCTTGAGTACGGGGGTATTTCGATGTTTAGGTTCGTTTTTCTGTTAGCTGCTTTGTTGTCGACACCGGTGATGGCTGAGCTTGATTACTTGCCCAACAAAGAGCAGGTTCAGAAGTTCTATGAGACAGACTCTCAACTGATTTCACTCTACGAAATGTCAAACACATATTGTCGTGGCGGGCTTCCAGACACTCTTGACATGTATAAGAATTGCGCTCTTCGCGAACTCTATTCCGACATTTTGCAGAAGCGCGGTTATTGCAACAACGAGTATGACGAAAACGGCCCAACCGATGGGCCTGCCTACATCAAGTGCCCTTCCAAATAGAAAAGGCCCCGTAGGGCCTATAGCAGGGCAACAACAATAATGCGGATCATGATTGATCTCCGTAAGTCAACAAATACCCTATCTCTCCAACAAAGAGTTTTGCTTTTTCGATGTCTGACATTGTTACGATGCTCTCAAAAGCAGACAGCGCCTTTGCCTTGTCTTCAGCAGACCAGTCGGTAAAAGGCTTCTCTTTCAGCCAGGCAAAATATTCTTCCGGAATTTGATGCTCCATAGCGCACTCCTCCTCTCCATAGAGATGGGAAGCATCCTTCCATATTGCAATCCATTGATCCAGAGGAATGACTCGACTCATGGTTGAGAATCGTGATTGCATCCCTTCATTGAAAAATGGAGGGGGTAATGGCTAGAAATTTACACATTTCTTATGATCTTAGCAAACCAGGACAAAACTACAGTGGACTGATCGATGCAATCAAATCTCTTGGAGCTTGGGCTCACATCAATGAGTCTTTCTGGTTTGTGAATTGCTCCAAATCGCCCAGAGAAGTCTGCGATGCACTGCAAAAGCACTTAGATAGCAACGACTCGATCTATGTTGTTGACGCAAAAAACAACGTCGCAGCTTGGAATAATCTAAGCGACGAAGTTAGTTCTTTCGTGCGCGACAACTGGAGCATTTAGCGCCACAGTCGGAACCATAGGGCAATCCGTCAATTCGGATCAAAACCCCGAGAAACTTTGCGACATAGTGTAGAATTGCTATTTTCATCGTTATTCTCCCTTTTTATTCATTGGCCCATTGTCCGGCCATATAACCACTGAGTGTGGAAACCGGGCCTATTGTTTATCTGCTAGGCCCCGCCCAATTGTTGAACTCGCAGTGAGAGCTAGCATCTGCAACATGCGCTTGATCGATTGGTTGACCGGCTGACCATTCGCTTCCATCTGGGAAATCTGTTTGGCCATTGCCTGAAGCTTTGGCCGTTCAGACCCGGTCTCTACGAGGATTTCAGCAAGGGCTTGTAGATCTCCTTCTTTTGGCTTGAAGCCAGGGAAGCGAGATTGAATTGTACCAAGTGCTTTTCGTGCCATTACAGTTTTCCAACCTTCAGGCATCTCCAATTCCATGCCATCGATTTGCCGCTGGACTGCAGCTCTTTCCGCGGTCTTCGAATTATTGAGAACATCATTCTTGGTGTGCATGAAGCGTGTTTCGTCTTCCAAGGCGGATGTGAGGCGGTTTGCGGCGTCATCCCCGAAGGCAGCCGCCATCTTTTCCTTATTGAAGTCCTTTTGGAATTCAGACCGAGCTTGGTTCACGTCATTTCGGGCTGTGCCCATCTTTTGAGCCAGAGCTCTTCGGGCCCCGGCCTTGTAGGCATTCTTTTCGGAGATTGGCATTTTCTCAAGATTGGCACGCACATCATGAGGCATCTGATTTGCGTGAAAAATCCGTTCTCCTGACTTGTGTGCGTCAAGAATAGCAGCGTGTCCACTATAAACGTCCCGTGCATGAGGATACATTGTCGTCAGCTTATCAAGCTCTTCAATTAATCCGTCACGCACATTCTGATACGAATATGCCAGGCTTGTTTGACCTTGTTCATTCAGGCGAGAAATGCGACCGTCAAGCCATTGCTTGGCATAGTCCAGATCCCGAACTGTGTAGCCATTCTCTGACACAGGATGCCCCATGTTTGCGGCGATCTTCTTACCATATTCAAGGGCTTCCTGTCCTGCTGGCCTGTTAAGCAAATCATTTATGATGATGTTGTCATTTGGGACATCAACATTAGCTAACCCCTCATAAAACGGTCTCGACTGTTCCAATTGCCGCTCTCTGATATATCCCGGTAGAGAAAGGGTGTCTTCCGTCTTCCCGAGCAAGTCATCGGCAAGAGTATTCACTCTCTGAGATGCATTACTTGATCGATCAGTTAGAGCCTTGTTGATCGTCGTTTTCGCTGGCCCCGGTCTATTTTCAATACCCCCAGCCCAAATGCGGGCGTTTGGCCCGATATCTGCCAACATTGTGTCTGGGTTTTCTTTGGCCAATCTGTTAAGCGCCTCTTGGGCAGTCATCTCATCAGATGCCAAAACCTTGCGCGCCAACTTTGCTGCCGAATTCTTGCCAACCTGAGAGATGTTCCTTACCCCTGATATTGCAGATCCGACCGCAGGAGCTGCACCACCGATACCTGCACCCAAGATGCCTCCAACGGCGGCGCCCTGTCCGCGTGATCCGGGTTTAGCCTCACCGGCTCCAGCCAGTGCGCCATAGGCCGCGCCTTCTGCCGCGCCACCGGCCATTCGTCCAACTAGCCCCTTTCCAACGCGACCAGCAGTCGTTAGACCAGCCTTACCGGCTCCGCCAGCCAACGCCATCGAGCCAGCCAGTTCACCTGCTACAGAAGATACAGGATGAGCTTCTCTGCGTGCGGCCTTTCCAGCGTCAAAGCGCTGCTGAAGGTTGTTGTACGCCCGCCCGATGTCAAACCCGTCGCCTCTTAAATAATCTGCCGCAGCCTTGAAGGGTGCGACCATGCCAGCGCCAATTTCGTCATCATACCCAGACATGAGTCCGCTATAGATCCCATCTGCACCAGCAGAGACCGCGCCCATATCGTAGCGGCCCTGACTTTGCTTCGCTGCCACCTCAGGAAACTTAGAAGCAATCATGGTTTTGATCTGCTCTTTGGGCATGTCGTCAGGAAATTGAACTTGTGCACCATCAGGCATTTTCACAATCGGCATACATCACCTATTTGAAGTATTCTGAGTAATCGACAACGCCTTGGCTTTGCGGTGTTTGAGAGTTGCGCTGCCGTGGCTGATAGCTCGGCCCCGCAGCCCTCTGCGTTCCGTAAATGACCGCTTCACGGTTTTTACGCTTCTGAGCGATTACCGCAGGTGTGTCTCCTGGCTGAGGAAAATACTGCTGCTCTGCGTTGGCAAATTCTTCCTGTGAGATTACAGCCCCTGACTCACGGCGTAAGGCCGCATTGATAAAATCGCGCTTAGCCTGATCGAATAGCTTATAGTCTTCACTGGTCACATAATTGCCTATACCAGGAATGGCAGCGGCCGCACGATCGCCAACATTTAGACCTGCCGTTTCATGCTGCCGCAGGATCTGTTCAGAGTTCGCCATCCGGTCTGCAAATCCAGCAGCATTGGCTTGTTCGTTGTTAAAGTTCACCTGAGTCGCCCCAGCGCGCTTGTTTTTCAACTGATATTCAGCAAACTCGGGGTTTTGTTGAGCAAAGTTGAAGTTCTTTTGATCATTTGTCAGGGAAGGCGCTTTCTGCGGCGTCATATATGCTGCTGCCTGCCCAGAAGACACGATGGCATCTGCGTTTTGCTGACTTAGCCCTTTGTTTCGCATCAGCCAGTTCACTGTCTTGTTGTTTGTCTGACTGGTCAGGGCCTTCGATCGAATGCCTTTGAGCGCTTCTCCAAAGCCACCATTGCGGACAACCAGCTCAGCTTCTGTCTGCGGCATGCCCTGTTGCACCAGATAATCAACGGATTGATTCCGCTTTGCCTCTTCCTGCGTCCGCACGCGGCGCTTGTCATCCATGCCGTTGCCAAGCATTGCCGATTGAAGCACTTGATTGGGATCGGCGCCAAGAGCAGCTGCGAGCCCACCCATGCGCATCATCTGGCGGTTATTATCAATCCCGGACGAGAGGCTATTCCAAAGTGAGCCACCAGAGCCACCCACCTGCTGCTTGCCAGAGAGAAGGTCAAAAAGTCCCATATTCTACCCCTTACATGAACGAGCCAAGGACAGAAGCCCAACCAAGCGCCTGATCCATTCCGCCGCCGCGCTGATATGCTGTTGAAGTTGAAGTCCCAAGCTGGCCAGCGCCAGACGACATGGCGTTGAGCCATTCGCTTGGTGCTTTCTGTGCCGCCTGATTTTCTGCAAACTGATCCATTTCAGCTTGCATTGCTGCTTGGTCGTAGCCCTCCTGCATCTGGCCAGCCTGTGACAGATAGTCATAGGGCGACATGGATGCATCGAAGAGCGATGAGAGCCCCTGCCCTGCCTGCAAGGCAAGTGAGTTACCGCTTTGCTGTGCTCCAGTCTGCGAATTAAGCAGATTGCCCTGATTGGCAAGGCCATTGAACATGGTGTTGGTCTGTGCGTCTGTTGCGCCCTGCTGTGCGCCAATCCCTGAAAGATAGGAATTGGTCTGGTTGCCGAGAACGCTCTGTTCACCGGATAGCCCGCCCATAGCTGCGTTATAGCTATTACCGGCAAGGCCTGCCTGCGTGTTGATGCCATTCAACGCCGTGCTGGTCTGACTGTTGAGCAGATTGGCTCGCGTGTTGAGCCCGTTGGCAAGTACGCCACTTTGCGCATTGAGCTGGTTTGTGCGCTGGCTAGAAGCCCCCATCATATTGTTGACGTCTTGGTTATACTGGCCAGTCAGCGCATTGCTGTAATAGTCGCCAATATTCTTGGCCATGACATCCTGATTGGTGCCCGATCCATACCGGCCCGAGGCCGAGGCAATCTGGTTGACCTTCGTCGCAATCTGATCCGCGCCACCCTCAAGCGCTTTCATAAGATTGGCGTTGTTTGCCCCGATCTGCCCGCCCTGAGCCATGGAATTCATCATGTCCGAACCAAGCCCGTTATAGGCATCATACTGATTGCCGAAGGCTGTGTTCGCTTCCCCCATCAGATCGCCATAAGCACCCGCCTGCTGGCCCGAAGTCTGGCCAACCTGATTGAATAAGTCCCCATAGGCGCTCTGGGCCTGATTGGCTGCGTTGGTCGCCTGCCCCTTCATGGCATTATAAGCGCCGGTCTGGCCATTCATGGTTGAGGCAACATTATTGGCAATATCACCATACTGCCCAGCCTGCCGATTTGCCGTATTCCCGGTTCTCTGCCGTAGGTTATTATAGGCGTTGTTCTGGCTGTTGCTGAGGCCATTCGAGTTGATGACGCCCTTAGCCTGATTGAAAGCATTGTTGAGCCCCGGCACGCCGGACTGTGCAGTATTGGCCATTCCATCCATTGCGGTCTGGCTGTTCGCGCTCGGGCCAACATAGCGATCACCGGAATAGGCCTCCCAAACAGACGGATCATCCGCCACACCGGCTGCCATATCCTGTGCCTTCGTGATATTGCCCTTATACAACACAGAAGGCTCATTGTTCTGAACCGTTGTTGTTTCTTTCCCGCCGCCGCTCATAAGATCACCTTTTCATAAATCAGCTGGTCGTTGTCCGTCGATCCGACAACAGAAAATTCGGGAAGTCTGCGCTTCCAGCCCTTTCGGCCTTCGAATGTGAGTTTCTTGCAGCCCCGCGCCTGGCCATGATGAATCACATCATCAAGCAAATGGCGCCATGCCTGCCAGTTTGTGCCAGCAAGCATTTTGATCTGTATTTGAGGCGGGGTGTCTTCTAACCGGACCTGAGTTGCCGCAACGCCGAGAACATTTGCGTCATAGTCAAACACCATCCAAAGCAAGATCTGATTGCGCTTGGCATCCTTGATGATCTTCCCTGCCGTCCAACCGCCGCAGAAGGGTTTTGAACAATAGAGGTCAAGATATGGCTCCATCTTGGGTCGATACGCATCGATGAGGCGAAGCGGTACGCGATAAGGATGCATCAGCGCCTCCCCGCTGCCTTGGCCTGAATGTCATCAAGCCCGGTAACGATGGTCCAATCACCCTTGAGCGTCGTTTCAAACTGGTGGATTTTGCCATTGGCCCGCGTCGGTATCCTGCCGCTTGGCTGTCTGGTGTATGGCCCCTTCCAGACCAATGGATCATAACTGTTGCCAGACACCCCAATGCGCATAGATGCGTCTTCGGCATCCGTCATGGGTGCAACCGAGGTCACCAGCGAGCGGCCCGCTTTATTCAGTTGGAGCTTTGCGGTCCGGAACAAGGCGTCCATATTCGAGCCTTGCGCAAAACACATCCGATAGTCGGTATCAAACGCGGCCAGAACCGGCTTGCCGCCTGACCAAGCCGGGCTGTCGAGCGAAATAGCCAAGTCATCAAGGGATGATGAGATCTCATCCAGACTTTCAAGAGTATTGCCAGGCGTGGCTAGGTTTGCGAGCCAGACGAGTTCCCTTTCAATCCGGAACCAACGGCCAAGCTGCCAATCATAGCCAAGAATGACGTTAAAGCGCGCTCCGGTATAGCCAGTTGAGCGATAAGCCCAATAAACCACCTTGTTGAGTGGATCGGAAACCGCCTGCACATCTTCCAAAGCGTCCAGATCGACCTCTGCCATGAAGGCGCGATTCACCTTCTCACCGCCGATGGGAGGTGTCAAAAGTCCCTTCTCTGTGGTGTAGCTGACGCCGTAAAAACCATCCTGAGCAAGAAAATAGGTCGCCTGATTGACGGTCACTCCGGCATTCGGCCCCACAATCCCTATTTCGGCTACCTTGCTGAATGTGAAGTTGTATGTCCCGCCGGGGTTCCAGTTGACTGTTCTGATTGCGTCCTTCTGAAGGATATATGCCCCTTGCTGGCCAGAAAATCCCTGCAGAACCCACCCGCCGTCAGGAAAGGCCTGCCGATCACCGCCATTCTCTGCAATCGGCCAAGACGCGATATTTTCATCCGCGCTCCATTGCACACCGTCTGGCAGGTCAAGCAGTCCGCCTGCGAACAGGTTGGCTCCTATAACAAACAATGACCGAGCTTTGATCGCAACAAGTTCTGTAGCAGGGCTGTAGCTCGCCAGATCAATCTGCTGAATATTGGTGTTCTGGTTGGTGGCAACAACCGTTTGCCCCCATTGAGCAAAAGCCCATGTCACGCCTTCAGCGAGCGTATAGCCTGACCCGACCGTTACCCATTCGTTGGTTGCCGGATCTAGCCGAAAAAGACGAGTTGGACCGCCAGCGTAGACCACATAGGCCCCGTCATCCCGACGAGCCAAGAAGGCCCCACAGGGCTTTTCTGGCAATGGGTCAGTATAGGGCACGAATGATGGGAAAGGTGCCCACCCGTCCGCCACAGGCTGTGCATTGCGCATATAGGGCAGTGCCTTGCCGTTAAAGTCCGAGCTGTCCGGGCTATATTCACCAAACGGGATCATGGTGTCTGGCCTCCCGGCTTGGCAGCCGTCAATCTCACTGCCTTGCGCTTGCCGGAGAGGTCATTGAGATGGTCCGAAAACTTGGTTCCTGCCAGCTGCCCTTGTGCTTCGCTGGCCAGATCCGCGATCGCCGCCTCCATCACAACGCCAAAGAAATAGATGCTGCCAATTCCGGTCAGTATCCAGTTGCTGTCTGCATCATCGCTAAGAGCCGGAATGCGGTCTGTTGGAGTCACACCATCTTCAGACAGTGTGAACAGGGCCTTGTTGATCTGATCCTCAACGGACAGCACAAAAATCGGGAACAGCGAAAGGAACTCTGCGTCTCCTGTCCGCTCCAGATAATCAGCCACCTTGTCGCGCAAGTCTGCCAGATTGGCATAAGCCATCAGATTCTACCTCTGAATGTTCGGAATTTGCGATTGTCCGGATCATTGAGAAACTTCTTGATGTAATCCTCATCCTTATTCACGACCGCTGGCATGATCCGATCCAGCTCACACAAGGGAATTGAGGCAATCTTTTTGCCATCGCCAAAGCGAACGCCATTGCTTTCCGCTTCAAGCTGCTTGTTGGCTGCAAGAATGTCTTCTACTTCTTGCACCGTGCGAATGGTGAATTGGTCCTTGTCTTCGTCGTACCAGAACCACTGCGCAATGCGGGTTACCGGATCAAAATCCAGCAACCGCCATTGCCCGTCATAGATTTTCGGGATAGAGCCCATCAGACCCTCGTGATCTCGGCCAGATACCGTTCCTTCAGGCTGTTTGCCACGCTCTTTGCCAGGGTGATTTCTTCACCCTTGGGCCATTTGCGCCGCTCGTCATCTCCGCGCTCTTCTGGCGTCGGGAAATAGCCGCGCAGCATGGTGACCACCACAGTCGGCTCCTTGGCTGCTGCTTCCTTGGCTGCTGCTTCCTTGGCTGCTGCTTCCTTGGCTGCTGCTGCATCCATCATTTCGCCTTCGGGCGCTTCTTGCTTTTTCGCTGTCATGTCAATGCTCCAAAAAGCAAAAAGGCCGCCATCTAGCAGCCTCTTTGCGAGTTAATCAGTTTGTCTTGTGCTCTTAGCTGTCGAGCAGATCCGCGACCACGCCGTGAGCGGCTTCGTTACCCACCTGCAGTGTCACTTCTCCGATCAAGACGCGCTTCTCTGCGTCAGAAGTCTTGGCAGGCTTCTTGCGCTTGATCTGGCGAAGCCAGCAAAGGTCCACATATTCCGGATCGAGAACAAAGGCATCCCGCTCACGCTGGAAGCGATCAGGGACCACCGCCAAAGTACCAAAATCGGAAATGTAGAAATCAGCTGCCGCCACAATGGTTGCCTGCTTCTTGGCCTTCTGGTCACCCGCCACATTCGAGCGCAGTTCCGAAATCCCTGCGAAACCAGAGAAGGCACGCTTGTTTTTCGGCCCGACCAGCAGGACGGTAGGATCAGCGCCGTTGGCAAAGCAACTCTCGATAACGCCATCAAGCTGGCTACGAGCAAAGGCTCGCTGCGTACCGTCAGTTGCTGCTGCTACAAAGCCGGTTCCCTCGCTATAGCCACCATCAGCCCCGCCGGTTCCACGATCGGAGTTCGTTTCCAGCCAGGCTGCGAGACCAGCCATTTTGCGCTTTTTGCCGACAATGGACGACGCCTGATTAGAGAGTGCGATCTTTTCAAGGTCGCGCTTGAGTTCTTTCGACTTCTTGGCGGTCTGATAGGCCATTTCCGACTTACGTCCGGCTTTCTCAACCGCTTCCAAAGTCTCGGAGATCACAATACCCTTGCGAATGATCTGGGTATGGTTGGCCACGCGTACAGTCGGGTCCGGGTCTTCGAAGCTGTATTCATCGCCTTCTTCGACCGCATTTTCGCCGTCAGCTGCAGCCAGATCATCCGTCTGCCATTCATGCTTGGTGGCTTTGGGTTTTGGCCCCTTGCCCGCAATGCGCGAGCAGAAAGGGGTTTCGGTGGGTGCGATATTCAGGATCGTGTCGGTCAGCCCTTCACGCAGACCGTTGGCGTCCTGAGTATCATAGGTGTTGGCTTCCTGAGCCATGGTTTACTCCTCGTCTTCAATGTCCATGAAGACCGCAGCTGCATCACGCACATTGCCTGAAGATTTCAGGCGACTTTTTGCTTGAGCATTGCGGCCACGTCTACGTTCACCGGACGTTTTGGCGCGCTTGTTCGATCCGACTTTCGGAACATCCTTGACCTTGCGTTTGGCCTGAGACTGCTTTTCCTTGTCGGCCCGATACTGCATGGCATCGTGAACAATCTGCCATGCACGATGATCGATAAAGCCCAGAATTTCTTCGTTGCCGTAGCCCTCGGATTTCAGAAAACCTTCCACCTCGTCGATGTAGGCTTTCTGTTTTTCCCGATCCAATAGCGTCGAGTTCTGCGTCGTGAGTGCTTCCAGCTCACGCCCGAAGGCTTCCTGACGCTGTGTCTGCATCTGTTGGGCTTGGTGCTGCTGCGAACGTTGCCGAATATTCCGAGACTTGCCGAGCGTCTCTTGAAGCTGTTCGGTAAAGCGCTGCATGCCTTGCATGTAGGCAAGCGGGTCTTGCGACTGCAGCGAAGGGTCCGGAATGAGTGCCTTGACATTGTCAAGCGCCTGTTCAAGCCGAGTAGCCTGCTGCTGGAAATAACCGCCCCACTGGGTTGCCTCAGTGCGGGCATTCTGGGTGGCCTGCCGATCTTGCGCCAGAGCCTGAACTTTCCGGGTATAGTCCGATTGCATCAGATGTCCGTTTTTCAGCTCCTCCACTGTGGCGACTGTGCCGTCGGGCAATTTGACTTGCATGTCATCGCCAGCGTAGGAGCCTTCGGTTGTATCTTCTGCTTGATCGTCTTCCTCGATCTCTTCACCGCCATCGCCTTCCAAGTCTTCCTCGGTGTCGGCTTCTTGGTCCGCTTGCTCTTGCTCATCGTCTTCGCCCTGGTCGGTTGTTTGATCGGCGGTGTCCTCTTCGGGGTCGTCGTCAAGTCCATCAAAAGCGTTGGTTGCGTCGTCAAGTGTCAAAGCTTCATCGTTGACAGTCCCGGTATCAGCCGGGTTGTTGTCTTCAATATCCATCAGGGTGGTTCCAGTTTTTAGGTTGGGTTAGCCCTTTCGGGCGGTGCGTTCCGCGGCCTGCTTGCCAGTTCGTATGATGGCTTGCAGCTTGCTGCGGAAATCTCTTGTGGCGCGGGCAGTTGCTGCCGCATCGCGCCGTGTGTCGTCGTCTTTGGCGCTCAAAACTGCGTCGATCGCCGTCTTTTCGACTTCATCGAGCGTGTCTTGCAATAGCTGGTTTGCCAACAGAGCGTTGGCTTCAGCCGCTCTCCTAATCTTCGCGTCTTCATCCGTCATCCTGGCTGCCCGCCCACGCTGACATTGGTTGAAAAGCCGGAAGATGGCATACCCATCATTGCCTGTTCGCGCTTAAGCTGTATTTCAAGCTGCATTTGCTCGCGTTTGAGTTGGATCTCCATCTGCATCTGTTCGCGCTTCAACTGAATATCGGCCTGCTGTTGCGCTTGCTTGAGTTGGATCTCTGCCATCTTCGCCGGATCGGCCTGCGGCTGCTGGCTCTGTTTGAATTGAGCGAACCAGGCTTGAAGCTTTGGAGGTTCAACATCATTGAAATACTGCTCCGGATTGCGCAGACCGCCCGCCTCGATCAGCTTTGAAAAGGTCTCAAGCATTTTGTCGAATGGAACAATCGGATTGTCCGGACCATATTCCCGCACGACCTGTTCTTGTCGAGCAAGGATCATCTGCAGGATCGCCATGTCTCGCTCGCGGGTGCCGGAACCTAGCCCGACTTCCACGTTTACATCCATGTCCATATTCCAGACACGCGGATCAATGGGCTGCCAATTTCCTTTCAGGCGAATGAGCCTCTGATCCTCATATTTGGCAATCAGGCGCATCAAGATCTTGAACATACGCTTGAGACCGCCCTCTGCCATGTTCCGTGCAAAGAAGACTGCCTTGCTTCGCGCTGCCGACATCATGTTGTTGTTTGCCGTCGCGGACTGGTTCTGCAGCACTTCCGCATCCAGTCCCTTGGAAGCTGCGCTCACCCCCGTTCTGTTGGCTGCGATCCGGTCCATCTGCTCCATTGCCTCAAAGGTCTGGTTCGCAAAATAGGGTAGCGTCAGATAGTTGATCGAACCTGGCTCTTTTACAGGGATCGTGTTGCCAAACTGGCGATTGTTGAGCAGATCGATCGCATCATCATCCATCTTGCTGACATCGGCTTCCCGTTCCGGGTTGTTCTGCCAATAGATGTTATCGAGAGCCCCGCGCAGCAAAGCCGTCTTGATCCCCTGTATCGGTATCGTGGAATCGGCCAGAGACCGCCCGGCAAAGCGATGTGGCACGCGCAGAGGCGACACATCGAAATAAGGAAGATCATCGTCCCATTCCTCGATGGAAAGGATCGTACGAGCACCAGCCCCACCCGTTACCACCACTTGCCACCATTCGGCTATTCCGTCCTCATTAGCATCGAGCTTGATGTAGCATTCATAGACGTCGATCTCATCCATCGACCGATCTGCTGAATCCTCACCCCAAGAGTAATCTTTCTCCCGACTCGAATCCGCGTCGTCTTCATCAAAGCTGCCGCTGCTATTCAGCTGGCTTATCTTGCGCAGTGCTTCTGAATCATTTGCAAAGCGTTCATTGAGATCCGAGCGGGTAACTACGCTCTTGTCACCAGCAAAGTTCGTGTCCTCAATGCTGGTGGCCTCTGCCGATATCAGGAAGTTCTCACGCGGCAAAACTTCCACCCGTTGCCGCCCCTTGCTCTTGATGACCTTGATCTTAAGATCGTGGATGCCGCCTTCCTTCTCAGTGTCTTCCAACACTTCCACATTCGGCAAGTTGACCAGCTCAGCCCAGCGCGTCGAGTCGAGATCCTCATATTCTTCGACCTTGATGACCGGCGTCTGATCGCGCCATACCTTGCCAACCGAGTTGCGCTGCAAAAGTGCATCATGGCATAGGTCGTGAATGACCCAATAGCCGCTGCATTCGTTCATAAAGAACCAGTTCGTGCCGTCTGTCTGCTGCTTTGCCAGCTCTTCATCTTCGGTGCCGGTCGGAAGCGCCTTCATGGGCTGCCCCGATCCGCAGAAGATTTGCATCATGTCCGGCATGATCCATTCAACAGCATCAGCCACGTCAAGAGACTTGGCAGCAGAGCGCCCTTCCTCCGGCTCAAGATCGCTCATCTCTCCGCGATAATATTCAAGCGCCTTCTCGCGATCATCACTCTGGGTCTCATCGTCATAGCTTTCAGCTGCCGAGATCTTCTGATCAAGTATCGGCCTCAGCCTGTCGTCACTCAGCATCTAGACAATTCCCTTCATCGGTCTGGCTTTCAGTTTCTTGCGCGTGACAGGCTTGACCCATCCAGTCGAAAAGGTCTGGAAAGCGTCTGCGCCGTGCGATGCCTCATCGTGGCGCGGCTGGCTCTTCCAAACCCCGTTCTTTTCGTCAAAATCTTTGCGATAGTTGGTTAGATGCTTGATGCCGGTTGAACACTCTTCCTCATCGAATGCACAAAGCGGCAATATCTGGCGACTGGCCTCGATACCGTCCCGCTTGTCGGCAACCCGTGGCACCACTTCAAACTTGATGCCCAAGCCCTGCGCTACTTCCTGCCTAGTCTTACCTTCTGCCATCAGCTCGCGCACATTCAGATCATGCGGGCCGAAATGCTGGCCCCAGACTGCGCCACGTGTATCGCGCCAGTCCCGAAGCCAGTTGATGTAATGGCTCATCCCTTCGCCGCTATTCTCGTAATAGCCAATGAAGCGATGGATCGAGCCGTCAAACTGATGCAGCCAAATGGTCATGGAATCATCCATGCCCAAATCCCAGAAGGTATTAACCGGCAAGGCAGGATCAAACGGCACAGAGCCGATGCGCTTCAGCTTGCGCAAGGTCGTCAGCTGCTTGGCGAAGTAGGCTCCCTCGATCGCTGCCTCAAAGGCTTCATCCGGCGTCGAAGGATATTCTTTCTTCATATCCTCGCCCTGCTCTTTCTCCTTCAGCACATACCAGGCTTTCTTGCGATCGGAGAGAGGCGGAACGCCTTCCTTTTCCTTCTTGTCAAAATACTCTGCCATCTCCTTGGTGATGACTACGCCTTCAGGGTCTGCCTCGTACCGGTCATCCATCCACCAGGCGAAGAAGTGGAACTTCCATTCAAGCGGGTTCGGCTTTCTGCCGCTCTCCACAATGGCCCGCGCCTTCTGTGTCTTCTCGTAGAAGTCGCCCTCCTGCCCTTCTGCCGTGCTCTCGATGAACCCGAGACAGCCCGGCGCAAGCGTGTTCAGTGCACCGGACTTAACTTCCTTGGCCTTGTCCGGGCTCTTGGCGCAGATCTTTCCATATTCAGAGATATGCAGAAGCTGGTAGGTGCCAGAGCGAAGCGAAGCGCCCACCTTGACGCTTGATCCGTTCTCCCACTCAACCTCTGTCTCGTTACTCTTGACCAGAGGCTTGCGCTCTTTGATCGCCTCATCCAACCGGCTGTAAGGGAACTTGATCTTCGCGGATAAAAGCCCTTTGGCATTGTCCAGTGTGTCAGCAATAATCCCCGCACTGGTGTTCGAGTTCCAAAGGCATTGATCTAAAATCAGAATGTCAATGAAGGTTGAAAAACCGAGCTGCCGCGCCTTCAAGATGATATTCAGAAAATCCAGCTCAGAGAGAAGCTGCTCTTGCGCCCTGTTCATCTTGAACAGGACAACATTGCCTTCCTTATCCTCGATCCAATAGAGGTTGTTCAGCCTCCATTTCGGGCTCTTCAGTTTCGCCTCGTAGTCCTGCAAGCCCCTTCGATGCTCCGTCTATTCTGTCAAACATCTCTTTGAGATCATCGCTCACGCCGTGCTTCTGCTCGGTCTTGTCGATCAAGCCAAGGTCACGGGCGATAATGTTGGTTTCGAGCAGTCCAGCAGCGGCGCCAGTGAACTTTTGTTCGCGGATAATCTCTTCCACGCGCGTAACGACTGGAATAAAACCTTCCTTCTCGCGATAAGCCGGCCATGTCCTCACATCGACCCCAAGGAAGATGCAAAGCCCTGAAATCGTCATGGCCCGCATCTTGGCGATCTTAGCGGTCTTGAACTTTCCCTTGTATTTGACCAGCTCAGCCGCATGCAGCGGATTGCCTTCAACCCACTCGAAATACTCTTCGCAGGCTTCCCAAAGCTCTTCCGGATCTTCCCACTTCGGCTTTCGTCCGTGTCGGCTCCTTGCTTGCCAGAATTTATTTCCCTTCGGTGCTGCCACAGGTCACTCTTCCCTTATCAGCTCGATCATCTCTTCAGATAGGACTTTCAGCGCACCAAGCATGGCATATCCGCCCTGAGAGCCTGCCCGCCAGCGGCTACACTTGTCTTCTGCGTGATAAGCAACGCATGCAAAGCCCTGAAGATCTCCAGAGCGAGCACAAGAGAGAAGGCCTTCGAGCCGATCAATCACGTCTTTCTGAATTTGCCCTGCCTGAGGCACTGGCCCTCCGTTCAGAGCTATCACTTTTCTATCGTCTGACATTCTCTTGACTCCGCTCCAACTGATCGCCCTAAACAAACAAGAACATTTAGAGAACAAACGCAAAGTTTTTGATATAAGTTACCTACGCACTCGTACAAATATACAAACATATCTGGCACAAAACCGAAACATTCGATAAACACGATAACCTATCAAAAAAGGCCCGATCCGAAGACCGAGCCTATATTCCTTGACGGGTTTCCCCGCCAGCCCTGTATTCAGGGTCTTAATACCCGATAACCGGGGTACTTATGTTTGTCCGGGCCAGGCGCTACTCCGGCTTTCAGTGGTTCCCGATATTTGCTCGGGCTTAACACGATTAAGCTGATTTTGTTTTCATACACTCACAGCTCTTGATACGTGCTCTAGCCTCGGGACGGTGCTCGAGTATGTTTCGATCACTGATACCGACGTAGTGCTTCTGCTTTCAGCACCGCCGGACAAATTCTCATCCAGCCTATACGGAATGAAGTAATGGTTCCAAGCGCTCCGACAGATACCAATCTTCGTCATCACCAACCACTACCTTTAAGATAGTGCCAAGGCCAGATTCTTGCACCTCGACGACAGTGCCCACTCCATCAAGGAATTTGCTTTTGTCTTCCAAATCGCGAATACGGACCTTAATTCCCAATTTTAAATTTTGCATGCTGCGCACTCCCCGGCGAACACCAAGGTTTTTCACCACTCTCTGAGGTCCAGAGCTGGCTGCAGCTTTGCGTCTGCCGGTCTGCCTTGCTGAGGGCAGCCTCCTGACGGTTCCAATAAATCCCCAAGAAGTATTGAGGAAAGCCGCATTTAATAAAATAGCTAACTCACTCTCTCGATCTTGTCAATATCAACACGAGCCTCAACGCTGCGTCCAAAGATCTCGAAATCAACCCATGCATGCTTCTTATCAAGCTTGGTGATATCAACGACAAAGCCATCATAAACGCCATCAACGATCTGAGCCCTATCTCCTACTGCAAATTTCTGCAGATCTGAGATCTTGATCGGTTTGAAGGTGGAGTTGTTATCGTCAATGAATTTTCTCATTCTTGCCGCCGAAATAAAACAAGGGATACCGGCAAAGCCATACACATCCCAAATCGTCCGAGGGGCAGAATAGAGATCCTGCCAGCGCGGCTTCTCCCTCGGCATGGCAAAAAGAACCGTTCCTGGCATGAATGGGGTTGCCAGCCTGGTCATATGCTTTTTTCCAGCCCTCTGCTTGCGCCTGAAGCCGTTCACATCCTTGCGCTTCACTTCCAGTGGGACATATGTCGGAAACCCGCGTTCGTGCAAAAAGACCTGACCTTCAAGCGTTTTGTCTGCATCACAGCGGCCAACGAACCAGACCAGAGTTTCATCATGCGTGGCAAACTCTCCAATCTTGCTCATATATCGCGATTTCACCTCGTGAAACAAACGGGACTGCTTGACAAGCCCTTGCCCTTCAATCTCTTTCAAGAGATCCAGCTTCACGCTGATCAATTTTGTTTCTTCTGTCATTATTCCCAAGCCTTCTGCTTCGATGGTCTTGGGTGAGCCGGTTCTGTTGGTCTTGTCGGGCGGGCTTTTGCCTCTTCCCGATTGGCTTGGCGGCGCTGTGCTTGCGTCGTCAGCCTGCTTGTTTTGTATCAGCTTCATAGCCAGGAGGCCAGCGGGAGCGCTGAAAACAGCCTTCTTTCCTGTGTTCAACGTTGAAGCTTGAGAAAATCGCCGATCGTTTGTGAGAACACCATGCAACCCATTCCGGCGACCCCTTCTCGATAAACACAAACTGCCCCGCCTGCCTTTTCAGCGCGGCTTGCTCGTAGCTCTGCCAGCGCTTCTGGCGGATGTAGGTCGTCAAATGCGCCTTGGGCTTGTCTTGCTGGAACGCCTTAGCGTGCTTCAGCGCCAATCCCTGATCTGCCATGCTCAACCGTGCCCATGGTCGCCTAGCTCGCTCGAAGCTATCGCCCAAAGCCAGCAACCAGCCTTCACAAAGCTTTTCCCAATCTCCATCTGCCAGTGTTGCGGGGTGTGACCTTGGATTGGTTCCTGCCGCTCTCGGGTTGTCACCAGAAGCTCGTTGGTTTGTCCCAAGGGCTCTGGGATTGATCCCCATTTCCCTCGGCGTCTTCCCAAAATCTTCAGGCTTCAGACCAGCCTGCTTCATCGCCTCAGCCCGATCGAGAGGATCCAGTTTCATCAATTCACTAAAACTCAAATCAGCCAGCGCAGCGTCCACCCCGCCAGCAAGGCGGGTTAGGGTGGTTATATTTGACGGTTTAAATGACGGTTCATTATGGGGGTTCACCATTGAACCCCTCCCCGGTTCACCTGTGAACCCCTCCCCCGGTTCATTTTGAACCCCTCCCCCCTCTGTTTGTTCTCCAGATGTTCTAGAGGGGTTCATTTTGACCCCCTCTACATCTTGTGCATATAAATCGGGGTTATGGCCTACATTTACCCAGTAGTAATTGGTCGCACTAGCGCCGTTTTCGCGCTCGCGATGTTCTACGGAAAGCAAATTGAGGTCAGAGAGCTCCTTGATAGCCCTCTTTACAGTGCTACGTGAGGTACTGGCTTTTGACGCAATGGTGTCAAGCTTTGGCCAGCAGAAGCCGTCATCATCGGCACTATCTGCCAGAGCCATTAGAACAAGCTTTGTCATGCCCTTCACGCACTGGAGTTCCCAAGCCCATGTGGAGACCTTGACACTCATTCCGACCTCCTCACTTCATCTTGACGAATGTTAAGTCTGAGCTTTACTGACTCTCCGTAAAAAAGACTTGGTTCCTCATTTTGTTCTTCCAGAGAAATTTCGATCTGGCCACCAGAAATCAGCCCCGCAATGCCAGTCCAAGCCTCAAGGAATGACACGCCGCAGTCATCTGACAACTTGTTCATATCGACTTTAACTGAGACTTGATCTTCACAAAAACCGGCATCATCCGCGATCATAACCAAACACAATTTTGCCAAGGGGCTAGTGCATTTTTGCTTTTTGGCCCACGCAACTGCTTGAATGCTCATTGCAATACAACTCCTTCCGGCATGTGTTCGATCATTGCCGTCTTTTCCATCTCTTTCACCTGCCTCCAAACCTCCTTGAGGCGGTCAGTCGGTACAAATTCAGGGATCAACGATGCATTGTCTCCGAGAATATGAAACTCATGGCTTGGAAAGTTCACCCAACTTTCGGGGCAGCCTGGGATGCGCGTCTCCCATCCACTAGGGAAGCCAAACAAAAACTGTCTTCTGCACTCCATGCATTCATTTTGCCCAAAAGTGATAGTCTCATGGAGAAAACCACACCATGGGCAACAAACACCGTTGGAGAAGCAAGGGACTGGAGGTGGGATCTTGCCCAGCGCTGCGGCGAAGTTCGCCATATGCCAATCCGAGAGGGATAGCGCATGATCCTTTTTGTTGCTCATACCCCTCCCCCCAACTCTCCACGCAATAGCTCTGTGGTTACTTGCTTCAGCTCTTTTCTTGCTGCTGGAGCTCCCATCACCGAACCTCCCGTTGCTCTTCTATGCAAACTTGCTTCCCGTCAGCATCGAGTCTTGGAGTAATACCGCCTGACCAGGTACCGAGATACTGACAGCCAGTTTTGTAGTCTGTGTAGACTGTCATGCCTGACTTTTTTGCGCCGTTGCTGTCATCAGATTTGGTCGATGGAGACACAAAGCCAATGAAGCAGATGAAAGCAATCGTGCCAAACAGATAGAAAATCGTTTCCATCACTCACCGCCTTTCATCGTCTTGAGGTAACGGGCGTAGGCAAAAGGGAGTTCTGCTAAAAATGAAACATGTTCGCGGCATCCTCTGGGGGCGACGTAACTGTAAGATGTTTTGATGAACCAGATCATGAGTCACCGCCTTTCAGGGCTTCTCTGGCAAAAGAAATGCGCTTGGTTAGCTCTTGCCCGACTGCATTATTTGGAATGGAAAACGAGACAGTGAATGGCTCCATAGAACCAAGACGCTTGAGTGCCTCTTCCAGAGCTTTATTCCGGTCAGCCACAGCTTGCGCTGTGTCTCCCTCTTTATCGCGCTCTTCGTTGCCAGGAGCAGCTTTCCTAGGCATGTTGTTCCACCGTAGGACGGCAATATCTCGAGTAGGGGCAAACGGCCCCTCTACCCCGCAGTTGCAGACGATATTGTATTTCTCCGTCTCTCCGCATTTTCTTGTCGTTTGCAGGTCTAACGTTTCGAGCTCTTCGTCCGACTCGTTCCACCACATCCCACCGCAATAAGGGCAATCTTTGATCGAAGTTTCGTCCACCTCATTCCCTCCCCTCGATTTCCATCATGGCCACCGTGTCGATAAAGCGCCCGCATTCGCCAGCGGAAGGAAAGGCAAGGCCAATCGTCTCCCTGTTGCCAAGGCCGCTCTGCACATAGCTGAATAGAAGGATTGAGCCTGCATGCCGCTTGAACTTCGCATCAGGGCAGTTGCGCCAACGGTCGAGCCCATCTGCTACGCTTTTGCAGATGACAAGCTCACGCTTGCGCGCTTCCTGCCGGAAAGGTCTCTCATTTCGCATCTTTGCCCTTCCCCATCTTCCAGTTATGAATCCCGCGGAACAGCTTTGAAGCATCATCTCCAAGCTTCAGAACATCGCCGATATGCTGCGTGAAAACCGAGCCGATATCTGCCGAATTACCCTTTGCGTCCATCAGCTCTTGGCAGGCATCAAGAAAGGCCTCATTCGTGACCAGTCCGATCTCATTGGCGCGAATGACAATGTGTTGGTGATAGATGGTCATGCTACCAATCTCCGCACAGCTTCATCAATGATTGGCCCCATTGATCGGCCATGGCGTCAGCGATACCGGTAAAGAAGCGGGAACGCTCCTTGGCTCTGTCAGGCCTTGGAGGCATGCGATGCACCCGCGCTGTGCGCCCTTCGACAATTTCGGTAGGCACCAGATCAGGCAGGTTGCGCAGCCAAAGGCAGGTACGCTTAACCTCGCCATGACCAAACTGCCAAGGCTGGATTGATTGGCTGAATTCCTGATAGTTCGCGATCAGCTTTTTGGCGTGCTTGTGCATCACCGGGTTTTCTACCGCGATATGCGGAATTGGCGCGTTCCAGAGGTCTGAGAATAGCTCTGCCCCCTCCTTCAGCTCCTGCCACATCTGATCCAGTGTCTTGCCCTTTGGTGGCTTACTCAGCCAGCGCACGCCGCTGTTACAAAGCCGGGTGCAAGGCGGGTGTGCCACGATCAGGCAATCCCACCCCTCGCGCAGCACGTCACGCACATCACCTGTAATGTGCCTGTTTGGTCTGCTCTCCGTCGGTAGTAAATCGCAAGACCATGCGTCATGGCCACGATCGAGAAAGGCATTTCGTACAATCCCGGAAAACTCGCAAGCGACAAGAACCTTAGCCATCCCTTACCCCTCCCTATGCATGAATTTGAGTTCCGGTGTGCCCTCATAGCCCTGCTCCCAGACGTACCAGGCGAAGTCCTTCTTCCCGCCGCCCGGCTTTACATTTGCTTCAATCACCGGCCCCGGAGGCATCGACGGACGGGGCGATAGGATGTAGACGCGCCGTAGTGGCGTAGACGGAAAAAATCTGGCCCTTGTCTCGCTTGCCAGCCATTGCAGGGGTAGCAAAAACGCCACCTTGCCATCAGCAATCCCGAGGGCATGCCGAACGAAAAGTTCTGCGTAGCTAAATGGAGGATTAGAAACGATGTTGCGGGCTCTCGGGCGCTTGCAGGTCCGGAAGTCAAACAATTCATCACAAAACCCAGATCTGCAGACGATATCGCTACCGGTGACAGGATAACCAGCAGCGTCGGCGGAATAGAGCACCCGTCCAAGACCGCAGGAAGGATCCCAGATACCGCCTTCAAATGCCTCTTCCTCAAACAGGCGCCTGTTGCACCAATAGGGCTCTACATACCAGTCTTCAGGATGCCGCTCCCAAAGATGTGCATTCAGTTCCTTCTTTTCAGCCACGGCGCTCATTCTGAAAACCCTCTCACAAGAGGAAGCGTCACCCGATTGATGACCTGATTGCTGCCAAGCTGATAGACAATCTGCGGGCGCCCATCACGGTCCTTATCGCGGGTTTTGGTCCACCCATGCGTGGAGCCGCTAGGCCCGAGCACTGTTCTGATAGATTGCTGCCGCTTGGCCATTACTTCGCCTCCAACATCCGCTTGATGTTGCGATTTGCCACTTCTTGCAAAACAGCAAAGGAGTCCTTGGCTTCCCCCGATTCCTTTGCGATGCTCCGCCAGTCATCGAGTGTCATTTCGTCTTCGCCTTCCGCTTCTAGAATGGCTTCGTGTGCTTCAGCGCTTTCCTTGACGCTGCGGCGCATGAGGGTCCGGAGGTTTTCACTGCGCCCGCAGTTGCGTTTCACGAGGTCATAGCCTTGAATGTCAGCCAACATCATCGTAAGCGACGGATGATCAAGCATGGCTTCCATCTCAACCACGATGTCGAGCGGGATCATTAGCGGGTCGGCCTTGTCCTCATACCGCTTGATCTGGGTTTCGCTCACCCGCGTTACAGCCGCCAGAGCTTTCCGCCCCCGATGTCCACCATGGCGACAAAGCCGCATCAGCTGCGCCACGCGCTCGGAAATCTCTTCAACATCTTCTTGCGAGATCAGGCGCTCGCTTCCGTCCTGGTTTACTATCGCGGTCATGGCTTCCACCGTTGCTTTTTGCCGTTGGCATGCCGGTGACTGGCCGCCTCTGGCGTGGGATAAAAAACTCAGGCCCAAAGAGTGAGTTTGAGGCCTGAGAGTTGGAGGGGCTCGCGGAACCGGCTCACCTCGAAAGATTGCCCGGCTGATCCTTGGGGGCTGGTGTGGGGGCCAGATCAGCCGGGCGCTGCGGACAGAAGGTCCGCCGCATTCAGGTCGGAGAGGCAGGCAGGCGTAATGCCAGAAGGAGCCCCGCCTCTCCGTCGCGCTCATGATTAGTGCAGATCATGAGCAGCGCTTCACTGGGTGATGCATCCCAGCGATTGAATTAGGGTGATGACTATGCAGCTGGGGCTTTGTCCTCGATCGCCACCGATGGGCGCGGAATATCAGAAGGCCATTCGACAGTGGAGGGCCAGTGCTCTGAAAATGCCGCGATCGCTCCCTCATACCGAGATGGACTAATCACGCTTCCAGACTTGAGCCTTGGTAGTGATTTGCTATCACCTAAGAAGCGTCTCGAAATGGCGGTCAACGGCTTGCCGGAATGCTTTGAAAATGCCTCAGCTAGACGGAGCAATTTGTGTTCACGATAGATCATCATGAAACAAATATGGGGAAACTTCCTCTATTTGTCAATCTGAAAAGCACACAAAAAGAGGAAACATCCCCATCCTCAGAAGGGAAGTTTGCCTGTAAAGTGGCGAGCATGGAAAACCCTGTCGCAAAACGCATCCAACAGCGCATGGATGAGCTGAATTTAAACCAAACTTCCGCCGCACGAAGAGTCGGGAAGACTAGGGAGCTATTGCGCGGCGTACTGACAGGCAAAGCTAGGCTCCCTACCGCAGATAACCTGAAGCTCATCGCGGAGGCACTGGAAACGAGCTCAGAATGGCTCCTGGAAGGTAAAGGCCCAAAGGAGGTCCGTGAGATTGGTTCAACGGTTGAGTTCGATCCACGTCCCTTTGCCACCGAACAAGCGTTGGTGCCAGAAGTTGGTGAAGTGGCCGCCGGTGTCTGGCTTGAATATAACCACCATCACAATGAGCCTGGCGAACGATTGGGGCCTTTTCCTGTTGATCCGCGATATCCTGCTGCTGCGCAATTCTCTGTTCGTGTCCGTGGAACGAGCATCAACCGTGTGGTGCCTGATGGTGGGTCTCTACACTGTGTTGCGCTGTTTGAAAGCGGCCTCAGCGAGCAAGACCTGACAAATGGTCAGCTAGTCATAGTCAAGCGCACCCGCATGCAAGGCGGGCTGTTTGAAACCACAGCAAAGCGCCTACGCAAGAATGGAAGTTGGGAGCTTTGGCCCGATTCAAACGACCCCAATTGGCAAGAGCCTATCAAGGTTGAAGACCTTCACGATAGCGAAGATGAGACAGTAGAAGTCATGGCCTTTGTTATTGGGGCTCATTTAGTTCCGTAAAGAACCCACCCCGCCACCGAGCGGGGTTTTCTTTTGCTTTTCACATCCGCCCAGTTCTGCCGGCAATGTCGTCCAGCAGAGCGAATAGCGCAGGAGGCCAAGCAACACCTAGATTTGCGGATTTTACAGCCAACTCTCGAACACGAATAGCACTAATTGGGCCTTGAGCATCGAGCTCGTAATAGGTCTCCAGCATGGACATGGCCAATTGTCGCTCGCGCGTGCTAGGGTGAGACAGCCCAATTAGCATTTTAGCAAAGCGTGAAGTCGCCATTAGCTTTGGGTACACATAGATTTCTTTGAAGAATGAAAACATCTCTGAAGCTATTAGGCATCGGACCAAGGCTCTATCCACTCTTTCTGACCTGAATGGAAATGCGAGATATTCACCGGCGCATTGCTCCATATCGCTCCTCATAATTTCCCTCACTTTACCTGCTTTTAGCTCATCAATCGAAGGTCGAAGAGCTGGAAGATAATTAAACTGTTTTTCAAAGCTATCGTCGAAAGGATCACCGACGATAGCTGCAAAATAATCTAAAAATCTGACAGTTTCTTCGAACAACAAGTCTTTTAATTGTTCGCTCGAATAAGCATGAGACAGCGCATATTCTCCAGCCACTTTCATAAGATCCTCACTAAGTAGCACATGATGGCTTCTACGAAAGCTTTCCCTGTCCTTGGGTTCGACCCCATACAGCACATACTCTTCGATATGTTCTCTTATCAGTGCATCAAGCTCCAAATCAGTCATCTCTGATTTAACGTCCAATTTGCTCTGCTCAAGATCGGTCATTCTTGTTGCTCGCTAGGCGCAAGCCCCCCCTCTGGTTGCCAAATCAGCTTACACAATCCTTTTCTATTTTCCAGCGAGTCGCAAAGAAGAAGGGACACTCTTTCAACCGACAACGTTTCTTAGGGTGGGGAAGTTTCCTCATTTTATATTGACAGGGGAATATTCCCCACCTACACTACCCCTATCGAACGCAACCGATGGGGGTTTAAATGCTTGCCGCAGTCGCTACCGAACAGACAGCTGAAAAGCTTGTTACGAACCGGTCCGAATTCTCCAGAAAGACAAAAGCTGAAGCCTTCCTTCGCGATGGTGGCTGCTGCGTAAAATGTGGCGCCAAGCTGCATCCGGATACGACTGAATATGACCACATCAAGCCTTGTGGTCTGGATGGCGATAACTCCCTCGATAACTGCCAGTGCCTCTGCTGTGATTGCCACAAGGGCAAAACCAGAGCCGATGTAAAGACCATCGCCAAGGTCAAACGCATGCACAACAAGCATGTTGGTCTCGAAACACGACGCAAGCAGAAGATCCCCTCTCGCCCCTTTGCTGGTTCTCGCGCCTCTGGCTGGAAAAAGAAGCTGGATGGCAGCGTGGAGCGCAGAAGTTCGAGCAAGGGAGGGCGGTGCAATGTCTGAACCCGTCTTTATTGGCATCGATCGTGCCGATCCTGAAAGCGAATGCACAGTCTATCACGCCGTTGAGAGTGCCGATGATTGGGATGCGCCATACTGCGCCATTCAGGACATGCTCGACATTCTGGAAGGCGAGATTAACGAGGCGCTCGTTGGTCTGCCCGTCACTTCCACACTCCGTTGCGCTGCAATTCTGCAAAAGAATAACGCCTTCAGCACGACGAGGGATCGCATTGCCAACCTGATCAGGGTTGACCCACGAAATCCGAACAGTCCGTTCCATTGCAGCAATCAAGCAAACCAGAAAGCCCAAAAGCCATGAAAAGCATATTCCTCAGTCAAGCGATCGCATTCTTGTTTGGCGGCACCTACTCCTCGGACATGCCAAGGCACAAGCAGGCCTATGACTTGATTAGCACAGTTGACCACACGCGGAGCACATCCCGCCCAAGGCGTCTGAAGCGCCAGAGCAAATATATCCCGGCTGGTCCTAACCGGAACTGCGGCTGGAATGGCATCAACCCGAAGATGAAGGCGCGCTTCGACGCGGAGCAAGCATCATGATCACCATCGAAACAACCGTCACTGGCGGCCAGATCGCTCGAGACATGCTCGGCGATGAGGAAGAGTTCTTCTACTTCCTCGAAACGATGGGAACGCATGCTTCGGACCGCTTCATTGGAAGCTTGTCAGATTATGCCGGCTCAACGGAAGCCGAGCGCATCACCACCCTTTGCAACAAGATCATAGGCGCTCTCAAGGAGGCCTAACCAATCCCCCGGCAGGGATAACCCCAAAGACATCAACAAAGCCCTGCAGCGCATTCCGCGCACTTCCTGCCGGGGCATCCAATCAGGAGACAGGCAATGTATTGCCCGAGAAAAACACCAGCACACAAGGAAGTCAGAGAGCTAATTGCATCCCTGCGCTATTTACCAGAAGCGATCCTTGTAATGAGCGGCCCCTTCGCCTGTCTCCTGTCCCTTTTGCTTTTCACTGGGAGAATTTGACCAATGGCCGAAGCTGTCGCTTTCTCAAAACATCTCACTCATGAAGACTTGCTTGATCACGTTCGCAAGACACAGATCGGACAAGCCCACTTTGCTGGAACCGGACCGTATGGCCGCACCTGCAGAGAGTGCAAGCACTTCTATTGCAAGAACAGAGAAGGTGAGCCAGCGCCTTTCCGTTACCGCGGCGATGAGAATGAGCCAAGCAGCCCGGACAAGGTGACCTACCTTCAGCCAGCCCTTTGCAATTTTCCAATCCCGAATAAAGCAGAGGCCCTCATTTCGCACTCTTTGGAGGCCTGCCGGCATTTTGAAGAGTGCTCTACCCCCCCCTCAGAGACGCGCAAAGACCAGCGCTACAAAGTCAATAGGAGCGAATAGATGTCAAATACAGGTGGTGTAGCGGCTGATCAGCTGCGGGCTTTTGTCGAGCGCATAGAGCGCCTGGAAGAAGAGAAAAAGGCCCTCAACGACGATATCAAAGACGTTTACGCCGAAGCCAAGGGCAATGGCTATGACGTAAAAACCCTTCGGCAGGTTGTCCGTATGCGCAAACAGGACAGCAACGAACGGCAGGAAATGGAAGCCCTGCTCGATCTGTATCTCCATGCCCTCGGCATGGCTCCTAGCTCGGAGTAAACCAGATGGTTGATGTTCGAATCCTAACCTTCAAAGATGAAAGCAACCCTCAGCTCTACGCTTGCGGGAAATGTGGTCAGGTCTATTCACCTCGCGGCTTTGCAGCAAGCGCAGAGCGCTGTCACGCGGCAGCCAAGGAACTTGCTGAAACCTGCTGCCAACCTTGTCGCTGCAAAGAGTGCGGGGCCGAGGTTCAAAAATACCAAGTCATTTGCCGCGCCTGTCATGAAAAGCAGATGTTCGAAAATGCAACACTCACGGATTATTCCGAGTGCGAAGACGTTGTCTGGCTTGATGGTGGCGACGGCGATATGGGCGAAGGCTACTTTTACGACATCGATTCCTATCTTCAGCATTGCGAAGATGAAGGCATCGAACCGCAAGAATTTGTTTTTGCAACAACAACGAGCCACATCCATATCGGCATTGACGAAATATTGGAGCGCGCCTGCGAAGAGCTCTATGAGGGAGCGATTGACGATGTTGTCGGCTATCAAGACCTCTACAAGGCCATCAAGGCATTCAATGAGGCCCAGACAGCCGTCACCTACAACTGTGATGTGACGCGCAAGATCCGCGTGCTGAGCGCGGAAGCTCAAAAAGGCCCCCACCAAGAACAACCGAGAGCGAACCCACCGCGATGAAGCGCGAGGCACAGAAGCCAACCGTGGAGCGATGCTAGTAGGCCGCATGGGGCGTCCATGCAGGGAGAACGCCATCTCCTATCAGGCGTGACAGCCGGGAGAGTACCGGCACCCCTTAAATTGGAGAGAGAAATGGAACAGTTTTTCGGAACAAAGCACATTGCAGCAAGGCCGATGACGCGGCTCGATTACAATATCTATCGCGGATGGGATTTGCCCGCGGACGAGGACGGCAGCGACGATGGCTATCTCGTTGAGTACATGGATGGTGGCAAACCAAATCACCCAGATCATGAAGGATATATCAGCTGGTCACCTAAAGAGCAGTTCGAAAACGCCTATCAACCGACTGGCCGCATGAGTTTCGGGCACGCTATCGCGGCTCTCAAAGAAGGCAAGAAAGTCGCCCGTGCTGGCTGGAACGGCAAGGGAATGTGGCTTGTTCTGGTCAATTCTGCTTCATACGATGTGGGTGGGCGCACCCTCGGGCCTGTGAACGTGGAAATGCTCCCTTGGATTGGCATGAAGACCGCAGGCGGCGGATTTGTTCCTTGGCTAGCTTCACAGACCGATATTCTTATCAACGACTGGATGATCGTCGAATAACCCCTTTGCGGTGCCGCACCTTTCACCGGACCTTCCTGCAGCGGGCCGGTAGAACAAAGGCCAGTCTCGTAGGCGCGCAAAAATGGGTGGCACTGCAATGCCACCGAGCACCGCAGACCATGAGCACAGTATGCCGTGAAAGACTGGCAAGCAGGAATCGCCCTTTCGGGCCACCGAGTAACCATTAAACAGAAGTGACAATGAAACAGCAGGAAAACATCACAGCAGAGCGGATACATGCCGCCATTGTGAAGCTGGCTCAGATCCACAAGATCGACCCGCATCCTGCACACTATTGCCTTCTTGCACGCATGGAAAAAGAATACGAAGCCATCAGCAAAGACCCATTCAGCAAATATCTTTGATGGTCGCCGGGTCAAACGGCAGCTCTATCTTTTTCACCGCTTCCCACTTTTTCTTCAGGCTCGCAAATGAGCCATATTCTTCCCGATCGATATCATGACCCATCAGGTATTTACGCATTTCAACATCCGTGTCAGCTTCCTTCATACGGTCCTCAAATGTATGCCTGATGCTATACATCGATTGACCATCATCGAAGAAATGGTTCTCTCTGCAGAATTTGTTGAGTGTCGTTGATAGGCCCTTACGTCTCGGTCGATAATGCGGGAACCCGCCGGCCTTCTCTGCTATCTTCGCGGCGGCCAGTGAAATGCCGACCAGCGGCAAGATGCGGTTAGAATGATCCGTCTTCACTGCGCGCCCTTCTCGCTCGAAAATCATCACATGCGGATAATCTCCCTCAAGCCTGAAGTCTTCCGCTTCCAGCGTGGCGAGTTCGCTCATTCTGGCACCCGTTTCTATCATCATGTAGGTGATCAGCCGGGCTTCGCGATTCATCTTCTGGAACGCCCCAGGCATCAAAAACAGCGTTTCAATCTGCTCCACCCGAAGCGGAACACGCTTGCCCTTTTGTTTCTCACCAAATGAGAAGCCGTCGAAGGGGTTTTGATGGTCCTCTCCCACATGAGCCCAATAATCCTTCAGCAAAGAGCGCAGATTGCCGATATGCCTGTTTGCATATTTTCCCGTTATCTTGGTTCCGCTTTTGCCAAGGACGCGATCTTTCCAATAGTTGAAAAAAGTGCGCCCGTCCTCCCTGCTGATAGCCCCGATCGGGATATCTCCGCAAACATCCACAAACAGATCAATGGACATCTGCTTGAGTTTGATCCAGTCCTCTTTGCCTTCCTTGTCTTTTCTCGCCAGCTCAGCCGCCCGGATCTCGTTGCGCAGCACCTTGAAGGCATCAGACAAGCTCACATCTGGCTTTGAGATCCGGCCAAGCAGTGCATCGGCATTTGCTTTGCTGTAGCCCTCCCCTGCGGGCAAGTCTTCAACGCGCCGAAGAATGTCCGAAATGTCTCCGCCAGTTGCCAACTCTGATGCCGGAACATACTTGTAACTGAGCGCAAGAGCCCGATTGATCGCCTGCTCATAGCGGCGTGAGGCCGTATCCGTTGTTTGCCCATCTGTGCGCATGTCAGCCCACAGGGCATCGTCTGCGCGCTCCATGGCGTCGCGCCGGATGCGAGCTTCGGCCAAATCGGATGTTTTCAACCGCTTTCGGATATATTTCGCTGAATAGTGGGAGGCAAGATCAATAGGCACGCGCCGGACATAATACCAGCGCTTCCCGCGTTGCTGCAGGAACCGGTCTTCTCGTTCCATCTTCTCCCCCAATGATACCCAAAATGATACCCATTTTGATACACAAAATCACGAGAGAGGACAAGAGACAAAAATCAGAACTTAAGTTAAGACGCTGATTTTATTGCGTTTTATTTGATATTTTAGGGGAAATTTTGGTACGGGCGGCGGGAATCGAACCCGCACGGCCTAGGGCCTCAGGATTTTAAGTCCTGTATGTCTACCAATTCCATCACGCCCGCGAAGGTTGGTCCGCTCATTGCTAATGTGCATCTCCGCCAATTGCAAGCAATGGCTTTTATGCAATCCACAAGCCATAGATCCAAGGCGAGATACATCGCCACAGCGCAGGCATCGCCGCAACAAAAAAGCAGCCCTATAAGGGGCTGCTTAAAAGCATAGGAGTTCACAACACTCAGGCCACACCGAGGCCAGAGCAAAAGCCATTCAAAGCCTATTTCGCGATTGGCGCCTGGAATTGCAGGCCCATATCCCAAGGGAAATAAATCCACGTATCCTGCGAAACCTCGGTAACAAAGGTATCCACCAGCGGACGCCCCTTCGGCTTGGCATAGACCGTTGCGAAATGGGCCTTCGGCAGCATGGCCCGCACCACTTTGGCGGTTTTGCCGGTGTCGACCAGATCGTCGATAATCAGGACACCCTCGCCTTCTCCCCCTTCCACATCGATGACAGACGCATCAATCGGCTTGAGAACCTGCATCTCACCCTGATTTTCATAATCATGGTAGGAAGCGACGCAGACGGTATCGATCATCCGGACTTCCAGCTCACGGGCAATGATGGCCGCAGGCACAAGACCGCCACGTGTGATGCAAACAATCGCCTTCCATTCGGAAACGCCTTTCAGACGCCAAGCCAGCGCACGGCAGTCCCGATGGAATTGTTCCCAATACACCGGGAAAGCGTTGGAGGATGGTTCGGACATGGTGGTGTTCCTTTTTCTTTCCTTTACGAGTGCGTTTCAACTCATTGAGGTCGGGCAACGTTAGACCTGCGTCTGTTTCTGCCCTTTTAATGTTTGAAGCATGTCATGCACTGCCTTGACCGCGTTGTCCAGATCTTCCCGCGAGCGAGAGCGCATAACGATGTTCGTTGCGAACAGATCTTCGCGCATATAGGGGTAAGACCCGATCACCACATTGGGGTGATCCTTGGCCAGATCCGCCAGAGGACCGGCAACAAGGCCTTCTCCCAAGCCGCTATCAATGGTCTCGCTCAGCACTTGCGCATTGGTCTTCAGCGTTGGGGCGATTGCATCCATCATGGCTTGCATGACAGAGGGTACCCCGGCCATGACATGCACATTTTCCAGCCGAAATCCCGGCGCGCTGGAAACTCTGTTTTCAATCAGATCTGCACCAAAGGGAATGCGCGCCATCCGCTTGCGCGCTTCGTTGAATTCCATATTTGGCGATTTTGCATAATGCGCTTCCAGTATAGCCATGGCGCGCGGATCATGATCAATGCCCACGCCGAAGGCCGCCGCCATGGCATCTGCGGTGATATCGTCATGGGTCGGCCCGATGCCGCCGCTGGTGAACACATAGGTCCAGCGGGCCCGCAAGGCGTTGACCGCTTCGACGATCGCATCCTGATCGTCGGCCACGACACGCACTTCCTTGAGATCGATGCCCAACTGGGTGAGATAGTCCGCAATGAATCCGATATTCTTGTCCTTGGTGCGGCCGGAAAGGATTTCGTCACCGATTATCAGAACGGCTGCCGTGATCAACTCTTTAGTCATTGCTCTATCTCTTTCATTATTGCGTTCAATCTCAAACCGAACCACTCCCAATGAGAAAATGGACCACCCGAAGGCCCCTTTGGAGCTTTTCCATTCAAGAGGCGCAATTTTGCCACTCTCTCTGCACACAGCAAGATAGCAAAAACGCCATGCATGCTTATAGTGCGAACTGATAGTGACCGAAAGCCAAAAGCAAAGCCATAACATGAAATTTGAAAAGCCACTCATTCCGGGCCGACTCATCCAGCGCTACAAGCGCTTTCTTGCCGATATCGAGCTGGACGATGGAACAATCATAACAGCCCATTGCGCCAACCCCGGCTCCATGCTGGGCCTCAAAGACCCCGGCACCCGCGTCTGGCTGTCAAAATCCGACAATCCCAAGCGCAAGCTGGCCTATAGCTGGGAACTCAGCGAATTGGATGATGCCATGATCGGCATCAATACCAGCCATCCCAACCGCATCGTCGAAGAGGCTATTCGGGCAGGACATGTCGCAGAGCTTACTGGCTACGAAACCCTGAGGCGCGAGGTGAAATATGGCAAGAACAGCCGCATCGATATTTTGTTGCAGGATGAGGGCAAACCCGATTGCTATGTCGAGGTCAAGAATGTGCATCTGTTGCGCGAACAGGCGTTGGCGGAATTTCCCGATTCGGTGACCAAGCGCGGTGCCAAGCATCTGGGCGAATTGGCCGACATGGTCGAACAGGGGCATCGCGCCGTGATGCTCTATTTGGTCCAGAGAACGGACGCTAATCGCTTCGCTCTGGCAAGCGACATCGATCCGGCCTATGCGGAAGCCTTCCAAGAGGCAACGGGCGCGGGCGTGGAAGCCATCGTCTATCAGTGTGACATTTCACACCAAGAGATCAATCTGACCCACTCCATCCCCTTTGCTAAAGAGGTGCAGGCAACGAATTAAGAGCTCCAGCGTGCGCTGGCCACATCGCTAGGACGCGACAAGTGACCAATCCCTCCAAAAATTGTTGATTCCGGTTTGCACAATTGCTCATGGGGGGATATCCATAGAGAAACAACTGATTTCGGAAAGACCTGAGATGGTAAATTACATTGATGCCAATAGCGCCCCTTTGCGCAACACCGGAGATATCCGCCTTTACAGCCAAGAGGATTTCGAAGGTATGCGTCGCGCCGGGCAACTGGCAGCACGGGCTCTGGATGGTGTCGCAAAACTCGTCAAGCCGGGTGTTCCAACCAAGGTGATCGACGATTTTATCCGGGACTTCGGGGAAGAAAACAACGCCCTTCCCGCCACGCTGAATTATCGCGGCTATAGAAACTACACCTGCACATCCATCAACCATGTGGTTTGCCATGGCATTCCCAATGAAAAACCACTCAAGGAAGGCGACATCGTCAATGTCGACGTCACCTATATTCTGGATGGTTGGTATGGCGACAGCTCGCGCATGTATCCGGTGGGAGAGATCAAGCGCGCACCGGAACGTCTGATCGAAGTCACCTATAATGCCCTCATGATCGGCATAGAGCAGGCCAAGCCTGGCAAGACCACTGGCGACATCGGCGCTGCCATTCAGGAATATGCCGAAGGGGAACGCTGCGGCGTTGTGCGCGACTTCTGTGGCCATGGGGTCGGACGCCTCTTCCATGACGCGCCCAATATCCTTCATTATGGCAACTGGGGTGAAGGCATCGAACTGAAGCCGGGCATGATCTTCACCATCGAGCCGATGATCAATCTGGGCAAACCGCACGTCAAGGTGCTCAAGGATGGCTGGACGGCGGTCACGCGTGACAAAAGCCTGTCAGCCCAGTTCGAACATTCCCTTGGCATCACGGAAACAGGCTGTGAGATTTTCACCCTGTCGCCAGAAGGGCTGGACAAGCCCCCCTATAACGTAGCCTGACGAGGGGCAATCAATGGGTGAGCTGAAAGGAGCAACGGCAGGCAAGCCCCATTATGTGGGACACAGGGAACGGTTGCGGCAGAAATTCCGCGAATCCGGCCCTGATGCTCTGCATGATTACGAGCTGCTTGAATTGATCCTCTTTCGCGCCATTCCCCGCAGGGATACAAAGCCGCTCGCGAAGGATCTACTTGCCCGTTTTGGCTCTTTTGCCGAGGTCATCGCAGCTCCAGATCATCTCTTGATGGAATTCCCCGGCGTCAAGCAGGCCGTCGTGACCGAGTTAAAGCTCATCCATGCTGCGGCCGCCAAATTTGCAGAGGATCGCGTCAAGGATCGTCCGGTCCTCTCATCCTGGAACTCGGTGATCGACTATTGCCGCACCTCGATGGCCTTCAACGATATAGAGCAGTTCCGCATTCTGTTTCTGGATAAGAAGAACGCTCTTATCACCGATGAAGTACAGCAAACCGGCACCGTTGATCACACCCCCGTCTATACGCGAGAAGTCGTCAAGCGGGCGTTGGAGCTGTCTGCCACTGCCATCATCATGGTCCACAACCATCCCAGTGGCGACCCGACCCCGTCGCGGGCTGACATCGACATGACCCAACAGGTCTCTGACGCCTGCGAGCGTCTCAGTATCACCTTGCATGACCACATCATCGTTGCACGCAATGGTCATACAAGCTTCAAGGGCCTGGGACTGATTTAAGTCAGCGGCGCTACTCTTCCCTCTTTCCCATTTGGAACAAAGAACCTTTAAAAACCACTCAATGTGGTTGCTCAAGATCCTTCAGGATTGCGCATTCTGCGCTCTCATCGCCCTTGCAAGCAGCAACCAGCGGCGCAAGATCTGATCGCAGCGCCTGCAATTCCTCGATCTTTTCATCAATTTCTCTTAAGTGAGCCTGAGCAATGCGCTTCACGTCAGCGCTCGCTCTGCTCTTGTCAGCCTGAAGCGCGAGCAGATTTCGGCATTCCTCTATACTGAACCCCAATTTGCGCGCTCGCCCGATCAGGCGCAGGCGGGCAAGATCCTCATTCGCATAGTCCCGATAGCCATTTTCCCGACGCGCGGGAACCACCAGCCCGATATCCTCGTAATAACGCAAAGTCTTGACTGGCAGATCTGCGATTCCGGCTGCTTGACTGATATTCATAACCAACTCCTGACCGGCCCATGCGACCCGTCTTCTGCGCCCTCGTCAATACTGACAAGTATTTGAGCCCTAGTCCCCACATCTACATAATGCATACTGAGAAACAAAAAAGTGCATGCTCATTTTTCAACCAAAAACACGACATACTCCTATGGTTTTACAGAAAACTGCCCAAAAACAAATCAAGAAGACAAGATTATCCCACAACCAACGATTATTGTGCGACCATTCACCCCATAGACCGTAGTTTTCGCGCTTAAAATTAAATCAAAAAGGGCATTTTTGATCATAATTTCATCATTTCGTCGACCTTCGCTCAATATTGACCAATTTTTGGAAGGAGGCAATTGTATCCAATCCGAGTTCTTGCTAGAAATTTAATGAGAGGAAATCTCATATAAGAACAAACAACAACATCTTCCTACCTAATAAGCGGTAACAAAGCCGCAGGGAAATTGGGAACAGCGAGTCAAATGGAATATTTTATTCAGCAGCTGATTAATGGCGTCACATTAGGGTCGATTTACGGCCTGATCGCCATCGGCTATACCATGGTATATGGCATTATTGGCATGATCAACTTTGCCCATGGTGACATCTTCATGGTTGGTGCATTCATTGCATTGATTACACTGTTGGCGGTTACTGCTATGGGGATCACTTTTCTTCCGGTAGCATTGCTGATCGTCCTTATCATTTCCATGCTCATGACATCGGTTTGGGGCTGGGGCGTCGAGCGCCTTGCATATCGTCCTTTGCGCGGATCCTTCCGCCTCGCTCCGTTGATCACGGCGATTGGCATGTCCATCGTGTTGCAGAACTTCGTTCAGGTCGTTCAGGGCGCACGCGTCAAGCCACTTCCACCACAAATCACCGGTGGCATCACCATTATGGAAAAAGACGGCTTTCTGGTTCAGCTGTCATACATGCAGATCCTGATCATCGTCACGACCGTCTTGCTGATGGCAGGCTTCACGCTTCTGATCAACAAGACCTCGCTTGGGCGCGCCCAGCGCGCATGCGAACAGGACCAGAAGATGGCCTCCCTGCTCGGCGTCAATGTTGACCGCACCATTTCCCTGACCTTTGTCATGGGCGCGGCACTGGCTTCTGTCGCAGGCGTCATGTTCCTGCTCTATTACGGTGTGATCGACTTCTATATCGGCTTCCTTGCCGGGGTGAAGGCCTTCACTGCTGCGGTGCTCGGAGGCATCGGCTCGTTGCCAGGCGCCATGCTTGGTGGCTTGCTGATCGGCTTGATCGAGACATTCTGGTCCGGCTATTTCTCCGTTGAGTATAAAGACGTAGCAGCCTTCTCGATCCTTGCCATTGTGCTGATCTTTATGCCGTCCGGCCTGCTCGGCAAGCCAGAAGTGGAGAAGGTATAATATGTCAGACTTCTTGCAAACGCGCGTTGGCGCTGCGTTGAAAGATGCAGCCCTCGCCGCGGTGATTACCCTTCTGCTCGCCTCCATCATGGTTGGCCTGCGCACCAAGACCGAACAAGGCGGCCTTGTCATTGTGGGCCAATGGGGCCTCGTCGCATGGATGGTGGGCGTCGTTTTCGTCGGTCGCCTTGCCATGAGCCTGCTCATCTGGCGCGGAAACAATCCGGTTGCCAATGCCATGAACGCCATGCTGCCCAAGCAGGATACGGTCAGCAAGATCGGCAAGCTTGTCGGTCCCCTGTTGCTGCTCTTCGCCGTCACCCTGCCCTTTTATGGCAACCGCTATGTCATCGACATGGGCATTCTGGTGCTCACCTACATCATGCTCGGCTGGGGTCTCAATATCGTGGTGGGTCTGGCTGGTCTGCTTGACCTTGGATATGTCGCCTTCTATGCGGTGGGCGCCTATTCATACGCCCTCTTCGCGCAGTATTTCGACCTGTCCTTCTGGGTCTGTCTGCCGCTCGCCGGCATTCTGGCAGCCTTCTGGGGCATGATCCTTGGCTTCCCTGTCCTTCGCCTGCGCGGCGACTATCTGGCAATCGTGACCCTGGCATTCGGGGAAATCATTCGTGTCGTCCTGCTGAACTGGTATGAATTTACCGGCGGCCCGGATGGCATCTCCCGTATTCCACGCCCCTCCTTCTTCGGGTTGGAATTTACCCGCAAGAACGGCTTTGCGGATTTCTTCGGGCTCGACTATTCTTCTATGCACCGGATCATTTTCCTCTTCTATCTCATTTTGATCCTCGCGCTGATAACCAACTTCGTGACCATGCGTTTGCGCAAATTGCCAATCGGGCGCGCTTGGGAAGCCTTGCGTGAAGACGAGATTGCCTGCCGGTCTCTGGGCATCAACACCACCAACACCAAGCTGACGGCCTTCGCATTGGGCGCCATGTTCGGCGGTTTCGCCGGAGCCTTCTTCGCTACCAGACAGGGCTTCATTTCTCCGGAAAGTTTCACCTTCATGGAATCGGCGATCATTTTGGCCATCGTGGTTCTGGGCGGTCTGGGCAGCCAGTTGGGTGTCGTTATCGCCTCGCTCGTCATGATTGGCGGTTTCGAGGTCTTCCGTGATCTGGAAGATCTGCGCATGCTCGTCTTCGGCCTGCTGATGGTCGGTATCATGATCTGGAAACCACGCGGCATTGTCTCCAGCAGGGCACCTTCAGTGTTCCTCAAGGAGAAGAAATCCGTATCCGGTGATCTCGTTGCGGAGGGTGAAGGATGACCACTTGGCAAGACAATCCAATCCTGACCGTTGAGCATCTCACCATGCGCTTTGGCGGTCTGGTCGCGGTCGACGACCTCTCCTTCGAGGTTGGGCGCGGTGACATCACGGCCCTGATCGGCCCGAATGGCGCTGGCAAGACAACCGTCTTTAACTGTGTCACCGGCTTCTACAAGCCAACCGAAGGGCGCATAACGATGAAACGGGAGAACGGGCAGGAGTTTCTGCTGGAACGCATCCCTGATTTCGAGATCGCCCATCACGCTCGCGTTGCCCGGACCTTCCAGAATATTCGACTGTTCGGTGGTATGACCGTACTGGAAAACCTCATGATCGCGCAGCACAACAAGCTGATGAAAGACTCGGTCTTTTCGATCGGCGGCATCTTCGGCATCAAGTCCTTCCGCAAGTCCGAGAATGCCTCGGTCAAGAAAGCGACCGAGTGGCTTGAGCGTATCAATCTGATTGATCGTGCTGATGATCCGGCAGCTGACCTGCCTTATGGCGACCAGCGTCGCCTCGAGATTGCCCGTGCCATGTGCACCAATCCCGAGCTATTGTGCCTTGACGAACCGGCTGCCGGCCTCAACCCGCGAGAGACCAGCGAACTCAACGGCCTGCTTCATTCCATTCGGGATATCGACAAGACAGCCGTTCTGCTCATCGAGCATGACATGTCCATGGTGATGGAAATTTCCGATCACGTCGTGGTTCTTGACTATGGCGTCAAGATTTCCGACGGCGACGCAGATTTCGTCCAGAATGATCCGCGCGTCATCGCCGCCTATCTGGGCGTTGATGACGATGAAGTCGAAGTTGCTGAAGCCGAAGCCAAAGTCGGGCAGAAAGAGGGAGCCACGTCATGAGCGATATCCTCCTCAGCCTAAAGGGCGTAAAAACCTACTATGGCAAAATTGTTGCCCTGCGCGGTATTGATCTGGACGTTCACCGCGGTGAAATCGTAACGGTCATTGGCGCAAACGGCGCTGGCAAATCCACCACAATGATGACCATCTGTGGCGTTACGCGCGCTCGCGAGGGTCAGATCATCTATGACGGTGAGAATATCACCACTCTGCCAACCCACCAGATCGTCAAAAAGGCCATCGCTCAGTCCCCAGAAGGACGCCGCATTTTTGGCCGCATGACGGTGCTGGAAAATCTGCAGATGGGAGCGGCTGTGATCGACTACGCGCATTTCGAAGAAGATTTGCGCATGGTCTATGACCTCTTTCCCATCCTTGAAAAACGCCAGAGCCAACGTGGCGGCACCCTTTCGGGTGGCGAACAGCAGATGCTCGCAATCGGTCGCGCCCTCATGGCCCGCCCGAAGCTTCTCATGCTGGATGAGCCGTCTCTGGGGCTTGCGCCCCTCGTGGTCAAGCAGATTTTCGAGGTGGTCAAGGAACTGAACGAGAAACAGGGTTTGACCGTTTTCCTCGTCGAACAGAACGCCTATCACGCTCTACGGCTTGCACATCGTGGCTATGTCATGATCAACGGCCAGATTACCATGTCGGGTGGCGGCAAGGAACTTCTCTCCAATCCAGAAGTCCAGGCAGCCTACCTTGAAGGCGGACGGCATTAAGAGAGGAAAGTTCAATGCTTTGGGAAGTTTCTTTTGGAACCCTTCTGCTGGTTACGATTTGCCTTGGCGGCGGCGCCGCATGGATGGCTGGGCGCGCCATTGCAAACACCTGGAAGCCAACCTCGCAGATCATTAGCTACATGATCCTGCTGGCCGCCGGCGTCAGGTTCCTGCATTTTGCCCTATTTGAAGGCACGTTGCTTTCGCTTCACTACTATATTGTCGACTTGATCATTCTTTTGATCATTTGTTGGCTTGGCTTCCGGTTCACCCGCACCAACCAGATGGTGAGGCAGTATCATTGGCTCTATGAAAAAGTCAGCCCGCTCACATGGAAAGAGCGCAAAGGCTAAGCCAGTTTTCATCAAGATTGATGGTGGCGGTCTGCGCCACTGTCCTACCGCAGCAAATCGTGGGGGTATTTGTCTTGCATTGCTGTCGGGCCAAATGAGGGAGGCCATTTCATTCCATTGTCAGGAGAAATAGCCAAACTCACATGACCGTAAGGTTCAATAAAAATCGCACCAGAATAGCTGTGCCGCCAAAAAACAAAGGCACAGCGGAACACTGCAAACATCTCAATGGGAGAGTTTTAATGAAAAAACTACTTTTGGCAGGCGTCGCACTCGCAGGCTCCATCGCAATGACCAGTGGGGCATTCGCTGAAATCATCATCGCCACCGCAGGTCCGATGACCGGTCAGTATGCTTCCTTCGGTCAGCAGATGAAGATCGGTGCAGAACAGGCTGTTGAAGACATTAACGCTGCTGGCGGCGTGAATGGTGAAATGCTCAAGCTTGAAATCGGCGATGACGCATGTGACCCGAAACAGGCTGTTGCCGTTGCCAACCAGATGGTCGGTAAAGGCGTAACCTTCATGGCTGGCCACTTCTGCTCAGGCTCTTCTATTCCGGCATCATCCGTTTATGCTGAGGAAGGCATTGTCCAGATTTCTCCGGCATCCACCAACCCGAAATTCACTGACGAGCGTCCAAATCCGGACGGCGGCACCTATCGTGTTTGCGGTCGTGATGATCAGCAGGGTGAAGTAGCCGGTAAACTGCTTTGGGATGAGTTCAAAGACAAGAATGTTGCCATCATTCAGGATAAGACCGCCTATGGTAAAGGCCTGGCTGACCAGACCAAAGCTGCTTTCGAAGCTCTTGGTGGTGAAGTTGTCATGTATGAAGCCTACACTGCTGGTGAAAAAGACTACACCGCACTGGTTTCCAAGCTGAAGCAGGCGAAAATCGACGCTCTGTATGTTGGTGGTTACCACACCGAAGCTGGCCTCATCGTGCGCCAGATGCGCAACCAGGGCATGGATACCGTGCTGATCTCTGGTGATGCTCTGGTGACCGACGAATACTGGTCCATCACCGGTGATGCTGGCGAAGGCACCCTGATGACCTTCTCTCCGGACCCGGCTCTCAACCCAGAAGCTGCTCCGGTTGTTGAAGAATTCAAGAAAAAGGGCCTGACCACTGAAGGCTATGTTCTCTACACCTATGCTGCAATCCAGGCCTATGTCGACGCTGTCAAGGCTGCCGGTTCCACCGACTATGATGCTGTCAACGAAGCACTGAATGCTGGTGAGTTCCCGACCGTTCTGGGCAACCTGTCCTTCGACGACAAAGGCGACGTCACCCTGCCAGGCTATGTCTGGTACAAGTGGAGCGACGGCAAGTATGGCTACAAATAAGCCCGGCTTTCGCATAAGCGAAGTCTGAGCTTGCACGCTTGAGACACACGAGAAAGCCCCTCAGCGAGGGGCTTTCTTTTTGATCTTTTTCCTGACCTTTCTTCCGGGCATCCCTTTTGCGCCCTTTCCATGCTCAAGTCCGTGCGCCTATAGTGGCTTGCACGCCCTTCCCTTACCCGCTCCAAACAAAAACCCCGGACGGCTCCATGAAGAACCTCATCACAGACATCGACGGCATTCTGGTTGGCAACGCCACTGATGAAACCCTGAAATCAGGCACAACGACGCTGATCTGCGCAGAGCCGATGGTCGCCTCCTATGCGGTTCTGGGGGGCGCACCGGGCACCCGCGACACGGACCTGTTGGCGCCCGACCAGACGGTGGAGCGCATTGATGCGCTTACCCTTTCTGGCGGTTCAGCCTTCGGGCTGGATGCTGCCGGCGGCGTGCAAGGCTGGCTGAAGGAACAAGGACGCGGCTTCGCCGTTGGCCCTGTGAGCGTTCCTATCGTTCCAGCGGCGATTCTGTTCGATCTGGCCAATGGTGGCGACAAGAACTGGGGACAGAAAAGCCCCTACTGGGATTTGGGCTGGCAAGCGGCCAAACAGGCAGCAAGCGACTTTGCCCTTGGTAGCCATGGCGCTGGCTCTGGCGCCCTGATTGCAGGACTTAAAGGCGGCTTAGGCTCGGCATCCATGCGCACCGCCTCCGGTATCACCATTGGCGCATTGGTTGCGGTCAATGCTCTCGGACAGGCCACCATGGGCGAAAGCCCCAATTTCTGGGCAGCTCCCTTCGAGCAGAATAGGGAATTTGGCGGGCTGGGCCTACCAGCCTCAATGCCACCCGATATAGCGCTCCCTAAAACCAAGATGGACGCCATGCAAGAGGCGCGAGGCCAAAGCAGCAATACAACAATTGGTATCATCGCCACAGATGCCTGCCTCACCAAGGCAGCGGCAAGGCGACTCGCCATCATGGCCCATGATGGATTTGCCCGAGCGCTCTGGCCCTCACATACACCGATGGATGGCGACCTGATCTTCGCCCTGTCCACAGGAGCCAAGGACTTGCCCGACAATGATCGGGCATTCATAGAACTTGGTGCTTACGCAGCCGCAACAATGGCCCGCGCCATCGCCCGCGGCATCTATGAAGCGCAGCCCAGAGCCAATGACATCTTTCCGACTTGGCAACAGAAATTCGGAAAGTAAGCAGAACGCGCCTCTTAGCTTATTGAAATTCAATACCATTTCCAAGCCACTCAAAGCGCACCCTCCATCATGGCTTCACGCACATCTGTCAAAACAGATTTTTCCCCTTTTTGACAGTTCAACCAAAATTGATATATACAAACCCTTATTTTATGGGTAGTTTTTGGAAGAATTTCTTCTCAAGTGAGCGAAAAATGGAAAAATTGACACTCGATTCCGGAGACATCCGGATTCTGAAAGTTCTGCAAGACGACGCATCGCTTTCCATTGCGGAAATTGCGAAGCAGTCAGGCATGTCCCAGACCCCCTGCTGGCGCAGGATCAAAAAACTCAAAGAAAGCGGCGTACTCAAGCAGATTACCGCGATCGTCGACCGGGAAGCCGTCGGGCTTGGATTTGTGTCCTATGCTTTCGTCAAGCTGACAGTGCCCAGCCGCACAAATATGGAAGAGTTCGATCGTCTCACCAAAACCTGGCCGGAAGTGGTCATTTGCGAGCGCATAACCGGCGCTGTGGATTACATGGTTAAGGTTGTGACCGAAGACATCAAATCCTACGACAATTTCCTGCGTAACAAGCTGCTGAATTCCGAGCTGGTGTCCGATGTGCAGTCGCGCATTGTCGTTTCCACCGTCAAGGATACAGCCTCTCTGCCTTTATCTGAATAAAGACCTGCGACCCTCCTTCCGGGACATGACAATCGGTCTTGAGACTACTCTCCTCATTGTTGGGACTGTGCGTCTGCTGAATGCCCCTCCTTTCCCGCAATGCCGGGAATCTCTTGTAGGCATAGCCAACATCTCCGGCTCTTTGCTTGCCCATATGAGCACAATGTGCTACCGCGTGGGCATCATTCAGATTATTCAAGGACAGCAGACATCATGGTGCGACCAATCAAAATCGCCCCGTCCATTCTCGCCTCCGATTTTGCGCGGTTTGGCGAAGAGGTTCGGGCAATCGACGAAGCTGGTTGTGACTGGATACATGTCGACGTCATGGACGGCCATTTCGTTCCCAACATCACCTTTGGCCCTCAAGTCGTTCGCGCCATCCGGCCTCATACCGACAAGACCATTGACACCCACCTGATGATCGCGCCCGCCGATCCCTATCTGCAAGATTTTGCCGACGCAGGATCAGACATGATAACCGTGCATGCTGAAGCAGGCCCCCATCTGGACCGCTCGCTGCAGGCCATCAAGGCCATGGGCAAGAAGGCAGGCGTCTCGCTCAATCCGGGCACCCATGAAAGCGCCATCGAATATGTTCTCGACAAGCTGGATATGGTGCTCATCATGAGCGTCAACCCGGGCTTTGGCGGCCAGTCCTTCATTCCCTCCACCATCGATAAGATCAAGAAGGTCCGCGCGCTGATCGGCGATCGCGATATTGACATTCAGATCGATGGCGGCGTAACGCCCGAAACAGCTCCGCTCATTGCAGCGGCAGGCGCCAACATTCTGGTTGCCGGCTCTGCCGTCTTCAAGGGCGAAGGCGTCGAAGGCTATCGCGAGAATATCGCCCGCATTCGCGAAGCCGCGGAAAAGGCACAGAAGTAGTTTTCAATCACGCGCAGCTCCTGAAAGCGCGCTTCACCTATCAAGAACAGGCCAACGACATGATCCCACGTTATTCCCGTTCCGAGATGACCGATATCTGGTCTCCGGAAACCAAATTCCGCATCTGGTTCGAAATCGAAGCTCATGCATGCGATGCGCTGGCAAAGCTGGGGGTTATCCCGGAAAGCGCAGCAAAGACCATTTGGGAAAAGGGTGGCGCTGCCAAATTCGATATTGACCGTATCGACGAGATCGAGCGCGAGACCAAGCATGATGTGATCGCATTCCTCACGCATCTGGCAGAATTCATCGGACCGGATTCCCGTTTCGTGCATCAGGGCATGACCTCATCGGACGTGCTGGACACCTGCTTCAACGTACAGCTGACCCGCGCCTCAGATCTGCTGTTGGCAGACATCGACAAGCTGCTCGAAGCAATCAAACGCCGCGCAATGGAGCACAAGGATACCGTCTGCATCGGTCGGTCTCATGGTATCCACGCTGAGCCGGTTACCTTTGGCCTCAAAATGGCTGAAGCCTATGCCGAGTTTGATCGCTGCAAAAAGCGCCTGATCGCTGCACGTGAAGAAATCGCCACCTGCGCCATTTCCGGTGCTGTGGGCACCTTCGCCAACATCGACCCGAGCGTGGAAGAACATGTGGCAGAAGCCATGGGCCTGTCTGCCGAGCCGGTTTCCACCCAGGTCATTCCGCGTGACCGTCACGCCATGTTCTTTGCAACGCTGGGCGTCGTCGCGTCTTCCGTTGAGCGTGTCGCAACCGAAATCCGCCACCTGCAGCGCACGGAAGTTCTGGAAGCCGAGGAGTTCTTCTCCAAAGGCCAGAAGGGCTCTTCCGCCATGCCGCACAAGCGCAACCCGATCCTTACGGAAAACCTCACAGGTCTGGCGCGCATTGTCCGCTCATCGGTAACGCCTGCACTGGAAAATGTCGCTCTCTGGCATGAGCGTGACATCTCTCACTCCTCCGTTGAACGCATGATCGGCCCAGATGCCACAGTCACACTGGACTTTGCTCTGGTGCGCCTGACCAATGTCATCGACAAGCTTCTGGTCTATCCGGAGCGTATGGTTGGCAACATGGATCGCCTTGGTGGCCTCGTTCACTCCCAGCGTATTCTGCTTGCCCTGACGCAGGCAGGCTCTTCGCGCGAAGACGCCTACCGTCTCGTTCAGCGCAACGCCATGAAGGTCTGGGAAAGCTACCATCATGCTGGCGCTGCCGAAGTTGATTTCCTCACTGAGCTCTTGAATGACGCCGATGTGCGCCAATATCTCTCTGAAGATGAAATCAAAAACCGCTTCGATCTGGGATATCACACCAAGAATGTCGATGTGATCTTCAAACGCGTCTTCGGTTAAGACGGACGCGATCGCAAGCGCGAAAGAAAGGCAATCAAATGAAGGCGTCTGAAGCAGACATTTTCATTATTCCCGGGCTGGACAATTCCGGCCCGGACCATTGGCAATCCCGCTGGGAAGACAAGATCAAGTCTGCCCGCCGCATTGAGCAGGAAGATTGGGCCAACCCGCAAATGGAAAGCTGGGTCAGCCGGATCATAGCCGATGTGGAGCAGGCAAAGCGCCCTGCGGTGCTCGTGGCCCATTCACTTGGGGTCGTGGCAACCGTCAAGGCCGCCGCCGCCATTGCTCCGGGTATCGTCAAGGGAGCCTTTCTGGTCGGCATGCCCAATGTCGAGAGCGACGATCATGTTCCCGGCCATATTCGCCACTTTGCGCCTATACCGGAAGAGCCTCTGCCCTTCCCGTCCATTCTTGTGGCGTCACGCAGTGATCCTTACTGCGCGTTCGAAACGGCAGAGCATTTTGGACGCAAATGGGGCTCGACATTCGTTGACGCTGGCGAAACCGGCCATATCAACGAACATAGCGGACAAGGCCCATGGCCCGAAGGCCTGATGACCTTCGCCAATTTCATGAGTCAACTCGCCTGACTTGGCCGTGCCAAGCCAACCGCTATCTGTTACATGGGATAAAAAAGGCCTGACACAGTCAGGCCTTTTTCGTTCGCAACCATTTCACTCAGCTTCCGAGAAGGTATCAAGTCCCCCCTTCAAGCAGAAGCAGCTGGTCCTCTTGATGAAATCAGCGCATCAATGCGCTTGGCGACGAACCACGACACCGGCAAAGCCAGTACCGCCCCAGCGATAACAAACACCAACAAGAAGCCTGCATTGATCGACAGCGTCCCGGACATGGTCAATGGAACGAGCGCAAAGATCCCCGCAAGGGTTGGCGCAATAATGATGTAGAAGAGTGCCACAAGTCTAAACATTGAAATCCCCCGGCCAATAGAAGTGCGACAAACCAGCCTCCTCCGGCTGTTGTATCGGTCGTACCCTTAGGACAGAATGATTTCAAACCTTCAAACATTCGATGATTTGGATCAATAAAGTGGTATTTATTTAGCTTGATTCTAAAGTAGAAGAGAGAGATCTGCAGCCCTGTTGCAGATCTCCAACATTATTGCAGTGCGGTTTGCAAAGGCTAGGAAACCTAGACCCTCAAGGCCTCAGCCACCTGCTGCATGCCTGCTGCGAGATAGCCGCTGTCGCTGCCAACAGCAACAAGATTGTAGCCAAATCTGGCATAGCGTTTGGCATAATCAGTATTGAAGGCATAGATGCCAGAAAGCTTGCCCGCTGCAAAGGCTTTCTGGGCGACCATCTCATAGGCCGCGTTCGCCAGATCGCAATCCATATCCACCCGTGCGCCCTTCAGAAGGGTCAGAGAGAGATCCGCCGGACCGACAAACACCCCATCAAGTCCTTCAACTGCGAGAATTGCATCAAGATTATCCAGCGCCTGCTGGGTTTCTATCATGGCAAAGACAACACACGCCTCATTGGCCTCTTTCACATAGTCCGGCGCATCCATGCCATAAAGAGCACAGGCCCCGACTGGTGAAAAGCTCCGTTGTCCGACAGGAGGGTATTTCGCTGCATCAACCAACGCCTTGGCTTCGTCTGCCGAGTTGATCATGGGTGCGACAATGCCCTGCGCGCCGAAATCCAGCGCACGCGACACAAAGGCAAAATCGGCGACGGGAATGCGCAGAAGCGGTGCCTTGCCAGCCTGGGCAATGGCGATGGTCATAGCCTGAGATTGCGCGAAATCCATAAGACCGTGCTGGCAGTCGATCAACAGTGCATCGAAGGGGCCAGAGGCAACCGCCCTCGCCACCAACGGGTCGGGAAACAGGCTCCAGCCGCTATAAACGGGAGTACCGCTCTGCTTGGCATTTTGCAGAGCCAACGACAGACTGCCGAATGTGGATGACATGAAATTCTCCGGAATGATTATGATAAGTCAAACAGTTAACACTTTTCGATATCATTTGCTCTTACGCCACACCGGGCTTAAGCGCAATGAGACATGCAGACTGTTTGCCTTTATTCCAGCTATCCCGAAGACAACTCATCGGTCGAATGTATCTACGAACACCACCATGTCCGCCCCATACATCTGCGCCCGATATCAGGCGCTTGCAGTGACCTCACCAAGAGCAATGGACATGAAGTGGCTCAGTTTCTGGCGGATGCGATGCTCGGACCAAGGCATGCCATGGTTGCGAAAATCCTCCAGAATGCGATGAACGACATCATCATCATCAGAAACTTTCAAACTGTTGCGGATCATGAGATCAGCATATTTTCCGGCTTCTTCTTCGACAAAGCCAAGCTTGTCGGCAGCCCAATGCGCTATCAGCTTGTTGCGGCGGGCCGTCGCCCTGAAAATGACCTCCTGGTCATGAGCAAATTTTGCCTCATAGCCGAATTCTCTGTTGTCAAACGTGGTCATGGTACCCCTCCTCTAATCCTTCCCAACGTGAAAAATTGACTAAGACCAATGAGTTTTTTGACAATTGGAGCGGTCCATTCATGCCATGACGCCGCCGGTTGACCCTCGCAATAAAATAAGGACGTTTTCGTAGGTATATTCTACCATAAAATAGAACCAAAACAAAGAAGACCAAAATACAATCGAGACTCAGCCTCTGAGCCCAAGGCCGTCATATGGACGCATTTGGTTTTCTTCCCAAGAACAACTGATGCCACGAAGTCAGCACAACAAAAAGAATAAGCGAAGAAAGGGAAAAATCTTGCCAGAGTCTCATTTCAAAGATTGTGTAACCGGCAGGAATTCGCTAATCAGCAGCCTTAGGAAAACACTTCGCAGCTAGAAAATTCGGTAAATATCCCAAGCTTGGCCCGGTCCTTCTTCAAATAGGATATAGTGGGCCAGCAGAGGGCCTGATTCTTATCGCGCAGGATGCCACCTCCCCAGAGAAAGCACTGCACCTTGGGAACCACGTGCCGCAGGAAGAAGACTTTCAGAAAGCCCTATTTGGAACACCGTTCTGTGTTGGGCTTTATACCCCTTAAAACCGCCCCTCGCGGGCAAAACTGAATGGTAATACGCTCATGAATCGTCGTCGCAGGATCTACGAAGGAAAGGCAAAAATCCTTTATGAAGGTCCAGAACCAGGAACCTTGATCCAACATTTCAAAGACGATGCCACTGCATTCAACAACAAGAAGCACGAAGTCATCGATGGCAAGGGCGTTCTGAACAACCGTATCTCCGAATTCATCTTCACTGCTTTGAACGATCTGGGTATCCAGACCCACTTCATCAAGCGGATCAACATGCGCGAACAGCTGATCAAGGAATGCGAGATCATTCCTCTGGAAGTCATTGTGCGCAACGTCGCAGCTGGCTCAATCTCCAAGCGCCTCGGTGTTGAAGAAGGCACCCAGCTGCCGCGTTCTGTCATCGAATTCTGCTACAAGAATGACAGCCTTGATGATCCGCTCGTCTCCGAAGAGCATATCACGGCATTTGGCTGGGCATCTCCGCAGGAAATCGACGACATCATGGCGTTGGCCATTCGCATCAACGACTTCCTTTCAGGCATGTTCCGCGCTGTCGGCATTCGTCTGGTTGACTTCAAGATCGAATGCGGTCGCTATTTCGAAGGCGACACCATGCGGGTCATTCTGGCCGACGAGATTTCCCCTGATTCCTGTCGCTTGTGGGACATCGAGTCCAACGACAAGCTCGACAAGGACCGGTTCCGCCGCGAAATGGGCGGCTTGATCGAAGCCTATCAGGATGTTGCAAAGCGTCTGGGCATCATGATCGAAAACACCCCCGAGCGTAAGGGCTCCGGCCCGGTTCTGGTGAAATAATCATTGACAAGGCAGGGTGATGAGCCCTGCCTTTTCCATTGTCTCTTCCCGGTGGGCAAAAGAAGCAAACCGGAAAACAAGGATAGCATGAAGATGAAAGCACGCGTCACCGTCACACTGAAAAACGGCGTTCTGGACCCTCAGGGCAAGGCCATTGAAGGCGCCCTTGGTGCATTGGGATTTGACGGCATCGGCTCCGTTCGTCAGGGCAAGGTGATTGACATCGAGCTGGGCGAAACTGACAAGGCCGCAGCCGAAGCAAAATTGTCCGATATGTGCGAAAAGCTGCTGGCAAACACCGTCATCGAGAATTACCACATCGACATTCTCTGACGAAAGCGTCAACAGGGCATCCTTCGCACCGGTAGCACGGCTCCGGCGTGAAGAGAGACAATCACAGGGAGACACAGGCGCCCATGAGTGAAAGAAACGGACCAGACGAGGCATCGCCTCTTGAGATGTCCCCTTCCGCTCCCGGCGCGCAAGGCCAGCCCCTCAAGGACCAGTTTGACGGGGCACCTTATGACCAAAAAGAGGAAGCCGCCAAGGCCATCCGCTTCATGGTCATCAAGGCAGCAGTCTTCATCCTGATCCCGGTCGTCGCTTCAGCCCTAGCCATATTTATCCTCTTGTAACAGGACGCCGCCAGGCATCCCTTTTTCGTCAAGGAGCAGGACATATGAAAACTGCGATCCTCGTATTCCCCGGAACCAACCGTGAGCATGACATGGCTGCCGCCGTGCGCTCCGTTTCCGGCAAAGACCCCATGATGGTCTGGCATGCCGAGACCGAAATCCCTGAAGCCGATCTGATCATTCTGCCCGGCGGATTTTCCTATGGTGACTATTTGCGCTCCGGCGCCATCGCCGCCCGCTCACCCATCGTGGCCGATCTTTTGGAAAAGGCCAAACAGGGCGTTCGCATTCTCGGCGTCTGCAATGGCTTCCAGATCCTCACCGAAACCGGCATTCTGCCCGGAGCCCTGATGCGCAATGCCGGCCTCACCTTCATCTGCAAGGAAACCAAGCTGCGCGTTGAGCGTGATGATACCATCTTCACCTCTTCCTACAAAAAAGGTCAGGTCATGCGCTGCCCGGTCGCTCATCATGACGGCAACTTCTTTGCCGATGATGACACCCTGAAGATGCTGGAAGACGAAGGCCGTGTCCTGTTCCGCTATTGCGATGCGGCAGGCGAAGCCTCCACTGAAGCCAACATCAATGGCTCACGCAACAACATTGCGGGCATCATGAATGCGCGCGGCACCATCCTTGGCATGATGCCACACCCTGAAAACCTGATCGAAGACCTGCATGGCGGCCTCGACGGTCGCGGCCTGTTCGAAAGCCTGTTGGAGAAGGTAGCATGAGCAAGAACGAACCACAGATCACTCCGGAGCTGATCGCCGCTCATGGCCTGAAACCCGAAGAATATAACCATATTCTCGAACTGATCGGTCGCGAGCCGACTTTCACCGAGTTTGGTATTTTCTCGGCCATGTGGAATGAGCATTGCTCCTACAAATCTTCCAAGAAATGGCTCCGCACCCTGCCGACCAAAGGCCCGCGTGTGCTTCAGGGCCCAGGCGAAAATGCGGGCGTGGTGGATATTGACGATGGCCAGACGGTTGTCTTCAAGATGGAAAGCCACAACCACCCCTCCTATATCGAGCCTTATCAGGGCGCAGCCACCGGTGTTGGCGGCATTCTGCGTGACGTCTTCACCATGGGTGCCCGTCCCGTTGCTGCCATGAACTCCCTGCGCTTCGGTGAGCCAGACCATGAACGCACCCGCCACGTGCTTTCGGGTGTCGTTGCCGGTGTCGGCGGCTATGGCAACAGCTTCGGCGTGCCAACCGTTGGCGGCGAAGTCAGCTTCCACGCCTCTTACAATGGCAACTGCCTTGTGAACGCCTTTGCGGCGGGCCTTGCCGATGCGGACAAGATTTTCCTCTCTGAAGCCAAGGGCGTCGGCATGCCGGTCGTCTATCTGGGCGCAAAGACAGGCCGCGACGGTGTTGGCGGTGCCACCATGGCCTCTGCCGAATTCGACGATGACAGCGAAGAGAAGCGTCCTACCGTTCAGGTTGGCGACCCGTTCAGCGAAAAACGCCTGATGGAAGCCACCCTCGAGCTGATGAAGACCGGCGCCGTGATCGCCATTCAGGATATGGGAGCTGCGGGCCTCACCTGTTCGGCCGTTGAAATGGGCGCCAAGGGCAACCTCGGTATCGATCTTGATCTCGACAAGGTGCCAAACCGTGAAGAGAACATGACTCCATATGAGATGATGCTCTCTGAATCCCAAGAACGCATGCTGATGGTGCTGCATCCTGAAAAGCGTGAAGCAGCAGAAGCCGTCTTCCGCAAATGGGAACTGGATTTCGCAGAATGTGGCCTGACCACGGACACCCTGCGCTTCCGCATTTTCCATCAGGGCGAAATGGTTGCTGACCTGCCGATCAAGGAACTGGGCGACGAGGCCCCTGAATATGATCGTCCATGGGTCGAAACACCAAAGACACCGAAGCTGGACAACGCAACGGTAGACGCGCCAAAGAATCTAATGGATAGCCTTGTGGCCCTGATCGGCTCCAAGAATCTGTGCTCCCGCCGCTGGGTCTGGGAACAGTATGACACCATGATTCAGGGCAACACCAAGCAGCGTCCGGGTGGCGATGCTGGCGTGATCCGTGTGGATGGCACCAAGAAGGGCCTCGCCTTCACCGTTGACGTAACTCCGCGCTACTGCAAGGCAGACCCGTTTGAAGGCGGCAAGCAGGCTGTGGCCGAAAGCTGGCGCAACCTCAACGCCGTTGGCGCCGAACCTCTGGCAACCACCGACAACCTCAACTTCGGCAACCCTGAAAAGCCGGAAATCATGGGTCAGTTCGTTGGCTGCATCAAGGGTGTGGGCGCTGCCTGCGAAGCCCTCGATATGCCGATCGTTTCGGGCAACGTGTCCCTTTACAACGAAACCTCCGGCGAAGCCATTCTGCCAACCCCAGCCATCGGTGCTGTCGGCCTTCTGCCTGATGTCGATGTAGCCATCGGCAATGCCTTCGTTGCAGAGCATGAAGTCATCGTCCTGATTGGTGGCCACGGTACGCAAATGGGTCAGAGCACCTATCTGGCCGAACTGTTTGGTCGTGAAGAGGGCGCACCTCCTCCGGTTGACCTTGAGCTGGAAAAGAAGAACGGCACTTTCGTGCGCGAAGCCATCCGCGCAGGAACCATCACCGCGGCCCACGACATCTCCGATGGTGGGCTTGGCATCGCAGTGGCCGAAATGGCCATCCGTTCCGGCCTTGGTTGCACCATTGAATTGCCAGCGCAGGATCCCCACATTGCATTCTACGCAGAAGATCAGGCACGCTACGTCGTGACCTGCTGTAAGGATACTGCCAACGCGCTTCTCGCTCAGGCCGAAAAGGCTGGCGTTCAAGCCGGTGTCATTGGTTTGATCGAAGGCGATAAATTCAGCGTTGCCGGACATGGCTCTGTTGCCGTTTCCAGCCTCTCTGAAGCCCATGAAAACTGGCTGCCGGCCTATATGGCTCAGTAGGATTGAGCTCTGGTCATTTGCTGAAAGATTAGACTGGTGATTGTCCGATTTTTCAGCTTGACCAGACCCCGTCTGTCGGAGGACGCTAAAGCGAAGGTATCATCCCGCCTTGATCTTGAAAAAGCGGGATGAACCAAAGAATTGCCCGAAGCAGGAATACGAACAATTGCGTATTCCTTTCTTCTCTGACAATATGCCCTCGAGGAGACCAGCATGCCAATGGAAGCGAGCGAAATCGAAACCCTGATCAGACAGTCACTACCGGATGCAAAGGTGATCATCCGGGACCTTGCTGGAGATGGCGATCATTTCGCCGCTGAAGTCGTCTCAGAGAGCTTCAGAGGGAAATCCCGCGTACAACAGCATCAGCTGGTATATGAAGCTCTGAAAGGCAATATGGGCGGTGAATTGCACGCTCTCGCACTGCAAACCTCAGTGCCTGATTGAGCAAGCGCCACCATCTGGCCCCTCCACACAGCTGACGGCTATCCTTGGTCTGCCGGATGTGTAAACCGCAAAGTTTGAAGGACGGACATATGAGCGAAATCCAGGCTTGGATCGACAACGAAGTCAAATCCAACGAAGTCGTGCTTTTCATGAAAGGCACGCCCACATTCCCGCAATGCGGCTTTTCCGGTCAGGTGGTCCAGATTCTGGATTATCTCGATGTGCCATACAAGGGCATCAATGTTCTGGAAAATGACGACCTGCGTCAGGGCATCAAGGATTATTCCAACTGGCCAACGATTCCCCAGCTCTATGTAAAAGGCGAATTCGTTGGCGGCTGTGACATCATCCGCGAGATGTTCCAGAGCCAGGAACTGCAGGAAATGCTCGGAAAACCGGCAACCGCCTGACGTGTTTCTGGGCCTAGGTGTTCAAAACATTCACATATTCAAGAATAGTGAATCGAAAGAATCGCTTATCGGCAGTTTCTCACAATCTGATTCAAGAAAACCCGGATGCCAGCATCCGGGTTTTCTTTTTGTCTAATCACAAGGCCGCAGAATCCCTTGTTTCCAATTCTTGAGAAACCGATTCAATGCAGCTATTTGTCATGCATGGTAAGGAAATTCTGCGATAGTGCGGTAACAGCTGCACAGCCTTCCGCATCATCACTGTCATCCCCTGCCCGGTCGTCTTCCAGCGACAGACCCTGAAAATCAAACAATTTGGTATCCAGCATATGCGACGGGCGGATGTTTGAGAGTGCCCGGAACATTACCTGTGTACGGCCCTTATGCTGGGCTTCAAAGCCCTGCAACATGGCCTTCACTTCCTGCCGCTGCAAACCATCCTGAGACCCGCACAGATCGCACGGAATGATCGGGAACTTCATCAGTTCAGCAAATTTGGCCAGATCCTTTTCCTCGCAATAGGCCAGCGGCCGGAACAGCATCAGATCGCCTTCTTCATTCTTGAGCTTGGGCGGCATGGTTGCCAATCGCCCACCATGCAGCAAATTGAGAAAGAAGGTCTCCAGAATGTCATCTCTGTGGTGCCCCAGCAGCACAGCGTCACAGCCATGCTCACGCGCGATGCGATAGAGATTGCCGCGTCTGAGCCGCGAACACAAAGAACAATAGGTGTTGCCCTCCGGGATCTTCTCCTTGACGATGGAATAGGTATCCTGCCGCTCGATATGGTGAGGAATATCATGCTCCTCAAAGAAGCGCGGCAACACATCGGATGGGAAGCCCGGCTGCGCCTGATCGAGATTACAGGCCAGAAGGTCAACATCCAGCAGACCGCGCCATTTCAAATCGAGCAGAAGTGCCAGAAGGCCATAGGAATCCTTGCCACCAGATAGGCACACAAGCCATTTCCGGCCCTTGGTCTGCATATTATAATCATCAATCGCCGCTCGCACATTGCGCAGCAGCCGCTTGCGCAGCTTCTTGAAGGACACCGAGCTGGGCGCATTGCGAAACATGGGGTGACAAAGGTCATCCTCATCCGGCAGAACGGCAGGCGCTTCAGCAGCAGTCAAAACAGCGTCACTCATAGAGTCACTCATATTGATCTTTCCCGGTCAGTCATTTGCACCTGCATTAGCAAAAGCAAGCAGCAAGCTCAACGATGATTTGGCATTTCTCTTGAGCCAAAGCCCAATACGACAAAAGGCTGCCACTTGGGACAGCCTTTTGCAAATTCGACGGTAATTCCATTTCCCTTAACGGGAATAGAATTCGACCACGAGGTTCGGTTCCATGACGACAGGATATGGCACGTCGGCCAGCTGCGGCATAGCTTTGTAGGTAGCGGTCATTTTGTTGTGGTCTGCTTCGATGTAATCAGGCACATCGCGCTCAGCCAGCTGGGTTGCTTCCAGAACGAAAGCGAGCTGCTTGGAACGATCGCGCACTTCAATCACATCACCAACCTTACAACGGTAGGAAGGAATGTTGACGCGCTGGCCGTTCACTTTAACGTGGCCGTGGTTTACGAACTGACGAGCAGCAAACACGGTAGCAACGAATTTCGCACGGTAGACGATGGCGTCCAGACGGGACTCCAGCAGACCGATCAGCAGTTCCGAGGTATCGCCCTTCAGACGGTTTGCTTCCTTGTAGATGCGCAGGAAGTGTTTCTCGGAGATGTTGCCGTAGTAGCCTTTCAGCTTCTGTTTTGCACGCAGCTGCAGACCGAAGTCAGACAGTTTGCCTTTACGACGCTGGCCATGCTGGCCCGGTGCATATTCGCGGCGGTTTACCGGGGACTTCGGACGACCCCAGATATTTTCGCCCATACGGCGGTCAATTTTATACTTCTGAGAATGGCGCTTGGACATTCGCGTGTTTCCTTTCAAGTTTTTAAGAAAACGCGCCCCTCCTGGGATCATCGGCAAAAGCCAGATCCGACAGAACACAAAGGATGCGCCCCTTTGTCTTCGCGGGTGCGTTAAAATCAAAGGGGGCCAACAAAAGGCCCCGCAGAGATTGGATGGTGTTTAGAGCCTTTACCCTGGCAAGTCAAACTGAATCCGCCAGTTTCTGCCTACAAACCGCGTTTGCCTCACAGAATCATGCCTGCTTGTGCCTTTTTCTCAACAAGTGATGCCCAAGCGACGGTGAGCCTCTCCGTATCGCCTCTTGTTGCGGAAAAGCGTATGCGCCTTTCCTGCTGGGGCAAATCAGCCTGCCTGCCAGCAATACAGTCCTGCCATTCCTGCTCAAGCAGATGCATCACCCGGCGCGCAACGGCATGGGCCGGATCGATCCACAGCACCGGGCTCGGCGCAATGGCTTCCAACACAGGCAGCAAAAGCGGATAGTGCGTACAGCCCAGGACAATCACATCCACATCGCCATTTTGAGGCCCCTCGAAGACGCCCTGTATCTCGGCATAAACGGCCTCCTCATTCCTCTCTCCTTCCAGAAGATAGGATTCAGCCAACCGCGCCAGCCGATTGCAGGCGATAAGGTCTACCACGCATTCATCGGCATAATCGCGAATGAGATCACGCGTATAAGCGCGTCGGATGGTCCCCGGCGTCGCAATCACCGCAAAATGCCCTGAGCGGGTCGCATGCGCCGCCGGTTTGATAGCCGGAACGATCCCGACAATCGGAAAGGAAAAGCGCGCGCGCAACGCCTCCAGAGCCACTGTGGAAGCCGTATTGCAAGCGACCACCAACAAATCCGGGACATAGGTCTTGCAGGTGTCTTCAATAAGGTTGATCAGCCCATCGATAAGCGCGTCATCACTCAGATCCCCATAGGGAAAGCGCGCATCATCGGCCAGAAACAGATAGTTGGCGTAGGGAAGTGTCGCCATAAGAGCAGACAAAACCGAAAGCCCACCCAGACCGGAATCGAAAACAAGGATATTGGGATCTCTTTTCCTGACCATACTCACGCCCCATTTTCGTCAAAGACGAACCTTTACCCGCAGCCGTTTTTACGGCTTGGGCCGCTCATGCCTGCGCTGCAAGGCTGCAACAACGCCGCGCAAGGTACGCACTTCCTGTTCAGCCCAATCGCCTTTCTGCAAGATCGTGCGCAGATTCTGAACCATATGCTGGCGTTTTTCCGGCGGCCGGAAAAAACCCGCTTCGTCAAGAGCTTCCTCGAAATGATCGAACAGCCGGACCATGTCTTCCTTGCTGGCGCGTGGCACATCCGGCGTCTCAAACGGCAACGCCGCTTCACGATCGCTGCCAGACATGCGCCATTCATAGCAGATGATCAAAACAGCCTGCGCAATGTTGAGAGAGGAAAAATCAGGATCAACGGGCAACGTCAGAATTTCGTTCGCAAGGGCCACTTCATCATTATTCAGCCCCCAACGTTCGCGTCCGAACATGATCCCTACCTTACCGCCAGTATTCACCGTGGTGCGCAAAATCTGCGCAGCTTCCACCGGATGACGCACCGTCTTGAGCATATCGCGCTGGCGAGCAGTTGTTGCGTAAACAAAGTCCAGGTCAGCAACAGCCTCTTCTACGGTTTCAAACTTCAACGTTTTGCCGATAACATGGTCCGCACGGCTTGCTGCATTACGCGCCTTTTCGCTGGGCCATCCATCACGCGGTCTCACCAGTCTCAAATCCGTAACACCGAAATTGGCCATGGCACGTGCTGCCATGCCGATATTTTCTCCCAACTGTGGCTCGACCAGAATGATGACCGGATCCATTTCTTCTTCTTTCCATTGTCCGAAAAACACTCTGTCCGGAATTAACTGACCAGGCGAGCGTTACTACTCTGCATTTGAAAACAGGGCGAGTAGTGGCGCAAAGCCATGCCGATTGCAAGCCCTGCGTCCTGTTTCATCACTCAAACCACACTGGAAGATAGAAAGACGAAAACGTTTTCCTTACCCTCCAATACATTAGCTATGATTAGAAACGCTTCAGATGAAAATGTTTCATGTAGAATAAGTGATAAATTGCGCACCAATTATCCAAGAGAAAAAATAGGAGAGAGAAAAGGTGTGGCCACCTAATCAATCAAGGTGGTGGGCAAGCGGGTGATTAGGTAGCCACTGGTCTGAAAGACCAAAATATTTGTAACCAAAAAGTAATCCGAGGTAAATAGCCAATAGATTACCTTTACTGAACTATTCACTTAATATTTGAAAGAAAATAAATATCTAAATAAAGTGTGAATTAAAAGCATCAACCCGATCAGAAACAAATAGACAAGAAATTAAGTGATAAACATATTACGAACATGTCTAAAAGCAGCAACCACACGATTTGAAGTCAAGAGCTATAAAAATGCCACGCGCTTTTTCAAGCCCGTGGCATCCAATTCTATATAAGCATTACTGCTCATTTATCCCATTTTAACTTGTCAGTTGGAACAGCGCTTCTGTAGAGAAGCTATGCTCCAAAAGCAAATTTAGGAAAGCAGAGCTTCGATGGCAGCAATGGCGTCATTGGCCTTGTCAGCATCCTTGCCGCCAGCCTGAGCCATATCCGGACGTCCACCGCCACCGCGGCCGCCGAGTGCTTCAGCGGCAACCTTGACCATGTCCACAGCATTGAAGCGATCTGTCAGGTCGTCAGTCACACCAACAACAACCCCGACCTTGCCGTCTTCCGAAACGGCAATCATCACGACGACACCAGAGCCAATGCTTTCCTTGCCCTGATCAACCATGCCTTTAAGGTCTTTGGGCGAAATGCCTTCAGCAACACGTGCGAGGAACTTGACGCCATTGACTTCTTTGACAGCATCACCACCGGAACCGCTGCCGCCCATAGCCAGCTTGCGGCGTACATCGGCAAGCTCTTTTTCGAGCTTGCGGCGATCCGCCACCAGCGCTTCCAGACGCTCGACAAGATCATTTGGTGCCACTTTCAATAAGCCAGCGGCCTCGCGCACGCGCTCATCCTGCTGCTGCAAATAGGTACGCGCTTCCTTACCGGTCAAGGCTTCAATACGGCGCACACCGGCTGCGACTGCGCTTTCGGAAACGATGGTCATCAGACCAACATCACCGGTGCGGTTCACATGGGTACCGCCACAAAGCTCAACCGAATAGGTCTTGCCGGCCTTGTCGCCACGCAGGGCTTCGCCCATGGAAACGACGCGAACCTCATCGCCATATTTCTCACCAAACAGCGCCATGGCGCCCGCTTCAATGGCATCATCAACAGCCATAATGCGGGTTTCGACGGGTCCATTCTGCAAGACGATCTCGTTGACCATCTCTTCAACCTGGCTCACTTCTTCATCCGTCACCGGTTTTTGGTGCGAAAAGTCAAAGCGCAGACGCTCCGGCGTTACGAATGAGCCTTTCTGTGCCACATGATCGCCAAGGGTTTCCCGCAGGGCTTCATGCAAAAGGTGGGTCGCGGAATGGTTCGCCCGGATGGCAGAGCGACGCTCGTGATCCACAACCAGCTCCAGCGCGTCGCCGATTTTCACCGATCCTTCGATCAATTTGCCCATATGAACAAACATGCCGTGGTTCTTCTTGACGGTATCGGACACTTCGAAGCGAATGCCATCCGCAATCATAACGCCCGTATCACCAATCTGACCACCAGATTCGCCATAGAATGGTGTCTGGTTGAGAATGATGCTGGCTTCGTCTCCGGCTTTCAGGTTGTCCACTTCTGCGCCATCCTTGACCAAAGCGACAATAGCCCCTTCCGTGCGTTCACGATCATAGCCCAGGAAGTCAGTTGCCCCGACTTTCTCGCTCACGTCGAACCAGATTGCATCGGTTGCCGCTTCGCCGGAGCCGGCCCAGTTGGCACGGGCTTCAGCCTTCTGGCGTGCCATGGCCGTATCAAATCCGTCGACATCGACCTCGATGCTACGCGCGCGCAAGGCATCCTGCGTCAGATCGAGCGGGAAGCCATAAGTATCGTAAAGCTTGAAGGCTGTTTCCCCATCAAGACTATCCCCTTTGTCCATGCCGTCCGTTGCATCATCGAGCAACTGCAGACCACGGCTCAAGGTCTTGCCAAAGCGGGATTCTTCAAGCTTCAAGGTTTCGGTGATCAGGGCTTCTGCACGCACGAGCTCAGGGAAAGCCTGCCCCATTTCGCGCACAAGCGTCGGAACCATCTTGTAGATGATAGGATCCTGCGAACCGAGCAACCGCGCGTGGCGCATGGCGCGACGCATGATGCGTCGCAGAACATAGCCGCGGCCATCAGAAGAAGGCAGCACGCCATCGGCAATCAGGAAGCTGGTAGAGCGCAAATGGTCAGCAATCACACGGTGGCTGGCCTTGGCGTCACCAACTTCGTCAACACCGGTCAGATCAACACTATTCTGGATCAGCGCGCGGAACAAATCCGTTTCATAGTTGTCATGGGTCCCCTGCAGCACCGCAGCAATACGCTCAAGCCCCATGCCTGTATCAATGGAAGGCCGAGGCAGGTCCACACGCTCATCCTTGGTGAGCTGCTCATACTGCATGAAGACGAGGTTCCAGATTTCGATAAACCGGTCACCATCTTCTTCCGGGCTACCCGGAGGGCCACCCCAAATGTGATCACCATGATCATAGAAAATTTCAGAGCACGGACCGCACGGGCCGGTTTCCCCCATAGACCAGAAGTTATCGCTGGTCGGAATGCGAATGATCTTGTTGTCAGAAAGCCCTGCAATCTTTTTCCAGAGATCAAAAGCTTCGTCATCTTCGTGATAGACGGTCACCAACAGCTTGTCCGCAGGAAGGTCGAATTCCTTGGTGATCAGGTTCCAAGCAAGCTCGATGGCATTTTCCTTGAAATAGTCACCGAAAGAAAAGTTACCGAGCATTTCAAAGAAAGTGTGATGACGCGCCGTATAGCCGACATTATCCAGATCGTTATGCTTGCCGCCCGCGCGCACGCATTTCTGCGACGTTACCGCGCGGCTATAGTCACGCTGCTCAAGGCCCGTAAACACATTCTTGAACTGCACCATGCCTGCGTTGGTAAACATCAACGTCGGGTCGTTGCGCGGAACCAGAGGCCCGGAATCCACGATGGAGTGACCATGCTCGTTGAAGTAGTTCAAGAAAGTTGATCGAATTTCATTTACACCGCTCATGACACACCAATTTCTCCTGCCCCGGATGAGGCTCAGAACCTTTCGCTCATTTCACACTCTGCCATCCGATCAACAGATGCAGCAATATCTTAGCCCGCAATCAAGACCTTCAAAAATGAAGTGGCCGAGCAAACTTCTTTCAAATAACAGAAGGGCTCGAAGGCCTGACAGGGATGAATGCCAAGATTGAAGGAAGATAATTGTCTTCTTGGCAATTTTCTAACTTTGTCTCTTGGCGGTTTTAACGAGCAACAAAGCGCATGTCTATCATTTTGCGCGGAAACCCCAGAGCTATCATCAGCTTCTGTCGAAAATTACCGGCTTTTTCGTTGCTTATTCCAGCCCACAATACAAAAGGGCCACCCAAGGCGGCCCTCTCAACAATCGGAACGAATGAAATCTCAAAGAGCCATCAAGAAGAAAGCTAACCTTCGATTGGCATCTCACACGGTTATTCGTCGTCACCTTCATCAGCGGTAGCAAGATCAATCAGATCAGAATTAAGACCTGCACTTTGGCGAATACCCACTTCGATCTCATCGGCAATCTGAGGATTTTCCTTAAGGAAATTCTTCGAATTTTCGCGCCCTTGCCCCAAACGCTGGCTATCGTAGGAGAACCAAGCCCCGGACTTCTCGACAATCCCGGCCTTTACGCCAAGATCAAGAAGCTCGCCAAGTTTGGAGATGCCTTCCCCGTAAGTGATATCGAACTCGACCTGCTTAAACGGAGCCGCTACCTTGTTCTTGACCACTTTCACGCGCGTCTGGTTGCCCACGACCTCGTCGCGATCCTTGATGGAGCCGATCCGGCGAATATCCAAACGGACCGATGCGTAGAATTTCAGAGCATTACCACCGGTCGTCGTTTCCGGACTACCAAACATCACACCGATCTTCATACGGATCTGGTTGATGAAGATAACCATGCAGTTAGTACGAGAGATGGACCCTGCCAACTTGCGCATGGCCTGACTCATCAAACGCGCCTGAAGACCGGGAAGCGAATCCCCCATCTCGCCTTCCAGCTCGGCTCGCGGCGTCAGGGCAGCGACTGAGTCGACCACCAGAACATCCACGGCACCGGAACGCACCAACGTATCGGCAATTTCAAGTGCCTGCTCACCAGCGTCAGGCTGAGAAATCAGCAGGTTATCAATATCGACGCCAAGTTTGCGCGCATAAATCGGGTCCAGCGCATGTTCAGCATCCACAAATGCGCAGATTCCGCCACGCTTCTGCGATTCTGCAACCACATGCAGTGCCAGTGTCGTTTTACCAGACGATTCCGGACCATATACCTCGACGATGCGCCCCTTGGGCAGACCACCGATACCCAAAGCGATATCAAGCCCGAGAGAACCAGTCGGAATGGACTCAATTTCGACCACTTCTCTCTGGCCCAGCTTCATCACGGAGCCTTTGCCGAATGCGCGGTCAATCTGCGATAGGGCGGCTTCCAATGCCTTTGTCTTGTCCATGCTGCTTCCTTCGACCAACCGGAGACTATTTTGTGCCATTTTGAGTTCCATTCTTCATAGCGAACACGCTTGTGCAACCAAGATTAATGTACACACTTTGTTCTCATTTACAAGAAGCATGACAAGACTATGAGAAAAAAGAGATATTCAATTTTTGTTCCACCCTTGTTCCCAAGGGAAAACTTCTTCCTTTTCAGCACCTTCCCCAATGAAACAACATGTGGAGAATTCCGGGCATGATTCGTCCTCTGCACAGAATCCAGCGCCGTTCCCCATATCTCCAGCGAACAGAAACTCATTTACGGTCAAGTACGCAGCCTCTCTCACTCCCCGACGCCCAATCTGGCTTACTCAGGATCGCTCGCAAGTCCATGACCAACCTTGATGTCCACACACCCGCACCGATAGGTTGTATAAAGGAGTTAGATAAAGTCATCATTTTTGGATTGATACACGAGTATGAAAAAGCCAGGTTCTGTCAAATCACTTGAAGATCTCGGGCGCGTGCGCCTTTCAAAATCCTTTTTCATGAGGGATATGCTCTATTCTGAAATCGCCAACTTCAATGGCATTCCGAACATTCCAGACGATCCCGATTTGGCGATTTATGCTGCCTCAAAGCTATGCGAGACATTGCTGGAGCCACTGCAAAAGCAATTTGGTCGTATTAGCATTCGATCAGCCTATCGCGCACCGGCGGTAAACCAGTTTGGAAATGAAAATAATCTAGGATGCGCGCGCAATGAAGCAAACTACGCAAAACATATATTTGATCGGCGCGACGCTGATGGCTACTGCGGCGCTACGGCTACAATCGTTGTAAACAGTTTCATCGGGTACTATGAGCAGTCTCACCACTGGCAGGCCATGGCATGGTGGATCCATGACCATCTTCCCCCTACCGATCTTTACTTCTTTCCCAAACTCGCCGCCTTCAACATCACCTGGCATGAAAAACCCGGGCGTACTATCCAAAGCTACACCAAGCCCAAAGGCACCCTAACGAAACCGGGCATGGACAATTTTGAAGGCTCACACGCTAACGAATATAAAGCCTTTTTGGCGACATTGTGCAGCTAACTTTGCACATTAGCAGGCCTATAATGACGCGCTCATGCCAACGGTAGCGTCAAGGAGAGTCCCCAATAAGAATGCCCGCGCCTCATCGAAAAGGCGCGGGCATTCGGCTTTGGAAGAAAAGCCTTTATCAGAAGTAAGGTTCAGTAACCCAAGGCACACAGGCCACGATGATCACCGATACGAGGATCGCGAACATGTAAGGCCAAATCGCCTTCATGGCCTTGTCGGGCTCGATACCACCAATCGCGCAGGCCTGATAGAAGCCGATACCGAGAGGCGGAACGAACAGGCCAAGGCTCATGGACAGAACCATCATGATGGCATAATGCACACCACCAATGCCAAGCTCCAAAGCAATCGGGAACAGCAGAGGCGCAAACACCACAACCGCCGGAATGCCTTCAAGCACACTGCCAAGGATCGCGAAGACCACGATGGACAAAGCCATGAAGCCGAAGGCACCACCAGGCATCTGTTCCATCGCTGCCGCCAGCTGATGGGAGAAACCGGACTGGGTCAAAGCCCACGCCATGGCCGTTGCCGTGCCCAGAATGATCATGATCGCACCGGAAAGCGCCAGCGAATTGCACAGCATCTTCCACATGCGTTTGACCGGAAACTTGCGATAAAGCAGGATCGAGACCAGCAGAGTATAGACAATACCAACAGTCGCCACTTCGGTTGCCGTTGCAATACCGGCCACAACCGCGACACGGATAACAGCAAGCAGCAGGAAAGCTGGCAGAGCATTGAGAATTGCAAACAGGATCTGCTTGCGGCTGGCCCGCTTGGCGTCGCTGACATCTTCATCGCGTGAACGGAAGTAAGCAACGATGAGCAGGCCGATAGCACCCAGAGCTGCCGGAATGAGACCACCCGTAAACAGCGCCGCAATGGAAACACCAGTCACAGAGCCCACGGTAATCAGCACGATGGATGGCGGAATGGTTTCGCCCATGGCAGCTGACGATGACAAAAGACCGATCAACTCGCCCGGCTCCTTGCCGCGCTTCTGCATTTCAGGCAGCAACACCGGAGCGATAGCGGCCATATCCGCAGCCTTCGAGCCGGAAATACCGGAAACCAGATACATGGCACCAACCAGCACATAGGACAGTCCACCCTTGAAGTGGGCAACCAGAGACGCCAGCACATTGACCAGAGCAGCCGCCAGACCCGTCACTTCGATGAGCAATCCAAGCAACACGAACAGCGGAATGGAGAGCAATACGAAGCCCGACATGCCTTCGTCCATGCGGCTGATCACAATCACCATCGGCATATAGGTCATGAATTTGAGATAGACGACCGTGGCCAGACCAAAGGCAACAGCTATGGGTGCCCCGCCAAAGACCAATGCTGCCAGACCAACACCAAAGAAGATGATCAGGTTGAAGTTTTCCATATTCTCAAGCTGAGGCAGGAAGACATTCAGTAGAATTCCGCAAACCGCGATCACTGCAACCCCGAACAGGAAGTCGGACACCTTGGCCTTCTGGATCAGCTGCAGAACCGCTACGATCATCATCAGCGTAAGACCGACAAACATGGCCCCCGAGCGCACCGTATCGGGCAACTGCAAGGCAGGAGTCGTGATCATCATCTGACCGATGGAATGTTCAAGGGCAGGATGGATGAGCAACCCGAGAAACAGAATGACACACATAGATGCCAAAGTGTTGATACGGGATTGCCAGCGTTTTGGCGCCAATCCGACGACCACAGTCAGATGCATGTGGCCACCCTTGTGTTGAGCCACGACGGCCCCGAACATGCTCAGCCACAAAAACAGGATGGTAGCCAATTCATCCGACCAGACCAGTGGAGAATGCAGGGCGTAGCGAAACGCTACGCCTGCAAATAGAACCACGACCTCCAACCCCAGAAAGATGGCTCCAGGGATTTCGACAACGAGCGCAATCCATTGTTCAAGTTTTGCGCAAAAGTCACGAAAAGAGGACAGCCCATCTTCCGAATTCGTTTCAACGATAGTCGACATAATTATTCCTTAGCCGAGCTTGCCAGAGTATTTTTCAAGAAGGCTCCAAGCCTTGTCACCAAACTTCTCTTGCCACTTGGAATAGAAGTCAGTCTTGTTCAGAGCTTCAACGAATGGTTTCGGATCAGGGCGCGTAATGGTCATGCCCTTGGCTTCCAGATCAGCCTGAACAGAAGCGTTCAGCTTGGAAATGTCATCACGCTGCTTGAGACCACAATCATTCAGAATGCCTTCGGCAATAGTCTGGATATCTTCCGGCAGGCGCTTCCAAGTCAGACCGCTGGCAACGAACAGATAGCCGTCCCAGATGTGGTTGGTCAGCATGGCATATTTCTGAACTTCATAAAGCTTGGCGGTCTGAATGATCGGCAGCGGGTTTTCCTGAGCGTCCATCACGTGCGTCTGCAAAGAGGTGTAAACCTCGGAGAACTGCATACTGGTCGGAGCTGCCCCCAGCGCTTCAAACAGGCTGATGGAAAGCTGACTGACCGGAACACGGATTTTGATGCCATGCAGATCTTCCGGAGATTCCACAGCGGCTTCTGACGTGGTCAACTGGCGGAAGCCATTGTCCCAGACAGTGCGCATCATATGCAGGCCGGCTTTTTCGATTTCCTCACCGACATAACCACCAAGGTCGCCATCCATGGCCGCCCATACATGATCATAGTCAGGGAAGGCAAAGCCCACAGCGTTGATCGGAGCAACAGGAACGAGCGTTGCGATCACCAGAGCGGACGGCGTGAAAAAGTCAATCGCGCCAAAGCGGACCTGATTGAGCATGTCGGTGTCACCACCGAGCTGGTTACTCGGGAAGATCTTGATATCAAGATCGCCGTTGGTTTCCTCTTTAATGCGCTTGGATGCTTCAGCAGCGCGCACATTCAACGGATGGGACAGAGGAAGGTTGTTACCATATTTATATACGAATTTGGATTTTGCCTCTGCACGGATGTGCGGCATAGCCAACGTGGCCGGAACGGCCAGGGCTGCGGACTTCAACAGATTTCGTCTGCTAATGTTTGCCATGATTTCTTCTCCCTAATAAAGGCATCAAAAAAGGGTTCAGTTCGCAACTGCGTGACGCCTCTAGATTTGTAACATAATATCTGTTACGTTCCTTGTCCATAGATGTTTTATTCTCTCGGGAGTTAAAAAATGAGTAGGTTCTTCGGTGAGGTACGCCAGATCGGCTATGTCGTCAAAAATATTGAAGAAGCAATGGAGTTCTGGTCCAAGACACTTGGCATAGGCCCTTGGTTTTACGCAGAAAAAATCGCTGATAAGGACTTCTACTATAAAGGAGAATTGTCCCCGATCGAGCGCTCTGTCGCCCTCGCAAATTCTGGGTATATTCAAATGGAGCTTGTGCAACAATTGAATGATGCCCCCTCTATGTATCTTGATTTTCTCAATGCTGGCCGCACAGGCGCCCAGCATTTTGCCTATTGGACCCGCAACTACACAGAAGATCTGGCACGCCTGACAGCACAAGGTTTGACTGTTGGAATGAACGGCGCCGTGGGAGATGACGGGCGCTATTGCTACTTCGAAACGGAATTCCATCCGGGCACTGTGATCGAATTATCAGAGGTAAACGGGCCAAAAGGCACGCTTTTCAAGACAATTCGTGACGCCAGCATCAATTGGGATGGAACCGACCCCATCCGCCCCTTCCCCGATCTTTCCACCCTTCCGGTGACCGATCCTGAAGATTTTCCAATCTGAAACTTCGGCATAGTATGGGCCTAAAAGCCCTTCACCAGCCGCAATAAGAAAGCCCGCTCAAACGACGTTTGAGCGGGCTTTTCCTTGTCAAAATTACTTAAAATCACACATAAGGCGTGACAAATATCAAAATCACTTGCCGCGTAACATGCGACCACAGATCACTTCACAGGCTTCATCTTGCGCGCCATGGCAATGGCGGCCTTCATATTATCCGGACGAGCAAGGCCACCCTTCCAGGCGATGTCGAAAGCAGTGCCGTGATCCACTGAAGTGCGCAAAATCGGCAGTCCTGCCGTGATATTCACACAGTCATGCCCACCAATCAGCTTGGCAGGAATGTGCCCCTGATCGTGATACTGGGCAACAACGATATCAAACTTCCCGTCAATCGCCTGTTCAAAGACCAGATCCCCCGGAATCGGATCAGACACATTCATCCCCTCAGCTCTTGCCAGCTTGATAGCAGGAATAACCTGCGTGTCGTCTTCGGTGCCGTAATGGCCGTTTTCTCCGCAATGCGGATTGATTCCGGCCACTCCGATCCGCGGCTCAGCAATCCCGGTGGTCAGCACGTGCTGATTCGCAATACGGATGGTTTCAAGCACAGACTCTGTCGTGCACAGAGTTACAGCATCAGCCAGAGACACATGGGTCGAGACGTGGATGACGGAAAGTTTTGGCCCGGCCAGCACCGCGAAATTCTTCTTTACACCAGTGAAAAGCTTAAGCAATCCAGCGTGACCGCTCAGATTATAACCAGCTTCTCGCAACGCCGTTTTATGCAAGGACGCGGTGCAGACCACGTCGATTTCCTCGGCCAGAGCCATATCCACCGCCTTTTTCACACAGCGGCAAGCAGCCTCCCCGGCATCGGGCTGAATCTCGCCAGACTGAATGGATTCAGCATTGGGCGCATCCACCTGAACCAGCGGCACATCCCCCTCAGGCACATCGCCTTCCGACACGAACTGAAAATCCGCGCCAATCATGTCGCGCGCGCGTTCCATAAACAAGCGATCACCAATGACAATCACCCCGGCACGTTCCTCTGCCGTCATATCCTGCAAGGCCTTGCAGACGACCTCGGGCCCGATCCCCGCAGGATCCCCCATAGTCAGGCCAATCTTGTTCATATTCTCAACTCCAAAAAGTAGTCAGTCAGTCACCAATGGTACGCCCAAACCCAATTTATGCACACCTCTTGATGAGATACATCACATAATATCTGTTATATTTTACGCGAAGCCTGTTGTCTATCGAGATTTTTGTGATACAAATCAGTTATCCAAGGCGACAAAACGCCGATAAATTGAAGTCCAAGAGGCATATTCAGATCATGACAGATACAGGCAAAAAGCAAAATCTGCTTCTTTCCTTCTATGGAGACGACTTTACCGGTTCCACAGATGCACTGGAATCCGTCACCATGGCCGGCATCCCCGCCATGCTCTTTCTGGAACCGCCTTCTCATGACGATCTGAAAGCCTATCCGCATATCCGCGCCGTTGGCGTCGCCGGTACCAGCCGCAGCCAGTCTCCCGCATGGATGGAAACCCATCTTGCAGAGAGCTTTGCCAAATTGAAGGTGCTTGGCGCACCAATCTGTCACTACAAGACCTGCTCTACCTTTGATTCAGCGCCAACCATCGGCAATATCGGTAAGGCTATCGAGCTTGGCCACGATATTTTTGACGCGACGGTGCCGGTCATTGTCGGCGTCACGCGCCTCAAGCGCTATGTCGTCTTTTCCAATCTGTTTGCCGCAGCCAGCGTAGCGGGAGACAGCGAAGCCTTTCGCATCGACCGTCATCCAACCATGAGCAAGCATCCCTCGACCCCAATGAACGAGTCGGATTTGCGCGCCCATCTGACCCTTCAGACGAACCGCAAGATCGAGGGCATCGATTTCCGGCGCATGCTAGCAGAGGATGCTTCCGAGGCCTTCGCAAAGCTGTGCGACGAGAATGACGCTGTCATTCTGGACACCTTCGATGATGCGACAACCTACAAGACCGGACAGTTGCTGCATGAACGCAGCCAGATCAAGCCAACCTTTGTGGTCGGTTCATCGGGCGTTGAATATGCATTGGCTGATTATCTGACCAAAGAAGGCACCCTGCCGCTGGTAGAGCCCCCGCTACCACGCGGCGCGGTCGATCGCACCATCGCCATTTGCGGCAGCTGTTCCCCCACCACCGACAAACAGATCGCTTGGGCCGAAGCCAACGGCTTCCTCGTCAAAGCCATCGATACGGTCGCTTTGGTGGAAAAGGGCGAAGAAGAAGAAAAGCGTCTGGCCGAAGAGCTGGTTCAGCTCAGTTCTGAACACAAGGGCATCGTGCTGCATACGGCGCGCGGCCCGAATGACCCACAGATTACAGCCACACGCGCCGCTCTTGAGCGCAAGGGCCTCACGGCTGCGGACAGTTCCCCTGTCATGGGGTCAAGCACGGGCCGCATTCTCAAACACGCCATCAAGGCGACCGGCCTGACACGAACGATTCTCGCTGGCGGCGACAGCTCCAGCCACGCCGTTTCGGCCATGGGCATCAAGAATCTCGAGGTTGCGGGTCCACTTGTCCCCGGCGCACCGCTGTGTCGTGTGCATTCCGTCGATAGTGCTATCGACGGGACCGAGATTTCACTTAAAGGTGGCCAGGTGGGAGAAGATAACTTCTTCGGACGTGTGATGAGTGGGAAATAACCATGGCCAAATCAAAAGCAAAAACCAGCTTGGAAGAAGAGCATTCCGACGCAGATTTAAAACAGCCCATGAAGGCTGAAGAACGGCGCCAGCAGATCCTGTCGATGGTGCAGAGCCAGAAGACCGTGCAACTGGACCATCTGGCAAAGGAACTGGGCGTTAGCCGCATGACGGTGCATCGGGATCTGGATCTGCTCGAAAGCAGAGGCCTTTTGCGCAAGGAACGCGGCGGCGCAACGGCAGAAAGCTCGCTTTTGTTCGAAAGCAACTTTCATTTCCGCAGCCAGACCGACGAGAGCATCAAGAAGGAACTTGCCCAGGCTGCAGCTGAATTGGTGGAACCTGGCAGCGCCATCATGCTCGATGACAGCACCACGACCCTGATGATGTGCGATCATCTTGAACAGATCGAGAATATCACGGTCATCACCAATTCTCTGGCCGTCTGCGAGCGCCTCAGAGGCTCTTCCAATGTCCAGTTGATCGTCACCGGCGGCAACTATAGCGACACGCACAAAAGCTTCTCTGGCCTCATTTGCGAGCAGGCTCTCAGCCAATTGCGCTCGGACTGGGTCTTCATGTCGGCCTCTTCGGTCATCGACAATCGCCTGTTTCATCAGGATCAGGAGATTGTCCGCGTAAAACGGGCGCTGATGGCGGCCTCCGAACGAAAAGCCCTTTTATTGACGTCACGAAAATTCAAAACACGCGCTCTCACCCAATTTGCCGATCTCACCGAATTCGACAAGGTGTTTATCGATCGCCAACTGGATGAAGCAACGAAACAGAGACTTAATCACTCGAGGATTGATTTCGACCTCGTTTAGCAAGGACAAGAGCAATGCTTCAGAAACTGGGCCAAAAAGTGCGCCTCTCCCGCATCCTGAATCCGAAAACGCAACGTGGCTTCTGCATCGCCTTTGACCATTCGTTGCAACTGGGCACCTGCAAGGGTATGGAGCAACCAGAACAAATGCTCGACAATATGGCAGAAGCAGGCGTTGATGCCGTTATTCTGCCTCTGGGGTCGGCATTGCACTTTGGCCCGCGGCTGGTGGAAAATGGCGGACCGGACCTCATCCTGCGTCTGGACCAGACCACCATGTGGCGCGAGGGCACACCGCTGGCCTATAAGGATGGCTATACCCGCCTGATCGCTTCTGTCGATGATGCGGTTGCTCTGGGAGCTGAAGCCGTCATCACCTATCTGTTTGTTGGCCATAACGACCCGGATGTGGAAACGGCAGCCTTCCGCGCCAATTCCGATGTCAACACAGCCGCCCGTGAACGCGGCATCGTGCATATCATCGAAACCATGGGCGCCCGTCATGCTCTGGCTGAAGACATCAATGACGGAGATTTTGTCGGCTTCCATGCACGCATCGGCGTCGAAATGGGGGCAGACATCATCAAGACCGACTGGCCGGGCAGCGCAGAAGCCCTCAAGCAAATCACTGCGCAGCTTCCGGTTCCGATCATGCTGGCAGGCGGGCCGAAAACCAACAGCGACTATGGCACACTGAGCCTCGTCTCCGACATCGTCAATGCAGGCGCAGCCGGTATTCTGTTCGGCCGTTCCATTTTCCAGTCCGACGATCCGCTTGCGCTGATGAAAGCCTGCCGCGCCGTCATCCACGACAATGTTTCTGTAGAAGAAGCGGCTGAACTTGCCAAACTGCGTCTCCCGATTGCCTCATGATCGGTTGACTTAGCAGACACATCAGGGCAGCGTCCCACCCCACTTACTTTGGATGTCCTGATCGGCATGAAGCCCGCAAGCCGCAGCTTGCGGGCTTTCTTATGCACACGAGCCAAAGCTGCGGAGAGCCCTCTAGAGGATGTCACCAGATAATGTAAAACGGATCAAGCCAGCAGGATCTGGTTTTCCGCTTGCCCTTCAAATGCGAGGCGACAGGCAAAGGTCGCACCGGCCAACGGCTCACGCGCCAGCTCCTCTTCCTTCGCACCACTTCGGGCCGAGGTTACATAAAGCGTCTTGAAGTCATCCCCACCGAATGCTGGACAGGAAACCCGCGTCACCGGAAACACCTCTTCATGCACTTGCTTTCCATCTGGCCCATAGGCACGCACCGCATGAATTCCCCAATGAGCGATCCAGACATTACCAGCGACATCAAACACCGTTCCGTCAATATTGAGATCATCTGCACGAAAATCGAGATACACCTCAGGCTCCCCTTTGGGCCAGCCCTGTGAATCCAGCGCAACCCGCATCATTTGCCGACTCTTCGTATCGGTAAAGCAGGCCCATTGCCGGTCGGCTGAAAAACAGGCGCCATTGGTGATGGTGATGTTGGCGTAGAGCTTGCGCAGCTCACCGCGATAATAGCGATAAAAGGCACCGGCCCCGGGCTCGGATTTGATCCCCATCGTGCCGATCCAGAAACCGCCATAGGGGTCTGCCCGCCCATCATTGCAGCGATTTTCCGGCTTGTCGGCTTCAAGATCGCAGAGCTTCTCCTGAGCGCCCGTTTCCACGTTGAAGACAAACAGGGAGCTGTAGCTCGCTATGAGAATACGCTCCTTGTCCACCCAGCCTCCGGCGCTGACATATTCATCAAATGTCCATGACTGCACGCTGTCCCCGGTGCGGGTCAACAGGGTCTTGCCCATGATATCAAACCAGAAAAGCTGTTTGCGCAGAGGATGCCAAAGGGGGCCTTCTCCAAGCGTGCAGAGGCGATCATCAAATAGCGGCATGGTATACTCCCGAGGGGAAAACAAAGGACAAAAGCCCGTATAGCGAGGAACCATCGAGCGGACACACATCCCTTTTTTATAGCCCAAAGCCGGTAAGCTGGCCAGCGGCTAGCTCAGCGCCTTGTAAGCATCAAGCGCAGCTTCGCGGCTTGCCTTGAGATCGACAACCGGCATCGGATAGGTTTCCCCAAGTCGAACGCCAGCTTCAGCCATTATGTCCTTGGGGGTCGTCCATGGCTTGAACAGATATTTATTCGGCAGCTTTACGAGCTCGGGGACATACAGGCGAATATAGTCGCCATCAGCATCGAACTTCTCGGCCTGCAAAACGGGGTTGAAAATCCGGAAATAGGGAGCCGCATCTGCGCCGCAGCCCGCCACCCATTGCCAGCTGGCAGCATTGTTGGCCAGATCAGCATCCACCAACGTGTCCCAGAACCATGCTTCGCCCTTGCGCCAATCCGTTCGCATATTCTTGATGAGGAAGGAGGCAACGATCATCCGCACACGATTATGCATGTAGCCGGTCTGCCACAGCTCCCGCATACCAGCATCAACGATGGGAATGCCCGTCATACCCTTTTGCCAAGCGCTCAGCTTAGCGGAATCATTCTGCCATTCAAAACCGGCAAATTTGGGCTGCAAGGGCACAGACGTGAGCTCTTGATTGTAATAGAGCAAGGAGTAGGAAAATTCCCGCCACGCCAGCTCGGAGCGGAAATGATCGACATCCCGATCAGGAACCGCGTCGTCCTCCAGACAATCCAGCGCATGCCAGATCTGGTTGGGTGAAATATGCCCCCAATGCAGATAGGGCGAAAGACGCGACACATGCCGCTGGGAGGGGATGTCCCTGCCCGACTTGTAGCCATTCAGCCCTTCATCCAGAAAGCACCGAAGCGCCGCCTGAGCGCCGGCCTCGCCAATCTCCCAATGCGGTTCCATCTGCTTGTGCCATTCGATAGCTGGCAAAAGGGAAAGCCCATCGAGACGGACCGCACCATCCCCCTCTTTCGGCTTGGCATAATGGATGTCTTCAGGTGCATCGATAGGCGCTGCGGGTGGGGGTGCCTGAAGGCATCCTTTGCGAAAGAAAGGAGTGAAGACCTTATAGGGCGTACCATCCTGCTTCTTGATGGCCCAGGGCTCCCACAACAAAGAACCATTCAGCCGGATCGTTTCGCAGCCTTGCGCATCCAGCTTTTCCTTTATGGCCTTGTCGCGCGTCACCCGCCATGGCTCATAACAGCGGGTCCAACTCACCATGCGCGCATCGTGAAGCGCAGCCAGCTTTGGAAGAATTTCCTTGGCATCACCTTTATAGAGCCGCAAATGACCACCGAGCTGATCATTCAAAATCCGAAGCGCCTCATGCAGCCACCAGCGGCTGGCCCCGCCCATGGCGTCGGCTCCGGCATTCTCGTCATCCAGAATATAAACGGGGATCAGGTCCCCCTTCTCAACCGCTTTGGCAAGTGCGGGATTATCCGACAGGCGCAGATCCTGCCGGAACCAATGAATGGCGATATCGCTCACGGTTCAATCTCCTTGCCCGCCCAGTCAAAGCACAGGCCGGACTGATCAGGGCTTCGCGATAGCAAAACCTTCACCAGACAGCGGGACGCATGCTCTGGCGTGAAAAGCTTTTGTGGGGGAACATTCCATTGAAAGGGTTGGGACAAGGCACTCTCAACCGTGCCCGGATGCAGGCCAACCAGAATGGCATCCCGATTGCGCCGCTTGAGCTCGATTGCCGCTCCCTTGATCATCATGTTAAGGCCAGCCTTGGACGTGCGATAGCTATACCAGCCACCAAGCTGATTATCTGATATCGAGCCGACCCGCGCGCTCAAAAGCCCCATGCGGAACGCTCCCTTGCGCGGCACATGAGGCAGAAGATGCTTCATGATGAGGCTTGGCCCGACCAGATTGACCGCCAGCAAATGCTCCATCGCTTGCCTATCGAGATCCTTGATCGATCGCTCGGGAAAGGCATCGCCGTCATGCAGAATACCCGTTGCGACAAAGACAAGATCAGGCATTCCATCTGCGACAATTAGAGAGCAGGTATCATGGATGCTCTCTTCGTCGAGAAGATCGAAGCCACCGATGCAAACCGGAGCCTTCTGGCCCGCATTCTTCTCTCTTGATGGCACGCTGCGCCCGACAGCAAGCAGCGTCGCCGAAGGAAAAAGTTCCATAAGATTATCCGACAAAGCAGCCCCGATACTACCTGTGGCACCAATCACGGCGATACGCTCAACCTTATCTTTCATGAGAGCCTCAGGCACGGAGTTGACCGCCATCAGATACCGATAATCGGCTGCAACAGCCGCGTGATCACACCCTTGAATTCCAAGGGCGCATCGGTGCAAACCAGACAGATGCAGTCCTCTTCAGTATCGGCCATCGGCTGATGATGCATGTCCTCTTCGGCATCCTGAATATCCCCAACCCGATACCGGCCCGTATCGTCAGAAAAGGAGCCCTTCAGCACAAGGGTCAATTCACTGCCGTGATGACTGTGATCGGGCGTAACAAACCCCGGCGAGAGTTTGAGAAGGCGTACCTTCTCCCCTTCCGATGAAGGCACCGGCAAGACGAATTGTTTGATACCCGGCCCCACAGTGCGCCAACGCACAGCAGCAAAGTCATCACCGATCATATTGGCCAGCAGGCGGGGCACATAGCGCCCGTCAAGATAGGACGATGAAGACAGATCATCTGAAGTTGAAGCACCAGTGCGCTCGGGCTCAGGGAAGCTTTGAGCTTCATCCACATCCACCAAAATCTGGTTAAACAGGTCATCAGATACAGCGGTCTCTTCGACATCAGCGATCAGAGCGCCACCGATCACTTCAGCTTCTGCCACCCTTGCAGCACAGGCGGGGCAAATGTCCAGATGACAAGCCACCACCATTGCCTGCCCGGCAGAAAGGCTGCCTGCAGCATAGGCCAGTATCATTTCGTCGCTCAAATGATGGTGAATCATGCTTCCACCTCCGACAAAATATTTCTCAAGCGCCCAAATGCCAGCCGCATGCGGGATTTGACAGTCCCCAAGGGCAATGACAGTTTCTGGGCAATTTCTGCATGGGTCGCTTCGTCATAAAAGGCCATGCTCACAATCTCGGCCTGATTGCTGGGCAACAGGGCCATGGCCTTGGAAACCCGCTCCACCAGTTCATTGCGATGAACCTCTGTAGTCTGCTCTTCATCAGACACCAGCTTGGAAGCAAAGAAATCCTCATCCTTGTAAACAAAGCTCTTTTCAGAGCGAAGGCGATCAATGCGCTGATTTCGGGCGATGGTGAAGATCCAGGTCGAAGCTGCGGCCTTATCAGGCCTATATAAATGCGCTTTACGCCAGATCTGCGTGAAGGTCTCCTGCACCAGCTCTTCAGCCATCTGCGGATTCGTTCCCGCTTTAAGGTAAAAACTCTTCAAGCGCGGCGCAAAATGATCGAACAGCTGCCGAAAAGCAACGCGATCATGATGTTCACCCAACGCAACAAGCATGGCACTGAGTTGGCCAGCGGTCATACACCCGCCTCCCTTCGATCTTTTCGAGAGAGCTTGCACCATTGTCATCATCAAATCCATCCCAAAATGCGTTCATAACCTTTTACTGGGTAAGTACAAAGGCGGATCACAAAAAGTGCGAGCCCGAAGGCAAAAAAAATTTTGTAAGATAGAAAAACTCTGACTTTAGAAAGTGATCCATTGCCCCGAACGAAACGAATAAGTTGAAAAACCGCGGAGTTTACAATGCAGATAGCAGTTATCGGATCAGGTATTTCAGGACTTTCGGCAGCCTGGCTTCTCTCGAAGAATCATAGGGTCGATATTTTTGAAAAAGACGATCGTCTGGGTGGGCATGCCAATACGCAGACCGTGGAAACATCCACTGGCCCGATTGATGTGGATACCGGTTTTATCGTTTATAACGAGCGCACCTATCCGAACCTGACCCGACTGTTTGACCATCTCGAAGTCGACACTGCGCTATCTGACATGTCCTTCTCCGCGTCCTTGCGCGATAGCGATCAGGAATATAGCGGACAGGGCTTAAAGGGCCTCTTCGCCAAACCTTCCAACGCTCTCAATCCGCGCTTCTTGAAAATGCTGACAGATATCAGGCGCTTTTATATGGAGGCCCCTCGTGATATCGAAACCGCTCTGGCCCAATCCATGACGTTGGAAGACTATCTAAAGGCCAACAATTACTCTGATGCCTTCATCCATGATCATCTGGTGCCAATGGGCGCCGCCATCTGGTGCATTCCGTCAGAAGAAATGATGAAGTTTCCCTTCGAAGCCTTCATGCGCTTTTCGATCAACCACGGGCTGGTGCAATTCCGCAATCGTCCGCAATGGCGCACCATTCCCGGCGGCTCGAAACGCTATGTCGAGAAGATCGCCAGCCTTGTATCAGGCGATATCCATCTCAATCAATCCATCACCGCGCTGGAGCGACGCCCCGGCTCCGTGACGATCCGCACCCGTCAGGGCCTTGAAAAGCGCTATGACCATGTGGTGCTTGCCTGCCATGCCGATCAGGCCTTGCAGATCCTTGGTGCCAGTGGCGGCGATATGGATGAAGCCGAACGCACCACGCTGGAGGCCATTCCCTATCACAAAAATCTGGCGATCCTGCACAAGGATCCAGCCTTGATGCCACGTCGCCGAGCGGCCTGGGCAAGCTGGAACTATATTCAGGATAGCGGCGCTGGCGAGCAAGGCGAAGCAAGCGATCCGCGGCTCTGTGTGACCTATTGGATGAACAAGCTTCAGCCGTTGGCCTGCAAGGACGATCTGTTTGTTACGCTCAACCCGATTGAGCAACCGGCAGAAGGCACCGTTCTGCGTTCGCAGCTTTATCATCATCCTGTCTTCTCAATGCAGGCAATTAAAGCCCAGAATAAACTCTGGGCACTTCAGGGCATTCGACGGACATGGTTCTGCGGGGCCTATTTCGGTTATGGTTTCCACGAGGATGGCATTCAGGCTGGCCTTGCGGTTGCGGAGCAGCTCGGCGGCGTACCGCGACCATGGACGCTAGAAGATCCTTCAAACCGGATCTTTGTTGCTCCACCAAAAGCAAGAACAGCACGGACACTTGGCAAAGGCGACAAGGCAGAGCTTTTGGCTTTAGCAAAATGATGAACAACGAAGCCCTCACCTTTGCCCCTGATGCCTGTCTTTATGAAGGCATCGTCAGCCATGTGCGCAGCGGCGCAGTGGAACATCGCCTTGCCTACAGGGTGACCTCGATGCTCCTGCCGCTCGACAAGCTTGACGAGATAAACCAGCGTTCGCGCCTCTTTTCCGTCAACCACTTTAACCTCATCAGCTTTCATGAGGCGGACTATATCGCACCCGGATTCGACAGTCTGCAAGACTATCTTGAGCATCTGGTGGAAGCTTCTGGCGAATTCTCAGAGGAAGCTAACCGCCCCACCCGCTTTACTGCGCTGACCTTTCCAAGAGTTCTGGGACGCAGCTTCAATCCACTAACACTCTTTTTCTGTTGCGATCAGGAAAACAACCTCAAGGCGATCCTCTATCAGGTCAGCAATACATTCGGAGAACGCTTTCACTATATCTATGCTCTCACCAATGAGGAGCGCAATTTGTCACAAGGCCAAAGGCTGCGCCATGAGGGGAAAAAGATATTCTACGTATCACCTTTTCTGGATATTGAAGGAAAGTACAATTTCTCAATTCGCTTACCGCACGAAAAACTGTCCTACCAAATCACATTGAGCGGCCAGCAACCCTCTTCTCTGATGGCCTCCTTTACCGCACAAAAAAAGGCCTTCACCACTAGAAATCTAACATTAACTTTTGTTAGGCTGATCCAGAGCGGATGGAAAATCCTCGCAGCCATACATCTTGAAGCCTTGAAATTATGGCGCAAGGGCGCGCCTTTTCACAAACGACCGCCCGTGCCGTCCGAGCAAGTTTCAAGCCTTCACCGCTCCAGACTTGGTAAAGGATTGCATCAATGAGTTTGCAGAAGAATCTAACGCATGCGGAATTTGATCGGTCTGGCTCCATGGCAGGGTCCGTGGTGCCTACGATGCAAGGGCGCCTCTGGCACCGCTTCCTCAGTCCCATTTTTTCAGGCCTGCACTATGGCCATGTCGAGTTTATCCTGCCTTCAGGCGGCAAGCTCCTATTCGGGTCAGGCAATGAGAAAGAGCCAATCGTACAGGTCCAGATTCACAACAATCGAACGCTCTGGAGCATTGTCACTCGCGGCATGCTTGGGGTCGCGGAAAGCTTCATTTCGGCTCACTGGAGCTGCGACAATCTGGCAAGATTGTTTGATCTGTGCCTGAGGAACCGCGCCACATATGAGAAACTCTATTCCCATGGCAAGGTCGCCCGCTGGATCGCCCATCTCAAACACCTGGCCCGAGCCAACAGCATCAAGGGCAGCCGCAAGAATATCTCGTTCCACTATGATCTGGGCAACGATTTCTACCGATTGTGGCTTGATCCCACGATGACCTATTCCTCTGCCTACAAGACCGAAGAGCATGAGGCGCTGGAACAGGCCCAGCTGCGCAAACTGGATCGGGTGCTACAATTGAGCAATGCTCGCCCCGGAGACACCATTCTCGAGATCGGCTGTGGCTGGGGGGCATTTGCAGAACGCGCAGCCACTATCGGCTGCAAGGTGGAAGGCTTGACCCTCTCAACCGAGCAACTCGACTATTCGATTAACAGGGCCAAATCCAAAGGCTTTGACAACCTTGCCCGCTTCCACTTGCGCGACTATCGCCACGAGACCGGACAATATGACGCCATCGCCTCCATCGAAATGATCGAGGCCGTCGGCGAAGAGCACTGGCCGGTCTATTTCAAGCATCTGCACGACAATCTGCGTCCGGGCGGAAGAGCCGCGCTGCAAGCCATCACCATCGACGAAAATGGTTTTGAAAAATATCGCAGCGGCGCAGACTTTATCCAGACCTTCATCTTCCCCGGGGGCATGTTGCCCACGGAAGTTCATCTGGATGACCACGCCAAAAAGGCAGGCCTCATTCCGGTCTTCAGGGAAACATTCACGCAGGATTATGCCAAGACTCTGGCGCGCTGGAGCAAGGCATTTCTGGCGCAGTGGCCGCAGATCTCCAAACTCGGCTATGACGAACGTTTCAAACGTATGTGGCTGTTCTATCTCGCCTATTGTGAGGCAGGGTTCGCCAATAACACCATCAATGTGGGCCATTATTGCTACGAACGACCCGCATAATATTAAGCCCTCTTCGGAAGAAGCTGCACTGTCGCAAACCGACGGGAAAACAAAAGGCCCGAAAAACAAAAGGCATGCCCCTCAATTGGACATGCCTTTTTCCATATGCAGCAACAGTCATCGGATCAGGCGGCGGCCCTGCCTGCCCCCTAGATACTGGCCTTCTTCTGGATTTTGCGGATCATCCAGCCAATCACCGGCAAGCGCGCATAAAAGTGTCTGCTCGCATCCCAATAGTCATAATGAGCACAAATCTGGTTTTGATCATTGAACCGAATTTCACTCACTCCGCGCACTGTCCAGAACCCGATCACCGGCGCCGTGCATGAGAAATCCCAGCGCATGAGGCAAAGATCCGCAGCATCCGACCATGCCAGATCCAGAATCTGAAAACAGGGATCTTTCACATCCTCGAACATCTTGTCGACAACCCGCTGGAAATTCTCTCTGCCTTTGACATCGTTGAACGGATCGATGAAATGCACATCATCACTGATCAGAGCCTGCGCATCCTTTGCGGATTCTGGGCTAAGGGTCTCGAAATATTGCGCATAAAGGCGCGCCACCTCTGCTCTTTGTTCTGTGGGAACACTCATCGAAGCATCCTCCTCATCAAGCGGAAATACAAACCATAGGGAAGCCTGCGCAACAGACCGAGCGCAACCGCCATGCGTGTTGGAAAGGCAATTTCAAAGGCTGAGCGCTCAAGCCCCTTGAGAATACGCTGAGCAGCCTCTTCTCGCGAGAGGATAAACGGCATGGGAAAGCTGTTTTTCTCCGTAAGAGGCGTATCGACAAAGCCGGGATTGATAAGCTGAAGCTGCAGTCCGGCCTGATCGAACTCCGGCTTGATCGTCTCGCACAGGCTGGCAAGCGCCGCCTTCGTCGGACCATAAAGCGCAGCCATCGGCAAACCACAATAAGAGGTGAGAGACGACACAATGGCGATCGATCCTGAGCCTTTTTCCTTCAATTTCGGGAAAAGAGCCGACAGAACAGACACAGCGCCCAGATAATTGACGCCAATATGCTGCCTTGCTTTTTCAGGATCAAGCTGGGCCATCCCGCCCGGCTCGTAAATCGCAGCACAATAGATGGTAAGATCGGGAAGAGAGCCCGCAGTCTGAAGGCTGGATACCGCTTCAGCTACCGCATCCGGGGCCTCCACATCAAGAGGCAGAGGCGTAATCAGGCTGGAGCGCTGGGCAAGCGCTTCGAGCTTCTCAGCGCGCCGCGCGCTGACAATCACCTCTTTGCCGCGCTGAGCCAGCATCTCTGCCAAAGCAGCGCCCATGCCAGAGCTAGCCCCGATGATCCAGACCCGCTGGTAGTTTTCAAGCTGATTGCTCATGCCGTATCATTCTCCTTTGCTCAGAGATACGGAATGGCGCAAGGATCAGATCACATCTCCGGCGCAATCGGCGCCAGAGATGCTTGGCGTTATGATAGATCAGCCAACCATGAGCTGTTTAAGACGCAGGGTCTCGAACTCCACTTCCTTGACGCGATGAATGACGATATCACGAATGGAGATGACGCCTTCAAGCACATCATTGTCGACAACAGGCATATGCCGGAAGCGCCCTTCGGTCATGCGGATCATGACATCGCCGACCTTGTCTTCCTGAGAGCAGGTTTGCGGATTGGCAGTCATGAAATCGCGAACCGGACGAGACAACGCCTCTTCTCCGAATTCGCCGGTTGCGCGGATGATATCGCGCTCGGAAATCACACCGACCAATCCCGCATTAGGGTCAATCACCGGCAGGTTACCGATCTTGTGGGTGTGGAGTTCAGCGATTACAGAAGCAAGACTGGAGCTGACAGTCACAGAAAATAAAGCACCATCCTTTTCCTCGAGGATATCGCCTACCGTTGTCTGAGAATAGGCCTTCTCGAAAGCAATATGAGCATCCTGCGACACGCTCTGCTGACCTTTATGTTCAGCGCGAGGGCCTTGGTATGAACTTGGGGCTGCCATAATATCTCTCCTGCAACATCCTTCCCACGTCCCTTTTTTAGCAAAGAACGAGGCGAGGATTTTGGTTCTATTGCAGTAGCCTATCAAAGGCTGCGACAATCTGGCAATTAACCCTTCGCTTTATGTCGATCAACTGAAAGTGAACGCCGCGTGAGGCCGGCAAAGAAAAAGGCCCGCACACCGCGCTTCACATCCCAAGCGCATGCGCGAGCCCTAATATCGGGACATAGAGATGACGCTTTAGCCACTGCCGATCAGGATACCGGCAGCCAGCACCAGTGCTCCGCCAAGCACGACCTGGAAAGCAGCCCGCAGGAATGGCGTTTCCATATATTTATTCTGAATCCAGGCAATGGCCCAAAGTTCAAAGAAGACGATCACCACGGCAATCACGGTCGCCGTCCAGAAGAAGGGGATAAGATAAGGCAGCGCATGCCCCAGGCCACCGACCATGGTCATGACACCAGAGGCGATTCCGCGCTTGATGGGCGAGCCACGCCCCGAGATTTTGCCATCATCATGGGCCGCTTCCGTAAAGCCCATGGAAATACCGGCACCAACCGCAGCCGAAAGACCAATCAGGAAGGTCTGCCAGGTGTCCTGCGTTGCAAAAGCGGCGGCAAAAATCGGCGCGAGCGTGGAAACGGACCCATCCATGAGCCCCGCCAGACCGGGTTGCACCCATGTCAGCACAAACTGCTTATGCTCATGGCTCTGCTCATCATCCTTGACGGCATCGGGCGTGTGCTCATCTTGCAATTCGCGAGCAATATCCTCGTGCCCCTCTTCAGCCAGAGCCAGATCACCCAATAGCCTGCGCGTATCGGCATCGGTTACCTGATCAATCGCAACGCGATAGAAGCGTGCAGATTGATCTTCCATGGCGATGGTCTCATTGCGGATTTTCTCCAGCGTCAGAGTCTTCATCAACCAATCGGGCTTGCGATCATAGAAGCCACGAACATGGTCGCGCCGGATAAGCGGAATCACATCGCCAAACCGGCTTTTATACATCTCAATCAGATTGCAGCGATGCTGATCTTCGACAGCGGCCATATCTTCATAGATTTTCGCAGTTTGCGGGTAGTCGGCGCGCAGATGCTCGGCATAGGCCCTGTAGATGCGCGCATCATCCTCCTCTGAGGATATAGCCAAAGCAAGCACTTCCTTTTCGGAAAGCGACGTGAAAGCGCGCTTGCTGTTGGAAAAAAGACTCAAAACCATTGGCGGATACCTTAATTTAGAATTATTCTAAATATGTCTTCCAGACTATTCGTTTGTCAACCATTTTAAAGAGTGTTTCTCATTTCCGGGGAGTCAAATTGCCGCATGGAGAAAGATTGGGAGATACGGCTCAAAAGTCTATCGGAAGATCGCGCGCTCTTGCTCGACCAACCTATAAACAAAATCCGAAACCGCCTTGATCCGTCTCAACTGCCGGGTACTTTCGTGATAGACCGCCCAATAAGCCCTCTGAATGCGGCGCTCGGGCAGGATCTCAACCAAATTGGGGTCTTCCCGCGCCATGAAGCCATGCAGAATGCCTATGCCCAGTCCGGCCCGAACGGCCTCTGTCTGCCCCAGCGCGCTGGCGCACTCAAACTGTGGCTGATAGCCGCGCATCATCTCGGCCTTGTAATTCAGCGAGGGCGAATAGATGAGATCTTCCACGAACCCGATCAGACGATGGCACTTGAAATCGTCCAGACTCGCCGGGTGGCCGAACCGCTCCACATAGTCCTCTGAGGCGTAAAATCCCAAACTATAGTCCACCAGTTTCCGCGCCACCAATCGACCCTGCGACGGCCGTTCGACTGTGATCACGATATCCGCTTCCCTCCGGTCCAGCGAAAAGGATCGCGGCACCGGCACCAACTGGACCGTGAGATCAGGATATTGCTCAAGCAGCGGCGCAAGACGAGGCGCCAGAAAGGCAACCCCGAAGCCATCCGGCGCCCCGATGCGCACAACGCCAGAAACGGAGGTATCCGCCGCCCCGATGTCGGCCCGCGCAGAGAGCATCTCCGTTTCCATACGCTCGGCGGCCAGCAGAAAGCTCTCCCCTTCAGGTGTCAGACTACAGCCCGTCGTATGCCGTTTAAGCAATTTGGCCTGCAAAGCTTCCTCCAGCGAGGAAATACGTCGGGCAACCGTAGCATGATTAAGCCCCAGACGCCGCGCGGCCTGCAAAATTTGCCCCGCCCGCGCCACCGCCAGAAAAATGCGCACATCATCCCAATTCATCCTGTCTCTCCGGCTCTCCTGGCTGCTTCCCAAACTTTAATATTTGCACAACGGATGAGTTTTGACGAGCGTTGCTATTCGATTTTTGTTGATACACTATGCACCCAACCACAATAAACATGCATTTGGGAGGTCCACATGACCCGCGAATATGGCCACTATATCAACGGCGCTCTCGTCGCCGGCACATCGGGGCGTTTTTCCGACATTTACAATCCTGCGACAGGAGCAATCCAGGCCAAGGTCGCACTGGCAACAATCGACGAGCTGAATGCCGCTGTGGATGCCGCCGCCAAGGCACAGCCAGCATGGGCCGCGACCAACCCACAGCGCCGCGCCCGCGTCATGATGAAATTCGGAGCCCTGATCAATGAGCATATGGACGAGCTGGCCGAGTTGGTAAGTATGGAACATGGCAAAACCCTGCCAGATGCTCGCGGTGATGTGCAGCGCGGTCTGGAAGTGGTTGAAGTTTGCATGGGCGCGCCGCATCTGCTCAAGGGCGAATTTACCGACAATGGCGGACCGGGCATCGACCTTTACTCCATGCGTCAGCCTCTGGGGGTGGTCGCAGGCATTGCGCCCTTCAACTTCCCTGCCATGATCCCGCTTTGGGAAATGGCACCAGCGCTGGTCTGCGGCAACGCCATGATCCTGAAACCATCCGAACGAGTGCCCTCCACATCCTTCCGTCTTGCCGAACTGCTCAAGGAAGCCGGTTTGCCGGACGGTGTGCTACAGGTCGTAAACGGCGACAAGGAAACCGTAGACGCCATTCTGGACAATGACACAATTCAGGCCATCGGCTTTGTCGGCTCCACCCCAATCGCACAATATATCTATGGCCGTGCGGCCTCCAATGGCAAACGCGCCCAATGCTTCGGCGGGGCCAAGAACCACATGATCATCATGCCAGATGCGGATCTTGACAAGGCAGCAGATGCCCTGATCGGCGCAGGCTTTGGCGCCGCAGGCGAACGCTGTATGGCCGTATCTGTGGCGGTTCCAGTCGGCCAGAAAACCGCCGATACCCTCACAGAAAAACTCGTCGCCCGCATCGAAAAACTCAAGGTCGGCGCTTACACTGAGGGCGAGGATATCGACTATGGCCCGGTCATAACCGCAGCCGCCAAGAGCCGCATTCTCGGTCTCATCGACAGTGGCGTAGAACAAGGCGCCAAACTGGTCGTAGATGGGCGTGGTTTCTCGCTTGAAGGCTTTGAGAATGGTTTCTTCGTTGGCCCATGTCTGTTTGACAATGTCACAGCAGACATGACCATCTACAAAGAGGAAATCTTCGGCCCGGTTCTTTGTCAGGTGCGCGCAGAGAGCTATGAAGAGGCTCTGAAGCTGGTCATGGACAATGCCTATGGCAATGGCACGGCTATCTACACCGCCGATGGTGACACCGCGCGCGATTTTGCCCACCGCGTCAATGTCGGCATGGTTGGCATTAACTTCCCGATCCCGGTTCCCCTTAGCTATTTCACCTTCGGCGGCTGGAAGAAATCCTCCTTCGGCGACCTCAATCAATATGGTCCCGATGCCTTCCGCTTCTACACCAAGACCAAAACAGTCACTGCCCGCTGGTTTTCCGGCATCAAGGAAGGCGGCGAATTCAATTTCAAGGCCATGGACTGACATCAGGCACCAATGGGGCTCTTTACAAGCAGCCCCCATTGGCTCTATATGCCTCACAGAAGATCGACCGCCGCCCTTGCAAGCGGCGGTTTTTCTATGAGGCGCGAAAAGAAACCATTCTTTCCTCGTCGCATCCCGACAAGTCTGATAGTGTTGTCACCACTTGAAATGAGCTTGAGCAGAGCATGACCCCTGTTTCCTTCACTCCGGATATCCTCGTGATTGGCGGTGCCCATATCGACAGGATCGCCCGTTCCACCGCTCGCCTTGAGCCGGAACAATCCAACCCCGGCACTCTCACCCGAAATGTCGGCGGCGTGGCAGGCAACATTGCCCGCTGTCTGGCCAAGCTCAGTTGGAATGTCGCCCTTTCGACCATTTCCGGTCAGGATGACGATGCCGAATTGCTCAAGCAGCAGCTGCTCGCAGCTAATATCGACATCTCTCTCATTCTGACCAGCGTGAAGCAAAGAAGCGCGACCTACACCGCGATTGAAGATAGCAATGGGGCTCTCGTAGCAGCCATTGCCGACATGGGAATCTATGACACCTATCCGGTCGAGGAAGTCATTGGCTGCCTAAACATCTTCCCCACGCCCTCAAAAATCGTTGCCGACACCAATCTTTCCCCGTCTGTACTTCAGGCCCTTGCCGAGAACAAGGGCAGTCACAAACTGGCCGTAAGCGCGGTGTCCGGTCCCAAGGCCAATCGCGCCAAGGATATTCTGCCCGATATTGACCTGCTCTTCTGCAACGAGGCAGAAGCAGCTATTCTGGCGGATGAATTTGCCGAGCTTGATGCATTACCAGAGATCCTCTCGGAAGCTGGCGTCAAGTCCGGCATCATCACCAAGGGCAATTCCGGGCTGAGCGCATGGCGCGGAGACGAGAGCTGGACCTTGCCCGCTCCTCCGGTCAAGATCAAATCCTCCAACGGAGCAGGCGACACCCTGACGGCCTGCGTATTGCATGCCCTGTTGCTCAAGGTTCCGTTTGAAAAGGCACTCACCTATGGCATGGCAGGCGCAAGCCTCAGCCTGATGAGTGAACAAGCCGTACCGGACATGCTAAACCGCCCCGTTCTGGATTCCTGCATTGCAGACATCCCCCAAAGCTAGCCTTAAAGCGCTCCCTGCCCTAGTGGTAGAAGCCCTCTAGATAAGAGCGAACAAGAAAGCCGACCATCATGAGCATTGAAACCTCCTCCTTGCCCATCATCTATAGCGACGAAGTGGCAACTGCCCGCGCCGCAGGCAAGCCCATCGTGGCCCTTGAATCAACCATCATCACCCATGGCATGCCCTATCCCGAGAATGTGTCCACCGCACTGGAAGTGGAAGACATCATCCGCAAAGAAGGCGCTTGTCCGGCAACCATCGCCATTCTGGATGGTGTGATCAATGTGGGTCTTACAACCGAACAGGTTGAAGAGTTGGCACAGCGCAACGACATCATGAAGCTTTCCCGCGCCGATCTCGCCTATGCCCTTGTAGCAGGCAAGAGCGGCTCGACCACCGTCGCGGCCACCATGATCTGCGCATCGTTGGCAGGCATCTCCACCTTTGCCACAGGCGGCATCGGCGGTGTCCATCGGGGCGCAGAAGAGAGCTTTGATATCTCTGCCGACCTTCAGGAACTGGCAAAAACCCCTGTCATGGTGGTCTCAGCTGGCGTCAAGGCGCTTCTCGACATTCCCAAGACGCTTGAAGTGCTTGAAACTCTTGGGGTGCCGGTTGTTGGCGTTGGAACTGACGAATTTCCAGCCTTCTGGTCCCGAGAAAGCGGTTTTTCCTGTCCGCTGCGCCTGGATGACCCAAAGGATATCGCGTCTCTCTATGCCATGCGCAAGGCCCTTGGCCTCGAAGGCGGCATGATTGTTGCCAATCCTGTGCCCGAAGCCGACGAGATCCCGCGCAACGAAATGGAAACCTTCATCCTTGAAGCCATCAGCGAAGCAAACCGTCGCAGCGTTTCAGGCAAGGAAGTCACACCCTTCGTGCTCTCGCGCATCAAGGATCTGACCGAAGGCGACAGCCTTGTTACCAACATCGCTCTGGTCAAGAACAATGCTCGTCTGGCAGCCCGGATTGCCAAGGCCCTCTAGGCCACGCAATCAGACCGCAATAAACAAAAGCCCGCAGATCATGAGATCGGCGGGTTTTTCTTTTTGTCTTTTATCGCGTTTATCACCGAAGCGCAGCATTCCGCCCGCCCTTAGAGAAGCGAAGCGCACGCTTACGCGTCGTCGAGCATTTCCTTGATCTTGGTAGCCAGCTGCTTCAAGGAGAAAGGCTTGGGCAGGAAACCGAATTCTTCGTTATCCGGCAAATTCTTGCGGAAGGCTTCCTCAGCGTAACCGGACATGAAGATGACCTTCAGCTCAGGTCTGATCTTACGCAACTCGCCCAGCATAGTCGGACCGTCCATCTCGGGCATGACGACATCGGATACAACCAGATCAATCGGCTCGTCGATTTCATGGATCAATTCGAGCGCCTCGGCACCGGACCCAGCTTCATAAACCTGATAGCCACGCGAGGCCAGAGCACGAGCGGCAAAGGCACGCACAGCCTCTTCGTCTTCCACCAGCAGGATCGTGGCGTTACCAGTCAAATCGGTGACAGCAGGAGGAGCCTCGCTGACGACTTCCTTGCCCGCTTCGTCGGCAGCCACTTCAAGTGCCTGCTGCTCGGGATCATCTGTTGCCGCCGCATCAATGGTTGTCGCCTTGGCCTCTTCCACATAACGCGGCAGGAAGATGCGGAAGGTCGTGCCCTGCCCCATCTCGCTCTCAAGGAAGATGAAGCCACCCGTCTGCTTGATAATGCCGTAAACGGTCGACAGGCCAAGGCCGGTGCCCTTGCCCACATCCTTGGTCGAGAAGAAAGGCTCAAAAATCTTGTCGCGAATATCGGCGGGAATACCAGTACCACTATCGACCACTTCCAAAAGCACATAGTCAGCCGTTTCCAGCTGCTTGTAGGGCATTTCCTCGGCTTCATCCTTGCCCATATTGCGCGTCTGAATGGTCAGATGGCCCCCATCCGGCATGGCATCGCGCGCATTCACCGCAAGGTTGACAATCACCTGCTCAAGCTGGTTGAGGTCTGCCTTGACCGGCCAGAGATCGCGTCCATGCACCAGATCAAGATCGACCTTTTCGCCGAGCAGACGATCCAACAGAATCGAGAGGTCAGCCAGAACATCCCCCAACGCAAGTACCTGCGGGCGCAGCGTCTGGCGGCGAGAGAAGGCCAGAAGCTGCCGCACAAGCGATGCGGCGCGGTTGGCATTCTGCTTGATATTCATGATATCCTGAAAGGCAGGATCACTCGGACGATGGCTGGTCAGCAACAGATCGGAAAAGCCGATAATCGCGGTCAGCACATTGTTGAAGTCATGGGCAACACCACCGGCCAGCTGGCCAACGGCCTGCATTTTCTGGCTCTGGGAAAATTGCTCCTCAAGCGCCCGCTGTTCTGTCGTTTCAAGCGCATAGACAATGATCTGCTCATCATCCCCTTCGCTATCTTCCACTCCGGAGAGGAAGAAGCGCACGGTGCGGTTCTTGTCTTCGGCAAGCAGGCATTCCACCGGCAGAATATTGCTCTGGCCCTGAAGAGCCATTTCAATTGCTGCGGTGAGATTCTCCTGATCCTTCTCGGCGACCAGATTGAGGATAGACGGCGTCTTTTCTTCGCTCTCTCCCTCTTGCACCCCTTTTTCAGTGGGCACTTCAGCCTTGAACATGCGCGCAAAAGGCGCATTGGTGCGCAATACGCGACCGTCGCCCGTCAGCGCGGCAATGGCAATCGGGGTGTTGTTGAAGAAGCGCGCAAAGCGCACCTCGGCAACCCGCAACTCTTCGGAAATATCCTCGCCCGGACTTCTGTTCAGCACCAGCGTACGAGACGCACCCGGCGTACCGTCAGACGCCATCGGCACCCGATGCATCAGGCGCACCGGCAAGCTCTGGCCGTTGCTCTTGACCAGATCCAGGTCGATCATCTCGGTTTTCGGCATTCCCGGCGCGCTGTTGGCCGCTTCCAGAAGGGCTGTTCCATCCCCGGGAACCAACTCATTGAGGTTCAATTGCCGCGGCTCGAACTGCGCCAGATCATAGCCCAGCCAATCCGCCAGCGTTGCGTTCATATAGATGACACGCCCATCCGGCTCAGCCGAGAAGAAGCCTGCCGGAGCATGGTCGAGATAATTGATGGCAAGCTGCAGTTCCTGAAAGATATTTTCCTGCCGCTCTCGGTCGCGCGTGATATCGCTGACCTGCCAGACAAACAAATCCTCAACCTTGCCGCTGACCCCGATATCCTGCATTTTGCGCACGCGGATACGGAACCAGCGCGCCTGCGTTTCATGCTCATCATCGCCTCCACCGCTGGGTGCCTTGAACAGGCGAAATTCCTCAAGCGCCGGACGGCCGGAGCGCACGGCCTCAGACAGGCGATAGATCGCCTCAGCTGCGTCGGGTTCGCCAGCAAAGCTGCGCTCTATGGATCGAATGGCCGAAGCATCCTCGGCCCCCGTTAAGCGGGCATATTCAGTATTGGCATAAACGAGCCTGTCCTTGCCATCGCAGACAAGGATCCCCTCATTCATACTATCCACAAATTGTCGCGTCAGATGCGGTGCAGGCGCCGGATTACCCAGCTGTATCAGCCCCACAGCGAAGCCCAGCAGGGAGAGAATCCCCAAGCCAGCCAGAACGCTCAAAAACACCAGTTGGATCTGGCCACCGATCTCGCCTTTGAAAACGACCAGGGCAACAGCCACGCCAACAAGAAGAAAAGCAAGCAACAACAGCCACTTGATACTTCCAGATCCTTCACTGTGATCGATCATGGCCGGCTCCATGTTTTCCTGACCTGTCAGCTTGCCCATCTGGTGTGTCCCTGCCTTGCTTAGCGGCTATGCCTTCTAGAATCGTTGGTCTTCAAGTTGCCTGAAAACTTCAGTTGCGGCTAGACCAACTTGACCGATTTTTCAGTTTCATGATGTAGCTGATCACTTCAGCAACAGCTTTATAGTGTTCTTCAGGAACTTCATCGTCGATTTCAACGGTGGCATAGAGCGCCCGGGTCAAAGGAGGATTCTGGATAATCGGAATCTCATGCTCACGAGCAATCTCGCGAATGCGCATGGCCGTGTCATCCACCCCCTTGGCGATACAGACAGGCGCCTGCATGGCTCCGGCATCATATTTGAGCGCCACCGAATAATGCGTCGGGTTGGTCAGCACCACAGAGGCCTCGGGAACAGCGGCCATCATGCGCTTGCGGCTGCGCTCCATGCGCACCTGCCGCAGCTTGGCCTTGACCATTGGGTCACCTTCCTGCTGCTTGTATTCCTCTTTGACCTCACGCATGGTCATCTTCTGTTTCTCATGCCAGCGATTGCGCTGATAGAGATAGTCGATACCGGCAACCACCGCCATAAAGAGGATCACCCCGAAAATAAGCTTGATCGCCAGACTTTGCACTAGCGGCAACAGCGCAAGCGGCTCCAGCCCGATCACCACGTCCAGCTTGTCGCGCTCGGGATAAAGCAGAAACCAGAACAAGGCGCCAACGACACCGAGCTTGACCAGTCCTTTGGCAAAATTAACAAGGCTCTCTTTGGAAAAAAGGCGCTTGAAACCACTGGCCGGGCTGACCTTGGAGAGCTTTGGTTTAATGGGCTCGGTGGTAAAGACGAATCTGTGTTGAATGAGATTGCCGATCACAGCCACTGTCACAAGCGCCAACATGGGCAGAATAAGAATGCCGAGCATTGAATAGCTCACTTTGGCCCAGAGCTGGGCCAGCAGTGAGCCATTGATCGACAAGTCCCAGGAATGCTCGATGAAACCCTTCAGATTGTTGGTAACGCCCTTGGCAATATAGCCACCAAGCACAGCAAGCACCAGTCCGGTCCCCATCATGGAGAACCAGGCGGATACTTCTTGACTCTTGGCCACATCGCCTTTCTTTATCGCGTCATCAAGACGCTTTTGCGTGGGCTCTTCCGACTTTTCTGAGTCGTCATTTTCATCGGCCATGACAGTCTCCTACATCCTGTCTTTCCAAATGCACTCACCTAATGCGCGGCTCGTCACCGCACGATAAAATTGCCAAGCACCTCTTCAACATGCCCCAGATACCAGGTCATCATCGTGACCAGAAGCACCATCAACAACAACAGGCCAACAAAGATGTTGGCAGGCATCGCCAGAAAATACACCTGCAACTGCGGCATAAGTCTGGATAACAGCCCCAACGCAAACTGGAAGATCAGCCCATAGACGATAAAGGGTGATGACAGTTTGATGCCGATAACAAAAGACTCTGCCAGAATATCCGTTGCGTATTGGGCAATATCTCCGATCGGAATCGGCTGATTGACCGGAAACAGTTGATAGCTGTCATACATCGCGGCAATCATCAAGTAATGCAGATTGGTGATGAAGATCATCGTCACGGCCAGCATGCTCAGAAAGGTGCCGATCTGCACCGTCTGCTGGCCAGAAGACGGGTCCGACCCCATGGCAAAACTCAAACCCATCTGGAAAGCAATTGTGGTCGCGGCAATCTGCAAGGCCGCCATCACCAGCTTTACGGAAAGCCCGATCAAGGCGGCCACAATCATCTCCCGCCCCATGGCAACGAGAATACCCGTAAAGGTGCCCGGCACGGCCCCATAGTTGCCCGAAACCATGGGATAGAGCACCAGACAGGTCATCAAGGCAATCACCAGCCTCAAACGCACAGATACCGCCTGCTCAGAAAAAGCTGGCAGCAACATGAACAAGGTTCCGATCCGGGAAAAGATCAGAACAAAGATGTAGGCCGTTTGAGGAAGGAGGTCGATGAGCATGCTTCATTCGCACCGTCAGACGCTGGGTAAGAACCGTCAGCCTGAAATGGCACGCTCCATCAACATTCGCATATAAGTGCTCAATGTCGCCCCGAAAAAGGGCATTGTAATGAGAATGGTGAGGAAAATGGCAATGATCTTGGGCACAAACACCAAGGTCATTTCCTGAATCTGCGTCAACGCCTGGAAAAGAGCAATGACCACACCGATCACCAACCCGACAACCATTGGCGGCGCAGCGATCTTGATTAGCACCCATACGCCTTCACGCGCAATATCGAGTACTTCCGGACCGGTCATATCAAATCTCCTTCAGATGGTGAGGCTAGAAACCGATCCGGCACGAAAAGGCGCGCAAAACGCGCCCATTCCATTAGATTGGCATCTGCATGATCGACTCATAGGAGGAGATCACACGATCCCGAATGGATACCATCGTTTCCAACGCCACTTCGGTTTCAGCAACCGCAGTTACGACATCAACAACATCGGCCTTGCCATCAATCATGGATGTTGCGGTTTTCTCGGCAACATCCCCTTTGTCGAGCACGCCCTGAACACCGTCTTTGACCATCGCTCCGAAATCGGGTTTCGTATCGGCGGCCTTCTGCAGTGACTGGTCCGGGTTAGTCTGATTCGTAAGCTGTTGAGCTAGATTATAAGCGTTCGCAGCACTCAAGGAAGTATTAATCATTGGTTAACTCGTCAGGCCCAGCACGGCCAATTGGGGTTGGGGGCGATTAGGAACGGATTACGCCTTGAGAATATCAAGCGTCTTGGTGACCATCTGGCGGGTGGCGGTAATGACGTTCAGATTGGCCTGATAGCTTCTCTGCGCCTGTTGCAGGTCGGTCACTTCCATCAGGGAATTGACATTGGGAAGCTTCACATAGCCTTCGTCATTGGCTGCCGGGCTGCCCGGATCATACTGCATGCGGAAGTCCGATTGATCGGGCAACACACGACCCAATTCGACAAGATTGGCCTCAACCTCTTTGTCAAACCGCGAGCGGAAGGACGGAATCTGACGCCGATAAGGGTCCCCGCCCGGCTCCCTGGCCGTAGAATCAGAGTTGGCAATGTTTTCCGAAATCACACGCATGCGGCCGCTTTGCGCATGCAGGCCGGAAGCTGCAATCATGATCGATTTCAGGAAATCCATCTCGTCTTCTTCCTTTCAATTGGCGTCGAACCCTCATTGATCCCGTACGCGTTTCAAACCTCATCCCGAGCCCAGGGCCCCGGACTATCGCCAAGGCACGTGCTCAGCCTCTAACCTTTTCTGACAGCAGTGCGGATCATCCCCAAGCCCTTGGAATAAAGGCTGGCAACCGCCTGATAGTCCATCTGGTTGGCCGTCACTTTCATCATCTGCTCTTCGAGATTCACGTTATTACCCGAGGGTGTCACTTCGAAGCCGTCCACATCCTTGCCAACCAGCTTGTTATCCGGAAAGATCGCCTTTCCCTGCAAGTGATGGCTGTTGGTCTTGCGTGTCTGCAGCCCGCTTTCGCGCGGGATATTCAGGACACTATCGAAATTGACCGGAGCAAGATCCTTGGCGTTATATTGGGGACTATCCGCGTTTGCGATATTCTCGGCCAACACGCGTTGCCTCGTTTGATGCCAATGCATCTTGGAACGAAGCATCGAAAATAGTTTCAGGTCTCCAATTGCCAAAGGTTTGCCTCGTGAATTTGAGTGCGCAGCAATGCAAGGCGATGCCTTCATCAGCTCTTGCGGCAAATTTTGCCTATCAATTGGTTAACAAGTCATTAACGAATTGGAAGTCACAAGAAAAATTGGCTGAAACCGGACTGTTCTGTAAAAAATTACAAGGGGTAAAATTTGCATTTTGCGTATAAAAACCGCCAAAAATATTTCAAGATTGTTAAAATGCAATCATAGATTCAGATTCGCTCGAGGCATGTTTTTCGCTGTACGCAGAAATGGAAAGCACGAGTCTGAACTCACAACGACTGAATAAAGACAAGATTGGAAACCCTATGTTGAGCATTGAAAGCGGAGTGCTTGTTCAGGTCCTGATCGGCTTTGGCGTGATCCTGATTTTGATATTTCTACTGACATGGATCATGAAAAAGCTGAATCTAGTATCGGCACGCATTGCCAGACAGGGTGAAGATCCAAGGCTGTCAATCAAGGAAGTGATCGCGGTGGATCACAAGCGTCGCCTGCTTCTGGTGCAGCGCGATCATGTCGAGCATCTGTTGCTCATCGGCGGAGAATCCGACCTGTTGGTCGAACATCACATCCCCGCCCAGCAAATGCAGAAGCAGCCATCACATGCACAGATGCAGCCACAACAGGCCGCACCGGTTGTTCAACCGCCATTAGCGCAGCCAGCTCCTGCACCGTCCAGCCCGGCACAGCAGATGCCTGCCCAGCAGCAGACATCCCAACCAACATCAACGGCCGCTCCTCGCATGCAGGCTCAGCGTCCGGCAGCCCCGGCACAACAGCCAGGCCAACCGGTTTCAGGCTCCCCGACAGCTCCTCATATGCAGCGCCCACAGGACCAATTGCAAAGACCAGCAGCCCGCACCGGTGGCCCCGGCATGGCGCCACCGGTCCATCCGGCCGAACGGAACAACCTGCAACCAAGAGACCCACGGCCACAGCAAGCCCCTGTCATTCATCAAGGCTCGGCCTCTGAGCAGAGTAGGCAGGACGCGCAGCCGCAACCGAAACCGGAAGCGCCACGTACCATCCATCCCGCAGCTCCTCAGGATCACGGACAGCATGTCGATCCTGTAAAGCGTTCGCCCATCGCACAGCCAGATAATGGCGAAAAGCCGTCGTCCGGCGAACATGATGTCAAGGCTGTCAAAGAGCAGGATAGCAAGCCTACGCATCCCGCTGGACGAGAGACCTCCGCTTCCAAAAACCAACCTATCGAAGCACTGCCCACTGCAGCGCGCGCTTCTGAAGCGCAGGCTCCTGCAACGCAGAAATCGCCTAAACCGTCTTCTCCTGATCAGCCTGAAAGCGCCAAGAGGGAGCCAGAGACGTCTAAGCAGCGCGCTGAAGCAAACAGAACGCCGTCTGAACAGCAGACCACCAATGCACAGGATTCGGCCTCAGCTGACGCGGGAAGCAAAGCTGCAGGCAAGGAAACAGAAACGCTCTCTCAGCCAACTCAGCAGCCTGATCAGGCGTCTGTTGAGGCATCACAAAGGGGAGACCAGGGAGCAGATCCAAAGCCAGCTCCACAGGTTCAACCTTCTCAGGCCCAACGTCCTCAGCCGCAGCGGCCTCGGCCACAAGCTGCGGAATCTCGCGGCCCGGAGCCGCAAGAGGAAAGAAAGCCACAGGCTCCTCGGCAAAATCCTGACGCTGCCAATGAGGCTGAAGCGCATCAACGGGCAGCGGCGACCCCGCAGCCACAGCGGCCCCGTCCAATGCCACAACAGCAACAAACCCCTTCGGAACAGCGCAGTGATGAGCAGGCGCAGCCCACCCCACCTGCGGGCGAAGCACAGCCCAAACCGCAGGCCCCCTCGTCAGACAAGGCCGATCAAGAGCCCGAAATCGAGCCTCTCTCCAAATCTGCTTCCTACGATGACGAGATCAACAGGCTCCTGAATGAGCTTTCGAGCGAAATTAAAAAATGAACCTATTCAGCTCGAAAGAGACGTCAGCTGCACGAGACCAAAAGCATAAAGGTACTCGGCCCCGGTCATGGGGCCGTTTCCTGCTTCTAGGGGTCATGAGTTGCATTGCCATCGCGGCCTTCTGCTTGGTGATCTATCCCAACCCGGCCTTCGCCCAGCAGCTCTCCATTGGCTTCGGGGATGACCTGACCCTGACAGAGCGGGCAGTTCAACTGGTCGCCCTAATCACGGTTCTGTCCCTTGCCCCATCGATCCTGATCATGGTGACATCCTTCACCCGGATTGTTGTGGTGCTGTCTTTGCTGCGCTCGGCGCTTGGCCTGCAAACATCGCCGCCCAACACGGTGATGGTATCACTGGCGCTATTCCTGACGGCCTTCATCATGGCCCCAACCTTTGAGGAAGCCTACAATACCGGCATCGAACCGCTGGTGCAGGGCACGATAGAACCCGCCGAAGCGTTTGATCTCACATCTCGCCCCTTCCACCTGTTCATGCGACAGCATGTGCGCGAGAATGACCTTGCTCTGTTTCTCGACATGGCCAATCAGGAAGCGCCGGAAACACCGGAAGATTTGAGCCTCCGCGTTCTCGTTCCGGCCTTCATGATCAGTGAATTGAGACGAGGTTTCGAGATTGGCTTCTTGATCTATCTGCCCTTCATCATCATCGATCTGGTGGTCGCTTCCATTCTCATGTCGATGGGCATGATGATGTTGCCGCCAGTCGTGATCTCGCTGCCGTTCAAGCTCATTTTCTTTGTGTTGATTGATGGCTGGAACCTGATCACAGGATCGCTCGTGCGTAGTTTCCTGGGGAGCTAGCCTCCCCTTTTCTATCGCGAGTATAAAAGAAGAAGTCCAAGCGGTGCGCCCTTCAGGGTGCGCCGCTATTTTGCTATCTACCTTTCGCGCCACCCAGATACCATGCCAACCAAAGCCCGGGATCGTGACTTCATGGTCAACAGGAGGAAATCAGGCTTGCGGTGCAGTCTCGCCATTGCCTGCAGCATTAGCAGCTGGAACGGCCTGCTCGGCAACATTGCCAGCCCCGCCATTGGGCTGCAAATAGCGGCTGCGATATTCTTTGAGGAACCGCTCCATGGTACTGATACCCGCAATTTCCTGTGCAATGGCCTGGAACTCCTGACCGCTGCGTTGCTCAATGGGCAGCGTCACCACATCAAACGCGCCAGAAACAGGCGTATCCGACATCATCTTGGCATATTTTCTGCGCAGACGATCCAGCCCCAACCGGTCATCAGAAAGGCTGTAGGCAATACCCGCCCGCAAAATGTTAGTCTGTTCATCCTGATCCAGCGGATCCGGCACGCTCCATCGATCTCCCATCATCTGCTCGATTTGCTCGGCAGTATCCTGCCAGCGTTTGGAGCGCCAGAGAATATCGGCGCGTAATTGCTCCACATCTCCCCCTTGCAGGGGTTTGATGAGATCAAGAGCCAGATCCACCTTGTTCAACTCTGCCAGAGCCTTGGCTTCAACCAACCGGCGCTGACGCTCCAGAGAAAGCGGCAACTGCGACTGTCGCGTCCTGCGCAATACATCCAGCGCTTTGTTGGGTTTACGGTCGAGCAAATAGATCACAGCCAGGTCGGCAGCAATCTGTGAGCGGGCGGCTCCCTTGAGGCGATTGTCAACCTGATGTTTAAGCAGCTCTTCGGCACGATCCAGCAGATCCACTTCCACCAGCTTGTCGGCCAGGCGCCGGACCATTTCATCGCCGCGACGGCCAACCGGCGTCAGCTCGCGAAAGTCGTAATAGAGCGACAAGGCCTTGATGGCCGACAATTCATCCACCTTGCCATCAAGAAAGAGCGACGAAAACACGCCGTTCATTTCTTCCTGCAAAACGCGTGTCACGTCCGAAGCCGCGTCCGAACTGGTCGCCGCCTTCAGGGTTTCGAAGGCGTTGCGGAATTCCCCCTTGTCGACATAAAGATGAGCAAGGCTCCTTAAAGCATTCAGTTCCACGTCATCGCCGCGCCAGATGGTCGTCAGTCCCTCAAGCTCATCAATGGCTTCGTCATTGGTGAGCTGCTTTTCCTGATTCTTGAGCTTGATTTCCTGCAACCACGCATCTGTCGCAATCGGCAGATATCGGGTCTCCCGCGCTGTCTTGAAGGCTTCCAGCGCCTCGGCGGATTCATTTCTTGCAACAGCAATCTTGCCCCGTAGCAGATTGTAGCGCGCAACACCTTCCTGATCCAGATAAGCAGGATTCACTTCGGCCAAAGCAGCAGATGCGCTGCCAAACTGCTGGTCCAACAAGGAAATTTCGACGCCGTCCAGCAACATCATGTTGCGCACATGAATGCTGTAATCCTGAGCCACCGTTGAGGCAAGATCCAGAGCGTCCTCGGCTTCTCGCCAGCGCCCCGAACGGGCAGCGGCCAGACCACGCCAAACAGAAGCATCTGCGTCATTGTCAAATTCGGGATGGTTTAGCCGACGGAAAGCCGAATCCGGCCGTCCAGAAAACAGTTCGGCAGCCGCAAACAATGTGCGAAACCCGCGACCGCGCGCAAATTCTGGGGCTGTATCTTCAATGATCTGCAAATGGCCAAGCGCTTCCGTGCCATAACCATTGGCAAGCAGCAGCTTGGCGAGTGCCATTTCGCTCTGAATGGCCATCTGGTCATCAAACTGGGAAACCTTCGCTTCCAGCGCCTGTCTTTCGCGGGTAAAAACCGTCGGCGACGGAGCAATCAGCGACTCCAGATTAAGGTAGGTCTCCCTCACAGTACCATTTCCGGAGGTCAGCCCACTCAGATCGACCTTCGCTGCTCCCGAGTTTGACAGGGTCAAGCCGTTGCTCGAGCTGATATAAATGAACCCGCCATCACGCGCCACCTGCAAATCATCCACTCTTTCGGTCAACGCAATGCCGTGCGCAGAAACCAGAGTGGCGAAATCAACAAGTTGCTGCGATTTGACAAAGCCGCGCGCAGGCCCCAGCCCGGTGACCACATGAATATTCTCGCCGGTGCCCGGATCGCGCAGTTTGAGGATACTTCCTGTACCTTCGAACTTAACGCGCATGGCAGAGCGACCGCCGCTGATCTTGGTTCGCGCCATATGCAGCGGTTTGGTCGGTTCGACCACCATATCTCCGATCGTCAAAAGCCAGCCATATCCCTCAGGGGAAAATGTGACCAGACGGGAGTTTTTGAGCGGAATGCGCAACACGGCAATACGACCGGAGCGCCATACTTCCAGATCATCCGCGATGGCATTCAGCTGCCCGCGCGCCGCAGAGACATCAAGCCCTAGCGGCGTATCGAACACGGCCCAGATGACACCACTTTTCTTGAAAACGGCAGACGCAGTGGGATTCTTGAATGGAAAGAACAGGCGAACCGAACGCCCGAAGGCCTTGGCCTCGACAGGCAGCATTTGCGCGGTCAAATCCGGCAAAGCGCCAGTCATACGTTCTGCATTGGCCGCACCTGATATGCTCTCTTCACCGGGTAGAACCTGCTCCTGGGTCGTACCTGCCTGAGCAATTGGCATCTGAGCTTGCTGCTGTTCCGGCGCGACAGGCATAACGTCGACATTAGGTACCGTCGTTTCCTCAATCACCACCGGTGATGGAGTTGGCGTCGGAACCTGCGCAGGCGCTGGCACCAGCTCGGAAGGGGCTTCCACCTTGGCGGTCGCACCAGACATCGAGGGCGGATTGACCGCCTCCGCTTCAGCAGCTGCCGGTGGTATGGCAAGATAGCGCTCATCGGGCGCCCCGTTGAGCGCTGCATTCTGAGCATTCGGGTCAGCTGCACCAGCAACGGTCGGAGCGATTGGCTCGGTCACTTGCGAATTGGCAAAGAGCGCATTGTCCTGACTTTCACCATTCGGCCCCGGCCCGAGAATGACCTCGTCAGCTGCATTATTCGTATCTGCCGCAGGCCAATTGTTGGCATCGGCTAACCGGTTGTTGCCTGCAGGCGCTGCAGCATCTGCGCTCCCCCCCGTCCCATTGGCGATAAGAACTCCACTGTCGCCGGGACTAGAGACGGCACGTGTGATACTGTCTTCAGCGCCCTGCGCCTGAAACAGAACCTTGTCGCCAGTTATGTCGACGATGTAGGAATCATCTTCGCGAAAAGCACGTACATCCGATGTGGGCGCCACAAAAATCCTGAACAGCGTGCCTCCATTTTCATGGGACATCTGAATGTCACTCACCAAAGGAGGCAGCTCTGCACGCAGCTTGGATAGATCCGCATCCGCCTTGTGGTTGAAAAACACTCGGACTTCCGGCCCCTGACGCTCGAATGTGGAGTCAAAGGGAATGTTCCAGATAAAAGCCGCACGCGTAAAGGTCGGATGATCACCGATCCGCAGATCGAGTTTGGGGCGTACTTGCGAGCCTTTTTTGGCCTGCTCGAGAGATCTGGCAAGACGCAACGCTTCTTCAGCGCGTTTGGCTAGCTCGCGCACCACTTCTGGCGGCAAGGAAGGCGGCAGGCCTGTCCAACTGGTCGGCAACAGATCGATATATAACCGCTCGCCCGCTTCCATAGTGTTGATACGCACATTGGGCTTCAACGCAATCCGGATGCCCTGCCCGTCCGGATCCAGTCGCGCAACCGTGACATAATCCGGCAGGATTGTTGGCAAAGACATAACCGGGGAGGAATTGACAGACTCATCGAAGCGGATAACAAAAATGCTGTTTTCCTGCTTGATTGAGTAGCCCGGCAACAGATTGCGCCCTTTGAAGTTGAGAATGATCCGCCCGAACCCCTCTTCCTGGGTTGTAACGATCTCAAGCTCGCCGGTCTGCGAGCCATCTGCGCCGCCGTCAATTTGCTGCGCCAAACTATGGCTTGCAAAGACCGAGACAAACAGCAGGCAAAGCAGAATGAAAGATGCAAGTCCACGCCCCAGTCCACCCGCAAGGGAGCGGATCGGGCTGCACACCTGATCATATTTCAACGCAAACTGCCGCGCCGTCTCCGTCATAAAAGCTCTCCGGATCTCAAAGCAAAACGGGTGATCTGCAAATACGAACATCACCCATCTTTTTCTCTGGAGACCAACCTAAACGAAAATGCTTTCCGGCTAATTACCAAAGCCGTTAAACACGTCTGCATCAATCACCAGACTAATTCCCGATCTGGGGCAATTCATCCGCCGCCAGCGACTGCACATTCTGCTCGAGCGAATTGCTATTGGCGATTGCAGCACTCAATGAGCTGGCTGATTCCGCCTTCATCTGGCCCATGATTGCGGCCAGCTTGCGTGACTTCATGGATTTGACAATATCAAGCAGAATGTCCTGATCCATGACTTCGAAGATTTGCGCAGCCTGCTTGGATTTCATCGAAGAATACATGGCTACCAGACGATTGATGTCCGCCTGCTGTTCCTCGTCGCGCTTCTTGGTCGCCAGAGCAATGGTCTGCTCAAGCGACTTGAGTTCATCCACACGCTGTTGCAAACGCTTCTCTGCCGCCTTCAGCAAGGCTTCACGCATTTCGATACTTCTGGCGCGTTCGTCCAGTTCCTTGCGACGATTGGCCAGTCGCTCCAGAATGGCAAGCTCGGAGCGCGAACTCTGGGTCGGATCAATCCGCATGCCATCCACCAGAGAGGGTGGCTCTTCATCCATATTCGGTGCGGGCATATCAGCCGGAGCTGGAGCATTGCCAGTATCTCCCGCTGCAGCGCCACCATCAGCAGCAGGTGCAGGCGCTTCCTGAGCCAGTGCGGGCGTGGTGGATACGGCAGACATGTCACTATAGACCACCAGATGAGCCACCTTGATAAACAATAGCCCGACAACCGCGATAAGAACGGTTGGAAGCAAACGCACTTGGGTCATGCCGCAACACCTCTTTTTTGCCGAATGGCCATCAAACGTTCAGACGTCGCCGCAGCCACATCCTTGAGATTACGGGGTTTTTCAACTGCTTCCACCAACGGCGCAGACTGTTCGCGCTCCATGGCTTCATAATGCGCATGAGCAGAAACACCACGATACCCGCTATTGACGCGGTCATACTCCACATCGCGATCAAGAGCAGCGTGTGCGGCCAGCTTCTGTGGCTCGGCGGCTGCAGCGACAGCGCCGCCACGCACTGCGTCGGAAATCTTGACCAGCCGGCCAACGACACCTTCCCCTTGGGAAACGTAATATTGCAGCTCAGAAGCCAACCGCTCGGCTTCCATCAGACGATGGGACAAATTCTTGTCGCAATCCCCTGCGGTTGCCTTCAGGCCCAGAATGGCGCGCTCTGCAATTTCGGTCGCCGTAATCAATTCCGCGATGGTCGCCCGCAAAGCTTCTTCATCATTGCGTAACCGTTTCAGTCGACGGTTCAGCGTTATACAATAGCCAATCGTCAGAACGAGCAAAAAGGCGACAAGCAATTCAATCATCATTCCAGCAGACATCTACTCACCCTTTCCAGATCCGCCCTGAGCGGCTTTTTCAAACGCAGAAAGCGTCATTTTCGGCTTAGCCAGTTTATTGGATACCTGAACGGAAATATTCCCGTTATGCTGTCCCATGACCCCCTTGGTCAGATAGACATTTCCGCATTTCAGACGCACCGGATCATCCGGGCCACTGTCCAGCATCAAGGTCTGCCCGACATCCAGTTTCATGATGTCATTAAGGGACATTTTCTTCTCGAACAGAAGCGCATCAACGCTGATTTGCGAATGATAGACTTCCGTTGCCAGATGCCCTTCCCAAATGGGATCACGCCCGAATTTCTCACCCATGAACATCTGCAAGAGTAGATCACGAATGGGTTCGATGGTCGCATAAGGCAGCAACATTTCAATCTTGCCGCCGCGATCTTCCATATCGATGCGCAATTCAACCAGAATGGCCGCATTGGCAGGGCGGGAGATCGCCGCAAAGCGCGGGTTTGTCTCAAGACGTTCCAGCGTAAAATTGACCGGTGACAGCGGCGCAAATGCAGCCTCGGCATCTTCAAGAACGATGTCGATCATCTGGCGCACCAGGTTCAGCTCGATCGTCGTATAAGGACGCCCTTCGACACGGATCGCAGATGTGCCCCGCCCGCCACCAAGCAGAACATCGATGATGGAATAGATGAGGCTTGAGTCAACCGTAATCAATCCAAGGTTATCCCACTCTTCAGCCTTGAACACCGTCAGAATGGCGGGCAGCGGAATAGAGTTCAGATAATCCCCGAACCGGATTGACGTGATGGAATCCAGAGAAACCTCGACGTTGTCCGAAGTAAAATTGCGCAGGCTGGTGGTCGTCATCCGAACCAGGCGGTCGAACACGATCTCCAGCATTGGAAGACGTTCGTAAGAAACGATGGCCGAGTCGATCAGCGCACGCACACCGCTGCGCTCGCCGGCAAAGCCATCATCCAGACTGAAGCCAAGCAGGTTGTCGATTTCTTCCTGATTAAGCACACGATCAGCGCCGCGCGAGGAATTTTCGTCCCCGTCCATCGGCTCGTCAATCATCGCAGCCCATTGCGCAGCCATTTCATCGGCACTACCGGCACCCTGCTCTTCCAGAGCGGCGCCCCAATCGGCCATCAGGTCTACGCTGTCATCATCGTCAGCCATTTGAAGTCCTACTGAATCAGGATTTCCTTGAACAGAATATCATTCACTTTAACCGGATAAATCGCATCATTGATCCGTTTCAACAGCTCTCTCTTGAGGCGGAACAAACCGGCAGATCCTTCCAGATCCCGCGTTCTGAGCTCTCGCAGATAAACCTGAAATGCATCCAGCACCCGAGGCATGAACGGCTCGATCTTCTGCGCCTGTTCCTGACTGATCAGCTCCAGAGACACCTTGAGACGCAGATATTGCGCACGACGGTTCTGGGAATTCAGATTCACAGTCATTTCAGGCAGATCGTAGAAATAGGCCTTGCTCTCTGGCTCTGCATTCGGATCGTTCTCCGGCTCTATCAACTCGTTGGAAGAAGAAGAGGAGAACAGGAAGAAATAGGCTGCAGCGCCACCGCCAATCAGCAGAACGAGCGCAAGGGCTGCGATGACAATCAGCTTCTTTTTGCCGCCGCCAGAGCCTCCCTCTTCTTCACCATTTTCATTCTCTTCCGACATATCGGACCCAATCTGATAACGATTCATCAATCATGGTTAATAACCCTTAATAAATAGCGCAGAAAAGGTTAACAAAACCTTTCTAAACCTTAACCACAGCCAAATAGGCAACTTTTTCCCACTGGGCATTTTTGCACCCTGAATTCATTGCCGCAGCGCCAATTATAAATCAACAACCTATTGAAATATATAGCTTTCGCAATTTGGCACGCATCATGCTTAACAAACATTGAACGCATCACGCTGGGGAGCAGAGATGCGCATCATTTGGGAGCAAAGTGGTTAACGGTTATGGAGAACCTACAACTTATAGGTCTGACGCGGCAGATGGTTCTGCGGCGTAAAATGGATGTAATCGCCAACAACTTGGCAAACATCAACACGGCAGGCTACAAATCAGACAACCTGCTGTTCAAGGAATATGTCATGCCCGTGGCCGAAATGAACGATTTTCGGTCTTCGGACAAAAAGCTGTCCTATGTACAAGATGACGTCATCGTGCTTCAGTTCGAGCCCGGCTCGATCGTCGCGACCGGCAATCCGGCCAACGCAGCCATCAACGATGACTCGTCCTTCTTCGTCGTCAACACTCCGCAAGGGGAACGCTACACGCGCAATGGCGAATTCGAAATCAACGGCCAGGGCCAGTTGGTAACAACAGAAGGCTATCAGGTTCAGGGCATTGACGGCCCGATCACGGTAACGCCCGAAGACACCAACTTCGAAATTGCCCGCGACGGCCTGATCACATCAGATCAGGGCGAGTTGGGGCAACTGCAGGTCGTTACCTTCGACAATCTTCAAACCCTGAAGAAGGAAGGCAAGTCTCTCTTCATCGGAGAGAATGCTGTTGCCGTTGAAGATCCCAACATCATGGGTGGCCATGTCGAACAATCCAACGTGCATGGCGTAGTTGAAATTTCCCGCATGATCGAAGTCTCGCGCTCCTATGGCTCTCTCGCCAAGGCGCTCAAGGCAACCAACGATCTACGCGAGAACGCAATTGACAAACTCGGCAGATTGAATGCCTGACGCAACTAGAACAGGAGATCGAAAATGAGAGCCCTCCATATCGCATCCACTGGCATGATGGCGCAGGAACGCAACGTCGAGGTCACGTCGAACAACATCGCCAACATGCGGACCACTGGCTACAAGAAGCAGCGCGCCCAGTTTCAGGATCTGCTTTACCAGGATCTGCGCCGCTCCGGTTCCAACACCTCCGCACAGGGCAATCAGGTGCCAGTCGGGGTGCAGATCGGGTCTGGTGTCAGACTGGCCGCAACCTCACGCATCATGTCGCAAGGATCACTGGAAAGCACCGGCAAGGAGCTGGACGTCGCAATTCGTGGCGAAGGCTACTTCCAGATTACCCTGCCAGACGGCACAACAGCCTATTCTCGCGACGGGTCTTTCGAGATTGATAGCGAAGGTCGACTGGTGACCGCTGATGGCTACGAAGTGCAGCCCGGTATCACCTTCCCCGACGACACCCGCGACATCACCATCAGCAACGATGGCGAGATCCAGGTCACCGTCGGCAACAGCACGCAGAACACGACACTAGGTCAATTGACGCTGGCACGCTTCATCAACAAGGCCGGTCTGGAACCAATGGGCGACAACCTCTTTCTGGAAACCAACGCCAGTGGCGCGCCTCAGGTTGCGGTTCCGAATGCAGATGGCTACGGCAACATGCTGCAAAAATATCTGGAAAGTGCCAACGTCAACTCGGTTACTGAGATCTCCGACCTGATCGCAGCACAGCGCGCTTATGAAATGAACTCCCGTGTCATTCAGGCAGCAGACGACATGCTGTCGGCAACCTCACAGCTAAGCTAGGCCAGATAAAATGAGATTTTCATTGAACACATATCGGGAACGCAAGGCTGCCGACTTGGGACGCAGGATCAAGGCTGCCGTTTTTACCGCACTGACCACCAGCGCCATTCTTCTTGCCGGTCCGAGCGCTTGGGCGACCACTTTCAATGCCGACACCGCAATCCTGAAAAAGAATGTCACTGTCGATACCCGCCTGGTAACACTTGGCGATCTGTTCCAGAATGCTGGTTCCTACGCGAACAAGGCCGTTTTTCGCGCTCCTTCTCTGGGGCAAAGCGGCACCATCCAGGCAGACCGCGTAATCGATGCCGCCCTGCAGGCAGGTCTCAGCAGGATCACGACCAACAATATTTCGGTCGTCCGCGTCGCCCGCCTGTCCGAGCTGGTAACCGAAATGGACATTCTCAGCAAACTGGAAGCCCAGTTGAAGGCAAAGGGATATGTCGATGACACAGCCAAGCTCGATATCGAGCTTACGAACCACCTGTCTGACCAGCACGCAGCCCCCGGTGGCTTTAGCCCGTTTGAAATCAGAAGCTTGCGCTACGACCGGATGAGCGGACGCTTTTCTGCCAATCTGCAGATCTATGGGCGCGACGACCTTGGCGTTATTCGCCTTGGTGGCGAGGCGATGGAAACCGTCATGGTGCCAGTTCTGAGCCGCACCATACGACGCGGCGAAATCATCTCGAAATCCGATGTTACCTTGACGCCAATGCCACGCCAGAAAGCGCAAGTGGCAAGCGCGGCAACTCTGAACGAAGTCATAGGCAAGGCTGCCCGTCAGTCTCTGCGCGCAGGCATCATCGCCAATGCGGCCTATTTCACCGAGCCGGACATGGTGAAACGGTCTGACATGGTCACCATCGTCTTCAATGCAGGCAACCTCAATCTGTCCATCATGGGCAAGGCCCTCTCCGATGGCTCGAAGGGCGATGTCATTCCTGTACAGAATTCCCAGACCAGCCGCGTTATCCGCGCCGAGGTCATCGGACATGGCCTGCTTGAAATCGGCCAACCCGGCAGTATCGTCGCATCCCTTGGAGCCAACTGATCATGAAAACGAGACAAATTTTGACAATCTGCCTCATGGCTTCCGCGCTCAGCGCATGCGGTGCTGGCGAACGTTTGAAAAATATCGGCAAGGCCCCTGCTCTGGCCGCCATCGACAATCCGACAACCCAGAAAGGCTACAAGCCTGTGCAGATGCCGATGCCGACCGTAGAACCGGCCGCCTATAGCCCGAACTCGCTCTGGCAAACCGGATCACGCAAATTCTTCAAGGATCAGCGTGCCGCCAAAGTCGGTGATATCCTCACCGTACAGGTCAGTATCACCGACAGCGCAAAAATCGACAACACGACCTCTCGCAGCCGCAGCGGCAACGACAATGTCGGCCTTACAGGCTCTGTCGGCTCCATTCTGGGCAGCGCCCTGTCTGGCATCAATGAAATTGACGCGACCAATCTGGCCAACGCGTCATCCACCTCTTCATCCGAAGGAACGGGAGCCATTGATCGGTCTGAAACCATTACAACATCCGTCGCGGCTGTTGTTCTTCAGGTTTTGCCAAACGGCAATCTCGTGATCGAGGGCCGTCAGGAGATCCGTGTCAATTTCGAGGTTCGTGAAATTCTCGTCGCCGGTATCGTTCGGCCAGAAGACATCGCGTCTGACAACACCATTGAATCGGAAAAAATTGCCGAAGCGCGCATTGCCTATGGTGGCCGCGGCCAGCTCTCCGATGTCCAGCAACCACGCTATGGCCAGCAGGTCATGGACGTCATCCTGCCATTCTAACCGCGTTGCGGGCCTGAGCCCGCAGCTCCCACGCTCCCCAATCGGTTCTGATAACCACCAGGACCGGTTTCCGGCGAGGTCCGCTCCCAAACCGACCTCCCGATCCGTGATCAGAACCATGCTCCCAAATTTGGCCTGATCACAAATAAAAGGCGCGGATCCATCTCCAGGATCCGCGCCTTCTATTATTGAATTCGTATCAGCTCACTAAAAAAGCAGACAACCCATCGGGATCAATCGTCCCGATAGACTTTTTCTCTGCGCTCGTGGCGTTCTTGCGCCTCGATGGACAAAGTAGCCGTTGGCCGTGCATCCAGACGCTTCAGAGAAATGGGCTCCCCGGTATCTTCGCAATATCCGTAGGATCCATCTTCAATCCGCTTCAAGGCTGCATCGATTTTGGATATGAGTTTTCGCTGCCGGTCGCGCGCGCGCAATTCGATCGCCCGGTCAGTTTCCGAAGAGGCCCTGTCAACAAGATCGGGATGATTAGAATTCTCATCCTGAAGATGCTGCAAAGTCTCACGGCTTTCTTTCAAAATATCGTCTTTCCACTGTTGTAGTTTTAGACGAAAATATTCAATTTGCCGTTCGTTCATGAAGGGCTCACTGTCCGAAGGACGATAGTCACTATCTATCTCGATCGACATGGGCTAACCCCTTAGTTCCCTGGAAAAGACGAGAGTTATATAGAGGTAGCAAGGCTCGCGCACAACTACTCATTATAAAAAAAGTATAAAGAGATTAATTTTAGGGCGTAACCCCATGGAACTGATCTTAAATTAGCAACGGATACTCAGTTTGCGGAAACAGCTTCAAGTTTTGCGACTTCAACTTGAGCTCTTAAAGCTATTTCTTCAATAAGAGCATCGATTCGCTCATCTCCAGTCTGTTCATGATCGCTAGACAGCCGTTCCAGTTGCTGCAAGACGGCGAGCGATAGGGTTCCACAAAGAATCCCCATACGCAGCTCCTCAAGCAAATCCAGCATCTTGTTGCCCTTGCGCACAGCCTTGCGACGCTTACCCTGAAGGGCATCATCGACAGATTGCAGAGCCAGCAACGAAGACATGTCCTGCACAGCACTGCTCTGGGCGGTTTGCTGGGAGCGGGTTGCGCTTTGCGTCTCTTCAGGCACAGAAAAACTGCCAGAGGATGACTTGGACGCTCCGGCCTTGCCAGTCTTTCCGATATGCTTTGTTCCAGATCCACCTTGAACGCGCATTTCAAATCCTTCGTTTATCTGTGGCTCACGCCAACTCTACCAAATCAATCCCGCACAAAAAACCGCAAGACGCCGAAACCGGCGCCTTAGGAAAAGATTAACCCAATTAGTTAACGCAACGTTAACCAACTCGGCAATTTCTGCAGTGGACTTAATTTCAACATTATCGGAAACATTCTAAAATACCTTTAAAAAGCGTGCCTTTCTGCGCTTTCTTGGCAGAAACCAGCCACTCCCGCCTGTTGGCACATGCTTTGCAAAGTGAATAGCGAACACTCTTGCAAAATGAAAAGCCCATAGCACCAACAGCCTGATTGAAAAGGTTTACCAACAATGTCACTGCGTTCTTTCATCCTGACGGTATTTGCACTTCTCTGCATGGCCGTTCTTCCGGCGCATAGCGCATCCCGGATCAAGGATATTGTTGACTTCGAAGGCATCAGAGACAACCAGTTGATTGGCTATGGCCTTGTCGTGGGGCTGAATGGCACCGGCGACTCGCTCAACAGCGCCCCTTTTACCAAGCAGAGCTTGCAGTCAATGTTGGAACGTATGGGCGTCAACATCTCTGGCACAAACCTCAACACCAAGAATGTCGCCGCCGTCATCGTAACGGCAACGTTGCCTCCTTTTGCAGTGCAGGGCTCGCGCATTGACGCTACAATCAGTGCCCTTGGTGACGCAGGTAGCCTGCAGGGCGGCACCTTGATGGTAACCCCACTGATGGGTGCAGACGGTGAAACCTACGCAATTGCGCAAGGCCCGATTGCCATTGGCGGTTTCACCGCCGAAGGCGATGCGGCAACCGTGACGCAAGGAGTGCCGACATCTGGTCGCATCGCAAACGGCGCCGTGGTTGAACGCGAGCTTTCCTTCCAGTTGGCAAGCATGACGACCCTGCGCCTTTCCCTGCGCAACCCGGATCTCACGACCGCTCGCCGCATTGCACAGACAATCAACGACCTGATCGGCCAGCCGGTTGCCGAGCCGCTGAACCCGACGGGCATCCGCCTTACCCTGCCGAAACACTTCAACGGCAACATGGTTGACCTGATCACGGACATCGAACAGCTGAATGTGGAGCCGGATCTGCCCGCAAAGATCGTTATCGATGAAACCACCGGCATTATCGTGATGGGACAGGAAGTGCGCGTCAGCACCGTCGCCATCGCTCAAGGCAACCTGACGGTCACCGTCAGCGAAACGCCACAGATCAGCCAGCCCAACGCATTTGCGAACGGACAGACTGCCGCCGCTCCGCGCTCGAATGTTGACGTCAACACGGACACCGAGAAAAAGCTGGCCCTGCTGCAAGGCAGTGTGCCCCTTCGCGATCTGGTGTCCGGTCTCAATGCTCTGGGGGTTGGCCCGCGTGACATGATTTCCATTCTTCAGGCCATCAAGGCCGCAGGCGCCCTTCAGGCAGAAATCGAGGTGATGTAATGACCGCAGTCACTTCAACCCCCTTTTCCATTGCCCAGAACAAGGGCCTTCAAACCAACCTGAGCCGGGAAGAACAGGCCCGTCAGGCCGCTCAGGAATTTGAAAGTGTGTTCCTCTCACAAATGCTCTCGGGCATGTTCGAGGCGTGGGAGGAGACGAATTCGGCGACTCTTATGCGCAGAACACCTATCGCAGTCTGCTGACAGAAACCTATGCAGATGAAATCACAAAAGCTGGCGGCATCGGCATTGCGGACTCCGTAATGCGAGAGCTGATCAGCATGCAGGAAATGGAACAATAAAATGTCCGAGCACCAGAACGCCCCCCAGAATCCTGTAACCCAGGCCGCAGCGCTCGCCAAAGCCCCAATTGGCAGCCCCGAAGACGTACAGCGCTTGCTTGGGGCCATCGAACAGATCATGGATGCGCTCGACAATGTCTTGATTGAGGAAACCGCTCTTCTGCGAAACGGCGAAATCAAAGAAGCTCTGGATCTTGTTGAAGCCAAGAACCAGCTTTCCATTCAGTATATGCTGTTGCAGAAGTCCATTGCCGCCAACGCTTCGCTCGTCAAGCAATTGGCCCCGCAGGATGCAGAACTATTGGCACGCCGCCATGAAATGTTCCAGTCCACCCTGCAAACCAACCTGGCCGTAATTGCGACAGCCAAGGAAGTCTCTTCCGAGCTGGTAGGCGACATCAACGAGGTGATCCAGAAGGGCGCCAAGGCCCAGACGTATGGCAACGCAGGTCAGGCCCCCGTGCAAGTAAGCCAGAAGCAGGGCATCTCCATCGACACACGCTCATAAGCTAGGTCTTTTTGGTTCATGAATAGAGCGAATAAAAAGCGCGCCGAAAAAGAGTTGAAAGCGGCACAAAAGCTTTTTAACGCTGCCAGCTATAGTCAGGCAGCAGAAATCTGCCATAACCAAATTCAAACCTATCCGGATTTCCTGCCAGCAAGAGAATTGTTGGCAGAAATCTTTTTTACGCTCGGCAAACCCCATGAAGCATCGGCAACAATGGTCGATCTGGCCGTAAAGAATCCCGAAGACATTGAGCTGCAGTCCAAGACCGGACGGACACTTCAGCGTGCCAAGCTGTTCAACGACGCCGTTGAATTTTTCCAGAATGCGGTCACCAAAGCTCCTACCAATTCTCAAAAATGGGCGGACTTGATCGCCTGCATGTACGCTGCGACCGCACAGGAATCCCGCCAAACCGGAAATGCGTCTCCGGCAGCCTTTACCCCTCTCGTAACATTAGGAAAAAACGCCCTTCAGTCCTTTCCGGAAGACCTGCAGCTCTGTGCTCTGGTTGGAGACATTTTTTCTGCGGCAGGTCTGGAAAATGCAGCAATCCTATGTTTCAAGCGCGCCATGCAAGCGACACCGGTCATCCCCGAAGCACATATCCGCTGGCTTGAGGACCGACTGCGCAATCAGGCTTATGAGGACATTGTTGCCTACTCTGAAAAGCACGCAAATGCATCACTGGAGATTCCTGCTGCCAGACGAATGATAGGCGCAAGCCTTGATCATCTCGCACTCTTTGATCGAGAGGAAACTTTTCTAAGCAGGGCCTTAGCCAGATTCCCAGAGGACGCTCACCTCAGAGCAGGACGTGGTAGAGCGCGCATGTTTCTTGGAAAATTCGAAGAAGCCCTTGAGGATCTCAACAAGAGCATCAGGGCGTTACCCGAGCAGGCCGGGCTGAAATACGAGAGAAATCTCGTACAGAAAAACCTTGGCAACATTGCTCAGGCCGCAAAAGACGAATATGCCCGTTTCGAAATACAGACGCAAAACCCGGTCCTTGATCTTGATGTTCCTCATTGGAAAGGAGAATCCATCGAAGGAAAACGGCTTTTGGTATGGTCTGATCAGGGGATCGGAGATGTTTTCAAGCATGTCCAACTGATGAAAGAAATCCCTTCAGAAGTGCAAACAACCCTCTTGTCCAGAAAGAAGACCCTCGACTTGCTCAGGGTCATTTTGCCCGGTGTCAATATCCAGCAACTGCCTAGGCAGGTTGAAACCTTTCAGCTGGAAGACAGTAGAGACAACGCAGCGGGCAAAGCTGCTGCACCGATAGGCCTCTTCCCCGGCAAGCAACAGAAGCGGCTGATGAACAAATATGAGAAAGTTGACGGGAACTATGACTATCAAATCCCCCTCACCTGTCTTTATACCTTGTTCAGACCCAATCTGCGGTCATTTATCGACAAAACAATGGCAATTCGGTTACCGCATGAGATTATGAAGCCCTTCCTTGAGCACGAGCTCATGCGGCACAATGGCAATACAAAAGTCGGTCTGGCATGGTCTAGCATCAAGAAGAACAAATTGACCGACCGAAACTATCTCTCGCTAGAAGATTTACTACCGATCTTGCGCTTACCTGGCTTCGATTTTTTCAACTTGCAATATTCCGCCTCAGAAGAAGAAATCAAAGCCTTCCGCGAAGAGTTCGATGTGCCGATTTATCATATTCCCGGCTTGGACATAAATGACGACCTACTGAACACGGCAGCATTTACAGCCTGCCTTGATCTGTTTGCAGGTCCGGCAAACAGCAGTGCAGATATGGCCGGCGCCATGGGCGTAAAAAGCTACCGGATGGATCTCGTACATCTGCCGGAGAATCTCGGGCAACAATTCATACCCTGGTATGAAGACCAGTTTTGTCGTTCCATTCCGTGGGGCAAAACGGTGCATGACTATCTTGATGACATGTCTGATTGGCTGCTTCAGAATCGCGACCATAGAAGCATCGTTAGACAGACTAACTGAAGAAAATCAAAACCGCTTTCCTATAAAGCCAACAATATCTTTATGAATTTCCAGCATTTTTATTAAAATATTTGCCAAAATGAAGAAGAAATGACAAGGACCGCTTTTTAAGATATAGTTATTTCATACGACTGCGCATTGAGTATGAGGTACGTAAATGGATCTCTCTGTTCAGAAGATGCAGCCGCCAGCCACTACGCTGGGTAAAACTGCGGCGAAGAAGACCAGTAATAACTTGAGCGATGACTCGGTCGAGGATGTTCCTCGTGATCAGGCCATCGATTTCAAACACGGTAACACCGGATATGAAGCCGTTGATCCTGACAAGGAAAAATCACGGCCCAAGGATAAGCCCAAAAGACAAGGGCGCCGCAAAAATCGTCAGATGCTATCCGGCGACGACCTTCTGGAACTGACAAACACCTTGGAAACCGAACAGGAAGAGGACACGTCAGCGGAAGAGTTTTTGCAGGTGCGTGCCTATCAGGCCAAAACTCAGCCAAAAAACGAAGAGGACGACCTGCCTCATTTCGAAATAAATATCTAGAGATACGCCTGCCCGCCAAGTGCAAATATACGCGCCTGTTCGACAGGGTGCGTGGCTATGCGCCCTGCGCGGACGCTTCTGAGATACAGAGCAGCAGACCTCAACGCTCTGCTTCGATCACCCGAATATCGCGCCTTTTCTCTCCATTCGAGTAGATGGCATAGGCTTGGGCAATCCCCTCTTCAAAATTGCGCGTATAGCGCTCTGTATCAAACAGGGGCGAAGTCATTCTATCCTCTTGCAATTGCTTTCGCAGAGCCCTCAGACGGTCGGGCTCAATAGACAATGTCTTGATCAGTTGCTCATAGTCAGCTTGAGAAGATGTAACCAATTCCTCTAGTCCAACCGCATGAAGCAAACTCGCAGCAACCCTTGCAGGGAACTGGTCTCCCACCATGGTTACAACAGGCACACCGGCCCAAAGCGCGTCACTGGCGGTCGTGTGAGCGTTGCAGATAAATGTATCAACAAACAGGTCTGCGAGCCGGAATCGTGCCAGATGCTCATTTTGCGGAACCCAATCTGCAAATACGATACGCTCAGGATCAATATTGCGCTTCTTCGCCTCAGCTCTGAGATTGGTCTTTGCAAAGTCATTCGTGCTCAACAGCCATAGAACGCTGCCTTCGACATCACCAAGCAAGCGCATCCAGATATCAAACTCGGAAGACGAGATCTTGTAGCTGTTGTTAAAACAGCAAAAGACAAATCCACTTTCAGGCAGCCCCGCTTCGCTGCGCGACATGGTGTCTGGCGCAATCACCCGGCGATTGTCGTTGGGCTGATAGCAGTTGGGCAAATAAATGACCTTCTCACTAAAGAATGCTCTTTGCCGCTCTGAAATGACAACCTCATCTGCAATAACATAGTCCATGAAGTCAGCAGCAACGGTTCCGGGATAGCCAAGATAACTAATCTGAATAGGCGCTAGCCCATATTGGAATAGATCGATCCTGGAATCTTTCGTGTATCCCTTGAGGTCGAAAGCTATGTCAATTTGATGGGAATGCACCAGCTCCAGCACGACATGGTCGGCTTGCGCGCTGATATCGAAAAAATGATCACAATGTTCGATAATAAAGTCATGCCATTCACCTCCGGAATGAACGCCATAACTGTAAACGAAAATCTCAAACCGGGATCTGTCATGGCAGCGCAGAAGACCGGACATCAGATGCATTGTTGCATGATCGTGAAAGTCCGATCCAAAGTAGCCGATCCGAATACGGCCCCCGGCGTCCCACTGTGGCCGCAGATCCGTTTGCTGTTTGAAGGTGCTACGCGCATAGTTTTTCGCACGCAGATACTGGTTCTCCGCACTGCCATCGTTAGAAATCAGCATGAATGGCTGAATGGGATCAGAAGCAACACCGAGATCGGCGACATCCGGCAGCAATCGCTTCAAACGATCCCAATCGCAAATATTGGCGCAAGTCCAAATCAACTCGGCTCGGGTATCTGCAAGGTCAGGCTTGAGTTGCAAAGACCGTTCAAAAGCCTCGATTGCCTTATCGAACATCATTTGCGTGCGGTAGGTGGACCCAAGATTATTCAGAGCAAGCGTAGAGAGCGGATCATTCTGTAGCGCTTGTTCGAACGCGACCACGGCCTCTTGCGTTCGCCCCTGAAGGCGCAGCACATTGCCCAGATTATTAAAAGCGTTCGATAAATCGGGCTGAAACTCGATTGCTTTACGGTAGAATAGCTCTGCTTCTTCAAGCCGCCCCAGGCTTCTGAAGACAACACCCAGATTCACATAGGCCTCGGCATTGCGACTATCCAGGCTGAGGGCCTTTTGATAGCAATGAACACCCTCTTCAATCTTGCCCTGCTCTCTTAGGGCAACTCCCAGCTTATTATGCAGCTCTGCGCTGGATGGATCGAGCTCGATCGCCATCCTATAGGCACCTTCTGCCTCATCCAGCAAACCGAGCTTGCGGCTTGCATCCCCCAACAGGCTCCAGGCAACCAAAGATGTCGGAACATTCTTGACAAGAGCGCTGGTAAAATCGCGCGTCTTGCGCGCATCTGCTTCAGTCTCAAGAGAAAGAACCTGATCCGCAGGCATATTCGAAAGAGTAGCGCCTCCCTTAACTTGAGAATGCGCTTGGGAAAGCTTTTCAAGCTCACGTTTGGCACTGATGTTGGAAGGATAGCTATCAATAATAGATTGATATAAGGCTCTGGCCTTATCAATTTCACCTTTGCGGGCAAATGACTTCGCGCGCGAGAGGGTTTGCCGTACGGAAAGTTTCGTCATGAAGCCAAAGCGCAGTCCAAATGCCAAAAAAGTTGCGAAGTTAAAAAAGAATGAAGCACACAAGCACCGCCTGTCAAGCATCTGAGCGGTCGGTTGCCGAGTGACACGAATGACCACTTGAAACACCCCAATAGCTCTCGGACACAGGCATGCCTGAGCGATCTTCCCAACCCGTTCTCTGCTACCAACGAAATGATATTGCGGGCTGTATCCCATAGTAATTCAGGTTATAACTGATTCTGGAGCTTAGAAGCTTGGAAGTTAGAAGATTCGAAACAGCATAAAACGGCTGCATCTAGAATAGTCACACACAGCGGAGGCGATCTTGCTCCGAAAGAACTGCTTAATACTCAATTTCACCGCCAACTCATATCACTGGGGCTGCTTTGGCACGTCAATCGAGATTTATGATACTCTTGTAGAGCGCGGTTACTACGTCAATTATCTGCCTGTCGAGCAAACACACACACCTCTTCCCGAGTTGCCGCAACAAATACCGGACTTTGACAGCAGCGAGGTCGCCAAACGGTTCACCGCAGCCAATATGCCGATTGTGCGGGCCATCACACAGGCAGATCTCGTACTCTGCAATGGCGAAGGAACATTGCATGAGCATGCTCTGGGGCCATGGCAGCTGCTCTATCTGATGTATTTCGCAAAAAAATATGCCAACAAGACAGTCGCACTCATCAATCATTCGGCCTATCCGAGCGGCAGCCTTGAGCCATCAGAAAAAGTTGATCAGTTTTACGGTGAAATCCTCAAGCATCTGGATCTGGTAGCTAGCCGTGAAGTCCATTCCACCCAAGTCCTGAAACGCCTGGGTATCAATGCAGTGCAAAGCTTTGACTGCCTGCCCCTTTTTATCGCGCGCAATGGGTATGACCGTACCGTCAGCCCAGATGGCCCGATCATATTGTCCGGTGGTGTCTCTCTTAACAATGCGCTCGCAGGAGAATTGGCTGCAGCGCTTCACCCTCTCGTCGATGGCGATAGGAAAGCCGTTTATCTGGCCGGAGCCAAGAGCAGTCCTGCGCCTGAGGACCTCAAGCATTTTGAGCAAATGAAAAGCGAGATTCCTAAGCTTGAACTGCTGAACGCGCAAGACATTGACACGTGGATAGATGTGATCGGCTCCGCAAGCCTGCTGGTTTCGGCGAGATTTCACCACACGATTGCGGCCGCAAGCCTGCAAACCCCGCTCGTATGCCTGCCTTCAAACACCCCCAAAATAGAGGGCATCTGCTCAATGCTCGGGCTTGAGCCCCCCATATCTCCTACGGAAGCGGATTGGCAGAGCAAAGTTCAAGCCGCTAGCGAGCGGGCCTTGAGAGACACTGCACCTGTTGTGAGAGAGGAAATCTTGCAAAGCATTCTCAAGCTGGGGAAAGCAAATTTTCTCAATCTCTAGCCTCATATGAAGCGAGTTTCGATGGCCCTTATAAAGAAGGCTCAAAAGAGAAGGAATGACGCGGCATGTTTTTTGCGCCCTTCCACCCCGTTTTCCCCCTCGGCTATCATGCTCAGGGCCGCGTAAATCCCCTCATTTCAACGCCGCTTTTCTTCCAAAGATTACCAGCCGATTATAACTTTTAAAAATTTTCTCTGCGCAATTGAAACACTCACGTGCCAAATGCATCGGTTTTCCTCACCCGGCCTTCAACGAGACTTCCCAAATTTCCTAATTTGATACATTCAGAAAAACACTAGTTGATTGTTCACAAAGCGCTTCCCGACCCGCAATTCTATCTATCCATATTTTAGTAACCATAGAACAGAAACGCTTACTCTCTATTAACCTTGCTTTCCGTTAACCAACTATTTTTACAAATGATTCTGGTTTTGGCGCGCATTGTTCGGATGACCGCGAAAGGTCGTTGTCCACGAAGGACGAAGCCCACGAAGGGCTGACGAGTACTAACCAGAAAGGTTATGGATAAATGTCCGATATCACTCTCTCCGCCGGCGTACGCGCAAACCTGCTCTCCCTGCAGAACACTGCAGACATGATGCAGACCACTCAGGGACGCCTGTCAACGGGTAAAAAAGTCAACTCCGCGCTTGACAACCCAACCAACTTCTTCACTTCGGCAAACCTGAACAGCCGTGCAAACGAGCTGAACAACCTGATGGACTCCATCGGTAACGCTACCAAGGTTCTCGAAGCTGCTGATAACGGTATCTCTGCGATTACCGATCTGGTTGAAAGTGCGCAGTCCACGGTGAACCAGGCTCTTGCAGCCAATGCTTCCAACTCTGGCACCAACATTCAGGGCACAGCAGGTATCAACACCTCTGGTGCATCTGAATCAACTGCCAAGGAACGCGCTGAAGGCATCGCCCTCAACAGTGCAAATATCGGCTTTGCTGCAGGCACCAACTTTACCGTCGAATCCAAGTCCGAATCTGGTGTAACCAAGACCTTCGACCTGATTGAGCATTTCTCCAACACTGGTGAAAGCCTTACTGACGGCGACCTCGACACTGCTGGTTCCCAAGCCTACACCGTCAAAGATCTTGTCGACGACATCAACGCTTCTGGCGTTGCAACCGCCAAGATCACGGAAGACGGTCGTCTGGATATCAGCGCCAACGGCAACTCCGAACTGACCCTGACCGTCTCCCACGATGACGGTGCCGCCGCTTCTGCTGGTGCTCAGGATACGTCGGTTTGGGCAGGCCTCGGCTTCGGCACCTTCGCAGACATCGACCCGGGTAGCGATGGCGCCACCGATCCAGGTGACACCGACGCAACCTTCACTGGAGCCGCCTCTGGTACCGACGACGTTCTGACCATCAAGAACTATGCTGGTACACAGGATGCTTCCAATACTGAGCTGGTTGAACAGTTCAATGATATCATGGATCAGATCGATGAACTCGCTCGTGACTCCAGCTTCAATGGTATCAACCTGATCAACGGAACAGGCAGCGATCTGACGGTTGCCTTCAACGAAAAACGTGATGAGACCAAGTCCGAGCTGACCATCGAGTCCGCAGACCTGAGCTCTTCCGGCCTCGGCTTGGCTGATGCAACTTCGTTGAACACCGAAGACTCAAACAATCAGCTCGATGCTTTGTCCGAAGCTCTTTCTACGCTGCGTACACAGGCTTCCAGCTTTGGTTCTCAGTTGAACACGGTGACGATCCGCGAGGAATTCACCAAGGACATGATCAATACCCTGCAGACTGGTGCAGATGATCTGGTTCTTGCTGACACCAACGAGGAAGGTGCAAACATGCTCGCACTGCAGACCCGTCAGTCTCTGTCGACCACGGCTCTGTCCCTGGCATCGCAGGCCGACCAGGCAGTTCTCAGCTTCCTGCGCTAATTTCAAAGCACCATACGAACGCGAAACGGGGCCCAAAGGCCCCGTTTTTTTAACCTTTCGCCCTCCCCCCTTTAGACAAAATTAAATTTCCAATCATTTCCAAGTTTCTGGTCCGACACAGAAATCGACTCTTTTTGTACAACCGGAAACGAAACGCTTTGTTTAGGTTAATACGAAAGGTCTGGTTAACCTTAAATTAGGGTTTACGCGCGAACATCTATTTAAGCCTCAGAAGGAGGCTGAATAAACAATATCTGTGTGTGAGTACCCAGAAAGGTAACCCAATGTCTTCGGATATCACTCTCTCAGCCGGCGTGCGTTCAAACCTTTTGTCCCTGCAAAAAACCGCGGACATGATGTCAACAACGCAAAATCGCCTGGCAACGGGTAAAAAAGTCAACTCGGCGTTGGATAACCCAACCAACTTCTTTACCTCTGAAAGCCTCGGCGCGCGCGCCAACGACCTTAGCAATCTGCTAGACGGCATTTCAAACTCGATCAAAACGATCGAAGCTGCTGACAATGGTATCTCCGCGATTACCGATCTGGTGGAAAGTGCACAGGCAACCGTTCGTCAGGCTCAGTCAAACAACAATTCCAACACCGGCACCAACATTCAGGGCAACCGAAGCATCAATACCTCGGGCGCATCAGAATCAACAGCCAAGGAACGTGCTGAAGGCATCGCCCTCAACAGCGCAAACATCGGCTTCGCCGCAGGCACCAACTTCACCGTTGAATCCAAGTCTGAATCGGGCGTAACCAAAACCTTCGATCTTGTTGAACATTTCTCCAATACAGGGGAAAGCCTCACAGATGGTGATCTGGACACCACGGGTTCTCAGGCTTACACCATTAAAGACCTGGTCGATGACATCAACGCCTCTGGTGTTGCAACTGCCAAGATCACGGAAGACGGTCGTCTGGATATCAGTGCCAACGGCAACGCAGAACTAACCCTGTCAATCTCCCATGATGATGGCGCAGCAGCCTCTGCTGGTGCTCAGGACACCTCCGTTTGGGCAGGCCTTGGCTTTGGCCAATTTGCCGACATCGACCCGGATGGTGCAGGTCCCTTAACCGCAACGGATCCCGGTGGTACCGATGCAACCTTCACCGGCGCGGCTTCCGGTACCAACGACGTTCTGACCATCAAGAACTTTGCTGGTACACAGGATGCTTCCAACACCGAGCTGGTTGATCAGTATAACGGCATTATGGATCAGATTGATGAGCTTGCGCGCGACTCCAGCTACAACGGCATCAACCTGATCGACGGTTCAAGCAATGACCTTACTGTGTCGTTCAACGAAAAACGCGATGAGACCAAGTCCGAGCTGACCATCCAGTCCGCAGACTTGACCGCTTCCGGTTTGGCTCTGACCGATGCAACGACACTGGACACCGACGAGTCCAACCTCAAGCTTGACGCCCTGTCTGACGCTTTGATTACCCTGCGCAAACAGGCATCAACCTTCGGTTCCAACCTTTCCACCGTGCAGATCCGCAAGGATTACACCAAGGAAATGATCAACACCCTGCAAACCGGTGCAGACAACCTGGTCCTGGCAGATTCGAACGAGGAAGGCGCCAACATGTTGGCTCTGCAGACCCGTCAGACGCTGTCTACCACAGCTTTGTCTCTGGCATCGCAGGCCGATCAGGCAGTTACCAGCTTCCTACGAGCTTAATTCGGCTCAAAAGACACGTAAGAAAGGCGGAGCAATACTCCGCCTTTCTTTGTTTTATGGGAAACGTCTTTTTCTTCTATTTGATCTTTGCAAGACAATCAGAATAAATTACAGAAGCAGCCAGTGGTTGGGTTGTACGTCTCGAGAATTCTCAAAACAATTTCTCTGAGCGGTTTATTAATACAACGCAGCTATTATTGACCCTGTCAAAAATACCAAATAGACGCAGACATTCACTTGTGTGAATAGAGGAATAAAGATGTCTCTTAAAATAGAACTGCGCCCAGGCGAGCGTATTATTATCGGAAACAGTGTCATTACAAACGGTGACCACCGTGCGCGCTTCTTTGTCGATGGACAGGCGCCAATATTACGCGAAAAAGACATCCTCACGTCCGAAACGGCAAATAGTCCTGCAAAAAGAATATATCTATGCATACAACTTATGTATCTTGCGCAAGATCTAGCCGAGCATAAGGACATGTACTTCACTTTGGTAAATGATTTTTTACACGCTGCCCCCAGCGCGTTAACGATAATTGACAGCGTAAATAACAAAATATTAACCGGTTCCTTTTATCCTGCATTAAAAGAAGCAAAAGCTCTCATAAGGTTCGAAGAGGAGTTACTTCGGAATGTACAACCATTCAGCGGCTAGAGCTTATCAGGACGCCAGTTCTCATGCAGGGTCCCCCAGGGAGCGTGAAGCAGCTTTGTTAATCAAGGCTGCTGCCAAGTTGCAGAAAACAAAATCTGCAGACACCACCCCTGCGCAACTGGATGAAGCTCTGACATTCAACCGCAAGATCTGGACCCTTTTTGTAGGCGAACTCATGAGCGAAGATCATGAAATGCCTAAGGAATTGCGCCAGAATCTGGTGAATCTCGGCATCTTCACATTCAACCATACGCTGCGGATCATGACGGACCCCAAATCGGCGACCGTTGATAGTCTGATCAACATCAACCGCAATATCGCTGAAGGTCTGCGCGCTGACGGTTAGAACCGAGAGCGGATGTCGCACTATGGCATAAGGTTTCCAAAAACGCTCAAGCGTCGTACCTTTCCGGTCCGACGCTTTTTCGCTTTATGGCTTTTGAAAATTTCAACGCCCTGATCGCAAAATGCAAAAAAGCAGCCTCAAAGGCTGCTTTTCTCGTTTCAGGGTTAACAGGCAGGGCCGACTTTGACCCAAAAAGGCCTAGATGAACTTGGTCAGAGACAGGTTATACATCATCGAAGCAGCCTGATAGGACGCTTCAATCGTCGTGCGGATGGTCATGATCTTGGCTGCCACCTCTTCATCATTGATGCCTTCTTTGTCCGTCAAAGCCGTCTGCAACATACTAAGGCTCGTATGGTGACGCAGATTCGCATCCTCCATGACCTTGCTGGCTACGCCGATCTCCGTCAGCGTCGTCTTGACAACATCTCCCTGATTGACACTGGAAAGACCGGACGAAATCGCATCGGCAAAGGTGGTATAACGTTCTTCATCGGCATCGCTATTCTGATCATAGGTCGGCAACGAAAAGGCGGTCATATAAGCCAGCTGACGCGCAATGCTGTCTTCATTGGCTCGCGCGCCATAGGACACATCCAGCTTGTTGTCGATCTGCACCTTGGCAGTATCTCGTGAAGAAACCAGCGCATCATTATCACCGACATACCAGTTCAAGGTCGGCTTGCCCGCCGCCGTAGCCGTATCCAGTGTTGTCGCCGTTTCTGGCACCCCCACAACGCGCTTTGGCTCTCCCCCCCCTGACGTCAGGAAAAAATCCATCGAGCCCTGAATACGGGAGGCTGCTTCACCAGCGGAGGCGACATTCTGACCAAGTTGATAGGTCAGCACGTCCTGAATTGCAGTAGCAATCGTACCCGGAGCACCACTGACCGAGAATTTCCCCTCAGAAGGACTCGTGGCCCCCTGATGCCCGGTCATCTGAATGATCTCAGAAGACCCATCGGGCATATCAAAAGTAAAGCTGAGCACCTGCCCCGCGACCGGCTCGCCCGTCACGGTAACATCGATGCTCGCAGGGCTCCCCGCAGGACCGGCCACAGTCACATTGCTAAGAGTACTCGTTACGGCACTCAGCTTATAACCAAAATCGGTCACCTCTTCACTGAGTGTCATGGTCGGACCAACCGTGGACAAGTCGAGGCGCCCCAATCCATCAGCCCCTGCATCAGCCCGAATGCGCTCGTCAGTGACCGTTAGCAGGCCATCTTCGCCTCCATAGCCATACACGATGCGATCATAGTTGATCGCAGGCTCAACGTCGGTTGTCGTACCCGAAAAGACGAAGTCCCCATCCACTTCGGTGTTTAGAATACCGATCATTTCCCTGGACAGGGTGGCAGCGGTAACCTGCGCAACAGATTGATTGTTGGACGAGATATCATATTGAGTGCCCGTTGCTGACCCACTGATTTCCGCCCCTATTTCGACAACGCGCTCAAGCCCGAGATTCATCATCGAGATCTGCACCTGCGCTTGCTCGATACTGCTCTGGTAGCCTTTAACGGAGGTGATCTGCGATCGGTAATCTAGCGCCATGCCGGCATCACGGCCCAAACCGCCATAGGTCTGCGCTTTCTTACCAGTGCTCAGCTGAATGGTAAGATCCTGCATCAGGCTGGAATTGTTTCTCAGCACATTCATCATCACAGAGGATGAAAATCCATTAAGAGTACCGATCATGTTTCAGGTTCCATTTCCAGTCGCCGCACTTGCCGGCTAAATCCGCATAAGGGCATCCATCATGTCTTTAACGGCAGTCATGACGCGCGCATTGGCCGAATAGGCTGTCTGCAACTCCAACAGGCGCGCCAGTTCTTCATCCACATCAACACTGGAGGACTGCTCAAGGCGCGACATCACATTGTTCATGACGATCTCCTGCCCTTCATGCCGCGTTTGGGCAGTAGCGGCCTGCTGGGACTGGAAGGAGATAACTTGGCGGGCAAATTCATCCACCGTCATGGACACTGGCGCCCCACCCTGCTGATAGGTGAAAGCCAGTTCATTTTCTGTCAGCGCGTTATAAAGCGCCGCTGGACGCGTCTGATCGCCAATCCCTGTACTTGCGCTATGCTGCACCAGCAGGGTCGGATCATTGAAGAGCGCTTCGTTTACCGTTATACGCGCAGCAAAGCCGGTCTGCTGCACCATACCGTCTACGCTGCCGGTATAAAGTCCCGGCCCCTCGCCTCCATCAACGAACAGCGGCAAGGCTCCTGCTGTCTGCTGAAGGCCGGTAGCCGTCGCCTCGGCATCGAACGACTGGATGGAAACCGTGTTGGCGGCACCATCATCCAGGATCTGCAGTGTGTTGCCCGCAGGATTGCTCACACTGAAGGCACCACCGAGCGCCGTTTGCACCTGAGTGACAACACTTGCCATGCCACCAGAGAAATCGATCCCCACCACGGTGTCATCATTACGCGCTGTCACCTCATCATCCAGAGGCAGGGAAGACGCTGAATCGACACGCACGAAAGTGACCGTGTTGGTCTGCCCCGTCCCCACATCCTGATAGGTGAAGCTGAACTCGTTGCCAGATTGCAGGTCGGTCAAATCAAGATCGAAGCCTGCCTGCGCGCCTGCGGTAACCGCCGTACCTTCCACATCGAACTTACCGAAAGCGTCGGCCAGACCGTCAGCCAGACTATCGAGCTGGTTCTGGGCTTCCACCAGAATATCGTCGCGCAGCTCCAGCAGCGCCCCGATCTTGCTGCCACCAAATCCACCAGACAGGGTGACGTCATGCAAATCACTATTGTTCGATTTCAGATACACCGTGCCCAGCTGATTGTCTGTCGCGGCGGAATCCCACTCGGTATAAGGGCCTACCGTGCCATAAGCGGAAAACTCGAACTGCGATGCTGACACATCATAGAGTGTCATGCCGCTGGTCGTGGAAATCTGGATCGAGTTATTCTCGCGCTGCGTCACGCGCACCGGCATCAGTTCGGCCAGTTGCGACACATAGGCGTCGCGCTGGTCCATCAGGCCAACAGCCGACTCGCCCGAGGATAGGGTCAGCTCCTGGATCTGCAGATCCAGTTTCTCGATATGCTTCAGGATCTCGTTTGTATCCTGAACCGCCGTTTCAATCGCAAATTCGGCATCCTGACGCAAAGCCTGCAAGGTCTCTGACGCATCATTCATGGCGCGCGTCATCACAGACGCATTGTTGAGCACCTCAAGCCGGGTCGTTGCATCATCTGGGCTGGTCTCCAACGCCTGTAGCGATGTAGCAAAGGCGTTGACCAGCGAATCCAGAGAGTTGCCATCCCCCGGCTGGCCAAACATGGCATCAACCTGCGTGAGATAGTCATTGATGGTCTTTGAATAGCTCGTCGCACCGGTTTCAGACCAGAACTGCCTTTGCGCCACCAGATCAAGGGTCCGCTGCGCATCAGTCTGAATGACACTGGTTACCTGCCCGTTCAGAACCATGTCCTGACGGCTGGAAATCTTTCTGGTGTAACCAGGCGTGTTGGCATTTGTAATATTGGACGAAACAATCTCGAGGTCTCGGCTGGTAGCCTTCAACCCGGATGATGCGACCGATAATGCTTGTGACAACGCCATATACTATCCTCCGCCCCTCTTCCCCGCCACCCATTGACGAGGAAGCAAAGGGGCTGAACCAAATGCCTACCGAATGACCTGCATGACTTCTGTCAGCATATCCCGCGCCGTAGACAAAACACGCGTGTTGGCCGAATAGGCCTGCTGCGAGATAATCATCTTGGAGAATTCATCCGCGATATCAACGTTGGATGATTCAAGAGAAGATCCGCGAATGGATCCTGTTGCACCAAGAATGGCCAAACCGGAATCATCCGTCGCCCGGAACGCACCGCCACCAGCACGCGCCAGATAGTTGTCGCCATCAAAGGACGCCAGAATGACCGAGGCCATATTGCTCGACTTGCCGTTAGAATAGTTGGCCACAACATAGCCCGCATCATCGATGGAAATGCTGGTCTGTTCACCGGCGGCTGCCCCATCCTGTGACAGATTCATGTTGGCAATACCAGTGGTCGTTGCATAAGCGGTGATACCATCCCCATTGCCGCCGTGATCAAGAATGATATTGCCAAGCGCAACACCATCAATGGTCATAGCAGGAACCGTCACATTGGCCAGAGGCGACGTCATCTTGCCTGTGGTATCAAAGGTGTAGTCCTGCCCTACGTTTGTCCATTTGGTCGCGGCACCGGTTGCACTCGAGTCAGACTTGTAGAACAGGTTCCAGGTATCTTCGGTTGGTGGAACAGCAGAGGGGTTACCTTCTGCAATCTTGGCCCAACGCAGCTGAACGCTGGCATTCTCACCATTGGCAACATAGGCCGTAATCGCGCCGCCAGAAATGGACTGACTAAGGAACTGAACCTCATCCTGAGCCTGAACAACGCCGGCACCGGCAGTAGTCGGGTCAACCGCATAGCCGGCACCACCAGTCAACAGATAACCAGTCGGATCCGTCGTCGTCGGAATGGAAGGCAGGTTGCCGTTATAAGTCAGCTTGGTTGTTGCCTCTGCGGCCATAAACCCTTCTTCAAAGGTAGTCGGCTGGGGCACGGAGCTCACCGGGTTACCAGTCGCATCATCCAACTCGATAACAGCCAGATAATAGCCAGCTTCATTGACAAAATAGCCGTCTTCATCCTGAGTAAAGTCACCGCGGCGCGTATAGAGCGGCGTCCCGTCAAAAATGGGCTGACCATCGGTCTCGCCAATTTTCTCGTAGACAACAAAATAGCCATCGCCACTGATCGACATATGCGTCGCAGTCTGCGAAGAATCAACAGAACCAGCCACCGTGTTGGTCTGGCGCGAGCTGGCAAGCACTGACCCGGACGTCTGATTGCGACTGTTTGCGTTATAGTCGCTAACCAGATCGACAAACGCCGTATCAACGCGCTTGAAGCCATTGGTCGATGTGTTGGCGATGTTGCCAGAAATATTCTGCATAGCAGAGGACTGCGCTGCCAAACCGGCGACCGAAGTTGTAAGCGCTGAATAAAGACTCATGGGACATCCCTTTGACCAGATACAAATCAGATTACCATTGAGCTAGCAAAAAGCGGGCCATTTTTCACAAATAGAAATATTTTTATAAATACAGACACTTAACTTTTTTAACCCTTTGTTAAGTAGGCAATTTCTTTCCCACAGCGGACACATATCGGCAAAAATTGCGACGGTAGGCAAACACCTCCACATGGGCGCTCGGTCCATGCAATACCGGTCTAAGCACCGATTGGCAGTGCGTTTGGCGGATATGATTGATGCCGCCCGCCAGCGTGCCTTTCCCCGGCATTTTCGGAATAAAAAGCCAAAAGCTCCCCCCTGTCATGAAATTGTAGCCTTGCTGAGCAAGAAAGCTCCAAGACATCCGGCTTCGCCCGCACGCACCAGACACACAGGCCGCACAGTTGGCCATACGGTTGACAGCACGGTAGCGAAAGGCCACAACGCCCGGACTTTAAAGCTGCCTGCGCCGACTTCGGGCAAATGGCACGCCCCGTCAGGCAAGAACCAGAAAACAACGACAACAGGAGACAGAAACCCGATGCTTAGGCTTTTTCTGCTGCGACACGCAAAATCATCCTGGTCGGACCCATCTCTGCACGACTTTGATCGCCCGCTGAACAAACGCGGCCAGAGAGACGCCCCAAAGATCGGACGTGTCATGAAAGCACGCCACTATAATCCGGACCGTATCCTATGCTCTTCGGCACAGCGCACCAAGGAAACCATGGCAGGGATCATCCCTAGCCTCACCGGCGACGTCAGCCTGAGGCTGCTGGATGCTCTGTACGAAGGCAACAATCCCGATTATCTCTCCCTCCTCAAGGAGAATGCCAGAAACAGCAAGAATCTGATGATCGTGGGTCACAATACCGGCCTTCAGGACATTGCTGTCGAGCTGGCCGGATCGGGAGATCCTGAGCTAATCATGCAGATGCGCGTGAAATATCCCACCGCCGCCCTTGCTATTCTGGAATTCAATTGCGGCGACTGGAATGACATTTCCCAAAAGTCCGGCCATCTGCTGGACTTCATCAAGCCAAAAGACATCGCCCATAACGAAGAAGAGCTGATTGTCGAAAATCCTGCCCCGACCTTCTTTCGCCGCTAGGAAAGCAACAGGCAGCCTAACCTAAACAGCAGCGACTCACAGTTCATCTTAGATGCAGGGAGAGGCCCTATAATGCCACTCCTTGCCTTGCCCTAAATCCCCCGCATTGATTGCAATCTCCCCTCTCCTCGCCTACATGCTAAAGAAACAAGCCTGAATGAGCCCCTTCGGCTCAGCGTCAGGCAGGCTGCAGCCTCAGAGAAGGAATCCGGCACCAATCGCATTCCCCATCCGGCGCGCCTTATCCATTTAAGAGGCGGAAGATATGAAAATCCTTGAAGAGCTTCGCATCGCAACGGCCAATCTGGCCGACTTCGCGAGCGATATGACAGAGCCATCGGTTCGCCTCGGGGTGACAGGCCTCGCCCGAGCTGGCAAGACCATCTTCATATCCTCCAGCCTGCACAATATCATCCATCGCGGACGCCTGCCCCGCTTCGAGGCCCACGCCACAGGGCGCATTGGTACCGCCGAAATCACGCCCCAACCAGACAGCCTGACTCCGCGTTTTCGCTATGAAGATCATGTCGCGGATTTGACCGACAAACGCATCTGGCCCTCCTCCACCAGCCGCACCAGTCAGGTGCGCCTGTCCCTGCGCTACCAGTCTCGCGACACCCTCAAACGCACCTTGCGATCTGATCGCCTCGCCCTTGACATCGTCGATTATCCGGGCGAGTGGCTACTCGATCTGACCCTGATGGATCACAGCTTCCAAAGCTGGTCAAAGCGCTCCTTCCAGCAGGCTCGACAACCGCTCTACAAGCCCTATTCCGAAGCTTGGATGGCCTATGCCAACAGCATCCAGAGCAAGATTGACGCGAACGAACAAGGCGACGAACCGGTACTGGAAACCATCGCCCGCGAAACAGCCAACAACTTTACCGCGTATCTTCTAAAAGCCAAAAAGGCGCGGGGGGCCTATGCTCTTCTCACGCCGGGGCGCTTTCTCATGCCCGGCGATTTGCAGGATAGTCCGGCCCTCACATTCGCCCCCTTGCCCGAAGCGCTCTATAGCAAGGATCGCAAGAGCCTGTGGGCGATCATGGAGCGTCGCTTCGAGGCCTACAAGACCTCCATCGTCCAGCCCTTCTATCGTGATCACTTCGCCCGCCTCGACCGGCAGATCGTTCTGATCGACCTGCTTGCAGCCCTTAACGAAGGCCCCGACACGCTGGCCGAGCTGGAAGATACCATCACAGAAATTCTGCGTGCCTTCCGTCCCGGCTCGCATTTCTGGCTGCGCAATCTCGTCTCCCGTCGCATCGACAAAATCCTCTTTGCAGCAACCAAGGCAGACCACTTGCACCACACCTCGCATGACCGGCTGGAAGGCATCCTCAGTCGCCTTGTTGAACGTGCAGCCAAGCGGGTAGAAGCCTCCGGTGCAGACTATGAGACCATGGCCATTGCGGCAGTCAGGGCAACACGGGAAGCCACCCTCACCGTTGAGGGAGACGAATTGCCCTCTCTTATCGGCATTCCGATGCAAGGTGAATCTCTGGGTGAGAATGAATTTGATGGAGAAACAGAATTCGCGTTATTTCCCGGAGACTTACCCAAAGATCCTGAATCAGTTTTCAAACGAGTTGAATCAGTTTCTCACCCCACTTACACCCCAAAAGCGGATTCAACACTTGAAGACAAAACCGGCCAAGTTGAATCACTTTCTCAACAGCCAGAGCATTTTGAAGACCCGCTCTGTTTTGTCCGCTTCAGGCCGCCAGAGCTCGACAAGGATGCCGAGGGTGTCGCTCGCTCGCTTCCCCATATTCGCCTTGACAGGGCCCTCGACTATTTGCTGGGAGATATTCTGAAATGACCAAGAACAACAACGCAGGAAACGATCAACCCAGCCCACGCAAGCGTGCACCCCGAGCCGTCAAGCTAGACCGAGGAGCCTATGGCGAAGACATTGCGCGCCCCTCGCCAGACACCGCCGCCACCCTGTCGATGACATCGGACTTCACACCAGACAGTGAGGACTATTTCGATAAGGTGAATGAGACAAGCGAGACCCGATACAAGCCCGTACGCAAACGTGGATGGTCTCTCTCCGCCTTCTTCTGGAGTGCCTTTTCAGGCATTGTGATGCTGGCCATCGGGCTTTGGCTCGACCGCCTGATCCGCGACCTTTTCGCCCGCTGGGATTATCTTGGCTGGGCAGGGCTGGCGCTTGTTGCCATCGCGATTTTGTCTCTTCTCTTCTTCGTTGCTCGGGAGCTTCTGGCCCTGCGTCGCCTCTCTCATCTGGACCATCTACGCGCCAAGGTTGAAGATATTTATCAAGAAGGCGACCGCAAGGACGCACAACAGATCGCCAACAATCTGCTCGATCTGTACAAGGAACAGCCGTCTTTATTCCGCGCCCGCCAGACCCTCAAACAGGACCTGCCACACCTCTTCGATCGGGAAGATATTCTCGCCCAGACAGAGCAGATTCTTATGCCTCCGATTGACCGTCTGGTGACCCATCGCGTCCATCAGGCGGCCAAGCGTGTAGCCGTGGTCACGGCCCTCAGCCCCCGCGCCCTATTCGATATCGTGGTGGTGCTGGTCGAGACCATCCGCATGGTCCGCTTCATTGCCGAGAGCTATGGCAACCGCCCCGGCTTTGTCGCCATGCTGCGCCTGACCGGACACATCGCCAGTCACCTCGCAGTAACGGGTGGCATGGCTGCAGGCGAAAGCCTGCTCCAGCAGATTGTCGGCCATGGCCTTGCCGCCCGCCTCTCTGCCAAGCTCGGCGAGGGTCTGCTCAACGGCATCTTGACCGCGCGCATTGGCCTGACCACCATCGCCCTTTGTCGCCCCATGCCCTTCATCACCGAACCACAGCCGCAGTTGGGGGCTGTCATAAAAACCCTCAGGGCCACATCCGAAGAGATGGAGAAGGAAGAAGAAGAGGAGCTGAGCGGCAAAAACAAAGGCACCAAACGCTAGGCTTATTGCCAGCCGAACCAAGGCGAGCAAACGCGACAAGCCATGCGCAAAGAGCGCCAGACGAATAGGACGATCAATTTTCTTGATTTGACGGGGTTGCGGAGCGCCTGCTAGATATCAGTTCCCTTCCGAGTTCGCTTTTTCAAAGGCTCCGTCATGAAAGCTTCCGCCGTTTCAGCCCGTTCTTGGCGCACCCCGTTTGTTTTGCTCATGCTTATGGCGGCCGCAAACCAGCTCGGCTTTGCCAGCTGGAATAATCTGCTCAACAATTTCGCAATCAATGAGGTCGGCTTTACCGGACGGGAAATCGGCATAGCCCAGTCCATTCGTGAGATTCCGGGCTTTCTGGCCTTCACCGCCATCTTCGTGTTGCTGATCATGCGCGAGCAGACCATGGCCTTTCTGGCTCTGGCCTTTCTCGGTGTGGGCGTGGCCATGACAGGCTTTTTGCCGACCATCTATGGCCTTTATTTCTCGACCATCATCATGTCCATCGGCTTCCACTATTATGAAACGGCGAACCAGTCCCTTTCGCTGCAGTGGCTACCCAAAGACAAAGCTCCCGCCATGATGGGACGCATCCTGGCAGTTGCAGCGACCGCACAGTTGGTGGCCTACGGCGTGATTTTTATCACTTGGAAAACGATGCATCTGTCTTACGAGACCGTCTTTCTGATCGGCGGATCGATGACGATCATCATGATTGCCGTTCTCTGGTTCCTCTTCCCACAATTTGAAGCCCCGAACCCGCAGCGCAAGAAGCTGGTCCTACGCCAGCGCTACTGGCTCTATTATGCCCTAACCTTCATGGGAGGCGCCCGCCGTCAGATCTTTACAGTTTTCGCTGGCTTCATGATGGTGGAAAAATTCGGCTATCGCGTGGATGAGATTGCAGCCCTGTTCTTCATCAACTGCCTCTTCAACATGATCTTTGCACCACAAATCGGCAAGTTCATCGGACGCTTTGGCGAGCGGCGCATGATGGGCATCGAGTATGTCGGCCTGTTCATCATCTTCACCTCTTATGCCTTCGTCTCAAGTCCATGGATGGCAGCCGCCCTCTATGTGGCAGACAATGCCTTCTTTGCCATGGCAATTGCGATGAAGACCTATTTCCAGAAGATTGCTGACCCAGCAGATATCGCCCCCACGGCAGGAGTGGCCTTTACCATCAACCATATCGCAGCCATCGTCATTCCCGCGGCTTTCGGCCTGATCTGGTTGATCAATCCAGCAGCCGTTTTCCTGCTCGGCTCCTGCATGGCAATCATTTCCTTCATCCTTTCCCGCTTCGTACCAAGACATCCGGAAGAAGGGCATGAGTGGGTTGGCAAGGCCCCTTCTGTTCCACAGCCAGCGGCCGAATAAAGGCAGAAGCTTAAGACAGAGTCAGAGCGCTCAGCGCTTACGCGCCACACCGACATGGTGGGTTCCCAGAATGCGGGTGCCCACCCCCAGGTCATAGATATCGTAGCGCTCCATTTCAAAGCCCGCCTGCTGAATGAGCACACCCGTGTCCCGGTTGAGATGACAGCCAGCCGCCATCCAGCGCCATGGCGCATTGAACCGGTCCTGAAGCCGCGCCACATGCCACTTGGGTGAACGGCCATGTTCGCAGAATAGAAGACGTCCATGCGGACGTAAAATGCGATGCGCTTCACCCAGAGCCGCCATCACGTTTGGTATGGAGCACAGACTGTAGGTGACAACCACAGTGTCCGCCGAAGCAGACGACAAAGACATCGCTTCTGCGCTCTCCACCAGCAACTCGGCGGGCAAATCCTGTTTGGCTATGGCCTTCTCACCCAAAAGAGGCAGGCCGTCATCGGGATTGACACCAATCAGGCTACGCACGGCGCTGCGGTCATAGTGGGGCAAGTTCAAACCGGAGCCAAAGCCGATTTCCACCACATCCCCTTGTGCCATTGGAACCACCTTGGCGCGCTGACGCGTAACCACAGGCAACCCGCATACAAGATGCACGCCAATCGACATGAAGCCTCCCAGAAGAGACCCCGCCCGTTTGCTTTTGCTGGCGCAACAGTCTGTCACCCCGCCTCCATCTCGTTAATATCGAATATACAAAACTACCAAACTCAATGTGCCCGATCCCTTCGCACGCTTCAATAAAAAAGCGAAGGCCTGCACCAGACCTTCGCTTGTCATAACGTCTTTGCCCTTAAGAGTAATACCCGTCAGGCTTGAGACTCGGGTATGCGCACCACGAGACCATCCAGTTCATCAGTCACCTTGATCTGACAGGAAAGGCGGCTCCGCTCATCGGCATCCTGAGCAAAATCCAGCATGTCCTCTTCCATGGCCCCCGGTTCGCCAGTCTTCTCGGCCCATGCCTCATCGACATAGACATGACAAGTCGCACAAGAACAGGCGCCGCCGCACTCGGCTTCAATTCCAGGAACGCCATTCTTGATGGCTGTTTCCATCACGGTCGCGCCTTCCTTGGCCTCCACGTCATACTGCGTCTCATCAAATGTAATATAAGTAATCTTCGGCATGAACTCAGCTCGCTGGTCTATTTTTGGTCAGGTTCCCTGCATATAGACAATTTTGCCGCGATTACAAAGAGGGCGAATTGTATCGAAGCGTAACTCATGTGCGCATTTTTGCGCAGCCCATCCACTGTCACTCTTTTTCAAGTAACGAGGCAATCTCGAGCATCGTTCTGTCAACAGCTCCTTTTAGAACCAGAATTTCACTCGACCGGTCGCCGCATGCCTTCTCTACAGCTTCCGCCGCAGAGGCTACGCTCCAGGCACCGATGCCACGAGCCGACCCCTTTATGCTATGGGCAATCTGGCTCGCCTCTTCAGAGGCAGAAACCAAACGGGGCATTGTCTCGCTCATATGACTCACAAAAAGGGATAGAACCTGCTTCTGCAGCTCCTCATCACCCATGGTCTGCCTGGCCAGATGATCCAGATCGAGGCCGCAATTTTGTGTATCCATGCCCACTTTTCTCTCCCCTTGAGTGGCCTTCACAGGAATCAAAATATTTTCCAAAATGGTTACCACGCGTTAACCATGTTTGCCGGATTCGCAGCGACTCGCCATAAATATTTTGTGCAATTTTGCATGTCTCGACAGCACAGGAGCAAACAAAATCATAAAGATAAAAAACACAGTAAACACATATAGTTAACAGGCGAGTCCTAATCCTCTCCCTGAGACACCCCTCGACATCATGCTATTTTGGTTAACAGCTTGAGAGGACTCATGAAAAATAGTAGTTCCTTTGCCTTTCCTCTCCTTGTACGATGCGTCCCAATATGTTGGACACTCTTTTCTATCCACCTTGCCCCCGCAGCGCATCGGTTGCGGACGTCCGGGAGCTATGTGCGCACGGATACCAGGATACAAGGATCCCCGGATAGGAATAGTGACGATAAGGTTTGACCCTTTAGGGGTTTGTCACTCGCAAGAGGCTAGTTCCGTCCGGTTTGGCGGGAGTACGAGTGAAAGGCCCGATGCAAGTATTGAGTAGAACAAGGCTAGAGCAGACATGGTAACGAAGTCTCCAAAGATTCAGGATCCGACAGAAGCGGCTCTGTCAGCGGTTGAAGATGCTTTGAAAATGGATTTCGACGTCTCCGAAGAGACCAATGAATCCAAGCCGAAAGACGACGCTGACACGGCCAGAGACGCCGCGGGCGATAAGGCAACAGCCAAAGGCGAAGGGCGAGGCAACAAGATCAAGCCAAGGCCAGCCAATGACGATCAGCAATCGGTCGGCCATCTGCTGCATTCCCTACAGCAGCCACCAAGCTCAGCGCCTTACATGTTTGCCTCGATCCTGTCGCTCTTCTGGGTTGCCATCGGCGGGGGCCTGTTCTTCATGGGCTTTGGCGGTGAGCAAATCGCTCAGGACGGCTTTGCATCACTGATGGATTCGCCTGCAGCTCTTGCTGCCATGGCCGGCATCTTCCTGCCGGTGATCCTGTTCTTCATGATGGCCTACATTGTTGTTCGGGCGCATGAAATGCGTCAGGTCTCCAACGCCATGACGCAGGTCGCTATGCGTCTTGTAGAGCCAGAAAATGTGGCTAAGGAATCCGTCGTCAATGTTGGTCAGGCCATTCGCCGCGAAGTGGCCTCCATGAGCGACGGCATCGAACGGGCTCTGGCCCGCGCTTCCGAGCTGGAAGTGATGGTGCATAACGAAGTATCTTCGTTGGAACGCGCCTACACTGAAAACGAGCTGCGCATTCGCTCGCTGATTGACGAACTGATCACCCAGCGCGAAGCCATCGTGACCAACTCCGAACGCGTTCGCGCCTCCATTTCCGGTGCCCATACCAGCCTCTCCGACGAGCTGAGCACCACCAGCGAGTCGATCTCCAAAAGCGTTTCCGATGCGGGTTCTCGCGTTACCCTATCTCTGGCCGAAAAAGGCGAGCAGATCACCATTGCGCTGGCCAACGCTGGCGAGACCATGGTCAATGTGCTTTCCAACCGCGGTTCCGATCTGGTGGATCGCCTCTCCACCACAGGCGCCAACGTGACCGAGTCTCTGACCGATGCCGGTCAGTCCATTACCAATCAGCTCAGCATGTCTGGCACCGACATTTCCCAGAAACTGGAAATGACCGGTAGTGACCTGACCAGCCAGCTCGCCAGCATCGGCCATGAAGTAACCGATCGCTTCATCGGCGCAGGTCAGGAACTGACCTCCACCCTCTCCCAGACTGGCGAGACGGTAACCCAGAATATCGCCGAAGTCGGCGCGGGGCTGAACACCAATCTGCAGTCCATCGGCAATGACGTAACGGCCAACCTGTCAACCACCGGCAACGCGCTCACCAGCGAGTTGAAGTCCATTGGCTCGGAAGTCACCGAGAATCTTGCCTACACCGGCAGTTCCCTGACAAGCGAGTTGAAATCCATCGGCACCGAGGTTACGACCAATCTGGCCGACACGGGCAACAGCCTCACCGGCGAGTTCAGAACCATCGGCGCGGAAGTCACCGCGAACCTCTCCACCACCGGCGGCGCCCTCAGCACCGAGCTGCGCACCATCGGTACGGAAGTCACCGAAAATCTGGCCAACACCGGCAATTCTCTCAGCAGCGAGCTGAAAACCATCGGCACCGAGGTTACCGAGAATATCGCAACCACCGGCCAGTCTTTGACGGACAATCTCAGAAGCTTCGGTTCTGAAGTTACGACGAACCTCGCCGACACCGGCGGTTCCATCACGTCCGAACTGCGCGAAATCGGCACGTCTGTCACCGGCAGCCTGACGGAAATCAGCTCCACAATGACCCTCTCTATGTCCGAGACAGGGTCCACAGTGGCCGAAAATATCCGTACGCAGGGCACAGAGATCGTGTCTGCCATCACCGAACGCTCCTCCGAAGTTTCCCAGGCCCTCAAAGGCACTGGCGATGCGCTCCTGGTGGATCTGTCGCTGCGCGGCACGGAAATCAACGAAAAGCTGGACGAGACGGGCACCAACATTGCCCAGACCATTTCCAGAACCGGCGAAACGCTCACCCAGCGCATGACGCAGACCGGAACCCATATTTCCGAAACCCTGTCAACGCAAGGCGAGCAGTTCACCATCAAGCTCGACACCACAGCAGAGCGCATTCATCAGACGGTCACCGTCAAGGGCGGCGAGCTCAACGAGCAGCTTGAAGCCCATGCCTCCAATCTGGGCTCCATGCTGGATGAACGCACAAGCAGCATGAGCATTGTGCTTGAGACCCAGTCCAAGGCTATGTCCGAAAATCTCGAAGAAGCCACGGGCAAGGCAACAGACGCGCTCAATTCCCGCTCCATGGAAGTCACCGAACGCCTCGCCATGGTCGGCACCGAGATCGCCAAGGTCATTGCCCAGCGCGGCAACAAGGTCAAAGACCTATTCGAAAGCGCCGGAGGCGAGCTCACCAACGCCCTGCAAGGTCAGAGCGAAGAGATCCGCATCGCCATGGAAGAACGCGTCAAGGCGTTCGACGATGTCATTACCGTCGGTGGCACCAATCTCGTCAGCCATCTTGGCGATCGCCTCGACAATCTCAGCCAGTCCATGGATCAGCGCATCAACTCGCTTGACCAGACCTTGTTCGCACGGGCCGGTGAAATTGAAAGCATGCTGGATAACCGCCTTGAAGGCTTCTCGGTCAGCGTTTCGGCGCGTGCTGAAGAAGTGGCCAACGCACTCACCAGCCGCACCGAAACATTCGAGCAGGAAATTGCGACACGCCTGAGCGGCTTCGAAGACAATGTCTCCAGCCTGACGATGAATTTCGCCACCAAGGCCGACACGCTCAATACCGCACTGGAAGAGCGCACCACAAGGCTCGACGAAACCCTCGATTCCCGGGCACGCAATATCAACGAAACGCTGCTTGAGCGCACCCGCGATATCGCGCAGGCCTACTCGCAAGGGCAGAATGACATCAACGAGAGCATGGACAAGCGTCTCACTCTGGTTGGCGAAACCCTGTCCCGTCAGGCACACGAGCTTACCGAAACCCTGTCGGATCGTGTTGCCGAGATCAACGTCTCCCTTGGCAGCAAGGTCTTCGAGGTTGCAGAAACTCTCGACAGCCGGTCTGCACAGATCGAGGCTATCCTCAATGATCGCCTGAATGCGATCTCCACCAACTTCGCAACCGAAAGCGCCAAGGCTCGCGACGCTCTCGCCTCCACGCTGACGACGGCAAGTGCCGAAATCACCGAGAAGACCGAGAACTTCAACGCTGTCCTCGGGTCGCGTTCGGCTGAGCTTTCCTCCATTCTGGATGAAAAAGGCAACTCCGTGGTTCAGGCTCTGGATAGCAGAAGCCAGAGCATCACTGAAACCTTCCAGAAAGCGGGTGAAAGCATCATTCACAGCCTCTCCAGCCGCGGTGGCGAAATTGCACGCGCCGTTGCTCAGGAAAGTGCACGAGCCTCCCAGACCCTCGCCGAAACGGGCGACCATCTGGTCAGCGCCATCAACGACAACAGCTCACGCGCCACGGAAACGCTCAACGAGAGCACGAGCCGTGCCGTTCAGGCGATTACCGAAAACACTGATCGATCCGTTGGCTCTTTGACCAACAGCACCGATCGCGCAGCGCACACCATGTCCGAAAGCGCCCAGATGGCTGTTCAGACGCTCGAGGAAAGCACATCGCGCACGCAGAGGGCCCTTTCCGCCAGCGCGGAAATGGCAGCCAAGGCACTCAACGAAAGCTCAAGCACGACCCTTGCAGCCTTCGAGGATACATCAAGACGCGCTGTATCGGCCCTCACCGAGAATTCCAGCGAAACCCTTGCGGCCTTTGAAAACACCTCGCGACGCACGGTTACCGCAATTACGGAAAGCTCAAGTGGCACTCTGGAAGCCCTTGAAGAAGGCTCCCGTCGTGCAGTCGAAGCCATCAGCCAAAGCTCCAACGGCACCCTTGCCGCCTTGGATGAAGGCTCACGGCGCGCTGTATCCGCGCTTTCTGAAAGCTCCCGTCAGGCGGTTGAGACCATTGGCGAGAAATCCAATGAAACCCTCACTGCCATGGACGAAAGCTCCAAGCGCACTGTGGAAGCGCTTACCATCAGCTCCGATCAGGCAAGAAGCGCATTGGAAGCCTCTTCGAGCAATCTGGTCAAGGCCATTGCCCAGAGCAGCCACGACGCTATTGTCAAGCTCGACACGTCCAACAAGCGACTGGTGGAAGCAATGCGCATAGCCTCGGACGAAGCCAGCCAGTCCATGAGCAGCACCAACGAATTGCTGCGGGCGGATGGCACAGAGATTGTCGAGCGGCTCAAGCATGCCAACGACACGCTCTCCGAGCTGCTGCTCAATGCCGGTCACAGTCTGTCGACCATCGAGACCAGCCTGTCCGATCAGACCAACCAGTTCCGCACGGTCGTGGAAACGGTGGTCAACGAAGCAGGCAACTCGACCAATCAGCTTACCGGCCATGTGCATGACCTTCGCGATGTTTCCAACAGCATCCTTGGTCAGGTGGCCTCTCTTACCGACAAGTTCGAGGAGCAGGCCTCCGCTCTGGTCAACACGACCCGCATCATGGAATCCACCAATGATCGCCTTGAAGGCTCGGTCGAGGAACGACGCGCCATGCTTGTCAGCATGACTGAAGACCTCTCCCAGCGGACAGAAGCCATCGAGAATGTGCTCAACAACTTCACCTCGATCATTGCCAGCACCCTGAGCACAGCCGAAGGCCGCGCACGGGATGTGGGCATGCTGCTCAGCCAGAGCACCGAAGGGGTTTCCAAAGAGGTCATGGACCAGCTCGAACAGCTGCGTATCAATGCAGCGTCCGAAGGGCGCCGTGCAGCGGAATCCATTCGTGCCGTGCAGCGTGAAATGAGCGAGGAAATGGCCCAGTCCATGTCCGATGCCAACACACGCTTCGAGCAAGCCACACAGGACATTCGTACCATCACGCAAGAAATCAAGCGAGACCTGGATGTCACCCGCTCCGAGCTCAAACAGGGCCTCAGCGAACTGCCAACCGAAACCCGTGAGGCAACCGGCGCCATGCGTCGTGTGGTCTCCGAGCAGATCGACGCCCTCAAGGAACTGTCCCGCGTGGTACAGCGCCATGGCAACATGTTCGATACGGTGCCCGCATCGGATCGTTCCAACCAGCAGCGCAACAATGCACCAGCAGCGAGCAACCAGCAGCGTCCGCTGCCACCTGCTCAGCAGCCAGCCAGACAGCCTGAACCACAGCCACAGCCTCAGCAGCAACCGCAGCAGACGGCAAGCAACTATGCGCCGCAGAGCACTAGAGAAGAACCCGAAGGTCGCTCCGGCGGCTGGGTCTCAGATCTGCTGCGTCGGGCCTCCCAGCCAGAGGACAACATTCCTCAGCCGGGCGATGCCGAGGCACTGGCTCCCATTTCCAAGGATATCATCCGCGGGATTGATACCAACAACCAGTCGGAAGCATGGGAAAGCTATCGCCGCGGCGAAGGCGGAAGCTTCACACGGCGGCTCTACACTCTGAAAGGTCAGCAGACCTTTGAAGATGTGCGCATGCGCTACCAGCGTGACACAGACTTCCGCAATACGGTGAACCGCTATGTCGGCGATTTCGAGCGCATTCTGGATGACATCTCCAGAAAGGATAGAGACGGAAGCTCGACCATGAACTATCTGACCTCTGATACCGGCAAGATCTACACCATGCTTGCCCATGCCAGTGGCCGGTTGGGATAGCAGGATCAGGCAAGAGGAACCAATCCTCTTGCCTCTCTCCCTCCCGCAGATAGATTTTCAGACACAAAAAAAGGGTGCCAGCACGGCACCCTTTTTCATGACATATATAACGGAGGCAACGCCTTGCTGGGCTGTCAGGAACGGTCAGCTGAACTGAGCTACACGATCACGCAGATCAAGAAGTTCTTCTTCTTCCTCTTCGGAAGAAGCCAGCTCTTCATTCAAAGCCTTGTCAAAGATATCAGCAGAAGCAAAAATATCCGGCTCGCCGTCTTCGGCTGCGGGCATGGCTTCGGCTTCATCCTGTGCGGTTACATCAGTATCAGCGGAGGCCTCTACGGACGGCTCTTCTGCATCAGTTGAAGCAAAGATATCGGCTTCCTGATCTTCAACACTCGTAGCAGCCTCAGGCTCAACAGCCTCCATATCATCGGCAGCATCGGTATCAACGTCTGCTTCAGCCGCCCAATCAAGATCCTGCATATCCATGACGTCGGCATCAACAGTGTCAACATCAACCACTTCATCAACTACGTCTGCCGCTTCATCGGCAGTCCATTCGGCCATTTCGTCCGAAGGCATTTCCGCTGAGCTACCTTCATCTGTCTCATCACCTTCAGACGCCGTTGCAAACAGCGCGTCGGCTGCATCCTGGCTCATCTCGGCAGAAAGATCGCTCTCTTCCTCAATAGCTTCGTTTGATGAGGCTTCATCAGAACCTGCCGTATCGAACAGGGCGTCGACATCGCTCTGGTCAGACTGTGCGTTATTGTCAAACAACGCATCAACATCATTCTGGTCGGCTTCTTCATAAAGATCCGGAGCACTGAACAGATCATCAACGTCGTCTTGTCCAACCCCCTCGCCTTCAAGGGCGGGGCCATTGAGCAGATGGGCATCGGGACGTTTGTCATGGCGTCGGTGATCATGCTGATCCACTTCCACGCCCTCGGCTTCGAAGCCCCAGATATCAATCATGGAATTGATGCGGCTTTCGACATAGCGCATGGCATCCACAATTTTTCTGATCCGCTGGCCGGTCAGATCCTGGAAGGAGCACGCCATATAAATGTTGGTTGCTTCCATATCCAGCTCGTCGCACTTGTCGCTGTCAGCGCCCATTTCGCGCAACGTCCAAGCGAATTCCTGAATTTTTTCAGCAGCACCCAGAATATCTCCGGTTGCACTTTCTGTTTGAGAAACAATGGCATCAAGCTCAACCGTTGCGCGCTCGAAGCGCTCGGAACCCTGATTGTCTTCATGTTTGATTTGAGCGATTTCCGTTTTGGTGCGTTCAATGGCATTGGCCATATCCGTCAGATCCATGCGAACCTGATGCATCAGCGAGGACGGAGCTCTTTCTCGTACGACCGTTTTTTCCAGTTTATCGATCGCGGTCAATAGAGTATCAGTATCTGCATTCCGATTTCTACGGGCATATTCCGCCAAGAACCAGCGACCTCTCGCAGTTTCCATCACGGCGGCTTCGATCGCCAGATAGTCCTCTTGTCGCAGTGGTGTAGGTGGCATTGGTTTGCTGCTCATGGTTCAGACCAAGTTCCTATCATTATTGGCGCGAATCACGCTCGGTATACGCATTCTCACTGCCTGATGCTACAGGCCAAGTCTTAACGCAATTTTACTTTTCAGCAGGCAAATCCGCGATGCCCCCCCCAATTCAGCAAAAATACGCGCTGCGCATGTCGCTTTTTTATGCCGGGTTTTTCTTTCCTTTTGGTATTTACGTACCCTTTTTCGGGATCTGGCTGAAGAGTCTGGCCTTTAGTCCAGAGGAGATCGGGTTGGTATTAACCATACCCATGATTGCACGCGTGGTTTTTACGCCCCTTATGGCGGCAATATCGGACAAAATCGGCGACCGGCGGCTGGCTCTGCGCATCTATTGCAGCTTTTATGGCCTGACCTTTGTCTTGATTATGCTTAACGACAGCCTTATCTGGATCGCGTTAGTTATGGCATTATCACATATCGCCCAAAGTGCCATCATCCCCGTGGGAGACTCTCTGGCGCTGGCTGGTACACGCCGCTTCGGGCTTGATTATGGGCGCATGCGCAGTTCGGGCACCCTCGCCTTTCTGGCAGCCAATCTCGCAGGCGGCCTTTTCATGGAGCATTTTGGCGCCAACAAGCTGATCTGGTTGCTGGTTATCGGCAATATGCTGCATATCATCTTCTCGGTTTCCCTACCCATAGATCCCCGTCGGATCGACAACAAGGCGCTGGCGAAAGGCACGCGGCTGGATTGGGCCCAATTGAAGCAATTCGGGCAAGGCTGCTTCTGGATCATCCTCGTGTCGGCCTCCCTCCTTCAGGCATCGCACAGCATGCTCTATTCTTTTTCTGCGATCTACTGGACCAAGATCGGCGTCTCGGCCAACATGACGGGCCTTTTGTGGTCCATGGCCTCCGTGTCCGAAATCATTCTGTTTCGCTATTCCAAGAAGATATCTGCCATATTCGACTGGCGAGCACTGTTGAAGATTGCAGCTCTGATCGCGATTGTCCGCTGGGCCACCTTCCCTCTGGAGCTGCCAACATACGGTTATCTACTGCTACAGGTGCTCCATGCGGGAAGCTTTGGCTGTGCACATCTGGGCGCCATGTTCTTCATCAATGAAACCGTCGACGACGAACTTTCAGGCACAGCACAGGGGCTCTATACCATGCTCACGGGCCTTCTATCAGCCATCGCAACGACCGCCTCGGGATTCCTTTATGCCGAATTTGAAGGTGCCGCATTCCTGACCATGAGCCTCATTGCCCTTCTGGCTTTGAGCCTGTTGATGCTGAGCAGGTGGGTTCCACTCACTCATATAAGGGTCAATGGCGCCAGCAAATAGTCTCCCTCAGAGAGGACACCACAATTTACCCTCTGCAAAGGCATGAATTTCCTGTATAAAAGACAGGGAATCTGGCATGCCTCGGGTAGGACGATATCCGGATCGCGTATGATTTTATCGATTCTTTTTAAGGCCAGCCCTATAGTCTGGCTGGTCGATGATTTTGAAGCAGCACAAAAGCTAGTAAGGCAAACTGTTATATGGCTCCACAGGGATCAGACTTAGCCGCCTCGGGGCAGCCCCCCGTTTTGGAGGCCGACGGCACGTCTGCGTCCGGCGTGCTGCTTGTCTCTGGCAGTTGGACCATAGAAACCCTGAAAGATGCCGACAGTCAGGTTGATCAGACCCTTAAAGAGACCCCTTCCGTCAAACAGCTAGATCTTTCCGGTCTGACTTCCCTGGACACCTCAGGCGCTTGGGTCATCATTCGCCTGCTGCGCGGACTGGGCCTTGAGCTTTCCAGCGCAACACCGATCAATCCGGATCATGTGTCGCTGTTTGAAGCGGTGGCGGAGACCAACCTGACCGCACCAACGACCCAAAGGAACCTGAATTTCTTTATCGCCCTGTTTCAGAAAACCGGAGAAGATGTCGTTGAAATCTACAAGGACATCAAGATTCTCGCCTATTTGGCAGGAGAAATCGTCTCCTGCCTGCTCAAAGGGCTCATTCACCCACGCAGCCTGCGCATTACCTCCATTGTCCATCATATGGAGCATACAGGGCTGAAGGCAGTTCCGATCGTTGCCATGATGTCTTTTCTGGTCGGCGCCATTGTCGCCCAGCAAGGCGCTTTCCAGCTGCGCAAATTCGGCGCGGAGCCCTTCGTCATCGATCTGGTCGGCATTCTCGTCTTACGTGAAGTAGGCATTCTGCTAACGGCGATTCTGGTGGCCGGGCGCTCGGGCAGCGCTTTCACTGCCGAAATCGGCTCAATGAAAATGCGCGAGGAAATCGATGCCATGCGCGTCATGGGCCTCAATATCATCGAAGTCCTTATCGCGCCGCGCGTCATTGCGCTGATCATCGCCCTGCCCCTACTTGGCCTTGTGGCCAATCTGGCCGGTCTGGTCGGAGGAGGCGTTCTGCTCTGGGCTTATTCGGATATTTCCCTATCCACCTATATAACGTGGTTGCGCGATGCCGTGGCGATCAACACGTTCCTCGTTGGGGTGATTAAAGCGCCCTTCATGGCCCTGATCATTGCGCTCATCTCATGCAGCGAAGGGCTGCAGGTGGGTGGCAGCGCAGAGAGCCTTGGCAGAAGAACAACGGCCGCTGTGGTGAAATCCATTTTTCTGATGGTGCTGGTCGATGGCCTCTTTGCCATTTTCTTCGCCGCAATCGGGTTTTAGGGAGCGCAGCATGACAGCCACACCTCAAACACCGCAAAACACGGCATCCTCAGAAACCGGCGCGCGCCCCATCCTGTCCGTAAAAGGTCTGACGGTTGGCTTTTCCTCTCGCCTTGTGCTGGAAAATCTGGATCTGGATGTCCAACGCGGCGAGATTCTGGGCATCGTTGGCGCTTCGGGCACAGGCAAGAGCGTGTTGCTGCGCAGCGTCCTGGGGCTTGTACAGCGCCAGTCCGGCCAATTCATCATGTTCGGACACAATACCGAGAAACTGTCGCGCCAAGAGCGGCTGGCCATCGAACGCCGACTGGGGGTTCTCTTCCAGCATGGAGCGCTCTTCTCCTCGCTTTCGGTGTTGCAGAATATTCAGGTGCCCATGCGTGAATATTACACGCTGCCTCAACGCCTCATGGACGAGCTGGCCATTTCCAAGCTTGAGCTTGTGGGGCTCTCCCCGGATGCGGCCCACAAATTCCCGTCTGAACTTTCAGGAGGCATGATCAAACGCGCCGCACTAGCTCGGGCGCTGGCGCTTGACCCTCAGCTTCTGTTCCTTGACGAACCAACCTCCGGCCTTGATCCGATCAGCGCCGAAGAGTTCGATGATTTGATTTCTACCCTTCGAGACACTTTGGGTCTCACCGTTTTTATGGTAACCCATGATTTGGATAGCCTCAGCCAAGCCTGTGATCGCATCGCGGTGCTGGCCGAGCGCCGCGTTCTGGCCATAGGAAATATGAACGATCTGCAGAAAAACCCGCATCCCTGGATCAAAAGCTATTTCACGGGCAAGCGTGCCATCAGACAATGGGACAAGAACTGAGACATGGAAACAAAAGCCAATTATGTGGCCATAGGCCTGTTCACATTGCTTCTGACGGCGGTCGGCTTCGGCTTCATCTACTGGATTGCCAGATATGATGAAACCCGCCCGACGACAGAGGTTATTGTGCGCTTTGAAGGCTCTGTTGCCGGCCTTATTCGCGGTGGCGCAGTGATGTTCAACGGCATCAAAGTGGGCGAAGTCGCAAAGCTCGAATATGATCCGGACAACCCCAAATATGTCAAAGCAGATCTTCTGGTTGATGCCGGCATTCCGCTCAAAGAAGACAGTGATGTCAGCCTCTCTTTTCAGGGACTGACCGGAGTAGGCACCGTCGAAATCAAGGGCGGCAGCCCAGATCTTCCCGATCTTCTTGATCAGCCTGGCACTCCTGAAATGATCGCCCAGAGCTCGTCTTTCGAAGATCTGATGAATGGCGCACGCCAGCTCATGTCCCGCGCTGACAAGGTGCTCTCAAAAATCGAGACAGTTGTTGATACCAATCAGGACGGCATCAACCAAACGGTTCAGAATATCGAGAGCTTCACCACCGCACTCAACAACAATTCCGGCAATATCGAGACCTTCCTGGCTGATGCGTCTGACGCCGCCAAGGGGCTCACATCGCTATCGGGGAAATTGGAAGGCCTTAGCGAAAGAGCAGACACCCTGCTTGCTGCCGTCGACCCCGAGAGCATCAAGACGAGTATCGCCAATGTCGAGACAATCAGCGAAAATCTCGTTGGCACATCCAACCGCTTCGACTCAATTGTCGCTGATGCCTCCGAAGCGGCCAAAGGCATCAATGATTTTTCGTCCAACCTGAACACGTCTCTGGGCAAGGTCGACCGTCTGGTTGAAAGTGTGGACCCGGAAGCAATTTCTTCTGCGGTGGCATCCCTGCAGAATTTTGCAACCACGCTGGATGAGTCCTCAGGCGATATCAATGTCATTCTGGCCAACGCCAAACAGGCCTCAGGCGATATCAGCAGCTTTTCCTCCTCCCTCACCGCCCGCACCGATGATTTCAACGCCATCGTGACAGACGCACAGCAACTTGCTGCCCGCCTCAACAAGGCCTCGGAACGGATCGATGGCATTCTGGGCAAGGTCGACGGTATTCTTTCCGATGAAGATGGCGGCAAGGGTGTGATCGAGGAAGTGACGCTCGCAGCACGCTCCATTCGCAGTGTTGCAGACAAATTCAACAACCGGGCAGATGAAATCTCGGACGGCCTTGCGCGCTTCTCAGGCAGTGGCCTGCGCAATGTCGAAGCCATGGTTTCAGAAGCAAGACGAACCATCAAACGCGTTGAAGGCGCTGTAAACAAACTGGAGAAGGATCCTTCCAGCGTGATATTCGGCGGCAACAAGGTGAAAACCTTCGACCAACGCTACTAATTGTCGGTTGCTCACCAACCGATCAAAATCATGAGTCGATGTCATTGAAACAAAACATGATTGCCAAATGACATTGACTTGCTCAGTTACACCGGGCCCTTGTGGAAACGAGGCGCCAACCGCAAACTTTGACAGTATGGACTGCGCTCAAAAGCGCGCATTTCCTCCAAAATAAGTCCAGTTCTGGAAAAAACGGTTGGCAGTTGCTATTTCTACGGTAAGGTAAGCCCATATTTGTTTATTGCCGAGGTACACCCTTGTTTTCTGCGACCCGATTTGTGCGCGCCCTTTCGTTTGTTTGCCTCGCCCTCTGGCTTGCTTCCTGCTCTGTAGTAGGCGGGGGCAAAGAGTTGACGACCTATGACCTGAGCGCGCCAGCAAGCTTTGACAATTTGCGTGGTCGCAGCAATGCGCAGCTTTTGATCTCAGTCCCCACAGCGCTCAAATCGCTTGATAGCGAGATGATCGTTGTGCGCCCCGATAATGCCGAAATTACCTATTTTGGTGACGCACAATGGAGCGACAGCCTGCCCAATGTCCTTCAGGACAAGCTGATCCAGACTTTCGAGAATTCCGGCCGCATGCGCTCCGTGGTCAAGCCGGGTGATGGCGTTGTGGTTGACTATAAACTCGCAACATCCATCCGTAGCTTTGAGCTGAATGACGCGAACCGGCCTGTAGCCAAAATCGCGCTTTCGGTGAAGATCATCAATGATCGCAATGGCCGCGTGGTCTCTTCACGCCTGTTTAAAGCCTCCGCACCGGCCGGTTCGGCGACACCGGCTAAGGGCGTTGCTGCGCTTGACAGCGCCCTTGAAAGCGTACTGAACGAGATTCTCGTCTGGACCCTCAAGACGATTTAATCCAAAGCAGGCAAGAGCCCTGCCCCCGCAATAAGGACGCCTAACGCGTCCTCCTTGCCTGTGGTCATACCGTTATAGATCGCCCAAAGCTCCAGAACCCCATAGCCTTGTCGGATCAATCAGGATGAATCTTGGAAATATTGGAAAGAAACTGGTTGGCGCTCGCTTCCCAGCTATATTGCTGTGCATAGGCCAGACAAGCCTCCGGATCGATTTTCAACGCTTCTACCACAGCCTCTTCCAGATCGTCTTTCAAAGCCCCAACACCACTGTCTCCAATGACATCCAGCGGTCCCATAACCGGATAAGCCGCCACAGGCAATCCTGAAGCCAGAGCTTCCAGAAGCACTATACCGAACGTGTCGGTTTTGGACGGGAAGACGAAGACATCGCATGAAGCGTAGATATCGGCGAGCTCCTTGCCTTCCTTGAGCCCCAGAAATTTGACATCCGGATAGCGCTCTTCCAGAGCAGCCTTTTGCGGGCCATCTCCTACAACGATCTTTGTGCCCTCGACCTTCAGATCAAGAAAGGCCTCGATATTCTTTTCTACCGCAACGCGGCCAACATAGAGCAGCAAGGGACCGGGAAAATCGAGCACCTTCTCTTTGCGCGGATGGAACTGTTCAAGGTCGACACCGCGCCCCCAATAATGAAGCTGATCAAAGCCGCGAGCCTCTAGGTCGCGCTTCAGGCTTGGCGTGGCCACCATGCAGCATCGCCCCGGATTGTGAAACCAGCGCAAGGCCGCATAGGAAAGCGACAGCGGAATGGGGAAACGCGCGGCAAGATATTCAGGGAAGCGGGTGTGGTAGGAAGTCGTGAAGGCCTTGTTCGACTTTCTGCAATAGCTCCGCGCCAAAAAACCAAGAGGCCCCTCGGTGGAAATATGCACATAATCGGGATTGATCTCTTCGATCTTTCTGGCGACGCCGCGCCGCATTGTCAAAGAGAGGCGAATTTCCGGATAAGTCGGGCAAGGAACCGTCTTGAAATCAAGAGGCGTCAGATAATGCACCTCCATTCCCTGCTTCTTGACTTCCTGGCCCAAACGATCGAGCGAGCGAACAACACCATTGACTTGTGGATGCCAGGCATCCGTTACGATTAAGAGTCCACTCATGCAAGTGCCTTGGTTGGGGTATGGTTTTCAAGTTGGGGAACGGTTTTTGCACCTTCGCTCCAGTGGATCAGTTCGAACCGTCCGTCCGGATGCTCGACAATTGCGGTGCAGCTTTCCACCCAGTCGCCGGTATTCAAATAGGAGATACCAAACTTCTCATGCATTTCCGCATGATGAATATGGCCGCAAATCACGCCATCAACGTCAAATTTGCGCGCTTCCTGCGAGAGAGTTTCCTCGAAGGTGCCAATGAAATTGACCGCATTCTTTACGCGCATCTTGGCCCAAGCCGAAAGAGACCAATAGCTGAAGCCGAGCTTGCGGCGCAGAATGTTGAGCACGGTGTTCAGACCCAGAGCAAAGCTGTAGGCCCAGTCGCCAAGATGGGCGAGCCACTTGGCATGCCGCACCACCATGTCATACTGATCCCCATGGATCACAAGCAACCGGCGACCATCTGCGGTTTCGTGAATGTCATGTTCCTTGACCTCCACACCACCGAAATGGGCACCATAATAGCTGCGCAGAAATTCGTCATGGTTGCCCGGCACATAAATGATGCGCGCCCCCTTGCGAGCCTTGCGCAGAAGCTTCTGCACCACATCATTATGCAACTGCGGCCAATGCCAACGCGCTTGCAGGCGCCAGCCATCGACGATGTCCCCGACCAGATAAATCGTCTCTGCATCGTTATATTTGAGGAAATCAAGCAGCATTTCTGCCTGACACCCGCGGCTACCCAAATGAACATCGGAGATGAACATGGTCCGATGTTTATAGAGCCCTTCATCGCTGGACTGATTCATGTGCCTGCTCTGATTCACGTTCCGTAAGTGTTTGGCCACTTTTAAGAACGCGCTGTCTCACTTTTGTGACAGTCAGGGCAAATGCCATCTAAAAGACTGATCCTTTCCCCCATCCTGAGGCAAAGAGCCTGTTTTCTGGCCATTTCAGCAAGGAAAGCGAGTTTCAGAGAAGAGAAGTCACGCTCAGAGCGGCTTTGCCTGACGTTCCGCCTTGCGCGAAACACCCAGCTGCCGCTCGCGATAGACAACAAACATGCCGGCCAGAACGACAATCCCCCCTCCGATGACCACAGCGTGACTCGGATACTCGCCAAAAATCACAATGCCGATCACCACATTCCAGACCACGTTCACATAGTCGAACGGAGCAACAAGCGACGCTTCGGCCACGCTGTAGGATTTGGTCATGAGGATCTGCCCCAAGCCACCGAAAACCCCGGCCAGAACCATCAAGCCGAAAGTGCGCAAATCGGGAATGACCCAGCCCCAGTAAATGGTGATGAGCGAGAAGCAGGAGGCCGTCACGAAGAAATAGAAGATGATCGCCGAATTATTCTCGGTTTTCGTCATCTGTCGGATCAGGATTCCAGCTAGCCCGGTGAGCACGGTTGAGCTCAGACAGAGAATGGCGCCCAGCAGGCCGACATCCCCCGTCGAGCCACTCAGACGCGGTGACAAAATGATCAACACCCCGATAAGGCTGATACCGACTGCTGTCCAGCGGTATGCTTTGACAACCTCCTTGAGGAACAGGGCCGCCATGGCCACAATCATCAGAGGATTTAAGAAGGAAATCGCGGTGGCTTCGGGCAACGGCAAAAGCGAGACCGAGGTAAACCAACAAAACATGGATGTCGTGCCCACCGCAGACCGCCTCACATGCGCCCATGGATTCTTCGTGCGGATACAGTCGCGCCAGTCACTCTGCCATGCGGTTACCAGCAAAAGCGGCGGCAAGGCGAAAAAGCAGCGCGCGAAGATGACTTCCCCAATGGGCATGGACGTCGATGTATATTTAATCATGGCAAGCATGACCGCAAAAAACATCGTCGAAGCAATCTTGAGTCCAATGCCATATAGGGCGTTCATATCTGATCTTCCCGACTGACGGTTCTGCTAGCATAATGACGGATTGGCCAGTCTCAAAAAGACTTTTGCCTGACGGTCATGAAGACGGAGGAGACAAGGGGCAACTGCACCACGCAAGGGTGAGGCTCTCATTCTCGTCACGCTTTGCCAGAAAGATCAAGAAAAAACTGGCGCTTCCCCCCACAACAAAGGGCCTCCCCCTTACGTACTTTTCTAAGCCGCTCAGGAAAAGTCGAAGCCATCGCGCATTCATCACTATAGTCGAAGCTATCACGCTATAAGATTTACAGCATTGATTTGTTGTGCTACTCAACAAGTCCCATCCGATACCGGACAAAGCCGAAAGCATATTGAGCCTTGGCGGCGAAGAACGCTCCGGTCTGGACAGCCAAGACAGAGTTTCCTCTTCAATGACGTCCGTAAAGCACACCATTAGCAAGGCCCTGACTGCCTTCGACGGCATGCCGAGCTTCTTGCAAGCCGTTCTGGTCATGTTTATCGCCATGATCGGCTTCACGCTGCAGGCAGGCATCGTAAAAGAGCTTGGGCAGGATCTGCATGTCAGCCAGATCATCGTCATCCGGCAAGCCTGGATGATCGTCTTCCTGCTGCCCCCGATGCTTAAATCAGCCCGTGGCGACCTCAAGATCCATCGGAAGGATCTGTTCCTCTGGCGTGCTTTCTTCACCTATCTGAGCATCTTGGCGGGTTTCACGGCGATCATCCAGTTGCCTCTGGCAACCGCCACGACGATGAGCTTCACGCGGACATTCTTTCTGACCATTTTTGCTGTGCTGTTTCTCAAGGAAGCAGTCGGCATGCGCCGTATCGGAGCGTTGGTGGTTGGCTTCATTGGCGTATTGATTATCGCTCGCCCGTCTGAATTACTCGCAGCGGGCATTGGTGGCATCGACCAGAACCTGCTTCTGGCTCTTGCAGGAGCGGCTCTTGTGGCGGCCAACCAGACCATCGTACGGGTTCATCTGCGCTATGACCGGCCAACCATCATTGTGACCTATCAGGCGATCATCATCGGGCTGGCGCTCGTCCCCCTTGCCTGGATCAACTGGAAGCCGATGACCCTGGGCCAATTCGGCCTTATGGCTCTAATTGGCGTTTTGGCGAGCTACGCGCAATGGCTGATGCTTCACTCCTTCAAGCGCGCTGAGGCAACTGCACTGGCGCCCTTCGACTATCTGCGCCTTGTCCTCTCGGCAGCCCTAGGCTGGTACATGTTCAATGAGTGGCCAGATGTTTACACATGGATCGGCGCGGCCATCATCTTCGCGTCCACCTTCTATATCATGCGCCGCGAAGCCAAGCTGGGCAAAGAACGCAAACTGCAACCACCGAAATATTAAAGCCCGATGCCGCAAAGCCATATTCTTGCTCACAAACCCCTCGCTGCGGCCCTTGAAGCCCTTCCGGTACCTGTTTTCAAGGGCAACCGGCGCGCACTCGTCAAATGCCCCAATGCTGGCGGGGTCTATCTTGTGGCCATGATTCTGCCGCGCCGCACGAAGATCCTGCGGCCAACACCAGCCATCCTGCCTCCCGGTCTTTATGTCTATGTAGGCAGCGCCCATGGCCCCGGCGGGTTGCGCGCGCGCCTTGCTCGCCATCTGGCAAAAGAGAAGTCGGTACGCTGGCATGTGGATCAGCTAACGATCCGCGCCAGTTCCCTGCATGTCTGGGCGTGGCTGGATGGTTCCGAATGCGCTTTGGCGGCTCATCTTGCCAGCCAGGATGCCTTTTCAATTCCTCAGCCCGGCTTTGGCAGCTCAGACTGCACCAGCTGCGAGAGCCACCTCTTTATGAGCCCACTCGGCTAGCTCAACAACAAGAGCTATCAGGAAGAGCGAGCGCCTCACACCCGCTCCAGCTTGCGCCAAGGTTCATCAGGCAATGTCACGGTGATCCTGTCATCAGGCTTCACCATGCCCCCTTTGCGCACGATACCCATAACGCCAGCCTTGCGCACAAGATCGCCCGCTTCATCCTTATAGACAAGCTCCTTGAGCAGTCCCGGCTGCCAGGCCTCGATCTGGGAACATGGATTGCGCAATCCCGTGATTTCCACTTCTGCTTCATCACCAATATGAAGCACAGCCCCCGTTGGTAGGGCGAGCAGATCAATGCCGCTTGTGGTGATATTCTCCCCCATATCGGCCGGAGTCACCGTGAAGCCCTTTTGCGCAACCTCTTCGAAAAGCTCCTGATGCATGAGATGAACCTGCCGCAGATTAGGCTGGTTTGGATTGGCCCGCACGCGGGAGCGATGCTGGACCAGCGCTCCCATATGCGCATCCCCTTCCACGCCGAGGCCTGCAAGCAACCGGATCGCGGATTTCTGTTTCTTGGAAAATGCATGTGCTTTATCAAGACTGACCGCGATAACGGTTCCTTCAAAATTCTTCTCAATCAAGGCAGAACCTCTCTCTCGCGATTGGAGGACGGGGGATAAGAATAACCAAACATAAAAAAGGAGGGAAGACAAAGTCTACCCTCCTGATATGTCAATGATTTGACTGTCTGATTACTCTGCAGCACTCGTCTGCGCGTTGTGCACTTCCTTCTCCCGGCGCACGATCAGCTTGTTGAGAGCAGATACATAGGCCTTGGCGGAAGAAACCATGGTGTCTGTGTCCGCAGACCGGCCAGTCACCGTGTGATCACCCTCGCGCAGGCGGCAGGACACTTCGGCCTGAGCGTCCGTACCGGCGGTCACAGCGCTCACTTGATACAGCATCAGGCGGGCCTTGTGCGGGATCATCTGCTTGATGGCGTTGAAGATCGCGTCGACAGGACCATCACCGGTGGCTTCCTTGGTGACATGCGTGCCATTCATATCCAGCGTTACAATGGCTTTCTGTACGCCACTGGTGCCAGCAATCACGGTCATCGCGATTACCTTGATCTTGTCAGAAGCGGCGCCAACTTCATCATCCACCAGCGCTTCGATATCTTCATCAAAGATGTTCTTCTTTTTGTCCGCCAGATCCTTGAAGCGGTTGAAGGCATCCTGAAAAGCATTCTCGCCCAGATTATAGCCCAACTGATCCAGCTTCTGCTTGAAGGCGTGACGACCCGAATGCTTGCCCATGACCAGATCCGTGCCACCAACGCCCACATCTTCCGGCTTCATGATCTCGTAAGTTTCGGCATTCTTCAGCATGCCATCCTGATGGATACCGGATTCATGCGCGAAGGCATTCTTGCCGACAATCGCCTTGTTATACTGCACAGGAAAAGCCGAAACGGCGGATACCAGCTTAGATGCACGGGTCAACAGCTTGGTATTGATGCCGGTATTGTAAGCAAACACATCATTGCGCGTGCGGATGGCCATAATGACCTCTTCCAGCGCTGCGTTGCCGGCCCGTTCACCCAGACCGTTGATCGTGCATTCGATCTGACGGGCACCGCCACGCACCGCGGCCAGCGAGTTGGCCACAGCCATACCCAGATCGTTGTGGCAGTGCGCCGAGAAAATCGCCTTGTCAGAGTTCGGAACTGTCTCGATGACCCGTTTGAACAAATCGGCGATTTCGAGCGGGGTGGTATAGCCTACCGTATCGGGAATGTTGATGGTGGTGGCACCGGCATTGATGGCCGCTTCCACGCATTTGCACAGGAAGTCGAATTCGGTGCGGGTGCCGTCTTCGGCTGACCATTCCACATCATCGGTCCAGTTGCGGGCGCGCGTAACGGACTCGATCACTTTTTCATAAACCCGGTCCGGCTCCATCTGCAACTTGTATTTCATATGCACCGGGCTGGTGGAAATGAAGGTATGAATACGGCGCTTTTCAGCGTGTTTGATGGCTTCCCCGGCCCGGTCGATATCCTTGGAGCCAGCGCGGGCCAAACCGCAAACGGTAGCGTTCTTGACCACCTTGGCAATCTCGCTGACGGCCTCGAAGTCGCCATTGGATGCGATGGGAAAACCGGCCTCGATCACGTCGACGCCCAATTCATCCAGAACCTTCGCCACCTGCAACTTCTCTTCCAACGTCATGGACGCACCGGGAGACTGTTCACCATCACGCAAGGTTGTATCGAAAATTACAATGTCGTTATTCATAGAACTCATCCTGCTTTTTGCCACTGTGGCGCATGGGTCTGTTCACATGCAAAGCCAACAAGCGGCTGGAATATTTCCTGCTGCCTTAAAGTTTGTAATCCCCTGAAGATCCGCCGCCGATGAGATCAGCGCCTGTCGATGTTCAGGGGCAGATAAGGAGGAGTAGTTCGCAATTTAGGCGAGCGAGAGCGTTGGGAGCGGATAGCTCAACCAATTTGATCTGACCAATTGTGCTCTCTGGAGCGGCCATAGAAATCTCTCTCACACATTTGCAGAGCCTGTTTTGCATCTCTGCCATTCAGTAGGAAAATCTGTAACCGATTAAACGCACGGAAACAAGAGGAAATTTCATGCACCATTCCGAGCAAGGATATTAGTTAAACGACGATAGAAATTATTTTCCCTCTTCATAACAACCAAAAAGTGCATAAAGCTAGTTAAAGAAGTCCAGTCCAATAGTTTAGAATTATTACTATCTATTAATTGAGTGAACATCATATTTAGTATTTGTAAATTGCGAATATATAAATGCTTTTTAAATAACTTTTTTCAAATATACAGATTAAGGAAAAGTCGGCCAATAAATATCCAGTATTAGTTGCTGGAAACAAAAATACAGTCGAAAGGCGAAAAATATGAACCTGCTTTCGAAACTGAAGCTCACCCAGAAAGTGACATTTCTGACCATCGGCTCGGTGTTGATCTGTATGATCGCGCTCGCAACGGCAACCTGGTCAACGATCAGCACCAAGATCAAATCCGATGTGCTGCAACAACAGTCCATCAGCATCCGCGTAGCCTCGCAAGTTTTTGAAGCCAGCCTTCCCGATGTAACCGTCACGAGAGACGCATCTGGTGGAATCAGTCGCCTCGTCATGAAAGAGATACCCGCATTCTCCGACCATGACATGATTGACCGCATTGGCTCCATTACCGGCGAGACCGCTACCGTGTTTGCATGGGATGACCAGAGCAGGGATTTCTGGCGCAAGACAACCAACATCAAGAAGCCGGACGGCAAACGAGCCATCGGCACCCCCTTGGGCCAAAATGGCGCTGTTTATCCTGTCGTCACGCAAGGCAAGGCATTCGTGGGTGAAGCCGTGATCCTCGGCGTTCCCTATTACACGCTCTATCAACCGATCTTCTCTGCCTCGAACGAAGTCAACGGCATTCTCTATGTCGGCATCCAGAAAGAACGCGTCCAGTCCATTCTGAGTGACGTATTGCAGAGCCTGTTGATCTCGGCGGTGGTTGTTGGCGCCTTGATTGTGGCCTTCGCCTTCTTTGCCAGCCAACGCATGATGAAGCCTCTGCCCGTCATGACCAATCTGTTGGCAGCGATCTCGCGCGATGACAAGATTTCGGAAATTCCCTACCAGTCTCGCGGAGACGAAATCGGCGATATGGCTGCGGCCGTTGCCGTACTGAATGAAAAGAATGTGCATCGCCTTGAGCTTGAACAGCATAAAGCGGAAACCGACAAAGAACGCGAACTGCGCGAGCAGAAGATGCTGCAAACCGTAACGGCGTTCGATCACGACATTCAGTCCATTCTGGAAGCAGTCGCCGACAACTCAAGAACCATGGAAGGCACCGCTCAGCGCCTGACGGAAATTGCCGAGACCACGGCAGAACAGTCCAACAGCGCGTCTTCTGTTTCCAACGAAGCAGCAAGCAATGTCCAGACGGTTGCATCCGCCTCTGAGGAACTCTCCGCCTCCATCGGCGAAATCTCACAGCAGCTCACCAAGACACGGTCTGTTGTGTCCCTCGCATCTGATGAGTCGGTTGCCACCAACGAGAAAGTCGAGAGCCTTGACATGGCGGCCCAGAAGATCGGCGAAGTCGTGACCCTCATTCAGGCCATCGCCGAACAGACCAACCTGCTGGCGCTCAACGCCACCATCGAGGCTGCACGCGCCGGAGAAGCTGGCAAGGGCTTTGCCGTCGTGGCCGCCGAAGTCAAGGAGCTGGCCAACCAGACGTCCAAGGCCACCGAGGAGATCTCCAACCAGATTTCCGGCATCCAGACCTCATCTCAGGAAGCGGTATCTGCCATTTCCAAGATCTCTGAAACCATGGCCGAGGTGAATGAATATACCAATTCCATCGCCGCCGCCGTTGAACAGCAGGGCTCTGCGACAATGGAAATCAGCTCCAACGTTCAGCAGGCTTCCGTGGGTACCAGCGAGGTTAACGAACGTATGGCTTCAGTCAGCAGTTCTGTTGCCGATACCCATCAATCCGCCGAGAATGTACTGGAAGCCTCACGCAATGCCGCAGAACAGGCGATGCAACTGCGCTCCCGCATCGAGAGCTTCCTCAAGGATATTCAGGCAGCCTGACGCAAACGAAGAAGGTCTGGAGCCCATTCTCCAGACCTTGCCGCTATGCCTTGCAGCAAGAAAGACAAAAAAGCCACGGTGCGGAAGACCCGACACCGTGGCTTTTTTTATTCTGACGAAGTTGGCCTTGCGCGCTGGCGCAGCCCTTTCCTCTCTTAGCGATAATGAGAGAGCAGGTAGGCGCGCGTTGCACTCAAAGCGGACATCACCTTCTGAGCGCGCGGTGATTTGCAATAGGCCAGCGACGGTGCAATCGATACCTGGCCAACACCCACATGGGTGTATTTGTCATCATTCTCAAGGAAAGTATCAAGCGCGGTCACGCAGGCCTTTTTATAGCCTTCCAGATCTCCGGCAAGGAAGATGTCCCACACTTCGGGCAGCAGAATGGTTTCGACACCAATCGACTCAGCACCAAGCACATCGCGGCAGGTCTTGAACAGCCCGCCGGTCGCTTCCATGGTAGAAGGCGCGGTAACGAGAATGGCGATATCGCTACGTCCCGGATTGGACATGGCCTTTTTGAACACATCATCGGCCAACAGACGGTCGGTCCTCAGAACCGGCGCCCCTTCAACCATCAGACGATCCGCAATCGGGCTGAGCGTCGAGCAGGTGACGAGCAACAAATCGACCCCGCGGGCGCATTCCAGAATGGCGCGCTCGATTTCCGCTCCGATGTCCGCATCGATATATCCAAGTTCGGTCACCTTCTGCAGCAAATCATTCCGCACGAAATGCTGCTCAGGCACCAGATTTGTGCCTTCTAGCGCTTCGGAAAAAAGCGCAATGTTACTCTCGATGCTGTGTAGGAAAGAAAAAGACATTAGGGTCGCCTGGAACAATCTTGAATGAAACAAATAGGTCAGCGGATGGCCTGTTGGTGGCACAATAAGACCAAATTTCACCCAACGCCAGTGTTAAATATACAATTTTCCTTCAGAAACAAGGACGACACGTCCTCCGATTGTCTCACTTGTCAGCCGTCCCTCGGCGACTTCCATTCCCAGTTCGATAATGGACGGGCGCTCCATTTCAAACCCCTGCTCGATGCGATATTTATGGCTTCCCTGTCCGGGCTTGTCGAACTGGCAAATCACGCCGGCAAAGGCTGCAGCAGCAGATCCTGTTGCAGGATCTTCCACAGTACCCGTTCCCGGAGCAAACATGCGCGTGTGAAAGCCGGAATCATGACAGGTGGTTTCGCGCGTATAAAGATAGGCATCGTTATGCTCATGCGCACCAAAGGCCGAACTCCAGCTCGGCATCACCGGTCGCGCCCGTTTCATGGCCTCCAGATTGCGAATGGGCACCATCGCAAAAGGCACGCCGGCCGAATAAGCCGTCGGCACGTGATTCTCAAAGCCGATATCCTTGATGTGCAATCCCAGCGCAGCGGCAATCTCGTCTTTTGAGCCCAACTGCACCGATGCCATGGGCTTGGACAGTTGCGGCACCTCGAACACGGCCTTGCCCATCCCGTCTGACGCCAGTTTGACCTTGGCACGAATGCGCCCCACCTTCTCTTCCAGCAGCATTACGCAATTCTGCTCGCTCTCCAGATCGGGAAAACGCAAGAAGCCAAGCAACACCGCCGCCCCCACAGTGGGGTGACCGGCAAAAGGCATCTCGAAGGTCGGTGTAAAAATGCGCAAAAAGGCACTATGTGCCTTGTTCTCGGGTTTGCAGACAAACACAGTTTCGGAAAAATTGAACTCTCTGGCGATCTTCTGCATCTGTTCATCGGACAAATCATCACTATCGAGCACCACTGCCAGCGGATTGCCCGCAAACAGATCTTTGGTGAACACATCAAGAGTGAAATAGCGATGCTCAGCATTGGACATGTGGTCTCGTTCCGAATTTGATGACAAAAGGACGCAGGGCTTGACAGTATAGGCTTAACCCGTTGGGTGGACCAACATCAAAGCGCGGTAAACCTAAATAAAGAATAAAGAAAAATCCCGATCACGAGGACCGGGATTTTTGTAGAATTTACAGAAGAAAAAACGCTTAGTTCTTTTCTTTGTCGACCATGGCTTTTTCCTTGATCCAAGGCATCATAGCACGCAGTTTGGCGCCAACTTCTTCGACCTGGTGCGCATCGTTGCGCGCACGGATCGCCTTGAACGAGGTCTGGTTGACCTTGTTTTCCAGCATCCAGTTGCGAACGAAGGTGCCGTCCTGGATATCGGTCAGAACATTTTTCATTTCCGCCTTGGTTTCAGGTGTGATCAGGCGAGGGCCGGTAGCATATTCGCCATATTCAGCCGTGTTGGAAATGGAGTAGTTCATGTTGGCGATGCCGCCTTCATAGATCAGATCCACGATCAGCTTCATTTCATGAACGCATTCGAAATACGCCATTTCAGGGGCATAGCCGCCTTCCACGAGGGTTTCGAAGCCAGCACGCATCAGCTCGACAACACCGCCGCAAAGAACAGCCTGCTCGCCGAACAGGTCGGTTTCACATTCTTCCTTGAAGGTGGTTTCGATGACACCCGCACGGCCACCACCATTGGCAGAGGCATAAGACAGAGCCAGATCATGGGCATTGCCGGTCGCATCCTGAGCGATCGCGATCAAAGTAGGCACGCCAGCGCCGCGAACATATTCACCACGAACCGTGTGGCCCGGGCCCTTCGGAGCAACCATGGCAACATCAAGGTCAGCGCGTGGCTCGATCAGGTTGAAGTGAACATTCAGACCGTGAGCAAACAACAGCATGGCGTTTTCTTTGAGATTTTCATGCATGCTGCCATAGTAGATGTCAGCCTGCAGCTCATCAGGGGTCAGCATCATGACCACGTCAGCCCATTTGCAAGCGTCAGCAACGGTCATAACCTTCAGGCCCTGACCTTCGGCTTTTTTCGCGGAAGAAGAGCCTTCGCGCAGACCGATGGCAAGGTTGGCCACGCCAGAGTCGCGCAGGTTCAGTGCATGAGCATGGCCCTGAGAGCCATAACCGATAATGGCAACATTCTTGCCCTTGATCAGATTGATATCTGCATCGCGATCATAATATACGCGCATTATTTCTTCCTTTTTTCTCGCTGTGGGATCACAAAATTACCCGAACAGCCTGATATTTGGTCGAAACCGAAAGATTTGAACTCGGCCTAAAAGATGTCGCGATCAAGGTCAAGCCCAAATATGAACTGGTTGCTCCTTATTGGAGCTGGATTGCTATTGTCCGCTTACAATTCGCCCATCGCCCGCTGAAAACGGCGAACTGTCTCTTCAAATCCGTAAATCAGAGCTTCTGCAATAAAGCCATGACCGATGGACACTTCCCTAATGAAGGGCACTTCCTTCATGAGAGCGGGGAGATTCTCCGGTGTCAGGTCGTGGCCAGCATTCACACCAAGGCCCGCTTCCTTCGCCGCATTTGCTGTGGCAGCCACTTCGGCAAGTCGGGTTACAGCCAGGGCGTCATCTGCATAGCAAGCCCCGTAAGGGCCGGTATAGACTTCGATACGGTCAGCCCCGACAGCAGCAGCCTTGGCTGGCTGATCCGGTTCCGGGTTCACAAACAGAGACACCTTCATACCCGAGTTTTTGATGACGTCGACAGAGCGGCGCAGCAAACCGTCATTCGCCTCGAAATCCCAGCCATGGTCAGAGGTCTGCTGAGAGGGATCGTCGGGCACAAAAAGAACCTGATCCGGCCGCGCTTCCTCGCATAGAGCCAAAAAGCGATTGTCTGGATAGCCTTCAAGGCAGAGTTCCTTGCCGGTAAAATCAGAGCGGATCAAATCCGCCAGATCCCGCACATCCTGTCCGCGGATGTGGCGCTCATCGGGGCGTGGGTGGACCGTGATGCCCTTTGCTCCGGTTTCCAGAGCAATCCGGGCCAGTCCCGTGACACTGGGCCATGGCAGGTCGCGCCTGTTGCGCAACACGGCCACTGCATTCACATTCACGCTCAATCGTGTTTTCATAGAAATTCAGTCCTTCCAACGGTAACCCAACGAAAGCCACCCTGGCAGAAGAAGGATTGATCGAGCCATCTGCTTTTTTCAGAAGGCCCGATCAATCGGTTCCCAATCGCTACCCGGAGGGGGATCCTCAGGTTTTATCTTGTCCGCGCCGCAGGGCCACCACACCGGTACGGCACACCTCAACCAGCCCAAGCGGCTGCATAATAGTGATAAACTGCTCGATCTTGTTTTTCCGACCAGTCATCTCAAAAACAAAATGTTCGGCCGTAGCATCAATCACCGTAGCACGAAATGCATCAGCCAATCTGAGGGCTTCCACTCTTTTATCACCAGTTCCCGCGACTTTGATCAAGGCCAGCTCCCTTTCGAGCGGAGCCACTTCGAATGTCGACAGATCAGCGACTTCATGCACAGGCACCAGACGGCCCAACTGCGAGCGGATCTGTTGCAGCACAGGTGGCGTTGCAGTCGTTACGATGGTGATGCGCGAAATATGGTCCTCATGAGAGGTTTCCGACACCGTGAGAGAGTCAATATTGTATCCCCGACCGGAGAAAAGGCCGATTACGCGCGCCAGCACACCCGGTTCGTTGTCCACCAGAACAGAGAGCGTGTGCGTTTCTTCAACGGTCGATACTTCTTCAATGAAATAGGCAGATCCTTGCTGCATCTTGCCGTTCCTTCTTTTGAAATGCGTGTTGCGTTACCGGTCAGACGAGCTTTTTGCCCGCGTCCCCAATGGCCGTTGCGATCTTGCTCGCGTCCTCTGCTTCATCAGAGAAGAGCATATCGTTGTGTGCTCGCCCCGATGGGATCATCGGGAAACAGTTTGCCAGTTTGGCAACACGACAATCGAAAATAACAGGGCCGTCATAGGCAATCATTTCATCAATCGCGGCATCCAGCTGATCCGGCTTGTCGCAAACAATGCCCTTGGCGCCATAGGCCTCGGCCAGCTTCACAAAGTCCGGCATAGCCTCGACATAAGAGTTCGAAAGCCGGTTGCCATGCAACAGCTGCTGCCACTGGCGCACCATGCCCAGATGCTCGTTATTCAGGATCATGATCTTAACCGGCAGGTTATGCTGGATAGCGGTCGAAAGCTCCTGAATATTCATCTGAACGGAGCCATCACCGGCAATGTCGATAACCAGACTTTCCGGATGAGCAGTCTGCACACCCAAAGCAGCCGGGAAGCCATAGCCCATGGTGCCCAGTCCACCGGATGTCATCCAGCGATGGGGCTCTTCAAAGCCCAGAAACTGGGCGGCCCACATCTGATGCTGCCCCACCTCGGTGGTGACATAATAGTCCTTGCCCTTCAGCTTTTCATTCAAGCGCTGCAAGGCATATTGCGGCATGATGACATCGTCATTGGGCCGGTAGGCCAGACAGTCGCGCTTGCGCCAGATCTTGATCTGTTCCCACCAGGTCGCCAAGGCTTCCTTGTCGGTTTTCTTGCTGCTAGCCCGCCAGATACGCACCATATCTTCCAGAACATGGCCGACATCACCAACAATCGGCAAATCCACCCGAACAATCTTGTTGATCGAGGACGCATCGATATCGATGTGGATCTTCTTGGAGTTGGGCGAGAAGGCATCAAGCCGCCCGGTGATGCGGTCATCAAACCGCGCCCCGACGCACAGCATCACATCGCATTCATGCATGGCCATGTTGGCTTCATAGGTGCCGTGCATGCCCAACATTCCGAGCCATTCCTTGCCCGATGCCGGATAGGCACCCAGTCCCATCAGCGTGGACGTGATAGGGAAACCGGTAAGGCTCACCAGCTCGCGCAGCATCTGACAGGCTTCTGCGCCTGAATTGATGACGCCGCCGCCGGTATAAAGCATCGGCTTCTTGGCAGAAACCAGCATTTCAACCGCTTTGCGAACCGCATCCAGATCACCCTTGATCTGCGGATGGTAGGTCTTGTGGCTGACATTGCTCGGTCCATGATACATGCCGCTCGCGAACTGGACATCCTTTGGAATATCAACAACAACCGGCCCTGGTCGACCGGAACGTGCAACATAGAAGGCCTCATGCAGAATGCGCGGCAGATCCTCAATGGAGCGAACCAGATAGTTATGCTTGGTACAAGGGCGCGTGATGCCGGAGGTATCGCACTCCTGAAAGGCATCAGATCCGATCAGGGAGGTTGGAACCTGCCCGGTAATGCAAACCAGAGGAATGGAATCCATCAGCGCATCGGCCAGCGGGGTCACGGCATTGGTGGCGCCCGGACCAGAGGTCACGAGCAGCACGCCAACTTTGCCGGTTGAACGGGCATAGCCCTCTGCTGCATGGCCAGCGCCCTGTTCGTGGCGCACGAGAATGTGACGAATATCTTCCTGCTGAAAGATTTCATCATAGATCGGGAGAACTGCGCCCCCAGGATAGCCAAAAATATGGTCCACACCCTGATCTTTCAGAGCACGAATAACCATCTCAGCACCCGTCATCTGCCGTGTCATTCATCCATTCCTTAAACCCGAGCCTTCGCACAGCACGAGGCTCCATTTTATCAGTCATCTGTCAGAAATCGATCAGAACGCCTGATCACTCCTCCCGACAGCCTTGGCCCTTCCGCCCGCAAACCTTGTATCCACCAAGAAACACGCTATGTCATTTCCAATCAGGCAATAAAAAAGGGCCCCTCAAAGGCCCTGGACGCGCACCACCATTTGCAATGATTACCCAATCATCACAGCAGCGCGCCTACCCACTAGAATCACAAGAATATTTCGCATAATCGCTACAAGCTTTCCGTTCGTTTCGCGAGGCACGTTAGTCTCTCAATCCGGCAAGGTCAACCCGTTTTGCCACAATTTTTGGGAATGCTCGCAATATTAGACCAGTTTCCCACCCCCTATTTTTTCATTTCTATCAATAAATGGGCAATCGCATCCTCTGCGGTGTCAAAAAGGGGCCAATCTGACATCTGATTGCGGATCCAGGTCATCTGTCTTTTTGCATAGCGACGTGTATCCCGTTTGCACAGGCGGATGGCCTCTTCATAGTCAAGATGCCCCGCGTCACAGTCCGCCAGATAGGAAACGCCGATCGCCTTCATGGCAGGAAGGTCCGGATCAAGCCCGAGGCTGGCCATATGAACCGCCTCCCGGATGCCGCCCAACTCCACCATCTGATCAAAACGCGCCTCGATTTTCTTGTAAACCAGATCGCGCGGCGGACAGAGCGCCAACTTCATGGCCCCTTGCGCAATCGCCGGATCGTGGCGCAGCACAGGATTCCTTTGCCATTCCAGCAGGGACTTGCCTGTCGCATCGAGAATTTCCAGCGCCCGCAGGATGCGCTGCCCGTCTGCGGGTTTGAGGGTGGCTGCCATGTCCGGGTCACGTTCGGCAAGGATTGCATACAGCGCTTCAGGGCTCTGCAATCGGTCAAGCTCGCTCTCCCAGTGGGCCCTAATGGGTTCGGGCACATCAGGCACCACATTAAGCCCCTCAAGCAGGGCTTTGAAATAGAGTCCGGTCCCGCCAACCAGAATAGGACATTGCCCCCCTGCCCTGACATCTGTGATAGCCGCAACTGCGTCATCAAGCCAACGGCCCACGGAGTATCGTTCAGCCGGGTCTACATAGCCATAGAGCCGATGCTCCACGTCTCCCATCTCTTCGGCGGTAGGACGGGCTGACAGAATGGACAATTGGTCATAAATCTGCATTGAATCGGCGTTGATAATCACGCCATCAACGATTTGTGCAAGCCTTAGTGCAAGAGAAGACTTGCCGCTGGCCGTTGGCCCAGCTATCAACACCGCTGACGGAGCCGTTGCAATCTGTGTTCCGCTATCAATCACGCGAGTTCTGTAGCCTCTCGATAAGAGGTTCCCATTTTTGGAGCTGTCATGTCCTTCACCCTGACCCTCATTAGCGCGCCAGCTGACCCAGCCGTCAGCGCCGATCTTGTGGCTGAAGTTCAATCTATCATTCATGTCGATACAGATTTTACCTGGCTGATGGAAGGGGTCGCCTGTGATTTTGTTATCCCGCATCACCCCGATTATGCGAATTTGCGCGCCGAGCTGTTCGCCGCCCTCGGCGGGGCTCCTGTCGATGTAATCTTCCAGCCCAGCAAAGGCCGCAAGAAAAAGCTGCTGCTGGCCGATATGGATTCCACCATGATCCAGCAGGAATGCATCGACGAGCTGGCGGATGAAGTAGGCCTGAAGGAAAAAGTTTCCGACATCACCGCACGCGCCATGCGCGGAGAGATCGAATTCGAACCCGCACTCAAGGAACGCGTTGGCCTGCTCAAGGGCCTCAGCCTTGATATCGTGGACAAGCTGTTTGCCGAGCGCATTACCTTCACGCCCGGAGGCAAGGCGCTGGTGCACACCATGAAGGCCAACGGGGCCTATTGCGCGCTGGTCTCGGGTGGTTTCACCCATTTCACGTCGCGCGTGCGCGAAATCCTCGGGTTTGATGAAGATCGAGCCAATCTGCTGATTGAAAAAGAGGGTCTGCTAACAGGCGAAGTCGGCATGCCCATTCTGGGCAAGGATGCCAAGCTAGCCCGCCTCAACGCCCTCATCAAAGAACACAAGCTCGCCCCTTCAGAAACCATGGCGGTGGGTGACGGCGCCAACGATCTGCCGATGATCATGAGTGCGGGTGCTGGCGTTGCGCTTCATGCCAAGCCCAAAGTGGCCGCGCAGGCCGAGTTCGTCATCAACCATGGCGACCTGACCGGGCTTCTGTTCCTGCAAGGCTACAAGGCCGAAGACTTTGTGCTTGCATGAGCATAAAGTGAGCATGACACAATCACGAACAGCATGAAGGGGCCATTCGGCCCCTTATTCATTTCTGTCACCCTTGACCGCTCGGCTTGCGGAAAACACGCCTCTCAGTGCAGCTGGCCTTCGCCTTCAACATCCTCAAGCTTGATGGAGACGAATTCCAGCTCTCCACCATCAGGCTTGGCCACGAGAAACAGCAGCGTCTTCTTGCCCTCGGCCTTCAGACGATCAAGGCGCTCAATCAGGTTGCCGGGCGAAGAGACGATTTCCTGATTGATCTCGACGATGACCATTCCAGCCTCGATCCCCTTGCGCTCGGCGAGGCTCCCTGCCCCGACATCGGACACCACAACGCCCTCCACATCATCATCAAGATGATGCAGCCGCCGCACATGTGCGCTGAGCCGTGAAAGAGACATACCAAAGAGCGTTGCCCCATTGGGGGCCATATGAGGCTGTTGCGCCGTCTTGCGCTCTTTTTCCGATTGTTGGGCAACGATCACCCTGCGGCTCAGAATTTGCCCTTTGCGGGCGAACTCGACATCCACTTCCTTGCCAGCTGGCGTATCGGCAACCAGACGCGTCAAGTCGCGCACCCGCTCGATCCGAGTGCCATCATAGTCCAAAATGACATCGCCGGATTTAAGCCCCGCTTCAAAAGCCGGGCCGTCCTTGTCTACCCATGTAATGAGCGCCCCGCGCACTTCACTGACGCCCAGCCCCTCTGCCAGATCCACAGACAGTTCCTGAATGCGAACCCCAAGCCAGCCACGCCGGGCCTCGCCATAATCAAGAAGCTGCTGCACCACCCTCTGTGCGATATCGGAAGGAATGGCAAAGCCCAATCCAATGGAAGAGCCAGTGGGCGAGATGATCGCCGTATTCACCCCGACGACATTGCCATACATGTCAAACAGCGGCCCGCCCGAATTGCCACGGTTGATCGCCGCATCCGTCTGGATGAAGTCGTCATAAGGTCCGTTATTGATGATCCGGTTGCGCGCCGAAACAATGCCGATGGAAACCGAGCCGCCAAGCCCGAAGGGGTTGCCGATCGCCATGACCCAATCGCCAACGCGCAAATCTTTCGCGCCACCGAAAGAGACGGTCGGCAGCGGTTTGTCAGCATCGACCTTGAGCAGAGCAAGATCCGTCTTGCTGTCATACCCGACCAGCTCGGCGCGATAATTTGCCCCATTGTGAAATTTGACATTGATCCGGTCTGCTTCCGAGATGACGTGATAGTTGGTCACGATCAACCCTTCAGCACCGACCACAAAGCCGGACCCCAAAGACTGCATGCTCCGCTTGCTGTCCAGCTCGGGGGAGTCTTCATCAAAATAGTCATCGAAGAATTTCTTGAAGGGCGACCCATCCGGCACCTTGGGCATAGGCACTGCCCCTTCGGCAGCGACCAGCGAAATGGTAGAAATATTGACGACGGCAGGTGTCAGGCGCTCCGCCAGATCAGCCACACTCCTTGGTCCGCGCCGGGTTTCATGGGATGCACTCTGCGTCGCTTGCTGGGCGGAAGCAGAAGCAGCAAGGAACAAAGACAAAAGAAACGCCAAAAGGCAAGCCAAGCTCCACCCTCCGCAGCCTTTATGCTGCAGCTTCGAAGCAACGTGCAAAAGAGTCATGACCTTTTCTTCCCATGCAAGGCAAATCAGCCCCGCCTCCTGCAAATCCAGATCCCTTGAAGGACATCATACAGTATCAGGAAAAAATTAAGCCTCATTGAACGGCCAAGCAAGTCACCAGCAAAGCAAGAGGCTTACCGGTCACCCAATCTCACCCCGGAGATTCGCACCATGACTTATCTGCAGCCCTTGAATGCATACACATTGACAGGCATGGCCAAGCTCTCGAACAAGTCGTCTGGTCGCTCGATATTCCATTGCGCCATGGTGTCAAACTGCTCATCATCCATTTTCAAACTGGCCAATGTCTGGCGCAAATGCGCGAATACATAGTATTTGATGCTATCCCCTTCCTGAACAGTCTCGACAGGAATATCGATCGGTTCTTCCTCGGTGGTCTGAACGCTCATCCAGCACACGGATATACCATTGGAGCAGCCCTGTTCGGCTTCCAGTGTCCAGACAAGATGGCCCGCGGTATGCATTTCGAAAATGAACGGATCGACAAGACCATTGGTCTTTAGCACATGCTGGTTGCCGTCATTGTCCTGAGCCTCGAAAATGGCCCCATTCTCACATGTTTCTGCGAAAGCTGGTCCGGCGAGAAACAGCGAAGCGGCGATGAAAAAACGGATCATGATTCTCTTCCTTGCGCACTGGTGGGCAAAGCCCCCTCCCAGCGAAAAACCCGGTGGCTTTAAGCCTTAAAAGAAGACAGGCAAGGGCGCAAGAAAGAAGAGAAAGAGGGTGGGAATTAGCGGCAACCGAGCAGATGTTTCGGTGCATTGTAAAGAGCAGACCATTCAGCCGCGGATCATCCAGACAAGCAGAACCCCGAACACCATGGCAACAAGCCCACCGATTCTGAGATTGCCGCCGGGGATTGTCGCGACTTCGAGCATCATGCGCTTCATGCTGCGCGGCATAGCGGCCCATAAAAAGCCCTCAATCACGAAGACCAGACCGATAGCAGCTAGAAAATCCGACATATTGCCCTCTTGGTGCCTGACTGTGGCAAGGGTTGCGCGGCACGCCTAAGCTGTTCCGCGCAAGCCAATATCTAATGAAGGTCTCAGTTGGTCGAGACCGCAGGATCTTCTACAACAGCCGGATTGGCAGCGGCATCATTGCTGGCCGGAGTTACCGGCTCTGCTGCATCAGAAGAAGCGTCAGCAGCCGGCTCAATCGCGGCAGGAGAGTCACCAGCATTATTGAAGTAGCTGAAGAACTCACCATCCGGCGACAGAACCAGACGCGTATCCCCATTGGACAGGCTGTTTTCATAAGCCTTCATGGTGCGGTAGAACTCGAAGAAGTCCGCATTCTTGCCATAAGCAGCTGCGAAGATGTTGTTTCGAAGCGCATCACCAACACCACGCTGGATTTCTGCATCCCGTTTTGCATTGGCGATAATAACCGTTGCATTACGATCTGCCACAGAGCGGATCTGCTGGGAGAGCTTTTCACCATCGGCGCGAATACCATTGGCTTCCTGCTGACGTTCAGTCTGCATCTGACGATAGACAGCCTCGGAGTTTTCCTGAGGCAGGTCAGCTCGACGAATGCGATAGTCAACCAAAGACACCCCAAGACGCTGGGTCTTCTCATCCACGCTCTTGCGGATCAGTTCGACCAGTTCGTCACGTTTGTCGCGCACGATATCCTTGAAGGTATATTCGGCAACAACGTCACGCAGCGATGCTTCCATAAAGCCGTTCAACTGACTTTCGAAGTTGGACAGAAACTTGGCCTGACGCTTGAACACGATGGGATCGGAAATCTCATAACGAGCGAAAGAGTCTACCAGAAGACGCTTTTTACCAGAGGCGATAACCTCACGCTCGGACTGTTCCAGATAGCGCGCACGCTTGTCCAGATATTCCACGCTCTGAATGAACGGCGTCTTGAAATACAGACCCGGCTCACGCACAGCCCGCTCGATGCGGCCAAACTGGGTCACAACAGCCTGTTCATGCGGATAGATCAGGAACACCGATCCATACAACAAAACGGCGATGACAGCGGCAATAACCAGAGCAAAGACAGATTTTACAGACATGATCAGTTCCCCGCTTTCTTGGTCAGTTCATTGAGCGGCAAATACGGAACCACGCCAGAACCGCCTTCAGACTTGCTATCAAGGATGATCTTTTCGGAACTACCCAAAACTTGCTCCATGGTCTCCAGATAGAGACGCTTGCGTGTAATCGCTGGTGCTTTTTCATATTCACCAAGAATTTCGGTAAAGCGCTGGGCCTGACCACGAGCGTCCGCAACGGTCTGCTCGCGATAGGCGTTGGCGGCTTCAAGAATCTTGGCTGCCTGACCTTCTGCTTCCGGAACAACCTTGTTGGCATAGGCCTGAGCTTCGTTCTGCATGCGCACTTTGTCGGCTTTGGCCGTTTGCACATCTCGGAACGCATCAATCACCTGTTCTGGTGGCTCAACGCCCTGCAACTGAACCTGAATGATGTTGACGCCCGCATCATATTTATCGAGCATTTTCTGGGTCAGTTCACGAGCTGCCACCTGAATGGCAACACGGTCCCCGGTCTGTACTTCGTCCATGGTGTTGCGGCCAACGATCTCGCGCATGGCAGATTCCACAACCTGCTTGACCGCGATATCCGGGCTATCAACATTGAACAGATAGGCTTCGGGATCCTTGATGTTCCACTGAACCTTGAAGTCCACATCGATGATGTTTTCGTCACCGGTCAGCATCAGGCTTTCTTCGGGCACGTCACGCTTGCTGACGGAACCGCGCTGATTGGAAAACTCGCGAGAACCAATGGTCACATCACGGATCTGGTCAACGTTGACCGTCTCGGCGCGACCGATCGGATAAGGCAAGTTATAGTTCAGACCAGAGGTCGAAACGGCAATCGGTTCACCGAGCAGCAATTCAACGCCCAGCTCCCCTTCCTTGACGGTATAGAAGCCGGTCGCCATCCAGATTGCGACAGCACCCAGAGCCAACAGGCCAATGCCCTTGAGGCCGAGCGATCCACCGCCCGAACCGCCACCACCACCAGGGAATACCTGCTTAAGGCGCTCCTGCCCTTTGCGGATCATTTCCTCTAGATCTGGCGGATTTGGACCCTGATTCTGAGGACCTTGCCCCCAAGGACCACCATTGCGGCCACCGCCGCCGCCCCCCCAAGGGCCTCCGTTACCACCATTCTGATTGTTCCAAGGCATAATCAATCCTTACGTTAGGAACCCGTTATCTATCTTGCGACCAGCCCTCTGTCGGGCAGAGCGCAGCCTAAGACAGAAAAGTTGACCGTTTTTAAAGTCTTAGCGCATTTCCACATAGATGCTGAGATACTGCGAGCCAATCCGTGCCAGTTGGCAACCCGGAAAGCAGCTCCTCACCCGTCTCTCTTATAAAGGACACCACATTCAGGGTGCAAACGCGACTTTGGAGACAAGGTGGTTACCCCGAGACACAAAATCAAGACCAAACTGGACTTTTGGATGCAAGTCCCCTGTTTGGCGGTGCGATTTCCATGGCAAAACGGAAGAGAAGCATGCTTATCCCCTCAAAAGAGCGTGAAAGCCGACTTTATGAGGTGGCCTTTTCATATATGGCAAAGGTCATCGCCGCGCTGTCATTCTCATTCTGCACAGTCGGCTCACGCGAGACTTCAGACCATCTATCCGCATCGATTGCAGGCAGAAAGGTATCCCCTTCCGGCTCGGCATGAACATGGGTCACATAGAGCCGATCCACCCGATCCCAGAGGGCATTATAAATAGAGCCCCCACCGATCACCGCAATCTCGTCACCACCATCTTCCAGTATAATGGCTTTGGCACGATCCAAAGCAGCGTCAATAGACGCCACGATTTCGATGCCATCGGCGTAGAAGTCGGGATCACGTGAAACGACAATGTTCGTACGACCGGGCAAGGGTCTGCCGATTGACTGGAAGGTTCGCCGGCCCATGATGAGCGGTCTGCCCATGGTCATCGCCTTGAAGCGCTTGAGATCGGAAGACACATGCCAGGGCATGGCATTATCCTTGCCAATCACGCCGTTGTCGGCAACCGCATAATGAAAAACGATCCTCGGTTCGGTGCGTCCGCCCATGCTCCCCTCCCCTTAAACGGCAACAGCCGCAGCGATATGCGGGTGCGGATCATAGGCACTCAGTTCGAAATCCTCGAAGACAAAACCAAAGATATCGCGCTTGTCCGGGTTGATCGTCATGATCGGCAGAGACATCGGCTCGCGGGTCAACTGCAGGCGCGCCTGTTCAAAATGGTTGGAATAGAGGTGCGCATCCCCAAGGCTGTGCACGAAATCCCCCGGCTCCAGATCGCACACCTGCGCCACCATCATCGTGAGCAGCGCATAGGAGGCAATATTGAACGGCACACCTAGGAAAACATCCGCAGACCGTTGATACAGCTGGCAGGAAAGGCGCCCGTTGGCGACATAGAACTGGAACAGACAATGACAGGGTGGCAGCGCCATGCGATCCACGTCCGCCGGGTTCCAGGCCGTAACGATCAGGCGGCGACTATCCGGATTGGTCTTGATCTGTTCGATGAGCTGGCTGATCTGATCTATCGTGCCGCCATCGCGCGCAGGCCAAGAGCGCCACTGGTGACCATAGACAGGCCCCAGATCGCCATTCTCGTCGGCCCATTCATCCCAGATGCGCACCTTGTTTTCCTTAAGATAGCCAATATTGGTATCTCCGGCCAAGAACCACAACAGCTCATGAATGATCGAGCGCAGATGCAACTTCTTCGTGGTCAAGAGCGGGAAGCCCTTCGCCAGATCGAATCGCATCTGATAGCCAAACACAGAGCGCGTACCGGTGCCGGTGCGATCCCCCTTATCGGCACCATTGTCCAGAATATGGGCCAGCAAATCGAGATAGGTCTGCATTTTGATCCTTTCAGCCAATTTTCTTTTCCACGGTGTTACACGATTCTCGGCGCGCGGAATATGGCCAAGCAGGAAGGCAGAGGCCCCGTTGCATCAACCAGAACTGCACAATATGCGCATAGTTCTGATTTCCCACTTTAAATTTACAGGAAGCCACCCTATATTCGCGTTGTCACGCAGGTGACTATGGCAATAAATGGCCTTTGTAATAAGCCTATCGGACCCGGGGGCGGTACCCGGCGCCTCCACCAAAAGCACCGCTTTTGACCATTTTGCAAAACACGGTGTTTTTGCTGGGGGCGAACTAGGATCGACGAGGGTGTAAAGATCGTGCTTTTGCCCGGCATTGTACCACCGTTATCGGGCTAATTGAGTAGTTGCAAATGACAACTATGCAGGCTCTCGTCTCGCTGCTGCTTAAGCAGTGCGACTAGCCACTAAAGCCCTAGTCGGTATGCTCGGCTAGGCGGGGTTCGGGGGCACCTGGCAACAGAAGCCCTCACTAAGGACCTCGGGTATAAGACTGAAAGGCAACAGCAACGGTTGATATCTGACCATCCGAACTGAGTTTTCCCAGTCGTTTGCTTGACTTTCTTGATGCGCCTCAGACATTGTGGCGGCAAATTTATGTCCAATTTTTGGAGGCCTCATGAGCGAAGACCTGATCCGGTATGACATCCTTGCACAGGATGCGTTGCGCGGCGTGGTTAAAACGGTCCTGACAGAGGTTGCACGCACAGGCCTGCCCGGCGAGCATCATTTCTACATCACCTTTAACACCCAAGCGCCCGGCGTACGCATTTCGCCAAGGCTCCTGGAAAAATATCCCGATGACATGACCATTGTCTTGCAGCACCAGTTCTGGGATCTGCAGGCCAACGATCAGGCCATTGAGATTGGACTGTCCTTTGATGGCATTCCCGAAAAGCTCTATATTCCCTATACGGCGATCATCACTTTCATTGACCCTAGCGTCCATTTCTCTCTCCAGTTCGAAATCGAGATGGAAGAAGAAATCGAGAATGCCGATGAACAGGGTGAAGGCGGTGATGACGATATCTTGACGGTGCTGGCTCCCAACGACGAAGAATTCTCAATGCCAGCGGAACCTGCTGCTTCGGACGGTGAAAAGGAAAGCGCCTCCGATGACGAGGACAGCACCGAAGAAGCCGACAAGGCAGACAGGGAAAAAGAAGGCGCAGAAGTCGTCTCTCTGGATGCCTTCCGCAAGAAATAACGCGCACCATTCCTTCCAGCATCAAATCGGGGTGAGGTTGCTATGGGCAACGTCATAAATCTCAGACAGGCGCGCAAAGCAAAGGCGCGCACCGAGAAAGAGAAGAAGGCCGAAGCCAACCGCGCCCGCTTTGGCCAGACCAAAGCGCAGAAGACCAAACAGCGCTTTGAAACGGACAAGCTGGAACGCCATCTTGATGGCCACAAGCGTGAGGCATTGGGCGACGCGTCTCAAATGGACGACAAGGGCGAATAAGTGGCAAGGCGATGAAAAAGCACTCCGTTACCATTGCTGGCCATCGCACGTCCATTTCTCTGGAAGATGAATTTTGGCAAGGCCTGAAGGCTTTGGCCGATAGCCGCAACAAGTCTCTGGCGGACATCATCCGCCAGATCGACAAGGACCGCGGCAGAAACAATCTCTCCTCAGCCATCCGCATCTCGGTTCTGGACTATTACAAATCCCGCATCCCTGCGCAGTTTGACGATGCCATCCCCGATAGCGGGCATCAATAATTCTGGATTATATAGTCCGACGCCATATCATCATCTGAAAATGAGAATGAAAGCCCCCGCCCAAGAGAAGGTACGACCCGATCCTTTGGCAAGGTGTTGAGCCGCTGGGGCAGATCAATGTAGTTCGCTGGCGGCAGCGCTTCCTCTGGCTGCCCCTGTGGGGTACCGGACGGAACCGATTGCGTCGTCAGTTCATCCAACGGGCGCATAATGATGTCTCCCGCATTGATGTCAAAGGATGGCGTAGCTGGTGTTTTCTCCGATTGAGGCGCTGGCACAGGGTCCTTCTGGCGCAGGGATTCAAGCAGATCCGCCTCAGCCTTGGCTCTTTGGGATTCTTCTGTTCTTCTTGCAGCTTCCCGCTCTGCCACAGCCTTGCGTTCCGCTTCTGCTCGAGCGCGCTGTTGAGCAGCGGCATCTTCCCGGGCTTTTTGTTCTGCCCGTTTAGCAGCGTCTGCCGCTTTCCGTTTTGCCTCTAGCTCAGCCTTGCGTTGTGCTTCCTGCCTTGCAGCCTCGGCTTGTGCTTCGTCCACCTTTTTGGCCTCCGCCTCAGCAGCAGCCTGCTCGGCTGCCATCGCCTCCTTCTCCTTGGCTATCTGCTCCTCTTCGCGATGCTTGGCCCGCTCGCGATAAAGACGCAGTAATCGACGCATGCGGTCTTTCTCCAGAATATCGGCCTGCAAACGTTCAACGCGGTCCACTTCCCGCTCGAACGCGCGAATGGTCAGATAGCCGGTAAAGGGCGCAACATCAACCACGCGCTCGGGCGCTTCCATCGGACCGGAAAAAGCAAGCCCCACCTCGGGCTGGGCGCCGGTCACAGCGTCTTCCTCATCCGGCTCGACCTTGATCGACCAATCGCCATCAAGTGTCTGGTTGGACAAATCGACCACCAGATTGCCTCGCGATTGGAGGATGTCCGCATCGGCTTCGATATTGTTGGCGCGCAAGGCCCCGCCAGCGATGACAAAGGTGCCCTCAACGCTGGAAACCTCGGTGGAACCAGCATCCATATGGGAGACAAAGGTGTTCCTGATATCTTCGTCATTCAATTCCATACCGGCATCGACTGCGCGAATAACCTGCGCAAAAGCCGACGGATTGAGATAGTTGAGCGTTGCATCCTTAAGCGTAAAGGTCCCCGTGCCGGAGAGGCCGGACACCAGCCCCGCCATGGACCGTCCCTGACTTTCGACATCGAGATTGACATCAAGCTGCCCGCGGGCAACAGAGCGTCCGTCACGCTGCCAGACGAGCGGCGCCAAAGCGGCATTTTTAACCCGAATATGGGATTTAAGAAGGGCTTCCCCTTCCACATTGTCCAGATCCAGACCGCCGCTCACCTCTCCGCCCTGCAACAAGGCCTTGAAGTCGCGCACAGACAGGCCACTATCCTGCCAGACAAGAGAGAAAGATGGTTGCTGGAAAATATAGGGCGCAGCAAGCTCAAGGCTGCGCGCCTTAACCGACACATCCACCTTGATGGGCAGATCCTCCCCTGTGGTCACAGGCGCAATGAAGGCAAGATCAGGCCAATTGCGATCAATCGCTGTCAGCCGCCCGGCGCCAAGCACCGTTTCACCAAGCCAGATGCCATCCATATCCCCAAGCTCGACAGCACCCTTGAGCAGGCGATTGTTAACCCGATGCGTCAGGTTCAGTGCGCCCGACACAGGCTGATCGTTCCACTGCCCTTCCAGCGCATCAACAGCCAGTGCCTTGTCATCAAGGGTCAGCCCGGCCTTCAATGAAACCGGTAGGCTTTCCCCCGGATTGGTCAGAGATACGCCAGCCGCCATCAAATAAGGCGCCAGATCAGAGGTCTCGAAGGTAACCTGCCCCTCGCTTTTCAGAGCATCCCGGCCATCGGGGGTAAACTGCACATCGCCATCATAGGTCAATGCACCGTCATCAGCCTTGAGCGAGCCCGTAAAGGCAGCGCCATCCGCCAGTGCGCCTTTGAGAGAGGCAGACGCGGACAGTCGAGGCAAGTCGATGAGCCCGTCGCCCAACCCCATCAGAGATAGCAACTTGCGCCCATCGGGATTATCCATGTCGACCGCAAGATCCAGATCGCCATTGGCCCAGTCTGCCAGCGCACCATCCAGAGTGCCTTTAAGGGAGGCATTGCCGCCACCAAGCGTGCCGTCCAGCTTGGCGCTTAAACCACGCTCGGCATTGCCCCCCGAAAGGGAGAAGGAAAGATCCGCAGGCGACATGGCCCTCTGATTGCGTGCAAACCAGCCAGCAGCAGGCTGATCGGGAACCAGCCTTTCAATAAGCGCAGAAAACCCTTCCAGATCATCCGCGCTGATCTTGCCCTCGATTCGGCCATGGGGCGTGCCCGAAACATCCTGCAACAGGCCTCGTGCCGAGATCGTGGCACCCGCAAAATCGTCGACACTCAACTGGTCGATCTCAATGCTGCCCTTGGCCAGCCGCAATTTGGCGCTCAGGCTATTGCCTTCAAAGCTGCCCGACACCAGTCGATTGGTTTCAATATCAAGCGCGATATCCTGCAAAGGCGCTCTTGAACCGGAGGAATTGCTCAGCAAAAGGGAGCCAACCCCCATCACCGCATCCAGATCGATCCGCTCCGCGTCCAGATTGATGGACAGGGCATCGCCTTTGCTCTCGTCCCCCTGAGTGCCGGCATACCAGTCGATATAGCCCGTGGCGCGATCGCCCTCCATGGACAGATCCAGATCAGACACCTGAATATGGTCCGATTTGACCAGCACTTGCCCGCTAAGGTCAAAGGGCGTCAATTGGCCACTGGTCGGCGCATCATCAAGCCACCATTTGGAAAAGGCCAACGGCTGATCCGATCGGATGCGCGCTTGCCCTTCGAACCCGTTGCGTTTGCCATTGTCGTCCATCTGACGGGAAAACAGTCCCGAAAGAGAAACAATCGTCTGTCCCGGCAGGTCTGCAGTCAGTTGATCAATCTTCCATGCCGTGCCAACCAGATCCGCGTCCAACTGCAAATTCCGGATCACACCGCCTCCGAGAATGACACCGGGGACATCAAATCCGATATGTCCTGGAATGCCGGGCAGAGGCATCTCGGCCAGAGAATTGGCCAACGTCTCGATACCGTCCTGCAAATTGATCGGCGCATTGGGTCCATTGCCCAGAGCACGGTCGAAATCCAATTGACGCGAAGAAACCACCACGTCAAATCGCGGTTTCGCGCCAAAATCGATGGTGCCTGCGCCATTCAGCCGATAGGCCTGATCCACCGGACCATGGGAAAACTCGAATTGCGGCATGACCAGCGATGAGGCCGTAAGATCACTATCCCCGCTCAAGGTCCATGGTGTGACCGAGCCTTCCAGCCCCTCAATGGCATTGGTGATGCGCGTGGTGCCGACATAATGGAGCCGCTCGTCTGCCCCTTCCTGAATGTTGCCATCCATGGCAAGGGACACAGCAAAATTGGCGGGCGTCAAAAGGCTCTTGACCCGCATGCCCTCGGCACTTGCGGTGCCGGTTGAAAGCATCAGAGAATAAGGATTTCCATCCATCCGGAAGGCGGCTTCGATCTTGTAAGGGCCGACCAGCGTGCGCGCTTCCAGCCCCCCATTGAGCCCCGTCAGGCGCTTGCTGCGGCCGGAGCTTCTGTCGAGAAAGTCAATCTGTCCATTGTCGATCCGCACATCATTGAGGCGGATCTTTTCCATATCCAGATCCCAGAGCTTACCGCCATCCTGACGCCAGTCGAACCGGCCCTGCTCGTCCACCTCAAGCTTGAGAGACGGGCTTTTCAAAGTCATGTCAACGACTTCGATCTTGCCTTGAACAAGGGGAAACAGCTCAATGCCAATATCGAATGCATCAACGGTCAGAATGGGGTTCTGCTCATCAGGCCCCACATGCACGCTTTCAAAATGCAGCCGGGGCATGGGCAGGATTTGCATGTCGGCAGCGCCCAAGACATGCACAGGCTGCCCCAGCGCTATCGTGGCCTCGCGCTCGAAAGCGGCACGATAGGATGTCCAATCAACAAATAGCGGTCCAACCAGCGCTATGACGAGCGCCAGCAAAATGGACCCACCAATCGTAAAATAGAGACTATTCAGGACCCTGCCCCCCTGGAAAACAAACGGACAAAGATCAGATCAAGAAATCCCTCAGAAGTGAATGCCCTTCAAAGCCAGTTTCAACTTTTGAAAATCACAAAACTTGCTTGCAATAAAACCGTTCACTCACACAAGAACCAACCGATCAGACCGGAAACGCCAAACTCAAGAGCATGGATGCATACCGCCCCGCCGATTTTATGACCCGACCCTTCATTCCGTTGGTAAGTCTTAAAAATTTCTTACTCCCAAATAACACTTGCACCGCCATCTGAAAAGGACAAACCAGATGGACAAGCATTGATAAGACAAAAGAAATTCAGCATCAAAGTGCCCATCATGCCCGATCTAGCCATGCTCAGGCAATATCTTGCCCGGATTCATGATATTTTTTGGATCGAACGCTTCCTTGATCGCGATCATATAGCTCAGGGCTGGGCCGAATTCCTTGGTCATATATTTCATCTTGCCCTGCCCTACACCATGTTCACCGGTGCAGGTGCCGCCCATGGCAATGGCGCGCTCGGCTAGCCGCCCAAGAAACGCATCCGCCTTGGCATGCTCTTCCGGATTTTCAGGATCGAGCAGCAGCTGGACATGGAAGTTGCCATCGCCCACATGACCCACAATGGGAGCCAGAAAACCGGTCGCCTCGATATCCTTCTGGGTTTCCCGCACACATTCGGCAAGTTGGGAAATGGGAACACAGGCATCGCTGGATACGCTCTTGGCGCCGGGCCTTAGAGAGAAGGTGGCCCAGTAGGATTCATGACGGGCCGTCCACAGGCGGGTGCGATCTTCCGGCTTGGTTGCCCACTCGAAATCGGAGCCGCCGAATTCCTCAATGATATCGGCGAACAATTCCGCCTGCTCTGCAACGCCACTGTCCGTGCCGTGGAATTCCACCAGCAATGTCGGGCGTTCTTCCAACCCCAGCTTGGAATGCAGGTTGACGGCCTTGACCTGAAGGCTGTCGAGCAGTTCAATGCGCGCCACCGGAATACCGCACTGGATGGTCATGATCACGGCATTGCACGCACTCTCCAGATCGGGAAAGCCGCAAATGCCCCCCGAAATGGCCTGCGGAATGCCGGAAAGCTTAAGGGATACCTCTGTAATAATGCCCAATGTGCCTTCGGAGCCCACCAGAAGACGGGTCAAGTCATAGCCGGCCGAGCTTTTCTTGGCCTTGCTGGCCGTTTCAATGATGGTGCCATCAGCCATGACGGCTTTGAGCGAAAGCACATTGTCTTTCATGGTGCCATAGCGCACCGCATTGGTGCCCGAGGCCCGTGTAGCGGCCATACCACCAAGAGAAGCATCTGCCCCCGGATCTATGGGAAAGAACAAGCCCGTATCGCGCAGATAATCATTCAGCTGCTTGCGGGTCACGCCTGCCTGAACCGTACAGTTGAGATCTTCGGCACAAACCTCCAGAATGGCGTTCATGCCCGAAAGATCAACAGAGATGCCGCCATAGGGCGCATTCAACTGCCCCTCAAGCGAAGAGCCCGAGCCAAAGGCGATCACTGGCACGCACTGTTCATTGCACAGTGCAACAATTTCGGAGACCTCCTCAGTGCTTTGCGCGAAGACAACCCCGTCCGGCATTTCGTTCTGCAGGCCCGTCGTGGTATGGGCATGCTGCTCGCGCAGAGCCTTGCCCATCGTGAATCGGTCCCCGAACCGTTCCGACAATTTCGAACAGACCGTATTGATGGCCTCCTCGTTTTTGTGATGTTTGAAATGGGGCTGAACGGCAGTAGACATAGAACACTCCGGATAGATTGGCTTTGAGCTTTTTGATCCAATTACGCACACTCACGCGCAAATTGCCAGACCGAGCCCCTGAATTCGCACAGCCAGACGCCCACCGGAGAAAGGGCGATAAATTTTTTCAGCATTGTATCGCATCATGGCTTGAAATCTGGCCTCATCGTCCCATGCATAGCTCCTCTTTCGATTCCGCTCTTCTGCCCCCATTTAACGAATGATATGAGATTGTCATACCAGCGAAAACATTGTTTTCGCGGGGTCTTTTTTGCGTTGATCAGCGCTCATAATCCTTCGAATGGTAGCCTAAAGCCAACGTGATACATGGTCACTCTCTGTTGACCCGCTTGCGGCCTTTGCTATTGTTGGACCATTGAAGCCGGTTTCCTTCTTTTCAAAGGAGGCAGCCGGAATGAGAATTCGCTTTGATTATCGCATTTCAAACACTCATTTCCACGAGCAAAACCAAAAAGCCAGCCTAGAACCATGAACAACCGATTTCACCTGCATCTTCCGCATGGCAAGCGTGTCAGAGCCCAACGCATGATCTGGCAAAGACGGATCATTTTCGGACTGGGCGGTATTATGGTTGGCCTCGCCGCAGTGGTGTTGGCCATGGGTGCCGATTCCAGCCAGGATCTTTATCGTCAACTGATCGAAGCCTACCCCTATGCAGGCCTTTTCGTAACACCGCTCGGCTTTGGTGCCATTGTCTGGGCCACCAACCGGTATTTCCCCGGAACGCAAGGGTCCGGTATCCCGCAAGCCATCGCAGCCCGACGCCTCAAGCGCCCGACAAGCCGTGCCCGACTCGTCGGCATCCGTTCGGCCGTGGGCAAGGTCATCATGACATTGCTCGGTTTGATGATCGGGGCATCGACTGGCCGTGAGGGCCCCACCGTTCAGGTTGGCGCAGCTGTCATGTTCCTGACAGGCCGCATCGCTCCCAAACGCCAAGTCGGCCTCATCCTCGCCGGTGCTGCAGCCGGTATTGCTGGTGCTTTCAACACACCTCTGGCAGGGATCGTTTTTGCCATTGAGGAAATGAGCCGCTCTTTCGAGATGCGCACCAGTGGCATGATCCTGGGCACGGTGATTCTCGCCGGTCTCACATCCATGGCTATTTTCGGCAACTACACCTATTTTGGCACCTCCCACGATCTGCTGCAATTCGGCTGGGGCTGGATAGCGGTTCCCATCGTGGGCGTAATTGGCGGATTGGCCGGCGGCTTTTTCTCCAAGATTCTGGTGCTGTTTACCTATGGCCTGCCCGGCACTGTCGGCAAAATCATCAAAGCCCATCCGGTTCCCTTCGCAATCCTGTGCGGCCTGTTTGTTGCCCTTGCCGGTCTTTATACCGATGGCGCGGTCAACGGTTCGGGCTATGAAGCAGCCCGCGATGTGCTGCATGGCGAAACCGATCTGCGCCTTGAATATGCACCGCTCAAACTGCTGGCCACCATCGCCTCATCCATCAGCGGCCTGCCGGGCGGCATTTTCTCCCCGTCCTTGTCAGTCGGAGCCGGCCTCGGAGCTGACCTTGCAGGCTTCTTCCCCAAGGTTCCCGTCGGCGCCATCGTGCTTTTGGGCATGGTGTCTTACTTCACCGGCGTGGTGCAGGCCCCCATCACCTCATTCGTCATCGTCATGGAAATGACCGATAACCACCAGATGATGCTGCCGCTCATGGCCTGCGCCCTGATCGCCAATGCCGCTTCCAAGGTCTTCTGCAAGGAAGGGGTCTATCACCTGCAATCGGGCAAGTTCTACGATTTTGCCCGCCAGCGCGATTCGGAGCAGGCACCTCCCGCCCCCAAGAGCTAGCCTTGGCACACGCTCATCTGCGCAAATGACAGACATAAAAACCCAAAAGCCGCCCCACAAGGCGGCTTTTTGCTTTTCCCCCTATTCTGCCGAAGGTTAGGCTTGACGTTTGAGGCAAAAATTTCAAAGCTTTGCAATGAAAACGGGGTGAAACCGATCAACGGCTCCTCTCCCTTTACAGCGGCTCAGCGACAAGAGTTTGCCGACCATGATCAGGACCAACCCGATCAAACTGATACGAAGCTGGATAGAACCGAACTGGTCGATCTATATTTCGACCCAGCAGCCCAAGCTTTGGCTTTTTTCCATTCTGATCGGATTTATGGTCTCTCTGGCCGCCATTCTGTTTCGGCTCGGCATTGGCGGCGTGCAATGGTTCTGGCTGGGCACAAGCGCAGAGAATGTCATTGCGGCTCTGCGAGAGGCTCCATCCTGGCTTGTGGTTGCAGCTCCCACCCTTGGCGGCGTCTTTGTTGGAGCCTTTCTGCAATATGTCCACCCCATCAAACGCGCTGAAGGCGTGGCCGATGTCATCGAAGCGCGAGCGCGCGGCGGCAGAGGGCTACGCTTCTGGCAAGCGCTGGATAGCGCAACGGTGACCATCATCTCCCTTGGGGCTGGCGCAAGTGCAGGCCGCGAAGGCCCCATCGTGCATCTGGGCGCCAGTCTGGCCAGATCTCTTGGCCGTAGGCTCGCCATACCGGCTGCATCACAAAGAGTGCTGCTCGCCTGCGGAGTGGCCAGTGCAGTTTCGGCCTCGTTCAACGCGCCCATCGCAGGGGTGCTCTTTGCCCATGAGGTCATTCTGGGCCACTATGCCATGTCCGCCTTCGTGCCCATCGTGTTGGCGTCTGCGGTAGGCACCACATTCTCGCGCCTCTTTTTTGGCGATGTAGCCTCTTTCATCATCCCCGACTACCAGATCACCTCTTACTGGGAGCTGCCGTCCTTTGCCCTTCTGGGCATCGTCTGCGCCATTGTTGCGGTGCTGTTCCAAACCTCGTTGCTCGGCACAGACTGGATCGCGCGCCACATCAAGATGCCGCTCATATACCGCCCGATCATTGGCGGCTTTCTCGTTGGCCTTATTGCTCTGGCTTTTCCTGAGGTGCTGGGCGTTGGCTATGAAGCGACCGACCTTGCGCTCAAGCAACAGCTTCCCCTGACGATGCTGCTCTCGCTCATTGTCGCCAAAGCACTGGCAACATCCATAACACTGGCCTCGCGCTTTGGCGGCGGAATCTTCTCGCCCTCGCTTTATATCGGCGCCATGGTCGGAGGCACCTTCGGCCTCATAGCGCAACCCTTGCTGCCCGAAATCGCCTCCACTCATGGCCTTTATGCGCTACTGGGCATGGGGGCCGTGGCTTCGGCCATGCTCGGCGCGCCCATATCCACGACCATGATCGTCTTTGAATTGACCGGTGGGTATGCACTCTCTATCGCCCTCTTGGTGACGGTCTCCATCTCCAACGGCCTCGCCGTGGCGCTCAGCGGGCGCTCCTACTTCCACTGGCAATTGGGCATGCGCGGCATCTTCCTGCATGAAGGCTCCCATCGCTATGTCGTGAAAAACACCACGATTGCGGACTTTTACACTCCCCTAGCGGCAGACATTCCCATTGAAGACACCGTACTTGAGCATAATATGGAACCGATCAAGCTGCAGGACACACTGGAACTGGCGCTCAAGAAATTTGATGACAATGGCGGCAGCAATCTCGCCGTGCTTGATCCGGACAATCCGGGCCGTATTCTGGGCTGGGCCCGGCAGGTGGATGCCCTTCGCCATTTCAACGCCGTGTTGATCAACACACAGGTCGAAGAACATCGCTAGAGGGCCAAGGCCTTTCAATCGCCTGCTTTCCGATAGAGAGAAGAAAACAGCCATCCGGGCAGTCGGAAGCGATCTGAGGCGAAAAGATCACCAAAAGGGCAAATTTGCCCCTGACAAACCACATTTGTTGCTATAATGTTCTTGTTTGGATTCGATGCATGGATCCCTTCTTGCGCTTTTGCCCTTTGCAAACCAGAAGCAAGGCCATTAAACAATCCAAACCCAGAGCTATTCACACACGATCCGAGCCGGTCTTGAATATGAATAGCGTTTGAACCAATGCATGAGCGCACGAGCCGATCAAAGCCATCGATCAGCGCTCTTAAAACCGAACACAGTTGGACCCGGTAGCCTCTATGTCTGATCTTTTTGCACCATCGCCAATCTCTCCGCATAACGAGATGCAGGAGGAAGATCAGGAAGGCATACGCGCCAAGCTGGCCCGCATGCACCCCACGCCTTATCTGAACGGGCTCAACCCTGAACAGCGTGATGCAGTGGAAAGCCTTGACGGACCTTTGCTGGTCTTGGCTGGTGCAGGCACAGGCAAGACCCGCGTGTTGACCACCCGCATTGGTCACATTCTAGCCACCCGCCGCGCCACTCCCTGGCAGATCCTGTCGGTGACCTTCACCAACAAAGCTGCCCGCGAGATGAAGGAGCGTATCGGCTCACTCATTGGCGGCTCGGTGGAAGGCATGCAGTGGCTGGGCACATTCCACTCCATCGGCGTCAAGATCCTGCGTCGCCATGCCGAATTGGTCGGCCTCAAGTCCAATTTCACGATCCTTGATGCGGACGATCAGCTCCGCCTGCTCAAGCAGCTCATTCAGGCCAATGCCATTGAAGAAAAGCGCTGGCCTGCACGCCAGTTGGCAACCCTGATCGATAGCTGGAAAAACCGCGGTCTTTCACCTGATCAGGTGCCGCAGGATGAAGCCTTCCTGTTTGCGCAAGGCAAGGGCATCGCCCTTTACAAAGCCTATCAGGATCGCCTGAAAATTCTCAATGCCTGCGACTTTGGCGATCTGCTGCTCGAATGCATCCGCCTGTTCCGCGAGAATCCTGACGTGCTGGCGGCCTATCATCAGAAATTCCGCTATATTCTGGTGGACGAGTATCAAGACACCAACGTGGCGCAATATCTCTGGCTGCGTCTGCTGGCCCAATCGAGCCACAATATCTGCTGTGTGGGCGACGATGACCAGTCGATCTATGGCTGGCGCGGCGCCGAAGTGGACAATATCCTGCGTTTTGAAGAGGATTTCCCCGGCGCCAAGGTCATCCGCCTTGAGCGCAACTACCGCTCCACGGCTCATATTCTGGCAGCAGCCTCCCATCTCATCACCTACAATGCCGGACGGCTTGGCAAGACCTTGCATCCGCAAATCGAGGATGATGAAGCAGAGAAGGTCACCGTTGCGTCTATCTGGGATTCCGAAGAGGAAGCCCGCACCATTGGCGACCAGATCGAATCCTACCAGCGCAACGGGCATGAACTGAATGACATGGCCATTCTGGTGCGCGCGTCCTTCCAGATGCGCGAATTTGAAGACCGCTTTATCACCATGGGACTCAATTATCGCGTCATCGGCGGCCCTCGCTTCTATGAACGGGCAGAAATTCGCGATGCATTGGCCTATTTCCGAGCCATGGTACAGCCTGCGGACGATCTGGCCTTCGAGCGCATTGTCAACACTCCGCGCCGGGGTTTGGGCAATGCGACAGTCCAGCAGATCCACAATCTGGCGCGCGCCGAGGAAATCCCACTGATGGAAGCGGCAACCGAGATTGTCGATTCAGAGGAATTGAAGCCCAAGCCACGCAATTCGCTAAAAAGCCTTCTGGGCCAGTTCAATCATTGGCGCACCATGCTTGCCACAATGAAGCATACAGAACTCGCCGAAATCATCCTTGATGAATCCGGCTACACGGAAATGTGGCAGAAGGACAAGTCGCCAGACGCACCGGGTCGGCTTGAGAACCTCAAGGAATTGATCCGTTCCATGGAGGAGTTCGACTCCCTACCCAGCTTCCTTGAACATATCGCGCTGGTCATGGATCGGGATTCCGCCGAGACCAACGATGCCGTCTCGATCATGACCCTGCATTCGGCCAAAGGGCTGGAATTTGACACCGTCTTCCTGCCCGGTTGGGAAGAAGGCCTGTTCCCCCACCAGCGCGCTCTGGATGAATCCGGCACCAAAGGGCTGGAAGAAGAACGCCGCCTTGCCTATGTGGGCATCACGCGCGCCAAGAAGCGGGCCAAGATCTATGTTGCCTCAAACCGGCGCATTCACGGCCTTTGGCAAAATTCCATTCCATCACGCTTCCTTGATGAACTTCCCTCCAAACATGTGGAGATAGAGGAAAGCCAGTCTACCTATGGCGGCTATGGCGCATCCGGTGTGGGCGGCTCCATCTATGGCAAGAGCCGGTTTGACACATCCGATCCCTTCGAGAATAGCTATGACACGCCGGGCTGGAAACGGGCACAGGCCAACAAGGCCAGCAGGGGCAAGTCGTCCACGCCCAAGGCGAAACGGGCTACCACGACAATCGAAGGCGAACTGGTCGCAAAGAGTGTTTCCGATAGCCCGTCCAAATTCGCCATTGGCGAACGGGTTTTCCATCTCAAATTCGGCTATGGAGAAATCAAGTCCATAGAAGGCAACAAGCTGACGATCCAGTTCCAGACGGGCCAAAAGCGCGTCCTTGACAGTTTCGTGGAGAAACATTGATCCTTCACGCTTGCCTTTAAGGCTTCGAAGGTCTATCGACTGTCCAGATCAGCTTTACAAGAGGAAACCATGGCCCATTATCTTTATGCCGAAGGCTCTGCAAAAGACATTCAGGCTGCCGCCAAGCATCTTGAAGTCATCTTCGAAGAGGACGGCTTTGCCATCTCGAATTTCGAAATTGATGAGGATAATGGCATCTGGGCCCTCTCCCTCTACCCTTCAGAAGAGGCAATCAAGGACGCACACAAAAAGGCGCTCTCAGAGCTGGCTGGCCTCAACATCGCGCTTCCGCTCGCGGTGGAAGATCTGGGAGACGTTGACTGGGTGTCAAAGAGCCTTGAAGGCCTTGTGCCGGTCGAAGCTGGCCGCTTCATTATCCACGGTTCCCACGACAAGGGCATGGATACGCATGGGCGCATTCCGGTGCAGATCAATGCGGGTCAGGCTTTTGGCACCGGCCATCACGGCACAACGGCAGGCTGCCTGAAAGTACTGAGCGACGAGCTACGCCGCACGCATCCGCTACGCATTCTCGATCTGGGCACAGGCTCGGCCGTACTGGCCATCGGGCTCGCCAAGATGTTGAAACAGGAAATTGTGGCAACGGATATCGACCCGGTTTCGATCGAAACGGCCAAGGACAATATCCGCATCAACGAAGTGCATCCCTTTGTCACCACAGCGGTGGCCGCAGGCTTCAGTCATCCGGTTTTCAAGGAAAAAGGGCCATTTGATCTGATCGTTGCCAACATTCTGGCCGGGCCACTGTGCAAAATGGCGCCAGATCTGGCAAACAATCTCGCCCTTGGCGGACGTGTCATCCTCTCCGGCCTGCTGCCGCATCAGCGCGCGCGCGTTCTTTCAGCCTATCGCCAGCAAGGCTTCCGGCATATCAGAACAGTCAAAGAAGACGGTTGGCTTGTTCTGGTCCTCGAGAGATAAGCAGAGATCCATCAGGATCGACCAGTTTTCCTGCTTTGTTGCATCTGAAAGTCATTTGCTTTCCGGGCATCCGCCCGGAAGCTCCTCTCAGAGCCAGGCATATAAAGGCCACATGCCTCATATATGCGGGGGTACCCTTGAGCTTCCCTTGAAGGGGAAGTTCAAGGATCTTATTTGTCGTTGTCGTCGCGAGCAGATACAGAATTTTCGAAGTCAGCGGAGTAAAGTTCGATGTAAGAACGAGCTTCAGCTTCACGGGCTGCGATCAGGCGTTCAAAAGCGTTGCTAAGAATGGACATTTGGTTTTCCTTTCGATCTTCGGTCAATTTTTTGACCGCTTCCTTATACCAAAGTTATATAGCAGACTGCCTTGGAAACAAAAATACACAGTTTCTCAAGTCAGCCACACTAATTCTGCATAGCAATCTATCCAGCTATGTCATTCACATTCACGCATCTTTAGGGATAAGGCGATCAGGCCACTAAAATGAGAGAGCATAAATAAAAAAAGCGGGCCTAAGCCCGCTTGTTTTAGTGGAGTTTGTTTTTGGACGGCTTTGCTCCTCCCGTCCGGACGCTTCTCTGGATGTCTGCCTGATCGGCAATTTGTCTTCACGCTTAAATCATCCAGGAAGCCTCACGGCGATTAGCCGCGAGGATCGTTGGTCATGTCGATGATAGAGTCGAGGCCACGGTCAGACATATATTCGTCTACAAAACGCTGAGCCTGCTCTTCACGAGCCGTGATAACTTTTTCAAGAGCGCGGTTAAAGAAGTTCATGATAATAACCTTTCTTCTGTATGGTGATTGTCTGTTTGACTTACATCATGGAATATGGGCTATCCCCCTCCATTCAAAAAGACCCAATAACTCAAAACAGCGATGCGCAATATGCATAACGAAAATTTTAGCTAGTCCATTTTCGCAAATATTCAGTTTTTATGCATGATAAAAACTTCCCTCTCGCAGGCCTTACCGCCCTTGCTCGACCTGCTGAAATTTGGCACTGTGAAGGCGAAAATCCTTGTCTATACAGGGAGCGGACCCGAAGTCCCAACCCCGCATCTCTCAGGAAAATCAATATGTTTCAAGATTTTAGTGATACGGCAAACCCTGATCAGGGACGCCTCCGCATCCCTTTGTTGCGCGAGCAGCTCAAGACACAGGGCCTTGATGGCTTCATCATGTCCCGCGCGGACGAGTTCGGCGGCGAAAACATAGCCCCGTATGCGGAACGCCTTGAATGGCTAACTGGTTTCACAGGATCTGCCGGGAGTGCTGTCATCCTAGAAAAATCCGCCGCCATCTTTGTGGACGGTCGTTATACCCTGCAAGTGCAAGATCAGGTTGATACCAAGCTGCTGACGCCTGTCGCTATTTTGGAAAAATCGGTCTCCCAGTGGCTTTCCGGAACACTGGAAGGTGGAGAAACCATCGGCTTTGACCCTTGGCTCTACACCCAGAGTGCAGTCGATCGGTTCCGCAAGACATGCGAAGAAAAGGGAGCAACCCTTGTTGTCTGCGAGACCAACCCGGTGGATGCGATATGGACGGACCACCCGATCCGCCCGCAAAACCCCATTGTGCCCCACCCAATGGAGCTGGCAGGCGAACCCTCGGAAGACAAGCTTGGCAAGATCGCCAAAGGCTTCGCCTCCAAGGCTCACGCCACCTTCATCACGCAGGGCGACAGCATCGCCTGGCTGTTCAACATCCGTGGTAGTGACGTGGCTTGCGCGCCTCTGCCCCTTGCCTTCGCCATCGTGCGCGCGGATGCCACAGCCTATCTCTTCACGGACCTTGCCAAGCTGCCCGATGAAACCCGCGCTCATTTGCCCACTCAAGTCACCATCGCACCGTTTGAGGATCTGCCAGCCATCATCGCTGCGTTATCCGGCCCTGACAAAAGCTGGATGCTGGACGAAACCATTGTTCCCTTTGCGATCAAGACCATGATCGAGGATGCAGGCTCCCCCATCATCAAGGCAGCCGACCCATGCCTCAAGCCCAAGGCCATCAAGAATGCCGCAGAGCTGGAAGGCATGCGCAAAGCCCATCATCGCGATGGTCTGGCCATGTGCCAGTTCCTGCACTGGCTGGACACCATGGCGCCGACCGATACTCTGGACGAAATCGCAGCCACAAAGGCTCTGGAAGAGTTCCGGGCATCCACCGGGTGCCTCAAGGACATTTCCTTTGACACAATCGCCGGAGCCGGCCCCAACGGGGCAATCGTGCACTATCGGGTAACGGAGGCGACCAACCGCAAGTTCGATCAGAATTCGCTATTCCTCATTGATTCCGGCGGGCAATATCCTGATGGCACCACGGACATCACCCGCACCATCGCCATCGGCACACCAGATGCGGAAATGAAGGATCGCTTCACCCGCGTTCTCAAAGGCATGATTGCCTTGACGCTGGCCCGCTTCCCTGCCGATACCAAGGGCATTCAGCTGGACACTCTAGCCCGCCAGCCACTCTGGGAGGTTGGTCTCGACTATGCCCACGGCACAGGCCATGGCGTAGGCTCCTATCTCTGCTGTCATGAAGGCCCGCAAAGCATTTCCAAGCGCGGTGGCGTGGCGCTGGAAGAAGGCAACGTGCTTTCAAACGAGCCGGGCTATTACAAGACCGGAGCGTGGGGTATCCGGATTGAAAACCTGATCACCGTCACCAAGGCTGAAACCATCGCAGGAGGAGAGCTTCCGATTCATGGCTTTGAAACCCTCACGCTCTGCCCCATCGATCAGCGCCTGATTGATGTGTCTCTGCTTGACGAGAGAGAAATCGGCTGGCTCAATGACTATCACGAGCAGGTTTTTGCTGAATTGTCAGCCGAACTCCCCGAGGATGTCCGCGCGTGGCTGGCGCAGGCCACAAAGCCGATCCACGCAGCCTAAGACACGCCTTAACGACGAACGCTAATAAAAAAGAAAAAGCCAGCCTGTTGATGAAGAGGCTGGCTTTTTCATTCGATCCAATCATGGCAGGCCGCAGAGGGGGCTAGCCCCCGATCAGCGCGATCCACTCATCTTCCGTCATGATGGTGATCTCCAGCTCCTGCGCCTTCTTCAGCTTGGAGCCTGCGCCCGGCCCAGCCACCAGAATATCTGTCTTCTTGGAAACCGAGCCAGACACCTTGGCACCGAGGCTTTCGGCCTGATTTTTTGCTTCGGTTCGGGAAAGCCGTTCAAGGCTGCCGGTAAAGACCACCGTCTTGCCGGAAACGGAACTGTCGGTTTGTACCGCTTCGGCTTCCTGCGGCGTCACCTCTTGCAAGAGCGCATCAATGACTTCTTCATTATGTTCTTCATTGAAGAATTCCACGATGCTGCGCGCCACAATCGCCCCGATCCCGTCGATACCGAGGAGGTCCTGCCAAGCATCACTGTTCGCGTCGCCAGCCGCCTTCATGGCTTCTCTCAGAGCCGCGAAGCTGCCATAATAACGCCCAAGCAGCTTGGCTGTCGTCTCACCTACATGGCGGATACCCAGCGCAAAGATGAACCGATGCAACTCTACATCGCGACGCTCATCAATGGCTGCAAACAGGTTCCGCGCCGAGGTCGGCCCCCAGCCATCCATATCACGCAGCCGTTCACCACGGCCCTTCTGTGCATCCATCTCGCTAAGATGGAAGATATCGGCTGCATTGCGTATCATGCCCTGCTCGAAGAAGGCCGTGACCTGTTTTTCACCCAGACCATCAATATCCATGGCATTGCGCGAAACGAAATGCTTGAGCTGCTCCACCGCCTGCGCTCGACAGACAAGACCGCCCGTGCAGCGACGAATAGCATCCAGCTCGCCATTTTCCTTCTTTTCGCGTACCGCATGAGAGCCACAGACAGGACAGACAGTGGGGAACACATAAGCCTCGCCGCGCTCTGAATTCTCGTCCAGTACCGGCCCGAGAATCTGCGGGATGACATCCCCTGCCCGCTGCACGGTGACCATATCGCCCACCCGCACATCCTTGCGGACAATCTCATCCTCGTTATGCAACGTCGCGTTGGAAACGACCACACCGCCCACGGTTACCGGCTCCAGTTTGGCAACCGGCGTCAGAGCGCCCGTACGGCCCACCTGAATGTCGATCTCGAGCAAGCGGGTGATTGCCTTTTCGGCAGGAAACTTGTGCGCAATGGCCCAGCGAGGCGCCCGCGAAACAAAGCCCAGCCGCCCCTGAAGATCAAGCCGGTCCACCTTGTAGACCACCCCGTCGATATCATAATCAAGGGCCGACCGCTGAGCTTCGATGGCATGATAATGCTCGATCAGGCCCTCGATGCTGTCATGGCGTTGCATCAATGGGTTGACGGTGAAGCCCCATGAGCCGATCCGCTGCACGGCCTCATATTGGGTCTCGGCCAAGGGCTCGCTCACTTCCCCCCAGGCATAGGCAAAGAAGGCCAGATTGCGCGAGCGCGTAATCTCGGCGTCGAGCTGGCGCAGAGAACCGGCCGCCGCGTTGCGCGGGTTGGCAAAGGTCTTGCCGCCGCTTTCGGCCTGTCGCTCGTTCAGCGCCAGAAATTCCGACCGCGGGAAATAAACCTCGCCCCGCACTTCCACCACGTCAGGAATGTTATCACCCTTGAGGCGATTGGGTATGGAGGCAATGGTCTTGATATTGGCCGTAATGTCTTCGCCCACAGTGCCATCGCCACGGGTGACACCGTAGACCAGTTCGCCATTTTCATAGCGAATGGATGCAGACAGCCCATCAATCTTCGGCTCTGCCGTGATCGACAGCGCAGCCTCACGCCCAAGGCCCAGAAAGCGCCGCACGCGGGCACCAAACTCGGAGACATCCTCATCGCTGAAAGCATTATCCAGCGACAGCATCGGCACGACGTGCGTGATCTTGGCAAATTTTTCAGAAGGAGCAGCCCCGACGCGGAAGGTCGGGCTGTCTTCCCGGCGCAACGTGGGGAAACGCAGCTCAAGGGCGCTGTTGCGCCTGCGCAGAGCATCATATTGCCCATCGGTCAGAACCGGCGCGTCTTCGCGGTGATAGAGCCTATCGGCCTCGGCAATTTCTTCGGCGAGGTAGGTAAGCTCCGCCTTCGCCTCGTCGGCCTCCAATTGATCAACCGGCTTCTCGCGCAAACTAATCCGATCCACGCCTTATGCTCCTGTTGTCTTACCGGAAATGAGATGCCGCGCCGCAGCCCGTGCCTCATCCGATATCACTTCGCCAGCCAACATGCGGGCAATCTCTTCTTCCCGATGGTCCCCATCGATCACCGTCACGCCCGTCGCCACGCGATCTTCGCCTTTGACGGCATTCTTGGCAATGCGCATGTGGGCGTTGGCTCGCGAGGCCACCTGCGGCGCGTGGGTGACCGAGAGCACCTGAACATTCTCTGCCAACCGCGCAAGGCGCCGCCCAATGGCATCTGCCACAGCACCACCAACGCCTGTATCAATTTCGTCAAAGACCAGCGTCGGGGCCGACCCCTTGTCCGCCATAGCCACCTTCAAGGCCAGTAGAAAGCGCGACAGTTCACCGCCGGACGCAACTTTCATCATCGGGCCAGGATGTGTCCCCGGGTTGGTCTGCACCCAGAATTCGATCTGGTCGATGCCCTCTTCGCTGCGTGCCTCAGCGTCGCTTGTCTGGTTGACAAGGAACTGGGCTGTTTCAAGCTTCAGGGATGGCAGCTCTACCATCACCTTCTTGATCAGATCCTTGGCGACTTTGGCCCGCTTGCGGCTCAGAGACTCTGCAGCCTTGTCATAAGATGCCTTGGTCTCGGACGCTGCTGCATGCAGCGCAACAAGCCGCTCCTCGCCATGGTCCAGCGCATCCAGCTCGGAACGCATCCGATCGAGCAGGCCAACCAGTTCATCGCCGGTCACCTTGTGCTTGCGGCAGAGAGCACGCAAAGCAAACAACCGTTCTTCGATCTGCTCCAACTCACGTGGATCAAAATCGGTCTGACGCTGCGCCTCTTCAAGACTGCTGCGAGCGTCTTCCAGTTCATTCAGGGCGATTGTCAGATGAGACAAGGTAGGTTCTAGCAAGCCCGGCATCTGCTCGGTCTTGCGCTCCAACCTACGCATCATGCTGGCAAGCGATGGGATGGGCGAGCCATTCCCGTCCAGAACCTCATAAGCCTCATTAAGATCGGTCGCAATTTTCTCCGACTGCATCATCGTGGTGCGCTTGGCAGCAAGCTCTTCTTCTTCACCTTCAATGGGATTGAAGCTTCCCAGCTCTTCAACAGACGCGGTCAGATAGTCCGCTTCCTTGCGGGCTTCTTCGATGGTCTTTTCCAGGGTGGCCAGATCGCGCTCTGCCTTGCGCCAAGCCTTATAGCGCTTGCGTACGCCCTCAAGCTCGCTCTGCAAGCTGCCGAAGGCATCCAGCAGCACCCGATGCTCTGACGCATCCACCAGGGCACGATCGTCATGCTGGCCATGGATTTCGACGAGCCCTTCGCCAACCCTGCGCAGCATCCCCGCGCTGACCGGCTGATCATTCACATAAGCGCGGGTTCTGCCGTCAGCATTCTGAACGCGACGCAGGATGAGATCGCCATCATGATCAAGCCCCTGCTCTTCCAGAAAGGCAAACACAGGATGGCTGGGCGCAATGTCAAACATGGCCACGATCTGCCCCTGCTTCTGACCGGCGCGCACCAAGCTGCCATCTCCACGCCCGCCAAGAGCCAGCGAGAGGGAATCCAGCAAGATCGACTTACCAGCACCGGTCTCCCCGGTCAAAACGGTCATACCGTCACCGAATTCAAGATCCAGTCGATCAATCAGAACAATATCGCGAATTGAAAGCGAGGCGAGCATGGTTTCCTCATAAGAGCAGACAGCATCAGGCAATCGCAAAGCTGACTCGATTTGCGCGCCATGCTATGCCAATTGCCTCATCAAAAGCAATCGGGCAATGCATGGTTGGCATGAACAAAACATGATCATTTCAACAGGAATATAGACAGCAAGGCAGGAATAGCCAGCCCTTAGCCCAGAATTTTGGCCATCCAGGAACCTTTGTTGATCTCAGGTTCATAGCCATCCTTGTTCAGCATGTTGTAGGACATCTTGTACCACTTGCTATCAGGATAGTTATGGCCCAGAACGGCAACGGCGGTTTGTGCCTCATGGGTAATTCCAAGAGCAAGATAGGCTTCAGCCAGACGCATCAGGGCTTCTTCCACCTGACGCGTTGTCTGATAATCCGTCACAACAACCTTGAACCGGTTGATGGCTGCAATATATTCCTTGCGCTCTAGATAATAACGGCCAACCTGCATTTCCTTACCGGCCAGTTGATCCATGGTCACACGAACTTTGCGGCGCGCATCGCTGGTATATTCAGAATCAGGATAGTTCTGAATCAGTTCGTTCATTGCCTGCAGGGCTTTTTTGGTCGTGTCCTGATCGCGGGTCACGTCCGGAATCTGATTGAAATAGGATTGGCCAATCAGATAGTAGGCATATGGCACATCTTCGTCGCCGGGAAACAGCGTGATAAAGCGCTTGGCCGAAGAGATACATTCGGTATATTGACCGCTTTTATATTGAGAATAGGCATTCAGGATCATCGAACGGCGTGCATAGTTTGAATAGGGATGCTGACGATCCAACTCATCAAACTTCTTCTTCGCTTCCTTGCGATCGCCATTTTCCATCGCGAGGAGCCCTTCGGCATAGAGTTTCTCTGCAGGAACTTCCTCAAAGGCCAGATCCGATGGATCCTTGCTGGCGCATGCGCCCAAACCGGACAATGCAATGAGAGCGAGCCCGAACCAGATCCGTTTCGCGAAAAGAAAATCCATCGATACTACTATCCTTTAACTGGAACAAATCTCTATCGGCACTCACTGCCTGATTGCCCCGAACAACCAGCTCTACTCTGATCACAGAGCAGCACTTTACGATATGATCAGCAAAGCCAAACCGTTCATCCAATCAGCGAACCGGTTTAACCTAGTTGAATTCCCTGTCTTAACAATAAAGCGCGCGTCCTTACCATCACAGAAATCACAATTGGGGAAAAATTGTGTCTGAATGCCAATTGCCTACCCAAATCTACACAGCAAACATGCCAATGCAAGCAAATCCGCGATCAATCAAATAATCAGGCCCAACGCAGACACAAAAAAGGGTGACCACCGCCACCCTGTTTCTCATCCATCATACATGGCGACCTAGCTGGTTTCTGGCCCCAATGCGATCCGCACAGACGCGGCGTCTACGGCAGAGCCAACGCGAGCTGCATTGCGAAGGGCTGGCACGGCTTCTACCCACTCCCAATTGCTGTCATCCGCGAACAAGGCTTCAAGCATGTTGAAGTTGAGTTTGTGGCCGCCTTTGAAGGAGCGATAATGCGCCAACAACGGAGCACCAGCCAGCGACAGATCGCCAACCGCATCCAGTGTCTTGTGACGGACGAATTCGTCTTTATAGCGCAGACCGTCCGGATTGACGATTTTCTGTTCATCATTGATGACAACGGAATTCTCAAGGGAAGAGCCCAGCGCATAACCAGCCGCCCAAAGGCGTTCGACATCAGACATGAAGCCAAAGGTACGGGCAAGGCTGATATCGCGCTTGAAGACATCCGGCGTCATCTCATCATCGAAATGCTGTACACCGATAGCGTCGCTCTCGAAGTCGATGGTCACGTCAAAGCGCTGTCCTTCGTAAGGCAGAAGCTCTCCAACAGAATCACCATTCTGCACACGAACCGGCTTGAGCACACGAATGTAGCGACGCGAGAAAGGCAGCTCTTTCAAGCCCACCTGATCAATCGCATCAATATAGGCCCGCGCGCTACCGTCCATGACGGGCACTTCGTCGCCATCAATCTCGACCATCACATTATCAACACCATACCCGCGGAATGCCGCCATGAGATGTTCGATGGTCGCTACCATGCCCTTTTCGGGATGACCTACGATGGTGCAAAGTCTTGTGTCGATGACAGAAGAATAGTCCCCCTTGATCTCAAACTCGGTCTTCTTTTCGCGATCAACGCGAAGGAAGGTTATGCCAGAGTTTGCGTCAGCAGGATGCAAGATCATTTCGACAGGTTTGCCGCTATGCACACCGACACCGGAAACCACAACGCGTTCTTTCAGAGTGGTTTGCTTGGCGTTTAGCAGTTTGGCCATTTATATTGCCCCTAATCGTATCCATCTTATTGCCAGATTTGGCGGCTACTGTGCGCTCTTGCGCTTCGCCCGCCCGGCAAATACCGGTACGCTTTGCTTTTATTTCGATGTCAACATAACTTGGCAGGGTTCCGTTTACCAAATCACGCTTTCTTACCCATTGTTACGCTTAACGCACAGGGAAGGCGCAATTTCCTCCACTTTAATAAATCTCAATATTACATATACTTAAGGCCGATACCCTGAAGGTATCGGCCTTTTGATCAATTCACAATTCCTGTCTTTGTAACAAAGTGTTACCGAGACTGGCGGCGCAGAAATGCAGGAATTTCAACCTGGTCTTCTTCGCTGATTCTCGGAGCCTGCTGACCCTGATTTGGAACAGCGCGACCCTGTGCATCCAGCTGGCCCTGCTGCGGCTGATAACCGGCATTCGGCATCGGACGCTGCTGCTGTGGCCGAGGGGCAAACTCATTCAGCGGTGAACCGGATGCTGGCATGCCCTGCCCTGAAGACATCGGAGCCTGAGGCGCTGCAGGAGCGCTCATGCGCGGCATGACAGGCGCTTCAGGCGCATGCATCTGCTGCTGGGGAGCTTGCTGTTGAGGAGCCATACGTGCTTGCTGTGGCGCCTGCTGCTGAGCGGGCTGAGCATGATGACCTTCATGGTAATGCTCTCCGTCCAGCTCGTCTTCGCGACGACCAAGACCAACAGCCGCCAGACGCTTCAGAAGGCTCATCGGACGATTGTCATCGTCATGATGCTCGATGCCTTCTTCACGGTTGCGCAGGGCTGCCAGTTCGCGCTGGATCATTGGAGGCAGTTCGTCGACATTTGGCATTGGACGATGCAGATTTTCAGGCACCTCAGCTGCCGGCGGAATGAAAGGCGTTGCAGCATCCACGGTTTCTTCAACCACAGCCTTGGGCGCATCAAATTCTTCTTCGATAACCGGATCACGTGCAGCTTCCGGCTTGAAAGGAGCAATGGAAACAGCTGGGTCCTGCTCGGAAGGACGCGCGTAAGACTGTTCATGCATCTCGAACTCGGTTGACAGCATTTCCGGCTTCTGTGCCTCAGGAGCAGACAATGCTTCAACCGGCAGTTCCTCGTACTGCTGTTCTTCCTGCTGGGCAGCTTCGAACTGAGCCGGATTATTTGCCGTGCGCAACCGATCTGAGAGTTCTTTCATGCGCTGGTCAGCAGGCACAACCGTCTCGGTCAGGAGCTGGTCGATGCCGGTGGCAACGACGGATACGCGGATCATGCCTTCCATATTCTCGTCGAACGTCGCACCAAGAATAATGTTGGCGTCTTCGTCCACTTCTTCACGAATACGGGTTGCAGCTTCGTCCACTTCAAACAGAGTGAGATCCTTGCCACCAGTGATGGAGATCAACAGGCCCTGTGCCCCTTTCATGGAGATATCGTCCAGAAGCGGGTTGGCAATCGCAGCTTCGGCAGCAGCCAATGCACGGCCTTCGCCAGAGGCTTCGCCGGTTCCCATCATCGCTTTGCCCATTGCACGCATGACCGAGCGCACATCAGCAAAATCGAGGTTGATGAGACCTTCCTTGACCATCAAATCGGTAATGCAGGCAACACCGGAATAAAGCACTTCGTCGGCCATGGAGAAGGCATCGGCGAAGGTCGTTTTCTCGTTTGCAATACGGAACAGATTCTGGTTCGGAATGACGATCAGTGTATCGACATTTTTCTGAAGATCCTCGATGCCACTCTCTGCGAGACGCATACGGCGCTGACCTTCGAAATGGAACGGCTTGGTAACCACACCTACCGTAAGTATACCCTGCTCGCGAGCAGCGCGTGCGATCACAGGAGCAGCACCGGTACCAGTACCACCGCCCATGCCGGCAGTGATGAAGACCATGTGCGAACCGTCAAGGTGGTCGTTGATTTCATCGATCACTTCTTCGGCAGCAGCGCGTCCGACTTCGGGCTGTGATCCAGCGCCGAGCCCTTCGGTTACGGCCACGCCCATCTGAACGAGACGTTCAGCCCTGGAAAGGCTCAAAGCCTGCGCATCCGTATTGGCCACCACGAAATCGACGCCCATCAAACCGGTGTCAATCATGTTGTTTACTGCGTTACCGCCAGCACCACCGACACCGAAGACCGTGATTCTCGGTTTCAATTCGGTAATATCGGGCATCTTCAAATTGATGGTCATAGTACCCTCATCTCACTGCATGGATCGAATTGCTACCGATCTCAATCCGTCAAACTGTGGAGCAACGCATTCCCATACTGCTCCAATTACTTGTCTTTTTCTCTCAAGCGAGGCAGTCAGACGAATCATTCATCCAATATACCTCAACCCCTTGATTCCGATCAACGATTCACGCGTGTTTCACGCAACTATCCATCGAAATCAGAAACTCTCCTTCAACCACTGCCCCATTCGGGACAGATAGCCGTCGGTTCCGGTCAGTTTTGGTTTGACCGGTACTTTTTCAAATTGCTCGATCTGGGCAACCTGCGGATAAATCATCAGGCCAACTGCTGTAGCGAAAGCGGGCCCCTTGCCAATATCGGGCAAACCGGCCACGCCAAGTGGTCGGCCAAGCCTTACGTTGCGTCCCATGACACGTCTTGCGGTCTCCGCCATGCCCGTAAGCTGGCTTCCCCCGCCGGTCAGCACCACGCGCCGTCCGACATGACCGGAGAAACCGGATGCTTCGATCCGATCCCGAACGACTTCCAGAATTTCTTCAACACGCGGCTTGATAATGCGCGTGAGGGATGCCTTGGGCACCTGATTGAGCAAATCGCGGTCATCATCGCCAACCGGCGGCACCGCAACCAGCTCCTGATCATCAGACAGGGACAGAAGCGCACTGCCATAAAGGGTCTTGATCCGCTCTGCGTCGGCCAACCGAGTTGAAAGGCCGCGCGCCAGATCCATGGTGACGTGATGCCCCCCCATCGCCACGGCGTCCGAATGCACGAACTGCCCGTTGACGAAAATCGAAATCGACGTGGTTCCGCCACCCAGATCGACACAGGCGACCCCGAGCTCGGATTCATCATCGACGAGGCAGGAAAGCCCCGAGGCATATGGCGTTGCCACCATCGCCGCCACATCCAGATGACAGCGATTGATGCAAAGCTCCAGATTCTTTAGCGGCGCGGTCTGCGCAGTCACCACATGCATATCGACGGCCAGATCATCTCCAACCATGCCGCGCGGGTCATGAATACCCTTGCCGCCATCCAGCGAGTAGCCAATCGGCATGGAGTGAACCACCGTGCGGTCGATCGTCAGCAGATGGCTGGCACCGGCCTGCAACACCCGACGAATATCGACCTCATCCACCTCATGTCCACTGAGAGACACCGAAGCACTCAACGTATCGCTTTTGATGCGCCCACAGGACACATTGACCACCAGCGACTGCACCGTCATGTCAGCCTGTGTTTCAGCAGCACCAACGGCCAGACGAATGGAATTCTCGGCCTGATCAAGATCCACAACAACACCGGACTTGATGCCACGGGCCTGATGCAATCCGAACCCGAGCACCTGAACGGTATGGGTGCGATGCGGCAGAGCCTCGCTCTGCGGACGCGGCACGAGCCGCGCAATCATGCAGCAAATCTTGGTCGACCCAACATCAAGGATCGTCACGATCTGCGAGCGTTTGTGAATGAGACCACGGGCATCACGTTTACCCCAGGAAGAACCCATCATGTTTCCACCTCTTGAGGTATATCTGCGCCCAGCGTTCTAAGCGTTGCGCGCCTTTTGGCTGCGGCATCCTTGCTCATGCGAACAAAGGTCCTGTCGGCGAGCCGCATATCGACAGTTGTAATATCCTTGCGGGAAAGCGCGCCTTTTTCATCAAAGGCCAGCAGCTTGTCCAGTGCATCAACCACACCGACTTCAGGCAGTTTGGCCTGCACGCCATTCTTGAAATACAGATCCCAGCGGCGTTCGGAAACATAGACCACGGCCCGTGTCTTGCGCGCGATAGAGGGGAACTGCGCCAATAGCTCGAACATGGACGCAGCCTGACGCTGCGCACCATGGCCGACAACCAGAGGCAGTTTGGCAAATTCCGGCGTGATGTGATCGGTCAGCACAGAGCCATCATAAGAAATGACAGACACAAATTCCCCGCGCTGCCACAGGGCAAAAGGCTTCTGCTCGCGAATAACCACCTGCAGCTTGTTCGGATAGAGTTTCTGGACTGTCGCTTCTTCGATCCAGCTCATGCTCTCAAGTTTCTTGCGGGCATCATAAGCATTAAAGGTTAGAAGAGAGCTGTCTTCGTTGATGCCGAGCACGCGCAGGATATCTGTCTCGGAGACTTCCTTCTGTCCGGAAATCAATACGGCTTCGACTTTGAGACCGAAGACAGAAGACGCCTTTTCCAGCGTTGTCTGGTTCTCACCACCAATCGAGGCGCCATAAAGGATAGTGATACCAAGAAAGCCAACGGACAAGCCCCAGCCGAAACCACGCGGTATCCATGCCTCTGCGAGAGGAATGATCCGGCGGTATAGCGGCAGACGACGCTGCTCGTAGGCATAGGCGCGCGGATCAAGCGCAGCTTTCTTGCTGCGTTTGCCTGCACCGGCCTTCTTGCTATCCTTTGCTTTGCCCTTTATCGGTCGCACGAAGCGTCCTCCACCATCCAACTAACCAGTTGTTCGAATTCAATGCCCGCATGTCTTGCCATATCGGGAACCAATGAGGTCGGCGTCATGCCCGGCTGGGTATTCACCTCCAGACAGATCAGGTCGCCATCCTCTCCGGCAGTCTCGTCAAAGCGGAAATCAGCGCGGGAGATTCCCTTGCAGCCGAGTGCTTGATGAGCCTTTATGGTTAACGATTGAATATATTGGTAAATATTCGGTTTAAGATCTGCCGGTAAAATATGGGTTGAGCCACCCGGTGCATATTTTGCATCAAAGTCATAGAAGGTATCGTTGTTGGAAACGATATCGATGATATCGAGGGCCTTATCGCCCATTGCGGCGCAGGTAAGCTCACGTCCAGCCACATAGCGTTCCACCATGACGATGTCGCCATAGGGCCAATCTGCCGAATAGAGCTCTTGCGGCGGGTGCTGCTGGTCTGCTGTGACGATCAGCACGCCAAAGCTGGATCCTTCATTCACAGGCTTGATAACATAGGGTGGCGGCAATACATGCGCCTTGGCTGCTTCCAGCCTGTGAACCACGCGGGATTCAGCCACCGGGATGCCCGCAGCCTGCATGATTTCCTTGGCTTTTTCCTTATTCATGGCAAGGGAAGACGCCAGCACACCGCTGTGTGTATAGGGAATTCCGAGAAATTCAAGCACGCCCTGAATGCATCCATCCTCGCCAAACGGGCCATGCAAGGCATTGAAGGCGACGTCCGGTTTCAGCTCTGACAAAACAGTGGATATGTCTCTTTGCACATCAACACGCGTCACCTTGTATCCGGATGCTTCCAATGCATCTGCACAGTCCTTACCAGAACTCAGCGACACAGGACGCTCGGAGGACCAGCCTCCCATCAACACTGCTACATGCTTTGTCATTAACCACACCTTTCCTACCAGAATGAAAGCCTAAAGGGCCGTATTTACTCTGGTTTGGACCCTTGCATGACAGCGAGGCCAAAGCTTGGCACTCTTGCAGGTCATGCAATTTGCACTTGATCCATCTATTTATGGTTAAAAATTCCTAACAAATGATAAGCGGAAATCACTTATTTGTTTCTGGCAGACGCAAAGCGGAGCGCGAGACGCGTAAATTCGCATTTTGAAAGGGCAGGAATCCGCTCAGCGCAGGCAATTTCCGGGGGGAAATGTTAACAAAGTTATTCCCCCGCAGCGTCCATAAAAAGAGCGCTCTCTCAGTCAGATTTTTTGTGCAAAAGAACACCGCCTGCAAAATCGTCAAGCGTGAGGCGGAAAAATATTAGATGAAGAAGATGCGAACACGAGCGAGCAAATCAGTCCTGCTGGAAAGGGTCGACGCGAGTGCCTTCAACAAAGGAGCCAATGCGTTTGATTTCCCAATGCAATTCAAGGCCGGTCATATCCCGCACTTTGCCACGGATCTTCTCGCCGAGCCGCTCGATATCCTCGGCAGAGGCCTCCCCGGTATTGATTAGGAAATTGGTGTGCTTGGGCGAAACCTGCGCCCCTCCGAGCTTGAAGCCCCTGAAACCGGCCTCGTCCACCAGCTTCCACGCACTCATCCCTTCGGGATTTCGGAAAGTGGAGCCGCCGGTCCGTTCTTTGGTTGGCTGGTTCTCTTCACGATAGGCAGACACGTCATCCATCTCGGCCTTCAGAGCCTCCGGATCACCCGCCTCGCCCTGATAGGTCGCTTCGGTGAAGATATAGTCCGACGGCACGGAACAAGAGCGATAGCCATGCCCTAGATCTGCCGGGGTCAGCTTGTGAATAGTGCCCTGTCGGTCCATCGCACGCGCACCGAGCAAACGCCTCTTGGTTTCATCCCCATGAGCGCCCGCATTCATGCGTAAGGCGCCACCAATCGAGCCGGGAATGCCCTTATAAAAGGCGAAGCCAGCCACGCCTTGCCGCGCCATCTGCTGGGCAAAGCGCATGTCCGGCATCGCTGCACCGACCTTGACGACATAATTGTCATCAACCTCAACAGAGCTGAAAGCCCGCCCGGAAAGCCGAATGACAACGCCTTCGATGCCCCCATCCCGCACCAGCAGGTTCGAGCCAAGGCCGATGGTGGTAACAGGAACATCTTCGGGCAGGTTTCTGAGAAAATAGGACAGATCTGCTTCATCGGCCGGATTGAAGAATAGCTGCGCCGGCCCCCCTACCCGAAACCAGGTGAAGCTCGCGACATCGAAATTGCTGGAAAGGCGCCCGCGCACCTTGTCCGTCCAGCCTCCCAGCTCTTCTAGCAGATCCTTGAACATCCTACAGCCTACTCTCCTGCCAGAGCCTTGAGCGCATCGGCAAGACCGTTGGCCCATGTCGTGATGCTCCCAGCACCAAGGCAAACCACATAGTCGCCAGGCTCAGCCAGATCTTTAACACGCTGGGCCAGCCCGTCTGACGGACCAAGCAAAGCTGCGCCGCGATGGCCATGGCTCTTCAAGCCTTCGACCAGCGCCTCGGCATTGACCCCTTCGATGGGCTTTTCCCCTGCCGGATAAACATCAGCCACCAACACATGGTCGGCGATATTCATGCAGGTGCAGAAATCTTCGAAATGATTTTGCAGGCGCGAATAGCGATGCGGTTGCATGACAGCAATCACCTTGCCTTGAGAAGCCTGCCGGGCGGCACGCATAACCGCGCCGATTTCCACCGGGTGGTGCGCATAATCGTCGATAATCTCGATGCCGTTCCAGCTGCCGACACGGGTAAAGCGACGCTTGACCCCACCAAAGGCCGAAAGCCCCTTGCGGATGGCATCAGCTGGAATTTCCAGCTCATGGGCCACAGCAATCGCCGCTGTCGCATTGGCAACATTATGCTCACCGGGCATGGGCAGCGTGAGACCGGAAATCTCTTCTACCGCCCCACTACGGCGATCTCGGATCTCGACGGTGAAACGGCTAATCCCTCCATCAGAGCGCAAATCCTTATAGCGCACATCCGCCTGCGGGTTGGTGCCGTAGGTCACGATGCGCCGGTCTTCAATCTGCCCAACCAAGGTCTGCACCACCGGGTGATCAAGACACATGGCCGCAAAGCCATAGAAAGGCACATTTTCAACGAACGCCCGGAAGGCATCCTTCACCGCATCATAGGTGTGATAATGGTCCAGATGCTCTGCATCGATATTGGTCACGATGGCAATGTCGGCCGGCAGCTTGACGAAGGTACCGTCAGACTCATCCGCTTCCACCACCATCCAGTCACCGTCGCCCATGCGGGCGTTGGTGCCATAAGCATTGATGATGCCGCCATTGATAACCGTCGGGTCCATGCCCCCCGCATCAAGCAGAGCCGCAACCAGCGAGGTGGTGGTCGTTTTTCCATGGGTGCCGCCAACAGCAATAGCCGATTTGAAGCGCATCAGCTCGGCCAGCATTTCTGCGCGGCGCACAACGGGCAGAAGCCGCGCACGGGCTTCCTTGAGTTCGGGATTATCAGGCTGGATCGCCGAAGACACGACAATCACCTGCGCATCACCGATATTCTCGGCGGCATGCCCGACCATGACCTTGATGCCCTTCTCGCGCAAACGCACCACATTGGCCCCTTCGGCAATGTCACTGCCCTGCACCGTATAGCCGAGTTTGAGCAACACTTCGGCAATACCGGACATGCCGATCCCGCCGATCCCGACAAAATGGACCGGACCAATATTCTGAGGCATCTTCATTTGGCAACTCCTGTATCACCTGCCAGTTTTTCCACCAGATCAGCCAGCCTGTCGGCAGCGTCCAGTTTGCCCTGCCCACGCGCAGCCTCGGCTGCTGCAGTGAGCTTTTCGGGATTGGCAATCAAATCTTCAAGCAAATCGGAAATATCATTCGGACGCATACCGCGCTGTTGCAAGACCCAAGCGCCGCCCGCCTCTTCCAGTACCTTGGCGTTTGCATGCTGGTCCTGATCGAGCGTACCGGGCAGCGGCACGAGAACAGAAGGGCGACCAATGGCCGCCAGCTCGCTGACAGAGGAAGCCCCAGAGCGGCAAATCACCAGATGCGCCTTGGCAATCTCGGCGGGCATATCAGAGAAGAAGGGCGCCAGCTCGGCTTTAAGCCCGAGCTCACGATAGCCGACCTTGACCTTCATCAGGTCTTCAGGGCGGCATTGCTGCACAAGGACAATGCGTTCACGGATTTCCTGAGGCAAGCGCCCCAGTGCACCGGGCATATATTCAGAAAAGAAGCGCGCGCCCTGCGAACCACCAAACACCACCAGCCGGAATTCACCTTCCGCACCAAATGGCGTGTAAGCCGTTTCAGCGGCCAGCGCCACGGCAGGCCGCACCGGATTGCCCGACAAGGCGACCTTATTCTCAAGCCCCTCAATCCCCTTGAGGATCGGGAAGCTTGCAGCAATGGCACTTGCCCCCTTGCCCAGAAAGCGGTTCGCCCGCCCCATAACCCCGTTCTGCTCATGCAGACAGGTCGGCACGCCCAGTGAGCGGGCAGCGAGCATTGGCGGCACGGTGGGATATCCCCCAAAGCCAACCACAACATCAGGCTTCAGCGTCTTGATGACCTTGCGCGCTGCCATATAGCCTTTGGCCAGCTTGAGCGCGGCCTTGGCCATCTTGACCGGATTTTTCACCGATGGCGTCGCAGAGGGAATGATCTGTATGCTTTCGGCCGGGAAGTCCTGCCCATAGCGCGTCGCCCGTCCATCGGTTGCCAGATGCACCGTCCAGCCGCGCGCGATCAGCGCATGGGCCAAAGCCTGGGCCGGAAACAGATGACCGCCGGTTCCACCTGCCGTAAGCAAAACAGTTTTCGTCATTCATTCATCCACCCCTTGGGTGGCTCCTTGCTTGCCGCTGCACAAAGGCAGCTTCAGGGCAAATCCGGCAGGACTGATACCTGCTCTTTGCGGGGTCTTCCGCATAGTCCTATCCGCAAAGTCTGTCAACTTTGAGAAGGCTTACCTCAATCGTAGGGTTTGAAAAACTGCCTTTTTTCCATCCCGATTTCGGGGCGCTTGCGCGTCAGGGCCAAAAGCAGCCCCATGGTCAGGGCAACGGAGAGAAGCGACGATCCACCATAGGAAATGAAGGGCAAGGTCATGCCCTTGGCAGGCATCAGCTTCAGGTTCACCGCAATATTGATAACAGCCTGCAGCCCAAACAACAGCGCTAGACCGGAAATGGCAAGCCTCTTAAACAGATCCTGCGTTTGCAGCGCCAGCTTCAGAGCCCGCACCACGATAAACAGATACACCGAAATCAACACCATGCAGGCGATGATGCCGAATTCCTCGGCCAGCACGGCAAAGATAAAGTCCGTATGAGAGTCAGGCAATGTGCGCTTGACCGTCCCCTCACCCGGACCGACGCCCAGCCAGCCACCACGGATAATCGCATCCATCGCCGTATCCACCTGAAAGGTGTCCCCCGACGCAGGGTCGAGAAAGCGGTTGATACGACCGGTTACGTGCGGAACGAAGAAATAGGCCATCGTCAAGCCGCCAACCCCGAGCCCCATCAAAAGGAAGATCCAGAAAATCGGCATGCCCGCCATAAAGAACAGCCCCGACCAGACCATGGCCAGCAGCACAGTCTGCCCGATATCAGGCTGGGCAACCAGAAGCGCCACAGCGATCATGAAGATGACGATGGAAAAGAGGTTTCCCGGTATCTCTGGCCTGCGGTCATTCTCGGCAAAGAGCCACGCAACGATCACCACGAAGGCTGGCTTCATGAATTCCGATGGCTGCAGGGAAAATCCGGCGATGGAAATCCAGCGTTGCGCTCCTTTCACCGAGCCGCCCACCAGAAGCGTTAGCACCATTCCAAAAAATGCGCAGACCAACACGAATAGCGCCAGCCTCCTTGCGCCTCGCGGACTTAAGAAGGTAACCCCGATCATGATGCCCAATGCCACGGGAACGAACATCGCGTGACGTTTGACAAAATGGAAGGCATCAAGATTGAGCTTCATGGCAATGGCCGGACTGGCCGCCATGGAAAGCACCAGACCGAAGAACAACAGCAGAATAAGCGCAACAAGCATCGGGCGGTCGATTGTCCACCACCATTCTGTCAGCATATTTTTCCGTGTTCGGTGCATCAATGCCCCTCACTAACCAGAGTGTCTGAAACCGTGTCCTGATCGGCAACATGCGCAGCATCGACCGACACATGCCCCGTTTCGAGGTAGTGATGCACAGCATCGCGGAATACATCGCCCCGCGTCGTAAAGTTGGGGAACTGATCAAAGGATGCACAGGCAGGTGACAGCAGAATGACCTGCTCTGCCTTATTGCCCTTGGCGACGCTTTCCTTGCTAGCCGCCACTGCACGCTCCAGCGCAACATCCATATGACCACAAAAGCTGAAGGCAACCCCGTGTTTGGAAAGGGTGGCGGCGAATTCTTCCGAGGCTTTACCGATGAGATAGGCATGTTCAATGCGATCGAAATAATCCACCAGCGAGGTGATACCCCCCGCCTTCGGAAGGCCTCCCAAAATCCAGTGCACCTTGGGAAAAGACGCCAGCGCGCGCGAGGTCGCATCCGCATTGGTCGCCTTTGAATCGTTGATGAACAGCAGCCCATCCGCAGCGCCGACCTCTTCCATACGATGCTCAAGTCCGCCGAAGGACTTAAGTCCAGCCACAAGAACCGAAGGCGGAAGATCCAATTGGCGCGCAACAGCCACAGCAGCCGCTGCATTCTGCGCATTGTGTGTGCCGCGCAAGGCGCGTGCCTGATCCAGATTGAAAAGAAAATCCCCTTCCATGCTTTGCAGCACGCCATCGGGGGCAGAAACCATCGCGCGTTCATTGCCAAAGCCGGAAACGGTAACGACAGGATGTCCCTTCAAGCGCAGATTCGAGGCCACATTGGCGCAGAGACGATCATCCAGCGCCACAACTGAAAGTTCCGCCGCCGTCACCATGCGGCTTTTGATGCGGGCATAATTGAGAAGATCCCCATGACGATCCAGATGATCGGCAGAGATATTCAGCAGCACCCCGATAGACGGATCGATGCTTGGCGCAAGATCGATCTGATAGGAGGAGACCTCGATCACATAGATGCGATCCGGTGCGATGGGGTCAAGCGCCAGAATGGGCGTGCCGATATTGCCGCCCATCTGCACATCAAGCCCCTCGACAGAGAGCAAATGGGAAATCAGCGCCGTAGTGGTCGACTTGCCGTTGGTCCCCGTGATGGCAATAAAAGGCGCATCAATGCCGCTTGCCCTGCGCTGACGACAGAACAACTCAATGTCACCGATAACTTCCACACCAGCGGCCTCGGCCTTTTTAACGCTCCAATGAGGTTCGGGATGGGTAAGCGGAACACCGGGCGCCAGCACCAGCGCGGCAAAGTCTGACCAGTCAGCCATTTGCAGATCGCAAATCTTGACGCCCTTGATCAGGGCAGCTTTGTCGCGACTGGCTTCCTTGTCATCATAGGCAAAGACCTCTGCGCCGCCAGCCGTCAACGCTTCCAGCGTTACCAACCCGCTTCCGCCGAGCCCGAATACCGCAACTTTTTTGCCTTCAAATATGGTAATCGGGATCATGTCTCTTTCCCTCACAGAGTGAATGCACCAATGCCGTCATCATAGTCGGGGCGTGGGCCCCGCATTTGCTCGTTGCCTGATTAGCGCAACTTGAGCGTAGACAGGCCAATCAGGGCCAGCACAACAGCAATGATCCAGAACCGGATCACCACCTGGGCTTCTGTCCATCCCTTGTGCTCAAAATGGTGATGAATTGGCGCCATACGGAACACGCGTCGGCCGGTCAACTTGAAGGAAGCCACCTGAATGATCACGGACACAGCTTCCAGAACGAACAGACCGCCAACAATGGCCAGCACCAGCTCGTGCTTGGTGACAACGGAAATCGAGCCCAGCATTCCGCCAAGCGCCAGCGAACCGGTATCCCCCATGAAAATGGCAGCCGGAGGCGCATTGAACCACAGGAAGCCGAGCCCGGCCCCAACCATGGCGCCGCAAAGCACCAGCAACTCACCAGTGCCCGGCACATAGTGGATCTGCAGATACTCAGCGAAAATCTCGTTACCGGAAAGATAGGCGATCACACCGAAGGTGGCGCTGGCAATCATAACCGGCACAATGGCCAGCCCATCAAGACCATCCGTAAGGTTGACCGCATTGCCCGCCCCCACAATCACGAACATGCCGAAAGGAACAAAGAACCAACCCAGATCCAGCAGGATATCCTTGAAGAAGGGGAAGGTAACCGAGGTGGAGAAAGCATCCTCGCCAAGCTGGGCAACAGCAAAGCAGGCAACACCGGCAATCACCGCCTCGATCGCCAGCCGCATCCGGCTGGAAAAGCCCTTATGCGAGGAACGGGACACCTTGAGATAGTCATCATAAAAGCCGATCAGCGCGAAGCCGACCGTAACGAACAGCACGATCCAGACATAAGGGTTGGCCCAGTTTGCCCAAAGCAAGGTCGCCATGATCATCCCCGTAAGGATCATCAAACCGCCCATGGTCGGCGTACCTTTTTTCGTCAACAGATGGCTTTGTGGTCCATCCTCACGAATGGGCTGCCCTTTACCCTGACGCACCCTCAGGCCCCGAATAATGGCCGGGCCAAACAAAAACACGAACAAAAGCGCAGTGATAATGGCACCGGCGGTTCGAAACGTGAGATAGCGGAACACGTTGAATCCGGAAATCTGATCGGATATTTCGACAAGATACATCAGCATCTTAGATACAGGCCTTTCACATACGCTACCGGTTCAAGCTTCCGGTTTATTTCTTAAATTCTTCCAACAAAGCCGCCACAATCGGGGCCATTCTGGAGCCAAGGGAGCCTTTGACCATGACTGAATCCCCTGCTTTGACAGCAGCAAGAACAGGGGAAATCAGGTCAGCCGACGCTTTAGCATAGGCACCGCGCCGTGTCATAGGTAGTTTTTCCCAAAGATGGGCCATCTCTGGCCCGCACAGAAAAACAAGATCAACATCTGCGGCCAACAAAGGCTCAAGCACACCTTCATGCATGGCCTTGCTGTCGTCACCAAGCTCAAGCATATCGCCCAATACGGCGATCTTGCGACCAGACGTCGTTATCAGCCCCAGCGCAGCAAGGGCTGCGGCAATAGAGGATGGGTTGGCGTTGTAACTCTCATCGATTACAAGCAAGTCGCCCCCTTCCACACAGAGGGTATGACGCTGCCCGCGCCCCTTGCTGGCCCCATGGCCAGCCAGCGCTTCAGACGCAGCCTTCACATCCCCCCCCACCAAGGACACAGCCCCCAGAACAGCCAGCGCATTATGCGCCAAATGCTCACCCGGAGCGCCGATATGGCACTGCACCATCTTACCGAGCAGATCAACAGATACATCTGAACCATCCGCCTGAAGATCAAGCGCAGAAAGCTGCACATCTGCGCCCGCAGTCCGTCCAAAGCGGTAAATATGGGCAACGCCCTCAGCCTTTGCCCGTTCTGCAAGGAAGTCGGCAAACGCAATATCGCCATTAAAAAGCGCAGCTCCGCCGGGAACCACGCCCTCGAATATTTCCGCCTTTGCTGCTGCAATGTCATCGATGCTGGAAAAGTTTCCAATATGCGCAGCAACGATGGTGGTGATCACCGCCAGATCCGGTTGCACCATTCCGATAAGATGACGAATCTCACCGGGATGATTCATCCCCACTTCAAAAATGCCGAATTCTGTATCGCGAGGCATGCGCGCAAGCGTAAGGGGAACGCCCCAGTGATTATTGAAAGACGATACGGCAGCATGCACCTTGCCGCTCGGCTTCAAGGCAGCCCACAAAGCATCTTTCGTGCTCGTCTTACCCACACTGCCGGTAATGGCAATAACCTTGCCAGCCACACGCGCCCGCGCAGCGCAACCAAGGCGCTCCAACGCCTTGAGCACATCATCCACGAACAAGACCCGTTCAGTGAGATCTGAAAAATCGCTCTTTTGTGCCTCTTCCAGCACGACCACAGCAGCTCCGCCATCAAGAGCCGCGCGCGCAAAGGCATGCCCGTCAAAGCGATCACCCTTAATGGCAAAGAAGGCATCGCCAGCGCCCACTGTGCGGCTATCGATAGAAATCCCCGACACATCGTCAATCGCCCCGGGCTGACCGAGCGGCGCAATGGCCTGAACAAATTCCCCCGATGCCCAAAGTGCAGTCACACCATCTCTCCCTTGCCACTCTCTGCCAAAGCCTTGGCAACGGCCTCATGATCGGAGAAAGGAAGCGTTTCGCCCAGAACGGTCTGCCCGCGCTCATGGCCCTTGCCGGCAACCAGCAGAATGTCACCCGGCTTCATCATGTCGACACCATAGGAAATGGCATCCTGACGACCGCCGATTTCGACCCCGTTTTCAACGGGTTCCATGACGGCAGCACGGATAAAGGCAGGATCTTCCGAACGCGGATTGTCGTCGGTAACAATGGCATAGTCGGCGAAATCATTAGCCACCTGTCCCATCATCGGACGCTTGCCCGTATCCCGATCACCACCTGCGCCAAAGACAACAATCAAACGCCCCTTGACGAAAGGCCGCAACGCCTTGAGCGCAACTTCCAGAGAATCCGGCGTGTGGGAATAATCAACATAGATGGCGGTGTCTTCGCCCGCATGAGCAACCAGCTCCATGCGGCCGCAAGCCCCCTTGAGCTCCGGAATTGCCTTGAGGATATCAGCGGCTTCAACGCCGCTGGCATGAGCCATCAGGCCGGCAACCAACACGTTGGAAACCTGAAAGGCCCCGACCAACGGCACCTTGCAAGAAACATCTCCCCAGAGCCCGGAAAGCGTGACAATCTGATCGAGCCCCTCAACAAAGATGGACTGAATGACCAGATCGGCCTTGCTGTCATGGCCAACCGTGAGGCATGTCAGCCCCCTCTTTTTGGCCACGGCCAGAAAATGAGCGCCGCTGGCATCATCAAGATTGATGATCGCCGTTCCATCAGCTTTGACCAAACGGGAAAAGAGCTGACTTTTGGCATCGCGGTAATTCTCAAGGGTACCGTGATAGTCCAGATGGTCGCGGGTAAGGTTTGTGAAAGCGCCGATATCGACCGGCAGGCAATCAAGGCGCTTTTGTTCCAGACCATGGCTGGACGCTTCAAGAGCTAGATGGGTCACCCCTTCGTCTACCAGAGCGCTCACACTCTGCATCATGCCAACGGGATCCGGGGTCGTCAGGCCACCATAGGAACTGCCCGAAGGGCCTTCAATGCCGATCGTGCCAATATTGGCCGCGCATTGGCCACTGGCCGCCCAGATCTGACGCAAGAAGGAAGCGATGGAGGTTTTACCGTTGGTGCCGGTTACAGCGGCAACCTTTTCAAGCGCCACCTTGTAGAATGACCCAGCCAGATTGGCCAGAGCCAGATGCGGATCTTGCAGACGGAAAATAGGCTTACCGCTAGGGTCAAAATCACGAGGCAACGCGGATTGATCAGAGATGATCGCCAATATGGCACCCTGCTCCAGAGCCTTGGGAACAAATTGCGCCCCATCGACCTGCGAGCCAGGCACCCCGACAAAGATAAACCCTTTTTCAACGAGACGACTGTCTCCGGTAATACCGGTTACATCCTTCTCGCCCAAATTCACCAAAAGAAAATCCGCAATGGGCTCTTCAAGTCCGCCCAGCAATTCCACCACTTTCATCCAACAGCACTCCGGCCCGATTCACGACAACCTTACCCCAAGGTTTAAAAGGATGCCTCGACGGTTGGAACTATCTTTTGTCCAAATCGTGGTTTAACCCCCAAAATAGAGCCCACTCTGCGGATAACTGCCCCTGCAGTGGGCGCGGCATTCACACCAGCGGTCGCATAGCCGTAGGTTTCCTTGAGGCCTTTGGGCTCATCGAGCATCACCAGAACGATGTAACGCGGATTGTCGATCGGGAAAGCAGCCAGAAATGAGTTGCGTAATTTATGATTGTCATACTTGCCGTCAACCACCTTCTCGGCGGTGCCCGTTTTGCCACCAACCAGATAGCCATCAACACGGCTGCGCTTGCCAGATCCCTTGACCGCATTAAGACGCATCAAATAACGCACCTCGGCGCTCGTTTGTTCACTGACAACACGGTCCGAATGATCGACGCCGGCTTTCTCCTGATCACTCATCTTGAGGAAAGTGGGTTTGACATAATAGCCACCATTTACAAGAGCCGCAGCAGAAGCAGCAAACTGCAAAGGCGTCACCTGCAAGCCATGGCCGAAACTGATCGTCATGGTGGAAAGATCGGTCCAGCGCTTTACCGATGGATAGACCGGCGCTGCGGTTTCGGGCAGCTCTGTTCTCACGCGATCAAGCAGATGTGCTTTACGCAGGAAGTCCCGATGACCTTCCTTGCCAACCTTGAGCGCCATTTTGGCTGACCCGACGTTGGATGAATAGATGTAGATCTCAGGAACCGACAGAATCCGTTTCTTAGCATGGAAGTCGCTGATGGTGCTGCCCCGCACACGGATCGGCTGGCGCGCATCAAAGCTGTCATTCAGGTGAACCGAGCCGGAATCCAGCGCCATGGCCACCGTCATGGTCTTGAAGACGGACCCCATTTCATAAACACCTGCGGTCATGCGGTTCAGACGATCTGGTTTGTTGACATCGACCGGATTGTTGGGATCGAAGTCCGGCAGGGAAACCATGCCCAGCACTTCCCCATCCTTGACATCAAGCACGATGCCCGCAGCCGCAATCGACTTGAACTTGGTCATGCTCTTGTACAATTCATCACGCAGAGCGTGCTGCACGCGCAAATCAATGGACAATTTGACAGGATCAGGCTCCATCGAGCTCCCGGCAGGCCCGCCATCAGCCTTTGCCAAACCAGCGGCGTCGATATATTTTTCCATACCGGCAATACCGACATTATCGACATTGACGATGCCCAGAATATGGGAAGCGGTCGGCCCTGCGGGATAAAAGCGCTTATTCTCGCTCTTGTAGCCAAGCCCCGGAATACCCTTCTCGTGAATGGCCTGCTGCTGCTTTGGTGTCACCTCGCGCTTGATCCAGGTAAAGCCAAGCTTCTTGTTGGACAAGCGACGGCGCAGTGACTGGGAATCCAGATCCGGGAACACACCCGTAATCGCATCCAGAGCCTCTTCCACATCAATAATACGGTTCGGCTCGGCATAAATAGAGGCAGTCTTGATGTCTGTTGCCAGAATTTCGCCATTGCGGTCGACCAAATCAGGGCGGAACGTCGCGATTGCGCCTTGGGCAGAGCCCATTTGCGCCATTGCAGGGCTATCCAGCCCAAGCATGACAAGACGTGCAAACATCGCCATGAAGCACAAACCGAAGACCCCCATGGCCATCAGGATACGCCCGCGCGTTGCCCGTGATCGTTCCTTGTTCGCCCCTTCGAAATCGAAACGGTGATCGATCGTGCTTGCTATGTTGAATTCGCCAGAAGTATCAACCATGACCGCCCCCTATTGCCTTTTCGCTGATGCGGGATGAGCGTGCTCAAGCAGCTCTTCCAGATCATCAACCACGGCACCGGGCAGCGTAGCCTCGCCCGAACGATCAGGCACATCGCCGATATCACCGATCTGATAGGGCTCGATCGTCTTCAGCCCCAACTGATCAGAGAACTCATCCGTCAGCCGCTGGATACGCTGGGGGCGGTTGAGATAGCTCCACTCTGCCTTGAGCAGCAGAAGAGCGTCTTTCTCATCCTGGATTTGCCCCTTCAAGATGGCGATTTTCTCCCCCTCCTCTTTGGCCTCATGCTTCACCTGAAAGAGCCAGAAGGCTCCCATCAGAGCAAAAAGAACGAGAAGAAAATTGATGAGTCTGCTCATGAAAGGCCTCCAGAGCGGCTCTCCGCCAACATTCGGGGCAATCCAAGCCCGCTCGCATCCAACATATGAGGAGCCGCACCTGTCCGCACTCCGGCTCGCATCTTGGCCGAGCGTGCACGCGGATTGCGCTCCAGTTCTTCCTCATCAGGCCCAACCCCGCCCTTCACCAGCATGTCAAAGCTGGGAGCCGCCAGATCCTGCTCCGGCATATGACGAGATCCGCCTGCATGGGTTTTCGAACGCTCCTGAAAGAAGCGCTTCACAATCCGGTCTTCCAGAGAGTGGAAGGTAACAACAACCAGCTTGCCGCCCGGCTTCAGGCAGCGCTCAGCGGCGACGAGCCCATCAACCAATTCGTCCAGCTCACCATTCACAAAAATGCGCAGAGCCTGAAAAACGCGGGTTGCTGGGTGAATTTTCTGCTGGGGTTTACGGCCCACGACACGCTCGATCACATTGGCCAGATCCAGCGTGCGCAAAAAAGGAACGGAGCCACGACGTGCCACAATGGACCCAGCAATACGGCGCGCCTGCTTTTCCTCACCAAGCTCGCGAAAAATCCGCACCAGCTCTGCCTCGGAATAGTCGTTGATGACATCCGCCGCTGTCGGTCCGCTCTGGGACATGCGCATGTCCAGAGGCCCGTCATTCATAAAGGAAAAGCCGCGTTCAGCCTCATCCAACTGCATGGATGAAACGCCGATATCCAGCACGACAGCATCAAGCGGCGCGCACCCTGCTTCGTCGGCGATGTCCGCCAGCTCGCCAAAGCATCCCGCCACGAATTTCAATTTATCGCCATATTGCGCCTGAAGCACAGCCGCACGATCAGCCGCTTCCGGGTCACGATCCACACCAAGGACATTGGCGCCGCACTTGAGAATAGCTTCCGAATAGCCGCCAAAACCGAAGGTCCCATCCAGAACCCACTGCCCTTCCTCGGGTGCAAGCGCATCAATCACAGGCTTGAGCAGAACAGGCACATGGCGCGCTGCAGAGCCAGAGCCGTCTGGGTCCATTTGTGTGGAAGATGTCATATTACGCTCCTTCCCCTGCCTGCCGCAGCGCCTGACGGCGCGCGCTCAAGGATTTGCGAAGCGCGATTGCTTCCTTGGCGGCTTCCACCTTGAAAGCTTCATATTTTTCGGGCTGCCAAATCTGGAACTTATAGCCATGCCCCACGAAGACCACAGAGTCCGTGATACCGGTATGCGCCTTGATTTTCTCGCTCAATACCACGCGTCCATCCTTGTCGATCTTCAGGCTCTCGCTTTCACCCAGCAGAGCCGTTGCAAGTATCTCGCGCTCTTCGGTGAAAACATCGAAAGGCTCGAGATATTCATCAATTGCCTTGCGCAAACCATGGCCACCAGCATCGACAGCAGCACGGTCCATAGATGGACTGCAAAACAGTCCTTCAGTGCCTTCGCGGGCAAGAATCTGCCGATAAGGCGCCGGGATAGACACCCGACCCTTTGAATCCAGCCGATTCACATAATTGGACACGAAATCGTCCATACGCACTGCCTTCAGAAAGCCTACACCGCCGCTTGTCTGCTCGCTGACACAGTCGTTGAACCGATTTTTTACTTGTTAGGTCATTACTAACGACATGGTCTGAGCATCACCCTTAATGGGATACCATGGGATATTATGGGCGTCAATGGATTCTGATGGATTCAGAACACACCTCTTAAGAGAGATAGTCTAAGAAAGTTAACGTTAACAAAGAGTTGCGAAAAACCAGAAAAACAGACGCAACAAAAATAATATCGGGATAAGTATTTTGGCTAAAACGACAAATAGCGTTGGCTAACGCTTTCCAAATCACATGTAGAAAAGTGCAAAAATCAATCTGCCAGCGGTTTGCAAAGCAGACAGCCGTCCACAAAGAGGGTTTTTGTTGCCAAATTGTTAAGAAAAGAAATACCAGTCGGTCTGTAAGCCGGGTTTTGTACGGCAAGACCGAGGCCTTGCGCGGCAACCATTCATCTGCGGCACCCATTGCTGAATGCCTCTAGCAACCCACCCGAATGACTGGCCTGAAAGCCGGCTGGGCCGAAGCCCGCATCATTCCTATTCGGTTTTGCTCCCGGTGGGGTTTACCCTGCCACCTTCATTACTGAAGGCGCGGTGAGCTCTTACCTCACCCTTTCACCCTAACCTGACCGTAGTCAGGCGGTTTGCTTTCTGTGGCACTTTCCCTAGAGTCGCCTCCGCCGGGCGTTACCCGGCACCGTGCTTTCATGGAGCCCGGACTTTCCTCACCGGATTGCTTTCGCGCGACCGGTGCGGCTGCCCGACCGACTGGTGCGATGGGAACTAAGCCCTAAACGGCTCAAGGTCAAGGGGCCATCTGGCAAAGAAGCTGTTCCAGTTGATCAACGCCCTTGGCAAGCGCCCCCTCATCACTGGCCGCAAAGCCTAAAAGCACGCCAGGCTTTGGCGAGGTTTCGCCCGACCAGTAAAGAGACGACAAGGCCGCCCCCTCCATACCCCTTGTCAACATGGCATCCAGCAGCGCGCGATCATCCAGCCCCATTGCCTTTCCATGAAAATAGGCTGGCAGCTGTATGCCCCCATCAGGAAGCGCAGGCCGCAACCATGCCCCGACCCTCTCTTGCAACAGCAACACCAGACGATCACGCCGGCCCTTATAAACCCGCGTCATGCGCGTAATGTGGCTGCGAAGATAGCCTTCGCGCAGAAAATCGCTCAAGGCCCATTGCACGATAACCGGAGGCACCGCACCAACATTGCGCAAACAGCGTTTGACAGGATCAACAAGCCTCTTAGGAACAATAAGATAGGCCACCCGAAGGCCGGGATTAAGCGCCTTTGAAAAGGTGCCCATATAGATAACGACACCGCGCCGATCCAGGCCTTGCAGGCTGGAAATCGGAGCGCCGGAAAAATGAAACTCGCTGTCATAATCATCTTCAAGGATGAAGCACTCCTTCCTCTGCGCATAGCGCAAAAGAGCCAGCCGCTCTTCCAGCGCCATGGTCCGACCCGTCGGGAACTGATGTGAGGGCGAGCTGTAGATAAGTCGGGGGGACGAAGACAAACCAGCGTCGCCTGCAAGGGCCAGATAAGGAGCGTCATCGTCAATGCGAATGGGCAAGCAGCGGCCCCCCACGGCGCTCAGAGCCGCCGTCATGCCCGCATAGCCGGGCTCCTCATGCAATGCCACATCCCCCTCATCGAGCAACAGACGCGCCACCAGATCCTGCGCAGCCTGCGCCGAGGAAAGAATCATGACCTGATCCGCATCCGCAACAACTCCGCGCGCCACCGAGGCATGCTCGATAATCGCTTCTTTAAGCGCTGGCAAACCGGAATAATGGGCATAGCCCAACATCTCTTCATGCAGCGCAACCTGCCTCGCAGCGCGGCGCAACAAACGCGCCCAGACATCATGGGGGAAATCCTTCACGTCCGGCATGCCGGTCAGGAAAGTGAGAGAGCCGGGCTTATCACGTCGGGGCACGGCCATCATCCGATCGGCACTTTGGGAAAGCCTTGCAGAAGACAGCGCCGCCTCTTCGTTTCCTTCACCAAAATGCCCACCATGAAACCCGCGCGATGCTTCACTCACGCGCGTTCCACGTCGCCCGTCCGCTTCCAGATAGCCTTCAAGCCCCAATTGTTCATAGGCAAACAGCACCGTATTGCGCCCGACAGCCAAGTCCGCAGCCAACTGTCGTGAGGCTGGCAGGCGCGTTCCCGGCTTCAAACGCCCTTGTTCAATCAACTGCCGAATGCGCAAGAAGAGCTGCCGCGCCAGCCCATCCGTGTCACTGCGATCCAGCTCTATCTGCGCCGCCAGCATATTTGGCTCCATTAAATTTACAACTATGGCTCTTTATTTAGAGCCAAACCTGTCTTTCAATCAAGCCAAATGATGGGCCATACGCCTATACATCCATGTTCAAGGCACACCTGCGCTCTATTTGACCAGACGCCCGATAGATCAAAAGACAGACCAATGACCGAACCAACACAAGACCGTTTTCCCGTCACCCCGACCAACAAGATCAGGGTTGCCAAGCGCGCCAATTACGACAGGGACACCCTGTTTGCCATTCTGGACGAAGGCCTCATCGCCCAAGTCGGATTCGTACTGGATGACAAGCCGATTGTCCTGCCCATGGCCTATGGCCGCATTGACGACCAGATCTATATTCACGGCGCAAAAGCGGCCCGCATGCTCAAGAAGCTCAAGGAAGGCCTGCCCGTCTGCCTCAATGTGACGCTGGTGGATGGCCTCGTACTGGGTCGCGCAGCCTTTCACCACACCATGAACTTCCGCTCTGCCAACATTCACGGCACCGCCCGTCTGGTAGAAGACGAGAAGGAAAAATACGACGCGTTGGTCGCCATCACCGATCATCTGGCTCCGGGCCGTTGGGATGAGACACGGGAAACAACCAAGAAGGAAATCAACGCCACAACCGTGATTGCCGTCACGATTGAACAGGCTGCCTCCAAGATCCGTGGCGGCATGCCGATCGATGACGAAGAAGATTATGACCTCGATTTCTGGGCTGGCGTGGTTCCCATCAGCACCAGTTTTGGCCCGGCCATCGACGATGCACGGCTCAAGGCAGGCATTCCTGTCGCCGAAAGCATACGCAAACTGACCAGCCGTCGATAACACAGCCCGGCGAGCGGCGCCCTCAGCTTGACAAAAGCAAGGTGCAGGGATATATCCCCCGGACGGTTGCAGACACCGGCCGCTCGCAGGCCTTCGGGTCATGGTGAAGCTCTGTTATCAAATTCTGATTATTTCAGCCCCACATGCATTTCATGCGGTTGGCAATGCGAGCCCCGTCCAAAGTCAAGAAATGCGTTCTAAAGGAGGCTGAGATGTCATCAGACACCTCACGCAAATCAACTGCGCGCAATTCCTTTACCCAAGGCTCCCTTGCGTCGCTTTTTGCCCAAAATGCCCTACCCATCATCTTCGTGATGAGCATGAACGGTCTTCTGGCTGTCGTGGATGCCATTTATCTTGGTGTCTATGTCGGTGCAGAGGCCCTTGCGGCCGTCACACTGATGTTTCCCATCTATATGCTCGTCGTGGCGCTCTCCACGCTGGTTTCAAGCGGCATGTCCTCGCTGCTTGCCCGGCATCTGGGCGCAGGCGATATGCTCCGCTCGAGACAGCTCTTTTCCGGCTCCCACGGGCTCGCCCTTCTTATCAGCATCCTGCTGATCGGTGCGTTCCTCCTGTTTGGCCATCACATCACGATGCTCATGGCGAGCGGTGATGATGCTCTCTCAACGATGGGACACATCTATTTGCGCATCACAATACTGGCCACTCCGATTGTCTTCATTCTGGCGCTGCATGGCGACGCCCTGCGCAACGAAGGGCACGCCCCTCTCATGGCCGCCATGAGCCTGTTGGTGACGCTGGCCAACATCCTGTTCAACTATGTCCTGATCGCTCTCATGAACATGGGCGTTGCCGGTTCGGCCTATGGCACGGCAGCAGCGCAGGGACTGGCCCTTGTCATCGTAATTGCCTATCGCCATTGGGGAGCTTGCAAACTCACCCCGACGGAGATTGTCAGGCATTCGCCGTTGAGTGACTGGAAGGCCATTTTGGCCCTCGGCGCGCCACAAAGCCTCAGCTTTATCGGCATGTCCATTGTCTCCACAGCCACCATCATGGCGACCCAGTGGATGGCAAGCCCCAATTATGCGGTGACAATCTCGGCCTTCGGCATAACGACGCGCATCATGACCTTCTACTTCCTGCCGTTACTCGGTCTGTCCTTTGCGATGCAATCCATCACGGGCAACAATTTCGGCGCACAAAAGTGGCACCGGTCAGATGCAAGTCTGCGCATTGCATTGGTGTTGGCACTCGTCTATTGCCTCATCGCCGAACTGTTGTTCCTGCTTCTGCCAAGAGCCATCGGCGGGCTTTTCGTCAATGAAGAGGCCGTGATTGCCGAGGTGGGGCGGATCATGCCGTTGATGACGCTCATGATCATTGCTGCGGGGCCTCTACGCATCGTTGCGGCCTATTTTCAAGCCATTGGCGACGCCAAACGAGCCGCCATGCTCAGCTTGACGAAGTCATACATCTTCATGCTGCCACTGCTGTTTGCCTTGCCGCTCCTGCTGGGAGAACGGGGTATCTGGCTTGCCAATCCTATTGCAGAATTGCTGCTGCTCGGCACGACAACTCTCTTACTCATGCAAACAGCCCAGAGAACAAACCGCAGATGGGGCCTCTTCACAACCCCAAGGGAGACGGAAAAATGAGCAATAGTCCCACAACGGCTGAAGAGGCCAAAAAGCAGGCCAAACTGTTACGCTCCAAACTGAAGGACGACGGACTGGAGATCTCACACAGCAAATCACTGGAACTGATCGCCCAGCAATATGGCTTTCGGGACTGGAACACGATGTTCGCCCGCTTTGGCAACCGCCCCACCCGCGCGTGGCAACAGGGCGATCGCGTATCCGGACTTTATCTCTCGCAGGCATTTCAAGCAGAGATCATCGCCGTCAAAAAGCTCTCAGATGGTACGTATCGGCTGACATTCCAATTTGACCAGCCGGTCGATGTCATCACCTTCGAGGGCATGAGCAACTATCGAAGCCGCACCTCACAGGTGATCGGACCAGATGGCACGACCAGAGAGAAAACCTCTGATGGTCGCCCGCACATGATCCTCGAAATCTAGGCTTGCCAATAGAAGCGAAAAAGAAAGGCGCGAGCCCCAAGCCCGCGCCTTTTTCACAAAAAGCTGTCGCCCTCATCTCCAATCCAGAAGGTCAGAGTTGAGGCAGTCCGGCATTTAGCTTGTAAAGCGTGGAAATGGTGGTCGTATCTGCCACGCCGTCGACCAGCTCGGGCCGGAAATGAAGCTGGAACGCCCGCACGACTTTCTCGGTCTGCTCATCAAAAACACCCGTGATCGGTGCGTTGTAGCCATAAATAGCCAACATTGATTGCAGCGCCTGAATGGGTTGCCCCTCGTCGCCCAACTGGAAGAAGCGCCCACCGCCAGACACCTCGGGATCGGCCCAATGTCCGGCACCGGCTGCCGCCAGCTGCTTCCATGGGAATTTCACGCCCGGATCAACCTTGCGCCCCGGCGATACATCAGAGTGGCCTAGAACGCGATAGTTGGGAATCTCGTTGCGCGCGATAATGTCCATACAGAGCATGTGCAGGATGTCGAGCTGCTTTTCACCAAACTCTTCATGCCCGGCATTAGCAATTTCGATACCGATCGAGCAGCTATTTATGTCTGTCTCGCCCTTCCAATAGGCATCGCCGGCATGCCAGGCGCGCTTGGATTCATCAACCAGCTGCACAATCGTGCCATCACGATGCAGGAAATAATGGGCAGAGACTTCACTCTCGGGATTGCAGAGCCAGTCCAGAGCCTGCGCATCATCTTCCATACCCGTATAATGGAGCAACAGCATATCGACCTTGCGACCATCTTTACGCTCACCGAAATTGGGGGAAGGTTTGTCCTCGCAGGGGCAATTTGTCTGTGCTTCGAACGGCATGACACTCTCCATGAAACCGCAAATAGGATAAAGGATCTGAGCGGGTTCGTCAGACCGACCGTTTCTTAGCGCAAGCCGCGCTCAATCTCAATCATTGACCATGCGTTATTGATGGCAGCCAGCTTTTCGGTGGAGATCCGCACAAATTCTTCGGGCACACCTCGGGCAATCAACCGATCAGGGTGATTCTCTCGCACCAGTTTGCGATAGTGGCTTTTGATTTCCTTGTCGCTCATGGAGCGTTCGGCTTCCAGAATGGTATAGGGGTCCTGTTCATCCGGCTTCACATGGCTCATCTTGATGCGCTCGAAGCAGCGCTCGGGAATGCCGAATATTTCCGCCACATGCTCCAGATAGAGCATTTCCCTGTTGTGCATGACGCCATCAGCGCCAGCAATCATGAACAGACCATCCAGAATATCGGCCAGCGGCTCCATGTCGTCTTCATAAAGAGCGGCGATTTGCTTGGCATAGGCCTCATAACCAGCAACATCCTGCTTGGCCAGGTTGAACATGCGCTGCACATTGCGCTCTTCCCCTTCAGGGATGGAAAAGAGTGTCTGGAAGGCATTGATTTCATCCTGCGTCACGACCCCGTCAGCCTTGGCCATTTTGGCAGACAAAGCAATCACAGCGACCGTAAAGGTGAGTTGTTTGCGATCTATGCCGCTGCCAAGCCCCCGCACGGTGGTAGCGACCTTCTCCACGAATTGAGAAATCGCTTCACTCTGACGGAGGTCTTCAATCAAACTGCCGATCTGGCTCCAAATGCTCATGAGATCTCCTGAACACCCATTCCTCGCAAGCATCATTCCTGCGCTTGCGATCAATTTATGTGATAAGCGCCGGAATTACGAGCCATTGTTAGCCAAAAAAAGGCGACTTGCCACAATGAGGCAGCTTTGTGCCCGAAAACTGCGCAGGAGAATAGGGAAAGCCCGCTTAAGAGACAAAAGCCACACCAACAACCTCAACCTAAGGGGCAACTCCGCGTAGTTCTACTGACACACACGCCAGGTTCCCGCCTTGCCATGCAGGCCATGATCAAGATGGATATGATTCTGGTGATACTTGTCGCCGCCCGGTCCGATAACAGTTGTGAAATAGCGGCAAGCCTGCCGGTTGATGCTGCGCAGGAACTTTCCCTTCCGGTTCCGTTTGGCCCAATCATCCTCCACGGTCAGCACCGTCCCATCCTCAAGGGTGAAGGCACTGATATCAATTGCATTTGCCCGTCCATGCTCGGAGAGCTTGGCCCCACGCTTGTTGTTGCGCGGGCGACAGGAATAGGATGCGGCCACCCTGATTTCAACAACCGGCTGGCCCAACGTGTCGCGCGCCATCGGTTGAACGACCTCTGAAAAATAGCGATAAAGCTGCGAGGTCATCACACAGTTGGTCGTCGCATCCCTGTTGAACGCAACAGGATAGCGCCCACCCAAAGCCGAGACAGCGAATGGCGCCTTGCTGCCACATCCCCACTTTCCATTGATCGCAGGCAGGGCTTTTGCATCCACATAGCCTTTTTCAACAATTGGACATTTTTGAGCAGAAATGGATTTGTCTGGCCAGATGGCTTCACTCTGCAAATCCGATTGCGGAATCTCTTCAAGGTCCTGAAATCCACCGCAGCTGGTCAGGGTTGCCGGAGCTACCAACAATGCAAGAAGGGAGCGTTTCGTGATCGTGAGCTTCATCATATTTTGATTCCCGCTTGCAGCCACATTCAATTCAGCGCATCCTGAAGAGAAAAGGTTAACATAAAGGCAGCGCAATGGTTCAAGCATCGCTAGTGAAAGATCTCGTCGCCCCGGTCAGCCTTCTCGATACGCTCAAGGCAATCGACGCAGGAACCCTCTCCCCTGCAGACTCTATCGAAGCCTGCCTTCAGCGCCTCGCTCTCATCGAACAGCAGATCCACGCCTTTGTCTCCATCAACGGCCACGCGGTGAACGAAGCGAAAGAAGCGAAAGGCCCTCTTGCCGGTATCGCGCTTGCCGTCAAGGACATCTTCGAAACCCGTACGTTGGCGACAGAATATAACTCGCCCATCTACCGGGGCCACGAACCGGTGCGTGACGCAGCCCTTGTGACCATGGCAAGAAAAGCGGGCAGCACTGTGATCGGAAAGTCGATAACGACGGAGTTTGCCTTTCTGGATCCAGGCCAGACCCGCAACCCGCACAATCTCGATCATACCCCCGGAGGCTCTTCTTCCGGCTCAGCGGCGGCCGTGGCCTCCGGCATGGCCCATCTGGCCTTTGGAACACAAACGGGCGGCTCCATCATTCGCCCGGCTGCCTATTGCGGTGTTACCGGCTACAAGCCAAGCTACAGCCTCATGCCCAAAGTCGGCATCAAGGATTTTTCCTGGACATTGGATACGGCCGGGCTGTTCGCGGCCAAGGTGGCCGATTGTGCCTTTGCCGCCTCGGCCATAACAGGCCGCAACCTTCAGGTTGATCCCGAGGCTCCCTTCAAGCAGCCGACGCTGGGCATCATTCGCTGCCGCACATGGCAGGAAGCAGATACCGACTATGTCGCCCGCTTCGACATGATGGTTGAAAGCCTCAAGCGCTTCGGAACGCCCGTTGTCGAGCTGAAACCAAGCGAGCATTTCCTCAGTGCTTTCAAAGCGCACCAGATCATTCAGGATTACGAGGCTTCCCAAGCGCTGGCATGGGAATATGTGAACCATGCTGACCAGTTGAGCCCACTGCTCAGGCAGACACTCGATTTTGCCCAGACCATCACGCCATCGGATTATGATGAAGCCCTGATTTGCGCCCGCACGGCGAGAAGAGAATTAAGAGAGCAATTCGAGGACGTGGATGCATTGCTCAGTCTTTCCGCTTCCGGCCCTGCTCCGGAAGGCCTAGCCTCCACCGGCTCCCCCATATTCAACCGTATCTGGACCCTTCTCCATACCCCGTGCGTCAATGTTACCGGGCTTGAGACAGAGAACGGCCTGCCACTTGGAGTTCAGGTGATCGGACCGGAGGGTGAAGACCAGTCAACGCTCCAGATCGCCCATTGGCTCGAAGGCGCCATACTGCGCCATTTAAAGGGCTGAGGCGAAACGGCCAAAGTTCTATGCCGCATATCACCCGCTAGAAACGGATCGGAGCCGAATTCGGCTCTCCGATGCGCATGCAATTTAGGCAATTCAAAGAACAGAAAATAGGCACATGGCCATTCTCTAAGCAGCAAAACGAGGGGCAATTTTTACGATTTTTCGCATGCTGCAGCGCAATATCTGTTATCTTTCCCCTGTTTTTCTGTCACATGATTGTCGCACTTGAACCCAAGGCGCCTCAAGGACTTATTCATAATTTGGTAACAAAGTTACCCCCCTTCTCTGCGCTGCACCAACTTTTTCATTTCGCGAATTCTGAAAGTTGCCGTAGACTTCACGTCATGAAGGAAAGGCTAGGAGGAGAGGCTATATGGTCAAATCTATGAACATAATATTTGTTTGTGCGGCCTTTGTATTCATCGCTGCTATTGTCGTTGGCATTATTTGAGGAGGAGGCAACGACGATTGCGCTAGGCAGTGAGGCTGTCTTGCTCATACCCTTGAAAAGACGCAACTTTATTCGCCAGCACGCGAGTAAAAAAGCCGGGCAATGCCCGGCTTTTTTACTTTGTGAATACTTGGCGAAAAATCCGCTTTCCTATCTGAGACCTGCCTTTGCAATTGAGAACAGGCCTCCTGCCATCAGGTCCTGTAATTCAGGATAGGTGCCAGCCATTTTTCGGCTTCTTCCAAGCTCCATCCCTTGCGTTCCGCATAGTCGGCAACCTGATCCTTCTCGATCTTGCCAACGCCGAAATAGTAGCTATCCGGATGCGCAATATAGATCCCTGAAACAGCTGAACCGGGCATCATGGCACAGCTTTCAGTCAGTTTGATCCCGGTCTGGGCTTCCGCATCAAGCAGGCTGAAGAGCGTCCGCTTTTCAGTGTGATCCGGCTGGGCAGGATAGCCCGGCGCAGGACGGATGCCATCATAGCGCTCTTCGATGATCTCCTCATTGCTGAGTTTTTCATCGCTTGCATAGCCCCAGAATTCCTTACGCACCTTGGCATGCATCGCTTCTGCAAAGGCTTCAGCCAGACGATCAGCCAGAGCCTGCAACAGGATCTTGGAATAATCGTCGCCCGCCGCGTCAAACGCCTTGGCGTGCTCTTCCTCACCAAAGCCTGACGATACGGCAAAGCCACCGATATAATCCGCAATGCCGCTATCGGCCGGAGCGATAAAATCACCCATGGCAACACGAGCACGCGCCGTCCGTCCCGCCATTTGCTGACGCAAACCATAGAAGCGAGCCGCTTCCTGCACCCGGTTGTCATCGGTATAGACAACGATATCGTCGCCCACACTATTGGCAGGCCACAACCCGATCACGGCCCGCGCCGTCAGCCATTTTTCGTCAACGATCTTCTTGAGCATGGCTTGCGCATCGCTGAACAGGCTGGTCGCAGCCTCACCATAGACATCATCGTCGAGAATGGCCGGATAGCGCCCTTTCATCTCCCAGGTGGAGAAGAAAGGGGTCCAATCGATGAAGGGCACCAGATCAGCCAGATCATAGCTTTCAAAGCGTTTCGTGCCAATGAAGTTTGGCTTGGTAGGCTTATAGGTGTTCCAGTCGATCTTGAAGGCATTCTCACGCGCTTTATCGATCGTTAGACGGTTCTTCTTGTCCTGAGCGGCCTCATGTTTGCTGCGTACCTGAATATAGGTATTCTTGATATCAGCCACATATTCCGATTTTTCCCGAGACAGGAGCCGCGTGGCCACACCAACCGCACGACTTGCATCGGTGACATAAATCGCCTGACCATTGTCATAGTTGGGGTCGATCTTCACCGCCGTATGCACCTGCGAGGTGGTTGCGCCACCGATCATCAAAGGCTGATCAAAGCCCTCGCGCTGCAACTCCGCTGCCACATGGCACATTTCGTCAAGCGAGGGCGTGATCAGACCGGAAAGGCCGATGATATCGACCTTCTCGCGACGTGCAGCCTCAAGGATATCATTGGCAGGCACCATGACACCCAAATCGACCACCTCATAGCCGTTACACTGCAGCACAACGCCGACGATATTCTTGCCGATGTCATGCACGTCGCCCTTCACGGTCGCCATCAGCACCTTGCCAGCGCTCTGGTGATCGCCGTCCTGTTCTTCTTCCATGTAAGGCATCAGATAGGCAACGGCCTTCTTCATCACACGTGCCGACTTGACCACCTGCGGCAGGAACATCTTGCCATCGCCGAACAGATCGCCGACCACATTCATGCCGTCCATCAGCGGCCCCTCGATCACATCAAGCGTACGGGTTGACTTCTGGCGAGCTTCCTCGACATCTTCCTCGACATAATCATTGATGCCCTTGACCAGCGCATGCTCGAGCCGCTTTTCAACCGGCAGCTCGCGCCAGGCCAGATCAGCCACCTTGTGTTCGCCCTTCTGGTTGAGATAGCGCTCGGCGATCTCCAGAAGCCGATCCGTCGCATCATCGCGCCGGTTCATGACGACATCTTCAATGCGCTCCAGCAGCTCCTTGTCGATCTGATCATAGACCATCAGCTGACCGGCATTGACGATGGACATATCAAGCCCGACCTTGATGGCGTGATACAGGAACACCGAATGCATCGCCTCACGGACAAGATTATTGCCCCGGAAGGAGAAGGAAAGGTTCGACAGGCCACCAGACACATGAGCGCCGGGCAGATTTTCCCGAATCCACTTGGTCGCATTGATGAAATCAACGCCGTAATTGTTGTGTTCCTCGATACCGGTGGCGACTGCAAAGACGTTCGGATCAAAGATGATGTCTTCAGGCGGGAACCCAACTTCGTTGACCAGAATATCGTAGCTCTTCTTGCAGATGTTGATCTTGCGCTCGTAGCTATCCGCCTGTCCGTCTTCATCAAACGCCATGACAACCACAGCCGCGCCATAGCGCAGAATGGTCTTGGCATGGTCAACAAAGGCCTCTTTGCCTTCCTTCATGGAGATCGAGTTGACGACAGACTTGCCTTGCAAGCATTTGAGGCCCGCTTCGATCACGCTCCATTTGGAGCTGTCCACCATCACAGGCACGCGGGAGATATCCGGCTCGGACACAATGAGATTGAGGAAGGTCACCATCGCTTCTTCTGAATCAAGAAGCCCTTCATCCATATTCACATCGATGATCTGTGCGCCGTTTTCCACCTGCTGGCGTGCCACATCAAGAGCCGTTTCGAAGTCACCTTCCTTGATCAAACGCTTGAACTTGGCCGAACCGGTCACATTGGTCCGTTCGCCAATATTGACGAAATTGGTTTCAGGCGTCAGCGTGAAGGGTTCCAGACCGGACAGACGCATATAGGGCGTCATTGTCGGTATGGCACGGGCGTCATATTTCTTCACCGTTTCGGCAATGGCGCGAATATGGTCCGGCGTGGTGCCACAACAACCGCCGACAATATTGATCAAACCATCGCGGGCAAACCCGTCAATGATGCTGGCCATATGTTCCGGGCTCTCGTCATACTCGCCAAATTCATTGGGCAGACCGGCGTTCGGATAAGTGGAGATCCGCGTTTCAGCCACGCGGGAAAGCGCATCGATATGCTGGCGCAGTTCGGCAGCTCCAAGCGCGCAGTTAAGCCCCACGGCAAACGGCTTTACATGACGCACGGAGTGATAGAATGCCTCCGCCGTCTGGCCGGAAAGCGTGCGGCCCGATTTATCGGTAATGGTGCCTGAAATGATCACCGGCCAGCGCATGCCGCGGTCTTCGAATTCCTCTTCAATGGCAAAAAGCGCGGCCTTGGCATTCAGCGTATCAAAAATGGTCTCGACCGTCAGCGCATCCGCCCCGCCATCAAGCAGCCCCTTTGCCGCTTCCCTGTAGGCAGCCTTCAGCTCATCAAAGCTGACAGCCCTGTAACCGGGATTATTCACGTCAGGCGAGATGGAGGCCGTTCGGTTGGTTGGCCCCATGGCCCCAAGCACAAAGCATTTGCGGCCCGGAAAACGCGATTCTACATCCTCGGCAGCTTCTTTGGCCACCTTTGCACTCTCCACATTCAGCTCATAGGCCAGCTGCTCCATGCCATAGTCGGCCTGCGCAATGGTGGTAGAGGAGAAAGTGTTGGTACCGGCGAAATCCGCACCCGCCTCTAAATACTGACGATGGATGTCGCGAATGGCGTCAGGTTTGGTGATGGACAACAGATCATTGTTGCCCTTAAGGTCCTGTTTCCAGTCCTTGAAACGCTCACCTCTGAAATCCTCTTCGGTGAGGCCCAGACGCTGGATCATAGTACCCATGGCGCCATCAAAGATGAGAATACGCTCAGCGGCCAATTGGGTCAGCTGGTCATAGGAGGGGGCTAATGGCAAGATCGGCATGATCGAATTTCCTTAACGTCAAAAGGGCGGAGCGGACGGTTTGTCCGCTCAACGGGTCCCCGAATAGCTCAAAGATAGCTTAGTCCTGAATTATTGCTGAGGTCTTATGCCTTAACCGGACGCATGCCGAGCATATGGCAGATCGCATAGGACAGGTTCGCCCGGTTCATGGTGTAGAAATGGAAATCGTCCACCCCGCGAGAACGCAGATTTTCCACCTGCTCGGCAGCAACAGCCGCAGCCACCAGACGATGGGTTTCGGGATCATCTTCCAATCCTTCAAACCGGTTGGCCAACCATTGCGGCACACTTGCGCCAGTGCGAGAAGCAAAACCGGCCATCTGAACGAAGTTATGGATCGGCAGAATGCCCGGCACGATCGGAATGAAAATACCGGCGCGTCTGACCCGCTCAACATAGGCTTCATAATGGTCATTATCAAAGAAGAATTGCGTGATCGCGCGGGTTGCCCCTGCTTCCACCTTCTGGCGTAGCATTTCAATGTCTGTCGCAAAATCCGGACTTTCGGGATGTTTTTCCGGATAGGCGGAGACGGACACCTCGAAATCTCCGACGCGTTTGATCCCGGCTACAAGGTCTGCAGCATTAATATAGCCGCCCTCATGAGGCACATATTTCTCACCCACTCCGGCGGCAGGATCTCCGCGCAAGGCAACAATGTGGGTCACGCCCACTTCGGCATAGGAGCGCACAACGGCGTCCACTTCTTCACGCGTGGCGCTCACGCATGTCAAATGGGCAGCAGCCGGAATCCCGGCTTCCTTGATGATCCGCTTAACGGTAGCATGGGTGCGTTCACGCGTGGAGCCGCCGGCCCCGTAAGTCACTGAAACGAATTCCGGCTGCAAGGGAGCAAGGCGCTCGACACTGGCCCACAGGCTCTCTTCCATCTTCGGGGTCTTGGGAGGAAAGAACTCGAAAGACACATTGAGTTTGTGCGTTTCCTTGCTGCGGCGACCGCTGGGTTCTGCGTTATGGCTCATAATTTTTCTCTCATTCACGCTGGCTGTCTCCGGGAGGCAGAGCGCCGCGTTGTTTCATACTGTCGAATGTCTTTGGGACTTCAGAAGGCTCTGTTCAGTCTGTTTCTTTTGCGGCAACCAAGCCGTCGGTCTTTTCAGCCAGCCAGATCGAAACGGTCAGGGCCTCTCCAGCCAAAGCCGGATCATGTCCCTCATATCCAAGATCTCTGGCCAGCGTCACGGAGAAGCCGGCCTCCTGCATCCAGCGGCGCATGGCATCGTGGGAGAAGCCCAATCGCCTGTGCGCGTGATCCTTTCTCAAGAATTCATGGTCATGCGGCGCAAAGTCAACAACGAGAATGCGCCCGCCCGGTAGCAAAACCCGTCCCGCTTCCTGCAAGGCTGCCGACGGGTCATCGAGATAATGCAGGACCTGATGAATGGTAATAAGGTCAAACTTGCGATCAAGCGTAGCCAGATCGAGCAAGTCGCCTTGCTGAACATGCAGATGACCATGATTTGGCCCGTCCAGCCGCGAGCGGGCGATCGCCAGCATCGAGCGGTTGGAATCCAGTCCAAGGCCGTCGCGGCATCGATCCGCTAGCAAAGAGAGAATGCTGCCCGTCCCCGTACCCAGATCAAGCAACTGACTGATCTCCTGATCGCCCAGGGCCTCCAGAATAGCCCGCTCAACCGCACTTTCAGGAACATGCATGGCGCGCAACTCGTCCCAGCGATCGGCATTCTGCTTGAAATAGTCCGTAGCCTGTTGGGCGTTGGCTTCCTTGATTTGCCTGAGCCTGTCTCTGTCGCGCAGGATCATCGCGTCTTGCTGATCCAGATGACGTAGGGATGCCGAAATGAGATCGCCCTTGGCTTTATCCCGCGTCAGGCAATAATAAACCCACGCTCCTTCAGGCAAACGCTCCACCAATCCGGATTCATAAAGCAGCTTCAGATGGCGCGAAATGCGCGGCTGGCTCTGGTGCAGGATGGCTGTCAGATCCTTGACCGAAAGATCCCCTTCAGCAAGCAACGCCAACAAGCGCAGACGGGTCGGCTCCCCGCTTGCTTTCAACAACCCAACGATTTCATCCAATGACAACATGCCAGCACCTCAAAGATATAAAGATATCTTTATGACATAAGAATTCAAAAGACAAGAGCGACAGGCATGCGCTATCCACCATTTCAGACCGCACAGAGGTCTAAAGCACACATCGTCAACAAGATTTTTGTAAAATCAAAAGTGAGAAGGATAAGATTTTTCGGCTCGGATAATCAGCCATCACCTGATTATCAAGCATCGGAGCCTTGCCCCATCAAGCCTTTTGCATGGCCTCAAAAGCCATTTCCGCCACCCGAGGCACATCTTCGCTGGTGGCCAGATCAAACCACGGCAGATCATCGGCGTGATACCATTCAGCCTCAAGAGCATCATCCCCGGCCACCGGCTCCCCTTCCTGCCACTCGCACAGAACAGCCACCATGACATAATGGAATTGCAATCGCTCGGACTGATCGCGGGAGAAAGCTTCAAGCGTCGTCAGAATGCGATCCGCGCGCGCACGAATACCGGTTTCTTCAAACAGCTCCCGTTGGGCAGCCATTTCCAGAGTTTCCCCGAATTCAACCTTGCCTCCGGGAAAGCCCCATTTGCCAGCATCAGGCGGATTGGCGCGTCTGACCAGCAGAATATGACGCCCCCTGACCACCAGACTGAGCACAGCAACGCGCGGCTTTTGTTTCTGATTATCATTCATGGGAAAGGCGCCAAAGAACAGGACAAGAATAGACTTCTGAAGAATATGGCCGGCCACACAGACCGGCCATACAGAATTTGATCAATTATTCGCTTGGCGCCATACCCAAAGCATGCAGATACAGATCCAGCAAAGCTTCCATTTCCTGCCGCTCGTTGCTATCCTGTTTGCGCATGCGCACAACCTGCCGCATCACCTTGACGTCATAGCCATTGCCCTTGGCTTCAGCATACACGTCCTTGATATCGTCTGAGATCGCCTTTTTTTCTTCTTCCAGTCGCTCGATACGCTCCACAAAAGCACGCAACTGATCAGCGGCGACACCACCAGTATTTGACATTCCCTACTCCAATATTGGGTTCTGAAGCCTGCTACCGGGCCATGGCCCACAAGCAGCTTCTTTTAACCGCTCTCTAACCAAATTCTATTGCGACAAGATTAACACGCGCCATCGCGGCGAGAACAAGGCCACATCTATCCAGACCCTATACCAGTCCCCAACTCTGGAAAACATCAGGATTGAAATATGAAGCCAGAACGCCCGAACAAAGCCCCGGGCCTGTTTGGCACCTTAAGAAGAGGTCCGCTCGACATCCTGAGCCATGGTAGACAGAGCCGCCAAGATCATAAGGGCGCGATCTTTCGCAGGGGCACATAATAGCCAGCATGATGTGCAGAACAAGCATCAATTTGAGCAAATCCCAAATCACCGCCCCAATTACTCCAAAGTCCCCAGGCAGACTGGCCTCTTGGGAGCGGTCAGTGCATTAGACGAAAGGTCGAGATTGCTTACCCCTTTTTGACCCTACTATAATGCTGCCGTTCAGGTCATAATACCGTCAACATACACCGCTATTCGTGCGAGGGCCCTTGTGAAAATCTCCGTTAGAGCGACCAAGCGCAAAGACCGGATTTCCGCAGGCCTCTGTTTCAGCCCCTGTCTATATGCAAGCAAAAAGGCCTCAAGAAAAAGAACAGACAAAGAGCTGGATAACTCCCTCTCCATCATGTCAAAAAAATTCTACTAATGTAGGATATATACATTGACAATAGATGCATGAAACGCGAAACAGTTGGCGGCTCTCCTAAAAAAAGAAAAGACGATACCGAGCCCCATGTTTAACTGGAAACAAAAAGCAAAGACGATTGCTCGATGCCTTGCTTCTATCAAGGGCAAGACATTGGCTCTGACCACGATGCTCCTGGTAGCAAGCAGCCTTGATGCAGCAGCAGACCTTCGGGTTTGCAACAAGACAAGCAGCACAGTCGGACTGGCTATTGGATACGAGTTAAAAGGTGAATGGATCAGCGAAGGCTGGTGGAATCTGGACCCGGAAAAATGCGAGACGGTGCTCAAGGGCCTGCTCGTCAAAACCCGCTATCTCATTCACGCTATAGACTACGACAAGGGCGGTCAGTGGAACGGTGATTCATTCATGTGTACCCAGGATCTTGAGTTCAAGATCAAAGGCACACAGGAATGCGTTGCAAGAGGATTTGAACGCACCGGCTTTTTCGAAGTGGATACGGCCGGGAAACAAGACTATACGGTTCAATTGACCGATCAAGAATAGGGAAACTGTCGTGACTGTAAGACGCAACCGGAAAGTAAAAATCCTGGCCACATTGGGCCCGGCTTCAGAAAAGAAGGAACAAATCAAGCAACTCTTCCTGGCTGGCGCCGATGTTTTCCGCATCAACATGAGCCACTCCGATCATGAGACGCTGAACACACGTGTCAAATTGATCCGCGAAGTTGAAAAGGAAGTGGGGCGCCCGATCGGTATTCTCGCCGACCTTCAGGGCCCCAAACTGCGCCTTGGCATTTTCGCTGACACCAAGGTTGAGCTCACCAACGGCAGCCGCTTCTCTCTGGACAGCTCCGACAAGCCGGGCGACACATCCCGCGTGCAGTTGCCTCACCCTGAAATTTTCGGATCCGTCAAAGAAGGCGACATCCTGCTTCTCGACGACGGCAAGGTTCGCCTCAGAACGATTTCCACCAGTGCTGACTCCATCCACACCGAAGTTGTCACCGGCGGCCCGATTTCCAACCGCAAGGGCATCAGCTTCCCAGACTCCACCCTGTCCTTCTCGGCCCTGACGCCGAAAGACCGCGCCGACCTTGACGCAGCAGTTGACGCCGACGTGGACTGGATCGCCCTCTCATTCGTACAGCGCCCCGAAGACGTTGCCGAAGTACGCAAGCTGTCTCGTGGCCGCACCGGCATTCTCTCCAAGATCGAGAAGCCACAGGCTGTTGAACGCATTCACGAGATCATCGAACTGTCCGATGCCATCATGGTTGCCCGTGGTGACCTTGGCGTGGAAATGCCGCTGGAAAAAGTTCCCGGCATCCAGAAACAGATCACCCGCGCCGCCCGCCAGGCAGGCAAGCCGGTTGTCGTGGCCACCCAGATGCTGGAATCCATGATCAACTCGCCGATGCCGACACGCGCTGAAGCCTCTGACGTGGCAACTGCCGTGTTTGAAGGTGCTGACGCTGTGATGTTGTCTGCCGAGTCCGCAGCTGGTGACTATCCGTTCGAAGCGGTCGCCATGATGAACCGCATCGCAGAAGAAGCCGAACGCGATCCATATTACACCAACATCATCTACGCACAACGCGCCGAACCGGAAGCAACCGGTGCGGACGCGATTTCTGCAGCAGCCCGTCAGATTGCTGAAACGCTCAATCTGGCAACGATCGTCTGCTACACCTCTTCGGGCACCACTGGCCTCAGAGCTGCTCGCGAGCGTCCGCAGACACCGATTGTGGCCATCAGCCCGATCCTTGCCACAGCACGCCGTCTGGCGCTGGTTTGGGGCTTGCATTGTGTGGTTTCCGAAGAAACCGGCATTTTGGATGAAATGGTCGACCGTGCCTGCAGCACCTCCTACAAGGTTGGTCTGGCCAAGCCTGGTCAGCGCGTTATCATCACCGCAGGTGTTCCACTCGGCACGCCGGGCGCCACCAACATGCTGCGCATTGCCTTTGTCGGCAGCGATGGTCTTGGCGGCATCTAAGCCAAGCATATATCTCAATGAAAAAGGGCCGGTTCAACAACCGGCCCTTTTTTATGCTTATCTGCCTTAAGGGTCAGCTTATACGGCACGAACCCGGGCAATGAAGCTGGTCACCTTTTCCTTCAGCTGATCGGATTGCTCACCCAGCGTCTTGACCGCACTGACAACCTCGTCAGAGGTGCGCCCAGCATTCTTGGAAGCACTGGAAACCTGAGACACATTCTCGTTCACCTGCTCAGTACCTTGAGCAGCCTGATGAATGTTGCCGGAAATCTCCTGCGCCGTCGCATTCTGCTCGGCAATCGCACCGGCGATGGCCGAAGAAATAGCTTCCACATTCTGGATGACCTGACTGACCTCTTCAATCGACAGGGTCGCCTCACTCGTTGCCGACTGGATCTCGGCAATCTGTTGTGAGATTTGCTCGGTCGCCTTGCTCGTTTGCCCCGCCAGAGCCTTCACCTCACCAGCCACAACGGCAAATCCTTTACCCGCCTCTCCGGCGCGCGCCGATTCAATCGTGGCGTTAAGGGCCAGAAGGTTGGTCTGCTCGGCAATGGAAGAAATCATTTCCACCACCTCGCCAATCTTGCTCGCTGTCGCTGCAAGGGTCTGCATTTGCTGATTGGTACTGCCCACTTTGCCAACGGCCTCTTGCGCAGCTCCGGAAGCCACGCCGATCTGTTCGCTGATCTCGGAAATCGAGGCGGTCATTTCTTCGGTCGCAGAGGCAATCGTCTGCACATTGCTCATGGTCTGGCTAGACGCTGCAGACGCAGACGTTGCCTGATGCTCGGTGAGCTCTGCAACCTCGGCCATAGTGCGGGCGGTAGCAGACAATTGATGAGAAGACTGGGAAACAGAGTCCACAATGCCACTTACATGACTGTCGAACTCATCGGCCAACTGCATCATCATCGCACGCTTATCGCGCTCGGCCTGCTGTTGCTTGGCCTGCTCCTCGGCCTCCATTTCCTTCTGCATCTTCACATTCTGATGCAACAAGGACGCAATCTTGCAAAGCGCACCGATCTCGTCATCCTGTTTGCTAACGGGGATGGTCGTATTCAGATTACCTTTGGCAATCTGGTTCATTGCACCTGTCACATTCTGAATCGGATGTGTGATAGAGCGAATGACAAGAATTCCGCCGCCCAGAAGAATGATGGCAGTCGCGATCATGGTCCCAATGGCAATGGCATCCACCTGCGCTTCAATGGCCTTACGCTCAATTAGAGCCACAGCCAACTGCGCATTTGCCGTGTCCTTCAACTCGGACAGCTCTCCTGAAATACCCTCGACCCTGTTGCGGTAAGCGGTAACCAGTTCCAGTACATGACTGTTGGCGTCCGTCCATTTGAGAAATGTGTCGTGATAGGCTTCCATCAGCGGCACAATCTCTTTCTGCGCAGCCTGTGGCACGTTGGAGGCAGCAAGAACGGTATAGAACTCCTTGATCCGCGCGTTGAAGCTCTCAACATACTTGTCCTGCTGGCGCAGCATATAGTCCTTTTCGTGACGACGCAGCATCAGCATCTTGACCATGACAGCATCGATCGACAAGGATGCATCAGCCTCACCCAATTCGTTCAGCTTGGCCTCTACGGTCTTGACTGCGCTCCGCAGCTCACCCTTCAGGCCCTCATTTTCGGACAATCCGGCGACGGTGCGCGCCTTAACGATCTCTTTTGCTCCCGAGAGAGCATCCATCGTCAGGCTCGTCAGAATGGCGCTCTGATCACCCAGTTCGCCAAACGCGGCCTGGCTTTTTTCAGCCGCAGCATCCATCGCGCCGACAAGAGCCATATCGCCCCGCTGCAAAAATTGCTCGGAAAGAGAAGCAACTTTACCGATTCCCACTTCAGCGATGTTAAAAGCAGCGACATTCTCCTCCCCGAGCATTGTCGCACGCGTCACTTGCGCTTTTCTGCTTTCCCCCCAGTAGAAGGCACCCGAAAGCACCCCAAGACCAAACAAGCCAAGCAGCAATAAGCCCCAGATGCGATATTTTAGTTTCATGTTTCACCCTACCGAGTTTCGAGACAAGTCTCACGCTGAGCCAAGCCAGCAACATTCAGGTGAATATTTCATGCAATAATTATATTTTTGTTACTTATCTCGATATTTCATTCTTGTTTATAAGAAGAAAATAAGAATCCAGTTAAAAATCCCTAATATAACAAAGAACCAATCCAATAAACATGTAATATTATACAATGAACAAAATAAACGTATCGTGAAAGTATTTGTTACTTCAGTTCAAAACCTTCAATTGAAACCAATTTAGACACGAAGCCACTCATTTGAACGCAACAAAAAACGCGCCTGAGATAATATCTCAAGCGCGTTTGTTGTTTCGTCAACCAAAAGTGGCCCGACGTCTATTAGCCCTGACGAGCCTTAAAACGTGGATTTCTTTTGTTGATGATGTAAACACGACCCTTGCGGCGAACCATGCGGTTATCACGGTGACGCTTGGCAAGTGCTTTCAGTGAATTCTTGATTTTCATTGTCCCAAGCCTCGGCCAAAATCTGCGAAACAAAAAGCGCGCCGAGGCGCGCAAATTCGAGCGGAAAATACGGTTCCTGCCTGCCATTGTCAACCGGGAAAACGACTCCTGTGACTGGAATCCCGCGATTCCTCTGAATTTTCCAAATCCGCTGTATAATTTCGCCCCAAATAAAAGAAAAAGCGGTCGAAAGCCAGCAAAGATCAAAAAATTCGGGAGCGAATAGCCCACACCATAAAGCAAAGGTTGCAGATTCTTCGCCCTCTCCTTGCACAGATTCGGACACCGTCCACAAAACCCCTCTTGTTTACAAAGAATGCCGCTTGGATCACTTTTAAGCTCGACAGAAACTATTGCACCATTATAGCTTCTTCTGAATAGTCTTGTGGGGAGGATTGATTATGCCATTCGAAAAGTCCGGGGATCTCAACTGGCATCACAAGGAGATTGTTCTCCTTGATCTCAAATGGGTGAGCAAAACCATTGTTGTTCATGTGGAAATGAACCAATTCGGCGATCAGGATCATCAGGGCCACGCTCCAACCATCATTCTCACCCGTGAGAGCAACGGGCGCAAGGAAGATGTACTGATGGTATCAGGCCGGGCTCATGGCCATGCCCTTGTCAGCCTCGATCAGCAAGACCGTCTTGTGGCAAGGATCAACCAGTCCAATCCGCATTCGGCAGGGACTGTCAAATGGCAAATCGTCTGCTAAAGGGACAAGCGCCCTTTCCAACCATGAAATAGCCATATCGTCTCAATAAACAGCCCGTTTATCTGCGCGCAATCTTGTCGCGGCAAAACAACCAGACAAAACTTTTAGTTGAAATTATCCGCAGCACCTCTGGACAAAAGCCCATCTTTCCTTAGGATGCTTAGCGCAAGAGGAGCTTGCTCCTGATCTGATTACTATTTCAAGAACGAGGCCTGACCATTGCGAGATGAAGCCACCCAACACCCGAGCGCTCTTGAAGGCAAGCGCCTAACCGAAGCTTTCTTCCATGGTGACCTCGACAAATGCATGCAGTTGATCATGCAAAAGGCATCGCAGCAAGGCTACAGCTTTTCCTGCGAAACGAAGGCCCATGCAATCGCGCATCTGTCCCTTCACGCGACGACCAATAGCAACACAGCTTCCTGATCGCTCCTGCAGCATCACAACATCATTGCACATGGCAGCCCTCTGACAACGTACCAGACCTTTCGGACAATCCCTCAGGCGCCCTGCTGAAGCACAGTTGTGCGCGCTTATGCGCAATCCTGCGGCACTCTGTTGCCCCGAGGCTCACAAACGCCTGCCTTTGGATTGACTGTGCAGAAGACTGACAGCCATCGCCAGACAAGCCAGCACAAAGAAAAACCCCGCCGCCGAACCATCGGCGACAGGGTTGTAAACGCTATGTGCTTTCTGCTCTGGCCAGTCTATCAGAAATAGACGAAATAGGCGAAGATAGCAGATAGGAAAGTTGTGAAGAGCATCAGCGGGAAAGCCAGCTTCATGAAGTCCATGAAGGAGATGCGCTGTCCTGCACGCTCTGCAAAACTGGCTACCATAACGTTGGCACTCGCACCGATCAGGGTACCGTTACCGCCAAGACAAGCGCCCAGCGACAGACACCACCACAGCGGCTCAATCGCCTGAGGCCCACCAAGATCGGCCTGCATGGCCTTGATCAACGGGATCATCGTGGCAACGAACGGGATGTTATCAACGATCGCCGAAAGGACAGCCGATGCGCCCAGAATGATCATGCCAGCCAGCTCGATATTCGTGCCGGTCAGACCAAGAAGTTTCTCGGCCATGATCTTCAGAAGACCAGTCTGCTCGACACCGGAAACCAGAACGAACAGCCCAAGGAAGAAGAAAATGGTTTCCCATTCGACCTGCTGGAAAGCACTGTGAACATGATGAGACTGTTCTTCAGGCTTGCCACCAAAGCTGTGCAGCAGCAACAGGAAGGCTGCGCCCGTCAGAGCAATGGTGCCCGGTTCCCAGCCCTGTCCATGCCCCCAGATGAAACCAGCCAGAACGAGGGCAAGAGTGAAGAGGGATTTGACCAGAAGCACCTTGTCTTCGATGGCTTCGAAGGCGTTATATTTCATCATTGCTTCTTTGTCTTCTTCACTCGCGGTCAACTTGCGACCCCAGATAAAATCAAAGAAGAAAAGGCAGAAGATCAAAATGATCAGGGCAATCGGGCCAACCCATTCAACGAAATCCATGAAGCCAAGGCCCACAGCGGAGCCAATCAGGATGTTCGGCGGGTCACCGATAAGGGTTGCCGTACCACCGATGTTGGAAGCAAAAATCTGCGAAAACAGAAACGGATAGGCCTTCAGATTGAGCTGATCTGTCAACAGAAGCGTAACCGGAACAACCAACAGAACCGTTGTCACGTTATCCAGAAGCGCCGAGAAAACGGCCGTCACAATGGCCAGTGCGGCCAGAAGCTTACGCGGGTTCGCCTTGACCGCCTTGGCGGTATAAATGGCGACAAACTGGAAGACCCCGGAATCCTTGGTGATTGCGACAATCACCATCATGCCCGTAAGCAGGAAGATCGTATTGAAATCGATGCCTTCAATGACCAGCTCGAAGTTCAGAACACCGAGCAGAACCAGCAACCCCGCCCCCAAAAGGGATACAATGGCGCGGTTGATCTTTTCTGAAATAATGAAGAAGTAGGCAGCAATCAGAATTACCGTTGCCACAACGAGAGGCGACCATCCGAAGACAGCGCTCGTGGCGATTCCACTGGCATGTTCCATAGATAAACTAAGGCTCTTCTCACTAACTATGGATGTGTGCAGTCCGTAACGCACACACCCCATAGAGGGTTATCTACTGCGCTGAGCCCTGTTTAACGTGATGAATACTCGTCACGTTCCAATTCGGCAATGGCGGACTGCTCCGTCACGATGCCAAGGAACCTGTTTGTACCATTCTCCACGACCGGCAGCGGACTGCCGTGTTTGGCCAGCTTGCGAATGCCCTCCCAGACCGAAAGGTCGGGGCTGAGGACAATGGGATCCCGGTTCATGGCGTCTGTCAGCGACTGGGCCTTGATACTACGCAAGCGACGCGCAATATCCGGCTTGGCACCACGCACGAAACCGAGACGTTGGAGCCCGGACGGCATCCTGACGGAGACGGGAAGCATTTGTTTCAAAAGCGACTCGAACCCAAACATTCCCAAAAGAATGTTATTTTCATCAAGAACCGGGGCCGTTCTTATCTGCCGTGTTTCGAGGACCTTCATAGCTTCCTCGACAGTTTGATCGGGGGTCAAACTAACAACTTTATCGACCATTGCGTCTATGCAGGGCACGGTAAACCTCCCTATGCTCTCTGGCGGTTTGAACGACCGCAAATTTGGATGGGTATAGACTATACCCGAAATTTGCGACATCCAAGAACAATGCGTTGTGTCGCCAACAGCAGGCTTGAAAAACAAGTTTTAGCCTGGCTGCTACCCGATCTTCACAGCTCACGGAAGCGGACCTTATGTCCCTTCAACCAATTCCACAAGTTGTCTCTAAGGCGCAGCTCTCGTAACACTAAAGTTGCAGATCAACAAGCGCCCCGCAGCAGACAACCAGGGTTTCCAACAAGTCAGACTATACAACTATAGCTCAATTGTTAGGTGCGAGCGTCTTATAGACGGAGTGGTCCGAAAGCGCAATCTTTGGATCTGGGTATTTTTACTGAAACCGTTCTGCGTACGAGCCGATGTGGACAGTATTGGCCATGCGACGATATTTGTGACAGCTTTCTTTCACACCAAACGAATGAAACAAAAAGAGAATCGCTTCTTTGCTCGCATCCCTCATTCTCGGGAAGTCGGAGTGTGTGACCTGTGAGCAAACACCCAGATCGCCGTTTATCCATAGGAAAACCTGAAAATCGGACCACCTCTTCTTTCTTCTTATAAGGATGCTGGGCTAACAAGGGCAGGATAGTTTCTCTTGAGGAGGTCCTCCATGTCCGTTGCGATCGTCATTCCAGCCCGGTACGGCTCAAGCCGTTTGCCCGGCAAGCCCATGTTGCCGATTTTGGGAACCAGCATGCTCGAGCGGGTCTGGCGAATCGCTGGCGCGACCAGTGGCTGCTCCCGAATCGTTATCAGCACCGAAGATCAGCGAATCGTCGATCATGCCAAAAGCTTTGGTGCGGAGGCCGTTCTTACGCCGGATAGCTGCCGCAACGGTTCCGAGCGCGCTCATGCGACCATCAAGGCGGCCAACATCACCGAAGATGCCATCATCAACTTTCAGGGCGATGCGGTTCTGACCCCTCCATGGGTCATTCAGGCCATGATTGACGAGTTCGAGAAGTCACAGGATCCGTTTGATATCGTAACGCCCGCTACCGAAATGTCTGAAGCAGCGATTGAGATCCTGACGGAAAGCAAAAAGGTCAATCCAGCCAGCGGCACCACCGTCGTATTCAACAAGCAGCATAACGCGCTTTATTTCTCCAAGAACATCCTGCCCTTCGCCAGAAGCAAGGGCTTTTCGCCGACCTATCGTCATATCGGCCTTTATGGCTATCGCAAGGCCTCGCTTGAGCGCTATGTCGGGCTGGAGCCTTCTCCGCTGGAATTGACCGAAGGTCTGGAACAGTTGCGCGCTCTGGAATATGGCATGACGGTCCGCGTCGTCATCGTAGACTATCGCAACCGCACCCATGCTTCGGTGGACGCCAAGGAAGACATCGCCATCGCCGAAGAAATCATCAGCCGCGAAGGCGAACTGGTTCTATAGGAGGCTCCCATGAAGCTCATTCTGGTAAGGCATGGCAACACCTTCGCAAAAGGCGACAAGGTGGTCTGGGTTGGCGCCCGCAGCGATCTGCCCCTGGTGGAAAAGGGCAAAGAACAGGCCCAAGCCGTTGGCGAAGCGCTCAAAGAGAGCGGCATAACAGCGGATGTGATTTATTGCGGCCCGCTCAAGCGTACGGTACAAACCGCAGAAGTCGCCCTCGCGACAGCCGGTTGGAACGGCGTCGAGATGACTGTCAGCGATGCCTTGCGGGAAATCGACTACGGCCTCTGGGAAGCCCGATCCAATGATGATATCCGTGCGGACTATGGCGACAAAGATATCGATGGTTGGCAGCAGCAGAGCATCTGGCCGGATGGCTACGATTGGTCACCGGATCCGCAAACCATTATTTCCAGCTGGAATGCCATGATGACAGAGATAGAAGAGACCTTCGGAGAAGATGCCACAGCCGTCATCGTGACCAGCAATGGCATCCTGAGAATCGTGGCGCCGCAATTCGGCATTGCCGCCAGCGAGGCCAAGGTAGGCACTGGGTCTCTCTGCCTTGTTGACAATGGTGTCGTAAAGATCTGGAACGCCAAGAGCCTTTCGGCGTCCGAATAGATCCAAACTCTAGCCTCTTTGCAAAGGCGAGAAACCGTCAGCGCTCTCTACGCCCTTACAAATCAACGATCACTTCAGTGAGCAAATTTTTGACATCCGTGGCAATCCCCATGAGGGCAGGATTCTCAACAGCACTCATGGATGCCAGCGGATCAATTGCGCTGACCTCTGTGCCATTTTCAACCGTCCGCAGAATAACGTTACATGGCAGCATGGCGCCAATCTTGGGTTCCGCCATCATGGCCTTGTGTGCCATTTCCGGCTTGCAAGCACCTAAAATCTTATAGGGTGCAACATCCTCACCGAGTTTTTTCTTCAGCGTTTCCTTGACGTTGATCTCCGTCAGCACGCCAAACCCCTTGGCAGCGAGCGCTTCACGCACGCGTGGTTCGGCCTCTTCCACTGTCACGCCTGCCAACACTTTATCGATTGTGTAATTCATAGCATTTCTCCCCTTTCATGACGCCTGATGTGGGGGCGATGTCCCCGGTCATCAAGGAACCAAACACCCAAACAGCGGCAAGAACAAGACAGGATCGGCCCGATTTTTGGCTGATATGCCTGCGTCTTTAGACGTGAAAAAGAATTTTGCGCAGACAAAATCGGGAACAAAATCCCACCCCCACCATTGACCTTCCAGTTGGTGGAGCCCCCATCTGGTATGAAACAACAAGAGCAATGAAACGCCCTCGTTCACCGCACAAGCAAATTGAAAGAACAAATGACAGGAGGCGTTTATGTCCAGTCATACGCACGAACACCATAATCACTCTCATCATGACCATGATGGACAGCAAGGCGACCATAGCCACCATGCTCATGACCATCACGATCATCATCATGGGCAGCAGCCCCCTGCCGAGCCGGGAGCCAGGACTGCGACAGACCCAGTATGCGGAATGAGTGTAACGATCAAGCAAGACACGCGCTCGGAGCAGTATGACGGCGAAAACTACTATTTTTGCTCTGATGGCTGTCAGAGCAAGTTCCACGACGATCCCTATTTCTACGCCTCGGGCAATGCCAAAAAAGCCAACCAGCAGACCCAGCCGGGAACGCAATGGACCTGCCCCATGCATCCAGAAATCATCCGCGACGAGCCCGGCTCCTGCCCCAAATGCGGCATGGCTTTGGAACCCACCGTACCATCTGATGAGCCCTCTGAAGAGCTGGTTGATTTCACACGTCGCCTCTGGATCAGTGTGGGCGCAGCAATCCCCTTGATGATCCTGACCATGGGCGGCATGATCGGCCTGCCGGTGCGCGATTGGCTGGGCCATCAGCTGTCCGCCTATATCGAATTTGTCATCGCAACCCCCATCGTGCTCTGGGCAGCCCAACCATTCTTCAAGCGCGGCTTGGAGTCGATCAAGAATGTCTCGCCCAATATGTGGACGCTGATTTCTCTGGGCGTGGGCGCAGCCTATATCTACTCGCTCTTCGCAACCTTCCTGCCCGATATCTTTCCCGAACAATATCAAAGCGCGGAAGGCGTGGGCACCTATTTCGAAGCCTCCGTCGTCATTATCGCGCTGATCTTTGTGGGTCAGGTGCTCGAATTGCGCGCCCGCGAGCGCACGGGCGACGCCATCCGTGCCCTGCTTGATCTGGCCCCCAAAACCGCACGCCGCATCCTGCCCGATGGCAGCGAATATGACGCACCGCTTGAGAATGTGGTCGAAGGAGATCTGCTGCGCGTCCGTCCCGGCGATAGCATCCCCGTGGATGGCGAAGTAACCGAGGGGCACTCCTCCGTTGACGAAAGCATGATCACCGGCGAACCGGTCCCGATCGAGAAAAACGAAGGCGACGCAGTCACCGGCGGCACCATCAACAAGAACGGATCTCTGGCAATCAAGGCCACCCATACCGGCTCGGAGACGGTGTTGTCCCAGATCGTGGGCATGGTCTCCAGTGCACGCCAATCCCGCGCGCCCATTCAGGGGCTGGCCGACAAGGTTTCATCCATCTTCGTGCCTGCCGTGGTCTCGGCTTCCCTTCTGGCCTTCGTCGTCTGGCTCATCTTTGGTCCCGAACCGGCGCTCGCCTTTGCCATCACATCGGCAGTCTCCGTTTTGATCGTGGCCTGCCCATGTGCTCTGGGTCTGGCAACGCCGATTTCCATCACCACGGCAGCAGGACGCGGCGCTCAGGCGGGCGTACTGATCAAGGATGCCGAGGCGCTCGAGCGCATGGCCCGCGTTGATACTGTGATCGTTGACAAGACCGGCACGCTCACCGAAGGCAAACCCAAGCTCACCGACGTGATTGTGCTCGGCGACAGACAAGAAGCCGATATTCTGGCCATCGCCGCCGCCCTTGAGCGCGGGTCCGAACACCCGCTTGCCGAAGCAATCGTCAGCGGTGCCCGGGAAAGAGACGCCGAGCGTCTGGACTCATCCGACTTTGAAGCCATGACCGGCAAGGGCGTCAAAGGCAAGGTGCAAGGAAAGCACGTCTCCCTTGGCAACATTGCGATGCTGGAAGAGCTATCAATCAGCGCTGATGAAGCGCAGGAACAGGCAGCAAGCCTTCAGGAAGAGGGCAAGACCGCCATGTTCATTGCTATCGATGGCAACCTGGCTGGCATGGTTGCCGTTGCCGACCCCATCAAGGAAACCACGCAGCAGGCAATCTCGGATCTGCATGATCTCGGCCTGACCGTCATCATGGCCACAGGCGACAATGAACGCACAGCCAAGGCCGTTGCTGGCAAGCTTGGCATTGATCAGGTGCGGGCTGGAGTTCTGCCGGAAGACAAGAAGGCACTGGTTGAAGAGCTGCATGCCAATGGTGCTTATGTGGCCATGGCTGGCGACGGAGTGAACGACGCCCCTGCCCTTGCCGCAGCCGATGTAGGCATCGCCATGGGAACAGGTGCGGACGTCGCCATGGAGAGCGCTGGTATCACGCTACTGAGCGGTGATCTGGCTGGCATTGTCAGAGCCCGCAAACTGGCCACCAAGACGCTGCGCAATATCAAGCAGAATCTGTTCTTTGCCTTCGTCTACAACTCCGCAGGCGTACCGGTAGCGGCAGGCATTCTCTATCCAGTCTTTGGCCTGTTGCTCTCGCCCATGTTTGCCGCAGCAGCCATGAGCTTGTCGTCCGTATCGGTCATCGCCAACGCCCTGCGGCTCAGGCAAGCCAAGCTATGAAACAGAAAAGGAAAAATGAGAAAATAAAACTATGCATGATCAATACCGCCTCGCGATTTTGTGACCGCTACAGTCATGATTTTATGGCACTATCACCTCAAACTGAAAATCGGTTCGCAAGAGGTGCGTAAAACCAGAAGCAATCAACCTTGCCACCGGAGAAACACGAACCACACATTCAAGAGCCCACCGCACACTTTGTTTGATTGAACGGATTTCCTTTTCGCAAGACAAGACTGTTTTCAAGAAATAGTCTGGAACACCTTTTGGCCACCATTTCCTCATACCGGAAAGCGGCGACTGACCATGTGTTGCTGACTGATTCTAAATAAGACGGATTTTCTTCAAGCAAAAAGCTCTAAGACCCGGTTCGAAATGAGTTAAATGAAATGATAAAAGAAAAACAAACCCCGCCATCTCATGCCTCCGAACAGGGGATGACCTCTCGCCGCCAGTTTCTGGGAGGCAGCGCCATTTTGGCCGCAGGGCTTCTAAGCGCCTGTAGCCCGCGCACACGCAAACCGCTCTCCCCTCCGGGTCTTGAACGCCCCTACAGCGCCATGTATGGCCCATTGCCAGATGAGCGCTTTCCTTTGCCTGCCGTTGACTTGCGTAAGTTAGACAAGGCATTTCTGCGCCGCGAAGTCTTTTATCCTACCAGCGAAAAGGTCGGCACGCTGGTGGTGGATACCAGCAACTATTATCTCTATCTGGTGCAGGAAAATGGCACAGCGATGCGCTATGGCGTCGGTCTGGGACGGGCTGGCTTCGAATGGTCGGGTCGTGCCACGGTTGCCCGCAAGGCCGTCTGGCCAAAATGGACGCCACCCGACGAAATGATCGAACGGCAGCCAGAGTTGGAAAAATGGAGCTGGAGAAATGGCGGCATGCCCCCGGGACCGACCAACCCGCTTGGCGCCCGTGCGCTCTATATCTATCAGGATGGGCGCGATACACTCTATCGCCTGCACGGCACCGCCGAAACATGGTCTATTGGCCGCGCCGTATCATCCGGCTGCGTACGCCTGCTCAACCACGATATCATCGATCTGCACAGACGGGTTCCCACCCCGTCCCCGATTGTGGTTCTGTAGGGATACCCTCAACGCAATAGTGAGAGATCGGGCAAACATGTCCGATCTTGCTTCCCTCATCGCTTTCCCCAAAACAAACCAACGACCAGATCCGGCAGGCGCCCAAGCTGATCAGGCCTACCCGCAGGTGCCCCTAGAGCGCCTGATGGCACAGTTGCAAAAACTCATGTGCCGCTGGACTTAGAGCTCTTTCCTTGTGACTGAGCGCCATGAAATCCCGCGGTGGAAACGGAACATCGGCAAAGGTAATCTGACCGGTTGCCACAAGCGGTCCGGCTGCCATTCTGGAAACCGCTCCCGCATAGTCGCTTCCCACCAAGGCAGACAACACCGCCTCGTTGCTTGGGAATTCCAGAGCAATGTTGATTGCTTCAGGAGACACACCAAGACTGCTCATCGCCGTTTCAAAGGTGGATCGCGTACCGGATCCCTGCTCGCGCATAACCCACAGCGTGCGCTTGATCAGCCCCAGCCAGTCCTGCTCAACCGCACTGGCCAACGGATGGCCCGGCGCGACCACAATGGCAATTTCATCGTCTGCCAGCTTGGCTGAGCGCAAAAGGGGCGCATCGATATCCCCTTCGATGAAGCCGATTTCCGCCTGTCCCTCTTCGATCGCGCGGGTGACAGTTTGCGTATTACCCACGGTCAGGCGAAGGTCAATGGCTGGATAAAGATCATGAAAATGCACCATGCGAGAGGGCAACCAATAGCTGGCGATCGTCTGGCTGGCATGGATATGCAGCACGCCGCGCTTCAATCCGCCAAGCTCGCTCAGCACCAACGCAGCAGCATTCGCCCGCGCCAACGTGGCCTTAGCCTCCTTGAGAAAAAGCCGCCCCGCCTCAGTGAGTTCAATGCCCCGCCCAACACGATTGAACAGTTTGACATTATGAAAGGCTTCCAATGCCTTGATAGAAGCGCTCACCGCCGATGGCGTGAGCCCAACCGCATCCGCTGCGCGCGTAATATGCTGTCGCTCGGCCACGGCGACAAAAATCGTGAGTTGCTCAAGAGTCATCAAACCATCCAATTCTATTACATGGAATATACTATATTATTCGATATTTTTGAATGATATTTTGTGAGATGGTGCCGCGAATTTTCAAGACTTCCAAAGAGATAACAATGCGAATCTGGCACTATACTCAATCCATTCTCCCCGGCTTCTTCCTGTGTTGCTTCATCACGCTTTTGGCCTATGGGGTCGAATGGGTAGAAATCCAGCTTACCGGCCACCGCTTCATGGACGCTCTGGTATTTTCAATCATACTGGGCACAGCGGTCCACTCCATTCTAGGCCTCAATCCGATTTTCAAAAAGGGCGTCAACTTTTCGGCCAAATACCTGCTAGAGCTCGCCATCGTACTGTTGGGGGCGTCCGTCAGTCTGACCATCATCCAGACGCTCGGTCCACTTTTGCTGCTGGTAGTCATCGTGATTGTGACAATCGCCATCATCACCAGCTACACCGTTGGCAGACTGTTGGGATTACCCGAAAAGCAAGCGCTTCTGGTGGCCTGCGGCAACTCGATTTGCGGCAACTCCGCCATTGTCGCCGTCGCCCCCGTCATCGAGGCGGATTCCGACGACATTGCATCCGCCATCGCCTTCTCGGCAACGCTGGGCATCATCGTGGTACTGGCTTTGCCCGCCTTTGCCAATGCCTTCGCCATCGATCCACATCGCTTCGGTATCTTCGCTGGCATGACCGTTTATGCAGTGCCGCAAGTGCTGGCGGCGACCGCTCCGGTCAGCACCATCAGCGTTCATTATGGAACGCTGGTCAAGCTCATGCGCGTATTAATGCTTGGACCGGTCATTCTGGTACTGGGCTTCCGTACCGGGCGCAAAGCCGAACTGGCCGCCGAAAGAAGCACTGGAAAAAGCCTTAAATTCCGGCAACTGGTGCCATGGTTTATCATCGGCTTTTTCCTGATGATTGCGCTTCAATCCTTGGGTGCGATTCCGACCGCCATGATGCCTCCCATCAAGGAAGTCACTACGCTGCTGACCATTCTTTCCATGGCCGGATTGGGATTGATGGTGGATGTAAAATCGGTCTTTGCCTCAAGCGGCCGCGTCTTGGCAACCGGCGCTCTGTCGATCCTGTTTCTGGGCGTCCTTGGAGCCTCGGCAATAGCACTTCTATCGCTTTGACAGGAGCCCCCAACGCCCACACAACACTAGGCCCCCAAAAGCAAACCAAGCCCGAGATCAGGAGTTCAGCCTCGAGCCCAAAAAGAAAGGCGGATTGCATATGAGCAACCCGCCTTTGGCAGTTTAAGTGCTTATCATTATTATATGCGGGGACCGTTACCGGCAGAACAGGTCTTAAAGCTCTACGACCAGCTTCAGAACATCATTCTTGTTGGCTTCCCAATATGGCAGCACGTCAGCGGCTTCGTCCATCGGGAAGGTCTTGGTGATCAAGGTATCCATCTTGTCGCCGATCTTCAGCAGAGCTTCGATGACGGCGTCAAAATCCGGGCGCATTGCGTTACGGGAGCCCATGATGTCCAGCTCTTTAAGGTTGAAGAACTTGGTTTCATAGGTAACAGGCGCCTTGGAATAACCAACATAAACCACGCGGCCAGCAAAGCAGGCAGCGTCAATGGCCGTAGTGAAGGTGATCGGCAGGCCAACGGCCTCAATCACGACATTGGCGCCATGATCATCGGTCAGTTCATTGACTTTCTTGACGAGCTCTTCGCCGCTGAGAGTCAGGAATTCGGTTGCGCCAACAAGCTTGGCGATTTCTTCCTTTTCTGGGCTCAGATCGACTGCAATCACGCGCGCACCACGTGCAGCAGCACCCATAATGGCGCCAACACCGATCATGCCGCAGCCCATGACAACAACTGTATCAGTTGCTTCTACACGTCCACGGGAAACCGCGTGGAAACCAACGGAAAGAGGCTCCACCAGAACCTGACGTTTCGGAGACAGGCTTTCATTCGGCACGACACAATCGGCACGAATAACCATTTTCTCACGCAGAGCACCGTCGCGCTGCACACCGAGCGTCTCGTTGTAACGGCAAGCATTCGGGCGACCTGCACGGCAGCTGCTGCAATGACCACAAGCAGAATATGGCCACAGGATTACGGACTGGCCGATCTTGATTTCGTCGCCAACATTGGCGCCCTTTTCTACTACAAAACCGGACGCTTCATGGCCCGGAATACGTGGCAGCTGAACCAGTGGGTTCTTGCCCATATAGGTGTTCAGGTCACTACCGCAAAAACCGACATAGGAGATATCGACAACAACGTCATCGGGTCCCATTGTCATCGGTTCGACGTCGCGAACCTCACTTTTTTCTGCGTCAACAATGCAAAGTGCTTTCATCACTTATCTCCTTAGCGAGCTTCTTTTTCAGAGCAGTCGCCTGCTCTGTTATTTCGGTGAGGATTTGCACGCCTGAGCGGGAGCCCTTCAGGGCCACCTTGATCATGGAGGGTAGATGGGAGGCCCCTCGTCTTGGGAGGCGTTCCAGCTCTGGGTGCGCGTACCACCCAAAGCCTGGTCTCAACCGCTCAGGCATGTCGGGATATCCTAATTGTTAGTTTTCCGGACGTTTCCCTATATAGCTCCTATGTTTCTCTCGAAAAGCACGAAATTTTACGCATCTTTTGTAATATTTCGCCTAATTGATAGGATGTTTTATCGCATAATCATGGGATGATTGTCAAGATAAAGACAAAGCTTCGACGTGAAATCCGCAAGATTTCACCAATTGATGGGATCATTGACTTATAGGGTCAAATTGATCATGTTACAGCTATTCAATTTTCAAATGAGGTACCCACGCACATGAGCAGCCCAAAGGTAGATCTGGCTATTTCATTGGTTCAGGATTTGATTCGATCTGGTAAAATCAAACCCGGAGATCGCCTTCCAAACGAAGCCGAGTTTTCTACGCAGCTCGGGGTTTCACGCAATTCCCTGCGTGAAGCAGTTCGTGCGATGAGCGCCATGAAGATACTTGAGGCCAGACAAGGGGATGGCACCTATGTCTCCGGCCTCGACCCCACCCAGATGATCGAAACATTGCGCTTCGCCGTGGACGTTTCCGGCCCTGAGGCCGTGCTGTGGTTCCTTGAAATTCGAATCTTGATGGAGCTTCACACCACAGCCATTGCCGCTGCGCGGCGCACCAAGGCAGATCTGGATCGACTGAAACAATGCCATCAGTCCATGCTGAATGCAGAGGACACGGATACCCTTCTCAAGAAGGACTCCGAGTTCCACCATATTATCGCGGAAACAACCCAGAACCCGATCATGATCTCGCTGCTTAATGTGGTCTCGGCCCCGGCCCTCAGGGCTCGTATATGGCGCAACCGCATGACCGACAGCGCAACCAACAACCTGCGTATTGAACATGAAGCTGTTTTGAACTGCATTGAAGCGCAGGATGTCGAGGGTGCAAAATACGCCATGTATGCCCATGTCAGCGGTGTTCAGACATGGGTGAAGGCACATCCTGATTTCTTCTTCAACGAGGAAGACCCGGTCGCCCCTTCAAACCCAGCCGAATAGTCACACCGCACCCTATCAGGGCGCGCGTTCGGCGCAGAGGCCGAATTCCAGTCGGGCCCCTCGTCATATCTGCGCCCTGCCTCAACGACCCCATTGCACAACAAACCATTGCGTAAGAAACAAAAAAAGCCCCGCAGTCAAACTGCGGGGCTTTTTGATTGTGTTGCTCAATCTCTTACTGGCTAAGATGCGGCAGCAGGAGAGAGATTTCCGGAATAAAGATCACCATACCGAGCGCCAGGAACAGGGCAATGTAGAAAGGTACGGCAGCCTTGGTAAAGCGCATTACGTCCACTTTGGCGAGCTGGGAAACAACCAGCATGACGGTCCCAACTGGCGGGGTCAGCGTACCGATCGACATGTTGAGGATCATGATGATACCGAAGTGAACCGGATCAATCCCCATGCTCATCAGGGTTGGCTTGAGCAGCGGCACCAGAATGATCATCAGCGCCGTTCCCTCGATCAACATGCCAAAGAACAGGAGAGCGATGTTGAGTGTGATCAGGAACAGATACTTGTTGGTGGTGAAGTTGGTGATCAGTTCTGCAAAGGCAATACCGGCTTTCTCGTTTGAGAAGATCCAGCCCAGCGCACCACTGGCCATGATGATCAACAGCACCGACGCAGTGGACTTACCTGCAGAATAGATGGAATTGAGAATGTCACCAAAGGTCATCGTACGGTGCAACAGCGTACCGATCAGGATGATGGCGAGCACCGCAACAGCACCTGCTTCGGTCGGCGTGAAGATGCCAAGACGGATGCCGCCGATGATCACGATGATCAGCAGAAAGGCTGGCCAGGACCGCAAGATAGTGATACCAGCTTCGCGTCTTGTCGGACGTTGCATGCTCTTGGGCAGATAGCCACGTTTGACCGATACAAAATAGGCGGTGACCATCAGCAGGAAGGCACAGAGCAACCCGGGCAGGATGCCCGCCATGAACATGGACGCAACGGACACGTCAGCGATCAGCGCATAAATGATAAGCGCAATTCCGGGAGGAATGATCGGAGTGATCAGCGAGCCTGCTGCGGTAACAGCAGCAGAGAAACCGCGATCATATCCATGACGTTCCATTTCAGGAACCATCATGCGGGTCAGCATCGCACTATCGGCAAGGTTGGAAGCGGACAGACCGCCCAGAAGACTACTCACCAGGATATTGGTCAGAGCCAGACCACCACGAATGCGACCGACAAGCAGCAGGGCAACGTCAATGATGCGTTCAGCCACCCCAGAGTGCGCCATCAGCGTACCCAGCATGACAAAGAACGGAATTGCCAGAAGCGAGGTATTGAGCGCGGGCGCGATGAAACGCTGGATCGCGATTTCAGGCGGTGTGAAAGAGAAAAAGGTGAAGTAACACAGCACGGCCAAAAGAATGCCGAGATAAAGGCGCATGTTGAGCGCAAAGGCTACCAACATGAGAGGGATGATCCACAGCCAGGTCATGCTGCTTCTCCTTCCTTATTATGGTCTTGATGCTCGTGGTCCTCGTACCCGCGGATTTTCTTCACCATGTTGATGGCAACAAAAACTGCGGAACCAATCATGCCAACCGGCACAGCAATATCGATCCAGTACCAGGAAATTTTCAGAACGCCTGTCAGCTTGAATGCAACACGCTCAGCCAGGCTGTGTCCAAGGTAGGCGATGTAAAGCAGCAGTCCGATTGAAATCAGGGAGATCACAACCGAACAGATCAGGCGTGTCTTCTCACCCATAAGATCGGTCAGAAATGCAATGGAAAGGTTCTCACGATCCCTTTCAGCACACATTGCACCAATCATAACCACCCAGATCATGGCAAGGCCGGAAGTTTCTTCCATCCACAAAATGGGGCTTTCCATCCAGTAACGCATGAAAACTGAATAGGAGGTTGCCAGGACCAGATAGGCAAGTGGTAGACCCAGCAGAATCGTGAAGATTCGACGCGTTATAGACATTGGAATTCCGTTTCAAGTCAAGGCGTTAGAGATGCCTGCCGCAGCGTCTGCGACAGGCAAGATCATTGTTCCGGAACCAGTTACTTCAGCTGTTCCTGAATTTTTTCATAGAGGCCATCGCTCCACTCTGGGAACTGGCTGTAAACGGCCATTGCCTTTTCACGGAAAGGAGCGGTTTCAGGATAGATAACCTCTACGCCGGCTTCCTTGAATTTTGCAATGAAGTCAGCTTCGCTTTCCTTTGCGAGCTGCTGGCTGAATACACCTGCGTCATACGCAGTTTCATGGATCAAATCCAGGTCTTTCTTGTCCAGTGTCTGGAAGAAGGCTTCACCACCGATGAACACGGAGGTGTTCGTCAGATAGTTGATCATGGAAAGATACTTGGCTTCTTCCTGGAACTTGGCGCCATAGATCACAGCAAGCGGGTTTTCAACACCATCGATGATGCCCTGAGACAGAGCGGTGTAAGCTTCGCCAAGAGGCATTGGGGTCGGCGTGCCACCCATTGCTTCGATAGCCTTGATCTGCATGACGTTGTTAGGTGTACGGATCTTTAGACCTTTGAGGTCTTCTGGCGTACGAACCGGTTTGTTGGCAATCAACTGACGAACACCATAGAGGTAGTTCTTCATGACCAGATGAACGCCTTTTTCATTCAGTTCTTTTTCTTTTTCCTTGAACCAGTCGCTCTCATAGATAGCGAAGAGTTTGGCTGGATCTTCGGTCAGATATGGGCCAAACAGAATGCCCAGATCAGGAACAAAGTCGGAAAGGAACCCAACGTCACTGATGGTGATGACGTTTGAGCCGAACATGGCCTGTTCGGTTACGTCCTGTTTGGAACCAAGCTGAGAGCTAGGATACAGTTCCAGTTTGATGGTCCCGTTGCTTTTTGCTTCCAGATCTTTGGCCCATTTATTGACAACAATGTCAAGAGGCTCGCCTGGGTTGTTTTCGTAAGCAACTTTAATGGTCACATCAGCCATTGCAGCGCCAACCATGGCAGTCAATGCAACAGCAGCTGCTACGGAATATTTGAGCAGAGTTTTCATAATCCCTCCCGTATATGGGTCCTGAAGTTAGCAAGATCTATCATGTGTAGATTTTTGCAGGGTGAGATGTGGGTAGACCTCCCTACCCGCCATTTCATCCCATGATTGACATAAAAACATACTTTATGTCAAGAAATAATCGGCCATTTTCCGCGTTCTTCGCAATATACATCCCATGTTTTGAAAATTTAGAATAGTTATGAAGAATATCGGAATTGAATTTTCATCTTGCCTTCCTGTGTCTCGATCAAAGGCAGCAAGAGGCACAGGCGCGCAACCTGTTATTTCCGTAGAATCAAGGTCATGACGCCTAAAAAAGAAGTCCGCCACCCGATCGGGCGCCAGACTCCAATAAGTCGAAACCGGAAACAGCTAGCTTAAGCCGTCATAACCCGGATCTTTGGAAGATGGGTGTGTTAAGCCCACTTGGACAGGTCATCAAGGCTGAAAGCACTCTCAGTCAGGAATGCATAAGCTTCTGAGACGGCAGCGACGAGGGTGTCACTTGCCAGAGATTTCCCCCAGATACTTTCTTCGCCAAGGTAAGCCTTGACCATTGCCTCAACACCTTGCGCTTCTTTCAGCGCACCGATTTCAGCCATCTTGGCGATCACGTCTTCTGCATCGCGTGGTGGCAATTCGGCACTGCCTTCAAAGGCACCGGTATAGAAAGCAAGCCATGCGGCCAGCGACAGGCTCATGCAACGCGGCGCCTTGCCGGTTGCTGCCATGGCGCTTTCAAAGCGTGGCAAGTTGCGGGTATGGAACTTGGCCAGACCATTCAGCGAGATATCGTACCAGCGATGCACGATGAACGGGTTGGCAAAACGACGCAGGACCTCGGCACTGAACTCGTTCAGTTCTTCGCGGGGCAACGACAGATATGGGATGATTTCCTGCTCAAGCATGGTGTTGAGGAAGCCGCGCGCGGCCTCGTTGTCCATAGCTTCCTTCACGGAATTGGTGCCAGACAGCAGCGCCAACGGGCAAAGACCGGTATGGGCACCATTGAGGATCGCCACCTTGCGTTCCTTGTAGCCGTCAGCATTTGGCACGATCACCGTGCCCGCATCCTTCTCCGCCATCGGCAGGCAAAGATCAGGCTTGCCTTCGCGCTGCTCAATCACGAGGAAGTGGAACAGTTCGCCGGTTACCATCAGAGGATCAAGATAGCCCAGTTCCTTCTCGATATCGGCTGCTTCATCACGCGGATAGCCCGGCACGATGCGGTCAACCAGCGTGTTGAAGAAGGCATTCTTGCTTTCCAGCCAGCTCATGAAATCTGCACCCAGATCCCAGTCCTTGGCATGCTGATGCACGCATTTTTCCAGCTCATCGGCATTGTGGTCGATCAACTCGCACGGCAGGAAGTGGAAGCCCGGAGCATCGACGCCGCCGCATGTGTTGAAGCGTTCCAGCAGCAGACGGGTCACCTTGGCCGGATAGGAAGCCGGTGGCGTGTCCGTTGCCTTGCAATCGGCATTGTAAACGATGCCGGCTTCGGTGGTGTTGGAGACCACGGCCACAAAGTCGGTGTTACGAGCCAGCGCCAGAACCTCGTCCCACTGTTTGACAGCATTCAGTTCACGACGAACGGCTGAGATGAGGCGGGCATCAGACACAGCCTCTCCATCCGGGCCAACGCCACGGGAGAGAACCGTGTAAACACCATCGCTGTCATTGAGCGAAATCGGCACACCGCCATCAATCGGGCGGACAATGACGACGCCATAGTCACTGCCGCAATCTTCATTCATGCGATCGATTTTCCAATCCATGAAGGCTCTCAGGAAGTTGCCCTCACCAAACTGGATGATCCGTTCTGTCGGACGAGCCCGGCCTGCAAGATTGCTCTCATTCACGCGTTGCATATTCAGTATCCTTCTGAATTCTTCTACTTGATAGGCTTTCGGCGCCCCTCTGGGGCACCGAAGAGGCGGTTCTTACATCACCGCGCCGATATGCCAGGGAATAAACTCGTTATCGCCAAGGCCGAGGGCTTCCGATTTGGTCGGCGCACCTGAGGCAACCTTGAGGATCTCTTCCACGATCTCGGCACCCTTCTGCTCCAATGTCACGCCTTCAGAGAGGATGTCACCGCAGTTGATGTCCATGTCATCCGGCATGGAAGCGAACAGATGATCGTTGGAAGCCACCTTGATGGTCGGGGCTGGCTTGGAGCCATAGGCAGAGCCGCGCCCGGTGGTGAAGATGATCATATGCGCGCCGCCTGCAATCTGGCCGGTACCGCAAACCGGGTCATAGCCCGGGGTATCCATGAAGACGAAGCCATGCTCGGTCACACGTTCGGCATAATCATAGACAGCCGTCAGCGGAGCAGAGCCAGACTTGGCCGTTGCACCAAGAGATTTTTCCAGAATGGTGGTCAGGCCGCCAGCCTTGTTACCCGGGCTCGGGTTGTTGTCGAGGCTACCCTTATGCATCTCAACATAGTCTTCCCACCAGTGGATCTGGGAGACCAGCTTGTCACCCACTTCCTTGCTCACGGCACGACGCAGAAGAAGCTGCTCAGCGCCATAAATCTCAGAAGTTTCGGACAGGATCGAAGTTGCCCCAAGACCAACAAGCATATCGGAGGCCACGCCAAGAGCCGGGTTGGCGGTGATGCCAGAGAATCCATCGGATGCACCACACTGCAGAGCGATCTTCAGTTCCGAGGCCGGGCACTCTTCACGCTTGGCCTTGTTCAGCTCAGGCAGCAGTTCGCGCACCTTGGCCTTTACGGCATCGATGGTTTTGCGCGTGCCGCCCTCTTCCTGAATGGTCATTGAGATGAAGCGATCCATCAAGCTCTGGTTCGGATCGTCGAAATTCTCGCGCATCTTGGAAATCTGCATGACTTCACAGCCAAGGCCGATGAACAGGGCCATACCCACATTCGGATGGGTCGCATGCCCCCAGAGAACCTTGTCGAGAATCTCGAAGCCAAGACCCTTGTTGTTCATGCCGCAGCCGGATTCATGGGTGAAGATCGCAACACCGTCAACATTCTCATAGGCGTCGAACGCGCCTTCAATTTGCAGCTCCTGAGCGGCGCGATGCACAACTGTAGAAGAGCAGTTCACCGTGGAGCACAAGGCGACATAGTTACGCGTGCCGATTGTGCCGTTGGCACGTTTATAGCCCATGAAGGTACGGGCTTCCAGATTGGGGACAGCAGCTTTAGCCGCTTCATAATCGCAACCGATCTCGTAATTCTGACCATGGTCAGAGAAGGCACAGTTGTGAGAATGCACATGCTCGCCAGCTCCAATCGGCTGGGTAGCTCGGCCGATGATCTGGCCGAACTTGATGATCGCTTCGCCCTGTTCATGTGCCTTGCGAGCAATCTTGTGCCCCGGCATGATGTTGCTCTCAAGCGGCGCACCAAGCTCAAGGGGATCTTCACCCTTTTTCGCTCCATGAGGCAATACCGCTATCGTGTCCATTGGGTTCAAAACAATCGGTGGTCTCTTGCTCATTCTCCCGCAGCCCTTTCGTAAATTCATTGCCCGCGTCTCGCGTTTTGGCCGGCTTTTAGTCGATTTAGACTGGTCCTACACCGCCAACGCATCGCATATCGAGCCGATTTTCGTCACGAAGAAGCAATTTCAGGCGTAAAACCGACCATCAGACGCATCCTTAATTCATCCTATGAATATCGGTTTTCTTATGATTTTGTCAAGAATATTTGCCTTGAAATCCCTGAAAATTACGAAAACATCCAATGTATAGCAGGTCTATTTTTAGGTGATTTTGATCGCTTCTAGACGCGCGTGCGTCTTTCCGCTCACTGACAACCGATGCCTCATAGCAAGCAAAAGACAATACGACCAAATAAAACCAGAATGACTGACAAGCCGTTTCATAGTATCTCACGAACGAGAAGACAATGCCTGCCCCAAATGATATACACAATAACACTTAGACCACAAATGAAAGACAAGTAATTAATATCAATGGCATTTTATTATTTCATAAAAATTGCAAATAGTGCAATCTGATCATTTACATTTTAGATATATTCCAATTTTCGAAGCTGGATGTTAATTTAATTACCAACAATAATTCAAAAGCAACTTTTAAAACAATACAACACGCTAGGCAGCATTTTTGCCTTCAAGCAGCACCGATACCGAAGGATTTTTCATGGCTCAGGGCACCATCTTTGCATCCAACACAGGCATTAGGCAGTGGCTTCAGGTTTTCGACGAGAACGGAGACGCACCCGTCAACACGCCCACACGCGTTTCCATCGAAAACTTTGACGGATCTTTGACCACTTTGAACGGCACTGGTTTTACGTTCGACGCTCAGGACTACCTGACCGGAGGGACGCTGACTTCTGTTCAATACACCAATGCCAATGGCAGCACCGTCTATGCAACGATCAGCGGATTTTCTCTCCCCTTCTCGCAATGGGGCAGTGTGTCCGAACTTGACGCTCTGTTTGAAATCATCTTGAGCGGCTCAGATACCTTGAACATTGAGGCTGTAGGCACTGATGCCGAACCATTTGAACTGGATGGTTATAACGGCAATGACACACTCAATGGTGGCTCCGGCGCAGACAAGATGTGGGGCGATTCTGGTGCAGATATCCTCAATGGCAACGGCGGTGACGATATGCTCATCGGCGGTCAGGGCAATGACACCCTGAATGGGGGTGCCGGTTTCGATCAGGTCTATTATAACAATCACTATCAATATGGCGGCACCAATGCCATCACCGTCAGCATTCAGAACGGAACCATCAACGACGCCTATAACAATGTCGATACCTTCACGGGCATCGAATCCTTCCGCGGAACAAGGTATGACGACACCTTCATTGGCGCCAACCAGGACTATGCCCGTTATCAGGGACTGGCCGGCAACGACACCTTCCAGGGTGGTTCCGGTTATGATGCCCTAGATTATCGCAAGGATGCTTTCAATGAGGACGAGAACGGCCTCACAGGAACCTCCGGCGTTACCGTCAACCTCATAACCGGCAAGGCAATCGATGGCTTTGGAGACACAGACACGCTCTCCAGCATTGAAGAAGTCCGCGGCACCGATTATGCCGACACTCTCATTGGTGCCGCCGCCGGCGAACGCCTGCGCGGCGAAGATGGCGACGACACCCTTCGGGGCAATGGTGGAGATGACGTCCTAGAAGGTGGCAATGGCGCAGACAGGCTGATTGGCGGCGCCGGCATTGACATTATGACCGGCAACAATGGCGACGACATCTATTATGTCAATGCTTATGGCGACACGGTAAATGAAGTGGCATTTCAGGGCATAGATCTGGTTATCAGTTCTTCCAACTACAATCTGAAAGCCAACAGCCAGTATATCGAGAATATAACCCTGACGGGCAATGCCAATCTCAATAGCACCGGCAACATGCAAGCCAACACCATGACCGGCAACTCGGGCAACAACACCCTGAGAGGCCTCGTAGGTAACGACACCCTTATCGGCAAGGGCGGTGCTGATGTGCTCATTGGCAATCAGGGCAATGATACGCTGATCGGCAATCTCGGCAATGATACGCTGAACGGTGGCCTCGGCCTTGATACCATGTCGGGCAATCTTGGCAATGACACCTACTATGTCGATGCGTACGGAGACAAGATCAATGAAGCCGCCAATCAAGGCGTCGATCAGGTCTTCAGTTCGTCAAACTACAATCTCAAGGCCAACAGCCAGCATATCGAGAATATTACGCTGATCGGCAAAGGCAACATCAACAGCACCGGCAACATGCAAGACAATAAGATGGTCGGAAACATGGGCAATAACACGCTCAACGGTCTTGCTGGCAACGACACCCTCATAGGCAAGGGCGGAGCAGATACCCTCAACGGCCACATTGGCAATGATACACTCAGCGGCAATCTGGGCAACGATAAGCTCTTTGGTGGCAACGGGGCTGATAAACTCTACGGCCATCAAGGTGCAGACATCCTGAACGGGGGCAACGGCAATGATATCCTCAACGGGGGCGTAGGAAACGACACTCTCTATGCGGCATCCGGCGCAGACAGATTGATCGGCAGCCTCGGCGCAGACTCCATGTATGCTGGCGTGGATAATGGCGTTGACACATTTATTTTCAACTCCATCAACGACAGTAAAGTTGGCGATGCCCTGCATGACACGATCTACGGCTTCGATAACGGGGAAGATAAGATTGATCTCTCCGGCATCGACGCCGACAGCGCCACGGGAGCCAATGATGCTTTTGCTTTCACCGGCACCACAGCAACGGCAAATTCTGTCTGGTATGAAAACGACGGTTCCGACATCATGCTCTATGCGGATGTGAATGGAGACACCACGGCAGACTTTGAAGTGCGCCTGGTCGACACCAGTGCCCTTACAGCTGCAGATATCACCCTTTAATGAAGGGCCCAGCCTTACAGCCCGGCGCGCATTCTGCCTGCCGGGCTGCAATCAACACACAATCTGACGGCTCACCGACTTATTCAAGCAAGCCCGCAAGAACCTCCCTATCAGCTTTGCGCAGGCTCCAACTGCATACCGAGCTGGGCATAGCCTTTGCCGCGCACAAGCCACCCCCATTCATTGCGATTAGCCAGCGGTTCTGATTGCGCCTCTCTCAGTTGCCGGTATATCCTTGCGGCATCGCTGTCTTGCGAAAATGAAGGCGGCAAACAACAGGAGGTGATATGTCAGTGCAAGATCAAAAACTGGTTCGTTGGGGCATTCTTGGCTGCGGTGATGTCACCGAGAAAAAGAGCGGCCCAGCGCTGCAAAAGACCGAGAGATCAGAGCTTTGCTGCGTCATGCGACGCGATCCTGATAAGGCCGCCGACTATGCCAAGCGGCACGGGGTGGCTAACTGGACGGCGGATGCGGACGCACTCATTCAAAACCCTGATCTGACAGCCATCTATATCGCGACACCGCCTCACACGCACGCCGATTATGCCATTCGCGCCATGCGAGCGGGCAAGGATGTTCTGGTCGAAAAGCCCATGGCGCTCACGCCGCAAGAATGCCGAACCATGGAGGCGGTTGCCAAGGAAACCGGGCGCAAACTCTGCGTTGCCTACTATCGGCGCGCGCTGCCACGGTTTGAAAAACTGCGTCAGATCGCCAAAGACGGCACAATCGGTGCCCTGCGCATGATTGAAGTACGCCAATTGATGCGTGCCGAGGATGGCCCCGGGCATCATTGGAAAACCGATCCGGCCATCAATGGCGGCGGTCTGTTCGTCGACATGCAATCGCACACGCTCGACTGGCTAACCTATTTGTTTGGTACGCCAGCCTCTGTCGCTGGCCTTACCAAAACACAAGGGCAAAACACCAAGGCCGAAGATCTGGTGACCTTCATGCTGGATTATGGAGCCTTTCCAGCGATCGGCCTCTGCGCTTACGCGTCAGGAGAAAATGAGGAGCGGGTTACGCTTCATGGCGAAAAGGGTGTGGCCAGCATGCGATTCTTTGCCCCCTCTCCCATCTCACTCACCATCGAGGGCACGGAGCAACTGATCGAGCTTGAAGACCCTCAGCATGTGCACCAGCCCTTCATTGAGCGCGTCGTAGCGCATTTTCTTGATAGCGCCCCCAATCCCTGCTCCCCAGCCGAGGGCATTAGAGTCTCCGAGTTGACCGAGGCGATTTTGAAGGGAACGCACTAAGCCTCCCGTCCTCTTGATAGACAAAACCCGCCCCAACAAACAAAACCCGCAAAGGCGCCAGCAGCGCCCTTGCGGGTTGAAAGATGAGAACGGGCCGCCTTTTAGCAAAGGCAGCCCGTCTAATTTTCAGATCAGCGCAGTTCGTTGATCGGAATGACGTCCATGTCATCAAAGGTCTGGTTCTCACCACCCATTGCCCAGATGAAGGTATAGGCGCAGGTGCCGCAACCAGCATGAATGCTCCAGGACGGGCTGATCACAGCGTCACCGTTATGCATCATGAGATGGCGGGTCTGATCGCCCTCACCCATCATATGGAACACGGCCTGATCTTCAGGCAGGTTGAAATAGGTGTAGATCTCCATGCGACGCTCATGGGTGTGCGCTGGCATGGTGTTCCAGACATTGCCCGGCTCCAACTGGGTCAGGCCCATGGACAGCTGGCAGGTTTCCAGAACGTCCGGATGGATGAACTGGTTGATGACGCGCTTGTTGCAGTTTTCCTGATCGCCCAGCGGAACCTTCTTGGCATCGGCGATTTTGAGGAAGGTGGTCTTGCAGGATTTATGCGCCGGAGCGCTGACCATGTAGAATTTCGCCGGGTTAGACCCGTCAGCGCTCTGGAAGGTCACTTCCTTGGTGCCGCGCGTGATATAGAGGCAATCCTGGAAATCGAGCGTATAGCTGACTCCATCAGCAACAATGGTGCCGGTATTACCGAGATTGAAAATACCGATTTCACGCCGTTCCAGAATATAGTCGGTGCCGAATGTCTTCATGCATTCGATGCCCTTGTCCAGAGGAACGGTTTCGCTAACAGGCATGCAGCCGAAGGTGACCATGCGGTCGACATGGCTGTAGACGGCCTGAATGGTATCGGCAACATAAAGATTAGTGATCTTGAATTCTTCGGCGACCTCTTCCGTGGTCATCCGTTTGAAGTGTTTCTGATTAACGGAATAGCGGATATCCATTAGGCATCTCCTTTGCGTGTTCGCTCAAATCGGTATGGTCATCTACCAGTTGGTAACAACGAAAATGAATCCATACATCCATTCATACTCTTCATATTTCCTGCGCCAAGAGAAAAGTCGCATTTAATTGTCTTGTTTTCGACAATCAACAACTCTCAAGGAGTGAAACCGTCATCAAACCGGCAGCAATCCTGCTGCATTTGCGACACCCACACGGGCCGTTTTCTCTCTTGCCAGCACTTCCACCCGAACTCTTCTCTTGTTGCAGGGACACTCAAGGCCTCATGCCATCAAGCCTGATCCACCGGTCATGATGGCTGGTTTGACGAACAGAGGCTTCGGGCGCCAAGAGCGTTCAGCACAATGGGCCAACCTCAGGCCTTGGCCGGCTCCATTGCAATCTTGACCACAATCTTGCGGACCTGAGATGCTTCTCCTGCCGAGCAGCCTGGGCGATGCACATCCCACGGATAAAAGACTGCATAGGTCCCCTCGGACATTGCCAGCATGCTTTCTTCTTCCAGTCCGTCGAGGAAATAGACATCATTCTGTTCGAGCAGATCCTCGACCACATTCGGGGCCTTGGAAAGGGCTGTCGTTCCGATCAGTTCCGTACCCTTGGCGACATACTGAATATCGATGTAGCGTTTATGCGCTTCGGGTCTGGCTTCATCCTTCGGCTTGGGCTCGTAATCCTGCACCATGGCAAACATCCGGTCCCCGTCGATTTCATTACGCCCTTCGGGCAACGCTACCAAATCGGTTTCTGCGAGGAAACGAAGCCCCTCAAGGATGGTCTGAGGCAGCGTCGAAGCAACCTCGGACAAGTTATCAAGTCGACCATATATCACAAGACCAGTCTCCTAACTGTTTGACGGTCCGGCCACTTGGGGCCGGACCGTGCGGGGTGATTGACACTCTACCGGTCAGAGGGAGGATAAATCAGGCTCTTAGAGCTGATTGACCGGGTAATGAACAGGTTCACCCTTAGCAAACCGCACAGCTTCCTCAGCAACCTTGCGCTTGAGTTCAGCAGAGGACTCTTCTGAATAATAAGCCATGTGCGGGGTAATAAAGACATTGTCCATATCCAGAAGGCGCGATGTCTTGTCGATTGGCTCGGCAGAAATGCAATCCAGCCCGGCGCCACCAAGGGCTCCGGCTTCCAGCTGGACAGCCAACGCTTCTTCATCAATGATGCCGCCACGGGCGGTATTGATAAGGATGGCACCCTGCTTCATGCTTTTGAGCTTGTCGGCATCGATCAGATTCCGCGTCTCATCGGATAGAGGGCAATGAACCGAGACAACGTCGCTCTTGCTCAGCAACTCTTCCAGGCTAACCTGCTTGACGCCGGGGATCTTGGTTTCAAGATCTGTTCTATTCAGATCATGAACCAGAACTTCCTTGCAGAGCGGCAGAGCCTTCTTGGCGAACAGTCCGCCAATGCGGCCAACACCCAAAACGCCAACGGTCATTTCGGAAATCCGACGGATCGGGGCCATCTTGCGGAAGTCCCACTCGCGATTGCGGGTGTGGCTGACAGTGGCCGGGATCTTCCGGATCAGCGCCATCATCAGAGCAAGAGCATGGTCGGACACTTCATGCATGCCATAATCAGGCACGTTGCAAACCTGCACGCCATGACGGGTTGCCGCTTCAAGATCGACATTGTCGACACCAACGCCATACCGCACGATCTGCTTGACTTCCGGCAGAGCCGTGAAGACGCGGTCATCAAACTTGCCATACTGGTTGAGAATGATGTTACCGCCCTTGCATTGTGCGATCACCTCATCCTCGGTACGAGCGGCCATATGGGTAAAATCCAGACCGGCCTCAGCGAGCACATCTTTTTCGATCTGCATCGACTCGTGGTCACAATCAGATACGATGACTTTCATAAGCTTATCTTTCACTTTCAAAATGCGGCGCGATTAGCGGCCCAGATATCCGCCGTCGACGGGGATGATGGTGCCATTCACATAGTCGGAAGCCCCTGAGGCAAGGAACAGCAGCGGCCCCTTCATGTCATCCGGCGTGCCCCAGCGATGGGTCGGGATGCGCGCAGAAATCTCGGCATTCCGGCCTTCATCAGCCAGCAGAGCCGTATTCATGTCGGTTGCCATGTAGCCCGGAGCCAGTGCGTTGATGCAGATGCCTTGGCTGGCCCATTCATTCGAAAGCGCCTTGGTCAACTGGGCAATGCCGCCCTTGCTGGCCGCATAGGCCGGAACGGTGTAGCCACCAAAGAAGCTCAGCAGCGACGCGATGTTGACGATCTTACCACGCCCTTTTGGCAGCATCACGCGGGCAGCCCGCTGGCAGAGATCGAAGACAGCAGTCAAGTTGACTTCCAGAACGGCATTCCAGTCATCAAGCGGAAATTCCTCGCTCTTGTGACGCTTCTGCACGCCCGCTGCGGTGACCAGAATATCCAGATCGCCGCCCAATGCTTCGAGCGCCTTGTTAAAGCCCTCTTCGCGGGCCTTGGCGTCTGCCAGATCCACGGTCAGACCATGGCAGGTAAATCCGCGATCACAAAATTCTTTGGCCACATCATGCACGCTGGCACCCGAGCCAAAGATGACCACTTCAACACCGGCTTCAAGAAGCACTTCGGCCATGCCTTTGCCAAGCCCGCGCGTACCGCCCGTGACAATGGCTTTCTGACCTTTTACGTCATATGGGTTCATAATTTAGTCTTTCTGAATTTCTTATGCCTGACAATCGACGAGAACCTTGACCGTGTTGACGGCCGGATCTGCGATCATGTCGAAGATGCCTTCGGATTCGGAGAGCGGAACAATCTGGGTCACCACTTTTTCAAGGTCTTCGGCAATGGTCTGCGCATAGGCAACAGACATTTCGAATTCCTGCTTGGTGTAGACGCGTGAGCCGATCAGGAGCTGTTCCTTGAAGTTCATGTCGCGCAAATCAACCGGACGTTCTTCCTTGTGAATGCCAGTCATGCAGATGGTGCCACCGATACGGCAAAGCTTGGTCATTTCAGCTGCCGAGCTTGGAGCGCCGGAACATTCGAACACGATGTCCACGCCTTCTTCGTTGGTGGTCTCGTTGATATAGTCAACAAGATTGGTGTCTCTCACATTGACAGTTTCCAGACCAAGATCCTCGCAGACGTCAAGGCGGGCCTGATCAACATCGGAAATAACAATGCGGGATGCTCCAGAATGCTTGAGAACGATGGCCGTCAAAACGCCAATCGGACCGGCGCCAGTGACAACCGTAGAATTCAGCACATCAAAACGGGCCTGATGCAGAGAGCGCACTACTACGGCCAGAGGCTCGACCAGAGCGGCAATCTTGTCGGTCATCGTGTCAGGAACCTTGAACAGTACATCTTCATTGACCCATGCACAGTCAGCCATGCCACCGTCCTTGTCGATACCGATGAGCTTCAGGCTCTTGCAGACATGCGGATGGCCTGTGCGGCAGGCAAGGCATTCACCACAGGACAAAAGCGGATAGGCAACTACGCGGTCTCCCGGAGCAAAGCGCCCGGACCCATCCTGAATTTCCTCGATGGTACCAACAAATTCGTGCCCAAGCACCAGTGGCGCCGTTGCGCGCGGATGTTTGCCTGCAAAAATGCCGATATCGGTGCCGCAAACACCACAATAGTGCATCTTGATTTTGGCAGCTCCGCTGCGTCCTTCGGGCACAGGAACGTCTTGAACTTCCACCTTATGCGGGGCCGTATATACTAGAGCTTTCATTTTGTTTCTCCTTCATGAGGCGACCTCATTGGAGCGTTGCCGCCCGGTGAGCTGTCGCCTGCCTGACCTTTGCGCCAGCGAGGGCGGAAAGGTCAAAACTCTCCTGTTGCCGAGCAAAGATGCTCGGCAATTCCATTTTCTACACCTTGCTTGCGATGATCAATTCATCAGGCCTGCCAGACGAGGCAGAGCGAGTGAAATTTCCGGTACGAATGTGACAACCATCAACAAACAGCACAAGATCAGGAAGTAAGGCAACATCGGTTTGACAACCTGCTCGATCTTCAAATCCGCTATTCGACAGCCGACAAACAGAATGGGTCCAACCGGCGGCGTAATCGTACCGATGCAGAGGTTGAAGACCATCAACACACCGAAATGCACCACATCAAAACCAAGAGACATGGCAATCGGCAGGAAGATCGGAGCGAAAATCAGGATCGCAGGGGTCGGATCCATCACGCAGCCCAGCAGCAGCATCACGAAGTTCATGATGATCATGATCAGGATCGGGCTGTCGGTAATGCTCAGAAGCGAGTCCGCAATGATGTTCGGGATTTTGGCAAAAGCCATGATCCAGCCCATGATGGCAGAAACACCGATCATGAAGATGATCATGGATGTTGTCTTGACGGTCGCCAACAGGAAGCGCGGGATCATGTTGACCGTGATGGTGCGATATAGGAACGACAGGATCGTTACATACACAACAGCAATACAGCTGGCTTCCGTCGGCGTGAAGATACCAGAGATGATACCACCAACCACAACGAAGATCAGGAACAGGGATGGAACCGCATCAACAGTGATCTTCACATTGTCTTTGAAGCTGCCCAGCTTTTCGGATTTATATCCGGCTTTGCGCGCAAAGAACATGGCAGGGATCATGCAACCCAATCCCCACAGAATGCCCGGACCGTAACCGGCAACGAACAGAGCGGCAACAGATGCGCCACCACTGGCGAGCGAGTAGATGATGAAAGTGTTGCTGGGCGGGATAAGCATGCCCGCAGGCGCAGAAGCAATATTGGCGGCCGCCGCGACATTGGGATCATAGCCCTCGTTCTTCTGCTGCGGACCAATCGCGCCACCAATAGCAGCAGCAGCGGCAACCCCTGAGCCACTGATCGCGCCAAACAGCATGTTGGCCACGATGTTGGTCTGGATGAGAGCCCCAGGGATAAACCAGATGACCGCCTTGGCGAAGTTGATCAACCTTTGGGCGATACCTCCGTTGGTCATGATAATCCCGGCCAGAACGAAGAAGGGAATGGCCAGCAGGGAGAATGAATTGATTCCGGCAAAAACACGCTGGGCTGCGGTAATTGCCATCCGATCGAAACCGAAGATGGTGGTCATGGCCGCCACGGAACCAATCCCCATGGCGATACTGATCGGCACACCAATTGCGAGAAGAATTGGTATGGAAATGAGCATAATTAGGCCGATATCGGCTGCGTTTGCCACTGGGTCAGCCCTCCATCTTGCTGGATTGGTCCTTGCCCAATGCGGTCAAGGATTTGAAATCGTTCCAGATATTGTAGAAACAATAGAAAACAGAGAAGGCGCCACTCAATGGAAGAGCCAGATAGATCTGCCCTGTTCTGATGACCGGAATTGCCGCATTTGTCTGACGCATCGTCCGGTTGACAGCATCAACACCCCCGATAAGCAGAATGGAGGTGACAAACCCGAGGATCAAAAGACTGATGATGATCTGGAAAATCAGTTGTTTTCTGGCAGACATCATGTCGAGGCCGATCTCGATGGCCATATGCCCTTTTTCACCGAACAGCAAAGCTGCTCCCAAAAGAACGAACCAGACAAACATGATTTTGGAGAGCTCTTCGGAGAATGCCCCGGAGCTATTGAAGAAAAAGCGCCCCACAACCTGCCAGGTTACAGCAACCACCAGAAGACCGCACAGGATTATGCAGCTCGTAGCCAGAATGCGATCAGCCCAGCGCTTAATAGCATGCATTGAAACTTCCTCCTTCGCCCTTGAATGAGGACCGGATGCAAGCACCCGGCCTCTCTTGGCTTTGGAACCTTGCTACAGATTATTCACCGTGGATCTGGCTATAGATCTTCTTGGTAACGTCACTGCTCAGTTTCTTTTCAGTAAGAGGCTTCACAGCATCTCTGAAGGACTGCAGATCAACCTGGTTGAACTTGGCACCGGCTTTCTCAGCGTCGGCTTTTGCAACAGCAACAGCTTCAGCGAAGGACTCATATTCATAGTCGACAGCTTTTGGCAGTTCTTCAGCAAAGATCTGTTTCACATCGTCCGGCAGATCATTGTAGATGTCAGCGCTCATGATGAGATAGTCTGGCATCATCAGGTGCTGGGTATAGGAATAGTATGGTGCGATTTCGCTGTGTTTCAGGGAAGAGTAGACGATTTCGTTGTTTTCGCCACCGTCAAGAACACCGGTCTGAATAGCGGTGTAAACTTCGCCCTGACCCATTGCGATACCGTTACCACCCATCAGGTTCATCATTTCGATGTTGGTATCAGACTGCATCACGCGGATTTTATCGCCGCCCATATCAGCAGGTTTCTCAACCGGACCGGACTTGCGGTAAACGTTGCGAACGCCGCCATGGAAGGCAGCCAGAACAACGATACCCTGATCTTCAACAGAATGATAAAGATCACCCACGATTGCAGGATCGTTCACAACCTGACGCTGCTGTTCAACACTGTCGAACATGTAAGGCAGGTTGAAGATAACGAAATCAGGGTTCCAGCTTTCCAGAAGACTTGCAGCAGCCAGCGACATGGCGATGGTGCCGGTCTGGGTCATCTCGATGGCTTCTTTCTGAGCGCCGAGCAATTCGTTGGGATAGACCTCAACTTTATACTCGCCGTTTGTACGCTCAGCCAGAGCCTCGCCGAATTTCTGCATGGCCTTGAACTGCGGATGGGATTCCGGCTGGTTGAAGGCAACCTGAAATACGGTTTCAGCCATAACAGGGGTTGCGCCATAAACAGCCGAAAGAGCGAGCGCCCCCACACCTGCGACCGCAGCAATAGCACTATAATGTTTCATAACTTCCTCCATTTGTAGATCAAACACATGTAGATCCAACGCGGCGGCAACCCCTCTTAAATCCATAAGGAAGCTGCCCCTAATTCAGCGAAGTGGTTTCTCTCCGCCATCTATCGAGGACTTGTTCCAAGTCCCCTGTAAAGTAGCTCGGGTTGCGATCTCGGATCTCGCTCAGATCCTCGGCACTCAGGCCGGCAAGATGCAACCGCATGGCCTCCGCAGCGCGGTCTTCATCATGAGCAGCAATCGCCTCGACAATATCGGCGTGCTCCTGCAACACCCGCTCCATACGCAAAGGCTGCTGAATGGTCAGAAGCCGGTAGCGGTCAACATGAAGCTTGATCCGATCGATGATCGTCCAGATTCCCGGGTATCCTCCCGCCAAAGCGATCGCGTGATGAAGATCTTCATCCGTTGCGTAGAATTTCTCGTAGTCTTCCGCTTCCTTATGCTCCTGCTGGGCAATGATAAGCGCGCGCATTCTTGCAATGTCGCTGCCCTTGGCCAGCTGAACGGCGGCTTTCGTCGTCACCTGCTCCAGAGCAGCTCTTGCCACTTGAGATTCCAAAACATCAGCAATGGGGATTTTCGCAACCGAAGTGCCCGATTTCGGCACGATGTCGACCAACCGTTCCTCCGCAAGGCGCAGCAGCGCTTCGCGAATGGGGGTGCGGCTGACCCCGTGTTCCAAAGCGATCTCTTTCTCACTGATCGCTTCTCCGGGGAGACGCTGCATTGAAACGATTTCGGTGCGTAGCCGGCGATGCACAATCTGCGTTGTCGTCAACGCGCGATGATTGCCACCTGCCGCCATAGTTCCTCCACCAACAGCCAGACTGCTGATCATTGTTATCTCCTCTTCGGTATATCTCATATATCTTGTATACAAGTTTGTAAAGGCCGATTCTCCTTCGGCTCATTGAACGCAAAATGTCCGCGAAATTTGCACCCAAGCATGTCAGTAAGAACCACAAGGGTAGCAAAAAGACCCCCAGCCCAAAGACACACGCTATTCGCGCACAGCCTAGTGGCAACAAAATCGCCACATCAAACACTTACCACTATTTATCAGCAAATTTAACTATTCTAGTACATCTGGCATACATGCCCCTTATTCAGCGCTGCTCCTGCACAAACCAAGTGTAACTACTTATAAAATCACTCAATAAACAAGTTGGGGAAATGTCTTCGCCTTCACAGAGCATTTTCCTCTCCCGCCTCCCGCGGCCCTCAGAGAAAGGAGAATTGAAAAACAAACGATTGAATTAATTGATCTAATTTTATCCATTTCCATATAGAAAAAATCCGATCAAAGACCGCAGTGTCTCCCCAATTCAGCTATCCAGACCATCAAATTCCCTCCGTCTGAAAAACAGGCCCTGCTTGTCATCAAGATTCTGTTTGACGCCACTGGTATAACAGGTTAACAGTTATACCATGAAACTATCCTTGCGCAGAAAATTGTCGGACGAGGTCCGCATCAAACTGGAAGAGCTCATCAGGGACGAGATTTATCCTGAGGGCAGCTCCTTGCCTTCTGAACGCGAGTTGATGGAGATGTTCGATGTCGGACGCCCATCCATTCGCGAAGCCCTTTTCGGGCTGGAGAGAATGGGCCTCATCAAGATCAAGATGGGAGAGAAGGCGCGTGTCACGCGCCCGACCCCGCAGGCCTTGCTGTCATCTCTGTCAGGAGTCGCCAACATCCTGCTGGATTCCTCCGAAGGTGTTCAGAATTTCGAGCAGGCTCGTATTTTCCTTGAAGGGGCCGTCGCCCGCTATGCGGCAGAAAACGCAACCGGAGCCCAGATAGAAGCACTGGAAGAGGCGTTGAGGCAGAATGAACAGACCATCATGAAGCCGCGCGCCTTTGCCATCACCGACGTCGCCTTCCATCGCTTGCTGACCAGCATTCCGGACAATCCCATTTTCATGGCGATGCATGATGCGCTCGTCGACTGGATGATCAACCAGCGCCCGCTGCCCAAGGATGAAGGCATTTCCAACACCAAGAGTTTCGAAGGCCATGTGGCAATTTTCAACGCGATCAGGGACCGCAAGCCCATCGACGCCATGATGGCCATGGAAGAACATCTCAAGGATGTTCAGAAGCGATATCAGGAATTCGGTTAGGAGGACCATTTCCCTCGCCAGAGCGCTTGGAACGCAAGGCGGGAGGATATCGAACGAAGGACCACGCGAGGCCGGATGACTTTCGGCCTGCTTGAAAATCAGGAGAAATGCAAAAAGCGATCTGGATGCCCCATCCGGTTCGCGCCCCGAAAGGGAAAAAAATACTCAGACATGATTAAGGGAGGAACCTATGAAACATGTACTGACTTGCCTGGCGGTTGCCGGCATGCTCGTCGCTGGCCCTGCGCTGGCTCAGGATACGCGCACGCTCTCATTTGGCATGCAAGGGACGCCGGGCGACCCACAATATCAAGGCGTCATGGAGGCCGCCAAGGTATTGGAGGAAGAATCCAACGGCCGCCTCAAACTTGAGGTGTTCCCCAATTCGCAGCTCGGCACCTTTACCGAAATGATGGAACAGGTCACGCTGGGTGATCTCGATTTCACACTGAACCCGTTTGGCGGTATGGACCCATGGGTCTCGCGCGCCGTGATCGCCAGTACCGCCTATGTGGTCAAGGATTTCGATCATCTGCAGAAAATTCTGGCATCGGATTGGGGACAGGGCGTTCTGGAAGAAATGCGCACGGAAAATGGTTGGAGGACCGTTGATTCCTGGTATTTCGGCACCCGCGAAACCACATCCAACAAGCCCATCACGAAACTGGAAGACTTTAAAGGCATGAAGCTGCGCGTGCCAAATTCCGCGCCTCAGCTTCAATGGGCAAAAGCCATGGGTGCCAGCCCGACCCCTGTTGCCTTTGCAGAGGTCTATCTGGCCCTGCAAACCAATCAGGTTGACGGACAGGAAAACCCGCTCCCGATCATCGACGCCATGAAATTCATGGAAGTGCAGAGCAACATCACCCTGACCAACCATCTGGTTCAGGATCAGCTCGTGCTGATGTCAGAGGAAACATGGAAAGATCTGTCTGAAGAAGACCAGAAGATCGTCATGGATGCCTTCAAGGCCGGCGGTTTGGTCAACAATAAGGTGGTCAAGGATAACGAAGCCGCCCTGCTGAGCAAGTTCGAAGACAATGGCGCCAAGGTCAATCGCCCAGAACTGGCTCCTTTCCGAGCAGCCATGGAACCATCCTACAAGGAACTCGACAGCAAGTTCGGCGAGGGAATTGTCGAAAAACTCTCCAGTCTGGCTGACTGACCCCTCCTCCACTCATGCGCCTCGCAATTCCTCTTTGCGGGGTGCGCTTTGGAAGGCTTTGTCCATGAAATCGTCATTTCTATATCAGCGTCTTCTCAGATTTGAGGAGACCATCGGGATCGTGCTGTCCATTTTTGTCTTCGGCGCCATCGCGCTCCAGGTAATTACCCGATTTGTCTTTCACGCCCCGCTCTTCTGGACAGAAGAAGCCGCCCGCTATCTGTTTGTCTGGATGGTGGCCATGGGGGCCGCAGAATGCGTCCGCAGCCGCTCGCACATCTCAATGGATGTGTTCGTGCTCATGCTGCCAGACCGCCTGCGCATCCTCTTGCGCACGCTTTTGAATATGGTGGTGGTCGCCGCTCTGCTGATGCTGGTCTGGTATGGCTATTTCGGCATGCTGCGCGCCAATCGCGTGGTGTCCGTCACCTTGGGTGTTTCCGAAGCTTTCCTCTATGGCGCCTTGCCCGTCGGTGCGGCCCTGATGGCCTTTCGCATGGTCATCGTCATTATCGAGAATATACGCTTTTTGATCACCGGTCAGTCATCCCCTGACAACAAGGACACGATCCTTGTGCAGGATTCCCGAGAAAGGTCGCTATAATGTTCTATGTTTTTGGTGGCTGGTTCGGACTGCTCTTTGCGGGAATGCCGGTCGGCTTTACCCTGATTGTCGCCTCACTGGCCTATATGCTCCTGGAAGGGCGCGGCATCAATTTCGCAGCCCAGCGGATGGTGGCCGGTCTCAACAGTTTTCCGTTGCTGGCCATTCCCTTCTTCATCCTCACCGCTCAGTTGATGAACACGGCAGGTGTCACAGAACGAATCTTCCGTTTTGCCAAGGCCCTCGTCGGTCATGTGTCCGGTGGGCTTGGCCATGTCAACATTCTCGCCTCCCTGCTTTTCTCTGGCATGTCAGGCTCGGCAGTTGCCGATGCGGCGGGATTGGGCCAACTTGAAATCAAGGCCATGCGCGACGCCGGTTATGATGCCAAATTTGCCGGTTCGGTGACAGCGGCTTCCGCCATCATCGGCCCATTGGTCCCCCCATCCGTGCCGCTTGTTGTTTATGGCGTGATATCCAACACCTCCATTGGTGGCCTGTTCCTTGGTGGCATTGTCCCCGGCGTGCTCTGCGCGCTGGTGCTGATGATCATGGTCTATACCATCGCTAAGATCCGCCACTACCCAAAGGATGAAAAGGCCTCCTGCCGCGAGGTCGCTATCAGCTTCAGCCGCGCGGTTGTGCCGCTTCTTACGCCCCTGATCATCGTGGGCGGCATCTTTGCCGGTATCTTCTCTCCCACTGAAGCTGCCGTGGTCGCTGCCAGCTATGCCCTTATTCTGGGAACCCTCGTCTATCGCGAGCTGACATGGGCCAAACTGTTCGAGGTATTGCGCGATACGCTCAACCACACGGCTTCTGTCGGACTACTGATGATGGGCGTCAACCTGTTCGGCTATGTGCTGGCCAAGGAACAGATCCCGCAACATGTGGCCCAATTCTTCCTTGATTTCTCCAGCAACCCGCTGACCTTCCTGCTGATCGTCAACCTCCTGCTGCTATTTCTGGGTACCTTCATCGAAGTTTTGGCCATTCTGCTGCTGATTGTCCCGGTGCTGGTAACCGCCGCCATGAGCTATGGCATCGATCCGATCCATTTCGGCGTTCTGGTTATTCTCAACCTGATGATCGGCATCCTGACCCCACCCATGGGCGTGGCTCTGTTTGTGGTGTCCAAGGTGGGCAACATCCCCTTTGGCAAGCTGGCAATCGGCATCCTGCCATTCCTCATCCCCCTTTTCGGACTTCTGGCCCTGCTGACCCTCGTTCCCTCTCTGGTCACCTTCATTCCCCATCTTCTGATGGGCTAGGGCTGGCGGCCAACGCTTCACATAGTTCCCGGGCAGGCCCTGTCCCGCCCGGCTCCCCGAACAACAAACGAGACAATGAATCGATACGATCATGGACACATTCAAAGGAATCTTTGCCGCTCTGCTGACCCCGTTCAACGAGGATGAGAGCGTGAATTATGAAGCCCTCGAACAGCTTGTCGGCTTTGTGCGCAAGCAGGGCCTGCAGGGCATCTATGTCGGAGGCAGTTCTGGCGAAGCGATGCTTCAGCCCCATGATGAGCGCGTCACATGCCTTGAGAAAGCCGCAGAGGCTGCTGAAGGCAAGCTAACCCTGATTGCCCATGTGGGCACCATCGCAACGAAAGACGCCATCGCGCTGGCTGATGCCGCTGCCAAAGCAGGCTATCAGGCCATTTCGGCCATCACCCCCTATTATTACGGCTTCTCGCGCGATGAAGTTCTGGCCCATTATCTGGCCCTGGCCGATGCTTCCAGCCTGCCACTCATCATCTATAATTTCCCTGCCCGTACTGCCAGCTTCTCCACCAAAGAACTTACGGAACTGTTGGCGCATCCCAACATCATCGGCATCAAGCATACCTCGTCAGACATGTATCAGCTTGAACGGCTCAAAACCTTCTGCCCGGATGCCCTGCTCTTTAATGGCTATGATGAAATGTGCCTTGCAGGCCTTGCCAGCGGAGCGGACGGCGCCATTGGCACCACCTACAACTTCATGGGCGATCTCTTCGTCGCGCTCAGAGCGTTCACCCTCAGTGGCAACATCGCAGAAGCCCGCAAGCTGCAGGCCATTGCCAACCGCGCAATCGATGCTCTCATCGAAGTGGGCGTCATGCCCGGCTCTAAGGAAGCCCTTGAGATCATGGGTATCCCCGCCGGTGTATCCCGTCGCCCCTTCCGCGCGCTGACAAAGGATGATCGCGCCCTCATGAAAGAAGCCATTCTGCCTATCATCGAATGGAGAGAGGCGCAAAAGAATGCCTAGCCGCATTGAAAGCCTGTTTGACTTGCGGGGTAAAAGCGCCCTTGTCACAGGCGGCGCAGCAAATATCGGCTTCGCAGCGGCGAACATTCTCGCCGCTGCAGGGGCCTCTGTTGCTATTTCCTCGCGCAGCATAAGTCGCGCCGAAGAAGCTTGCGACAAGCTCCGTGCCGAACATGGCAACAACTGCCTGGCTTTGGAGCTGGATCACACAAATCCAGAATCCATCGACGCGGCAGCCAGCGCCTTCTTCAACTGGTGCCCGGCTTGTGACATCCTCATCAACAATGCAGGTGGCGGGGTCGGTGCGTCGATTGCCAAATTGTTCGAACGTACGCCTTCCGATATCCGTGCCATGATTGATAGCAACCTGACGGGGCCTCTGCTCTGCTGCCGTGCCTTTGGCAAAAGCATGGCCGATCAGGGTCACGGCAAGATCATCAATTTCGGCTCCATTGCCGCCATTGTCGGGCGGGACAGGCGCATCTATGAGCCAGCGGGCATGCTCGGCCAGCCAGTTGACTATGCCGCAGCCAAGGGAGGGATCCTCGCCATGACCCGCGATCTGGCTGGCTATCTCGGCCCGATGGGGGTGAATGTCAATGCCATCTCCCCCGGTGGTATCGAGCGCAACCATCACCCCGCGTTTGTCTCGGGCTATAGCGATCTCACACCACTGGGGCGCATGGGGAAGGAACCGGAAGATCTGGAAGGGGCTATTCTCTTCCTCGCCTCCTCCGCCTCGGACTATGTCCACGGACATAATCTGGTGGTGGACGGTGGCTTCTCTGTCTGGAAGTGACGGGAGGCCGCAGGATGTCATCAAAAAGGGAGGATAGCACCTGTGCTACCCTCCTTTTCATTCCATTCAGAATATGAATGCTGTGACCAATCAGGCATCGCCAGCGGAACGTGGGTCCGTCATGGTTTCCGGCTTCAAGATCTCGTCCAGTTCGTCCTGCGAGAGAAGCTTCTTCTGCAGAACCAGATCATACACCGTCTCGTTGGTCTTGAGCGCCTGCTTGGCAATTGCAGCAGACTGCTCATAGCCGATGTGGGGCACCAGTGCCGTCACCAGCCCGATGCTCGACTGCACATACCCAAGGCAGACATCCCGGTTCGCCTCAATGCCCTCGACACAGCGCGATGCCAGTGTCACACAGCCGTTTTTGAGGATCATCATGCCATGCAGAAGATCATAGGCAATCAGAGGCTCACCCATGCAAAGCTCCAGCTCGCTCGCCTCGGCGGCCATGGACACCACGCTGTCATAGCCCATAACCTGATAACAGATCTGGTTCACAAGCTCCGGAATAACCGGATTTACCTTGCCCGGCATAATGGAAGACCCCGGCTGCATTGGGGGTAGATTGATTTCATTGAGGCCACAGCGCGGCCCCGAAGACAGCCACCGCAAATCATTGCAAATCTTGGAAATCTGCACCGCTGCGAGCTTGAGCATCGCCGACATCTGCACGAATTTGCCTGCATTCTGCGTAGCTTCAACCAGATTGGGGGCAAGACGCAGAGTAAAGCCGCTGACCTCTGATAGCTTTTCAACGACAAGCGGCGCGTAGCCGGACGGACTGTTGATCCCCGTGCCGATCGCTGTCGCGCCCATATTGACGGCTTGCATCGCAAGCGCTGCCTCTTCAAGCGAAGCGATAGCACCCTCGATCATGACCGCATAGGCGCTGAATTCCTGTCCCAATGTCATGGGCACCGCATCCTGATTCTCCGTGCGACCCATTTTCAGCACATCCTGAAATTCCTCGGCCTTGCGAGCCAGCGCCCCGCGCAATGCGTTCATTGCCCGCACAAGATTGCGATTGGAAAGCAGCACCGCCAGCTTGATGGCTGTCGGGTAGGAATCATTGGTCGATTGGGAGCAGTTCACATGGTCATTGGGATGCAGATGCCGATAGTCGCCCTTGTCATAGCCCATCAATTCAAGACCACGATTGGCAATGACTTCATTGGCATTCATGTTGGTTGAGGTGCCTGCCCCGCCCTGAAACATATCAACCTTGAAATGCTCATGCAGTTTGCCATCCAGAATTTCTTCACAAGCACCGCAAATGGCCTTCATACGCGCTTCATCAAGTCTGCCGAGCTGATAGTTGGCCAAGGCAGCGGCCTTTTTGACCATGGCCAGCGCCTCGATCATGTGATCGAAATTGTTTAGCCGCACGCCCGAGATCGGGAAATTCTCCAGCGCCCGCTGGGTCTGCACGCCGTAATAGACGGAATCTGAGATTTCTCGCGTGCCCAACGAGTCGCTCTCCTGCCGGAAGCCGCTCATCTCTACATCGAGGGTCTTGCTGGTCTGATAAAGCTTGTTGGACAAAACACGCAAGCGCCGATTGATGCCAACGGCTATCTGCGAAACAATTTTGTAGAACAGTTCAGGCTGATTGGCCTTGATGTCCTCAATCCGTTCGCGGGAGATCTGCCAGATTTTCACGCCATTGCGCGTAACGGCACCATTGGAATGGGCATCTCCCTCAAGAAAGGCTCCCTCCGCAATAAGGGCGCCGGCGATCATGGTTCCAATCTTGCGAGAGGCCCCATGCAGACCACGAACAAGCTCAAGATCTCCTTCAAGGATCACTCCGGCCCAGAGGCGCGGCGTGGATTCCTGAAAGATCCATTCATTGGCCTGATAGGTGACCACCTTCCCTTCGGAAAAGAAGACGGCCAGTTCCTCGGCTCCGATACCCGCGTTGAGCGCCGCCTGTCGGAGAATACTATTTTCGATTTTCATTTGTCTGCTCGTATAGGAAATTGGGGCAATGAGAGGTGGCCCTTACGGGCGCACGCCCAGAGAATGCCAAGGGACTCATGCAGAGACACAGGGCACGATGCCTCTTGCAGGCCAGATCTGACTTGCAAGGCAAAACAGGCTTCGAGCGGCCCTATGGGGTCGGGGGAAGGAGAGCGACTGCACTGACTCCCATAAGAAAGAGAAAAGTGCAGAAAAGCATCCTGTCTGCATAATCAGGAATGCAGACAGGACTGCAGCACGATCCGGACGCGCGGAAGTGGGGTCTAGGGGACCGGATCAGCTGTTCTTGAAATCACGCACGATTTCAACAAGCAGGGCAAAGCGCTCGGCGATACTATCTACTTCGAGATACTCTTCACGGCTATGCGCCCGACCGCCAATCGGCCCCATGCCGTCGATGGTGGGCAGGCCAAGAGAGGCCGTAAAATTACCATCCGACCCGCCGCCGGTTTTCTGCCAGCCAAACTGAATATCAAGCGGCTTGGCAATGGCGTCGATACGGCTGCATAGTGCTTTGGTTTCTTCGGTTGCGTTCATCGGCGGGCGGGTCATGCCTCCGCTTACGTCAACGCGCACACCATCGGTGAAAGGCGCTTTCTGCATTGCGTCGATGCGATCTTGCACCCGCTGTGCCTGTTCAAGGGTGACGAGCCGAACGTCAACCTCAGCCTCGGCCCGTTCCGCGATGGCATTAACGGAAGTGCCGCCGGAAACCAGACCGGCATTGAGATTAAGCCCCTCGTCAAAATCGGTCAGCTTGTGCAGCTCGATCACCCAATGGGCAAGCTCGTTGACAGCACTGGCCCCATTTTGCGGGTCAACACCGGAATGGGCTGCCTTGCCATGAAAGGCCAGGTGATAACGGCTGCATCCCTTGCGCTCATAGACAAGATCACCATTGGCGCGGGCGGGCTCAAGAATGAAGGCCCGCTTACTTTTCGCAGCCAGAGCCTCAATCCATGGGCGAGCCTTGCGAGACCCGATTTCCTCATGGCTGTTGAACGCAACGCAGATCGAGGGCATATCTTCGCCACTTTCATGCAAGGCGCGCGCAAGATAGAGCGCAAACAGATCCCCTGCCTTCATATCCATGACGCCGGGCCCATAAGCCCGACCATCCTCGATGCGGAAAGGTCTCTCTGCAGCGGTTCCTTTCGGGAAGACCGTGTCCACATGACCCAGAATGAGGATGTCGAATGTGTCTTCGGCATTTGGGCTGCGCATTTCCAGACAAGGTGCCAGAGCGTCATCAACCTCATGGCTGGACACCTGCCATCCAAGCTTTGAGAATTCCTCGGTAAAAAACTCCGAAACCTTGAGAACGCCGGCCCTGTCGTGGCTGCCACTGTCGATATTGACCAGAGTTTCAAGGTCTTTGAGATAACTCTCGATATCAAGTGGTGTCCTGTTCATATTCGTCTCTTTCAGACCAGTCCCCAAAGGGGTGCCGGTCGATTTCACACGTTGGGAATGGGAGTTGAAAGGGAAGTGAGAGCCCCACTTCCCCATTTTTGAGCATGATCCTTAGGCAAAGATCACGGAGATGAGGACCACGGTTACGATCCCGCCAACAACCGGCAGTGCAGTGCGCTTGACGATATCGATCGGGGTACAATTGCCCGCATCACTCACTGCGATGATGACACCGGCGACCGGGGACATGGAGCGCGCCAGACCAGCGACCAGCTGCATCGGCAGCAGCATGGAAACAGCCGTTGCACCAAAGCTGGAAGCAATATTGGGAGCCAGATGCCCAAAGGAGAAGAAGGCCGCATTGCCAGAGCCGGTAATAACGGCAATCACAGTCACCATCAGGCACATGACGATGGTCATGGCGGTGATGCCAAAACCGGCATTCTGCGCCGCATCGATGAGGAAGTTGACCATGCCGATGGTCTTCAGACCGGCAGCAAAGACTTCCGCACAAACGATCAGGCTGACGATGCGGGCAAACATCTTGCCCATGCCATCAAAAAAGGCCATGAAGCCCTTGGCAGCATCCTTGCCATTGCGGTGCCGGATCAGCTCGCAAACGAAGGCAAACAGGGCGCCGATGATCATGGCAGTCACCACATTGAGCTTCACAGAGCTGACCAGCAGCTTGGAGAAGATCAGGATCAGGGACAACGGAATGATCGGCAGCAACGCATAGAAGGTTGGAGCCCGCTTGATGCTCTCATTTTCTGACACCTCGCTTGCTTCTTCAGCCGTAGCCACATGACCGGCCTTGCCATCGAAATAGCGACCGGACACATAGGTCAGCAGCGAAATGACAATGATTGCCGCAATACCGACCGGAATCTGATGCTGGGCAAAATAGACAGCCACATCAAGTTCGGAAGTTTTGGCAGCCAGGTTGGAAGCGCCCGATGCCGGACCAAGGTCAAGCACGGCAGTGGTGCCGATCATGGCAGCGGCTGCGGCAGCGCTCACCCCGAGACGCACCAGCGTTGGGTAGAAGGTCACCAGCAAGAGCATGGCAAGACCAGCCGCACTTGGAATGAAAATGTTGAGTACCTGCCCAACAGCATAGCCCAGAGCCAGAACGACATAAGGCGCATTCAGCAGCTTGAGCGGGCGAATAGCCACATCAACCATAGCATCGGTTGCGCCGATATGGTCCATATATTTGGCAAAGCCGCCAGCAGACATAATGATCAGACCGAGGCCCGCTGCACGATAGGCAAGAGAACCGCGGACATAGTCGAAAATGTCAAACAGGGACAGTCCCGTGCTTTTGGCATTTTTGAACAGAATGGATGTTTCTGGCTGAACCAGCAGCGTGAGGCTGAGCAGCAGCAAGCCTGCGATCAGCAGCACTGTGTGGGCCTGATACTTCTTGATGATGAGCCAAGCCACCACCACGGTAATCACTAGGCCGATTAAAAATCCGGTCATAGTTTTCCTCCTATTTGTCGCGGTCATTGCCATGGTCAGCCGGCGTGCACGCGATTTTGCGATTTTTGTTATTCGGAGCCGCTGCTTCAGAAGAAGTCTTTAACAGGCTTCAACCTGCAACGGCTGAAAGTTGGACAAAAGAGCCGCCCTCTTGCGGACTAGCGCGCTTTTGTCAAATCCGTTTCTTCGGTGAGAAACGTGGTTATGGCCCTTTCGTAACTATCAGCATCCTCCAGATAGGGGGCATGTCCGACATTGGGCAAAGTTTCATGAAGCGCAAAAGGTGTAAGCTCTTTCAGCTCAGCGCTAAGAGCGGGCTGAACAACAGGATCGCGTTCCGCAAACAGCACCTTGGTAGGCACTTCGATATGCTGGTAATGCGGACGCAGATCGGCAAATTGCAGCATGCGGGTCGCCGTAAACAGGCCATCCGGCCGCGTACCAGCGGCCACATGAGCAGCCACCTCCAGCAAGAAAGGATCGATGGGATGAGCAACCATGGCGCCGGCCCTTTCACGCCCATAGGCAACTGCCCCCTCTTCCTTGAGCGCTACCATGCGATCCTGCAGCTTCTGCGTTGGCGGCGTATCGCGAGGCGCACCATAACCGGGATGGGTACAGGAGAGCACGAGCCGGGAGACCGGCTGGCGGGGGGCTGCCGCCAGCCGGGCTGCCAACACGCCGCCCATGGAATGGCCGACCAGAACTGGCGCTACAAGACCAAGCGCTGAAATGAAGCCCTGCAATTGTTTGACAAACAGCTCGATATCGGGGTCTTCGACCCCATCGGACTGACCATAGCCGGGCGCATCCCAGGAGATCACCCGATAACGGTTCGACAGGCCCAGCAGCTGAAGCACCCAGCTATCAGCGCTCCCCAAAAGGCCGTGCAGGAAAAGAATAGGTGTCCCCTCCCCCATGGCGCGATAGGAAACCGAAAGGCCATTGACATCAATGCTCTGACGGTCGGGAAGACGCGCTATTAGGGCGTCGACGCTTGATGGGCGGGGAGAAAGAACTGACATTGGCGAACTCGACTTGATAGACGGAAAAAAATGCGGGGGAACAAATGACTTCCGACCAATATAGTTCTTATTGAGTTATAGCGCTTATGCATATACTATATGAGAATATAAAATTAACTGATATTAGACTGGTTATATAATGAACATTAAGGCCTTGATGGCGTTTCAGGCGGTGATTACCGAGGGGTCTGTGAGCGGGGCAGCCCGCGCCATGCATTTAAGCCAACCGGCCGTCAGCCGCCTTATTGCCATTCTGGAAGCCGAGTTGCGGCTGACCTTGTTCAAGCGCGAGAAAAAGCGCCTCCGCCTGACAGAGGAAGGCGCCGCCTTTAACCGTGAAGCGCATCGTATATTGGCGGGCCTCAGGGAGATCCCGGCCATTGCCGATGAAATCCGCGCCCATCGCCCCAAGCGGCTGAGAATGGTGACCATGCCCCGCACGGCACTTTCGGTTGTGGCACCAAGCGTGGCGCGATTTTCAAAGGAATATCCCGAGGTCAAACTGTCGCTGGATGTGCGATCGCACCGCGATATCGAAAGCTGGATCAATGGACGGGAATATGATCTCAGCTTTGGCAATGTACCCATCAGCTTCCGTTCGGCCAGAAGCACACCGCTGGTCAGGGCCGTATTTGAAGTGTTGATGCCAGCCGACCACCCCTTCACCAAGAAAACACATGTGACGCTAGAAGATCTGGCAGGCGAGACTCTGGTGCAGAATTTTCCGGGCATGCTGCTCCGACGCCAGACCGACATGATGTTCGATGCACAAAGCATCCGGATCGAGAAGGAAATTCTTGCGGGAACATCCCAGATAACCGAGCATCTGGTAGCGCATGGTGCCGGGCTAACCATCATCGACAGGCTCAGCACGCTGGCTATGGACCGCAGCCTTGTCACCACAAGGCCTCTGCTTCCTGAACGATGGGTCTCATTCGGGGTTATTCGTCACTGCGAGGACGATCCCGACCCGATGGTCAACACGCTCGTCGACATGCTGCGCGACAAGATCGAGGACTATGCGGTTCCCGGCTCGATCATTCCGGTGCCTCCCGAAGAGCAGCCCTAGAAGCAGACCATCATGCTCTAGGCCGACGCCCCTTCATCAAGATCTTCGTCATCAATGACAGGATCAACAAGCTTGAGATTGACCCCGGTTCGCACAAGATGCTCCTGTATGTCAGGAGACAGGGCACTGTCGGTGATCACAGCATCCAGCTCTTGCAGCTTGATGACATTGAAAAAGCCCACTTTGCCGAATTTCGAGGTGTCAGTCACCAGAACCGTGCGCTCGGACGCTTTGATCGCCGCGATTTTGACGGCAATTTTGGCTTCATTGGGCGTAGACATCCATGTTTCATTCCACGATGAGGAGGAAAGAAAGGCAAGGTCGATATTCAGACCACTGATAACGCGTGAAGTCAGCTCGCCGATGCAGGATTTATTTTCGCGCAGCACTTCACCACCCGTATGATAAAGGCGACAGCCCGAGTTCAGCATAAACTGATTGATGACGGTGAAGTCATTGGTCACCGCGATAATGGAATCACGCAGCTCGGGCCGTTTGACGATTTCCTCGGCAATCGCAAGACAGGTCGTACCGGCATCGAAATAGATGGCACTGCCCGGTCGCACCATTTTCACAGCTTCCCGTGCAATGGCCGTTTTCTCGGCATGCTGAAGGGTGCGCTTTTCACTCATCGGCAATTCGGTAAAGAAGCGCCCGACACGCTCCGCACCACCGGAGACCAGAGTCAAGTGTCCCTGACGCTCCAGCAACTGCATGTCGCGTCGAACCGTCATCTGGGAAACATCGAGTATCTCAGCCATTTCAGCAAAACTGACCATACCCTTGGTCTCAATTGCCTGACGAATACGACGTTGTCTTTCAGCAGGTATCATCGGTATACCTCTTTTTGCGGGAACAAAGCCCGGCCCAGTCTTGCAGTCACACCCAAGGTTTTCAGCAGTGATTAGACAAATGCACGCCAAGCGCAAGTGTCATTCTTAACAATGCAACCTTCAGTTTACAAGTTCATGCAATGCGTTCGCCTTGCGCCAAAAAAAGGCGGACGCAAAGCTTCCCATTGCCCTTGTTTTCTTTGCCCCGGATTGCTCCCCGGACTACTACTGCCTAAGTTCGGCCACTTCAGCTTCATTCAAATAATGAAGCGGTTTTCCATCAAGCAGGAAGAACAGCTTGGCTGTTTCTTCCAGTTCCTCAGCATTGCCAACGGCTTCTTCGATGGTTTTTCCCAAAACCACCACGCCATGGGACGCAAGCAGAAAGGCATTGACCGGATGCTTCTTGGCCAGACTTTCAAGATCCCGCGCAATCTCAGACGCACCGGGGCGATAATATGGCACGACAGGCAAATACCCAACCCGCATAACATAGTAGGGCGTAAAAGCCCGTAAGGCATTGTCTCTATCCAGATTCTCAAGGCATGACAATGCCGTAAGATAGGTGGAATGCAAATGCACGACAGCCCCGATATCCGGCCGCACTTCATAGAGCCCCTTATGGAAGGCGAATTCCTTTGATGGCCGATAGTCGCTGATCAGAGTTCCATTCTTATCGAATTCAGCCAGCTTGTCAGGATCAAGACGCCCCAGACTGCTGCCTGTTGGCGTAACGATAAAGCCTCCGCTCTCCGTTCGAACCGAAACATTGCCGGCACCGCCCACGGCATAGCCGCGATCATACAGGCTTGCGCACAGACTGCACATCTGGGTGATTGTGTCTTGGTTGGTCATGATGCTCACCTCTTTATTGTTATTTGTCAGCCAAGTTCAATCCGGCCAGCGCTTCCGGCATCTGACAATCGAAGAAGAAGGTCTCCGCGCCAAAATTGCCTGATTTGAGAGCCAGCGAATAGGGTTTATCGATGGCTCGTACCCATGGCACACCCGGAGCGATCTGAGGGCCAATTGCAAACCCGGAAAGCGCCAACGCCTTGACGGCAGCCCCTGATGTTTCCCCTCCGGCAACGACAAAGCGCGTGGTGCCCTGCTCTGCCAGAATGCCCGAGACAACGGCAAAGGTCTGCTCAATGGCGTTGGATGCCTTCGCGCCATATTTCTTCTGAATGGTCTGCAACGTTTCAGGGTCAGCTGTAGCATGCAGCATGGGGGAAAGACTGTCCGGCCCGGATGGCTGATCCAGCACCCATGCGGCCAGTTCCTTGCCATACCCTTCAGCATTGGCCATGCAGCGCTCCGGTTCGACAGCGCGTGACGGGGCTTTGGCTTTATAAAGAGCGACCTGCCGGTTGGTCATCGTGGAGCAGGACCCGGCAAGAACAACCCCCCGTCCCGGTTGAGCGGCCCCCGCTTTTGCCGCATCTTCCGCGTCCGCCAGATCGGGCTGTTTCAGGGCTCTGGCTATACCTGCCCCCAAGCCTGACCCGCCGGTTACGAGCGGCATGTCCATGACGGCTTCACCAACAATATCCAGATGAGTATCCGTAATGCTGTCCAGCACCACATAGCGTTTGCCCTCTGCGCGTGCAGCTTCCAGCGCCGCTTTGACTGCCTTGACACCCTCATCGATGATTTCTGCGGGAACAACCCCACAGCGCCCCGCAGACTGGGCTTCCATCAGGCGCATCAGACTGCTGTCTGTCATGGGGGTGATGGGGTGGTTACGCATGCCAGATTCTTCCAGCAGCACGCCATTGACGAACAGATAGCCATTATAAATCGTACGACCATTGATCGGCAAAGCGGGGCAAACCACCGTCAGGCTGTCATCAAGGGCATCCAGCAGAGCATCAGCCACGGGGCCGATATTGCCTTCTTTGCTGGAATCGAAGGTGGAGCAGTATTTCTGGAAAATCCGCTTGCACCCTTTCGCGCGCAACCATTCAAGGGCTTGCAGACTTTCTGCAATCGCTTCGTCGGCGGGACAGGATCGCGACTTCAACGAAATCACGATGGCTTCTGCATCCACCTCGATGTCGTCTGCGGGGACCCCGATCAACTGTGTCGTAGCCATCCCATTGGCAACCAGAAATCCGGCGATATCGGTCGCACCGGTGAAATCGTCAGCAATCACGCCCAATAACAAGCTCATCTTTCCATTCCTTTGTCTTACGCTTGAAGCTTCGCTCTGGCAGCATCCTTGGCACGCAGGGCGAAGTTCACGTCCATCACGACAGGCCTTCCACGGCCAATTCGGTCAAATGTCCTTCATGAAAGCACCAGATGGCATCCTGCGGCACATTTGAGATCATCGCTTCTTCGGGCGTCATGCTCGTCAGAAGCCCTCGGAAAACCCGCCCGATCATGCCATGAGCGATCACCAGGATTGCGCTTTCGGTGCGCTCGCCGAGCCATTCCGTGACGCGACTGGCAGCAAGCTCGAACCCTTCGCCATCCGGGCTGTAAAAGCCCCAGGCAGAGCGCGGGATGTCAGCGAGTGCCTCCCCGTAAAAACGGGCAATCTCCTCGCCGGTCCACCCCTCCCAGGAGCCAAGCCCCACTTCTTTGACGCGCGGTTCCAGCATGACCGGCCCCAGAGCCACCTCCTCTGCAATCAATGCAGAGGTGGCCACTGCTCGCCCAAGCGGGCTAACCCAGGTGGGCAGATTATCAGCCCCCACTCTGGCAAGGGCACGTCCTGTCTGCTTGGCCTGCGCCCGGCCCTTGGCGGTCAGCAGTGAATCTTGCTGGCCCTGCATCCGGTCATCACGGTTCCACTCGGTCTCGCCATGTCGCACCAGATAAATCTTGGCTGTCATGTCGATCATGCCTCTCTGTTTTCTCTTGCAAGGATCCAGCAATCTGCTTTGCCCCAAGGCATCAGGATGCCCATGTGGTAAAGGCGGGAACGAAGGTCACAAGCATCAGGACCGCAATCATGATCATCCAAAAGGGAACAAAACTCTTGGTCAGCTTGAGCGCCGGAACCCCGGAAATGTTCGCCGCGACATACATGGCAGTCCCAACCGGTGGCGTCAGCAGGCCAATCGTGAGGTTGATGACCATGACAAGGCCGAACTGAACCGGATCGATGCCAAGGCTTGATGCAACAGGCCCGAGGATGGGCGTCAGCAACAGAATGGCCGGTCCGCTGTCGATAAACATGCCAACGATGAGCAGCATGACGTTGATGAGAAGCAACAGAACATATTTATTGTCCGTCAACGACAGGATCTTGCCTGCTAGATATTGCGGGATCTGCTCACTGGTCAGCAGCCAGCCGAAAAGGGACGTCGAAGCGATGATGGCCGAGATGACAGCCGTTGCAATAGCTGCCTCCATGCAGATCCGCGGTATCTTGGCAAGGGTGATTTCCTTATAGACAAACATGCCAACAAACAGCGCGTAGACAGACACCACTGCGCCACCTTCAGTCGGGGTAAAGATGCCCATCCGGATACCGCCGATTATGATGATCGGCATCATCAGAGCCCAGCTAGCATCCTTGAAGCGGCGGCACTTTTCCTGATGGCTCACCTTGCCTTCTTTGGGATAGCCCTTTTTGCGCGCGAAATAATAGGAGTAGGCCAGAAAGCCCAGACCGATAAGCACACCTGGCGCAATGGCAGCCATAAACAAGTCGCCGATCGATGACTGCGTTGCAACACCATAGATGATGATGGCGATGGATGGAGGAACAATCAGCCCGATGCTGCCCGAGCAAGCCACAAGCGCCGCAGAGAAGCCAGCATCATATTTGCGATCTTTCATTTCGGGGATCATAACAGAGCCCAGAGCAGCCACATCAGCCACGCCCGAGCCGGAGATGCCCCCCATGATAACACCACTCAGCGAAACAACATGGCCTAGACTGCCCCGCACATTGCCAACGAAGGACAGGGTAAAATTGATAATCCGGCGCGTAATGCCCCCATGCCCCATCAGGGAACCGGCCAACATGAACAGCGGAATGGCCATCAAGGGAAAGGAATCCACGGCGGTAAACATGCGCTGTCCGAAAAGGGCAATTGGAAAGCCCTTGTAGAAAATCGCAGCGACAGAAGCCAGCGCCAGTCCGAAACCGACAGGCAGGCCGAGAACGAGGAAGAAGGCAAATCCGCCAAACAAGATCAAGCCAAGCACTGTTCAGTCCTCCAATTTGGCGGTCAGGTGGCCCCAAACCGCGCGCAATGCGAAATAGCCAAGGGCAATCCCGCTGAAGGGGATGACCAGATAAACGAGATACATGGGCAAATCCAACGCCGGACTGCGCTGGTTCATGCCGAATTTCATCAGGGCAATGCCGCCAAAGAACAAGGAAATCGCCAGAATGAAGATGAAGGATGTATTGATGACTGCAAGCACCCGGCGCGGGGCGGGAGACAGAATATCGGAGAGAATATCGAGCGCGACATGCGCACCCGAGCGAAAGGCCGCCGCCAGACCGAGAAAGGAAATCCAGACGAAGACATACCGTCCAACTTCTTCAGACCAGCTCAGAGAATGATGCATAAGATAGCGCGCAACGACCTGCGTGAAGGTAAGGCCCATCATGACGAACATGAGGCTTGCTATGGTCCAGAGCAGCGTTCGGTGAATAAATGTGTCTAGCTTTTCCATGATGGCTCCTCCGCCGTCTTTCAAATCGTGGAAAATGGGCCACCGCACTGGTTCTTCAGGCCGCAGAGGAGCAAATGCTCGATCAGCAAAAAGGATGCAGCGCGATGGCGAGGATCAGATCCGACTATTACCGGCCCAGGGTTTTCTGGATGCGATTATAGAGGTCGAGATTGACGTCCTTGGCAAAAGCTTCATGGGCTTTTGTCGCCGCAGCCGCAATCGGACCGTTATCAGGATGGGTAACCTGCAGACCACCATCGACCATTTCCTGCAGGAGTTTTTCAGCCTGCTCGCTAACAGCCTTGTTTTCTGCTTCGGTTGCAGCGGCGGCAGCTTCGGTGACGATTTTCTGCTGTTCTTCTGTCAGCTGCTGCCAGCGGACATTGCTCATCGCGATAGTGACATACTCATATTTGTGATCGGTGAAGGCGATATATTTCTGCACTTCGTTGATGCGACCACCATAGATGAACGGGATCGGGTTTTCCTGAGCTTCAATCACATTCTGCTCGAGACCGGTATAAACCTCACTCCAGGCCATTGGCGTCGGGTTGGCGCCAATTTCACGCCAGGTCGTGACCATGGCAGGAATTTCAGGCACACGGATCTTCAGCCCTTGCAGATCTTCCAGGCCGTTGATCGGCTTGTTGGAGGTCACTTCACGCGGGCCGCGATCCCACCAATTCAGGATGCGGATATTGGCTTGATCCAGCACATTCTGAGCGATCTCACCACCGATTTCACCATGAATAACGGTATTGAACTCATCTTGTGAGTGAAACAGATAGGGCAATTCGAGCAACTGGATTGAGCGTTCGAAGTTGCCAAGCACACCAGCAATCAGGCCAAAATCAACCGTGCCCATCTGCATGCCTTCAACCAGATCACGGTCACCACCCAACGTGGAGTTGGGATAGATAGCCAATGTGATCTTACCATCGGAACGGGCTTCAAGCTCTTCCTTGAATTTCTCGGCGCCAAAGTGCCACAGGTCTTTCTCAGACTGGATATGGCCCAGCTTCAGTGTGAGCACGTCATCAGCGCGGCTTTGCCCGGGAACACCCAGAGTTACCAGTGCTGCGAGGGCACAAAAGGCCAGTGGCTTTGAAGCCAGAGACAATAGACTCTTCATTTTCAAACTTCCTCCCGAAGTCAGATTGTCATTTACAGGGTTAAATCTTCTCTCGATCAACGTCCGCCTCAAAAGGTCACAACAACCTTGATGACGTCCTCTTTTTTCTGATTGAGGATGTCCAGCGCCTCCTGCGTTTGATCAAGCGGAAGCCTTTGCGTGACAAAGGCAGACAGATCGACACCGCCATTGACCATTTCGGCCGCCTTCACAAAGTCACATGTTTCATAAGTCATGGCACCGTAAACGGTTTGTTCGTTGAAAACGGTGCTGTAGCAATAGAAGGGGATCGGTTTGGTGATCATGGCCACCAGTCCGATTTCACCACGACGGCGCGTGCATGCAGAAGCCTGATCCAGAATGTTCGGGGCTCCGGCGCAGACAAGCGTCAGATCAGCGCCGCGGCCATCAGTCAATTTCTTGACATTCCCCTCCACATCATCCTTCAAGGGATCATAGGAAACAATAGCACCCTGCCTGAGTGACATTTCGCGGTTGAACGGAGCCGTATCAGTCGTGATAATCTTCTTGAAGCCCATTTCACGTGCAGCAACCACGCACAGCATGCCGATGGTTCCTGTGCCCAGAATGACCACGCAATCTCGGCTTTTCATACTAGCGCGGGCCAGCGCATGCACAGCTACGGCGAGCGGTTCGGTCAACGACCCGATTTCATAGGTAACCGAATCCTCAAGCTTGAAAACGGTCTCCTCGGGCGCATTGAAATATTCAACGAATGTGCCGATCCAGTTTGGCGTGCCAGGCACTTTCTTGTTCAAGCACAGATTAACCAGATCCTGCTTACAGAACTCGCATTCTCCGCAGCCAACCTGAGGCAGAACCGTTACGCGATCGCCCTCCTTGAATTTGGTAACCTTGGAGCCAACCTTGACGACATCACCAGCCACTTCATGGCCGAGCACTGCCGGCGGCTTGCGAAAGGCGTGAGTCCCTTTGAACAGATGCAGGTCAGAGCCGCATACCCCTGCAACCTTCACCTTGATCAGGACATCATCATCCTTGAGTTCAGGCTCCGGCACGTCCTGGATTTCGACTGTCTCGGTATCGACGACCAATGCTGCTTTCATGAAAATTCTCCTTAACGACAAGATTGTGCAAGCCGGGTGCAGAGATCGAAATGCGCTGCTGAGATCTCTGCACCCTTAGGAGGGAAGGACTATTTTGACACGAGGAGAGCTGCCACATGACCGGACGGTCACATGTTGGTTCCTCCCTGTATCTATATGCATAAGGCCATTGGACACAGCGCTGCCTTCAGGCAAATGAGCACTGTCGAGCATGTACCATTCGTGGAAACACTTTAGCCATCAGAGACTTAAGATCATGACCCTGCAAACCGACTGGGTTTGGGAAGCAGAGCCAATTCCTCCTGATCCGTTCATCTCGCAACAGCGTTTTGCATATATTCACACATACTATCAATTTTTCACAGCTTGACAATCAGTATATTCTCATAATTTTACATTTGTTTTCACTTTTTAACACACTCAATGTAATTGCTCGCATAAATCCGTCTTTTGCCGCCAACGCAACGGCAACAAAAAAGGCTGGAGGACTTGCCTCCAGCCTTTCAGTCTCAAGCATCTATTCAAAAATTACTGGTTTGCTTTGGCCTTGATCTCGGCCACTTCATCAGCCTGCATCATGCCGGTGGTTTCAATGGCCCCGTCAGCAATCTTCCAGAGACGGAACGGACCGGTGATATCGCCATACTTGTCAAACCCGACCGGGCCAATCACACCTTCATAGCGAATTTTCTCGCCCTTCTTGATCAGGTCCAGTGCTTTCTTGAATTCTTCCGGACCAGCATAGATCGGCGTGCCTTCGGTGCCGGTCACGTCAAAGATCGCATCGCGGATCTTGTCTGCCTTGGCTTCACCAGCCTTGGCAATGGCAAGACCGACAATCGCACCCGCATCATAGGAGCGATCTGCCGCAGGAGCATCCGGAGCAATGCCGCCGGAGAAGTCTGCAAAATTATCGTAGAAATATTTGGTCGAAGCGGTCTCATCCGTGCCCGAGGAGGTGCCATAGGCTTCATTGAGATATTGAGCGCCGACAGCCTTGATGAAGTCGGATGAGTTCATGCCATCGTTGAGCAGGAATTTCTGCGGGCCGCCATTGGAAATCCAAGCACGGGCAATCGTGGCACCATCAACCGGATAGCTGACCAGATAAAGCGCATCAGGCTCACCGGAAAGCGCCGCGGTGGCTTCGGAAGAATAGTTGGCCTGCTTCTCGTTATACGGGGTTACCGAGGTGATTTCACCACCAAGTGCTTTGAAGGTGGCGGAGAATTCGCGCATCATGTTGACGCCGAAGTCATTGTTGACGTGAATGATGGCGAGCTTTTTAAGGCCCTGATCAATGGCATATTGCGCGGCTGCCGTGCCCTGTAGCGCATCAGAGGTGATGGTGCGGAAGAAATAGCCACCGGTCTTGCCTTCCTTGCCCAGTTGGGTGAGCGTCGGAGAAGATGAGGCCGGAGAGACCTGAACCACCTTGGCAGGGGCTGTTACGGAAGTAAGGATCGGCAGGGAAACCGAGGAGATGATGCCACCGATAACCACCGGCACATGCTTGATATTGACCAGCTGCGTTGCTTGGTCCACGGCCACGTTGCCCTGGCTCTGGCTATCGCGCGTATCAGCTGTCAGGGTGCAGCCCAAAACGCCGCCCGCTTCGTTGATGTCCTTGAAGGCCATCTCAACGGCCTTGGCGCCAGCCTGCCCATAGACACCGGCCGGGCCAGTCAATTCCATGACCATGCCCACTTCAACATCGCACGCCACGGCAGGTGCCATGCTTGCTCCAAGCCCCGCCAGAACGGCCAACGGTGCTAAATATGATTTCTTCATTTTACACTCCTGTAGGAAGGGGCCCATCTCGGGCCTGTTTGGCGAAGGCTTAAGCCTATTCTTTATTGAGATTATATTTCATGATGGATCCGTGCCGACCAAACCGATCGCGCTCAAGGGTATAGACATCTCCCTCAAGCGGTGTCGACTGAGATAGGATGGTGTCAATGGCGGCCATGTCGTCCGGCGACAACGTCACCGCTCCAATGCCCAGATTGGCCGCGAGATGGCTGCGATTGCGCGCGCCAACAATCACGCCAGCAACGGCGGGCCTTGCCAGAATAGCGGCAGAGGCGATGGTCGAAATGTCCGTGTCATGCCGGTCTGCAATGGTCCGTAGGGTCTGCAACAGCGATTGGAAAAGATCCCAACCACCGAAGTCCTCGATGATCAGTTTGTATTTGATCAGGGACCGGTTCTCCAAATCGCCCTCGGGTTCAGCCACGCCAAGCCAGCGGTCCGAAAGGAACCCGCCCGCAACCGTGCCATAGCAGAGAAAATGAAAATCATGTTCTGCCGCAAGCGCGGCCATGCGTTTTTCGGGTCGATGATCGAGCAGGGAATATTGCAGCTGTATCGTGGCCAGCGGCAACCCCGCAGCCTTCATACTCGCAACATGGTCACTATCGAAATTTGTGCAGCTGAGGAACCGCAACCGCCCTTCCTGCTGAAATTCGTGGAGCCAATGCATCGTCTGTAGCCAATCGCCCTGCTCATAATCCCACCAGTGAAACTGCACCAGATCAAGACGCTCCACACCCAGACGGGCCCGAGAGCGGTCTATGGTTTCCTGCAGCATCGGGCGGGTGAGACGAGAGAGCTTATCCAGATCCGGCACGCATTTGGTATGGACGTGAATGGCATCCAGCGCCTCGGAACCATGCTTGTCGGCATAGGCTTTACGGAAGGCGCCGATGATCTCCTCGACACCGGTATAGATATCGGCGCAGTCGAAGGTGGTGATCCCCGCTTCAGCGGTTGCAATCAGGTCTTCAACAGCCGCTTTCTTGTCGATCGCCCCATGCCCGCCGGCCAATTGCCATCCGCCGCGGATCACGCGCGAAATGGCATAGTCAGGGGCCAGACTGAATTTTGGAAGGGTCGTCATTTCAGGTCTCACTTTCTGGTGCCGTACCCGCTTCAAGCGGAACAGCCGTTGTTTCGGCATGACTGAATGTGCGCTTGCGGATGCGCGTGATGCGAAAGCGCGTGCTGCAATTGGGATCAGGACAAGCGACCTCGGCATCGGTACTCATCCAGTCATTGGGGTGCGTGTCCCGTTGCTTGGCAGGCAAAAGCGGCAGAAGAGCCGCCAGCGAGTAGATAGAAAAGCCCTGCCCCGGAGGCATATGGATCATCTCACCGCGCAGCTCGAAATAGTCGCCAACCTTGGCACCGCAATAGATCGGCCCGCCTTCCGGCGCAATGACTTCCACCCTGAGGTCCCATAATTCGAAGCTGTCACTCATCAGTTGCTCCCTCGACGATATCCTGACGCAGCAGATTGAAGGATTGGGTTATATCGGAATGCAACGCCTTCACCGCAGCTCCGGCATCTCCTTCGGCCAGCGCATCAATCAAAGCCCAATGATGATGCACCGCAGTCATCGAAGGCTTGCGACCATAGACAAGCGCCGAGGCCCGAACAAATGGGCCCGATTGCATCCAGAGGCTGCGCACGATGGGCAACAGCACGTCCGACCCTGCCATGCCATAGATGGTGAAATGAAACTGATAATTTAGCCCGGAAGTGACGCTGACCTGTTCATCATCAAGCGGCTTTTCAAAGGCAGCCTCGCAAGCTGCTGTCATGTCGCGCAGGCTCTTGATCGTGGCTTTATCGGTCTTGGGTGTGGCCAGTCGCACCAACTCGCCTTCGATCAGGCAGCGAACACGGGCGAGATCCTCAAGCCGCTCTGCAGTGATCAGCGGCACACGGGTCGAGCGGTTCGGCATCATTTCCAACGCTTGGTCGGAGACCAAACGCGCCAGCGCTTCTCGCACGGGCATAATGGACACCTGCAAGGTGTCAGCCAGCGCCTGCATGCGCAACACCTGACCGGCGGCGAAGACCCCATGCATCAGCGATTTGGCCAGCTCTTGATATACCCGCTCCTGTAAGGACTCCCGCGCAACGGACCCCAGCCCAGGAATGGCCTTTGCATCGACAGTCTGATCTGCCTTCAGCATGTTCTTCATCGTTCGCTCGTCACTCCCGCCATCAGCAACCCGTTTACCACCAGCCTTGATGGATTTTCTGTTTCTCTCTCTTTTTTTGCTTGCAAATGCAACTTGTGTCAATAATCTTTGATCAAAGATATAAGATATAAATCTGTCTGAAGCGCACCGAGCAATGACCCAACGGGCAGTATAGAAAGAAGCAGATCCGCAAGAATCTGGGGATTGAATGACGCAGACCATGGAAGG